>CAWETL010000001.1:0-12483 GCA_963812085.1 uncultured Gemmatimonadales bacterium
GCGAACCTCGGGATGGCCGGAGGGGGTGCGGACTTTCACCTCATCGAGGCCATCCCGGACTGGACGGTCAGGGCGATCGACGCCCAGGGAAGGCTCAGCCGGATGCGGTAGCCGGCGCGAGGCGCTGGCACGCACCGCCCCCCCGGCGCCCCCCGGCGGCGCGGGGGGGCGGTGTGTTTCGGGGCGGTTCCATGCGTCCTCGGTGGCATCGCGGCGCCCACGCCGCGATATTTGGGCGCTGACCTGCGCCGGAATTCCCCCCTGGATCCCGAGTCGCGTCCTCCAATTCATGAAGGTCGAGAAGCATCCATGCGATGGAGCCGAGTGCTGGGCGTGGGCGGAAGTGTTGCCGCGGCGGTCGCGCTGGCGGGCTGCTCCGATGGCAGCGGGCCGAGTACCAATCCGATCCCCACGACGGTCACCCCGGTCGGGAGCGGGCAGACCAGCATGGTCGGCACCGCGGTGCCGACGGCGATCGGCGTGACCGTCAAGGACCAGTCCGGGTCGCCGATGTCGGGCGTGGCCGTCACCTTCGCGGTGAGTGCGGGCGGCGGATTCCTCAACCCCGCCACGGACACCACCGACGGGCAGGGCAGGGCGACCACGACCTGGGTGCTCGGCAACACGGTGGGGAGCAACAACAACGGCGCGACCGCCACGGTGTCGGGGTACGCGGGCGCGCCGGCGGCGTTCACGGCGAGCGCCACGCCGATCGTGAGCGCGTACAACATCGACCTCCGGTTCCTCACGCCGATGTCGCCCACGCAGACGGCGGCGTTCACCAGCGCGGCGGCGCGGTGGAGCAGTATCGTCGTCGGCGACCTCCCTGTCGACACTGTGCTCGCAGCTCCCGGCGACTGCGGCGCCAATTCACCCGCCATGAACAATGAGGTGATTGACGACATCGTCATCTTCGCCAGCATCGATTCGATCGACGGCCCCGGCAACATTCTCGGGGGGGCGAGTCCGTGCTATATCCGCAACGCCAGCAAACTGACGCTCGTCGGCGAGATGACCTTCGACTCCGCCGACGTGGCGGTGCTGGAGGCCAACAACATCCTCAACGCCGTGATCCTCCACGAGATGGGGCATGTCCTCGGCATCGGCACGCTCTGGACGTACGTGAGCCCGTCGCTCCTCACGGGCGGCGGGACGTCCGATCCGTATTTCACCGGGCCCGGCGGGATCTTCCAGTTCAACCGGGACGGCGGGGCCACCTACGTCGGCAACAAGGTGCCGGTCGAGAACACGGGTGGCACCGGGACGGCCGATGGGCATTGGCGCGAGGCGGTCATGGGCCGGGAGCTGATGACGGGGTGGATCAGCTTCGTCGCCAACCCGCTCAGCACGATCTCGGTGGCTTCGCTCGCGGACCTGGGGTACACCGTGAGCTACGCCAACGCCGACCCCTACACCGTTTCGCCGGTGAACTTGCGGATCGGCGGGCCCGAGGAGGGGCTGAAGCTTGTCGAGCTTCAGCCGAGGGTGACGATCAAGCGGGTCGATGCGGCGGGGCGGATTCTCAGGGGGAAGTGACGGGAGGCGGGGTAAGGTGGGGCGGGGACGGGCGCATGGCGTCCGTCCCCGCTCTTCATTTCCGGGTCCGCCGATGGCGGCGGCTACGGTTTCGGCTGCATAGGGTCGATGTGCCGGTGGACGAGTTGCCGGTGGCCGTCCTCACGGCGGAAGATGTCAGTCGCCCGCGTCTAACCCTCCATCATGTTGGGCTGGCCTGCCATCCGAAAGGGGTTCCGCTCGATGGACACAATGTAGGCGAAGTCGCTGCGTGCGGCAGCAGGCGATCCACCCCATCGTGCCTGTCGGAGGGAGCGCCTCAGGGCTTCTCGGCCGAGACCCGGAGCGTCTGAAGCAGGGAACGAAGCCGGGCTCGCACGGGAGGCTCGGCATCAGCCCACGCCGATTCCACCCACTTCGCGTGGACGATGGCGCCTGCTCGATCCCCGGCTCGGTCGAGCGCCTCCGCCAGCAGCGCGTGAGCCTCGGTCTGGGTCGCGTAGGTGCCCATCCCATCGAGCGGGCCGCGGAGCAGCGGCTCCAGTGCCGCGACGGCTGCACTCGGCTGGCCGATCCTCAAGAGTTCATGCGCGAGTTCCAGGTTGGTCCTGGGGTAGCCCTGGTTGGGCGACCAGATCGCCTGGCGGAACTCGGCGGCTGCCTGCTCGTGCTGGCCGCGTGCCTGCAGCAGGAGGCCGCGAAGGTGATGATGCATCAAGCGGTCCCTGCCGTAGCCGCTCCGTCGGCCCGTCCATTCAAGACTGTCGGCCACCGCGGCGAGCGCCGCCGTGTCCCCTGCCGCTGCGAGCGCCACCCCGAGGTGGAGCAGGAGCCAGGCGCGGCGCCGCGCATCCAGGCCGGGGACGCCCATGGAATCCGGATACCGCTCCTGCAGCCGCTCCCTCAACTCACGGATGGCCCGGCCGTAGTTACCGAGCTCCAGGAGGGGCGACAGTCGGGCCAGGGCACACTCATCCTCCATGGCCATCCTCGGCCAAGGGAGGGCGCGGTCCCGGTCGCAGACCCGTCGTGTCGCCGCGAGGGCGGATCCGGGCAGCCCCCTTGTGCGTTCGGCGGTGACCTCCCACGCCTGCAAGACCAGTGTCACGCTTGAGTCGGAGCTCCCGCGCGAACTTTCGATCAGCCGGGACACCTCCGCGAAATCTCCGCCTCGTATCGCCGACTCGATCTCGAGGGAGAGCCGGCTCGAGGCAATCTCCGCGTTATCGGTTGAGTCGCGCAGGATGGCCAGCATTTCGTCTCGGCGGCCAAGGGTCTCGAGGTAGCCCGCCTCGGTCAGTCTCAGCGCCAGTCTGAGGCCGGGATCGGTCGCGCGCCATGCGCGCACTTCCCGCACGGCCGCGTCACCGGAATCCGCCAGCGAATACGCCCAGGCAAGGTAGGTCCGGGCGAGGCAACTTTGGCAGGGCACCGTGGCGGCCGTGGGGTAGCGCGCGAGGGCGGAGTCGGCCGCGACGGTGCGACGGAACCAGGGAATCGCGCCGAGGAAGTCGCCTGACCAGAGGAGTGCGGAGCCAAACGCGAACTGTGCCTCCGGCTCGGAAGGGTACCGAGTGGCCAACGACTCGGCGACTGCCAGGAGACTGGGATCGAACGTGACGATCGCCCAGCGAACCCGCATCCGTAGGCGCTCAAGCTCCGGAGCTCCCCCGGCGGCCCGGGCCGCCCGCCCCAGTCGCGCCACCATGCCCTCCCACCCCGGTCCCGACCAGACATTGGGCAGTTCGTAGAGGGGAGCGAGGAAGGTCGAGTCCGCCTCCAACGCTGCCAGGTAGTCCCGCATCGCCTCCGACATCGCCCCCCGGTAGTACGCCTCGAGCCCCGATTCATAGCGCCGCTGGGCGACAGCCGAGCGGCTGGTCAGCCCTCCGGTGGTGGCAGGAGGCGGCACCGTCCCGTGGGCCTGCGCCACCCAACTCGTCGCCTGCGAGACGAGCGTCTCCAGGTCAGGCGCGCGCAGGCTCACCCGGTCGCGTTCGCTCCCGCTGCGCACATCGATCCGGCGAATGTCCAGGGTATAGCCCGCTCCCGGAATTGACCCTAGGTCGCCCTCGAGCAACTCGGTTGCCCCCGCCAGTCGGGCGGCGGCCAGGGCCTCGGCTGCCACGCCGAGCGAGCCCCCGGTGCGTGCCAGGACCTCGATCATCCGCGACTGACTGAGTACCTCGACTCCGGAAAGTCTGGAAAGCTGCGTCACCAGCAATCCCCGCACCGCCGGGGCAGCCTTGGCCGGGTCGTCGGAACGCGGCCCTGGTTCCAGGATGGCGCCAACCGCGAGGAGAGGTGAACGCGCCTTCGTTCCCGGCCACCACAGGGCCACCAATGCTGTCGCGAGGGCGAGCGAGGCCAGTGCGAGCACCGCCACCCATCTCCGTCGCGCGGGAGGCGCCAGCGTCGCCGTCTCGCGGCGAGAGACGGGACTACCGCCGATGTCGCCCGGCGGGAGGATAGCGACAGCAGCGCGGGTTGCGCCCGGGGCGGGGGCGTGCCGGTCGGCCTGCACCTCCTCGACGGGAACATACGGGGCCGTGGGGTCTGCCTCGATCGCCTCCAATGCCCGAACGACGTCCACCGCCGTTTGTGGCCGATCCCCGGGCTCCTTCCGTAGGAGGTGATGCACCAGCGCGGTCAGGGCAGGCGGGACCGCCGCGACCTGGCCAAGCGGGCTGGGTTCCTCCGCCAGCACCACCTGCAGGACGGCCGCGTAGGAATCCCCCTCGAAGGGCCGGCGGCCTGCCAGCATCTGGTAGAGCGTGACACCAACGGCCCAGAGATCGGCCCGGTGGTCCACAGTGCGACTGCGAATCTGCTCCGGAGCCAGGTAGGCCGGGGTCCCGAGTATCGCGCCCGACTGGGTGGAATCCTGGTCGAGCAGCTTCGCGATGCCGAAATCCGTCAGCTGCACGTCGCCCGCCGCGTTGAAGAGGACGTTCGCGGGCTTGATGTCACGGTGGATGACCCCAACAGCGTGGGCCGCCGAGAGCGCCTCGGCGAGTTGGCGAGCGACCCGGAGCGCCTCGGCCGCCGGAAGGGCTCCGGTCTCGACGCGCTCGGCCAGCGAGCCACGGGAGCTATAGGCCATGGCGAAATACGGCTCGCCGGCCGGTGTGATGCCGGATTCGTGGAGGCGTGCGATGAATGGGTGCTTGATGCTGGCGAGGATCTGGCGCTCCGAGAGGAACCGGCGGAGCAGGGTGCCGGTGGCCAGCGCGCCGCCCCGCAGCGTCTTGAGGGCCACCAGCTCACCGGACGGATCGTCCTCGCGCGACGCAAGATAGACGACGCCCATCCCGCCCCGGCCCAGCTCGCTGATGACGCGGTACGGTCCTACTCGCTCCGGTGGGGGGGTACTCTCTTCCTGGCCACTCGCGTCGGGAGCGGTATGCAGGAGCGGGCGCGCGACCTCCACGGCCGGCTCGGCGAGGAAGTCGCTCGAGCGCTCCAGGGCGCGGAGCAACCCCATCACGGTCGTGCGGAGCGTGGGGTTTCCCTGGCACGCACGGTCAATGAAGGCGAGGCGCTCGTCCGGTTCGAGGTCGAGGGCGGCGTCGAAGATTGCGTCCGCTTGACGAAATCTTCCCGGCGATGGCGACGGCACTCGGCCTCAGCCCACCATGTCGGGGTACAGCGTCTGGTAGAGCCAGCTCCTCGCCTTGGCCCAGTCCCGCTTGACCGTCCGGGGGCTGGTGCCGAGGGCCTCCGCAGTCTCCTCCTCCGTCAACCCGCCAAAGAACCGGCACTCGACCACCCGTGCCTGCCGCGCGTCGAGCGCCGCAAGCTGGACCAGCGCCGCGTCGAGGGCCATGAGCAGGTCGGCCCGCTCCTCCGGAGCCAGCCCGCCGACCAGCTCCAGCGGCACCCGCTTCGCACCGGCCCCGCGTTTGGCGGCGCCGTGCCGGCGGGCGTGGTCCACCAGGATCCGGCGCATCGCCGTGGCTGCGATCGCGAAGAAGTGGGAGCGGTCCTTGATCTGGCTCCGGGTCTGGTCCACGAGCTTGAGGTAGGCCTCGTGGACAAGCGCGGTCGTGTTGAGACTGTTGCCCGAGGATTCGCGGCGAAGCTGGCGGTGAGCTAGGAGGCGGAGTTCTTCGTAGACGAGGGGAAAGACGGAGGCCGCGGCGGTGGGATCCCCCGCGCCGGCCCGATGCAGCAATTCCGTCACCCGCCCAGTGGAGTCCATGGTGGATGGCCCGTTTGCGCGCCCTTTGGCGCGTCAAGTTGGTAGAGGGAGCCAGAAGCCGGCAGGGGTGACCGTGCGCTTCGGAAGCTCCCCCAAGGTGCACAAGAACCACGTGCACCGCAACAGACTCCAGGGCGGGAACCCCCGCTCGTGGAGATCGGGACGGGAGTCCGCCCGTCCCTCATCCGACGGAAGCGAGGTCCAGATGCGCTACTCACGAATTGGGACGCCTGTCGCGCTCCTCCTGGTGCTCGCCGCCTGCAGCGATCAGCCGGCCATCGACCCAACCGCTCCGCCGGTGGGCAGCGACGCGCCGCAGCGGCTCGAGCTCGACGCCGCGCCGATGGCGTGGCGGGGCGGGCGTCATCGCGGCGACCTCGTCGAGGCCGTGCAGACGTGGAACCGGAACATTTCGCGCTTCAGCCTGCTGGCGGCGACCAACCCGCCGACCGAGAGCCGCATCCAGGCCATGGCCAACACGACGATGCACGACGTCATGAACGCGGTGCAGCGGCGCTTCGAGCCCTACGCCTACGACGGGCGTGCTGACCGGCCCCTCTCGGTCGAGGCGGGCATCGCGACCGGCGTGTACGAGGTGCTCGCCGCCCTCGGCGCAGAGCTGCCGGCGCCGGCGGCGCTGCAGTTCATCACGCAGGCCTACACCGACTACATGGCCGCGCTGGATCAGTGCGACGAGGTGACGCGCGGCGTCCAGCTCGGGCACGCCGCCGCCTCCGCCATGCTCGCGCTCCGGGCGGGCGACGGTTCCGCGGGGCCGTCGGCGGTGGTGTTCACCTCCACCGGCGAGCCGGGGAGGTTCCGCTCGACCGTGGGGACGGCGACGGCGCTGACGGGCCCGCGGTCCATTCCTCAGTGGGGCAACATTCGTCCCTTCGTCCTGACCAGCGGTTCGCAGTTCCGCGCACCGCCGATGTATGGCGCGGCCACCGTGGAAGACGCCGTGCAGACGTCGCGCTACCTCGCGGACTACGCCGAGGTCAAGCGCCTGGGCGGGCAGGTGTCGGAGCGCACGGCGGAACAGACCGACATCGCGTACTACTGGCTGGGAGGTGATCCCCAGACATGGAACGACGCGGCCCGGAGCCTCGCGGCGAAGCGGCATCTGAACGCCTGGCAACTGGCGCGCCTCGTGGCGCACGTCTCGCTGGCCCGCGCGGACGCGCTCATTTCCGGCTTTGAGTCGGCGTACACCTACAATTTCTGGCGCCCCGTGACTGCCATCCGCCTCGGGAATCTCGATCCGGCGACCCCGGGCGATCCGACGTGGCAGGTCTCGACCTTCTCGATCGCCTCCAACGGGCCGACGCCGCCCTTCCCCGACCACAGCGCGGCGCCGATCGTCGCCGCCTCGGCGGCCGCGCAGGTCATCCTTGCCGACCTCGACGGGCCGACCGCGTTCACCTGGGAATCCCCGACTCTCCCCGGCAAGCCGCGGAGCTTCCGTTCGGTGGAGGCCGCGGTGCGCGAGAGCGCCGAGGCCCGGGTCTACGGCGGCTCCTTCTTCCGCCAGGCCACCGAGGCCGGGATGGCGCAGGGCGAATTGGTCGGCCGGTACGTGGCCGCGCACTCCCTGCGGCGGACGTTCGGACATGACGACGACTAGCTCCAGATGATCGGGCCGGGCCAGCGAGGCGTCGCGGGGGTCGAGCGACGGCCTTGCTGGCCGCGACAGTTCCGCACGGGAACGCATACGGAGGTGACCTCATGAGCCGGACTTCTCCATTCATGGTCGCCGCACTCGGTGCGACGACCCTCGTTGCCCTCGGCTGCTCGAACGACTCGACGGACCCGACGGGGCGTGGACCAGTGTCCAGTGGCATCGTGATCGCCTCGGGCGATCGGCAGGTCGGCGTCATGGCCGGCTCGCTTGGCGAGCCACTCACCGTCAAGGTCACCGACCTTACCGGGGCGGCGCTGCCGGGAGCCCCGGTCACCTTCGCGGTCACCAGCGGTGGCGGGCGCGTCGGCGCCAGCACGGCCATCAGCGATGAGTACGGCCTCGCCAGCACGACCTGGACGCTCGGCTCCGGAGCAGACGCCTTCGGTCAGTCCGTCACCGCCACTGCTGCCGGCCACACCGTTCGATTTGCCGCCTCAGCGACGGTGCTTGTCACGAAGATCAGTGGGGACTCACAGGTCGGTGAACCGACCGAGACGTTGGCGCAACCCCCGACTGTGCTGGTGCGTGATGCGCTGAGCAATCCCGTGCCGGGTGTCCCGGTCAGTTGGAGCATCCTGTCGGGCGGGGGCGTGGTGTCAATCCGCCAAACCACCGCTGATACCGCAGGCCATGCGTCGACCTCGTGGACGCTCGGTCCGTCCGTTGGGGCCGATGCGCAATCGCTCCAGGCGGTCGTCGGTCCTTCCGCCCCAATCACCTACACGGCCTCGGCGATGCTCGTATCGGGAACGCTGTCACTCGTTTCTGGGAACAACCAGACGACGGTCGCGGGCTGGCGCCTTCCAGGGCTGCCAACAGTCCGCGTCACGAATGGGCAGGGTGCAGGCGTGCCGGTGGCCGGTGTGGAGGTGCGCTGGCAGGTCGTCGCCGGAGGTGGGCATGTCATCGATACCAGCAGCACGACCGATGAGTCCGGGGTGGCGAAGACCGAATGGATCCTCGGTGGCGCAGTAGGGGCCAACGCGCAGCAGTTGCGCGCCTCGGTGCCTGGTCTGGAGGCGCCGGCAGTCGATTTCGTTGCGAGCACGACGCCCGCGCCGTTCACGATCGTGAAGGTTTCCGGGGACAATCAGACAGGGGTTGCCCGGACCGAACTCCCCCTTCCGCTGGTGGTCCGCGTGATTGATGTGCTCGGTGTTCCTGTGCCAGGTGTTGTGGTTTACTGGTGGGGTTTGCGCGGCGTCCTCTGGGGCGAGGGAACGCCGAGTTCCACGAGCAGCACGACCGACCTCAGCGGGCAGGCCTCCGTGGCCTATACGCTAGGGGATTGGGCTGGGAGCGGCCCGGAGGAAGCGGCGAGCATCGCCGCCGCGTGCGAGGGGTTGCCCCGGTCCTGCATGAACCCGACGGCGTCATTCTCTGCGACCACCCTCGCCGGTCCCCCGAACGATGTCTCAAGGTACTCTGGAAACCTCCAGGTGGGAGTGGTCGGCACGACAATCGCGGCCCCGATCTCCGTCTTCGTCGAGGATGCGTTTGGGAATCCCATACAGGGCGTGACCGTCGACTGGGCCGCCGACGGGGGCAGCGGCGTCACCGAGGTGGCGACGTCGGTGAGCGATGCTCACGGCATTGCCTCGACGCACTGGACGATCGGGACTACGGTCGGCACGAACAACCAAACCGCGACCGCGACGGTCGCCGGGCTGGCCGGTTCGCCGGTCACGTTCACCGCCAGCGCGACAGCGGGGCCGTAGGCTTACCCGATGTCACGCCACCCATGGCAGCATTCTGTGAAACCTCAATCCCCGGGGAAGCTCATGCGTGCGGATAGGCTGTGGATCGCTCTGGGGCTCGTGGGGATATCGATCGTCTGCCAGAGCTGCTCGGGCGACACGGCGACCGCGCCGGACCCCAATGCCGTCGCGACGACCGTCACGGCGGTCTCCGGCGACCATCAGGTCGGCGAGGTCGGAGCGCCCCTGGCACATCCGATCGCCGTCCGGGTCGCCGACCAGAACGGCCATCCCATGCCGGGAGCGTCGGTCACGTTTGCGGTCTCCCATGGCGGCGGAAGTCTCGGGACGGCGACCGCCACGACCAACGCACAGGGCGTGGCGAGCACCACGTGGACCATGGGGTACGTGGTGAACCTCGACCAGCCGACGGCGACGGCAAGCGTTCCGGGACTGGATGGTGCTCTCGTGCGGTTCTCCGCTCGGGCCACGCTCACGGCGGGGACGCTCTCGGTGGTGACGGGAAGCGGCCAGTCGGGGTTCACCAACAGGGAGGCTCCAACGCGGCCTTCCGTTCGGGTCACGACGCCCGGACCCGCCGGTGTGCCGGTCAGTGGCGTGACGGTACTGTGGTCCGTGACCGCAGGCGGTGGGACAGCGGACGCGTCGAGCACCACGGATGCCGCTGGGATGGCGTCGGCGCGCTGGACCCTGGGCGATACACCTGGGACCGATAGCCAGATCCTGCGCGCCACCGTGGCGAGCCTTGGTGGTGCTCCGGTGGAGTTCGTGGCGAGCGCCATCTCACCGCCTGCATCCATCGTGAAGATCGCCGGAGACTCCCAGTCGGGGACGGCGGCCCAGCCGCTTTCGCAGCCGCTGGTCGTAGAGGTCCGGAACGCCGCGGGTGATCCCCTCCCCGGCATCCCCGTGCACTGGACAGCCTACGACAACTGCGGCGGGTGGTGCGGGCCAGGAGGCGTGGGGAGCGTCTCGGCTTTGACGACTCTCACCGACAGCACCGGTCGCGCTTCGGTCGCGGCCGTCCTCCCGCAGTCTGCGACCTGGGCTGGTGAATTCTATGACATGGCCTTCGGGGCATGGCTGGATAATGGCGTTCCCGGAACCGGGTTCTTCGCCCACGTGTCTCCCGGCTCCCCGGTCCGGGCGAGCTCCTGGTACGGGAATGCGCAATCAGCACCAGCCGGCTCGCAGCTGCCGCAGCCGATCGCCGTTGCCGTGTTTGATGAGTTCTACAACCCCGTCCCCGGAGTCTCGGTCCAGTGGGCTGCGGCTCCTGGATCGGGCAGTACCGAGCTGACCTCGTCCGACACGGATTCGAACGGGGTCGCCTCGACGCGCTGGAGCATCGGTACCACGGTGGGCATCAACAACCAGACCGCGACGGCGACGGTCGCCGGGCTGGCCGGTTCGCCGGTCACCTTCACCGCCAGCGCCACGGCGGGGCCGTGATGCGGTCGGGAGCGCGAATGCCATCGGTGAAGGCCATCGTTCACGCCGGAGATCGATCATGCGAACCCTAGCTCTGTGCCATCGGTCGGCCGGGATCTTGATGGCACTTTCGGCTGCCACCGCCTGCGGCGGCGATTCGTCCGGCCCTTCGAGCCCCACCCTGAACGAAATCGTGGTTACGCCGGACTCCATCGCGCTGCCCACGGGCGGCAGCCAGCAGTTCGAGGTGACCGGACGGATGGACAATGGGAGCACGACAGTCGTGGCCGCCACCTTCACGGCCACCGGCGGCACGGTGTCCGCCAGTGGACTCTATACGGCCGGGCCCGTCGCCGGAGCGTTCCGCGTCATCGCGATGCAAGCCGGGGCCACGCTCGCCGACACGAGCCTGGTCACCATCACCGAGCCTCCCGTCCTCACGGCCATCTCCCTGACGCCGGACTCCGTCGTGCTGCCCGCCGGCGGAGTTCAGCAATTCGAGGTGACCGGACGGATGAACGATGGAAGCACAACGGCCGCGGCCGCCACCTTCACGGCCACCGGCGGCACGGTGTCCGCCAGTGGACTCTATACGGCCGGGCCCGTCGCCGGAGCGTTCCGCGTCATCGCGATGCAAGCCGGGGCCACGCTCGCCGACACCAGCCTGGTCACCATCACCGAGCCTCCCGTCCTCACGGCCATCTTCCTGGCGCCGGACTCCGCCACGCTCTGGCTCGGCGAAAGCCAGCGGTTCACCGTCACCGGGCAGATGAGCGACGGCAGCACCATCATCCCCTCGGTCAGCTACGAGGCCACCGGTGGCACCATCACGGGGGACGGGTTCTACACGGCTGCCCTGCAGGAGGGGGTCTACCAGGTGATCGCGAGGCAATTGGGGGGCACTCTTGCTGACACGAGCGCTGTGCATATCGCGGTGTCCCCCGGCTCCTGGTTCCAGGTGGCACCTCTCCCGCACACCACGGAAGGTGGCGCCGTCGGGGTCATCGACAGCATCCTCTACGCCGTCGGGGGGGAGCGCGGGAACCTCAACTTCCTTGCCAGCCTTGAGGCCTATGACTTCCGCACCGACACCTGGACGACCAGGGCGCCCATGCCCACGGCGCGCGAAGGCCTCGGGGTCGGGGTAGTGAATGGAAAGCTGTACGCCATCGGCGGCTTCGACTGGCTCGACACGGCCAATGGGTTCGGCTGGCGGTACTTCGGAACAGTGGAGGCTTACGATCCCGCCACCGATACCTGGACGACGAGGGCGCCAATGCCGACGCCGCGAAGCGATTTCGTCGTCGGCGTGATCGATGGCATCATCTACGCGATCGGAGGGTGGAGCAGCGACACTCTGGTCACCACTGTTGAGGCCTACGATCCGGCGAGCAACCTCTGGACGACCAAGGCCCCCATGTCGATGCCACTGGTGTACGCCGCCGGTGGGGTCGTCGATGGGGTCCTGTACATCGCCGGTGGAACGAGCGGGACCGAATACGAGACCGCCATTCAGGCGTACAACCCCGCTACCGAATCCTGGACCATGGGCCCGGCACTCTCGGTGAGGATTGCCCCTGCGGTCGTGGTCATCGACGGAACGATGTATGTGATCGGTGGCACCTCGGGAAGTGCGCTGACAACCGTGGTCTCGTTCACGCCGAAGACAGGCACCATGGAGAAGAGGGCGTCCATGCTCAGCCCGCGGGATTACTTCGGGGCCGGGGTCGTCAGCGGATACATCATCGCCGTGGGCGGATCGACCGGAACCAGCCGTCTGAGCTCGGTCGAGGCGTACCAGCCTTGAGCTGGGTCGGCGGCCTCGATCGTCGTCAAGTGCCGCAACGTATTGACTCCGAATGGCTTAGGGCTGGCCATCCGGAGGCTCGCCCCGCCGTCGTGACGGCCGGGGCGAGTGCCCGCTCGGCCCTAATCAC
>CAWETL010000002.1:0-26013 GCA_963812085.1 uncultured Gemmatimonadales bacterium
GCGAACCGCATGACTGATCCGCCACCCCGCCTGGTTGCCGCCCTCGCTGGCCGCTATCGTATCGAGCGCGAGCTCGGCCAGGGCGGCATGGCCACGGTGTATCTGGCCGAGGACCTGAAGCACCGGCGCAAGGTGGCGCTCAAGGTCCTCAAGCCTGAGCTCGCCGCAGCGCTCGGCGCCGAGCGTTTCGTGCAGGAAATCACCACCACCGCCAGCCTCCAGCACCCGAACATCCTCCCCCTGTTCGACTCCGGCTCCGCCGACGGCTTTCTCTACTATGTGATGCCGTATGTCGAGGGGGAGACCCTCCGCGACCGGCTGCACCGCGAGCGACAGCTGTCGGTCGAGAAGAGCCTCGAGATCACGGCGCAGGTGGCCGCCGCCCTGACCTACGCCCACGAGCGCGGCATCGTCCACCGTGACGTCAAGCCCGACAACATCATGTTCTCGAGCGGACAGGCGGTGGTCGCCGACTTCGGCATCGCACGCGCCATCGACGCCGCCGGCGGCAGCCAGCTGACCGCGACGGGCATGGCGGTTGGCACCCCCGCCTACATGAGCCCCGAGCAGTCGGCCGGCGAGTCGAACGTGGACGGCCGGAGCGACCAGTACTCGCTGGCCAGCGTCTTGTACGAGATGCTGGCCGGGGAGCCGCCCTTCACAGGCCAGACCGCCGCCGCGGTCATCGCCAAGCGGCTGGGCTCGCCAACCCCCCAGGTGCGGGTCGTGCGGAACGGCGTGCCGGAGTCGGTTGATCGGGCGTTGCAGAAGGCGATGCAGCGCTCCCCGATGGATCGCTACGCCACTGTGGCGCAGTTCATTGAGGCGCTCCGTGCGGACGTCGTTTCCGTCCGCCCGACAATGCCGCGACGCGCAGTGCTGGTCGCGGTCGGGGTACTCGTGCTGGCCGCGGCGGGGTGGTGGGCGTGGCAGGGAAACCGTATCAAGGGGCACCTCGATCCGAACGTCATTGCGGTCATGCCGTTCCGCGTCGGCGGCGAGTCCACCTCCTACTTGCGCGAGTCCATGCTCGACCTCCTCAACGCGCGGCTCCCTGGTGGCACGGGACCGCGCATCGTCGAGCCCCGCACCATACTCAGCGCATGGCGGCGAGAGGTCGGCAACGAGCAGGAGGACCTCTCAGAGGAGCAATCCCGCCGGCTCGCCGCGCAACTCGGCGCCGGGCGCGTCTTGCTCGGCAGCGCCATCGCCACGCCGACCGAGCTGACGCTCACCGGCTCCCTGATCCGTGTGACCGACGGCAAGGAGCTGGCCAACGGTGCCGTGTCGGGGATGCCCGACAGCGTGGCTGTGCTGGTCAACCGGCTCGTGGCACGGCTCCTGAGCCAGGAGGCTGGGGAGTCGCGCGAGCGGCTCGACGGGCTCGCGTCCACCTCCCTCGATGCGCTGCAGGACTACCTCGCGGCCCGGAAGGCGTATCGCCGCGGGGACTACTTCAAGGCGCTGGCGCTCGACAGCAGCGCTTTCGCGCTCGATTCCAGCTTCGCCCAAGCCGCCTTCGGCCTCGTCACGACGAACCCGCTGGTCGGCACGGTGTTCAACACATCCGGATTCAGGGCGATCCCGGCGCTCTGGCGGCTCCGCAACCGGCTGAGCCCGCGCGATCTTGCGCTGCTCCGCGGCATGACCTTCGTCGGCCCCAATTACCCCGGTCCATCCACCTACGCCGAGATCCTGGCGCAGGCAGAGCGCGCGGCGGGCGACGCGGCGGACAGCCCGGACCAGTGGTTCGTATTGGGCAGTGGGCTTGCGAGCTACGGTGCAGTGGCCAGCGTGCCGGACTGGGCCGCCCGGGCCGCCGACGCGCTCGACCGCGCCATCGCGCTCGACTCGAGCTTCACTCCGGCAATCCGGGAACGGCTCTACCTGGCTGTGTTCGTCAGGGATAGCGCGGCGATCCGCCGCACAGCGGGCCTATTCAAGTCCAGGATCGAGCTCGGGTCCGGAGATGACGGCGGCCTCTGGGCAGCCGCACTCGCGCTCGGTGACACCACGGATGCCCGCCGCTGGCGGATGCCGGTGGAGGGGACCTCCCATTTCGACTTCATGGGGAAGCTGGTCTTCATCCCCCTGGTCAGCGCGCAGGCTGCGTTGCCGCTGGCTGATGGCCACTGGGCGAACGCGACGCTGCGGCAGGAAGGCACGACCGCACAGGAGCGGGGCACGGCACAACTTGGCGAGTACGCCGTCGCGCTCGCCGAAGGTCGAGTCATGGATTCCTGGGACGGATTCATGGGCAATGTGAGCCCGTGGGACGAGGCCAACCTGGTCCGGCAAGCGGTCGTCGAGCCCCAGTACCGACCTCAGGCGCTCGCGAGGCTGGCCCAGATGGATGCCGCGGAGTGGCCGCCGCTCCGGGACTGCTTCGCCGAGATGCTCCGAGTCACCTCGGGCGATACGAGCGGAACTCGTCGTGCCATCCAGCGGCTGCGCGCGTTCGCCGCGCTTGCTTCCCCTCCAGTACCGGCGGAGCAGTGGGGCTCGCTCGATTTTCGCGTCTGCCCGCTCCTCCTCGAGACACTGCTCGAGGGCGGGCGCGACCAGAGCGCTGCGTCACGCCTGGACGCGCTCGACTCCCTCATGCGCGGAGGCCCGCGCTGGCTGACGCTGGGGCCGCCGGCGGCCCCGGTCGTGGAGGCCAACTGGACGATCGCCCGGCTCCGCGAGGCCCAGGGCGATATCCCCGGAGCCCTTGCGGCGATCAGGCGCAGGGAAAACAACTGGTATCCCGCGTATCTTTGGACCCTCCCCGCGTTCCTGCGGCAGGAGGGTCGCCTCGCGGCCTTGGCCGGCGATCCCGCCGGGGCGCGGTGGGCGTTCGACCGATACCTCACGCTGCGGACCGACCCCGATCCCGTCTTTGTCTCCCAGCGCGATTCCGTGATCGCCGAGCGCGCGGCACTCGGGCCACCGTGAGCCACTGCCCACTGAAATCGGCGCTCGGCTGATGTCGCTGAAGCGACACGAACCCAGCGGTCACCCCGGCGGAAGCCGGAGTCTACGGAACAGGATTGCGATTTGACTTCCCCGCTTCCCCGCCTCGTCGCTGCCCTGGCCGACCGCTACCGGATCGAGCGCGAGCTGGGTCAGGGCGGCATGGCCACCGTCTACCTGGCCCAGGACCTCAAGCACGACCGCAAGGTGGCGCTCAAGGTCCTCAAACCCGAGCTCGCCGCCGTGATCGGCGCCGACCGATTCGTGGTGGAAATCAAGACCACCGCCGCGCTGCAGCACCCGCACATCCTGCCGCTCTTCGATTCCGGCACCGCCGACGGATTCCTCTACTATGTGATGCCGTTCATCGACGGCGAGACGCTCCGGGCCAAGCTCGACCGCGAAACGCAACTGGGCATTGACGAAGCGGTCAAGATCACCGTGGCCGTGGCGGATGCCCTGGACTACGCCCATCGCCATGGCGTGATCCACCGCGACATCAAGCCCGAGAACATCCTGCTCCACGACGGCCGTCCGATGGTGGCCGACTTCGGGATCGCGCTGGCCTTGAGCGCGGCGGCCGGCGGCCGGATGACCGAGACCGGCATGAGCCTCGGCACGCCGCACTACATGAGCCCCGAGCAGGCCACCGCCGAAAAGGAGATCACCGCCCGCTCTGACGTCTATTCGCTGGGCAGCGTGCTCTACGAGATGCTGACCGGCAATCCGCCGCACGTCGGCGCCTCGGCGCAGCAGATCATCATGAAGATCGTGACCGAGGAAGCCGCGCCGGTCACGAAACACCGGAAGTCCGTGCCGTCGAACGTGGCGGCGGCGGTGGCCAAGTCGATCGAGAAGCTGCCGGCGGACCGGTTCGCCACGGCCGCCGAGTTCGGCGCCGCGCTCACCGACCCGGGATTCGCCTCGCGGACGACCTCTGTGTCGGGCTCGGCCTACGCCACCTCTCGCCGGTGGACTCCACTCACCCTGACCGGGTGGGCGCTGTGGGGGCTGACGCTGCTCGCGGGCCTCTGGCTCTGGTCCAGGGTCGCGACCGAGCGGCAGCAACCGGTGCGGCGGTACGCCCTGGAAATGACCGGGGCGGAGGCCATCCCCCCCAGCGGACTGCAGGTTCTCGCCGTGAGCCCCGACGGCAATCGCTTCGCATTCATCGGTGGCGCGGCGGCCGGATCGCGTCAGGTCTGGATTCGGGATCGAGACCAGCTGCACGCCCGCCCGCTGCCCGGAACGGATGGGGCGCAGGGCCTGTCCTGGTCGCCGGACGGAAGGCAGGTGGCCTTCACGGTCTTTCCCGGTGTGCTGAAGACGGCGTCGGTGGATGGATCGACGCCGACCGTCGTGACGGATACGCTGATTTCTCCCGGAGGAACGGCGTGGGGGCCGGATGGAGTCATCTACTCGGCCGGCGGCTTCCGGAGCGCAGGCGGAGGCATCGTCAGTGTCCCGGCGACCGGCGGAGTCCCCATGATCCGCACCACCCTCGACACCACCCGGCACGAGTTTGCGCACCTCAGCCCCGATGTGCTCCCCAACAACCGGGGCCTGCTGTTCACCGTCTGGTATGGCCCCACGCGCCCCAACGAAAGCGAGATCGCAGTTCTCGACTTCAAGTCCGGCACCTACAAGGTGCTCCAGCGCGGTCTTCGGGCACGGTACCTTGGCACCGGGCATTTGCTCGTTGCGCGCGCCGACGGGACCCTTGCGGCGGTGCCGTTCGATCTGGACAAGCTGGCGATGACCGGACCCGCCGTTCCGGTCATCGCGGGGGTGGCCACCGCGTTCGGCTATGCCGTGGACTATGACGTCACGGGTGCGGGCACGCTAATGTACCTCGCCGGCGAGCCCCGAAACGTGAAGGAAACGGTGCGGCCGGTCTGGGTCACGCGGCAGGGTACCGCCTCACCGGTCGATTCCGGCTGGACCTTCGACCGCCCCTTCAACGGCGGGATGAGCCTCTCGCCCGACGGGACCCGGCTCGCGGTCGCGATTGCCGGAGAGCCGACCTCGGACATCTGGATCAAGCAGCTCGATCACGGGCCGCTCTCCCGGCTCACCTTCGAGGAATTCCTCAAGTACCGCCCCGTCTGGAGCCCGGACGGTGGTTCCGTGACCTACATCGCCGACCCCGGCAACAACAACGCGGCGATCTACAGGAAGCGCGCCGACGGGAGCGGCGACGCCGAGCGGATCATCGGGTCCGACAAATCGCTGGCGGAGGCGCTCTGGTCGCGCGACGGCCAGTGGCTGGTGGTGCGGACCACCCTGCCGAGCCGGGACATCCAGGGCTTCCGGCCGGGGGTGGACACCGTCCTCACGCCGATCGTGGCGTCGAGCAAGTTCGACGAACGGGCGCCGACCCTCTCGCCCGACGGCAAGTGGCTCGCCTACCAGTCCGACGAGACCGGGAAATCGGAGATCTACGTGCGGCCCTTCCCCAATGCGGATGACGGCCGCTGGCAAGTGTCGACCGCGGGAGGGGACGAACCGCTCTGGAGTCATGGCGGGGGCGAAATATTCTTCAGGGCCACTTCGGGAGAGATGATGATGGTGCCGGTGACGACCAGCCCGGCCTTCTCCGCCGGCGTGCCGACGCCGCTTTTCCAGGCAACCCCCTATGCGCATTCCCCGTCATACCGCGCCTACGACGTCACGGCGGACGACAAGCGCTTCATCATGCTGCGTGCCATTACGGATTCCGTTGCGCCGCCGAACAGCACGCTGGTGGTCGTGGACAACTGGTTCGAGGAGCTGAAGGCGAAGATGGGGAAGGAGTAGGCTGCGCGCACGTCCCCCGCTGTCACCCCGGCGAACGCCGGGGTCCAGTGTGCATGAATTCCGGCAACCCTGCCCGGGCGAATGCCGGGGGCCGGAATGACGATCATTTACTTGACGGGAATACAAAATGTCTGACCCGCTTCCCCGCCTGACCGCCGCCCTGACCGACCGCTACCGCCTCGAGCGCGAGCTCGGGCAGGGCGGCATGGCCACCGTCTACCTCGCGCAGGACCTCCGGCACGACCGCCGGGTCGCGGTCAAGGTGCTCCGGCCCGAGCTGGCCGCGGTGATCGGTGCCGAGCGGTTCCTGTCCGAAATCAAGACCACCGCCAACCTCCAGCATCCGCATATTCTGCCGCTCTTCGACTCGGGCGAGGCCGACGGCTTCCTCTTTTACGTGATGCCGTATGTCGAGGGGGAGACGGTCCGCGACCGGATGAACCGGGAAAAGCAGCTCCCCGTGGCCGACGCCGTGCGGATCGCGAGCGAAGTGGCGGCGGCGCTGGACTACGCGCACCGGCACAACGTGATCCACCGCGACATCAAGCCGGAGAACATCCTGCTCCACGACGGCTCGGCGCTGGTGGCCGACTTCGGCATCGCGCTCGCCGCCAGCAAGGCGGGCGGCACCCGGATGACCGAGACCGGCATGAGCCTCGGCACGCCGCATTACATGAGCCCCGAGCAGGCCATGGGCGAACGGGAGATCACGGCCCGCTCGGACGTCTATGCCCTGGGCTGCGTGCTCTACGAAATGCTGACGGGCGATCCGCCCTTCACCGGCTCCACCGCGCAGGCCATCGTCGCACGGGTGGTCACCGAGCATCCCCGCTCGCTCACCAGCCAGCGACACACCATTCCGTCGCACGTCGAAGCGGCGGTGCTGACCGCGCTCGAGAAGCTCCCGGCCGATCGGTTCGCCACCGCAGCGGAGTTTGCCGCCGCGCTGGGAGACACAGGGTACGCCTCGAAGACGACGGTCATGATGGCCGCGGCGCAGGGCAGGGGCCGCCGCTGGACGCCGATCGCCGTCGCCGGCTGGTCTCTCGCCGCCCTCGCGGCCGGCGCCGCGCTCTGGGGCTGGATGCGGCCCGCGCCTGCCCGTCCGGTGCTTCGCTTTGCCATGGCCCTTCCAAAGGGCCAGGAGCTGTCCAATCCGCGAGGCACCCGGATCGCGCTCTCGCCCGACGGCTCGCGCCTCGTCTACGCCGGGCCGGGCCCGGAAGGGCCGCAACTCTGGCTCCGAAACCGTGACCAGCTTGCCGCCACGCCGATCCCCGGGACCGAACAGGGTTCGAATCCATTCTTCTCTCCCGACGGGAGGCAGGTCGGATTCGTCATGCAGTCGACTGCCACCCTCAAGGTCGTGACCCTGGCCGGGGCGCCGCCGATCACCATCGCCGATTCCGGCATCGGCTCCGACGGGGCCACCTGGAACAGCGACGGCTACATCTACTTCGACGGCCTCACCGCCGGGGGGACCACGGGGCTGGTTCGGGTGCGTCCCGCCGGCGGCGCCGCGGAGCAGGTCACGACGGTGGATACCACCAATGGCGAGGGAGACCATTTCTGGCCCGCGCCGCTTCCCGATTCGCGGGGCGTGCTGTTCACCATCCAGTATCGAAGCACCGGACGCCCGAGCAACGTGGCGGTCCTCGACCTGAAGACCGGCAAGTACCACACCGTGGTCCAGGGACTCACGGCGCGCTATTCCCCCACCGGGCACCTCGTCTACGTGACCGCCGGCGGCGACCTGATGGCGGTGCCGTTCGACCTCGGGAAGCTCGCGGTGACCGGAGAGGCGTTCGCGCTCACCAACGGGATCGCGGGGCGCCCTTTCGGCGCCGTGGACCTGGCGGTCTCGGAATCGGGAACGATGATCTACGAAACGGGCGCCCTGGTGACGGCGCCGAACCACGTCATGTATCTATCCCGTGACGGACACGCGGAGCCCGTCGATTCGGGGTGGTCGGGAAGCTTCCAGACCCTGGCGCTCTCCCCCGACGGCCAGCGGCTTGCCATCAGCATCGTCCAGGGGACCACGCAGCAGCTCTGGGTGAAGCAACTGCCGACCGGCCCGGTCACCAAGCTCACCTTCGATGGCACGATAAACTACCGGCCGGCCTGGTCGCCGGACGGCCAGTCCATCGGATTCATCACGAACTCCGGCGGGGTGGAATTCTTTGCCGTCACGCGGGCCGACGGCAGCTCCACGCCCGCACCCGGGATGGCGCCCGCTGGGCGGCCGGTCCAGGAGGCCGGCTGGTCTCCTGACGGGCGCTGGCTGATCTACAGGACCACGCCGCAGGATATTTTCGCCCGGCGGACGGTGGGTGATACGGCAACGGTGACGCTGCTTAATTCGGCGTTCGTCGAGATCTACCCGGCCCTGTCTCCCGACGGCCGATGGCTGGCCTATGCCTCCAACGAATCCGGCCAGATGGAGGTCTACGTCCGCCCCTTCCCGAACACCCAGGCCGCCAAGTCGCAGGTCTCCACCAACGGAGGGTTCGAGCCCCACTGGTCGCACAGTGGGCACGAACTGTTCTACGTGGACAGCCCAGGCATGCTCAATTCCGTCGAGATCATTCCGGCGCCGGCCTTCACGATGGGGCAGCGGAAGTCGCTGTTCAGCCTGGCCAATTACACCGCAGGGATTCGGTCCTGGGACATCACGCCCGACGACCAGCGGTTCGTCATGATCGGGGGCGGCGGCGGCGACGGCAACCCCGAGCAAATCGTCGTCGTCGAGAACTTCTTCCGCCAGCTCGAAGTAGCCCAGGCACGATGATCGTGGCGACCGTGGCCCCCGCCAACTCCATTCGAGGAATGCCGAAATGAACCACCCGTCCGTTCGCCGATCCAGCCTTGCCCTGTTCGCCCTGGCCATGACGCTCGCGGCGCAGCCGATCGCGGCCCAGGTCCCCGACGCCACGACCGCCATGCTCAAGCAGATCTTCGCCTCCCGGCAGTTCGCGCCGGAGCGCTTCGGTCCCGCGCGGTGGATCGAGAGCGGCAGCGCCTATACGACGCTCGAGAAGGCCGCGGCGCCCGCCGGCGCGTTCGACATCGTCCGGTACGACTCCAAGACCGGCGCGCGGAGCATCCTCGTCCCCGCCACGGCGCTCGTGCCCAAGGGCGACACGGCGGCGCTGCAGATCGCCGACTATGTCTGGTCGCCGGACGCCAAGCAACTCATGATCTTCACCAACACCCAGAAGGTGTGGCGGCAGAACACCCGCGGCGATTACTGGGTGCTCGACCGCGCCACCGGCGCGCTCCGCCAGCTGGGCGGCGCCGGCGCCCCGGCCTCGACGATGATGTACGCCAAGTTCTCCCCCCAGGGCGACCGCGTGGCGTTTGTTCGCAAGGGAGACATCTACGTCGAGCGGCTGTCCGACGGCACCATCACTCGGCTCACCACCGGCGCCGATTCGCTGCACGTCAACGGGATGAGCGACTGGGTGTACGAGGAGGAGTTCGGCGTCCGCGACGGGTTCCGCTGGTCGCCCGACGGCACCCGGATCGCCTACTGGCACTTCGACATGAGCGGCGTCGGCACCTTCCTCATGATCAACAACACCGACTCCACCTATCCCTTCACGATCCCGATCCAGTACCCGAAGGTCGGCACCACCAACTCCGCCGTGACCGCCGGGGTGGTGAGCGCCAACGGCGGGCCCACCACCTGGCTCCAGCTCCCCGGCGACCCGCGCGAGGACTACATCCCGTTCATGGAGTGGGCCGGCGCGGACTCGGTGCTGGTGCAGCGGATGAACCGCCTCCAGAACCACGACGCCCTGATCCTGGCCAGCGCGGCCACCGGCGGGACACGGACCATGACGACGGAGACGGACCAGGCCTGGCTCGACGTGATCGACGAGATCCCGTGGCTCAAGGGCGACCGCGAGTTCCTCTGGCTCAGCGAGCGGGACGGCTGGCGCCACGCGTACGCCGTCAACCGCGCCACGGGCGCGGCCCGCCTCATCACGCCCGGCGCCTTCGACGTCAACAGCATCGCGCCGTCGACCAGAAGGGCGGGTGGCTCTACTACACCGCCTCCCCGGACAACGCGACGCAGCAGTACCTCTATCGCACCCGGATCGACGGGAAGGGCAAGGCGGTGCGCGTGACTCCCGCGAACGAGGTCGGGAGCCATCGGTACAACGTCTCCCCCGACGCCCAGTGGGCCATCCACAGCTGGTCCACCTTCGACACCCCGCCGGTGACCGAACTGGTGAGCCTGCCGGGACACGCGGTCGCGCGCGTGCTCGCCGCCAACACCGAACTCGCCGCCCGCGTGAAGGACGTCGTCACCCCCGGCGAGTTCTTCCACGTGAAGATCGCCGACGGATCCACCCTCGACGGCTGGATGATCAAGCCGCGCGACTTCGATCCGTCGAAGCGCTACCCGATGCTGATGTACGTCTACGGCGAGCCGGCGGGACAGACCGTGATCGACGGCTGGGGCGGCAGCAACCGGCTCTGGCACCAGGCGCTGGCCGACCAGGGCTACCTCGTGGCGAGCGTGGACAACATGGGGACGCCGGCGCCGAAGGGCCGCGCCTGGCGGAAGGCGGTCTACGAGCAGGTGGGCGTGCTCTCGAGCATGCAGCAGGCCGAGGCGGTGCAGGCGCTTGCCCGCACGCGCCCATACGTCGATTCGACGCGGATCGGGATCTGGGGCTGGAGCGGGGGGGGATCGTCCACCCTGCAGGCGATGTTCCGGTACCCCGAGGTGTACCAAGTGGGGATGAGCGTGGCGCCGGTGCCGGACGAGCGGCTCTACGACACCATCTACCAGGAGCGCTACATGGGGCTCCCCGGCCCCAACGCCGCCAAGTACGACTCCGCCTCGGCGATCAACCAGGCCGCGGGACTCAAGGGGCACCTGCTCCTGGTCCACGGCTCCGGCGACGACAACGTGCACTTCCAGGGCAGCCAGCGGATGCTCAACAAGCTCATCGTGCTGAACAAGTCGGTGGACTTCATGGAGTATCCCGAACCGGAGTCACTGCATCTGCGAGGGCCAGGGAACCACGCTCCACGTCTATTCCCTGCTGACCCGCTACCTCATGCAGAACCTGCCGGCGGGCCCGCGCTACGCGGCGATGCCGTAAAGGCGCGTCCTACCCGCCCGACGCTGGCTTCGCGTCGGGCGGTGCCACGACCGGAAATTCGTTCGTGATCTCGGCGACGGCCGCCGCGAGCCGTTCGCCGGTGGTCCGCCCCTGGTCCACGGCGTAGCCGACGAGGGCCCAGGTCAGGGGGAGTGTCACCAGGACCAGGAGCCCCGAAATCCAGAAGGGCACCCCGACCCCGGCGTGATCCATCAGGAAGCCCGCCGCGATCGGAAAGGCCACCCGCGACACCCCACCGTAGGTGTGCTGGACCCCCATGTAGAGTCCGCGCTCGTTCGACGGCACCACGCGCGTCAGCAGCCCGGTCACGCAGGGAAAGAGGAACGCCGTGCCGATGGGCATCAGGGTGAATCCCACGGCCAGCATTCCGTATCCGGTGGCCACGCCGGCGGCGGCGAGCCCGAGCGCCAGGAGGACCACGCCGAGCCGGGAGAGGCGTGCCTCGCCGAGCCAGTCCACCATGCGGCCCAGGACGAGCGAGCGGACCAGGACGCCCATGCCGCCCAGGTACATCACGAAGTAGCCGATGTTGTGTTCGGTAACGCCGAACCGGCGGGAGAGGAGCAGCGGCGCCGTCTGGATGGTGCCGTAGAAGGCCCCGATAGCGATGGTGTAGATCCAGATGAGACGCGGCGCCGGCTCCCGCCACTTCGTGAGGACGCGCAGCACGGCGTCGCGGCTGGTGGTCGTGGTCGGGACCGCGAGGCTCTCCGTGTGGCGGAGCTCCCGGGACTCCCGCAGGAACCGCCAGGCGAACCCCGCCACCAGGAGGGCCAGCGCCGCGGCCGCGATGCCGGGCGCATGCTTGCCGCCGTATTCATCCGTGACCGAGCCGAAGACTGGGCCGATCACGGCGGCCAGGCTGGTCACGACGGAGAGCCAGCCCAGGCTCTTGGTCCGCCGGTCGGGTGGCGAGGCGTCGGCCACGTAGGCCTGCACCACGCCGATGGTGCCGCCCGCGGCACCCTGGATCAACCGGGAGATGAGCAGGGCGACGAGCGACCCGGCGAAGGCGAAGAGCAGGTATGACACGCTCGTCAGGAGGAGCCCCGCCAGGATCGCCGGCCGGCGGCCGTAGCGGTCGGAAAACCGGCCCCAGCTCGGAGCCACCAGCAGCTGGGCCACGGCAAACGCCGAGATGAGCACACCGACCATCGTGGCGGTGGCGCCGAAATCGGTGGCGTAGTAGGGCAGGAGCGGGATCACCATGGTGAGCCCGACCATGTCCACGAACGCAGTGACGAAGAGGACGAGAAGGGGCATCACTCTCGCGTGGCAGTCGCGTCTGGATGATCCTGGTCGCTCCAGGCCTCATACTTCGTGGCGACCCCATCCTTCCTCGTGAACTCGAACGTCCACTCGTCCATCAAGTCGGTCAGCTTCCCGTTCTCCATGGTGCCGACCATGAACAAGTCGTCCGAGATCCTTACCAGGACGAACGTCTCGATTTCCGGCCAGGGCGCCGGCGCCCAATGCCCGATCAGCATGCCGTTCTCATACACCAGCCTGGTCTTCGAAGCCGAAGTGCTGTCCGGACCAGACGCCCAGCGGAACTGGTAGGTCCCCAGGTACGGTTTGGCGTCGGCCTCGGCGAGGGTCAGCTTGTGCTTCGGCTCCACCTCCACGTGGAACGCCACCTCTGTCGTGCCCCACTGGAGCACCATCGTTCCCTCGTCGCCGTGGACGTCCCGAAAGGTGAAGAGGAGCATCTCGGCGTACGGACCGACACCGGGCTTGACCGGGTACCGGATCTGGTCGGCGGTCGAGTCGGGATAGGGAAAGTGGTAGAGATGGGGCCGAGGGTCGATCACCATGGTCCACTCCCCCGGCTGGACCACGAGCCAGAGCGAATACTTGCCGGGCGCCACCGGATGCCCATCGAGCTTGATCGGTCGGTTGATTTCGAGCGTGGTGGCGAAGTTGGCGCCGGGGGTCCACACCGCGCCCCAGGGCACAAACCCGCCGAAGATCGAGTCCCTGCCCCGGACCTGGGGCCGGGAATAATCGATGGTGATGACGGTGCCGTCGATCGTCTGCGAGGTCACGGCGCGTTCGCTGGCCCGCATCTGCGCCCCCAGGACCGAAGGCGCGAGCAACAGGAGGAGCATCTGGCAGGCGCCGAGGAGGCGCACTGTCACAGTGGTCATGACGACTCCGATCGAGAATGGGTGAGGTGGCGTAGCCAAGTTACCGTACCTGCCCGAGCCGGGCCAGCCGCCTAGCCGTCACGGCCGCCCGCTCCTATACTATGCGTCATCTTCCACCCCGGGGCCAATTGGCAGCACTCCCAGACCGTCTCGCCGCCGCCCTCGCCGACCGCTACCGAGTCGAACGGGAACTCGGGCAGGGTGGCATGGCCACCGTCTACCTGGCGCAGGACCTGAAGCACGACCGCAAGGTGGCGGTCAAGGTGCTCCGGCCCGAATTGGCCGCCGTGATCGGCGCCGAGCGGTTCCTGAGCGAGATCAAGACCACCGCCAACCTGCAGCACCCCCATATACTCCCGCTCTTCGACAGCGGGGAGGCCGACGGCTTCCTCTTCTACGTCATGCCGTTCGTGGAAGGCGAGTCGCTTCGCGACCGGCTGAACCGCGAAAAGCAGCTCCCGATCGGCGACGCGGTGCGGATCGCCACCGAGGTGGCCAGCGCGCTCGACTACGCCCATCGTCACGGCGTGATCCACCGCGACATCAAGCCCGAGAACATCCTGCTCCACGACGGCCGAGCGCTGGTGGCGGACTTCGGCATCGCGCTCGCCGCGAGCAAGGCCGGCGGCACCCGGATGACCGAGACTGGGATGTCCCTCGGCACCCCGCATTACATGAGCCCGGAACAGGCCATGGGGGAGCGGGAGATCACCGCGCGAAGCGACGTCTACGCGCTGGGCGCGATGACGTACGAAATGCTGGTGGGCGATCCGCCGTTCCTCGGGAGCACCGCCCAGGCGGTCGTGGCCAAGGTGCTCACCGAGAAGCCCGCCCCGCCTTCGCAATCACGTGACACCGTGCCGGAGCAGATCGACGACGCGGTGCTGACGGCACTGGCCAAGCTGCCCGCGGACCGGTTTGCGACCGCGGCGGAATTCGCCGCTGCGCTGGCTGGACAGGGGGGCAGCGGGGCAGCAGGGCGGTCGGCACATCGTGCCCGGCCTCGCGGCCCCGCTGCCCTGCTGGCCCTCCTCGCCGCGACAGCGGCGATTGCTGCCCTGGGCTGGTGGCGCGCCGGGCACTCGACGGTTCCCGAGGTCATCCGTTTTCAGCTGTTACCCGCGCCCGGCACCCGGCTCGCCTTCCCCGCCGCCGGGATCGCCACCTACCTCGCCCTTTCGCCCGACGGCAGGCAGGCGGTGTACGCGGCGAGGCAGGGCGGCAGCGAGTGGGTGCTCTACATCCGGCGCTTCGATGAGCTGACCCCGAGGGCCTTGCCAGGCACGGAGGGCGCGGCCTTCCCGGAGTTCTCGCCGGATGGCCGGTGGGTCGCGTTCGGCTCGCCCGACGGCACGCTGAAGAAGATCGCGGTGGATGGCACAAGCATTACCACCATCTGCCAGCTCGACGCCGGCGGGCTGTCGGGACTCACGTGGACTTCCGACGAGGAAATCGTCCTCACGCGGGAGAATCTCGCCGCTCGCGGCCTCTGGCGCGTCCCGTCTGACGGCGGCCAGCCTGTCCAGTTTTCCTCGTTCGACAGCGCAAGCGGAGAGCGCCTGCAGCTGGCGCCGCGAGCGGCGGACCACGGTCGCCTCGTCTTCTACGGCAGCACGCGGGCCAGCACGCTGGACATCAAGATCGGCGTCGTCACCACGAAGGACGGAAGGCCGAAGGTGCTGGCCGCTCTTCGCGGCGCACGGGTCCTCGGTCTGGCGGATGGTTTCCTGATCTATGTCCGCGCCGACGGCGCCCTCATGGCGGCTCCCTTCGACCTCAAGAAGCTCGAAGCGGGGCCGCCGCTCCAGGTGTTCGACAGCATCGCGGCCCGGTACTGGCTGTCGCCCGCGGCGCTCTCCGCCAGCGGATCGCTGCTCTATCAGCGGGGCGGACTGGCGAGCCAGCTCGTGCGTGTCGACCTTCACGGCCTCGCGACTCCCCTCCTCGATGTCGCCCGGGTGTACATGCACCCCCGGCTCTCTCCCGACGGGCGGCGCATCGCCTTCGAGTCGCAGGAGGGCGCCGGCAACGAGATCTGGATCGCCGACATTGCGGCGCAGACGGCCGAGAAGCTCACGCGAGGGGGATTCAACGACCGGCCGGAGTGGACGCCCGACGGCCGTCGGGTGATGTATGTCGCCGCGCCAAGGCCGGCCAACTCGCTCTGGTGGCAGCCGGCCGACGGCAGCGGGAGCGCGGAGCTGGTGTACCAGGGACCGGATGCGATCCGGGAAGGCGTGTTCACACCGGACGGCAAGACGGTCATCTTCCGGATGGATACGCCCGACAGCAATCGGGACATCTACGCGCTGCCGCTCGCGGGAGAGCGGCAATCGGTGCCGCTCCTCACCAGCATCGACGACGACAAGCAGCCGAGGGTCTCGCCGGACGGGAAGTGGCTCGCGTACGTGTCCAACCAGTCGGGCCGCGAGGAGGTGTATGTGCGCCCGCTCTCAGGCGGCGGGGCCCGAGTCGCCGTCTCCACCGGCGGCGGCGGTGAGCCGCTCTGGGCGCGGGACGGAAGTCATCTCTATTACCGGGCCGGCGGCTGGCTCCTGGCGGCCCGCGTCGTGACGGCTCCCGCCTTTGCCGTGCTTGGGCGCGACACGCTCTTCGATGCGCCGTACACGAGCGATCTCTTCCACCCGAACTACGACGTCGCCCCGGACGGGAAGAGTTTCGTCATGATTCGTCCCGTCGAGCAGGATCGGCAGTTGATCATGGTCGTCAACTGGATCGAGGAACTGCGGCAGCGGACGCGAGGGGACAAGTGAGCGCAGCCGCCGGTCGCTAGGTTCGGTACCGCACCGTCCACCGCACCACCCCGCCCTGCGCACTTTCCAGCCGGATGATCCGCAGGCGCCCCGACGCCACCTGGCTGACCACGCGCGCCCCCGTCGCGTCGACGCGGTCGAACCGGGATCCTGCCGGCTCGTTCAGGTAGAGCACGTAGGGATCCCCCGCCACCAGGTCGCTCAGTCCGCTCAGCGCGTTGTCTTGCCAGGAGACATCGCTGAGGTCGGGCCCGCCGCAGGTCACGTGGCGACTCGTGGCAAGGAGTTGCGGGTGTGCCATGCGCGGGCGCAGGCAGACGACCTGCACGCCGAAGCGCGGGTCGATGGGACCGGCTCGCAGGGTGTCGCGCACCACGCCAAGCGAGCGCCGGGTCCAGAACTCGAAGGCGAGGTAGTCGGTGGCGGGCGCCAAGCCGAGCGAAGCGAGGGGAATGGCGGCGGGATCGTCGCGAGTGCGGGCCAGGACCGTCCACTGCTCGAACGGACGCGCGATGTCGAGCTGGTAAAGCGACACGACTTCCCGCTGGTCGGCGTCGAAGGGACGGGGTCCGGAACCGCTCAGCTGGGTCCCGGCCTGGTCCAGGAGCGACGACCGCGATGGGTCCACGTCGTACAGTTGCTCCGGACGGGTGAAGAGCACGGGTGCGGTGCGCCGGGCCGCCTCGACTCGCTCGGTCCGGTACACCTCGGGCCGGTCGGTCAGCATCAGCACGGACCCGGTCAGGGAGGTGAGCGTCGCGGCGCGGTAGCCGTCGGGCTGGTGGATCTCGATGTGGTCGGGGTCGTTGCGCCAGACGACGTTGTTGAACGAGTTGTACTGGGCAAATGATCCGTAGCCGAAGCCGTCGTCGCCCACCCGCATGCCGTCCACCAGGCCGATCAGCTCGGGCCGGATCCCCCAGCAGGCCAGCAGGTACGCGTCCCGACCGATCGCGTCGCGCACCCGGCTGACGACGCTTCGAAAGACCGCCTCGCGGTCCAGCCCCTTCCGCTCGAAGAAATCGGCGTAGCTGTTGTAGCCCTCGTACCGAAGGTGACGGAGCGCGTCGAGCTTGAAGTAGTCCCAGCCCATCGCGCGGAGCGCCCGGTATACCGGCGTCACCAGCGAATCCATCGCCTCCGTCGAGCCCCCGTCCATCACGTAACCGATCCAGTTCCCCCGGGCGGGCTTCTCGTCCGCCGAGCGCACGAACCAGCTCGGGTGGGTCTCGGCGAACCGGCGGTCCTGGAAGCTGACGTTGGTCCAGATCCCGGGCTCGAGCCCGCGACCGCTGATGTATCGCCGGAGGCTGTCGAGACCGCCGGGGAACTTCTCGTTGGCATCGAGCCAATGATCGGGCAGCCCGATCGGGAGCTGCTGGTAGCCGTCGTCGATCTGGAGGTAGCTGTACCCGAACGGACGGAGTACCTCGGCCAGCACGTCCGCGGTCTGATGGATGTCCTGTTCGGTGACCTTGTCGAAGTAGGCGTACCACGACGACCACCCCGCGACGGAGCGCGGCCAGGGCCGGTACTCCCAGGGCCGGTACTGCGCCAGGCCACGGTGCCGCTGGTAATAGCGCGGCCGGAAGCGAAGGGACACCTCCCCGCCCCGTACGGTCAGCTGATACGCAACGCCACTGTCTCTTCCCGGAACCGGTGCCATCTCCACCTGGGCCGGTTCGTCCACCGAGAGGACCCAATCGGACCGGCGGTCGTAAAAGGCGCGGTGGAGACGGTTGGTGACCGGTCCGACGGCGTGACGGACCACGGGGAGGCCGTCCTCGCGCGGCTCCACCTCCGCGGCAAAGGCCTCCGGAGACCCCAGGACGACTCCGAGGAGCGTGACTCGGCCCCCCGCCGCCGCCGTCCACTTGAGCACCTGGGTCACCCGGCCGCCAGCGGAGTCATCGAACTGGCGGAGCGACGCCGGACCGCCCGTCGCCGAAATCCTCCCCTCGAACAGGACCCTGCCCTGGTAGGTCAGGCGGACCCGGCCGGTGTCGACCATCACCTTTGCGGGGGCGTTCGGGGGCACGGAGGGAGTCTGGGCCGCCGCCATTGTCGGAGCGAGGCAGGCGGCGAGGAGGAGGAAGGATTTCATGGTGGGGAGTAGGTTGCGCCCCGCCCCGGAAAATGGCAAGATGGTGCCCTCCATCTTCCCCGAGCCGACATGCGGTTTTCCCCGCTCGACATTGCCAGCTTCGTGGGCTTCCTCGCTCTGGTCTTCGCCGTGTCCATCGCGGCGTCCCGCAAGAAGCGCGTCGACACCGAGGACTACTTCCTGGCCGGCCGGGAGCTCAGCTGGTGGCTCATCGGCGTCTCGCTCATCGCGTCGAATATTTCCACCGAACATTTCGTGGGCCTCTCGGGCCGCGGCTATGCGATCGGACTCGCGATCGCGAGCTACGAATGGATGGCCGCGGTGACGATGGTGCTCGTCGCGCTGTTCTTCCTGCCCCGGTTCCTCCGGGCCGGCATCTTCACGATGCCGGAGTACCTGGAGTACCGCTACGACTCCGCCGCGCGGAGCATCATGGCGCTGTTCATGATGCTGGCCTACATCTTCGTGGCGCTGGCCACCGTGCTGTACAGCGGGGCGCTCGCGCTGGAGGCGGTCATCGGGTTGCCCGTGATCCGGGGAATCTGGATCATCGGCGCGCTGTCCGGTGCGTACGTGACCTACGGCGGGCTCCGGGCGGTGGTCTGGACCGAGCTCATCCAGGGGACGGCGCTTCTCCTCGGCGCGCTGCTCGTCTTCGTCCTGTCGCTGCACGCGATCGGCGGCTGGGGACAGTTCACCGCGCTGTCCGCCGGGAAGCTGCACACCGTCCTGCCGTGGAACGACCCCGAAATGCCCTGGCTCGCGGTGTTCTTCGGGGGGCTCTGGATCCCGAACACCTTCTACTGGGGGCTCAACCAGTTCATTACCCAGCGAACGCTGGCGGCGAGGAGCCTGGCCGAGGGGCAGCGGGGGACGCTCTTTGCGGCGGCGATCAAGGTGACGATTCCCTTCATCATCGTCATGCCGGGCATCATGGCGATCCAACTGTTCCCGAACCTCATCAAGACCCCCGATCAGGCCTACCCGGTGCTGATCCGGGAGCTCGTCCCCGCCGGGCTGCTCGGTATCATGCTCGCGGCGCTCTTCGGCGCGGTCCTCAGCACCTTCGAGTCCCTGCTCAACTCGGCCGCCACGATCTTCAGCATCGACATCTACCAGCGGCACTGGCGGCCCGAGGCCCAGCCGGCGGACCTCGTCCGAGTAGGGCGGTGGGCGACGCTGGTGCTCTTCCTGGTCGGGTGCCTGTGGGCCCCGATCGTGGGGCGGGCCGGCAGCGTCTTCCAGTACATCCAGATGTTCTGGGGGTTCATCTCGCCGGGGATCGTGGCGGCATTCGTGGTGGGGATGATTTCGCCGAAGACGCCGCCGCTGGCGGCCAAGGGGGCCATGATCCTGGGCATCCCGATTTACGGCCTCCTGCTCTGGTTCCTGCCGGGAGTGGCCTTCCTGCACCACATGGCCATCACCTTCCTCGTGGTGACCTCGTTCATGGGGGTGGTCACGGTCCTCCGACCCCTCTCTGCGCCGGTCGTCCTGCCGGTCAAGGCGGGCCTCGACCTGGCGCCGGCCCGGTACGGCACGCTTCTCGGCGGGCTGGTGATCGCCACGGTGGCGGCGCTCTACCTCTATTTCTGGTAGCGGACCTCCTCGCGGGAATACCGGTGGAGGTGCATCTTCCTACGTGCCCGCCTCCCCTCCCAATCGCCTCACCGTCGCCCTGCTGGCCAGTGCGCAGCTGCTTGCTGCGTGCACCATGTGGGTGCCGACGACGACGCCCGCGCCGAACTTCATCCGCGAAAAGCATCCCGCCGAGGTCCGCCTGGGGCTGCATGACGGGTCGACCGTCCGCGTGAAGTGGCCGATCCTTGTCGACGATTCGCTCATCCGGAGCGATTCTGCCAGCAGTCAACGGTCCAGGAACCGAGGCGCTCCGGTCCCGACCGGCCCCAGCATTGCCGTCCGCGACGTGGCGACTGTCGAGTCGCGCCAGGTGAGCGGCGTCAAGACGGCCGGCCTGATAATCGCGGTGTCCCTGGCCACATTCGGAGTCCTCTGCATCCTCGAGGACTGCGGCAGCTTGAACGACTAGATTCCATTCGCCCACCGGCCGGAATGCGCTCCATCTGGCAGGACGGCCCCGGCACCCTCATCTTCAAGGCACGATGACTGACCCGCTTCCCCGCCTGGTTGCCTCGCTTGCCGACCGCTACCGCCTCGAACGGGAGCTTGGCCAGGGTGGCATGGCCACCGTCTACCTGGCCCAGGACCTGAAGCACGACCGCAAGGTGGCGGTCAAGGTGCTGCGGCCGGAACTCGCCGCCGTGATCGGCGCCGAGCGCTTCCTCTCCGAGATCAAGACCACCGCCAATCTCCAGCATCCCCACATCCTGCCGCTCTTCGACAGCGGGGAGGCCGACGGCTTCCTGTTCTACGTGATGCCGTACGTCGAGGGCGAGACCGTCCGCGACCGGATGAACCGCGAAAAGCAGCTCCCGGTGGCCGATGCGGTCCGGATCGCGTGTGAAGTGGCATCGGCGCTGGATTACGCGCACCGCCACAACGTGATCCACCGCGACATCAAGCCGGAGAACATTCTGCTGCACGACGGCCGCGCCCTGGTGGCCGACTTCGGCATCGCCCTCGCCGCCAGCAAGGCCGGCGGCACCCGGATGACCGAGACCGGCATGTCCCTCGGCACGCCGCACTACATGAGCCCCGAACAGGCCATGGGCGAGCGGGAGATTACCGCCCGGAGCGACGTCTACGCCCTGGGCTGTGTGCTCTACGAGATGCTGACCGGCGAACCGCCGTTCACCGGGGCCACGGCGCAGGCCATCGTGGCGCGGGTGCTCACCGAGAACCCGCGCCCGATGCTTCCCCAGCGGCACACCATCCCGCCGCAGGTCGAAGCCGCGGTGCTGACCGCCCTCGAGAAGCTGCCAGCCGACCGCTTCGCGACCGCGGCGGAATTCGCCGAGGCGCTCACCGACGCCAGCTACGCGCCGCGCGGCACAGTCGCCATGGCGGCGGCTGGCCCGACCTCCCTGTTCTGGAAGCGGCAATTCTCGGTGGCGGCCGTCGTGGCCGCCGCCGCCCTGATCTTTGCCGCCTGGGGCTGGATGCGCGCGCATGGCCTCGCGGACCAGCCGACCACGTGGCAGTACATCGCCTTGGGCGACAGCGTGGTGCCGAACCTCGCGGCGCCGGGGATGGCGCTCTCGCCGGACGGCTCGCTCTTCATCGTCAAGGACCCCCGGCAGAACGGCCTCCTCTGGGCCAAGCGGGCGAGTGTCCTCGAACCCGCTTCCATCCCGGGCACCGAGCGCGCCACCAACCCCGCGTTCTCCCCCGACGGTGACTGGCTCGTGTTCGTGGCCGACCAGCGGCTGCGAAAGCTCCGCGTGTCGACCGGCGCGATCGTCACGCTCGCCGATTCCGCCGCGTCGGGCTTCGGCGGCGCTGCCTGGTTGGACGACGGCACCATCGTGTACATCCCGCCCGACCTCAACCGGCTGATCCGCATCAACTCCGCGGGCGGGCCGGGCACGGTCGTAATGGGAAACGTCGGGCTCCAGGGAATCGGCTTTGGCTACCCGCACCCGCTCCCCGGGGCGCGGGGTGTCCTCTTTGAGGGCTGCTCTTCCGGGTGCGTCACGATGAGCCTGCGAGTGCTCGACCTCAAGACCGGCACCCAGAAGCTGCTGGTCAACGAGGCGGCGGAGGGATGGTACCTGCCGTCAGGCCACCTGCTCTACACCCAGCGGAATGGCACGGCGCTCGTGGCGCCCTTCGACCTTGACCGGCTCGAGCTCACCGGCACTGGCGTCCCGGTGTTCGAGCGAGTGCTGGTCCTGAATGGATTCGCCCAGCTCGTCTGGTCGCCGTCCGGGAGCGTCGTGTACGCCTCGGGCGAGAGCCCGAACAACGAGACGGTGATGATGCGCGTCTCCCGCAGCGGCGTCCCGGTGGCGATCGACTCGGGCTGGGCGGGGCGGTTCACGTCGCTCGCACTCTCCCCCGACGGCCGGCGGCTCGCCGTCGGCGCCGGCTCCGGAGCCGGCGATCTCAACATCTGGATCAAGCAGCTCGACCACGGCCCGGTCACGCGTCTGTCCTTCGGCGGCGGCGACCGGCGACCGGCCTGGTCTCCTGATGGACGGATGGTGGCCTTCGTCCGCGACACCGGCGGGAGCAGCATCGTGACCGCACGCTATGCCGACGGGAGTCGGCCGGACACCACGCTGGCAAGGCTCGACCGGCAGGTGCAAGAGGTGGAGTGGACCCGCGACGGCAAGTGGCTCGTGATGCGCACCGACAACGGCAACGCGGGCGCCGGTGACCTCGTCGGCAAGCGGATGCAGGGTGACACCACACCGGTGGTGCTGGTCGCCAGCCCCTTCACCGAGCTCAATCCCGCGGTGTCCCCGGACGGCCGGTGGCTGGCCTACACCTCGAATGAGTCGGGGAACAACGAGGTGTACGTGCGGCCCTTCCCCAACACCAACGACGGTCGCTGGCAGGTGTCCACCGCCGGGGGCCGGGCGCCGCGGTGGTCGCGGGACGGAAAGGAGCTGTTCTTCGTTGACCGGAGCGGCTCGATGGTCTCCGCACCGATCGCCCCCGGCCCCACATTCTCGGTCGGCGCCCTCCGGCCCTTGTTCAATACGGCGGGCTTTGCACTGGACGACTTCCACCAGGCATATGACATCTCACCGGACGGACGTTCATTCATTATCGCAGCGCCTCGCCAAATCACCGCCACCGCGCGACCGCCGCAGCTCGTCCGGGTGGACCACTGGTTCCGCGATCTCGAGGCCCGGCTGAAGCAGTAGCCGAAGGCCACCGCCCGTCGAGTTTGCATCCTGACAACATCTTGATGCCCCTGCGCGTAGGTTGAGGACGCTCACGCCGCCCCGGCGTGAGGACAGGGAGGCCTCCAGATGACCACGCCCGCCGTTCAGTATGCCCGGATGCTTGCGGTCATGGCCGCGACCACCGCCGTGTGCTTCGTGTTCCGGTCCCGGCTCAACCCGACCGACGTCGCCATGGTGCTCTTGCTCGGCGTCGTGTTCGTGGCCTCGCGCTCGGGGCGCGGCCCTGCGGTTGTGGCCTCGATTCCTCGGCATCGCCGCGTTCGATTTCCTCTTCGTGCCGCCGTATTACACCTTCACCGTCGCCGAGTCCTCGTTCTTCTTCACCTTCGCGGTCATGCTCCTGGTGGCGCTCACGATGAGCAGCCTCACCGCCACCATCCGCGAGCACGCCATCGAGGCGCGGGAGAGGGCGGCGCGCACGACGGCGCTCTTCGACCTGAGCCGGGAACTCGCCGAGGCGGAGCAGAAGGCGGCGATCATCGAGATCGCGGTCAGGCACATTCGGACGTGCCGGGGCCGGGAAGGCCGAAGTGGTTCTGACGGACGAGGTGGGGATCGAGGATGGCGCACCGAAGTGGCCTGCCGGCGGAATGTTTGAGGATACGACCGCACGGGTCGCCGGCAGCTGGGCGTTCGCCAACGGGGAGGCGGCGGGCAACGGCACCCGGCATCTTGCCGCCGGAGATGTCTGCGTGGCCCCGATCCGCGCGCCCTCCCGCATCCTCGGCGTGGTGGCCGTGCGCCCCGATGACGCTCGACCGGGTGCTCTCCGAGGCGGAGTGCCGGACCATCCAGGCGCTGGCCGACCAGGCGGCGTTGGCTCTCGAACTCGGCACTCTGGCGCAGCGGTGGGAACAGCGGGCGCGGGGGCAAGCGACGGGCAGCTGACCACTCCTTCGGCCGGGCGATTCTCGCGCAATCGCTCATCGCGCACTAAACTATCTTCGTATGCCTCCGTTCCCGGCCAGCCTGACCTCCGCCCTCGCCGACCGCTACCGCATCGAGCGGGAAATCGGCCAGGGCGGCATGGCGACCGTGTACCTCGCCGAAGATCTGAAGCACCAGCGCAAGGTGGCCATCAAGGTCCTCCGCCCGGAGCTCGCCGCCGCCATCGGCGTCGACCGCTTCCTCGCCGAGATCAAGACCACCGCCGCGCTCCACCACCCGCACATCCTGCCGCTTCACGATTCCTGCCAGGACGCGACCTGCCTCTACTATGTGATGCCGTACGTCGAGGGAGAATCGCTCCGCGACCGGCTGACCCGGGAAAAGCAGCTGCCGGTCGACGAGGCGCTCAGGATCACTCGCGAGGTGGCCGACGCACTGCAGTACGCGCACAACCGCGGCGTCATCCATCGCGACATCAAGCCGGAAAACATCCTGCTCGAGGGCGGACACGCATTGCTCGCGGACTTCGGGATCGCCCGGGCGGTCTCGGCGGCCGTCAAGGACAACGAGAAGCTCACGCAGGTCGGCATGGCGGTGGGGACGCCGACCTACATGAGCCCGGAGCAGGCCGCCGCCGACCCGGACGTGGACGGCCGGAGCGACCTGTACAGCCTCGCCTCGGTTCTCTACGAAATGCTCGTGGGGGAGCCGCCGTTCACCGGGGCCACCCACGAGGCCATCCTGGTGCAGCGCTTCACCCAGACGCCTCCCCACGCCACGGCCAAGCGTCCCTCGGTGCCCGTGTACCTCGACCGGGCGCTCGTCCGGGCCCTCGCCCGCCTGCCCGCCGAGCGCTTCCCGACGGTGGAGCGGTTCGCCGCGGCGCTCGCGCCGAACGCGTCGGAGGGAAGCGTGCTCTCCGACGACAAGTCGGTGGCCGTGCTCCCGTTCACCAGCATGAGCGCCGAGCGCGACAGCGAGTATTTCGGCGACGGCATCGCCGAGGAGATCATCAACGCGCTGGGCCGCCTTCCCGGGCTCCGCGTCGCCGCGCGAGCCTCGGCGTTCGCCTTCCGGGGCAAGGCCGACGACCTCAAGAGCATCGCCACGCAACTCGGCGTGCGGACCGTGCTCGAGGGCAGCGTGCGCCGGGCCGGAAACCGGATGCGGATCACCGCCCAGTTGGTGGACGTGGACACCGGTTTCCAGCTCTGGTCGGAGCGCTATGACCGGGAGCTGACCGACATCTTTGCCATCCAGGACGAAATCGCCACCGCCATCGCCAGGAAATTCGAGGTCACCCTCGGCGGGGAGAACCCCGGCCGGCTCGTGCAGCCCGGTACCGCCAATCTCAAGGCCTACGATCTCTACCTGCGCGGCCGCGCGCTGCTCCATCGGCGAGGGGCATCACTGCAATTGGCCATCAAGGCATTCGAGGAGGCGGTCGCGATCGACCCCGACTATGCCCCGGCGCTTGCCGGGCTGGCACGAGCACTGATGCTCTCCGCCTTCTGGGGGATGGTCGAACCGGCGGAGGTACTGGGCCGGGCCAGCGAGGCGGCAGCGCACGCGCTCCGGAGCGACGCGCAATTGGGCGAGGCCCACGCGGCGGCGGCGCTCGTGGCCTTCGCCGCGCGGTTCGACCGGGTGGAGGCCCAGGCCGAGTGGGAACGGGCGATTGCCCTGGCCCAGGACTCCGATGCCGAGACTCGCGTCTTGCGAGCGGCATTCGACCTTGGCTATGCTCGCGGGGACTTTGCGGCGGCCGCGCGGGAAATCACCGCCGCCCTGGACCTCGACCCCCTGAGCTCGAGCGGCTATGCGAGCCTGGCGGTCATGCACCGGAGCGGCGGCGACGTCCCGGCGGCTCGCCGAGCGGCCCGGCGGGCGCTCGAACTCGACCCGGAATCGCTCTATGCCAACTGGGCGATGATCTACGCGCTGAGCGGCGGCGACGCGATCGAGGAGGCGCGCCGGGTTGCACGGGATGCCCGGGCGCAGCTCGGAAGACACCCTTGGCTGATGATGAGCGAGTCCGTCAACCTCCCGCCCGGCGCCGATCGCACGGACGCCGTGGCGCGGTACGAGGAACTCGCCGCGCGCTCACGCACAGATTATGTGCAGCCAGCGGTGCTCTGCGCGGCGGCGGCATTCGCGGGGCGCCTGGAGGAGTCGGCCACGTGGCTCCTTCGCGCCTTCGAGATCCGCGACTCCCTCATGCTCGCCATTATCGCGCAGTTCGCCGACCTGACGCCGGTGCTTCAGCGACCGGACGTGCCAGGAAGCGCTCCGCCAGTTCAACTGGAGCCCGCCCTCGAAGCACTGACCCTCCTCTCCGCCCTTAGTGTCATAAGCCACGACAGTCGAGAAACT
>CAWETL010000003.1:0-767500 GCA_963812085.1 uncultured Gemmatimonadales bacterium
ACCTCTCGAATCCTCTCTCCGCGCTCCTCGCGGAGGCCCAGCTCCTCCTGCTCAACGAAGCAAAGCTCGACCCCGAGACGCTCACCAGCGTCCGTGAAATCGAGTCGCTCGCCATCCGGATGCGGACCCTGCTCCGGGAGCGCTGAGCGATGTGCCGGCGCCCCGTGACACGACGGCCACGCGCACGCGTGCCGGTCCGCCTCTCCGCGCGGGCCTGGTCCACGCCGCGCTGGATCTGGCCCGGGCGGCACCAGCGGCCGGGACGCCCCCCCTTCGCGGTCCGCTGAGCCGCCCAACCCCCCGCCGTTCCAGTTCGCCCGGCATCCCCCTACCTTTCGGGCTTCTCCACGCGGGCGCCGCTCTGCGCCCCCTGGCGATCGTGCCCCCTGACTCCCCGGAACCGAGAAGCCGAATGCGTATCCCCGTGCTGGTCCTCGCCTCGCTCGCCCTGACGGCACCGCTGTCCGCCCAGGCGCCTGAGCGCCCCGTCCGTCGCACCATCCCGATCACGCGCGCCTTCCAGCACGGCCTCGAGGCCGGCACGCGCGATTCGACCGGCAGGCCCGGCGCCAAGTATTGGCAGACCCGCACCGACTATTCGATCGACACCAAGCTCGACCCGGCCACCGGCATCGTCTCGGGCACCGAGACCGTCAAGATCACCAACATGAGCGATGCCGACCTGCGGGACATCGCCATCCGGCTCGACCAGAACATGTTCGCCCCGCACTCGCCCCGGTTGAGGGAGGCGACGTCGCTCACCGACGGGATGATCCTCTCTCGCATGGTGGCCAACGGGCGGGTCATCAATACCGACAGCGTGCAGGCGCGCTGGAACGGCACCACGCTGGTCCGCGTCCGCCTCGACACCCCGATCCCCGCGCACGGCGGCACCGGCACGCTCGAGGCGAGCTGGTCGTTCAAGGTGCCGGTGTTCCCCGAAAACGAGCGCGGTGACCGGCTCGGCGCCTGGGGCACCCGCCTCTTCGAAGTGGCCCAGTGGTATCCGCGCGTGGCCAACTTCGACGACCTCCGCGGCTGGGACCGGGATCCGTATCTCGGCAATTCCGAGTTCTACAACAACTTCGGCTCCTTCGACGTCCGGATCGACGTGCCGGGCGGCTGGCTGGTCGGCGCCACCGGCGTCCTGGCCAACCCGGAGCAGGTGCTGACCAGCACCGCGCGGGCCCGCCTGGCCACGGCGACGGCGAGCGACAGCCAGATCGTGATCGTCGGCGCCGACGAACGCGGCCCCGGCAAGGGAACGGCGGCGGGCGACCGCCTGGTCTGGCACTTCACCGCCGACAGCGTGGCCGACTTCGCCTGGGCCGCCTCGAGCGATTACGTCTGGGACGCCACCCGGGCCACGATCCCCGGGCGCGGCGCGATCCCGATCAACCTGCTGTACCTGCCGGAGCACGGGCGCTTCAAGGACACCGGCGCCTCCGCACGCGCACGCGCTGCAGTTCTATTCGAACCTCTGGATGCCGTACGCCTGGCCGGTGTTCACCCAGGTGGACGGCCCCGAGAACGGCATGGAATACCCGATGTTCACCATGAGCGGACCGGGCTTCGGGGTGACCGACCACGAAATCGGCCACCAGTGGTGGCCGATGATGGTGGGCGTCAACGAGACCTGGTACGGCTGGATGGACGAGGGCTTCAACAGCTACATGAACATCCTCTCCGGCGCGGCCTTCCAGAAGAAGCCGGCCGTCCTCGACGGCGTCGGCCAGCGCTACGGCCAGGTGTCGGGCAACGAGTCCGAAAACCGGATGATGGACGACGCCAACTACGACGGGCCGCTCTACGCGTTCACCACCTACGGCAAGGCGCCGATGATGCTCTCGATGCTGGGTGCCATCGTGGGGGATTCCGCCGTGACCCGGGCGATGTCGAATTACGCCAAGACCTGGCGCTTCAAGCACCCCTCGCCGTGGGACTACATGTTCGCGATGAACCGCGAGCTCGGCCAGGACCTGAGCTGGTTCTGGTACTACTGGCTGTTCACCACGGAGTCGTCGGACGGCTCGATCGCCTCGGTCGTCACCAAGGGCGACAAGACGCACGTCACCGTGCGGCAGGCCGGCGAGATGCCCGCGCCGGTGGTGCTCCGGGTGGAGTTCGCGGCGGACGGGCCGGCCATCAAGCCGATGAAGAACGCCGTGATCGACGGCAACGCGGCCACCGTCACCTGGCCGGTGGACGTGTGGTTCGGCGGCAGCCGGACCTTCGTCGCCGAACTGGCCTTCGGCAAGCGGAAGATCGAGAAGATCACCCTTGACCCGAACGGCCGGTTCCCCGATCGCAACCCGGCCGACAACGTCTGGCCGGCGCAGGCGCCGGCCCCGGCTGGTCCCACGGCCCCGGTGTCGCCGCACTGAGCCTGGTCGTGCCGTCGCCGGCGCGGGACTTCGCCAGCGACAACTCCGCCGGCATCCATCCGGAGGTGCTGGCGGCCATCGCCGCCGCGAACGAGGGGCACGCCCGTGCGTACGGGGCGGACCCCTGGACCGCGGCGGCGATGCTGTTGTTCCGGACCGAATTCGGGGCGGATTCCGAGGCCTTCTTCGTGTTCGGAGGCACGGGGGCCAATGTCGTCGCCCTCGACGCGTTGCTCCAGCCGTGGCAAGCGGTGCTCTGCGCGTCCACTTCGCACATCTACGTCGATGAGTGCGGAGCTCCCGAGCGGTTTCTCGGCGCCAAGCTCATCCCGCTCCAGGCGCCGGGCGGCAAGCTGGAGCCGGACCTCATCCGGGGTGCCCTGACCGGCCTCGGTGACGAGCACCGCGTCCAGCCCCGCGTCATCTCGATCAGTCAGTCCACGGAATACGGCACGGTCTATCGGCCCGAGGAGTTGCGGGCCCTTTCGGCGTTCGCGCGCGACCACGGCCTCCTGCTCCACATGGACGGCGCCCGGCTGGCCAACGCCGCCGCGGCGCTCGACCTCCCGCTCCGGGCGCTCACCGCCGATGTCGGGGTGGACGTGCTGTCCTTCGGCGGGACCAAGAACGGCGCGATGGGCGCCGAGGCGGTGGTCTTCTTCGATCGGTCGCGCGCGGCGGGCGTCCCCTTCGGCCGAAAGCAGGCGATGCAGCTCCCGTCGAAGATGCGCTTCGTGGCGGCCCAGTTCGAGGCGCTCCTCCGCGACGGCCTCTGGCGCCGCAACGCCCTCCACGCCAACCGGATGGCCCGGCTTCTCGCGGACCTCGCGCGCGCGGTGCCGGGGGTCACGATCACCCAGCCGGTGGACGCCAACGCCGTCTTCGCGCGGCTTCCGGCGGAGCGAATCGAGGCCCTCCAGGCCCGCCGGCGCTTCCTGCTCTGGGACGAGGCGTCCTCCGAGGTGCGCTGGATGTGCGCGTTCGACACCACCGAAGCGGACGTCCACGCCTTCGCCGCCGAGATCCGCAGCACCCTCGCCTGACCGCGGGCCGGAAGGCCCGTTCCATGTTTTTTCAAGCTCCCTTCATACCGTCCGGCGCACGTTGAAGCATCCCGATTCGTCAAGGAGCTCTCGTGCGCGCCATCCTGGCCCCCCTCGACGGTTCTCGCCTGGCCGAGGAGTCGCTTCGCGCCGCCTGCACGACCGCGCGGCGCACCGCCGCCGTGCTGCACATGGCGCTGGTGCACCATCCGGTCGCGGCCGGCGGTGACACCGCGGCCATGGCGCCGGCCTTCGACGAACTGGAGCGGCTCGCGCGGGAAGGGGAGGAACGCTACCTGGCCCAGGTGGCCGATCGGGTGGGGCAGGCGCACGGGATCCGGGTCGAGACGGCGATCCTCGATGGCCCGGTGGCCGAGACGCTCGAGGCGCACGTGGAGCGGATCGGGGCCGGCCTCGTGGTGATGACCACGCATGGCCGGGGAGTGGTGAGTCGCTTCTGGCTCGGCAGCGTGGCGGACCATCTCCTGCGGCATCTCGAGGTCCCGCTGCTGTTGCTCCGGCATCATGAGCATCCGGCGGTGGACAGCCGCATGGCCTTCCGCCGCATGCTGGTGCCGCTCGACGGATCGGCGCGCTCCGAGACGGTGCTCGAGCCGGCGCTCGCGCTCTGCCCGCCGCCGACGGCGGAGTTCGCCCTCGTGCGGATCATCCCGGTGGAATCGGCGAATACCGCGCGCGAGCGCGAGGAAGCGGCGGCCTATCTCGATGCGGTCGCCGACAGGCTGGAGCGGCGGGGCTGCCGGGTGAGCACGACCGTGGTGGAGTCAGCGTCGCCGGCCGAGGCGATCCTGGACCAGGGGAGGCCGGAGGCGACCGACTGCATCGCGATGGCCACCCGCGGCGCGGCTGGGGTCAGGCGACTGGTCGTGGGAAGTGTCACGGACAAGGTGGTGCGGGGGGCGGACGTTCCGGTGCTGGCGCTTCACCCGCCCTGGGTGGAGGGGTGATTCGAGCCGCGGCGGGGCAGCAGCCAGCGACGCGGCTTCCGCCGGCGGGCGGCAGGGTGGGGACGGGGCGAGTCGGCCGTCGCGGCGCCGGGTTCCGGGGCCAACCAGGGGAATTCACGGAGGATTTCAGGGGACAGCGGAAGGCGGATGGGCATGGTGGGGAATCTGGACTCCGATCGTGAAGCAATGATGACGTTGAGATGAAGGGCGTTTCCCGGCTGGTTCACCGGGCGGTTACGGGGGTGGCGGTAAGCTGCCTATGTCCTCAGACGGGAGGTCGGGATGCGGATTCATGAGCTGATGCAGTCGAACCTGGTCACGGTGGCGAGTGACAGCCCTGTGTCCGAGGCGATCGTGGCGCTGGCCGATGCCCATGTGACGGGGTTGCCGGTCGTGGACGCCAACGGGCACTTGGTGGGGGTGCTGTCGACGAGCGATATCCTCACTTCATTGGCGGAGCATCCGCCCGAGGAGCCGACGGGGGCGCTGTTCGAGGATGTGCTGGTGCGCGACCTCATGACTCCCAAGCCGATGACGATCGCGCCGCAGGCCGGCATCAAGGAGGCGGCGCAGCAGATGCTTTATGCGAACGTCCATCGGCTCTTCGTGGAGAAGGATGGGGAGTTGCTCGGCGTGATCTCGCAGACCGACGTGGTGCGGGCCGTGGCCAACGCCCGAGTCTGATACCGGAAGCACGATGCGGGTCCGGACGCCGAAGCCCCGCCATCAGCGTGATGGCGGGGGCTTCGTGTTGACTGAACATGGGCCCGGCGCGACTCGAACGCGCGACCTCTTGCTCCGGAGGCAAGCGCTCTATCCAACTGAGCTACGGACCCGTAACACCGGGACAAAGGAGAGAGGGACTTGGAGGACGGAGGGGCGGAAGGAATAAGGGAACGCGAAACTCGGCCGGCGAATCGCACCTTCTCCTTTGTCCTTGCACCCCTCCAAGTCCCTAGTCCTTTTTCTCCTTCGACTTTCTTGTCAATCGGGGCGGCCGGATTTGAACCGGCGACCTCCTGCTCCCGAAGCAGGCGCGCTACCAGGCTACGCTACGCCCCGTCATTCACTCCATGCGCCCAAAGGGAGTCGAACCCCTAACCTTCTGATCCGTAGTCAGATGCTCTATCCAATTGAGCTATGGGCGCGGTCTGGCATGGGCGGTACAAGGCTCGAACTTGTGACCTCCACGATGTCAACGTGGCGCTCTAACCAACTGAGCTAACCGCCCGAAACCGCAAGGACTGAGAACTGAAAGGCTCAGTCCTCAGTCCTCAGTTCTGCCATAGCGGGGGTGGGATTTGAACCCACGACCTCCGGGTTATGAGCCCGGCGAGCTACCAGACTGCTCCACCCCGCGACGTATCCTCTGGAGAGCGGGAAACGGGACTCGAACCCGCGACCCCAACCTTGGCAAGGTTGTGCTCTACCAACTGAGCTATTCCCGCAATGACGAGGGACGGGAGTCTAGCCGAGTCCCCGCCCTCGCGCAACTACATCCGGGCCCGTCGTGACGCCCGGTCCGGCCTGGGAGTGGAGGCGAGGGGGATCGAACCCCTGACCTCGTGAATGCCATTCACGCGCTCTCCCAACTGAGCTACGCCCCCATTATTTATGATGTCGTCCAGACGAGAAAATCCGCCTGGGCGACAGCACCCAAAGCTAGGCGGGTGCGTAACATGTGTCAAGCAGATTTCACCGCCTCTTCCTCTCGCTTCCCCTGGTCCAGGCCCGTCGATGACGCCCAAGAAGCCGCCCAAGACCAAGACGGCCGCGCCGAGTCCGAAGCGGAAGCCGAAGGCCGATGTGGCAAACGCCTCCCCGCTTCCCCGCGTCCCCGCCCGCCGACCCCGCGCCATCGGCGCGGACTCGCCCGAGCGCGACCTCCTCGACCAGTACCTCTTCGAGGTGAGCAAGACCCCGCTCCTCACCGCCCAGCAGGAACTCGCCCTGGCCAGGCGGGTCCGCGCCGGGGACCAGGACGCGATGCAGGAGCTGGTCAAGCGCAACCTGCGGTTCGTCATCTCGGTGGCCAAGAAGTACCAGAACCGCGGCCTCGCCCTCACCGACCTCATCGGCGAAGGCAACGTCGGACTCCTCACCGCCGCCCGGAAGTTCGATCCCGAGGTCGGCGTCAAGTTCATCTCCTACGCCGTCTGGTGGATCCGCCAGGCCATTCTCGCCGCCATCGCCCGGACCGGTCGCACCATTCGCGTCCCCCTCAACCGCACCGCCGACCTCTCGCGCACCATCCGGGCCACCGAGGCCCTGCGCCAGAAACTCGGCCGCGAGCCCACGCCCCAGGAAGTCGCGGCGTCGGTCGGCCTCTCGCTCGACGTGGTGCAGTCGCTGATGGCGCTCAACACGAGCGAGGTCCGCCTCGATGCGCCGCTGGACGTCAGCGGCGAGCGGACCCTCATCGACCGCTTCGTGGCCGACGACCAGGGCGACGTCGAGGCGCGCGCGATGGAGCGCTTCCTCCGCGAGGAAATCGAGCAGGCCCTGGCCACGCTCCCGGCGCGCGACGCCCGGGTGCTCCGCCTCTACTTCGGGCTCGACGACGGCCACGAGCACACCCTGGAGGAGATCGGCGGCATGCTCGGCGTCACCCGCGAGCGGGTCCGGCAGCTCCGGGACCGCGCCCTCAAGCGCCTCGGCGAGGGCGACGTCGGCCGCGCGCTGGCGAGCTTCGCCGCGTAGGCGTACCTTCTACAGGTGACTTACCCCGCGAGCCTTCGGGACTCCGCGCCGGGGCGGCAGGTCGCCCGGCTCGGCCAGTTCGCCCAGGACGCCGCCCGGGCCGTTCGCGACCGGCGCACCTGGGCTCCGCTCCTGCTGGACCAGATGCGCCGACTCGGCGTCGAGTCGGTGCCGATCGCGCTGTTCATCGCCGTCTTCACCGGCATCGTCCTCGCCCTGCTTTCCAAGTACATCTTCACCGGCACGGTGCCGATCTACTTCGTCGGCACCCTGGTCGGGAAGACGATCATGCTCGAGCTCGGGCCGGTCCTCACCGGCATGGCGCTCGCGGGGCGGGTCGGCGCCAACATCGCCGCCGAAATCGGCACCATGCGCGTCACCGAACAGGTGGACGCCCTCGAGACCCTCGCCTACGACAAGTACGCCTACCTCGTGGTGCCGCGCGTGCTGGCCGGCACCCTGATGTTCCCCGTCGTCACCGCGCTGGCCATGGCCATCGGCGTCGGCGCCGGGTACATCACGGCGCTCAACCTGCTCGACCTCTCCAGCGTCGAGTTCATCAAGGGCCTGCAGCTCTTCTACCAGTTCAAGGACATCTGGTTCGGCCTCGTGAAGTCGGCCAGCTTCGGCGCGGCCGTCACCCTCCTGGGCTGCCTCCAGGGGCTCGCCACCTCCGGCGGGGCGGCGGGCGTCGGCCGGCGCACCACGATGGCGGTGGTCTACGGCTGCGAGGCGATCCTGGTGCTGGACGCGTTCTGGGCAGTGGTGCTCTTATGAGGCGGGGAAGCGGGAAAGCGGGGAAGGGGACGCAAACCGGCGTCCCCGCCTCCCCGCGTCCCCGCCTTTCGCCGAACCCATGATCCGTTTCGAATCGTGTCCAAGCGCTTCGGCGAAAAGGTCGTCCTCGACGGCGTCACGCTCGACGTGCCCGAGGGCGGGACCACCGTCCTCATCGGGTTCTCGGGCTCGGGCAAGAGCGTCCTGATCAAGCACGTGGTCGGGCTGCTCACCCCCGACGCCGGCTCGGTCAGCGTGGACGGCCAGGTGGTCCACGAGCTCGACTGGGCGGGGCTCAACGAGCTCCGGAGCGGGATCGGATACGTCTTCCAGTTCGCGGCGCTCTTCGACTCGATGACCATCGGGGACAACCTCCGGCTCGGACTGGCCCGGCGCGGCCTGGACGAGGACGACATCCGGGAACGCGTGGCGCAGAGCCTTCGCCTCGTCGGCCTGTCGGGCACCGAGGAGCGCTTTCCCGCGGAACTCTCCGGCGGCATGCGAAAGCGAGTCGGCGTCGCCCGGGCGATCGCGCTGCGGCCGCGGTACATTCTGTACGACGAGCCGACCACGGGCCTCGATCCGGTCACCTCGGCCGTCATCGATCAGCTCATGGTCCGGGTGCGCGGCGAGCTCGGGACCACGGCCATCGTCGTGACCCACGACATGCGGAGCGCCTACACGGTGGGCGACCGGATCGCGATGCTGTACGAGGGCCGGATCCGCCAGGTGGGAACGGTGCAGGAAATCCAGGAGACCGAGGACCCCGTCGTGCGCCAGTTCATCGAGGGACGGCCCGACCTCGCGAAGACACTGGACGCCAAAGCCTTGTCCGGAGGGGGCGTGTGAAGCAGCGCAACACATTCCTGGTGGGAGCCACCGTGCTCCTCGCGCTCGTCGTCACCGTGGCGGCCGCGCTCTGGCTCGGCCACATCCACATCGGCCGCCGGCCGGAGAAGGTCGCCGTCCGCTTCCGGACCGTGGGCGGCCTCAACGCCGGTGCGCCGGTGACGCTCCGCGGCGTCAAGGTCGGCCAGGTGTACTCCGTGGCGCTGGCGGACGGCAACTGGGTCATCGCCACGCTGCGGTTCGAGGAAAGCGCCCAGGTCCCGGCCAACCCCGCCGTCATCGCGTCGACCGCGAGCCTGTTCGGCGAATGGGAAGCCCAGATCATCTCGCTCGACGACCCCATCGACCAGCCGGCGGTCAAGGCGGAACTGCTGGCGGCCAAGGCGGCCGGCGGCGGCGACTGGCCCGGCGCCACCCTGCCGGACATCGGGCAGCTGACGGCACAGGCCGGGCGGATCGCCGGGGACATCGCGCTCCTCACCGACCGCGTGGGGGCGGTGTTCGACTCCTCGACCGCCGCGCGGGTGCGGAGCAGCCTCGAGGAATTCCTGGCCAGCGTGAACAAGGTCACCGCCTTCGCCAACCAGCAGACCGTGAAGGTGGACAAGGTGACGACCCAGGCGATCGCCGGATCGACCGATCTCGCCGCGGCCGCCAAGGACCTGCGCACGGCCATGGCGCGGGTCGACTCGGCCACCAGCGAAGGCCAGATCGCGAGCATCGTGAGCTCGGCCCAGGGCTCGTCCGACCGATCTCCGGGCGGCCACCGCCGACCTCCGCACCCTCCTCACCTCCGCACGCGAGCACGAGGTCAACCTGGTCCGCGTCCTCGTGGCTGCCGACTCCATCATGAGCCGCCTGCAGGCGGGGCAGGGGACGCTCGGCATGCTGACCAAGGACTCGGCGCTCTACGTCGAGACCACCGCCACCATGGTCGAGCTCCGCAGGCTGATCGCCGACATCCAGGTCAACCCCCGCAAGTACTTCAAGTTCTCGGTGTTCTAGCGATGGCCAAGCGCAAACCCGACCGGGAAGTGAGCGCCGGCGGCATCGTCTTCCGCCGGTTCGGCGACGAGGCCCACTTCCTCCTGATCAAGGACTCCTACCGCCACTGGGGGTTCCCCAAGGGACACCTCGAGGAGGAGGAGTCGCCGGCCGACGCCGCCCGCCGCGAAACCGGCGAGGAGACCGGCCTCGAGTCGTTGCTGCTGCATGGGCCGATCCGGGTCATCGACTGGCACTTCCGCTTTCGGGGACAACCGATCCACAAGTTCTGCCACTTCTTCCTGTTCGAGAGCCACGAGGGTGAGGTCGTCCCGCAGGAGGACGAAGGCATCACCGATCACCGGTGGCTGCCGCTCGAAAAGGCGCTCGAGCAGCTGAGCTACGACAATGCGCGTGGCGTGCTCCGGCGCGCCGGCGAGATGGCGCGTACGCTCGTGGCGGTCGGGGCCGGCCGGCCGCGGAAGCAACCCGACCCCGTCTCCTCGCAAGGCTGACCGTGGCGGCCGTCGCCGCGCTGCTCGAGGGCCGGGCGGCCATCACCGCGCTCCGGCGCACCCTTCCCCGTGGCGGCCCCGGCGTCGTCGCCTGCCGCACTCCCGCCGTCCTCCGACAGCTGCTCGCCCGGCGCATCGTGGAGGCGGTCGTCTTCGCGCCGCGCCCGGGGATGGTCCAGGAATGGGCCGCCCTCCGCGCCGACTTCCCCGACATCCCGATCGTGGCCTACGCCGCGTTCCGCCCGGACGACGGCGAGTCGCTGGCGGCCTGCCGGCGGGAAAGGGTCGCCGCGGTGGCGGTCGAGGGCGTGGACGATGCCGTCGTCGGTGAACTGGTGCGCCGGGTGTCGCTCGCGTCGGCGCGGCGGAGCGCCTTGGCGGACGCTCCACGGCTCCTCCGGCTCGCGGACCCGCTCCAGCGCGAGGTCTGGGAACTGCTGGTGGACCGGGCGGACAAGCCGGTCACGACCAGCGGCGGTCGCCGCCCGACTGGGACTTTCCCGCGAGCACCTCTCCCGGCAGTTCGCCGCGGGGGGCGCCCCGAACCTCAAGCGGGTCATCGACTTTCTCCGGCTCGTGGTGGCGCTTCAGCTGCTCCGCAACCCGGGCTACACCGTGGGCCGGGTGGCCCGGCTCCTCAGCTTCGCCTCGACCAGTCACCTGGGTGCGATGGCCCGGCGGATCGCGGGTGCCGCGACGGTGGACCTGACCCGCATGACCCCGGCCGAATTGCTGGGGGGCTTCGCGCGTGGACACACCCGGAGCCGACTGTAAGCAGCCGTTTTGTCATTGCGAGGCCACGCAGTGGCCGAGGCAATCCGGCTCGGGATTGCTTCGTCGGCCCCCGTCGGGGGCCTCCTCGCAATGACAGAACGGGCGGGACTCCTCCGGTTGCTTCCGACCCAGCTATGTGATAATTTTCACAAGCTATAGCCGATGCGGTTTTTCTTACCCCTCTGGTGATACAGGCGACCGAACCTCATGGCCACCGAATCCGTCCTCCGTCCCGGCGAACTCAAGGATGCGCTCCTCAAGGAGATCGCCGCCGCGAATCTCGCCTCCATCGATACCAGCGACGTCGGCACCGTCCTCGAAGTGAAGGACGGCGTCGCGCGCATCTACGGGCTCAACAAGGCGATGGCCGGCGAGATGATCGAGTTCACCGCCCAGGAGACCGGCGAGACGGTGACCGGGCTGGTGCTCAACCTCGACGCCGACAGCGTCGGCGCCGCGATCCTCGGCAACTACCTGGTGCTGAAGGAAGGCGACGAGGTCCGCTGCACGGGACGCGTGCTCGAGGTGCCGGCCGGCCCCGCCCTGCTGGGGCGGGTGGTGGACGCCCTCGGCCGCCCGGTGGACGGGCTCGGGCCGATCAAGGCGACCTCGTCGCGGCTGGTCGAGATGGTGGCCCCGGGCATCATCGTCCGGCAGCCCGTGAAGGAGCCGCTCCAGACCGGCATCAAGGCCATCGACGCGATGATCCCGATCGGTCGCGGCCAGCGTGAGCTGATCATCGGCGACCGCGGCACCGGCAAGACCGCCATCGCCGTGGACACGATCATCAACCAGAAGGGCAGCGGGGTCGTCTGCGTGTACGTCGCCATCGGGCAGAAGCGCTCGACGGTGGCCTCGGTGGTGGAGAAGCTCCGCGAGGCCGGCGCGATGGAGTACACCATCGTGGTGGTGGCCTCGGCCTCGGAGCCGGCGCCGCTCCAGTACATCGCGCCCTACACCGGCTGCGCCATGGCCGAGTACTTCATGTACGAGGAAGGCAAGCCGACGCTCTGCGTGTACGACGACCTGTCCAAGCAGGCCGCGGCGTACCGCCAGCTCTCGCTGGTGCTCCGCCGCCCGCCGGGCCGCGAGGCCTACCCGGGCGACGTGTTCTACCTGCACAGCCGGCTCCTCGAGCGCGCCGCCAAGATTTCCGAGGACGCCGAGGCGGTGAAGTTCGACCCCCGGATCAAGAAGCCGGGCGGGTCCCTCACCGCGCTGCCGATCATCGAGACCCAGGCGGGCGACGTCTCGGCGTACATCCCGACCAACGTCATCTCGATCACCGACGGCCAGATCTTCCTGACGACCGACCTCTTCTACTCGAACGTGCGCCCCGCGGTGGACGCCGGCATCAGCGTGAGCCGCGTGGGCGGCAACGCGCAGATCAAGGCCATGAAGCAGGTGGCCGGGCCGCTGCGCCTGTCGCTCGCCCAGTTCCGCGAGCTCGAGGCCTTCGCGCAGTTCGGCTCCGACCTCGACGCCGCGACCCAGAAGCAGCTGGCCCGCGGCGCCCGGCTCGTCGAGGTCCTGAAGCAGCCGCAGTACGCGCCGGTCCCGGTCGAGCGCCAGGTGGCCATCATCTACGTGGTCACCAACGGCCACCTCGACGACGTGGACGTCAAGCACATCCGGAAGTGGGAGCAGGACTTCCTGGCCTACCTCGAGGCCGCTCACCAGCCGGTGCTCGACGGCATCCGGACGAAGAAGGCGTTCGACAAGGACCTGACCGCCGCGATCGATGCGGCCATCGCGGCCTTCAAGCCGCTCTTCCGCGCCGAGTAATGGCCAAGTCGAAGGCCCTGAAGGGCCGGATCCGGTCGGTCACCAACACCCGCAAGATCACGCGGACGATGGAGCTCGTTTCCACGTCCAAGCTCAAGCGGGCGCAGGACCGCGTGGTCGCCACGCGACCCTACGCCGAGGCGCTGCGCGGGGTCATCGCCGACCTGGTGACGCCCGAGCTGGCCGAGGGGTTCCCGCTGCTCCGGCAGCCGGCGCCGCTGGCCAAGGGCGGCCCCAGGCGGGCGGCGGTCATCCTCCTGACCTCCAACCGCGGCCTGGCCGGCGGGTTCAACGCCAACCTGATCAAGGAAGCCCGCCGCCGGATGGAGGCGCTCGAGGCCGCCGGTTATGCGGTGGACCTCCACGCGGTGGGCAAGAAGGGCATCGGCTTCTTCCGCTACATCGGCCGCGCGCTGGCGCTCCAGCGGCTCGACGTGACGGACAACCCGACGCCGGATCACGCTGCCGAGATCATGGCGCCGCTGATCGACGCCTTCGAGAAGGGCGAGCTGGCGAGCGTGGACCTGGTCTACGCGGCCTTCATCAGCCCGCTGACCACGCCGCCCACGACGCTCCGGATCCTTCCGGTGGAGCCGCCGCCGGCCAAGGCCGGCGCGGTCAAGTCGGATTACATCCTGCGGCCCGACGCCGGCCAGCTGCTCGACCGCCTGCTGCCGCTCTACGTGCGGAACACGATGTACCGCGGACTGGTCGAGACCAGCGCCGCCGAGCACGGCGCGCGTCGGACGGCGATGAAGAGCGCCACCGACAACGCCGGCGAAATCCTCGACCTGCTCAAGCGCACCTACAACCGCCAGCGCCAGGCGGCGATCACGCAGGAGATCGCGGAGATCGTCGGCGGGGCCGCGGCGCTTCAGGGATAGTTCGCAGACACTCGAACCACACAGGATACCATCGCATGGCCACTGCAACGGTTGCAACCAACATCGGCAAGGTCGTCCAGGTCATCGGCCCCGTCCTCGACGTCGAGTTCGAGCCCGGCCAGCTGCCGGAGATCTACAACGCGCTCCTCCTCGAGGACAACAGCGGCGCGCAGAAGATCCGCCTGGTGGCCGAGGTGCAGCAGCACATCGGCCAGAACCAGGTGCGGGCCGTGGCCATGAGCACCACCGACGGCGTCGTCCGCGGGATGTCCATCGTGGACACCGGGTCGGCCATCACGGTGCCGGTGGGCGACGTGCCGCTCGGGCGCATCCTCAACGTCCTCGGCGAGCCGGTGGACGGCGGCGCCCCGATCCCGGCCGGGGTCGAGCGCTGGCCCATCCACCGGGAGACGCCGAAGTTCACCGACCTCGAGCCGAAGACCACCGTCTTCGAGACCGGCATCAAGGTCATCGACCTGATCGCCCCGTTCGTGAAGGGCGGCAAGATCGGCCTCTTCGGCGGCGCGGGCGTCGGCAAGACGGTCGTCATCATGGAGCTCATCAACAACGTGCAGAAGGGCCACGGCGGCAAGTCGGTCTTTTGCGGCGTGGGTGAGCGCACGCGCGAGGGGAACGACCTCTACCTCGAGATGGAGGAGAGCGGCGTCATCAAGTCGACGGCGCTGATCTACGGCCAGATGAACGAGCCGCCCGGCGCGCGGCTCCGGGTGGGCCTGACGGGCCTGACCGTCGCCGAGTACTTCCGCGACGTCGAGAACCAGGACGTGCTCCTGTTCATCGACAACATCTTCCGCTTCACCCAGGCCGGCTCGGAAGTCTCGGCGCTCCTCGGCCGGATGCCGAGCGCGGTGGGCTACCAGCCGACGCTGGCCACGGAGATGGGCGACCTGCAGGAGCGGATCACCTCGACCAACAAGGGCTCGATCACCTCGGTGCAGGCCATCTACGTGCCCGCCGACGACCTGACCGACCCGGCGCCGGCCACGGCCTTCGCGCACCTCGACGCCCAGGTGGTGCTCTCGCGCGCGATCTCCGAACTCGGCATCTACCCGGCCGTGGACCCGCTCGACAGCTCGAGCCGGATCCTCGCGCCGCAGTACGTGGGCGAGCGGCACTACAACGCCGCCATCGGCGTGCAGCGGACCCTCCAGCGCTACAAGGCGCTGCAGGACATCATCGCGATCCTCGGCATGGACGAGCTCTCCGAGGAGGACAAGCTGGTCGTGGGACGGGCGCGCCGGATCCAGCGCTTCCTGTCGCAGCCGTTCTTCGTGGCGGAGCAGTTCACCGGGTTCCCGGGCAAGTACGTCAAGCTCGAGGAGACCATCGAGAGCTTCGAGCGCGTGCTCTCGGGCGAGTTCGACCACCTCCCGGAACAGGCGTTCTACATGGTCGGCGGCATCGAGGAAGCGGTGGAGAAGGCCAAGAAGATGGCGGCGGCGTGATGCAGGTCACGGTGATTTCCCCGGACGGGTCCATCTTTGATGGTTCGGCCGAATCCCTCCGCGCGCCGGCGTTCGACGGCGAGGTGGGGATCCTGCCGCATCATGCCCCGTTCATGACCCTCCTCGGCGAAGGCACGCTGCTGGTGCGCGCCGCCGGCGGGGAGCGGTCGTTCCGTGTCCAGGGCGGGTTCCTGCAGGTGGTGGGGAACGTCGTCCGCGTCGTCGCCGAACATGCCAAGGAGGTCGCTCATGCGTCGTAGCCTGCTCGCCGTGGTCCTGTTGGCCCTCGTCGCCGTGCCCGTCGCGGCCCAGGAGACCGGCACCCCGGTCTTCCTCGGTCCCGAACGGCTCTTCCAGAAGTCGGATTTCGGCGTCTCCGTGTCCGACCCCGGCAACGGTTTCGCGGCGGAGGGCTTCTACCGCATGGCGGCGGGCCCGAGCCAGGACTTCGGGCTGCGCGTGGGCTTCGCGGACCCGAGCGGCGGCGGCGCGACCTCCTTCCTGGTCGGCGGCGACTATCGCGCCAAGCTGCTGAACCACACCCAGGACTTTCCCCTCGACGGCGCGCTCCTCGTCGGCGTCGGCGCCCAGCTGTTCGGGGACAGCGACGTCCTCTTCGTGCCGATCGGCTTCTCCATGGGCCGGAAGATCCTCCTGGAGAACTCCAGCACCGCGTTCGTGCCGTATTTCACGCCGACGGTCATCCCCACCTTCGCCAGCAGCAGTGACATCAACTTCTCCGTCGGCCTCGGCGTGGACATCCAGTTCGGGCCGCAGTTCGACCTCAACGTGAGCGGCGCCATCGGCGACCTCGACGGAATTTCCGTCAGTTTCTCCTGGCTGCACTAGTTCCCACCGGTCCTGCACTGGAGTTCCGTTGATGATCCGACGGCTTGTCGCTTCCGTGGCGTTCGCTGCCCTCGCTGCCTCGCTGCTGCCTGCCGCGCCTCTCGCCGCGCAGGTGCCCCGCCTCCCGGTCATCAATCACGGGGTGCCTCGCGGCATCCTGATCGCCGGCGACATCGGCTTCCCCAACTCCGCCTCCGGGGGCGGCGAGACCTACGCCGTCACCGGAGAACTCGGACTCGGCCTCCTCGGGTTCACCGCGACGCTGGGCAGCACGACGCCGGACGGCGGCACCAGCGCCGGCGTCTACGGCGGCACCGCCAACCTGCGCATCATCGGCGGGCCGCTGGTGCCCTTCTTCGTGAACCTGCAGGGCGGCGTGGGCTACGCCGACCTGGACGGCGCCAAGACGACCCACGTGCCGGTGGGCGCCGGTTTCGGGTTGACCATTCCGCTGCCGATCTTCGGCCTCAAGCCGTGGATCGCGCCGCGCTACGACTACACCTCGGTGTCGGGCGCGGGCGGCGGCAGCACGTCGACCTCGGCGTTCGCGTGGAGCGCCGGTCTCGACATCGCCTTCATCTTCGGGCTCGGCATTCGCGCCGCGTACGACCAGACCAACACGGGGTCCCAGAAGCCCTCGACCTGGTCGATCGGCGCCAAGTGGTCGTTCGGCGTCTGATGCGCACCCGACTCCTGTTTCCGGTCGCGCTCCTGGTCCTGGGCGCCTGCGCCCAGACGATCGACGCCACGAAGATCGGCGTGCCCGTCACGCTCGCCTCCGCCGCCGGCCAGGCGCCGCCTCCGGGCGGTGAGCCGTTCAAGGTCACCGGGCACGCGGTCTATGGCTTTTGGGGTCTCGCGCAGTTGAGCAGCCCGGCGCTGCATCAGACGCTGGCGGGGCAGCTGGTCGGGGGGAAGGCGCTGGTGGACGTGCGCATCAAGATCCGCAGCCGCTGGTCCGATGTCCTCGTCACCGTGCTCTCAGTCGGCATCCTCGTTCCGCGCACAGTCACGGCCGAGGGAATCGTCGTCAAGTAGGGCGGGCCAGCGCCTCCTCCACGAGCAGGGCGGACCGTTCCGCCGCTCCTCGGCCCGATTCCACCACCGCGCGCGCCTTCCGCCCCTGGGCGGAACGGCGCGCTTCGTTTCTGATCCATTCGAGCCAGATGCCGTGCAGGGCCTCGCCGGCCTCCTCGGTCCCGAACCCGGGGAGCGACTCCGCCCCACCGGCGGCAAGGAGGAGCCCCGCGTCCCGGCTGTTCTGCCAGCGCGGGCCGAACACCACCGGGATTCCCCAGGCGGCGGGCTCGAGCACGGAATGCAATCCTGCCCGGCCGAACCCTCCACCGACGTAGGCCATTGTTCCCGCACCGTACAGCGCCGCCAGCACGCCGACCTGGTCGACGAGCAGCAACGGCACCGGACGCCCCTCCGCCTGGCTGAGCCGCACGGGCGCCGGGAGGCCAAGGCGCCTCGCGAGTTGCGCGATCGGCGCCAGGTGCGTCTCGGTGGGCTCGTGGGGGACGAGAACGAGCCGCGCGTCGGGGCGGTGCACATGCAGGCGGGCAAAGGCGTCGAGAATGACGCGCTCGTCTCCTGGCCAGGTGGAGCCGGCCACCAGGGTCGGGGCGCCCCGTCCGTAGGCGAGCAGGGGGTGCTCCTTCGGCACGGCCTCGACCTTCTCGATCACGCTGTCGAACCGCGGATCCCCCGTGGTCCGGATCTTGTCGGTTGGGACGCCGAGCGCGTGGAGCCGCGCAGCGTCCTCCCCGGAAATCGCGCCGGCCAGGGTCACGCTGGCATACCCCGGCTCGAGCATCCCGCGAACCGGCCAGCGGAGCCGGCCGCTGCCGGGGGCCACCGTCGCCCCGACCATCACCACGCGCGTGCCGGCTGCCGCGGCGCGCGTCGCCAGCTCCGGCCAGAGATCGAGCTTGGCGAACACCAGCAGGTCGGGGCGGAGCGCGTCGAGCACCCGGGTGGTGTCGGCCGCAAGGTCGTAGGGCAGGTAGTCCGCCACGTCCGCCGGGAGCCGGCGGCCAAGCGCCTCCGCCGAGGGACTGAACCAGGTGTAGACGAACTGCCAATCGGGATGGCGGGCGCGGAGGTGGTGAAGGACGCTTTCCGCCTGGAGCCCTTCCCCGACGGAGGGGGCGTGGAGCCAGGCCACGGGGCGGGAGGGGTCGCGAAGGTCACGGCCCCAGGCGACGAGGCGGTCGGCGGCGCCGAGGCGCCCACGATGGCTCCGCGCGACCTTCTCGCTCGCCCAGCCCGCCACCGGCACAAGCGTGGCGGCGGCTCGAGCGGCAAGACGGTAGGGGAGCGAGGTCGAAGGCATGGCCGGAATGTCCCGGCGTCCGGGGAGTTCGGCAAGGCCTCGAAGCGACTGTCACTCGGCCCACCTCTGGGAGCCCGTGCGAGGGGCCGACGAAGGGGCGCACCATGGTGCGCCCCTTCCAGATTGCTTCGGCCTCTCACGAGGCCTCGCATGGAAAAGCAGACCGGGCGGGGTCAGTAGATTAAGGGATGCCACCGACCGGACCGTCCTACTGGCGCGATACCCGCGCCCCCCGCTACAGCCTGCTCTTTGCCCTGCCGCTCCTGCTCTTCTACGAGGGGCTGGCCTTCCTCCTGTCCGGTGACGCCATCAGCGGCGTGCGAAACGGGGCGGACGTCCTGCTCAAGAGCGCCTTCCTCTGGCTCGGTGGGCGCGACGGGCTCGTCGCGTTCGGCGTGGTGCTGGTCGGGGTGGCGGCGGTGCTGGTGTGGAGGGACCTGCGCCGGAGCGGGCCGGTCCGCGGGCGGTATTTCCTGGGGATGGCCGTCGAGTCGGTGGTCTACGCCGTCCTGTTCGGCTTGGTGGCGGGAACGCTGACGAGCCTCATCCTTCGTGGCGTGCCGTTGAGCCTGGGGCCGATGGCCCGGCTCCCGCTCCCGACCCAACTGATGATCTCGCTCGGGGCGGGGCTGTACGAGGAGCTGCTGTTCCGTGTGCTGCTGGTGGGATTGCTGTCGCGCCTGGCCCGGGTGGGATTCGGGTGGGGTCCGGCCGCGTCCGGCATCTTTGCCGTCGCGGTCGGGGCGCTGGTCTTCTCGGCGTTCCACTACATCGGCCCGTACGGCGACCAGCTCGAGCTGGGATCGTTCACCTTCCGGGCGGTGGCGGGGGTCCTCTTCAGTGCGCTCTATCTCTTGCGGGGCTTCGGCATCACCGCCTGGACCCACGCGCTCTACGACGTCTTCCTGGCCCTCGCCGGCGTGTAGGTCACGGCTTCTTCGTCTTCGTGGCCACGATGGAATCGAGGACCGTGCGGAACACCGCCACCGGCTGGGCCCCGGGCATGATGCCGCCCTCGATGTAGAAGCTCGGCGTGCTGTTGGCGCCGGAGCGCGCCGCCGACTCCGCGTCCTGCTTGACGAGCGGCTGCATCGCGCCCGTGCTGAGGCACTTCTCGAACGCGGGGCGGTCGAGCCCCGCGGAGTCGGCGAGGGTGAGGAAGAACTCGGCGGGCGCGGTGAGCGGGGCCCAGGTCGGCTGGTTGCGGTAGAGGAGGTCGTGCACCGGCCAGAACTTGTCCTGCTGTGCGGCGCACATCGCCACCTCGGCCGCCGGCTCCGCGTTCGGATGCATGGAGACCAGCGGGAAGTTGATGAAGACCCAGCGCACCTTGCCGGACTGGATGTATTCCTGGTCGAGGGTCGGAAAGGTCTCGAGGGCAAAGCGCCGGCAGTACGGGCACTGGAAGTCGGACATTTCGTAGACCGTCACCGGTGCGGTCGCGCTTCCCTTGGTCCGGGCGGGGAGGAGGTCCTGGGCCTGCAGGGCGGCAGGGAGGGTGAGGGCGGCCAGCACGGCGAACAGGGGGCGCATGGGGTGGTCCGGGGTCAGTAGCGGTTGCGGTTGTGGCCGGTGGCGGCGTCCAGCCGGACGGTGTCGGATTTGACGGGCACGTTCCAGTACCACTCGGCGTTGGGGTCGTTCGGATCCCACGAACTCGCCGAGATCCACCACGGACCGCCTCGCAGGTGCACGACGACGCTGCCGTCGGGCCCCGTGGTGTCGGCGATCGGCTCCAGGTGGCGGGCACGGATGATCGCGGTCACTGCGCTGTCGTAGCCACGGTAGGTGCTATCTTGCCAGGATCGCACCACCGCGCGGAGCGATTCGCTCTCGGCGACGAACCGCGAGCGGGAGGCGTTGAGCGTGGCCCGGGCCCGGGCGGCCTGTCCGTCGAGCGCCTTCAGGGTGTCCCGCAACCCCTCCCAGCGCTGAAAGAGCGCCCCGTAGTCCGGGCTGGTGCTGGGAACGGAGTCCAGCCGCTGCCGCAGCGAGCGAAGGGTGTCGTTGTAGCGCCCGGCCTCGGCGACGAGCCCGGTGTACGTTGCGAAGGGCGCCCGGAACTGCGCGAACAGGCTGTCGAGGGCGGCCGTGGCCGGGCGGGGACTCGCTGCCCGCGCCTCGAACGCCGCCACCAGGCTGTCGCGGTCGTAGGGCAGCACGATGAAGGCGAAACCAGTGGCGGCCGTGCCGCCGGAGTCGAGGCCCGGGATGCGGGCGATGACCGTCACGTCCCGGCTCGACTGGCAGGCGGCCGTCAGGAGGAGCAGGGTGATGCACCAGCGAGGCAAAGGCGGCTCACGGTCGGGGGACGTTCGGTGACGAAACTGTCCAAAGCTATCGGGCTTGGCCTTGGGCTACAACTCGTCCTCGGCGTGGGCACGCTGGTCGGCCAGGCACCGGTCGATTCGCTCTTCCCGGCGCGGCCGGCAGGGTATCTCACGGACGTCGCGGGGGTGGTGGACGGATCGTCGGCCGGCACGATCGACTCGATCGCGCTCCGGGTGAGGACCGCCACCGGCGCCGAGTTCGCGATCGTCACCTTGCCGACGATCGGCGACCGCGCGGCGTCGGATGTGGCGCTCGCGATCGGGCGGGCATGGGGAGTCGGTCAGGCGGCGAAGATCGGCGATCAACGGCGGAACGCCGGGCTCGTGGTCCTCCTGGTCCCCCGCCGCGAAGGCGACCCGAACTCCGGCCAGATCTACATCAGCACCGGCAACGGGCTGGAGGGCATCGTCACCGACGCCACCGCCGGCCGGGTACGGGACGCCATGCTGCCCGAGCTCAAGGCGCAGCAGTACGGTCCGGCGCTGGTGACGGGCACCCGGCTGCTCGCCGGTATCGTGGCGCGCGGCCTCGGCGCCACCGACAGCACGCTCACGGCGGTCGGGCGGGAGTCGCCCCCCTCCGTCGGGCTGATCTTCTTCCTGGTGTTCATCGGCATCCTCGTGGTATCGGCGATGATCCGGGGGTCGCGCGGCGGCGGCCCCGGCGCGGCGGCGTCTCCGGGCCACGGTCCCGCCGGGGCCCGCGGATATATTGGGGCGGCGGCTTCGGTGGCGGCGGAGGAGGCTGGGGGGGCGGTGGGGGAGGGTTTGGCGGATTCGGCGGCGGGGGCGGATTCAGCGGCGGTGGCGCCGGCGGGAGGTTCTAGATGACGGACATCGTGGAGCGACTCGTCGATCCGTTCCTGCGCGAGTGCGACCGCGTCCTGGGCCGCGGGTACAGCGCGGTGCTGTACGGCTCCCTGGTCCGTGGCGAGTACCTCGAATCCTGGTCCGACGTGAACCTGCTCCTCGTGCTGGAATCCGCCGCACCGGACGTGCTGCGGTCGCTGGACACGGCGTTCGCCGGCTGGGCTCGTTCCCACCACCCGCCGCCGTTGATGCTCTCCCGCCCGGAATGGCGCCGGGCGGCGGACGTCTTCCCCGTCGAGATCACCGACATGCGCGGCGCCTATCGTCTGCTGCGGGGGGAGGACCCGCTCGCCGAGGTTCGGGTCGAGCGCGCCGAGCTCAGGGCCGCGCTCGAGCGCGACCTCCGCGGCCGGCTGCTCCGGCTCCGGCAGGGCTTCGTGGCCCTCGCCGCCGATCCGGGTGCCCTCGCCGGACTCGCGCGGGACACCGCACCGTCGGTGGTGGTCCTGCTGCGCGCCGCGCTCACCCTGGCCGGCGCGCAGCTTCCCGGCACCCGCGCGGACACCGTGGCGGCGGCCGGGCTCGTGATCGGATTCGCCCCGGCCCCGCTGACCGACATCCTCGCGCATCTCGGGGATGGAAGCTGGTCCTGTTCGCCCGAGTGCTTTGCCGGTTATCTCGCGACCGTGGAGGCCACGGTCCGCTTCGTCGATACCCTGTCCCCTGGAGACCTTCCATGACGCGTCGATTCCTGCGCCTGGCCCCGATGCTGGCGCTCCTTCCCCTCCTGGCCGGCTGTGGCTACAACCGGATCCAGTCGCTCGACGAACAGGTCGGGTCGGCCCAGAGCCAGATCAAGGTCCAGCTCCAGCGCCGGGCGGACCTGATCCCGAATCTCGTGGAGACCGTGAAGGGCTACGCGAAGCAGGAGACCACGATCTTCACCGAGGTGGCCGAGGCGCGGGCCAAGCTCTCGGGCGCGGTGCAGGGGGGCAATCTCCAGCAGATGGCCGAGGCCAACCAGGCGCTGAACGCGCCACTCGGGCGCCTGCTGGCGATCGTGGAGAACTATCCGGACCTCAAGTCGAACGAGAACTTCAAGCAGCTGCAGGACCAGCTCGAGGGCACCGAAAACCGGATCTCCGTGGCGCGGCAGGACTACAACACGGCGGCCCGGCAGTACAACACCTTCGTCCGGACCTTTCCGTACAACCTCACCGCGAAGATCTTCGGCGCGGGGACCCCGAAGGAGTATTTCGAGCTGACCAACGCGGCGGCGGCGGAGGTTCCGCAGGTGAAGTTCTAGAGGCCTGGGCCGGGGTAGCGGGTCAGGAAGCGCAAAACGGAGGGTTCCCTTGAGGGAGCCCTCCGTTCTTGCATTCTGTTTCGCTGCCGCCCGCTTCCCCGCCTGCTTCTTCAGTCCGTCAGCACGCCTTCCGGCAGCACGTACTTGAGCGGGTCCACCGGCCGGCCGCGCACGTGCACCTCGTAGTGCAGGTGCGGTCCCGTGGCGAGCCCGGTGTTGCCGACCAGGGCGATTCGATCGCCCCGCTCGACGTGCTGCCCGGCATGGACCAGCAGCTTCGAGGCGTGGGCAAACTTGGTCTGGATGCCGTAGCCGTGATCGAGCGTCACCGAGTACCCGTAGCCGGTTTCCCAGCCCGCGCTGACCACCACGCCGGCGGCCGGCGCCTCGATCGGGGCGCCCATCGGGGCCACGACGTCGATCCCCTCGTGCGGCCGCGCGATGTGCAGGATCGGGTGCTCCCGCATCGAGCTGAACGCGCTGGTGAGCCAGCCCTGGGTCGGAAGGATCGAGGGGAGGGCCGCCAGCCGGTCACGATGGGAGGAGAGGCTGTCGGCCGCTTCCTCGAAGGAGAAGGCCAGCAGGTTGGCCCGGCGGATCAGGGCATCGAGATCCACCGTCACCTCGCCCGCCTGGCGGGCGAGTTCGCTCTTCGGGGCCCGCGTATTCGCCCCTGCGGGCGCCGGGCCGCCGATGCCGGCCTGGAGCACCTGCGGGTTGGTCGGCTCCAGGTTGGCGAGCAACCGGATCCGGGCGTCGCGCTGGGTGATCTGGCCGAGGGTGTCCGAGAGGGTGGAAATCCGGGCGTTCAACTGGCCCAGCTTGGTCGCGAGTTCCCGGTTCTCCTGCTCCAGGCGGGCTGCCCGGGACATGTCGACGCTGCGACTCACGGTCGCGAACCCGAGGACGAGCGCGAGCAGGACAAACAGGCAAAGCCCGACGGCCCCGAGCTTCAGGACCGACTGGGAAACCTGAATGGCCCGGGACGCACCGGTGCCTTCCGGGACGACCATGAATGTCCAGCGGCGATCTGCCATCCACCCAACCTTTGATCGGATTGCTGCCGGGCCAAGGACGCAAGCCACGGGCCCCAAGGGCTCCTGGGGGGACCAAGGGGTACCGACCCCCGGGGGCTCCTCCGGATACGAAGGCGTAAAATGCCCCCCGGTACAGGGGATGTCAAGGCGCGAGTATCATATTGTAAGTCGTTGTGGGTCAATCTGTTGGGTGTTGCTCTGGGCGGGGAAAGAGCCCCCCGGGCTTACGGGTGGACGATCCGGCCGTCGGGGGGGCTTCCAGCGTGTCCCAGGAGGCGCCGGAGGCCGTTCCCGGCTGCCCGAGAAACTGCCACAGTTCCTCCGACTTGCCCGGCATCAGGGGGCTTGCCATGACCGCCAGCCGGTACAGGCACCGCGCCAGGGCCCCCAGGGCGGTGTCCAACTCCGCCTCCGACCCCGCCTTCGCGAGCGCCCACGGGGCCGTCTGGACGATGTACTGGTTGGCGGCGGTCACCAGCCTCCAGGCAGACTCCCCGGCCCCGCGGAGGTCGGTGGCATCCATGGCCGTCGCGTACGACGTCACGGCCTCCCGTCCTGCCTGATCGAGCGCCGTGTCGGGGGCCTGAGGTACCCGGCCTTCCCGGTACTTGGCGAGCATGGCCAGGGAGCGGCTCGCCAGGTTGCCGAAGCCGTCCGCAAGGTCCGAGGTGTACACCTCCTCGAACCGTTCCCAGGTGAAATTGCCGTCGGAGTCCCAGGGTATTTCGCGCAGGAGGAAGTACCGGAACGCGTCGGCGCCGAAGCGGTCGACGGCTTCGCCGAGGTCGAGTCGCGTGCCGGCGCTCTTGCTGAACCGCTCCCCACGGAAGTGGACAAAGCCGTGCGCCCAGACCCGCTCGGGCAGGGCGAGGCCCGCGGCGCGCAGCATGGCGGGCCAGATGACACAGTGAAAACGGGTGATGTCCTTCCCGATCACGTGCAGGTGCGCCGGCCACTCGGCCCGGGACGCCGCGGCTCGGGTGGCCGTCCAGTAGTTCGGAAGGGCGTCGAACCAGACGTAGGTCGTCTGTTGCTCGCCCTGGCTGGTCGGACGGGGGAAGGGGACGCCCCACTCGAGCCGGGCCCGGCTGGCGGAGATGTCGTCGAGTCCCTGGTGGAGGAGGCCGAGGATCTCGTTGCGCCGGCTCTCGGGCTGGATGAAGCCGGGGTTGCCTTCCACCAGCTCGAGCAGGAAGTCCCGGTAGCGCGAGAGCCGGAAGAACCAGTTGCGCTCCTCCACCCACTCGAGCGTCCTGGTCGGGTGCAGCACGCAGCGCCCGTCGACGATTTCGGCGTCCTGCTTGAACGCTTCGCACCCGACGCAATAGCGGCCGCGGTACGACTGCTCGTAGAAGTCGTCGGGGTTCCGCTCGAAGATGCGCTCGATCAATTCCTGCACGCCGGCCTTGTGCTCCGGGGCGGTGGTCCGGATGAACTGGTCGTAGGAGATCGCCAGGCGCCCCCACATCTCCCGGAAGCGTTCCGCCACCTGGTCGACCAGTTGCTGCGGGGAGAGGCCCTGCTCGGCGGCGGTCTGGGCCACTTTCTGGCCGTGTTCGTCCATCCCGATCAGGAACCAGACGTCGTCGCCACGGAGCCGGCGGTACCGCGCGATGGCGTCGGCCCCGATCTTTTCGTAGGCGTGGCCGAGATGCGGGTCGCCGTTGGCGTAGTCGATGGCGGTCGTCAGGTAGAAGCGCGCCACTCAGCCCTCGGTGGCGGGCGGGGAACCGCCGGAGGGACCGCCGCCACGGCGTCGGCGTCCACGGCGGCGGCGTCTCGGTCGGGGCGCGGAGCCCTCTTCCGCTTCCGCGGGCTCGGGAGCCGTCGGAGCCGGCACGGCACCGATGGGCGGCGCCGGTGGGGTCGGGGCCGGGGCCGGGGCCGGCGCCCTGGCGACGGGCGGCGCCGGAGGCTGGAGGCTTCCGGCCGCCTCCATCTCCTCCTTCAGCTGCAGCAGCGGCACGATGCGCGGACCTTCCTCCGAGCGGAGGAACACCCGCTCACGGAACAGGTCCACCGCCACGACCTTCTCCGATCCGCGCGCCGTCACCAGCACCTTCCCCTCCTTGGGGAATCGCTTGCGGGCAGTGACGTAGAAGTCGTGCTCGTATTTGAGGCAGCAGAGCAGCCGCCCGCAGCCCCCGGAAATCTGTGAGGGATTCAGCGACAGGTGCTGATCCTTGGCGAGGCCGAGATTGACCGGCGAGAGTTCGGTGAGCCAGGTGGAGCAGCAATACTCGCGGCCGCAGCGCCCGACGCCGGAGAGCCGGGCGGCCTCGTCGCGCACGCCGATCTGCCGCAGCTCGATGCGGGTCCGGAACAGGCCGGCGAGATCCCGGACCAGGTTGCGGAAATCCACCCGCTTCTCGGCCGTGAAGTACACGGTGAGCTTCTTCCGGTCCCACTGCCACTCGGAGTCGCTCACCTTCATCGGCAGGTTGTGCGCGCGGACCCGCTCGATCACCTGCCGGCGCACGTCCTCTTCCGACCGCCTCAGGTCCTCGTGCCGCGTCACCTCGTCTCGGCTGGCGCGGCGCAGGACCACCGCCCGGTCGCCCGAGGGCGCCTCGCCCACGGAACAGCCGCCGCAGCTGGTGCCGCACTTCTTGAGGGCGGTCTCCCCGACGGCGCTGATCCGGCCCAGGTCCTCGCCGCGGTCCGCGTCGACCACCACCGCGTCGCGGATGCGCAGCAGGTCGGCCTCGTCCGGCCACTCGAAGAAGCCCTTCCGGTTGCCCTTGAACCGGACCTCGACCGTCTGCGGCATCAGGGTTCGGTGTAGGCGCCCATCGCGCCGTACTTCTCGGCGCGACGACGGACCAGTTTTTCGGGACGGATCTTCCGGAGCTCGGCGGCGTGGCGCAGCAACGCTTCGCGGACGGCCTCGCCGGTGGCGTCGGGGTCGGTGTGGGCGCCGCCGACCGGCTCCTTGATGATCTCGTCGATGACCTTGAGCTTCATCAGGTCCATCGGAGTCAGCTTGAGGGCTTCCGCGGCGCGCTCCCGCTGCGAGGCGTCCTTCCACAGGATCGCGGCGCAGCCCTCGGGAGAGATGACAGAATACACCGAGTTCTCCAGCATCAGGATGCGGTCGGCCACGCCGAGTGCCAGCGCGCCGCCCGACCCGCCTTCGCCGATCACCACGGCGATGCAGGGCGTCGGCAGGGCCGCCATCTCGAGGATGTTCCGGGCGAGCGCCTCCGACTGTCCCCGTTCCTCGGCGCCCAGGCCGGGGTAGGCGCCCGGGGTGTCGATCAGCGTGATGACGGGCGCGCCGAAGCGCGCGGCGAGCTTCATCAGGCGGAGCGCCTTGCGGTACCCCTCCGGGTGCGGCATGCCGAAATTGCGGCGGAGGTTGTCCTTGGTGTCGCGGCCCTTCTGGTGGCCGATGACCATCACGGTGTGGCCGCCGAGCCGGGCCCAGCCGCCCACGATCGAGGGGTCGTCGCGGAAGAGCCGGTCGCCGTGCAGCTCGATGAAGTCGGTGAAGATCGTGCTGAGGTAGTCGAGGGTGTAGGGCCGGCGCGCGTGGCGGGCCACCATCACCCGCTGGATGGGGGTCAGGGACCGGTAGATCTCCTCGCGCTGCGATGCGAGCTTGCTCTCGAGGCCCTGGATTTCCTCGGTCAGGTCGAGTCCGCGCTCGGCGCTGGAACGCCGGAGCTCCTCGATCTGGCGGTCGAGTTCCTGCAGCGGCTTCTCGAATTCGAGTGTGTAGGCCGTGGCCATGGCTACCCCGCCTTCACGTAGTGAACGGCACCGGCACCCAGCAGGTCGCGGAGGGCCCGGAGGAGGTCGTCGTCGGGGGCAATGCGAAGGCGGCGCGCGCGGAGGCGCAGGGCCTCCCCGGTGGCGTCGCTCCACTCAATATAGACCGGCGCCGGTCCGGGGTGCGACGCGCAGAGCGCGGCCGCCGCCTTGACGGCGTCGGGGGCGGGGGCGTCCGGCGCGCGCCACCTGAGGCTCACGCCGAGGGCGCCGCTGGAGCGCAGTTCCTCCAGCGGACGGGCCGATTCCACGACGAACGGGGCCCGGTCCTCGCCGCGGTCGCGGGCGCTGTACCCTCCGCCGAGCAGGACCGCCGCGTCCGCCGCCAGCACCTGGTTCAGCTTGGCCCAGGCGTCCGGGAAGACGATCGCTTCCGCCGTGCCGTGGAAGTCCTCCAGGGTGAGCCGCGCGTACTCCTTGCCGGTCTTCTTGGAGATCTGGCGCTTGAGCCCCGTGATCACGGTGGCCACGCTCACCGGGTGCTCGCTCCATTCGTGGAGGGTGGCGGTGGTGCGGGTGCCGAAGAGCTCCACCTCCGCCCGGAACCGCTCGAGCGGATGCCCGGAGATGAAGAAACCGATCACTTCCTTCTCGCGGGCCAGCCGCTCCGCTTCCGAGAGCGGAGGCACGTCGGGGAGCGTGTGACTCGCCGGCTGCGCGTTCGGGAGATGCTCCCCGAAGAGCGAGGCCTGCCCGGCCTCCCGCTCCTGGTGCCGGAGCTGGGCCTCGCCCAGGGCGGCGTCGAGGGCCTCGATGAGCTGTCGCCGGTGTCCGCCGAGGCCGTCACAGGCGCCGGCCACCACCAGCGACTCGATCACGCGCCGGTTGCCGAGCCGCAGGTCGATCCGGCCGACGAAGTCCCAGAGGTCGCGGAAGGGGCCGTCCTTCCGGGCCGTGATCATCGACTCGATCACGCCCGCGCCTACGTTCCGGATGGCGCCGAGCCCGAAGCGGAGCCGCGATTCGCCGACCACCGTGAACTTGAACCCGGATTCGTTGACGTCCGGCGGCAGCACCTCGAGGTCGAGTTCCCGCGCCTCGTTGATGTACTGCACCACCTTGTCGGTGTTGCCGATTTCCGAGCTCAGCAGGGCGGCCATGAACTCCGCCGGGTGGTGCGCCTTGAGCCAGGCCGTCTGGTAGGACAGGACCGAGTACGCCACCGAGTGGGACTTGTTGAAGCCGTAGCGGCCGAAGGTCTCGATCTGCGCGGCCAGCTCCTCGGCGAGTCGCTTGGGGTGTCCCTGCGCGACCGCGCGCTCGATGAACCGCGCCATCTCCTTCTTGATCAGGGCCTCGTCCTTCTTGCCGACCGCCTTCCGGAGCACGTCGGCTTCGGCGAGGCTGAAGCCCGCCAGGACGTTGGCGATGCGCATCACCTGTTCCTGGTAGGTGATGACGCCGTAGGTCGGCTCCAGGATCTCCCGCAGCGACGGATGCGGGTAGGTGACCGGCTCCTGCCCGAGCTTCCGCCGGATGAACACCGTGTGCATGCCGGCGTCGAGCGGGCCCGGGCGGAGCAGCGCGTTCGTGGCCACGAGGTCGTCGAAGCGGTCGCACCGCATGGCGCGGAGGGTCTCGGTGGCGAGCGCCGACTCGAACTGGAAGACGCCGGCGGTGCGGCCCTGGCGGAGGAGTTCGTAGACCGCGGGGTCGTCGAAGCTCATGTCGTCGAACGAGGGGGCCGAGCCGTGGCGCGCGCGGATCATGGCCAGCGCGTCGTGGATCACGGTGAGCGTCTTGAGGCCGAGGATGTCCATCTTGAGCATCCCGACCTTCTCGAGCGCGCCCATCTCGTACTGCGTGATCATCACGTCCTCGCCGCCGGCCGACTGGCCTGCCCCCTTGGTCGGCGCGGTGCAGACGGGGACGTAATCCGGGAGGGGGCCCGGGGCGATGACCACGCCCGCGGCGTGCACCGACAGGTGGCGCGAGATGCCCTCGATACGGGCGCTCAGGTCCATCAGCCGGACGAAGGAGGGATTCCCCTTGATGAGGTCCCGCAACTCATCGACCCGGGCCACCGCGTCCGGGATGCTGAGGTTGAATGCCGGCCCGGAGGGAATCAGCTTGGTGATCTTGTCGGCTTCGCCCGGCGTGATCTTGAGCACCCGGGCCACGTCCTTGACCGCCGCGCGCGCCTTCATCGTCCCGAAGGTCACGATCTGGCCCACGCTCTCCCGTCCGTAACGCTGGCGGACGTACTCGATCACCTCGCCCCGCCGCTCGAAGCAGAAGTCCACGTCGATGTCCGGCATCGACACGCGTTCCGGGTTGAGGAACCGCTCGAACAGCAGGTCGAAGCGGAGCGGATCGACGTCGGTGATGCGGAGCGCGTACGCCACCAGCGAGCCGGCCGCCGAGCCGCGGCCCGGTCCCACCGGGATCCCGCGCTCGCGCGCCGCGGCGATGAAGTCCTGCACGATGAGGAAGTACCCGGCGTACCCTGCCGTGTTGATGACGCCGAGCTCGTACGTCATACGGGCAGCCACCGCCTCGGGGAGCGGCGAGCCGTAGCGCTGCTCGGCGCCCGCCCGGGTGAGGTGCCCGAGGAGGGCCTCGTCGGTGGCGTACTCGGCCGGCCGCGGAAAGCTCGGCAGGAAGTACCGCTTCTCGAAGTCGAACTCGCAGAGCTCCGCCACCCGCTGGGTGTTCTCGATGGTCTCGGGATGGGCCGGGAACAGCGCGCGCATTTCCGCTTCGGACTTGACGTACGATTCCTGGCCGGTGAAGCGGAAGCGCTTGGGGTCGTCGAGGTCGGCGCCGGTGCCGATGGCGAGCAGCACGTCGTGCGCTTCGGCGTCCTCCCGCCGGAGGTAGTGGGCGTCGTTGGTGGCGACCACGCCGAGGCCCAGCTCCTGGCCGAGCCGCAGCATGCCCTCGGTCACCAGGTCCTCCTCCGGAATGCCGTGCTTCTGGATTTCCAGCCAGAAGCCGCCGGGCCCGAACGTGCTCGCGAACCAGGAGGCGCTCCGCCGCGCTTCCTCGAAGTTGCCCTGGCGGAGCCAGAGGGCCACTTCGCCGGAGAGGCAGGCGGCGAGGCAGACGATGCCCTCGGAATGCTCGGCCAGGACTTCCTTGTCGATCCGCGGGCGCCGGTAGAAGCCCTCGGTGAAGCCGATCGAGCTGAGCTTGACGAGGTTCTTGTAGCCCGCCCGGTTCTTGGCGAGCAGTACCAGGTGGCTGTAGAAGGCGGGGGCGCCCGACGGCTTTTCCCGCAGCCGGCGCGAGCCGAACGCGAGGTAGGCCTCGAATCCGAGGATGGGGCGGATCTTGGCGGCGCGGGCGGCTTCGTAGAACGACCAGGCGGCGTGCAGGTTGCCGTGATCGGTGACCGCGAGGCTGTCCATCCCGAGACCGCGTACGTGCGCGACCAGGTCGCCGAGGCGGTTGGCGCCGTCGAGGAGCGAGTATTCGCTGTGGGTATGGAGGTGGGCGAACGCCATGGCCTGCCGGAGGGGCCGGTGCCGGGATCCCGCAGCGCCCAGCGGGGCACCGGCGGGTCGACGTGGCCGCCCAAAGAGAGCGGGATCAGCCCATCGCCCCGGACGCGGGACGGGGGCGCAATCCCATCGAGGGGATGAAGCTACCGGCCGCGCTCGCGATTGTCAAAAGCCGTTGTCATGTCTTATTTTGCAGGCCCTTCCCTGAACCAGACGCCGGTCCGGAGCCACGCCCGTGATGCGCTCATACCACCGCTTGGCCATGCCGTTCTCCGTTCTCGCCGGGCTCCTGGCCGCCTGCGCTTCGGATCCGGGCACCACGCCCACGCTCCTCACGCTGACCTGCAGCCCCGGGCCGGCGCCGACCGTGATGAACGCCGGCGAGTGGCGCATCATCGATCCGTTGACCACGGCCGGCTGCCTCCGGCTCCCGGCCGCCGACGCCGGCGGTGCGGAATACCTGCTGGCCGCGGTCTCGACCGCGAGCCAGGAGGTCCCGATCGGTGTCTCCATCGACTACACCCTCCAGGGCCTCGGCGCCCCGGCTGCGGGCGTGAGTTCTTCGTCACCGCTGGCCTCCCCGGCGCTGGCCGCCTTCCGGCCGCAGGGGACCGCGGCCGATTTTCACGCGATGCTGCGCGCCCGTGAACGCGCTCTCGCCGGGGAGCCCGAGGCGCGCATCGTCCTCGGGGCCCCGCCGGTCCTCCGGGGCCCGCCGGTCGTCGGCGCCAAGGACACCTTCAGCGTCTGCGCGACCACCTCGTGCACCTCCTACACCTCCGTGATCGCCACCGCCAAGTACGTCGGCCCGAGGGGCGCGATCTACCTCGACGACGTCGTCCCGGCCGGCGGGTTCGTCCAGGAGGACATCGACACCCTCGGCATGCTCTTCGACGGCGGCGTCGCCGGCACCGCGCCGAACATGTACCAGATCGACACCACCGCCTTCGGCCGCGAGTCCGACGTCGACGGGAACGGCAAGGTGATCTTCCTGCTCACCGACGCCGTCAACAACCTGAGCGGCACCTGCCCGAACGGCAGCATCATCCTCGGCTTCTTCTACGGCGGCGATCTCCTCCCGAGGTCGACCTCCAATCCGGGCTCGAACTACGGCGAGATCTTCTACGGCCTGGTTCCCAAGACCGGCGGCAGCTGCTCGGCGTCGAAGGACTTCGTCAAGCAGAACATCGCGCCCGTCTTCATCCACGAGTTCCAGCACATGATCTCGTTCAACCAGCACGTGCTGGTGCACGGCGGGCTGGAGTCGGAAAACGTCTGGCTGAACGAGGGACTCTCCCACTTCGCCGAGGAGCTGGGGGGCCGGGAGCTTGGCGACGGGCCCGGGCAGGGCGGGGCGTCGTCCCGGCTGGTGCAGTTCGCGATCAACGACATCGTGAACGCCAACGAATACCTGCTCGATCCCGAGTCGCAGTACCTCATCACGCCCGGCAACTCCACGGGGACCATCGAGGAGCGCGGGGCCAACTGGCTGTTCGTGCGCTGGATCGCCGATCACTACGCCACGGACTCGCTCGGCACCAGCCTCACCCGGCAGTTGGTCGGGACGGCGCTGCTCGGCGGCGCGAACGTCCAGGCGGCCACCGGCCGCCCGATGAGCGAGCTCATCCCGCTTTGGCAGCTCGCCAACTACCTGGACAACCTCCCCGGGTTTACCCCGGTCGACCCGCGCCTGGAATATCCGAGCTGGGACTTCCGGCACATCTACGACACGCTGAACTTCCAGCGCCCCGACCTGTTCCCCAGGCCCTACCCGCTCCGGCCGGACAGCACGACGACGGGCCTCTACCGCCGGAACGGGACGCTCCGGGCCGGTTCCGGCCGCCACCTGCGCATCATCCAGGCGGCGGGGTCGAGCGAGCTGGATGTCGGGCTGGCCCGGCAGGACGGCAGCGACTTCCCGGCCGATCGCGGTGTCCGGTTCGGCGTGGCACGGATTCGCTGACGATCGGCGGCGTGCGGCTCCTCGTGCTGGCCGCCCTCGGCGGTCTCACCGCAGCCTCACCGCTCCTGGGGCAGGCGCCCACGCCCGTGGTCACTGACCTTCCCCCCTCGACCCGGTCCGCCGCGCTGGCGGGCGCCGGCGTGGCCCTGGTGGGCGACGCCGGCAGCGTGTTCATCAATCCCTCCGGCCTGGCCACCATCAAGGTCCTCAGTCTCGAGGCGGCCTATTCTCCCATGGCGCGAGGCGCGCAGCTCTGGCAGGCCGCCGGCGCCTTCCGCCTCGGCCAGTTCAACCTCGGGGGCGGCGCCGCGTACTTCCAGACGCCTGACACGTCGATCTACGCCGACAACGTGACCTGGGTCGGCGCCGCCGACTACCGGTTCGGCCTCCTGTCCCTCGGGGCCGCGGGGCGGTACGTCTCCGTCACCGACCGCAGCGGACAGGTCAACCGGACCTTCACCACCGACGCCGGGTTTACGGTCGCCTTCTTCGACATCATGGCGCTGGCCGTCGCGGTCCAGAACATCGGGGAGAAGCAGATCTCCGGCCTTGGCGTGGCGCTGCCCACCTCCACCCACCTGGGCTACACCCTCAATTTCGTCGACCCGCAGGGCACCTCGCGCCTGCTGGCCACCGTCGAATGGGTCTGGACGGAAGGGGCGCAGAACCGCTTCCTCGTCGGCGTGGAAGGCGGCGGCGTGCTGAAGGGTGGGGTGGGCATTGTCGGGCGGGTGGGATACGGAGCATCCCCCCTCGCCCCCGACGACGAGCGATGGACGCTCGGTGGCGGACTGGTGCTGGGCCGGCTCGGGCTTGATTACGCCTACCAGGCCAAGACTCCCCTCGGTCAGGCCATCCACGCCTTCGGGCTTCGACTCACGCCGTGAGGTCCCGATGCGACGGAGCCGTCCACTCGTGATCATCGCCATTGCCGCCGCCGCGCTCTTCTTCGGCTTCGGCACCGCCTACGTGTCGAGCGGCGAGGTCCGGTACCTGACACGGGCCGGGCTGGAAGAGACGGAAATCCTCAAGGCGCGGAAGCCGATCGCCAAGGTGCTGCAGAACACGTCGCTCGACCCGGCGGTCCGGGGCCAGCTCGAACTGGTCCTCGAGGTGCGGGACGCCGCCGCCGGCTTCGGCCTCAAGGCGGGCGACACCTACACCCAGTACAGCGACGTGGGCCGCGACACGCTGCTGCTCGTCCTCTCGGCCTCGCCCCCGGATTGCCTCTGCCCCGTCACCTGGAAATATCCGATCGTCGGCCGGGTGCCGTACAAGGGGTTCTTCGACCCGCAGGCGGCCCGGTCGGCGGCGGCGGACCTCGACGCGCGGGGGCTCGACACCTACCTCAGGCCGTCGGGCGCGTTCTCGACACTCGGATGGTTCAACGACCCCCTCCTCTCGACCGCGCTCGGCGGCGACAGCGTTGAAGTGGCCGCCCTGGTCTTTCACGAGGTCGCGCATAACACCCTGTACGTAAAGAGTGCCACCCCATTCAACGAGACGTTCGCCCAGCTGGTCGGCTACCGCGCGGCGGAGGCCTTCTTCCGCGAGCGGGGCGACTCGGCCAACGCCGCCCGGGCGGCGGACCGGTGGCACGACGAGCTCGTGCTGGCGGGATTCTACGACGAACTCGCCGCGCGGCTCGACACGCTGTACGCGTCGCGGCCGGATTCCGCCGCTCTCGCCGACGGGCGCGCGGAGGCGGGGCGGTGGTCACGGGAGCAGCTCGAGGGGCCGGTGGGTGGGGAACTCCGGACGATCCACGTCGGACGGCTCGCCGACCGGCCGGTCAACAACGCCCGGCTCATCGCCGCCCGGATCTACCGGACCAAGTCGGCGCTCTTCGAGGCGTGGTACCAGCGAAACGGGGCCGACATCCGCCGCACGGTGGCGACGCTCGGCCCCGTGGTGGCGGGGGTGGAAGGGGACAGTGCGTTCGTCCGGCTGGAAGCCGCGCTCAAGGCGCCGGCCGCCGCCGCGGTCGATTCAGCCCACGCGAGCCCGTAGCCGGCGCCCGCGGAGCCGTCCCTGGGGGTGCCGGATGGCCTCCTCGGCGGCGGAGAGGTCCACCCGCACCCGGCCCGACCCTTCGAGAATTCCCGCCACGTCGGCCACCGGCCCCGAGACCGGCTGAAAGACGGCGAATGTCAGTCCCTCCTCGCTTCGCGTCACCGCGCGCGCGGCCTGCCCCCACGCCGAGCCGGCGCCGCCTGGACGAAGCCCGACGACCAGCGGCACGGCGTCCGGCGGCAGCGCCCGGCCGTCGTGCCCCGGCAGGGAGAGTGCCGCGGCCAGGGCCACCCATCCATCCCATTCATCGGTGGTCACCAGGTGCGTGAAGCGCCAGCCCTCCTCGCGCGCCACGGTAATGAACTCCTGCACCAGCCGCTCCGGGGAGGGGTGGTGCTCGCCATCCGCGCGGGTCAGCAGGGAAGCCCCGTGGTCCCCGAACCACCGCTGCGAGGCGATGAGTTCCGTCGGGCGGCGGCCGGAGAACGCGGCGTACCGGCGGGTGATGGCCACTTGGCGCTCCGCCTCGGCGCGCTGCTCCGGAAACTCCGCTGCCTCCGCCGCACCCTGGAATGCCACCTCGGCCGCCAGGTACCGCCCGGCACCGCGCAGGATCTTCCCCCGGAGGTGCAACGTGCCGCTGTGCGGTTCGAGCGCAAAGGCACGGTCGAGCGCCAGCAGCGCGCGGTCGTGCTCGCCCAGGCGGTAGGCGGCGTATCCGGCCTCGTGCCACACCATGGCGAAGTCGGGGTTGCGGGCCGCCGCCTGTTCCAGCGCCACGAGCCCTTCCCGATAGCGGCCCAGCTCGACGAGGGCGGCGCCCTTGAGGGCCAGCGGGAGCGCGGCGTCGCCGAACTGGTCGGCGGCCTGCGCCGAGAGGGCCAGCGCCTCCTCGAAGCGCCGCTGGCCGCGCAGGAGCTCGAAATACTCGCACCAGGCCAGCGGCAGGTCCGGCTGACGGTCGATGATCTCGAGGTAGGCTTCTTCCGCCTCGTCGAGCGACGCGTCGCGGAGAAGGTGGCGTGCGCGCGCCAGGGTGCGCTCTCCGGGCTCGGTCGCGAAGACGCGGAACTGTGACGTGGTGAACATGCCGCGAATGTACCGGCCGTTCCGGATCGCGCCAGAGGGGGCGCCGGCCCGGTCTTCATAGACGGCACTCGCGCGCCGAACCATCCCGTGTACCTTTCCCTTGTTCGACCCGCAATCATCCTTCCGATTCCGCGAGGACGTCTCCGCATGGACTCCGCATTCGTCACCCGGGAACAGGACCGCCTGCTCGGCGAGCTGTTCGCCTTCCTGCGCATCCCGAGCGTCAGCACGCTGCCCGACCACGCGGCGGACTGCCGGCGCGCCGCCGACTGGCTCATGGCCGAGTTCCGGCGCCTCGGTTTCCCCACCGTGACGCTGCTCGAGGGAAAGGGGCACCCGATCGTGTGGGCGGAGAGTCCCCGCGTGCCGGGCAAGCCGACCGTGCTGGTGTACGGGCATTACGACGTGCAGCCTCCCGACCCGCTCGACGAGTGGGTCACGCCGGCCTTCGAGCCGACCATCCGTGACGGCAACCTCTACGCCCGCGGTGCGGTGGACGACAAGGGACAGGTCTTCTGCATTCTCAAGGCGTACGAGGCGGTGCTCGACGCCAAGGGCCAGCCGCCGCTCAACGTGAACTTCATCATCGAGGGCGAGGAGGAGTGCGGCGGGGACGTGATCTTCGACCGCCTCGACAAGGAACCGGAGCGGACGCGGGCCGACGCGGTCCTCGTGGCGGACATGGGGTACTACGCTCCGGGGATTCCCGCGGTCTACACGGCGCTCCGCGGCATGTGCTACTCCGAGATCCACCTCCGGACGCTGGAACGCGACCTCCACTCCGGCACCTACGGCGGGGTGGCGCCCAACGCCCTCGAGGCGCTCTGCCGGCTGCTCGTGGACCTCAAGGGTGTGGACGGCCGCATTCACATCCGCGGGCTCTATGACCAGGTGGTCCCGCCCACCAACGCCGAGCTGGAGGGGTGGAAGGCGCTCCCCTTCGACACCCACACCTATCTCAAGGAAGAAGTGACGGCGACCGCCCTGACCGGCCTCAAGGAGTACTCCATTCTCGAGCGGACCTGGGCGCTCCCGACGTTCGAGATCCACGGGATCATGGGGGGCTTCACGGGCGACGGCGCCAAGACGGTGATTCCCGCGAAGGCCGCGGCGAAAGTCAGCCTGCGGCTGGTGCCCGGGCTGACCCGTGCCGGCGTCCAGGCGGCGCTCGAGAAGACCGTGCAGGCGCTCGCGCCGGCCTGGGCCCGTGTCGAGGTCCGACCGCTCCACGGCGCCGACCCGGTGGAGGTGAACGTCACGGCTCCCGCCTTCAAGGTCCTCGACCGGGCGTTCGAGGAGGTCGTCGGCCGGCGGACGGTGGCGGTTCGGGCAGGTGGGTCGATCCCGATCGTGCCGAAGCTCGGCCTGACGGGGGCGCCTGTCCTGTTGACTGGCATCGGGTTGCCCGACGACGGACTCCATTCGCCCAACGAGAAGGTCGCGGTGCAGCAGATCTGGGACGGGATCAAGGTCTTCGGCCGCTTCTTCGAGCTCATGGCCGAGGGCAGCCCCGGCAAGCAGAAGTAGCTGCGGCAGTTTCATGACGCGTGAAGCCCCCCGGCACCTGCCGGGGGGCTTCGTGCGTCCGGAGCTCAGCCCGCGACGAGCGAGCGGATCGAGGCGATGACGCCGGCCACCAGGTCGTCGGCCCAGTAGGCGTCCGGGCGTTCGGAGGCGGGGAGCCCCTCCGCCCGCTGTTCGAGATACTGGATGGCGGTCGACGTCCATTCGAACTGCGCCGAGGGCACCGCGTTCCAGGAGCCGGTGGAGCGAAGCTCCATCGCGGTGAGCGCCTCGAGTTCGACTTCGATTCCCTGCATCATCTCCGGCCCGCGGAGCTTGCCGGCCACCAGGTCGAGGACGCGCACGGCCTCGGGGTCGAGCGGCTCGGGGGTGAGCAGGTGCTGGTGCCGCGCGTCGGCAATCATCTCTGCGAGCCGGAGGAACACGGCGCGCACCGCCGGCGACAGGGCCGGGGGCACGTCGGACGCCCACGCCTGCGCGGCGCGGAGAATCTGCGCGACGCGCTCGTCGGCGATCGAGTCCGGGGTTCTTCTCGGGAGGATGTCCGCCATGAGAGGAGATTGGCGGAGCCCCCCACGAAAGGCAACCTCGGCGGTGCAGCGGTCACTTCCGGACGAGCAATCGTTCCATTGGCGTTCGGCGGTCTTCGGGGAGGCGGAAGGCGGGCAGCGGGGTCACGAAGTGCGATCGCTCAGGTCGGAGTCGCTCCCTCGGCGCCGGCCCTGGCGGGAACATCCCACTCTGCCGGCTCACCCGTGCGCGGCCGTCGCTCGAATGTGCGGCCGAAGGCGGCGATGACCGCCGCCCGGGTCGCTGCGGCGGGGTCGGCCGGGGCACGGGCGCCGAGCTCGCGGACCACGCTCGTCATGACCACATCCGGGATGCCGCAGGGTACGATGAAATCGAAGTAGGAGAGGTCGGTCGCCACGTTGAGCGCAAAGCCGTGGAAGGTGACCCACTGCTTCACGTGGATGCCGATGCTCGCGATCTTCCGCCCGCCGGTCCAGACACCGGTGAGCCCCGGATTCCGCTCGGCGTCGAATGCCGAGCGCCCCGAGCGCATCGATGAGGGCGGCCTCCACCGAACGCAGGTACCAGTGGAGGTCCCGGCGGTGGTGCGTGAGGTCCAGGATCGGATACCCCACGAGTTGGCCCGGGCCGTGGAAGGTGACGTCCCCGCCGCGCTCCACCTCGAAGACCTCCACGCCGCGCTGGCGCAGCGCGTCCGGCGGAAGCGGGAGGCTGGTCTCCTTCGTGCCACGGCCGAGCGTGACGACGGGGTCGTGCTCCACGAGCAGGAGGAGGTCCTCGGCCAGCTCGCCGGTCTGCCGGGCGCGGCAGAGCCGGCGCTGGAGCTCGAGCACCTCACCGTACGGACGGCGCCCGAGATCGTGGACCAGCAGCGATCGATCGGTCACGCGCCGGTCCGGAGCCGGCGCACGCGCCGGGAGAGCGCCCACGCGCCCGCCGTGGCCAGCATGGCGGTCAGCCCGAGGCCGAGCGGACCTGCGAGCTGGTACACCGGCGCGAGCAGGAGGGCGACGACGAAGGTGGCGAAGGCGACCACCATGCTGAGGCCGCCGCGGCGATAGGTCGGGAGGGGAGCGAGGATCGCGAAGCAGGTGGTGGCGGCGATGACGCACCCGCCGAAGGTGCCGAGGATGAGCAGCAACCCGGCCGGCTGCATCGGATCCGGCTGGTCGGTCGGCGCCGCCTGGGCCACCAGCCCCCGCACGCCGAGCAGCGAAACCGCCACGACCACGGTGCCGACCAGGATGCCGAGCGCGACGGCCGCGGCGGCGAGGGGGACGTAGTCCTCGGTCGGCGCCTCGGGATTGAAATGCGGGGGACGCTCAGCCATCGCGGGGCAGGGAGGCCGGGGGGCCGCAGGGCAGAGGGTTCGGCGTATCACTACCGCCCCGCCGCCCGGCTGCCCCGCTGCCCAGCCTACGTGTTCAGCACCCTCCCCATCGAATCGAGCGCCGCCTCGGCGATCGCCTCCGACAGGGTGGGGTGGGCGTGAACGGCCAGGTCGACTTCCTCGACGGTGTATTCGTTCTCGCGGGCCACGGCGAGCTCGTGGATGATCTCGGAGGCGTGCCCGCCGACGATGTGGGCGCCGAGGATCTCGCCGTACTTCTTTTCACGGATGATCTTCACGAACCCGTCGGTCTCGTTCGTCGCACGGGCGCGGCCGTTGGCGCTGAAGGGGAACCGCCCCACCTGGAAGTCGAGCTTCTTCTCCTTGCACTGCTCCTCGGTGAGCCCGATGCTCGCGACCTCGGGGTGGCAGTAGGTCACGCTGGGAATGTTGTCGTAGCGGATGGGGTGCGGCTTGTGGCCGGCGATCCGTTCGGCCACGACCACGCCCTCCCGGCTTCCCTTGTGGGCCAGCATCGGCGGACCGGCGACGTCCCCGATGCAGTACACGCCGGGTGCCGTCGTCTCGAGCGTGTCGAGGTTCACCTTCACGAACCCGCGGTCGGTGAGCTGCACGCCGGCTTCCTTGAATCCCATGTTTTCGGTGTTGACCGCGCGCCCGGCGGCCATGAGCACCTTGTCCGCCGTGATGGACTTCTTCTCGCCCCCCGCCTCGATGTCGAGGGTGACGGAATCCTTGCCGACGGTCGCCTTCAACACCTTGGCGCCGGCAAGCACCTCGATGCCGCGCCTCCGGTACACCTTGGCCACCGCGTCGGAGCACTCGACGTCCTCGATGGGAAGCATCCGGGGCAGCGCCTCGACCAGCGTGACCTTGGTGCCGAAGGCGTTGAAGATGTCGGCGAACTCCGACCCGACCGCACCGGCGCCGACCACCACCATCGACTTGGGCGCGGCGTCGAGGAAGAGCGCCTCGTCGGAGCTGATGACGGTGGTCTTGTTGATCTCGAGCCCGATCTGCGGAATTCCCTTGACCCGCGAGCCGGTGGCGATGACGACCGCCTTCTTCGCCTCGTGGGTGTCGGCGCCCACCTTGACCTTGCGGCCGGGCAGGAGCGTGCCGGTGCCCTTGATGACGGTCACCTTGTTCTTCTTCATCAGGAACTCGACGCCTTTCGAGTTCTGCTCGGCCACCCGGCGGCTCCGCTTCATCGCCACGCCGTAGTCGGTCTTCATCGGGCCCACCTCGATACCGAGGTCCTTGGCTTGGTGGGCAATCAGGTTGATCGAGGAGGCGCTGTGCAGGAGGGCCTTGGTGGGGATGCAGCCGATGTTGACGCACACGCCGCCGAGCTTGTCCTTCTCGATCACGGCGGTGCTGAGCCCGAGCTGGGCGGCGCGAATGGCGCAGACGTACCCGGCGGGTCCCCCGCCCAGGATGATGACGTCGAATGAAGCCACGATCGGAATCCTCGGTATCAGGTCGGGCGGCCGAAGCCGCTAATAGACAATGGCCAGCGGGTTTTCGAGCATGCCCTTGAGGGTGCGGAGGAACGCCGCGCCCGTCGCGCCGTCGATGACCCGGTGATCGCACGACATCGTGAGCCGGAGCCGGCGGCCGGGAACGACCGCGCCCGCCTTGATCACGGCCTGCTCGACGATGCTGCCGACGGCCAGGATGCCGGCCTCGGGCGGGTTGATGATGGCGGTGAAGTGCTCGATGTCGAACATGCCGAGATTCGAGACGCTGAAGGTGCCGCCGGTGTACTCCTCCGGCTTGAGCCGGCGCTCCCGGGCCCGCCCGGCGAGGTCCTTGACCTCGGTCGAGATGTCCCGAAGGGATTTCCGGTCGGCGTGGCGCACCACGGGCGTGATCAGCCCATCCTCGACCGCCACCGCCACGCTCAGGTGCACCTCGTTCCAGTACCGGATCCGGTCGTCCTGCCACCAGGCGTTGCAGGCGGGATGCGCACGGAGTGCGGCGGCGGTCGCCTTCATGATGATGTCGTTGAAGGAAATCTTCCCCGCATCCCCGCTTCCCCGCCTGTTCAGCTCTTCCCGCGCCTCCCACGTCCGATCCATCTCCACCTCGGTGGTGAGGTAGAAGGTGGGGACGGGTCCGATCGACTGCGCCAGGCGCCGGGCGATCGTCTTCCGGATCTGCGAGAGGGGGACGTCCTGGTAGCTGCCGGCCGCGGCGGCCGGCGCCGCGGCGGTCGCGGAAGGCGCCCGCTCGAGATCGCGCAGGACGATGCGGCCCTCGGGACCGGAGCCCGCCACGGCGCCCAAATCGAGCCCGCGTTCCCTGGCGACCTTCTTTGCCAGCGGTGAGGCCTTGGTCCGGCCGCCTTGGGGTGGGGCAGCAGGGCTGGCGGGCGGTGGGGCAGGTGTCGGCGGGGCCGCCGGGCTGCTGGGCAGCGGGGCGGTCGCGGCCGTCGGCGCAGGCTTCCCGGCCGCGGCGGGTGCGGGAGCACTCCCCGTCAGCGCGCTGATGTCCTCGCCCGGCTGCCCGATGACGCCCACCAGCTTGGCCACCGCGACGGTCGCGCCCGCGGGCACCAGCTGCTTGAGCAGGACACCCTCGGCCCGCGCCACCAGCTCCATGACGGCCTTGTCGGTCTCCACTTCGGCGATGACGTCGCCGGGGCGGACCGCGTCGCCCTCATTCTTCTTCCACTCGACGAGGCGGCCCTCTTCCATCGTCGGTGAAAGGGCTTCCATCAGGACTTTCGATGCCATGCGTCTGATCCCTGAACGGAGCGAGGATGGCGTGCCGGCCGGCCGGAGGGACGGTCGCGGGGTCGGCTAGGCCAGGTAGAGCACGCGCTTGACGGCGTCGATCACCTTGGCCGGGTCGGCCTTCGCCGAGCGCTCGAGCTGCTTGTTGTACGGCATCGGGACGTCGGCGGCCGTGACACGCAGGACCGGCGCATCGAGCTCGTCGAAGGCGTGGCGCTGGATCTCGTCCACCACCTGCGCGCCCACGCCCGCGAACGACCAGCCCTCCTCCACCACGACGCAGCGGTGCGTGCGCCCGACCGAGTTGAGGATCGTCTCGGTGTCGAGCGGGCGGATGGTGCGGAGGTCCACGACCTCGGCGCTGATGCCCTCTTCGGCGAGCTGGTCGGCGGCCTTGAGTGCCACCGTGACGGTCTTCGAGTGGCACACCAGCGTCACGTCGGTGCCGGCCCGCTTGACCTCGGCCTTCCCGATCGGCACGAGGTGCTCGCCCTCGGGCACCTCGCCCTTCACGTTGTAGAGCATCTCCCCTTCGATGAAGACGACGGGGTCGTCGTCCCGGATGGCGCTCTTGAGCAGCCCCTTGGCGTCCGCCGGGGTCCCGGGCGTGAGGACCTTGAGCCCCGGGATGTGCGCGTACCACGACTCGAACGCCTGCGAGTGCTGTGCGGCGAGCTGCAGGGCCGCTCCCCCGGGACCGCGGAACACGATCGGGCAGCCCACCTGCCCGCCCGACATGTAGCGCATCTTGGCCGCCGAGTTGACCACCTGGTCGATGGCGAGCAGCGCGAAGTTCCAGGTCATGAACTCGATGACCGGCCGGAGCCCCACCATCGCCGCGCCGACGCCGATGCCGGCGAACCCCAGCTCGGCGATCGGCGTGTCCACCACGCGCAGCGGCCCGAACTCCTTCAGGAGTCCCCGGCTCACCTTGTAGGCGCCGTCGTATTCGGCCACTTCCTCGCCCATCAGGAAGACCCGGTCGTCGAGGGCCATCTCCTCCCGAAGCGCGGCGTTGAGGGCGTCGCGGTAGGTCAGCAGCGCCATCTCAGTGCCCTCCCGCCAGGACGTCGGTCCACAGCGCCTCGGGCGCCGGGTCCGGCGACTCTTCCGCGAAGGTCACGGCGTCCTCGACCTCGGCCACCACGGCGGCGCCGAGCGCGGCGATGCCCGCGTCATCGATCATCCCCGCGGTGCGCATGTGCGCCTGCAGCAGCTTGATCGGGTCCCGCTGGCGGTACTCCTCGACCTCTTCCTTGCTGCGATAGGTGCCGTGGGCGGCGTCCGACATCGAGTGGCCCACGTAGCGATAGGTGCGCATCTCGAGCAGGGTCGGGAGCGACTCCAGCCGGGCCCGCTCGACCGCGCGGTCCGCGGCGGCGCGCACGGCGAACACGTCCTGGCCGTCCACGACCTCCTCCGCCATCTCGTAGGAGTAGGCCCGGTGGGCCAGGTCGAGGATGGCGCTGGCCCGCGCGAGGGCGGTGCCCATGCCGTAGCCGTTGTTCTCGACGATGAAGACGGCCGGCAGCTTCCAGAGCGCCGCCATGTTCAGCGTCTCGTGGAAGGAGCCGATGTTCACCGCCGCCTCGCCGAAGTAGCACACCGCCACCTGGTCGGTCTTGCGGTACTTGGCGGCGAAGGCCATCCCCGCGGTCAGGGGGATGTGCCCGCCCACGATGCCGTGCCCGCCGAGGAAGCCGCGCGAGGCGTCGAACAGGTGCATCGAACCGCCCTTGCCGTGCGAGCACCCGGTGGCCTTGCCGTAGAGCTCCGCCATCACCGACCGCGCGGTGAGCCCGCGGGCGAGCGCGTGGCCGTGGTCGCGATAGGAGGTGGTGATGTAGTCGTCCGCGCGGAGCGCGGCGATGCTGCCGACCGCCACCGCCTCCTGGCCGATGTAGAGATGGCAGAAGCCGCCGATCTTCCCGAGGCTGTAGGCCTCGCCGGCCTTCTCCTCGAAGTGCCGGATGAGCATCATCTGCCGGAGGTAGCTGCGGCAGAGCTCGGGGCTCGCGCCCGGCTCCGAGGCCCGCGGTGTTCCCTTGGCGCGGGCGGGGGCACGGCTCCCTGCCATCAGGCGGACCTCACTTCCCGGGCCTTGTCCACCTGCTCCCACGCGTGGTAGGAGGAACGGGTCAGCGGGCTCGCCTCGACGTGGGAGAACCCCATGCGCAACCCTGCGTCGCGGAGCTCCGCGAACTCGTCGGGCGTGTAGTACCGGGCGATGGGGAGGTGCCCGCCGGATGGGCGGAGGTACTGGCCGAGCGTGAGGATGTTGACGTCGCTCCGGCGCAGGTCGCGCATGCAGAGGAGCACCTCGTCCCACTCTTCGCCCATGCCGAGGATGACGCCCGACTTGGTCAGGGCGTCCGGGCCGCCCATGCGGCGGGCGTTCGCCAGCAGCGCCAGGGCGCGGTCATACCGGCCGCCCGGACGGGCCAGCCGATAGAGGCGCTCGGGAGTTTCGAGGTTGTGGTTCAGGATGTCGGGTCGGGCGTCCATGACCAGCTGCAGCGCCGCCTCCGAGCCCTTGAAGTCCGGGATCAGCACCTCGACCGACGTCTCGGGCATCCGCGCCCTGATCTCGGTGATACAGCCGGCGAAGGCCTCGGCGCCCCCGTTCGGGAGGTCGTCCCGGTCCACCGAGGTGATGACCACGTGCTGCAGGCCCATCCGGGTGACCGCCTCCGCGAGCCGGACCGGCTCCACCGGATCGAAGGGCTTCGGCGTGCCGTGCGCCACCGCGCAGTAGGTGCAGTTCCGGGTGCAGACATCGCCCAGGATCATGAAGGTGGCGGCCTTGTGCTCCCAGCACTCGCCGATGTTCGGGCAGCGGGCTTCCTCGCAGACGGTGTGCAATCCGAGCTCCCGCATCATGCCCCGGATTTCCACGTAATTCTGGCCGCCCGGCGTGCGCACCTTGAGCCAGGCCGGCTTCCGCACCGGCGTGGCCGGCACGGCGGTGGACGCTCCGGATGGGGGAGCAGGGGTCCGGCTGAGCTGGACGAGCGGAACAGCCACCAGCGGCTCCTTGAGGCAGCGGCGGCCGGGAATGCCCCGGCCGTGGCAGGGTAGGAAACTAGTCGCCCCGGAGGGGGTCCGGAAGACTTTCCCCCGCCGTGAGATAGCCCCTCGACAGGCACGTAAACGGCCCCCCGGGCTCACACCCGGGGGGCCGTCTTCACGCGCGTCTGGTTACTTGACCGCGAGCCGGAGCAGGGCCATGAGCGCGGAGTTCTTGCCGGGGCCGGCGTCGACGGCGTCGCCGAAGTCGTACTCGTACCGAATATCGAAGCCCCAGGCCGACTTCTGGAAGCCGATGGCCACCGCCCCGCCGAAGGTCGTGTTGGCAGAGACGTTGGCGTCGCTGCAGGTCACGGTGTCCAGCTTTCCCGTGGTGTTGCAGTCCATGTTGAAGGCGACGTATGGGCCGATGTAGGCGAACGGCCCGCCGTCGGGGGTGAAGTTGTAGCGGAGGAGGAGCGGGATCTCGAGGTAGTTCAGGTTGAGCGTCGTGCCGGTGCCTTCGATGTTCGCGCCCTTGTTGGCGTACAGGAGCTCGGGCTCGAACACCAGGGACTTGCCGAACGGTATGCCGGCGTAGAGACCTCCCGCAAAGCCCGTCGAGGTGGTCGCGGAAAAGTCGGCGCTCGACATGTCCGTGAAGTCGGCGCCGGCCAGGATGCCGTAGGTCACCGACTGGGCGGACGCCGGCGCCGCGCCAACCGCCGCAGCTGCCAAGGTGAGGACGGCGAGCGTGGAACACCGACGAAACCAGGTCTGCATGAGTGCCTCAGGTTTGGGAAGGGATTCGGTCGTGGCCCACCGTCCGGCAGGGCGCCGCTGGATACTACGGCCAGATCAGGCGGTGGGGAAGGGGCGGCAGAATGCCGATCTCCCGGTTCAGGAATTACCGGTCCGGCGGCCTACCGCGACACTCTCACCAGGAGGGCCCAGACCCGGTTCTTGGCGTCGAGATTGGTGAACGAGTCCAGCGCGAGGGCGTCTGAAAAATCGAAATCGTATCGGCCCTCGAAGCCGAGGTGCCCGCGCGCGTAGCCCAGGCCGAGGACGCCCCCGAACGTCAGGTTGGGAGACGGGTTCACAGAGGAGCCTCCCGTCGTGGGGATCGGCGGAACGTCGGAGCTCACGTCGAAATTGACGGCGGGTCCCGCGAGTACGTACATCCCCCCATTGGGGCTGAAGAAGTACTTGATCAGGATCGGGACCTCGATGTAGTTCAGCGCGACAGTCGTGTCGGTGCCGGAAAAATCCGAACCCTTCATCGCGTACAGGACTTCCGGTTCGACCTCCACCGACGGATTGATGCGAATGCCAAGAAAGAGCCCGCCCATGAAGCCCGTGCGACTGGCCGCATTGGAGACGTTGTTGCCGGCGAGCGTCGAGAAATCGACCCCTCCGATGATCCCGAATGTCTTGGTATTGGACGGCGCCTGTTCCTGGCCGCGGGCTAGCCGCCGGGCCGCCCAGCAGCGCGGACGCGACGAACGCGGAAACGAGAAGCGAGCGCGTCATGACCCGATCTCCATGGCATCGGTGGGCGGGCATCGCCGCTCGCGCGGCCGCGAGCGGGTTCCGACAACCTAGTCGGGCGCGTGAGTCGAGGGAATGCTCACGGCAGGAACGCCGACGGCCCGGGCGTGGACTACTTGATCGAGTACCGAAGCAGGATTTCCCACACCGCGTTCTTGATGTTGTCCCCGCCCTGGAACGCGTCGTCGAAGTCGAACTCGTAGCGTCCCTCGAGCCCGAACTTCTCGTGCTGGAATCCGAGACCGATGACGCCGCCAAACGTCACGCTGCTCGCGTCGAAGGGAACACCGGCCATCGTGCCGAGGTCGACGCAGCTCTTGCCCGGCAGGCTGTCCAGGACGGGGGCCACGGCCCCGGAGCCGGACACGTTGCACGTGACGTTGAATGCGATATCGGGGCCGATCAGCGACGTACGGTCCGCCGGCGGGCTTGAAGTTGTACCGGAGGAGGACGGGGATCTCGACGTAGTCGAGGTTGAGAGAGAGATCGCCGGAGGCACCGGGCACGTTGAGGGAATAGGTGGCGCCCTTGTTCACGTAGAGGAGCTCAGGCTCGAACACCAGCGACTTCCCCGCGGGGATGTCCGCGAAGAACCCGCCGAGGAACCCCGTGGAGCTTCCCTTGTCGAAGCCCACGGACGAGAGATCGGCGTCGGACCCGTTGAACGACGCGAAGGCGACGCCACCAATGACGCCGAACGAGGTCGTGCTCTGCGCCTCGGCCGCTGAGCGCGAACGCCACGAAGGTCAGGGCCGCCAAGGCCGATGTCCGGATGAAGCTGCGCATTGGAGCCTCCTGGAGCGGTGTACATGACCAGACGCCTGCCGTGCCGATGCCCGCCAATCTCCACCGGCTTGTATGAGCCGACGATGAACGGCGGATGAACCCCGCTTGTGGAGGAGGAGCGCTGTCGGCCGAGAGGGCCCGATGCGAAGCGGCCCCCCGGAGTTCCCGGGAGGCCGCTTGCTAACTCAGCGCGCGACTGCGGCTTCTACTTGATCTGGTAGCGGACCAGGATCGCCCAGACCTGGTTCTTGCCTGCGACGCTGCCGCCTCCGACGTCGTCAAACGCGTCGCCGAAATCGAAATCGAACCTGCCTTCGAGGCCAAACTTGTTCTTCTGATAGCCCAGGCCGAACACGCCGCCGAAGGTGGTCTTCGTGCTCAGGCCGAAGTTATCGCAACTGACGCTGGTGGAGCCATCAGACAGGTTACACGAAACGCTGAAGGCGACCTCGGGGCCGGCGAGGATGTACGGTCCGCCATTGGCCGAAAAGTTGTACTTGAGGAGCACCGGGATCTCGATGTAGTTGTTCCCGATCTTCAGGCTGGAGTTGTTGTCCGAGGCCCCCTTGTTGACATACAGCACCTCGGGCTCGATGGCCAAGGCATGGCTGGCCGGGATGCTGTAATACAGGCCGCCCATGAACCCGGTCTTGCTGCCCGTGTTGTTGAAGTCGCTGCCACTGATGGTGGCGAAATCCACGCCTGCAACGGCGCCGAACGACTTGGTCGCTTGGGCCGAAGCGGCCGTGGAGACCGCGGCGATCGCCAGGGCGGCAAGGGACGCTGCTCGGAAGAACTTGGACATGTGTGTTTCTCCTGGTGGGTGAGTGAGACGTCTGTCGAACTCGAGCCGACCGACACGCCTGCAATCTGCCTGCTGTCGTTGGAAGCTCGGCACGGAGCCCGCCGGCGGGCTCGCGCCGCCAGGCTCAACGTGCCTTGATGTGCTCGGGCAGTACTACTTGTTGAACCCGATCCGGGCCAGGATCTCCCAGGCGGTGTTCTTCGCGCTGGTGTCCTTGAAGGCATCGCCGAAGTCGAAATCGTACCGGCCTTCGAGCCCGAAACGCCCCTTCTGGTATCCCAGCCCGACGATGCCCGAATAGGTGGTCTGGACGTCGGCGCCCAGCCCGGTGCAGTCCGCGCTGGCCGCGCCCGAGGTGAACTTGCAGGTGGTGCTGAAGCCGACCGAGGGGCCGAGCAGGATGAAGGGACCGCCGTCGGGATTGAAGTTGTACCGCGCGAGTACCGGAATCTGGATGTAGTTGATGCTGAGCGTCTGGGTGGGGCTGATCGAGTTGTCCTTGGCGCCCTTGTTCACGTAGAGCACTTCGGGCTCGATCACGAAAGACTTGCCCATCGGGAAGCCGACATAGAGGCCGCCGGCGAACCCGGTCTTGCTGCTGAGGCCGCTGACGGAGTCTCCGGTGAGGTTGGTGAAGTCGACGCCGGCGAGGGCGCCAAACCGGATGGTGCTCTGTGCGGACGCCGTGGCGGCGACAGCCGCAAGGGTGAGCGCCGCGAGGCCGGAAACACGGAAAACCTTGGCGATCATGCAGTCTCTCCTGGAGTGTGGATCGTGCAACCGGCGGTCAGCAAAGACTCTGCCGGGGGTGGTACGTCGTTACCGGCTGCCCAGAATGGCGAACCGGCCCATCAGGGACCAGACGCCGTATTTCGCGTCGACGCCGTTGAAGGTGTCGCTGAACCCGGTCTGGTAATGCCCCTCGACGCCGATGCGGCCGAACTGGACCCCCAAGCCGGCGATGCCGCCCCAGATCGAGGTGTTCGGATCGCCGATGTTCGAGGTGTCGCAATTGCCCGAAACGGTGCTGGTGTTGACGTTACAGTCGATCTGCCAGCTCACCGACGGCCCGGCGAAGATGTTGAAGCGCGTGCCGCTGCTCCCGAAGTAGAACTTGAGCAGGGCCGGAATCTCGATGAAGCTCTGGGTCACGTTGTCCGAGCCCGAGCTGAAGCCCTGGCTGGCGTACAGGAGCTGACCCTCGACCGCCAGCTTGTTGCCCAGGGAGATGTTGACGTATCCGCCCCCCGCGCCGCCGGTCTTGGAACTGAGATTGAGGGAATCGACCGCACTGCCGGTGAGGGAGGCCGAATTGACTCCGCCGGTCAGTCCGATATTGATCTGGGCCGCTGCGGAGGTCGTCAGGCGATCCCGATACCAAGCGCTAAAATGAATGGACGCAATACTTTACGCATCAGAACGACCCTCCATGAGTGACTTTCCGGGGGCCGTTCGGCCTCCCAGGCAAGGACTCCAACGCTACCACGATGGGTATTCCCGCTCCAAAACGCAAGGGGTACAGCAAAGATAACCGATTATGGCAGAAGGGTCTTAGGTGGGGGCAGTTAATGTAGCCTCTCCGGTCGATTCGATGTTGGCGCCATTCAGTTGGCGAGCAGCTCCTCCACGTACGTGACAAGATCGTGACGAAGTTTCGTGTACTGCGCGCCCGTGGCGGGACCATAGAAACCGGCGTGGATCTTCCGGACACGTCCGGCGCGATCGAGGAAGATGAGGGTGGGGTAGGCGGTGAACCCCTCCAGCTGCGGTAGTGTGGCGGCCGTCAGTTCGGTGTCGTTCACGCCGGCGAGGAGGATCGGCCAGGGGATGCCGAACTTGTCCCGGAACCGCCGTACGAGCTGGCCATCCACCGCCGAGTCGCCGCTCACCTCGTAGGCCAGGCTCACGATCTCGAACCCCTGGCCGTGGAAGCGCCGGTACAGCTCAACCAGCGTCGGCGCGGCGTCATGGCAGTTGGGGCACCAGGTTCCGAAGACGTCCACCAGCACGACCTTCCCCCGGAACCGGGGGTCCTCGTTGGTTACGATCGTGCCGGTGAGGTCAGGGAACGCGAACCGGAACGGGGCGGTGGTGTCCGCCCGGGTGACCTCGGTGGGGGGTTTGAGGGGGGACCCACCCCTGTTCCGGGTGGCGAAAAACGGGGTCTCGCTCCGGAGCCCCGCATGAAAGACGCCCCTGAGGGTGTCCCCCACCAGTTCTCCGGTGATCAAGTACACGAACGACCCGTCGAAATGCCCCATCGCGAGTTGGGAGCCCGAGGCACTGCCCCAGAACGCCCCATAGTCCCCTGAATTCGAGAGGACCGTCCCCTCGAGCCCGAGCAGGGTGTTCCGGAGTTCGAGAACCCTCGGCGTCTCCCTCCCTGCAGCCCCGAACCAGGCGTCCCAGGTGCCCAGGAGCCCCGGATGGCCGGGCTCGACCGGCCATTGCCCACGCCACGCCCTGAAGGGAATCGTTCGGGGCCCCCGGTTGCCGACGTTGCTGTACGCTCCGACGAGCGAGTCGCCCTGCAGGGAAGCCCGGATGGTGGCGGCATAGTCGGCGAGCTCGAAGACCGCCGTGTCGCCGACCCAGTGGAGCGAGGAGAAGGACTGACAATTGCCGCCGTTGCAGAGTCGGGCCGCGGTGTTGCCGCCTGTGGTGTCGACCGCGATGGCAAACCGGAGCGGGCCGCCGGCGAGGTCGAGTTCCGCGCGCCATGGCCCTGCGAGGGAGGGGGCTCGCCCGGGCGTCGTGAAAACGAGGAGGGCCAGCAGGACTTCAGTCATGCGTCTCGGCCGGGAGATACTTCTCGCCCGCCGCGACCTCGGCCTTGATGGAGTTTCCCGGCCAGGGGACGGGGCAGGGATAGACCGAGCTATAGGCGCAGAATGGGTTGCGGGCCTGGTTGAAGTCGAGGCGGTACTTCCCCCCGGCGGCTGGAACCACCTCGACGAAGCGGCCGGCGGGATAGGTGCCCTTTCCGCTGGTGGCGTCCCGGAAATAGACCTGCAGCTCGGTCTCCTCGGTGCCGGGCACCGGCAGTCGAAGGACCTGGAGGCGGATCGGGGTGCTGCCAAGCGGGACGACCAGGTACCCCGCCAGTTCGCCCTCCACCTCGATCCCGTCCAGCGTCAGCACCCGCCTCCGCTCTACCGATTCCGGCGGCACCAGGGATAGCGTGTAGCTCAACGGGGCGCTGTAGTCGTAGTAACCCGGGGCCGAGCCCCGGACGGGGCCGTACACGGCGAGGACGCTGTTTCCGGCGGGGCCTGTGACCTGAAAGGTCCAGGGCGCGATCCTCACTGGACGATTGCGCGGCAGGGGGCGGACATGACCGTTCGCCGAGGTGAGCGTTACTCCGCCCCGAAGTTCGGATACGGTGGCGGGACCGAACCCGTTGAGCGGGATGTCGGCGGAGTCCGGTCCGAGGGTGACGGGCCCGTCGAGGCGACGCATCGCCACTGCGGCCAGCGGGGAGGTCTCGGCGGTGGTGAGCCAGTGGACGTAGGCCTTCCGTTCGGCCGCCAGGGTCGGGTCCTGGTGCCGCGCCCCGCTGGCCGAGAGGGCCAGCGCGAGTATCGCCGCCCAGGCGGCCCGGCCTACCACTGCCAGAACCGACCCGGATTGTAGGGGGCCAGATCCTCGACGGCTGCCGCCTCCCCCTGGATCAATTGCCGGATGATGACGCCCGTGATTCCCGAGAGGAGAATTCCGTTCCGCCCATGGCCGACGGCGTACCAGAGTCCGGCCACGGCGGGATCGGGGCCGAGAAGCGGGAGGCCATCGGCGGACACCGGGCGCAGGCCGGACCAGGTCCGGCTCACCGGCAGCCGGGCGAGTGCTGGGCAGAGTTGGCTGGCGCCCGCGAAGATCCGGGCGAGGCCGGCGGCGGTCACCTCGCTCTTGTAGCCGGCATATTCCATGGTGGAGCCGATCGTCACTTCGTCGCCGCGCCCGACGAGATAGGCGCCCTTGCCGTACACGATCGCACGGCCGAGCCCGGCGGGCGCCGGCAACGCCGCCATCTCCCCGCGCACCGGTGCCACGGCGAGCGGGCGGGGGAGGCCCTCGAGGAGCCCGGACCAGGCGCCCGCGGCGACGACCACGTGTTTCGCCGCGTGTCGTTGCGAGCCGATGACCGCGGCGACGCGTTCACCGTGATGCTCGATTCCGACCGCGCGCTCCCGGATGTGCGTTGCCCCGAGGCGAATCGCGTCGGCGCGGAGCGCTTCGACGAGGCGCTGCGGATCGACACCGCCGCCCGCCGGGGCCCACAGGGCGCCCCGGGCGGGCCCCAGCCAGGGCCAGCGTTGCCGGGCCTCCTCCGCATCGAGCCAGTCCACGTGAAGCGTCTGCTGGCGCTGGTGGGCCACCTGCGCGCGGAGCCGGACCTCGTCGGCTTCATCGAACGCCACGTGGCCCACGCCATCGCTCCAGAATCCGATGTCGATGCCGATGGAGTCGCGCAGGCGCTCGGCGAGCGTCCCGATCCGCTCGCGGCCCGCCACTCCGAGCGCCACCATGGGATCGTCGGCTTCGCGCGCCTCCACCTCCGGGGCCAGCATCCCCGCGGCGGCGCGCCATGCCTGGCCCTCGTCCGCATCGGACTCGAGGAACGCGACCGAGCGCCCCGCGCGCGCGAGCTCATGGGTGCACGCCGCGCCGATGGCGCCACCCCCGATGACAATAACGTCAAATCCAGCAGTCACTTACGGCTCCACGAAACTTTTTGAAACATCGGGGCGTATGGTGGCCACGACCGTTCACCTGGAGGGGTGTACCATGATTCGCAATCTGGTGGGCTTTGCCGCTTTCGCGGTCATTGCCCTGTTCGTCCTGAAGATCCTTGGCACACTCTTCGGGATCGTCGTCGGCCTGTTCGGCACGATCATCTGGCTCGCGTTCTGGGGCTTCATCATCTACCTGATCCTCAAGGTGTTCAGCCCGCGCACCGCGGCCCGCGTCAAGGAAGAGATCAGCGGCAAGCCTTCCGCCTGATTTCCGAGGTCATCGAGCAAGGTACCTGGCGCGCCCGGTCACACTGGGCGCGCCTTCCTTTGTTGGGGAGCCGATCCGCCGAGGGTCAGGTCCCCAGCTGTCCCAGCACCGCCCAGTACAACAGGGGAAACATCAGCTCGTGGTGACCGGTGATCTGGATGCCGGTGCCTCCGGCCATCGTGGGGCGCTGGACCACGTTGACTCTCGGGCGATAGTGGCGCTGCATGTCGAAATCAGCCGCGAGGAAGTGGGTCGGGCGGCCTTCGTCGAGATTGCGCGCGATGGTGAGCGCCTTGAGGAACACCTCCGGCATGATGACGGCGCTTCCCCAATTCATGACGACGCCGCCCTCGTGAAGCGTCGGCAGCGACCCCGCCAGCCGGACGAAATCCCGATGGCTGGTGGCGCCGAGCGCCGCCCCGTCGGCGGCGGGGTGCTGGTGGATGATCTCGGCGCCGATCGCGGCGTGCACGGTGACCGGCACATCCTGCCGGAGGCACGCGAGGAGCACCGAACTCGTCTCTCCGGGGCGAACCGGCAGCCCCGCCAGGTGGCGCGCCAGTCCCTCACCCATCCCCTGGGCCCGGCCGGCCGCCGCCACGATCGCGGCGTTCATCTCGCGCCCGGTCTCTTCGGCCATGCCGAAGGTCCCGTCCACCAGGCCGGCCGCGACGTCCTCGCTCGTGCCCCCGAAGGCGGTGAGTTCGAAGTCGTGAATCGCCGCGGCGCCGTTCATGGCGACGTGGGTCACGACGCCGCGCGCCACCAGGTCCGCGACCAGCGGCCCCAGGCCGACCTTGATGACGTGCCCCCCGAGGAGCAGCACGACCCCGCGCTTGCCCCGGGCCGCCGCCACCGCCCGCGCAACCGTCCGGAGGTCCCGGGCGGCGAGCACATCGGGCAGGCTGTCGAGAAAGGCCTGGAACGACCGGTCCGCTCCCGGCGCGTGGGCGAGCAGGGAGGGGTCCACCTTGTTGGCCCGTCCGCTGAAGGGGACGGTCCGGAGGCGCGACAGGTCGGGTTCCCGGTAGCTCATGCCGGGGTCGGGACCGGCGCGGGTGGTCGGGCGGGGAGGTGCATTTCCTTCAGCCGCATCGTGATCACGCCGAAAGGGAACCGCATGCGGATCTGCACCGGAATGCGTCGCGCATCGTCGGTGAGCCAGACGCGCGTGTCGGACTGCCGGCTGAAGAGCCCACCCTTCTCGCCGATGATCGGCTGAATGACCAGGCACTGCACCTTCGAGCCGTCGGGCAGTTCCATCTCCTCGCGCTTGTGCACCGTGAGCACGACGGGGTTCAGCTCCTTGCGGAAGTACCGGTCGAACTCGTACGTCTTCCCCACCTCGAGCGGGGTGATCCGGACGAAGTAGAGGAACGCCGCATCGTCGATGGGAAACGACGAGGCCGCACCCGTCTTGTTCTTGACGAGTTCGTGGTAGACGCCGGAGTCGGGGAAGATCTCGTAGTGGCGGAACCGGGTCTTGCCACCCTCCAGCTGGCGCTGGACGAAGCGCCGGGAGAGCAGGTCCTGCACCCCGGTCCACGATTCGAGCGTGTCGTCGAGGCTGTAGAGCGGCACGCCGCCCGCGAGCGTGAATCGGAACAGGAACGCGTCCACGCCGCGTACCGTGTCGGTGGCGGCCACCTCGACGCTGCCCTCGCCGAGCGAGATGATGCCGAGCTTGGCGGAAAAGGTGAACCGCTCGCCGACCGCGAAGGGGTAATCCGGCACCACGGGTGCGGGCCGCGCGCCTGGGCCGGGCTGGGTGGTCTGGAGCGCCTGAAGCGCGAGCAGGAGCGCCGGGAGGACCATCATGCGACGACCTTCGCGCTGTCAGGCTCGACGCGCCGGGCGGCGCCCGCGGCCGGCGGGATTCGGAGAGTGCCTCCGGCGCGCCAGAGCGACCGGGCCTCGGCCCACGCATCCACCTGGACCGGCTGCTGGAGCAGGTCGTAGCGCTCGCGAGCCGCCACGCCCTCGATTTTCCGCGCCACGGCCGCTGCGCGCCCGATCAGTTCCGCGTTGGCCAGCCAGCCCTCGCCGGTGAGGATCGGGCCCTCGCCGGGCAGCGCCTCCTTCGCCACGCTGAGGCGCATGGCGAGAAATCCGCTGACCGTGTCGTGCAGGCCGGGCACGCGCACACGCCTCCGCAGGAGGAGCGGCGCGTACCGGCGCAGCAGCCGCGTCCCCCGCGTGGGGGCCCCCTCGCCGCGACTCTCGGCCACGATCAGGTCCGTCCCGCTGTCGAACTTCTTGAGCAGGTCGGGAATGGCCGCCGGATCGTGCAGGAAATTTGCGTGGAGGAGAATCACCGCATCGCGCCGGGGCCGGTCGCTCAGCTTGACCGCGTGCCGGAGCAGCCGCTCCACGGTGCGGGCGTACCCCTGGTGCCTGTCCTGCCGGACCACGGTCAGCGGCAGCACCTTGGCGTAGGGGGCCAGCACCTCCGCCGTGGCATCGGTGGAGGCGTCGTCCCCCACGAGCAACTGGTACTCGCGCGGGGTCGAGGCGAAGACCTGCCGGATCTTCCAGAGGAGGAGTCCGACGGTCGCCGACTCATTCCGGCTGGGAATGCAGATATAAAGCATTGCTCATCAATGGGCTGAAGTGACGGAACGATATACCTGTAGGACGCCCGCGGCCATCCTCTCGTCGCCATAGCGCCGGACCGCTTCCCGGGCCCGCACGACCTGCGCCTCCCGGGTGGCAGGGTCGTTCAGCAGCGCCAGGACTGCGTCCGCCAGCGCCCGGGGGTCGCCGGCCGGCACCAGGGACCCCGCTCCCCCCGCCAACATTTCCGGAATGCCGCCGGCACGGGTGCCGACCACCGGCACGCCGAGTGCCATGGCGTCGAGTACCGCCGTGCCGAGCCCCTCCTCGATCGACGACATCACGAACAGGTCGGCGGCCGCCACCAGCCTGGCTGCGTCCGGCACTTCGCCCAGCAGGTGCACCCGCCGCCGCAGCCCGAGCTGGTCGATCAGGCGCTCGAGGTCGGCCCGGAGGCGCCCCTCGCCCGCGATGGCCCAGTGCAGGTCGGAACTCCCGAGCGTCAGCGCGGCGGCGCGAACAAGCGTGGCGTGGTCCTTGGGGCGTTCCAGCGCGCCGGTGGCGACGGCCAGCGGCGTGCTCGGCAACAGGCCGAGCTTCGGCCGGGGATCCTGCCGGGCGATCCGGGCCACTTCATCGATCGCGATCCCCGACGGGACGACCACGATCTGTTCCGGGGGAAAGCCGGCCGCCAGGAGCACCGCGCGAACCGCCTCCGAGATGGCGATGATCCGCTCCGCGCGGCGCCAGAATCCGCGGCGGCGGAGCGGGAACTCCACCCGGCGAGTGGCGATGAGGTGCGCGCCGGTCACGAGGGACGCGAACCCGGCGAGGGTGAGCGCGTGGCCGTCGTGCGCATGCAGGATGCTGCCGCGCGCCGATGCCCGGACCGTGGCGACCAGCGCGCGTGGGTCGAACGCGCCGTCCCACTCGGGGGTGACGACCGGAATCCGGTCCGCCGCCAGCCGACGGGCCAGCTCGCCGCCGCGCCCGGTCACCACCACCTGCGTCACGGCATTGGTCCTCGCCAGCGCGCGGGCCAGGAGCCACACCTGGCGCTGCCCGCCGCGCCATTCGCGTCCGGAGGCCACGTGTACGACCCGAACCGTCATCGGCGGACCATCGGCGCGGTGCGGGCCAGGAGGCGACGCAACTCGGCCAGGCTGAACGGCTTGTTGAGGAAGGAGTGGGCCTGTTCCTCGAGGAACGCCATGGTGTCGCCGTGCACCGTGTCCCCGGTGCTGAACACGACGCGGCTGGCGGCGTCCGGATTGCGCTCGCGGAGCGCCGCGAAGAACTCGCGCCCGGTCAGGCGAGGCATCCGCAGGTCGGAGAGGATGAGGTCGAAGTCGCCGGTGACCGCCAGTTCGAGCCCCGCCTCGCCGTCGCCAGCCACCTCGACGGCGTGTCCCCATGCCTCGAGGGTGGCGCGCATGTAGTGAAGGATATGGGGCTCGTCGTCGATGACCAGGACCCTCAGTGGTGCCGTGGTCACGGGCTCGGGGGCCGTGAACTCCTGGACCGGCGCCGGGCGGCTGCTGCGGGGCAACTCCACCGTGAACGTGGCGCCCTGGTCGGGCGCGGTGGACAGCAGGATGCGCCCGCCGTGTTCCTTGACGATGCCCTGGGAGATCGAGAGACCGAGGCCGGTGCCCTGGCCTTCCGGCTTGGTGGTGAAGAACGGCTCGAAGACCTGGGCCGCCACCTCTGCTGGCATGCCGGGACCATCGTCGGTCACCTCGACCGCGACGCCGTCGCGCCACGGGCGAACCCGGACCACGATCCGCCCGGGGCGGGCGGAGGACTCGATGGCGTGGGCGGCGTTGTTGATGATGTTCACGAAGACCTGCTGGATCTGGCCGGCATCGGCGTCGATGGTGGGCAGGTCGGGCTCCACGTCGAGCAGCAGGTCCACCCGCCGGGACACCAGCTGGGTGCGCAGCAGGGCCATCGTGGCGTTCATCAGGGGAGCCAGCTCCGTCGGCCGCCGCTGGTGGTCCTGCTTCCGGGCGAACCCCAGCAGGTTGCGGACGATGTTCGCCGCCCGCTCCGCTTCCTGCTGGATGACGCGGATGGGCTCGACGAGCGGGGGCGGCACGTCGCGGCCCTCGAGCAGGAAGTCGGCGAAGCCGATGACCGAGGCGAGGGGGTTGTTGAGGTCGTGGGCGATGCCGGCGATGAGCTGGCCGATCGCGGACATCTTCTCGGATTGCACGAGTTGGTCCTGCAAGCGGCGGCGGTCGGTCTGGTCGTCGAAGACCAGGACGGCATCGCCCTGGACCGGCCCGATGGCGTAGGCGCTGACGGCAAAGGAGCGCGGGCCCGCGCGCAGGTGGACCTCCCGCCCGGTGCCGGCGGACGCCAGCGCCTGGGCAAGGCCTTCGCCCCACGCGGGAGGGACGAGCGCGAGCCAGGGCCGGCCGGCGATCGCGGTGGTGGGGGCCTGGACCAGGTCGGCGAAGGCGCGATTGGCCCGCCGGGCCCGGCCGGTTCCATCGACCAGGCAGAGCGCGTAGGGGACGGCGTCCACCATGCGCTCCCACGACCGGCGAGCCTCCTCGTGTGCCGTCTCCTGCTGCAGGCTCTCCAGCGACAGCGCGGCCGTGCCGAGATACGCGGCAAGGAGCGCCCGATCGTCGTCGGAGATGGACTTGCCGGACATCAGGACGGCGGCGGCGCCGGCCGCATTCCCGTTGACCAGCAGCGGTGCGCTCAGCCACGTTCCTTCTGCGCAGCCGCTCTCGATCGGCCCCGACAAGGCGGCCTCGAGCGGCGCCGGGGCGCGGACGGCTGGGGCGCCGGGGACCTCGACGGGCACGAGGTTTGCGCGCCCTCGCTCCCCGAGGGCCACCTGAATCGGGTGGCCGGGGAAGGCGTCCCGCAGCGCCGCCCCGAGCTGGGACGCCAACAGGGCGGGGTTCCGGGCGGCCATCAGTGTGTGCCCGAACTCGGTGAGTTTGCGGAGCGCGGACGCGTCAATCACAGGAGCGCGCCTGATGATTGTGGCAGACACCCGTGGCAACCTGGACCAGTCCGACCTGCGATTGGTGCTCCTCCTGCTCGCGCAGGGTTCCGCCCAGGCGCGCGAGCGGTGGCAGGCTCGCCTCGCCGCGGAGGGGCCGGATCCGCTGCTCGACGCTCCCGAACTGGCCGAACGGCTGCTGGCGGTCCGGACCCTGCTCGCGCCTTCCGAGGCCCTCTTCCTCTACGTGATGGTCCGTCATGCGCTCCGGTCGGAAGGGGTGGATGACGCCGAGCTCGCCGACTACATCGCGGCGCTCCTCCTGGCGTTCGGCCAGCGGGACCGTGCGTGGCGCGTGGACTGGAACGACGACCATCGGCATCGCTACCTCGTGGACATCCTGGCGGATCTCGCGGCCTCGGACGGCGATCGCCGGTTCCGGGTGATGGCCCATCTCGGGAACTACGCCCTCTGGCTGGCCGGTGTCTTCCCGGATTACGTCGCGGCGCGGCAGCTCCGGCGCGGCGGCCCAGGCCTCAGCTACTACGACGGTCTGGGCCGGCGTGGCTTCGCGCTTGCCGCCGACCACGCGCTGGCCGACCGCCTCGGTCTCGAAGGGGTGTTCCGCACAGCGGCCGACCGGTTCGGCGTGGTGCGGGAGGCGCTGACCGGACTCAGCGACCGGGTCTTCTTTCCGAACGTCGTGACGCCGGACCGGATCGAGCGGGCCCGCCTCCGGGGCGACGGGTTGCTGGCCTAGGCGCTCTGCGCGGCCGCGGCCGCGGCCGCCACGAAGGCGCGGAAGAGACGGTCGTCCGGTCCGCCATCCCCGAGATCTTCGGGATGCCACTGCACTCCCACCAGCCATGTCGCCGGATCGGTCGCCTCCAGCGATTCGATCACGCCGTCCGTCGCCCAGCCCGTCGCGCGCAGCCCCACTCCCAGCTCACGGACCGCCTGGTGGTGCATCGAATTGGTGCGCAGCGCATCGACCCCCAGCACGCCGGCGGTCCGGGATCCGCGCTCGACACGGACGTCATGCGTGCGGACGCTTCGGGCCGCCGATTGCTGGTGCGCGACCGTGCCGGCGCGCTCCGAGGGCAGGTCCTGCCACAGCGTTCCCCCCGCCGCCACGTTCACCAACTGCAGCCCGCGGCAGATGGCCAGCACGGGAAGTCGGCGCGCCTGCGCTGCCGAAACGAGGGCGAGTTCGAAGGCGTCACGCTCCGGCTCCACCGCGCCGAGTCCTGGGGATGGGGCGGCGCCGTAGCGCGCGGGCGCGATGTCCGCGCCGCCGCTCAGGAGGAGGCCGTCCATCTCCGCAAGCGCCTCTGCGGCGCGCTCCGCGCCCAGCGCGGGGGACAGCACCAGCGGCAGGCCGCCCGCCTCGACCAGGCGGTTGACGTATGCGACGTTCACGCCGGTCCGGTCGATGCCCTTGACCGGCTGGATCATCCCGCTGACGGCGAGCCGCGGCAGCGTCACCGGGCGACCGAATCGGGGAAGACGGGGCAGCGCGGATCCTCGTACTTGGCCGGATCAAGCTGGATGCCGATGAGCGGCACGGTCGCGGCGCCGATCGTCACCTGTCCCAGCACCGGCGCGCCGGTCACCGGGGTGCCCTGGTAGACGATCACCCCTCGCGCCGCCCCGTTGTTGCCGAACACCAGCACGCCGAAGCCCGGGGTCACGCCGGGCGGGAGCGCGCCTTCCACGCCGATGACCCAGGCCGAGTCGGTGCGCCCGACGATGGCCGGCAACGCGGGACCGGCGGCGATGCGGGCCACCAGTCGCGGCGGAAGCGTGTCCGGTGGCATCCCCAGCGTCTGCCCGGGGGTCCCGAACTCGGAGAGCAGCATGGTGGGCCCTGCCAGGGCGGCCACGCCACAGGAGGACTGGGGAGTTCGGCCGCCGCAGGCGGCGACGGCCAGGATGAGCACGGGCGAAAGGCGGCGGAACATGGTGGCGCTCCGGATGACAGGGACCGGGTGCATGCGGTACCCCGGAAAGCTAATCCGGAACCGGCGGTGCCGGGACACGCCGTCGCTTGACGCCCTCCGAGCCGATCCGTAACATTCGCCATCCTACCTGAGAGGCCCGACCGGTGGCGTCGTACGACTTCCGCTGCACCGCCTGTGACCATGCCTTCACGCGCCTCCTCCCGATGCGGGACCTCGGGCGGGTGGCGATCACCTGCCCGGCCTGCGGCTCCCGCGATGTCGAGCGGGTGTTCGTGCCGTTTTACGCCAAGACGATCCGGAAATCCTGAGCATGTTCGAAAGCCTGCGGGCCCGCCTCGATCGTTACCTGGCCGAGCGGACTCCCGCGGCGGAGCCCCGCGAACACCAGCAGGCGCTGCACGGCGCACTGCTGGATGCGAAGGTGGGCCTCGGGGTCATGCGGGATGCGCTGCACAAGGCGGAACGCGAGCTCGAGCTCGAGCGGCAGCAGCTGGCGGACGCGGAACGGCGGGGGGGACTGGCCGCCCGCATCGGGGACCAGGAGACGGCCGACGTGGCGTCGCGGTTCGCCGCGCGTCACGGTGAGCGGGTCGCGCTCCTCGAGCGCAAGGTGGCGGTGCAGCGCGACGAGCTGGCGATGGCCGAGCGGGAATACGAATCGATGCGCGCGGAGTTCCAGCAGGCGCGAGGCGCCGTCGGATCCACGCCCGCGCCCGAACCGGACGTCGAGGACGCCGCCCTCCGGCACCAGCTCGACCGCGCGGCTCGCGAGTCGGCGGCCGAGGCGCAGCTGGCCCACCTGAAGCGAAAGGTCCGGGGCGAAGGATGAAGCGGATGCTGCTCGTGGTCGCGTCCGCCACGCTGTGCCTCGCGCGGACCCTCCCTGCGCAGCAGCCGATCGCCCCGCCGGCCCATTTCGAAAAGCTGGCGCACACCTACAGCATCGTCGCGTGGGACTCCGTGACGGGGGACCTCGGCGTGGCGGTCCAGTCGAAGTTCCCGAACGTCGGCGGCATCGTCCCGTGGGCCCAGGCGGGCGTGGGGGCCGTGGCCACGCAGAGCCTGGGGAACACGGCGTACGGCGAACTCGGGCTCCAGCTGATGGCGCAGGGGGCCACGGCCGCCGAGGCGCTGCGGATCGTGATGCGCAGCGACACGATGCTGGGCGACCGGCAGGTCGGCATGGTGGACGCCCATGGCAACGCGGCGAGCTTCACGGGCGAACGCACCTTCGACTGGGCCGGCGGTCGGGTGGGCTCCCCCGACAGCGTGGGGAACGTCGCGGGGGGCAAGGGCGAGGTCATCCTCGGCCGCACCTTCGCGGCGCAGGCCAACATCATGGTGTCCGACCAGACCGTCCGGAACATGGCGGAGAGCTTCGCGCAATCGACCGGATCGTTGCCTGACCGCCTGATGGCGGCGCTCCGGGCGGGCCAGGCGGGCGGTGGCGACAAGCGGGGGATGCAATCCGCCGCGCTGCTCGTGGTGCGCAAGGGCGGCGGCTATCTCGGCGCCAACGACCGGTTCGTGGACATCCGGGTGTACGACGCCCCCGATCCGATCGCCGAACTCGCGCGGCTCCTGGCGCTGCACAAGCTCCATTTCTTCCCCACGGATCCGGCGGACCTCGAGCCGATCACGCCGGCCATCGTCCGCCAGCTGGAGCCGATCCTGCTGAGCGAGCCAAAGGGCCAGCCGCAGAAGTGGCTGACGGCGTCGCAGGGCACCGCCAACGCGGTCTTCCTGGCGGCCTTGCGGGACTTCATGTACTGGGAGAACTACGACGTGCGCGTCCGGATGGACGGACAGATCGACCGCGTCGTGCTGCAGGACATCCTCGCGAAGCGGGCCGCGGCTCACTGAGCCGGCGCGCCCGCCCACTTCAACCAGGAGTCAGCTTCGTGGCCACAGGAATCTCGCCTTCGAGCGATACGGCCTTTTTCGGGCATCCGCGGGGGTTGTCCACCCTCTTCTTCACCGAGATGTGGGAGCGCTTTGCCTACTACGGCATGCGCGCCATTCTCGTCCTCTTCATGACGGCGTCGGTGGCCGCCGGCGGCCTCGGATTCGAGGTCGGGCGGGCGGGCGCGGTGTACGGCACGTACGTGGCGCTGGTCTACATGCTCGGCCTGCCGGGCGGATGGGTGGCCGACCGGATTCTCGGCCTCCGGCGCTCGGTGTTCTACGGCGGCATTCTCATCATGCTCGGCCAGCTCAGCCTGGCGGTGCCGGGCGCCAAGCTCTTCTACCTCGGCCTGGCCTTCATCATCCTGGGCACTGGCCTGCTCAAGCCGAATGTGAGCGCCATCGTCGGCGAACTCTACGGTAAGGAAGACGCCCGGCGCGACGCCGGCTTCTCGATCTTCTACATGGGCATCAATCTCGGCGCGTTCATCGCGCCGCTCATCGTTGGTGGACTGGCCCAGAGCCCGTGGTTCAAGGGTGTGCTCGAAGGAATGGGTCTCGACCCGACGACCTCGTGGAACTGGGGCTTCGGCGTCGGGGCCCTCGGCATGTTCCTCGGGGTCATCCAGTATCGCCTCGGGTGGAAGCACTTCGGCGATGCCGGCATTCACCCCAGCGTCCCGGCCGAGTCCCCGGAAGGCAAGTCGGCGCGCCGCCAGCTGGGCGGTGGGTTCCTTGGGCTGGTGGCCCTGATCGGGGTCCTGACCGTGATGGTCCGCCAGGGGGTCATCAGCGCCGAATCGATCACGGACGGATTCAAGTGGGTCTACCTGGCGGTCGTAGTGGCGTTCTTCATGTGGCTCTTCGCCGGGAACACCTGGACGAAGGAGGAGCGGAAGCGCCTGGTCGTCATCGTCGTGCTGTTCGTCGGTGCGGCGATCTTCTGGTCGGCGTTCGAGCAGGCGGCCACGAGCCTCAACCTGTTCGCCGCCAACAACACCCGGAACAGCGTGTTCGGCATGACGTTCCCGTCGAGCTGGTTCCAGTCGGTGAACGCCCTGATGATCATCATCTTCGCGCCGGTCTTCGCGTGGATCTGGATGGCGCTCGGCAAGCACAACCCGTCGAGCCCGGCCAAGTTCGGCTTCGGCCTGGTATGCGTCGGACTTGGGTTCGTCGTCATGGTCGGCGCGGCCAAGGCGTCGGCCGCGGGCGTCCTGGTGAGCCCGATGTGGCTGGTCGCCACCTATCTGCTGCACACGATTGGCGAATTGAGTCTGAGCCCGGTCGGCCTCAGCTCGATGACCAAGCTGGCGCCGGATCGCGTCAAGGGCATGATGATGGGAGTCTGGTTCCTGGCCGCGTCGATCGGCAACCTGATCGCCGGCGGCGTCCTCGGCTTCTACGCGACCTTCACGCTGCCGCAAGTCTTCGGGGCGGTGGCGGGGTTCGCGATCGTCGCCGGCCTGGTGATGTTCGCCCTCGTGCTGCCCATCAAGCGGATGATGGAGCGCACCGACTGACGTCGCACGGGTTTCCTCACGATCTCGATCGGCGCGGGGCGCTCAGCGTCCCGCGCCGATCCACATCCGGACGGCCATGAACATGAGGAAGACGGCGAACATCCGCTGCAGCGTCGCTGGCGGTGTCCCGATGGCCAGCTTCGCGCCGAACCAGACGCCGAGAAAGATGCCCAGGGCGATGATCGCCGAGGCCTTGATGTCCAGCAGGCCCCGCCGGTGGTACTCCATGGCCCCCAGAAGCCCGACGGGGAGCAGCAGCGCGCCGAGCGACGTCCCGGTGGCCTGCAGAATCGGCCAGCGGGCCACCAGGACCAGCGCGCTGACGATGATGAGCCCGCCGCCGATGCCGAAGAGGCCGGAGAGGACTCCGGCCGCCAGGCCGAGGACAAGGAGGAGCAGCATGGTCATGGACGGGGGCTCCGTGAGGGTGTGTGGCTTCAAGTATGAGCGTGCCGCGGTGTCGGCGCCACCGGCGCACCGATGACCGGGGTCGAGATCGTCACCGTGGACACGGCCGCCGGGCCTCGACAGTCGCTGCTGCGCAGGCCGGGCACCGGCGGCCCGCTGCCGCGCCCGCTGGTCGTCCTCCTGCACGGCGCCGGCGGGACGGCGGAACTCGCCATGCGGAACACCGGGTGGAGCGGCGTGGCCGACCGAGACGGCCTCCTGCTCGCGTATCCCGAGGGGACCCGACGCGACCCGGAGGCGCCACCGATGTTCCGGCAGAATCCGCAGACCTGGAACGACGGCTCGGGACGGGGGCACACCGCGCGGCAGGGCATCGACGACGTCGCCTTCCTCGACGCGCTCCTCTCGCGGCTCGTGTCCGCCCACGGCGCCGATCCGGCGCGGACCTACCTGGCCGGCTTTTCGAACGGCGGGTCGATGGCCTTCCGGGCCGGCGCCGCCCTGGCGCCGCGCATCGCGGCGATCGGGCCGGTGGCGGGCCACTGCTGGGTGACCCCGACCTCGATCGAACGGCCGGTGCCGGCGCTCATGATCTACGGCGGGAAGGACCCGCTGAATCCGCCGGCGGGCGGGGAGGTGACCACGCCCTGGGGCACCGCCGAGTACCATCCGCCGGTGCTCCAGTCGTTCGATCGCTGGCGGGCGCTCAACGGCTGCCCGGGCGCGCCCGTGGTGAGCGCCGCTGCCGACGGCGTGGAAGAGCATGCCGCCACCGGGTGCGAAGAGGGGTGCGAGGTGCGGTGCCTCATCGACGGGGAACTCGGTCACCACTGGCCGGGCGGCCCGCGGCTCCTGCCGCCCTGGATCGCAGGGCCGGCCAGCGACCGGGTGGACGGCGCCGCCGTGCTCTGGGAGTTTTTCCGACGGCACCGGAGGGACTGATCACGCGGCAGGTGAGGCCGTGGTAGATTTCCGCCCATGACGCATCTTCGCACCGCCCTGACGTTCGCCGCCTGGCTCGCCCTCTCCTCCTCTGGTTGTGATGCGCCGCGCTCACCTTCCGTGGGCACGCCCGAGGCCGGCGGCCAGTCCGCGGCCGCGGAGTATCCTCATCCCCGTCCCAAGCCTGCGTTCACGCTGACGGACACCGAAGGGCGGCCCTACGCGTTCCGCGAGGAGACGGCGGGATTCGTCACGCTCCTCTTCTTCGGTTACACCAACTGTCCCGACGTCTGTCCGGCCCAGATCGCCAACATCGCGGCGGCCCTGCACAAGCTCCCCGACCCGGTGGCGCGCCAGGTGAAGGTGGTCTTCGTGACGACCGACCCGGCCCGGGACACGCCGGAGCGCCTCCGCGCCTGGCTGGACAACTTCGACGCCGGATTCATCGGGCTCACCGGAACCCAGGCCGCCATCGACTCGGCGCAGATCGCCATGCACCTCCCGCCCGCCGTCAGGGAGGACCTGCCCGACGGCCGGTACCTGGTGGGCCATTGGGCCCAGGTGATCGCGTTCACCAAGGATGGCCTGGCCCGGTTCGCGTTTTCCTCCGGCACGCGCCAGTCGGAATGGGCCCAGGAAATTCCCCGGCTCGTCGCCTACCCGGCTGCCCCTTGAGGCGCCTCCTGCTCGGCGCGGCGTTCCTCGCCGCCTGCACGAACCCAGGCCCTCGCATCGAGGTGCGGAACGCCTACGCCTACCAGCCGGTCCTCGGAGACGTGGGTGCCGCGTATTTCACAATTGCGAATCGCGGCGCCGCCGACACGCTGGCCGCGGTGGAGGTGCAGGGCGCGCTGGTGGCGATGATTCACGACCAGGTCGAGGAGGGCGGGCAGGAGGTCATGCGGCACGTCGGCACGCTGCCGGTGCCCGCGGAGGGCACGGTGACGCTGCATCCGGGCGGCCTGCACCTGATGATCGAGGGATTCCAGAAGTCCCCGGTTGTCGGCGACACGCTGACGATCACGGTCCACTTTGCTCGGGCGGGGGCGGTGGTGGCGCGCGCGCCGGTGCTCGCGTACGGGACGGAACGGTGAGGACGGAACGGTGACCTGGTGGTGCTCGGCGCGCGACGTGGCCTGGACCTGGACCTGGCAGGCATACCCCGGCGTGTGGCTGTTCGTCCTCGGGGTGGCTGCCGGGTTCTTCGTCCTGGTCCGCCGGCTCGCGCCGCGGCATGCGCCGCCGGGAAGGCCGCCGCTCTCGCGCGGGCAGACGGCCTGGTTCATTCTCGGGGTGCTGGTGCTGTGGCTCGCGACCGACTGGCCGGTCGGCGCCCTCGGCGCCGGGTACCTGCTCAGCGTGCACACGGCGCAGTGGATTCTCTACACGCTGGTCATTCCGCCCTTCCTGCTGCTTGGAGTGCCGGCGTGGCTTCCCCAGGCGGCGCCGGCCGACTCCCGGACGGGCAGGCTCCTGCGGTTCTTCGCGCGGCCCTTCGCCGCGTTGCTCCTGACGGACGCCATCCTGATCGCCTCGCACCTGCCACCGGTGGTGGACGGATTCCGCCGCACGCAGTCGGGCTCGTTCGTGATCGACTTGTGCTGGCTGATCGGCGGCCTCGTGATGTGGTGGCCGGTGCTGGCCCCGAACCCGGCCATCAGCCGCGTGTCGTACCCGTGGAAGATCGGCTACCTCTTCCTCAGCACCATCGTGCCGATCGCGCCCGCGGCGTTCCTGACCTACGCCGACTATCCGGTGTACGCGCTCTACGAGATGGCGCCGAGGGTGTACGACGTCTCGGCGGCGACGGACCAGCAAGTCGCCGGGTTGATCATGAAGGCGGTCGCGGACCCGATCATCTGGCTGGCGATGGCGATCGTGTTCTTCCGGTGGCATCACGTGGAGGAGGCGGCCGATCGCGCGGAGCGCGAGGCCCGCCGGAAGGGCGCTCAACCCTCCTGAGAGGCGTCGGTCTTCAGGCGATCCAGCTGGGCCCGGGCCGCGCTTCCGGCCTGCGTGCCTCGGTAGAGCTCAGCAAACCGCGCGAGTTCGCTCCGCAACTTCCCGTCCGCTCCCGTCCCCCCATACAGGTCGATCAGGTCGTTGGCGATGATGCGCTCCCAGTCCGTGCCCGGGCGCTCCGCGCGGGCCCGCTGGTAGAGCTCCTCGGCGGCTTCCGGGTCCGCCAAGGCTCCGGACATCAGCCGGGCGAGCGCCACCATGGCCGCGACGTCCGCTGGGTGCTCGATCAGCCGCTGGCGGTAGGCGGTCGCGGCTTCCACGGGCCGGCCCTGCGCCACCAGCGCCTCCTGGCGGGAGAACCCCGTGCCCTGGCTCCTCGCAAGCCCCGCGTGCAGGGCGATGACGACGCCGTGCGCCGAGCGCGATGTGACGTGATCCACCAGCAGGATCAACCCCCAGGTGGCAGGAATGAGCAGGACGATCGCAGGAAGGAACAACCAGGGTGGCAGGTGAAACCGGTGGAAGATGAAGTAGAGTGCGAACGCACCGATGATCAGCACCGGTCCGCCGAGCAGCACCGCGATGCGAAGGAGCTGAGCGCGTTCGGCGGCGTCGCGCCCGGGCATGCTAGAACATCAGCTCGACCCCGAGCCGCATCAGGCGGGGCGATCCGTAGACGAAGACCGGCGTGTTGTAGTCCTGTGCCGCCCGGACGTACATCGGGAGCAGCTCCGCTTGTCCTTCGACTATCCCGTTGCCGTTGAGGTCGGCGTAGGCCCGGTACCGGGCCGATTCATAGGGGATCGGCTCGGGGTGCGCGTCGTAGGCGGCCTGCGCCTCGGCCTGGATGCCCGCGGGGCCGAGCCCGGGCGTGCCGGTGTCTCGACGGACCGATTCCACCGTGCTCACGTTGAACACGTTTCGCATGTCCAGGTAGATGCTGGCGAAGCCGCGGCCGAGGGGGATCGGCTTGCGGATCAGGAAGTCGAGCGTGGAATAGGAGGGGAGGCGGAACCCGTTCGGGTCTCCCACGAGGGAATCGCCGGCCGCGTTGGTCATCGAATACGGCAGACCGGAGGCGTACCGGAAGATGGCCGACGCCTGGATGGCGCCGAACGGGTACCCACCGAGGATCCGGGGCCCGGCCATCGGGTTCAGGATCGACTGGAAGATGGCGTTGAAGCTGTGGCGCCGGTCGTAGTCGAGCGGATATTCGACTCGGCCCGGATAGACGGTGTCCCCGGTGGCCGGGTCGATGCTCGGAAGGCGCGCCCGAAGGAACGCGCTGGTGGAGGTGGCGTTGGCCTGCTGCAGCACATAGGAGACCTGCAGGGCCCACCCGTGGGCCAGCTCCTTGATGGCCAGGATCTCCAGCCCCTTGACGCTGCCGTAGTCGGTGTTGGCAAAGATCGAGCTGTCGGGGTTCACGCCGAGCGGGACGGAGGACACCAGTCCGTCCAGCTTCTTCACGTATGCGCCAATCCGGACGGACATCGCGTCGCGTGGACGGAGCCGGAGGCTGAATTCGTACTGGTTCGACTGCTCGAACCCCAGGTTGGGATTGCCGCGGCGGAAGCGCCCGGTGCGCGTGGAATCGTCGAAGGTCGCGTCCACCAGGAACTGGAGGTCGGGCGGCATGCTGAACCGGCCGTAGCTGGCCACCAGCGTGGCACCCTTCAGGACGGTCGAGACGGCGAACCGCGGATTGAGGGAGGACTGGCGGCCCAGCTGCGCGTTGTTGAGGTCGGCGCCCGGATCGAAGACGTCGTAGCGCATGCCGAGGGTGAAGGCGAGATCGGCCAGGGTGGTCTGCGCCTCCGCGTACAGCGCCCCGCCGTGGGGGCTGAAATCTGACGCCGTGGCCGGCGGCACGGTGTCGCCGACGGGGAGGTAGGCGTCGATCCGCTGGAAGGTCTGCACCTGCTGGGCCAGGTACTCCCCGCCCACGTACAGGTCCGCGTTGGTGCCGAGCCCCACGGTCGCGTCGACCTGGGTCCGCAGCTCCTCATAGTGGTTGAAGGCGATCTCGCCCCGGGATCCGCCATCGAGAAAGAACGCCGGGACACCCCAGGGAGTCGAGCTACTGAAGCCCGGTTGCGTGAAGCCCGGAACCGCGCCGCGGGCCGCGGCGGTGTCAAGCGCCTCGGCGATCTTCTCGCCCTTGAAGTGGAAGGCCTGCCCGGTGAACGCGCCGAATTGATAGTCCGGCTGCTGCGTGAGTTCGCCGCGATGAAAATCCTTGCCGTACCACCCGGCCCGCAGGTCGAGGACCAGCGGCGTGCGGGCGCCCGGGCCGGAGGTGTGCTGCAGGTCCGCGGTGACGAGCCCGCCGGTGATGCGCTGTGCCGGGGCGAAGCCGAGCGCGTACTTGAAGAGCTGGTCGTACAGCAGGCCCTGCTGTTCGCCGTACAGGCCGAAGAGGCGCAGCGTCTGCTTCTGGCCGAATGGAATCGTCAGCTTGCCGGCGAGGTCGAGCTGCTCGCCGCCGTTGTGCGGGAGCATCTGCGGCCCGGCGCTCCGGGGGTCGAGCGGATCGGTGGGGAGCGGTGCGCTGACCGGATTGGCGTCGAGGCGGCCGGTGGCGTCCACCACGCCGACGAAGGTGATGCCTGCGAAGAGCGGTCCATCCGCCTGGAGGAGGAGGCGGTCGAGGCCGAAGTCGCCTGACCCGGTGAAGGCGCGGTCGGACTCGTACGCCGCCCGGCCGTGCCACTGGGGTCCGCCGTCGATCGTGACCACGTTCACGACGCCGGAGAGCGCCTGGCCATAGCGGGCGGAGAACGCGTTGGTGGTCAGCGAGGCCTCGGTCAGCATGTCCACCGGCACGCGCACGCCGAGCGAATTGGTCGAGGCGTCGAGCTGGTTCTTGACGCCCATGCCGTCGAGCACGAACGACTCCTGCCCCAGGCGGCCGCCCCGGTAACTCTGGCCGACGGCACCGGCGGAGAGCGAAATGGCCTCGTCGATGCTGCTGACCGGCAGCCGTCGAATCTCTTCCGCCGTGATCTTCTGCTCGGTGGCGGTGGCGAGCGGGTCGAGGACGGGGTCGGTCTGGGCCTGGATGACCAGGGAGTCGAGCTTGACCGCCGACGGGGCGAGCGCGAGGTCCACGAGCAGCGTGACTCCCGCGCGGACCTCCAGGCTGTCGCGGACTTGCGGAGTGTAGCCGATCAGGGCCGCCTGCAGGGTGTGAAATCCGCTCCGGACCTCCCGGATGCGGTATCGGCCGCCCGTATCGGTGGTGGTGCCGCGGCGCCCGCCCTCCACGGTGACGAGGACGTTCGCCAGGCCGCGGCCGGTCTGGGCGTCGCGCACGACGCCGGCGATCGCGCCGTTCGACTGCGCGGCGAGCGGCGTCGCGAGCGCGAGCAGGAGCAGCCCGCCGGCGAGCCGGCGCCTCACGGCGCCTCGTAGAGGTAGAGGTCGCCGACCTTGCTCACCAACTGGTTGCGTGTCGGGGTGGGGACGTTCGTGGGCGCGTAGCCCTCCGCGACGAGGCGGACGGGACCTCCCCCGGGCGAGAATTCCGGGTGGCGGAACAGCATCCGGTGATCGACCGGGAGGTCGGTTTCCGCTCCGGTGGCGAGGTCGACCGACACGAGGTCACCTCCGCCGTCGGCCTGGAAGGGGCCGATCACAGGATCATCCGCGTACCGGATTTCCCCGCCGACCACCGCCACCAGGTTTCCGCCGAGGACGGTCACATCGCGGGCGATTCCCCTCGTGCCGAAGTCGTGGGCGATCGTCAGGTCAGCGGAGGTCAGCACGAGTCGATAGACACGGCTGTCGTTGTTCAGGGTGTAGTAGAGGGTGTCGCCCGTGGCCGTCAGGGCGGCGGAGCTCGCGCCGTCGGTGAACGGAAGGACGGCTAGCGTCGGCTGTGCGCCGGTCAGGTCCATCTCCACGATCTCGAGGCCGGTCACGAGGGTGTCGAGCGGCGCCCCGTTGGTTTCTCGCGAGTACACCACCGACTCCCCGACGTACAGCAGGCGCTTGGAGCTCCGCCAGCGGGCGGTCGAGATGAAGCCGTGGGTCCGGCCCCCGATCGAATAGGGCAGGGTGAGGACCTGGGTGGCGTTGAGGGGATCCGCCAGCGGGGCAAGGAAGACGCCGCCGTGATCGGGTGGAATGGCGCCGGGTTTGGACGAGGTCCGGATGTAGAGCAGTTCCCCCGCCGGCGACGGCGACGGGACATCGAACAGGTCGGCCGAATCGGCCGCGGCGGCGTTCGGGTTGCAGATGGTGGTGACCCTGGTCCCGCCGTCGGCTCCCATGATGCCGAGACAGCGATCCAGGTCGGGCTGCCCCAATTGCTGCCAGGAGTATATGAACGCGGACCCGTCGGGGAGCCAGGCGGGCCGGAGGTCGGCGCCGGGGTTGTAGGTCAGGCGGATGGGCGTGCCCGGGAGGAACGGCCGGTCGGTCGTCGTGTCTTGCGGCTGGAACGGTTGCTCGTGCGCGCAGCCACCGAGGGCGAGTGTGGCGAGCGCGACAAGTCCCGGAAGTCGCATGGGCATCCTGATCTGCGGTCGGGTCAATGGGGGCTGGATAAGCTGCCACCGGAATCGCGGCCCCGCCAGATGCCGGGGTCCGTGGGTCCGATGAGGGCAGGAGACGCCCGAGCCGGCCGATGGTGCACAGGGGAACGGGGCGATCGACTCTATTGCACAAAGTACTTGACGGATAACGAATCGCTCGCTACCATGACATGCATGGCCTCCCAGCCCGGCTCCCGCAATCCCCCCGCCGCCCTCGGCGACCGGGCGCTGGACAACCTCTCCTATATCCGGGAGACCATGGAACGCGCCACCGCCTTCACGGGGGTTCCGGGGTGGGGGGGAGTGGGGATGGGCGTCTCCGCGCTCGTCGCGTCCGGGCTCGCGGCGCGGCAGGCCACGCCTCGCGGCTGGCTCGGAGTCTGGCTCGTCGAAGGAGTGGTCGCCTTCCTGATCGGTGCCTGGTCCCTCGGCCGGAAGTCGATGCGGGTGCAGGGCCCGGGCTTCACTCGGCCTGCACGGCGATTCCTGCTGAGCTTTGCACCTCCACTCCTGGTCGGGGCGCTCCTGACGGCCGTGCTCTGGCAGGCGGGCCAGCCGGCGCTCCTCCCTGGCACCTGGCTCCTGCTCTACGGTACGGGGGTGGTGACGGGAGGCGCGTTCTCGGTGAAGGCGGTGCCGCTGATGGGGATTCTCCTGATGACGGTCGGGGCGGTCGTCCTGCTGTGGCCGGCGTGGGGCAACGCCGGGATGGCGGCAGGATTTGGCGCGGTCCAGATCGGATTCGGGGTGTTCATCGCGAGGAGGCATGGTGGCTAAGTCCGGATCGGCCCGGCGGCACGAACAGGGGAAGCAGGCGCCTGACGCACGGCCCCGGCTGGGGGCGGTGCGCGGGCAGGCGGGGAGCGCCCCGCTGGCCCTGGACCAGCTCATTCACGAACGAAAGCGGCTGGCGATCGTGAGCGCGCTCGCGGTGCACGATGCGCTCTCGTTCACGGAGCTCAGGGCCGCCGTCGGCACCAGCGACGGCAACCTCAGCGTGCACGCACGCAAGCTCGAGGACGCCGGGTACATCGATTGCCGGAAGGGATTCGCCGGCCGGGTGCCGCGCACGGAGTTCCGGCTGACGGCGGCGGGGCGCCGGGCGCTCGCCGGCTACCTCGATCACATGGAGGCGCTCATCCGCCGCACCCGCGAGGCGTGAGCGCGCTCTTTTTTTTGAGGAGTGACTTTATCATGCAAAGTGCTTTTGCGGCGGCGGCGCCCGCCGGCATCCATGTCGCCGTCATCCTCGACGGCAACGGCCGGTGGGCCGCCCGGCGGGGCCTGCCGAGGGCCGCCGGGCACCAGGCCGGCGCGCGGGCGGTGCGACGGCTGGTCGAGTCCTGTCCCGCGTCCGCCGTGGGGACGCTCACGCTGTACGCCTTTTCCTCCGACAACTGGAGCCGCCCGGAGCGTGAGGTCCGCTGGCTGCTCCGCCTCTTTCGGGAGCACCTGCGAGGCGAGGTCACGCGGTGCGTGGCGACCGGCGTCCGGCTCTCCGTCATCGGCCGCCGCGACCGGCTTGCGCCCCCGTTGCAGGCGGCCATCGCGCAGGCGGAGGGGGCCACCGCGCGCGGCCGGCGGCTCCACCTTCGCATCGCCATCGACTACTCGGGGCGCGACGCGATCCTCGCCGCGGCGCGGGCCCTCGCCGACGGGCCGCCCCCGTCGCGTGAAGAGTTCGCCCGGGCGGTGACCGACGGCGGGCGGGGCGGCCCCCTGGTCCCGCCGGTGGACCTGCTGATCCGGACCGGCGGAGAGCAGCGACTCAGCGACTTCATGCTCTGGGAGGCGGCCTATGCCGAGTTGTACTTCACGCGGACGATGTGGCCCGAATTCGGCCCAGATGACCTGCAGGCGGCACTGACCGATTTTCGTGCCCGCGAGCGGCGCTTCGGCGGCCTGCCGCTCAGCGCCGCCGTCTGACTCTTTTCCCCTCCGGAGGGCGCCACATGCTCGCGCATTTCCTCGGTTTCCTGATCCTGCTCGGCTCCGCGCTGCTCGTCGTGCTGGGCGTCGGAGTCTGCGTCTTCGCCCTGGCGCGCGGCGACCGCCGCCTGGCAGGCCGGGCCGCGACGGCCACGCTCGGCTATGCCGCGCTCTACCTCCTTGGTACCGCGATGTTCGCGTTCCTGGCGCCCCGCCGGGTCGTCCCGATCGGCGACGAGATCTCCTTCTGCGGGCTCGACTGCCACCTGCACGTCTCGGTGATGGGCAGTGAAACCGACATGGACCGGGTGGGGGTGATCGTCCGGGTGCGGAGCGACGCCAAACGGGAACCGGAATATCCTGGGTACCTGCAGTTCCGCCTGACCGGGACGGACGGGGCGCTCCTGGTACCCGACAACGAGGCGCGGGCGTTCACCAAGCCCCTCGCGGCGGGCCAGGCCTACGTGGATTCGCTCTACTTCACGGTGTCGCCCACCGCGTTTCCGTACACGCTCCGCGTCATCTACCCGGGGCCGATCGACGCGCTGCTCTTCGGGCCCGCCAGCAGTGGGGCCGCCGGCAAGACGACGCTCGCAATCGGGGAGGCGCAACCGTGAACGAGCGCGCGCGTCGGGCGCTGTCGGTGATGCTGACCGGCCTCGCCCTCGGCGTGGCGGGAGAGGTGTTGCGCACCTGGGTACCGGCCCGTCTGGACGTCATGCTCTGGATCACTGCCTTCCTGGTCACGGCGATCGCCCTGATCCGGGCAGGAGCGCTCACCGGTCCTCCTCATGGGGCGTGGCTGGCCGGAGCCGTCTGGGTCCTCGTCCCCTGCCTGGTGTGGCGGGATACGCCCACGCTCTTCGCGCTCGACCTGGTCGCGATCGTGGGCCTCCTCGTCCTGGCCGCCCCCGCCACCGCGATGCGGTCGCTGGATCGCCTCGGCGCTTCCGACCTGTTCCGTGGCGGCCTCTGGGTGGGTGCGTCGGTGCTGGGCGGGCCGATTCCCGCGGCGATCTCGGACATCCAGTGGGCAGACCTCCCGCTGACGGGCCGGACTCGCCGCCTCGTCGCCGGGGCGGCGGGGCTCATCGCAGCGGTGCCGGTGCTCCTCCTCTTCGGCTCCCTGCTGAGCCAGGCGGACCCGCTCTTCGGCCAGACACTGGCGAGGATCCTGGCGATCGACCTCCGGGGACTCGAAACCCATGTCGTCCTGGCCGGACTCCTGGCCTGGGCGGCGGCTGGAGCGTTGCGCGGCGGATTCTGGCGGGAAGGCGGACTTCCGACCATCCGGTTCGAACTGAACCTGCAAGTCCCCCCGGCCACCATCCTCACCTTCCTGGGCGCCATCGGGGGGCTCTTCGCGCTGTTCGTCGGGTTCCAGGCGAGGGAACTCTTCCTCGGTCCAGGCGAGTTCCAGGCACTGACTGGGACGACCGTCGCGGAGTATGCGCGGCTGGGATTCTTCCAGCTGGTCGCGGTGACGGCGCTCACCCTTCCCATGCTGCTGGCTGCCGACTGGCTGCTCGATCGGCATGATCCCGCAGGGCTCCATCAATTCCGGCGCCTGACCGCAGCTATCCTGGTGCTGCTCGCCCTCCTGCTCGCGAGCGCCTACCATCGCATGCTCCTCTATCGCTCCTATTACGGCCTGACCGAGGAGCGCTTCTACACCCTCGCCTTCATGACCTGGCTCGGAGTGCTCCTCGCCTGGTTCGCCGCCACGGTTCTCCAGGGGCGGCGCTCGCGGTTCGCCCCCGGGGTGGTGCTCACCGCGCTCGCCGCGCTCCTGGTGCTCAACCTCGTCAGTCCCGATGCGGTCATCGCGCGGGTGAACCTGGGTCGGGCGGCGCAAGGCGCCACGCTGGACACGGCCTACCTGGGCCGGCTCAGCGCCGACGCGATTCCCGCGATGGTGGAGGGCGCCATGAAACTGGAGCCGACGGAGCGGTGCGCCGTGCTGGGGCTGGTGGAAAAACGGTGGGGGGCGGAATTGGGGGCCAGTGGGCCGTCAGCGAACTGGAACCTCGCACGCCGCAAAGCCTGGCGGAGTGTTGGAGCGGCGAGCGAGGCGGCGCGGGATTGCCCCCCGCCGGCAGCGGGTCAGGGCACCGACGCCAAATTGTAGAGCGCGCGAAAGGCCCGAAAAGTCTCGGCGTAGTCGGCGTGGCTCACCCGCACGGTGCGCCCGCCGATCCGCTCGCTGCCCGGCACGAGTTCGGCCATATCGGCGTGGTGCGTGGAGCAGAAATCCACTTCGATCGTGGCCGGCGACGCCACCGTCCACGGCTTGGGCAGCTTCGCCAGCGCCTCCGTGACACCCGCCTGAATCCTTCGGCAGGCTTCCGCCGGCGCCGCGCAACGAGCGCCGTGGCGCGCCACCGCCTCCTTGACGATGACGGCACGCGTGCCCGCGCCCAGCAGGGCGCGGCATTCGGCCGCCAGCGCCTGGTCGCCGGAGACGAGCGCCACCGGCACGCCGAAGCGTCCGGCGAGCGCGGCGTTGAGCCCCAGTTCCCCCACCGCCGAGCCGTTGAGCCGCACCTGGAAGATCCGGTCGGTGTAGGTGTGGTCCAGGATCGCGTGCGGAGTCCCCGCCTGCGCGTGGTACCCGATGAAGACCGCCGCATCGAACCCCTCGTCGATGCCCTGCATCATCGACCGGGGCTTCGTGGAGCCGCTCACCAGTTCTGCCCGCGGATCCGTCGCCTCCGCGAGGAGGTTGCGCATCTCCCAATGGCTGTCGTTCACGACGACGCGGGTGGCGCCGGCGGCGAATGCGCCCGCGACCGCGGCGTTGGCCTCGTCGGTCATCAGCTTGCGGAACCGACCGTACTCCCCGGCGCACCGGGGGTCGACCGGGTTGGTCTGGTCCTCGTGGACCACCCCGGCGATGCCTTCCATGTCCACCGAAATGAAGATCCGCATGGTGCCTCGCGTCAGTAGACCCGGCCGCCCAGCGGCACGGGGCGCTCCGGCTGGAGCAGGACGACATGCCCGGATTCATCGGGGAGCCCGAGCACCAGGACCTCGGACACGAACCCGGCGATGCGGCGGCTGCCGAGATTGACGGCGGCGATCACCTGCCGGCCGACGAGTTCATCCGCGCGGTACACCTCCGTCAATTGTGCGCTCGAGGTCCGCTCCCCGAGCGGGCCGAAGTCCACCCACAGCCGATACGCCGGCCTGCGCGCTCCCGCGTTGGGTTCCGCGCGCGTCACGCGGCCCACCCGGAGGTCCAGGGTGGCGAAGGCGGAGACGCCCTCCTCGCTCACAGGAGTTCGCCCCGGGTGACGGTGACGGCCTGGCCGCCAAGCCGCACCCGGTCGCCCGCGACGTCGACGCGCACCACGCCGCCACGCGCGGACGCCTGGTAGGCCAGGAAGGACGACTTCCCGAGGCGCTGCTGCCAGTAGGGGCCGAGGGCGGCGTGCGCCGACCCGGTGACGGGGTCCTCGTCGATGCCGACCGCCGGGCCGAAGAAGCGGGAGACGAAATCGTAGGGTCCGCTCCCGGCGGCGGTCACGATCACGCCGCGGGCGTTCACCACGCGCAGCGCGCGGAAGTCGGGTTCGAGGGCGCGGACCTCGGCCTCGCTGGCCAGCTCCACGAGGTAGTCGTAATCTGCCCGGCCGAGGGTCACGGGAGTGGCGCCGAGGGCGGCGGCCAGGCCCGCGGGCGCGGAGGCCTGCTGGGTCGGCTTGGTGGGGAAGTCGAGCTCGATCCAGGCGTCGCGTTGCGTGGCCGTGAGGAGGCCGCTCCGGGTGTGGAAGCGCGCCACGGTGCGCGGCTTCAGGTGGTGTTCCTGCCACAGGAAATGGGCGCTGGCCAGCGTCGCGTGGCCGCAGAGGTCCACCTCGACCAGCGGCGTGAACCACCGCAGGCCGAACCCGTCGTCACGGCGCAGGAGAAACGCCGTTTCCGAGAGGTTCATCTCCCGCGCGACGGCCTGCAGCCATCCGTCCTCCATTTCCCGTTCCAGGAGGCAGACCGCCGCGGGGTTGCCGGCAAAGGCGTGGTCGGTGAACGCGTCGATGTGAAAGAGTGGGAGCGGCATGATGCGACATCCGGCGTGGAAGGAGGGTGAACGTCAGGAGGGGCCGCGTGCCTCGTCGACGACGGCGTCGGCTTCGACTTCGACCAGCATGCGCGGATCGATCAGGCGGCGCACTTCGACCATGCTGGTGGCGGGGCGGACGGCGCCGAACCACTCTCCGTGGGCGCGCCCGACCTCTTCCCACCGGGAGATGTCGGTCACGTACATCCGCGTCCGCACCACGTCGGCCATCGAGGCGCCCGCCTGCGCCAGCGCCCGCTCGATGTTCCGGAGCGCCTGCACCGTCTGGAGGTAGGCGTCCCCCTCGCCGACGATGCCGCCGGTTCCGTCGGTCGCGGTCGTGCCGGACACCTGGACCCATGGTCCCACCCGCACGGCCCGCGAGTATCCCACGACGGCTTCGTACGGAACCCCGCTCGCGATGCGCGTGCGCTTCACGGCGCCGCCACCGCGTGGTGGCAGGCCACCTCGCTCCGGCCAAGCTGGTGCAGCAGCGGCCGCTCCGCCATGCAGCGCGCGTCCCTGGCCGGGTGCTGGCAGCGGGGATGGAAGGCGCATCCGGACGGCGGATGCGACGGGCTCGGCGGGTCGCCGGGCAGGACGATCCGGAGCCGGCGGCTGGCCGGGTCGGGGACCGGCACCGCCGACAAGAGCGCCTGGGTGTACGGATGCGCCGGCCGCGCGAGGACGTCCTCGGTCGGTCCGGTCTCCACGATGCGGCCCAGATACATCACCGCGACACGGTGCGCGAGCTGCCGGACCACCGCCAGGTCGTGGGCGATGAACAGGAAGGAGATGCCGCGGCGCGCCTGCAGGTCGGCGAGCAGGTTGAGCACCTGCGCCTGCACCGACACGTCCAGCGCGGAGACGGGCTCGTCGCACACGATGAAGGCCGGTTCCACCGCCAGCGCCCGCGCGATCCCGATCCGCTGGCGCTGGCCTCCGGAGAACTCGTGGGGATAGCGCGCGGCGTATCCCGGATCGAGCCCGACCTCCTCGAGCAGCCGGGCCACCCGGGCGGGAATCTCCGCGCGGGGCGCGAGGCGGTGGATCTCGATGCCCTCGGCGATCGCGTCGCCCACGGTCATCCGCGGATTGAGCGAACTGTACGGGTCCTGGAAGATGATCTGCAGCCGGCGCCTGGCCATCCTGAGTTCCGACGCATCGAGGGCCAGGAGATCCCTGCCCTCCCAGGTGACGCTGCCGGCGGTGGCGGGTTGCAGCCGGAGGATGGTGCGGCCGACAGTGGACTTGCCGCAGCCCGACTCGCCCACGAGCCCAAGCGTCTCCGCCGTCCCCACGCTGAAGGAGACGCCGTCCACCGCACGGACCGGCGGCGCCTTGCGTGCGAGGAACCCCGTGGCGCTGTAGTGCTTGACGAGGTCCCGCACCTCGAGCAGCGGCGTGGTCATCGGGCGCCCCCTTCCGCCAGCCAGCAGCGCATCTGGTGCCCGTCGGCCACGGGCAGCGCCGGCGGGTCGTCCGTGGGGCAGCGGGGCAGGGCGGCAGGACAGCGCGGATGGAATCGGCATCCGCTGGGCCACGCCGTCGGGGGTGGAACGTTCCCGGCGATCGGCGTCAACCGGGTCACCGGGCCGGTGAGCCGCGGCACCGACGCCAGCAGGCCGCGGGTGTACGGATGGGAAGGGCGCGCGAAGAGTTCGGGCGTCGGCGCCTCTTCCACGAGGCGCCCGGCGTACATCACGGCCACCCGGTCCGCCCGGCCGGCGACGATCCCGAGGTCGTGGGTGATGAGCAGGACGGCCATCCCGCGGGCGGCCCGCAGCCGGTCGAGCACCTCGAGGATCTGGGCCTGGACCGTCACATCCAGCGCCGTGGTGGGCTCGTCGGCGATGAGCAGCTCGGGCTCGGAGGCGAGCGCGATCGCGATCATCACCCGCTGGCGCATCCCGCCGCTCAGCTGGTGCGGATACTGGTCGAGCCGGGCCACCGGGTCGGGGATGCCCACCTCCTGCAGCAGCTCGAGCGCTCGCGCGCGGGCCTCCGACTTCGAGAGCTTCCGGTGGGCCCGCACGCTTTCGCCGATCTGGTCGGCCACCGTGAAGACCGGGTTGAGGCTGGTCATCGGGTCCTGGAAGATCATCGCGATCCGCCGGCCGCGGACCCTGCGCAGCGCCGGCGCGTCCAGCGTGAGGAGGTCGGTGCCGTCGAACCGGATGACGCTGCCTGCGGCGATCACGCCCGGCGGAGGCACCAGGCGCAGGAGGGCGAGGGAGGTGAGGCTCTTGCCGCAGCCCGACTCACCGACGAGCGCCAGCAGCTCACCCTTCGCCACGGCAAAGCTCACGCCGTCGACCGGCCGCGAGAGCCCGGGCCCGGTCGCGAAGGTGATGCGCAGGTCCTCGACTTCGAGCAACGGGGTCATGCGCTCCTGGGGTCCAGGGCGCCGCGCAGGGCGTCGCCGATCAGGTTGACGGCCAGGACGGTGACGACGATCGCGAGGCCGGGGAAGATGCTGGCCCAGGGCGCGGTCGTCAGGAGGGACCGGGCGTCGAGAATCATGCCGCCCCAGGACGGAGTCGGCGGATGCACACCCACTCCGAGGTAGGACAGCCCCGCCTCCAGCAGGATCACGTCGCCGACGCCCAGCGTGGCGGCGACCAGCAGCGGGCCCGCCACGTTCGGGAGCAGATGCAGGAAGATAATCCGGGCCGGCCCCGCGCCGAGGGCCGTGGCGGCCTGCACGAACTCGGCTTCGCGCAGCCGGAGGAGCTCGCCGCGCACGATGCGGCTGGTGGAGAACCACCCGGTGGCGCCCAGCACGATGACCAGGGCGGGCACCGGCATGTGCTCCCACACCGCGACGAGGATCAGCAGGAGGAAGAGCCGGGGGATGGCGAGCGCGCCGTCCACCACGCGCATCAGGAGCCCGTCCACCCATCCGCCATAGAAGCCCGCGGCGCCGCCGATGAGCGCCCCGAGCGAGACGGCGAGCGTCACCGCGAGGGCCGCCACGGAAAGCGAGATCCGCCCGCCGGAGACGACGCGCGAGAGGATGTCCCGGTTGAGCTGGTCGGTCCCGAAGAGGTGCGCGCTGCCCGGCGGGGTCGCGCCGGCGAGGAGGTCGGGCATGACGGCCGGATCGGGGAGGAACCACGGACCGGCGATGATGATCACCGACAGGGCGACGAGGATCAGCACCCCCAGCCGCCCCGACGGGGAAGCGAAGGCGCGGCTGAAGAGGCGCCAGAGCGAGCCGGTCACCGGCGGCGCACCCGCGGATCGAGCGCGTAATACCCGACATCGGCGAGGAGGCCGCCCAGCAGCACGAGCGCCGAGACGAGCATCGCGGTCCCCATGATGACGGGGTAGTCGCGCGAGCCCACGGCTTCCGCGGCGAGCGAGCCGAGACCGGGCCAGTCGAAGACCTGCTCCACGAACACCGAGCCGCTCACGAGAATCGGAAGCCAGAGCCCGAGCAGCCCGATGACCGGGAAGAGCGCGTTGCGCCAGGCGTGACGCCAGAGGACGCGGCGTTCCGTGAGGCCGCGGGCGCGGGCCGCGCGGACGAAATCGAGGCGCAGGACCTCGAGCAGCGCCGTGCGCTGGTAGTGCATGACCGCCGCGAGGCTGACCGCCGTGAGCGTGACGGCCGGGAGGACGAGGTGCCGGGCGATGTCCCCGGCGTGCGCGAGCCATCCCGCGTCGCCGCCGAGCAGGGGATCCTGCATCTGGGCCACGGGGAGCAGTTGGTGGCGGATGCCGAAATACCAGGCCAGCAGGAGGCCCAGCCAGAAGGAGGGCATCGCGTAGAGTCCGAGCGAGAGCCGCGTGAGCCAGCGATCGACGGGGCGCCCGCGCCGGGTGGCTTGCCACACGCCGAGCGCGACGCCGAGGCCGAAGGTGAGCAGCAGGACGGTGCCGCCGAGGATCAGCGAGGCCGGGAGCCGGCTCAGCACCAGCGTGGAGACCTTGGTCGGGTAGTGCTCGATCGAGACGCCGAGGTCGCCGCGGAGGGCCCCCTCGAAGAAGTAGCGGAATTGGTCCACGACCGGCTGGTCGAGGCCGAACCGATGCCGGAGGGCGGCGGCCGCCTCCGCGGACATCTGGCGGTCACCCTCCAGGCGCTGGAGCGGGTCCCCCGGCGTCATTCGCATGAGGACGAACAGCAGCACCGTGACCACCATGAAGGTGAGCACGGCCTGCAGGGTGCGGCGGGCAAGCCAGCGGTTCACGTCAGGGGCGGGGTCCCGGGCTCCACCGCCAGAGCGCCGACCAGGGCGCCACCGGGACGAGCTCGACGTGGCGAATCCGGCGGGACACGGCCATCGGTGTCGTGGGAGCGAAGAGGAACACGGCGGGGGCGTCGGCGACGATGGTGCGGACCGCCTGGCGGTACAGCGTGAGCGCCTCCGTGCGCGGGGATCGCAACGCCTGGGCCAGCAGCGAATCGACTTTCGGGTTGCAGTAATGCGTCTTGTTGGCCCCGCCGCGCCCCGCGCAGCTCCAGCTCTGCACTAAGCCGGCCGGCGAGGGATCCATCGTCGCATTGGCGAAGTCGAGGTCGAAGTTGCCGCGGTTGCGCCGTTCGGCCCACACCGAGAAGTCGAGCCGGTTCAAGTCGATCCGGATCCCCACCTGGCGGAGCTGTTCCTGTACCTGCAGCGCCATCTGGGCCCTCGGGGCGCTCGGGCCTGGGAAATTGAGCCCCAGTGCCAGCGGCTTGCCGCCCTTGTCGAGGATGCCGTCGCCGTCCGTGTCGATCCAGCCGCGGGCACGGAGCAGGGCCCGCGCTCCGGCGGGATCGGCGGGGGCCGGGCGGAAGGCGGGGTCGCGGATCCAGAAGAGTTGCGGGACCGGGCCCTCGGGGACGGCGGCCCACGGCCCGAAGGTCGCCTCCACCATGGCCGGGCGGTCCAGCGCCTTGACGATCGCCGCGCGGACCTCGGGATCCGACAGGATGGGGTGCGGCCGTTCGAGGTCGGCGGGATCCCGCTGATTGAAGCTCAGGTAGTTCACGGAGAGCGAGGGCAGGGGATAGACCCGGACGCCGGTATCGGAAGTCACGCGCGAGATCGTGGCGATCGTCCCGAGAGCCGGAAGGACGTCGGCGCTCCCGCTCAGGAGCAGGTTGATCTGTGCCTCGGGGTCCCTCACCGTGAGGATCAGCACCTTCCGGGGGCCTGGTCGCCCGAGGAAGAACTGATCATTGGCAATGAGCTCGAGCTGCTGCCCCGCGACCCGGCGCCCCCAGCGATAGGGGCCGTTGCCGACCGGCGCGCTCGCGAACGCCGACTGCGCCAGCGCCCCGCGGGGGATCGTATCCACCAGGTGTGCCGGCAACGGGGACACGTGGTACACCGCATCATAGAGCTGCTCGTCGTAGGCTTCGTCGAACCGCACCACCAGGTGTCTGTCATCGTCGGCGGTGGCGGACGCGACATGCCGGACGAGCAGGGCGAGCTGCGGGTCGACGGTGGAGTCCCGCGCCAGGTTGAGCGCCAGCGCCGCATCGCGCGCCGTCACCGGCGCGCCATCCTGCCACCGGGCCCGGGAGTCGATCTCGAAGACGAGGGTCAGCGAATCCCGTCGCGTCCAGCTGCGGGCGAGCACCGGCGTGAAGCCCTTGTCGCCGCTCGTGACGTTGTCCGGCCCGAGGCGGGCGAGGGGGAGGAACAGGAGGTCGGCGACGGCCTGGTTGGTTGCGCTGTTATTGAAGAGGGTGGGGATGGGAGTCGCCGGCTCCTGCCCCCCGACGATCACCACGGTTTCCTGCCGAGTGGCGCCTTGGCCGGCGGCGGACGTCGTGGTGAGAGCGGAGAACAGGGCCAGGGAAAAGATGGCAGCGCAGGGGGTGCGTCGCACGAGCGGACCTCGGGCCAGGGGAGGCGTTCGGGGTGCTGCCGTAATCTGGCACCGGACTCGATTCCCGCCAACCGTCCCGCCGGATCCGCCTAGCGCCGCCAGGTCCAGGCGTCGCCCCGGAAGCGATCGGCGTGAAGCGCGGCGGCGGTGGCGAGGGGAGGGAAGTCGGCCGCGTGCTCCCAGTGCCCGGGCCACGCGCGCGCCGCGATCGCGATGGCGTTCGCCACATCGGCGAACGGCACCGGGCCGCCGAGGACCGCGGCGAGGGCGGTGGATTGGTCGGCCGGCGGGGTCCCGATGGTCACCTCCGCCACCACCGCCTGGGAGCCCGCCAGCAGGAGGGACCCATGCTGCAGCAGCGCGCCCCGCTCACGGAGCTGCGCGCTCCCGACGAGCTTTCGGCCGCCCACCATGACCTCGCCGCCCGCCGGCGAGGCGAAGCAGGCGCCTGCGTCGAGCCCGGTGGTACGCGCGGGCGGCCCGGCCAGCGAGGCTCCGGCCCCGAGTCTCCGGAGCGCCGCCGCCAGCATTTCGTGAATCCGGAGATAGGCCGTCCGCAGGTCGCCGAAGGTCGCCTCCGGCGCGGCCACGGCGTAGGTGAGCTCCTCCGCGTGCCACACCGCCCGCCCGCCGGTCGGCCGGCGGACCGGGTGGAGTTCGAGCCGCTCGATCGCGGCCCGGTCGTACCGCCGGAGCGCCGGCTCGTTGCGCCCGAAGGAGAGGGCCGCCGGCTCCCAGCGGTACAGCCGCAGAAACGCACGGCCCTCCCCGGCCGCGAGGTCGAGGAGGGCCTGGTCCGTCGCCATGTTCTGCCAGCCCGGACTGCCGGCCGGATCGACGAGCAGCGTCCAGCGCATGGAGGCTACGCGCCGTAGCTCTCCACCGGCGGGCAGGTGCACACCAGGTTCCGGTCGCCGTAGGCGCCGTCCACCCGGCCGACCGTCGGCCAGGACTTGTGCTGGCGGGTGGCGGCCGAGGGGAAGGCGGCCCGCTCGCGCGAGTAGGGCCGGTCCCACGCGTCGGAGATGACGCGCTGCATGGTGTGCGGCGCGTTGGTGAGCAAGTTGTTTTTCCGGTCCGCCTTGCCCTCCTCGATCTCGCGGATCTCGCCGCGGATGGCGATCAGGGCGTCCACGAAGCGGTCGAGCTCGGCCAGCGGCTCGCTCTCGGTCGGCTCGATCATCAGCGTGCCCGCCACCGGGAAGGAGACGGTCGGCGGGTGGAACCCGTAATCGATGATCCGCTTCGCGATGTCCTCGACCTCGATCCCGGCCGTGGCCTTGAACGCGCGCATGTCCACGATGCACTCGTGGGCCACCGTGCCGTTCTCGGCGGTGTAGAGCACCTCGAAGTGTCCCTTGAGCCGCCTGGCGATGTAGTTGGCGCTCAGGATGGCCACCTTCGTGGCCTCGGTGAGCCCCTCGCCGCCCATCAGCACGATGTAGGCCCACGAGATCGGGAGGATCGAGGGGCTGCCCCACGGCGCGGCGGAGACCGCGCCGCTCCCGTGCAGGTGCCCGAGCCCCACCACCGGGTGATCCGGGAGGAACGGCGCGAGGTGCGGCGCCACGCAGATCGGGCCCATGCCCGGTCCGCCGCCGCCGTGCGGGATGCAGAAGGTCTTGTGCAGGTTCAGGTGGCAGACGTCGGCGCCGATGTCGCCCGGGCGGCAGAGGCCGACCTGCGCGTTCATGTTGGCGCCGTCCATGTACACCTGCCCGCCGTGCTCGTGCACGATCGTGCAGATGTCCTTGATCGAGGCCTCGAAGACGCCGTGGGTCGACGGGTACGTGACCATCAGGGCGGCCAGCGTGTCCTTGTGCTCCGCCGCCTTCTGGCGAAGGTCCCCGACGTCGATGTTGCCGCGGGCGTCGCTCTTGACGACGACCACGTGCATGCCCGCCATTACCGCGCTGGCGGGATTGGTCCCGTGGGCCGACATCGGGATGAGGCAGGTGGTGCGGGCGTGGTCTCCGCGGGACCGGTGGTACGCGCGGATGACGAGGAGCCCGGCGTACTCGCCCTGGCTCCCGGCGTTGGGCTGGAGCGAGACGGCCGCGAACCCGGTGATCTCGGCGAGCGCCGCCTCCAGGTGCCGGAAGAGGGCCTGGTAGCCCTGCGTCTGTTCCCGCGGGGCGAAGGGGTGCAGCCGGTTGAACTCCCGCCAGCTCACGCCGGCCATTTCCGTGGTGGCGTTGAGCTTCATGGTGCAGCTGCCGAGCGGGATCATGGCGCTGGTGAGCGAGAGGTCCTTGGCCTCCAGCTTCCGCATGTAGCGGAGCATGTCCGTTTCGGACCGGTGCCGGTGGAACACAGGATGGGTCAGGAACGGCGAGGTCCGGCGGAGCGCGTCGGGGATGGCCGGCTCGGCCTTCGCGCCGATCTCGCTCACCATGAAGGGCAGGGCCTCGTTGAGCGAGAAGGTCGCGATCAGGTCGGCCAGGTCGTCGAGGGTGACGGTCTCGTCCAGCGCGATGCCGATCCGGTTGGCGCCGATGGCCCGGAGGTTGATCCGGCGACCGCGTGCGTGGTCGAGGATCCGCGGCTGGGCCCAGGTCTCGACCTCGACGCAGACGGTGTCGAAGAACTCCTGGTGCACCACCGTATACCGGAGGCGGCGAAGCGCCGCGGCCAGCAGGCCGGCGATGGTGTGGACGCGCTGCGCGATCCGGGTGAGCCCCTCCGGCCCGTGGTACACGGCGTACATGCTGGCCATGACGGCGAGGAGCACCTGCGCCGTGCAGATGTTGCTGGTGGCCTTGTCGCGCCGGATGTGCTGCTCGCGGGTCTGGAGCGCCATCCGGAGCGCCGGCTGGCCGTCGGCGTCCTTCGAGAGGCCGATGATGCGGCCCGGGAGGAAGCGCTTGTGCGCCTCGCTGGTGGCGAAGAAGGCGGCGTGCGGGCCGCCGAAGCCCATCGGAACGCCGAACCGCTGGCTGTTGCCGATCGCGATGTCGGCACCGAACTCGCCCGGGGGCTTGAGCAGCGTGAGCGCAAGCAGGTCGGTGGCGACCGTCACCAGCGCCCCCGCCTGGTGCGCCCGTTCACAGAACGCGTGATGATCCCGGATGGCCCCGTCGGTCGCGGGGTACTGCAACAGCGCGCCCACCACGCCCTTCCCGAACTTGAACGTGTCGGGGTCGGCCACGACGACGTCGATCCCGCGCGCCTCGGCGCGGGTCTGGACGACGGCGATGGTCTGGGGATGGCACTGCGAGTCGACCATGAAGACGGGGGTGCCTTCGTGGGTCGTGACCGCCACCGTCATGTACATCGCCTCGGCGGCGGCCGTGGCCTCGTCGAGGAGCGAGGCGTTGGCCACCGGCAAGCCGGTCAGGTCCGCCACGACGGTCTGGAAGTTGAGCAGCGCCTCGAGCCGCCCCTGGGCGATCTCCGCCTGGTAGGGCGTGTACGCGGTGTACCAGCCGGGGTTCTCCAGGATGTTTCGCTGGATGACCTGCGGCGTGAAGGTGCCCGAGTACCCCATCCCGATGTACGAGCGGAAGACCTGGTTCTGCCCGGCGATGCGGCGGAGCTCCTGCAGCACCTCGCGCTCGCTCCGCCCGGGCGCCAGCGCCAGCGGCCGCCGCAGGCGGATGTGCTCCGGGATCACGGCGTCGATGAAGGCGTCCATCGAGGCGTACCCCACGGCCTTGAGCATCTGCTCGAGCTCGGCGGGGCGGGGACCAAGGTGGCGGGAGACGAAGCGCTCGGTCTGGACCATCCCGGCGATCGGGGCGGCCGGGGTCTTGGCGGCAGGCATTGGGTCACGTCCTCTGCGTATATAAGGATGCGCGCCCCGTCCGGGGGGAACGGGGCGCGCGGTCAGCCAGGGTCCTGCGTCATCGGCGGGTTACTCGCCGATGTGCTTCTTGTACGCGTCGGCGGAGAGGAGCCCCGCGAGCGCCTTGGCGTCGGCCACCCGGATCTTGACCATGTAGCCCGCGCCGTAGGGATCGCGGTTGACGGTGGCGGGATCGGCGTCCAGCGCCGCGTTGACCTCGACGACCTCGCCGGCCACCGGGGCATAGAGCTCGGAGACCGCCTTGACAGCCTCGATCGTGCCGAAGACCGCGTGTGCGCCGAGCGTGTCGCCCTTCTTGGGCAGGTTGACGAAGACGACGTCGCCGAGCTCGCCCTGCGCGTAGTCGGTGATGCCGACCTGCACGATGGCGGGATCGCTCGTCTTCTTGACGTATTCGTGGTCGCTGGTGTAAAGGAGATCGGCCGGGACGTTCGACACGCGGGCTCCAGGGCTGACGGGACGGAGGTGAGAATAGACGGGCGAGGTCCCGAAATCAAGCAGCGCCGGCGCGCGCCTCGAGGGCAAGCCAGACGTCGCGGGCCCGTCGTTCCAGTTGCGCGCGGTCGCCGTCGTTGTCGATCACGAACTGGCTCCGCTTGCGCTTGGGGCCGCTCGGCATCTGGGCGGCGATGAGCCGTTCGGCGTCCTCGCGCGGGAGCCCGCGCATCGTCACCAGGCGGTGGAGGCGGAGCGCTTCGGGTGCGTCGACCAGCACCACGGCGTCGAACTCCCCCGGGTCCGCGGCCTCGAAGAGGAGCGGGATGTCGGCCACGATGATCCTGGTCCCGGCGGCCTGTGCGGCGGCCCCCAGCACCTCGAGCTGGGCGCGGACCGCGGGGTGCACGATCCCGTTCAGGTCCGACCGGGCGCGGGTGTCGGCCAGGATGAGCCGGCGCAGGGCGGCGCGGTCGAGTTCACCGGTGGAGGTCACGACCTCCTTTCCGAAGCGCTCGACGATCCGGCGATGCACCTCGGTGCCGGGGCGCTGGAGGCCGCGCACCACCTCGTCGGAGTCGATCAGCCCGGCGCCCCACTGGCGGAAGTGGGCGGCCACGGCCGACTTGCCCGACGCGATGTTGCCGGTGAGCGCCACGATCACAGGAGGGCCCGCTGGTCTTCATCGGCGCTCGGCACGCGGTGACAGTGCCGGCAGCGCGCCTCGTAACTTTCCCGCCCGCCGACCATGATGGTCGGCGAATCGTACCGGGCCGGCCGCCCGTCGATCAGGCGCTGGTTGCGGCAGGCCAGGTCGCCGCACACCACGCAGATGGCCCGGAGCTTGTCCACCTGCTCGGCCACGGCCATCAGGTCCCCCATCGGGCCGAACGGCTCGCCGCGGAAGTCGGTGTCGGTGCCCGCCAGCACGACCCGGATGCCGCGCCCGGCCAGCTCGGTGGCCACTCCCACGATGTCGTTGCCGAGAAACTGCGCCTCGTCGATGCCGACCATCTCCACGTCGCTGTGGATCTGCCGGATGATCTCGCCGGCGGTGTCGACCGGTGTCGCGTCGATCTCGAGGCCATCGTGGCTGCTGACGCGGTAGAGCCCGGCGTAGCGGGCGTCGAGGTGGGACTTGAACACCTGCACCTGCCGCCGCGCGATGATGGCGCGCCGCACCCGCCGGATGAGCTCCTCGCTCTTGCCGCTGAACATGACCCCGCTGATCACCTCGATCGAACCGGGTCGGCTTCCGTGGAACATCCGGAGGGTCTCCACACGCGGGGGGACGCTGAGGTTACTGCCCGCGCGGTGCGGGGTCAAGCGGCGCGCGGTCTTGCGGGGCATCGCTCCGGCGCACCATATTGTGCGCCGCCCCTCCCACCTGCCTGTGCCGCGCAAGGAGCCCGTCGTGAAGAAGTCGGAACTCGTGGCCGTCGCCGCCAAGCGGCTCGGCCTGTCCAAGGCGCGGGCCGGTGAAATCGTGGATCAGTTCTTCGGCACCGAGGGCATCCTGGCGGGCGAGTTGCGGAAGGGGAACACGGTGCAGATTTCCGGCTTCGGCAGCTTCGAGCCGCGGCCGCGCGGTGCGCGCAGCGGCCGCGATCCCAAGACCGGCAAGACCATCAGCATCCGGCCGTCGATCGTCCCGGCCTTCCGGCCGGGAAGCGCCCTCAAGGCGCTCGTGAACCGCCGGAAGTAGGGGGCCGGCGTCGCGGCGCCGCCGCCGAAGGGACGGGACCGCGGTCCACCTTGGCCATCACCTTCTTGTTCCGCACCGTCCGCCCGTCCATCCCCCGCGCAATCCGCTCCACATCCGCCGTCGGCAGTTCGACCAGGCTGTACGCCTCCTTCAATTCGATCCGCCCGATCATCGTCCGGTCCACCCGCACTTCCTTCGTCAGCACCGCCACCAGGTCCGAGGCCGTCGTGCCCTCCTGCTTGCCGACGCTCACGAACATGCGGGCCGTGCCGCCCGGGGCGGCGGCGGGAGCCGGCTCTGCGGCCGCCCGCGGCGCGACGGCGGCCGGGACCGCCGCCGGCTGCTCGAGCCACAACTGATACAGCGCCGCTGCCACGGCCGACGGGTCGTGCCGCTCGAAGAGCGGCGCGAGCGCCAGTAATCCCGTGGTGGGCGTTCCCGATTCCAGCACCGTCGCGATCGACGCCCGGCGGCGCGCGGCCTCGTCGACGGCGGCGTCCACCGCGCCGGTGAGCCGGAGGCTCCGCCGGCCGGACGTGATCGAGGCCACGTAGGCCTCGGCGGAAGGCGGCACGAGGAGCACCACCGGCCCGGCGGTCATGAGGAGGCGGAGTTGCGCCGGTGTCGGCGGGTCGTATGCGATCACCAGATCGGACGCCTCGACCGGGCCGTCGGTGACCACCGCGTGCGCGGCGCAGCCGGCCAGCGCATGCCGCACCTGCCCCGCGCCGGCGGCATCCGCACACCAGACCGTGAACGAAGCCGGATCCAGCAGCTCGGCGACTTCCGCCGCCGCCGCCGCGCGGCGGGCCCACGGCACGCTCACCGTCCGCACCGGCCCGGCGGGGGCCGTCGGCAAGGTCTCGGCGGGCGGGAAGCCGACCGTGAGGGCCTTTCGGGCGTAGCGCTCGATGACGTCCGCCGCCCGGCCCGGCTGGGCCGTGAACACGACGCGCTGCGCGTCCTTGTCGAGGTCGTGCATGAGCACGGTCAGCGCCTCCGCGCCGCCCCACGACTCGGGCCAGGCGAGGACGGCGACGGCGAGCTGGTCGGGCTTGAGCGCGGAGCGTTCGAGCAGCTGGAGGGCCGTGGCGGGCGTGGTCACGAGGACCCGGGCCGCGCCGGCGCGAAGGAGCCGCGCGGCGCGCGACGCGTTGCCCGCGGCGAGCACCCGCGATGCCGGCATGGCGCGCGAGGCCGCCTCGGTCCAGTCGGCGACGGTGTCGGGAGCGGTGAGGATGAGGGCCCGGAGTCCGGAGGCGGGAGCACCGGCGAGGCGCCGGTCGAGGGCCGCCAGGATCGGCGCCGCACCCGCGGCGCACGGGGGGATGGCCGCCACGACGTGGTGGCCGCGCTCGGCGGTGACGGCCGCCTCGGTGAGGTCGGCAAGCGATGCGAACATCTGGGACTCGGACACGGGGACCCTCGGTTGTCAAATTGCCGGCGCATGCCGGCGTCCAAAAGTAAGCGCAGCGACACCGCGATGCCACCGCGGCCGCAGTTGACATCACCTCACCGCTTGGGGAGCTTTCGGCTCGGCCACTCTCCTCCCCTCTGGACACCGCGATGCCCGATCCGCTCTCGCTCAACCTCGTGCACCTGAAGGCGTCGGAGACCATCGCGATCAGCGCCGAGACGAAGCGGCGTCGCGCCGCCGGCGAGGAGGTCTTCGACCTGAGCCTCGGCGAGCCGGATTTCGACACGCCGCCGCTCGTTGCGCAGGCCGGGATCCAGGCCATCCAGAAGGGCATGACCCACTATCCGGCCAACCCGGGGATTCCGGAGCTCCGGGCGGCCATCGCACGCCAGCTCTCGCGCGAGAGCGCCGGCCGCCCGGTGAACCCCGACAACGTCGTGGTCAGTTCCGGCTCCAAGCAGTCGCTCTTCAACGCCTGCTTCACCCTGTTCGGGCCCAACGACCAGGTGCTGATTCCGTCGCCCGCGTGGGTGTCGTATCCCCAGATCGTGTACCTGAGCCGCGCGGAGCCGGTGATGGTCCCCGGGGACATCGAGTGGGGCCTGAAGGTGAGCGCGCGCGACCTCGACAAGCACTCCACCACGCGGACCCGGGGGCTCATCCTCTGTTCGCCCTGCAATCCGACCGGCGCGGTCTACACGCTGGCCGAGCTCAAGTCGATCGCCGAGTGGGCCAAGGCCAACGACGTCTGGATCGTGGCTGACGAGATCTACCGCCGCATCAACTACGGCGCGCCGGCGGCGCCGAGCTTCCTCGACCTGCCCGACTCCCTGCTGGAAAAGACAGTCGTCGTGTGCGGCGCGAGCAAGGCCTACGCGATGACGGGGTGGCGGATCGGGGCGGCGCTGGCTCCGCCGCACGTGGCCAAGGGAATGGCGGCGCTGCAGTCGCACACCACCACCGGGGCCAACCATCCGGCGCAATGGGCCGCCGCCACCGCCTTCGGCGACGAGCGGGTGGAAGCCGACGTGCTCCGGATGGTCGCCGCCTTCCGCCAGCGCCGGGACCGGCTGGTCCAGCGCTTTCGCGACGAGGTGCCGGGCGTCGAGTTCGTCGAGCCGCATGGGGCCTTCTACCTCTTCTTCCGCGTGGACGGGCTGACGGGGCCGGGCGGGGGAGGGGCGGCCTTCTGCGAGCGGCTGATGGCGGAGGAGGGCGTGGCCCTCGTGCCGGGGGCCGCCTTCGGCGATGACCGCTGGGCGCGCCTCAGCTACGCCGCCGCCGACAAGGAACTCGACGCCGGGGTGGACCGGATCCTCCGTTTCATCCGGCGGCTCACCGCGGCGCGGGCGGCCTGAGGGTATGCACCGATGAACGTGGACACCCGTGTCGAGGCGCTGGAGGGCACTCTGCCCGGCATCCAGTGGCACTGGGACCTGGAGACCGACATCCTCTCCGGCGGCTTCCGTGCGGCGGCGGGCGGGCGCGGGCTCGAGGGCAGCGTCGAGCTCTCCGACGAGGAAGGCTCTGTCATCGTCCTCGACGTGGCCGGCGGCGTGGTCTGCGGGCTCGACGTCGTGGTCTGGCCGGAGGTGGACAGCGTGCCTGGCCTCGCGCCGCCCCCCGCAGCGCGCCTGGGCCGGGTCGTGGTGCCGGGGCGGCCCGCCCGGCCGGAAGTCTCCGCCGTCGAAGTGGACACGACGCTCTCGATTTCGGCGTCGCCCGACGAGCGGACGGTGCACATCCGCATCGGCGCCCGGCGCGATGTCGAGGCCGTGCGCGTGGCCGACCACCTGATCGTGGAGCTGGACCACAAGCGCCGCCTCGCCGGCTTCTGGCTCACCGACGTGCCCCCCTTCGTTCCGGACTGATCGCGCCGCCGCGTCCCCCTTATCTTCCCCGCATGTCCGCCCCCATCGGCCGCGTCGTCGCCACCGAGCTCCGGCCCTCCACACCACACCAGTTCCACTTCCGGACCGCGCGCGAATCGCCGGTGGGCATCGGCGCGCTCGTCCGGGTCGAATCGACCGGGCGCGTCGTCTTTGGCGTGGTGACGGAGGCGGTCGCCTACGCCGACCCGGCCACCGCGCGCGCCGAGACCGGTCCGGCGGACGAGACCCGCCTCTACACGGCGGCGGTGCTCCGCCAGGAGCCCGAGGAGCCGCTGCAGCCGGTCCCGCTGGGCGAGGTCCGGCTCGCCACGGACGCCGACGTCCGCGTCGCGCTCCGGATGGACGGGTTCACCGAGGGCGAGCGCTCGACCGGCATCCCGGCAGGCACCTACGGCGCCGCGGGCCTCGACGCGCCCGTGTACCTCGACGCCGATTTCCTCCTTGGTCCTGAAGCGGCGCACCTCAACATCACCGGCGTCTCGGGGCTCGCGACCAAGACCAGCGCCGTCGAGTTCCTGCTGGCGAGCATTTTCCAGACGTTTCCCGCGCACAAGGGCTCGGTGGCGGCGGTCTGCTTCAACGTGAAGGGTCCCGACCTCTGCTTCCTCGACCAGCCCGCGACGCTCGGGCCGGAGGACGTTGCCCAGTACGCGCGGCTCGGGCTGGTGCCGCGTCCGTTCGACCCGGTGCGCTACTTCGCGCCCTGCAAGCCGGACGGCGTGAACCTCAACACGCTGCGCAGTCATCCCGATCTTGCCGGCAACACGGAGCCGCTCACCTGGGGACTTCGCGAGGTCCTCGAGTATGCGGAGGTCGTGCTCAACCGCGATGACCTCGACGCCAAGGCCGACGCCTTCGTCGACTTTCTCTCGGACCGGGTCGTCGACCGGGAGTTCCACGCGCCCGAACTGCACCCCTCGGACTGGCGGGTGCAGACGTTCGCCGACCTGGAGTCGTTCTTCCGCGCGATCTTCGACGCGATGGAGGGCGGTCGGGGCGACATCTGGCGGACCCACCACATCGCCACCATCCGGAAGGTCCGGAACCGCCTCGGCAACATCACCACCCGCGCCAAGGGCCTCGTGGCCGACGACGGCACGGCAAACGACCTCCCCTGGGGCGCGTTCACCGACCGCGGGGTGTACGTCATCGACGTGGCGAGCGTGGACCCGCTGGCGCAGGACCTCGTCTTCGCCCGCGTGGTGAGCAAGCTCCGCGAGCACCTCGAACGGCGGGACCTCGGCGTGGACCACGTCGTGGTCTTCGTGGACGAGCTCAACAAGTATGCGCCGGCCGACGGGCAGGACACCTACGTCCGGAAGATGCTGCTCGACCTCTCCGAGCGCGGCCGCTACCTCGGGCTGGTGCTCTTCTCGGCGCAGCAGTTCCGCTCCCAGGTCCTGCGCCGCGTCGTCGGCAACGCCGGCACCTCCATCTTCGGCCGGATGGACATGGAGGAACTGGCCACCGCGGGATACGCGACGCTGTCGCCCGCCATCAAGCTGAAGCTCGCCACCCTGCCCAAGGGCGAGCTGATGATCCGGCACCCGCATTTCACCCAGCCGATCTTCGCCCGCTTCCCGCGGCCCCCGGTGATGTCGGGTCGGGAAGGGGTCGAACGGTTTCCGCCGGCCACCGACCTGCCCTTTGCCGATGCGGTGGCGCGCCAGCTCCGCGCCATGGACCCCGCCATCGTCACCGACCGGGTGCGGGCGGCGGTGCACGGCCGGCGGGAGGACGACGTGCGCCGGGCGCTGGCCCGCACCCGGCAGACGCGCCCCGACGACGTGCTGGCGTTCTTCACCGCCGCCCTCGGCCGGCGCGTGGAGGCGGAGCTGGCCCCCCGTCGCTCCGGGGTCATCCCGCTCCGGGGGACCACCGACCCGTACTCGTCCTAGCCAATACGGGCTTACACGAAGGCACGAAGTCACGAAGGGCACAAGCCCGATCCGCCTCCTTCGTGTCCTTCGTGGCGTCGTGTGAGACTTCCGCTGTGTGCTCTTGCCACCCGTCCCCGTCAGGCGCATTCTCCTACCCGTGAAACTCGCCCACCTCGCCGACCTGCACCTGGGCTTCCGGCAGTACCATCGCCAGACGTCCGCCGGCATCAACCAGCGGGAAGCCGACGTCGCCGCCGCGTTCCGTCGCGCCGTCGACGGCGTGCTGGAGGCCCGTCCCGACGCGATCGTGGTGGCGGGCGACCTCTTCCATTCCGTCCGCCCCACCAACGCGGCGATCGTCTTCGCCTTCCAGCAGTTCCAGCGGTTGCGCGCGAGCCTGCCCGACGTGCCGATCGTCCTGATCGCCGGCAATCACGACACCCCCCGCTCGACCGAGACCGGCTCGATCCTCCGCCTCTTCGACGAGCTGGGCGTGGACGTGGCCACCAACGAGGCACGCCGTTTCGACTACCCCCGGCTGGGGCTGAGCGTGCTGGCCGTGCCGCACGAGGCCCTGGTGCAGGCCGAGCGGCCGGTGCTGCGTCCCGAGGGCGGCGCCCGCTACCAGGTGCTGGTCGCCCATGGCGAGGTGGACGGCGTCTTCCCCTCGGACCGATCGGCGGTGGAGTACGGCGGGGCCGTCGTCCGCCGCGACGAGTTCGGGCCGGGCGAGTGGAGCTACGTCGCCTTCGGCCACTACCACGTGCGCGCCGAGCTGGGCCCGCGCGCCTGGTACTGCGGGTCGCTGGACTACGTGAGCACCAATCCCTGGGGCGAGCTGCAGGACGAGGCGGAGCGCGGGGTGGCCGGCAAGGGGTGGATCCTGGCCGATCTCGACACCGGTGCGGCGGTGCCGCAGCCGGTGGCGTTGGCGCGGCGCGTCATGGACCTGCCCCGGCTGGACGGCGCCGACCTGCCGGCCGAGGAACTGCAGTCCCGGATCGCGGCGCGGGTGGCGGCCGCGCCGGGAGGGATCGCGGACCAGGTCGTCCGTCTCGTGGTGACGAACGTGCCCCGACATGTGGCGCGCCAGCTCGACCACGCCGCGATCCGCGAGTGGAAGTCGGAGGCGCTGCACTTCCAGCTGGACCTCCGGCGCCCCGAGCCGTCCCGGATCACCGGCGTCGGCGCGCCGGGCCGCCGGCAGACGCTCCCGGAACTCGTCGCGGAGTATCTCGGCGCGCGCCCGCTTCCGGCCGACGTGGACCGCGAACTCTTCGTCCGGACCGGCCGCGAACTGGTCGAGGCCGCCGAGCGCGACCTGGCGGAGAGCTGATGCAGATCCACCGCCTGCGGCTCGTGAATTTCCGCCAGCACGAGGACACGGAACTGGTCCTCGGCGCGGGGCTGACGGGGATCGTCGGACCCAACGGCTCGGGCAAGTCCACGCTGCTCGAGGCGATCGCCTTCGCGATGTACGGGACGCCGGCGGCCCGGGGCACGCGGGAGTCGATTCGCCGGCGGGGCGCGCCGCCGCGCTCGCCGGTCCGGGTGGAACTCGACTTCGCGCTCGGCGCCCACGAGTTCCGCGTGGTGCGCGGCCTCAGCCAGGCGGAGCTCTTCCAGGACGGCGACCCGGCCCCGATCGCGAACAGCCTCGGCGCGGTGACCGAGAAGCTGTCCCGGCTGCTCGGGATGACCCGCGACGAGTTCTTCAACACCTACTTCACGGGCCAGAAGGAAATCCTCGTCATGGCGCGCATGAGCGCGCCGGAGCGGGCGCAGTTCCTCTCGCGCGTGCTGGGGTACGAGCGGCTCCGCGTGGCGCAGGACCGCCTCAAGGAGCGGCGCAGCGAACTCCGCGTGCGGCTCCAGACCCTGCAGGCCGGGCTCCCCGACGCGGCGCAACTCGCCGAAGAGGAGCAGCGGGCCCTGGCGCAGGTCGAGGCGGCGGGCGCACGCGCGAGCGTCGAGCTCTCGGCGCTGCAGGCCGCCGAGGCGCGCCTCGCCGAAGTCACGCCGCGCTGGACCGCGCTCCAGGCGCTCAGGACCACGGTCCAGTCGCTCGAGGCGGACATCCGTCTCGCGGAGCACCAGGTCACCAACGCCCAGGAGCGCAACAAGGTCCTCGACCGGGAGATCACCGAGGCGCTGCAGGCACAGGCGCACGTGGTCGCGCTTGCCGCCGAGCTCGCGCCCCTCGCGTCCCTCAGGGCCGAGCGCGAGGCGCTCGAGCGGCTGTTCGCGGCGTCCACCCACCGTGCCACGCTCCACGCGCAGGTATCCGAAGTTCGCGCCAGCCTGGCCGAGCTCGACCAGCGCCTGGCGGCGCTCCCCACTGTCGCGCAGGTCGGATCGGCCCGGGCCCAGGCGGAGGCCCTCCGGGCGGCGGCGGCGGCGCTCGCCACGCAGGCCGAGGAGCGCCGGATCGTCTGGGTGCGCGACCTGCAGGACGCGGAGACGAAGCGGCAGGCGCTCCGGGACCAGTACCGCGACCTCCACGAGCAACTCGAGCGGATCACCGCCGCCGGGCAGGACGGGGCCTGTCCCACCTGCTCGCGCCCGCTGGGAAAGGACTTCGAGGCGGTGGTCGGCGTGCTGAACCGGCAGGTGGAGGAAGTGCGCTTCAACGGCAACTTCTACCGTCAGCGGATCGAGCAGCTCGAGAAGGAGCCGGCGGACCTGCAGGACCTCGATCGCCAGCTGGCCGCGTCGGAAGCAACTGCGACCGCCGCGGCCGCGGAGGTGAGCCGCCTCGAGGCCCCGCTTCGCGACGCAGGAAAGCTCGCCGATCGCCGGGCGTCGCTCACCAGGCGCATCGCCGAACTGGAGGCGGCGCTCGCCGGCGCGGAGGGCACCTACGACCCGGACCGTCACGAGGAGGTCAAGCGGCTGCTGAGCGTGCTGGAGCCGAAGGCGCTCGAGGCCGAGCGGTACCGTGCGCAGGCGGAGCGCGCGGCGCGGCTCGCGCCGGAGCTGGTGGCGGCGGAACGCGCGGTGAGCGAACGGGAGGACGCGCTGACCGCGCTCCGCCGCAGGCGGGAAGCGCTCGAATTCTCCGAGGAGGACGTCGAGACGGTGCGCGCCGCGATGGAGGCCGGCGAAACGGCGCGGCGGGGCGCCGAGATCCGGGTGGTCGAGGCGCGTGGCGAGCGGGCGGCGGCCGAGGAGGCCGGGCGGTCCGTGGCCCGCCGGCGCGCGGAACGTGACGCGCGCGCGGAGGAGGTGCGGGTGGCCGAGCGCAGCCTCCTGCTGGCCCAGGAACTCGACCGCGCGCTCACCGACCTCCGGACCGACCTCAACGCCGCGCTCCGTCCCGACCTCTCGGAGCTGGCCTCCGGTTTCCTCCGCGAACTCACCAAGGGCCGGTACACCGACCTGGAGTTGGACGAGAGCTACACCCCGACGCTCCTGGAGGACGGGGAGGTCAAGCCGGTCATCTCCGGCGGCGAGGAGGACGTGGCCAACCTCGCGCTTCGGCTGGCGATCAGCCAGATGATCGCGGAGCGGGCCGGGCAGCCGCTGTCGCTGCTGGTCCTCGACGAAGTGTTCGGGTCGCTGGACGAGGAGCGCCGCGGCGCGGTGATGGACCTGCTCCGCGGCCTGGCCGACCGGTTCCCGCAGGTCATCCTGATCACCCACATCGAGGCGGTGCGCGAGGGATTCGACCGGCTCATCCGCATCGAGCGGGACCCCGCCCGGCGCGTCTCGGTGCTGCACGAGGAGCCGATCGGCGCCGGGGGGCACGATGTGGCGGCGTGAGCGAAAGCTCGTCGGGCCGCAGCGCCCCACGCTGCGGGACATCGAGCCGCTCAACCGGATCTTCGCCGAGTCGTTCACCGACCGGTACCGGCGCGACGGCATGCCCGGGGTCCGGGTGCCGCACCTGAATCCGAACGTCTGGCGCTTCGCGCTGGAAGGGGCGGGGCAGGGCGCGATGGTCTGGCGCGAAGGCGGCGAGATCGTCGCCTTCAACATCGTGCACTGCTCCGGCACCGAGGGGTGGATGGGGCCGCTGGCGGTGCGGCCGGACTGCCAGGGGGAGGGGCTCGGCAAGCAGGTGGTGACCGCCGGCGTCGAGTGGCTCAAGGCGCGCTCGGCGCGGACCATCGGGCTCGAGACGATGCCGCGGACCGTCGAAAATGTCGGATTCTACAGCCGGCTCGGTTTTCGGCCGGGACACCTGACCGTCACCCTCTCGCACCTGCCGCCGGCCGGCGCCGCGCCCGGCTGCAGCAGCCTGGCGGCGGCCGGCGGGGCGATGGCGGAGTGCACGGCGCTCACCGCGCGGCTCGCCCCGGGGCGGTCGTTCGAGCAGGAAATGAGGCTCACGGCGGCGCTCGAGCTCGGCGACACGACGCTCTACCGGCGCGGCCGCGAACTCGCCGCGTTCGCCGTCTGGCACATCGCGCCCCTCGCCGACGGGAGGCCGAAGGAGGACGTGCGCGTACTCAAGCTGGTGGCGGAGGACGCGGAGGCGATGGAGGCGGTGCTGCTCGGGGTCGACGAGGCGGCGATCGCCGGGGGAGTGGACCGCGTGGCCGTCCGGTTCCAGACCGCGTACGCGGAGGAGTACGGCCGGCTCGTGCACGCGGGGTGGCAGGCTCACTGGACCGATCTGAGGATGACGCTCGCCGGCTATCCCGAACAGCCCGCCAGCGGCGTCGTCCTCTCGAACTGGGAGATCTGAGGACGCGACTCCCCGTCGATCAGTCCTGCTCCGGCGCGAGGGCCCACCAGCGCACGGCGAAGATCATCCCGGCGGCCAGCAGGAGGTGCACCGCGCCCGCCTGGATCCGGACGACGAAGGCCAGGACGAACCAGAGCGCGAGCGCCACGAGCGCGAGCACCAGCGACAGTCGAGACGACATCGGCAGACTCCACCTGAGCGTTGACGGACCCGGGACCGCTCCGTATCTTAGCATCGTGTGGCGGTGGCGGGAAACTCCGTGCTTGAGCCAACAGGTCCGGTGAAGGGTCCACATACCGTGGTCGATGTCATGCCCCCCGGGGGAAGACAGACGCCAGGGCGAGGATTCCGCGCTTTCTCTTCGGGCTTCAAAACACCCTTCCCGCTGCCGTCCACACACCCGGCGCCGACCCCCACCGTCGGCGCCTTGCCTTTCCGGACCCCCCTGCGCTTGACCCCGACCGGAAACCCTCCAACTTCCGTCATCCGCTACCGGGAATTCCGATGCCGTCCTGCGCCGTCACCCGGCGGGTCCACTTCAACGCGGCCCACCGGCTCCACAACCCGGGTCAGTCCGACGCCTGGAACCGGGAGACCTTCGGGCCCTGCAACAACCCGAACTATCACGGGCACAACTACGAGCTCGACGTCACGGTCGAGGGCCCCATCGCCCCCGAGACCGGGTACGTGCTCGACATCGCGATCCTGAAACGACTGGTGGACGAACACGTGACCCGGCATCTCGACCATCGCAACCTGAACCTCGATGTGCCCTGGTTCGCCGCGCGGGTGCCGTCGGCGGAGAACATCGCGGTCTTCTGCTGGGAAGCGCTGGCGCCGGTCATTCCCGCCGGCCGGCTGCTGCGCGTCCGACTCTGGGAAACGCCGAGGAATTATGTCGAATACGAAGGACGCTGACGCCGCGCTGGCCCCGCAGGTGCGCGCGATCCTGCGCGGGCTGGGAGAGGATCCGGAGCGCCCTGGGCTCGCCAAGACGCCCGAGCGGGTCGCGACCTCGCTCCGCTGGCTCACCCGCGGGTACGGGATGACCGTGAAGGACGCGGTCGGTGACGCCATCTTCGAGGAACCGCACGAGAGCATGATCCTCGTCCGGGACATCGAGTTCTACTCGATGTGCGAGCATCACCTCCTCCCCTTCTTCGGGGTGGCGCACGTGGCCTACGTCCCCGACCGGCGCATCCTCGGGCTGTCCAAGCTCCCCCGCATCGTGGACGTCTTCGCCCGCCGGCTCCAGGTGCAGGAGCGGCTGACCGACCAGGTCGCGAACGCGGTCATGGACGTCGTCGCTCCCCGCGGAGCGGGCGTGGTCCTCGAGGCCTCGCATCTCTGCATGATGATGCGCGGCGTCGAGAAGCAGCGTTCGCGGACCGTGACCAGCGCGCTCCGGGGCATCTTCCGGGACGACCCGAAGACCCGCGCCGAGTTCCTCCGCCTGGCGCACGGAACGTCGAGCGAGTCCGAATGAGCGTGTTCGACGGCCGGATCGCCGTCGTCACCGGCGCGTCGCGCGGCATCGGCGCCGCCGTCGCCGCGCGGCTCCTCGACGAGGGGGCGACCGTCATCCGCCTGTCGCGGACGCTCACCGAACGGCGGGCCGCCCGCGAGCTGGACCTCCCCTGCGACGTCGGCGACGCCGCGCGCGTGGACGTCGTGGCCGGCGCGATCCGGACGGAAGTGGGCGTGCCCGACCTCGTCGTCAACAACGCCGGCGCCTTCCACCTGGCGCCGTTCGAGGAAACCAGCACCCTCGACTTCGACGCCCAGGTGGCCGCCAACCTTCGGGGGCCGTGGCTGGTCGCGCGCGCGTTCGTTCCCATGATGCGCGCCGCCGGGCGCGGGCTCATGGTCACCGTCGGGTCGGTGGCCGACCACGCGGCGTTTTCCGGGAACACGGCATATGCGGCTTCCAAGTTCGGCCTGCGAGGCCTGCACGAAACGCTGCTCGCCGAATACCGCGGGAGCGGAATGCGCTTCACCCTGGTCTCTCCCGGCCCGACCGACACCGCCGCCTGGGACGCCGTCGACCCGGATTCCCGACCGGGGTTCACCCCGCGCGCGCGGATGCTCCGCCCTGGCGACGTGGCCGAGGCGGTGCTCTTTGCCGCCACGCGGCCTTCCCACGTCCAGGTGGACTGGCTCCGGCTCGGCCCGGCATGAGCATCCGTTCCTTCACGCCTCGCCTGGTGCGCACCATGACGCTCGCCCGTTCCCTGGTCCTGGCGGCGCTCGTGCTGCCGGCGCCGCTCGCCGCGCAGGGCGCCCTGCCGCCCCTCCCCGACTCCACCGGTTTCGGGGTGCACGTCCTCACGCTCGCCCGCGACCCGTCCGGCGGGATCTGGGCCGGCACCTACGGGCAGGGGATCTTTGTGCTCCCCGCCGGGGCCGCGGCGTGGCAGCAGATCCGGAGTGACACCGGCACGACGTCGCTCTCGTGGGATTTCGTGCACTCGGTGGCCTTCGGGCCGGCTGGGGAGGTCTGGTACGGCACGGTCGGGAACGGCTGGGGGCTCTCGCTCGACGGCGGACGCACCTGGCACAACTGGACCTTGCGGGAGCTGGGCCCGGAGTGGCAATACGTGGCGCCGGCGGGCATCGTCTTGCGGGGGGACACGGTGTGGATCGGGACCGCCGACGGCGTGCAAATGACGAGCGACGATGGCGCCCACTGGACGGCGCTGGTGGACACCGTGGGCCCCCTGGCCCGCGGCCCCGCGGACACGGCGCTGCCCCTCCTGCCGAGCGAATACGTGCGGCGGATCGCGCGGGCCCGCACCGGGATCCTGATCTCCACGCTCCGCGGTGTGCTGTCGCTCTCCTTCAGTCCCGACGGCAGCATCGGGTCGAACCAGCGCGCCTACGCGGGGTTCCCCCCGTTGAGCCGGCTCGGCAACTGGCGGGGCACGCTCTGTGGCATCCGGGAGGTGAGCGACACCACGCCGTGCTACGATCGTGCCGGCCGCCTCGCCCGCGCCGCCGACCCTCCGATGCCGCCCAGGACCACCTGGTTCCAGCGGCCCATCAGCACGGCCGACAACAGCTACATCGACCAGACCTACCGCTACGGCTCCACCATGGGCGGCAACTTCCAGCCCCACCAGGGTGTGGAGTTCAACAACCCCGACGGCACGCCGGTCCACGCCATCGGCGACGGCCTCGTGGTGTACGCCGGCCCCGCCGAAGCCGGCGCGCTGACCGTCGCCATCCGGCACGACGTGACGCTCGACGCGGACGGCGCCCGGTACATCTTCTCGGTGTACTACCACAACTCCTCGCTGGCCGTCACCGTGGGGCAGCGCGTCAAGGCCGGCGACGTCATCAGCCGCGTCGGCAACACCGGCCGCGCCACCAACGACCACCTCCATCTCGAGGTGCATGCCGCCCCGACCGACGACGTGCATTTCATCGTCGATTCGCTGGAGCGGTACCCGCACTACACCACCAACCCGGAGCTCTGGATCGCCCCGCTCCCGGGCACCGGCATCGTGGCCGGCCAGGTGTTCGACGCGCAGGGGAAGCCGGTGGAACAGGCCCGCGTGTTCGGCATCGTCAAGCCGGAGCCGGCCGAGACGCCGTACTCCTACGCCGAGACCTACGGGCCGAAGAACCACCCGCATCCCTCGTACGGCGAGCACTTCGCCGTGGGCGACGTTCCGCCGGGCACGTACGTGATGGGGGTCGAGATCGACGGGCAGAAGGTCTGGCGCAAGGTGACGGTGGAGGACGGCAAGCTGACCTGGGTCGTCTTCCGGCCGTAGCCGATGTTCATCGAACTCACCGACATCCTCCGCTGCCCCGCGGCGCACGAGGAACATTTCCTGGTACTGCTCCCGGACGGCGTGGTGGAACGGCGTGTCGAGTCGGGACAGCTCGGCTGCCTCGAGTGCGGCCGGGTCTATCCCGTCCGGGGCGGCGTGGCGGAGTTCGGCCCGCCTCCCGCCGCCGTCCCGCCCTCCGAGCGGCTGACCGGCCCGGCGATCGCGGCGCTGCTCGGCCTCTCCGGGCCGGGTGGATATGTGGCGTTGGTCGGTGGTGCGGCGGCGGACTCGCGGGGGTTCGCCGAGGCCGCGGAAGGCGTCCACGTGGTGGCGGTCAACCCGCCGCCGGGCGTATCGGGCGGCCGCGGAGTCAGCGTGGTCCAGGGCGGGAGCATTCCGGTGCGGGCCCGGCAACTTCGGGGCGTCGTGCTCGGCCCCGGGGTCGCGGACGACCCGGCGTGGCTGGCGGATGCGGTGCGGACGCTCCTGCCGGGCCTCAGGCTCGTGGGGGAAGGCGCGACCCCGTCCGCGCCGGAGCTCGAGGTGCTCGCCAGCGCGGACGGGGTCTGGGTGGCGCGGGCGCGCTAGCGGCTAGTACACCGTCTCGACGCCGCCGGCGGCGTAGAGCTCCTCGATCCGGTCGTGGTACAACTTCTCCACCACGCGGCGCTTGACCTTGAGCGTCGGCGTCAGTTCGCCGCGCTCGATGGTGAAGTCGGTGTCGATGATGAGGAACTTCTTGGGCATCTCGAACTGCGCCAGGTCGCGCAGCGTCTTCTTGATCTCCCCGGTCAGCTTGTTGTGCACCACGATGTCCCCCAGCAGGGCGGCGTCGTCCTTGCCGCGCATTCCCTCCGCCGTGGCCCACTTCCGCAGCGTCTCCATGTTCGGCACCACCAGCATGATCGGATACTTGCGCTTGTCGCCGATCATCACGGCGTTGAGCACGAAGGGGTTCGACTTGACCGAGTTCTCGATCGGCTGGGGCGCGATGTTCTTGCCGCCGGCCGTCACGATGATGTCCTTCTTCCGGTCGGTGATCTTGAGGAAGCCGTCGGCGTCGAGCTCACCGATGTCGCCGGTGTGGAACCAGCCATCGGCGTCGATGGCCTCGGCGGTGGCCTCCGGCTTGTTGTAATAGCCCTTCATCACGTTCGGGCCGCGGGTCAGGATCTCCCCGTCGCCGGCGATCTTCACCTCGACGCCCGGCACGACCTTGCCCACCGAGCCCAGCCGCGCGCGGCCGAAGCCGTTGACGGTGATCACCGGAGAAGTCTCCGTCAGGCCGTACCCTTCCATGATCGGCAGCCCGGCGGCGAAGAAGAACCGCGCGATGTCGGCCGAGAGGGGCGCGCCGCCGGAGACGAAGAACCGGAGCCGCCCGCCGACCCGCGCCGCCAGCTTGGTGAACACCAGCCGGTAGGCCACGCGGTACTGGAGCCCGAGGCCGGCCGGCACCGGCTTGCCCTCGATGGCGAGCTCGGCCCAGGCCTCGCCGATCCGCTTGGCCCACAGGAAGATTTTTTGCTTGAGCGGCGATCCCGCCATCGCGTTCTCCAGGACCCGCGCGTAGATCTTCTCGTACAGCCGCGGGACCGAGCACACCACGGTCGGCTTCAGCTCCGCCATCTCGAGCGGGACGGTCTCGATGCTCGTGGCGTAGTTGATGATGGCGCCCATTTGCGTCATGCAGTAGTGGCCGGCCATCCGCTCGAAGATGTGGGAAAGCGGGAGGAACGAGAGGCATTCGTCGGTGCCGCGCAGGTCGAGGACCTGGAGCCCCGCCACCACGTCGGAGGTGATGTTGCCGTGCGTCAGCATGACGCCCTTCGGGTCGCCGGTGGTGCCCGAGGTGTAGATCAGGGTGGCGAGGTCGTCCGGCTGGACGGCGAGCGCGTCGGCTCGCCAGTTCGGGTACCGGGACATGGCCGCGCGGCCCCGCTGCCAGTACCGATTCGAAGGTGAGGCCCCGCCGCTGGCCGCGCCCTCGTCAAAGACGATGATCGTCTTCAGCGCCGGGAGGTTGCCGCGGATCTCGAGGATCTTGCCGAGCTGCGCCACCGAGGAGCAGCAGACCGCCACCGCGCCCGAGTCCCGGAGGATGTACTCGATCTGGTGCGCCGGCAGGGTCGGGTACACCGGCACGTCCGCGCACCGGCAGGCCAGGCAGGCGAAGTCGGTCACGGCCCATTCCGGCCGGTTCTCGGACAGGATGGCCAGGCGGTCGCCCGCGTTGACGCCCAGTTCATGGAGTCCGATGCTGAAGGCCTGGACCTGGGAGAGCACCTCCGCAAAGCTGAAGTCGACCCAGGTGCCGTTCCGCTTGACCCGCAGGAAGACGGGGCGCGAGGCGTTGCGGTCCATGGAGCCGAAGAAGAGTTCGGTGAGTGTACGCGGCGTTGCCACAATACCTCCCTGGGGAGCCTAGTTCGAGAATCGCACGATCCAGCGTTGCCCCGATCCGGGCACGGGCTGGGTGTCGCGGTAGCGCGTGGCCCGCACTTCGACGATGGCGCTGTCGGGGGATGTCTTGCCCGCCACGCGGGAGAGCGTCACCGGCGTGGAGGGTGCGCCCGTCGCATCGGTGGCCACCGTGTCGGCGAGCTGCGCATTGGGGAGCTCGACGGTCCGGTCGGCCAGCAGGGCGAAGACCGGTTCGATCACCTCGTACACCAGCACCCGCCCGGCCAGGGGGCCGACCGGGTTGAACGACTCGATGCGCGCGACGAGGGGTGTGGAGGTGGTCACCAGGGTGTCGACCCGCACGGTGTCGGGTGGGACCAGGATGATGGTGTCGGACGACGCGATGACGTTGATGACGCTCGTCGCCGAGTTCAGCCCCTCGGACGACGCCTGCACGCGCGCCTGGGTCGTGCCCGTCCGGCCCACTACCTGCCCCGTGAGGCTGTCGATCGAGATGTTCTGGGTGTCGGGGGTGGCCCAGCGGACGGGCGCGGAAATGACGTCGCCGTTCTGGTTGAGCGTGACCGCGGTGTACTGCACGGTGTCGCCGACTTCGACCAGGCCGCCGGGCGGCGGCGTCACCTCGATGGCGATCACGGTGTCGGCGCCGGAGCCGACGTCGCTGCACGCCGCGAGCGCGCACAGGGCGAGCGCCGCGACAGGCCGTCTCATCCGCTCCCCTCGGCGCCATCGCGCTCGGCCTCTTCCAGCGCCGCCTCGGCGTGCCGGATCCAGCGCTCGGCGTCTGGTCCCTTCGGGGGCCGCGCCAGGAAGGCGCGCAGGTGTTCCGCCGCCTGCGCCGTTTCGCCCCGCTTGAGGAGCAGGAAGGCCACGCCGTAGTGCGCCCCCACGAGGCCGGGGTCGAGCTCGATGGCGCGCCGGTAGTGACGAACCGCCTCGTCGGGCTGGCCCGTCTTGGTGAACGCGATGGCCATGTTCTGGAGGATCCGGGTGTCCTGCGCGTTGTCCCGCAGCGCCAGGCGGTAGGACGTCAGTGCCGCCTGGAAATCCCCCTGCCGTTCCAGCGCCAGCGCCTCGTTGAGATAATCGAGACGCTGCGGGCGCAGCGTGGAGGACTTGCCCTTGCCGAGCAACCGACGCCAGAAGCTCATACGGTTGGCGGATCCTTGACCCGGGGTGAGATAGGACTCAAGTTGTGGTGCCCTCACAAGATAGCCGCGATTGTGGGGGGTGGCAATGCGGTTGCCGCGCCTTCCGCTCGGGGATAGGTTGCAGGGCAATCCGGATGGCCCGTTCGGCCCGCGCCGAAGGCCGTCTGCCACCCCCGTCCACGGGAATCCCGCCATGCCACGAGCCCCCGCGCCCGATCTCCGCGACGTCATGGAAATCGACTGGTCGTTCTTCGGCGAGATCTGCCGAGCGCTGGCCCTGAAGGTGGCGCGCGCCTACGACCCCGAAGTGGTCCTCGGCATCGCCAAGGCGGGGGTGATGCCCGGCGTGGTGGTCGCCTCGATCCTCCAGCGGGAATTCGCCTCGATGATCGTGACCCGCCGGAGCGCCCGCAAGGAGCCGGTGTTGGTGGCGGGACCCCCGGCCACCATTCGCGGCCGGCGGGTGCTGATCGTCGACGAAACCTGCGAGTCGGGCAGCACGATGAAGCTGGCCTTGAGCGAAGTGCGGCTCCTCCAGCCCGCGGAGGTGCGCACCGCCGTGTCCTTCAAGACCGGGCCCTACGTCCCGGACTTCCACGCCTTCGAGACCGACAAGTTCATCATCCTTCCCTGGGACCGTGAGATCGTCAGCGACGGTGAACTCGTCCCGCATCCCGAGTACGCTTCCCGCCGCACGTGAAGAACCGCCTCCGCGACGCCCTCCGGTCCAGCCGGGCGGACTACACCGAGATCCGTCTCGAACGCAGCGTGACGTCGGCGGTCAGCTACCGGGGCCCCCGCCTCGAGGGCGCCACCGTGAGCACCGACGAGGGCGGGTTCGTCCGCTGCCTCAACCGCGGTTACGGATGGGGGATGGCCAGCTTCACCTCCCTGGACGGCCTGGATGCGATGGTCTCGCGCGCCCACGAGCTGTCACTTGCGGTGCGCCTCGACGCGCCGATCCGCCTGGCGGAGGTCCCCGTCCGGGAAGCCGACGTCCTCCTCCCCCTCGGCGGCGACGTGCGCGGCGTGTCGCTCGACGCGAAGAAGCGTCACCTCGAGTCGCTCAACACGCTGATGCTCGGGCGCGACCGCCGGATCGTGGACACGCAGGCCGGGTACCGCGACGAAGTGGTGGAATACTGGTACGGCAACTCCGAAGGCACGCTGCTCTACGAGCTTCGGCCCGAAGTGACGCTCTCGGCTGTGGCCGTGGCCCGGGAGCAGGGCACCATCGAGCGGGCGCTCGAATCCCTGGGTCGCCGCGCCGGGTGGGAGGCCGTGCAGGGCCGGGAGGCCCAGTTCCTGGCCGCGGCCGACCGCGCCATCGCCCTGCTCGCCGCGCCCCGGGTGCGCGGCGGGACGTACCCGGTGGTCCTCGATCCCAAGCTGGCCGGCGTCTTCGTGCACGAGGCCTTCGGCCACCTGAGCGAAGCCGACTTCGTCTACGAGAACCCCCAGGCGCGGGAGATGATGACGCTGGGCCGTCGCTTCGGCGGCCCCGACCTGACCATCGGCGACGACGGCAGCGCCGCTGCGCTCCGGGGCACCCTCCCCTTCGACGACGAAGGCACGCCAACGCGCAACACCGTGCTGGTGCAGAACGGCGTCCTGGTCGGGCGCCTCCATTCCCGGGAAACCGCCGCGCGGATGGGCGAGCATCCCACCGGCAACGCCCGCGCCCTTTCCTTCCGGCACCCCCCGATCGTGCGGATGACCAACACCTACATCGCCAACGGCCGCGGGACGCGGGACGACCTGCTCAAGGACATCGCGCTCGGGATCTACGCCTGCGACGCGCAGGGCGGGCAGACCTACCTCGAGGACTTTTCCTTCACGGCGGGACACGGTTACATGGTCCGCGACGGCCAGCTCGCCGAGCTCGTCAAGGACGTCGTGATCGCCGGCAATCTCTTCCAGACGCTCGACCGGATCGACCGGATCGCCGGCGACTTCCAGTGGAACGAACTGGGCGGGGGCTGCGGGAAGGCCGGCCAGATGCCGTTGCCCGTCACCGAGGGGGCGCCGCACGTCCGGATCAGCGAGGCGCTCGTCGGCGGGAGCCGCTCGTGATCGCCCGGCTCCTCGAACAGGCCGCCCGGCGGGCGGAGGCGGCCGATGCCGCGCTCAAGTCGGACGAGACGGTCACGCTGCTGTTCGAATCCGGCCGCCTCAAGAGCACCGCGTGGTCGCAGGAGCGCGGCGTCAACCTGCGGGTGCGCGCCGCCGGGCGTCTCGGGGTGGCGGGGTCCACCGCCAACGACCCGGCCGCCGTCGTGGAGGCGGCCCTCGCCTCGGCCGCGATCGGCGACCTGGTGGACCTGATCCTGCCGGCGCCCGCTCCGCTGCCGACCGTGCGCACCCATTCCCCCGCCACCGCGGCGGCCTCCGTCGCGGACCTCGCCGCGCTGGGACAGGGGCTCGTGGAACGGCTCGCCAGGGACGGATGCCAGGTCAATGTGACCGTCGAACGGAGCGCCGGGTCGGTGCGGGTGGCCAACTCTCGCGGCGTGGAGGCCACCTACGACGTGAGCACGCTCTCGCTGGCCGCGGAGATCACGCGCGTAGCCGGCGACGACGTCCTCATGGTGGGCGACCACTACGCCGCCGTGGACCTGCCCTCGGAGCACGCCGTGGCGGCACTGGCCGAATCGATCTTGCGGCGGCTGCAGTGGGCGAAGCGGCCGGCCGCGCCGCCACGCGGCGAACTCCCGGTGCTGTTCACGCCGGAGGGCTCCACCGCGCTCTTTCTCCCGCTCCGGCAGGCGTTCCTCGGCAAGGCGGTCCTGCAGGGCATCTCGCCGCTCGGCGGCCGGCGCGGGGAGCGGGCGTTCGATCCGGCGCTCACCCTGGTCGATGATCCCTGGGCGGACGGTGTCGCAGGATCCCGTGCCGTCGACGACGAGGGCGTGCCGACGCGCCGCCTTCCGCTGGTGGACGAGGGACGGGTGGGTGAATTCATCTACGACCTCGAGACGGCCGCGCGGGCCGGCGTGCCTGCCACGGGCCACGCGCGACGCGCCACCTTCGGCAAGCCACAGGCCACCTATTCGAACCTGAAGGTCTCCCCGGGAGCACTCGGCTGGGACGAGCTGCTGGCGCGGATGCCGGACGGGCTCATCGTGGACGACCTGATCGGGGTGGGGCAGGGGAACGTCATCGGCGGCGCGTTTTCCCACCCGGTGGCGCTCGCGTATCGCGTATCGAACGGGGAGATCGTCGGTCGGGTCAAGGACGCCGCGGTCTCGGGCAACTCCTACGAACTGCTCCGGCGGATCGCCGGCGTCGGCCGGGAGGCGGAGTGGCGCGGCAGCCTCTCGATCCCGGCCATCCTGCTCGAGGGGGTGTCGGTGACCCCGCGCTGAGTCGCCATTGCAACCAATTCCCCACCCGGCCTGTCCAACCTCCTGATTGCCGCCTTTTCACTCGACAGGAGACGACACCGTGACCATCGCACTCCCCCGCCGCCTCCGGGCCGGCTTCCTCGTCGTCGCGCTCGCCACGCCCTCCGCCCTGGCCGCCCAGCAGCCCGAGCGAGTCGAACTCTCCGGCACCAGCCTTGCCCTGTACAACCTCATCGGGACCCTGCAGGTCGTGCCCGCCTCCGGCGCGTCGGCCGTGGCCGAGGTGACCCGGCAGGGCACCGACGGCGCCAAGCTCGGCGTCGAGAGCAGTGGCGGCACGCTCCGCATCGTGTACCCCGGTACGCGGTTCGTGTACCCGGCGATGGGCTCCAATTCGGAGACTTCCCTCGATGTCAACGAGGACGGCACCTTTGGCGACGAGCACGGCGGCCGCCGTGTCAAGGTCACCGGGCGCGGCACCGGACTCGAGGCGTGGGCGGATGTGCGGCTGATGCTGCCGGAAGGGGCCCGGGCCAATCTCAACGTGGGCGTCGGGAAGGTCACCCTGACGAACGTGAACGGAACGATCTCGGCGCAGACGGCGAGCGGGGACATCGAGACCAGCGGCACGCGCGGCTCGCTGACGCTGGATTCCGGGTCTGGGGACGTGACGCTGCGCGGACACGACGGTCCCCTGAGCGTCGATACCGGCTCGGGCGATATCCTCCTCACGGACGTGAAGACCGATGCGATCGCGCTGGACACCGGCTCCGGTGACGTGCGGGTGTCCGGACTGACCGCGACGCAGCTCAAGGTGGACACCGGGTCGGGCGACGTGATCGTCTCGGCGGCCTCCGTCAGGGTCGTGAACGTGGACACCGGAAACGGCGACATTCGCCTCGGCATCACCTCCGACCTCGACGAGCTGTCGGTCGATACCGGCTCAGGAGACGTGGAACTCACGGCACCGGCGTCTCTCGGCGCCCAGGTGGACATCGAGACCACCAGCGGCGACATCGACACCCAGTTCCCGCTCCAGGTGACGCGGCAGGGGCACGACGGATTGAAGGGGACGATCGGTGACGGGAAGGGCCGGATCACCATCGAGACGGCGTCCGGCGACGTTGCCCTGCGGAAGCAGCCCTAGTCGGTCGTGGATCAGGAGGCGTTCGGGGCAGGTGCCCCGAGCGCCTCGGTGTAGGTCAGGCCGCGCGACATCCGGTCGTAGAGCACCGAGAGGGAATCCGGTGCCCCGACGAGGAAGCGGCACCGCGCGTCTCCCCGTGTGCGGCACTCCACCTCCATCACCGCCACCGGCCCCTGTGCCAGCCTGCCCATGAAGTCGGCGAGGAGGCCGCTGGTCAGGTGGCAGGCCGGATAGGAGCTTCCCTGCTCGGGGGCCGCTTCGGCCCAGTCGTCGCTGTCGAAGGCGAGCACGGCGTTCGCCAGCTCGGTCACCGTCAGGGTGCCCCACCCGTAATCCCCGAAGAATCCGCGGAGCGCTTCCGGCAGGTAGGTCGCGTCGAGGTCGCCCGGCTGCACGACTCCGTAGGCGCCCTGGAGCCAGGCCGCGAACGCCGAATACAGCCCCTCGCCACCGGCCACGCCGGCTTCCTGGAGCAGCGCGGCGGTCTGGACGCCGCGGTCGCGCTCGAGGCTGGCGCGCAACTGGTGCAGGGCGCGGCGGCCGAGGCCGAGGCACTGGTACTGGGAAAACGGGGCGGGGCTGGTCATGGGATTCTCCTCGCCGGAAGATTACGGGCGCTGGCCGATGCGGCGCAAGAGCTCCGCCTCGTCGATGACGGGGATGCCAAGGGTGGTGGCCTTCTCGAGCTTGCTGCCGGCTTCCTCCCCGGCCACGACCAGGGCGGTCTTCTTGGTCACGGTGCCGGACACGTGACCGCCCGCCCGTTCGACGAGCGCGGTCGCCTCCGCGCGGCTGAGCGTGGGCAGGGTGCCCGTCAGCACGACGGTCATTCCGGTCAGCGGTCCATCGGCCGGCGCCGACTCCGCCTCCTCCATGGTGAGCCCGAGCGACTCGAGTCGTTCAATGAGGTGACGGTTCCGCGCAGTGCGGAAGAATTCGTGCACCGCCTCGGCGATGATCGGCCCGACGCCCGGGACGGCGTTGATCTCCTCCGCGGAGGCGTTCCGGAGCGCCGCCATCGAGCCGAACCGCCGCGCCAGCAGCACCGCCACGTTCTTCCCGACGTGGCGGATGCCCAGCCCGAACAGGAGCGTCGAGAGCGGGCGCTGCTTCGACTCGGCGATGGCGCGGACCAGTTGCCCGGCCGACTGCTCGCCGAACCGGTCGAGTGTCTCCAGCCGCCCGGCCTCGAGTTCGTAGAGGTCAGCGACGTTTCCGATCAGTTTCTCGTCGAGCAGCTGGCGCACCCGCTCGTAGCCCAGCCCGCGGATGTCCATTGCCTCGCGCGAGGCGAAGTGCACGATCCCCTCCAGGATACGCCCGGCGCACGAGACGTTCGGGCAGTACCGGATCACTTCGTCCGCCGGGCGCTCCACCGGCGTGCCGCACGCCGGGCAGGTCCTGGGCATCACGAAGGGCTTTTCACTGCCGTCCCGCCGCTCCCGCAGGGGGCCGAGCACCTGCGGGATCACCTCGCCAGCCCGGACCACCTCCACCCAGTCACCTTCCCGGATGTCCTTCTGCGCGATGATCTCGTCGTTGTGCAGCGTGGCGGTGCTCACGGTGACGCCGCCGACCTCCACCGGCTCGAGCACGGCGTAGGGCGTGAGGGCGCCGGTGCGGCCGACGTTGACGCGGATCTCCAGGAGACGGGTCACCGCCACTTCCGGCGCGAACTTCCTGGCCACCGCCCAGCGCGGCTCCCGGCCGCCGACGACGCCGAGGTCGTCGTGCAACGTCAGCCGGTCGATCTTGACCACCACGCCGTCGGCCTCGAAGGGCAGGGATCCCAGCTGCTCCTCGTAGCGGGGAATGGCTTCCTGGACCGCCGCGAGATCGGGATGCCGGCCCCGGTGCGGCGCGACGGGGAATCCCCACGCCTCGAGCAGGTCGAGCACCTCCCACTGCGCCTCCGCGGCGAGCGCTCCCTCGATGACTTCGATGTGGAAGGCGAAGATGCCGAGGCGGCGGCTCCGCGTGATGCGGGCGTCCAGCTGGCGCAGGCTGCCGGCGGCGGCGTTGCGCGGGTTGGCGAACGGCGGGTCGCCGGCCTCCTCCCGGTCCGCGTTGAGGCGCTGGAAGGCCTTGGCGGAGAAATAGACCTCGCCCCGAACCTCCATCAGGGGCGGATGTCCCCGGCCTTTCAGCACGAGGGGAAGGCCCGGAATGGTCCGGAGGTTGGCGGTCACGTCCTCGCCGACCGTCCCGTTGCCGCGGGTGGCCCCGGTGACGAACTGACCCTTGGCGTAGGTCAGGTTCACCGCGGCGCCGTCGATCTTCATCTCGGTCGTGTACCCGCCATGCCGGGCATCGGCGTTCAGCCGTGCGTTCCGGTCCTCCCACGCGGCGAGTTCCTCCGCGCTGAACGCGTTGGCGAGGGAGAGCATGGGACGAAGGTGGGTGTGCTTCCGGAGGGCGGTCGCCGGCTCGGCGCCGATCCGCTGGGTGGGGCTGTCCGGGGCGACCAGGTCGGGGTGGGCCGTCTCGAGGCTGCGGAGCTCCCGGAACAGCCGGTCGTATTCCGCGTCCGAAATCTCGGGCGCGTCGTGCACGTAATAGGCGATGTTGGCGCGGTCGATCAGCCGGCGGAGCTCGGCGGCGCGGTCCGCGGGGGTCACCGCCCGGCGGCCTCCTGCGCCAGCACCGTCCTGGCGACGCCGACGAGGCGGTCCAGCTCTTCGGCGGTGGCCCGCCCCAGCTGGCCCTCTTCCCACGGGCCCTCCTTCTGCGCGTACGCCTCGAGCAGGCGGCGGATGAAGCCGAGGAGGGCGACCCGTTCGCGGTCCTCGATGCGCCCGACGCCTTCCTCGCCACGGCGCGCCTGCAACCGCTCGAATCGGTGGGCGTTGCGCAGGGCCTTGGCGGTCAGGCTGGCCACCACCTGGCAGAACTTCACGTCCACGTCGGAAAAGCTCGGGCCGTCGCGGAAGGTCCGGAGGAAGATGGCGCCGATCGGCGTCCCCCTCCAGGTGATCGGGACGACGGTGATGGACTTCACGCGGCGGTGGGTCAGCGCACCGCGGACGTGGCGCAGCGTCGGGTCGTTGACGGCGTCCGGGATGAAGACGGTCTGCCCCGAGTGGATGGCGCGCTTGAGCTCCGGATAGCGGTCGAGGTCCACCACGTAGTTCCGGATGCTGGGGTCTTCGAAGCTCGCGACCAGCCGGACCGTCTGGCCGCCGCGTTCCGACAGGTAGATGGCGCACCGGTCGAGGCCGAAGGCCTCGCCGAGCCGCTTCGCGATCGACTGGACGATGTCCCCGAAGTGCAGCGACCCGCCGACTTCCTCGAGGATCTCGATGACGGCCAGCAGGTGCCGGCGCTCGTGTTCGAGCGACTGGACCCGGGCGGAAAGCCGCTCGAGTTCCTCGTGGGTGCTGCCGGTGGCTTGGATCATGGTCGGCGGTCCTGTCAGTGCTTGTTCGCGATGGATTGAAGCAGGGCGGCGGCCTCGCGCTTGTACTCGGGATCCATGACGTCGATCAGCGGGAGCGCCGGGATGGCTTGCAACTGTGTCCGGGCCGCAGACCACTGGTCGATGTCGACGTAGATCCGCGCCAGGTCGAGATGATGGTAAATGAACTCCGGGCGGGTCTCGATGGCCTTCCTCATGTACGCCACGGCGTTGTCCCAGGAGGCCTGGTTGAACACCGCCCCGCCCAGGAAGCTCTTGGCGAAGAAGCGCTGGAAGCTGGAGAGTCGCATGATCTCGGCGTTCCAGCGGCCCATCACGTGAAAGGCGCCGTCCTGCCGGGGGTTGAGCTCGATGGCGCGGAGCGCCGCGTTGCGGATGTCCGCCGCCCGCCGGACCCGCTCCTTCTTGCCAAGGGTCAGCGATGTCCGGCCGATGGCGTTGGCCAGCGCGAAGTAGCCGTCGGCGCCCTCGGGGTTCGCGGCCACGGCCCGGGTGGCATACCTTTCCGCGAGTTTGTAGAGCGAATCCCGGGCGGGGTCGGGGATGCTGTCGGCGGTCTGCTTGCCGATGTCGACCGCCGCCACGGACGCCCGCCAGTTGGCTTCGTAACTCGTCGAGTCGATGGCGAGCGCCGCCTGGAAGTCGCGGAGCCCCAGCGTCACGTCCCGGGCGTCCGTGGCGGTGACGCCGCGGGCGACGAGGTCGGGGACGGACTGCGCCGCGGCTGGCCCGGCGATCAGCATCGCGAGGATCGCGGTGGGGATCAGGCGCACGAAATCTCCATGGGCGGGGGTCGAACGGCTTGGGAGGATGCCCTTAATGGTGGTTCCATCGCTCATCGAACGCAAGCGAGACGGCTCCTCACTTTCCGCCGGGGAATGGGCCGCCCTCATCCGCGCCTACGGGGCCGGTGACGTACCCGACTACCAGATGGCGGCGCTCCTGATGGCGGTCGTCTGGCGGGGCCTCAGCGCCGAGGAACTTGCGGAACTCACGGCGGCGATGCTCGAGTCGGGCGACCGGCTCCGGTTCGACGGCTGGACCGTGCCGCGCGTGGACAAGCACTCGACTGGGGGCGTCGGCGACAAGACCTCGCTGATCCTGGCTCCGATGGTCGCCTGCTGCGGCGTGGCGGTGCCGATGATGTCGGGCCGCGGGCTGGGGCACACCGGGGGCACGCTCGACAAGCTGGAGTCCATTCCGGGGTTCTCGACCCAGCTTCCGCTCCGAAGCGCGGAGCTGCAGGTGCGCCAGATGGGCTGTGCGCTCTTCGGGCAGACGCCGGAGATCGCCCCGATCGACCGGCGGCTCTACGCCCTCCGGGACGTGACCGGGACGGTGCCGTCCGTGCCGCTCATCGCGGCGAGCATCATGTCGAAGAAGCTGGCCGAAGGCCTCGATGCGCTGGTGCTGGACGTCAAGACGGGGAGCGGCGCCTTCCTGCCGGACGAATCGCAGGCACTCGAACTGGCCCGGACGATGATCGGGCTGGGCGAGGCCCACGGCGTGCGGACGGTGGCGCTCCTGACCGCCATGGACCGCCCCTTGGGCCACGCCTGCGGCAACGCGCTCGAGGTGGAGGAATGCCTCCTGGCGCTCCGCGGCGAGGGCCCGAACGACCTGATGGAGGTCACCTACGCGCTCGCGGTCGAGATGCTCCTCGCCGCCGGCACGGAGCCCGGCGCCGCCGCGGCCCGGGCCCGGCTCGAGGCGACCATCTCCTCGGGAGATGCGCTGCAGAAGTTCGCCGAGATCATCGAGGCGCAGGGCGGGAACCCCGCGGTGGCGGAAGATCCGGCGCTCCTCCCGCAAGCTCCGGCCGCGGCGGTGTACACGGCGCCCCGGGCGGGTGTCGTCACGGCGGTCCTTCCGCGACCGGTGGGCCACGGCGTGATCGCAATGGGCGGCGGCCGCACTCGGGTGGAGGACACGGTGGACCCGACGGTCGGGTTCGTGATCACGGCCCGGCCGGGCGACCGCGTCGATGCCGGCCAGCCGCTCGCCACGATCTACGCCCGGGACGACGCCGGGCTGGCCGCCGGCACCTCCGCGCTCGCAGAGGCCATCCGGATCGACGAGGGCGCGCCGCGGCCCCTGCCACTGGTGTCCCATCGCGTCACCGCCGCGGGGGCGCAGGCCCTCGCCCGGTAGCCCATTTCGATCGCCGTCCTCCACTCCTTCGTGAGGGTCGAATGTCCAGCACCAAGCCGCAATCCATGACCAGCCATGCCCGGTACGTGCCGGGGTATCACATCGTGCTCGCGACCCTGCTCTTCGTGGTGCTGGTCTGGGCGATCGTCCTCGTGGTACGTTTCCCGCGCTGGCCGTCGCTCTTCGGCCTGCTGATTGCCGTGAGCCTCATCTTCATCTTCTGGTACATGCGGGCGTTCGCGGTGACGGTCCAGGACCGGATCATCAGGCTGGAGGAGCGCCTCCGGATGGGAGAGCTCCTCGCGCCGGACCTGAAGGCCCGCATCCCGGAATTCACGACCGAGCAGCTGATCGCGCTGCGCTTTGCCTCGGACGGCGAGCTCCTGGCGCTGGCCCGGCGGGTCCTCGACGAGAAGATCACCGATGGGGACGCCATCAAGCAGCTGGTCACCCACTGGCGGGCGGACCACCTGCGGGTCTGAGGAGCGGGTCGGGAACTAGGTCAGCAGAGTGACTGCGAGAACGGTCAGCGTCGCGATGAACTGACCGGCGAGCACGTCGCCGGGGTAGTGCACGCCGAGCGCCACCCGGCTCCAGCCGACGACGAGTCCGAAGGCGATCAGCGGGACCGTGATCGAGGGGAAGGCTGCCGCGTACGCCAGCGCGACGGCCAGGCTGGCGGTCGCATGGCCGGAGGGAAACGAGAATCGGTCGGGGATGGAAATGCCGACCGGCCCATCCGGGCGAGGGCGGCATACGAAGCGCTTGATCAGTTGGACGACCAGGTGCGAAACAGAAAGACTCAATGCCGCGCGCCAGCTGTCGGTGCGAGGCCAGGGCGTGAGCACGAGCGGAATCAGCACCGCCGTGATCGTCGCGGTGGCTCCCCCCGCGTGCGTTACGAACAGCCACCCTCGCCGGAGCGCCAGGGCAGAATCACCTCGAAGCGACCATCGAGCGTAGAGCCATCGATCTTGCGCCGCGAGTTGCCCGATCAGGCGGGGAACGAGGGTCATGCCGCCCGCGCGGCGGCGCGCGCAAGCTGGAAGGCCTCGACCAGCGGCCGTCCCGACCATTGCGCCGGGCGCGGCACGCCAAGCGCCCAAGCGGCCGTCGCCGGGATGTCGAGCAGCGAGGCGCCGTCCCCCAGGACTCCCGGCAGCACCTGCCCGCCCGCGAGAATGATCGGGATGGTGACATCGAGGGGGTGCGGGCTGTTGTGGTCCTTGGCCGCGGCCCCGCCCCCGCCGTGGTCGGCGAACGCGATCAGTAGCGTCGCCGGGTCCTCCAGCACTGCTTCGCTCTCCACCAGCTGACCAAGCGCCTCATCCAGGTGCTTCGCCGCCCTGACGTAGTCGGGCGAGCCCCAGCCGCTCGCATGTCCCGCGCGATCGGCGTCCAGCCAATGCAAGACGACGACCCCCGGTGTGCGTCCCGACAGCGTCGGGGTGGCCGCGGCCAGGACCTCCACGGCGCGTTGCCCCTCGAACCTGGCCTCAATGCCCAGGCGTTCGGTGATTCGAGTGGCGACACCGACGGTGAGTGGCGGGAGTGCACCGCGAAAGGCCCGAAGCCCGAGACCGTGACGGGCCAGCACTTCCGGCAGCGGGGTGAGTGAGCCCCGTGGCCGATGCACGGCGATCTGCTCGCTTTCCACTCCGTGCACGCGCGGCGTTACCCCGGTGAGCAGCGATGTGAGTGCGGACGCCGTGATGCTTGGTTGCACCGTCCTGCCGGCCAGCGTGTAGGCGCTGTTCCGCGCGAGTCGAAGCAGGTGGGGAAGGGGGAAGAGCGGGATCGCGTCGGCCCGGAGGCCGTCGAGGATTACCATGATCACGCGGTCAATGCCGTACGGTCGCTGCATGTGGATCTCCGGGGTCGAGGGGGGCCTCGGTGGATCGACCGTCAATCTGGGGGCGAGTGGTCACCATCAGGCTTCGGGAATGTCTCGGGGAGGTCTAGACGGCGGAATCCGCTGCTTGACACAAACGTGACGCGCCGAGGGTCGGATCGTCACATGTCACGTTCAGCTTTGCATCCAATGCACTCCTCTCCCCGCCCCCCCCGCGTCCTCTATTGTACCGACACCTTTCCGCCCCAGGTCAACGGCGTCTCCGTGGTGACGGCGCTGTCCGTCGCCGGCATGTTGGCGCGCGGGTGGGAGGTGGCCGTGATCGGCCCGAAATATCCGCCGGCTGCGCTTGACCCGTTTGCGGCACAACTGCGATCGCTCAGGGCAGCCAGCATGACCGCGATCTCCAGCGTCCCCCTGCCGCCCTATCCGGACATCCGATTGGCTGCCCCCGCGTGGCGGCGGATCGGCGACGCGATCACGTCGTTCGATCCGGACATCGTCCATGTCGCCACCGAATTCATGATCGGTCGGCTCGGCCAGCACACCGCGATGCGACGCGGGATCCCCGTCGTATCGTCGTACCACACCGACTTTTCGCGATACGCGGACGCCTACGGCGCGCCTTGGCTTCGCGAGTCGGTGCGCCGGTACATCGGGCGGTTCCACCGGCGCAGCCGGCGGGTGTTCACACCGGGGCTGCTGGCTCGCGACGAACTTGGGGCGCTCGAGGTGGCGGACGTCGAGGTGTGGGGGCGAGGGGTGGATGTGGAGCTGTACCATCCCCGGCATCGCAGCGCGATGCTCCGCGAGTCATACGGGGGAGAAGCCCCGTTCCTCCTCCTGCATGTCGGCCGGCTGGCGGCGGAAAAGGGAGTGGAACGGATCCTCCAGGGGTTCAAGGCCGCCCGCGCGGCGCTGGCTCCGGAGCGCGAGCTGCGGCTCGTCATCGCCGGGGTCGGGCCGCGCGAGGCGACGCTCCGCGCCATGGCGCCCGACGGAGTCAGCTTTCTCGGCAACCTGGACCGCCAGGCGATGTTGCCGACGCTCTACGCGAGCGCCGACGCGTTTCTCTTCTCCTCCCATACCGAGACGCTCGGGCTGGTGATCCTCGAGGCCATGGCGAGCGGCCTGCCGGTGATCGCCGCGCCGGTGGGCGGCGTGGCCGACCACCTGAGGGACGGAGCCAACGGCCTGGCGTACGCGCCCGGCGACACGGCCGCGATGGCCCGCGCCATCATCGCGCTGGTGCGTTCGCCCGACCTGCGCGGGCGGCTGGCCTCGGGGGCCCGGGCCACTGCCGAGGGGCTGTCGTGGGAATCCGAGCTCGACAGGCTCGATGCAAGCTACCGGGAGGTCTGCGAAATCGAAGACGCCCCCCGCGTCGTGCGCGAGGAGCGTCTTTCGATCCCGGCCTGACGACGGTCAGACGTCGAGGTTCGTCACGTAGTGGGCGTTCCGCTCGATGAAGAGCCGGCGCGGCTCCACCTCGTCTCCCATCAACTCCTCGAACAGGTTGGACGCCTCGACCGCGTCCTCCAGCGTGACCCGCAGGACGGTGCGCTTCTCGGGGTCCATCGTGGTGTTCCAGAGCTGCTCGGGGTTCATCTCGCCGAGGCCCTTGTAGCGCTGGATCATGATGTTGGTCTTGCCGTCGCCCGCGCCGAGGCGCTTGGCGTACTCGTCGCGCTCGGCCTCGTTGTAGGCGTAGTACTCTTCCTTCCCCTTGGCCACCCGGTAGAGCGGCGGCTGCGCGATGTACACGTACCCGGCGTCGATCAGCTGGGGCATCTGCCGGAAGAAGAAGGTGAGCAGGAGCGTCCGGATGTGCGCGCCGTCCACGTCGGCGTCGGTCATCAGGATGATCTTGTGGTACCGGACGTCCTCCAGCTTGAACTCCTCCACGCCGACGCCGGCCCCGATGGCGGTGATCATCGACCGGATTTCCTCGTTGTTGAGGATCTTGTCGATGCGGGCCCGCTCCACGTTCAGGATCTTGCCGCGGAGCGGCAGGATGGCCTGGAAGGCCCGGTTGCGCCCCTGCTTGGCGCTGCCACCGGCCGAGTCGCCCTCGACGAGGTAGATCTCGCAGAGCGCGGGGTCGTCGAGCGAACAGTCGGCCAGCTTGCCGGGGAGCACGGCGTTTTCGAGCCCCGACTTCTTCCGGACCAGGTCCCGCGCCTTCCGCGCCGCTTCGCGCGCGAGGGCCGCACTCACCGCCTTGTCGAGGATGGCGCGCACCACCGGTGGATGCTCCTCGAGGTAGCTGCCGAGGTGCTCGTTGATGACCTGCCGGACGATGCCCTCGACCTCGCCGTTCCCGAGCTTGGTCTTGGTCTGCCCCTCGAACTGCGGCTCCTTGACCTTCACGTGGAGCACGCAGGTCAGCCCCTCGCGCACGTCGTCGCCGGAGAGGGTGAAGTCGGCCTTCTTCAGCGCTCCGAGGCGCTTGGCGGCCTCGTTGACGGTGCGGGTGAGGGCGGACTTGAAGCCCGTCAGGTGGGTGCCGCCCTCGTGCGTGTTGATGTTGTTGACGAACGTGAAGGTGTTCTCGTTGTAGCCGTCCTCGTACTGGAGGGCCACGTCCACCTCGACGTCGTCCTTCGTGGCCGTGAAGGCGATCGGCTTGGGGTGGAGCGGCTTCTTGTTCCGGTTGAGCCACTCCACGAACTGGATGAGGCCGCCCTTGGCGAAGAACTTCTCCTCCCGCACCTCCTCCTTCCGCTCGTCCCGGAGGGTGATGGTGATGCCCTTGTTCAGGAAGGAGAGCTGGCGGAGCCGGTCGGCCAGCGTCGAGTAGCTGAACTCGAGGACCGAGAAGATCTCGGGATCGGGCTTGAAGGTGACGGTGGTGCCTGTCCCCTTGGCCTTCCCGAGCACGCTGAGCGCCTTGGTGGTGCGGCCGCGCGCGAACGCCATGTGGTGGCGCCCGCCGTCCCGGTCCACCACCACTTCCAGGCGTTCGGAGAGGGCGTTGACGACCGACACGCCGACGCCGTGCAACCCGCCGGACACCTTGTACGTGGACTTGTCGAACTTGCCGCCGGCATGGAGCACCGTGAGGGCCAGCTCCACCCCGGGGATCTTCTCCGTGGGATGGATGTCCACCGGAATGCCGCGGCCGTTGTCGGTCACGGACACCACGTTGTCCTTCTTGATCGTCACCGAGACCTGGTCGCAGTAGCCGGCCAGGGCCTCGTCGATCGAGTTGTCCACGATCTCGTAGACCAGGTGGTGGAGGCCGTTCTCGCCCGTGGACCCGATGTACATCGCGGGCCGTTTGCGCACCGCCTCCAGTCCCTTGAGGACCTGGATGGAGCCCGCGCCGTAGTCCTGGCCCTTCGGTCCCGCTGGTGTGTCTTCTGCCATGGGTCTGAAGCCTGTTACAGGGTGGGCCGGTCCAGCGGACCGGCGATCCATCGGATATGCGTAATGCGGCCCTGCCGCCCCGCGTTGACGCGGGCGAGGATCCGCGGTGTCATCAGGCTGAGCTCGCTGGCCCACGGCGCGGTCGCGACCCGCACCCGGAGCACGCCGTCGGCCGACACCGACTCGGCCTGCGTGACGGCCGCGATCTGTGGCCCCACCAGGTCCGGCCAGCGGTGCACCACTTCCGCCCGTTCCACGCCGCGGCCGAGCCCGGAGGAAGCGAGGTACTCCTCCAGCGCCTTCGCGAGCGGTGTCAGGGGTCGTTTGGCGGTCACGGACTGCGCCCCGAATCTCAGGAAGTGGCCTGCACGACGCCCTGCGACACCGACCAGACCGGCAACGCCAGGCCCTTCGGCAACTCGTCCCGCCGCGGCGCCGTGATGAACACCTGGCGCGTTCCCTCGGCAAGCAGGCGCTCCGCCAGCCGCGCCTGCCGCTCCGCGTCCAGTTCGGCGAAGACGTCGTCGAGCAGCAGCGCCGGCGGTACGCCGCGCGCCTCCTCGATCGTGGTCAGCTCCAGCAGCCGGAGTGCCACGGCCGCGCTCCGCAACTGTCCCGTGGATCCGTACTCCCGGAGCGACCGGCCGTCCACCGTGATCAGCAGATCGTCCCGGTGCGGGCCGATGGTCGTCATGCCGCGGCCCACGTCACGGCCCCGCGACCGCTGGAGGGCGTCGGCCCACCCGGCAGGGTCCGCGAGCGCGGCATCGGTGCGGTACGCTAGGCCCGCAGGGCGGGGCTCTCCCAGCGCGGCGAATCCCTCCGGGAAGCGGCGTGCGGCGCCGGCAATCCACCGGAGCCGCAGGGCGGTGACTTCAGCCCCCGCCTCGGCGAGCGGCGCATCGAACGCCCTCGCCATCGGCTCCTGCCCCTGCCTGAGGGCTGCGTTCCGCTGGGCCAGCGCCGCCCGGTAGCGCGCCAGCGCACGGAGGTAGTCGCCCGACGCCAGCGAGAGCATCCGGTCCAGGTACAGGCGGCGCTCGGAGGCCGGCCCCCCCGCGAGGGCCACGTCCCGAGGGAGGAAGGCCACCGCCACCCACGCCCCGACCGCGTCGGAGAGGCGCGCCACCGGCGCGCCGTCGAGCGAAATCTGCTTGCGCCGATGGAGGGCGGTGTAGGTCACCTCGGCCGTGCGAGTGCGCGTCGCCGTCGTCGAACGACGCCTCGAGCCGAAATCCCGGGCCCCCGAACCCCGCCACCTCCGCGTCGGCCGCACCTCGCAACGCCCGGAAGAGCACGGGATAGCCGAGCCCCTCGAGGAAGTTCGTCTTGCCCTGGGCGTTCGGACCCAGCAGAACCACCCCTTCTCGGGGGAGGGCCAAGTCGAGGTCGCGAAGATTCCGGAATCCCCGCAGGACGATCTGATCGAGGTGCACTACTGACCCGCCTGTTTCCGGCCGGGCCGAAGGAGAGGAGGCACCCGATCCATCGCTGAAAAATAGACGGATCGGGGGCCGAATTGCAGGGCGAAACGGGACCCGGTCAGCGTCCGCGGAAGGCCGCCGTCCGCTTCTCCAGGAAGGCGCCCATCCCCTCGCGCATGTCCTCGGTGGAGGCCAGCAGCCCGAAGTGATTCGCCTCGAGAATGTGCGCCTCGTCCATGCTCATTTCCAGCCCGGCGTCCACGGCCTCGATGCAGAGCCGGACGGCGAGCGGGCCGTTGGCCAGAATGCCACGGAGCAGTGCCTCCGCCTCGGCCATCAGCTTGTCGGCGGGAACCACCCGGTTCGCGAGCCCCATTTGCAGCGCCTCCTCGGCGCCGACCATTCGGGCGGTGAGCAGCAGGTCGAGGGCACGGCCCTTCCCGACCAGCCGCGGCAGCCGCACGGTGCCGCCGTAGCCGGGTCCGATGCCGAGCTTCACCTCCGGCTGGCCGAACTTGGCGTTCTCGCTGGCCACCCGGAGATGGCAGGCCATCGCCAGCTCGCAGCCACCGCCGAGCGCGAATCCGTTGACCGCGGCGATGACCGGCTTGCCGCACCGTTCGAGCCGGCGAAAGACGGCCTGGCCGCGCATCGCGCGCGCCTTGCCGGTGATGGGGGTCTGGGTGGACAGCTCGCCGATGTCGGCACCCGCCACGAACGCCTTGGGGCCGGCGCCGGTGAGGATCACGCCCCGGATCGCCTCGTCGTTCTCGATCCGGGTCACGGCCCGGTCGAGATCGGCGATGACGGCATCGTTGAGGGCGTTCAGCTTGTCGGGGCGGTTGACGGTGACGACGGCGACGCCGTCGCGCACCTCGAAGAGCAGCGTCTGGTAGGTCATGAGGCGGGTGGGGTTGAGGGTCGGTGGCCATCCTCCAGGGACAATGACATCTTAATGCCATGACGCACCCGATGCCCCCTCGCAGGACCTCGTCCCGGAATGCTCGCGCCGGCTGCCCGGCGTGACCGATGCGCGCCGGGTGGCACGCGCCGAAGTGGCGATGCTGGCCGTGGTGTTGATCTGGGGCGCCAATTTCAGCTTCATGAAGATGGCGCTCGGCGAGATGCCGGGGCTGGCGTTCGCGGGACTCCGGTTCGCAATGGCCACCGTCATCCTGCTGGCGGTGTTGCAGTGGCGTGAGGGGTCCATCGGTGCCCCGCGCGCGGCCTGGTGGCCGCTCGTCTGGATGGGTGTACTGAGCAACACCCTGTACCAGGCGTTCTTCATGTACGGGCTGGAGCACACCTCCGTGGCCAACGCCTCGCTCATTGTCGCGACGACACCGCTCATCGTGGCGTTCCTGGGCGCGGCGACCGGCATCGAGGCGCTCCGGCGGCCGGTGGTGACGGGGGGACTGCTGGGGTTTTCGGGCGTGACGCTGATCCTGGCGGGGAAGGGAGCCGCCCTGGGGTTCGACCGGCTCGTCGGAGACGCCGCCGTGTTCGGCGCCGTGCTCTGCTGGGCGGTCTTCACCCTGGGGGTGCGCGCGCTCAGGGTTCCGATCTCGACCCTGCGGCTGACCGCGCTCACCATGCTCACCGGGGCGCCGGGACTCCTTCTCCTCGGGGGCGGCGATCTCCGGACGCTGGACTGGGGGAGCTTGAGCGGTCGGGCGTGGACCGGCGTCGCCTACTCCACGCTGCTGGCCATCGTGGTGGCCTACGTGATGTGGAACAACGGCGTGCGCGTCGTGGGGAGCGCCCGCACGGCCATCTTCAACTCCGCGATCCCGCTGGTGGCGATGCTGGTGGCCTGGCCGCTCCTTGGCGAGCATCCCCGCCCGATCCAGGTCGGCGGCGCCGCACTCATCGTCGGCGGCGTGTTGTTGTCCCGTCGACCGGGGCCAGCCGCCCGGTCCGTGCTCGCACTGACCCGCTGCCCCGCTTCCCCGCCTCTCCCATGCCTTCCATCCTCGCCATCGACCAGGGAACCACCGGCACCACGGCGCTGGTCGTTCATCAGGACGGCTCGATCCTCGGCCGCGGCTACCGGGAGGTGCCGCAGCATTTCCCCGAACCGGGGTGGGTGGAACACGACGCCGAAGACCTCTTCCGGACGGCGCTCGAAGCCGGGCGCGCCGCGATCGCGCAGGCGGGCGAGCACCCGGTGGGCCTCGGGATCACCAATCAGCGCGAGACGATCGTGCTCTGGGACCGCCGCACCCTGGCCCCGCTTGGCCGGGCCATCGTCTGGCAGGACCGGCGCACTGCCGAGCGATGCGCGGAATTGCGGGCGCAGGGCCTCACCGAGATGCTGCAGGAGCGTACCGGGCTGGTGCCCGACCCGTACTTCTCCGCCACCAAGCTCGAGCTGCTGCTGGCGGACCGTGAAGTCCGCCGCCGCGCGGAACGCGGCGAACTGGCCGCCGGCACCGTGGACAGCTGGCTGGTGGCTCGGTTGACCGGCGGCTCGGCTCACGTGACCGACCACACCAACGCCTCCCGCACCATGCTCTATGACCTGGCCGCCAGGGCGTGGGATCCGGAGCTGCTGTCGCTGTTCGGAGTGTCCCCGCTCGTCTTGCCGGGGATCGTGCCCTCGGGCGGCGTGGTGGGCACCTGCCGCATTGAACATTTCGGCCGCGAACTCCCCATCGCCGGAATCGCGGGCGACCAGCAGGCGGCGCTCTTCGGGCAGGGCTGCGTCCACGCCGGCAGCGCCAAGAACACGTACGGGACCGGCACCTTTCTCCTGATGCACACCGGCGCGCGACGCGCGCACTCGACGCACGGCCTGCTCGCCACCGCCGCCTGCGGTCCCGCCGGCGAACCGGCGTACGCCCTCGAGGGCAGCGTGTTCATCGCCGGTGCGGCGGTGCAGTGGCTGCGCGACGGGCTCGGGCTCGTGGCTCGCGCCGACGAGACCGAGGCGCTGGCCCGGAGCGTGGCCGACACCGGCGGCGTGTACTTCGTCCCCGCCTTCGTCGGGCTGGGCTCGCCGCACTGGGAGGCGCAGGCCCGGGGCACGATCACCGGGCTCACCCGCGGCACCACCCGTGCCCAGCTGGTGCGGGCCGCGCTCGAGGCGATGGCCTTCAGCAGCGCCGAACTGGTGGAACTCATGACGGAGGACGCCGGCCTCGACGCCGAGGCCCTGCGCGTGGACGGGGGGGCCAGCGCCAACGGCTGGCTGATGCAGTTCCTGGCCGACGTCCTGGGGCGGCCCGTCGAGCGGCCCGACATGATCGAGACGACCGCGCTCGGCGCGGCGGGGCTCGCCGGGATTACCCTCGGGGTCTGGAGCGGACCGGAGGCCTTCCTGGAGGGACGCCGCTTCGACCGGTTCGAGCCGCTCTCGACCATTCCTGATCGCGCCGCGCGCCGCGCCGGATGGCAGCGGGCGGTGCATGCCGCCCTCGCCTGGGCGCGCTACGAGGGATAGACAGAACGGCGCAGAACGGCCCCGGGCGTGCTGCCCGGGGCCGTTCGTCCATCGAGGCGCGAATCACGCTACTTGATCGTGATCTTGCTCCGCACCTGCGGTGCGGCCTTCGGCAGCGTCACCTTGAGCACGCCGTCGGCGTAGTGCGCCTCGATCTTCCCCTCCACCACGGGCGCCGGCAGCCGGAGTGTGCGGACGAACTTGCCCGCTTCCCGCTCCCGATAGAGGAAGTTCTCGCCGGGAACTTCCTTGGCATACTCGCGATGGCCGGAGATCGTCAGAATTTCTCCGGTGAGTTTCACGTCCAAGTTCTCCTTCGGCATCCCGGGCACCTCGAGCTGGACCGTGAAGGCCGCGTCGTTCTCGGCCAGGTCGAGCGTCGGCACCCAGTTGCCCTCGAAGCCCTTGACCATGAGCTCGGGGAAGAGCGGCCCCGTGAGGAAAGGATCGAACAGACGGTCGATCTTCTCCACGTTGCCGAGGATCGGGTTCATCTTGGTGAGTTTCATATGGCCCCCTGGTGGATGGTGCGAGACAAGAATAGCGCGGAGGGGGTGAAACGACCGTGAATGCGCCGCGAAACCTTCTTGCCTCCGCCGCTCAGCGGCCGAGCAGGAGGCCGGCGCTCGCGCCGACGGCGTACAGCAGGAAGGCCTGCAGGGTCAACGCCTGGGCGGGGACGATGGCGGCCGTGTCTTCCGGCGTGGCGAGAAGGGCCCGTGCGGCGGGGAAGTACCGGAGCGCCGCGATGCCGCCCAGCCAGACGGTCCGTGGAAGCCCTGCGGCGGGCAGGAGCGCAAGAATCACCCCCGTGGCTACTCCCAGTGCCGCAAATCCGTTCGCGGCTCTCCGGCGCCCCAGGCGCACGACAAGCGTGCGCTTGCCTGACTGTGCATCGGCGGCATAGTCGGGGAATTCGTTGATCCAGAGGAACCCCGCGACCAGGAGGCCGAGGGGCACGGCAAGCAGGACGACTTCGATCGGTATTGATCCGCGCTGCACCAGGTAGGTACCGGCGCAGACCAACGGGCCGTAGGAGGCGGCCACGGCCAGCTCGCCGAGGCCGCGGTAACTGAGGCGAAGCGGCGGCGCGTGATAGAAGAACGCGAGGGCGATGCCCGCCACGCCGAGCCAGAGGACGCCGCCCTCCCGCCAGCGCACGATGGCGAGTCCGGCCGCGATGGCCAGCAGGTACCCGCCGATCGCGATCGCCCAGGTTTGTCCCCGGGTGAGGAGGCCGTCCACCAGCACCCGCTTGCCGCCGGAGAACGGGCTCCGGTCCTCGGGACGAACACGGAGGTCCGTGCCGGAGTCCCAGTCGAACACCTCCCCGGAGGCGTTCTTGGCCACCTCCACCGCGAAGATCCCGAGCGCCGTCACCGCCAGCCAGGCAGCCGAGAGCGGCCCCGCGACGGCGGCGGCCGACGCCCCGAGCAGTATCGAGGCGGCGGAGGCGAGGGAGATCTTGGGGTCGGCGAGCCGCCAGAACCCCCGCGCGAGCTTCGTGGCCATGATTTCAACCCTCCTTCACGGGCGCTTCAGCGCCCCGGTGTTAGTGTGGGGGACGGTCCCACCAAGGAGGAAATATGAGAGTCATCAAGGCCGCACCTGTCATGGCCAGGGTCCGAGACGACATCGACCAGGTGTTCGATCGGTTCTTTGGCAGCGCGTATGCCCCGGAGGCCCTGTTCCGGGCGCCGGAGGCGGCGCCCACCGCGTGGATGCCGTCCTTCGACGTGGTCGAGACGGAAGCGGAGTATGTCGTCCGTCTCGACGTGCCCGGCGCGCACCGGGAGAATCTCGACATCACGCTCGCCGGCACGCTCCTTACCCTGAGCGGCCGCCGCGAGTTCCCCACGGCGGACAAGGGAGAGCACTATCTCCTCGCCGAGCGGGAGTGGGGCGAGTTCCGCCGGATGATCCGCCTCCCGGCGAACGTGGTGCAGGAGAAGATCACCGGCACCTACGAGGACGGCGTGCTGGTCGTCCACCTTCCGAAGGTTCCGGCGGCGATCGCGAACAAGATCCTGATCAAGTAGTTCCCGCCGATCGCCGCACGGACGAACGGCCCCGGGCATCCTCGCCCGGGGCCGTTCTGCGTCCGTCGGCCGGCCCTCCGCTGGTCAGCCGGTCACTTCGCTCCCGGAATCAGGAGGCCGTGGCAGGCGGTGCACATCTGCGGGTTCTTCTGGCGGAGCTTGTCCGCGTCGAAGCCCGGGCCGTGCGGATTGAAGCCGCGGCCGTACAGCGCCGAGTGGCAGGTCATGCAGTCCTTCTCGGTGTGACAGGAGGTGCAACTCTCGAGGTTCTGCCGGGCCGCCTGGCCGTGGTTGAGCAGGAAGCCGGGCCAGACGTCGTGATAGCCGGACACCAGCGGTCCCCTGGGGCTCCCGAGTCCGGCCTGCACGTGGCAGTTCTGGCAGAAGGCCGCCGAGTTGTGGCAGTCGGCGCAGTTGGTCTCCCGTGCGTAGGCGGCCGCCGGGTGCCGCGCCAGGAAGGTCTGCGGGTGGTACTGGGGCGTGCGCTCCGGCGTGCCGCGGTGGCAATCGAGGCACTGGGCCCGGACGTGGCACCCCTGGCAGCTCTGCTGGTTGCTGTTCGCCACCTGGGAGTGGATGGCGCTGAAGTCCGCCATGTGCGTCGCCGGACGGTTCCGCACCACCTGCGCGCCCGCGCCGCGGCCGGGGCCCGCGGCGTAGAGCGCGGTCACGGGCTTGGGCGGGCTCACGTGGCACGCCATGCAGCTCTGCTGTGTGTGGCAGGTCTGGCAGGAGGCGGTGCTCTTCTTGGCGTCCTTGCCGTGCGTCGCGAGGAACCCGCCCTGCGCGTGGCTCGCTGGGGCCTCGAGCGCCGCCGGAATGGCCAGTGACCGGGGATCGGCGGCCAGCGCCTGGATCGTCGCCGTCTCCGGGGCGTTCACGTGACAGGTGATGCAGAAGTCCCGGGCATGGCAGGTGGCGCAGCTCGGCGACACCCCGTACTTGGTGCTGCCGGCCGGCGGCTTGGCCAGGACGCCGTGGCCGCTCGCCCCCATGAATCCGGGCGCGTCGTGCGACGGCGGCTTCGGGAAGCCCTTCACGTCGGCCGTGGTGAGCCCGGTGGCCTGGGCCAGCGTCAGGTGGCAGGTGGCGCAGGCGGTATCGGCGACGGCCAGGTGCGGACCCTGAACGCCGTGACAGCTCAGGCACTGCGGCAGCACCGCCGGCTCCACCGTCATCCATCCGCTGCCGGTGGGCGCGTGACAGGCCTGGCAGGCCAGGGTGGAGTCGCGACCGGCCTTCGACTTCACCTCGCGGGCGTGATGAGAGTGGGTGAACCGCAGGTTGTTCGGCTCGGGTGCCGGCGGCTTCCAGTTGACGCGCTGCTGGACGGTCCCGTCGTGGCAGGCCGCGCACGCCTGGGCACTCGGCATCGATGGCGCGCCGGTGCCCGGCGTGCTCGCGTGACACGCCGTGCAGGTCGGGAAGACCTTGGCGTGCTTGGCGTGGTTGAAGGTGTCCGTCTGCTGCGCCCAAGCCGGGACGGCGGACAACACCAGGGCCAGGAGGACTGAGGTGAGGATGTTTCGCATCTCAGTACCCCGCCGGCCGGGTGGTGATCGCCTTGGGAAGCGGCATGCGGTCCGCGGAGCTGAAGGTGACGATCACCCTGGCGCCGAACCGGAGCTGGTCCCACTCGAAGGATGCCGCATCCGGCCGCTGCCGGTCCTCGTTGTACCGGGCCGCGGTGAAGGCCACGCTCACGTTGTCCCGCGCCACGACGCTGGCCTGCATGCCGTAGATGTGGACCACCGAGTAATCCCAGCGGTACTCGAGCGGCCGCGCCAGCGAACTGCCATAGCCCATGATGTTGAATCGGGAGGTCGGGGAGAACGTCACGCTGCCGTCCCAGCCGCTCGAGGCCGCGCCCGGGCCGAATTCGTTGTGGTAGCCGGCCTGGGCCGACCAGGCGTTGGTGAACTGGTAGGTCCCGCCGCCCGAGACCCGCCAGCCATTGTCCAGCGTGCCGACGAGCGGGGTGTAGACGCCGCTGCTCTCGTACTTGTAGCTCTCGCCCCGCACCCGGAGCTGCAGCCGCCTGGTGGCCTGCACGGAGGCCGACCCGTAGACCGCATTGTACGGCACCGGGGCGAAGGCGCCCCAGATGGTCCAGAGCTCGAAGAAGGGCGCGTAACGTGTGTAGCCCGCGACCACCCCGACCTTGGGCACCGTGAAGCGGATCGAGGCGTCGGCGCTGCCCCAGAGTCCGCTGGCCATGTCGTAGATGGCTCCACCCACCAGGCTCCAGGGTCCGTAGGGTCGGATCGTGGCGGAGGCGGCGACACGCTCGGAAGCGAAGTACTTGGTCGTCTGGTCGACTTCCCGGCGATACTCGGCCGTGACCTCGGCGTGCCGCGACACCCAGGAACCGGTGAGGCCGGCCACCACGGGGCTCTTGTCGGGGTGGTAGTCCTCCTGCGGGTAGACCTGGTCGGCGGTGATCGGCAGGTTCGTCCCCTGCGCCAGGCCCCAACCGAGGTATCCGGAGAGGGCGAGTCCCGCGCTCGGCAGCCGACCGGTGACCTGGCCTCCGTCGAAGCCATAGGTCCCGAGCCGGCCGCTGATCAGCTTCCGGCCGGCCAGCAGGGTAAAGGCCGGCGCGGCGTATTCGGCGTAGCCTTCGATGAGCTGCAAGTTGGGGGAGGTGCCCGGCCACGCCCCGGCCTTGCTGAGGTCGGTCGTGGCGAAGGCGTTCACCTGCACCCGGAGGCCGGGGAGGCCCAGCCCCCACATGGTGAGCGCGGCCTGGGACACGACGGGATTGGCCACCTTGGTCGGGCCGGGAATCCAGTAGTTGCACATCGGCAGGCCCGACATGCAGCTGACCGCGTACCCGTTCGGAGTCTCGAGGCCTCCGTTCGCGCCGCGGACCACGCTGTCCACCGGGATGCTGTCCGCCGAATACCCGCGGAAGTTCACCGCCTGAATGCCGCCGTCGAGGCGGAGCTGGTAGCCCTGGGCGGCGGCCGTCGCGGGCAGGAGCGTCAGGGCGAGGATCGCGACGGCGCGTCGGGCGCTCACGTGCCGCTCCCACCGATCAGGCGCGCGCGCCATTCGGCCGGCGTGGCTCCGAGGTGGCAGGGGGTGCACTCCTGCGTCGCGTAGTGGTTCGCCTGCGGCTGGTGGCAGGTCAGGCAAAACGGCCGGGACGGCGTCAGCTGGGCGATGTTGGCCGGCGTGTGGCAGGCGTCGCAGGCCTGGTGCGCCACCACGGGCGGCGCATGGGGCTGCTCGAGGTTTCCACCGGCGTGGCAGGCGGCGCAGTCCTTCGCTTCCGTGTGGTGCTGGTCGTGGCACGCGACGCAGGTCGTCTCGGCGGTGCCCGGCTCGAGCGACACGGGGGTCGTGTGGCAGTCCTTGCAGGCCAGGCTCGAGTGCCGCGCGTGCTGGAACGTCACGTCCCGCGGGCGGGGCGCGTGATTCGGCACCGTAACGGTGACCTGAACCGTCTCGGGACCCTGGCGGGAGGGCTCATGGCACGCCGCGCATTCCCGCTTCGAGGCGGCGGTGTGGTGGCAGATCTGGCAACCGCGCGGCGCCGTGAAGTTGAGCGTCGCCGTCGGCGAGCTGGTCGTGTGACAGGTGATGCAGGGCAGGTCCTTGTGCCGGCTGTGGGCAAAGCTGTCGGCCGGCGCCGGGACCGGAGAGACAAACGCCGCCGGAGGATCATCATCCGGCGGCGCGTCGCCCTTGCCGTGGGGGCCGATCGGGTCTGGCAGCGCCGACACCGACCGGAGCGCCTTGGTGGTGTCGAAGGGCAGTGGAGGCTTCCGGACCGCCTTTCCGGTGGCGGAGCCCCGCACCCGCTCGTGGCAGGACGCGCAGGCGCTGGCGTCCACCCGGGCCGCGTGCGGCGTGTGGCAGGTCTCGCACTGCGTGGCCACCTTGCGATGCGCCGCGCCGGTGTGGAACTCCACCTTCCGCCAGTCCCCGTGACAGGCCGCGGTCGCGCAGGATTTCAGCGCGTCCGCCGGCTTCACGTTCTCGTGCGGGTTGTGGCACATGCCGCACTTGCCGTTGTGCGGGTCGCGCGTCGGGTCGAAGTCGGCCAGGCGCTTCTTCATCTCGTGGCAGCTGAAGCACTGGCTGTCGCCCGGGCGGAGGGTGCCCGTGGCGGAGTCTACCGTGGCCAGGCGCGGCACCGCGGCGGTGAACTCGTGGCAGACGGCGCAGTGGAGGCCGGTCTGGTCGGCCATCTTGCCCAGCCGGATCTTCACGTCGGCCGTGAGGTGACAGCCCTTCTGGGCGCAGGTCGAGTCCACCGGCACGAACCGGTGCGCCGAGCGGGCGTGGCAGGTCAGGCACTCGATTTTCCGGTCCTTCAGCGAATCGGACTCGAAGTGGACCCTGTGTCCCGCCGTGGCGGTAATGGCCTGCCAGGTCTTCCTGGCGTCGCCCGTCTCGTGGCAGCTCTTGCAGACGGTCGGCGGTACCTTTGCGTGCGGCGGCACCTTGTCGGGGCGGTTCACCATCCAGAGCACCAATTCCTGGGCCTGCGCGATCTTGTCGGGCAGGTGGCACTGGTGGCATTCGAGCGTGTCGTGCTTGCCCTCGAGCTGGTTCACGATCAGGTAGGTGCCGGTGTCGGGCCGGACGAACGGCTGCCCCGCGGGAATGAAGACGTGGCAGCCGCGACAGAAGTTGTTGTTGTGCTCCATGTAGTCGTTGGCCTTGTAGGCCACGCCGAGCGCCGCCACGAGGAACACGCCCACGGTGGAGGCCATCAGGAGCTTGGTGCCCCGGCTCCGGGTAACGAGCCAGGTCCAGATGTCCTTCCGGTGCTTCCAGAGGAACGACAACACCACGACCGCCACGATGGCGCCGAGCACGATGCCCGACACCATCACCCAGCCGGGCCGCTGGAAGATCCACTGCACCACCTTGATCATCGGGTCCGGCAGCGGGGAAGGGACCAGCCCGCTGTCGGCCTGGGTGGTGTGTAACGAATCGACCATGGCCCCCGACAAGGAGTCGGGAGCCATGGCCGGGAAGAGGGAAACCAGGGTCTGCGCGATCACGCGACTATCGGATCGAACTGCTCAGCTTCAGCTGCCCGGTCGCACGGTTGTAGTACACACCCGGGCGGCTCAGGGCCTTGTCCATGATCGCCTGCACGTTCGCCGGCGGGGCCGGCAGGTACGTCGGATAGGTGGCCACCAGCGCGCTGATGCTCGCCGACAGCAGCGCCTCGTAGTAGAACGGGTTGTGCGCGCCGTAGCTGCCGTCCTTGTGGCCGTAGAGATCCTCGGCCAGCATCATCACGTTGAACAGCGCGCCTTCCGCCGGAGAGACATGGTTGTCGGTGCCGAGGAAGGCCTGGTACGTGGCCTCCGCGCCCGTCCCCACCGGGTTGCCCGAGACGAAGAGCAGCTTGGGCAGGTAGCCGGCGTCCAGCGCATCCATGTACGGCTCGCCGCCGGTGTTGACCGCCGGGTTGTTATCGGTCCAGAGGATGTCGGCGAGCGTCGCGATCTGGGCCCGCTCCGAGATCAGCGCGGAGGAGGCGGCGTCGGCGCTGGCGTGGCAGCCGCCGTTGACGCAGCCCGACCAGTTCCGGGTGCTGCTCGGCGTGTACGCGCAGCTGTTGTCCTTGACCGGGATGCCGGTGACCGGATCCAGGCAGGGATCGGGCGAGAAGAGGTGCCCGACCGACTGGAAGACGAACCCGCTGGAGTCGGTGACGGTGAAGCGGTTGACGTGGCAGCCGGCGCAGAGCCGCGGATTGGCCGTCGACGCGTGGGACGTGAAGGCCTGCGAGCTGTCGTACGCGAAGCCCTGCGGGATATAGCCGGCGCCTTCGCCCATCAGGATCGGGCCCTGGGCGGCGTGCGCTCCGCGGGACGTCGTCGTGGCGGTCGAGTTGGTGAAGCTGCCGCTCGGCGTGGTGCCGCGGTTGTGGCAGGTCATGCAGAGATTCTGCGTCGGATCCGGGCTGTCGATCGGCCGGCGGAGCTGGCCCTGGTAGGGGCTGCCGTGCGGATCGTGGCAAACGGCGCAGGTGGCCGGCGGCAGGGTGGTCGTCGGCCGATTGAGTCCTTCTCGATGAAGTGGCTCGGCTCGCCGTTGAAGCGGGCGAGGGCGGCGCGACCTTCATGGCAGCCCTGGCACGACGCGTTGGCCGCCTGCGAGGCGTTGGCCGCGGAGTCGGCGTGGCCGGTCTGGGACCACTGCTCGGTGAACGGCTCGTGCTCGCCGCTGTGGCAGCCGCCGCAGCTGGCGGTGGTGTCCTTGCCCCCGGTGGCGGTCTTGCCGTAGATGCCGGCACGGGCCAGCGGGTGATTGGTGGTCGACGGGCTCGACACGTGGGTGTAGCCCGGGCCGTGGCAGCTCTCGCACTGGACGTCGTGGTACGCGGGGCTCGCGACGGCGTTGTAGCCGGCGGTGCTGGAGTCCGGTCCGAGCGCGATCGAGTTGCCGTAGCCGCTCACGGTGTGGCAGCCGTAGCAGTAGCTGGCCGCGTGCCCCGGAGTTGACCAGGTCGTCGTAGGCCCCGGCGTGCTTGGTCGACACCCACTGACCCTGGTAGCTCACGTGGCAGTTGCCGCAGGTGGTCTGCTTGGTGGAGGCCGTGTAGTACCCCATGAAGCCGTTGACCGAGTCCGGCGGAGGATTGAATGCGGGCCGCTCCACCGGCACGTCCACGTACTCGGTGTTGGTCTCGGTACACCCGGCCATGAATGCCACGGTCAGGGCGCCGAAGAGGGCCGCGAAGGATCGATTGAGGACCATGCGAGACGTCATAAGAAAGACCCTTGGTGAGGGAGGACGCGGGCAATGTTCCCTGCTCCGCAGCTTCGCGCAATCCCCCTCCGTGGCAATACGGGGCCTTCGTTACAAACTTTAGCGTTCCTTCACATCACCTTGCGAGATTCTTATGCGGCCAACACCCTTTCCACTATGGCGGCGAGTTGCGGCGCTGGCGATGCCGCCAGCGCTCCGTAATTCTACTGAAGCGATCTTCAGGATGACTTCAGGATAGGTTTATCCAATGCGTCCAAGTTGACCATAGTCATTTCCCCCCGACGGCGGGTTCGTGCCCGCCGCCGGTCCATCCCGCACCATGTGGACCGGAGGTCAACCGAATGTTCTTCCCCACGCAGTTCCCCTGGGCCAAGGATCAGACCCTCGGCGAGCACCTCGAGGCCAGCGGCGTCTCCCGCCGCGACTTCCTCGAGTTCTGCGGCCAGATGGCCGTCCTCCTCGGGCTCACCGAAATGGCCGCGCCGCGGGTGGCCGCCGCACTCGAGGCGGTCAAGCGCCCCGTGGTCATCTGGATTCAGCTGCAGGAATGCACCGGATGCGTCGAGAGCATCCTCCGGAGCGGCGAGCCGACCATCGGAGAGCTGATCCTGAACCTGGTGTCCCTCGACTACAGCCACACCCTGATGGCCGCCTCCGGCACCGCCGCCGAGGCGGCGCTCGCCGCCTCGATGAAGGCCAACAAGGGCGAGTACCTGCTCGTGGTGACGGGTTCCGTGCCGCTGGCGGAAAACGGCATGTACACCACCATCGGCGGGCGGACGGCCAAGGACGTGCTCCTCGAGGCGGCGGCCGGCGCCAAGGCCGTCTTCGGCGTCGGCGCCTGCGCGCACTGGGGCAGCGTCCAGGCCGCCAAGCCGAATCCCACCGGGGCCGTCGGCATCGCCGAGGTCATCAAGGACAAGCCGGTGGTGCACCTGACCGGCTGCCCGCCGATCGCCGAGACCATCACCGCCACGCTGGTGCACTACCTGACCTTCGGGCGCATTCCCGAGCTCGACGCCGACGGCCGTCCGCTCTTCGCCTACGGCGCCCGGATCCACGACCAGTGCTCCCGCCGCGCCAATTTCGACGCCGGCCAGTACGTGGAGGTGTTCGATGACGAAGGGGCCCGCAAGGGCTGGTGCCTCTACAAGGTGGGGTGCAAGGGGCCGGCGACCTTCAGCCCCTGCCCGATCTTCATGTGGAACATGAAGACCAGCTGGCCCATCGGCGCGGGGCACCCCTGCATCGGGTGCACCGAGCGCCATTTCTGGGACACCATGACCCCGTTCTACAACCGTCTCCCGAACGTGGCCGGCATCGGCATCGAGCAGACGGCCGACACGATCGGCGCCGCACTCGCCGTGGGCGCGCTGGCCGGTGTGGCCGCGCACGCCGCCGCCACTACCGTTCACCAGATCCGGTCGCACAAGAAGGCCGCGGCTGCCGAGGGAGGTCACGATGGCAAAGACTAAGGTGGTCGTAGACCCCATCACCCGGATCGAGGGGCACCTCCGGATCGAGGCCCAGTCGGAGAACGGGATGATCTCGACCGCGTGGGCGTCCTCCACGCAGTTCCGCGGCATCGAGATCATCATGCAGGGGCGGGATCCGCGCGACGCCTGGGCGTTCACCCAGCGGATCTGCGGCGTCTGCACCGTCGTGCACGCCGTGGCCTCCTGCCGCGCGGTCGAGGATGCGCTCGGCATCACCATCCCGCCCAACGCCACCTTGATCCGGAATCTGGTCCACGGAATGCAGACCATCCAGGACCACGTCATTCACTTCTATCACCTGCACGCGCTCGACTGGGTGGACGTCATCAGCGCGCTCAGCGCCGACCCGGCCAAGACCGCCGCGATCGCGAAGAGCATCTCCCCCTGGCCCAACAACTCCGCGACGTACTTCGCGGAGGTGCAGAACCGGGTCAAGGTCTTCGCCTCGGGCGGCCAGCTGGGCATCTTCACCAACGGCTACTGGGGCCACCCGGCGTACCAGCTCCCGCCCGAGGTGAACCTCCTGGCCGTGGCGCACTACCTGGAGGCGCTGGACTGGCAGAAGGACGTCATCCGGCTCCACACCATTTTCGGCGGCAAGAATCCGCACCCCAACTTCCTCGTCGGCGGCATGGCCTCGGCCATCAACCTCAACGACACCGCCACGATCAACGCCGCCCGGCTGGCCGACATTCAGGCCATGATCACCCGCGCCAAGCGGTTCGTGGACGAAGTCTACTGGCCCGATGTGCAGGCCATCGCGGGGTTCTACAAGAACTGGGGCGCCATCGGCGGTGGGACCGGCAACTATCTCGCGGTCGGCGAATTCGCCCCCGTGGATTCGAACGACCTCGGCTCGCTCTACTTCCCGCGCGGCATCGTGATGAACCGCGACCTTTCCAAGGTGTATCCGTACGACCAGAAGCTCGTGACGGAAGGGATCACCAGCTCGTGGTACGAGTACGCCGGCGGCGACGCCGCCTCGCTGCATCCGTGGGAAGGCGAGACGACGCCCAAGTACACCGGGCCGCCGGCGCCGTGGACCTATCTCCAGGACGAGAAGAAGTACACCTGGATGAAGTCCCCCAGGTATGACGGGCGCGCCATGGAAGTGGGCCCGCTGGCCCGCATGCTGGTCGGGTACGCCGCCGGCCAGAAGGACATCAAGGAGATCGTCACCGAGCTGCTCAACCGGCTCAACGTGCCCCCGGCCGCCCTCTTCTCGACCCTCGGCCGCGTCGGCGCCCGCTGCATGGAGACGGTGCTGGTGGCCAACCAGATGCAGAACTGGTACGGCCAGCTCGTCGGGCGCATCAAGGACGGCGACGTCCGCACCTTCAACCCCGACAAGTGGGAGCCGGACACCTGGCCCAAGGGAAAGGCCCAGGGCTACGGCTACCTGGACGCCGCTCGCGGCGCCCTCGGGCACTGGGTCGAGATCGAGAACGGCAAGATCTCGCGGTACCAGTGCGTCGTGCCCAGCACCTGGAACTGCTCCCCGCGGGACGAACAGGGCGTTCCCGGTCCGTACGAGGCGGCGCTGATGGACCACCACCCGCTCCTCCGGCCCGAACAGCCGCTGGAAATCCTGCGGACCATCCACTCCTTCGATCCCTGCATGTCCTGCGGCGTCCACGTGCTCGACGCCCAGGGCCGGCCGGTGGTGGAGGTCAAGGTCCAATGAACTCCACCACTCCGCGCCACGGCCCCGCGCCGCCGCCGCTCGCCGACTCGCCGCTCTTTCCCCTCGGGCGGCACTTCGACCCGCCCTCCGGGGACTACCGATGGGTGTCCCCCTGGGGGGGCCCCCTGCGGTTCATGCACTGGGTGGCGTTCTTCGCCATCCTCGCGCTGATCGTGACCGGGTTCTACATCGGACGCCCGTACTTCCTCACGATGGGCGGCCCGCCCCAGTACCTGATGGGCTACATCCGGCTGGCCCACTTCATCGCGGCCGGGGCCCTGGTCATGACCGGACTCGTGCGCGCCTACTGGCTGTTCGCGGGCAACCAGTTCGAGCGGCTTCCGGCGCTCTTCCCGATCCGCCTGCGTGACTGGCAGAACCTGGTCAAGCAGGTCAAGTACTACCTGATGATCGACCCGGAGCGAGCGCCCCACTACATCGGGCACAATCCGCTCCAGCAGCTGAGCTACACGTTCACGTACGTGGTCGCCGTCATCATGGTGGTGACCGGCTTCGCGATGTACGGTCAGGCCGCCCCCGGCGGCTTCTGGTACGGCATCACCGAGCCGTTGGTGAACGTGGTGGGGGGCATCCAGATGATCCGCCTCACCCACCACCTCAGCACCTGGTGGTTCATCATCTTCCCGATCATCCACGTCTACCTGGTCCTCCGGGCCGACATCACGGAGCACGGCGGTGGGCTGTCGGGGATCTTCAGCGGCGGGCATTATGTGCGCGCCGACATCCAGTATGTGGACGAATAACCCGCGGCCGACCCTCGTCCTCGGCCTCGGCAACCCGATCATGGGCGACGACGGGGTCGGCATCCTCGCGCTCGAGCGGTTCCGTGACGCGTTCGAGTGCGAGGAGTGCGTCGAACTGATGGACGGCGGTACCTGGGGCATGAACCTCCTCCCGTACATCGAGTCGGCCGGCCGGCTGCTGCTGGTGGACGCGATTCACGGCGGCCTCGGCGCCGGGGAGGACGTGTTCGTGGCGGGGCCCGACCTGCCGAAGGTCCTGGGGCAGAAGCTCTCGGCGCACCAGGTGGACATCGTGGACGTGCTCACGCTGGCCCAGCTGCGCGGCACCCTGCCGACCCACACCGTCGCGCTGGGAGTCGAGCCGGCGCGGATCGAGATGCGAGCCGACCTCACACCGGCGGTGGCGCGGGGCGTCACGCGGCTGCCGGGGCGGATCGCCGACCAGCTCCGGGAGTGGGGCGTCCGCGTCACGCCGCGCGTGGCCGCGCATGCATGAGATGAGCGTGGCGGTGGAGGTCTGCCGCCTCGCGGAGGAACGCCTCACCCCGGCGGAACTGCCGCAGCTCGTCACCGTGGGGCTCGACGTCGGCGACGACGCCGGGCTCGAGCCCAATAGCCTGCTCTTTTGCCTGGAAGCCCTGCTGGCCGCGCCCCCGTTCCGCGGGGCGCGGCCCGCGGTCAATCGCTGCAGCGGCGATGTCCTCCGCGTCACCTACCTGGAGCTCGACGATGACCGTCCGGACGATTGAACTGCGGGAGCCGGTCATGGCCCGGAACAACGAAATCGCCGCATCGGTCCGCGCGCGCCTCGCGGCGGCGGGCGTGCCCGCGCTCAACTTCGTCTCCTCGCCCGGCTCCGGAAAGACGCGCCTCCTCGAGCGGACCCTCGCCGCGCTCGGCGACGAGCTCCGCATCGCGGTCGTCACCGGCGACGTGCAGACCCAGAACGACGCCGACCGGCTGGCCCGCCACACCACCCGCCTGGTCCAGGCCGTGGTGACCGGCGGCGCGTGCCACCTCGACGCGAAGCAGGTCGAGACCGCCCTCGAGGCCATCGACCTGGCGGCGACCGACCTGCTGTTCGTGGAAAACGTCGGCAACCTCGTCTGCCCCGCGAGCTGGGACCTGGGCGAGGACGCCAAGGTCGTGCTCTTCAGCGTCACCGAGGGCGAGGACAAGCCTCTCAAGTACCCCAAGATGTTCCGGCAGGCGCGCTACGCCGTCCTCACCAAGACCGACCTCCTGCCGCACGTGCCGTTCGACGTGGAGTTGGCCGTGGCCAATGCACGGCAGGTGAACCCCGAGCTGCGCTTCTTCCACACATCGGCCCACAAGGGCGAGGGGCTCGACGAGTGGTTCGACTTCCTCCGGCAGCTGGCCCGGCGCCCCGTCCCGGCCTGACGGACCGGGAAGGCCTCGCCGTCCGCGTGACGGGCGTGGTGCAGGGAGTGGGCTTCCGCCCGTTCGTGCACCGCCTCGCCGCGCGCCACCACCTCGATGGCTGGGTGCTCAACGCCGCTGGCGACGTGCAGATCGAGATCGAAGGCAGCCCCGATTCCCTGCGCGATTTCCTGGCGGCGCTCGAAGGGGAGGCGCCCCCGCTCGCGCGCATCGAGCGGATCGACGTGGCCCACCGCCCTGCCACGGGGCTCTCGGGCTTCGAGATCGAGCGGAGCCGCGACGAGCCCGACCGCCGGCAGCCGGTGTCGCCGGACGTGGCGGTCTGCGACGCCTGCGCGGCGGAGTTGCACGATCCCGCCAATCGGCGCTTCGGTTACCCGTTCATCACCTGCACCGATTGCGGTCCCCGCTTCACCGTCATCGAGTCGATGCCGTACGACCGTGAGCGCACCAGCATGGCGGTCTTCACGCAGTGCCCGGACTGCCGGCGCGAGTACGAGTCGCCGGGCGACCGCCGGCATCATTCGGAGACCAACAGCTGCGCTGCCTGCGGCCCGCGCCTCTGGTACACCTTGCCCGACGGCGCCGCCCGGACTGCCGGCGTTGACGAGGCGGTCGAGGCGGCGGCCCGGCTCCTCCGTACCAGCGGGGTGCTCGCGGTCCGCGGGTTGGGCGGATTTCAGCTCGCGGTCGACGCCACCGATCCGGTCGCAGTCGGCCGGCTGCGGGAGCGGAAGCGGCGCCCGGCCAAGCCGCTCGCCGTCATGGTGCGGACCCTCGAGGACGCCCGCCGGATCGGGCGGGTGGGGGACGTCGAGGCGGAGCTGCTTCGCTCCGCGGAGCGGCCGATCGTGCTGCTTGGTCGGTCGGGAGGAACGGCGCTGGCCGAAGGCGTGGCGCCCGGGATGGCCTGGGTCGGCGTGATGCTGCCGACCACGCCGCTCCACCACCTGCTGCTCGACCAGGTCCGCCGGCCGCTGGTGATGACGAGCGGCAACCAGAGCGACGAGCCGATCGCCACGGGGAACGCCGAGGCGCTCGCCCGGCTCGCCGGCATCGCGGATGGCTTCCTGCTGCACGACCGCGAGATCGTGGCCCGGTACGACGACTCGGTGGTGCGTTCCACCCGGACGGGACCGATCCTGCTGCGCCGCGCCCGCGGCTACGCCCCGCTGCCGCTGGAACTGCCGGTCGCGAGCCCGGCGCCGCTGCTGGCGGTGGGCCCGCACCTCAAGAACACCTTCACGCTCGTGCATGGCGCGCGCGCCTACGTGAGCCAGCATATCGGGGACCTCGAGAACCTCGAGACCCTCGAGCATTTCCAGGCCGCGCTCACCCGCTATCGCCGGCTGTTCCGGATCGAGCCGACCGCCGTGGTGCACGACCTGCACCCGGGGTATTTCTCCACGCGGGTGGCGGAGCAGCTGGGGTTGCCGATCTTGCCGCCGGTCCAGCACCATCACGCGCACGCGGCGGCGGTCCTCGCCGAGCACGGCCGGACTGATTCCGTCCTGGCGGTGACTTTCGACGGCGTCGGATACGGGGAAGACGGCACGGTGTGGGGCGGGGAGTTCCTGGTGGCCGACCTGACCGGTTTCCGCCGCGTCGGCCACCTCCGCCCCGCGCCCCTTCCCGGCGGCGACCTCGCGGCTCGCGCCCCATGGCGCGCCGCGCTGGGCTACCTGGCGCTGGACCGGCACCTCGAGCCGGCGTTCGGCCTGGCGCTTGAGCGCGTTCCGCCCGCCGAACGGACGATCGTCGAGCTGCAGGTGGAACGGGGGCTGAACAGCCCGTGGGCCACCTCGATGGGGCGGCTCTTCGACGCCGCCGCCGCGGTGCTCGGTGTCCGCCACACGGCGGAATTCGAGGGGCAGGCCGCGATGGAGCTCGAGTCTCTCGCGGGGCAGCGGATCGCCTCCGAGGTCCGGCTCGGGATCGGCCGAGGCGGGGACGGCGCCTGGGAGATCGATCCGCTGCACCTGTTGGCGGTGCTCGGCTCCCGCCGGCAGCGGGGGGACGACGTGGCCGACCTGGCCGCGGATTTCCACGCCAGCATCGCGTGGGCCACCGCCGAGGTCGTCCGCCACCTCGTGGAGGACACGGGGATCACCACCGTGGCGCTCGGCGGGGGTACCTTCCAGAACGCGCGGCTCCTGACCTCGTTGACCGGGCGCCTCGAAGGATTCGGTCTGACGGTGCTCAGCCCGAAACGACTCGGACCGAACGACGGCGCCGTGAGCTACGGCCAGGCCGCGGTGGCCGCGGCGCGGCTGGCCCAGGGCATCACCGGCTGACATCCCAGGAGGATTCATGTGTCTCGGCATTCCAGGGCGGATCGTGGACATCCGCGGCGATCGCGGCCTCCCGATGGGCACCGTGGACTTCGGCGGGGTCCGCCGGGACGTCTGCCTCGCCTACGTGGCCGATGAGGTGTCCGTGGGTGACTACGTCGTCGTGCACGTCGGGTTCGCCATCTCCCGGGTGGACGAGGAAGAAGCCACCCGGACCTACGAGATGCTGCGCGAAATGAGCCTGCTCGAGGGCGAGCTGGGGGCGGCCCCATGAAGTACCTCAACGAATACCGCGACCCCGCCGTCGCCCGCGGCCTCGTCCGGCAGATCCTCGACACCGCCACGCGCCGGTGGGTGCTGATGGAGGTCTGCGGCGGCCAGACCCACACCATCGTCAAGCAGGGGCTCGACGAGATCCTGGCGCCGGCCGTCGAGATGATCCACGGCCCGGGCTGTCCGGTGTGCGTCACCTCGCTGGAACAGATCGACAAGGCCCTCAACCTGGCCGCCCGGCCGGAAGTGCTGTTCACCTCCTTCGGGGACATGCTCCGCGTGCCGGGCAGCGAGTGTGACCTGCAGCAGGTCCGCGCCCGGGGCGGGGACGTGCGCGTGGTGTACTCCCCGCTCGACGCGCTCGAGCTCGCCATCAGGCATCCCGAGCGGCAGGTGGTGTTCTTCGCCGTCGGCTTCGAGACCACCGCCCCCGCCAACGCGATGGCCGTCTGGCGCGCGCGTGAGCTGGGCGTGCCCAACTTCAGCGTGCTGGTCTCGCACGTGACGGTGCCGCCGGCCATGATCGCCATCCTCGACGCCCCGGACAACCGGGTCCAGGGGTTCCTGGCCGCCGGCCACGTCTGCAGCGTGATGGGATGGACGGAGTACGAGCCGATCGCGGCGCGCTACAAGGTGCCGATCGTGGTGACCGGCTTCGAGCCGGTGGACATCCTCGAGGGGATCGCCCTCGCCGTCCGCCAGCTCGAGGAGGGACGCCACGAGGTCGAGAACCAGTACGTCCGGGCGGTGCGCCGCGCCGGCACGCCGCCGGCGAAGGATCTCGTCTTTCAAATCTTCGAGCTGGCTGACCGGAAGTGGCGCGGCGTGGGGACCATTCCGCGGAGCGGGCTGGTGCTCCGGCCGGAGTTCGCCGACTTCGACGCCGAATTGCGGTTCGGACTCGGCTCCATGGAGGTGGAGGAACCGGCCGAATGCCGCGCCGGCGAGGTGCTCCGCGGCACCCTCAAGCCGCTCGAGTGTCCCGCCTTCGGCACGATCTGCACGCCGGAGCATCCGCTTGGCGCGCCCATGGTCTCCTCGGAAGGGGCCTGTGCGGCCTACTACAACTACGGCCGCCATCGCGCGGCCACCGCCGCGGAGTCCTGAGGTGTCGGCGACGCTCGGCGCCGGTCCCGCCTGCCCGGTGCCCCTGGTGGCCACCGACCGCGTCCAGCTCGGACACGGCTCCGGCGGGAAGATGAGCGCCGCCCTGCTCCGCGACCGGTTCCTGCCCCATTTCAGCAACGCGTTCCTCGCGCAACTCGGCGACGCCGCCGTCCTCCCGGTGCACGGGGGCGAGGTGGCGCTCTCCACCGACACCTTCGTGGTCCATCCCGTCGAGTTCCCCGGGGGGAACATCGGCTCGTTGTCGGTGCACGGCACGCTGAACGACCTGGCGATGATGGGTGCGCGGCCGCTCTACCTGACGGCGGGGTTCGTACTCGAGGAGGGGCTCGAGATGGCCCTGCTCGACCGGGTCATCGCCTCGATGGCCCGCGCGGCCGACGCCGCGGGCGTGCCCATCGTGACCGGCGACACGAAGGTGGTCGAGCGGGGCAAGGCCGACTTGCTCTACATCAACACGACCGGCGTCGGACTCCTCCGGGAGGAGTTCCGCCCCGCGCCCCACCGGGCCCGCCCGGGCGACGTCGTGCTGGTGAGCGGTCCGATCGGCTCCCACGGCATGGCCATCATGACCGCGCGCGAAGGCATCGCGTTCGAGGCGGCCATCGAGAGCGACTGCGCCACGCTGTTCCCGCTGGTCGAGCGGCTGCGCGAGGCGGTGGGCCCGGCCGTCCACGTGCTGCGCGACCCGACCCGCGGCGGCGTCGCGAGCGCGCTGAACGAGATCGCCGCTGCCTCGGGCGTGGGGGTGGTGCTCGAGGACGCCGTGCTCCCGGTGCCGGGCCCCGTGGCGTCCGCCTGCGACCTGCTCGGTCTCGATGTCCTGTACGTGGCCAACGAAGGCGTCCTCGTGGCGTTCGTGGCCGCCGACGCGGCCCAGGCGGCGCTCGCCGCGCTCCGGAGCCATCCGCTCGGCGCCTCGGCGGTCATTGCCGGCACGGCCGTCCCCGGGCATCCCGGGATGGTCGTGCTGCGGACCGGTCTCGGAGGCACCCGCATCGTCGACATGCTCCCAGGCGACCAGCTTCCCCGCATCTGCTGACAGCCAGTCAGCTTGCCGCTCCCGCTGGCTCCGCGCCCCGCCTAGATTGCGGGGCGCGTTGTATCAGACCCCATTCGCCGAAAGATTCCGATGGCTTCCAAGACGATCCGGTGCCCCTCCTGCGGCGCCGAAGCCGAGGGCAACTTCTGTCGCCAGTGCGGTGCCGGCCTGGCCCCCAGGAACTGCCCGTCCTGTCAGGCGCAGGTGCCGCCTGGTGCCCGATTTTGCACGAAGTGCGGCACTCCAACGGCCGGCGGGAAGGCCGCCTCGGCGCCCGGCGACAAGAAGGCGTGGGCCATCGCCGCGGTCGCGGCGTCATTGGCCCTGGTGGCCATCCTGGCGCTCGTGGTCCGCGGGAACAGTGGCTCGCCCAGCGCCGCAGGCCCGGTGGACGCCGGCGGGTCAGCAGCGCCGTTCGCCGACGCCGCGGGCGGGGGCGGCACGCCGCCGGACCTGAGCACCATGACGCCGCGGGAGCGTTTCGACCGGCTGTACAACCGGATCATGCGCGCCTCCGAGTCGGGGGATCAGCAGACCGTCACCACCTTCACGCCGATGGCCTTGATGGCCTACCAGCAGCTGGACACCGTGGACGCCGACGCGCGGTTCCATCTTGCAACGCTGAAGCTGCATGGGGGCGATGTGGCGAGCGCCGTCGCGATCGCGGATACGATTTTGCAGCAAAATCCCGGGCATCTCTTCGGGTACATTCTGCAGGGAACCGCCGCTCGCTGGAACAAGGACGACAAGGCCCTCAAAAAGGCCTACGCGGCCTTTCTGGCACATTACGATGCAGAGATCAAGAAGGCGCGGCCGGAGTATGCCGATCATCAGCGGATGATGGACGACTTCCACCAGGCGGCGCTGGCAGGCAAGTGAGCCTGAAACCATCGTGAAGATCTGTTCATTTGGCTTCTCGGCCCTTGCTAGGAGGGCGTCATCGCCCGATTTTCGAGGAGTCCAGTCGGGATACAGTCTCTCGCAGGGAGATGGCTTATGAAGGCGGGTCACAAGTTTCTCTTCGGCGCCGTGTTGATCGTCGGCAGCGTGAGCCTCTTGATGTTCCAGGGAGTCAAGGAGACTGGCGTCTACTTCCTCACTCCCACTGAGTTGGCCTCGAAGGCCTCGGCCGATCCCACCTTCCACAACGTGGGGGTGAAGATGGGAGCCCGGGTAGTTCCCGGTTCGGTCAAGCGCGATGCGGCCACCCAGACCGTCGACTTCCAGGTGACCGACGGCGCCAAGGTCTACCCCGTCACCTACCGGGGCCTGGTGCCGGACACCTTCACCGATGCGAGCGACATCGAGGTCGTGGTGGAGGGCCGGCTGGGCACCGACGGCGTCTTCCACGCCACCGACGTGCTGGCCAAGTGCGGATCGCGGTACGAAGCTGTCCCCAAGGCCTGATCGTCGATGACACTCCTCGGGCAATTCTCACTCTGGGTCGCGCTCCTGATCGGTTCGTTCGGCGCCGTCCTCTCCTTCTCGGGGCGCTGGCAGGACCGCCCCGACCTGGAAAAGGTGGTCATCCGGTCGGTCTATGCGCTGGCTGCGGCCATGCTGGTGGCGTCCATCTCGCTGTGGAAGGGGCTCTTCGCCCACGATTTCAACATCGAGTACGTGGCCGCCTACACCTCCCGTAACCTTCCGACCTACTACATCGTCTCCGCGTTCTGGGCCGGCCAGAAGGGCTCCCTCCTCTTCTGGGCGGTGGTGCTGTCCTGCTTCGCGTCCGTCGCGCAGCTGCTGACCTCGCGTCGGTTCGCCGGGCTGCTGCCGTACGTGGCGGGCGTGACCTCCACGGTCGTGGTGTTCTTCGTGACCGTCATGCTCTTCTCGGCCAACCCCTTCCAGCGGCTCGGCTTCACGCCGGAAGACGGCCGGGGCCTCAACCCGCAGCTGCAGAACATCGGCATGGTGATGCACCCGCCGATGCTCTATCTCGGCTACATCAGCATCACGATTCCGTTCGCCTTTGCCGTGGCCGCGCTCCTCCGGCGCGAGATGAACAGCAGCTGGATCGTGGCCATCCGGAAGTGGACCCTCGTGTCGTGGGTCTTCCTCTCGATCGGCATCGTACTCGGCATGTGGTGGGCGTACGTCGAACTGGGCTGGGGCGGCTACTGGGCCTGGGACCCGGTCGAGAACGCGAGCCTGCTCCCCTGGCTGACGATGACGGCGTTCCTGCACTCGGTCATGATCCAGGAAAAGCGCGGGATGCTGAAGCGGTGGAACGTCGCGCTCATCATCGCGACCTTCCTCCTCAGCATCTTCGGCACCTTCATCACGCGCTCCGGCGTCATCGCCAGCGTGCACAGCTTCACCCAGTCGAACGTCGGCTACTTCTTCCTGGCGTTCCTCCTCGTGTGCGGCATCCTGAGCTTCACGCTGCTCTACACCCGGTGGCCCTCGCTGGAGCCCGAGGCCAAGCTCGAGTCGATGCTGAGCCGCGAGGCGGCGTTCCTCTTCAACAACCTGGCCCTGGTCGGCATCGCCTTCTCGGTGCTGTGGGGCACGCTCTTCCCGATCCTCTCCGAGGCCGTGCGGGGGACCAAGATCACGGTCGGCCCCCCCTTCTTCAACCGGGTCAACGTGCCGCTCGGGCTCTTCCTGCTGGCCCTCACCGGCATCGGGCCGCTGATCGCGTGGCGCAAGGCGTCGGCCCGGAACCTCCAGCGGCAGTTCACCTTCCCGGTCGGCTTCGGCCTCCTGGTGGCCGCCGGGCTCCTGATCGACGGCATGCGGGACTTCTACGTGATCCTCGCCATCGGCCTGGGCGCCTTCGTCCTGGGCACGGTGCTGCAGGAGTTCTACCGGGGCGTGCGGGCCCGCCGCCGGATGCACGGCGAATCGGTGCCGGCGGCGCTGTTCAACCTGATCGCCCGCAACCGGCGCCGGTACGGCGGCTACGTGGTGCACGTCGGGATCCTGATGATGTTCGTCGCCTTCACCGGCATGGCGTTCCGGGTGGACAAGGAAGCGACGCTGAAGCCCGGCGAATCGGTGGAGATGAAGAGCCCCTATGGCGGCACCTACAAGCTGACGCACCTCGGCGTGTCGCAGTACAACGCGCTCAACCGCGTGGTGTCCGCCGCCGCGGTCCAGGTGGAGCTCGACGGCAAGCCGATGGGCGTGATGAAGTCGGAAAAGCGGCAGCACGTGGACAGCTTCGGCCGCCCGACCTTCGAGCCCTCCACCGAAGTCGCCATCCAGAGCGGCCTCCGCGAGGATCTGTACATCGTGTACGCGGGTTCGGTGGACGGCACGGAGGAGGCGGTCTACCGCTTCACGATCAACCCGCTGGTCTGGTGGGTCTGGTACGGCGGCATCGTGCTCGTTCTCGGCGGCATCCTGACGATGTGGCCGGGCGGCGGTGGCATTGCGGAGACCCGGCGGACGCAGGCCGGCTACGAGGCCACGCTCATCGGCGCCGAGGCGGCCTGACATGGCCCAGTCGGTGACAGGCCGCCGGAACTTCCTCCGGCAGGTGGCGCTGGGCGGGATGGCGGTGTTGGGCACCCGCGCCGCGATGGCGCAGGGACAGGCGCCGGCGCAGGAACCGGCGCTGCCAGGGGGCGGCGCGAACGGCACCCTCTACAACCCGGGGGTCGTCCAGGAGCGCGCGCCGACGGTCTCGGCGGACAACGACGACTTCATCATGGCCGTCGAGAAGACGCTGAAGTGCCAGTGCGGCTGCAACCTGGACGTGTACACCTGCCGGACGACCGACTTCACCTGCACCACATCCCCGGCGCTCCACCGCGACATCGTGGCGCTCCGGAACCGCGGCATGACGGCCGCCCAGATCCGGGAAGATTTCGTCCGGCAGTACGGCGAGCAGGCGCTGATGGCGCCGAAGCCGGAGGGCTTCAACCTGGCCGGGTATTTCGTGCCCGGTGTGCTGATGCTCCTCGGGATCGGGGCCTTGAGCCTCTGGATCGCGCGCCGCCAGCGGCAGGTCGCCCTCGCCCCGACCGGGCACGACGCGTCCGATGCCACTTTTGATTCCGCCGCGCTCTCGGGGGCGACCCCGGAAGAACTCGAGCGGCTCAAGCGCGCACTGTCCGAGGTGAAAGACTGATGTGGATCGAAGTGATTGCCGCCGCGATGGTGGGGATTTCTCTGCTCTGGCTGGTCTTCGAGCCGCTCTTCACGCGACCTTCCCAGGCCGCGGCCGCGGCCGCGGCCGCGCGGCCGCCCTCGACGCCCTCGACGAGATGGAAGACACGCGCAGCGGCGTGGCACTCACGGCGCTGAAGGAAATCGAGTTCGACCGGGAGACGGGCAAGCTGAGCGAGGCCGACTATGGTTTCCTCAAGCAGAAGTACACGGTCGAGGCGCTCGCCGCCCTTCGCGAGGAAGCGGACGAGGCCCCCACGGACGTCGAGGCGCAGGTGGCCGCCCGCGTCGAGACCATTCGCGCCGGGGGCGCCCAGCACGCCGACTGCCCCATGTGCGGCATCATGCTCGAGCCCGGCGCCCGCTACTGCTCCGCCTGCGGCCACAAGGTTGGCGCCCCGGCCACCTGCCGGAGCTGCGGCAGCGAGCTGCCGGCCGGCACCCGCTTTTGCGGCAGTTGCGGCGGCCGGGTCGCGGCCTGAAACGAATCCTCCGCTCTAGCCCTCCCGTAGTCCAGAGTTAGGATACCCACCGGGCCTTGTCGGGCCCGTGTCGCTACGCTCTCGCAACTCCCTCTCATTGTTCTGTGGAGCTCGCCATGCCCGGTCGAGTTGGCGTCCGTAGTACCCTCGTGCTGCTGTCTCTCGTGTCGCTCGCCTGCGCGTCCGGCAACCCCGCGTCGACCGCCCCGGCGCCCGTCGCGGCTCAGGGCGGGGGGGCCAAGCCGGCTGGCGAGAAGCCCACGGCAACGAAGACCATTGCGGAACTCACCAAGGGCTCGACCAAGTACGCAGGGCTCTTCACCATCTACCAGGACACCGCCACCGGGGCGCTCCAGATGGAGGTCCGCAAGGACCAGGTGGGGAAGGAGTTCATCTACTTCTCAGTGACCGACGAGGGGGCCTTGCCTGCGGGCTCGTTCCGGGGCGCCTTCGGCCCCAATACCGTCTTTGCCATTCGCAAGACCTTCAACAAGATCGAGTTCGTCACCCAGAACACGGCGTTCTATTTCAATCCATCCAGCGCGCTCAGCCGCGCCGCCGACGCGAATATCAGCCCCGGGGTCCTGGCCTCGATCGAGATCGCTGCCACCGATTCCGCCAGCGGCGATTACCTCATCAAGGCTGACGACCTCTTCCTCACCGAGACGCTGCGGCAGGTCAAGCCCACGCCCAATCCCACTGCACGGCCGGGGGCCACCTTCCAGCTCGGCGTGTTGAGCAAGACCAAGACCCACGTGGTGTCGATCAAGTCGTACCCGCTCAACACGGACGTCGTGGTGGATTACGTCTACGAGAACCCAGCGCCGCTCAACGGCGGCGGGCCGGACATTACCGACGCGCGGAACGTGAGCCTCAAGATCCAGCACAGCTTCATCGAGCTGCCTGTGAACGACTACCAGGTCCGGTACGCCGATCCTCGCGTCGGCTTCTTTGCCAACCAGGTGACGGACCTGACCTCGAACAGCGTGACACCGTGGCGCGACCAGATCCACCGCTGGAACCTGGTCAAGAAGGACCCGTCCGCCCCGTTGTCGGATCCCGTGGAGCCGATCACCTGGTGGATCGAGAACACCACGCCGATGGAGCTCCGGCCGGCCATCCGGGAGGGGGTGCTCCGGTGGAACGAGGCGTTCGAGGCGGCGGGGTTCACCAACGCCATGGTCGTCAAGGAACAGCCCGATACCGCCACTTGGGATGCGGGAGACCTGCGCTACAACGTGCTGCGCTGGACCGCATCGCCGAATCCGCCGTTCGGGGGGTACGGGCCGAGTTTCGTGAACCCGCTCACCGGGCAGATCCTCGGCGCCGACATCATGCTGGAGTACATCTTCGTCACGAACCGGCTGCTGCAGTCGAACCTGTTCGAGTATGCCGGCCAGTCGCTGATGCTCCCCGCGGGCGATGGTGCCGACGAGCCGATCGACGAGCAGCTCCTGATGCACCAGCAGGCCCTCTTCGGCGCCACCGCGCTCCAGGCCTCCGGCGCCAGCCCGGCCGAAATGGACGCGTACGTCTACCAGGCGGTGGTGAACCTCGTGCTCCATGAGGTCGGCCACACCCTGGGGCTCAACCACAACATGAAGGGGAGCCAGATGCTCTCGCCGGCGGAGTTGCAGGACTCCGTGTTGGTGGCGCGGGTCGGCGTCTCGGGTTCCGTGATGGACTACCACGCCGTGAACGTGCCGCCGCCGGGCGGCCACCGGGCCGCCCCGTTCGACACCCACCCGGGTTCCTACGACCGGTGGGCCATCGAGTTCGCCTACCGGCCCTCGCTGCCCGATTCCGCCGCCGAGGCGGCGCGCCGGGCGGCCCTGCTCGCCCGCTCCAGCGAGCCGGCGCTGGCCTTCGGCAACGATGCGGACGACATGCGCTCGCCGTCGGGCGGCATCGACCCCCGGGTGATGGTGGGAGACCTCAGCAACGACGCGCTGACTTGGGCCGCGGGGAGGATGATCCTCTCCGATACCCTGCTCGACAACATCGACGCGCGGTACTCGAAGCCCGGGCAGGACTACGCCTCGCTCCGGACCGCCTACCTGATGGTCACCGGGCAGAAAGCCACCGCCGCCGTGGTGGCATCGCGGTACATCGGCGGCGTGTACGTGAGCCGCGCCGTGGACGGGCAGCCCAACGCCGGCGTGCCGTTCACTCCGGTGCCTCTCGCGGACCAGCAGCGCGCGATGCAGTTGCTCCGCACGCGCTTCTTTGCCCCCGACGCCTGGAACGCTTCGCCGCAGTTGCTGGCGCACCTGCAAGAGCCCCGTCGCGGTTTCAGCGGACCGGGTGAGCCGGCGCTTCACGCGCGGGTCCTCGCGGCGCAGCGTGCCGTGCTGCAGTTCCTGCTCGCCCCGCCGACAGAGGAGCGCCTGACCGATTCGCGCCTCTACGGGAACCAGTACTCCGCGGCGCAGATGATGAGCGACCTGACGGACGCCATCTTCGCGGCGGACGCCCGCGGCAACGTCAACACCTACCGGCAGAACCTGCAGCTCGAATACGTGACTGAGCTGGCCGCGATGGTCCGCGGCCCGGGCGCGGCCGCCTATGACTACGTGTCCAAATCGGCGGCGGTGGCCAGCCTGAAGCGGGTGCAGGCCCAGGTCGCGGTGCCCGCGGGTGATGCCGAAACCCGGGCCCACCGCCAGCACCTGTCCCTGGTGGTGGCCCAGGCGCTCGAGCCGAGGTCCTGAGCGCTAGTCACCGTACCGGAGACCGATTCCGATCCTTCCGCCCAGCAGGGTGCTGGGCTGGAACTCCACCGGCAGCTCGCTCGCGTTGAACGGCGAGCCTGAGAGAGATCCGGCCGCCGAGGCCAGCAACATCCAGCGCGGGGTGATGGGAGCGGCAAACACCGCCGCAACCAGCGCCCCGACCCGGGTCCGGCTGTCCGTGTCGGTCACGGTCCAGAGGTCCACGGTCGGTCCGGCGGACAGGCTGAACCCGGCACCGGCCTCACCCACGCGCAGGAGTTGGATGCTCGCCAGCGCCGCCATCTGGTACTGGCGAAGTTGCGTGTCCTCCGAGACGATCCTGACCCCTGATCCAGAGACCTGGAGGCTGGCCGACAGGTAAGAGAACGCCAGTCCCAGGCGGACCCGCCCGAGGGAGTGGTCCGCTCCCAGGCTCCACGCCACCGACGGCGTGGGGCCGAAGGTCAGCCCCCCGCCTGTCGTGTCCGTGACGCCGCCCCCGAACCAGGCCTGGCTGGCGCCGGCGATCACCCGCCATCGTCCTTCCTGGGCCCGCACCCCGGGAGCAACACCGATTGCTCCTGCCAGCAGGAGCAGTGCGACTGCGATCCGCCTGGCGACGCTGTGCATCGTACCTCCGTTGGAAGGGCGGGGGAGCGAGCTCCCCCGCCGTCAGGGTTCACTTCATCTCGAGATTGAGCCACCCGTTCACCTGGCTCCTGCCCTGCATGACCGCCCAGTGACCGATCGGGCTGGTGCGGCCCACGATCGAGTCGGCCATCGCGATGCCGATCAGGTCGTCGTTGCTCTTGATCAGGTTGGCGAGCGCGTTGATGAGGCTCGCCGCGCTCTTCGCGGCTCCGACGATGCGCACCACGCCGTTGATCGTGACGACCTTCATGTCCTTGATCCCGACGTACGACTGGTATGCGCTCTTGAGCGCCGTGAAGACGTCGCCGAACCGGTCCGCCCCGGTCTTGATCTCGCAGGCGGTGTCGTCGTCCTCGAGGGCCAGGATCACGTAGGCCCGGCCCGGGTACGTCCGTTCCATGGCGTCCATCTGGTCCTGGCCGAAGACCTTGACGTCCCCGCTCCAGTTCGTCGCGTTCATGTCCCACACGTACCCGGAAGGGGCGTGCTCCCCGACGCACTGGTAGGACACCATGTTGGTCGTGTCGGTGGCGCTGGCCGGCCCCAGCACGTGGAGCTCAAACTCGGGATTGCCCTTCAACCAACTCTCATATGTGCCCACGAATTGCGCCTTGCTCAGCCGGAGCGAGGGCACCGGCGGCGCGGTGTTCGGCACCCCCGTCCCTCCCGCCCCGGTCCCGGTGCCGCCCCCTCCCCCGTCCGGGCAGGTCGTGATGTCGCAGATGACCCCGGCCGGCCCCGCCGGACGGTCGAAGTTGGTTTCGTCGGGAACCAGGGCCAGGACGGGCAGCCTCGGCGGGACGTCCGGGCTGAGAATCCGGCGGCGACCACGGGTGTCATACGCGATCGGTGCGTCGTGGTCGGCGAGCGCCGTAGCAACCAGGAGGTCCGGGCCGCCGTCCCATCGCTCCAGGTCGCCTGGGACGGGGAAGTACAGCTCGGCCGTGATCCCCGCATCGGCGTCGGACTGCACCGCGGCGTCGCCTTCCGCCTCGGCGCGTCCCATTGCGGCGAGCGCCCGGCGTCCATCCCGCCCGAGGAAGCGCTGGAAGTGGAGCTTGTGCTCGGCGTACGGCGAGCCGGCCAGCTGGTTCTTCACGTAGCGGCGGAATTCGGCGTCGCCCAGGGCGCGGGCGAGCCGCCTGGCCTGTCGCTCGAGTCGCTGACCCTCGGGGGACGGCGCGCCGAAGGCGGGCGCGGCGGCCTCGGGGCCGTGCTCGGCCCCTGGGCTCTCCAGCGGAGACGGGGCCTCCCGGTCGGCGCAGCCGATGGCGGCGGCCAGCAGGGCGAGCGCCGGGAGTGCGTGTCGGGCATGCATGGGACCTCCTTGGTGGGATGGCGTGCGCCATCGGCGCGCGCCGGGTGTGACGGCGCGCCCAAGGTGAGTCCGGATTGTCGGTGGGTCGGTACCCCGATTGTGCGAGCTGGGGCTAGAGTTCGAGCTCCTGCAGCCGGCGGAGCCCGTAACGAAGGGGCAGGAAGGTGCACACGCCACAGAGGATGGCCACGGCCCCCATGCTCAGGACCAGTTGGGTCGTGATGCCCGGCGTCCCCCCCACCGCGAGTTCGCGCAGGTAGTTGGCCACCGGCAGGGCCTCGATCACGATGACCACCGCCAGCAGGCTGAGGCTGGTCATCATGAAGACGAGCCCGCCGAAGCTGGTGGGAATCTGCGCCGCGTTCTCGGTGCCGAACTGCGGGAAGAGCGCGCCGAGTCCGAGGGCGAGCGCGCTCGCCGCGATGGTGAACAGGCAGATCGTGATGACGCTCACCAGCATGATGAAGGTGCTGGCGTGCAGCAGGGCGTTGGTCACCAGCGTCAGCACGAGGGCCACCACCATCAGCGGCAGCGTTCCGATGAAGTACTTGCTCCAGAACATGGCGCGCAGGTCGAGCGGGCTGGACTTGAGGAGCCAGAGCTCCCGGCCCTCCAGCGAAATGGCCGGGAAGATGAAGCGCGCGGCGATCGCCGCGAGGACGAAGCCGGCGAGCCCCTGGTTGAGGAACACCACCAGCGTGACGAAGAAGGCCGGCACCTGCTCGCCGGTGAAGAGCTGGAGCGTGCGGATGTTGAAGACGTACACCGCGAGCAGGACCGCCAGGAGGATGAGCTGGCTCCACTGGGTCGTGTCGCGGAAGAACAGCCGGAGGTCCTTGAGCGCGAATTCCCGCCGCGCGGGGTCGGCGCCCCGGAACAGCGGGATCAGGGCCCGTTCCCACCACCCCCCGCGCACGAAGGTGTCCTTCCCCTCCTGCGCCTTGCTGTAGCCGGCCAGGTACCAGCGCTGGTGCAGCGCCGACCCCACGACGCCGAGCACCGCGGCCGTGCTCCAGAGCAGGAGGATCGGCAGCGGGTCGCCGACGCGGAGCAACCAGTTCATCACCATGTCCGCCGCCCACTCGCTCGGCAGGAAGGGGTTGGTGGGGCCGCGGAGCATCGAGAAATAGTCGAGCAGGTTGCGGAAGCCCTCGGGGCGCGCCAGCTGCTCCGGACGGATGAGCCGGAGCAGCAGGACGACCCCTCCCGCCGCGCCCACCGCCACCAGCGTCAGCAGGTCGCGCGTCCGGCGCGCGGGGAAGATGTTGACCAGCGCCAGCGTAAGCATGACGCCGAGAATCGCGGGCATCACCAGGTAGGGAATCAGGGCGGCGATGACGATCAGCGGGTAGAGCGGCCCGCCGTCGAAGACGATGCCGTACGCGGTGAAGATCGGGATCGCGACCAGGGCCACCATCCACGACGAGTGGACGGTGGTCTCGCCGAGCTTGGCCACGTACACCCGGAGCCAGTCGACCGGCGCGGAGACCACCAGGTCGAGGTCCTTCGCCAGGAAATAGGTGGAGAGCGCGGTGATCACGTTGGAGAGGAGGAGCACGCCGAGGAAGGCGAGCAGGAGGACCGCGAGCAGCTTCGTGGCCACCAGGGTGCCGATGTCCGGGACGCCGCGGAAGTATTTGAGGACGCGGTACGCCACGCCGAACACCGCCGACCAGAAGCCGAACCCGACCAGCGCCAGCAGCAGCAGCCGCATGCCGGCGCCCGATCGTTCCTGCCGAACCCGCGCGAGGGCGGTGCGCCATTTCGGGGCGAGCAGGGTCCAGAGCCCCGGCTGGGGCGGCGGGACGAACGGCGCCTGGGCCGGCGCGCGCGCCGCTTCAGTCATCGAACATGCCGGTCATCGAGGCGGGCACTTCGCCGCCGGTCAGCTTGAGGAAGAGCCGCTCGAGGGTCAGGCCCTCGGAGGCGGTCTCCCGGCGGAGGTCCTCCATCGTTCCCGACGCCGCGAGGCGGCCGTGGTGGACGATCGCGATGCGGTCGCACATCGCCTCCGCCACCTCGAGCGTGTGCGTGCTCATCAGGACGGTGCCGCCGCGCTGCACGAACGCACGCAGCAGGTCCTTGAGCGTGCGGGCGCTCTTCGGGTCGAGGCCCACCATCGGCTCGTCCACCACCAGCACTTCGGGACGGTGCACCAGGGCGCTCGAGATGAGCAGCTTCTGCCGCATCCCGTGGCTGTAGGACTCGGTCAGTTCGTCCTTCCAGGGCGTCAGCTCGAAGAGCTCGAGCAGTTCGTCGAGCCGGCGCTCGACCCCGGCCCCCTCCTGTCCGAACAGCGCGGCCACGAACCGCAGGAACTCGGCGCCGGTCAGCTTCTCGTAGACGTACGGCCGGTCCGGAACGAAGCCCAGCTTGGCCTTGGCGGCCTCCGGATTCTGCTGGATGTCCTCGCCCCCGATGACCACGGTCCCCGCCGTGGGCTGGAGGATCCCCGCGATCATGCGAAGGGTCGTCGTCTTCCCGGCGCCGTTGGGGCCGAGGAAGCCGAAGAGCTCGCCCTTCGGAACCTCCAGGGTGAGCTGGTCCACCGCGGTGAAGCGGCCGTAGTTTTTCGAGAGTGCGCGCAGTTCGATCATGGCACCGTCGTCGGGTTGTCGAGGGTGGGGCGCACGGCCCCGACCAGGGAAACGATCGCGGCCGGCCGCGCGGTCGCGTGCGTGAGCAGTCGAAAATGCCCGCCGTCGGCCGGAAACTGGCCGAGGGTGGGGTCCACGGGCACCCACGCGCCCAGCCAGACTTCGGCCCAGGCGCGGTAGCGGAGTCGTCCGCCGCTGGAGAGAAGGCCGGCGACTGGTCGGGCAGGAATGCCCAGCGCGCGGGCCATCTCCACCAGCAACTGTGCCCGGTCCGAGCTGTCGCCCCGGCGGCGGAGGAGCGTCTGGTCGACACCGCTGAAATCGGGCGAGCCGGGTCTGATGGCCGAGGCGATCCAGCTGGCCAGCCGGCTCACCGCGCCTGAAGGCGAGGTTTCGGCTCCTGCGATGCGGCGCGCCTCGGTACGGATGCTCTCCGATGCCGGGGGTTGCCGGTCCGCGGCCGGGATCGAGTCGGGCGGAGGCGCCGGTGCCCGGAGGAGGACGGCCGGACCGGGCCGGCTCTCCAGGCGGCCGCCCTGCGTCACGCCTTGCCACGGCGTGGTCAGCATCGGCGTCGCGGCGCGGAGTTCCATCGGGCCGAGGAAGACGCGGCCCGGGCCCTCGGGGACCGGCACGGGAATCGGGACCTCGAGCGGGGCGGCCTGCACGTTGCGCGGGCGGCGCCGCACGTACCTCGAATTGACGATCTCGAACGGGCTGCGCAGGACCGTCAGTCCGAGCGGCGTGACGCGTTCGATCAGCTCGCCCTGGCGGCTGATCCACGCCCGGACGGGAAGGCCGCGCTCCGTCCAGCTCACCCGAAAGGCGCGGATGGAGCTGAGTCCTGCAGCGCTCCAGGTGCCTGATGCCGGATCGCGCACGGCGCTGTCCGCGAGCACAAACGTGCTCTCGGCGCCCACCCGGAGTTCCCACGGCTGGACCGACAAGTCGAGCGGGTCGAGCACCTGCAAGACGGTCACCGTGCCGGATCGGAGCCCTCCCCGGGAGGCGAGGCCGAGCGGCACCGCGTCCGGAAGCAGGACCCCGGTCGGCACCGACAGGGCGAGGGTGTCCGGCATGGTGAATCCCCGGCCGGTGGCCACGACGGAGAGCGTCGTGGGGTCCACCGCCGTGACTGCGAGCGTCAGTTGCCCGGCCTCACCGCTCACCGAGGTCGAGAACCCACGGAGGACGAAGCGCCGGTCGTAGACGGCTTCCGTGGTGGTCAGGAGCCGCCGGGACACCAGCGGCAGGGGGACGTCCACGTCGGTGCGCGAGGTGACCCGGAGGCCGTTCGGCAGGGTGTCCGTGGTGAGAGAGAAGAGCCCGACCTGCTCTGGCCCGGCGTTGAGCGCGTAGAACGTGGCGGTCGGGGGGAGGCGCACCTGGCTCGGCGCCGCGTTTCCCCCCTCCGGCGACGGTCCATATTCGCGGGCCACCAGCCACCCGAGCGCGCCCAGCCAAATGAGCACGACCACGGTTGCCGGCAGTTTCCGGCTCAGGGTCCCACCTGCCGGATGGCGGCTTCGATCATCCCCCGCTCGTCCTCGCGGTCCACCACGATCTGGAGCGTCATCGGCGGACGCCCCAGGGCAAGGTGCTCGGCGAACGTCTGCGCCATCAGGGTCGCGGAGTCGGCCAGCGCCAGCTGGCCGGCACCGGCGCCGACCGGAGGCCCCGCCACCCGTTCCAGCCCCCAGGCCGCGGCGCGTTGCCAGGCGGACGTCAGCGCGCGGCGCACGGTGTCACGGGTCGCGTTCCCCTCCTCGCCGCGGATCACGGCATGGATGACGAACTGCGCGGCGAGGTCGCCCGCCCCCGTCACCACCGCCGACCCGATCTCCATCGGCGACTGGACCCGTCGCTCGAGTGCGAACCGGGGCCCGGCCAGGTGGTCCAGTCGGCTCGATACCGACGCGACAGGGTCCAACGTGTCGCTGGCGGGACGGAGCACGGCGTCCACCGCCAGAAAGGCGAGGTCGTCGACCAGGACCTCGATCATCGGGGTCCCGCCTCGCGCGCACGCCGGTACATCTCCCGTGCCTCGTCGGGCCGGCCCAGCCGGTCCAGCACCCTCCCCATGAGCTGGAAGGGCTTCGGGTTGCCGGGCTCGAGGGCCGCGGCCCGCTCCAGGGCCGCGAGCGCGCCGGCGTCGTCTCCCACCTGGTGAAGTGATTCCCCCAGATAATGGTGCGCGGCGGCCCGCTCCGGATCGAGCGCAGCGGCGCGGCGGAGCGGCTCCGCGGCGTCGGCGGCGAGTCCCTTTCGCCAGAGTGCGAAACCGAGTTCGAAGTGGGCGTCGGGCTGGTCGGGGGCGAGCTTGATGGCTCGGAAGAGATCGGCCTCCGCCTCCGGATGGCGCTTGAGCCGCGCCAGGAAGGCGCCGCGTGCGATCAGCGGCTCGGAGCGGTCGGGGAGCCGTCGGGCAGCCTCCGTCAGCTGGGCCAGCGCCTCGTCCAGGTCGCCGTTGCGCTCGTGAAGCCCGGCGAGCTCGAGGCGCGCGGCGAGGTGTTCCGGGTGCAGTTCCAGCAGCTGGAGGAACCCAGCGAGCGCATCACCTCGGCGACCCATGCGCGCGGCCTCGCGTCCCAGCCGGAGCAGCCGCTCGGCGGGCGTCTCAGCGGCCTCGACATGCGGGTCCACCCCCGCGTCGCGGGGAATCTCGTCGGCGAAGGGGCGGAGCGGGAAGCTGTTGTCCGGGCCCCGCGAAACCGGTTCCCCCTCCAGCGCACCGGGGGGGAAGAGGTCGCCGAGGCCCTGCTGGCGTCCACTGCTTCGGCTTTGCCTCGAACGGCGCATGGAAGTCTGGGAGAAGAGGATGGGGGCACGGCCTGCCGGGATGCTGAAAAGTGACGGGGGACACGGTAAAAGGGAACGGCCTGCCTCCCGGGAAAGCGGCACGGTTGAATCACGACCCGTCTCGGGCGTACCTTTCGCTGCTTATGGCTGAAGAATATCTCGTCGTCCGCGGCGCCCGCGAGCACAACCTCAAGGACATCTCGGTCACGATTCCCCGGAACCGGCTGACCGTCATCACCGGGCTGTCCGGCTCGGGCAAGTCCTCGCTCGCCTTCGACACGATCTACGCCGAGGGGCAGCGGCGCTACGTCGAGTCGCTCTCCGCGTACGCCCGGCAGTTCCTCGGGCTGATGGAAAAGCCCGACGTGGACGTCATCGAGGGCCTCTCCCCGGCGATCTCGATCGAGCAGAAGTCCACCGGTCACAATCCCCGCTCCACCGTCGGGACCGTCACCGAGATCTACGACTATCTCCGCCTCCTCTGGGCGCGGGCCGGCGTGCCGCACTGCCCGAACGACGGCAGTCCGGTGGAACGGCAGAGCGCCAGCCAGATCACCGACGCCGTCCTGTCCTGGCCGGAGGAGACGCGGATCGAGGTCCTCGCGCCCCTGGTCCGTGGCCGGAAGGGCGAGTTCAAGGAGCTCTTCGAGGACATCCGGAAGCGCGGCTTCGTGCGGGTGCGTGTCAACGGGGAAACCTACGACCTCGACCGCGTGCCGACGCTCAACCGGCGCAAGAACCACGACGTGGCCGTGGTGGTGGATCGCCTCGTGGTGCGGGCCGCTGACCGCGGCCGGCTCAACGACTCCATCGAGACGGCGCTCAAGGTGGCGGATGGCGTGGTCGAGGTGGTCCGGCACGGCGGGGAATCGGGGAAGCGGGGTGCTGCCCCGGCCTTGATCACATTCTCGGAGCGGTTCGCCTGCCCGACCTGCGGGCTTTCCCTCGCCGAACTCGAGCCGCGCCAGTTCTCCTTCAATTCGCCGTTCGGCGTCTGCGAAACCTGCCACGGCCTCGGCACCCGCCGGACCGTGACCCCGGAGCTCATCCTCGGCGACCCGCGGATCTCGATTCTCGAGGGGGTCATCCTCCCCTGGGGCGAGCCGACCGGGTACCTGCGCAAGGTCGTGCTCCCCACGCTGGCCAAGGCGCTCAAGTTCGACCTCGCCGCGCCGTGGAGCGCCCACAGCGAGGCGGCGCGCGAGGGCCTCCTCCACGGACTCACCGGCAAGCAGTTCAAGTTCCGGGTCGAGGGCCGGGGTGGGCGGGGGGACTTCGAGAGCGAATGGGAGGGTGTACTTCGCAACGTCGAGCGGCGCTACCACGAGACGGCGAGCGACGCCGTCCGCGCCGGGCTCGAGGAATACATGGTGGAGCAGCCCTGTCCCGCCTGCGGCGGCCGGCGGCTCAGGCCCGAGAGCCTGGCGGTCCTGCTCCACGGCCGGAGCATCGGCGACATCGTGGAACTGCCCGTCGAGCGGGCACTCGAATTCTTCGACGGACTTCCGCTCCGCGCCCCCGGGCGCCCCGGGCTCGATCCTGACGTGGCCGGGCCGATCCTCAAGGAAGTCACCGACCGCCTGCGCTTCCTGCGCGACGTGGGACTCGAATACCTGACGCTGGGGCGGGCCGCCGGCTCGCTCTCCGGCGGCGAGGCGCAACGGATTCGCCTGGCGACCCAGATCGGTTCCCGGCTGGTCGGCGTGCTCTACATCCTCGATGAGCCGAGCATCGGCCTTCACCAGCGGGACAACGAGCGGCTCCTCGGCACGCTCCGTGGGCTCCGCGACCTCGGCAACACCGTGATCGTGGTGGAGCACGACGAGGACACGATCCGCGCCGCGGACCACGTGATCGACCTCGGTCCGCGCGCCGGGCGGTTCGGCGGCGAGGTGGTGGCGGAAGGGACCGTGGCGCAGGTGCTCGAGCACCCGACCTCGCTCACCGCCCGCTACCTCCGCCGGGAACTGCGCATCCCCGTGCCCGCCGCGCGGCGCGTCGCCGCGCCCGAGCGACGGCTCCGTATCGTCGGCGCCCGCGCCAACAACCTGCGGGACTTGACCGTGGACGTCCCGCTCGGGCTGTTCGTGGCGGTCACCGGCGTGTCGGGTTCCGGCAAGTCGAGCCTCGTCACCGACATCCTGTACCGGTCGTTGGCGCGGCACTTCTATCGTGCTCGCGTGGTGCCCGGGGCGCACGGGCGGATCGAGGGGCTCGACCAGATCGACAAGGTCATCGAGATCGACCAGAGTCCCATCGGGCGCACACCGCGCTCCAACCCCGCCACTTACACCGGCCTGTTCACGCCGATCCGGGAGCTGTTCACCCAGCTGCCCGAGGCCAAGATCCGCGGTTACGGACCGGGCCGGTTCTCGTTCAACGTGAAGGGCGGGCGCTGCGAGTCCTGCGAGGGCGATGGACTCGTCAAGATCGAGATGCACTTCCTGCCGGACGTGTACGTGCCCTGCGAGGTCTGCAAGGGAAAGCGGTACAACCGGGAGACCCTCGAGGTCCGCTACCGCGGGCGCAGCATCGCCGAGGTCCTCGACCTCACGGTCGCGGAGGGCCTGGACTTTTTCGAGAGCCAGCGCCGCATCGCCGACAAGCTCGAATTGCTCAACGACGTCGGTCTCGGATACATCCACCTCGGCCAGGCCGCCACCACCCTCTCGGGTGGCGAGGCCCAGCGCGTCAAGCTGGCCACCGAGCTGTCCAAGCGGGACACCGGCCGGACCCTCTACATCCTCGACGAACCCACCACCGGCCTCCACTTCGAGGACGTCCGGCTGCTGCTCGAGGTGCTCCATCGCCTGGTGGACAAGGGCAACAGCGTCGTCGTGATCGAGCACAACCTCGACGTCATCAAGACCGCCGACTGGATCCTCGACCTCGGCCCGGAGGGCGGTGACCGCGGCGGCGAACTGGTGGCGGTCGGCACGCCCGAGTCGGTGGCCAAGGTGCCCGCCAGCCATACCGGACAGTTCCTGCAGCGTGTGCTGGCCGAGGCGCGCGGCGACGCGTCCTGACCGCGCCGACGTGACGGGCCCGTGGCTGGCGGGGCCTCCGGATGGCTCCTACATTGCCGAAGGCTCCGCACTGGAGGCGGTCGTGGACTACGACGAGGTGGTCAGCCTCCTCGGCTACGCCGGGGATCATGAGCAGCCGGTCCGGCTGATCCTGGCCGGAAACTCCGAAGTGGTGGGTGTGCCGACGTCCCTCGACACTCACGTCACGGCCCACGAGGTTTACCTGCGGCCCCTCGGCGGCGAGGACACCGAAATCGCGGTGTCCCTCGGCGACATCCAGCAGGTGGAATTGCTCTGACGCATGGTTTCTCTCCTCGATATCATCGGTCCGGTGATGGTGGGGCCCTCGTCGTCGCACACGGCGGGGGCCTGCCGCATCGGCTTGTTCGCCCGGGGGCTTCTCGGCGAGGCGCCGGAGCGGGCCCTCGTGGAACTCCACGGGTCGTTCGCCCGCACCGGCCAGGGCCACGGGACCGACCGCGCCGTCGTGGGCGGGCTCCTCGGCTTCCACCCCGACGACGAACGCTTGCGCGACAGCCTGGAACTGGCCGAGTCGGCGGGGCTGGCCGTCACGTTCCAGAACACCAAGCTCCGCGGCGACCACCACCCCAACACTGCGCGGATCACGGTGGGCCGGGGCGAGCGCGAAATCTCCGTCGTCGGGTCGTCGGTCGGCGCGGGCCGGATCGAGATCACCGCGATCGACGGCTTCCCGGTGGACATCACCGGCACCTTGCCCGCGCTCGTCGTGGTCGCTGCCGACCAGCCCGGGGCGGTGGCCGCCGTCACGTCGGCGCTCGCCAGGGAGGGCGGCAACATCGCGACCATCAAGGTGTCCCGCCGGCAGAAGGGCGGGAACGCCATCCACATTTATGAGCTCGATGAGCCGATCGGCCCCGAGGCGCTGGCGGCGCTGCGCGCACTCCCCCGGGTCCAGAGTGTCCGGGCGATCGACCGGGTGGCGTCATGATCGACTCGCTGAACGAGGCAGTGACGCAGGCCGTGGATGCGGGCATTTCCCTCGGCGAGTATGCGCTTCGGCAGGAGGTCGCCGAAGGCCTTCGGACTCGCGCGGAGTTGGAGACCGGACTGCAGCGCGCGCTCGATGTCATGCGGGGCGCGGTCGCGCGCGGCCTGCCCGGCGACCTGCGAAGCGTGAGCGGCCTCGTCGGGGGAGACGCGGCCAAGCTGAACCGGCTCACCGGCCCACTGTCCGGTACGCTGTTCACCGACGTGCTGGCCAACGCGCTCGCGGTGCAGGAGGTGAACGCCGCCATGGGCGTCATCGTGGCGGCACCGACCGCGGGCGGCGCGGGAGTGCTGCCTGGCGTCCTGCTCGGTCTGGCCGGCCGCGGCAAGATTTCCGACCCGGCGCTGGTGCGCGGGCTCGCCACGGCGGGGCTCATCGGGGGCGTCGTTGCCCTGCGGGCGTCGCTCTCCGGCGCGGAGGGGGGATGCCAGGCCGAAACCGGCGCGGCGGCGGCCATGGCGGCTGGTGCCGGGGTCGAGGTGCTGGGCGGCTCGCCGACGATGGCCGCGCACGGTGTCGCCCTCGCCATGCAGGGCACCCTGGGCCTGGTCTGCGACCCGCTGGGGGGACTGGTCGAGATCCCGTGCGTCTTCCGCAACGCGACCGGCGCCGCCATCGCATTGGCCGCCATCGAGATGGCGCTGGCAGGGATCGAGTTCCCTATCCCTGCAGACGAGGTGATCGATACCATGGGGGAGATCGGCCGTTCAATGGACGTCCGCTATCGGGAGACGGCAGGCGGCGGCCTCGCCGCCACTCCAACGGGGCGTCGACTGGCCAAGGAACGGCTGGTACAGATAAAGCGTTCAAACAAAAAGACTTAGCGATCGATCGCCAGTTCTGGTCTGAAACAATTTGAAACGTCCGGCCGTATCTGGGTCATTCCCCCGGGAGAAGGCAATGGATATCGAAGGCGTCCTGGCGATCACATTCTTGTTCGGCGGCGGGACGCTCTTTCTCTTGTCGATCAGCCCGATCGGCAAGGCGTTCGCCGACCGGATTCGCGCGAAGACCCACGAGTTGGCTCCACCGGATCCCCAGGTGCTGGCCGAAATCGACGAACTCAGGACCCAGGTCGCCGAGCTTCACGAGCGGGTGGACTTCGCCGAGCGGCTGCTGGCCGAGCGCCGCGAGGCTCCCCAACTTCCTGGCAGCTGAGAGGCGCTCGCGATGACCGCACCGGAATTCGTGATGGCGATGACCCTGATGTCTTCCGGGATCGGTCTGGTCTTCTTCTTCGCGGTGCCCGTTCGCAAGGCGATGCTCCGGAAGATCGAGGGCTCCGGCCAGGTGCGTGACCCGGCCCTCGAGGGCGAAGTGGAGGACCTCCGGGCCCGGCTGGGCGAAGCTCGAGGAGCGCCTCGACTTCGCCGAGCGACTGCTGGCGCGCCAACGCGATGCGGCCGAATTACCGCCAGGAGGATTTCCATGATGCCGTCACTCCTGTTGCAGACCGAGGTCATCGCGCCGCTCCCGCCGCTTCCGCCGTGGTCGATGATGAATCCTGCCGCCATGACGCTCACCGCGTCCATCTTTCTGGCGGTGGTGTTCATGCTGACGTTGCCCCTCGTCAAGGCCATCGCGCGCCGTATCGAGGGCAAGCACCTGGCGACCGATCCGGCGCTGATGGCCGAATTGGAGGATCTCCGGTCGCGGATGGCGGACCTGGAGCAGCAACAGGGCAGGGTGCACGAGCTGGAAGAACGGATCGACTTCACCGAGCGGCTGCTCGCGCAACAACGCGAGCAATCCCGGCTCCCGCACTAGGCCCCGGGGAACCCCATGCCACCTGGCGATCTCGCGCCGGTCATCGCGATGTCGGTCTTCACCATCAGCGTCGCGCTGGTGTTCATCCTGCGGGGTCCGCTGGGCAAGGCGCTCGCGCGCCGGATCGAAGGGCCAACGGCCTCCGCGACGATTGCACTCGCGCCGGGGAGATGGACGAACTCCGGAACGCGCGTCGAGGAGATGGAACAGCAGGTGGCGCGGGTGCATGAACTCGAGGAGCGGCTGGACTTCACCGAGCGGCTGCTCGCGCAACAGCGCGAGCAGCCCCGACTGCCGCACTGAGGCGGGGGTGCGGGTGAGCGTGATCAAGCGGATGTTCGGGATCGATGGGGTGGACATCCTCATCCACGTCGGGGTGACCGGCTTCCTGATGGTCCTGGCCGACATGGCCTCGATCTCACACAACGGCGAGGGCGTCGCCATCGTCGGAGCCGTGTCCCTGGTGGTCTTCGGGATCCGGCGGCAGTGGGCCCTGAAGCACTTGCCCGCGATGACCACCGGCGAGGTCACGGCGGAGCGGATGGCGGACCTCGACGCCCGGCTGCAGGAGATGGACCACCTGCAGTTCCGGGTGCAGGAACTCGAGGAGCGGCTTGATTTTGCCGAGCGACTGCTGGCCCAGGCCCGTGAACCGGAGCGATTGCCATGAGGGAGTCCAATGTTCCCCTGTATACCGCGATCACGATCATCAGCGTGGTGCTGCTGGGAGCCTACATTGCCCTTTCGGTCGTCATTGGCTCCGAATTCGCCATACCAGCGCTGATAACCGGGGGCGTGGTCGGCGCCATCGTGCTCAAGGGCCCGGTCGGGAAGGCACTGGCCGAGCGGATCCACCAGGGCACCGTCGGCGCGGGCACCGATCCGGACCTGCTGGCGGAGATGGACGAGATGCGGAACCGGATGGTGGAACTCGAGGAGCGGGTAGACTTCACCGAGCGGTTGCTGGCCCAGCACCGGGCGGACGACCCGGCACTGCTCCCGCCGGGCTGACCGGACGCTGGGCGGCCCCACGGCCGCGGTTAGATTCTTGCAGAGGGGGTACCATGCTCACGAGGGAAGACGTGCAGGCCTGGCTGGATCGTCTCGAGGCCGGGGGCGCCACCATCGAGGAGCTCGAGGCCGGGCTCTGGAAGGTGCGGACCTCGGAGGAGGCCGAGGTGGTGGTCAGCTACTCGCCTCCGGTCCTGATCCTCCGGGTGCGGGTGATGGAGTTGCCGGCGGAAGCTCCGCGGCGCTCCGAACTCTTCCGGCAGCTGCTCGAGTACAACGCCCGGGAGCTGGTCCACGGTTCGTACGGGGTCGAGGGCAATCACGTGGTCCTGACGGACACCCTCGAGCTGGAAAACCTGGATTTCAGCGAGTTCGAGGCAAGTTTCGATTCGCTCACGCTGGCACTGGCGACCCACCTGGGCGCGCTCGCGCCGTATCGGGAAAGGTGATGCTCGATGGGGATCTTTGATCGCTTGTCCACCATGCTCCGGTCGAACATCAACGACCTGATCAGCCGGGCCGAAAACCCGGAAAAGATGCTCAACCAGCTGATCATCGACATGAAGAGCCAGCTGTCCAAGGCCAAGCAGGAGGTCGCCGGCGCCATCGCCGACGAGAAGAAGCTCCAGGCCGACGCGGAGAACATGCGCAAGCAGGCCGAGGACTGGGAGCGCCGGGCCATGCTGGCGGTGCAGGAGTCCCGGGACGACCTGGCCAAGCAGGCGCTGCTGCGGTACAACGAGCACCTGCAGGGCGCCCAGCAGCTCCACGAGACCTGGGTCAAGCACAAGGCGGAGACCGAGTCGCTCAAGGGCTCGCTGCGCCAGCTCAACGACAAGATCGAGGAAGCCAAGCGCAAGAAGAACATCCTCGTCGCGCGCGCGCGGCGGGCCGAGGCGCAGCAGCGGATCCAGGAGACGATGTCCGGCATGTCGGACAAGAGCGCCTTCGAGTCCTTCGAGCGGATGACGGAGAAGATCGAGGACGCGGAGCGGAAGGCCATCGCCTCGGCCGAGCTGCAGGAGGAGTTCTCCGGCGACACGCTGATGCAGCAGTTCCAGGCCCTGGAATACAAGGGCAGCGGGGACCAGCAGTTGCTCGAGCTCAAGGCCAAGATGGGGATGCTCGGCGCGGGTGGCGCCAAGGAGACCCGCCAGATCGGCAAGGGCGGCGACGAGGTGCACGACGCCGAGGTGCTCGAAATCGAGAAGGACGACGGCACCCACAGCTGAACGTCGTCGCGGCGGCAACGGGCGCGGGGCGTGGGAGGGGAGTTCCCCCTTTCACGCCTCGCGTGGCATCGGTACCTTTGCTCATCCCCAAGCCCGGTTGAAGAGCGACTATCTCCATGAGCGCCCCGCGATTCCTGATCCTGGCCGACCGTGACTTCGGCCCCCTGACCTCCAAGACCGCCAACTCTGTCATCCGCTACCTCCCCGAGCGGACGGTCGCCGTGCTCGACAGCGAGCTGGCCGGGAAGACCGCCCAGGACGTGCTCGGCTACGGCGGCGCCATTCCCGTCGTGGCCACGATGCAGGAAGGCCTTCGCTTCAAGCCCGACGCCATCCTCATCGGGATCGCGCCGCAGGGTGGCCGGCTCCCGGAACACTGGCGCACCTGGCTGGCCGAGGCGCTCGACGCCGGCTGCGACATCTGGAGCGGGCTGCACACCTTTCTCGCCGACGACCCGATGCTTGTCGAGCGCGCGCGGGCGAGCGGCCGGAAGCTGCTCGACCTCCGGAAGCCGCCCGCCGACCTCCCGGTGGCCACCGGTCTCGCCAAGGACGTCGAGCCGCTGGTGGTGCTGACGGTGGGCACCGACTGCAACGTGGGCAAGATGACGGCCCAGCTGCAGCTGGTGGACCGGCTCCGTGAACGGGGGATGCGCACCAAGTTCGTGGCCACCGGGCAGACCGGCATCATGATTGTCGGCTCGGGGATTTCCGTCGATGCGGTGGTGTCGGACTTCACCGCGGGGGCCGCGGAGCAGCTGGTGCTCGAGGCCAGCGCGGACGCCGACATCGTGCTCGTGGAGGGACAGGGCAGCATCAATCACCCCGGGTACTCCGGGGTCACGCTGAGCCTCCTGCACGGTTCCTGTCCCGATGCGCTCATCCTCTGCCACCAGGCCAGCCGGGTGTATCTCGGCGACTACCGCCCGGGGTCGTGGGTGAAGATTCCGCCGCTCACCGACTATATCCGCTGGTACGAGGACATCGGCTCCGCGGTCCACCCGACCAGGGTGGTCGGCATCTGCCTCAACACGTACGACCTCGATGACGCCGCCGCGCGCGAGGCCATTCGCCGCGCCGAGAAGGAGACGGGGCTTCCGTGCACCGACCCCGTGCGGTTCGATCCGGCGCCGCTGGTCGAAGCCCTCCTCGCGGCACGGACTCGCGTGCGCCGCTAGTCCTCATCCCGGGGGGCACCATGCTGGCACGATGCCTGGTCGTTGCCATTGTCTTCGTCTCCCTCCTCGGCACGGCTGCCGAGCTCGCCGCCCAGCAGGGTGTCGCCCGGGACACCGCCATCTCACGCCTGAAGACGGGCCAGCAGATCCGGCTCAGCGCCGCCGGCAGCGGCCGGCTGACCGGCCGGGCCGGCGTGGCCATTGGGGACACGCTCGACCTGGCCCAGGACGATGCGGTCCGCCGGATTCCGATCCCCGCCATCGACACGCTCTGGACGCGCGGGAGGGCCACCACCACCGGTCTGATCGTCGGCGGAATCACTGGCGCGGTGCTCGGCGGGATGGCCGGCGCGCTCGGCTCGGCGCTCTGCGAATACGATTGCAGCAACGACGAAACCGGGGCGGTCCTCGCGGGTGGCGTCATCGGCGCGGCGCTCATGGGCGGACTCGGCGCGGTCGTCGGGTCCGCCATCCCGAAGTGGAAGCGACAATACCCGTGAGGGCCGGGGCGGGACTCGCGCTCCTCACCGCGATGCTGTGTTCCCCACCGCTCGCGGCGCAGGGCATCGGGCTGGGGCAGCTGCAGGGTGGGGTGGCGATCGCCAATTCCGCGTATGACGGGAACGCCACATTCGGCGGTCGTGGCGCGCTCGGGTTCCGAAGCGGGCACTTTGCCTTCGGACCGGAGGTGGGATACTACGGGCTCGGCGGCGACTGGCACCTGGCCACCGCCGCCGTGTTTGCGCGCGTCGGGCGCCGCACAAGCGATGGATGGTACGGAATCGGCAGCCTCGGCTACCAGGGGCCCGGTACTTCCGCTGGTGGACAGAGCCTCCTCGGCGCCGGTCTGGGCGCGGGGTGGTCGCGGCCCCGCGCCGGAAACGGGCTCTCGGCAGAGGCGCGCTACCTGTTCAGCCTGCAGGATGTCGGCGCGCCGATGTTCGGCGCGCTGCTGCTCACGGTGGGTTGGGAGTGGCGCTGGTAGGCGGAGGCGGCGGGGCGTCGTCGTCGTGGAGGGCGCGCATGGCCGGCGTCGTCAGGTCGTCGAACTGCCCGTGGCGCGCGGCCCACGCGTAGGCCCCGATGGCTCCCGCCAGGAGCACCAGCGCGATCGGCAAGACCACGAAGATGACGCTCACGGCGCCGGCTCGAAGGTGCGGCTCCGCCAGGAGGCCAGTCACGACGGTCAGCGAGCTGGCGGGCATCAGCACCGCGGCCATCAGCGGGTTGATCCACCCGCCGATGGCGAGCGCCGCCCCGGCGAGGTTGTAGGCAAGCGAAAAGACGATGTTCCTCCGAATGACTCGCAGCGTCCGTTCCGAACCCGAGATCAACTCGTCCAGCGGCGCCAACCCCGGCCGCGAGAGGTAGACGTCGGCCACTGCCAGCGAGGCCTCGGCGCCGCCCCGCACGGCGATGCCCACGGTGGCGCGCGCCATCGCCGCGGCGTCGTTCACGCCGTCGCCCACCATCACGACCGGCCCGGCTTCGGCGGCCCGCTCGATCTCCGCCAGCTTGCCCTCCGGCGAAACGCCGCCCCGCCAGGCATCCGCCTCCAGGCCAAGCATCCCCGCCACCGACCGCACCACGTCGCTTGCGTCTCCCGAGAGGAGGCGCAGCGTCCAGCCTCGTCGCGTGAGCCGTGCGAACACGGCGGGCGCCTCCGCGCGAAGGGGATCACCGAAGCCGGCAACGGCGACGACCGCCCCGTCCACCGCGACCCACACCGGCGTACGGTCGGCGGACTCGGCGGCTGCAGGCGTCGCCGCCCGGTCGGCGCGGGCCGCCACGAATGCGGGGGAGCCTGCCACCACCCGGTGGCCGTCCACTATTCCCTCCACACCGCCGCCGAGCGTCTGCCGCACGTCGGTCGCGGCCGGTGCGGCGACCTCGGGCCACGCGCGCAGGAAGCCGGCCGCGACGGGGTGGCTGGAGTGCCGCTCGAGCGCGATGACCAGCGGCCTGACCCACTCCGGCCCCTCCCATGACGCCAGCCGAAAACTCCCCTCGGTGACCGTGCCGGTCTTGTCGATGTAGAGCGTGCCCGGGCGGGCGAGCGCCTCCAGCGCATCCCCTCCCTTGATCAGGATGCCCTGGCGCGCGGCGCGGCCGATGGCAACGCTCACCGCGAGCGGGGTGGCCAGCGCGAGCGCGCAGGGACAGGTCACGATGAGCAGCGCGATCGCGTTGTCGAGCGCGGCCGCCGGCTGGGCGTAGTGCCAGTAGAGCCAGGTGCCGGCGGCGAGGAGCAGCACGGCGGCCACGAACCAGCCCGCCAGGCGGTCGGCCAGCAGGACGATGCGCGCCCGGCGCCCGGCCCCGGCCGCGACCTCCTGGAGCAGCCGGCCCACGCGGCTCTCCTCTCCGGCCTGAGTCACCAGCACCTTGAGTCCGGCGGCACGATTCACGGTGCCGGCCCACACGGTGGCGCCCGGCGCGACCCGCACCGGGCGCGATTCGCCGGTCAGGAGCGCCAGGTCCACCTCGGACGCGCCCTCGGTCACCGTCCCGTCGGCCGGGAAAGTCTCGCCGGCGCGGACGTCCACCGTCATGTCCGGAAGCAGCGCCTCGGTGGGGATCTCCCGCACGGTGTCGTCCTCGATGACGCGCGCCACCGACGGGGTCAGGCCGTGGAGCAGGCTCGCGCTGTCGGCGGCGGCGCGCTGGGCGCGCTGCTGGAGGAAGCGCCCGACGAGGAGCAGGAACACCAGCATCGCCACGCCGTCGAAGTAGATCGGCCCGGTGCCGGTGATCGTGTTCACGGCGCCCCGGGCGAACCCCGCGCCGAGTGCGATGGCGATGGGCAGGTCCATGTGGAGCCGGCGGGTCCGGAACGAGGCGACGGCCCCCTGGAAGAAGACGCGGCCGGGCCAGAGGAGGATCGGCGCGGTCAGCACGAGGCTGATCCACCGGAAGTAGTGGGCGTAGGCCGGCTCCATCCCGCCGAACCACCCGCTGTACAGGGCCACGGCCACCATCATCACGTTGCCGGCCAGGGCGCCCGCCACGCCGATCCGGAGCAGCGCGCCGCGATCCTCCGCGCGTCGGCGCTCTTCGACGCGCTGGGCGCGGAAGGGGTGGGGCCGATAGCCAAGCGTGTCAAGGAACCGGGCGATGGCGCTGAGCGAGGTGACGGCGGGGTCCCACGCCAGGTGGGCCAGCGCGCGGCCGACCTCCAGTTCGGCGCGCGTCACTCCGGGCACCAGCAGGGGCACCCGTTCGACCAGCCAGACGCAGGACGCGCAATGCACGCCGTCGAGGTACAACTCCGTCTCGGCGATGCCGTCGGGGCGTTGCCGCACGTAGAGCGCGTGGAACGCCGGGTGGTCGAACTCCGCAAAGCTCCGCCCGCTCGGCTCGACCGGCACGGCCCGGCGCTCGGGGAGCCGGTAGTACCGGTCGAGCCCGCCGTCGCGAATGATGGCGAAGGCGGTCGCACACCCGCCGCAGCAGAACGCGGGCTGGCCGTCCGGCCGGCGCAGGGCGGCCGGCACCGGGAGTCCGCAATGCGCGCAGTCCGTCGCGGGCGGCGCGCCGCGGACGGGACTAATGGCGGTCATGCTGGCCCGGGCTCGGGGTGGCCCCGACGTGCGAGGCGTGCGGCGCCTGGAACCTTCCCGCGACGGTGAGGAGCCCGAGGACCACCAGCGCGGCGGCGGTCACCACGGGCAGCCTCGCGCGGAGGGGGCCGGCGGCGCGTTGCGCAAGGGCGCCCAGCCCTGCCAGAACCGGGACGGTGCCGGCCCAGAACGCGGCCATGACGAGGGCGCCACCGGCGGCCGAGCCGGTGCCCGCGGCGGTGGCCACGAAGACGTAGAGCCAGCCGCAGGGCAGGAGTGCCGTCAGCAACCCCACGACGAGCGCCCGCACGATCGGCGGCCGGTCGGCCAGCGCCGCGATCGCACGTGTGATCAATCGGCGGAACGCGGGCGGCGCTGCGGCAGCGCCGCGCGCATATCCTGCGGCGGCGGCGAGCGTGGCGCTTCCCCACAGGATCATCAGGAGGCCGGCCGCCACGGCGGCGGGGCGCTGGAATCCCGCCATCCGGCCGGCGAGGTCGAACCCGGCGCCCGCCATGCCGGCGGCGAACCCGAGGATGGCGTAGGCCGCGAGGCGGCCGGCGTGATAGGAGGCGTGGGTCAGCGCGGAGGGGCGGCGGCCGTCCTGGCCGCTGAAGAAACAGACGAACCCGCCGCACATCGCCGCGCAGTGCGGGCTTCCGAGCAGGCTGGCGCCGAGGACGGAAAGGACGAGGGCGCTCACGGTGTGGCCGGCGATCCGTTGTCGAGGGTCACGCGCTCGGTGAAGTCGTCCGTGCCGTGCACGGCCGAGAGCTCGACCCGCCAGAGTCCCTGGCGCGTGGAGGGAATCGAGCCCGCGTATTCGCCGGCTCCGTCCTCGACGAGGCGCACCTCGAACAGTTCCGCGCCCCGCGCGTTGTGGCTGGCTTCCGCGCGGACGTCGGCCGAGTCGAGGGGGGCGCCGTCGCGGCTGCGGAGCTGAACGTGGAGGGTGGCCTGCCCGCCCTCAGGCGGGCTGAGCCGCGCATCGACCCGCCAGCCGAGGGCGGCGCTTCGCCGCTCATGGGCCACGGTCGAGTCCCACTCGACCGCCCGGCGGTAGTAGTCGGGCTCCACGGCGAACGAGGGGTCGTGGTTCGCGGTCCAGTAGACCGCCACGTTGGCCAGCACCGTGAGCACGAGGACGAGCCCGATCGCGAGCGGCCACCACCGTCCCGTGTTCACTCGTGATGCTCCTCGGCGTGGTGGTCCGTGTCCGGGCCGACCAGCTCGAAGGGCGTGTCGAGCGAGAACGCGGCGCCGTCGGTGACGCGCACCGTGGCGGGGAGTCGGTCGTCCGAAAAGCGCGACTCCGGGACCACCACGAAGACGCTGGTCTCGCCGGTGCCGGAGGCGGCGACCTCGATCGGGTTCTGCGGCGCGACCAACGAGCCGCCGGGGACGCCGCTCAACTCGAGGCGGTAGCTCCGGGCGTGCCTCGCGCGGTTCGTGATCTTGATCCGGATCTGGTTCACGATGTTTCCGTCGGGCTGGCGGATGAACGGCGCGCCGGCTCCGCGGAGCAGCGTCACGTCGGTGTCGGCCTTGGTCCCGAGACTGAAGGCCAGGAGGCCGACCGCCACGGCCAGCGCGATCGGGTAGATCACGACGCGCGGGCGAAGGATGCGCGTCCGCTTGCCCTCGACGGCGTCACGCGAGGTGTAGCGGATCAGTCCCAGCGGCCGGTCGATTTTCGCCATGATGGCGTCGCAGGCATCGGCGCACTGTGTGCAATGGATGCACTCCATCTGGAGCCCGTCCCGGATGTCGATCCCGGTGGGGCAGGTCAGGACGCAGGCGCCGCAGTCGATGCAATCCCCGGAGCCGGGGGTGGTCCTTGACCTTGTGGGTGCGCGGTTCGCCGCGCAGCACGTCGTAGCCGACGATGACCGACTGCCGGTCGAGGAGGACCGATTGCAGCCGACCGTAGGGGCAGGCCACCAGGCAGGTCTGCTCACGGAACCAGCCGAAATCGAAGAAGATCGCGGCGGTGGTCCCGGCCATGATGAGGAAGGAGGTCGGGTGCTCGAACGGCGACTGCCGCACCCACTGGACCAGCTGGTCGATGCCGACGAAGTACGCCAGGAAGGTGTGGGCCAGGAACAGGGCGAGCAGCACGTAGACCGCGTTCTTGGCCAGCCGCCGCGGATGAAGCCCCGGTCGCTTGTCCAGCGCCATCGAGCCGCTCCGTCCCCCCTCGAAGAACCGCTCGATCGGACGGAAGAGGAACTCCATGTAGACCGTCTGCGGGCAGGCCCAGCCGCACCACACGCGCCCGAACAGGGCGGTGAGGAGGAAGATGCCGATCGCGATGCTGATCAGCAGGAGCATGAAGAGCAGCGTGTCCGTCGGCAGGAAGGTGTAGCCGAAGAGCGTGAACTGCCGGTGCGGCACATCCAGCAGCACCAGCGGCCGGCCGTTCATCCGCAGGTAGGGGATCAGGAAGAACACCACCATGAGCGCATACGCCACCACCCGGCGCTTCCGGAAGAACGCGCCGACGGACAGCTTGGGGCGCAGCCAGCGGCGGGAACCGTCCTCGTTCAGCGTGGAGAGGACCCGCCCCGGGGCGTCCGGATGGGAACTGTGCATGGTGGTCATCGGCGTGCTCGTTCGCTCAGGTGCCTGGCGCCGCAGTCGGCGTGCTGTCGGGTACGCCGTCCGGGGCCTTCGGGTTGGCCGGCTTGGTCCCCCGCAGGGAGATCACGTACGCCACCACCGCATTGACCTGCTCGGGGTGGAGGGACTGCCCCCACGCCGGCATGCCCTTGGCCAGCACGCCGCCATTGACGGTCTTCCAGATGGCCTCGGGCGTGCCGCCGTGCAGCCAGTAGGCGTCGGTCAGGTTCGGGCCGATGACGCCGCCGCCATCGGGGCCGTGGCAGGGCGTGCACGTGGTGGTGAACACGGACTTTCCGGCGGCGAGCTGCGCGGTGTCCCTGGACATCGCGAGGAGCTCGGGTCCCGACGGGCCGCTCGCGACCGCCGGGGCGGGGAACTCCGCCTTCGCGGCCGCGACCGAGGCGTCGTAGTTGGCGATGCGGCCCTTGCCTTCGCCGATGCCGGGGACGTTGAACCAGTACAAGGCGGCCCAGACGATGGAGCCCCAGAAGGTGTAAAGCCACCACCGGGGCATCGGGTTGTCATACTCCCGGATGCCGTCGTACTCGTGGTCGAGCAGCCGTTCCTCGTCGTGCGGGGCGGTCATGACGCGTCTCCTGGTGGCTGGCGCGGGGACTGGGGATGGACGTCGTCCAGTGGCATGCGGCTGGCCGCGTCGAACTCCTGCTTTCGGGACGGCGCGAAGACCGCCACGAGGATGAGCAGAAACGCGACCAGGAAGATCACCAGCGCGACCTCGGCGTAGCCCGACAGGCCCGCGTGGCTCATGATTTCCGAAAGGCGCATCTCACGGCGCTCCGGCGGCGGTGACGGCGGACGGGGCGCTGATGTCGCGCCCGAGCCGCTGCAGGTAGGCGACCAGCGCCACGATCTCCTTGTCGGCCAGGTCGGACGGGCCGCCGGTGGCCGCGATCGCGGCGCCGATCGACTCGGCCTGCGCGCGGGCCATCGCCGGGGCGTTGGTGAGCGCGTCCCCGTAGGGCACGCCCAGCATGGCCATCACGTCCACCTTGCGCTGGATGCCGTTGAAGTCGAGCGTATTCGTCAGCATCCAGGGATAGGAGGGCATGATCGACTTGGGCTCGATGTCCCTCGGCTGGCGCATGTGCCGCACGTGCCAGAGGTCCGGGTACTTGCCGCCCTCGCGCGCGAGGTCCGGCCCGATCCGGCGCGAGCCCCAGAGGAAGGGGTGGTCGTACACGAACTCGCCCGGCTTCGAGTATTCGCCGTAGCGGTCGGTCTCGTACCGGAGCGGGCGGATCATCTGCGAGTGGCAGTTGAAGCACCCTTCCCGGATGTAGATGTCCCGGCCGGCCAGCTCGAGCGGGGTGTACGGCTTGACCGACGCGATGGTCGGCACGTTCGACCTGATGAGGAACGTCGGGATGATCTCGAAGAGCGACGCCACGATGACGGCCAGGGTCACCATGACCGTGAAGGTGAGCGGGAGCCGCTCCCAGGTGCGGTGCCACGCCGCCTGCATGAACCGCGCGAGCGCGCCGGCCGGCCTGGGCGCGGCGTGGTCGCGGTAATCCTTGCTCAGCGGCGCCGCCTGGATCACCGGTTCGTCGTACGTCGCGGGCCGCGTCATCCAGGTCCGGACCAGGTTGTACCCGAAGAGCACCATGCCCGCGAGGTAGAGCGATCCGCCCACGGCGCGCAGCCAGTACATCGGCATCAGCCGGGCCACGGTCTCGATGAACGCGGGGTATTCGAGGCGGCCGGTCGAGTCGTAGGCCCGCCACATGAGCCCCTGCGTCAGGCCGGCGCTGTAGATCGCCGTCACGTAGAGGATGATGCCGAAGGTGGCCAGCCAGAAATGCACTTCGGCCATCTTCTGGCTGTGGAGCCTGGTCTGGAAGAGCCGCGGGGCGAGCCAGTAGATCATGCCGAAGGTCAGCAGCCCGTTCCAGCCGAGGGCGCCGGTGTGCACGTGGGCGATGATCCAGTCGGTGTAGTGGGCGAGGGCGTTGACGCTCTTGATGGAGAGCATCGGGCCCTCGAAGGTGGACATGCCGTACGCCGTGACGGCCACCACGAAGAACTTGAGGACCGGGTCCTCGACCACCTTGCGCCAGGCGCCGCGCAGCGTCAGGAGGCCGTTGATCATGCCGCCCCAGGACGGCATCCAGAGCATGATCGAGAAGATCATCCCGAGCGTGCTGGCCCATTCGGGCAGGGCGGTGTAGTGGAGGTGGTGCGGCCCGGCCCAGATGTACAGGAAGACGATGGTCCAGAAGTGCAGGATGGAGAGGCGGTAGCTGAAGATCGGCCGGTCCGCGGCCTTGGGCAGGAAGTAGTACATCAGGCCGAGGAACGGCGTCGTCAGGAAGAAGGCGACCGCGTTGTGGCCGTACCACCACTGCATGAAGGCGTCCTGCACGCCGGCGTAGATCGAGTAGCTCTTCAGCGGACCGGCCGGGATGGACAGGTTGTTGAAGATGTGCAGGATGGCCACCGTCACGATGCTGGCGATGTAGAACCAGAGCGCCACGTAGAGATGGCGCTCCCGCCGCTTCGCGATGGTGCCGAAGAAGTTGATCGCGAAGACGACCCACACCACGGCGATCATGATGTCGATCGGCCACTCGAGCTCGGCGTACTCCTTGGCCTGGGTGAAGCCGAGGGGCAGGGTCAGCGCCGCACACACGATGATGAACTGCCACCCGTAGAAATGGAACTTGCTCAGGGCGTCGCTGAACATGCGGGTCTTGAGCAGGCGCTGCGAGGAGTAGTACGCGCCGGTGAAGAAGGCGTTGCCCGCGAACGCGAAGATGACCGCGTTGGTGTGCAGCGGGCGGAGCCGGCCGAAGCTGAGCCACGGGATCCCGAGGTTGAGCGCGGGATAGGCCAGCTGCAGGGCGATGAGCAGGCCGACCGTCATGCCGATCAGGCCCCAGGCGAAGGTGGCCCAGAGGAACTTCCGCACGATGGCGTCGTCGTATCGGAACGACTCCAGCTGTGGGTTCATGGCGACTCCGGTGCAGCGGGTAGTGGGGTCAGGCCGGGGGCCTGGCGGACGGGCGCCGGGGCCGGTCGGGCGGCCCTGAGCGCGTTGAGGATCACGGCGACATCGATGACTTCCTGCAGGACCGCGCCCGCGACGGGCTGGATGTAGCCGGCCGCGGCGGCGGCCATGGCCACCCCGCTCATGCCGAGGCCGGCCCAGATGCTCTGCCGCGCAATGCGCAGCGTCCAGCGGCTCGTCTCCACGGCCTCGGCGATCCGGCCGAGGTCTTCCGCCAGGATGACGATGTCGGCGGCCTCGGCCGTGATGCCGCCGCCGTGGGAGGCCAGGGCGATGCCGACGGTGGCGGTGCTCAGTGCCGGGGCGTCGTTGGTGCCGTCACCCACCATCAGCACCCGTTCGCCGGCATCGATGGCCCGCTGGATCGCCTCCACCTTGTCCTGCGGCAGCAACTCGGCGTGTACCTCCGTGAAGCCGAGCGCGGCGCCCAGCGCCGACACGTTCTCCGCGCGGTCGCCGGAGAGCAGCACCATGCGCCGGTAGCCGAGTCCCTTGAGTCGCGCGAGGAGCGCGGCCGCCTCGGGCCGGACCGCGTCGGCGAACTCCACGAAACCGGCGGCCGCACCGTCCACCGCGACGTACGCCCGGAGGCCCGCCCGCGCGCCGTCCGCCTGGTCGAGCGCGTCGCTGGCGCCGGCCGCGCGGCGACGCACCAGTTCCCGGGCGCCGACCACCACCAGCCGTCCGCCGACCCGGCCCTCCACGCCCTCCCCGGGCGCTTCGACCACATCCGAGGCCGGGAGCAGCGTCATCCTGCGCTGTTCGCTGGCTTCGACCACCGACCGGGCGAGGTGGTGGCTCGACCCCTGTTCGACCGCGGCCGCCATCGAGAGCACGTCCGCCTCGGCGAATGGGGCGACGGCGACGACGCGGGAGACCGCCGGGCGGCCGACGGTGAGGGTGCCGGTCTTGTCGAACATGACCGTCGTCGTGGTGCCGAGTTGTTCCAGCCCCCCGCCGTTGCGGACCACGATCTGCCGTCGCGCCGCCCGGTTGAGCCCGCCGATGATGGCCACCGGCGCCGCGAGGATCAGGGGGCACGGCGTCGCGACGACCAGCACCGCCAGGACCCGCGTCGGGTCCCGCGAGGCGAAGTACGCCACGACACACACCGCAAGGGTGAGCGGCGTGAACCAGGTTGCGTAGCGGTCCGCCATGCGCTGCAGCGGTGCCTTGCTCGCCTGCGCGGAGCGGACCAGCTCCACGATCCGTGCGTACAGACTCTCCGCCGCCACCAGCTCCGCCCGCACCGTGAGCGGGCCCTCCCCGTTCACGCTGCCGCTCGGGAGCCGGGTGCCCGGTTCGGCGGTGATCGGAAGCGGTTCGCCAGTCAGGCGGGATTCGTCGACGTGGGAATGGCCCGACGTGACGATCGCGTCGCAGGGGAGCATCTCGCCCGGGCGGACCAGCAACTGGTCGCCGACGGCGACCGATGCCGCGGGGATGTCCTCGACTCGGCCGTCCGCGCCGAGACGATGCGCTTCGCGGGGCGCGGCGGCTTCGAGCGCGCGCACGGCGGCGCTCGCCCGGCCCTCCGCGAAGCGCTCCAGGGCCTCGCCGCCGGTCTGCATCAGGACCACCACCAGGCCCGCCAGCGGCTCGTCGAGCAGCAGGGCGCCCACGATGGCGAGCATCGCCACCACGTCGGTGGCGGCTCGACCGCGGAGGAGTCCGACGAAGGTCCGGAGCGCGACCGGCGCCCCCGTGACCGCGAGCCCCACCATCCAAATCGTGCGGCTCCACCCCACCAGGTCGGGTTGGAGCCGCAGGAAGAGCCCCCCCAGAATGAACAGGAGGGCAGCCGCCGGCAGCAGGGCCGGCGGGAGGCGCCGGGTCACGCGGAGCGGGACTCGGCCGTGTCGTGGGCGCGGAGGCAGAAGCCGACGCCCCGCACCGTGGAAATCAGGCTCCCGCCCGAGGTGCTCGCCAGCTTGCGGCGCAGGTTGCCGACGTGCACGTCGACCACGTTGCTCTCGGGATCGAAATGCATGTCCCACACCTTTTCCAGCAGCGTCGTCCGCCGCACCACTTCCTCCGGATGCAGCAGGAAGAATTCCAGGAGCTGGAACTCCTTGGGCGTCAGGTCGAGGGGCGCGTCGTCCAGCCGGACCTCGTGCCGGAGGCGGTCCATCGAGAGCGGGCCGTAGCGGAGGGTCTCGAGGCGTTCCGCACCGCCACGCCGCACCAGCGCCCGCATCCGGGCGAGCAACTCCTCGAAGCGGAACGGCTTGGCGAGATAGTCGTCCGCGCCGGCATCGAGGCCGCGGACCACGTCTTCCACGGCGTCCCGCGAGGTGAGCATCAGGATCGGCGTGTTGCGGCCTTCGCGGCGGAGTTCGGCGGCCACCTGGAATCCATTCTTTTTCGGCAACACCACGTCCAGCAGGATCACGTCGTACTGATAGACGTGGGCCAGCATCGTGGCCTCCTCCCCGTCAGGGGCGACGTCCACGGTCCAGCCCTCTTCCTTCAGGCCCTGCTCGATAAATCCGGCGACCTTCCGGTCGTCCTCTACCACGAGAACTTTCATGATCGCCTAACCATTGGAGGTGAGTTGAAAGGACTTGCCCACCAAGGTATGAGGAAGACGTGAATGCCGAGCGAAGTCATTATGAAGGAAGCTTCAGACTGCCGCCAGCCGGGAGTTCCAGGATGAAGCATCCGCCGGTGTCCGCTCGCGCCTCGGCGCGCAGGTCCCCGCCCAGCAGCCGTGCCAGTCGCCGCGAGAGTGGAAGGCCGAGGCCGGCGCCGCCTTCGTTCCCCTTGGTCTGGTAGATGTCGAATATCCGGTCGAGCTCTCCCTCGGCGACGCCGGGCCCCTCGTCGATCACCTCGATGAGGATCCGGCTGTGCCGGGTCAAAAGGCGAACGGCGATCCGGCTGTCCGGGGGCGCATGGCGGATGGCGTTGCCAAGGAGGTTGACGAGGATCTGCTCGACCCGGTGGGCATCGGTCTGAATGGCTCCCACGCGTTCGGGCGCCTCGACCTCGAGGCGGATCGAATTGGCTTGGGTGAGGGGCGTGACCCGCCCCGTGGCACGTTGGACCATGATCGCTGGTTCGACCTCGCGGATGACCGGCTTGAGGCGATCCTCGTCGAGCCGGCTGAGGTCGAGCAGGTCGTTCACCAGGGCGATGGCCTGATCCGCGGAGTCCAGCACCTCGAAGGCCGCCTTGGGGACGGTGGCAGGATCCTTCTTGCGTACCATCATCTCCGCCCAGCCGTACACGCCGGCCAGGGCATTCCGCAACTCATGGTTGACCATCGCGAAGAAGCGCTCGCGGGACCGCTGGAGCTGCTGCACCTCCTCAAGGAGCCGGGCGCTCTCCTCGTGGAGCCGGGCGTTTTCGACGGCGGCGGCGGCCTGCGCCGCCAGCAGCCGGGCGACGTGTTCGTCCTCTTCCGTGAATTCTGGACCGTCCGTCTTCTCGGTGAGGTAGAGGATCCCGAAGACGCCGCGCCTTCGCTCGATCGGCACGCCGAGAAACGAGCGCATCGGCGGATGCCCAGGCGGAAAGCCGACCGAATCGGGGTGGGAATGCAGGTCGGCGAGCCGGATGACCTTCCGCTCGCGCATCACGAGGCCGAGGACGCCTCTTCCCTCTGGCGGGGCCCCGAGGCGGGTGCGAGTCTCCTGGTCGATCCCGGCGGTGACGAACGCTTCCAGCCGCAGGTGGTCGTCCGACATGACCCCGATCGCCGAGTACCGCGCGCCGATGATCCGGCAGGCGAGTTCCGCCACGCGCTGGAGCACGCCCTCGAGCGAGAGTTCCGAGGTGAGGAGGAGCCCGGCCGAGACGAGCTGCTCGAGCCGTTCGGGTGCCGTGGGGAGCCGGGGAGGGGGAGACGCCATGCGATGGAAAGTACGCGCCTGAATGGGGTCCGGCGAGTGTCTGTCGGCATCTTCTTGAATCCTTCACGATGCCTTCAGGGGTTCCTGACGAAGATGGGAGCGTCATCATCCCGGAGTGGACTCCATGGAGCTTCGGCACGTTGTCGCAGCCACCGACCAGTCGGCGGCTGGACATCACGCCGTGCTGGTGGCCGCGCGCCTGGCCGAACATGCCGGCGCCCGGCTGACCGTTCTGCACGTGAGGCCGGCCAGCCCGGCGGGATCCGCGCCGGGCGGCGCGGCCGCGGAGTCCGAGCACCAGACGCTCCTGCGCGACCTGTCCCGCAGTCTCGAGGCGGAACTCAGCCGCGCCGCGGCCCGCGTCGCGCCCGCCTTCAGCGTGGTCTCGGGCGTGCCGGGCGTCGAGATCCCGCGCTACGCGGAGGAACACGCCGGCGACCTGCTGGTTCTGGGCCGGCAGCCGAGGACGCAGCGCCAGCGGATGTTCCTGGGGGATACAGCGGACGCCGTTGCCCGGCGGAGCCGGGTGCCGTGCCTCTTCGTGGGCGTGGACGCCGACGATCTGGGACCGATGCTGGTCTGCGTGGACGCCACGGAGCGGAGTCTCGAAGTCTTCCAGACCGCCATGGATTTCGCCAAGGCCGCCGGCCTCCCCGCGCGCGCGGTGACGGTCGAGCCGGTCTGGCTGAACGAACCGGACGACCTCGCCGCCGCGCTGCCGGCATCCCGGACGCTTCGCCTCAATCGGACCCTGGAGCGGAAGGTGAGCGGGCCCGACCTCCACATCCGCCGCGGCAACGTGCTCAGCGAACTTCTTGCCGAGGCGAGCGATACGGGTGCCCGGTTGATGGCGCTCGGCTATCATCGTGGAGGTCCCCCGGGTATCGTCGAGGGCGGAAGCATCGCCCGGGGCCTGCTCCACTCGGCTCTGTGTGCTGTCCTGACCGTTCCCCTGTGAGTTTCCCGTATCTACGGAGTTTGAGATGCGCCGTCTCGCCCTGATCGCCTTGGCCGCCCCGCTGTTGGTGGCCGCTCCTCTTCGTGCGCAGGAACCGACCCAGGCGCCGCCACCGCCCGCCGCGATGCCCATGCAGGGTCATGCCATGGGGCCGGGGGCCGGCATGGGCGGCGGGATGGCCATGGGCATGGGATGCCAGGCCATGATGGCCCAGATGGATTCTTCCAATGCGAGGCTCGCCAAGCTCACCGAGGCGATGAACAAGGCCTCGGGCAGCAAGAAGACGGAGGCCATGGCGGCGGTGGTGAACGCGCTGATCCAGGACCGTCTCGCGATGCAGAAGCAGATGCACGAGATGCAGATGCACATGATGGGTGGCGCGGGTGGCATGGGTGGCATGGGTGGCATGGGCGGCATGGGTGCCATGGGCGGGAAGGCCGGGTGCCCGGCGCCCGGGACCGGCTGTGGCGCCGGTGCCGCCGGTTGTCCCGCTGGTGCCGGCTGCATGGCTCCCGCAGCTCCGCCGGCTGCCGAGAAGAAGGAGTAGCCATTGCTCGCGGCCCAGGCCCAGCCCCTGACGTTCGAGGGTGGGGGGCTCGGGCTGGCCGTGGCCGCGCTGGTCGGGCTCACGGTCGGCATCGAACGTGAGTGGTCGGGGCATGCGACCGGTCCGGGGGCCCGTTTTGCGGGCGCCCGGACCTTCTTCTTGCTGGGCGGACTCGGCGGCCTGGCCGGTTGGCTGATGCTGGCGGGAGGCATGCTGCTGGCTGCCGTCCTGCTCGCCGGCGGGGCGCTCCTGGTGAGCACGGCCTACGTTGTCGCCACCCGCCAGGAGCCGGTCGACCCTGACGGGACCACCGAGGTGGCGGCCCTCGTGGTGCTCGCGCTCGGCACCGTGGCGGGACTCGGGTTCCTGCGGCTGGCGAGCGCCTCGGCGGTGGTGGTGGTCCTCGCTTTGAGCGAGAAGAGCCGGATCCACGGCTTCGTGCAGCGCCTCGACGTCTGGGAATTGCGGGGCGCCCTGCAGTTCGCCGTGCTGGCGCTGGTGGTACTGCCGCTCCTGCCCGCGGGCCCGTACGGGCCCCTTGGCGGCATCCGTCCGCAGGCGCTCTGGATCCTGGTGCTCGTCTTCTCCGGAATCAATTTCCTCGGGTTCATCGCCCGCCGCGCCGTCGGGATGAAGCGAGGGTATGGGATTGCCGGCCTGGTGGGGGGACTCATTTCCTCGACGGCGGTGACGCTGTCCTTCGCGAGGCGAAGCCGCAACGAACCGGAAGCCTCGGCGGGACTCGCGGCCGGCGTCCTCGGGGCGTGCACGGTGCTGATGGTTCGTGTGGCGGCGGTCACGTTCGCCCTCAACCCGGCCACGGGGCTGGCCCTGGTGCCGTACCTCGTGTTGCCGCTCGGAGTGGGCCTGCTGCTCATGAGCCGCGCCTTTCGGCGGGAGCCGACAGAGGCCGAAAAGCTGGACGCCCCGCTGGCGACGCCGGAAAGCCCCCTGCGCCTGCTGAGCGCCATTCGCCTTGCTGTCCTGTTTCAGGGCTCGTTGATGGCGCTCGAGTGGGTCCAGGGCAGGTTCGGGTCTCCCGGGGTGGTCCCGCTGGCCGCCCTCCTCGGCCTCACCGACATGGACGCGCTCACTGTCACGATGGCGCGACTGCAGCCGCCGGGCGAGATGGCGGCGCTGGGAGCCCTGGCGATCGGCGTCGGGCTGCTCAGCAACACCGTGATGAAACTGGGGCTCGCGGTCGGCCTCGGCACCAGGGAGTTTCGACGGTCGGCGGGCGTGGGGCTTCTGCTGCTCGCGGTCGCCACCCTTCTCGGGCTGCTGGTTCTCTGAACGCGCCGTCCTGAAAGGCAGGATCTGATGATCAAGTCCATCCTCGTGCCGCTCGACGGGTCCGGCTTTGCCGAGCAGGCCCTCCCCTGGGCGGCGTGCCTGGCCCGCGCGACCGGTTCGCTCCTTGAGTTGGTCCGGGTCCACGATCCCGTGCCGCCGTGGACCATCGCCAGCGAAGGGGCGGTCGCGGCCACCGCCTTCGATCCCTCCATCCGCGACGCCGAGGAGCAGTACCTCGCCAACGGCGTCGCCCGGCTGAAAGAGGGTGGCTTCGCGCCGGTTGGATACACCCTGCTCGACGGGGAAGTGGCCGAGACGATCGCCCGCCACGCCGAGGACAACGCGTTCGGGCTCGTGGTCCTCGCGACCCACGGCCGCGGCGCCGTCAGTCGGCTCTGGCTGGGCAGCGTGTCGGACGCGCTGGTACGCCGACTGACGGTTCCCGTGCTGCTCATCCGTCCGACGGAGGAGGCGGTGGTGGCGCCGGTCACGCAATTCAGGAAGGCGCTCGTCGCGCTCGACGGCTCCGCCGAGTCCGAGTCGGCGCTCGTCGCGGCGCTGGCGTTGTCCGACCCCAAGCGCACCGAGCTCATCCTGGTGCGGGTGGTCACGCCGGTGCCGATCATCGCCGACGCCGGGATGCCGGCGACGCCGGTCGTGGACGAAGGCCTCACGGATGCGCTCCGCTCCCAGGCGGGGGAGTACCTCGTGGGCGTCGCGGCGCGGGTCCGGAGTCCCTCCGTGAAGGTCACGACGCGGGTCCTCCTCGAGCCGGGGGTGGCGAACGCGATTCTGCACGAAGCATCGCTGGCTGGCGCCGAGTTCGTGGCGCTCGCCACGCACGGCGCCCGGGGGATCCGGCGCATGGTCCTCGGCAGCGTGGCGGACAAGGTCCTGCGGGGCGCCGACCGACCGGTGCTGCTCACGCGGGTCCCGGATCGCCGCTAAGGGGCGCCGGCGCGCGACCGCGGGGTGACGGCGCCCGCCGGCCCCGTGCTAGTCTCGCCGGATGGAATCGTCCGGCCCGGTGTTCGTGGGGGCGGTGCTGCCCCGGCTCCTCGCTCTCCCCGCGGGGACGGTCGCGGGCGTCTTCCCCGTGCTGGATGGTGCTTGCCCGTCGCTCCAGGCTGAACTCTCCCGCTTCGGTCCCTTTCTCTCCAGCGAAACCGACCTGCGTCACGCCGCGCTCCACCCGCCTGCGCGGCTCGGGGTGCATGTGGATCGGATGGCCACGCCGGTCCTGGCCGCGGCGCTGGCGTCGCTTCGGCAGGGGGGAAGCGTCGTGGTGATCCGGTCGGTGGACGCCGGGCGGCTCCTCGAGTGGAGCGATCGCATCCTCCTGCCGGCGGGCGCCGGGTTGGACTGGGTGGATCCGGAGGCGATTCGTGCCCGCCGCCGCCTGGAGCTGCGCGTGGAAGAACAGGTGGCGGGGCAGGGCAGCGCCTGGATTCACGTTTCGCTCGGCGGCGGAGACGGCGCCGAGGCGGTGCTGGCGGCGTTCGCCGCGAGGGGCGTCCGCGTGTGCGAGAGCCGGATCGCGTACGAAACTCGCGCGGCGCGTTGACGCCGCGCGCGGCGTCGGTCTAGGTTACGGCCCTCTGCATCCCCGTTTCCCAGGAGTCGCCCAGGTGTCGTTCCAGCCATGACGCTTCAGCTGTTCAACACGATGACGCGCCGCGTGGAGCCCTTCACGCCGCTCGTGCCCGGCCGGGTGTCGCTCTATACCTGCGGTCCGACCATCTGGAATTACGCGCACATCGGCAACTTCCGGACGTTCCTGTTCGAGGACCTGCTCCGGCGGTGGCTCGAGGCCAGCGGCTACACCGTGTTCCACGTGATGAACCTGACCGACGTGGACGACCGCACCATCCAGGCGGCGGCCAAGGCCGGGGTGACCCTGAAGGCGCACGTCGAACCCTACGCCGCGGCGTTTTTCGCCGATCGGGACTATCTCCGGATCCTGCCGGCCCACGCCTATCCGCGCGCCACCGAGTTCATCGCGCCGATGATCGCGCTGGTCGAGTCGCTCCTCGCCAAGGGTGTGGCGTACAAGGGCGACGACGGGTCGGTGTACTTCGCCATTGCGCGGTTTCCGCAGTACGGCCGCCTGAGCCAACTCGACCGGCGCGAACTGCGCACGGGCGCGAGCGGCCGGGTCAGCAGCGACGAGTACGACAAGGAGGACGCCCGCGACTTCGTGCTCTGGAAGGCGGCGCAGCCGGACGACGAGGCGGTCCGCGCCGCCTGGGACGCGCCGTTCGGGCGGGGCCGCCCGGGCTGGCACCTGGAGTGCTCGGCCATGGCGCTCGATCTCCTCCGGGAAAAGTGGGGCGGGGACGTGCTCGACATCCACTGCGGCGGCGTGGACCTCATCTTCCCGCACCACGAAGACGAGATCGCGCAGAGCTGCGCGCATACCGGGAAGCCGGACTTCGCCCGGGTGTGGATGCATGCGGAGTTCCTGAACATCCGCGGGGCCAAGATGTCCAAGCGCTTCGGGAACATCACCACCGCGCGGGACCTCAAGGAGGACGGGATCGACGCCGCGGCGCTGCGGTTGTTCTTCTTCCAGACGCACTACCGCCAGAAACTCGACCTCAACGACGAATCGCTGGCCCAGGCGACGGCCGGGCTCCGGCGGCTGGGAGATTTCGCGGTGCGGCTCGAGGCGGCGCCCGCCGCGGCCGTGGGGGCGGTGGGCGCGGGGGCGACCGCCGAACTGGACGGGGCCGCCGGCCAGCTCCGGGCGCAGTTCTCGGAGGCCCTGGACGACGACCTCAACGCGCCGCGCGCTGTGGCTTCGCTCTTCGATTTCGTGACGGCGGGCAACCGCGCCCTCGATCGTGGCGCGGCCGGAAGCGCCGGGGCCCGGGAGGCCTTCCGCTGGGCCACCGGGATCCTGGATGTCCTGCCGACGGCGAAGGAGGCGGACGCCGGCCTCTCGGAGTGGGTCGAGGAGCGGATCCAGGCACGGAAGGCGGCCCGTCAGGCGAGGAACTTTGCCCAGGCGGATGCCATCCGGGACGAGATCGCCGCGCGGGGGGTGGTGCTCGAGGACGGGCAGGGCGGCACCAAGTGGCGCTTGAAGTAGGGGGTCCGTGCCCCGCCCGGGCCGCGGGGAGGGCGGTTTGGGCGCCCTCCGGATGCCCGGGCCGAGGCTCCTTTCCCGTCCGGTTCGGGACCGGTCGGCGGTCCCCCCGCGGGCACTCTCCTGCCCCCACCCCTCCCGTTGACTAATGCTAAGTCCCCTCTTATCATATGGGTCTGCCGATTTTGGCTTTCGTGCTGACGTAGCTCAATTGGTAGAGCAGTGGTTTTGTAAACCACCGGTTGGGGGTTCGAGTCCCTTCGTCAGCTCCAGCTGAAGAGCAGGACAACTCTCGTGGTTCGAACCCCGCCCCGTTGGTGGCGGGGTTCTGTATCGGGGGGGTGGCAGGCAGCGCGGTGGGGTGGCCGAGTGGCTAATGGCAGCAGACTGTAAATCTGCCGGGCTACGCCCTACGTAGGTTCGAATCCTACCCCCACCATGCCTGGCGAGCGGCATGGCCAGGCAGCAGGGCACCGGCGGGTGTAGCTCAGTTGGTAGAGCGTCAGCCTTCCAAGCTGAGGGTCGCGGGTTCGAGTCCCGTCGCCCGCTCTGGCAGTACACGAGGTCGCTCGCGTAGCTCAGTCGGTAGAGCGCATCCTTGGTAAGGATGAGGTCACCGGTTCAATCCCGGTCGCGAGCTCTGGCAGAGCGCCGCAGGGCGCACGGGAACTACTTATCACGGAGGGCGGACAGGCGGAGTGACGGAATGGCGGTTGGCCCAGGCTTCCCCGCTTCCCCGCATCCCCGCCGTCTCGCTGAGACATGCCGCGCGAAAAGATCATTCTCGAGTGCACGGACTGCAAGAACCGCAACTACTTCACCGACAAGAACCGCCGGAAGCATCCGGAGCGGGTCGAGTGGAAGAAGTACTGCCCGCGCTGCGACAAGCACCAGCTGCACAAGGAGTCCAAGTAGGCATGGACACCACGCAGCAGGGTTCGCGCGCGTTGGTCGAGACGGGCGGCGTGCGCGGCTGGCTCCAGCGCACCGGCGCCTTCCTGACCGCGGTGCAGCTCGAGATGAAAAAGGTCTCCTGGCCGAGCCGCGACGAACTGACGAAGGCCACCCGGATGATCCTGATCATGTCGATCCTCCTGGGCGTGCTCATCGGCTGGCTGGACCTCCTCCTCCAGCTGATCCTGGTGGACGGGGTCGCGCGGCTGGCCCGGTGATCGCCATGGACTACCGCTGGTACGCGATCCAGACGACCGCGGGACACGAGAACAAGGTCCGCGGCCTGCTCCAGAAGCGGATCGAGGACGATCCGCGTCCCGCCGACGAGCGGCTGGTGCGGCAGGCGCTGGTCCCGATCCAGGAAGCGGTCGAGATCAAGAACGGCAAGAAGGTCACGGTGGAGCGGAAGCTCTATCCCGGGTACGTCCTGGTCGAGATGGGGTTGAGCCAGGAGGCGCTGCACCTGGTCAACAGCATCCAGGGCGTCATCAAGTTCGTCGGGACCGGCAAGCTGCCGCAGGCGCTGCGCCAGGACGAGGTCAACCGTCTGCTGGGCGTCGCCGAGCAGGCCTCGGACGCGGAGCCGAAGGAGGAGATTCCCTTCCTCCCCGGCCAGGTGGTGGAGATCACGGAAGGGCCCTTCTCGGACTTCAGCGGCACGGTCGAGGAAGTCCTGGCGGACAAGGGCAAGGTGAAGGTCTCGGTCAGCCTGTTCGGCCGGCCGACGACCGTCGAGCTGGATTACCTCCAGCTCCGCGGTCACTAGGGCGGCTCGCGCCGCCTTCGCGGTCCCGCCGGGACTGCGCCGCCACCGCGCGGGACACGCGGGAGCCAGGGGCCGAGGCGGCCCCGGCGCACTACGAGGAGTCGTATGGCCAAGAAGATCCAGGCGCTCGTCAAGCTGCAGGTCCCGGCTGGCGCCGCGAACCCCGCCCCCCCCGTGGGTACGGCGCTGGGTCCGCATGGCGTCAACATCATGGAGTTCTGCAAGCAGTTCAACGCGCGGACCCAGAGCCAGAGCGGGATGGTGATCCCGGTCGTCGTGACCATTTACGCCGACCGGACGTTCACGTTCATCACCAAGACCCCGCCGGCGCCGAACCTCCTCCTCAAGGAGGCGGGCATCGAGAAGGGCAGCGCGCAGCCGAACCGCACCAAGGTCGGCAAGGTGAGCTCGGCGCAGGTCCGGAAGATCGCCGAGATCAAGATGGCGGACCTCAACGCGGCCAACCTGGACAGCGCCATGCGGATGATCGCGGGCACCGCCCGGTCGATGGGCCTGGAGGTCATCGACTGATGGCGACTCACGGCAAGCGGTACAATGCGGCGGCCGCGACGGTGGACCGCAACCGGCTCTACAGCCACGCGGACGCCTGCGCGACGGTGAAGGCGGCGGCGAAGGCCAAGTTCAACGAGACGGTGGACGTGGCGGTGCGGCTCGGGGTCGACCCGCGGCACGCCGACCAGGTGGTCCGCGGCACGGTCGTGCTCCCGCACGGCACGGGCAAGTCGGTCCGGGTGCTGGTGGTGACGCAGGGCGAGAAGGTCAAGGAGGCCGAGGCCGCCGGGGCCGACTTCGTCGGCATCGAGTACCTGCAGAAGCTCAAGGACGGCTGGCTCGAGTGCGACGTCATCGTCGCCACGCCGGACGTGATGGGCCAGCTCGGCCAGCTCGGCCGGGTGCTCGGTCCCCGCGGGCTGATGCCGAACCCGAAGGCCGGGACGGTCACGCTGGACGTCACCAAGGCGGTTCGCGAGATCAAGGCCGGCAAGATCGAGTTCCGGGTGGACAAGACCGGCAACCTGCACGTGCCGATCGGCAAGGCCTCGTTCACCGCGGCCCAGCTGGCGGAAAACCTCCAGGCGTTCATGGAGACCATCGTCCGGGCCAAGCCGGCGGCGGCCAAGGGCGTCTACATCCGGTCGGCGACGGTGTCCAGCACGATGGGCCCGGGCGTCCGGCTCGAGACGGCGGAGTACCGATGAGCAAGACGGAACGGCAGACGGCGGTCGAGACGCTGACGGCGCAGCTGAAGGCGACTCCCAACCTCTACGTCACGGATTTCAGCGGGCTGAACGTGCTCAGGATGACGGAGTTCCGCCGGCGCCTCCGGGCGAGCGGCGCCAACTACGTCGTCGTGAAGAATTCGCTGGCCCAGCGGGCGCTCGCGGCCAACAAGATCGAGGGGCTCGATGCGCACTTCACCGGACCGACCGGCCTCGTGCTGTCGCACGACGCGCTGGCGGCGGCCAAGGTGCTGACGGAGTTCGCCAAGGAGTTCGGCGACAAGCCCACGGTCAAGATGGGCCGGGTGGACGGCGCGATGGTCACGCCGGCGCACGTCAAGCGGCTCGGCGAGATCCCCTCGCGCGAAGTGTTGCTGGCCCAGCTGGCCGGCGCGATGAACGGCATTCTGTACACCATGGTCGGCGCACTCGAGGCACTGCGCGAGCAGCGCGGCGCCGCAGCATCCTAACCCGACGGAGAGCATCCCGATGAGCACCACGATGAGCAACGAGCAGATCCTCGAGGCGATTGGCAACAAGACCGTTCTCGAGCTGGCGGACCTGATCGACTCCTTCAAGTCGAAGTTCAACGTGTCCGTGATGGCCGCCCCGGCGGCCGGTGCGGGCGCGGGCGCGGCCCCGGCCGTGGAAGAGCAGACGGAGTACACCGTCGTGCTCAAGGACGGCGGCGCCAAGAAGATCCAGGTGATCAAGGCCGTGCGTGAAGTGACCAGCCTGGGCCTCAAGGAGGCCAAGGACCTGGTCGACGCCGGCGGCGTCATCAAGGAGGGCATCTCGAAGGCCGAAGCCCAGGAAATGAAGAAGAAGTTCGAGGAGCAGGGCGCCACCGTCGAACTGAAGTAGGCGCCGCGTCCCGCCCGCCGGGATCACCCGGCGGGCGTCCGCGGTCACCCTATTTCAGCGAGACGGCATGACGAATCTGCGTTGGTTCTGAACCCAGCGACGTCCGAGCCCCGCGGGGCCCCCGCCATCCGGCGGGAGGCCCCGGCCCCGGGGCCCTTTGTGTTGCACGAGAGTGAGCCATGACTGAGACCAGGCCCGTGATCACGTTCGCGAAGCACGAGGGCGGCATGCCGATGCCGCACCTCCTCGACATCCAGACCCGCGCGTTCGACTCGCTGCTGGTCCCGGACGACGTCGGCGGCGCCCGCCAGGACGTCTCCCTGGAGCGGGTGTTCCGCGACCTCTTCCCGATCTCCGACGTGAACGGGAAGTACACCCTCGACTTCGTCCGGTACGCGCTGGGCGAGGCCAAGTATTCCGTCGAGGAGTGCATCGAGCGCGACATGACCTACGCCGTCCCCCTCAAGGCCACGCTGCAGCTGGTGGTCTTCGAGGAGGTCGAGGGCGAGAAGCGCCCGAAGAACATCATCGAGAAGGAGGTCTACCTCGGCGAGCTGCCGATCATGACCCCGCTCGGGACGTTCGTCATCAACGGCGCGGAGCGGGTGGTGGTCAGCCAGCTGCACCGCTCGCCGGGCGTGGTGTTCGAGGAGGACATCCACCCGAACGGCCAGCGGCTCTTCTCGGCGCGGATCATCCCGTTCCGGGGCTCGTGGGTCGAGTTCACGATCGACATCCACGACGTGATCTACGTCCACATCGACAAGAAGAAGAAGTTCCCGGCCACCGCCCTCCTCCGCGCCTTCGGGTACGGGGAGAACGCGGACATCCTCCGGCTGTTCTTCGCCACCAAGGACCTCTCGATCACCGGCAAGATCGAGACCCGCCAGGAGCGGCGCGAGGTGGTGGGCGCCGTGCTGGCCGCCCCGGTGCCGAACCCCGAGGACAAGGGCGGCGACCCGCTGGCCGTGGTGGGCGACGAACTCACCCCCGAGCGGCTCAACGTGCTGCGGCACGCCGGCATCAAGACGGTCAGCGTCTTCGCCGGGTACACCTCGCTCGACCTGCGCGACGAGGAGCAGCCCACGACGACGCGGGACCGCGCCGAGCACGTGCTGGCCTTCGACGTGGCCGACCCGGCCACCGGCGAGGTGGTGGCCGAGCGCGGCGCGACGCTGTCCGACACGCTCCGCCGCAAGCTGATCAAGGCGGAGGTCCGCCGGGTCGACGTGCTGCTCGCGGCCGGCCGCGGCGACAGCCCGCTGATCAAGAACACCCTCGCCAAGGACCCGACCCACTCGGAGTCCGAGGCGCTGGAGCAGATCTACTCGCTCCTCCGCCCGGGCGAGGCGCCGAACCTCGAGACCGCCCGCGAGGCCCTCAAGCGGCTGTTCTTCAACCCCAAGCGCTACGACCTCGGCCGCGTGGGGCGCTACAAGATCAACCAGCGGCTCAAGCTGAAGCAGGACCCGAACCACACGGTCCTGACCGAGGAAGATTTCGTGGCGATCATCCGCTACCTGATCGACCTCAACGACGGCCGCGGCTACACCGACGACATCGACCACCTCGGCAACCGCCGGATCCGGTCGGTCGGCGAGCTGATCGCCAACCAGTTCTCGGTCGGCCTCTCGCGCATGGCCCGGCTCGTCAAGGAGCGGATGAGCATCAACTCCGACCCGGAGAAGATCTCGCTCGACGACCTGGTCAACGCGCGCACCGTCTCGGCCGTCATCCAGGCCTTCTTCGGCTCGTCGCAGCTGTCGCAGTTCATGGACCAGACCAACCCGCTGGCGGAGCTCACCAACAAGCGCCGCCTCTCGGCCCTCGGCCCGGGCGGCCTGACCCGCGAGCGCGCCGGCTTCGAGGTCCGCGACGTCCACTACTCGCAGTACGGCCGCATGTGCCCGATCGAGACGCCGGAAGGCCCGAACATCGGGCTCATCACGTCGCTCTCCACCTACGCCCGGATCAACGACCTCGGCTTCATCGAGACGCCGTACCGGGTGGTGCGCCACGGCAAGGTGACCGACGAGATCCGCTGGCTCTCGGCCAGCGAGGAAGAGGACTACGCGGTGGCCCAGGCCAACGCGCCCCTCAAGGCCGACGGCACCTTCGAGGACAGCATGGTCCTCACCCGCAAGGGCGACGACTACCCGATCCTCAAGCCCGAGGACATCGAGCTGATGGACGTGGCGCCGGAGCAGCTGGTCTCCATCGCCGCCGCGCTCATCCCGTTCCTCGAGCACGACGACGCCAACCGCGCCCTCATGGGCTCGAACATGCAGCGCCAGTCGGTGCCGCTCCTCTTTCCGCAGGCGCCGCTGGTCGGCACCGGCCTGGAGTCGAAGGTGGCGCGGGACAGCGGCGCGGTGATCATCGCGCGGCGCGGCGGCACCATCACCCGGGTCACCGCCGACGAGATCATCGTCGACGCCGGGATGGAAGGCATCAAGGCGGGGGCGGGGCCGCTCGCGCGGCTCTCGCAGCACGACCGCTACCGGGTCAAGAAGTTCTGGCGCACCAACCAGGACACCGCCATCAACCAGCGCCCCCTGGTCCAGCTCGGCCAGCGGGTCGAGGCGGGGCAGGTCATCGCCGACGGCGCGGCCACCGAGGGCGGCGAGCTCGCCCTGGGCAGCAACGTGCTGGTGGCGTTCATGCCCTGGTACGGCCACAACTTCGAGGACGCCATCATCCTCTCCGAGCGCCTGGTCAAGGACGACGTCTACTCGTCGATCCACATCCAGGAGCTCGAACTCCACGTCCGCGACACCAAGCGCGGCCAGGAGGAGATCACCCGCGAAATCCCCAACGTCTCGGACGAGTCGCTGGTCGACCTCGACGAGCGGGGCATCGTGCGGGTCGGCGCCCACGTCAAGCCGGGCGACATCCTGGTCGGCAAGATCACGCCGAAGGGCGAGACCGAGCTGTCGCCGGAAGAGAAGCTGCTGACGGCCATCTTCGGCGAGAAGGCCAAGGACGTGAAGGACTCGTCCCTCAAGGTCTCGCCCGGCATGAAGGGCGTCGTCATCGACGTCAAGATCTTCAGCCGGATCGAGGACCTGGTCGTCGAGAAGGACCGCGGCGAGCGGATCGGCGAGGTGCGCCGGATCGAGGCCGACGAGAAGGCGCGCATCACCACGGTCATGATGGAGGAGCTGCACACCCTCCTCAAGGGCCAGGACGTGGCGCTGATGCTGAAGGCCGGCACGGTCGAGGAGTTCCTCGGCCAGGGCACCAAGCTCACCGCGGCGGTCCTCGAGGGGCTCGACCTGACCGAGGTGGACCTCAAGACGCTCCGCGTGGCCGACAAGGCCGCCAACGAGCGGATCCGGGCCACCATCGACGCGGCCGCGCGCGAGCGCGCCCGGGTCGAGGAAAAGGCCGAGGACCAGATCGACAAGATCCTCCAGCCGGACGAGCTGCCCCCGGGCGTCATCCAGCTGGTGAAGGTGTACCTCGCCGAGAAGCGGAAGATCAGCGTCGGCGACAAGATGGCCGGCCGCCACGGCAACAAGGGCATCGTGGCCCGGATCGTCCCCGAGGAGGACATGCCGTTCCTGCCGGACGGCACCCCGGTGGACATCGTGCTCAACCCGCTCGGCGTGCCGAGCCGCATGAACGTGGGCCAGATCCTCGAGACCCACCTCGGCTGGGCGGCGCGCATCCTGGGCTTCGAGGCCAAGACCCCGGTCTTCCGGGGCGCCGACGAGGCCGAGATCGGCGTGCTGATCCGGCTGGCGGGGCTCCGCTGGGCGGCGCAGTCCCTCCGGCTCGACGCGACCGCGCCCGATGCCGCGCCCGAGGTGATCTCGGCGATGGTGATGGACCTCAAGAAGTCCACCTCCGACGCCGACCGCACCAGCCTCGGCCGGGTGGGGATCGAGGCGCTCGGCCACCGCGCGGCCTCGGCGGAGACCAAGGTGCTCTACAAGCAGGCGCAGGCCTTCCTGGTCGACGCCGCCAAGGAGCTGGCGAGCCGTGAGGCGGCGCAGCGGCAGATCGAGCTGAGCCATCATCGCGAGATGCTGGCCGCCGCCGGCAAGACCGAGAAGAAGTCCATCGACAAGGCGGTCAAGGAGCTCGAGCGGATCACGGCGCTGACGCCGGCGGAACTGCTCGAGGAGGCGGGGATGCCGGCCCTGGCCGGCGTGCTGGGTGCCAAGTCCGAGGCGTCGTGGGACGAGGCGTCTGCCGAGCTCCTCCGCGCGGCGGGCATCACGCCGGGCGGCAAGGCGCGGCTCCGCGACGGCCGCACCGGCCAGCAGTTCGCGGGCGACGTGACGGTGGGCTCGATCTACATGCTCAAGCTGAGCCACCTGGTGGACGACAAGATCCACGCGCGCTCGATCGGCCCGTACTCGCTGGTCACGCAGCAGCCGCTCGCCGGCAAGGCGCAGTTCGGCGGTCAGCGGTTCGGCGAAATGGAAGTGTGGGCGCTGGAGGCCTACGGCGCCGCGCACGTCCTGCAGGAGATGCTGACGGTCAAGTCCGACGACGTCAACGGCCGGAGCCGGGTGTACGAGGCCATCGTCAAGGGCCAGAACCTGACCGAGCCGGGCATCCCGGAGTCCTTCAACGTGCTGGTCAAGGAACTCCAGGCGCTCGGGCTCAAGGTGACGCTCGGCACCACCGCCGAAGGCGACGAATAACACGGAATTCAGCCGGCGTGGCATCCACGCCGGGTTCAAGAATGAGGCACCGATGATCGATTTTCGCAGCGGCCGCGAGCCCAAGAGCTCCAGCTTCGACTACATCAGCATCCGGATCGCGTCCCCCGACGAGATCCGCGGGCCCCGGGACACCAAGGAGCGCGAGCGCCTTGAGCTCCAGGGCCAGCGGACCTGGTGGTCGTGGGGCGAGGTGACCAAGCCGGAGACCATCAATTACCGCTCGTTCAAGCCCGAGAAGGACGGCTTGTTCTGCGAGCGGATCTTCGGCCCGGTCAAGGACTGGGAGTGCCACTGCGGCAAGTACAAGCGGATCCGCTACCGCGGCGTCATCTGCGACCGCTGCGGCGTCGAGGTCACGCTCTCCAAGGTGCGGCGCGAGCGCATGGGCCACATCGAGCTCAGCGTGCCGGTGGCGCACATCTGGTTCTTCAAGACGCTGCCCTCGCCGATGGGCAACCTCCTGAACATCACGCTCCGGGAGCTCGAGCGGGTCATCTACTACTCGAACTACATCGTCATCGAGCCGGGCAAGCAGGAGGTCGAGCCGAACCAGCTGCTGGACGAGGACGAGTTCCTCGCCATGAAGCAGAAGGCGCGCGAGGCGGGCGACACCATGTTCAAGGCGGACACGGGGGCCCCGGCGGTGCGCGAGCTGCTGAGCCGCATCGACATCAAGAAGCTCGCCGAGGAGCTCCGGGCCGGCGTGTCCACCGAGACCAGCCAGCACCGCAAGAAGCAGATGCTCAAGCGGCTCAAGATCGTCGACGCCCTGCTCAGCTCGGGCGACTCCGGCGACCTGCCGAACAATCCGGCCTGGATGATCCTCGACGTGGTGCCGGTCATCCCGCCGGACCTCCGGCCGCTGGTGCCGCTCGACGGCGGGCGGTTCGCCACGAGCGACCTGAACGACCTGTACCGCCGGGTCATCAACCGGAACAACCGGCTCCAGAAGCTCATCCAGCACCGCGCGCCCGAGGTCATCCTCCGGAACGAGAAGCGGATGCTGCAGGAGGCGGTGGACGCGCTGTTCGACAACGGGCGGCGGAGCAAGGCCATCCGCGGCCGCGGCAAGCGCCCGCTCAAGTCGCTGAGCGACATGCTCAAGGGCAAGCAGGGCCGCTTCCGGCAGAACCTGCTCGGCAAGCGGGTGGACTATTCCGGCCGGTCGGTCATCGTGGTGGGCCCGGAGCTCCGGCTCCACCAGTGCGGCCTGCCCAAGGCGATGGCCGTCGAGCTCTTCAAGCCGTTCATCATCCACAAGCTGGTGGAGAAGGGCATCGCGGAGACGGTCAAGCGGGCCAAGAAGATCGTCGAGAAGGAGAGCCCCGAGGTTTACGAGATCCTCGAGGAGATCATCCAGGACCACCCGGTGCTGCTCAACCGGGCGCCGACGCTTCACCGCCTGGGCATCCAGGCGTTCGAGCCGGTGCTGGTCGAGGGCAAGGCCATCCGGATCCACCCGCTGGTTTGCGCGGCGTTCAACGCCGACTTCGACGGCGACCAGATGGCGGTGCACGTGCCGCTGTCGTTCGAGGCGCAGATCGAGGCCCGGGTGCTGATGATCGCGTCGAACAACATCCTCAAGCCCTCCGACGGCCGCCCGGTGGCGGAGCCGTCGCAGGACATGGTGCTGGGGTCGTACTTCCTGACCAAGCTCCCCGCCGGCGCGGAGGAGCCCGCCAGCGGCGCGCTCGCCGACCTGTCGAAGCGCTCGGCCGCCTGGAAGGACGCGAAGCATTTCACGACGCTGGCCGAAGTCGAGATGGCCATGCTGCACGGCGTCGTGAGCTTCCACAGCACGATCTTCTTCTGGTTCACCCCGCCGGCCGGCTCCGACCCGGCGCGCAAGGCGGGCTGGATCCCGACCACCGCCGGCCGGGTGCTGTTCAACAGCATCGTGCCGGGCAAGATCATCACGAGCGGCGGCTTCCGGAACCAGTTGATGCGGAAGAAGGACCTCTCGCAGCTGGTGCTGACGAGCTTCCTCGAGGCGGGGCTGGCGGACACCGTCGTCTTCCTCGACCGGCTCAAGGAGTTCGGCTTCCGGTACGCGACCTTCGGCGGCATCTCGATCGGCATCGAGGACCTGGAGATCCCGACCGAGAAGGTCACCCTGCTCGAGGACGCCGACAAGCGGGTGCAGCGCTTCCAGCGCGCGTACAACACCGGGCAGATCACGTTCGGCGAGCGCTACAACAAGGTGATCGACGCCTGGACCCACGCCAACAACGACGTGGCCGAGGCGATGATCAAGCACATGCGCGCCTCGCGCGGCGGGTTCAATCCCGTCTTCATGATGTTCGACTCCGGCTCGCGCGGCAGCCGCGACCAGATCCGGCAGCTGGCCGGCATGCGCGGCCTGATGGCCAAGCCGCAGAAGAAGCTGACCGGCGGCATCGGCGAGATCATCGAGAGCCCGATCAAGTCGAACTTCCGTGAAGGCCTCACGGTGCTCGAGTACTTCATCTCGACGCACGGCGCGCGGAAGGGCCTGGCCGACACCGCCCTCAAGACGGCGGACGCCGGCTACCTGACGCGCCGCCTGGTGGACGTGGCCCAGGACGTCACGATCACCGAGGAGGACTGCGGCACCATCCTCGGCCTCGAGATGACCGCGCTCAAGGAGGGCGAGGACATCATCGAGTCGCTGCGGGAGCGCATCCTCGGCACCGTGGCGCTCGAGGACGTGTACGATCCGCACGCGGTGGACGAGGACGGCGACCAGAAGCTGCTGGTGGCCTCCGGCCAGCTGATCAAGGAAGACAGCTCGGCGGCCATCGACGACGCCGGCATCGAGAAGGTCAAGATCCGCTCGGTGCTCACCTGCGAGGCGCGCCGCGGCGTGTGCCGCATGTGCTACGGCCGCAACCTGGCCACCATGGACATGGTGGACATGGGCGAGGCCGTCGGCATCCTGGCCGCCCAGTCCATCGGCGAGCCGGGCACGCAGCTGACGCTCCGCACGTTCCACATCGGCGGCACCTCCGCCCGCATCGCCGAAGAGGCGGAGCGGCGCGCGCGGTCCGACGGCAAGGTGCACTACACCGACGGCCTCGAGTACGCCGACCTCCCGGTGGAGTACGAGGACGGCGAGCGCGGCCAGATCCGCATCGCGCTCACCCGCGAGGACGAGTCGGCCTCGGACGAGCAGAAGGAAGGCATCCTCATCACCGACGCCAAGGACAAGAAGCGGATCTTCAACCGCTTCCCGGTGCCGGAGGGCGCGCTGCTGCAGGTCAAGGAGACGGACGGCGTGCTCAAGGCCGACCCGCGCTTCTCGGCGCCGGGCCAGGACCGCGGCACGGTGCTCTACACCTGGGACCCGTACAACGACCCGAGCATCATCAAGGTCGACGGTGAGCTCCGCTGGAAGGACCTCGTGCCGAGCGTGACGCTCCGGGAAGAGCTCGACGAGTCGACCGGGCTCCGCTCGGTGGTCGTCGTGGCCGATCCGGACAAGGAGCTGCACCCCTCCGTGCTGGTGTACGCGCCCAACCGGAAGGACCCGCAGGAGTACATCCTGGCGGAAGGCTCGCGCATCATCCTCGGCTCGCCGACGGACCTGGTGAGCCGCGCCATGGAGATCCCCGACGAGGCGAACCCCTGGTCGCCGAAGTTCAAGGTCGAGGAGTACCCGATCAACGTGGCCTGGCCGAGCAAGGGGAAGAAGGAAGCCAAGGACAAGACGGTGTTCCTCTCGCCGGCGGTCAAGGTGCCGAAGGGCGTGACGGTCACCAAGATCCCGCGCCAGGCGTACAAGACGCGCGACATCACCGGCGGCCTGCCGCGGGTGGCGGAGCTCTTCGAGGGCCGGCGTCCGAAGGATCCGGCGACGATCGCGGAAGTGGACGGTCACGTGAAGTTCGGCGAGATCAAGCGCGGCAAGCGGGAGATCTTCGTCTATCCGCTGGAGGAGGGCACCGAGCCGCAGCTGTACGAGGTGGCGGCCGGCAAGCACCTCCGGGTGCACGAGGGCGACAAGGTCCGCGCGGGCGACCGGCTGACCGAGGGCCCCGTCAACCCGCACGACATCCTGGGCATCAAGGGCCCCCGCGCGGTGCAGGAATACCTGCTCAACGAGGTGCAGGAGGTCTACCGCCTGCAGGGCGTGCGCATCAGCGACAAGCACATCGGCGTGATCGTGCGCCAGATGCTCCAGAAGGTGCGCGTCGTGGATCCGGGCGACACCAGCTTCCTCGAGGGGGAGACGGTGGACAAGCTCATGTTCCGGGACGAGAACGAGCGGATCATCCGCAAGAAGGGCAAGCCGGCGATGGCGGAGCCGGTGCTGCTGGGCATCACGAAGGCGTCCCTCACGACGCAGTCGTTCATCTCGGCGGCCTCGTTCCAGGAGACCACCCGCGTCCTCACCGACGCGGCCATCCGCGGCGCCAAGGACGACCTCCTCGGCCTGAAGGAGAACATCATCATCGGTCACCTGATCCCGGCCGGCACCGGCATCTACCGGTACGCCGAGATCGACATCGAGGCCCCTCCGGGCTTCGAGCCCCCGCCGCCGCCGCCCCCGGTGGAAGCGGTGGAGCTCCCGGCCGAGGTGGTCCTGGCCGGAATGCTCGAGGACGAGCTGTAGCCCGGGGTCGGGCGGCAGCCGGTCGATGAACGCGGCCCCCCGTGCCTCCGGCGCGGGGGGCTGTGCGTTTCCCTCGGGGGCCGACCGCCGCTGGCGTCCCCGCCTTCCAGGGGCGATAGTTGAATAGCTTCCCACGCTGGCGCGGGGCCGCGCGCCGGCATGGGCCCGCCAGAGACGCTGCACCCAGGAGCCTTCATGCGCTGGAATCAAGTGGTCGGATTCGTGGCTGGGACTCTCTTCGCGGTGGCGGGGCTCGGCTGCTCGGGCGACGGCGGCGGCGGCTCGACTCCGAAGCTGGTGCCGAAGACCGTCACCCTCGCGGGCAACGCTCAGTCCAGCATTGCGGGGACTCTCCTCCCCAGCCCGATTTCCGTCACCGTGCTCGACCAGAACGGCGACGCCATGACCGGCGTGGCGGTGACGCTCGCGGTGGCGACCGGGAACGGCACCCTCGGCGATTCCTCGCTCGTCACCAATGTGTCGGGTGTCGCCTCGACCACGTGGACCCTCGGCCCCACGGCCGGCAGCCAGTCCGTCGGCGTCGTGGTCGCGGGCTACACCGGGACGGCGCCGGTCTTCACGGCGAGCGCCAACGCGGGCGCCGCCGCGGCGCTGGCGCTCGTCTCGGGCGACAACCAGACAGCGGTGGTGACCGCGTTGCTGCCGGGGGCACTGGTTGTGCGCGTCGTGGACAGCCACGGCAATCCCGTAGCGGGCGTCCCGGTCACCTGGGCGGCGGCCACGGGCGGAGGGTCGGTCACGAGCACGACCGTCGCAACCACCGCCGCCGGCCTGTCTTCCGTCGCCAGGACGCTCGGCCCGACCTTCGGGGCCCAAACCACCACCGCCACGGTGGCGGGCACCGTGCCGGCCACGATCACCTTCAACGCGACAGGGATCAGCGGGTACAGCGTCACCGTGCGGTATCTCTCCACCGTGACCCCGGCCCGGCAGGCCGTGTTCGACGCCGCCGCGGCGCGGTGGGCACAGGTCATCATCGGGGATGTGCCCGACCTCCTGATCAACCAGCCCGCCGGCACGATCTGCGGCGCCACGTATCCGGCCATCAACGAGACGATCGACGACGTCCTGATCTTCGTCACGCTCGACTCGATCGACGGGCCCGGCAACATCCTGGGGTCGGCCGGACCATGCGCCTACCGCGTGGGGACGAAGTTCTCGCTCGTCGGTGCCATGCGGTTCGACACCGCCGACGTTGCCCTGATGGAGGCGAACAACATCTTCAACGCCGTCATCCTGCACGAGATGGGGCATGTGCTCGGCATCGGCACGCTTTGGACGGTCTCGCCGTCGCTGCTGGTGGGCTCGGTGGCCTCGGGGGGGACGGACCCCTACTTCAGCGGGGCCAATGCCATCACGCGGTTCAACGCGAGCGGCGGGGCGGTGTACCCGGGGATTCCCGTGCCGGTCGAGAATTCTGGCGGTGCGGGGACCGTCGATGCCCACTGGCGGGAATCCGTCATGGGGAAGGAGTTGATGACGGGGTATGTGAGCATCACCAGCAACCCCCTCAGTTCGATCACGGTCGGTTCGCTGGCGGACATGGGATACACGGTGATCTATTCGTATGCCGACCCCTACACCGTCAATTCGGCGAACCTCGGGATGGCCGGAGGGGGTGCGGACTTCCACCTCAACGAGGCCATCCCGAACTGGACGGTCAGGGCGATCGACGCCCAGGGGAGACTCAGCCGGATGCGGTAGTCGGCCGGAGGCGGTGGCACGCACGGTCGCAGCGTCCTCCAAGTGACTCGCCGTCTGAAAGGGAGCGTGATGCGCTGGAACCGCGCGGTCGGAATCGTGGCAGGAACCCTCGTCGGGATGTCCGGGCTGAGTTGCGCCGAAGGCAGCGGACCGACGGCTCAGGTGCCGACCACGCTCGCGATCGAGTCGGGGGATGGCCAGACCGGAGCGTACGACCGGGCCTTGCCAGACCCATTGGCAGTCAAGGTGACCGATGCCGAGGGAGTCCCCGTGGCGGACGTCGTCGTCACCTGGACGCTGGGGCCGTTCGCTGGCGGGAGCCTGTCAGCCACCAAGGACACCACGGATGCCCAGGGGCTCGCCTACACCCGCTGGAGCTTGGGTGAAGCGCCCGACCTTTCCACCGTGGTCTATGCCGAGGTGGTTGGTCTGGCCGGCTCACTCGTGACGTTTCACGCGAAGATCCTCCCCGGTCCACCCGCGATCCTTGCCCAGGGGACGGGGAACAACCAGTCTGGCGGGATGAACGCGACGCTGGCCGCCCCCCTGGTGGTGATCGTGCTCGACGCCCATGGCCGTGCGGTGCCAGGCGTGCCAGTGACCTGGACCGTGACCGGCGGTGGCGGCAGCGTGTCGGGCTCGCCGGTACTCACCGACGCCGACGGTCACTCCGCCGTGACGTGGACGCTTGGGCCCACGTTGACCGCCAACAGCGCCGCCGCCGCGGCGGCCGGCACGACCCCGGCCTCCGTCGGGTTCGTCGCGACGGCGACCGGCCCGTAGGCGGTCCATGCGTCCTCGGTGGCATCGCGGCGCCCACGCCGCGATATTTGGGCGCTGACCTGCGCCGGAATTCCCCCCTGGATCCCGAGTCGCGTCCTCCAATTCATGAAGGTCGAGAAGCATCCATGCGATGGAGCCGAGTGCTGGGCGTGGGCGGAAGTGTTGCCGCGGCGGTCGCGCTGGCGGGCTGCTCCGATGGCAGCGGGCCGAGTACCAATCCGATCCCCACGACGGTCACCCCGGTCGGGAGCGGGCAGACCAGCATGGTCGGCACCGCGGTGCCGACGGCGATCGGCGTGACCGTCAAGGACCAGTCCGGGTCGCCGATGTCGGGCGTGGCCGTCACCTTCGCGGTGAGTGCGGGCGGCGGATTCCTCAACCCCGCCACGGACACCACCGACGGGCAGGGCAGGGCGACCACCGACCTGGGTGCTCGGCAACACGGTGGGGAGCAACAACAACGGCGCGACCGCCACGGTGTCGGGGTACGCGGGCGCGCCGGCGGCGTTCACGGCGAGCGCCACGCCGATCGTGAGCGCGTACAACATCGACCTCCGGTTCCTCACGCCGATGTCGCCCACGCAGACGGCGGCGTTCACCAGCGCGGCGGCGCGGTGGAGCAGTATCGTCGTCGGCGACCTCCCTGTCGACACTGTGCTCGCAGCTCCCGGCGACTGCGGCGCCAATTCACCCGCCATGAACAATGAGGTGATTGACGACATCGTCATCTTCGCCAGCATCGATTCGATCGACGGCCCCGGCAACATTCTCGGGGGGGCGAGTCCGTGCTATATCCGCAACGCCAGCAAACTGACGCTCGTCGGCGAGATGACCTTCGACTCCGCCGACGTGGCGGTGCTGGAGGCCAACAACATCCTCAACGCCGTGATCCTCCACGAGATGGGGCATGTCCTCGGCATCGGCACGCTCTGGACGTACGTGAGCCCGTCGCTCCTCACGGGCGGCGGGACGTCCGATCCGTATTTCACCGGGCCCGGCGGGATCTTCCAGTTCAACCGGGACGGCGGGGCCACCTACGTCGGCAACAAGGTGCCGGTCGAGAACACGGGTGGCACCGGGACGGCCGATGGGCATTGGCGCGAGGCGGTCATGGGCCGGGAGCTGATGACGGGGTGGATCAGCTTCGTCGCCAACCCGCTCAGCACGATCTCGGTGGCTTCGCTCGCGGACCTGGGGTACACCGTGAGCTACGCCAACGCCGACCCCTACACCGTTTCGCCGGTGAACCTCCGGATCGGCGGGGCCGAGGAGGGGCTGAAGCTTGTCGAGCTTCAGCCGAAGGTGACGATCAAGCGGGTCGATGCGGCGGGGCGGATCATTCGCAGGGAGCTAGCACGGACGTGACCCCGGGTTGGCCCTCCTTGGCAAGTGGTTACCCGGCAGTGAGTTAGGGACCCGTCGCGGGCGGTCGCAGGTTCCTCGCGGAGGACGTGGTCCCCAGTCAAGTCGTTGGCGACCCCCTCCCTTGACTCCCGTTTCCGGGCCCTCTATCTTTGGTGTCTGCCGCGATTTGCGGCCCATTTACGGTCTCTGACAAGCGCAGGATATGCCGACCATCAACCAACTCGTCCGGCACGGTCGCAAGGCGCCGGCCTACAAGGGCAAGTCGCCCGCGTTGAAGATGAACCCGCTTCGGCGTGGCGTCTGCACGCGCGTCTATACGACCACGCCGAAGAAGCCGAACTCCGCGCTCCGCAAGGTCGCGAAGGTCCGGCTGACGAACGGCTTCGAGGTCATCGCCTACATCCCGGGCGAAGGGCACAACCTGCAGGAGCACTCGATCGTGCTGATCCGTGGTGGCCGCGTGAAGGACCTGCCGGGCGTGCGCTATCACATCGTGCGCGGCAGCCTCGACACCGCCGGCGTGAACGACCGCCGGCAGTCACGCTCCAAGTACGGCGCCAAGCGGCCGAAGGCCGGCGGCGCGGGCGGGAAGAAGTGAGCCGCCGGAACAAGGCGGTCCGGCGGCCGGTGCCGCCCGATCCGCGATACGACAGCCAGACGGTCAGCAAGTTCGTCAACAACCTGATGACCGAAGGCAAGAAGAGCACGGCGGAGGGGATCTTCTACTCCGCGATGGACATGATCGAGGAGCGCACCGGACAGCCGGGCGTGACGGTCTTCAAGCAGGCGGTGAACAACGCCAAGCCCGCGCTCGAGGTGAAGAGCCGGCGCGTCGGCGGCGCCTCGCTCCAGGTGCCGGTGGAGGTCCGTCCGGACCGCCGTGGCGCGCTGGCGATGCGGTGGATCATCGCCTTCGCGCGCGAGCGCTCCGAGAAGACGATGGCGGAGCGGTTGGCGGCGGAGCTGATCCTGGCCTCCAAGGGCGAGGGCAGCACCATCAAGAAGAAGGAAGACACGCACCGGATGGCCGAGGCCAACCGCGCGTTCGCGCACTACCGCTGGTAGGCGCCGTTTCGTAGGGCAGGACCGGCGGGCAGGTGGCCGCCGACGACAATCGGATCACGTGACGGCGGCCCGTCCGCCAGCCACCTCTGATCTTCCGAAGAAACTGCGAGGGAGCCCTTGAGGTTCCTCGTCTCGGGTGAAAGCCCGGACGTGCGCGGAGCGATACCACGGGCCTCGGCCCGGCTCGGTCGCCCCGCTTTTTCGCTGCCTTGAGACAGGGATCGTAATGTCGCGTGCAACGCCGCTCGAACTGTATCGCAACATCGGCATCATGGCCCACATCGATGCCGGGAAGACGACTACGACCGAGCGTATCCTCTATTACACCGGCAAGAACTACAAGATCGGTGAGGTCCACGAGGGCGCGGCCACGATGGACTGGATGGAGCAGGAGCAGGAGCGGGGGATCACGATTACGTCCGCCGCCACGACCTGTTTCTGGCCCCGCAACGGCGTCGTGCACCGGATCAACATCATCGACACGCCCGGCCACGTCGACTTCACGGTCGAGGTCGAGCGGTCGCTCCGGGTGCTCGACAGCGCGGTGACCCTGCTGGACTCGGTGGCCGGCGTCGAGCCGCAGACGGAGACCGTCTGGCGGCAGGCGGACCGGTACGGCGTCCCGCGGATCATCTTCGCGAACAAGATGGACCGGGTCGGCGCCGACTTCGACCGCTGCCTGTCGATGATCCGGGGCCGCCTGACCAAGAAGGCGTTCCCGATCCAGCTGCCGGTCGGTTCCGGGGAGACCTTCACCGGGCACATCGACGTGCTGCGCCGGGTCGAGTTCATCTTCGACGAGGAGTCCCTCGGCAAGACCTTCACCGAGATGCCGGTGGCCGACGCCTACAAGGAGCGCGTCGAGCAGGCCCGGCACGAGGTGATCGAGGCGGCGGTCGAGTTCGACGACGTCCTCATGGAGAAGTACCTGGCCGGCGAGGAGCTGACGCTGGAGGAAATCCAGCGCGCCATCCGCAAGGCCACCTGCGCCGGGGCCATCGTCCCCGTGCTGTGCGGGGCCTCGTTCAAGAACAAGGGCGTGCAGGCGCTGCTCGACGCGGTCATCGATTACCTGCCGAGCCCGAAGGACATCAAGCCGGTCACGGGGCACCTGCCGCTCCACGACGAGACGCCGGCGGAGCGGATCGCCAACGACACCGAGCCGTTCTCGGCGCTGGCCTTCAAGGTCGCCACCGACCCCTACGTGGGCCGGCTGACCTTCTTCCGGGTGTACTCGGGCGTGCTGAAGTCGGGCAGCTACGTGTACAACAGCACCAAGGACAAGCGGGAGCGGGTCGGGCGGCTGCTCCAGATGCACGCCAACAAGCGGGAAGAGATCGAGGAAGTGCTGGCGGGCGACATCGCCGCGGCGATCGGGCTCAAGGACACGCGGACCGGGGACACCCTGTCCGACGAGGACAACCCGATCATCCTCGAGGCGATGAAGTTCCCGAACCCCGTCATCGACGTCGCGATCGAACCGAAGACGAAGGCGGACCAGGACAAGCTGACGATCGCGCTGCAGAAGCTGCAGGAAGAGGACCCGACCTTCCGGGTGCGCAGCGACGCCGAGACCGGCCAGACGATCATCGCGGGCATGGGCGAGCTGCACCTCGAGATCCTGGTCGACCGCATGAAGCGGGAGTTCAAGGTCGAGGCCAACGTCGGCAAGCCGCAGGTGGCCTTCCGCGAGACGATCCGGAAGCGGGTCGAGAACGTCGAGGGCAAGTTCATCCGGCAGTCGGGCGGCAAGGGCCAGTACGGCCACGTCGTCATCCACGCCGAGCCGGCCGAGGTGGGGCAGGGCTTCGTGTTCGAGGACAAGATCGTGGGCGGCGTGATCCCCCGCGAGTTCATCAAGCCGGTGGAAGCGGGCATCCGCGAGGCGCTCGAGGGCGGGGTGCTGGCGGGCTACCCGATGGTGGACGTCAAGGTGACGCTGGTCTACGGCAGCTACCACGACGTGGACTCGAGCGAAATGGCGTTCAAGATCGCCGGCTCGATGGCGGTCAAGGAAGCCGCGCGGATGGCGCACCCGGTGCTGCTGGAGCCGGTCATGGAAGTCGAGGTCGTCAGCCCGTCGGACTTCCTGGGCGACGTCATCGGCGACCTCTCCAGCCGGCGGGGCAAGATCGGCGGGATGACGCAGCGCGGCGACGCGCAGGTGGTCGCGGCCCACGTGCCGCTGGCCGAGATGTTCGGGTACTCCACGACGCTCCGGAGCATGACGCAGGGGCGGGCGGTGTACTCGATGCAGTTCGACCATTACGAGGAAGTGCCGAAGAGCATCGCGGAAACGATCATCACGAAGCAGAAGAGCTGAGGCCGAGAGGCACTCAGCGGAACCCAACACTCGACAGGAACGCGAGCCATGGCGAAGGCGAAATTCGAGCGGAAGAAGCCGCATGTGAACGTGGGCACCATCGGCCACGTCGACCACGGGAAGACCACGCTGACCGCGGCGCTGACCAAGATCTCGGCCGACCGGGGCTTCGGCACCAAGTACATCCCGTACGACGAGGTGGCCAAGGCCTCCGAGTCGCAGGGACGTCGCGACCCGACCAAGATCCTGACGATCGCCACCTCGCACGTCGAGTACGAGACGAAGGCGCGGCACTACGCGCACGTCGACTGCCCCGGCCACGCGGACTACGTCAAGAACATGATCACGGGCGCGGCGCAGATGGACGGCGCCATCCTGGTCGTGTCGGCCACGGACGGCCCGATGCCGCAGACCCGCGAGCACATCCTCCTGGCCCGCCAGGTGAACGTGCCGTCGATCGTGGTGTTCCTGAACAAGTGCGACCTGGTGGACGACGCCGAGCTCCTCGACCTCGTCGAGCTCGAGGTCCGCGAGCTGCTGAGCGCCTACAAGTACCCGGGCGACGACGCGCCGGTCATCCGGGGCTCGGCCTCCCTGGCCATCGCGGGCGAGGCGGCGTGGGTCGCGAAGATCGACGAGCTCTACGACGCGCTCGACAACTTCATTCCCGAGCCGGTGCGCGACGTGGAGAAGCCGTTCCTGATGCCGGTCGAGGACGTCTTCTCGATCACCGGCCGCGGCACGGTCGCCACCGGCCGCATCGAGCGCGGCAAGATCAAGGTCGGCGAGGAAGTCGCCCTGGTCGGGTTCGGCTCCGAGAAGAAGACGGTCGTCACGGGCGTCGAGATGTTCCGCAAGCTGCTGGACGACGGCCAGGCGGGCGACAACGTCGGCCTCCTCCTCCGCGGCGTGGAAAAGAACGACATCGAGCGCGGCATGGTCCTGGCCAAGCCGGGTTCCGTGACCCCGCACACGCACTTCGAGGCCGAGGTGTACGTGCTCCGCAAGGAAGAGGGCGGCCGGCACACCCCGTTCTTCAAGGGTTACCGTCCCCAGTTCTACTTCCGGACCACGGACGTGACGGGCTCGGTCGAGCTGCCGGCCGGCGTCGAGATGGTCATGCCGGGCGACAACATCGGCGTCAAGGTGGAACTGATCACCCCGATCGCCATGGACGAAGGCCTGCGCTTCGCGATCCGCGAGGGTGGCAGGACCGTCGGTGCCGGCGTGGTCACGAAGATCCTGAAGTAGGCGGGAACGCGGGGAAGCGGGGAGGTCCTCCCCGCCTCCCCGCTGATCGCCTTACGCGGCACGCCGTGGCGACACGGCCTCTACCAGAAACGAGAGAGTCATGGCGCAGAAGATTCGCATCCGCTTGAAGGCGTTCGACCACGTGGTGCTGGACCAGGCCGCGGCGGACATCGTGCGCACGGCGGAAAAGACGGGGGCCCAGGTGTCGGGGCCGATTCCGCTGCCGGTGAAGATCGAGCGGTGGACGGTGCTCCGCAGCCCGCACGTGGACAAGAAGAGCCGGGAGCAGTTCGAGCTCCGGACGCACAAGCGCCTGCTCGACATCAACGATTCCCGCCCGCAGACGGTGGACGCGCTGACCAAGCTCGACCTCCCGGCCGGCGTGGACGTCGAGATCAAGGTCCAGTAGCCATGACGAACGGACTCATCGGCCGGAAGCTCGGCATGACGCGGGTCTTCGCCGAGGACGGGACGGCCACGCCGGTCACCGTCATCGAGGCGGGGCCCTGCCACGTGGTGCAGGTGCGGGAGAGCACGGTGCAGCTCGGCTTCGGCGCGCGGAAGGCGAGCCGGACCAGCAAGGCGGCGCTGGGGCACGCCAAGGCGGCGGGGCTCGAGGTGGCGCCGCAGGTCATCCGCGAATTCGACGTGGCGGGCGAGACGGCCCCGGCGGCGGGTTCGACCGTGACCGTGGGGATCTTCGCCCCCGGCGAGCGGGTCAAGGTGACCGGCACCAGCAAGGGCAAGGGATTCCAGGGCGTGGTCAAGCGGCACGGGTTCGGCGGCGGGCCGGCCACGCACGGCAACACGCGCCACCGGAAGCCGGGCTCCATCGGGCCAGGCACCAATCCGTCGCGCGTCATCAAGGGCAAGCGGATGCCGGGCCACCACGGGGCGGAGCGGCACACGGAGCTCGGGTTGACGGTCGTCCAGATCGACGCCGAGCGCAATCTTCTCTTCGTGCGGGGCGCGATTCCGGGTTCCCGGAACGGCATCGTGACCGTCTCGAAGCAGGGAGGCAGGAGCCGCCATGATTGAGGCACCGCACTTTTCCGCGGCGGGCGCCCGGCTGAAGACGCCGTTCGCGCTGCCGGAAGCGACCTTCGACGGTACGGTCAACGAGGACGTGCTGCATGAGGCCGTGAAGGTGTTCCTGAACAACCAGCGCCAGGGCACCCAGAAGGCCAAGACCCGCTCCGAGGTCTCGGGCGGCAACCAGAAGCCCTGGAAGCAGAAGGGCACCGGCCGGGCTCGGCAGGGCACCACACGGGCTCCGCATTGGCGGGGCGGCGGGGTGGCGTTCGCCCCGACCCCGCGCGACTGGCGGACCGGGATTCCCAAGAAGGTGCGCCAGCTGGCCCGCAAGTCGGCGCTCAACTCGCGCGCGGCCGACGGCCTGCTGCTGGTGGTCGAGCGGATGGAGTTCGAGACGCCCAAGACCAAGCAGATGACGGCGCTGATCGACAAGCTGGGCTTTGCCGACCGCAAGGTGCTGGTGCTCACGCACGGGATCAACCGGACGGCCTACCTGAGCGCGCGCAACCTGCCGCACGCCGGGGTGCTGCCCTATACCGACGCCTCGGCCTACGACATCCTCTGGGCGGACGCGGTGGTGGTGGAAGAGGGCGCGCTGACCGGCGGCGCGACCGAGCCGGTCGAGGCCGCGGCCCCGAAGGCCCCGAAGAAGGCCAGGAAGCCGGCGGCCAAGGCGAAGGCGGCCAGGGCCCCGAAGGCCGCGGCGAAGAAGCCGGCCGCCAGGAAGCCGGCGGCCAAGAAGGCCGCGCCGAAGAAGAAGAAGAAAGGCAGCGAATAGATGCCCGCCCTGCATGAAGTGATCGTGCGGCCGATCGTCACCGAGAAGAGCTCGGCGGCGTACCAGGCGCGCAAGGAATACGCGTTCCACGTGCATCCCGAGGCCAACAAGTTCCAGATCCGGGACGCGCTGAAGAAGCTCTTCGGGGTCACCGTCACGGACGTCCGCACCATGCAGATGCGGCGCCACGAGGTGACGCGGGGGCGCACGCGCGGCACGACCGCGCGGTGGAAGAAGGCCATCGTCGTCCTCAAGGACGGCGAGACGCTTCCGGTTTTCGAGGGTTGAGCCGATGAGCATTCGACAGTTCCGACCCATGACGGCCGCCACGCGGTTCAAGTCGGTCTCCGGATTCGACGAGATCACCCGGGGCACGCCGGAAAAGTCCCTGCTGGAGCCGATGACGAAGAGCGGCGGCCGGAACAACCAGGGGCACCTGACGGCGCGGCACATCGGCGGCGGGCACAAGCGGCAGTACCGCAAGATCGACTTCAAGCGGAACAAGTTCGGGATCCCGGCCAAGGTGGCGGAGATCGAGTACGACCCGAACCGGACCGCGCGCATCGCGCTGCTGGTGTACGCCGACGGCGAGAAGCGTTACATCCTGCACCCGACCGGCCTCAAGCAGGGCGACACGGTGGTCTCGGGCCCGGGCGCCGACATCCGGCTGGGCAACGCGGTGCCGCTCCACGAGATCCCGCTCGGCACGATGGTGCACAACGTGGAGCTCAAGATCGGCAAGGGCGGCCAGATGGCGCGCTCGGCCGGCGCCGGCTGCCAGGTGGTGGCCAAGGAAGGCGAGTACGTGACGCTCCGGCTCCGCTCGACCGAGGTGCGCCGGATCCACGGCCGCTGCCTCGCGACGATCGGCGAGGTGGGCAACGCGGAACACGAGCTCCTGTCGGTCGGCAAGGCGGGCAAGAGCCGGTGGCTGGGCATCCGGCCGAGCGTCCGCGGCGTCGCGATGAACCCGGTCGACCACCCGCTGGGCGGCGGCGAGGGCAAGTCCTCGGGCGGCCGTCCGCCGGTCTCGCCGTGGGGCAAGCCGGAAGGCCGCAAGACGCGGCACCCGAAGAAGGCGTCCACGAAGCACATCGTCCGCGGCCGTCGCCGCGGTAAGGCGACGAAGTAGGCCACCGGGGACTGACATGGCACGCAGCATCAAGAAGGGCCCGTTCGTCCAGGACGCACTGCTCCTGAAGGTCGAGGCCCTCAACCAGAAGAACGAGAAGAAGGTCGTGAAGACCTGGAGCCGGGCGAGCACCATCCTGCCCGAGTTCGTGGGGCACACCTTCGCGGTCCACAACGGCAACAAGTTCGTGCCGGTGTACGTGACCGAGAACATGGTGGGACACAAGCTGGGCGAGTTCGCGCCCACGCGGCTGTTCCGCGGCCACAGCGGCAAGCTCGTGGCGGACAAGAAGGCCAAGCCGGAGTGACGATGCCAGGAACTGCCATCCAGCGGCTGGTGCGCCAGTCGCCACAGAAGATGCGTCTCGTCGCGGACCTGATCCGGGGCAAGGACGTCAACGAGGCGTACGCGATCCTCAAGTTCAACAAGAAGCTCGCGGCCCGGCAGATCGAGAAGACGCTGCGGTCGGCGGTGGCGAACGCGGAGCAGGGCGCGCTCCGGGACAACTCGGCGTTCGACGTGGACGCCATGTACGTGTCGAAGGCGATGGTGGACATGGGGCAGCCGCTCAAGCGGTTCACGGCCGCCGCGCAGGGCCGCGCCACCCCGATCCGCAAGCGGACCAGCCACGTGACGATTCACGTGGCAGAGAAGGGGAGCAACTAATGGGGCAGAAGACCCATCCGATCGGGTTCCGGCTCGGGATCGTCCAGCCGTGGCGCTCGCGCTGGTTCGCGGGCAAGGACATGCCGGCCCTGCTCAAGGAAGACGAGCTGATCCGGAAGTACCTCAAGGCGCGCCTCGGGCACGCGGCCATCGCCGACATCCACATCGAGCGGAAGCCGGGCAAGGTGACCGTCACGGTGCACACCGGGCGGCCGGGCGTGGTCATCGGCAAGCGGGGCGCGGAAGTGGACAAGCTCCGCGACGAGCTGGCCCAGCTGACCGGCAAGGACGCCGCGATCAACGTCGAGGAGATCAAGCGGCCCGAGGTGGCGTCGCAGCTGGTCGCCGACAACATCGCCCACCAGCTGGTGCAGCGGATCTCGTTCCGCCGCGCCATGAAGCGGGCGGTGCAGAGCGCCATGCGGATGGGCGCCCAGGGGATCCGCATCCGGGTCTCGGGGCGGCTCGGCGGGTCGGAGATCGCCCGGACCGAGGGGTACCGCGAGGGCCGGGTGCCGCTGCACACGCTGCGGGCGGACATCGACTACGCGACCTCGACGGCCAAGACGACCTACGGCACGATCGGGATCAAGGTCTGGATCTTCAAGGGTGAGGTCGTCGAGGAGATGACCGGCCGCACCTACAGCACGGGGGCCTGAGGACCATGCTGGCACCGAAGCGGGTGAAGTTCCGGAAGACGTTCAAGGGCCGGACCAAGGGGATCGCCTCGCGGGGCAACACGGTGGCGTTCGGCGAGTTCGCCATCATGTCCCTGGATCCGGGGTGGATCACCAACCGGCAGATCGAGGCCGCGCGCGTGGCCATGACCCGCGAGATGAAGCGTGGCGGCAAGGTGTGGATCCGGATCTTCCCGGACAAGCCGATCACGAAGAAGCCCGCCGAGACCCGCATGGGCAAGGGCAAGGGCAATCCCGAGGGCTGGGTGGCGGTGGTGCGCCCGGGCCGGATGCTGTTCGAGGTGGAAGGCGTGACCGAGGAGATGGCGAAGAAGTCGCTGGCGCTGGCGCAGGCCAAGCTCCCGGTGCGCACCCGCTTCGTCAAGCGCGAGGAGATCTGACGATGATGAACGCGACCGACCTGCGGGAGCTCTCGGTGGACGAGCTCAACGCCAAGCTGGCCGAGTTGAAGGAGGAGCGGTTCCGCCTGCGGTTCCGTTCCGCGACCGAGTCGATCGACAACCCGATGCAGTTCCGCACGCTGCGCCGGGACATTGCGCGGATCCTGACGGTCCTGCGCGCGCGCGCGGCCAAGTAGCGGCGCCCCGCGGACCCCTTTGGACGAGATGACCATGGCAGAGACGGACACGACGACCCGCACCCAGCGGAAGACCCGCACCGGCGTCGTCACCAGCGACAAGATGACCAGGACCGTGACGGTCGAGCTCACCCGGCGTTTCGCGCACCCGGTGTACGGGAAGCGGATGACCCGGAGCACCTCCGTCAAGGCGCGGGACGAGCACGGCGCGAAGGTGGGGGACACCGTCCGCCTGATGGAGACGCGGCCCCTGGCGAAGACCGTCCGGTGGCGCGTGACCGAGATCGTCCAGCGGGCCAAATAGTCGCAGGGGCGCACCATGGTGCGCCCGTGCGGAGAAATCGAGGAATCATGGTTCAGCAAGAGAGCATTCTCAAGATCGCGGACAACTCGGGCGCCCGGAAGGCGCTGGTGATCCGCGTCCTGGGCGGGAGCCGGCGCCGCTACGCGGGGCTCGGCGACACCGTGGTGGTGGCCATCAAGGACGCCATCCCGACCGGCCAGGTGAAGAAGGGCGACGTGGCCAAGGCGGTCATCGTGCGCACCGTGAAGGAGACCCGGCGCAAGGACGGCTCCTACATCCGGTTCGACGAGAACGCCGCGGTCCTCATCGACGACAAGGGCGAGCCGCGCGCGACCCGCATCTTCGGCCCGGTGGCCCGCGAGCTCCGCGAAAAGCGCTATATGAAGATCGTCTCGCTGGCCCCGGAGGTGCTCTGACATGAAGCCGCTCGTGCACCACAAGGCCAAGCGCGTCCGGCAGAAGCCGGTGGTCCGGCTCAGGCTCCGGATCACCAAGGGCGACACCGTCCAGGTCATCTCCGGCGACGACAAGGGCAAGCGGGGCAAGGTGCTCCGGGTGTACCCGAAGACCGGCCGCCTGACCATCGACGGGGTCAACGTCGTCAAGCGGCACCGGCGCCCCACGCAGACCAGCGAGGGCGGGATCATCGAGTTCCCGGCGCCGATCCATCATTCGAAGGCGATGCTGATCGACCCGAAGAGCGGCGAGCCGACGCGGGTGCGCCGGCGGCGGGACGCCGACGGGACGGCCGAGCGGATCGCGGTGAAGTCGGGCCAGCCGATTCCGAGGAGCAGGTAAGATGGCGACGACCAAGGACACCAAGGAAAAGGCGCCCAAGGAAAAGGCGCCCAAGACCGGCGGCGCCAAGGCCGGCAAGGAAAAGGCGGTCGCCGGCGCGACCGACGCCGCCCCCAAGGCGGTGGACGGCACGCCCCGGATGCGGACGCACTACGAGAAGGTGGTGCGGCCCAACCTGGCGCGGGAGTTCGGCATCACCAACCCGATGCAGATCCCCCGCATCACCAAGGTGGTGCTGAACGTCGGCATGGGCGAGGCGAGCAAGAACCCGAAGCTGCTCGACGCCGTGGTCATCGAACTGGGCCAGATCACCGGCCAGAAGCCGGTGATCACGCGGGCCAAGAAGTCGATCGCCAACTTCGGCCTCCGCGAGGGGGTGCCGGTCGGCGCGTCGGTGACGCTGCGCGGGGCGCGGATGTACGAGTTCCTCGACCGCTTCATCACGCTGGCGGTGCCGCGGGTCCGCGACTTCCGCGGGCTCCCGAACAAGAGCTTCGACGGCCGTGGCAACTACACGACCGGCATCAAGGAACAGCTGATCTTCCCCGAGATCGACTACGACAAGGTCGAGAAGATCCACGGGATGGACATCACGGTGGTGACGACCGCCGGCCGGGACGACCTGGCGATGGCGCTGCTGCGCGAGTTCGGCTGGCCGTTCCGCGGCGAGACGCCGACCGCCGCGGCGTGAGAACCCGGCACCCCGCGGGGTGCCACCTGGAGAGACGATGGCAAAGACTAGTTGGATCGAACGAGCCAAGCGCACGCCCAAGTTCAAGGTGCGCGCCGTCCGCCGCTGTCAGCGGTGCGGGCGGTCCCGGGCAGTCCTGCGGCGGTTCGGCCTCTGCCGAATCTGCTTCCGTGAGCTCGCGCTGAAGGGGGAGATCCCGGGCGTGCGCAAGGCCAGTTGGTAAGGGGACGCGTGTAACATGAGCATGACAGATCCCGTCGCGGATATGCTGACTCGCATCCGGAACGCCTGCTCCGCGGGCCACCGGCGAGTCGACGTGCCGGCGAGCAAGCTCAAGGTCGAGCTGGCGCGCCTGCTCCAGGAAAACCACTACATCGCCGAGTGCAAGGTGCTCGAGGATGGCGGTCGCGGCGTGCTGCGGCTGTACCTCAAGTACCACAACGAGCTCCCGGTCATCCGGGAACTCCGGCGCGTCTCGACCCCCGGCCTCCGGCGCTACGTGAAGTGCCGCGACCTGCCGCGGGTCAAGAACGGCCTCGGCATGGCGATCGTCTCGACGCCCAAGGGTCTGATGACCGACCGGCAGGCGCGGACGGCCAACCTCGGCGGCGAGCTGCTCGCCGTCGTCTGGTAGGAGGCGCCATGTCGCGAATCGGCAAGCGGCCGGTGGCGGTGCCCGCCGGCGTCACGGTGGCCCTCAAGGGCAACACCATCGCGGTGAAGGGCCCCAAGGGCGAGCTGGCCCGGGCGCTGCACCCCGAGATGGCCGTGGCGTACGCCGACGGCCAGGTCTCGGTGTCGCGCCCCAGCGACGAGAAGCGGCACAAGGCGCTGCACGGCCTGACCCGCACCCTCGTGGCCAACATGGTCGAGGGCGTCACCGCCGGCTACCAGAAGGTGCTGGAGCTGCAGGGCGTCGGCTACAAGGCCGAGATGAAGCCCTACGGCATCAACCTCGTCGTCGGCCTCTCCCACCAGGTGCCGTTCCACGCGCCGGCGGGGATCAAGATCACGGTCGAGGGCAACACGGTGGTGCGGATCCAGGGCGCGAGCAAGGAGCTGGTCGGCCAGGTGGCCGCCGAGATCCGCTCCGTCCGTCCGCCCGAGCCCTACAAGGGCAAGGGCATCCGCTACCAGGGCGAGCACGTCCGCCGCAAGGCCGGCAAGACAGGAGCGAAGTAAGCATGCGTGCCATTCATGCCCCCAAGACGCGCCGCGAGCAGCGCTACCGGCGGCACCTCCGCGTCCGGCAGAAGGTCGCCGGGACGCTCGAGCGTCCGCGCCTGGTGGTGTTCCGGTCGCTGAAGCACATCTACGCCCAGCTGGTCAACGACGATCTCGGGGTGACGATCCTCGGCGTCGCGGACACCAGCGAGGGCATCAAGGTCGAGGGCGCGGGCAAGGTGGCCCGGGCCAAGGCCGTCGGCCAGCTGCTGGCCGAGAAGGCCAAGGCCGCGGGCTTTGCCGCCGTGGTCTTCGACCGGGCGGGTTACCGATACCATGGCCGCGTGCAAGCGGTCGCCGACGGCGCACGCGCCGGCGGACTGGAGTTCTAGCATGGCCGACGAACAGGCAGCAGTGCCCGGCACCACCACCGAAGCGCCCTCCGAGCAGCCCCAGCGGCGCGGCCGCGGCGGCCGCGGCGAGGGTCGCGGCGACAACCGGGGTCCCCGGCGCGACCGTGACCGCGGCAACGACCGCGGCAGCGACCACATCGAGAACGTGGTCGCCATCAACCGCGTGGCCAAGGTGGTCAAGGGCGGCCGGCGGTTCTCGTTCAACGCGCTCGTGGCCGTCGGCGACGGCAAGGGCAAGGTGGGCGTGGCGACCGGCAAGGCGAACGAGGTGTCCGAGGCGGTCCGCAAGGCCGTCGACGCCGCCAAGCGGAAGATGATCGAGGTGCCGCGCACCGGCACGACGATCCCCCACGAGATCCTCGGCAAGCACGGCGCGGGCGAGGTCCTGCTCAAGCCGGCCGCCACCGGTACCGGCGTCATCGCGGGCGGACCGATCCGCGCCGTGCTGGCCTGCGCCGGGGTGACGGACATCCTGACCAAGAGCCTCGGGTCCTCCAACCCGCACAACATGGTGGGTGCGACGATGAACGGCCTGAGCCGTCTCGTCTCGGTCCGCCAGCTGGCGCGCGAGCGGGGCATCGAGGCGGACCAGATCGGCTACAAGCCGCGGCAGGAGGGCTGATCGATGGGACGCAATCCAGTCGTCGGGCGGCAGGGCCCCAAGCACCACGCGGCCACGATCCCGGACGAGAAGCACGCCAAGCGGCTCGCCGTCAAGCAGATCCGCTCCGGCATCGGCCACGCGGCCACCATGCGGCGGACCCTCGAGGCACTCGGCTTCCAGCATCACCAGCAGGTCATCGAGATCGTGAACAACGCCTCGGTGCGCGGGATGCTCTTCAAGGTGCGGCACCTCGTCGAGGTGACGCCGGCGCAGGAGGCGTGATGGCGAAGGCGAAGGAAGTGGCCGCAAAGAAGCCGACGGTGACCCTGTCGACGCTGCAGCCGGCGGCGGGCTCGACCCAGTCGCGCAAGCGGCTCGGGCGCGGCCCGGGCTCCGGGCTCGGCAAGACCTCCGGCAAGGGCCACAAGGGCCACAAGGCGCGCACCGGCGGCTCGACCAATCCGGGCTTCGAAGGCGGCCAGATGCCGATGTACCGCCGGCTCCCCAAGCGGGGGTTCACCAACCCGTTCCGGGTGGCGGCGGTGCCGGTCAACCTGGCGAGCCTCGCGGCCCTGCCGGGCGGCGACGTCACGCCGGACTCGCTGGCGGCGGCGGGCATCCTCGCCGGCGCCGGGCAGAAGGCCAAGATCCTCGGCTCCGGTGAGGCCACCCGGGCCTACACCGTCCGCGGGCTCCAGGTGTCCGCCTCCGCCCGCGCCAAGATCGAGGCGGCCGGCGGCAGCGTCGAGGCGTAAGTGACCGCTCCCAGCGCCCCGACCCTCTCGTTCGACCCCGAGCTCAAGCGCAAGCTCCTCTTCACCGCGCTGGCCCTGCTCGTCTACCGGACCGGCGCGCACATCGCCGCGCCGGGCGTGAACGTGCAGGCGCTCTCGGACTTCATCCGGAACTCGGCTGCGGCCGGGTTCTTCGGCCTCTACGACATGCTGGGCGGCGGGCTCTCCCGCGCGACGGTCTTCGCCCTCGGCATCATGCCGTACATCTCCGCCTCGATCATCTTCCAGCTGGTCGGCGGCGTCGTGCCCTCGATCGGCAAGATGCAGAAGGAGGAGGAGGGCCGGAAGACGCTCACGCAGTGGACCCGGTACATGACCGTGTTCATCGCGTTTGCGCAGGCCTGGACCTTCACGCTCTTCACCGAGTCGATCCCCGGCGCCGTCGTCAACCCGGGCTTCACCTCGCGGCTCGTGATGGTCGCCACGCTCACCGTCGGCGCCATCTTCGTGATGTGGCTGGGCGAGCAGATCACCGAGCGCGGCATCGGCAACGGGATGAGCCTGCTGATCACCTTCTCGATCCTCGAGCGGCTCTGGCCGGGCCTCCTCCAGCTGGGCTCGCTCATCAAGGGGAGCGTGGTCTCGCCGCTCGGCGCGGTGTTCTACATCCTGATCCTCGTCGGCATCGTGGCCGCCACGACCGCGATGACCGTCGCCTCGCGCAAGATCCCGATCCAGATCCCCCGCAAGGTCATGGGCCGCGGCCGGATCCGCGAAGGGCAGAAGACGTTCATCCCGATCCGGCTCCTCACGGCCAGCGTGATGCCGATCATCTTCGCCCAGACCATCATCATCGTGCCGGGGACGCTCGCGAGCTTCACCAAGAGCCCGCTCCTCCTCGACGTGGCGAACTTCTTCTATCCGGGCAGCCTCCCGTACGCCGTCGTCTTCTCGCTGATGGTGCTGCTCTTCAGCTATTTCTACACGTCGATCATCTTCAACTCGGTGGACCTCGCCGAGAACCTGAAGAAGCAGGGCGGCTTCATCCCGGGCGTCAAGCCGGGCGCGAGCACCGCCGACTACATCGACGAGGTCCTGACCCGGATCACGCTGCCGGGCGCCATCTTCCTCGCCGTCATCGCGCTGGTGCCGGTGTTCCTGAGCACCAAGATGGGCGTCCAGCAGCAGTTCGGCGGCACCTCCGTGCTCATCGTGGTCGGCACGCTGCTCGACACGCTGGCGCAGGTGGAGCAGCACCGCCAGCTCCGCAAGTACGACGGGTTCATGAAGTCGGGCCGGGTCAAGTTCCGCGGGCGGCAGCAGCGGTTCATCTAGGTCCGGGACGCGGGGAAGGCCAGTGGATCGAGGACTCAGGACTGAGGGGAGGTGAAGGGAGAAAGGGTGTGCCTGGCGCCGTCTCCTCCACGCTCGTCCTCCGAGTCCTCTGTCCTTTTGCAGGGGAGGCGGCGCAATGGACATCCTGCTGATGGGCCCGCCCGGTGCGGGCAAGGGCACCCAGGGCGCCCTGCTCTCCGAGGCCCTCGCCCTGCCGACCTTCGCCACCGGGAACCTCCTGCGCGACGCCGTGAGCCGCGGCACCCCCCTTGGCCTCAAGGCCAAGGCGGTCATGGAGGCGGGCCAGCTGGTGAGCGACGACATCATCCTCGGCGTGATCCGCGACGAGCTGGAGCGGCCCGCGGCCGCCAAGGGCGTCATCTTCGACGGCGTGGTGCGCACCATCCCGCAGGCCGAGGGGATGGCCGACCTCCTCGCCGGGCGCGGACGGAAGCTCGACGCGGTGCTCTTCTTCGACGTCCCCGACGCGGAGATCCTCGGCCGCATCGAACGGCGGCGGGGCATCGAGGGCCGGGCCGACGACGATCCGGCGGCGGTCGGCCGCCGGCTCCAGGCCTACCGCGAGCAGACCGCGCCGGTGCTCGCCTGGTACGAGCAGCGCGGCGGGCTGATCCGCATCCCCGCCGTCGGCACCGTGGACGACATCGCGATGCGGGTCCGTCGCGCCCTCGCGACGCGCGACGCGTGATCACCCTCAAGTCGCCCCGCGAGATCGAGGCGATGGCCCACGCCGGGCGCATCGTCGGCGCGGTGCTGGCGCTGCTCACCCGCGAGACCAAACCGGGGATGTCCACCGAGGACCTCGACCGGATCGCGGAGACCTTCATCCGTAGCCACCCGGGGGCGACGCCCTCGTTCAAGGGGCTCTACGGCTTCCCCAAGACCCTCTGCACCTCGATCAACCAGGAGATCGTCCACGGCATTCCCTCGAAGAAGCGGGTGCTCCGCGAGGGCAACATCGTGAGCGTGGACGTCGGGGTGCACTACGAGGGGATGCACGCCGACTCGGCCACCACCATCGCGGTCGGCGAAATTTCCCCGGAGGCGACGCGCCTGCTGGCCGTGACGCAGGAATCGCTGGCGGCCGGGGTGGCCGCCGCCCAGGTCGGCCATCACGTCGGCGACATCGGGCACGCGGTGCAGACGGTGGCCGAAGCGGCGGGGTACGGCGTGGTGCGGGAACTGGTGGGGCACGGCATCGGGGCCAAGTTCCACGAGGAGCCCCAGGTGCCCAACTACGGCTCGCCGCGCCGCGGCCCGCGGCTCCTCGAGGGCATGACCATCGCCATCGAGCCGATGATCACGATGGGCGACCCCGCCACCCGGACCCTGCCCGACAAGTGGACCGTGGTGACGGCCGACGGAAGCCTGTCGGCGCACTTCGAGCACACGGTGGCGATCACGGCGGACGGGCCGAGGATTCTGACGAAGGAATAGGGCGGGGGGCAGGGAGGCAGCAGGGCGGACGGGGGCACCGGCCGCAGTCGACGATGGGGTGGGGCGCAAATTCTTGACGGGGTAGGGGCGCAGGTTTGTGATGGGGTAGGGGCGCACAGCCGTGCGCCCCTACCCCATCCGGATTTCTGATGGTGTCGGCCCGCGCCAGCGCCGGGGGTTCTCACTGACGTACCATCTTGCACGTGCTATCGCGTCCGGGGTCCGGAGAATCGATTCGTAGAAGCTGCGTTGCCATATCCGTCTGGGATCTATCCCAAAGGGCGACGGGTTCTGCACTGACCGCAATGCGCGGATCTTGCTTGTCGAGGTGGCCTTGAACTGCGCGATCAGCGATCCCAGTGATCGCCCAGGTCGCTCCATCCGTGGTTCGGAGTGAGAGTGGGGCCGGGCTGATGCAGGACGAAAAGTGACGATGGCATGAAAGTGGTCAGGCATGATGACGAATGCGTCGAGCAACACTTCCTTGCGCAGCTCGGCCGATCGCAGCCATTCGCGACGCACGATTCGGCCGGCCGCGCTGAGCACCATCCGACGCCTGACGACGGCGCCGAGAATCGGCGCCCGCGCCTGGGTCACAATGGTCACGAAGTACGTGGCTGGGCCCGCGTAGTCGAAGCCGGGCAATCGTATGCTGCGACGCATGTCGCAGGATAGGGAAGGTGGTCCGGCGTTGGCCCATCACCACGGCGGTGACCGGTGCCGCGCAACGCAGCGCGGGTACATTCGGCGTAGGGGTGCACGGCTGTGCACCCCTACGCCCCGACCACCCCCAGCAACCATTCGTGCATCGCCGGGTTTCCCGCCACGAGGCCGGTGTGTTCCGCGCCGACCGATCGCCCCGCCAGGTCCGTCACCACGCCCCCCGCCTCCCGGATCAGCAGGATCCCGGCCGCGATGTCCCACGGCGCCAGCACGAGCTCCCAGAACGCGTCGAACCGCCCCGCCGCCACGTCCGCCAGGTCGAGCGCGGCCGCGCCCGGTCGGCGAATGCCGCTGGTCGCCGCGGCGACCGCGGCGAACTGGCGCTGGTATTCCCCGATCCGGTCGATCTCCTTGAACGGAAAGCCGGTGCCGACGAGCGCCTGCGACGGGTCCCGCAGCGCAGAGACCGAGAGCCGCCGGCCGTCCTCCCAGGCCCCCCCGCCCTTGCTCGCGCCGTACAGCCGCCCGCGGGGCACGTCGAGCACCACCCCGGCCAGGAGCTCGCCGTCGAGCGCCACGCCGATCGACACCGCCCAGACCGGGAATCGGTGCAGGAAGTTGGTGGTGCCGTCGAGGGGATCGACGAACCACACGAGGCCGTCCGTCGCGCCGGTGGGGGAGAGCTCCTCGCCCAGGATCCGGGAGCCCGGGGCGGCGGGCAGCAGGGTCTCCGCGATCAGCCGCTCGGACTCGCGATCGATGTGCGTGACGAAGTCCCGCTGCCCCTTGACGGACCATTCCGCGGGGCCGGGCGGGTCCCCGACCGAGCGGAGGTAATGCCCGGCCCGCTGGGCCGCGGACTCGGCGATGTCGAGTAAGTCTATGGGCGATAGCATCTTGCGGCTCCTGCCCCGGGTGGGTAGCTTGCCAAAATGCCCCGTATCTTTTCCGGCATCCAACCCTCCGGCGAACTGCATATCGGCAACTGGCTCGGCGCCGTCCAGAACTGGGTGGCGCTGCAGGAGCACAACGAGTGCTTCTACTCGATCGTGGACCTGCACGCCATCACCGGTCAGCACGACCCGGCCACGCTCCAGCGCCGCACCATCGACATGGCCATCGGGCTGCTGGCGGCCGGGGTGGACCCGTCGCGGGTCACGCTCTTCGTGCAGTCGCACGTGCCCGAGCACGCGGAGCTGATGTGGCTCCTGACTTCGGTGACGCCGCTCGGCGAACTGGAGCGGATGACGCAGTTCAAAGATAAGTCCCAGCGGGTCGAGAGCATTCCCGCCGGGCTCCTCAGCTACCCGATCCTGATGGCGGCCGACATCCTGCTCTATCGCGCCGAGCAGGTGCCGGTGGGCGACGACCAGATCCAGCACCTCGAGCTGGCGCGGGTCATCGCGCGGCGGTGGAACGCCGAGTACGGCGGAGGGAGCGCCTTCTTCCCGGAGCCGCAGTCGCTGTTGACGCCGGCCAGGCGCATCCTCGGCCTCGACGGGCAGGCCAAGATGTCGAAGAGCCTCGGCAACACCATCGGGCTGCTGGAGAGCCCGGAGGAGATCTGGCAGAAGCTCCGGCCGGCGATGACCGACCCGGCGCGCAAGACGAAGAAGGATCCCGGCACGCCCGAGATCTGCAACATCTACGCGCTGCACAGGTATTTCTCGCCGCCGGAGACGGTCACGGAGGTCGCGCGGAAGTGCCGAGGCGCGGAGTGGGGCTGCCTCGACTGCAAGCGCGTGCTGGCGGACAACATGTCGGCGGCGCTCGCGCCGATCCGGGAGCGGGCCGCGGCGCTCCGCGCCGACGAGGCGGCGGTGCACGCCGTCCTGGCCCGGGGCGCGGCCCGTGCGCGCGCCGAGGCGCGCAAGACGCTCGACCAGGTCAAGGCGAAGATGGGCTTCCTCGACGCGCAGGCGTCCCGGTGACCTCCCCTGCCCCCGGAGTGACCATGGAGAAGATCATCAAGGCGGCCGTCGAACGCGGGGCCTCCGACCTGCACATCAAGGCCGGCGACGTCTTCCGCGCGCGGATCAACGGCCGGCTGGTGCCGCTGACCAAGCAGCGGCTCACGCCGGACCAGACCCGCGCCATCGCGCACAAGCTGATCCCCAGCGAGCAGGACCGGGCCCATCTCGAGCGGCTCCGCGACTTCGACTGTTCGTGGGGCATGCCGGGCGTGGGGCGGTTCCGGGTCAACGTCCTCCGCCAGCGCTCCTCGTTCATGATCGTGATGCGGGTCATCCCCTTCGCGGTCCCGTCCATCGAGTCGCTGGGGCTGCCCGAGGCGCTCGCCACCCTCGCCGACTCGGACCGCGGCCTCCTCCTCGTGACGGGAGTCAGCGGGAGCGGGAAGACCAGCACCGTCGCCGCGCTGATCGAGCGCATCAACCGGACCAAGCAGAAGCACATCGTCACGATCGAGAACCCGATCGAGTTCCTGCACCGCGACGTCAACTGCTCGGTGACCCAGCGCGAGGTGGGGGTGGACACCGAGAGCGTGGCGGTCGGGCTCCGGGCCGCGCTCCGGCAGGACCCCGACGTGATCCTCATCGGCGAGACCCGCGATCCGGACACCGCCGACATCGCGGTCAAGGCGGCGGAGACGGGCCACCTCGTCATCTCCGCGATGCCCACCCCCGACGTGACGACGACGCTCGAGCGCCTGGTGGCCATGTTCCCCGCCGAGGAGCGCGACATCGGCCGCGTCCGCCTGTCGGAGGCGCTCCGCGGCATCGTGTCGCAGCAGCTCCTGCCCCGGGCCGACGAGGAGGGCAGGGTGGCGGCGTTCGAGATCCTGGTGAACACGCCGCAGGTGCGCGCCTGCCTCAAGACCCCGGCGAAATGGGGGGAGCTCCGGACGCTCATGGCCCAGGGCCGCGAGGCGCACGGGATGCAGACCTTCGAGCAGAGCCTGGCCGACCTGGTGGCCGCGAAGTCCATCACCGAGGAGACGGCGGCCGCGGCGGCCCGCGGCGACCCGGTCCCCGAGGGACGCGACCGCCGCAAGAAGGCGCGCTGAGGGTGGCGCGGGCCCGGGAGCTCCTGGCGCTCCTGCTGGATGCGCCGCGCGAGGCCGGCACCCCCGCGGCGGCGCACGCCCGGCGCCTGGTGAGCGACCACCTCACCGGCCTCGGCTACCAGGTCGAGGAGCAGCCGTTCACCTTCTACCCCTCCAGCCTCAACGCCATGCCGATGTTCGGCGCCGGCCTGGGCTGGCTCACCCTGCTCCAGATTCCCCTCTGTACGGTCGCCGGCGCGCCCCCCTGGGCGGCGCTGGCCGCCTGGCTCTTCGGCCTGCTGGCGCTCGCCGGGCTGGTGCGCGGCACCGCGCTCGGCGGGTCCTCGCTGGGCGGCGGCGTGCGGGAGGACGCGAACCTGGTCGCGACGCGCGGCGCGGCGCCGGTGCGGCGCTGGTTTGTCGCGCACCTCGACACCAAGGCGCAGGGCCACTCGCTGGCCGGTCGGGCGGTCGCGGCGGTGGTGGTGCTCCTTGCGATCCTGGCCCTCAGCACGCTCGCGATCCTCCGCCTTCGCGGCCCGGTGGACAGCGACGAGATGGCCGGCGTGGCCATCCTGGCGCTGGTGGCCTGCGGCCTCGCGGCGCGCGGCGCCCTCCGGGGGGCCTCCCAGGGGGCCCGGGACAACGGGTCGGGCCTCCTGGCGGCCCTCCTGGCGGCGGAGGCCGCCTCGGACGACGGCGTCGGCGTGCTGATCACCGGCGCCGAGGAGTTCGGCCTCGTGGGCGCCCGGGTCTTCGCCCGGGAGCACGGCCCCCAGCTGGTGGGCGTCGAGGTCGTGAACTTCGACATCCTCGACGACCGGGGCGCGCTCTACGTGGTCTCGCACGACGCCTCCGGCGACCGCCTGGCGGACCGGGAAGCCGAGCGCCTCGAAGCGACCGGGCTGGTCGTGCGGCGGCGGAGCCAGCCGCTCTGGGCGTTCGCCGACAGCCAGCCGCTCGCCCGGGCGGGCGCGGCGGCGGTGACGGTCGCCCGGCTCGACTGGGCGACGCTCCGGCTGGTGCATACGCCGCGGGACACGCCGGCCGGCATGGCGTTCCAGACGGCGGAATCGGTCGGGCGTCTCCTGGCCGGAGCGATTTGACCGGAGCGCGGACGGCGGCTAGCTTTTCCCTGAGGATACACGGGCCCCGCGAGGGGCCCTTTTCGTTGGCTTCAGCCCGAGTGAGGGGCCATGTTCGATCCGAAGACCCAGTGTGTGGTGGTGGTGGGCGCCCAGTGGGGCGACGAGGGGAAGGGAAAGCTGGTCGACGTCCTGTCCGAGCGCGCCGACTGCGTGGTGCGCTACCAGGGAGGCGCCAACGCGGGGCACACGGTGGTCATCGGCGAGGAGCAGTTCATCCTCCAGCAGATCCCCTCGGGGATCCTGCATGCCCGGACCAGCTGCGTCATCGGCAACGGCGTGGTGCTCGATCCCGAGACGCTCTTCATGGAGCTCGACGGGCTGACGGGGCGGGGGGTGGACACGTCGGGCCGGCTGTTCGTCTCGGAGCGGGCCCATCTCGTGCTGCCCTATCACAAGCTGCTCGACGCGGCCAGCGAGAAGTCGCAGAAGATCGGCACCACCGGCCGCGGCATCGGGCCGACCTACGAAGACAAGTACGGCCGCCGCGGGGTGCGCGTCATCGACCTCCGGGACGGCGCCGCCCTGCGCGGCCTGCTGGCGGAGCGGCTCGACCGGGCCAACCGGCTGCTCGGGATGATGGGGGCCGCGCCGGCGTCGCTGGAGGAGCACGTGGCGCTCCTCGAGCGCCTGGCGCCGCGGCTCCTGCCCCTGGCCACCGACACCGGGCTCCTGGTGCACCGCGCGCTTCGGGCGGGGAAGCGGGTGCTGCTCGAGGGGGCCCAGGGGGCGCTGCTCGACGTGGACCACGGCACCTATCCCTACGTGACGAGCTCCAACACCACCGCGGGCGGGGCCTCGGTGGGCGCGGGCATCGGCCCGACGGCCATCGACGGCGTCCTGGGGGTCGTGAAGGCCTACACGACGCGGGTGGGGAACGGCCCGCTGCCGACGGAAGCACTGGGAGAGGGCGGGGAGGCGCTGCAGCGGATCGGCGGCGAGTTCGGCGCGGTCACCGGGCGGCCCCGGCGCTGCGGCTGGTTCGACGCCAACGTGGTGCGGTACTCGGTCCGCGTGAACGGGCTCACCGGGCTGGCGGTCACCAAGCTGGACGTGCTGGACACCTTCGCCGAGATCCCGGTCGGGACCGGGTACCGGGTGGATGGGGAACTGACGGAGGAATTGCCGGCGGAGGTGGAGCGGCTGGAGCGGGTCGACCCGGTGTACGAGGTGCTGCCGGGGTGGCGGAAGTCCACCGAGGGCGCCCGGCGGATGGCCGACCTGCCCCCGCAGGCCCGGGCCTACCTGGACCGGCTGCAGGACCTCGCCGGCGCCCCCATCCGCTACGTGAGCGTGGGGACGCGGCGGGACCAGATCATCGAGGTGTAGCGCGGACCGGGCTCAGCTGACCCGGTTCTTCTCGTATTTCAGGTTTCGCGGCGCGAACCACCACTGGTAGTTGCGGGTCACGGGCAGGCCGCCGTTGAGCCGGATGTCGGTCGGGTCCGACTGCAGGGTGGCGAACACCCGCGTGGCCATGATGTCGTTCCAGTCGTTCTCGCCGCTGGCATCGGTGGGGTCCGCGGTCGGGGCCAGGTTCCCGTTGGTGAAGACCAGGTTGACCTTGATGCTGTCCACCCCCGTCGCGATCAGCTCCCCCGCCGGCGTCCGGTCGGCGTTGAGCCGTTCCGCCCGCATCAGCCGCTGGTTCTGCACGTAGTACTCGACGAACTTCAACTTCATGATGACGGTGCTGGTGCTGCTGAGCTGCAGGTTGCGGGCGTAGGCCCCTTCGTGCTGCAGCAGCGTGCTGTCGGGGGAGAAGGTCACCGAGGCCTTGCTCCCCGTGCGCGTCACGTTGGTCACCTGGATCAGCCGGCGCTCGTTGCTCGACTGCAGCAGCGCGAGGTCCCCGATGGCGATGTCGAAGCCCACCGTGTCCACGTCGACGCAGTAGGTGCCGCAGGTGCCGGTGGCCGGTGCCAGGGCCGGCCCGGCGTACTGGATGGTGTGGGGCGAGGCCGGCACGTTGTTGGTGTAGGGCACGCTCAGGATCACGATGGTGTCGCCGCGGGCGGAGAGGGTGCCGAAGCGCACCGAGGAGCTGATGCCGACGCCGGTCTCGGAGAGGTCGCGCATCAGCGCCTCGTTGATGAACCGGGCGTTGCGCTCGATGCCCTCCCGCTCCCGGTTGCCCGACATGCCGCGCCAGGTGGAGGCCACGAGGCCGGTCGCGGCGGCGAGCACGACGAGCCCCACCGTCATGGCGATCAGCAGCTCGACGAGGGTGAAGCCGGCCCGGCCGCTGGAAGCGTGGTGCGTGCGCATGGCGATCACCGGTAGATGAGGGTGACGATCTGGACGGGCTGGGCACCCTGCGGATAGGTCACGTTGCAGGTGACCCGGTAGAGGTTGTTGCCCAGGTCGGCCACTTCGAGCGAGCGCCGGTACTTGCCGTCGGCGGCGAGGGTCCCGGTCTCGTCCACCGAGACGGCGGGTTCCGCGACCGGATCGGGCGTGCGGCTCCGCACCTCCTCGACGTAGTTGCGGGAAATCCCCAGGGCCACGCTGCGCATGGCGCTGGTGGACTGGGCGTGGAGCAGCACCGCCTGGGACTTGGTCAGGGCCAGGAGCCCGATGGTCAGGATGACCACGGCCATGATGACCGAGATCAGGGTGAATCCCGCCTCGCTGTTGCGCTTCATCGCCAGGTGCCCCCTTCAGAAGTCCAGATGCGGATGCCGCCGGCGCCCGACACGGTCACCGCCGCGACCGCCGTATTGTCGCCGGGTCGGCGCACGTAGATGACGCCCCGGGTGCCGAAGGGCGTCGTCAGCCCCCGGGCGTCGAAGTCGATCTGCGGCGTCGGGAAGGTGATGCTGCCGGCGCCGGAGAAGTCGGGGATGTCGGGCTGCGTCGCGCGGCCATAGGTCACGTCGTTCGGCAGCGTCCGCGTCCCGCCGTACAAGTGCAGCGAATCCCGCTCGGCGGTGCTCTGCCCGATGACGCCGTCGCGGTCGAAGTCGAGATACCCGGTGTAGGAGTTCGACGCCGGGGTGAAGACCACCCGGACCACGGCCCGGTAGGCCATCGCCTTGCTCCGGGCCAGTTCGAGGTCCGCCGCCAGGAGCGAGGCGGCCGCCCGGGCCTTCGTCTGGTCCGACACCCGGAGCCGGGGCACCATGATCATCATGCCGATTCCCATGACGACGATCACGATGAGCATCTCGACCAGCGTAAAGCCGGAACGCGCGCGCGCAGTCATCGCCGGCTCCTAGTACACGGGCCGGAAGGAGGTCTGGAACACGCTGCCGACCACCGGGGTGCCCGGGGGCAGCTGCGTCGGGTCCTTGAAGCGCAGGTCGAACCGCCAGTCACGGGTCGGGACGCCGTAGTAGTTGGTCCAGCTCCAGCGCCGCCGGGCGGCGTACTGGCTCTGGAACAGCGACACCAGCGAGCCGCGGTAGGTGACGGTCCTGCCGCTCCAGTTTTCCAGGAAGCGCGGGAAGTTCTCCAGCCCGCCGCCATAGCTGCCATTCGCCGTCGCTGGCGGGGGCGTGGGCACCGTGCACCCGCTCCGCTGCCAGTCGCACGGGGTGGCGGAGTGGCCGGCCGCGATGGCGGCGTAGACCGTCATGTTGCTCGCCGTGTTCTGGGGCGGGTTCGTCCAATCCGGGCCGCCGCCGGCCACGGTGTGGGTCCCGCCGCCGCCGGTGACGACGTGCGCGGCGTCGGTCCACGAGCCCGACAGGAAGGTGATCGCGTCCGCGATGAACGAGCTCGGGTACCAGGTGCCGCCGGTGTTGTAGTCGCCCCAGAGGTACAGCGGGCGGTCGGTCGCGACGGTCACCGGCTGGCGGAGGGTCGCGCCGTTCCGGATGCGCACCACGGGGTAGTCCCGCGACGGGTTCGTCGGGTCGACGTTCGTGAAGGTGATGTAGATGATGCTGTAGTTCCGGGCCGCGCTGGCGATGGCCCAGGTCTGGAGCGCGCCCATGTCGATCTGGAAGACGTCGGCGCCGATGTTCTCGCGCCCGTCCCAGAAGCCCTGGGGCAGCCCGGCGAACATGGCGCAGCTGGCGCCGGTGGGGAGCGGCGAGCCGATGATCGTGATCCCGGCGCAAGTGTTCACGTTGGCGAGCTGCGCCATGTCCACCGTCAGGTGCGCGGTGGCCTTCCAGGAGAACTTGACGCCCTGCACGTCCGGGGTGTCGCCGCCGTTCCGGGGCATGACCAGCTGGATCGGGGGCATCCCGGCCGGCAGCGGGAGCGAGAGCGGCTGGACGCCGCTCACGCCGGTCATGATCCGGCCGTCGACGAGGCTGGTGCTGGCGGACACGAAGGAGCTGCCCGGGTTGCTCCGGCTGTCGAAGTTGAGGGTCCTGGCCACGCCGGAGGCGTTGTCGATCCGCACGCCGTTCTGGCGCTCGCTGTAGGCCTTGCGCTGCCAGAAGATGCTGTCGGGGGTGGTAATCAGGTCGTGGAAGCTGGTGATCGCCGAGCCGCCTGGCGTGAGGTAGAGGTTCGAGTTGGTGTGCACCCACCCGGCGAAGTCCATGTTCTGGCCGTTGTGGATCTCGAGGTCCTCATTGTAGAACACGCCGAACTGGAAGAGCGGAATCGACTGGGCATCGGCGCTGATGATCACCTGGCCGCGGTTGCCGGCGGGGTCGGTCGCGGTGATGCCGATGTCGATCTGCTGGTTGAGCCCGATGAGGCCGGCGTAGGTGCCGCTCGTGATGGTCCTGGGGATCGGGGCGCCCACCATCGTCACGGTCGGCGTGGCGAAGGTGAAGCCGGAGAGCGTGGGCAGGGTGACGGCGCTGATGTCCGCGGCGGTGATGACGCCGTCGGTCATGCGCTGGGCGAGCTGGCTCACCACCGCGTCCGAACCCGCCTCGGCGGCGTACTGCACCCGGGTGGCGCGGTAGTCGACGCTGCCCGACTTCTGCACCATCACGTAGCTGGCGACCGAGATGGCCACCAGGAGCGAGATCAGCACCAGGACGACCATCGTCGCCTCGAGCGCGAAGCCGCGCCGGTCGGCGAGCCGGGTCGTCGTCCGGCGGGGGGCCGGCAGGGGGCGAACGAGCTGCATGTGGCACTCCTGAACGGGTCACGGGGTCGAGTGCTGTGGCCAGCAACTGCCAGATCGGAATCGCAATTCGGGTGCCCCGCAGATCCAGTTCGGTAACAACATACGGCGCAAGAAGATATGCATTTTATCGACATGGTTTGCCGCGCAGCCGGATGCCGATCGTGCCGTGCCTTGCGTGCAACCCATTGCACGGAAAACGAAAGGCCCTCCGGGTCAATGGAGGGCGTTTCGAGGGCAGCGCGCCCGGTCGGCGACCGCGAGTCGCCGGCCGGGGAGTGTCAGTTCTGGTTGGCCGCGTACCAGCCGGCCACGTTGAACCGGGTCGGGTCGAGTTCGTAGAACCGGTTCTTGATGAACACGCCGGTGGTCGGGTAGTACGGCGGCGGGTCGGTGGCGCCGCAGGCGTCGTACTGGTAGCGCTTGACGTAGCCTTCGCCGCTGGTGAGGCCCACGGCGCCGCGCCGGGACTGGATGATCCCGCCGAACGTCACCAGGCAGCCGCGCCCGGCGTTGAAGCTCCCGCCGATGAGGCAGCGCTCGGTGTTGCTGGCCCCCTCGGCGTTTTCTTCCGCGCCGAACGTCTTGAGGGTCAGGAAGAAGCCGTGGATCGTCTCGTCGGTGTTGGTGACGTAGCTCCGGAAGGTGCCGGTGGGCGAGGTCGCGTGGGAGGCGTCGTTGTTGATGGTCTGGGGCGCGTTCATGGTGTTGTTGGCCACGATGAGCGACTGGCCCGAGAAGTACCCGGCGATGTCGCCGGTGGTGCAGTCGCGGGTCTGGCCCTGGTAGTAGGTGATGTCGTCGCCGAAGATGATGTTGCCGGTGGCGGCGACCGTGACCCGGCCGTGGATCACGCCGTCCACGATCACCTTGCCCGCCACGAAGATGACGCCCTTGAAGCTGGTGTTGAACTGGCGGCTGAGCGGGAAGAGGTAGGCCGCGTCGGGACGGTTGGTGATGACCCCGCCGAGCGCGGCCAGCGAGGCCTGGATGCCGCCCGGGGCCTGCACCCACGCGCCGCCGTCGGGATGGCCGGTGGTCAGCCAGTTGGCGTTGCCGCCCGTGGCGATGGCCGGGATGGTGAGCACCGAGTCCCCGCCGAGGAAGCAGCGGGAACTGTTGCCCTTGACCAGCGACGAGTCGCGCCGCGCGATCTTGTTGGCGTTCGTGGTGCCGGCCACGTGCAGGTGAATGGCCTGCGTGGTGGTGTCGTGATAGTACGCCGGCATGAAGCGGCCGCCGGCGGCGAAGTCGCCGCAGTTCGGCGAGCGCTCGAGATAGCTGCCCGTGGTGGAGGTCGTGATGGGCAGGCTGGCGGAGACGTACTTTTCCGGCGGGATGATGGTCGTCGTCGTCCCGCCCTGGTAGACCATGAAGAAGCCCATGACGCCGTAGGGCGCGCCGAGGTCGATGGTCAGGAAGTGCACCCGGGTCTTCGCCTCGCCGGCGTCGCCGGCGGTGGAGCCCGTGAAGCGGGTGCTGCCGATGGTCGCCATGCTGTCGAGCTTGTTCAGGTCCGCCACGGTGGGCATCGGGATGCGCGCCACGCCGAGGAGGGGCGGCTTGCCGAAGACCGCGTTGCCCTGGTTGTTGATCGTCGAGTTGGCGGTGGAGACCTGGTCGAAGAAGGTCGCCGCCGGGCTGGGCGAGGTGTTGATCCGGATCAGGTCGTTGGAGTGCACCGGGCCGCGGATCTGGTCGCCGCCGCCGAAGACGATGGTGCTCCCGCTGGTGTCGGTCTCGAAGTCGGTGAAGTACGCGAACTTGGAGAAGCTCTCCTGGTTCACCTCGAGCCGCCGGACCGCCTTGTTGCCGAAGCTGTCGCGCGCCACCGAGATGATGCTGCCGACCACGCCGTACTGCCCGCTCGCGATGCCGCTGGGGCCGACGTAGGTGGACCGGGTCACCTTGGGGATCACCACGTTGCCCGCCGTCTTGACCGCCACGTCGTTCTCGATGGTGGTGTAGCCGGTGGTCGGGTAGAGCGTCCGGGTCGTGTTGAGCCGGCTCCGGGCCTCCTCGAGGCCGGAGAGCGCCGCGGCGTCGACGGCGGCCGCCCGTTCGGTGTTCTTGCCGACGAGGTTGGCGTTGAGCGTCATCATCACCGCCGCGATGGCGATCGCGGAGACGGCGAACGCCACCAGCATGGTCGTGATGAGCGCGATGCCGCGCCGGTCGCGCAGGAAGCGCAGGGAGCACATGGGCGTGGGCCTCACGGGTGGAGGGGCGGTGTGACCGTCGCCATGGTCGAGAGCGACGGGGTGCAGTCCTGGGCGGCGACGGCGTACTGGTACGCCGAGTCGACGAGCGCCGACTGGTCGGCGAAGCTGGGCGACGTGGCGCCCGAGGGCACCGACGCGAGCGGCTCGTTCCACGTCGTGGCCCCCACCATGCGGCGCCAGATGATGTAGGCCTGGACGTCCGACTCGCCGCCGGTCTCGTCCACCGCCTGGTTCCAGCGGAGCAGCATGAAGGTGTCGGGCGGCGCCGCGGCGGTGTTGATGGTCCACGTGGCGGTCAGCCCCGAGCCGAAGATCGGCAGGTCGCCGCAGCTGGTGACCTTCTTGGTCCCGACGTTCGGCATCGGCACCATGAACGAGATCGCCCGGGTGCGCTGCGCGGCCCCCGTGAGCCCGTTGGTCACCGTGAACGCCACCTCGACCGACGCCAGGCTGTCGATCCGGGCCGCCGCGGCGGTGTCGGAGGGCATGCCGTGGACGCCCTGGGTGTGACGGAGCGGCATCCAGGCGGTCGGCACGCTGTCGAGGGAGGACATCGACGTGCCGGCGGCGGGCACGCGCTTGTAGTAGTAGCGGAAGAAGTTCCGGCCGGTGGTCGGGATGACGTTCCGGATCACCACCTCCGGCGCCTGGTCGTTGACCTGGCGCTCGAGGACGTAGTCGTTGGTCGGCGTGGCGGTCGAGGTGTCCAGCTGGAAGAACCAGGTGATCGTCTCGGCCGGGCTGTTGATGCCGGCGTTGCCGTCGGCGGAGTAGCTGGAGTCGGGATAGTTGAACGCCGGGCTCGACCCCGGCAGGGCGAAGCGCTGCGAGGCGGTGAGCGCGTTGCGCTGGCCGGCCGGGAGCCCGGGGTTGTAGTACACGGTGTAGAGGCTGTCCACGTTCGAGGCGTAGTCGGCGTTGAAGCTCACCGAATTGGTGCCCGCGTAGATGATGACGGGCTGCTTGTACGGCACGTTGGCCCCGGCCATCCGGATCTCCTCCTGCAGGAGCGAGCCGGAGAAGGTCAGGTTCTGGAGCATCCCCATCTCCTGCGAGTTCTTGTCCAGCCCCTTGCCCTGGGTGGACAGGAACTTGAGCGCGGCGCCCAGGATGATCGTGAAGACGGTGAGCGCGATGAGCATCTCGATCAGGGTCATGCCGCGGCGGTTCCGCATGGCCGGTCGCTCCTTCACTTGGCCACCGTGATCGTCCGGCTGACCGACGGCGTGAGGCCGGTGCCGGTGACGACGACGGTGATCCGCTTGTAGTTGTTGAGGGAGTCGGCCACGCCGGAGAGCGTGGCGTCGCCCGTCACCGTCGTGGTCCGCGTGAAGCCGTAGGTGCCGAGCCCGGTGACGGTGCCCTTGCACTTGCCGGCGGAGGTCGAGTCGAGGGCGGCGTAGTTCGGTTCCGCCCGGCAGCGCGCGATCCAGGCGTCGGCGATGGCGTTGGCCTCGTTCCGGATCCGGTTGGTTCCCACGGCGTGGGTGAACTTGACCTGCGCGGCGGGGATCACCAGCAGGACGATGGCGAGCACCGTCACCGCGAGGACCACCTCGATCAGCGTGAAGCCTCCGACTCCCTTGCGCATTCAGAACCCCCGAATCCAGGTGGTGCCGTTCCACCGCAGCCACTCGGCGCGGCCGGTGGCGCGGCTGATTTCCATGGCCCAGGTCTCGCTGCCGTGTCCTGGCGCTCCCGCCATCGCCTTGGCCGTGCTCAGGTAGACGCCGCCGGCCTCCTTGGCGCTCCCGTTGCGGTAGAACACGATGTCGGGGAGGCTGGTGGTCTGCTCGGTGCTGATGAAGTTGATCGCGTTCGCGCCGAAGGGGCGGGCGGTGACCGTGGCCGGCTTCCCGAAGACGACGCCTTCGCCCAGGGAGACCGCCCGGACGCGCTCGCCGGGAGAGATGGACTCGTCATTGGTGGAATCATCGACCACCCGGAGCTGGCGGCGCGTGGCGTCGACGATGACGACGACGTTGTGCTGCTTGGCGATCGCGTCCCGCTGCAGGGCCAGCATGGTGGTGCCCAGGGACTGCACCGACGACTTGGACCGGATCCCGGAGAGGTTGATGCTGGGGAGCGCGATCGCCGCCGTGATGCCGACGATGATGATCACGATCAGCATCTCGACCAGGGTGAACCCCGCCCGGGCCCTGACATGTCGCTTGCTCCCCATCGGTTCTCCCGCACGGATTCGAGTGGCCGGAACAGCCGGCGGCCGGGTGGGTGGCGAAGCGGCCGCCCGGTGGCGCCGAAGAACACGCCGGTCTCTGTGGAGAAAGAGCAATTCGAGTGCCCACTGTCGGCAATTACATAAGCGCTTGTTGCAGAATGGGTTGGACGCCGACCGCCGGCCACCGATCGCGCACGTGACCGCCGATCGTGCCGCGGATTGCGCGCAGTGCCTTGCATCCGGCCCGTTGCTTGTCGGTCCCCCGGGCCCCGTCTATTATCCGCCCGTACCCGAAGCGATCCCTTCCCCGACCCCGCGAGCCGGCAGATGGCCGACACCACCCTCATGGACAAGATCGTGTCGCTCTGCAAGCGGCGCGGTTTCATCTTTCAGTCGTCGGAGATCTACGGCGGCCTCGGCTCCGTCTGGGACTACGGCCCCCTCGGCGTCGAGCTCAAGAAGAACGTCAAGGACCGCTGGTGGCGGGCCATGGTCCACGCCCGCGACGACATCGAGGGTCTCGACGCGGCCATCCTGATGCACCCCAAGGTCTGGGAGGCCTCGGGGCACGTCTCCGGATTCACCGACCCGCTGGTCGACTGCAAGACCTGCAAGGCGCGCTTCCGCGCGGACAAGATCCAGGACGCCCAGTGCCCGCAGAAGCCCAGCAAGCGGCCGGGCGAGCACACCACCTGCGAGCTGACCGAGCCGCGGATGTTCAACCTCATGTTCAAGACCTTCATGGGGCCGGTGGAGGAGTCCGCGGCCGTGGTGTACCTCCGCCCCGAAACGGCGCAGGGGATCTACGTCAACTACCTCAACGTCCTCCAGGGTTCGCGGCAGAAGGTGCCCTTCGGCATTGCGCAGATCGGGAAGGCGTTCCGCAACGAGATCACGCCCGGCAACTTCATCTTCCGGACCCGCGAGTTCGAGCAGATGGAAATGCAGTTCTTCGTCAAGCCGGGCACCGACGCCGAGTGGTTCGAACACTGGCGGGAGTGGCGGATGGCCTGGCACCACGCCCTCGGCCTCAATCCCGCCAGGCTGCGCTGGCACGAACACGGCCCCGGCGAGCTGGCGCACTACGCCAAGGCGGCGTACGACATCGAGTACGAGTTTCCCTTCGGCTGGAACGAAATCGAGGGGATCCACAACCGCACCGACTTCGACCTGCAGCGGCACCAGAGCTACTCCGGCAAGAAGCTCGACTACTTCGACCAGCCCAACAACGAGCGGTTCGTCCCCTTCGTCGTCGAGACCTCGGCGGGCGCCGACCGGGTGACGCTCACCACGCTGGTGGACGCCTACCGCGAGGAGCAGGTGGAGGGGGAGACGCGCGTGGTGCTCGGCTTCCACCCCGCCATCGCCCCCGTCAAGGTCGGGGTCTTCCCGCTCGTCAAGAAGGACGGGATGCCGGAGTACGCCACCCGCCTCTATCACGAGATCAAGCAGCACGTCAACGCGTTCTACGACGACAGCGGCGCCGTGGGCCGCCGGTACCGCCGCATGGACGAGGCCGGCACGCCGTTCTGCGTCACGGTGGACGGACAGACGCTGCAGGACGGCACCGTGACGGTGCGGCACCGGGACGCGATGAACCAGGACCGCATCGCGGCGGACCAGCTCAAGGGGTGGGTGAAGGCACGGGTCGAGGGCTGAGCAGAGAGGCGGCACGATGAGCGGGGACCTGCGCGAAATCGGCGGGCGGAAGCTGCGCCCCGAGAGCCTGATGATGAGCTACGGGTACGACCCGCGGCTGAGCGAGGGCGCGGTCAAGTGCCCCATCTTCCAGACCTCGACCTTCGCCTTCGAGTCGGCGGAGCAGGGCAAGGCCTTCTTCGAGTTGGCGTACGGCCTCCGGGAGCAGGGCCGCGACGAAGAGGTCGGGCTGATCTACAGCCGCCTCAACAATCCGGACCTCGAGATCCTCGAGGGCCGGCTGGCGCTCTGGGACGAAGCCGAATCCTGCGCGGTGTTCGCCAGCGGCATGGCGGCGATCACCACGTCGCTCTTGGCCTTCCTCACCCCCGGCGACGTGCTGGTCCACAGCGAGCCGCTCTACGGCGGCACCGACCATTTCATCAAGCACTTCCTCCCGCGGCTGGGCGTCATCCCGGTCGGCTTCCTGGCCGGCGTGCCGATGGCGGAACTGGCCGCGGAGCTGACCGCCCGCATCGGCGGACGGCCAGTCGCCGCGGCGCTGGTCGAAACGCCCGCCAACCCGACCAACGGGCTGGTGGACATCCGGGGCCTGAGCGACCTGGTGCACGGCATGGCCGCCCCTGGCCGCCCCGCCGTGATGATGGTGGACAACACGTTCCTCGGGCCGCTCTTCCAGCACCCGCTCCAGCACGGCGCCGACCTGGTCATCTATTCCGCCACGAAGTTCATCGGCGGGCACAGCGACGTGATCGCCGGCGCGGTCTCCGGCTCCGCGGCCGCGATGCTGCCGGTGCGCACGCTGCGGTCCTTCATGGGCACGATGGCGGGGCCGTGGAGCGGCTGGCTGCTGCTCCGGAGCCTCGAGACCCTCAAGATGCGGATGACGGCGGCGATGAAGAACGCGCGCTACGTGGCCGACTTCCTGGCCGACCATCCCAAGGTCGAGGCGGTGCACTACCTCGGCCACCTCGCCGAGAGCGACCCGATGTACCAGCTGTACCGGCGGCAGTGCGTGGCGGCGGGCTCGGTGATCTCCTTCGACGTGCGCGGCGGGCAGCCGGGGGCGTTCCGCTTCCTCAACGCCCTCCAGATGGTGAAGCTGGCGGTGAGCCTCGGCGGCACCGAGTCCCTCGCCGAACATCCGGGCTCGATGACCCACGCCGACGTGCCGCCCGCCGACCAGGCCCGCATGGGGATGACGCCGGGGATGGTGCGGCTGTCGGTGGGCGTGGAGCACTATGAGGACTTGATTGCGGACCTCGGCCAGGCGCTCGAAGCGGTCTAGAACGGGACCGAGGATCGGGAGCGCGACCACCTGCTTCTGTCATTGCGAGGCCACGCAGTGGCCGAAGCAATCTGTCCCGAGATTGCTTCGTCGGCCCCTGGTGGGGCCTCCTCGCAATGACAGAATCGAGGAGCGCCATGCGGCTGAGTGATTTCCGATCCCTGGTCGCCCGCCTCAGCCGGGAGGTGCCCGGGGAGTTCCTCGACGGCATCTCGGAGATCACCGTCTCCCCGCGCGCCGTGCCGCATCCCACCCGCGCGGAGATCTTCACCCTCGGCCAGTGCATTCCCTTCCACGCCGGCGAGACCGGCGCCCCCGACGAAATCCAGAGCCGGGTGGTCCTCTATCACGGCTCCTTTCGCGCCCTGGCCGAGCTCGACCCCGCGTTCGACTGGCGGACCGAGGCCTGGGACACCCTGACCCACGAACTCCGGCACCACCTCGAATGGCGGGCCCGCGAGGGGGCGCTCGAGGCGTTTGACGAAGCCGCGGAGGAGAATTTCGCGCGCCTTGACGGCGAGCCCTTCGACCCCGAGTTCCACCTCGGCGGGGAGCGGGTCGCAGACGGCGTCTACCAGGTGGACGACGACTTCTTCCTCGACCGGGTCGTCCGACGGCTGCCCGCGGTCCTGGAGTTCGGCTGGCACGGGCGCCCCTACCGCGCCGCCATGCCGCCGGGCGCCACGCTGCCCGCCTTCCTCACCGTCGAAGGCGTCTCGGACCCGCCGCCGGGCGAACTGGTGGTGGTCCTCCGCCGCCGCGCCGGGTGGCGGGCCCTCTTCCGGCGGCCCGCGGCGTTCCAGGCCGCCGTGGCGGCGGAAGCGGCGGGGGGCGATTAACTTCCGCGGAGATTCCCAACGCGCCGGAGGGGTGTCATGCGGGGCATGCTGTACGTGGGGCTCGCGCTCGCCGCCGCGCCGCTCGCGGCCCAGACGGCCGCTCCGGCGTACCGGGTGGGCGTGGTGAGCGAGTCGGGCGACATCGTGACCTGGCTCCGGCCCGAGGGAAACACCCTGGTCGTGGATCACGTGCTCCCGGTCGGGATCATGCCGGCCGACATCGACGGACCCCACAACATCACCGTCTCCCCCGACCAGAAGTGGTACTACGTGTCGATCGCGCACGGCACGCCGTACGGCAGCCTCTGGCGCTTCGACGCGACGAACGACACGGTGGCAGGGCGCGCGCCGATCGAGCTCTTTCCCACCACCATCTCCGTCACGCCCGACGGCGACTTCGCGTTCGTGGCCAACTCCGACTTCTACGGCGACCACCCGCGGACCAACTACGTCTCGGCGGTGTACACCCCCGAGATGAACACCATCACCGAGATCGAAGCCTGCGACATGCCGCACGGCGTGAAGGTGAACCACGCGGGGACGGCGGTGTGGGTCTCCTGCATGCACAGCGACGAGATCCTGCAGATCGACGTCTCCTCGCTGGCCGTGGTCCGGCGCGCCAAGACCGGTTCCGGGATGAGCATGCCGGCCGCGGCGGCAGGCGCGCACGCCGGAATGAACCACGGCGCCCTCGTGCCGGCCCCGACCGCTCCGCAGCCCGCGGTCACCACCCCGGCGGCGCCGGTGGTGGACAACGAATGCGCGCCCACCTTCGTGAGCGTCTCGCGCGACGACCAGACGCTCTACGTGGCCTGCAACCACAAGGGCACCCTGCAGGTGTGGGACGCGGTGGCACTCATGATGAAGGCCGAAGTGCCGACCGGCGCTGGGGCGTACAACGTGGAGCCGTCGCCCGACGGGCGAGTGGTGATCGTGACCAACAAGAAAGCCCAGAGCGTGAGCATCATCGACGCCGCCACGCTGAAGGAGCTGGCCCGGGTGGCCACGACCAAGAAGATCGTGCACGGCATCGCCTACAGCCCGGATAGCCGCTACGCCTACGTCACGCAGGAGTCGATCGGGGCCGACCCCGGGGCCGTCGACGTCGTCGACCTGACCACGCTCACCAAGGTGAGCACGACGCCGATCCCGGCGCAGCCGACCGGCATCACCATCCTCAAGCGCTGAGCCACACCATGGTCCACGAGACGCTGACCACACTCGACGGCGCGGAGGTGATCCGCCGCGCCAAGGCCTTCTTCAGCCAGCGCGTGCCGCAGATGGCCGCGTTTCCCGAGGAGGAAGGCCCCGCGTTCCTGACGCTTCGCGGGCAGGGTGGCGAGGAGATCGCGCTGGCGGTCTTCGCCGCCGAGGGCGGCACCCGGGTCCGCGCATCCACGCTGTACTTCGACCAGGGAATCGCGCGCTTCCTGTCCACGCTGCCGGAACCGGCGGAGGTGACGGCATGAGCGGCGCGCTCCGCCTTCGGGTCACGGTGCAGGACGCCTGGGACGCGGTGCCGCTCGAGCTCCCGGACTCGACGCCGGTCGCCGAGTTGAAGCTGCGCGCGCTCGCGATGGCGCACGTGACCGGGGATCCGGGCGGGTACGAGGTGAAGTTTCGCGGCGCGACGCTCCGGAACGAGGCCGTGACGCTGGCCGACGCGCGCGTCGTGGACAACGCGGCCCTGATCGTGCTCCCCGTCCGCCGCCAGGCGGTTCGCTAGCTCCCTCCTCCATCGGCGGGCTCGATGGCCGTCGCCGTCTTCAGTCATCCCAGCTGCGTGCTCCACGACCCCGGCCCCGGGCATCCCGAGGCGCCGGGGCGGCTCACGGCCGTGCTGGACGCGCTGGCCGAATTGCCCGGGGTGGATCTCTGCGTTGCGACGCCGGCGAACCCGGACACCCTCCTCTCGGTGCACCCACGGGCCCATCTCGAGATGCTCGCCGAGGCGAGCGCTGCGGGCGGGCGGCGCCTCGACGCGGATACCGTCGTCTCTCCCTCGAGCTGGGATGCCGTCCTCGGTGCCACCGGCGCGGTGCTCGAGGCGGTGGCGCGGGCGCACGGCGGCACCTCCCACGCCTTTGCCGCGGTGCGGCCGCCGGGGCACCACGCGCTGGCCGACCGGGTGATGGGCTTCTGCCTGGTGAGCAACGCCGTGGTGGCCGCCCGGCGGTTCCAGGCGCTCGGGCGCCGGCGCGTGCTGATCGTGGACTGGGACGTGCACCACGGCAACGGGACCCAGGCGCTGGTGGAGCACGACGCCGACATCCGCTTCGTGTCGCTGCACCAGTGGCCCTGGTGGCCCGGGACGGGCGCGGCGGACGAGCGGGGGGTGGGCAACATCTTCAACGTGCCGCGGCCCGCGGGCCTGGCGCCCGAGGAGTACGTGCGGGACCTCTGGCTGGCCATCGAGGCGGCGACAACGAACTGGGGTGCGGAGGCGGTGATCGTCTCGGCCGGGTTCGACGCGATGGCCGGCGATCCGCTGGGGGGATTCACGCTCGAGCCGCGGCACTACCGGATCCTGACCGAACGGCTCAGAGCGCGCCTGCCGGATGTCCCGATCGTCGGGACGCTGGAGGGCGGGTACATCCCCGGCCGGCTGGCCAAGGGGACCGCGGCGTTCGTGGCGGCGCTCGCCTAGTTCCGCCCTCAAGGGCAAAGACGAGGGAGGGTCGGAAAAGAGCCGGAGAATCAGAACTTGGGAATGGAGGGTGGCGGTCGCGCCCACTCAGTCGGTTTTTCCGACCTTCCCTTTCTTCCGACCCTCCCTCGTTTCAGTACTTGCGGGGCGTTAACTTGCCTCTGCTCCCGTATCGACCGTGCCATATGCACCCACGAATGGACGAGTCCATGCTGCGTCTCCAGGCTGAATTCCTCGCGCTCCGCACCAAGCATCCCTTCATCATTGCCCGCGGCGGGCAGAGCGACTACCGGACCGTCTGGGTCAAGATCACCGACGCCGACGGCACCGAAGGCTGGGGCGAGGCGGCGCCGACCAAGTTCTACGGCGAGACCGCCGAGACGGTCACCGAGACGCTCGAGGTCTACGCGCAGCACCTGGGCGACGACCCCTTCGACCTCGAGGGAATCGACCGCCGCATGGAAACGGCGCTCAAGGGCAACCCCTCCGCGCGCGCCGCCATCAGCGCCGCCTTGCACGACCTGGTGGGCAAGCGGCTCGGCGTGCCGGTGTACAAACTCTGGGGGCTCGATCCCGCCAAGGCGCCGATGTCCACCTTCACCATCGGCATCGACACCGCCGAGCGGATCCGGATGAAGGTGCACGAGGCCGCCGAGTATCCGATCCTGAAGGTCAAGCTCGGCAGCGACCGGGACCTCGAAATCCTGCGGACCATCCGCGACGCCACCGACCGCGAGCTCCGGGTGGACGCCAACGCCGGCTGGACCGTCAAGCACACGCTGCGGATGCTGCCGATACTGGAGGAGTTCGGCGTGACGGTGCTGGAACAGCCGCTGGTGCCGACCGACCTCGAGGGGTTGGGGGTCATCCGCCGGGCCGCGACCATCCCGCTCATCGCCGACGAATCCTGCCGGACCGTGGCCGACATCCCCGCGCTGGTGGGGCAGGTGGACGGCATCAACATCAAGCTGGCCAAGTGCGGGAGCCTCCGCGAGGCCATCCGGATGATCGCCGTGGCGCGCGCCCACCACCTGATGGTGATGGTCGGCTGCATGATCGAGAGCTCGCTGGCCATCACGGCGGCCGCGCACTTCACGCCGCTGGTGGACATCGTGGACCTCGACGGAGGCGCCCTGCTCGCGTTCGATCCCTTCGTCGGCGCCACCATCGCGGGCGGCCAGGTGCGCCTGCCCACCGGTCCGGGACTCGGCGTCACGCCGCGATGACCGGACGGTTCGCGCAGGTCGCGCTCCCGCTCCCCCTCGCCACACCCTACACCTACCAGATACCCGAGACCCTGGCCGACCGCGTGGCGGCCGGGGCACGCGTCGTGGTCCCGGTCCGCGGCCGCGAGCTGATCGGCATCGTGACGTCGCTCGACGCCCCGGCGCCGAGCGTGGCCGCGCGCGACATCCTGGCGGCACCCGACGACGAACCGGCACTGACGCCGGCGCTGCTCCGCACGGTCGAATGGATGGCGGGCTACTACGGCGCGCCGATTGGGCTGGCACTCAAGGCGGCGCTGCCCGGCGGGCTGTGGGGAAGCTCGGAGGTGATCGTCGAGGTGGCGGTGAGCAGCAGGGTGCCCGGCGGGACCGGCGCCGAGATCCTGCGATGGCTCGAGCGGAAGGGCGGGTCGGCGCCGGTGAGCGCGATCGGGCGGGCGCTCAAGCGCAGCGTGTGGGACGCGGTGGACCGGCTGGCGCGGGTCGGCGCGGTCACCCTGCGGATCGAGCCGCCCGACACCGGCGGGGGCGCCGTGGCGGAGCGTGTGCTGGTCCTGCCGCGCGATCGTCCGACCCTGCTCGAGCGGCAGGCGCTCTTCGGCGGCACGCCGCGGCAGCGCGCCCTGTACGAGGCGCTCGAGCAGCTGGGCGGGAGCGCCCCGGTGGCCCACCTCCGCACCCAGCTCGGCTTCGGATCCGCGCTCCTCCGCGTGCTGGTGACGCGCGGCCTGGCCCGGGTCGAGGAGGTGGAGCGGGCCCGCGACCCCTTCGCCGGGGAGGTCGGCACCCCCCCGCCGGATTCGCTGAGCGCCGACCAGCGCGACGCGCTCTCGGCGATCGAGGAACTCGCGCCGGGCGAGGGGGCGCTGCTGTTCGGCATTACCGGCAGCGGCAAGACGTTCGTGTACCTCGAGGCCATCCGCCGCGCGCTGGCCGGCGGGCGCGGAGCGATCATCCTGGTGCCGGAGATCGGCCTCACGCCGCAGACGGTGCGCCGGGTGCGCGGCGTCTTCGGCGACGACGTGGCGGTGCTTCACAGCGGGCTCTCCGACGGCGAGCGGGCCGACGCGTGGCGCGCGCTCCGCCGCGGCGAGCGGCGCGTCGCGGTGGGTGCGCGCTCCGCGGTCTTCGCGCCGATCCCCTCCCTCGGCGTCGTCGTGGTGGACGAGGAACACGAGGCCACCTACAAGAACGGCGAGACGCCGCGCTACCACGCGCGGGAGGTGGCGGCCGTGCGCGCCCGGCTCGAGGGCGCCCGGCTCGTGCTCGGGAGCGCCACGCCGTCGCTCGAGAGCTGGGCGCAGGCCGGGGAGCGGCTCCGGGTGGTCCGCCTGCCGGAGCGCGCCGGCGCGGGCCGGCTCCCGGCGGTGTCGCTGGTGGATCTTCGCACCGCGCCCAAGGTGCGCGGCTCAGGCGCCATCCCCTGGTCGGAGGCGCTGGACGCCGCGGTGGCCGGGGTGCTCGCGCGCGGGGAGCAGGGGATGCTGCTCCTCAACCGGCGCGGCTTCGCCTCCTTCCTCCAGTGCCCGGAGTGCGGGGACGTGCCGCAGTGCCCGCACTGCAGCATCAGCCTCACCGTGCACCAGGCGCCGCCCGCGCTCCGCTGCCACTACTGCGCTTACGAGGCGCCGCTTGCCGCGGCATGCGCCAAGTGCGGGCACCCGGTCCAGCAGATGCGCGGGATCGGCACCCAGCAGCTCGAGCGCTGGCTGGCCGAGCGGTTCCCGGCTGCGCGACTGGCCCGCATGGACCTCGACACCACGAGCACCCGCTGGGCGCATCATCGCATCCTGGGCACGGTGGAGCGGGGCGAGGTGGACCTCCTGCTGGGCACGCAGATGATCGCCAAGGGACTCGACTTCCCGAACGTGACGCTGGTCGGCGTGGTGGACGCCGACACGGCGCTGCACCTGCCGGACTTCCGGTCGGCGGAGCGGACCTTCCAGTTGATCGCGCAGGTGGCGGGGCGGGCGGGGCGGGGGCCGCGCGGCGGGCAGGTGATCGTGCAGAGCCGGCAACCGGCGCATCACGCACTCATCCGCGCCGCCGCGCACGACGCGGAGGCCTTCCTGACCGAGGAACTCGTCCAGCGGCGGTCACCGGCGTACCCGCCGGCGATCGGCCTCGTGAACCTCGTGATTTCGGGCCGGGAGGAAGTGGCGGTCGGCCGCGTGGCCGCCGAGGTGGCGGAATGGGCCACGTCGCTGGGAGCGAAGCACGAGCTGGCGCTCACCGTGCTGGGGCCGGCGCCCTGCCCGCTGGCGCGGATCCAGGGCCGCTGGCGGTGGCACGTGCTGCTCAAGGGAGACGGGGCCGTGCTCGGGCGCGTGGTTCGTTACGCGGCGGTGCGCCTGGCGGGCTCGGGCGAGCCCCGGATCACGATCGACCGGGACCCGGTGAGCCTGCTGTAGAGCCGAAGCTCACAACACGGCCTTGACCAGCCGGTTGAGCAGCTCCTGCAGGGAGAACATCGTCAGCGTCAGCGGCAGCACGGGCAGCAGCGTGACGAGTGCCAACTGCAGCACGCTCTGCAGGGTGAACGGGGTCACCCGCATGCTGTTGATCACCTCGAAGCCGTTGCCCAGGTCGGCCAGCGACTGAATGTCACCGCTCCCGAGGAACGCCTCGTCCTTCGCCGCGCCGCCGCGCAGCCACTTCACGTCATATTCCCGCACGTAGCGCTGGGCCAGGCCGCCGTACTCCAGCTGGCCGCGGCGCTTGGCGGCCGCGAGTCGCGGGCTGAAGACGAGCAGTGGGCCGAGGACGACGAGCAGCATCAGCACCACGATCGCGAACAGTTCCGGCTTGAACTGGGGCAGGCTGGCCCCCGCGTGGAAAATCCGGCTGGCGATCATCCCGGCAAGCAGCACGCCCTGGGCGAGCATCAACGGCGCAAACACCTTGCTCTCCATTGCCAGGAAGCCGAGGCCTCCACTTCGGTCCGGATGGGTCGGCACGATGTTCAGCTCGAGGCGCGCGACCTGCCAGAAGAAGCGGGCAATGATGAAGAGCCGGAAATACCAGCGCAACAGGAGGAACTGAAGCATCGGCAGGCTCACGCACCCGAGCCACCAGCCCGCCGGGGACGGGTGCAGCCGGCCATCAACCGGCGTGCCGTACCAGCTCGCCACGTCGAGCGCCACCTCGTTCCGCCACACGAAGCCGACCCCGACGACATACACAAGGGCGAGTATCAGCACTTCGGCCGTGACCGAATTGCGCAGGCGCATCGCGGAGTCGATCGCCGCGTCGAACTGTGCCCGCGCTTGGCCGGTGACGAGGCCCCGGTCAAGGAACGCACGGACCATGGGGCGCATCCGCTGGTGCACGCTGAGTTCCGCCGCGATCAGGAGCGGCAGCGCCACCAACATGCGCGTCTGGATCTCCACGTCCTTCAGGAAGGCCAGTTCGATGCCAGTGCCCCAGGCGGTGCCGTTCGCGAGGGACAGCACCAGCAGCGGCAGCCAGGCCAGTACCACCAGCGTGAGGACACGCCGTTGCGGCCACTGAAGGTCGTCCCCGGACAGGCGTGTCCGCCGCCAGAGCTGGAAGAGGGGCCCGCCGCTCACCAGCGAAAAGTCGCCGGGCTCCTTCAGGATCGGATGGGGGGAACTGGAGGTCGGCGTGCTCATGCGGTGAGTTCTCCGGCACGGCGTGAGAGTGCGCGGGCGGGGTCACGAAACAGTCTCGACCGGCATCCCTGAAGGCATCGTGAACGCGCCGGGAAGATACCCAATCGTTCCGCACCGGAGCCCATCATGTCGGGCCGCCTTGAATCCCCTCCCGGCCACCCCTAAGATTCCCACTCCTATGGCTTCTCCACGATATACCGCGCCCGATTTCAGGCAGCCGCCCTTTGCCGGCGCTCCCGCGGCCCGCTTTGCCCCGCTCCCCGCCGACGGCGTGCTCCCCGAGGGCTTCTTCTCCACCTCGAACCTCCCGACCTACGTGCACCTCGGCGGGGGGCGGTGGGTCATGCCCGGCCGCCCGCGCATGGACTGCGTGATCATGCGGCGCGGGGAGGCGCTGGAGATCGTCGAACCGCGCCGGCTCAAGGCCGGCGAGCAGATCGTGATGGGGGAGTCCGAGGACGGGTCGCAGGGCGTGTTCGTGCACACCGCCGGCTTCCTGGCGGGCGCGCACAGCGCCAACGAGTTCCGCTTCATGTCCACCGAGGTGAGCCGCGAGCGCCCGGTCAACTACGAGGAACTCGCCGCCCGCCTGGGCGAGGAAAGGAAGCGCGGCGGCTACCTGCTCTGGGTGGTCGGGCCGGCGCTGGTGCACTCCCGCGCGCGGGCCGATTTCGAGTGGTTCATCCGCCAGGGCTACGTGCAGGCGGTGCTGGCCGGCAACGCCGTCGGCGTCCACGACATCGAGGCCGCCATCTACGGCACCACCCTCGGGATGTCCAACACCGGCCAGCCCACCGAAGGCGGGCACGGCCTCCACATGCGGGCGATCAACCGGGTGCGGGCGCTCGGCTCCATCGAAAGCGGCGGTCGAGACCGGGCTCATCAAGAGCGGCATCATGCACGCCCTGGTGACCTCGAAGGTGCCCTACGTGCTGGCGGGCTCGATTCGCGACGACGGCCCGCTCCCCGGCGTCGTTTCCGACTCGCTCGCGGCGCAGGACGCGATGCGCGAGCACGCGGTCCGCGCCACCGGGGCGATCTTCGTGGCCACGGCGCTCCACGCGATCGCGGTGGGCAACATGCTGCCGGCCTTCCACACTCACTATGACGGCCACCCCAGCGAGCTGATGACCATCTGCGTGGACCAGACCGAGTTCGTGGTCAACAAGCTCAAGGACCGCGGCACGCACCAGGCCTACGGCGTGGTCACCAACGCGCAGGACTTCATGCACGTCCTCCGGCTCTACGTGGAAAAATGGGAACAGGCTACCCGCTAGCGCCGCCGGCCGAGCCGGGGGTCGGGGCAGGGTGGGCGCTCCTGGCGGATGCCGTGGCGGCACAGCTCCCGGTCGCGGAGTGCCACGGGCTCTGGGTCTTCCGGCCCTTCCGGCGCGACGGCAAGGAATACGGGACCGCCATCCTCTCCCGGCTCGAGGGCGACCGGCTCCGGATCTTCACCGCGCGCTATGCGCACACCCTCAAGGGCAAGAAACGGGGCGAGTTCGCCGCCGAGGTGGCCGAGGTGGGGAGCGGTCCCCTGGAAGCGCTCGACGAACTGGTGGCCCTGGTGCCGAAGCGCACCGAGGAGGAGCCGCCGGTCCAGATCCCCCTGGAGCGCTGGTACCCGGGCGGACCCGATGGCACGCCTGACGCCGGCTGAGGCGGCCGACCTCCTCGAGCGATTCCATCGCTATCTCCGTGATCACCGGCTGCCGGTCACGCGTCAGCGGGACCTCATCGCCAGCACCCTGTTCACCTCGCCCGAACACCTGAGCGCCGAGGCGCTCCACCGGAAGGTGACCGGCCACGGCGAGCGGGTCGGCGTCGCCACCGTCTACCGGGCCCTGGACCTGCTCAACCGGAGCGGCCTCGTCCGGGTGCACGAGTTCGGCGACGGCTCCAGGCGCTACGAGGGCGCGACGCCCCAGGGCTCGCACGGGCACCTGGTGTGCATCCTCTGTGGTGGCGTGGAGGAGTTCACCAACGAACGGATGGAGCGGATGCTGCCGATCATCGCCGACGAGCGCCACTTCCGCTACGAGCGGCACCGCGTGGAAGTGCACGGCACCTGCCGCGACTGCCAGCGTCGCGCCCTGGAGACCCTGTGAACCAGCCCGACCAGCTCGGCTTCTTCGTGGCCTTCGCCGCCGGCGTGCTGAGCTTCCTCTCGCCCTGCGTGCTGCCGCTGGTGCCGAGCTACCTCGGCTTCCTCACCGGGATGACGCTGGACGAGATGAGCGGGCGCCGCCGGATTGCCATGGTGCACGCGCTGCTCTTCGTCCTCGGCTTCGGGCTCATCTTCGTGATCCTGGGCGCGAGCGCGACGGCGCTCGGCTCCGCGCTCAAGTACTACCAGGTCTGGCTGTCGCGGGTGGGCGGGGTGCTCATCATCCTCTTCGGCCTGTATTCGATGGGCGCGATCAAGCTCGGCTTCCTGCAGCGGGAACAGCGGGTCCAGCTCGACCGGAAGCCGATCGGGTACCTCGGCTCGGTGCTCGTGGGGATGGCGTTCGCGGCGGGGTGGACGCCCTGCATCGGGCCGATCCTGGGCGCGATTCTCGGGCTGGCGGCCACCCAGGGGGACGTGGCGCACGGCACGCTGCTGCTGGCGGCCTACTCCGCGGGGCTCGCGGTGCCCTTCCTGCTGGCCGCCTGGGCGATGGAGGGGTTCCTCGACTGGTTCCAGCGCTTCCGCAAGTACCTGCCGTGGGTCATGCGGATCAGCGGGCTCTTGCTGATCTTCGTCGGGCTCCTGATGGTGACGGGCGAATTCACCCGGCTGGCGGGATGGCTGCAGGGGCTGACGCCGGAGTTCCTGAAGGGGAGGCTGTAAGCGGGAAAGCGGGGAAGCGGGGAAGACCTCCCCACTTCCCCGCCGTGTTGCATTCCCGCCGTGCTGCCCCGCCTAGTTGTTCTGCTGACTCGCGTTTTGCAGCGAGCGAAGGGCGTCATCGACGGTGAAGCTACCGGCCTTCTGGCGCGGCGGGAACGCCACGAAGGTGCTCAGGAATTTCGCCACGTACTGCTGCGCGGGGACCAGCACAAACACGTGCTCCACGCGCCACTTGTCGTAGCTGATGCTCTCGTGGTCGCCGATCTCGAAGGGATCGGAGCGCAGGTTGAAGAGCTTCGGGAAGCGGAGCGGTGTGAAGGGGTCCTGCCAGACGTCCAGCCCCTGTGATCTCTGCTCGGCGAAGACGACCTTGTATTGCTGGTAGCGCAGCGCCACCAGCGAGCCGTCGTCGTTGAAGTAGAAGAAGTCCTTCCGCGGATCGGGCCCCTTCCCGCTGAGATAGTCCGTGAGGTTGTACCCGTCGAGGTGCACCTTGAAGGTCTTGCCCGCCGCCGGATACCCCGTGAGCAGCTGGTCCGTCACGTTCGGGTTGCCGGCGGCGGCGACCAGCGTGGGCACCCAGTCCTCGTGCGACACGATGTCGTTGAGCACCGTGCCCGGCTTGATGGTCCCGGGCCAGCGGATCATGCCGGGGACGCGGTAGGCGCCTTCCCAGTTGCTGGCCTTCTCGTTCCGGAAGGGGGAGGTGCCGCCGTCCGGCCAGGAGAACTTCTCCGCGCCGTTGTCGGTCGAGTACATCACGATGGTGTTGTCGGCGATGCCGAGGCTGTCCAGCAGGTTGAGCAGCCGGCCCACGAGCGCGTCGTGCTCCACCATGCCATCGGGATAGACGCCGAGCCCGGTCACGCCCTCGCTCTTCGGCTGCAGGTGGGTCCAGATGTGCATCCGGGTGGAGTTGAACCAGACGAAGAAGGGCTTGTCCCCCTTGGCCGACTTCGTGATGAACGACTTGGCCGCCGCCTCGAACTCCTCGTCGATCGTCTCCATCCGCTTCTTGGTGAGCGGGCCGGTGTTCTCGATCCGCTGGCCGCCGTTCGGCAGCGCCCAGGTGTGCAGCACGCCGCGGGGCGCGTACTTGGCCCGGAAGGCGGGATCCTTCGGATAGTCGGGGTCTTCCGGCTCTTCCTCGGCGTTCAAGTGGTAGAGCGAGCCGAAGAACTCGTCGAATCCGTGCATGGTGGGCAGCATGGCGTCGAGGTCGCCCAGGTGGTTCTTGCCGAACTGCCCGGTCACGTAGCCCTGCGGCTTGAGAAGTTCGGCCAGCGTCGGATCCTCGGGTTGCAACCCTTCCTTGGCGCCTGGCAGGCCCACCTTGAGGAGGCCGGTACGGAAGGGACTCTGGCCGGTCAGGAAGGCGCCGCGGCCGGCGGTGCAGCTCTGCTGCCCGTAGAGGTCGGTGAAGAGTGCGCCCTCGCGCGCGATCCGGTCGATGTTGGGGGTGTGGTACCCCATCTGCCCGAGGTTGTAGGCGCTGACGTTCCAGTAGCCGATGTCGTCGCCCCAGATGACGAGAATGTTGGGCTTGCCGGCGGGCTTCTTGGCCGGCTTCTGGGCCTGCGCCACGGGCGCGAGCACCAGTGCGAGGGCGAGGAGCAGGAAGAGCTTTCGCATTGGGGGCGCGGCTCCAGCTGAAGGGTGGGGGGCTGGGTCTGATCTGGCCCCAACAGGACGGTCATCCTGCGAGAGTGTATCAAGCTAACGGCACCTTCCCGGTCGCGTAATCCTCAGCCGCGGTCGATGCAGTCCTCACCCGCTGTCCACCTCTCCACCATGTGGAGAGGGGAGACTCGCGGGGGAGATCGAACTTGGGCGCCGGCCGACGAAGGGATTGGTCCGGAGGGGCGTCAGTCAACGATGCGATGGTCGGGTGGACCAATCGGTGCGCCGCTGACTGTCCGCCCCGGAGGACCAACCCGAGGAGGCCGACGCGACGCAAGCGGTCAATCCTTGAGGGAATATTCGACGGTCGTCACCACCCGAACCTTCTTGCCAATCTGTCCCTGCTCCTGGATCCCCGGCGCCTGGTCGCGCGCCAGGATCTCGAAGACTCCCTGGTTGGCCCGGCGGATCCCGCCAAGGTGGCTCTTGGAGTCGGTGGCGAACTGATCCGCCGCCTCGCGGGCGCGGGAGGTGGCCTCGGCGATCATCGCCGGCTTGAGGTCGTTGAGCCCGCTGAACACGAACGTCGGCCCGCCCGTGCCGTACTCCCCGCCCGACGAGAAGACCACCCCGGCCTGCACCAGCTCGCCCACCTTCTGGCTCGCCGCCAGCACCTTCTCCGGTTCGGTGCTCCGGACCATCAGCGTCTGGTTGATCACGTAGCGCGCGGCCACCACGTTGGAGGTGCGGTACTGGTTGGTGAAGGCGTCGGCCACCGAGAAGGACTGCAGCTCGGTGAGCGAGGTGTCGATCCCCTGCCGCACCAGGAAGGCGCGCACCAGCTTGAGCTGCGATTCCAGGCTGGCGTAGGCGCGCGGCAGGTCGTTGTCGCTCACCACGAGGCGGAGCGGCCAGAGCGCCAGGTCGGCCTTGGCATCCCGCTCCGAAATGCCCTTGACCGTCACGGAACGGTCGGCCATTCGGGCCCGGGCGATCCCTGCGCCGCCGAGCCAGCCGGCGGCGGCAAGGCCCAGCGCGATCATGATGGATGCTGTGATCACCGGTTCGGGCTTTTTCACGTCGGACTCCTGTTCGCGCTATGTGATCGTCACCCCGGCGCAAGCCTGATCGTCACCCCGGCGCAAGCCTGATCGTCACCCCGGCGCAAGCCGGGGCCAGTGCGCTCGTACCGGCTGGATTCCGGCTTGCGCCGGAATGACGGGCGGCCCCACTGCTCCGCGTCGCCGCCTCAGACCTCCAGCTGTTCCTCGATCTCCTGCCGCTTGAGCAGTTCCCAGTACCTTCCGCCCGCCGCGAGCAGATCCGTGTGCACGCCCTGCTCGACGATCATCCCGCCGTCCAGCACGATGATCCAGTCGGCGTCGCGCACCGCGGCGAGGCGGTGGGAGATGATGATGCTGGTTCGGCCGGCCAGCGCGTCGCGGAGCCCGGTCAGGATCCGCGCCTCGGTGTGGGCGTCCACCGCGCTCAGCGCGTCGTCCAGCAGGAAGACCGGCGGGTCCTGCGCCAGCGCCCGCGCGATGGCCGCCCGCTGCTTCTGCCCGCCCGAGAGGTTGATGCCCCGCTCGCCCAGCATGGTGTCGTAGCCGTTCGGGAGGTCGGGCAGCGCCTCGGCGAGCTGCGACACCTCGGCCACGCGCTCGAGCCGGCCGTCGTCCGGGGCGCCGAGGAGGATGTTCTCCCGCACGGTGGCGCTGAAGAGGAAGGTCTCCTGCGGCACCACGCCGAGGTTCCTCCGCAGCTCCTCGAGCGAGAGGGCACGGGTGTCCACGCCGTCCAGCAGGATCCGGCCGCGGTCGGGGTCATAGCTCCGCGCGATCAGTTCGGCCACCGTGGACTTGCCTGATCCGGTGGCGCCGACGATGGCCAGCGACTGCCCCGGCTCCACCCGGAACGAGACGTCCTGCAGCACCCACCCCCGGTCCACCGCGCCGGGGTAGCGGAACCAGACGCCCTCGAGCGCCAGGCCGCGCGCGCCGCGCCGGGGCGGCAGCACCGCGGGAGCGGCGGGCGAGGAGATCGCGGGGCGCTCGTGGAAGAGGGCGTTGATGCGGCCCATGGCCGCTTCCCCCCGCTGCACCAGGTTCACGGCCCAGCCCAGGGCGATCATCGGCCAGACCAGCATCATCAGGTACACCCCGAACGCCACGTACTCGCCGACGCTCACCGCACCGGAGATCACCAGCCGGCCGCCGACCGCAAGCACCACGACGCCGCCCAGCCCGCCGAGGAGCGCCAGCAGGGGATGGAAGGCGCCCTGCGCCCGCGCGAGCGAGATGTTGCGGTCGAAGTACTCGTCGTTGAGCTGCCGGAACTGGTCGGATTCGGCGCGCTCCTGCCGGTAGGCCCGGACGATCCGGACGCCCGAGAGATTCTCGTGCACGTGGCTGGTGAGGACGCCGAACTGGTCCTGGATGGCCAGCGAGCGGTTGTGGATCTGCTGCCCCAGCGACATCATCACCAGCGGCAGGCCGAGGAGCGGCGTCAGGGCGAGCAGGGTGAGCTTGGGGCTCATGGCCAGCATGACCGGCAGGACCAGTGCGATCCGCACCGCCGTGTCCACCGTGTACATGAGGGCGGGGCCGGCGGCCATCCGGGCGGAGAGCAGGTCGTTGGTGGACCGCGCCATGAGGTCGCCGGTCGAGGCGCGGTCGTAGAATGCGGGGGAGAGCCGCTGGAGCTTCTGGAAGAGGTCGTTGCGGAGGTCGTATTCCACCCGGCGGCTGCCGCTGTTGAGCAGCTGCCGCATGCCGTAACGGGCCAGGCCACCGAGGAGGGTGACGCCCACCAGGAGGGCGGCGACCCGGGCGACGGCCCCACCCGGGGCCCCGCCATCGATCAGGTTGATCCCGCGCTCCAGGATCTTTGGCCCCGCCGTGATCAGTGTGTTCGAGATCACGACACAAACCATGCCGACCGCGTATGTTCTACGGTAGTTGGCGAGGTAGGGCCGGAGCGCGCGGAGTTCCTTCAGCATATCTTGCAATGTCGCCGGGTGCGGCCGCGCCCGGCAAGTTGACTCTACAGGAGACCCCCATGAGAGCGATCGTCGCCACCCTTTGCGTCCTGTCCCTCGCCGCCTGCGGCGGCAAGGACAAGGCCAATCAAGCCACTGCCGACAGCCTGAGCCGCGACCTCCAGATGGCGCAGCACGACTCCACCATGCCGATGAAGGACACCGCCGCGGCGGCGCCTGCGCCGGCTGGTGCGGCCACCCCGGCGCCGACCACGCCCGCCGCCGCCCCGAAGCCGAAGCCGGCCGCTCCGAAGCCGGCCGCCCCGAAGCCCGCCCCGTCGCTGGCCGCCGGCACCAACTTCTCGGCCGCCGCCAAGGACTCCGTGAGTTCGCGGACCACCAAGGCGGGTGCGACGATGGTGGCCACGGTCGGCGAGGCCGTGACCGCCGCCGATGGCCGGGTCGTCATTCCGGCCGGCTCCACGGTCACCATCCGGCTCGACCAGTTCAAGTCGGCGGGCTCGAAGGGCGGCAAGGAGACGTTCGCCGCCTCGCTGGTGTCGGTGGACGTGAACGGCGTCACCTACCCGATCACCGGGACGGTGGACCACATGACCTACACCCTGAAGGGGCGGGGCATCACGACGGGCACGGCGGCCAAGGTCGGCGCCGGCGCCGCGGCCGGCGCGCTCCTCGGCAAGGCCATCGGCGGCAATGCGACGGGTGCGATCGTCGGTGGCGTGGCCGGCGCTGCAGGCGGCGCGGCCGTGGCAAACGAAACGGGCGACCAGGACATCACCATCCTGCCCGGTGCCGCGATCACGATGACGGTGACAGCGCCGTTTACCGCCAAGTAGCGCGGGGCGGGGATGTAGGGGCGCACAGCTGTGCGCCCCTACATCCCCGCTTCCCCGCCTTTTTCAGTATCCCGAGCCACCCCCACCATACCGCGGGTCGCTGACGCCCTGCCAACCCGTCGGCGTCCTGATGATCGCCTCGACGTCGCCGCTGGTGCCGCCCTCCGACACCTGGTGCCCCATCTTCCGGAGCGCATCCAGCGTGGCGGGCTGGAACCCGCCGCGCTCCACCCGGATCACGTCGGGCAGCCCCTGGTCGTGCAGCCGCGGCGCCGAGACGGCGTCGGCCAGGCTCATGTGGTGGTCGATCACGTTGCTGATGACGTGATAGACCATCGTGATGATCCGCGGGCCCCCCGGCGTGCCCACCACCATGAGCAGCTTGCCGTCCGGCCCGATCACCAAGCTGGGGGCCATCGCCGAGAGCGGGCGCTTGCCCGGCTGGATCGCGTTGGAGTCGCCCTGCACCAGTCCGTACATGTTGGGGCGGCCGGGGGCGCTCGCGAGGTCGTCCATCTCGTCGTTGAGCAGGAAGCCGCCGCCGGTCACCGTCACCCCGCTGCCGTAGCTGTTGTTGAGCGTCGTCGTGATGCTCACCGCGTTCCCCTCGGCGTCCACGATCGAGTAGTGCGTGGTGGAGGGGCCGTCCTTGATCCCGGGCGTGAGTTCGGTGGCGGGCGTGGCGCGCTTCGGATCGATCGTGGCGCGCCGCTCGGCGGCGTAGCTCTTGGAGAGCATCTGGTCGAGCGGATTGTGCACGAAGCCGGGGTCGCCCATGTACGCGTTCCGGTCCATGAAGGCCCGCGCCATCGCCTCGGATTCGAGGTGCATGAGCTGCGCCGAGCCGAAGGGGGGAAGGGGGGAATATCCTTCCATGATGTTGAGGATCTCTCCCATCGTGGTGCCGCCGGAGCTCGACGGGGGCATCGAGTAGACGGTGTCCCCCCGATAGGGAACGACGACCGGGTCCCGCCAGTACGTCTTGTAGGCGGCCAGGTCGGCGTGCGAGATGAGCCCGCCGCTCCGCTCCATCTCCGCCACGATGAGGTCGGCCACCCGGCCGGTGTAGAAGCCGGCGGCGCCCTTGTCGCGGATGGCCTCGAGGGTGCGGCCGAGGTCCTTCTGCACCAGCATGGTGCCGGGCTGCGGCGGCGCGTTGTTCGGGAGGAACTGCGCGCGCGACGCGGGGAAGAGGTAGAGCCGCGACATTGCGTCGCCGATCGACTGGAAGCGGAAGCTGTCCACGAGGTAGCCCTCGTTGGCCAGCGTGATCGCGGGGTTGATCACCTGCGCAAAGGGCAGGCGGCCGAAGCGGCGGTGCATCTCCACCAGCCCGGCCGGCGAGCCGGGCACCGCCACCGCCAGCGCGCCGGTGAGGCTCAGGTCGGAGGGGTCGCCGTCGGGCTCGAGGTACATGTCGCGGGTGGCGCCGGAGGGCGCCTCCTCGCGGTAGTCGAGCGCGTAGGCCTTGCCGTCGGCCGTGCGGTACATCAGGAAGCCGCCGCCGCCGATGTTGCCGGCCTCGGGGTGCACCACCGCCAGCGCGAAGCCCACGGCCACCGCCGCGTCGATCGCGTTGCCGCCCTGTTGCAGGATGTCGCGGCCGACCTGGCTGGCGAGCGGGCTCCCCGAGACGACCACGCCGTGCGCGGCGTCGGTGATCCGGTCCTTGCCGGTGAATGTCCAGGTGCTGGCGATGCCGGAGGGCTGGGGCCCGGCGCAGGCCGCGAGCGAGAGGACCAGCAGGGCGCTGAGGTGGCGATGGGTCACGGGAACCTCGTGAAGGCAGGCCCGGGGGCGGAGGTTGCCCCGGAGTGAAAGGATGCCCTAATTTAGCGAAGTCGCCCTCGCGGCAAGTCTCATCCTTCATTCCCCGGTCCAGGTGCCCCCGTGCGCGATCCCAGGCTCACCGAGCGGCGGAACCCCCGGACCGCGGCGATCGACACCGCCTCCGCGCTCGACATCGTGGACCTGATGGCGGCGGAGGACGCCGAGGTGCCCGCCGCCGTGGCCCGCGCCCGGGAGCCGATCGCCCGCACCATCGACCTCATCGAGGCCGCCTTCCGCGCCGGAGGGCGGCTGTTCTATGTCGGCGCCGGCACCAGCGGACGGCTCGGCGTGCTCGACGCCTCCGAATGCCCGCCGACCTTCGGCAGCCCGCCGGAGATGGTCCAGGGCATCATCGCCGGCGGGCTCCCGGCGCTGGTCACGTCGATCGAAGGCGCCGAGGACAGCCTCGACGCCGGCGCCGCCGCCATCGACGAGCGCCAGGTGTCCGCCACCGACGTGGTGGTGGGCATCGCCGCCAGCGGCACGACGCCGTTCGTCGGCGCCGCGCTGGGACGCGCCCAGGCCCTCGGCGCCAGGACGGTCTTCCTGAGCTGCAGCGATCCGCCGAAGGCCCTGCGCGAAAGCTGCGACGTGTGCATCACGGTGCCGGTCGGCCCCGAGGTGGTGACCGGCTCCACCCGGCTCAAGGCGGGCACCGCCACCAAGCTGGTGCTCAACATGCTCACCACCGGCGCGATGATCCGGATCGGGAAGACCTACGGCAACCTGATGGTGGACCTCCAGGTCCGGAACCAGAAGCTGGTGGACCGCGGCGAGCGGATCGTGATGGAGGTGGCCGGTGTGCCGCGGGACAAGGCGAAGGCGGCGCTCGAGGGCGCGGGCGGCAGCGTGCGCACCGCGATCGTCATGGTGCGCGCCGGCGTCGATCGCGCGGAGGCGGAGCGGCGCATCGCGCAGGCGGGCGGCCGGCTCCGCGGCATCCTGGGCGACCCGCCGCCGGTGGAACACGCCTGATGGAACGCGCCTCGCTGATGGTCGGGCTCATGTCGGGCACCTCGCTCGACGGGATGGACGCCGCCCTGGTGCGCCTCGACCGGGCCCACCCGCGCGGAGCTGCTTGCCTTCGCGTCCCGGCGGTACGACGCCGGCGAGCGCGCCGCGCTCCGCGCCGCGGTGTCGGGCCCGACCGCGCCGGCCGACCTGGCCCGGCTCCACGTGCAGCTCGGCGAGTGGGCGGCCGAGGCGGTGCAGTCGGTGCTGCACGCCGGCGGCGTGCGGGCCGACCAGGTGGACGGCATCGCCTTTCCGGGGCAGACCATCTGGCACCAGCCGCCGCTGGTGAGCTGGCAGCTGGGCGAGCCGGCGGTGCTCGCCGAGCGGTTCGGGGTGCGCGTGGTGAGCGGCTTCCGGGCGCGCGACGTGGCGGCGGGCGGGCAGGGCGCCCCGCTGGTGCCGATGGCCGACCTGCTGCTGTTCTCGAGCGCGACCAAGAACCGGGTGCTGCTCAACCTCGGCGGGATGGCCAACCTGACATACGTGCCGCGGGGCGGAGTGGAGGAGGGTGCCATCGCCTTCGACACCGGGCCCGGCGTGGCGGTCATCGACGGGGTGGCCCGCCGGGTCGATCCCGCCCTGAGCTGCGATCTCGACGGCAAGCTCGCGGCCCGGGGGCGGCCCAACGAGGACCTGCTCACGGAGCTGTTGTCCCATCCGTTCCTGCATGGGCCGCCGCCCAAGAGCACCGGCCGCGAACACTTCGGCGAGGCGTTCGCCGAGGAGATCCACCGGCGCTGCCCAGGGCCCGACGGCGTGGCCACGGCAGTGGAGTATACGGCCCGGTCGGTGGCCGACGCGGTGCAGCGCTGGATGCCGACCGCGGAAGAGGTCGTGGCCTCGGGCGGCGGCGTCCACCATCCGGGGCTCTTCCGCGCGCTCGCCGGGCACCTGGCGCCGCTCCCGCTCCTGCGGTTCGATTCGCTCTACTTCGACGGCGACGCCAAGGAAGCGGCCGCCTTCGCCCTCCTGGGGTACCTCACGCTGCACGGCCAGCCCGGCAACCTCCCCGCCGCCACCGGCGCCCGCGGCGCCCGCGTCCTCGGCTCCATCACGCCTCCGTGATTCATGGCCGCCTGATCCTCCCCGCGCTCCGCTGGCGGGACGACACCGGCTTCGCCCACGAGGCGGGCACCATCGCCGCGGCGCTCGGCTTCGGCGCGGGCGGGTTCATCCTCTTCGGCGGCCGGCCCGACGCGGTCCGCGCGCTGACCGCCGAACTACGCGAGCGCGCCGGCCGGCCGCTCCTCATCGCCGCCGACCTCGAACGCGGGGCGGGCCAGCAGTTTCCGGGGCTCACCGAGTTTCCGCCCCCCGGCGCGCTGGCTTCGCTCGACGATCCCGGCGCCATCCGCGCCGCCGCGTCCACCACGGCGAGGGAGGCGCTCTCCCTCGGGATCAACTGGGTGCTCGCGCCCGTCGCCGACCTCGACGTCGAGCCCGCCAATCCCATCGTGCAGTCGCGATCGTTCGGCGCCGATCCCGCGCAGGTGGCGGACGCCGTCGCGACCTGGGTCGAGGCCTGCCAGGCGGCGGGCGCGCTCGCGTGCGTCAAGCATTTTCCCGGGCACGGCCGCACCACGCGCGACTCGCACGACCACCTGCCCACGGTGGAGGCCGACCTGGCCACCCTCGAGCGGACCGACCTGGTCCCGTTCCAGCGCGGCATCGCGAGCGGCGTGGCCACCGTGATGACCGGACATCTCCGGGTGCCGGCGCTCGATCCCTCGGGCGCACCGGCCACCTTTTCCGCGCCGATCCTCGGGTACCTGCGGAAGCAGCTGCACTTCGACGGCCTGATCGTGACGGACGCGCTCATGATGGGCGCGGCGGCCACCGGAGCGGCGGGGTCGCCGGCGGTGCGGGCGCTGGCGGCGGGCTGCGACCTGCTCTGCTATCCCGGCGGATCCGATCGCGGCGCATGGCGGCGATCCAGGCGGCGATCGCGGACGGGACGTTGAGCCGGGAGCGGGTGATCGAGGCGATCGGGGGGTATGAGGAGGCGCTGGCACGCGTGACCCGCGCGGCGGGGAGACAGGAACGCGGGGGAGAGCGTCATCCCGGCGGAAGCCGGGATCCAGCGGGTCCGGATCAACTGGACCCCGGCTTTCGCCGGGGTGACGGAGGGGCCTTGGCGATGGACATCGCCGATCGCGTCGTCGCCCGTGGCCTCCTTCGCGGCGACGCGCCGCGGCTTCGGTCTCCCCTCGACGTCGTCATCGTGGACGACGACCAGGGCGGCGCGTGGCCCGCCTCCCCGAACACGTACGTGACGCTGGCGCTGCAGGACGCGCACGTGGCGCTGGGGCCGGGCGGCAGCCGGATCGTGCTGGCGTTCGCCGAGCCGAGGGCGTCGAAGGGCAGGGCAGGGTTCGGGGCGGAGTCGCTCGAGGTGCTGGAGGGGTTCGCCCGCGAGGCCGACGCGGTGATCCTCTTCGGGCATCCGCGGCTCGCGGCCCAGGTGCCGCGCGGCGCGCCGCTCCTGGTGGCCTGGCACCGGCAGCGCCTGATGCAGGAGGCGGCGGCGCGCTGGATCCTGGAGCGGCTGGCGTGAAGCCGCTCGACTGGGGCGTGGTGGTCCTCTACCTCGCCGGCACGCTGGCGCTGGGGCTCTGGGTGGCGCGCCGCGGCGCCAGCAGCCTCACGGAGTTCTTCGTGGGCGGACGGGCCATCCCGTGGTGGCTTGCCGCCACCTCGATGGCGGCCACCACCTTCAACGTGGACACGCCGCTCTACGTGGCCGGACGCGTGGCGCGCGACGGCGTGGCCGGCAACTGGGAGTGGTGGTCCTTCGCGCTGATGCACGTGCTGGTGGCGGTGGTGCTGGCCAAGCTCTGGCGCCGGGCCCGGGTGCTCACCGACATGGAGTTCACCGAGCTCCGCTACGGCGGCCCGCCCGCCGCGGGGCTCCGCGCCTTCCGGTCGTTCGTCACCGCCGTCCCGCTCAACTGCATCAGCATCGGCTACGGCATGCTCGCCATGCGGAAGGTCGTCATCGCCCTCGGCGTCTTCGACGGCCTGCCGAATCTTCCCGGCGACGAGCGGCTCTGGGCCATCCTCCCCATCCTCGTGATCGTGGTGACCTATACCGCCGCCGCCGGGCTCTGGGGCGTGGTGGCCACCGACTTCCTCCAGTACATCCTGGCGATGGCCGGCGCCTTCCTGGTCATGTTCTACGCCCTGCACGAGGTGGGCGGGCTCTCGGGGCTCACCGCCTCGCTCCGCGCCACCGGCCAGGGCGACAAGCTGGCGCTCCTTCCCACCTCGAAGGACGCCACGCTCCCGCTCAGCACCTTTGCGGGGTACCTGTTCGTCCAGTGGTGGGCCTTCCGGAACAGCGACGGCGGCGGGATGTACGTCCAGCGGATCTCTTCCACCGCCAACGAGCGGGAGGCCACCCGCGCGGCGCACCTCTTCAACATCCTCAACTACGTGGTGCGCACCTGGCCCTGGGTGCTGGTGGGGCTCGCGGCGCTCGTGGTGCTCCCGCACCTGGCCGACCCGGAGCTGGCCTACCCGATCATGATGGTGCGGTACCTCCCGACCGGCGTGCTGGGGCTGGTGTTCGCGAGCCTGCTCGCCGCGTTCATGTCCACCGTTTCGACCCAGGTCAACTGGGGGGCGAGTTACGTCGTCCACGACTTGTACGCACGGTTCTCGGGCGAACGGGACGAGCACAAACTCATGCGCTCCGCGCGCTGGGCCTCGATCGGCCTCGCGGTCCTGGCCGGCGTGCTCTCCTTCTTCATGGACAGCGTGGGCGCAGTGTTCCGTTTCCTGATCCTCATCGGGACCGGGCCGGGGCTGGTGCTGCTGCTGCGCTGGTTCTGGTGGCGGGTCAACGCCTGGGCGGAAATCGCGGCGATGGTGGCGGGGCTCCTGCTGGCGATCCTCGGCTCGACGCCGGCCTTCGCCGACTTCACCTTCGGCCAGCGGCTGATGCTCTCGGCGTTCGGCTCCATGGCGGTGTGGTTGCCGGTGATGTACCTGACGCCGCCGGAGAGCCCCGCGGTGCTCGACGCCTTCTACGCGCGGGTGCGTCCCGCCGGCGCCTGGGGCCCCGTGCGGGCGCGCACCGGCCTTACCGCCCTCGACGACGGGGTGCGGGATGCGCGGCGCTGGCTGCTGTGGTCGGTGGTGATCCTGGGGGGGACGTTGGGAATTGGGTGGGTGATTCTGGGGTGACTCGCCCGCGGCCGTCACCCCGGCGAAAGCCGACGTCACCCCGGTGAAAACCGCCCTCACCCCGGCGGAAGCCGACGTCACCCCGGCGGAAGCCGACGTCACCCCGGCGGAAGCCGACGTCACCCCGGCGGAAGCCGGGGTCCATGTGGTCCGATGAGTTGGACCCCGGCTTTCGCCGGGGTGACGGCGACTCCTCTTCAGCTACTGCAACTGATCCAGCAATTCCAGCGCAAACTGCACCGGCACCGCGTGAGCGAGGGAGGGCGCGCGAGGCCTGGATGTGGCAAAGGGGTCCAGGGGGTGAGGCCAAAGCGAGGAGAGGAGCGCCGAGGCTCGACTGCCGGCCGCCCATCCCCGGGCGGTCGGCCAGCCGAGCCGCGGCGTGCTACTGCATCTGCAGTGCGAAGTTGATGGTCCCCGTGTAGTTCACGAGCGTGACACGAACCGTCCAGGAGCCGCCCGTTCCGGTGGGGGGCGTGATGTCGCCGCTGGCGGGCACGGCGCCATTGTAGATGACGGCGCCGAGGGCGTCCTTGATGTTGAGGGTGATCGTCCCGGCCGTCGTGGCCGTCGCGGGGTGGATGACGATCTTCCCGGAGGAGACGCTCCAGGTGTAGTTGACGATGTCGCTGACATCCTTCAGCCCGGTCGCCTGGAAGCTGAAGGCGACGTTGGGCGTGTTCACGACCTGCGGCTGGTACTGCGGGCCCAGCGCGCTGTCGCTGCTGCAGGCCGCCGTCATTACCGCGAGCCCCAGGGTGGCCAGGGTGACCCGATAACTCATTCGCATGATACGGTCCTCCGTTCGTGGGTGAGATCCGCCAGGCCGCGAACCTCACTTCGCGGGCGGTCGTGCCCGTCCAAATGGCAATCACCGGACCGACTAGGACGGCAGGGGGGCCCATCGTGGGAACTGGCTGTCGGCTATGGGTTTGCACGAACCTACCTGCCAGTCTGGCCGAGTCGAAAACCAGTCGACCAGCATCGATTCGATACAGGCCCTTCATTTCGATGCACGCTCTCGGTCAAGCGGCGGATCGGTCGGCGGCCGACCACGGCGCGCGGGATCGGCGGAGCGGCGGCCGTGGTCGGTGGCTATCAGGGGCGGACGTTGGCGAATGGATGGAAGATTCTGGCGTGACTCGCCCACCGACGTCACCCCGGTGAAAGCCGACGTCACCCCGGTGAGAGCCGACGTCACCCCGGTGCGGCCGACGTCACCCCGGCGAGCGCGACGTCATCCCCGGCGGCACCAAGCTCGGGCCGACCGTGGTTGGCCACACCATCGGAATCACGCACATCGTCCCCCCTCTCCACTGGTGGAGAGGGGACGGGGGTGAGGACTGCGCGAGAGAGAAGGACCGGGGGTGACGGCGTGCGTCGCTGGTCGGGGTGACGGCTCTCTGGTGGGGTGACGGCTGCTCTGGTGGGGTGACGACGTCTCTGGTCGGGGCTGACGGCTCTCCACATGGTGGAGAGGGGGACGGGGGTGAGGACTGCGCGAGAGAGAAGGACCGGGGGTGAGGCGAACGCGTGCGGGTCGCTCGGTCGGTAGCTGCTTACACGTCCCCCCTCTCCACATGGTGGAGAGGGGGACAGGGGGTGAGGACTGCGCGAGAGAGGGGACAGGGGGTGTGGACTGCGGTGCTACTGCAGCTGATCCAGCAGCTCCAGCGCAAACTGCACCGGCACCGCGTCGTACTGCCGGCCGCCCGCCGCGGGGGTCGCGGAGGAGATCATCCCCGCCACCGAGCCGTCGGGCGCGATGACCGGGGTCCCCGGCGAGAGCACCGAGCCCCATCCGTCGATCATCAGGAAACCCTTCGACACCTTCACGGCGGTGCCGGTCACGGCCACCGGCCTGAGGGTCGACTTCTTCCAGTCGCCGTTGGGCGGAAGCTCCACCGGCGGCGGATAGCCCACCACCGACACCGGCTCACCCTGGCCGACCGGCGGCTCCTTGTAGCCCAGCGCCGGCACGATCGGCACGCCGCCCTTCTGCTGCAGCCGGAGGAGCGCCACGTCTTCCTTGCTGTGGAGCGCGAGGATCCGCGCCGGCAGCGGTTGCGCCGCGCCGGGGAATACCACGATCACGCTGACGGCCTGCTCGCCGGCGGCGTTGACCAGCGCCGCCTTCGTCGTCAGGAGCACCCCGCCGGTTCCGTCCCGCCGCACGGCGAATCCCGTCGTCTGGGTGCTGCTCCCGTCGGCGAACTGCGCCACCACCAGCCCCACTGCCGCCTGGCTCGGCGCCGCGATGGCGACCGGGTCGAACCGGCCGGCCGCCGCTACCTCCTCTGCCCGGGCGATGGCCGAGTCGAGGCCGGTCAGCACCGGCGCAGCGGCGTCGGGATCTCGGCCCACCTGCTGAAGCGTCGCGCGGAGGCGGCCGGCGTCGGCGCGGGCGGAGTCCAGCGCGCCGCGCATGGCGGGGGCGCTCACCGCGACGCCCTGTACGGTGGCCATCAGGCTGTCGGCCCGGTCGAGATTGAACTTGAGCGCCGCCGCCTCGGCCTGCCGGGTGGTGTACATCCGCCAGCCGATCGTGGCGGCCGTCGCGAGCACCAGCCCCGCCGCGACCAGGACGACCCGCCGGATCAGCAGCTTCCGCCGCTCCGCCTTGGCGGCTTCGTGTGCGGCGCGTGCGGCCTCCGCGTCCTCGAGCACCTTGGTGAGTTCCGCGGAGCTGATGCGCGGCACCGGCATGTCCACGTGGGTCGCGGCGAGGCTCGGCACGGCGAGGGGGCCTTCGTCGGAGAGCTGGAACTGCAGCTCCGGTCCCGAGGCGCCGAGCCGGATGACGTCGCCGTCGGCGATCGGGTGGGCGCCGGACACCTGGTTGCCGTTCACGAAGGTACCGTGCACGCTGCCGAGGTCCCGGATGGTGTAACCGTCGTCCACCCGCTGGATCACGGCGTGCCGGGTGGAGACTTCCGTGTCGTGGTCGGGATCGAGCCGCACCGCGCAGGTGGGGTGACGGCCGATGCTGGTCATCGGGCCGGTGAGCTTCTCGACGGCGCCGGCACGACCGCCGGAGATGATGGCGAGCCGCGGGTTCATCGGCGGAGCAGGAAGTAGAGAAGGACCGCGACGAACATGATGATGACGGTGATCTTCCCGACCGGCGGGCGGGGGCGCACCGGGACGGGGACGGGGACGGGTGCGCTGCGCGCGACCGACCTGATTTCCCCGGTGCGGAATCCGGTGGAGGTGTTCTCCTCCATCGGCGTGTCGCCCGGAAGCGCGAACACATGGTAGCCCGGCTCCTGCGCGGTGGCCTCCGGTTCCTGCAGCCCCGCGCCCTCGAAGCGCGCCGCCACCACGGTGATGTTGTCGGGGCCGCCGCGGCCGTTGGCCAGGTCGATGAGCGCGCTGCAGAGCTGGTCGAGGTCGGTCAGGCGGACGGCGTGCTCGGCGAACTCCTCGCGCTTGACCTGCCCGCTCAATCCGTCGGAGCAGAGGATGAGGAGGTCGCCGCGGCGGAGTTCCTCGTAGGTCAGGTCCACCCGCACCTGCGGCTCGGGACCGAGCGCCTGGAGGATGATGTTCCGCCGCTCGCTCTTTTCGGCCTCCTCCTCGGTGAGTTCGCCGGCGTCCACCAGCCGCTGGGTGAGCGACTGGTCCTTGGTGAGCTGGGTGGCCTGCCCCCGGCGCACGAGGTAGGCCCGGCTGTCGCCGATCTGGGCGAGGTAGAGATCGTGGCCGAAGACGCCCGCCACCGTCACCGTCGTTCCCATGCCCCGGACGTCGGGGTGCTCGATGGCATAGGTATGGATCCGCCGGTTGGCCTCCTCCACCGCCTCCCGCACCCGGAAGGCGAACTGCTGCGGCGTCGCGGCGTGGTCCTGGCTCCAGGTCGTGCGGAGGTGGTCGTAGATCGCCTCGCTGGCGAGCGCGCTGGCCACCTCGCCCGCCGCGGCGCCGCCCATCCCGTCGGCCACCATGAACAGCGAGCCGCGCGGCCCCACCGGGTGCGCGTCCCGCGCCGGCGACAGGCTGGCGTCGCCGGTGCTCAGGTCGGCCACGAGGAAGGTGTCCTCGTTATGGTCGCGGGTGCGGCCCAGGTCGGTCTTGCCGGCCACGGTCACCAGGACGGGAGGCAGAGTCACGATTCCGAGTGGTGAAAGGCCCGGCGGGCGACGCGGAATGGCACGTTGGTGGCGCTCCGGACCGAAGTGGTGGGGGGACGGCGGAATCTAGGTCGCCCCCGAAGGGAGGTCAATCTTGTCGTAACTCGTGTTTTGGGAGTACCTTCCGCCCCATGATCCGCCGCCTCGCCGCGCTCCTCATGATCCTCGTTGCAATGGCCGCGCCAGTTGCCGCGCAACAGGGCAAGCCCGCGACCAAGCCGAAACCCAAGGCCGCCGCCGCCAAGCGGCCGCCCAAGCCGCTCGATCCCAACACCGGACGCCTGCCGCCGATCGCCAGGGTGACGGGGCCGATCAAGCTCAATGTGGTGTATCCGGCGCCGACCGACGTGGTGGACGCCGGCGCCACCTCTTTCCTCCTCGGCAGCACCGGCACCGGCGACGCGCGGCTCACCATCAACGGCGACACGGTGCACGTCTGGCCCAACGGCGCCTTCGTGGCGTGGGTGCCGTTCCCGAACGACACCGTCATCGACTTCAAGCTGGTGGCCTTCCGGCCCAGCGGCCAGAAGGACTCGCTGGTCTACCCGGTGCGCCGAGCGGTCCGCGCCGAGCCGCCCACCGGGCCGCTCTGGATCGACACCCTCTCCATGCGGCCCCGGGGACGCGTCTGGTGGCCCGACAACGAGTACCTCCCGCTCTCGGTGCGCGCCGCCGAGGGGTCGGAGGTCCGCCTGTTATTGCCTGACGGATCAGCGGTCCCGCTGGTTGCGTCGCTCGGGTACGACGAGGTGCCGTGGGGCGTCCGCGCCTTCGACCGCGACACTGCCAACCTCGACCGGCCGGTAAAGGCCGACCGCTACGTGGGCTTGCTCCGCGGCCGCGCCATCGGCGCCGATCCCGGCCCCCTCCTCGGCGCGGAGCCGCGGGCGACGGGATGCCCGCGCTGCCGCCGGGCGGCCGCCGCCGCCGACACCGGGGGCGTCATCATCGAGGCCATCAAGGGAGCCGACACGGTGCGGGCCCGCTGGCCGCTCCGGGTGGCGTTGCTCGACAGCCTGCCGTCGGTCATCGAGCTGGACGACGACACGGCGCGGGTCGGCAACACCGACCGGCTCAGCGTCGGGCGGGCCACGCCGGGCGCGACCTACAACTGGTTCTTCCCGAACGGCACCCGCGCCAACGTCTCCGGCCGCCTCAACGGCGACCTGCGGCTCCAGCTCTCGGCCACCTCGGTGGCGTGGGTCGGCGTGGCCGACGCGCATCCGCTCCCGGTGTTCACGCCGCCCCTCGCCGCCACCGTCGGCTCGGTGGTGCTGAGCTCGGCGCCCCAGAGCGCCACGCTCCGGATCCCGCTCAACATGCGGGTGCCCTTCCAGGTCACCGAGGAGGAGTCGTCGATCACGGTGCGGATCTACTCCGCCACCGGGAACGTGGACTGGATGCGCTACGGCGGCGGCGATTCGCTGGTGAAGCGGATGACCTGGGCCCAGCCCACGGCGGACGAGGTCACCATCACGCTCGACCTGGCCAAGCCGGTCTGGGGCTACCGGACCCGCTGGGACCGGAGCGACCTGCTGCTGGAAGTCCGGCGGCCGCCGGCCATCGACAAGCTGCACCCGCTCAAGGGGCTCCGGATCGTGGTGGACGCCGGACATCCGCCGGGCGGCGCCACCGGCCCGACCGGGTATCGCGAAGCCGAGGCCAACCTGGCCGTGGCGCTGGAGCTCCGGACGCTGCTCGAGAAGGGCGGGGCGCAGGTCATCATGACCCGCACCGCCGACGTGCCGGTTTCGCTCGCCTCGCGGCCCATCTTTGCCGACAGCGTCAACGCCGACCTCCTGATCTCGATCCACAACAACGCCCTGCCAGACGGGGTGAACCCCTTTACCAACAGCGGCACCAGCGTCTTCTACAACCAGCCCCGGAGCGCCCCGCTGGCGCGGGCCGCCGACGCCGCGCTGGTCCAGCGGCTGGGCCTTCGGGACTTGGGCGTGGGCCGGGGCGACCTGGCCCTGGTCCGCCCCACCTGGATGCCGTCCATCCTGACCGAGGGGATGTTCATGGCGATCCCGGAGCAGGAGGCCGCGCTGCGGCTGCCGGTGGGACAAAAGATGTACGCGGCGGGGGTCTACGCGGGGATCGTCGGGTATCTGAACGCGGTAGGGAAATAGGCGGGGAAGCGGGGAAGTAGCAGCCGCGTCATTCCGGCGAAAGCCGGAATCCAGTGCAGATGGACCCCGGCTTGCGCCGGGGTGACGGACGGTGTGAATACTCCAGCCGCTCGGGCGTCTCCTCCACGAGACCTCCCAACGCTTAGGCTCATGACTCTTCACCGCACCAGTCGTCACTGCCCCGCTGCCCCGCCGCCCCGCTGGTTTCGAGCCGGAGCCGTGGTCGGGCTGCTCGTACTCCTGGCTTCCCCGGCGCGGGCCCAGTCGCCCGACCAACGGGCCGAGCTCGAGGCCTGGCGCGACACGCTCTCCCAGATCACCGACACCATCATGCTGCTCCGCCGCGAGCGGCTCGGCATCATCGACGCCAAGGCCGATCGCGACAACGCGATGCTGCACCTCCACCTCGGCTTCCTCTCCCTCCGCTTCGGCGACCTGGTCGGCACTCCCCACTACGACGACGCCGCCTCGGAGTTCGAGTGGGCCTCCCAGCTCCAGCCCACCTGGCCCTATGCCTGGTACGGCCTCGGCCTCGCCGAACTCGGCATCGGCGACACGCCGATCGCCCTGGTCACCGGCCTCAAGTCCATGTTCGGGAAGGACGCCCTGGCCAAGTCGGCCCACGACTTCGCGCAGTCGGCCGTGGTGGACCCGAGCTTCGTCCAGGGCCTGGTCGAACTGGCCAACACCGCCCTGCGCCAGCGGGTCAACATTCGCCTCAACGTGGCGCTCGACGCCCTCCGCCTGTCGGCCAGCACATCGGCGGCCAGGAACCCCGAGGTGCTCCTGGCGCGCGGGCGGGTCGAGCGCGAGGTCGGCGACCCCGACTCCTCGCAGGCCGCCTTCGAGGGCTACCTGGCGTCGGGCGGGGACCAGGGGCTGGGCTTCCTCGAGCTGGCGCGGACGCAACTCGGCGTGGGGCTCGACCAGGGCGCCAAGCACTACTACGAGGGGGCGGCCTTCGACGACACGCTGAGCGTGCCGCTCTACCGGAAGGACCTGGCGTACATCGCTTCGCCGGTGGAACTGGCGGAATTCGACACCGCCGCGGGCGCCGGGCGGGTCGGCTGGCTGGAGCAGTTCTGGAACGGCCGCGACCGCGCGAGCCTCCGGAGCACCAACGAGCGGCTCAAGGAGCACTACCGGCGGCTCTACTACGTGCGCCGCAATTTCATGCTGGCCAGCACCAACCGGCACTACCAGATCGAGGAGATCTACCACTCGGGGAGCACCGAGTTCGACGACCGCGGCATGATCTACCTCAAGCACGGTGACCCGACCGACCGCGCCTCGCTCACCGGGGCCGACGTCGAACCCAACGAGACCTGGCGGTACGCCCGGCCCGACGGGGACCTCATCTTCAACTTCGTGTCGCGGGAGGACGTGCAGGATTACAAGCTGGTCGAGAGCCTGCTGGACATCCTGGGCTACTCCACGGCGGTGCAGCTGGAGGGGAGCGACACGCCGCTCGCCTTCAACCCCGCGACCGAGCGGCTGCTGTCGTCCCGCGAGAACCTCTCGCCGGTCTACACCAAGCTGAAGGGAGCCGGGAGCGGCTCGGTCGGGCGCTACCTGTCGGAGGAGCGGGCCAGCGGGCGCAAGAGCATGGAAGTGGGCACCACGACCGACAGCTACGAGCTGCACTTTGCGCACACCCTCAACGCCAAGGTCCAGGTCCTGGCGGTGGGGCACGACTCCGCGGGCGCCCTGGTGCAGGTGGCCTACGCCGTCCCGGGCTCGGCGCTCATCGCCATCACGACGCCGAGGGGGCAGGTCTATCCGATCCGCCTCCGGTTCGTGGCGCTCGACTCCGCGGGGCGGTCGGTCGCGGCCATCGACACCACGCGGTTCTTCCTCTCCCGCACGCCGATCCCGACCACCGAGCACCTGGTCGGCCGGGCCCAGGTCCACGTGCCGCCGGGCGTCCACCGCTACCGGGTGATGCTGCAGGAGGCGGAGGAGCTGGGGGTGGTGTTCCCCACCGATACGGTTCGGGTCAGCAACGACCCGCGGCTGGGAGTGAGCGACCTGGTCCTGGGCCGCCGGGCCAACAACCTGGCCTGGGTCGCGTCGCCCGAGGACACGGTCTTCATCAACCCGCTCCAGGCCTTCCACCGGGGCGAGGACATGCAGGTGTACTACGAGGTCTACGGCGCCGCGCCCGGGATGACGCTCAAGACCGAGGTCGCCGTCAAGAAGGGGAGCGGCGGTGGCCTCTTCGGCGGCGGCTCGGCGATGACCTTCAAGTTCGAGGAGCCGTCGGCGGGACAGGTGGACCGGCTCCTCCGCGACGTGTCGCTCAGCAAGCTCAAGGCGGGGAGCTACACCATGGTGGTGACGGTGACCCGGCCGGACGGGTTCAGCGACAAGCGCTCGCAGCAGTTCGTCGTCGTAGACCCGTAGCTCCTGCTCGTCACCCCGGTGAAAGCCGGGAGGGACTGCCAGTCGGTCGTCACCCCGGCGAAAGCCGGGAGGGACTGCCAGTCGGTCGTCACCCCGGCGAAAGCCGGGGTCCAGTTGTGCCGGAACGCTGGACCCCGGCTTCCGCCGGGGTGACGGTGCCTGCCCTGCCGCCCCACTGCCTTCCCCGCCTCCCTGCCTCTCTGTAACTTCCATCCCCATGCACTGCGCGCACTGCGGGCACAAGCTGGAGGACACCTGGACCGCCTGCCCCCTCTGCGGGGCCCGGGTGAGCGGTGGCCACGATGCGCGCTCGGTGGCCATGGGCGAGGTCTCCGAGACGGAGCTCGTCCGCGACGCCCTCGGCACCGAATACGAGATCCTCGAGGAACTCGGCCGCGGCGGCATGGCCATCGTGTTCCGGGCCCGGGAAAAGGCGCTCGATAGAGAAGTCGCCGTCAAGGTCCTGCCGTTCAGCCTCGCCTTCGACGCGGAGTTCGTCGAACGGTTCCAGCGCGAGGCCCGCACTGCCGCCCAGCTCGAACATCCCAACATCATCCCGATCTACCGGGTCGGCCGCACCGGGCAGGTCATCTTCTTCGTCATGAAGTACCTGCGCGGGGGCTCGCTCTCGTCGGTGCTGAAGGACGGGGGGCGGATGACGCCGTCGGAGATCCGGCGGGTGCTGGTGGAGTCGGGCCGCGCGCTCAACTACGCGGCGGGGAAGGGCATCGTCCACCGCGACATCAAGCCCGACAACATCATGTTCGACGAGCACGGCGCCTGCGTGATCACCGACTTCGGGATCGCCAAGGCGGCGAGCGGCCAGCGGCTCACCGGGACGGGGATGTCCATCGGCACGCCGCACTACATGAGCCCCGAACAGGCGCGGGCCCAGGAGACCGACGGCCGGAGCGACATTTATTCCCTGGGCGTCGTGGCGTACCAGGGGCTGGTGGGCGCCGTGCCGTACGAGGGCGAGGACAGCTTTTCCATCGGCTACAAGCACATCATGGAGCCGATCCCGGAGCCGGTGCTCAACACCGCCGACGAGCGGCGGCTCTACGCCATCATCAAGCGGATGATCGCCAAGGACCCGGCCGACCGGTTCCAGACCGGCGAGGACCTGGTCGAGGAGATCGAAGGCCGTCCGGCGGCGCCCAAGCGGATTTCGGGAGCCACGCGGGAACGGATCGCGGCGCTACCCACCACGCCGATCCCGGCGGTGGACGCCGGTCCCGACGGCCCGCGGCGGCCGGCGATGCAGCGCGCCTCGGCGCTCCGGGGCCGCGAATCGAAGGGGAGTTTCGGATGGCTGCTTGTCGCCGTCCTGCTCGCGGCCGGGGCCCTGGCCCTAGGTGGCAAGCTCGGGTATGGGCCGCTCGCGGTTTGGCTAGGCGGGGATGCGGGGAAGCGGGGAGGGGAGCCGAGCGCGCCCATTGCGACCGTGACCGATTCGACCAAGCGGGACACCCTGAAGGCGGATACGCTCCGGACGGAGCCGGATACAGGGAAGCGGGATTCGACGGCTTCTACGGTTCCCCGCGTCCCCGCCGATTCGGCCAACCCTCCCCGCGTCCCCGCTTCCCCGCCTCCGGCAGGCGCCCCGACCGACTCGGGGGCGCTCAGAATCGTCGGCCTGCCTGCCGGGAGCAGCGTCATGGTCGACGACAAAGCCCCCACCCAGACCCCGATTCCGCTCCCGGCCGGGATGCACACGGTGGCCATCTCGGCGCCGCTCTACGTGTTCTACGCCGACACGCTGGACATCAAGGGGGGGGAGGAGCTGGTCTTCACGCCGCAGCTGACCAAGCTGGGGGAGCCGATGCGGCCCCGGCAGCGGATCCTGCAGCGGCTGGGATTGGGGGGTGGGCCGGCGCCCACCTGCGACAAGCCGGGCCCTGGCTACAACCGGGACAAGAGTTGCTGGGATGTGCGTCCCCTGCCGGTGGCGCCGCCGCGGGTGCCGGTGCCGGCGGACCAGATCGACGCTGCCGGGGCCGGTCTTCCTGGCGGTCAAGGTGAATGTGGACGGGACCACCGCCGAGGTGGCGATGCTCCGGCCCTCGGAGGATGCGCGGTTCAACGACCTGGCCAGCGCCTACGCCATGCAGATGAAGTGGACCCCCGCCCAGAAGTCGGGCCAGCCGGTGGTCGGCTGGACCCAGGTCCGGCTCGAGCCGGTCCGCCCCTGAGCCGCCGAGCGACGATTGCGCGTGCCGACCATCCATCCGACCGCCTACGTGGCGCCCACCGCCGTCGTCATGGGGAACGTGACCCTGGGGGCCGAATCGAGCGTCTGGTACACCTCGGTGGTCCGGGGTGACATGGCGCCGATCGTGATCGGGGCCCGGACCAACATTCAGGACGGGACGATCGTGCACGTGGACGCCGGCTTTCCGTGCACTATTGGCGAGCGGGTGGGGGTGGGGCACCGGGCCATCCTGCACGGCTGCACGGTGGAAGACGAATGCCTGATCGGGATGGGGAGCGTGCTGCTGAATGGCGTCAGGATCGGGAAGGGCAGTGTCGTGGCAGCGGGAGCGGTGGTGCCGGAGGGGATGCAGGTGCCGCCGGGCAGCCTGGTGATGGGCGTGCCGGGGCGCATTGTGCGGCAGGTGACGCCGGATCTGGCCGAACGGATTACGTCCACCTGGCAGCATTACGTGGATCAGGCCAAGGACCACCGGGCGGGGAAATATCCGGTGGTGTGACACGGTTCTGTCATTGCGAGGAGGCCCCGCAGGGGCCGACGAGGCAATCTCGGCCTTGGAAGCGGCAATCGAGATTGCTTCGGCCACTCCGTGGCCTCGCAATGACAGAAGGGAGGCGCCGCCACGTTCGTCACCCCGGCGCACGAATCGTCACCCCGGCGCACGAATCGTCACCCCGGCGCACGATCGTCACCCCGGCGCAAGCCGGGGTCCAGCGTTCCGGCACAACTGGATCCCGGCTTTCGCCGGGATGACAGAACGGCTTTCGCCGGGATGACAGAACGGCTTTCGCCGGGATGACAGCGGGGTTGCGCCGGGATGACGGAGTCCTTCGCCGGGATGACATTGAATCGGTGTCATGCCGCCCAATTCCTCGCCATCATCTTTGTGATGTTAACACCTGATTTGCCCGTCACTGCGGGCTTTTTTTGACGATTGCTTCGCATCATCGTTTCACCTACTTTGCATCCCACTCTTCGGTACTGTCCCGTTATCTTCTAGAGACATTCCGAACCACCAAAAATTTCCCTTCATATGAAGGGATGGGGCCTGCATGACTCAAACCTCGCCGCGGGGCGCGCTCGACCTGTCCCCGAACGCCCTGACCGTCCTCGAAAAGCGCTACCTGATCAAGGACGACGCCGGGAAGCCGGTGGAAGCGTCCGAGGACCTCTTCTGGCGTGTGGCGAGGACCATTGCCGGTGCCGACAAGAAGTACGGCGCCTCCAGCGGGGCCATCGAGGAGCTGGCCACGGCCTTCTACCGCTCCATGGCGCACCGCGAGTTCATGCCCAACAGCCCCACTCTCATGAACGCCGGCCGGCCCCTGGGCCAGCTCTCGGCCTGTTTCGTGTTGCCGGTGGAGGACAACCTCTCCAACGGCAAGAACGGCATCTACGACACCCTCCGCGCCATGGCGCTGGTGCACCAGTCGGGCGGCGGCACCGGCTTCGACTTCAGCCGGCTCCGGCCCAAGAACGACGTGGTGCGCTCCACCATGGGCGTGGCCTCGGGCCCGGTCTCGTTCATGTCCCTGTACGACGCCTCCACGGAAGTCGTGAAGCAGGGCGGCACCCGCCGGGGCGCCAACATGGGCATCCTCCGGGTGGACCACCCCGACATCCTCGACTTCATCGAGTGCAAGTCGGACACCACCAAGATCACCAACTTCAACATCTCGGTGGCCATCACCGACGCCTTCATGACGGCGGTGGAGCAGGACGCCGAGTACGAGCTCTTCCACCCGCGGAGCAAGGCGGTGGTGGGCAAGCTCCGGGCGCGCGAGGTCTGGGAAAAGATCATCCACGGCGCCTGGAAGACCGGCGAGCCGGGGGTGTTCTTCATCGACAAGGCCAACTACTACAACCCGGTGCCGCACCTGGGGGCCTACGAGGCCACCAACCCCTGCGGCGAGCAGCCGCTGCTCCCGTACGACGTGTGCAACCTCGGCTCGATCAACCTCGGCGTCTTCGTCGAGAACGGCTCGCTCAACTGGGACCGGCTCCGGCAGGCCGTCCACCTCTCGAGCCACTTCCTCGAGAACGTGATCGACGCCAACGCCTATCCGCTGCCCGAGATCACCGACCTGGCCCAGCGGATCCGCCGCATCGGGCTCGGGCGTCATGGGCTGGGCGGACGTCTTGATCAAGCTCGGCATCCCCTACGACTCCGAGGAGGCCGTGCACGCTCGGCGCCCGGGTCCAGGCCTTCGTGGACAACGAGGCCAAGGTGGAGTCGGAGCGGCTGGCGGCCATCCGCGGCCCCTTCCCGGAGTGGGAAAAGAGCATCTGGGGTCCCGACGCCACCTGCGCCCGCGGCCCCAAGGGAGAGCGCGTCCGCCCGATGCGAAAGCTCCGCAACTGCAACGTCACCACCGTGGCGCCCACCGGCACCATCAGCATCATTGCCGGCTGCAGCAGCGGGATCGAGCCGCTCTTTGCGGTGGCGTTCATGCGGAACCAGGCCGGCGTGCTGATGCCGGACGTGAACGAAGACTTCGTGGCCATTGCCAAGCGGGAGGGGTGGTACTCCGAGGCGTTGATGACCCGCATTGCCGAGGCGGGGCACATCAACTTCGAGGAAGTGCCGGAGAAGTGGCAGCGGGTGTTCGTCACGGCCAATCACATCAAGCCGGAGTGGCACATCCGGATGCAGGCCGGCTTCCAGGAGGCCAACGACAGCGCCATCTCGAAGACCTGCAACTTTGCCCACGACGCCACCGAGGCGTACGTCGAGGAGATCTACCGCCTCGCGTACCACCTGAACTGCAAGGGCGTGACGGTCTATCGGGACGGCATCGCCGTGACATGCAGGTGCTTGTCGACCGGCGCAACGGCCCAGAAGGTCCACGCACAGGCGCTCAGCACTGGTTCCTCAGTGGCAAGGTCCGATCTCGCGCCTGTGGGCGGGGAAGCGGGGACGCGGGGAAGCTCGGTGGTTGATCAGGCCGACTTGATGGGCGAGTTGGCCGAGATCCGGGCCGAGAATGAACGGCTGCGGAAGATGGTGCACGACCTGGAGGCCGAGAACCTGCAGCGCCGGCAGAAGCGCTCGCGGCCGGAGGCCCTGAAGGGCACCACCCGCCGGGTGGAGACGCCGCTGGGCACGCTCTACGTGACCATCACGGAAGACGACCGCGAGCCAGCCGTTCGAGGTGTTCATGAGCCTCGGCAAGGCCGGCGGGGCCCTCATGGCGGACGTGGAGGCGATGGGCCGGCTGGTGAGCCTGGCGCTCCGCTCAGGGATCCCGATGAAGGAGATCCACCGGCAGCTCCGCGGCATCAGCTCGGACCGGACCATCGGCCTCGGCACCCACAAGGTGCTCTCGGTGCCGGACGCGGTGGGCATTGCCATCGAGAAGTGGATGCAGGACAAGCAGGGCATCCAGCAGGAGCTGATCCCGGGCACGGCGGCCCAGGCCGAGGTGGCGCCGACGGTGAAGGTCACCCAGGGGGCGCAGCAGTTCGAGATGATGAGCCATCACGAGCCGATGGCCGGCGCCTGCCCCGACTGCGGCTCCCAGCTGGAGTACGCCGAGGGGTGCATGAAGTGCCACGTGTGCGGGTTTAGTGAATGTGGGTGGTTCCCAGCTGGAATACGCCGAGGGGTGCATGAAGTGCCACGTGTGCGGGTTCAGTGAATGTGGGTGAGGTGAGGGGCGGGATCCGGGTCTGGCGCAGACCCGATTGTCACACCACTCTACTAGCATAGGGTGGGCGAGGGGGCCCCGAGAGGGGCCTCCTAGTGTATTCGGTTGTTTGTCGAGACGGGGCTCGCTGACAATGTTTGGGTGATCAATCGCCGGAGCTCACAATTGCAGACTGTCCGCGTGGTTGCATCGGTCATCCGCCGCGATGCTCGCGTGCTGGTGTGCGAGCGTCCAGCGCACAAGCGCCATGGTGGGATGTGGGAATTTCCCGGTGGAAAGCTCGAACTTGGGGAGACAATTCTCGACGCTGCGCGCCGCGAACTCGCCGAGGAATTGGCGGTCCAGGTTCACTCAGTTGGTGAACAGCTCTTCGCAATCCAAGATCCTGGCTCGCAGTTCGTAATCGAGTTCCACCATGTTGAGATCACTGGCGAGCCGACATGTCTTGAGCATTCCTCGTTGGCATGGGTGTCGTACGCAGACCTTGTAAAGCTTCCGCTGGCACCAAGCGATCATCAGTTCGCCCTCTTTCTCGCTGAAAGAGGTCCTCAAGCCAATGGCGAATAGGCCTCGACTGACCAGAGCCCCCGCCACAAGGCTTCTTCGTGCTTGGGCACGCAAATGGGGGCTGCCAGGCCTGGAGGACGGCGTGACAGTGACATTCAGCCAGCGTCTCCGGCACACCCTCGGCAAGTGTACCCCCGTTCGTGGCAAGATTGTTTTGAGCGCGGCGCTCCGGTCCGCTCCGACGAGCCAGTTGGCGCCAGTGCTCTGCCACGAAGCGGCCCATGTGGCGGCCTTCCTACTCTATGGCGGGGCGATCGCCCCTCACGGAAAGGAGTGGGCGGCACTGGTCCGGGCAGTCGGGCATACCCCCAGTATGAGCCTCCTTCATCGGTCAACTCATACCCTTCAGCTACCTGCCACTCACCGGGGGGCCTTTCGGTTCGAGCATAGGTGCCCCGTCTGTCAAAGTGTGCGCTGGGCGGCCCGCCGAGTTTCAGGGTGGCGTTGTGCCGAGTGTCGTTCGGCCGGCCTGATTGGGGTCATGGAGATTGTGGACCGCGAACGTTCGGTACTGCATTCATGAGTAACCCGAGCTGTCCGTTCTGCCAGCCGAATCCCGAAGCGGTGTTCTACGCTGACGACTTAGTGCTGGGTCTTTGGGACGCCTTCCCAGTCTCGCCTGGTCACGCATTGATAATCCCCCGACGCCATGTCGGAGACTGGTTTGCCGCCGGGCGCCACGAGCAGGATGCCATCGTAAGGGCGATCAATGCAGTGAAGCAGGAGGTCGAGAAGTCCTATCGCCCGGATGGATACAATATTGGCCTCAACATCGGTGCCGCGGCGGGTCAGACGGTGTTCCATCTGCACCTCCACGTCATCCCCCGGTTTGCAGGGGATGTTGCGGACCCACGTGGTGGCGTACGGCAAGTCCGTCCCCATAGAGCCAACTACCTCACCATGCCGACCGTAGCCCCGCCCGAATGGATCGGCCAGGTTCCGCACGGGCGCGCTGTCGTTACTGGCGGCGCTGAAGATCCACTGCTCCCCCATCTTGTCGGGCATCTGGACCGGGCGAGCGACGTGGATATCGCTGTTGCGTTCACTATGGAAAGCGGTGTGCGGCTGCTGCAGCCATACTTGGAGGATGTACTCGCGCGAGGCGGCCGCTTGCGACTCCTCACGGGAGATTACCTCGGTGTCAGCGATCCTGACGCGTTATTGCGGCTTACCGATCTCACGGGAAATGTCCACCTACGCGTATTCGAATGCGCCGGGATGAGCTTCCATCCGAAGGCCTATATCGCCCACCAAGGGGTGCTAGGAGGAATCGCGTTTATTGGCAGCTCGAACCTGAGCGCTACGGCGCTCAAGGAGGGGCTCGAGTGGAACTACCGCGTAATCCCTTCCAGAGATCAGGCCGGCTTTGGAGAGGTGCTGGCTAGCTTTGAATCACTTTTTGCGCACCCCAACGTTCGGTCTTTGGACGCAGCCTGGGTGGAGGCCTACCGAAGGAGGCGCGCACCGGCCACCGTCATTCCGGCCGGCGTCCTACCCGAAGCGCCACCAGTTATTCCTGTTCCGCACGAAGTCCAGCGCGAGGCGCTGGCAGCTTTGGAAGGGATCCGGGCACAAGGAGCGGCCGCAGGCCTCGTCGTCCTAGCTACCGGGTTGGGCAAGACCTGGCTAAGCGCATTCGACAGCGCGCGCGGTGAATTCGCCCGGATCCTGTTCGTGGCACATCGTGAGGAGATACTCGGCCAAGCCATGAAGACCTTCCGGGCCATCCGGCCCTCTGCTCGACTCGGCGTTTATACTGGGACGGACAAGGTGCCGGAGGCGAATGTACTGTTCGCCTCTGTTCAAACCCTCAGCAAGGTTGAACATCTGAACCGGTTTGACCCTCACCACTTTGACTATATCATAGTGGATGAGTTCCATCACGCTGCGGCTCGCACCTACCGACGACTGATCGAGCATTTCAAACCCAAGTTCCTCCTCGGACTCACCGCGACTCCAGAGCGCACCGACGGCGGAGATTTGCTTGCCTTGTGCGGCGAAACGCTGATCTATCGGTGTGACTTGGTGGAGGGCATTCGCCGTGGGCTGCTCTCTCCGTTCGCCTATTTCGGCGTCCCAGACGTTGTCAATTACGAGAACATCCCGTGGCGCAGCACCCGCTTTGATGAGGAAGCGCTCACCAAGGCGGTAGCTACCCAAGAGCGTGCCCAAAACGCTTTGGAGCAGTTTCGGGCTCGAGCTGGGACAAGGACCCTGGCGTTCTGTGTCTCACAGCTCCACGCCAACTTCATGGCTGAGTTCTTCCGGCACAGTGGGCTCCGCGCCGTGGCGGTCCACGCGGGAGAGCAGAGCGCTCCACGGGCCCACTCCTTGGAGCAGTTGAACGCCGGCGAGCTCGATGTGCTCTTTGCCGTCGACATGTTCAACGAGGGGGTGGACCTCCCGCAAGTTGATACGGTCATGATGCTGCGGCCGACAGAGTCTGAGATCCTCTGGCTGCAGCAATTCGGTCGAGGCCTCCGCTGGTTACCCGGGAAGCAGCTCAAGGTCATCGACTATATCGGCAATCACCGCTCATTCTTGGTGAAGCCACGGACCCTGCTACAGCTGGGCGCCGGGGACGGAGATATTTCCTACGCCCTGCAGAGCCTTGAGGCCGGGACCTTCGAGCTTCCACCCGGATGTTCCGTAACCTACGATCTCGAAGCCAAGGACATACTCCTGAAACTGCTCCGTCGGTCGCCGCCAGGCGAGCGCCTGCGCACCTACTACCTCGAATATCGGGGAATTCACGGCATCCGCCCCACGGCGGTCGAGGCCTACCACGATGGCTACGACCCAAAGGCAGCGCGTCCCGCCCACGCATCCTGGCTGAGTTTCGTCCGGACGATGGGCGACTTCTCGAGTGAGCAGGGCGAAGTACACCAACGACTTGGCCAGTTCTTGGAGGTCTTGGAGACCACTCCAATGACCAAGAGCTTTAAGATGGTCGTGCTCTTGGCGATGTTGATGGAGGATGCGCTTCCTGGCACAATTGGGGTGGAACGACTTGAAGAGCGAGTAATTGAGGTGGCTCGCCGATATGCCTTAGTTCGAACAGAGTTTGGCTCCGTTCTCGGCGAGCGTACGGAGCTCCGGAGGCTGCTCGAGGAGAACCCAATCAAGGCATGGACTGAAGGGCGAGGTACGGGCGAAGTGTCCTACTTCAAGTATGATGGCTTGAACTTCAGCACGGCGTTCACGATCGAGCCTGTCTTACGGGAGGCCTTTCAGGATCTCGTCCGGGAGCTCGTGGAGTGGAGGCTGGCGGTGTATTTGCGCCGGGTCGGCAACGGGGGCGGGGCCGAGCGGATCATCTGTCGAGTGTCACGTTCTGGCGAGCGGCCGATTCTGTTTCTGCCAGCGAGAGAGAGGATGGCAGGTATTCCCGAAGGATGGGTCGAACTCACCATCGGGGGCAAGGACTATCAGGCCAACTTTGCAAAGATTGAGGTAAACGTCCTCGAAGAAACCGGGGGCGGAACCAATGTGCTATCTGATGTTTTGCGGGGGTGGTTTGGTCCTGAAGCTGGTCTGCCCGGAACGGCGCAAGCCGTGGAATTCACAAGGAGCGGCGAGGGCTACTCCATGGCTCCCATTAGCGGAGAGCTGCCGCAGGGACCCCGTCTCTGGGCTAGCTATGTTCGCGCTAGTGTGCCAAAGCTTTTCGGATTTGAGTTTCGAGGCTTTGAAGGCCAATCGGGAGTTGTGGAGCGTGATATGCTGACCTTACTCTTCGTCACTCTCGACAAGACCGGGCAGCCAGATACGCAGAAGTATGACGACGCCTTTATATCGCCCGGACAGTTTAGGTGGCAGAGTCAGAATCGGACTAGCCGTGACAGCGAGCCGGGTCGTCGCCTCGCGGATCACGAGGCCAGGAAGATTGGCGTACATTTGTTTGTACGGCCTGTAGCCAAGCGCGGGGGGGAGACGCAACCGTTCGTGTATTGCGGGCCATTGAGGTTCATGAGGTGGGAAGGTGACAAGCCAATCACGATCTGGTGGCGGCTGGACTCGGAGGTACCGATTGAGCAGCGAGAATTTCTGCGAGTACCGGCAGAGCATGGGGTAATGTGAATCGGGACGTGTGGTTAAACTTGATTGCCGTAGCCACGGCGAGGTGATAGCATCTGAACTACGACCGTATCCCGATTTGGCGCGGCCGTAATTGTTCCAAAGGTATCACCCGTTGTCACACCCCATCATTACCTTGATGGCCAGCATGCAGAGCGACGGTGAGAGCTCCGGCTCGCTGACCCGTCCGCCACCCGGACCCCGCGGTGGCCCAGCCGGCCGGCCCAATGCATCGGGCCGGACCCATGCGCGAATGAGACGAGGGGCGCACCCCTGTGCGCCCCCCACCTCCACCGAAAGGGCCCGCCATGAAGGCCGTCCCGTCCTTTGAAGCCGTGCAGAAGCACGAGCGATTCCGCCTCACGGCCCACGCTGCCGAGTCCGGATTCGGCGGGCCTTACGTGCAGCTCCTGGTCGAGGACACCGACTCCGGTGCCACCCTCCGGCTCAATCGCACCGAACTGATGCCGCTCCTCCGGGCCATCAAGGAGATCCTCAAGGCGGTCGAGGACGCCGTCGCCGGGCTCCCCAGCGATCCGGTGGAGCGCGCCGCACGACGGATTCCGAGCCAGGGCATCGCCACCGGTTTCCTCCGCGCCCACGTCCTGAAGGCCTACGCCCAGGAGCTGGCCGACCTTCGCGAGCGATACCTCCAGCGATTCGACGACGAGACACGAAAGTTCAGCAGCCCGAACGCCGACCCGACGGAGTCAGCCGGGCGTCCCCCCTCTCCACATGGTGGAGAGGGGGACAGGGGGTGAGGACTGCGCACGCGAGAGGGGGACAGGGGGTGAGGACGAGATTGCTTCGGCCACTCCGTGGCCTCGCAATGACAGAAGGTGGGGGACAGGGGGTGAGGCGAAAGCGGCGGGGTGGCGAGGCGAGAGGCTTCGCGGCTTCGCGTGAGCACAATGTCACACCAAGGCGCGAAGATGAGAAGAGAATGGACCCCGGCGACCTTGCCCCGGCGAAAGCCGGGGGCCGGGATGACTGAACCGGAGAGTCCCTGATGCTCGACCATGAGATCTGTCGGCGGTTCGACCTGCTGAAGCCCTCGAAGAAGGCCTACGAGAGCGCGTACAGGCGCGGGTTCTGGATGATGGTCCTCGCCTACCTTGTGATTGGAATGATCATGTCCGGCGCCGAGTTCCAGCCCGCGGTGACGCTGTTGATGCCCCTGCTGATCGGGATCGCCTCGGCGGCGTTCAGGATCCACGCCGCCCACAACGTTCTCTCCCCCGGCCAGCGATCCCGGCTCGAGCGCCAGTTGGCGCTCGTCAACCGGGAGAAGGCCCTGTGGGCCGCCGGCAACGCCGCACGGGAGGATATCCGGTCCTGCCAGGCGGCCAGGCAGAAGCTGGAGGAGCTCACGGCCAGGATGCAGCGCCTCGATGCCCACGGCTTCGGGGAGCGGATCGAAGAACTGGCCGGGGCACGCGCCCACTGGGAGGGGAGAATCTGGGCCAACGAGCGGCTGATCGCCGGCTACGACCACGAGTGCCAGATGCTTGTCATCGAGATCGACGCGCTCGACGAACCGGACATCATTCCCACGGACGCCTCGCCGCTCGAGGCCAAGATGGCGGAACTGGAGGAGCTGAGGAAGATCGCCAGCGAGCGACAGCGCCGCCGGGCGGCGGAACTAGAAGTGTCGGAGGTACTGAACTGAGATCGGGATTGCTTCGGCCGCTGCGCGGCCTCGCAATGACAGACTGAGAGGGCGTCCTCGCAATGACAGAAACCGCGGGGGCAGTGGGTGAGGTGAAAGCGGGCATGGTCGCGCGATGCCGATCCCGCGGAAGGATCCGGGCAGCCGAGATTTCTTCCGGCCATGATCCGCCATCCCCTTGCCGAACGCCGTCGATATAACGATGTTCGTTATACAACCGCCGCTCGCTCTCCCCGAGAGCGTGCCTCGTGATCAGGTCGTTCGCGGCGGGCGGAACAGAGGACGTGTACCACGGCCGGGATACCAAGGCGGCACGCCGCGCCTGCCCCAGGCCGCTCTGGGCCGTCGCGCGTCGCAAGTTGGACCAGCTCCACGCGGCGGTCTCACTGAACTCCCTCAAGATCCCTCCGGGAAACCATCTGGAGGCGCTGCGGGGCGAGCGGGCAGGCCAGCACAGCCTGCGCATCAACGACCAGTTCCGTATTTGCTTCGAATGGACGGAGTCCGGGCCCCGAGACGTCGGCATCGTGGATTACCACTGAATCGGGTGGCGGCCCCAGGAGAAAACCGCACATGGTTCTGACACCATCGCATCGCCCGCCGACACACCCAGGCGAGATGCTCCTGGAGGAGTTCCTCAAGCCGTTCGAGATGACCCAGCGGGAACTCGCGGCGCAGATCGGGGTGTCGTATCCCCGGGTCAACGAGCTCATCCATGGGAAGCGAGGCGTGACGCCGGACACGGCGCTCAGATTGGGGCGCCTATTTGGCATGGAGCCGCACTTCTGGCTCAACCTGCAGATGTGCTGGGATCTCTACCAGGCCGCGCACGCACCGACGGCACGGGCGATCCAGCGGATCAGGCGGCTCCCAGCCGCCCGCAGGGCAAAACGACCCTCGACAGCGGCCTGACGTCCCCCCTCTCCACATGGTGGACCCCGGCGACCCTGCCCCGGCGAAAGCCGGGGGCCGGGGTCACAGGGGGACAGGGGGTGAGGACGAAGACGGCGGGGCAGCGGGGCAGGGAGGCAGCATCGAGATTGCTTCGTCGGCCCCTCCGGGGCCTCCTCGCAATGACAGAAGCCCCCCTCACCCCCCGAAATTCAACCGATTCATCAGCGCCTTGAACCGCGGGTCCTCCCGCGCCGGATCCCAGATCGGATCCCGCTTGAACCAGACGAGTGCCTCCGGGCAGGCCTGCGCTGAGAAGTCGTTCACCCGGCGTGGAAATCCATGGTGGCGGCACCACCTAGCATTGGAATACGCATTGGAGTAATGTTGGCTGCACTTGCCCGGGAATCCCCACCCAACGAAACAAGGAAGGAAAGATGATGAGGCGACTCACCTGGCTTTTCGTGTGCCTTGCGGGCTGCAGTAGCTCTGCGGAGCCGGCACCCCATAATCCCGCGTCGGGAGCGAACGTCTACTACCTGAATTTTGAGGGGGGATCGCTGGTCGCTGGCTCCGACAACCCAACCACGAATACCTCGCAGTTGCTGAATGCCTCGGTGACGCTCCCGGCGTACCTCGCGGCCGACCCACAGCGGGCGGTGAAGATCCAAGCCATCGTGGACGAGGTGCGGGCGGCTCTGGCGCCCTACGATATCTCCGTGGTGGTGAGTCGCCCGACGAGCGGCACCTACGACATGGTGGTCGCCGGGGGGACGTCACAACAGGCTGGACTTGGGACCGGGCTCCCTGCGGCGACCGTCGTGGATTGCGTGGGCGCCCTCCTGCGCCATATCACCCTGCTCTTCGACTTGAGCACCGGGCACGAGGCTGCGCGGCAGATCATCGGGTCGCTAGGAGTCAGCCACGGAATATCGGCATCGATCAGCGCCGGTGACTGCATGTGCATTGCGGACAGCGACTGCGATCCGCTTACAGTGGCCTGCGTGATCAGCGGGGCGAACACCCCGGTGTCGGCGAACGCGGACTGCGAGGCGGGCGGGGCCACAACGATGGATGTGGATCAGAAATTCCGGAATGCCTTCGGAGCGCATCCGTGACCTCTGGTGGCCACATCGCATTGCGCGTGAGGACAGACTCGCGCGCAGTGCTTTCCCCCCTCACCCCCCGAAATTCAACCGCTTCATCAGCGCCTTGAACCGCGGCTCCGACCGCAGCGGATCGTAGATCGGGTCGATCTTGAGCCAGACCAGCGACTGCGAGCTGGCTGCATAGGCCTGCTCGAGCAGATCGATGGCACGCTGATGGTCGCCGAGGCCGAGATACACCAGCGCCAGGGTGTACGGAGCCGGCTCGCCCCCGGGCGACATCTTCCGGAGTTCCGCGAGGGTCGCCATCGCGCCGGCACGGTCGCCGGAAACAGCCTGGGCATACCCCAAGTTGGCGGTCGTGAAGGGCGGGGCGCCCATCGTCACCGCCACCTTGTACTTGGCGATCGCCTCGGGGTAGTTCCCGGCCAGCAGCGCCAACGTCCCCTCCTGCATGACCGGGAAGAAGAAGCTCGGGTCGAGCTCGGCGGCCTTCTGCGCGAGATCCAGCGCCTGGGCGGTCTTGCCCGAGTAGGTGAACGCGGCGATCAAGTCGATCATGATCGACGGAGAGAGCGGGTCGAGCACCATGGCCCGCTGCCCTTCGGCAATCGCCTCGTCAAAGCGGCCCACCAGCGTGAGCATCAGGCCGAACTGGTCGTGCGCGAATGCATAGCTCGGATTGAGCGCAATCGCCCGGCGGAATTCCCGTTCGCTCCCCTCCCAGTCGTACTCGAACCAGGCCTTGAAGACGGCGAGCGATGTGTGCGCCTCCGCCGACAGGCTGTCCAGCTCGACCGCTCGCTCCGCCGCCGCCTTGGCGAGCGGCTTCGCGTCGACGGCGCGAATGAACCCCTCGTTGTAGGCGGCCCAGGTATACGCATCCGACAGCCCCGAATACGCCGGGGCAAAGGTCGGGCTCAGCCGGACCGCTTCATTGAACTGGACGATGGCCTTCTGCAGGTTCTCGTCGCTCGGCCGGTTGAAGAAGAAGCGTCCCTTGAGGTAGGCGTCGTGGGCCTCGGGGTCCACCATCGGCGCCGCCCTGAGGCGGGACGCTTCCCCAGGCGTCAGCTGCACGTTGATGGCACTGGCAATCGCCGAGGCCAGCTCGGCCTGCAGCGCCAGCACGTCGCTCGATTTGCGTTCGAAGGTCTCGGCCCAGAGGTGCTTGTCGGCCCGGGCGTCGATCAACTGGGCGGTGATGCGCACCCGGTCGCCTGACCGGACCACCGATCCCTCGACGATCGCGTCCACATCAAGCGCCTTGGCGATCTCCGGCGTCGGCGGGCGATTCTTGCCCGTGAACTGCATCGCCGACCCGCGCGAGGTGACCCGGAGCTGGCTGATCATCGCCAGGTCGCTGGTCAGCTCATCCGTCATCCCCTCGGCGAAGTAGTCCTGGGTGGAATCGCCGGAGTAGTTGTCGAGCGGCAGTACGGCAATCGAGCGGATGGTGACGGCCCCCGCCTCGGCCGGAGTCCCGCGGCGCCAGAGGAAGAATCCCGCGGCCGCGACGACGAGAAGCCCGGCGGCCAGCGCCGGTCCCATCCATCGGCTTCGAGAGGGTCGCGGCGCCGGGGCCAGTGTGAAGACCGGCCCGCTCACCAGGGCCTCGGCAAACTCCCGCGCGCTGGCAAAGCGGTCCACCGGCGCCTTGGCGAGGGCGCGAAGTACGGCGGTATCCACGGCCGCCGGGATGCTGTCGCGCAGCACGCGCAACGACGTCGGGCGCTCGGTCATCAGCTTGGCGATCATCGCCTGGACCGACGCGCCGGTTACCGGCGGTTCGCCGGCCAGCATCTCGTAGGTCACCGCCCCGAGGGCGTAGATGTCGCTCCGGGCATCGAGATCGCGCTCCCCGGCGGCCTGCTCGGGGCTCATGTAGCTCGGCGTGCCGAGGGAGAGGCCCGTGCCGGTCAGGCGGTCGCCGCCGGCCTCCTTCACGGCCAGGGCGATGCCGAAATCGGTCAGGAACGCCTCGCCCTCGTGGAGCAGGATGTTCTCGGGCTTGATGTCCCGGTGGATCACCCCCTGGCGGTGGGCGTAGTCCAAGGCAGAGGCAATCTGCCGCGAGATGCTGAGCGCCTCCTCGACACCGAGCTGGTGCTCCCGCGTGAGCCGGGCACGGAGGGACTCGCCCCGCACGAAGGGCATTACGTAGAAGAGGGTGCCGTCCGCGTCGCCGGAGTCGATCAGGGTCAGGATGTGGGGATGGTCGAGGCGGGCGGTGATCTTCACTTCCGTCAGGAAGCGCTCGGCGCCGAGCGCGGCGGCGAGCTCGGGGCGGAGGACCTTGATGGCCACGTCGCGATCGTGCCTGACATCGTGGGCGAGGTAGACCGTGGCCATCCCGCCGGCGCCGAGTTCCCGCTCGAGTAGATAGCGGTCGGACAGCGCCGCTGTGACGCGGTCAATGGTGTCGCTCAACGCCCCACCTTTCGCTTCGGTTGCTCGCGCAGGCTGAGAGTTAGGTTACCGCCTCCCCGTCCGATTGCCAAATGACGACCTCGTTCCCCCACTCCACATGGTGGACCCCGGCCTTCGCCGGGGTGACAGGGGGACTGGGGGTGAGGTGAAGGTGGCCGGCCGGTCGGCCCAACGCGCGCCTCGATGGCGTAAAGCCAACGCTTGGGTTACATTACGAATGTCGACAGTCCTGCGGGCAGGGCGCTTTCGGGTGGCGATCTACGGGCCACCTCGCGAGCACCCGCCACCGCACGTCCACGTCGAGTGCGGCTCCGGTGTCGTGATCGTCCGACTTGGCGGCGGGGCCACGCCACCGGTGCTGTGGGCTGTGTATGGCGTCAACGATCGGGATGCCCTTCGGGCATTCCGCCTGGTGGAGGAGAATTACGAAATGCTTCGCGATGCTTGGAGGGCATTCCATGGCCAGGGCCGCACTCACTGATCGCGAGGTCCTGGCGCAGGTCAGGACGGCTCGTCTCCGGGCGGAGCGGATCCGGCGGACTTCGCCCCAGGCGCGGGCGGTGCGCTTCGATCAGGCGGGCCGTGCGGTGTGCATCCAGCTCACCAACGGCGCCGAGTTGTCGCTGCCGGCACGTCTCGTCCCGGGCCTCGAGGGCGCGAACGATCGGGATCTTCGGGAGGTCGTGGTCGGGCCGGCCGGCGTGGGGCTGCGTTGGGAGCGACTCGACCTCGATCTCTCCGTGGCGAATCTGGTCCAGGTCTGCTTCGGGGCTCCGTTGCTCCTCCGGGCGGCTGGCTCGGCGGGGGGATCTGCCCGCAGCCCCGCAAAGGCGCGCGCCGCACGCCTCAATGGGAAGAAGGGTGGGCGGCCCCGGAAGGCCGCCTCGTCCTGAGCATCCCGCTGCAACCTGGCCTCCATCGGCCCCCTCGCGGTCTCGCCTGAGCATAGCCTGCAGGGAGTTCCCCCTCTCCACATGGTGGAGAGGGGGACAGGGGGTGAGGACTGCTTGGCGACGCTACACCGTCGCCGGCGTCTTTGCCCACTCCTCGATCAGCTGATCGGTCGTCCGGAACTGCCGCACCGGATCGGTCGCGTACCACGCCTTGAAGTACTCCAGCCCGGCCTGGTGCGCCTCGTCGGTAAAGGCCTGCATGCCGTCCGTCACCCACACCAGGTCGAATCCCTTCTGGAAGGCGTCACCGCTGGTGTGCCGCGCGCAGCAGTCGGTGTGGAGCCCCGTGATGTAGAGCCGGCCCACCCCCTCGCGGCGCAGGATCGCCTCGAGGTCTGTGCTGAGGAACGGGCTGTAGGTCTGCTTGTCCAGCACCACGTCGGTCGGGCCCGGCTTGAGCCCCGCCACGATCTCGGCCTGCCGGGTGCCCTTCATGGCGTGCGGCGGCCACTTCTTGAGCTCGGTGTCTCCCGCTTGATGGGCGTCGGTCGCATAGATGACCAGCACCCCGGCCTCGCGGGCCGCCTCGAGGAGCCGCCCCAGCGGCGGGATGATCGCCTGCGCCCGCTGCTGGTACTCGGCGCCCCCCGCGTCGGCGATGACGCCGGTCGGGTAGACGAAATCGTTGGCCATGTCGATGACGAGGACGGCGCTGCGGTGTGACATACTGCCTCCCATTGGTAGTGTGGTGTCCCAGCCAGGGGGCCGTTTGGGCAACGCCTAAGCCCGACGGGTGTCGGGCTCTCCTGGTCCGGGGGCGCAAGCCGTGCGCCGACGGGATCGTGCGTCCAATCTAACCTTCCCCCACTCCACATGGTGGACCCCGGCGACCCTGCCCCGGCGAAAGCCGGGGGCCGGGGTGACAGGGGGACAGGGGGTGAGGACTGCGCGACTGAGGGAGCCAGGGGGTGAGGAGAGATTGCTTCGGCCACTGCGTGGCCTCGCAATGACAGAAACCGGGGGACAGGGGGTGAAGAGTGCGCAGGCGCGCCGGTCGGGGGGTGAGGTGAGCTTCGCGGAGAGCGGTTATCATGAACCCATGCCCCGTCTCGCCGCCGCGTTCCTCCTCGCCGCCCTTTCAGCCGGGCCTGTCCACGCCCAGGCGGCCCCGACGCCGGCGCCGGTCTGGGTCAATCTCAAGTCCGGCGTATATCACTGCCCGGGCACCGAGCACTACGGCGCCACCTCCGACGGCGAGTTTCTCCCCGAGGCCTCCGCCATCGCCAAGGGCTACTCCCCGAACGGCGGCCGGCGCTGTAACGAGGCCGCGGCCTCCCCGCTGGTGGACGATCCCGGCGCTCCCCGCCCGGTGCCCACCCTCCTTCCCGATGCTGGGCCCTCCGTACCCACGGCCGGGCTGTCCGACTGCATCGTGCTCGTGCTCAAGGACGGCGACACCATCCAGTGCAAGGCGCAGGGGCCCGTCCGTCTCATCGGGATCGATACCCCCGAGCGCGACCAGGTCCCCTTCGGCACCGCGGCCACCGCCGGCATGGCGGCCCTCCTGCCGGTGGGTGCCACGGTCCAGCTTTCTCTCGACAAGGAACTCCGCGACCGCTTCGGCCGCCTCCTGGCCTACGCCTGGTACCAGGGTGCCTCGGTCAACTGGCTCATGATCCGGCAGGGCTGGGCCGTGAGCCTCCGGTACCCGCCCAACACCAGGTACGCGGCGCTCTTCGACGCGGCGGAATCACGGGCGCACGCCGAGCAGCGCGGCCTCTGGCGGGTGGACGGGTTTTCGTGTCGCCCGAAGGACCACAGAGACAGGAAGTGCCAATAGCTTGAGGTATGGTTGGGCTCCCCACCCGTGAGGCATCCCATGCGGCGCGTTGACATCCTCGGCACCCTGCCACTCCTGGCGCTGGTCTTCGGGTGCGGCGATTCGACCGGATCGAGTGGCACCTCGACCGACTTCGACATCGGCGGCGACTGGTATTGGGAGGAGGCAGTCGCGGATACCAGCCTCGGCGTCACCTGCGCCGACACCGGCAGCATCACTGTCACCCAGAACGGCGTCACGTTCACGGCCACCGGACACATCACCGGCGCCTGCATCGGGCCCGGGGGGACCGCCCCGATCGACGGAGCGATCCAGGTGACGTCCGGCAAGATCTCGGGGAGCAGCGTGACGTTCTCCGCCGACGGCTGCCCCTACCGGGGCACGGCCTTCGGCGCCGCCCCCGACAGCGCCCACGGCACGATCTCCTGTACCGCCTCCTCCGGCGGCGTCACGATCCACCTCAAGGGCACCTGGCGCATCCTCCGTGCGCCGCCCGACGTCCAGCCGGCGGTGGCCGGCGACATCTTTTCTCGCGCGGCTGCCGCAGGGGTGGGGAATGGGGGCACGGAGCCGCGCCTTCTGTCATTGCGAGGCCACAGAGTGGCCGAAGCAATCTCGATTGCCGCGTCGGCCCCTGACGGGGCCGCCTCGCAATGACAGAAGATCCGGATCAGCGCCCATCGGGGGTGACGTGAAGCTGTCTCGGGCCATTCTCTTCGGCGGCCTCACCGTCGGCATACTCGACGGTCTCGACGCCGTCACCTTCTTCGGCCTCCGCGGTGTGCCGCCCTACCGGATCGGCCAGGCCATCGCCGCCGGCCTCCTCGGCAAAGCCTCCTTCCAGGGCGGCATGGCCACCGCCGCCCTCGGCCTGGTGCTCCACTTCTGCGTCGCCACCATCATCGTCTCCATCTTCGTCCTGGCCAGCCGGCGCCTCCCAGCGCTGACGCAGCGTCCTTTCCTCTGGGGCCCGCTCTACGGCGTCGTGGCCTACCTGGTGATGAACCTCGTCGTGATCCCCCTGTCGGCGTCCACCGGCGCCAAGCACACCCTGCCCATCGTCATCAATGGCGTGCTGATCCACATCTTCGGCGTGGGGATCCCGAGCGCGCTCTTTGCCCGCGCTGCCTCGAAGTCGAACCTCGCCCCGGCTCCGGAACCGCTGAAGCCTGGCGAGGAGTGGGCGGGGTAGGGCGGCCAGTCCCGCTCGCCCCCGTTGTCCCGGCCGACGACGGGATTGGTCCGGAGGGCTGTCAGTTTGCGTCCCCCGGAGCGACCATGGCGCGTAGCGGGGCGCAGACTGCGAGCCCGGAGGACCAATCCGAGGAGGCCGATATGAATGGACCCCGGCGACCCGCCCCGGCGAAAGCCGGGGGCCGGGGTGACAGGGCGGACAGCGGGTGAGGTGACTCGCACCCCGCCTTCCGGGTACACTTCGACGTGTCCGACTCGCCGAGCCCCCTGATCCGCCTCTTCCGGCGTCACCGCCCCAAGCGCGAGCTGCCGCTCCGCGCGGAACTCCTCAGCATCGAGCGCCTGGAGGAACGCGCCCGGGTCCTCGCGGCCGGCTTTACCCTGGCCCGGGACACGCGGGGCCGCGTGCGCCCCTTCTATGCCCGCCTCGACGACAACGCCCGCGTCCTGCGCGACGCCTACGGCATCCTGGCGGGCGACGTCCATCGCGGCGAGTTTCTCTCCCCCGCCGCCGAATGGCACCTCGACAACTTCCACCTGATCGAGTCGGAGTTCCGGGGCGTGCGGCACGACCTGCCGCGCGAGTACTACCGCAGCCTGCCCAAGCTGGCGCCGCGCGAACTCGCCGGCATGGCGCGGATCTACGCCATGGCGCTGGAGTTGATCCGCCACACCGACGGGCGCCTCGACCGCGTGCAGCTGGTGCGGTTCATGGCCGCCTACCAGACCGTTGCACCGCTGACCATCGGCGAACTCTGGGCCTGGCCCAGCATGCTCAAGCTGGCGCTGATCGAGAACCTCCGCCGCCTGGCGGAAGAGACGCTCGAGGCCCGCGAGGCGCGCCTCGAGGCCGACCGCTACCTCGACCGGATTGCCGGGGCCACCGCCGGCGCGATGGGCTCCCTGCCGGCCACGCTCCAGACGGCCTACATCGTCCGGCTGCTCCAGCGGATGCGCGAGTACGGCCCGCTGGTGTCGCCGGTGCGCGCGGCGGTGGAGGAGCGGCTCACGGCGCAGGGGATGACCGCCGAAGACGTCATCCGCGCCGAGCACCAGGCCCAGGCCACCGGACAGGTGTCCGTGGGCAATGCGATCACCAGCCTTCGGCTCTGCTCGGCGATGGACTGGGCGGTCTATTTCGAAAGCGTCAGCCAGGTCGAGCAGGTGCTGCGACGGGATCCCGCCGCGGCGTACGGCCAGATGGACTTCCAGAGCCGCGACCGGTACCGGCAGGCGGTGGAAGAACTCGCCGAGCCGAGCGGCGAGGCGCAGCTCCGGGTGGCGCTGCGGGTGGTGGAGAGCGCCCGCCATGCCGCGGAACAGGCCTCCCCGGACGATCGCGCCGCGCACGTGGGCTACCACCTGATCGGCGCGGGCCGCCGGAAGCTGGAAACCGACGTCTCCTACCAGCCCACCATCGGTGGGCGAGCCCGGCGCTTCGTGTCCACCCACGCCACCGGCGTGTACCTGGGTTCCATCGGGCTCGTCACCGGCATCCTGCTGATCCTCGCCGCCGCCTACGCCCGCGTGGCGGGCGGCGACGTCTGGGCCCAGGCGGTCGCAGTCGCGCTGCTCCTCCTCCCCGCCTCCGAGCTGGCCATCGGGATCGTTCAGCGACTGGCGGCGCATTTCCTCCCCCCGCGGCGACTCCCGCGGCTCGAGTTCCTGGCCGGCGTACCGGAACCGGCCCGCACCATGGTGGTCATCCCGACGCTGCTGACCAGCGTCCACGGCGTCGCCGAGCTGCTGGAACACCTGGAAGTCCTGGCCCTCGGCAACAGCGACCCGCAGATCCACTTCGCCATCCTCAGCGACTTCACCGACGCCTCCGCGGAGACCCGGCCGGGTGACGCCGAGATCCTCGATGCCGCGCGGACCGGCATCGAGGCGCTGAACGCGCGGACGGGCGGGAACGGGACCGGCCGGTTCCACCTCCTGCACCGGGTGCGGCTGTGGAATCCTCGCGAAGGGTGCTGGATGGGCTGGGAGCGGAAGCGCGGAAAGCTCGAGGAATTCAACCGACTGCTCCGGGGCGCCACCGACACCAGCTTCCAGGTCCACGTGGGCGACCCGACCTTCCTGCCGGGCGTGCGCTACTGCATCACGCTGGACAGCGACACCCGGCTGCCGCGGAACGCGGCGCGCAAGCTCATCGGCATCATCGCGCACCCCCTGAACCGCCCCCACTTCGATCCGCGGGTGCGGCGCGTGACCGAGGGCTACGGCATCCTCCAGCCGCGGGTGAGCGTCACGCTGGCGAGCGCGGCCGGGTCGCTCTTTGCCCGGGTGTACGCCGGCCACACCGGCGTCGATCCCTACACGACCGCGGTCTCGGACACCTACCAGGACCTGTTCAGCGAGGGGATCTTTACCGGCAAGGGCCTCTACGACGTGGACGCCTTCATGGCGGCCCTCGAGGGACGGGTGCCCGAGAACGCGCTGCTCTCGCACGACCTCTTCGAGGGGCTGCATGCGCGGCCCGCCCTGGTGACCGACGTCGAGGTCGTGGACGACTACCCCGCGAGCGTGCTCACCCACGCGCGCCGTCAGCACCGCTGGGCCCGCGGCGACTGGCAGATTCTCGCCTGGCTGTTCCCGCTGGTGCCCACCCGCCAGGGCCTGGAACGCAACACCCTGCCGGTCATTGCCCGGTGGAAGATCCTGGACAACCTGCGGCGCACGCTGGTGGCGCCGGCCACGGTCCTGGCGCTGGCCGGGGCGTGGCTGGTGCTTCCAGGCGCCCCGGTGGGATGGACCGCGCTCATCCTGGCCACGATGGCCTTCCCGCTCTACCCGCTGGTCGTCCGGCTGCTGGCTGGCCCGGCCCCGCAGCAGCCGTTCCGGGTCTTCTGGCGGCTCCTGATCGAGGACCTCAAGACCGCCGGCGCCCAGGTGCTCCTGCTGCTGACGTTCCTGGCCTACCACGCCTACGAGATGGCGCACGCCATCGGACTCACGCTGGTCCGCCTCATCGTCACCCAGCGCCGGCTGCTCGAGTGGGAGACGGCAGCGGCGACCGCCGCCCGCTCGGCGGGGCTCGCCGTCCGGGGCGGCCTCCTGCTGTTCATCGGCGAGATGGCGGCGAGTCCGCTCACCGCCCTTCTGCTCCTGTTCCTGGTGGTCGGGGCCCGCCCGGAGGCGCTGCCCGAGGCCGCGCCCATCCTCGCGCTGTGGCTCGGCGCGCCGCTCATCGCCTGGTGGCTGAGCCGGCCGGTGACGCCCGCCCGCCACCGGCTCGACGCGGACGAGCGACTGCTGCTCCACGCGATCGCGCGGAAGACCTGGCGCTTCTTCGAGACCTTCATGGGCGCCGCCGATCACGGCCTCCCTCCGGACAACGTCCAGGAGTCGCCGGAGCGGGTCGTGGCGCACCGGACCTCGCCCACGAACATCGCGATGGGGCTCCTCTCCACCCTGGCCGCTCACGACCTCGGCTACATCCGCACCGGCGAGCTGGTGGAGAAGCTCGAGTCGCTGATGAACACGATGGAGGGACTGGAACGCTACGAGGGCCATCTCCTCAACTGGTACGACACCAGCACCCTGGCGCCGCTGCCGCCGGGCTACGTGTCCACGGTGGACAGCGGGAACCTCGCGGGGGCCCTGATCGCGCTGGCCGAAGGGCTGCGTGAAATTGCGGCATCACCTCAATCCTCCGTGCAGCGCCGGTCCGGCCTGCGGGACACCGCCGCCGTCGCGGCGGGCGCGCTGGCCTCCGCCCCGCCGGACGGCGCGGCGCCCGGCGAGGGCGCGCGCCTGGTGTCCGCCGTGACCGCCCTGCTGCGTACCCTCGACGGCGTCGAGGACGTCGAGGAGAGCCTGACCCTCGCCGCCGCCCTGCGGCCGGAGCTCGTCGATGCGCTCGGCTGCGTCGAGCCCCGTGGCGAGGGCGTCGCCTGGGCGCAGGCGCTGGCCGCGGCGCTGGCCGTCGACGGCCCCCCGGGCGATTTCGGCGGACGGCTCGAGGCCCTCGCGGCTCGCGCGCTGACCTTCGTGGAGGGGATGTCCTTCGGCTTTCTCTTCGACCGGCAGCGCCAGATCTTCGCCATCGGCTTCCGGCTGGCCGATGCCGAAGGCCCAGGGCGGCTCGACCCCTCGTTCTACGACCTCCTCGCCTCGGAAGCGCGCCTCGCGAGCTTTATCGCCATCGCCAAGGGCGACGTCCCCGACAGCCACTGGTTCCATCTCGGCCGGCTGCTGACCAGCGTGGACGGCGCCTCGACGCTCCTCTCCTGGGGCGCCACGCTGTTCGAGTACCTCATGCCGATGCTGGTGATGCGGAGCTACGCCGGGACGCTGCTGGATCAGTCGAGTCACATGGCGGTGCGGCGGCAGGTGGACTATGGCAAGGAACGCGGCGTTCCGTGGGGGATCTCGGAATCCGGGTTCAACATCGTCGACCGCCACGGCAACTATCAGTACAAGGCCTTCGGCGTGCCGGGGCTCGGCCTCAAGCGCGGCCTGGGCGACGAACTGGTCGTCGCTCCCTACGCGACCGCCCTGGCCTCGATGGTGGACCCGGGCCGGGCCGCGCAGAATTTCCGCCGGCTCTCGCGGGAAGGCGCCGAGGGGGCCTACGGATTCTACGAGTCGGTCGACTACACCCACCGCAAGGGGACGGAGAGCGAGCCTGGCAGCGCCCCGGCGCCCTCGGCGCCGCGGGGCGTCGTGGTGCAGGCCTACCTGGCCCACCACCAGGGCATGAGCCTCGTCGCCCTGGCCAACACCCTCTTGGGCGACGTGATGGTGCGCCGCTTCCACGCCGACCCGCGGGTGCAGGCCACGGCCCTGCTGCTGCAGGAGCGGGTGCCGCGCCACGCGCCGATTTCGCAACCCCATCCGGCCGAGGAGACGCGTGCCGTCACGGCGATCGCCCCGGCCACCGTCCGGCGGTTCCGGTCGCCCCACACCCGCTTCCCGCACGCGCAGTTCCTCTCCAACGGGGCCTACGTCGCCGTGGTCACCAACGCCGGCGGCGGCGCCAGCCTCTGCCGTGGGCGCGCGGTGACCCGCTATCGCGAAGACGCCACCCGCGACCTCGGCAGCCAGTTCCTCTACCTCCGCGACGTCCGCAGCGAGTCGGTGTGGTCGGCGGCGTACCACCCGACGGGGCGGGAGCCGGAGGAGTACCTGGTGACCTACCAGCCCGAGCGGGCGGTGATTCGCCGGAAGGACGAGGGCATCGCGACCCAGCTCGACATCGCGGTGTCCACCGAGGACGACGTCGAGGTGCGCCGTCTCGCGGTGACCAACCTGAGCGACCGCCACCGGGAACTGGAGATCACGAGCTACGCCGAGATCGCGCTGGCGTCGATCGCCGACGACCTGGCGCACCCGGCGTTCGGCAAGCTCTTCGTGGAGACGGAATACCTGGCGGAGAGTTCCGCCCTGCTCTGCGGCCGCCGGCCCCGCTCGCGGGAGGAGGCCGGTGCCTGGGCGGTCCACGTGCTGAGCGTCGAGGGCCGGATGCAGGGGCCGGTGGAATGGGAGACCGATCGCCTCCGATTCGTGGGTCGGGGCAGGGGCCCCGAGGATCCCGTGGCGCTCGATGGCCGTGCCCTGTCGGGCACGGTGGGCGCGGTGCTGGATCCGATCGTGAGCCTGCGGCAGCGGATCCGGCTGGCGCCCGGCGGGTTCGTGCGGCTCTCCTTTGCCACCGGGATGGCGAGCAGCCGCGACGGCGCGATGGCGCTCGCCCACAAGTACCACGATCCCAGCGCGGCGGCGCGCACCTTTGCGCTGGCCTACACCCAGGCCCAGAGCACGCTCCGGCACATGGGCATCTCGAGCGATGAGGCCCAACTCTACGAACGCCTTGCCTCCCGGGTGCTCTACACCGACGGGTCGCTCCGCGCCGCGGCGGACTCGACGGCGGCTCCTGCGCTGGGCCGGCCCGGGCTCTGGGCCCACGGCATTTCGGGCGACCTGCCCATCCTGCTCGTGCGCGTGGTGGACGAAGACGACATCCCGCTGGTGCGCCAGGTGCTCCAGGCCCAGGAGTACTGGCGGCTCAAGGGGCTGAGCGCCGATGTCGTCATCCTGAACGAGCACCCGGTGAGCTACCTCGACGAGATGCACGTGCAGCTCGGCGTGGTCCTCGACACCGGACCGTGGGGCGCCTGGAAGCACCGGGCCGGCGGCGTGTTCCTGCTGCGTGGCGACCGGATGAGTGAGGCGGAGCGCCAGCTGCTCTGCAGCGTGGCGCGCGCGACCCTGAGCGGCGACCGCGGCACGCTCGCCGCCCAGCTGGACCGGCCCTATGCCGAGCCGCGGCTGGACCCCGAGATTCCAGCGCCCCCGGCGCGGCCGATCCCCGAGCGGGACGGCCTCGCGGTCGAGGTGCCCGAGCTCACCCTCGCCAACGGGTCCGGCGGCTTTGCCGAGGGCGGGCGCGAGTACGTCATCGTGCTCGACGGGGACGCCGAGACGCCGCTCCCCTGGGTCAACGTCATCGCGAATCCCGGCTTCGGGACCGTGGTGTCGGCCTCCGGGTCCGCCTATAGCTGGGCGGAGAACAGCCGGGAGAATCGCCTGACGCCGTTCGCGAACGATCCCGTCGGCGATCCCACCGGCGAGGCGCTCTTCCTCCGGGACGAGGACACCGGCGACGTCTGGTCGCCGACGCCGGGGCCGATCCCGCGGACCGGGGAGAGCGGCCGCTACGTGGTGCGGCACGCCGCCGGCGTCTCGCGCTTCACGCACGCCTCCCACGACATCGAGCAGGAGCTGGCGGTCTTCGTGGACGCCGCGGATCCGGTCAAGTTCTCCCTCCTCGCCCTGACCAACCGGAGCGACCGCCCCCGCCGGTTGAGCCTGTTCGGCTATGCCGAGTGGCGCCTGGGCCCGCCTCGGCTCGGGGCCCATCTGCACATCGTCACCGAGCACGACCCGGACACCGGTGCGCTGCTCGCGACCAATCCCTACAACGAGGAGTTCCCCGGCCGGGTCGCGTTCGCCGCGACCAGCGAGCAGCCGCACTCCGCGACCGGGGACCGGCTCTCGTTCCTGGGCCGCAACGGGTTGCTGGCCCGCCCCGCCGCCCTGAGCCGCCACACCCTCTCGGGAGAGGTCGGCGCCGGGCTGGATCCCTGCGCCGCCCTGCAGGTGCGCATCGAACTGGCGCCCGGAGAGACCCGCCGGCTCTCCTGGACGCTTGGCCAGGGACGCGACCCCGCGCACGCCCGCGAACTGCTCGCCCGCCACCGGGGCGTCGCGGCCGCCGACGCCGCGCTCGCCACGGCCACCCGCGCATGGGGCGAGCTCCTGGACACGATCCAGGTGAAGACGCCGGACGACTCCTTCGACCTGCTCCTCAACCGGTGGCTGCTCTACCAGGTGGTGAGCTGCCGCCTCTGGGCCCGGTCGGCCCTGTATCAGCCCGGAGGCGCCTACGGCTTCCGCGACCAGCTGCAGGACGTGATGACGTTGTCGTTCGCCGCGCCGGCCCTGTTGCGCGAGCACATCCTCCGGGCCGCCGGCCGCCAGTTCGTCGAGGGGGACGTGCAGCACTGGTGGCACGAGCCGTCGGGCCGCGGCACGCGCACCCGCTGTTCGGACGACCTGCTCTGGCTGCCCTTCGCGGTGGCCCACTATGTCGCGGCGACCGGGGACGACGGGATCCTGCGGGAGGTCGTCCCGTTTCTCGACGGGCCGGCGCTCGCGCCCGGCGAAGTCGAGGTGTACCTGCAGCCCGGCGCCTCCACCCAGGCGGCGTCCCTGCTGGAGCACTGTACGCGCGCCGTGGACCGCAGCCTCACGGCCGGGGCGCACGGCTTGCCCCTGATCGGAAGCGGCGACTGGAACGACGGCATGAACCGGGTGGGGCCGCTGGGGCGGGGCGAGAGCGTCTGGCTCGGCTGGTTCCTGTACACGGTGCTGCGGCAGCTCGGGCCGCTCTGCGCAAAGGCGGGCGACCGGCAGCACGCGGCCCGCTACGCCGGCGAGGCGACGCGGCTGGCCACGATGCTCGAGCTCGCGTGGGACGGCGACTGGTACCGGCGCGGCTACTACGACGACGGCTCGCCGCTGGGCTCGGCGCAGAACGACGAGTGCAAGATCGACTCGATCGCGCAGACCTGGGCGGTGCTGTCGGGCGCCGCCCCGCTCGGGCGCGCCGAGCGGGCCATGGACGCGGTCCGCACCCACCTGGTGCGCCGGGGCACGCGGGCCGTCCTCCTGCTCACGCCGCCGTTCGATCACTCCACCCAGGATCCCGGGTACATCAAGGGATATCCGCCGGGCGTCCGGGAGAACGGCGGGCAGTACACCCATGCCGCGATCTGGACCATCATGGCCTCGGCCCGGCTCGGCAACGGGGACGAGGCGATGGAACTGTTTCACATGCTCAACCCGATCAACCACACGCGCACCGCCGCGGACGTGGAGCGCTACAAGGTCGAGCCCTACGTCACGCCGGGCGACGTGTACGCCCACGCGGCGCACGCTGGTCGGGGCGGCTGGACCTGGTACACCGGCTCGGCCGGGTGGATGTATCGGGCCGGGCTCGAGAGCATCCTCGGTCTCACCCGGCGGGGCGCGACCTTCGAGATCGATCCCTGCATTCCCGCGGCCTGGCCCGAGTACTCGATCAGCTGGCGGTACGGGCGCACCCGCTACGAGATCGCGGTGTCGAACCCCAAGCGTCGCGGCCGTGGCATCGCCGAGGCCGAGCTGGATGGCGCGCCCTGCGATCCCGCGGCCATTCCGCTGGTCGATGACGGCGCCACGCACCGGGTGAAGGTGGTGATCGGAGACCGGCAACCGGTCAGGCGGAAGCTGCCTGGGAGGGTGTGAGGTTTGGGGGCCCCCGCGGCTTCCCCGCGTCCCCGCCTTCATTTACATATCATCATGCCTCGATACCTGTTCTTCCCCGTCATCGTCCTGGCCCTGATCGGCTGCAACACCGACACGCCCAAGACCAGCACCGGCCGCACCGAGCGGGAAACCGACTCCGTTATCGGCCAGTCGAAGGTCCCCGGCGCCCAGGGCGTGAAGCGCGCGATGGACGCGCAGGACAGCGCGAGGGCGCGTGCGGCCGCGATCGACACGGCCGCCGCGCAGGATACGCAGTAGACCAGGAGCGATCCGGAGAGGACTGGACCCCGGCTTTCGCCGGGGTGACGATGGGCGGACATTCCTCCCGCTTTCCCGCTTTCCCGCCAACTCTGTCAGGCCGACGCGGGGATTGGTCTGGAGGGCTGTCGGTTCGCGTCCCCGGAGCGACCGTGGCGCGGAGGGGGCGCGAACCGCAAGCCCGGAGGACCAACCCGAGGAGGCCGCGACCAATGGACCCCGGCTTTCGCCGGGGTGACGATGGGCGGGCATTCCCGCTTTCCCGCCTCCCCGCTTTCCCGGTTCCCCGGCAGTCCCTACCTTAGAGGGGTCTCCCCCTGACCCAAGGCAGGCCTCCGTGACCCACACCGACCGCCCGGCCGAGAGCCAGACGCTTTCGCGGGAGCTGTCGGTCTTCCTCATCCAGCTGTCCGTCGGCCTCCACAAGTACGGCACCTATCCCAAGGGCCATCCGGTCATCGAGCAGGCGGCCGGCGCCGTCTACAACGGCGCGCTCTCCCTCCTGCGCAACCGCGAGAGCCTCGCCATCGGGGTGGCGCGGGACCAGCTGATCGTCGAGGGCGTGGCCACCGACCCCGACAACCCCCTCCTCCGCGAGCTTGCGAGCCGGCTCCACCGCCACCAGATCGGCGTGATCCGCTTCCGGAAGGAGATCATGCCGGACGAACTGGTGGACTTCCTCGAGACCATCAGCGCCGAGGCGAACCGGCAGGAAATGCCGTTCGGGCTGCGGCCACCGGAGGAACTCGACCGCTGGCGCAACATCGAGGTGGTGCCGTTCACCTTCGAGGACCTGTCCATCGGCGGCAGCGGCGAGGGCAGCACGCCGCAGGGCCGCTCCTCCCAGCTCTGGTTCGGGCTCGCCTCCGCGGCACTGGTCAAGGGCCGCACCGGCGACGTGGTGGAGCAGGACCCGGGGCAGATCGCCCACGCCATCAACACCCGTCACAACGACCAGACCTACGACCAGATCATCGTCGGTTATCTCCAGGAGCTCGGGCGGGAGCTGAAGCAGCGCGACGGCGAGTCCTTCGGCCAGCTCCAGAGCCGGGTGACCCAGCTCCTCTCCTCGCTCGACAAGGAAACGATGACCCGCCTCCTGACGGTGGGCGGCGACCTGGCCAGCCGGCAGGACCTGGTGTCCGACTTCGCCTCCAGCCTGCCGGTCAAGGCGGTGCTCGAGCTGGTGCAGGCCGCGGCCAGCGCCGAGAAGCAGACGATTTCCCACTCGCTCCTCCGCATGCTGACCAAGCTGGCCGATCACGCCGATCAGGGCTCGACCGCGGTCCGCTCGCGCGCCGACGAGACCTTCCGCGTGGCCATCAAGGACCTCCTCAGCGACTGGACCCTCGAGGATCCCAACCCCGACAACTACACCCAGGTGCTCGACCGGCTCGCACTGCCCGCCGAGGCGGGCGGGGCGGGGAAGGACGCCGAGGACGACGACCACCTGCGGGAGGCGCCACGGATCCTGAGCATGGCGCTCGAGCTCGACGTGGTGGGCGAGGCGGTGTACCACGCGCTGGCCGGCGTGGTACAGAGCGGGCAGTTGGTGGCGCTGGTGGAGACGCTCGAGAACGCCCCCGAGGGCTCGACGGCGGCCCCGGCCATCTGGGCGCGGCTGGCCACGCCCGAGCTGGTGAGCGGCATCCTGGGCCACGGCGACACCCACATCGACGTGGTCGAGCGCATCCTCGACAAGATCGGCCACGCCGCCATCGAGCCGATGCTCGACGCGCTGAGCACCACCGACTCGCGCGGCATGCGCCACCGGCTCCTCAACGCGCTCACCGCGCTGGGGTCGGTGGTGGGCCCGCCGGCCGCGCGCCGGCTCGAAGGCGCGGAGTGGTACGTGCAGCGGAACCTGCTGATCGTGCTGGGCGCCGTGCCCGAGTGGCCGGCGGAGTTCGACCCCATCCCGTACGCCGGCGCCGCGGACGGACGGGTGCGGCGCGAGGCGCTCAAGCTGATGCTCCAGGGCGCCCAGCGCCCCGACCTTCGCGACCTCGGCGTCCAGCTGAGCCTCGGCGACGACGACGAATCCATCGTGCGGATGGGGCTGGCGGCGGCGCTGGAAAAGTGCCCCCCCTCGGTGGAGCCGCTGCTCGCCAAGTGCGTGGACAACGAGAACGAGGAGCTCCGCGTCCTGGCCATCCGCGTCCTGGGCGGACTCCGCAGCATCCGCGCGCGGGAGCTCCTCCTGGGCCAGGTCCTGGCCAGGAAGGTCTGGTGGCGCCGCACCCGCCTGGCGCCGCCCACCCCCGAAATGCTGGCCGCGCTCCGCGGCATCGCCGGGACCTGGGCCCGTCACCCGGAGGCGCAGATCGTGATGACCCTCGCGGCCCGCCACGGCAACCGTGACGTCCGACTCGCCGCGGGGAGCGCCGCATGACCAGCCCGGTCAAGTTCCTCACCTCGCTCGGCCAGGTCATGGCCACGATGGCCCTCTACAACCGCGGCCACCCCGCCCGCGAGCGGGCGCTCGACGATTCGTACCAGGAGCTGACCGACCTGCTGAGCGAGGGGAAGATGGTGCGGTTTTCGTTCATCGGCGGCGACGTCATCTTCGAGCGCCGGGTGATGCGGGAGCTCAAGGGCTGGGACTGGGCCACGCGCCTGGCCGACCTCGGCATCGAGCGGCTGGAGATCGACCCCGGCGTCACGCGGGACGACTTCGAGCAGTTCCTGCGCGACACCTTCCAGCGCAGCCGCGGCGAGGCGATGGACACCGCCGAGGTGCGCCAGCTTCGCGCCACCGCGATCCGCTACGGCACCCTGTCGGTGGAGACCAACGAGCTCACGGAGAACATTCCCGCCACGCTGGCCACGGCCACGATCGCCTACTCGCTCCGCGACGACGTGGAGGCCATCCAGTGGATGCACACCCACGTCCAGCAGACCGGCGAACTCCCGCTGCTGGAGGCCGAGACGGTGGTGCGCTCGCTGGCGATCGCGATGCACAGCCAGTCGGAAATCATCGTGCCGCTCCTGCAGCTCAAGGAGTTCGACCAGTACACCACCACCCACTCCACCAACGTGGCGGTGCTGGCCATGGCCCTCGGCGAGGCGCTCGGCTTCGCGGGGCGGGAGCTCCGCGTGCTCGGCGTGTCGGGGCTGCTCCACGACCTGGGCAAGGTCAAGATCCCGCGCGAAATCCTCATCAAGCCGGGGGGCTTCACCGACGAGGAGTTCACCATCATGAAGGCCCACCCGCGGGAGGGGGCCAAGCTCATCCTCGACCGGGACGTGCGCCTCGAGGTGCCGGCGGTGGTGGCGTACGAGCACCACATCATGCTGAATGGCGGCGGGTATCCGTCGTTCCGATTCAAGCGGGACACCCACTACGCCAGCCGCCTGGTCCACATCTGCGACGTGTACGACGCGCTCTGCACCAACCGGCCCTATCGCGAGGCGTGGAGTTCCGAGAAGGCGCTGGCGCACATCGAGGCGGGCACCGGCGGCGACTTCGACCCGGCGTTCAGCGTCCCGTTCGTCGCGATGATGCGGGCGCGCACGGTGCAACGGATGACGGTCGAGGAGCCCGAGGTCGTCGCGAGCTGAGATGTTGCTCCGTGCCATGACGCCCGCCGACTGGCCCGCCGTCGCCGAGATCTACCGCGAGGGCATTGCCACCGGGCACGCCACCTTCAACACCGACGCGCCGAGCTGGGAGGAATGGGACGCCGGCCACCTGGCCCACAGCCGGCTCGTCGCGCTCGACCGGGAGGGGGTGCTGGGGTGGGCCGCGCTGATCCCGGTGTCGGACCGGTGCGTCTATGCCGGCGTAGCGGAGGAGAGCGTGTACGTGGCGGAGCGGGCCCGCGGCCGTGGGGTCGGCCGCGCCCTCCTCGAGGGACTCATCGCGGCGTCGGAGGGGAAGGGGATGTGGACCCTGCAGGCCGGCATCTTCCCCGAGAACACCGCCAGCGTGGCGCTCCACGAAAAGCTCGGCTTCCGCGTGGTGGGCCGCCGGGAGCGGCTGGGGCGGATGGCGGGCGGCGAGTGGCGGGACGTACTGCTGCTGGAGCGCCGCAGCACCAGGATCGGCGTCTAGCGCGAGCCTTTCCGTCACCCCGGCCCCTCTGTCACCCCGGCCCCTCTGTCACCCCGGCCCCCTCTGTCACCCCGGACCCCTCTGTCACCCCGGACCCCTCTGTCACCCCGGACCCCTCTGTCACCCCGGACCCCTCTGTCACCCCGGACCCCTCTGTCACCCCGGACCCCTCTGTCACCCCGGACCCCTCTGTCACCCCGGCGAAAGCCGGGGTCCAGCTCCTGGTCCCGCCGCTTGACCGTTGCTTGACCCCCTCGCGCGATCTCTCCCATGTGTTCGATCCCGAACCCACACAGGAGGGTCCCATGTTCCGCTCGTTCCTCGCACTCGCGATCGCCCTGGGCACGATGGCCGCATCCGGCCAGGCCCAGACCGACTCGACCAGGCTGACCGCCGGGATGAAGCTCCGCATCCACCAGCAGCAGACCGGCCCGATCGTCGGGACCCTGATCTCCCTCGATCCGGACCATGTGGTGCTGCTGGACTCGGCGGCCGACACCACCGTCGTTCCGCGGGGGTCGATCACCAAGGTCGAGATGTACCAGGGCATGAAGTCCGGCGCCGGGAAGGGCGCGGTGACGGGCCTCCTTGTCGGCGGATTGGGCGGCGCGTTTCTCGGGGCGATCGCCGCGGCCTCGCAGGACGAAAGCGATTTCCTGTACACTCCGCCCGAGCAGCTGGTGCTCGGGACCGCGTTGGGCTTCGGTGTGCTTGGGGCGGGGATCGGCGCCCTGGTCGGCGCCGCCTCGCACACCGAGCAGTGGACACCCACGGTCCTGCCGACCGTGAAGGTCGTGTCCGACGAATCGAAGGGCCGGCGCGTGGCGCTGGGGCTGCGGATTAACTTCTAGCGGTTGGCTTCCCCGCGTCCCCGCTTCCCCGCCGGAGGCTCCCATGAATGCCCGCGCGGTCTCGCTGCTGCTGGCCGAGAACGTCTCCCCCCGTGCCGGACGCGGCTCCTGGCACGGTGGGCCCACCGTGGTGGGCGCGCTCCGCGGCGTCTCCGCAACGCAGGCCCTCTGGCGGCCGGCGCCCGGCCGGCACTCGATCTGGGAGTTGGCGCTCCACATCGCATACTGGCATCACACGATCACGCAGCGGCTCCGGGGCGGCGCACGGGAGCCCTTCCCGCGGAGCCCCGCCAACTGGCCCGCCGCACCCGACCGGCCCGACGAAGCCGCCTGGGCGCGCGACCGCGCGTTGGTGCGCGCGAAGCACTTCGAGGTGGCGGCGGTCATCCGCGCCGTGCCGGTGTCCAGCTACGGCCGCCGCCCCGCAGGCAACCGCAAGTGGACCATCGGCGAGACGATCCTCGGCGCCGCCCAGCACGAGGCCTGGCACACCGGCCAGATCCAGCTGCTCAAGCGGCTCGGTTCATAGCTTCTTCACCCGTGCCTCACCGCTCCTTTCGCCACCCGCGCCTAGCGTACGATCGGGGAGGTGTCGCATGAGACGCACGCTGGTCATCGTTACCCTGGCCACCGTCGCGCTCGCCGGACGCGCGGCGGCGCAGCAGGACACGGTCGCGCTCGTCCGCGGCGAACGGATCCGCGTTCACCAGGCCGGCAAACACAAGCTCGTCGGCACGCTCGCGGCCGCCGACTCCCTCCAGCTCACGATCATCACGAGCCCGCTGGACACCATCCCGGTCCCGCGCGCCGCCGTCACCGGGATCGATCGCTGGGCCGGCACCCAGTCGAAGACCGGGGAAGGGGCCCTCGTGGGTCTGGGCGTCGGCGTGGTCGGGGGTGCGATCGTCGGGGGAATCGCCTGCGGCGGCACCGACTACTCGATGAGCACCGGGAGTTGCATTGCGGCCGCGGCCGGGATCTTCGGCCTCATCGGCGCCGCGGGCGGGGCGATCATCTGGTCCACCTGGCACACCGATCGCTGGGAGCCGACCGTGTGGCCCACGATGACGATCCAGCCGCTGGGATCGGGCGGAAAGAACGTCTCGCTGGGCGTGCGGCTCCGAATCTGAGATCCGGCGCCGTCTGGCTCGTCGCCACCATCGCCTTCGAGTTCGGGGCGGGACATTACCTCTTCGGCAATCCCTGGTCGAAACTCCTGGCCGACTACGACGTCCGGCAGGGACGGGTCTGGGTGCTCGTGCTGCTGGCCACCGCGATCGCGCCACGGTGGGCCGCGGACGCACGCGGCCTGTTCGGCTGAGGCGGCCCACGACGGGAGTTCCACCGCATGGCATTTCGCATCATCTGGGAATTCCGCCCCGCGCAGGGTCGGGTGGCCGACTTCGAGCAAGCCTACGGCGATCACGGTCTCTGGGCCGGTCTCTTCCGGCGCGGTACAGGCTACCTCGAAACCGAACTCGTGCGCCCCGAGGCCGCCGGCGGCTGGTACCGCACCATCGACCGCTGGGAATCCGAGGACGCCTACGAGGCCTTCCTCGAGGCGTTCGCCGCGGAATATGAGGCGCTCGACGCGGCCTGTGCCGCCCTCACCGGCGACGAACGATTCGTCCTGAGCGAGGACGCGTGAGCCGCCTCCGCCTCCCCCTCGTCGCGCTGATGGCCGTCCTCTGCCTGACGGCCACCGGCGCCTGCCAGGACGCCGGCCCCGTCGCCACCCCGGGTTCCGCCTCGCTCCGGGTCCTCTTCATCGGCAACAGCCTCACCTATGTCAACGACCTGCCCGGTACGCTGGCCGGCATCGCCCTGAGCGGTGGCGACACGATCCACGTCGAGATGGTGGCGCGACCCAACTACGCGCTGATCGATCACCTGACCCAGCACAGCGGCGCCGAGGAGGCCATTGCGCGCGGCGGCTGGAACGTGGTGGTCCTGCAGCAGGGGCCCACGAGCCTGCCGGTCAATCGCGACTCGCTGATCCTCTGGACCCGGATGTTCGACCCGATGATCCGCGCGGTCGGAGCGCGGCCTGCGCTCTACATGGTATGGCCGGCTGCTGGCCGCCCGCAGGACTTCGACGCGGTCCGGACGTCGTTCCAGGCCGCCGCCCAGGCGGTGGACGGGATCTTCCTGCCGGCCGGCGTGGCGTGGGTGGACGCCTGGCAGCGGAACGCGACGCTCCCGCTCTACGGGTCCGACGGCTTTCACCCCTCGCCGCTCGGCACCTGGCTGGCCGCCCTGACGATCTACGAGGCGCTCACCGGCCACGACCCGCGTCAGTTGCCCCCGAGAGCCGCCGTGAACGGCATCGCGCTCGAGGTGCCCGAGCAGACCGTCCGGCTGCTGCAGGACGCGGCGCACCAGGCCAACGCGGAATACTGAGCCCCCTCGCCCCGCTTCCGTTCGCGCGGTAACTTCCCACCTTACCTCTCGGCGTCCCCCGCCGATCCCTCGGGAGGTCCTGTGAGACACCGGCTGGTTCGCATCGATCCGCTGCAGGCGGCCAAGATCAGCGCCGCGCTGTACTTCCTGATGGGTTTGCTGGTGACCCCCTTCTTCTACTTCTCTTATGTGATCGCGCCGGCGGGGCTCGGCTTCTCCCCCGGCCTCATCCTCGGCCTTCCGTTCCTCTACGCCGGCGTCGGGTTCGCGTTCACCGCGCTGGGCTGCGCCGTGTACAACGCGCTGGCCCGCTGGCTGGGCGGCGTCGAGATCGACCTCTCCACCGAGCCCGCGGCCTGATGCGCGAGTATCTCGCGTCGGGCATGGTGCGCACCGGCCTCATCCTGCTCCTCGCGGGGTCCGCGCCGCTCTGGGGGATCGTGCTCGCCGCCCGGCTCGGCCTCTGGCCCGATCCCAACCCCAACCCGATCGGGCCGGGGCTGCTCTTCTTCGTGACCTTCTGGCCGGCCGTGATCCTGATCCTGCTGGGCGCCGCGCGGGTCCGCTACCGCAAGGCGCACCCGGACCGGGAACCGCGACAGGGATGACATGCCGGTGAACGCGCCCCCTAGGTTCCAGTTCCCTCCGCTCGACCGCGTCCTGCTGATCAGCCTGGTGGTCCTGCTGGCCGCGTTCCTCGTGGTGCTGCTCGTCGAACCCGGCGCGGTGGGGCGGGGAGGCCGGTGAACGGCAAGCGGGGCCCCGCCCCCAACGATCTCGGCTTCGGCGCGGTCGTCTCCCGCGAGAGCCGACAGCGGCTCCTCAACCGCGACGGCAGCTTCAACGTCGAGCGCGTCGGCATCCCCTGGTACGGCTCGATGTCGCTGTACCACACCCTCATCAACACGACCTGGACCCGCTTCCTCGGGCTGGTGAGCCTCGGGTACCTCGTCGCCAACCTCGCCTTCGCGCTGGTCTATTTCGGGCTGGGTCCGGGGTCGCTGCACGGCCCCGACGTCTTCGCGGCTTCCGACCGCCTCTGGCAGTGCTTCTTCTTCAGCGTCCAGACGCTGGCCACCATCGGTTACGGCGTGGTCAGTCCCGCCAGCCACGCGGCCAACGTCGTCGTGGCCGTCGAGTCGGTCACGGGGCTGGTGGGCTTCGCGGTGGTGAGCGGCATCGCGTTCGCCCGGTTCGCCCGGCCGGTCGGCCGTTTCATCTTCAGCGACCACGCGCTCGTGGCACCCTTCCAGGGCGGTACCGCGCTGATGTTCCGCACCACCAACGCCCGGCAGAACCAGATGGTGGACGTGCACGCCCGGCTCCTCCTGGCCCGGCGCGTGGGCCCCGACCGGATGGAGCGGGAGTTCATCGAGCTCGCCCTCGAACGCGAGCACGTCGCGTTCTTCCCCCTCACCTGGACGGTGGTGCACCCCATCACCGAGACGAGTCCGCTCTGGGGAGCCACCGCGCAGAAGTTCGGCGAGTGCGACACCGAGTTCATCGTGCTGATTTCGGGCGTCGACGAGACCTTCAGCCAGACGGTCTTCGCCCGGACCTCCTACCGGGGCGACGAAGTCGTCTTCGGGGCCAGGTTCGTGGACGCCTTCGACCGCTCGCAGGACGACGGCGTGCTCCGGGTGGACGTGCGCAAGCTGAGCCAGATCGAGCCCCTCCCCGGCGCGCCGGACGGGGACGCGGGATGAGCCTCTCGCTCCGTTCCCTCCCGCGCTCCTACCGCCGGCTGCTGTACCTGCTGCTCTCGATCCCGCTCCTGCTCGTGCTCCTTGGCCTCGTGTATCAGCTCGGCATGCTCTACCTCGAGGGCCAGCACCGCACCCTCGGCGACAGCATCGAGTGGGCCGCCGAGACGCTGACCACCACCGGCTACGGCCGCGACATGCAGTGGACCAGCCCCGCCATGATCGCCTTCGTGGTCGTCGTGCAGTTCGCCGGCACGATGCTCGTCTTCCTCGTCTTTCCGATCTTCCTGATTCCGTTCTTCGAGGAGCGCTTCGAGGCCCGGCTGCCGAGGGCGCTGCCGCCGATGACTGGCCAGGTGCTGATCTACCGCTACGGCCCCGCGGTCACCTCGCTGCTGGACCTGCTGGCGCACGAACAGGTGCCGGCGGTCGTCTTCGAGGAGGACGAACCCCTGGCGCGCCGGCTCCGGGAGCGCGGCCTGCAGGTGGTCTTCGGCAACCTCTCCGAGGAGGATCCCGACCTCTCCAACCTGGTGGGGGCGCGCGGCCTGGTGCTGAACGGGGAGGATGACTACAACGCCGCCATGACGCTCAACGCCCGCTACCACGGCTACCAGGGTCCGATCGTGGCGATGGTTCGGAACCCCAGCCGCCGGCCGCCGATGGTGCGGGCGGGCGCCACGACCGCGTTCACGCCGACGCACGTCCTCGCCGCGGCGCTCGCGGCGCGGGCCAGCATGAAGATCAGCCCCCGGGTGGCCGGCGTCCGCCATCTCGGCGAACACTTGGAGGTGGCGGAACTCCGGGTCCATGCCGCGAGCCCCTTCGCCGGCAAGACGATCGGCACGGCCGGCATCCGGGAGCAGAGCGGGGCCACCATCATCGGCCTCTGGGTCGGCGGCGTGCTCTCCGCGCAGCCCCGGCTCGACAGCCGGCTCGACGTCGGCACCATCCTCGTGGCCATCGGCAGTCACCAGGCCATCGACCGGTTGGGCAGGCTGGCCACGCCGGTGGCGCGCGAGGGGGCCTTTCTCGTCATCGGCAACACCGAGATCGGCCGCAAGGTCACCGAGTTCCTGCGCGACGCGGGCGAGTCGGTGCGGCTCCTGGCCGCCGAGCAGGCGCACGGGGTGGACATCGTGGGGGATCACCTCGATGACGCCGTCCTCAAGCGAGCCGGTGGCCGGGAGGCGCAGGGCATCATCCTGGCGCTCGAATCCGACAGCGCCACGCTCTTCGCCACCGCGGTCGTCCGCAACCTCGCGCCCGAGGCGATGATCATGGCCGGGGTGCAGCAGGCGGAAAACGTGGCGCGGATTCACCGGGCCGGCGCCGACTTTGCCCTCTCGCTGAGCCAGGTCGCGGGCCAGTTGCTGTCCTATCACCTGCTGGGGCAGTCCGCGGTGTCGCTCGAGGGGAAGATCAAGATCGTGGCCACCGCCGCCGGCAATTTCGTCGGGCGGCCGCTCGCCAAGCACTGGATCCGCGACCGCACCGGGTGCTCGGTCGTGGCGGTGGAGCGGGGGTCGGGGATCATCGTGGACTTCGACGAGACGTTCGAGGTCCACCACGGGGACATCGTCTACCTGAGCGGCACCAACGAGACCATCCAGGCCTACTTCCGGATGTTCCCGGAGACCCGCGAGATGTCCATCTCGGGCTTCCAGGCGGGGATGGCGAACGACGCCGGCCCCCCCATTCCGCGCACGATCGACCTGGATCTCAAGCGCTGAACGATGCGGCAGTCGCCGGCCGGGCCGGTGCTGCCATTTGACAATGGGGCCGGGGGGCGCAGATTCCTCCCGTCACCCCCTGGTCCCTCGCAGCGGTCCGCTTTACACCCGTCAGCCCGCCGGGATTCCCGGCCTGTGCGCCCGCCCGGCGCACCATCGTCTGCCCTGGACAGGAGAGGGCCATGCTGCCCTTCGACGTGAACCCCCTGGGCGTGCTGCTGGCCGCGCTGGCCACCTTCGCCATCGGGATGGTCTGGTACTCGCCGTTCCTGTTCGGCCGGGCGTGGGTCACGCTCAACGGGTACACGCCGGATAAGCTCGCGGCAATGAAGAAGACCGCGGGGCGGACCTACGGCGTCTCGTTCCTGGCCTACCTCGTGCTCGGCTTCGGCATCGCCGCCGTGGCGCACGGCAGCTCCGTCCACGACGGGATCTGGGACGGCGTGCACCTCTGGGTCTTCATCGTGATGCCGGTCAGCCTGACCGGCCTGATGTTCTCCGAGCGGCGCTTCGGCGCCTGGCTGATTGACGCGATGTACCAGTTGGTGTTCTTTGCGGCGATGGGCGCCATTCTCTCGCGCTGGGGCTGAGGCCGACATGGACACAGGCATCCGGATGACGCGGCTCCGCGCGGAGTTCGCCGAGCAGTATCCCCCGCTGGCACCCGGAGTGTGGATGCCCGCTGCCGAGGTGGGAGCGCGGATGCTCTTCTGGCACCTGGAGCTGGCCGGCACCGTTCCCCTGGGCGAGCGCCTCTTGCCCGAGGAGCACTTCGAGTTCACCGGCGGCTGGACCCGCGGCGGTACCTCCCCCCTCCGGACCCGGGCGTACGACGCCGACGCCGTCGAGCCCCGCCGCGAAGCGGCCTCCTGACGGAACCCCGCACGCCCGGCGCCCACCCGGTATATTCCAGTCGTTCATCCGCCATTCTTCACGCACGCTCGAGGTCGTTCCGATGTCAGAGAATCCTGCCCTCACGCCGATCACCCTCCCGCGCCTGGTCGAGGAGTTGAAGAGCATCAGCGCCATGCGCGCCAACGGCGAGCTGAACGTGGACCAGTTCGAGGCGCGCTTCGCCCGGATGATCGGCGAGCTCCGGGATCGCCGGATCGACGCGGCCCGGGCCGACATCCTCCAGGCCCTCGCGCCCCTCGGCCAGGACGGCACGCTGCGCCCCGAGGAACACTTCCGGCTGACCAAGAAGCTCGGCCTCGTGTGACCCTTCGTCCGCTGGGTCCTGGCGCTCCTGACGTGCCCCCGGTCGGTTTCGGGGGCATGCCGCTTTCTATCGATGGTCGTCCCTCCGAGACGGACGGCGTCCGCGTCGTGCACGCCGCGCTCGATGCCGGCGTGCGGCTCCTCGACACCGCCGACGTGTACTGCCTGTCGGACGAGGACCTCGGGCACAACGAGCGCCTGGTGGCTCGGGCACTGGCCGAGTGGAAAGGCCCGCGCGCCGAGGTGCTGGTGGCCACCAAGGGCGGCCTCACCCGCCCGCAGGGTCGCTGGGAGCGGAACGGCCGCCCCGAACACCTGCGGCGCGCCTGCGACCGCTCCCTCAAGGCGCTCGGTGTCGAGCGGATCGACCTCTACCAGTTCCACGCCCCCGACTCGGCCGTGCCCTTCGACGAGAGCATCGGTGCGCTCGCCGAGCTGCAGCGGGCCGGCAAGGTGCGTTGGCTCGGCCTGTCGAACGTGTCGGTGCGGGAAATCGACGCGGCGCGCCGGCAGGTCGAAGTCGTGACCGTCCAGAACCGGCTCAGTCCCTTCTTTCGCGAGGCGCTCCACGAAGGCGTGCTGGCGCACTGCACTGCGCTCGGCATCGGCTTCCTGGCCTACAGTCCCGTCGGCGGCGGCCGGCTCAACAAGAAGCTCCCCGACCACCCCGTGGTAAAGGACGTGGCGCGCCGCCACGACGCCTCCCCCCACGCCGTCGTGCTGGCGTGGGTACTGGCCCAGGCGCCCAACGTGATCGTCATCCCGGGCGCCCGCACGGTGGCGCACGCGCTCGACAGCGTGGCGGCGGGACGCCTGTCGCTGAGCGACGAGGAGATGGACCGTCTCACCGAGGCGGAATTCGACAGGCGCTGACCTGCCTTATATTCCCTCCATGCCAGCCTTCCCCCGCCGCCAGACCGTCACCACCCACGTCGGCGCCGTCCAGGTCGGATCGTCGCACCCGATCGTGGTGCAGTCGATGACCAACACCGACACCGCCGACGTCGCCGGCACCGTCAAGCAGGTGGCCGCCCTTGCGCGCGCCGGCAGCGAGCTGGTCCGGGTCACGGTCAACAACGAGGACGCGGCGCAGGCGGTCCCCGGAATCGTGGAGGGGCTCGACCGGATCGGCGTGTCCGTGCCGGTCATCGGCGACTTCCACTACAACGGCCACCTCCTGCTCACCAAGTATCCCGCCTGCGCCGCGGCGCTCGCCAAGTACCGCATCAACCCCGGCAACGTCGGCGGCAAACGGCGGGACGAGCATTTCCGCGCCATCATCGAGGTGGCCCTCGCGCACGACAAGCCGGTCCGCATCGGGGTGAACTGGGGGTCGCTCGACCAGCAGCTGCTCACCGAACTGATGGACGCCAACCATCGCCTCCCTGAGCCCCGCGAGGCCCGCGACGTGACGATGGAGGCGATGGTCGAGAGTGCCGTCCGCTCCGCCGCCCTCGCCGAGGCGATCGGTCTTCCGCACGACCGGATCATTCTGTCCGCCAAGGTGTCCGCGGTGCAGGACCTGGTGGACGTCTACCGGCTCCTCGCCGCCCGCGGCGACTACCCCCTCCACCTCGGGCTGACCGAGGCGGGGCTCGGCGCCAAGGGGATCATCGCCAGCACCGCCGCGCTCAGCATCCTCCTCGAGGAGGGCATCGGCGATACCATCCGCGTCTCGCTGACGCCGGCGCCCGGCGGCGACCGGACCGAGGAGGTCCAGGTGGCGCAGCAGGTGCTCCAGTCCCTCGGCCTCCGGAGCTTCACCCCGCAGGTCACCAGCTGCCCGGGCTGCGGCCGCACCACCAGCACCTTCTTCCAGTCGATGGCGCAGGACATCGAGAAGCACCTGCGTGACATGATGCCGCTCTGGCGGGAGACGCGGCCGGGCGTGGAAGCGCTGCGCGTGGCGGTGATGGGGTGCGTCGTCAACGGCCCGGGCGAGTCGAAGCACGCCGACATCGGCATCTCGCTGCCTGGGACGGCCGAGGATCCGCGGGCGCCTGTCTATGTGGACGGGCGGCTGCGCGTCACCCTGAGCGGTGACCGCATCGTGCCGGAGTTCCTGGCGATCCTCGAAGAGTACGTGTCCAGCCGGTACGCGCCGGCCGAACCGGTCGCGGGCTGACATGGCGCCGCGCTTCCGGCGGCGGGCCCTCGCGCTCGCCGCCCTCGCGTTCTCGGCCGCCGCGCCGCTCGCCGCGCAGGGGCCCGGGAAAGGCGACCAGGCCCCCGTGATCGCCGTGCACGACCTCGACGGGCAGCCGGTGGATCTCGGGCAGTGGATCGGCCACAAGCCGGTGCTCATCGAGTTCTGGGCCACGTGGTGCACCTCGTGCCAGGCGCTGATGCCGACCGTGCGGGCCGCGGCGGCGAAGTACGGGGCGCAGGTCGAGTTTCTCGGGATCAACGTGACCGTGGCGGACCCGAAGGCCCAGGTGCGTCAGTTCATCGCCGAGGAGCATCCCCCCTACCGGGTCCTCTACGACGACGAGGGCGTGAGCCAGCGCGCGTTCGACGTGGCGGCCACGTCGTATGTCGTGATCATCGATCGTGCCGGGCGGATCGTGTACACCGGCACCGGCGGCAGCCAGCCGCTCGAGTCGGCGCTCCGCCGCGCCATCGCCAACTGAACCTCTCCGAGGTGTGCCCATGATCAATCCCGTTGCCCGGCGCGGGGCCGTCGCCCTCGCCCTCTCCGTCGCGCTCACGACCGCGGCGGCCGGGCAGGATACGGCCGCCGCCCCCCTGGGTCCGCCGACCGCGATCGTCGTGTCGGGGCCGGAGCAGGGAACGAAGGCCCCGGACTTCCTGCTGCCCTGGGCCGACAAGAACGGCGTCGGGCCCGATGACGCCCAGTTTTCGCTCGCCGCCTTCAAGGGCCAGGTGGTGGTGCTCGCCTTCTATCCGGGAGACTTCACCCCCGGCTGCACCGCCGAGATGCAGACTTTCGCCGATCGCTACCAGGCGCTCTTCGGCGACGCCGTGGTCGTCGGCATCAGCACCAACGACCTCGACAGCCACGTCAAGTTCGCCCAGAGTCTCGGCCTCCCCTTCCGGCTCCTCTCCGACCCGAAGCAGCGGGTGTCGGCCAAGTACGGGGCCAAGGGCACCGACGGCCACAACCGCCGGGTCGTGTACGTCATCGGGAAGAACGGCAAGGTCGCCTGGCGGGAAATGCAGTTCGTCGCCACGGATCCGAAGGGCTACGATCGTCTCCACGCCGCGATCGCCGCGGCCGAGGCAGCCAAGTGACCCCCCGGCGGGTCGCGGCGCTCCTGGCGCTCCTGGGCGTCGTGGCGGGTTCCGCCTCGGCGCAGGGCCAGCCGGGCGGGGCGGTGAGCTTCTCGTGGGTGATCAAGGACCTCCGCCTGGCCGCCTGCATGGACTTCCTGATCGAGCCGTCGTTTGCCGAAAAGCAGGTCCCCGAAGACTATCGGCTCATCCCGGCCAGCCGCTTTTCGGCGCTCTCCCCGAGCCTGGCCCGCGAGCTCGGGGGGACTCCGTGCACACCGCCTGGATTCCCGCTCGGGTCTGCGTGCTGGAGGGGGCCTCCGTCACCGCCGGCGACCAGTTCGTGGCCTCGAGCAAGCCCGGTGAGCCGGTCATGCTCGCCTATTGGGGCATCGCCGCGACCCGGGCCACCGGCGAGCCGCGGTTCGATCAGCTCTACGTGGCCGAATTCTGGACCTCGGACTGGCACGTCCAGAAACCGAGCCAGGACGCCCTCATCCACGTCTCGACCCTGAAGCGCTCCCTGGTCAAGCTGCCCGAATCGACCAACGACCGCTATGAACTGAAGATCGGAAAGACCGTCCTCACCTGGGACGGCGAGCTCAGGCGGGACTCCACCGCCACGACCGATTCGCTGGCGGCCGCGCTCCTCTACGACGGCCAGCGCGGGGTCCGGTTCACCGCCGCCGTCAGCGGGCAGCCGGTCTGGACGCGGAACCCGGCGGGAGTCTTCCGGGTCAGCGGGAAGGACGACCTCGCCAAGGCCCTGCAGGCCTCGCCGGTCCGGCATTTCGGCCCGCTGCTGTGGGGCGGCGACGCCCGGGTGGACTTCTCCCGGTAGCCGGCCTCTGGCGCCCCGGCTCCTCCGGGGTAGGTTAGCGGCTCCACCGAGCGGAGCCGGTCCCATGGTCACTCTGCACCACAAGCGTCTGGTCCTGGAGCGCTACGGCGCCTCCACCTACGCCAAGGTCTTCCTGCCCGCCGGCAGCCTGCCACTGGGCAAAAGCGTTCCCGTGACCATCGAGGTGGCCGGCCGCCGGTTCAAGACCAGGGGCTGGAGCTTCACCGGTGGGGCAGGGGTGACCCTCCCGGACCGGATCGTCGCGGAACTCGGCCTGCAGCCAGGCCAGATGGTGGATCTCAAGCTGCTCGATTAGCACCGGGGCTCTCCACACTCCCACTGCCGTACCCCTCGGTCCCAGGGCCTCCGCGCGTCGGAATTCCCGCGTTTATGCACCAAATCCGCATGAAATACCCCTCGTAACGACACTGTCACCATTGTATTTTCAACATTTCTATCAACTCCGTAAGTGATGTGAACAATAACTTTAGGAAATCCACTTAAAGTGGAAACTAGCTCTGATCTCTAGTGCTTTGTCCCACAAGGGGTAATACACGGTTTCGCACGCAATCCACGCCGCTTGTTGTGGAGATTCTGCACCTTCAACATGGACGTTGATAGCCAGCTTCGCGTCACCGCCGAAGCGCCCGCCGGGGCTGTGGGTATGTGGGAATGATGTATTCACATCATCCCCAATTCCGTGGATTCGCCCCAACCAGCTACCGAGCGGCCGGCCGGCCACCGCAGGCGTCCGGAAGGCACTCGATCTCAATGTGGATAACCCATGGGACCGGCGTCGGGGTCTCCGGAGCCCAGTTCGGGATGGTCATCCGGGCAGGCCGGCGAAGGGATGGGTCCGAAGGGCCGTCAGTTCGTGTCCCCCGAAGCGACCCCGGCGCGGAGGGGGCGCGAACTGCCAGGCTCGGAGGACCATCCCAAGCCGGCCCACCGCAGCCGATTCCGGTCCGCGTGACCGCTTCCCCGCCTCTCCGACTGCCCTTACTATCCCCGCATTCCCCTTGCTGAGGCTTCCGTGCCCGCTGCCAACATCCGCCGCACCAAGATCGTCGCCACCCTGGGCCCCGCCTGGGCCGACCCGAGCCGCATGGTCGAGCTGCTCGACGCCGGGGTGAACGTGGTGCGGGTCAACGCCTCCCACGGGACCCCCGACATCCGCGCCAGGTGGATTCGGGACCTTCAGGAGGTGCAGCGGCACCGGACCGCCCCCGTGGCGATCCTGGTGGACCTCCACGGGCCCCGCATCCGGGTGGGTCAGCTGAGCGAGCCACGCCAGCTGAACGCCGGGGAAAAGGTCACCTTCGCGCCGGAGGCGGTGGCCGGTGGCGCAGAACTGCCGACGACCTACGCCGAACTCGCCCGGGACATGCACCCCGGGTCGATGATCCTGCTCGACGACGGCCTCCTGGCGGTCGAGGTGACCGGGATCCGCGGGGACCGGGTGGACGGGGTGGTCCGATACGGCGGGCTGCTCCGCGCCAACAAGGGGATGAATCTTCCCGGCGTGGACGTGAGCGCCCCCGCCGTGACCGAGAAGGACCGCGAGGAAGTGGAGCACGCGGTGGCCCTCGGCGTTGACTATATCGGGGTGTCGTTCGTGCGCCGCCCCGAGGATATCCAGCAGCTCCGCGCCCTGGTGCCGAAGCGGGTCCAGCTGGTGGCCAAGATCGAGAAGGACACCGCGCTCGCCCACCTCGAGGCCATCATCGACGCCGCCGACGCGGTGATGGTGGCCCGCGGCGACCTCGGCGTCGAGCTGCCCTTTGAAGAGGTGCCGCTGGTGCAGAAGCGGCTCATCCGCGAGGCCAACCTCCGGGGCAAGCCCGTCATCACCGCCACCCAGATGCTCGAGTCGATGGTGCACGCCCCGCGCCCCACCCGGGCCGAGGCGTCGGACGTGGCCAACGCCATCCTCGACGGCACCGACGCGGTGATGCTCTCCGCCGAGACCGCGGTCGGCGAATACGCCATGGAGGCGGTGCAGGCCATGGACCGGATCGCCCGGGAGGTCGAACAGCACCGGAAGGGCCGGAGCGCCGCGTTCGACCTCGCCGTCGGCCGCCGGAGCGGGGGCGCCAACGACCGCTTTGCGGAGCGGCAGGCCCGCACCGAGGATGCCATCGCCGTCGCCGTGTGCGCCGCCGCCGAGCTCCTCAGCACCCGGGTGATCGTCTGCTTCACCTCGAGCGGCTTCACCGCCCGCACCGTGGCCTCCTTCCGGCCCTCGGTGCCGATCGTGGCCGTCACCCCCGAGCCCGACACCCACCGGGCGCTGGCGCTCGTCTGGGGTGTCACGCCGGTGCTGGTGGATCACGTGCCCAACTACGAGGCCATGCTGTTCGTGGCGCGGAAGCAGCTCCTGGCGCAGGGGCTCGTACAGTCGGGGGACCGCGTGGTGGTCACCGCGGGCGTGCCCTTCGACATGCCGGGCACCACCAACCTCCTCAAGATCGAAACCGTGTAGCGCCGTGCGCCTCACCTTCCTCGGCACCGGCACTTCGTTCGGCGTGCCGCAGGTGGGCTGCGGCTGCGCCGTCTGCCGGTCCGGCGATCCCCGCGACCGCCGGAGCCGCTCGGGCGCGCTCCTCGAGTCCGGGGGGAGCACCCTCCTCATCGACACGCCGCCGGAACTGCGGCTCCAGCTCCTGGCCCGCGGGGTGACCGACCTCTCCGCCGTGCTCTATACCCACGAGCACGCCGACCACACCGCAGGGATCGACGACCTCCGGATCTTCACGGTGCGCCGCCAGGCCCACCTCCCGGTGTACGGACCGCCGGAGACGCTCGAGATGCTGACGGCCACCTACCGCTACATCTTCGACCCGGCGGTGACGGTCTTCGAGGGGACCTCCAAGCCGCACCTCGTGCCGCACACGCTCGAGCCGGGGGTCGCCACCGAAGTCGCGGGGGTGCCGGTCCTGCCGCTCGCCTTTCCGCACGGCCATCTGCGCGTCTACGGCTACCGCTTCGGTCCGCTGGCGTACCTGACCGACGTCAAGGACGTCGGCACCGCCGAGCGCGCGGCGCTCCAGGGGCTGGAAGTACTGGTCCTCAACGCGCTCTGGTGGCGGCCCCATCCGACCCATCTCAGCATCGAGGAGGCGGTGGCCCTCTCGCGCGAACTCGGGGCCAAGCGGACCTTTCTGACTCATCTGACTCACGAGACCGCGCACGCGGACCTGGCGGCCCGGCTCCCGGGCGGCGTGGAGCCGGCGTACGACGGCCTGACGGTGGAGGTGTCGTGATGCGATTTCGCTATGGTCGTGTCCTGCAGGACCGCCTCGACGGCGAGCACGGGCTGCCCCGTCGGCGGCTCGACGAACTCGCCCGCCGCTTTCCCGCGGTGCAGGCGGAGGTGCGCCAGCGCCGCGCCGCGGGGGAGTATGGTTTCTACGGGCTGGCGGCGCAGGAGCGCACCGTGCGCCAGATCGCGGGCTTCGCCGAGGGACTGGGCCAGGCGTACGATCACGTCCTGCTGCTCGGCATCGGGGGATCGGCGCTCGGGGCCCGCGCGCTCATCAGTGCGCTCCGGCCGCCGGCCTGGAACGAACTGGACGACGAAGCAAGGGAGTTCTTTCCCCGCCTGACCGTGCTCGACAACGTGGACCCGACATCGGTGGCGGGGGCGCTCCGGCGGATCGACCCCCGGCGGGTGCTGGTCAACGTGGTGAGCAAGTCCGGCGGCACGGTGGAGACCCTGGCGCAGTACCTGGTCGTCCGCCGCTGGCTCGACGAGGCGCTCGGGAGCGCCGCCAGCCGGCACCTGGTGTTCACCACCGCCGCGGAGGGCGGGGAACTGCGGGAGCTGGCGACGCGGGAAGGCATCGCCACCCTGGAGGTGCCGCCGGAGGTCGGGGGCCGCTTCAGCGTGCTCTCGCCGGTGGGGCTGCTCCCCGCCGCGCTCGTGGGGATCGACATCCAGGCGCTTGTGGCGGGGGCGGCGCGCGCGGTGGCGCGGGCGGAGTCGGATGTGCTGCTCGACAATCCGGCTGCGCTCTACGCGGCGCTCCACTGGTCGGCCGATACCCAGGCCGGCGCCCGGATTCACGTGCTGATGCCCTACAGCGACCGGCTTCGCGACCTGGCGGAGTGGTTCCGCCAGCTCTGGGCGGAGAGCCTGGGCAAGCGCGTCGATCGCGACGGCCGAGTGGTCCACGCGGGCCCGACGCCGGTCGCGTCGGTCGGCGCCACCGACCAGCACTCGCAGGCGCAGCTGTTCATGGAGGGGCCGTTCGACAAGGTCGTCACCTTCGTGACGGTCGATCGCCCCGGCGACGACGTGGCCGTGCCGATCTCGACCGGGCTGCCCGAGGCGCTGGCGTGTTTGGGCGGGCGCACCCTGGGCGGCCTGCTCCGGATCGAGTACGAGGCCACCAGCGCGGCGCTGGCCCGTGCCGGCCGGATGAACTGCACCATCGAGCTGCCCGACCTGGCCCCGGCCACCGTGGGAGAATTGCTGATGTTCTTCCAGCTCGCCACCGGCTACGCCGGCGCGTGGTACGGCGTCAACCCGTTCGACCAGCCGGGTGTCGAACTGGCCAAGCGCCTGATGTTCGCCGCACTGGGCCGGTCGGGGTATGATGCCCCTGTGGAGCAGGCCGAGGATGACTCGGACACCGCCTGATCGCGCTTGGCGCGCGGGCGGCCGGCGGTCTAGATTTTGCCATCTGGGCCTGTCCCCATTTTATCGAGGACGCGAATCGTGACCGATCACGTGCAGCAGGCCGCCCGACTCTTCGGCGGCGCGGTGACCCTGGTGCCTGGCGGCGTGAAGCTGGCGGATGCGTCGGCGCTGAAGAGTCCGGCCACCGACCGGCTGGTGCGGCAGGCGGTCTTCGGCGGCGATGCGGAGCGGGAGGCGGCGCGCTGGCTGCTCTGGGAACTCGCCCAGATCACGGGGGCGCGCCCGGCGTCCATCAACGACCTCTACCTGGCGCGGGGACGGGGCGAGTGCGGCGGCTTCACCGTGCCCGCCATCAACATCCGGATGCTGGCCTACGACTCGGCGCGGGCGGTCTTCCGCGCGGCGCTGGCCGGCAAGGCCGGCGCCATCATCCTCGAAATTGCGAGGAGCGAGATCGCCTATACCGCCCAGCGGCCTGACGAATATGTGGCGGTGCTCATCGGGGCGGCGCTGCGCGAGGGCTACACCCACCCGCTGTTCATCCAGGGCGACCACTGCCAGGTCAACGCCAAGAAATACGCCACCGACCCCGAGGGCGAGGTGGGCGAGGTCAAGAAGCTCATCGCCGAAGAGGTGGCCGCCGGCTTCTACAACATCGACGTGGACACCTCCACCCTGGTGGATCTTTCCCGGCCCACCCTCGAGGAGCAGCAGCGCGACAACTTCGAGCGTTGCGCCGAGATCACCGCCTTCATCCGGGAGCGGGAGCCGGAGGCTGTCACGGTGTCGGTGGGCGGGGAGATCGGCGAGGTCGGCCACAAGAACAGCACGGTGGAGGAGCTGCACGCGTTCATGCAGGGCTGCCGCGTCACCCTCGACCGGCTCGGCGTGGTTGAAGGGCTGAGCAAGATCTCGGTGCAGACCGGCACCTCGCACGGCGGCGTGGTCCTGCCCGACGGCACGATCGCGGCGGTCAAGCTCGATCTCGAGGCGCTGGCGGCGCTCTCGAAGGCGGCGCGCCAGTCGTACGGGACCGCGGGCGCGGTGCAGCACGGCGCCAGCACGCTGCCGAGCAACGCCTTCGGGAACTTTCCGAGGGTGGAGGCGTGCGAGATTCACCTCGCCACCAACTTCCAGAACATCGTGTTCGACCATCCGAAGCTGCCGGCCGAACTCCGGAAGCGGATGTACGCCTGGCTCGACCAGAACGCCCAGGGCGAGCGCAAGGCCGGCGACTCCGAGGAGCAGTTCTACTACAAGGCGCGGAAGAAGGCCATCGGCCCGTTCAAGGAGGAGTGCTGGTCGCTGCCGCAGGAGGTGCGCGACGCGATCGCCGCCGACCTCGAGCGGACCTTCCGCTTCCTCTTCGAGCAGCTGAACGTGAACGGCACCGACGCGGTGGTGGACCGCTTCATCCACGCCCCGGTGCAGCACCACGCCTCGCTGGAGAAGGTGCTGGTCTCCGCCGAGGACGACCCCGACGCGGGAGAATAGCATGGCACGGCATGAGGAGGACGAGATCGTCTACGTCCGCGAGGGCGGCGGCTCGGGCGTGAAGTGGTTCCTGGCGGGCGTACTGCTGGGCGGCGGGCTCGCGCTCCTCTTCGCCCCGCAGAGCGGCGAGGCCACGCGGCGAATGCTCAAGCGCCAGGCGCGGGACCTCCGCGACCTCGCCGAGGACGGGGTGGACGAGCTCGGCGATCGCTTCGAGGAGGGCAGGGAGCGCGTGCGGGAGGAGGTCGACCGGGTCAAGGACACGGTGCGGGACCGCGTGGACGACGTGCGGGGGCGCGCCGCCGACGCGGCGGGCGCGATGCGCGGGGCAGGCCACTCCGCGCGCGAGGAACTGGAGCGGCGCCTGGCCGACGCCCGGGTCCGCCGCCGCGCGTCGGCGCTGGCGGACGACGAGGAACCGGCCGTCTGAGTCCGAACCGGCTCCGCGGCTGGCATCACTCCTTCCGCGGGTTTCTCGGTCGTGTCCTGCAGGCCGCCGACGAAAATCACGTTCCCTTCCTGGCGAGCGCGCTGACCTTCGACGCGCTGCTCGCCGCCATCCCGTTCGTGGTGCTCCTCCTGATCGGCCTCACCCAGGTCGCGCAGCACTGGGCGAACATCGGGGTCGTGGATCTCCCGCGTTTCTTCGAGGCGTTCCTGCCGCCGCACGACACCACGCCGGGGCAGGATCCCTTCTTCCTCTTCGAAAACGTCCTGGCGCGCATCGCCCAGTCCGGCAGCCGGCTCTCGCTCTACGCGGTGCCGGCCTTTCTCTGGTTCAGCACCCGCCTCTTCGCCAGCATCCGCACCTCGCTCAACCAGATGTACGACGTGAGCGTGCGCCCGCCGGTCCGGCGCCACTTCCTGGTCGGCTTCCTGCTCAGCAAGCTGCGCGACGTCATGATGGTCATCCTGACCCTCGGCATCTTCCTGGCCAGCATCGCGCTCGCCACGTGGGTGGGGATCGTGCGGGCGCGGGGCGAGGCCGGCGCCCCGTGGCTGGGGATCTTCTTTTCGTCGTTCGGGCGGTGGATTCCGGTGGTGCTGGGGCTCGCGCTCACCTTGACGCTGTTCTTCATCATCTACAAGTACGCCTCGGTCCGCCGCATGGACTCGGAGGCCGCGCTGGTGGCCTCCGCCTTCGGCGCCGCCGCGTTCGAGCTCGCCAAGCACCTCTTCTCCGTGTACCTGGCGCGGATGGCGTCGGCCAGTTCGGTGCGGGTGGATTTCCAGCTCACCGCCGCCACGCTCACGGTGCTCTGGGTCTACTATACGTCGCTGGTGTTCCTGCTCGGCGGGGTCGTCGCGGAAACCTGGCAGCTCCGGACGATGCAGCAGCGGCAGCGGGCCATCCTCACGTAGGCGAGGCTCGCCGCTAGCGGACCTCGAGAACCAGGTTGCTCAGCTGGTCCGGCCGGCCCGGCTGGGCCGTGACCTGCAGTGCGCTCCCCGTCAGGTGCCGCGCCGAGAGGTCCCGCGGATCCACCTGGAGCGTGTACTGCCCCGGCTTGACCCCCAACACATAGAAGCTGCCGTCCGAGAAGGTCGCGAACGACGTCACCTTGCCGTTCCCGGCATTCGTCAGGAGGAGCGTGAGGCCCGGCATCGGCGCGCCGTCGCGGACCACGCGCCCCTCGAGCACCGCGCCCGTCACGAGGGGCAGGTCGAGTTGCCGGTACGCATTCGGCGGCGGCCGGACGCTCGCGGACCGGAAGGCCGGCACGTACAGCGGGTTGTCGAGCGACGTCGAGTCGATCTGCACCAGGACCGGTTCGAAGGCCGGGATGTCCCACACGTGGTACCGGCCCCGAGTGTCCGACATCGCGGTGGACGCCCCGACGACCACCCGGACGCCCGCGAGCCCGGACTCCCCAGGGTCCTGTACGCCGTTCGCGTTGTCGTCCAGGAACACGGTGCCCGAAACGCCGGAACGCTGGATGCCGGGGTTCGGGTTGGCCGTGACGCTCCGCTGGGCCTGGTCGTAAATCAGCGCTCCCTGGACCGTCTGCACGACGCCGCCCTCCCCGACCGTCGGCGCGATGGCCGTCGTCGTCGCCTGCAGGGTGGGCAGGTAGGACACCAACGAGAAGGTGAAGGTCGTGCCGGGGGTCCCGCGCCGCCACGCCGCGCCGGCCTCGACGCGGAGCGCCGGTCCGAAGCTCCGGGCCACCGTAGCCGCCGCCAGGTTCATCCCGCCGCCGCCGCCGGACTCGAGGTCGCCGCGGAACCAGAGCCCGCTGAGCACCGATCCCCACGACGGACGACCGTTCGTGTAGGCGGTGAGCCCGACGAACTGGTTGCTGGTGGCTTCACCGATGGTCGGGGCGAGGCGTTCGAATCGCACGTACGGGTAAAGCCGCACGCCGTCGGCTTGCACCGAGGCCTCGAGGCGGGCGCGGCTGGCGTTCACGTCCACTCCGTCGTCGAGTTCGGCCGTCCCCTGGAAATAGAGCGAGGCGATGCTGGGAACCGGTCGCAGGAAGGCGTCGAACAGCCACTGCGAGCGGCGTCCGGGCGGCGCGATCACCGACCGCACCACCGTCTCGTCGAACGCGGAATATCCGGCGGCCAGGCGGAAATCCAGCGATGGCTCGAGCCGGACCGCCCCGCGCAGCCACCCGTTGCCCACCGCCTCGCCCTCCAGCGTGATCGAGTTGCCCACCAGGCCGGTGGCCACCGCGTACGGATGGATCAGGTCGGAAAGACTGTCCCGGGAGTAGCCCTCCACGCCGGCCCGTACCGTCACCCGGCGGGAGAGCCCGTAGTGCAGGTCGGCGTTCAGCGCGCCGTTGCACAGCGTCGAGATGCATTCACCCGCCGCGATTCCGTATTCGAGCCGCTTGTAGGGCAATTGCTCGCTCACGACTCGGTAGGTCTGATTGAACCGGCGGACCTGGCCCGTCGGTCCGTAGGCGATGAAGTCCACCGGGTTTTCGCCGTAGCCTACCGGCAAGGTGATGGAATAGTCCCCGCCGGCGCCGATCGAATCGAAGGCCACGAGCTGCGCGCCGGAATACGCCTCCAGCTGCCACCCCGGCTCGAGGCGCCCGTAGTAGTCCAGCTGGCCGACGTACGAGGGGCGGACATAGGGTGAGTTGGTGACCGCGACGCCCCGGATACCCGCGTAGCGGGGGCCGGTCAGCGTGGCCGTCCCGAGGGTGAGCTGCTTGACGTACTTGTTGTCGATCCAGACGCCCTTCCAGGTCGCCGCGAATTCCGTGGCGCCGCCGTCGATCGTTCCCAGGCTGCGGATGCCGAGCTCCAGGGCGCCACCGGCCACCTGGGCTCCCATCGCAAACTGGTAGGAGGTGCCGCCCACCAGGTTCTCGGCGACTGGAAACAACACGTTGTAGTCGAGGACCAGGCCGTCCCACTTGGTCCGCACGTTCCCGATCGTGGTGTCGGGCCTTGCGCCGTAGCGCTCCGCCAGGAGCGCACGCATCTGGTCGCGCCAGAATCGCCGCGCCACCGGCAACGAGTCGGGATTGAGGACGGTCACTGCGAGGTCGGGCCAGCTGACCTGGAACTCCACGTTCAGCATCGCCCCGAGCGGGGCCGTCGCGATGTACAAGACACTGTCCCGGAGAATGACGTCCCGCGCACCGAGCGGCAGCCGGCGCCGGCCGATGGAAATGGAGTCGCTCCCGGCGGCAACCTGGATGTCTTCGCCGCTCGGCTCGAGCCGGGCCTGCACCTTCCCGTCGGGCGCGGCCGTGTACCCGATCTCCGCCAGCTCGAAGAACGCTGCCAGCGGGATCAGCGCCACGTCGCCGTCACGGTAGGCCACCACGGTGCGATCCACGAGGCGCCCGAGCGCGAGGTCGACGAGCACGGGCTCGGCATCGGTCGCGCCGGCCCTCGGCGTCGCGGGGCCGGGGGGCGGCGGAATCGGGAGCGGCGGCTTCGCCACGACCGCGGTGTCGGCCGGCGCGACTGCCTCGCGCGCGCTCGGTGCCGCCGCCGGGGTGGGCGAGGACTCCGCCACGCGCCGCTGTGGCGGCGGAGACGGGGCGGGGCGGGATGGCGGGGGTTCGAGGGCCGGGCGGAGCGCGCCGCGGGTGGGGCGGGGCGCGGGGCGCGCGGCCAGCGGCGCGAGGACGCCCACCCTCGGTGGGACCCGGTCCGGCACGGTGCGTTCCGCGACCGGCGGGGCCGGCCCTCCCGCCCTGTCGAGCAGGGACACCAATTTCTCGCCGCCGACGTACACGCCGATGGCGAGCAGCACGAAGACCAACAACGCGACCAACTTGGCCAGGAGCCCTACCAGCATGCTAGAGGTAGGTGATGGTCAGGATGATCGATCCTTGGTAGATGCCAGGTGCCTGCGTCGGAGAGGGATTCACGGTGCCACCAAGATACACGAAGAAATACGGGCGTGCATTGTTCCCGAACCGCGCGTTGTTCACACCGACGGCAGGGTTGAAGGTCGTCCCGCCGCCGGTCCCGTCGGTGCTGCGCCGCCAGCGCGCGGAGTTGGCCGCGAAGCTGATCGGCATGTTGATGCCCGGCAACGCCTGGATGTTTGGCAGCTGCGTGGGCAAAGTGAAGCGGATCTGGGCGAAGGCGTTTGCGGTGCCGGCCACGCGAACCTTGCCGGCGAAGGCGGTGTTCTGGACCACGGTCTTCGGGACCCCGCGGGTTACCGTGGCGAAATTCAGGTTCTGCAGGTTGAGGAACGTGATCGGGCCGCCGACGACAAGCGCGGTGATCGTACCGTTCACGGACCGGCCCTGCGCCGCGGCGGACGCCGGGGCGACGAGGAGCGCGAGGGCCAGCGCGAGCCGCCTCATCTGACCGTGAATCCCACGGAATCGCGCACCGGCGGCGCCGGCAGGACGACCTTGGGCGGAAGGTCGGAGCGGTCGGCGGAGACGGTCACGTGCACCATGTAGTCGCCGGGGGGGAGCGGCCCCACGGGGACGTCGATCCGCGGGTCGAAGGAGTAGTACACGCCGAGCGCCCGCTCCTCCTCGGCCCGGGTGGTGCCGCGGGAATCCGCCACCCGCACGCGCGCCGTCCCCACGTAGGCGGCCGTGCCGGTGCGGGTCATCGGGAGCCGGACCGACACCGTGTCGTTGCGCAGTAGCTCGCCGACATCGGCGCCATGGTGACGCCGGTCGTCAGCGCGCCCTTCCGGTACACCACGGCGATCACCGTGCGGACCTCGAGGGTGAGCCCGACGCTGATCGCGCCGGAGTCCGGGACCCCGGCCACGGGTACCTGGCCTCCCTTGGCGGAGACGATGAGCCGGGCCCAGTACTCGCCGTCGGGGAGCCCGGCCGGTGGTGTGGCCAGGATCCGGATGGTCTGGCGGTCCTGTTGTCCCATGGTCACGCGTCGCGGAAATGCCTGCAGCCACGCGGTGGCGGCCGGCTGGCCGGCCGGGGCGGAGTCGGTCACCTCGACCTGGATTGCCCCGGCGGAGTCGGTGGTGGGATAGCCGAAGCCGAAGGAGACGCTGACCTCGACCGGCTGGTCGCCGGGATTGTAGAGCGTGATCGAGCCGGCCCGGGTCGCGTGGTCGATGAACACGGCAGTCGGCGCCACGATGACCCCCTGCGCCAGCAGGGCGGCGGGAGTCAGCGTCAGAAGGGCGGCCAGCACTCGGGTCGTGTGGTTCATCGGCCTGTGTCGCTCAAAGGAAAATGACGGTCATGACGATCGGCGCGCTGTAGTTGCCGCTGCGCTGCGTCGGCGAGGGGTTCACCCGTCCGCCGATGCTGATCGTGGCGTTCAGAAATACCGTTTCATTGTACGGCGTGTTCGGGTTGAACGGCGTGTTGCCCTGGAACACGGTGGTGAAGCCGGCCGAGGTGTTGGTGAACGTCAGGGGCATCGTTGCGCCGGCCGGTCCGTTCATCACCGGCGGCAGGGTGAAGGTGATGGTCACGTTCCTGATGAAGACCCCCGCGATCCGGAATTGCCCGCTCCGCACCCCGTCGGTCTGCAGCACGGTCGTCGGCACCCCGGGGACCACGGTGCCGAACGTCAGATCGCGGATGCCCGTCACCGACTGGGCACGCAGCGCCCCGGGCAGGACGAGCAGCGCCACCCCGAGCAGCAGCCTCCGGGCGTGCAGTGTCGAACGCATGGGTCCGGAAGGGCGCACCGGCGGCGCAGGCCTGAGCCCACGCCGCCGGCACCACCGCCTCACGGTGTCCGGCCTACAGGCCGGTGTAGACCACGTTCAGGGTAATCGTCCCGGTGTACGCACCGGCCGGCTGGGCCACAGTGGGCTGGACGGTCGCGCCGAGGAAGAGGAACCGGTTGCCAGTCGTCGCGTCGAGCGTGGCGAGCGTCGCGGCCGCGCTCGGCGTAAAGGCCGTGCCGCCGGTCGTGTTGGTGTTGTTGTGTTCGCCGGTCCACGTGGCGATCGCCAGGGTGCCGGGGCCGGTCAGGTTCGTCGGCAGCGTGAAGGTCATGCTGACCTGGGAGCCCGGGTTGCCGGCGATCGTGAACCGGCCGGACGCGGCGTCAGCCGGGGCCACGGTCTTGTTGATGCCGGGGAAGACGTTGCCGAAGGCGAGGTTCGCCGTGCCGGTCAGCGTCAGCGGCGTCAGCACGGTGGCCGTGGCGGTGATGTTGGCGCTCTGCGCCTGCGCGACCGAGGCGCCGACGAGGGTGAGGGCCAGGACGGCGAGGGACAACTTCGAGGCGGTGGTCATGTTGTGCTGGTCCTTGGTTTGGGAAACTGCTGTTGGACTGCATGGCTGCTCGAAACGAACGCACTTTCAGCACGCGCGTCCCGAGTACGGGGCACGCACCGGCAGATGCGGTAGGCAAGCGGCGTGCCGAGGATGGCGCGGTCGCCACAGCTGTCCAGAAAATGATCGAATCGCTCTTTACGTCAGGAGCGCAAGTTCGCTCGGGACTTGCAGATAGACTGGACAACATCTGTATCGTTTATCGACGATACTGCCAGGTTCATGAGGGACCGGAAGCGCACCTCCGTAACCCGTTGGAGCGGAAGGAATTATAACACATCTCCCCCTCCGAGCGCAATCGTTGGCACAGGAGCGAAGGCGGGGCCGGGGACCGAGGGGCAGGTTGGCGGCTCGACATCCCGATGGAGAGACCACCTCCGCCGTCACCCCGGCGAAAGCCGGGTCCAATCCGCAGCCGGCACGCCGCTTCCGTCCCCGCCGCCCCGCCGCATTGTGCAAGCCCCCTCACCGTGCGGGGCCGCAGCTTCTTGCAGCCACCACCAGGCTGCCCGGCGGCCCCGTTGCCCCGGCTTCCCCGCCTCCCCGCCTCCCCGCTATATTCCCCGTGCCCCAGGTCCGAAGGGCGTCGGCGCGCGAACCGCGTCAGGACCTCGCCGGTAGCAGCGCTAAGCGATGTCCGGTGTCGCTTCGGGTCGCCTGGGGCACTTTTCTCTCCTCACCCCGTCCTTCCGCCGGTCCGTCCGCCATGGCCATCGCCCTTGCACGCCGGTATCGTCCGCGGCGCTTTGCCGACCTGCTGGTGCAGGATCACGTCGCCGCCGCCCTCCGGGGCGCCATCGCCAGCGGCCGGCTCGGCCACGGCTACCTGCTGACCGGCCCCCGCGGCGTCGGCAAGACCACCGCGGCCCGCATCCTCGCCATGGCGCTCAACTGCGAGCGCCGGGAGACCGTCACCCCGCGCGGCGAGCCCTGCGGCGAGTGCGAGAACTGCCTCCGCATCTGGAACGGCTCGGCCAATCTCGACGTGGTGGAAATCGACGCGGCCAGCAACCGCGGCGTGGATGACGCGCGCGAGCTCCGCGAGCGCGCCATGTACGCCGCCTCGCAGGAGGGGCACCACAAGGTCTACATCGTCGACGAAGCCCACATGCTCACCCGCGAGGCGTGGAACGCCCTCCTCAAGATCCTCGAGGAGCCGCCGCCGGGCGTCGTGTTCGTCTTCGCCACCACCGAGCCGGCCAAGATCTTCAACACCGCGGCGCCGGTGCTCTCGCGGCTCCAGCGCTTCGACTTCCGCCGCATCGGGCCCGCCGCCATCCGCGCCCGCCTCCGGCAGGTGCTCACCGCGGAAAAGCTCGCGGCCGACGACGACGCCCTCACGCTCATCGCCCGGCACGCCGACGGCGGCATGCGCGACGCCCTCTCGGTGCTGGACCAGTGCCTGAGCTTCGGCGAGGGCGCGGTGACCGCCGAGCGGGTGCGCGAAGTCCTCGGCCTGGTCGGCGACGAGCTCTATGTGGACGTCCTCCGCGTCGTGGCCGATCGCGACCCCGCCGGGGTCTTTCCGCTGGTGGCGCGCCTGCTCGATGCCGGCGCCGACCTGGCCGAGTTCCTCAACGGCACCGGCGAGATGCTGCGGGCCCTGCTGATGATGCAGCTCGGCGCCGCGCCGGAGGACCTGACCGAATCGCTGCGCGCGGAACTCGAGGGGTTCCGCGGCCGCCTCGCCGAGGGCGACGTGCTCCGCATGCTGCGGCTCCTCGCCGAGAGCGAGACCGCCGTGCGCCGGAGCGGCAACGCACGCCTCGCGGTGGAAACGCTGCTCCTGCGATGGACGCTGATGGACCGCACCGTGGATCTCGCCGCCGTCATCGCGGGCGGAACTCCTCCGGCTGCCCGCGGCCCCGCAGCCCCGCAGCCGCCCCGCGCCGTGAAAGCGGCGCCCGCCGGCCCCGCTGCTCCGCTGCCTCCCCTCGCGACCGCGCCCGCAGTGGCGCCCGCAGTTGGTCTGAACGTCGAAGCGCTGCTCGGCGCGTGGGAAACGATTGTCGCGCGCGGTCGCGAACAGGGCAGCTTCCTCGGCGCCGCGCTCGCCGCATGCAAGCCGGCGCGCGTCGAGGGCAACGCGGTGGTGCTCGAGCTGACCGACGAGAATCCGATGCACCGGGAGGCCCTCGAGCGGCAGCGCGCGGCGGTGGAGGCCATTCTCACCCAGGTGGCCGGCGTGCCCGCCACCATGTCGGTCGCGGGCGCGGCGGCCGAGTCCGCCGCCCGGCCCACGCGGATCACGCCGGAGGGCGCCCGGGCGGAGCGGCTCCAGAAGGTCCGCAAGAAGGACCCGGCGCTCGACGTGGCGGCCAGCGTCCTCGATCTCGAGGTCCTCGAATGAACGGGATGGGTTGCCCCCCGATGAAGGCACCCGTACTTTCCACTCTGACAGCGACTTAGGTGCGGTATGGCGGACTTTCAGCAACTCCTTCAGCTCGGCCAGCAGGTCCAGGGCCGGCTGCAGCAACTCCAGACAGAATTGGCCGGCCGCATCGTCGAGGCCACGGCGGGCGCCGGAATGGTGCGCGTCACGGTGGACGGGCAGGGCCGGGTGCGTGCGGTCCACATCGACCGCGAGGCCTTCGAGGGTCGTGACGCCGAACTGCTCTCCGATCTCGTGACGGGTGCCGTCGCCGAGGCGCAGCGGCTCGCGGCCGAGCTCGCGCAGGCGGAGATGCGAAAGGTGCAGCCCGGTCCGACCGGGCCCGGGTTCTAGGCGGTGCGCGCGATCGAGTCGCTCATCGCCGAGCTGGCCCGCCTCCCCGGCATCGGCCGGAAGACCGCGCAGCGGCTCACCTTTCACCTCCTGCAGCAGGGCCCGGACGAGTCGATCCGGCTGGCGCGGGCGCTGGACCAGGTGGCGGCCACGGTGCGCGCCTGCGCCGAGTGCGGGTACGTGGCGGAAGAGGAGCGCTGCGAGTTCTGCCGCGATCCGCGCCGCGACGCCGGCCTGATCTGCGTCGTCGAGGAACCGGCTTCCGTCCAGGCGGTCGAACGCTCCACCGAATTCCGCGGGCGGTATCACGTCCTCGGCGGCCGGCTCTCCCCGCTCGACGGGATCGGTCCCGAGGCGCTCCGGATCGACGGGCTGCTCGCCCGCGTGCGGGCCGGCGGCGTGCGCGAGGTGATCCTCGCGACCAATCCGTCGATGGAAGGCGAAGTCACCGCCACCTACCTGCACCAGCTGCTCTCCGCCGAGGGCGTGCGCGTCACCCGGCTCGCCCGGGGACTCCCGATGGGCGGGGACCTGGAATACGTGGACGGCGTGACCCTCGCGCACGCGCTGCTGGCGCGGCAGGATATCGCCTGATGGGGGCGCGCGGCCTGCTTCTCCTGCTGGGCGCGGCGGCGGGACTGGTGGTGGGGTGGGAGCTCGCCCAGCGCCGGCTCGATCGCCATCGCGCCGAACTCTTCAGCCCGGTGCCCCGTCGGCGGGCGGACGCGCTGGCCTACCTGGCCGGCGAGCGGTCGGACGCGGCGGCGCGGCTGCTGCGCGAGTACGTGGTGTGGGAGCGGGAGCCCGGCCTCCGGAAGCGGGCCGGCGCGCTGCTCAGGCGGCTCGAACTGTCCCTCGGATAGGAAGACTGCATGTCCGGTGCGTCCAGCTGGTCCCTCGGCGAGGCGGATGCGGAGCGGATCGTCGCCCTGCTCACGGCGTTCCTGCGCGAGTCCAACGCGCGGACCGCCCTGCTGGTCGACCGCACCGGCCAGATGGTCGCGACGGCGGGGGAGCCGCCGGAGTTCGACCCGACCACCTTCGCCTCACTGGCGGCGGCGGACTTCAGCGCCAACGACCAGCTGGCCCGGCTCATCGGCGAGCCGGAGTTCGGCAGTCTCTTCCACCAGGGCGAGACGGCCTCGATGTACCTGGCCGACATCGCCCGGCGGGTCATTCTCGTGGTACTCTTCGATACGCGCACCACGCTGGGGCTGGTCAAGCTGCGGGTGCGGGGCACGGTGGCGGACCTGACGAAGGTCTTCACCGAGATGTTCGAGCGGGACGGCGGCGCTGCGCCGCGGGTCGAGCAGGCCTTCCTCGGCGACGCCGAGGACGAAATCGACAAACTCTTCGGTGAGTAGGGGCACGCGCGCATGTCGATGATCAACTACGCGTCCCGCGAGATCAACTGCAAGATCGTCTATTACGGCCCCGGTCTGGGCGGCAAGACGACCAATCTCGAGCACGTGTACAACAAGGTCGCGCCGGGCGCCAAGGGCAAGATGATCTCCCTCGCCACGGAGACCGAGCGCACCCTCTTCTTCGACTTCCTCCCCGTGGACCTGGGCACCATCCGGGGGTTCAAGACCCGCTTCCACCTCTACACCGTGCCCGGCCAGGTGTACTACAACGCCTCCCGGAAGCTGATCCTCAAGGGGGTCGACGGCGTGGTGTTCGTGGCCGACAGCCAGATCGAGCGGATGGAGGCGAACATCGAGGCCATGCAGAACCTCTACGACAACATGGCCGAGCACGGGTACGACCTCACCCGCATCCCGTTCGTGGTCCAGTACAACAAGCGCGACCTCCCGAACGCCGCCCCCATCTCCGAGCTGCAGGCGGCGCTCAATCCGGGGTGGTCGGTCGAGGAACCGGCGCGCCAGCGCCCGGTGGCCGATCCCTACCACGAGGGCGAGTTCCTCGTCGGCCGGCAGGTCGACGGGGAGTGGGTCGAGCGGGCCACCTACTTCGAGGCCGTCGCCGTGAACGGCGAGGGCGTGTTCGACACGCTCAAGGCGGTCAGCAAGCTCGTCCTGAAGACGCTGGGCTAGGTCCCGCGCCATGTGGACCCTGCCGAACATCGTCACCCTCGTTCGGATCGCGTTCACGCCGGTCATCGCGCTGCTGCCCTTCATCGAGGGCTACTGGCCGAAGTTCCTCGCCTTCATCGTTTTCGTGCTCACCGCCGTCACCGACGTGTGGGACGGCTACCTCGCCCGGAGCCGCAACCAGGTCACCGACCTCGGCAAGCTGCTCGATCCGCTGGCCGACAAGCTCCTCCTCCTCGCCAGCCTCATCCCGATCTACTGGATCTCGCGCACCCGCCACGACCTCTACGACATCCCGATCTGGGGCAGCATCCCGCTCTGGGTGTGCGTCCTGCTCCTGGGCCGGGAGCTCGCCATCACGATGCTGCGCTGGTGGGCCGCCCGGCGCGGCGTGGTCATCGCCGCGGTCGGCGCCGGCAAGCTGAAGGCGATGTTCCAGAACATCTTCATCGGGGCCACGATCCTCTGGTTCGCCTATCGCGACGCCCGGCGCCCGCTGGGGTGGGAGGCGAAGCCGTTCTTCAGGTTCTGGAACGAATTCCACGGCGGTTTCGTGGCGGTCACCCTCGGGATCGCCGTGGCGCTCACGGTGTATTCCTTCGTGGTCTATCTGTACCGCTTCCGCGCCCTCTTCTCCAGTCGTTCGTCGTAGGCCCCGCCCGCCGGCCATGAACTGCGAACTCGTCACGGTCGGCACCGAGCTGCTGCTCGGCTTCACCGTCGACACCAACAGCGCCGAGATCGGCCGGGCACTCGCCTCGGCGGGCGTGCGGGTGGTGCGCCGCACCGCCGTCCCCGACGACCCGGCCGCCATCCGCGACGCCGTCGCCTCCGCCCTCGCGCGCACCGGCACGGTGATCACCACCGGCGGCCTGGGGCCCACCGCGGACGACATCACGAAGAAGACGGTCGCCGAACTCTTCGGCGCCGAGCCGGTGTTCGACGCCTCGGTCTGGGCCGACCTCGAGGCGCGCTTCGCCCGGCTGGGCCGCACCCCGAGCGCCAACAACCGCGGGCAGGCAGAAGTGCCCGCGGGGGCGGTGGTCCTCCCAAACCGCTGGGGCACCGCCCCCGGCCTCTGGCTCGAGGGCGCGCCCGGCCTCGTGGTGATGCTGCCCGGTGTGCCGGTCGAGATGCGCAACCTGCTCGTCTCCGGTGTCCTGCCCCGGCTCGCGGCCCGCCCGGGACCGGGCGGCGTCATCCGCTCGGTCACGGTGCGCACCACCGGCATCGCCGAGTCCACGCTGGCCGAACGGCTCGGGGACATCGACGAGCGGCTCGCCCCGCTCACGCTCGCCTACCTCCCGGGCCTCGGCTCGGTGGACCTGCGCGCCACCGCCTGGAATCTCCCGCAGGACGAAGCCGACCGCCGGCTCGCGGCGGCGGCCGACTTGCTGGCCGAACGCGCCGGGGAGCACGCCTACGGACGCGGCGACGACGACCTCGCCGCGCTGGTGCTGGCACGAACTGCGAGCACGGCGCCTCACCCTCGCCGTGGCGGAGTCGTGCACCGGCGGGCTCCTCGGCGGCCGCCTGACCGCCGTGCCGGGCAGCTCGAGCCAGTTTCTCGGGGGCATCATCAGCTACTCCGACGGGGCCAAGGCGGCGCTCCTGGGGGTTCCCCCGGCGATCCTGGCGGCCCACGGCGCCGTGAGCGGCCCGGTGGCCGAGGCCATGGCAGGCGGCGCTGTACGCGCCCTTGGAGCGGACGTGGCGGTCTCGATCACCGGCATTGCCGGCCCCGACGGGGGCTCGACGGAGAAGCCGGTGGGGACGGTCTGGCTCGGGTTCGCACTCGGGGGGCGTGCAGGAGGCGATCCTGCGAAACACGATTGGGACGCGGGAGGAAGTGCGCGGCCGGGCCGCCCAGATCGCCCTGTTCGAGCTGTGGCGGAGGCTTCGCCGCCTGCCAGAATGACCTATCGCCGGGGCACACCGGTTGCTATTAAACTTCCTCCATGCCCATGCCATCGGACCCGCAAGTGACTGACGACGAAAAGGTTATTGGAGCCGACGCCGAGACTCCCGACCCGGCCCGGAGGGACGACCCCAGTGCCGCCGGATTCGGTGGGGTCAGTGGCGTTCCCGCCGAGCCCGCGGAGCAGGCGGTGCAGCGCCTCGAGCAGGAAAACGACGAACTTCGGGACCGCTTCGCACGCCTGGCGGCGGAGTACGACAACTTCCGCAAGCGGATCGCGCGCGAACGTGAGGAGCTCACCAGCCGGGCGCAGGCGGGGCTGGCGGGCCGGCTCCTCGACGTGCTTGACGACCTCGAGCGGCTGCTGGCCGGCGACCACGCGAACGCGCCGGCGGAGTCCTTCCTCACGGGCATGGAATTGGTCGGACGAAAGCTCTGGAAGGAGCTGGAAGCCGCCGGGCTGGAGCGCCTCGATCCGCAGGGCCAGCCGTTCGACCCCTCGCTCCACGAGGCCGTGGCGGCCGTGCAGCCCACCGACCCTGCCCAGGACCACACCGTGAGCGCCACCTTCCAGGCCGGCTACCGCTTCAAGGGCGCGCTGCTCCGTCCTGCCCGCGTCCAGGTCTATGCCGACCAGGGGCACTCCTAGTGGCGCAGCGGGACTTCTATCAGGTGCTGGGCGTTCCCGACTCGGCTACGCAGGCCGAGATCAAGAAGTCCTACCGCCGGCTCGCCAAGCAGTATCACCCCGACGCCAACCCCGACAATCCGGGCGCCGCGGAGCGCTTCAAGGAGATTTCCGAGGCGCACACCACGCTATCGGATCCCGAGAAGCGGAAGCACTACGACCAGATGCGGCGGCTCGGTGCGTTCGAGGGGCGCCGCCCGGGCGGCGGAGCGGCGGGGCAGCGGGCCAGTGGGGCGGGCGGTCCGAGTGCGGGTGCGGAATCCTTCGAGTTTGGCGACCTGGGCGGGCTGGGAGACATCTTCTCCTCGATCTTCGGGCGCGGTGGCCGTCGCGAGGAGCCCCGCGCCGAGAACCTCGAGGCCCACGTCGAGGTGCCGTTCCGGGTGGCCATGCTGGGCGGAAAGGTGCCGGTCACGCTGCCCGTCACCGAGCCCTGCGGCACCTGCGGCGGAAGCGGCGCGGCCCCCGGCGCCAAGATCACCACCTGCGAGGAGTGCAAGGGGCGCGGCACCATCTCCTTCGGCCAGGGCGGATTCGCGGTCAACCGGCCGTGCCCCGCCTGCCGCGGGCGCGGATCGATTCCGTCCGAACTCTGCCCCAAGTGCGGCGGCGCCGGCGAGGTGCGGACCGAGCGGCGCGTGATGATCACGGTGCCCCCCCTCACCGAGACCGGCGCACGGGTGCGGCTCAAGGGCCAGGGACAGCCGGGCCGGGCCGGAGCGCCCGCCGGAGACCTCTTCGTGGTCTTCGAGGTCGAACCCGACCGGTTCTTCCAGCGCGACGGGCTCGACCTGCTCTGCGAGGTCCCGGTCAACCTGGCGCAGGCGCTGCTCGGCACGCGGCTTCGCGTGCGCACGCTCGACGGCAAGAAGATCGTGCTGAAGGTCCCGGCCGGGACGCAGCCCGGCCGGAAGTTTCGCATCAAGGGTCAGGGGCTGGAGCGGGGGGGGCGGCGGGGCGACCAGATCGTGTCGGTAAGGGTGGAGTTGCCGGAGAAGCTGACGCCCGAACAGGAAGCGCTGGCGAAGAGTCTGGCCGAGTCCGTCGGGCTCAAGTACTAGGCGAGCGCCCTTCTGTCATTGCGAGGCCACACCGTGGCCGAAGCAATCTGGCCTGAGATTGCTTCGTCGTCCCCTCTCGGGGCCTCCTCGCAATGACAGTGCCATCTCAGTGCCCAGCTGCTAATTCCAGGAGCCGGCGGTGCGTGGCCCGTTCCTCCCCGTCGGGCAGCGGCTGCCGCTGCCGGTAGGTGCCGTCGGCCAGCAGGTCCCACGCCTGGCGGTTGTCCTCCCACATCAACTCCAGCACCTCGAGCAGGGCCCGGCGGTGATGCGGGTCCTCGATCGGGGTCACCGCCTCCACGCGCCGATCCAGGTTGCGGGGCATCCAGTCGGCCGAGCCGATGTAGACCTCGTCCGCCCCGCCGTTGAGGAACCAGAACGCCCGCGAGTGCTCCAGGAACCGGCCCACGATGCTGATGACCCGGATGTTCTCGCTCACCCCGGGCACCCCCGGACGCAGGCAGCAGATGCCCCGCACGATCAGGTCCACCCGAACTCCCGCCTGCGAGGCCTGGTAGAGCTCCATGATGATCCCCGGGTCGACCAGTGCGTTCATCTTGGCCAGGAGCCGGCCCGGTCGGCCGGCGCGGGCGTGATCGGCCTCGCGGCGGATCATCTCGACGAAGCGCGCCCGCATGCCGCGCGGCGCCACCAGCAGCCGGCGGAAACGGTCGGGGACTCCGAACCCGGTGAGTTCGTTGAAGAGGTCGGTCAGGTCCTCACCCAGCGCCGGATCGCACGAAAAGAGCCCGAAGTCGGTGTACACCCGCGCGGTGCGGGGGTTGTAGTTCCCGGTGCCGATGTGGACGTAGCGGCGGATCTCGGCGCCCTCCCGGCGCACCACCAGCATGATCTTGGTGTGCGTCTTGAGCCCGGACACGCCGTAGCTCACGTGCACGCCGACATCCTCCAGGCGCTGCGCCCAGATGATGTTGTTCTCCTCGTCGAAGCGCGCCTGCAGTTCGATCAGCACCGCCACCTGCTTCCCCCGCTCGGCGGCGTGCGCCAGCATCCGGGCAATGCTGGAGTCGCCGCCGGTGCGGTACAGCGTCAGCTTGATGGCCAGCACGTCGGGGTCGTCGGTGGCCTGCTGAAGGAAGCGCTCCACCGAGGTCTGGAAACTGTCGTACGGGTGGTGCAGGAGGAGGTCGCCCTCGCGGATCACCTCGAACATGTTGCGGCCCGCCGCCAGGCGGGCCGGCGTGGCCGGCAGGAACGGCGAATCCCGCAGTTCCGGCAGGTCCAGCGAGGCCAGCGACAGCAGGTCGGACATGTCGAGCAGGCCCGGCGCCTCGTAGATGTCCTCGAGACGGAGGTCGGTCCCTTCCTCCTGGGCGTCGTTGAACTCGGCGAGCAGCAGCTGGCGCAGGCTCTGCGGCGTGTTCCCGCCCACCTCGAGGCGGGAGACCTCGGCGAACCGCCGGTTCCGCACCTCTTCCTGGATGAGGCTCAGCAGGTCCTCGGCCTCGTCATGGTCGATCTGGAGATCGGTGTTCCGCGTGATCCGGAACGGGTGCCATCCCAAAATCTCGACGCCCGGGAAGAGCGACTCGAGGTGGGCGCCGATCAACTGCTCCAGCGGCAGATAGCGATGGGTGCCGGGAAGCGGGATCCAGCGCGGCAAGATCTTCGGCACCTTGACCCGTGCAAACCGCTCCACGCCATCGCCGCCCCGGAGCGACACGGCCACGGAGATGCTGAGGTTCGAGATGTAGGGAAACGGGTGCGCGGGATCGACGGCCAGCGGAGTGAGGACCGGAAAGACGTTGCGCTGGAAATACGCGGCGAGGTGCTCACGATCCTCCGGCGTGGTGCGCTCCAGGTCCATCAGGAGTTCCACTCCGTGGCGGGCCAGGGCGGGGGCCACGTCGTCCAGCAGGCACCGGTACTGGTCCGCCACCATTTCGCGCACCGTCGTGGCGATGCGGCGCAACTGGTCTTCGGGCGTGAGGCCGTCGGCTGTCCGGTCGCTGTAGCCCACGCCGACCTGGCGGCGGAGACCCGCCACCCGGACCTGGAAGAATTCGTCGAGGTTGCTCGCGAAGATCGCCAGGAACTTGAGGCGTTCGAGGAGCGGTGTCCGGGGGTCCTGCGCCTCGTGCAGCACTCGCCGGTTGAACTCCAGCCAGGAGAGTTCCCGGTTGAAGTAGAGCGCGGCCTGCCCGAGGTCTGGGGGGAGCGGCGAGCTCGGCGTGGTGCTGGCGACTGGGGTGGCGGTCATGACCCGGGGTAATCTACCCCGGGGACCGCGCGACCGGAAGGGACGTCACGAACGCGTAACGTATTGTGATAAAACATCTTGGAAGTCACAACGCCGGCCCCGGAGCCTGTTCCGGGGCCGGCGTCGCTCGGTCAATCACCCGTTCAGGGCAGGGCGCGGTACGGGAACGCCCAGATGTTCGCCCGGTAGTTGTCGCCAGTCTGGGTCTGCAGCGTTTCCGAGTCGATTGCGTCCACCGCCATCCGGGCGATGCCCGGGCGGCGCACGGTCCAGCCGACCGTCCAGGTCCCGTCGCCGTTGTCGTGCATCGGGATGCGGACCCAATCGTCGCGATCCGCCCGGCAATGCCGCACGTGCAGGAAGACCTGCGTCGGCGGCACCAGGTCGGTGCCGGTGGTGTTGGTCACCGCGGCGGTGACGACCACGCTGTCGCCCACGTGGAGTTGCGGGACGCCGCCGTCCACCGGGTAGATGTGGCTCGGGTCGGTGACCTCCCCGACCGGCGTGCCGTTCACCTGTACGGCCATCGAGGTGATGGCGACCGTCCGCTCGTCCAGGTTGGTGTTGACGATGTCGCCGATGCTCATGCCCACCAGCCGCCAGCCGCGCCGCGCGGTGGTGTCCCTCACGAAGACCGCGCGGTGCCGCAGGGTTTCGTGCATCGGCTTGGAGGCCGGATTCGCCACGCTGTCGAAGGTGGTGTCCACCAGGAAGACGCCGTTGAACCGGACGGCGACCGCCACCCGGGCGGTGTCGCCTTCGATCACGACCACGCGGTTTCGGCTGGGCCGGGTCTGCTCGCGGTGCCGACCCCAGTGTTCGGGAGCGACGTAGGCGTCGCCAGGGGAGGCGAACAGCGCACCGGAGGGCGTGAGGAGCGGGCTGGCCAAAACGGCGCTCCCGCCCGGATTTTCGTCGAAGTACCCTGGGTCGGCGTCGAGGTACGCCTGCTGAACTGCAGTCTGGTCGCTGGTGATGCCGGTCGGCGTGTCGCTGCTGCAGGCCGCTGCCGCCAGGGCCATGGCCGCCAGCAGCGCGCTGGTATGGGCTCGCATGAAGATCGCTCCTGAAGTTGGGTCGGGTCGGTCGGGCAGTACGCCCGGTAGACGGGGGACCCTTCAGGACGTTAAGCGGGAGACGGTTCGGCCGGGGTGACGCCGCTCACGCCACCCGGGGGCGCTCGTCCCCGTCCACCAGCAGCGCCAGCGCCAGGCTCACCATCCCCACCACCAGGCCGCCCCAGAACGCCGGCCAGAACCCGTCCACGCTGAAGCCGAGGTGCAGCGCCGTGGCGAGCCGCGCGGTGAGCATCAGCATGACGCCGTTGATGACCAGGGTGAAGAGGCCGAGGGTCAGCAGCACCAGTGGACAGGACAGCACGGTCAGGATCGGCCGGAGCACCGCGTTGACCGCCCCGAAGACCAGCGCGACCGCGAGCAGCTGCAGCGGGCCGTCGGTGAAGCGGATGCCGGGAATGAGCTGGACCGCCGCCGAGAGGGCGATGGTGTTGATCATCCAGCGGATGAGGAACGGCTTCATGGCGACGCTCAGGAGGGCGGGGAGGCCGGCGCGGCCGGGTTCGGCTGCAACGAGGCGTCGAACCAGTCGAGGACGGTGTTCCACCAGAGGCGGCGGTCGCGCGGCTTCAGCACGAAGTGGCTCTCGTTGGGAAAATAGAGGAACTTGCCCGGCAGGCCGCGCAGCTTGAGCGCCGTATAGGCCTGGTAACCCTCCGAGACGTCCACCCGGTAGTCCTCCTGCGAGTGCACGATCAGCATCGGCGTCTGCCAGCGCGACGCGTAGTTGGCCGGCGACCACTTTTCCATGATGGCGCGCGCCGTCGGCATCAGCGGGGTGCCGCCGAATTCGTGGATCGGGAACCAGAGCTCCTCGGTGCTCCCGGTGAAGCTGACCGGGTTGAAGATGCCGTCGTGCGCCACGAGCGTCCGGAAGCGGTTCGTCTGCCCCGCCATCCAGTAGATCATGTAGCCGCCATACGACGCGCCCGCCGCCCCCACGCGGGTGCCGTCCACCCACGGGTAGCTCTCGAGCACGTCGAGCCCCTTCATCAGGTCCTCGTAGGGGTAGTCGCCCCAGTGCTGCGAGATGCTGTTGGTGAACGCCTGTCCGTACCCGGTGCTGCCGTGGAAATTGACCGCCGCCACGACGTAGCCCCGCGCGGCGAACATCGCGTAGTTCCACCGCGGGTGCCACTCGTCGTTCCAGGCCCCCTGCGGGCCGCCGTGGATCAGGTACACCAGCGGGTACTTCCGCGCGGGGTCGAAGCCCGGGGGCTTCATGATCCAGCCGGAGACGGAATCGCCGAGGGCGCCGACGAACGCGAACGGCTCGAGCGGCGTGAGCGCCACGTCGGCGAGCAGCTCGGCGTTGAGCTTGGTCACGCTGCGCAGGCCCCCGCCGGTGGCCCAGTTGGCCGCCCAGACCTCCGCCGGGCGGTCGGCCGTGCTCCGGAGGAACACCATCTCCTCGCCGTGCTGGGACAGGCTCACGGCGTGGTTGACGCCGCCCGACACGAGCAGGCTGCGCCGGCCGCTGGGGAGCTCGATGCGGTAAAGCGACACGCCCCCGCGCTCCTGGACCTCGGCGATCAGCGCGCGGGAATCCGGGGTCCAGGTGATGGCGTCGATGCTGAGCGGCCACTCGGGCGTCAGCGACCGGCGGCGCCCGGTGGCGCGCTCGTAGAGCATGAGCTGCTGGCGGTCCGCCTCGAAGCCGGGCACCGTCATGGCCAGGTACGCCACGTAGCGGCTGTCCGGCGAGTACGCGGGCGAATTGTCGTTGGCGGGGTTCGTGGTGATGGCCTGCCGGCCCGCGCCGTCGGGCCCCATCACGAAGATGTCGTTGTTCGTGCTCGTGGCCAGCACCGAGTCGGGGTTCAGCACCACCGCCACCTCGGTCCCGAACTGCGAGAACGCCACCCCGACGCCGCCGAGCGCCAGCGTCGGCACGTCGCGGTCGAACGGCGTCACGTCGGTGCCGGTGGAGTCGCCCACCGGGAGGCGGAAGAGGTGCTGCCGGAGGCCGGCGCGCCATTCGTCCCAGTGCCGGTAGAAGAGTCCGGTCCACAGCTTCGCGTCGGTCGGGTAGGGGCCGCTGAGGCGGTTGATGTCCTGCGCGGCGGGCCAGCTGACGTCCTTGACGTAGAACAGCGCCTTGCCGCCCGGCGACCACCAGAAGTCGGAGACGCCGCCCGGCACCGACGAGAGGCGCACCGGTTCGCCGCCGCGGATCGGGAGCCGCCAGATCTGGGCGCCGTCCTCGCGGGTCGAGATGTACGCCAGGGTCTTCCCGTCCGGCGCCCACCGCGGGGCCCGCTCGCTGCCGGCCCCCGACGTGGCTTCCCAGCTCTCGCCGCTGCCCAGGTCCGCGAGCCAGATCCGGCTCTGGTTCCGGTTGTCCTCCAGGGTCGGCGTGCTCACGCTGAAGGCCACCAGGCGCCCGTCCGGCGAGAGCTGGGGATCCGACACCGCCTGTACCGCCAGGAACTTCTCGACGGTGAGCGGGGCGCGGGTCTGCGCCGCGAGCCCGGAGGCGGCGGCCAGCATCAGGGTGCCCGTCATGGCGGCGCGCCGGACGAATGCGCTCACTGGATGATCCCTCCGCCCAGCACCTGGTTGCCGGGCCCGTAGAGCACGCCCGACTGGCCGGGCGTGATCGCCCGTGCCGGCGTCTGCAGCAGCAGGGTCAGGCGGTCGTCGGTGCGGGCGAGGACGCTCGCGGGGAGGGCGCGGGAGCGGTAGCGGAGCTGCACGCCGCACGCATCGCCGGGTTGAAGCGGAGCCGCCAGCCAGTTGAGCTCCTGCAGCTCGACCCGGCTGCCTTCCAGCGCCTCCGCCGGGCCGATCACCACCTCGCGCCGCTCGGGCCGGATGGCCACCACGTACATCGGCTCGTCGAAGCCGCCCGGCAGCCCTCGTCGCTGGCCGATGGTGAACCGCGCAAAGCCCTGGTGCTCGCCGAGGACTTCCCCCGCCACGGAGGTGAGGGGGCCCGGGGTCAGCGCGGGCGCGTCGGCGGGGAGGTGCTGCTCGAGCACCGCCACGTAGTCGTCGTCCGGCACGAAGCAGATCTCGACCGACTCGGGCTTGTCGGCGGTGGCGAGGCCGAGCTTCCGCGCCAGGGCGCGGGTCGCCTGCTTGGTGGAACTCCCGACCGGCGTGAGCATCCGCGCCACCACCGCGCGGTCGATGCCCCAGAGGAAGTAGCTCTGGTCCTTGCCTGCATCCAGGCCGCGGAAGAGCGCGCCGTCCCGCGCCACGGCGTAGTGGCCGGTGGCCAGGTACCGGCAGTCGAGCGCGTCGGCGTGGGCCAGGAGGTCGCGGAACTTGGTGAACGAGTTGCAGCGCACGCAGGGAATCGGCGTCCGGCCGCGGCTGTACTCGGACACGAAGTTCTGGATCACGTGCAGCGAGAAGCGGTCCTCGAGGTTGAGGACGTAGTGCGGGATGCCCAGCGTGTGGGCCACGTCCCGCGCGTCGTTGATGGAGTCGAGGGAACAGCAGGGCCGGTCGGGCACGGAGTCGCCGTAGCAGAAGAGCTTCATCGTGGCGCCGACCACGTCGTAGCCCTGCTCGACGAGCAGCGCGGCCGCGACCGAGCTGTCCACCCCGCCCGACATGGCGACCAGCACGCGCTCAGGCACGCCCGAGCACTCCCGCGAGCTTCCGCACCTTGGCGACGACGACCGGAAAGACCTCCGCGGCACGATCGATGTCTCCGGGCGTCGTTTCCCGGCCCAGGGAGAACCGCACCGTGCAGAGTGCCAGCGCCCGCGGCATGCCCATCGCCGTGAGGACGTGGGAGGGCTCTGTCGCGCCGGTGTTGCAGGCGGAGCCGCCGGAGGCGGCGATCCCCTGCAGGTCGAGGTGCATCAGCATCGCCTCGGCGTCCGCGCCGGGCACCGCCACGCTCAGCACGTGGGGCGCCCGCGGTCCCTGCTCGGCCACCCACACCACGTCGGGCACGGACGCCCGGATGCGCGCCGCCAGCTCGTCGCGCAGGCGCCCGAGCCGCGCCGCCTTCTCGTGCTGGTCCTGGGCGGCCAGCTCCGCCGCGCGGCCCAGCGCCACCGCGCCGGCCACGTTTTCGGTGCCGGGCCGGAGGCCGAACTGCTGGGTCCCGCCGTGGATGATGGCCTCGATGGCGGCACGGCTGCGGACGATGAGCGCGCCGATGCCCTTCGGGGCCCCGATCTTGTGCCCCGAAATGGTGAGCAGGGCCGCGCCGGACGCCTCCACCGACACGGGAATCTGCCCGAAGGCCTGCACCGCGTCGGTGTGAAAGAGCGCGCCGGCGGCCTCGCAGCGGCGGCCGATCTCGGCGACCGGCTGCACGGTGCCGACTTCGTTGTTGACCCACATCACCGAGACGACGGCGGGGCGGGCCGCGAGGGCGCCGTCGAGCGCTCCAAGGTCGACCAACCCGTCCGCGCCGACCGGCAGGACCGTCTCCGTGCCGCCCATGCGCGTCAGGGCGTGGGCGGCCGCCAGCACCGCCTTGTGATCGGTGGCGCACACGACGGCGTGCATTGGCCGGCCCGCCGCCCGCGCGGCGAGCGCCGCGCCCACGATGGCGAGGTTATCGGCCTCGGTGCCGCCGGAGGTGAAGATGACCTGGCCCGGCTCGGCGCCGACGGCGGCGGCCACCTTGCGGCGGGCCTCCTCCAGGCCGGCGCGCGCCGTCCGCCCGAAGCGGTGCGCGCTGGACGGGTTGCCGAAGGCCGCCGCCCCGAGGAAGGGCAGCATGGCCTCCAGCACCTCGGCGCGCACCGGCGTCGTGGCGGCGTGGTCGAGATAGACTGGTTGGGTTGCCATCGGGGGAATCATACCTACATGCTGGAGACGTCGAGCGTGAGCACGTCGTCCACCCGCACGGTTTCCTGGGTGAAGTACGGCTCGCCGAACCGGGTGCGGATGAGCGAGCCGTAGTGCGCGTTCTGGGTCTCGACGAGCGAGTAGAGGTCCTGGCCGGTGGGGAAGATCTCGCCGGCGGCCTTGGCGCCGTCGAACTGGCTCGCGTAGCAGCGGATGGCGGCGAGCTTCCGGGCGAACTGGTCGCTGATGTCCACCACGAAGGTGGGCTTGACCGGGTCCTCCCGGTAGCTGAGGGCGTAGAGGAGCTTGTGGGGGCGGTGGGGCTCCCCGGGGGCGTCGTACTTGGCGAGCCCGGCCAAAAAGCAGGCGTCGCGCCCGAGCTCCGAGGCGATCCGGTGATCCGGGTGCCGGCCGATCGGGTAGGGGAGGATGACGACGCGGGGCCGGAAGTGCCGGATCTCCCCGACCACGATTCGCCGCGCCTCCTCCGAGTTCTGCAGGTGCGAGTCCGGGAGGCCCGCGTTCCGCCGCTCCCGGATGCCGAGGATCTTCGCGGCGGCCTCCGCCTCTGCCGCCCGGAGCGCCGCGCTGCCGCGGGTGCCGCCCTCCCCGGCCGTCAGGTCGAGGATGCCGGCGCTGTGACCCTGGTCCACGGCGCGGAGCAGGGTGCCCGCGCAGGTCAGTTCGACGTCGTCGCGGTGGGCCGCGATGGCAAGGATGTCAACGGTCATAGGCGCCAAAGGTAGGGGACGGACTATTCGTGCCGCAACGCCTCGATCGGGTCCATGGCGGCGGCGCGGTTGGCCGGATAGAGCCCGAAGGCCAGCCCGATGCCCACCGAGACCCCGGTGGCGACCACCGCGCTCCAGAGGGGCACCGACGACTCCAGGTCCAGCACCCGCTTCAGCACCTCGCCCAGCCCCAGCCCGACGAAGATGCCGAGGAGGCCGCCCACGAGGGTCAGTGTGGCGGCCTCGACGAGGAACTGGAGCATGATCTCCCGCCGCGTGGCACCCAGCGCCTTCCGGAGCCCGATCTCCCGGGTCCGGTCCGTCACGGAGACCATCATGATGGCCATCACGCCGATGCCGCCCACCAGCAACGCGACGCCGGAGAGCGCCACCATGACCCCGAAAAAGGCCGACGTCAGGCTGCTGATCGTGTCGAGGATCTGGTCCTGGGTGAGCAGGTCGAAGGTGTTGGGGATGCCGGGCCGGAGCTTCCGCTCCCGGCGGAGCGCCACCGTGACCAGGTCCTGGGCGCGCGTGACGTCCACCTCGGGGCGTCCCTTGACCGCGATGAACAGCCCGTTGGTTTCGTCGTACCGGAGGTTGTACTTCGCGGCGCGGTACGGCACGATCCCGCCGGTCTGCTGGCCCGGCGGCTCGAAGATGTTCTGGGGCTTCTGGTAGACGCCGATGACGCGGAACGGAACCCCGTTGACGCGCACGATCTTGCCCAGGGGATCGATCCGGCCGAAGAGGTGGTCGGCCGTCTCCTCTTCCAGGACGATCACCTGTTCCCCCGAGAGTTCCGAGCGGGTGAAGAACCGCCCGCGGAGGATGGTGCCGCCCTGGATGTCCATGTAGTGGTCGTCGGCCGCCCAGACGAGGATGGTCTGGGTGCGGGTGCCCTGGTACTCGATCCGGGAAAAGACCTGGACCCACATCCCGGCGTACAGGATTTCGGGGATCGCCTTGATGGCGTCGGCGTCGCTCTCGCGGAGCACCGGCCGGATGCGGACCTCGTACGGCAGGTTGTCGGGGTTGAGCGGGGTCTGGGAAAAGTACCGCATGACGTAGAACGCCGTCGGGCCGGCGGTCTCGAGGGCGTTGAAGATCTGGGTGCGGACGCCCTGGACGATCGACGCCATGGTCATCACGGTGGCCACGCCGATGATCACGCCCAGCACCGTGAGCGCGGAGCGCAGCTTGTTGGCGCGCATCGCGTCGAGGGCCATCAGGACGCCCTCGCCCACCCGGCTCAGCGGGATCACGGGCTACTCGGCCCGGAGGGCGGTGATGGGGTCCAGCCGCGCCGCCCGCGTCGCCGGATAGACGCCGAAGAGGAGCCCGGTGCCGGCGCCAAGCGCGAGCGCCAGGGAGATCGACCATCCCGTGACCCGGGCGGGGAGCGGCGTGACGCTGGACACCAGCAGCGCCAGCGACCATCCCGCCATCACCCCCAGGATGCCGCCGAAGAACGAGAGCGTGGCCGCCTCGATGAGGAACTGGCGCCGGATGTCCCGCCGGGTGGCCCCGAGGGACTTCCGGATGCCGATCTCGCGCGTCCGCTCGTTGACCGTCATCAGCATGATGTTCATGATCACGATGCCCCCGACCACGATGCCGATGCAGACGACGGCCGGGATGATCGTGAAGAGGATCCGGGTCAGGCTCTTCCAGAACGCCACGAGGGCGTCCGCCTTGTCCACGGTGAAGTCGTCGGGCTCGTCGGGCCGGAGCCGGTGCGCCACGCGCATCGCTTCCTGCGCGCGGGCCATGGCCGGCTCGACCTCCTCGGCATCTCGCATCTTGACCGACACCACGGTCGTCTTCCGGCGGCCGTACATCGACTCGAAGGTGGAGTAGGGGATGAGGGCAAAGCCGTCGAACGACTGCCCGAGCACCTTGCCCTTCTTGGCGATCACCGCCTTGACCGTGAACTCCCGGCCGGAAATCCGGATCTTGCGGCCGATGGCCTGCGCGGGGTCGCCGAACAGCTTCTCGGCCACGTCGAAGCCGATCACCGCCACCATCCGGCGCTCGGTCACGTCCGGGTCCGTCATCTCCTCGCCGGCGGCAAAGCGGTAGTCGCGCACGATCTGGTAGGCGGGGGTGATGCCGAAGATGAGGACGTCGCCGACGTGCTGGTTCCGGTAGGTCACGTCGCTGGTCGGCGTCGGCCACCCCGACTGGTAGGCCACGGCCTCCGCGTCGGGGAGGGCGCGCCGGACCACCTCGGCGTCGGCGGTGGACACCAGCGGCCGCTTGGCGATCGCCTTGACCTGCTCGTCGTCCATCAGGCCGACCGCGACCGGCGTCCGCCGGACCTGGAAGGCGTTGGTGCCGATCACCGCCCCGGTGATGTTCTCCTTCACGTACGCGTTCATCCCCTGGATGATGGCCACCACGGCCACCAGGAATCCCACCGAGACGATGATGCCCAGCAGGGTGAAGAACGACCGGAGTTTGCTGCCGAGGATGGCTTGCAGGGCGAGACGGAAGGCTTCACGAAAGGGCATGACAGAAAACTAGTGGGGAGACGGGAAGGCGGGAAAGCGGGGAGGTGGGTGGACTTCCCCGCGTCCCCGTTTCCCCGCTAGGTCACTCGTATCGCAGTGCCTCCACCGGATCCAGCTTGCTGGCCTTGCTCGCGGGGTACATCCCGAAGAGCACGCCGGTCACGATGGAGGCAAGGAGGGCCACCACCACCGACCAGAGGGGGACCACCGCGGGGATCGGCGTGAAGGCGTGGATGCCCCAGGCGATCAGTCCGCCCAGGAGGAGGCCGACGCCACCGCCCACGAGGGTCAGCGTGGCGGCTTCCACCAGGAACTGGAAGAGCACCTCGCGCCGGGTGGCGCCGAGGGCCTTCCGCACGCCGATTTCCCGGGTGCGCTCGGTCACCGAGATCATCATGATGGCCACCACGCCGACACCGCCTACCATCAGGCCCACGCTGGAGAGCGCGAGCATCACCAGGAAGAACGCCCCGGTCACCTTGTCGAAGGTCTCCAGGATGCGCTCCTGGGTCACGAGGGCAAAGTTGTTCTCCTGGCCCGGCTTGAGTCCCCGCTTGGCTCGCATGGCCGCGACCACCTGGTCCTGCGCCTCGTCGATGCTCACGCCCGCGACCGGCATGACCGCGATGTCCATCCACCCCTTCCAGTAGTCGGCCACCTTTTCGAACGTGGTGTGCGGCATGGCCAGGCGCTGATCGTCGCCGCCACCGAAGAGCGAGGCGGCCTCGACGTGCAGGCCGATCACCACGAAGGGCTGCCCGAAAATCTTGATCGTCTTGCCGATCGGGTCGAGGCCCGGGAAGAGCGTCTCCGCCAGCTTGTCGTTGATGACGCACACCCGCGCGCCGGCGGCGTACTCCATCGCGGTGAAATTCCGGCCCGAGACGATCTCCCCGCCGGTCACGTACACCCAGCTCGGCCCGAAGCCGGCGATGTTGACGCTGCCCAGGTCCACGTCGCCGTACTTGACCGGGCCGTTCGTCCCTTCGGACACCGACACGTCCTGGATGTACGGGAGCTGCCGGATCATCTCCGCGTCGGCCACGGTGAGCCAGGGATTCTTGCGCCAGGGCGAGAGCTCGTCCGAACCGTCGGAAATATTCAGCCCGCCCTGGAAGAACCGGTTGACGTAGAAGGTGCGCGGACCCGCGGACTCGAGCATCGCGGTGATGCTGCGGTTGATGCCGGTGATGGCGGATGCCATGGCGATGACCACCATGACGCCGATGGCCACGCCCAGGATGGTCAGCGCCGCCCGGACCTTGCTGGCCCGGAGGGAGTCGAGCGCGATGCCGACGCCTTCGACTGCGCGGCTGAGTGATTGGGACACGCTGCCTCCTGGGCTATTCGGCGCGGAGCGCGTCGATGGGGTCCAGCCGGCTGGCGCGGCTGGCCGGGTAGACGCCGGCCACCATGCCGACGACGATGCCCAGCCCGACGCCCACGCCAATCGACCACGGGGCCACCGCGGCGGGCAGCGGCGACAGCGCCCGGACGACGAAGGCGAGCCCGATGCCAAACACGATGCCCAGCGCGGCCCCCACGGTCGAGAGGGTGGCCGACTCGACGATGAATTGCGCGAGGATGTCCCGCCGCCGGGCGCCGAGCGCCTTGCGGATGCCGATCTCCCGGGTCCGCTCCGAGACCGCCATCAGCATGATGTTCATGATCACGATGCCGCCCACCACCAGCGAAATGGCCACCAGGCCCGGCAGGGCGGTGAAGAGGATCTTGGAGATCTTCTTCCACCCCTCGAGGGCCCCCTCGGCCGTCTGGAGGTGGAAATTGTTCTCCTGCGCCGGCTTGAGCCCGCGCCGCGCCCGCATCAGCGCCTCCACCTCGGCCATCGCGGCCTGCATCTGGGTGGGGCCCGCGGTCTGGATGTCCACTTCGTCGAGGATGTTGATCGGGCAGATGTAGCGGCGCGCCGGGGCGGTGTAGGGCATCACGGCGAACTTGTCCATCGAGAGCCCGAAGAGGTTGCCCTGCTTGGCCACGACGCCGATCACGCGGTAGGGCAGCCCGTGGATCATGACTTCCTTGCCGAGCGGGTCCTGCCCCGCGAAGAGCTTTTCGGCCACGAGGTCGCCGAGGACCACCACCGGGCTCGCGGCGCGCACCTCCTGGGGGGAGAACGCGCGGCCGCTGACCACCTCGTAATTCTTGATCTTGAAGTAGGTCTCCTCGGTCCCGATCAGCGCGATGTCCTTCGCGATCTTCCCGTTGTAGCCCAGCGGCTCGCGGTCGGCGCAGTACATGGCAAAGGTGGCGGGCGTCGTCACCCGGGCCTTGATGTAGTCCGCGTCGGCGTAGCTGATGCGGGGGCGCCGGCGCCAGGACATCCAGGTCTCCCGGGTCACGTTCCCGGTGGTGAAGTCGGGCATCTGCCGCAGCTGGAAGGTGTTCAGGCCGATCAGCCGGTTCGCGAACTGGTCCTCCATGTACACGTTCATGCCCTGGACGATCGAGACGACCGCGATCAGGAACATGACGCCGATCAGGACGCCAATGAGCGAGAAGAAGCTCTTCAGCTTCTGCGCCCTGATGGTGCGGAGGGCCATCCGGATCGCCTCGATGATCGGCATCGGATCAGGCCGCGATCGGCTGGTTGCGCACGTCGCTCGCCACGCGGCCGTCGCGGAGGATGACCACCCGCTCGGCGTGCGCCGCGATGTCGGGCTCGTGGGTGACCATCACGACCGTCTGCCCCTCGCGGTGCAGGTCGGCGAAGACCCGCATGATTTCCTCGCTGGTGGTGCTGTCGAGGTTGCCGGTGGGCTCGTCGGCCAGGAGGATCGAGGGCCGGTTGACCAGCGCCCGGGCGATGGCTACACGCTGGCGCTGGCCGCCCGAGAGCTCGTTGGGACGGTGATGCATCCGGTCGGCCAGCCCCACCCGCTTGAGGGCCTCCTCGCCGCGGGAGCGGCGCTCCCGAGCCGATACGCCCGCGTAGACCAGCGGCAGCTCCACGTTGTGGAGCGCGGTGGCGCGCGGCAGCAGGTTGAACGTCTGGAAGACGAACCCGATCTCCTTGTTCCGCACCCGCGCCAGGGCGTCGTCGGCCATGCGGGACACCTCCTGCCCGCTGAGCCAGTACTCGCCGCCGCTGGGCGTGTCGAGGCAGCCGATCATGTTCATCAGCGTGGACTTGCCCGAGCCGGAGGGCCCCATGATGGCCACGTACTCGTTGCGCCGAATCTCCAGGTCCACGCCGCGCAGCGCGTGCACGATCTCGGCGCCCATCTCGTAGGCCCGCGTGAGGCCGCGGACGGCGATGACGAGGTCGCTCATCACTTCTTCTCGGCGGCGCCCGGCGCGGCCGGGGCCTTCATCTGGCGGACCCTGGCGCTGTCCTGGAGGTCGCGGATCGTCTGGTAGGTGCCGGAGACGATCGTGTCGCCCTGCTGGACCCCGGAGACGACCTCGAAGAACTCCTCGCCGGCGATGCCGACCGTGACCGGCACGAAGGTGGCCACGCCGCCGTGCACCACGAACACTCCCTCGGTGTCCTTCTTCTTGCCCGCGACCGTGTCGCCGGGCACGCTCTCGTTCGGCACCGCCTCGTGCTGCCGCACCGTCAGCGCGATGATCGGCACGCTCAGCACCTGGTGCCGCGTGTCGGTCACGATCTTGGCGGTGGCGCTCAGGTCCGGCCGGATGTCCTGCGGCGGGTTCGCGAGGGTGATTTCGACGTCGAAGTCCACCGCCTTGTCCGACGACCCGCTCGCGGTCGACGTGCTGGTGAGCTGCGCGCTGTTGCTGATCTTCGTGACGTGTCCGACGAATGCCGTGTCCGGGAAGGCGTCGATCGTGACGCGAACCGAGTCTCCCATGGCCAGGCGGACCACGTCGGTCTCGTCCACCTGCACCTTGGCCAGGATCACGGAGAGGTCGGCCACGGTCATGAGGAGCGCCGTCTCCTTCGAGAAGGTGCCCGGGACCGCGACTTCGCCGACCTCGACATTGAGCCGGGTGACCCGCCCGTCGAGCGGCGAGATCAGGCGGGTCTTCGAGAGCTGGTCGCGCGCGTCCTGCAGCGAGGCGCGGTTCTGCGCCATCTGGGCGTTGGCGGCGTTGAGATTGGCCTTGGCCACCTCGAAGGCGGTCTCGGCCTGCTCCACCGCCTCGGTGGAGATCAGGTTCGGGCTGCTCGCGCTCAGCTCCTTGGCGCGCCCCATGGTGCGCTCGGCCTGGTCGTAGTTGGCCTTGGCCTGCACCTGCGAGGCGGTCGACGCCGAGAGCAGCGCCTCGGTCCGGGCCACGGCGGCCTCGTACTGGGCCGGGTCGATCTGGAGCAGGAACTGCCCCTTCTTGACCCAGTCTCCTTCCTTGACGGCGATCTGGGTGATGCGACCGGTGATGTCGGCGCTGATGTCCACCTTCGTCTTGGGCTCGATCCGCCCGCTCGCGGTGACCGACGCCACCAGGTCCTGCGGCTTGACCGTGTCGAGGCGGACCTCGACCGTCCCCTTGCCGCGCTTGGCGGCGGTGAGGAAGAACAGGCCGCCGGCCACGATGATCAGGATGGCGGCGAAGAGTCCGAACTTGGTGCGACGTGACATGTGCATCCTCGGGAATTAACGAAGGGGACGCCCGACCGCCTCTTCCAGCGCGGCCACGGCCTTGTGATATGCGTACACGGCATCGACATACGTGCCCTCGGCCCGCTGCACGGCACCCTCGGCGTCCGAGAGCTCGAGCGCGGTGCCGTTGCCCAGCCGGTAGCGGTCCTGCGCCAGCCGGAGCTGGTCGTTCGCGGCGATGCGATTGGCCGTCGCCACGCCGATGGCCTCGTAGGTGGCGTTCACGGCCAGCATGCGGCTGGTCACCTGGGTGCGTACGAACAGCGCCTGGCCGCGCACCTGCTCGGTGGCGTCGTCCCGCTGGGCCTTGGCCTGCGAGAGGCGGGTTTCCCGCTGCAGGCCGGTGAAGAGCGGCAGCGACAGGCCGGCGAACACCTGGAACGGCTGGTTCGTGAACTTCCATGGGAAGACGTTGTTGCTGCTGATGATCTGGTTGGAGATCGCCGGCTGCAGCGCGGTGCCCGACGGATTGAGACCGGCGTAGGCGTTACAGTCGGGGATAATCCCACCGTTCGGCTGGCCCGGGATGCCGGTCGGGCCGTAGGTCAGCCCTTCGATCACCTGGTTCTGGAACGTGCAGTTGGACGCCGTCCCCAGCGCGCCGTTATAGGCCTGGTTCACCAGGCTGTTCTCGTCGGTGTACTCCTGGGTGTAGCCCGCCCAGTTGGCCTGCACCGTCAGGGAGGGGAAGAACTCGCCCTTCACGGCGCTGAGGTTGTACCCCGCCGCGTCGGACGAGGCCTCGAGGGCCTTGAGCGACGGATTGGTGTTCGCCGCCAGGGAGAGCAGGCTGTCGAGATTGTAGTCCGGCTTCACCACCGGAAACGAATCGGTGAGCGTCACCTGGTCGAGCGCCGCCGGGGCCGACACGCCCATCAGGCGGTAGAGTTCGAGCCGGGCGTCGTCGTTGTTCTGCTTGGCCACCAGCACGTCCACGTCGGACTGACCACGGGTCACCTCGGCCTGGCGAACATCCAGCATCGTGGCCTGCCCCACCTGGTACCGGGCCCGGGCCAAGTCGAGGAAGACCTGGTTCCTCGCCACCGCCTGCGTCGTGATGGCGATCCTCGCGTTGGTCTGCAGTACGGTCAGGTACTGGGTGAGCACCGCGGAGCGGAGCTGCACGTTGGCGGCGTCGATCTGCTGCTGGGTGGCGCGATAGTTCGCCTTGGACTGCCCGGGAGCCATCAGGACCCGGCCGTCGAGGCCCCACGAAAGGTTGACGTTGTAGCTCGAGCCGACCGAGGACGAGGTCTTGACCACGTTGGTGCCGCCGAAGTTCGACTGCCCCGAACCGGTGTAATTGAACCCGCCCGAGACCGTGGCCGATGGAATGAACGTGGCGTAGGCGCTCTTGACCGCCATGTTGGCGGGGCTCTCGTTGTTCAACTGCTGGCGATAGTCGGGGTTCTGGGCCAGCGCGGAGCTGAGCGCGTCGGCGAGGGACAGGGTCGCCGCCCCGCTCGCCGGAGCTGGCTGCAGCGTGGCCGTGGGCACCGGCGTGGTGGGCTGCTGTGCGTTGGCCTGGGTAGTGGCGAACAGACCCAGCACGAGCAGCCGCTTCCAATGCGTCATGAATGCATCCTCGATTTTCGACCGGAATAAAGAGTTCGTGCCGCCCTTACGAAGCGGCGGCACTGAGAGTTTCAGCTTGGGACAATCAGAGATAAACACGTTGCAGCACAACGACTTCACTTTGGGCCTTCCGTCTTACCGGTTCTGACGAATCGCTGAAACTCCATCGGCCAGTACGACCCGGGTCAGGTGCCCCGCGGCATCGACGGTCAGGGTGCCGGTCACGGCGCCCGTCAGGTCGATTTCGGTGGGAGAGGACTTGGTGGCGGTCAGCTGACCCCGCCGGCCGCTTCGCGGAAAGAGCACGGGCAGCCGGGCCCCGGCGGCGGTCGCGCGCTCTGCGACCACGCCATAGAGGGCGAAGACGCTGTCGTCGAGGATGACGACGCCCGCCGTGCGGGGGTATTCGCGCACCGATTCCGCGGCGGGGGTGGTCTGGCGGATCGTGAGGTGGTCCTGGACCGCCGCGCCATACACCCGGCTCAGGCCGCTCGGTTGCCGGGTATCGATCTGCAGGGCGGCGACGGCGCCGTCGGGATTCCGCTCGAGCATCGTCTGGATCTGGACCGTCGGCCGGGTGGCCGGATACCGCACCAGCGAGGCGATCGTGATGCCCGCCGGCGAGCCGGCCGTCCCCTGCTGGACCGTGAACTCCTCGCGCCCTAGCACCGTTTCGCCGCGCACGATGTCCATGACCCCGCGGTCGAGCTCCTGGGCGGCCACGCGGGAAGCCGCGATGGAAACCAGCAGCAACACAGGAAGCGTGCGCATCACGACTCCGGGTTGAGGCAGCGGACCGCGATGCGGTCCAGGATGAGCTCGTACAGCCGTGCCCCCTTCTCGGCGGAGGCGAGGCTGGCCGTGTCGCCCGCCGCGTCGAGGCGCACCAAGGCCGGGGCGATGTGCAGCAGCAGAGACGTATCCAGTTCGCCTCCCTGAGGAGGAAGGCCCGGCTCGGCCAGCAGGTCGCCGAAATCGAGCGAGAAGATGTCCACGACCTGCACCCGTGCGTGCTGCACGAGCAGGGTGCTCAGCGCCTCCTGGTGCGCTTCGTGTCCTTCGGCAGTGAGGAGGAAGAACTCGCGAATCCCCCCGCCGACTTCCCAGGCCTCGATCAACTCGTTCATCAGCCGGTGCAGCGTCTTCCGGCCGACCGGCGCGCTGCCGGGCAGCGGCCGGTGGGGATCGCGGTTGGCCCCGTACTCGACCGCCGGCGCCCGGAGAATCCCGTAGCGCGCGGAGAGGTCGTCGGCGATGCGTTCGACGAGGATCGTGTCCACGCCCAGCGGCAGGTGCTTCCCGTGCTGTTCGGTGGAACCGACGGGGACGATCAGGGCGGAGCGCCTGGCCAGGCAGCGCTCCACCGCGTCCGGGGTGAGCTCCTTCAGCCGCCAAGGCGTGGTCGGGCTCGTCATCCTGCGTATAATACGCGGGTGAACCGCTCCCCGCTCCGATGGTGGCTCCCGGGCGCCGCCCTGGCCGTTGTGGCGGCGGGGGAGTGGCTGCGCGCCCCCACGCTCCCCTGGCTGCTCCTCACGGCGCTCGGTTCCATCGCCGTCGCGTTCGGACTTCGGGCCGCCGGCTCCTGGCGCGAGCGTGCGCTGTCCGGCACGGCGATGCTGCTCGCCCTCGCCCCCCTGATCACGACCTGGCGACTGCATCAACTCGAGACTCGCTGGCCGGCCATCCAGCAGGCGCAGGTGGACCGCGCCACCGATCGGCTCGCCGGCGACCTCCACGCCGGCTACCTGCTGGCCAGCCAGTTGGCCGAGCGGGCGGCGGCGGCGCCCCAGGACCAGGTCGCCGCGTTCGAGGCCCTCGCCGACGCGGTGAGCGGAGCCAGCGTCGAGGCTGGGGTCGCCCTGCTCGGTTCAGACGGCCGGCCGTGGGCGTGGGGCGGCGCGCACCGGCTCGCGCCCCTGGGGGAGGGAAGGCCGGTTGCCACGCTGGACAATCCCTTCTACCTGGTACTCGAGGTGACTCGCGAGGCGCCGGCGGGCCGGCGCGCGGTGGGCAGCGTCGTCGTGTGGGCCTCGTCGGCCGTGCCCGAACGGGTGCATTCGGTCACCGAGGACTTCCGCGCCCGGACCGGCGTCGGTCTTCGCGTGTTCCCCGCCGGCACCGCGCCAGACCTCCCGACGGTCTTCGACTACACCGAACCGACGACCGCCGGGCCGCGCCTGCTCTTCAGCGTCGAGCCGCTGCCCCCGGCACTCGGTGACGCGACTGCCGCCGCGCGGGCCCTTGGCGCGTCCGCGACCGCCTGGATCCTCCTCGTGGTACTCCTGCTGGCCGTCGTGGTGGCGGGCGCCCCGATGCCACGGTACGGGCTGCTGCTGCTCGGCGTGGCCGTGTTCGCCCGGGCGCCGGTGGGGCAGTCGCTCGGATTCGACCTGTACTTCTCTCCCATCGCGTTCTTCCGTCCGGCCCTCGGTCCGCTCAGCAAGTCGGCGGGCGCACTCGCCGCGCTCGCGCTGGTCTTGACGCTGCTGTCGGTGGCGCTCTGGAACCACCCACCGCGACGCCGTTGGTTCTCGGTCCCGCTCGCCGTCGTGCTGATGCTGGGCTCGTCCGCGGTACTGCGCTACCTCGCGAGCGGCATCACGCCGCCGCCCCAGGGCGCGTCGCTCGGCCTCTGGCTCGGATGGGAGCTGATGCTGGCCATGGCGGCGATGGCGCCCATCGTCGTGGCGGCGGCCCTGCTTCGTGGCGACGCGACGCAGGGCGGAAGGCCCTTGGTGACCTGGCTCGGCGTCGCGCTCGCCGCGCTCGCGGCAGCGGCGGGATTGTACGCGTGGCAGCCGGGCACCGGGTGGGAAGGCTGGTACGTGTTCCTCTGGCTCCCGGGACTGCTCCTGGTGACCCGCCCGGCGCAGCGGGGACTCGCGATCGCCGGCATCGCGGCCGTCGCCGGCAGCGCGGCGGCGCTGCTCACCTGGGGGACGACGGTCGAAAGCCGCCTCGAAATGGCCCAGCAGGACGCCATGCGGCTGGGACTCGCCGCCGATCCGGTCGTGGTGCCGTTGCTCGAACGGGCGGGCACCATCCTCGGCGCGGCGCCGGCGCCGCAGGATGCCTCCCAGCTTTTCATCCGGTGGCTCCAGGCCCGGAAGGGGCTCGAGCAGTATCCAGTGCGGCTCGCGCTCCGGGAACCGGACGCCCGGCTCCGCGTCTCCGTGCCGCTCGATTCCCTTGACCTGCCCGATTCCGCCGTCGCCCGCGTGGCCATTACGGCGGCGCGTCCCGGGGAGGTCACGGTCGTCTCGGTCCCCGGCGTGCCGGGCGTCTACCAGGTCCTCGCGCTGCGCCTGGAAACCGGCGATCTCCTGACGGTGACCGTGGGGCCGAGGACGCGGCTGCTGACCCCGGACCGGCTGGGGGCCCTCCTGCGTCCGGCCGACTCCTCGGCCCCCGCGTACGCGCTCGTTCTCTCGCCACCGGTGCAGGGCATGGAGCCTGACACGCGGCGGCTCAGGTGGCGGCGCGAGGGTTGGCTGATCCACGGCGAGCGCGCGGTCCTGGCGGCTGACGGCGTTCACATGGCTCACGCGGACGTCGATCTCCGGGGTCCGTTTCCGATCGTGGTTCGCGGCGCGCTCGTCGTCATCCTCGATGCGGCCCTGCTTGCCGTGCTCTGGCTGCTCGCGGAGCGGATGGCGGGGCGACCGCTGCCGCTCCCCAGCTGGCGGCGCGCGGGACGCTCCTTCCGGGTCCGCGTGGCCCTGGCCCTGGCCGGATTCTTCCTCGTTCCCGCGGTGGGGTTCGCGGTGTGGGAGGTGTCCCGACTCCACCAGGAGGCGGACAGCCAGCGGGACGACGCCATCACGCAAGTCCTCCGCGATGTCGTGGCCGCCGCCGGCGAGCGTCGCCCTGATTCGCTCCCGCCGCTCGCGGCTCTCGATCAGCTCGGGGCCCGTTTTCGTGCCGAGCTCGTGCGCTATCGCGGCGGCGGGCAGGTGGCCGCCACCGACTCGCTACTCGCGGCAATGTCGGTTTTGCCGCCGCTACAGGATCCGGAGGCGTTCCAGGCGCAGGCGTTCGGCGGCGAGATGGAATCGGCGGCCGACGAGCCGCTGCTCGGCCGGGGCGGGCGGATCGGCTACCGCGTCGAACAGGTCGGCGGACCGGCGCAGCTCGTCGTCCTGGGCGTCCCGCACGGCGGGTACACCTCCGGGCTGGCGGCGACCCAGGCCGATATCGGCTGGCTGCTCCTCCTCTCGACGCTTCTCGGCCTGGCGGCTGCCCTGAGCGCGGCCCGCGTGGCTGCGGAGGCGCTCGCCCGCCCGGTGGCCGATCTGCGGCGCGCGGCGCTGGCCATTGGCCGGGGTGCGGCTCCGCCCGCGCCGAGCGGACCGCCGCCGGCGGAGTTCGAGCCGGTGGTCGCCGCGTTCGCCCGGATGGCCGCGGACATCCAGCGGAGCCAGGCGGCGCTCGAGGAATCGCGCCGTCGGACGGCCTCGGTGCTCGCCACGGTGGCGACGGGCGTGGTCGGCATCGGGCCGAACGGTGCCGTGCTCGTGGCGAATCCGCGAGCAGAGGAACTGCTCGGGCGATCCCTCGGGGAAGGGGCGGACTTCGCCCTCGCACTCGGGGAGGCGTGGCCGGCGCTCGTCGCGTCGGTCCGGGAATTCCTGGAGCAGCCCGGCACCTCGGTCACGCGCGCCGAACTCGAGGACGGTCCCCGCCGGCTGAGCGCGGCCCTCGCTCCGCTCGGGCCCGAGATCGGCGGCGCCGTGCTCGCCCTCAACGACATCACCGAACTCTCGCGCGCGGAGCGGGTGCTCGCCTGGGGCGAGATGGCCCGGCAGGTGGCGCACGAAATCAAGAACCCCCTCACGCCGATTCGCCTCGGGATCCAGCACCTGCGCCGGGTGCAGCGCGATCGTCCCGCGGCGCTCGGCGCGGCGCTGGGCGAAACCTCCGACCGGATTCTCGCCGAGATCGAGCGCCTGGACACGATCGCGCGGGCGTTCAGCCGCTTTGCCGCTCCCGCGGGAGATGCGACACCGCCCGACCGCCTCGACCTGGGCGCGGTGGCGGCGGAAGTCGTCCAACTCTACCGGCTCGCCGGCGAGGGGACGGAGGTCGTGATCGAGGCGTCGGCCCCGGCGTGGGGACGCGCCCGGGCCGACGAGGTGAAGGAGGTGCTGGTCAACCTGCTCGAGAACTCCCGGCAGGCCGGCGCCCGCCGGACGGTGGTCCGGGTGGCGGAGCGACGGATCACCGTGCTCGACGATGGCCGCGGCATCCCGGAGGAATTGTTGTCCCGGGTCTTCGAGCCCCGGTTCTCGACGACCACCAGCGGCTCCGGGTTGGGGCTGGCCATCGTGAAGCGGCTGGTCGAGGGATGGGGCGGCGCCGTCGAGGTCGAGAGCACGGAAGGGCGCGGCACCACGGTGACGATCGCCCTCGCATAAGGCGTTCGGCCGCGTTCCGGCTTTCGGTTTCGTGCCTCGGCCCGTATGTTCATTCCCATGCATCGACGCCACTTTCTCGCCTCCTGCCTCGGCGTCCTGACCTTGGGTACGACGGGGGCCCGTCCGCTCTGGGCGGCCGGCCGGCGTTCGCTCCACGATCCGGGCCATCCAACGCCCCGCCCGGGGATCACCGCCGACAAGGTCCTGCCCGACTCCGACCTGGTCGACTACCCCTCCTGCAAGTCCGCGTTCGAGGCGGTGCGCAAGATTCCGCAAATCGTCGACGGCATCCGCTGCAATTGCGGCTGCGCCGAGCTGCCGGGGTTTTACTCCCTGCTCTCGTGCTACGAGTCGACCGGCATGGCCCGCCTCTGCCCGATCTGCCAGGGGCAGGGTCGCATGGCCTATCGGCTGTTCACGTCCGGCAAGACGCTCGACGAAATCCGGGTGGCCATCGACGCACGCTACGGCTGATCGCCCCGCGCAGAAGCACACGACACGGTCGTTCAGTCAGTCCCCTCCTCGGAGCCGCCATGCTCAACCCTCGTGCGCTGTCGTTTCTTCTCGTCGCCGGAGCCCTGGCGCCTGCCGGACTTCAGGCGCAGGTGCGCGCCAGCGAGCACGCCGTCCTGGCCCAAACGGTGGATGGGACGACCATCACCGTGGAATATTTCCGTCCCCGGCTGCGGGACCGCCGCCAGATCTTCGGGAACGTGGTGCCCTGGGGCGAGGTCTGGACGCCGGGCGCGAACTGGGCCACAACGTTCGAGACCACCAAGGACATCACGGTCAACGGCCACAAGCTCGCCAAGGGCACGTACTCGGTCTGGATGGAGGTCCAGCCGAAGGAGTGGACGGTGATCTTCGACCCCCGGGCCAAGTTGTTTCATATGGAGCATCCCAAGCCCGACAGCGCGCAGGTGCGTTTCGCCGTCAAGCCTGAGGACGTGGACGGACCGGAGGTGCTGACGTGGTCGGTGCCCACACTCGGTCCGGCCGGCATGACGCTCGTCATGGCCTGGGCGGGCAAGCGAGTGCCGCTGACCATCGTCGTGCCGCCGTCGCTGCCGCTTACCACCGCGGCGGATATCGCGTCCCGCCTGACCGGGAGCTACGACTTCCATTGGGAGCCGAGCGACACCACGAAGGCGGCGGCCGATTCCGCCGCGAAGGACGTGTCCACCTGGAAGGTGACCTACACCACCGGGATGCTGCTGGTGGACTGGGTGCCGCCCCCCTTCGAGGAATGGTCGCACCTCGTGCTCATCAAGTACGGCGAGGACACCTTCTATCCCGGCTCGATGCTCAAGGGCGAACTGTTCGACGTCGAGATGGACCTTTCCATCGAATTCGCGGTCGAGAACGGGCGCGCGACGGGCTTCGTCGTGCGGCAAGAAGACGACAAGGTGATCGGGAAGGGCGTCCGAAAGGACTGACCCCCGCCGACCCCGAGGGGCCCCGATGCCGGGGACCCCTCATTCCGCCCGCATGCTGGTGACCGGATCGATGCTGGTGGCGCGCCGGGCCGGGAGGTAGGCCGCCACCGCCGCGACGAGCCCCATGAACGCGATGGCGCCGAGGAGCACCCGCGGATCGAGCGGGCTCACCTCGAAGAGGATCGATCTCATCAGCCGGGTCAGCGGCAGCGCGGTGCACACGCCGATGGCGATCCCCGCCCCCGACACGACGAAGCCCTGCCGAAGCACCATTCGCCCGATGTCGCCACGATCCGCTCCGAGCGCCATGCGGATGCCGAACTCCCGCGTGCGCAACTTCACGCTGTAGGACAGCACCCCGAACAGCCCGAGGGCGGAGAGCGCGAGCGCCACGGCGGCGAAGGTGAGCAGGATTCGCATCGTGAAGAGCCGCTGGGCCGCGCCCTGGCCGATCGCCTCGTCCAATGGCATCGGGTGGAACATCACCAGCTGCGGGTCGGCCTCGGAGAGTGCGCGGCGCGCAGCCGGTTCCAGCGCAGCGGCGGAGCCGGTCGTCGCCACGACCTGGGTCAGGGCCCAGTTCCGGTCGCCGGCGAACTGCCGGTGAGCGTGGTAGACGTAGGTGTCGGATCGTCCCTCGTTGTCGACCGCCACGTCGCCGACGACGCCGATGATTTCGCTGTCGCGACCGCCGGTGTGGAGCTTCTGACCGACCGCGTTCGTCCCTGGATAAAGCCGCTCCGCCAGGCTCTTGCTGACGACGACGCGGTCCGGTGCGCGGGCATCGTCGCCCTGGGTGAACGTCCGTCCGGCGAGGACCGGAATCCCTGCGGCCTGGAAATACTCCCCCGAGACCGTCCGGTTCTGCGCGCCGATGTGCCCCCGCTGGGCATCCCCGGCGAGCGGGCCGCTAATCGCCGCCACTCCCCATTGATGATACGCGCCGGTCGCCGGCAGTTTCGAGATGCCGCCGGCGGCGCGGACCCCGGGAAGCGCCGCCAGGGCGGTCGCGATCTGTTCATAGAACTGGGCGCGCGCCATGGAGTCGTACCGCGCCGAGGGCAGGTTGAGCTCGAACGTCAGGACATGGTCGGCCTTGACGCCGAGCGGGACCCGCTGGATGCGTGCAAACGAGGCGAGCAGCAGGCCGGCGCCGACGAGCAGGATCACCGCCAGCGCCACCTGCCAGGCGACCAGCCACTCGCGCACGCGGAGCGAGCGGCGCCCGCCGGTGGACGAGCGGCTCTGGTCCCGGAGCGCGTCACCCGGCTGCGTCCGGGCAGCCCGGATCGCGGGGGTCAGCCCGAACACCACCGCGCACCCGACGGCCACGGCCAGCGCGAAGACCAGGAGCCACGGATTCAGCGAGAGTGAGGCCAGGCGCGGAATGGTCCCGGAGCCGAGGACGACGATCGCCGCCATGGCGAGACGGGCCACGAGGAGGCCGGCCATCGCACCGGCCATCGCCAGGGAGAGGCTCTCGACCAGCAGCTGCCGCACAATCCGGGTGCGTCCCGCGCCGAGCGCGGTCCGCAGGGCAAACTCACGACTGCGTTCGGATCCGCGGACCAACATCAGATTGGCGATGTTCACGCAGACCAGCAGCAGCACGAGCCCGACCGCCCCCATCATGATCTCGAGCGCGCGGCTCGAGGAGCCGACGATGTCTTCCTTCAGGGGATAGAGCCGGGCGCGCTCCTCCTTGATGCTCGGGTACTGTTCCGCGAGCCGGAGCGAGAGTCCGTCCAGTTCCGCCTGGGCGCGGGCGAGTGATGCGTCGCGGCGGAGCCGACCGACGACGGTCAGGTAGTGGTTGCCGGCCTCGTTCGGGTCCCTCGCCTGGGAGAGATCGAGCGGCACCCATGCGTCGACTGCGCCGGCGACCGGATCCTTGAACCCATCCGGCATCACGCCGGTCACGGTGTAGGCCACCCCATTCATCACCAGGGTCCGACCGACCGCGCCCGGATCGCCGTGCAGTTGATCCTGCCAGAACCCGTGGCTCAGGAGCACAACCGGCGCCGCGTCGACGTTGTCCTCGATGCCGGAGCCGTTTTCGTCCTCGGATTGAAATCCGCGGCCGAGTTCGGGCCGGGCGCGAAGCATGGCCAGGTAGTTGGCGCTCGTCGGAAGGACGCGGATCCGCCGCACATCCTCGCCGGCGCCCACGTCCGCTCCCTTCGTGTTGTAAGTCAGGATGGCCGCGACCGATTCGAGCGAGGGGAGCTGCTCGCGGTACGCCCCGAACTGGACCGGCGAGGAGAAGCCCCGGAAACTCAAGTCGTTCACGCTGGCGCCGTAGAGTCGGACCAGCTGTCCCGGTTCATCGTAGGGCAGGGGGGCTAGGAGAACGGCATCGACGGCGCTGAAGACGGCCGTGGTGCCGCCAATGCCGAGGGCGAGCGTCAGGATCACCACCGCCGCGAAGCCCGGGTTCCGTGCCAAATTGCGCAGCGCATACTGCATATCTCCCAGCGACTCTTCCAGAAGCCGGGTACCCCGTGCGTCCCGCACCGTCTCTTTCACCTGTTCCACGCCGCCGAGGGCAACCTGGCTGAGCCGTCGCGCCTCGTCCTCCTCCATGCCGGCGCTCACGTGCTGTGCGGCCTCCTGTTCGACATGGAACCGGAGTTCTTCAGCCAGCTCTTCCTCGTCGCGTCGGCGGTGCCACAGGGCGCGGAATCGCTCGAGCAGATCGGACGCCAGGCTCACGTCTCCCCCAGGGCCCAGTGGGCGTTCAGGATGGCATTGATGGCGGTCGACGCCCGGAGCCACCCGGAGCGCTCCACGTGGAGCTGCTTGCGGCCTGCGGCGGTCAGTCCGTAATACCGGGCCCGTCGGTTGTTCTCGGTGGTCCGCCACTCGGACGCCAGGAGGCCGCGTCGTTTCATCCGCACGAGGGCGGGGTAGAGAGATCCCTGGCTGACCAGGAAGACTCGTCCGGACATCGACTCGATCCGGTGCGCGATCCCCCAGCCGTGCATCGGCTCGAAGGCCAGCGTCCGGAGGACCAGCATTTCGAGGGTGCCCTGCAGCAGTTCGCCGTCGGATTCGGCCATGGGTGATTCCTCCTTCAGTCAATCTGAAGGTGGGATAGCCTCGGCTGGCAAAGGGTTGCATCCGGCGCCATGGCGTAGTTCCGCGCCCCCCGGCACTCAAACCGCCCCTGCACCCGGGCCCGCTGGCACTACCGTGAGTCGACCCCACGGAGGTGCCGCCCGCATGCTTGCCCGGATCCGTTCCGCCGCCGTCCTCGGCATCGACGCCTACCTGGTCGACGTCGAGGTGGACATCACCAACGGCCTCCCCTCGGTCGCCACCGTCGGCCTTCCGCACGGCGCCGTCAAGGAAGGGCGGGAGCGGGTCAACGCGGCCCTGCTGAACGCCGGGTTCGTCTTTCCCCTCAAGCGCATCACGGTCAACCTGGCCCCGGCGGACGTCCGGAAGGATGGTTCCGGCTTCGACCTCCCGATCGCGCTCGGCATCCTGGCGGCGAGCGAGCAGGTGGACGGGAGCGGGCTCGAGGATCAGCTCGTGCTCGGCGAGGTCGGGCTGGAGGGAGACCTCCGCCCCGTGCGGGGTGCGCTCTCGATGACCATCGCCGCCCGGAAGGCCGGGCTCCGCGGGGTGCTCCTCCCGGCCGCCAACGTGCCCGAGGCCGCCGTGGTGGACGGCATCGAAGTGCGCGGCGCCCGGACCCTCGCCGAAGTCTGCGCCCATCTCGGTGCGGGGCCGGCACTGGAGCCGACCCGCGTAGACGTTCGGGCCCTGATGGCGCAGCGGGGCGCGGATGCGGTGGACTTCTCGGATGTGCGGGCCCAGGCGGGCGCCAAGCGGGCGCTGGAGGTGGCGGCCGCCGGTGCCCACAACATTCTGCTCGTCGGTCCGCCCGGGGCGGGGAAGACCATGCTCGCCCGGCGGCTCCCGACGATCCTGCCCGGCATGGCGCTCGACGAAGCGCTGGAGACCACCAAGGTGCACAGCGTCGCCGGACTGCTGGCACCGGGGCAGTCGCTCTGCGTCACCCGTCCGTTCCGCTCCCCGCACCACACGATCAGCGACGCCGGCCTCATCGGCGGCGGGTCCACGCCACGCCCCGGTGAGGTGAGCCTGGCGCATGGAGGCGTGCTGTTTCTCGACGAACTGCCGGAGTTCCGCACCAACGTGCTCGAGGTGCTCCGGCAGCCGCTGGAGGACGGGAGCGTCACCCTCAGCCGCGCAGCCATCAGCCTCAGCTATCCCGCGCGCTTCATGCTCGCCGCGGCCATGAATCCCTGCCCCTGCGGCTACCTCGGCGATCCGAGCCACCGTTGTCACTGCACACCTATGCACGTGGAACGGTATCTGTCCCGGCTGTCCGGCCCGTTGCTGGACCGGATCGACATCCACCTGGAAGTGCCGGCGGTGGCGTACCGGGACTTGGCGGCACCGGCACCCGAGGAATCGAGCGCGGCGGTGCGGGCCCGGGTGGAGGCGGCGCGGCTCCGTCAGCGGGAGCGCTTCCAGGGGATGCCAGGCCTGTACGCCAACGCCCACATGACGGCGCGCGAAATCCGGCGCTTCTGCCGGCTCTCCGAGGCGGTGGAACTGCTCCTCCGGAACGCCGTGGCGCGGCTGGGGCTCTCCGCCCGGGCGTATCACCGGGTCCTCAAGATCGGGCGCACCATCGCCGACCTGGCGGGCGCCGCCGAACTCGAGGTGGTGCACGTCGCCGAAGCGATTCAGTACCGGACGCTGGACCGCCGGCGAGTGACGCCCGCCGTGGCGGCGGCACCGCCTGGCTGAGCGAAGGAGCCGCGGGGCGGGTAGACCAGAGCGGGGATCTCGAGTACATTCGTCGCGAATGAACGGCACGAGCGTCTGGTCCCGGTTCCTCTCGGGGGCGTTGGCGATCTGGTTCGGCCTTGTGATGGCCGCACCAGTCGTGCTGCACAGCTGTCCCCAGGCGCTGGCCAGCCGGAGTTCGTCGGCCCCGATGGCGATGCCGGATCACCACGGCTCGCATCATTCGTCCATGCCGAACGACCGGGCACCGAAGGACTGCACCTGCCTCGGCCTCTGCAGGGGGCCGGCTCCGGCGGTGCTGCCGCAGGCCGCGGTCGGACCGATCGCCGTCCTCCTGCCGGTGGCCGCCGGCCCCGCGGCAGTCGCGATGCCGGTGTCGCCCGCCGCGCTCCCTGAACACAACCAGCCATTCGCCACCGCACCACCCCTTCCGCAGGCCTGATTCCCGCGCCACGGCGCGGAATCGCAATCACCCCACATAGCTGGAACACCGCGTCCCCGGGGCCTTGTCCCCGGGCCGCCCGACATTCTTAGTCCTCAGGCACGCCGGCCCCCGTTGGGGGCGCGCGGGTGTGCCCTGGGGCGGAAATCCACTGACTGATGGCCCCAGCAGGTCCATCGAGCTTCACGCCACGCGTCACGCGAACCCTCATTCGCGCGCTCTGGCTCTGCTGCTGCCTCGCGGCCGGCGCAGCCGTGGCCGCCGAGGCGCAGGCCGGGGCCAGGCCCGACTCCGCGAAGGCCAAGGTGACGGTGCTGTCGCCAGTGACCGTGACGGGCAGGCGGGAGCTCGCCGTCGCCCCCCCGGTGTCCACGATCGAGGTGACGCCGGAGGTGATGCAGCGGGCGCCGGCCTCGAACCCGTACGACCTCATCGGCCGGGCGGCCGGGATCGAGGTGCACCAGCAGGGACAGGGGCCGGGATTCGCTTCGGACGTCGTCATCGGCGGCTTCACCTCCGACCATTCCTCCGACGTGCTGCTCGTGCTCGATGGCGTCCCGATCAACTTGCCGATCCACGGGCACGTCGAGGGCTACGCCGACTGGAGTATCCTGTCGCCGGGGGCCATCAGCGCCACCCGGGTGATCCACGGCCCGGCCAGTCCGCTGTACGGGGATTTTTCGATCGGCGGGGTGATCGAGATGTACACCGGCGCCGATGCGAACGGACCGACCGCCTCGCTCGGCGTGACGAGCTTCGGCGACGTCCGCGGCTGGGTTTCCACCGGATTCCAGCACCCGAACGGCGGGGGGCTCGCCTCGCTCGCGCTCCAGCGGGAACAGGGGTGGCGTGACAACGCCGACTATTTCCTCGGCACCGGCGTGCTGCGCGGATGGCGGGCGGTCGGCACGGGGCGGATCGAGGGCGGATTCTACGCCTACGGCTCCGACTGGAATTCGCCTGGGTACGTGTCGGTCGCCGATTACAACCAGGGGCATCTGACCGGCGCCACCGACACCACCGATGGCGGTGATGCACATCGCTACATCGCCAACCTGCGGTACGGCGCACCGCTCGCGGCCCGGACCACCCTGCAGGCGCAGGTGTGGGGTCAGCTCGGACACTCGACGGTGTTCCTGACCATTCCGGAAGACGGGGTGCTCGACCAGACCGGCGAACACGACGACCGGAGCGCGCTCGGATTCCAGGCCGAGGTCAATCGCGCCACGGACGCTGGTGAGTTCACCATCGGAATGAGCGGCAGGGCGGACTGGACGACGTACACGCTCGACCGGACCGAGGAGCGCGTCACGCTGGCGCCGCGCCAGGGCAACGACGGGCGCTACCAGGCCATCGGTGCATTCGCCCGCTGGCGCGGCATGCTGGGCTCGCACCTGCTGTACGACCTCGGGCTCCGCGCCGACGAGGTTCGCTATCAGAGCCTCGACAAACTCGACTCGCTGGCGACGTGGCAGGAGGCGACCGATCCGATGGTGAGCCCCAAGCTCGGGGCGCGCTACATCCTGTCGGATCGCGTGGTCCTGCTCGGGTCGCTGGCGCGCGGGTTCCGCGGCCCGGTCGGCGTGATCGCCGACCCAGGGCCTTCCACTGGTGACCGCCTGGGCGGGAGAGCTCGGGGCCCAGTATGCCGCCGGGCCGGTGCAACTGGGGCTGTCGTTCTTCCAGTTCAACGTGGCCAACGAACGGGTCAGGGACCCGGTCACCCTCGAGATCGTCGACGCGGGAACCAGTCGCCGCCGGGGGGCCACGCTCAACGCCACCTGGCGCCTGGGTCATCACCTCTCGCTGCTGGCGGCCGGCACCGTCAACGACGCCACGGTGACTGGCATCGCTCAGACGGCGAACGTGTCGCTCGACCGCGGCGCCATCCGCCCGCCGCGGCCGAGTTTTCACGATGTGCCGCTCGAGCCCGGCGACCCGGTCCCCGGTGTGTCGAAGTATTTCGGCCGGATCGGCGCCGAGTACATCGTGCGGACGGGCCTCTCCGGGTACGGCCTGGTGCGGTTCACCGGGCCCTACACCCCCATCGGCGAGCCGACCATCACGACACAGCCCTATGCGGTCGTCGATGCCGGCGCGTCCTTCGGGCTCGGGCTGACCACGAGCCTCGACGTGGACCTGCTGAACATCACGGACGCGAAATACCCGGAGCTCCGCGCCTCCGGCTACATCAACCCCGGCGCACCCCGCAGCGTGCTGGTATCGGTGCGCCTCACCCGCCCGAATTGAATCCCTGGCAAGCCAAACCCATCCAAGGAGATGCACTCATGATGTTCCTGCACGGAAGCCGCGCTCTGGCGCGCCTGTCAGTGGTCCCGGCACTCGCCCTGGCCCTCGCGACGGGTGCCTGCAGCAGCAACGAGACTGGCCCGGGCCCTGACGCGCACGTGCCCACGTCCGCCAAGCTGTTCGTGAATGGCGCCGACGTGACGGCAAACCTGATCCTGCCCGCCGGCGCCACCACGCGAGTCCAGATCAAGTTCTACCTTGCCGACGGGTCGGAAGAGACGACGATCGAGACGACGCATTTTTCGTCGCTCACCTTTACGCCGACGGTACTCGCGACACCGGCGGGCGTGACCGACCACCGCTTCCAGTGGGATGTGACCGCGCAGGGCGCAGCCGGCACGGGCACTGTCATGGTCGGATTCGGGCATGACGACCTGGCCGATGAAGACAGCTTCGGTCCGTTCCCCGTCACCGTGCAGTAGCCCCCGTAACCACGTGAGGGCCCGGGGCCGCCCTGGCGGCTCCCGGGGCCCCCTGACGGCACGGTTGCGCTTTCGTAGGGAACTGATGCAAGTTCGGCGGTTCCCGGAGTGCCACGCCGTACCCTGATCGAGGCCAGTCCCATGCGATGCGTTGAATTCCGCCGGTCACCCGTGGTCCTGCTCCTCTTCCTCCTGGCGTTCGCGGCTCCGGCCGCCGGCCAGCAGCCGGCAACCAAGCCGGCGCGCCCAGCCCGCGCTGCGACGACTGCCCCGAAGGCGGTCAAGGTCACGAGCGTCGAGGGGATCACCGAATACCGGCTGCCCAACGGGCTCCAAGTCCTCCTGTTGCCCGACCAGACCAAGCCGATCGCCACGGTGAACATCACCTACCTGGTGGGTTCTCGGTACGAGGGCTACGGTGAGACGGGAATGGCGCACCTCCTCGAGCACCTGCTGTTCAAGGGGTCCACGCAGCACCCGAAGATCGGCGAGGAGATGACCGCCCACGGCGCCGACTTCAACGGCACCACCTGGTACGACCGCACCAACTATTTCGAGTCGTTTCCGGCCACCCCCGCCAACCTCGACTGGGCCCTGCAGCTCGAGGCCGACCGGATGGTGCACTCCTTCATCGCCAAGGCCGACCTCGAATCCGAGATGACGGTGGTGCGAAACGAATTCGAGATGGGGGAGAACGACCCGGGGAGCATCCTGGAGGAACGCCTGTTCTCCACGGCGTACCTCTGGCACAACTACGGCCACTCGACGATCGGCGCGCGCTCGGACATCGAGCTGGTGCCGATCGGGCGGTTGCAGGACTTCTACCGGAAGTACTATCAGCCGGACAACTCGATGCTCGTCGTGGCGGGGAAGTTCGATGAGGCCGCGACGCTCAAGCGTATCGAGCAGCTCTTCGGCCCGATCCCGCGGCCGAACCGGGACGGCGCGAATCACCTCTGGGGCACCTATACCGTGGAGCCGGTCCAGGACGGCGAGCGCACGGTGACCCTGCGCCGGGTGGGGGACGAGCAGGTGATCCTCGCCGGGTTCCACATCCCGGCGGGATCCGACCCGGATTTCGCCCCGATCAACGTCCTCACGCAGGTCCTCGGCTCGGCCCCGAGCGGGAGGCTCTACCAGGCGCTTGTCGAGCCCAAGCTGGCGGCCCGGGTCTGGTCATCCGCATACCAGCTCTACCAGCCCAGCATGCTCCTCGTGGGCGCCCAACTCCGCACGGAGGACACCCTCGCGGTCGCCCAGGCGGCCCTGCTCGCCGCGCTCGACTCGGTGACCACCCGGCCGCCGACCGACGAGGAAGTGGCCCGTGCCAAGCAGACCATCCTCAAGAACATCGACCTGAGCCTGACCCAGACCGACCGGGTGGGCATCGCGCTGAGCGAGTGGGCCTCGCGCGGCGACTGGCGGCTCATCTTCATCAATCGCGACCGCGTCCGGGCCGTGACGCCCGCCGACGTGCAGCGGGTGGCCCAGGCGTACATCAAGCCGAGCAACCGGACGATGGGGGTCTTCGTCCCGACCCCGAAGCCCGATCGCGCCGAGATCCCGCCGCTTCCCGACATCGCGGCGCTGGTCAAGGACTACAAGGGCGACACCACGATGACCCTCGGGGAGGCCTTCGACGCCTCGCCGGCCAACATCGACGCCCGCACGGCGCGCAGTGCGCTCCCCAGCGGGATGAAGGTGGCGCTGCTCCCCAAGGCCACGCGGGGCCAGACGGTCAACGCCACGATCCAGCTCCACTTCGGCACCGAGTCCGCCCTGAACGGCCGGGCCACGGCGGCGTCGCTGGCCGGAGCGATGCTGATGCGCGGCACCACCGCGCACACCCGACAGCAGCTCAAGGACGAGTTCGATCGCCTGAAGGCCCAGGTCAGCGTGTTCGGCACTGCGGAGGGCGCCACGGTGTCCATCTCGACCGTGCGCGCCAACTTCCCGGCGGTCCTCCGCCTCGCGGGCGAGGTGCTTCGCCAGCCGAGCTTCGATCCGGCGGAGTTCGCGACCCTGCAGCGCGAGATGCTGGCGCGCCTGGAATCACAACGGACCGATCCGATCCCGCTCGCGCAGAACGCGCTGTCGAGGGCGATGCAGATCTACCCGCCGGGGCATCCCCGCTATGTCCCGACGATCGACGAATCGATCGCCGAGACGAAGGCCGCGACGGTGGATGATGCCAAGCGGTTCTGGGTGGAGTTCTACGGGGTCGGCGCCGGGGAAGTGGCGATCGTGGGCGATTTCGACCCGGCGGAGGTCTCGCCGGTCGTGGCGGAGTTGTTCGGAACCTGGAAGAGCCCGGCCGCGTACGCGCGGATTCCCGACCGGTACAGCGACAAGCCCGCGGTGACCGAGCAGATCGAAACGCCAGACAAGGCCAACGCGATCATGCTGGCGGCCACCAGCCTTCGGCTGGGCGAGGACGATCCCGGCTTTCCCGCGATGGCGATCGGAGACTACATCTACGGCGGGTCGGCGTTCGACTCCCGGCTGATGATGCGCATCCGGCAGAAGGAGGGACTCAGCTACGGGGTCGGGAGCGCGCTCCGCGCGAGCCCGCTGGACCAGGCCGGACGGCTGTTCGTCTACGCCATCTCCGCGCCCGAGAACACCTCGAAAGTGGTCACGGCCTTTCATGAGGTGACCGATTCGGCGGTGTCCGGCGGCTTCACGCCGGCCGAGGTGACGAAGGGCAAGGCCGGCTACCTGCAGCAGCGCCAGCTGGCACGGGCGGACGACGGGAGTCTCGTCGATGAGTTGGCGGAGGAGCTCTACCTGGGCCGGACCATGGCGTGGGACGCCAAGCTGGAGCAGGCCATCGGGGCCCTCACCCCGGAGCAGGTGAGCACCGGCTTCCGCAGCTTCGTGGATCCCTCGAGGATCACCGTGATCACCGCGGGGGATTTCGCGAAGGGGAAGGCGGCCCCGGCCCAGCCGTAGTCGGGCTAGTCGGCGCCGGGGGGCAGACGGCGCTCCGCCTTGGTGGCGGAGCGCCGTTTCTTCGCCTCCAGGCGGCGCTCGCCGGCGGAGCGGGGCGGCTTGGTCTTCTTCCTCCGCTTCGGCGGCACGAGCGCCTCGGCCACCAGTCGCTGCAACCGCTCGATGACCGCCTCGCGGTTCTGCAGCTGGCTTCGCGTTGCCGCCGAGACCAGCCGGAGCCCACCCCGCGCGTCGAGCCGGTGGCCCAGCACCGAGAGCAGCAGGGTGCGCTCCTCGGCGGTCAGGCTCGGGCTCCCGGCCGCGTCCCACCAGAGCTCGACCCGGGTGGACGAGGTGTTCACGTGCTGACCGCCGGGCCCGCCGGCCCGGGTGGCACGAAAGGTCAGTTCATGGAGCGGGATCGGCGCGGGCATGGAGCAAAGATATCGTGGCGGGCGGTAGCCGGGGCGGAGGATGCCTCGCTACCTTTGTGCCCATGCCGAACGTCGAGGAACTTGCGGCCCATCTCGGGGCCCTGCCGAGCGCCGTGCTGGGCTATTCCGGCGGGGTGGATTCCGCGGTGCTCGCCGTGGCGGGCACCCGGGCGCTCGGAGCGGGCCGGTTCCTCGCCGTCATCGGCCGGAGCGCCTCGTATCCTGCCGTGCAGTGGGAGGCGGCGCTCGCCCTCGCGGCGCAATTCTCCATTCCGCTGCTCGAAGTGGAGACGCACGAGCTCGCCGATCCGTCCTACGCGGCGAATCCCCTGAACCGCTGCTTCTTCTGCAAGTCGGAGCTCTGGCGGGCGCTCGGCGCCGTGGCCGCGGAACGGGGGCTCGAGGTCCTGCTCGACGGCACCAACACCGATGACCTTCGCGAGCACCGGCCCGGCGCGGCCGCCGGTGCGGCCCGGCAGGTCCATTCGCCGTTCGTGAGCCTCGGCTGGTCCAAGGCGGACGTCCGCCGCGCGGCGCTCGACCTCGGCCTCCCGACCTGGGACGCGCCCGCGGCGCCCTGTCTCTCGAGCCGGATCCAGTACGGCCTGGCGGTGACGCCGGAGCGATTGCGCCAGGTCGAGGCCGCCGAAGCGGTGATGCGGTCCGTCGGCGTGACCGGAGACTGCCGGGTGCGGCATCACGGCGCCCGGGCGCGTGTCGAGGTGCTGCCAGCCGAGCGTGGCCTGGTCGAAGCGCACTGGAGCGACATTGCCCGGCGGCTGCTGGCGCTGGGCTTCAGCGAAGTCGAGCTCGACCCGCGGGGGTATCGGCGCGGGGCGCTGCTACCCCTCGCCGTGGTGCCGGGATCAGACTGAATGATGGGGTGCCTTGCCCTCCCGTTCCGGCTCCTGGCGGTGGTCCTGCTCGTGGGGCTGCTGTATTTCGGCTGGACCGAGCGGGATCGGATCGCGCCGCTCTGGCACCAGCTCGTGGATCATCGGGCCGGGCCGGGCGCCGGCTCCACGGGGCGCGCCGGCAGCGCCGCGCTGGCGCGTGCACAAGGCAAGATCGACAGCCTCAACGGATGGCGGGCGGACTCGGTCGTGCTGACCCCCGCTGAGATGGCGTCGCTCGTGGGCGCCGGGCTCGAGGCACGGGTGCGTGGCGAACTCGATTCGCTGTCCGTGACCCTCGGGGACCACCGCCTCACGGTCGCCGGGCGAATCAGGACAGCCGGGCTGCCGCGCGAGGTCCTCGGGCCGCTGGCGGGGGCGCTCGACGAGCGGGAGCCGGTCCGGGCCGCCGGGACGGTCACGGTCGTGGCGCCGGGGCTGGCGGCGTGGGCGGTGGACGAGTTCATGGTGCGGGACTTTCCCTTTCCGCGGGAGATGGTGCCGCGCGTCGTGGGCGTGGTGACCGGCAAGCGGGGAGGCGGCGTGGTGACGATCGCCATCCCCGCCGGCATCGGCGGCGTCCGGGTGCACCCGGACGGCGTCACGTTGTATCCTTCGGGCTCCCAGCCATGACTGCTTACCGCATCCTCGTCATCGACGACGAAGCCGGCGTCCGCGACGCCCTCAAGCAGGTGCTCGCCTACGAGGGCCACGAGGTCCGCGTTGCGGGCTCCGGCGGCGAAGGCCTGACGATCTACCCCGAGTTCCGCCCGCACCTGGTCTTTCTCGACGTGAAGATGGCCGGCCTCGACGGCCTCGACACCCTTTCCCGCCTCCGCGAACTCGACCCGGCCGCCACCGTCGTCATGATTTCGGGCCACGGCACCATCGCCACGGCGGTCGAGGCCACGCAACGGGGCGCGTTCGACTTCCTCGAAAAGCCGCTCGACAGCGACCGCCTCCTCCTGACGGTGCGGAACGCCCTCCACCAGACCGCGCTCGCGGCCGAAAACCAGCAGTTCAAGCGCGCCGCGGACGAGCAGCACTCCATGATCGGCACCAGCCCGGCCCTCAAGTCGGTGCGCGCCCTCATCGACAAGGTGGGACCGACGGGAGCCCGCGTACTGATCACCGGGGAAAATGGCAGCGGCAAGGAGCTCGTGGCGCGCGCCATCCACGCCGCCAGCCCGCGACGCCAGGGGCCGTTCGTCGAGGTGAACTGTGCGGCCATCCCCGGGGAGCTGATCGAGAGCGAGCTCTTCGGGCACATGAAGGGCTCGTTCACCGGCGCGTTCGCCGACCGGCCCGGGAAGTTCGAGCTGGCGGACGGCGGGACGCTCTTCCTCGACGAAATCGGCGACCTCTCGTTGCCCGCCCAGGCCAAGATGCTCCGCGTGCTGCAGGAGGGAGAGGTCACGCGGGTGGGCGGCGCCAAGCCGATGCGGGTGGACGTGCGGGTGCTCGCCGCGACGAACAAGGACCTCGAGGCGGAGATCGAGGCCGGCCGTTTCCGAGAGGACCTGCTGTACCGGCTGAACGTCGTGCCGATCCACGTGCCCCCGCTTCGCGAGCGCTCGGCGGACATCCCGGAACTCGTGCGCCACTTCGCGCGGGGGCTGGCCTCCACGGCCGGGACTCCCGCCAGGGATTTCGACGCCGCCGCGGTGGAGCGGCTCCAGCGCCGCGCCTGGCCGGGCAACGTGCGCGAGCTGCGGAACGCCGTGGAACGGCTGATGATCCTCGCGCCCGGCAAGACGGTGGCCGTCAGCGACGTCGATCGGGTACTTTCCGGGGGGAACGCACACCCGGAGTCGCCGGCTGCCGCGACGGACGATCCCTTCACGGCGCCAACCTTCGAGGCGTTCAAGCTGGAGGCGGAGCGGGTCTTCCTGACTGCGAAGCTGCGGCAGCACGACTGGAACGTGTCGGAGACGGCGCGGGCGCTGGACATGCCGCGCTCCAACCTGTACAAGAAGATCGAACGCTACGGCCTGACCCGGGAGCAAGGGTGAGCGATCAGCCGCGCAATTGGGACCAGGAACTCGCCGCCATCGACAAGGTGATCGCCTCGGGCGCGGGGGCGCCGTCGTCGGTCCCGGCGGCCAGGCCGGGCGGTCCCGCCCCGGCGGGCGGCGGGGCGGCGCGTCCGCCTTCGCGCCGCGCCGCGGTCACCACCTGGGTGCGGGTAGTGCTCGGGGTGGCGGTGGCGGCCGCCGTGCTCCAATGGCCCTACGCGCACCGCTGCGGCCTTGGCCTCATGCTCTATCTCGGCTCGGCGGCCATGGTGGCCGTCGCCGGCGCCTGGGCGATGCTGGTGAGCTGGCACCGTCGTCAGGGCTGGGCCCATTTCATCGGGCTGGGTGTGTTTCTCGGCGGCCTCGTCCTGGTGGCGATGGTCGTCCTTCCACGGGTCGGCTACGCCGTCGGGCCGTTGCCCTGGATGTGCGAGTAGCCCGTTCGCTTTCCTCCGACTTCCGAAAGCCAGATGCCAAAGACCTTCAAGAACTTCATCGCCGGGTCCTGGGTGGCGCCCTCCACCGGCACCCACTTCGAGAACCGCAATCCCGCCAATACCCGCGACCTGATCGGGCGTTTCCCCGATTCCGGTGCCGCCGACATCCAGGCCGCCGTCCGTTCCGCCAAGCGCGGGTTCGAGCGGTGGAGCCGCACGCCGGCGCCGGCCCGCGGCGACGTGCTCCGCCGCCTCGGCGACCTCCTCGTCCGCCACAAGGAAGAGCTGGCCGACGGCATGACGCGCGAAATGGGCAAGGTGCTCGCGGAGACGCGCGGTGACGTGCAGGAGGGCATCGACACCGCCTACTACGCCGCCACCGAAGGCCGCCGGCTCTTCGGCCACACGGTGCCGTCCGAGCTCCGGGCCAAGTGGGCGATGAGCTTCCGGCGGCCGATCGGCGTGGCCGGTCTCATCACGCCGTTCAATTTTCCGCTCGCGATCCCCACCTGGAAGATGTTCCCCGCGCTCCTCTGCGGAAACGCCGTGATCATCAAGCCTTCGGAGGACGTCCCCCACACGACGCACCGTCTCGTGGAACTCCTTCTGGAGGCCGGATTGCCGCCGGAGGTCATCCAGCTGGTGCACGGACGCGGTGCCTCGGCGGGCAAGGCGCTGGTCGAGCACCCCGACGTGCCGGTCATCTCCTTCACGGGCTCGACGGCCACCGGCTCCTTCATCGGCGAGACCTGCGGCCGCATGCACAAGCGGCTCTCGCTCGAGATGGGCGGCAAGAACGCCCAGATCGTCATGGACGACGCCGACCTCGACCTGGCGCTGGAAGGGGTGCTCTGGGGCGCCTTCGGGACCACCGGCCAGCGCTGCACGGCCACGAGTCGGCTGATCCTGCACCGCAAGATCCACGACCGCTTCCTCAAGCGCCTCGTGGAGGCCGTCGAGGGGCTTCGCTTGGGCGACGGCCGGGTGGACGGCACCGACGTGGGGCCGCTGATCCACGAGCGCTCCCGGCAGAAGGTGGAGTCGTACGTGGCCATCGGGCTGGAAGAGGGCGCGGAACTGGTGACCGGAGGCCGGAAGCCCGGCGGCGAGCGGCTGGGGCACGGCTTCTTCTTCCGGCCGACCATCTTCGCTGGCGTGACGCCGTCGATGCGGCTCGCCCAGGAGGAGATCTTCGGCCCGGTGCTGAGCGTCATCGAGGTCCGCAACTTCGACGAGGCGGTACGGGTCAACAACGGGGTCAAGTACGGCCTGTCGAGTTCGGTCTACACCCGGGACGTCAACCTCTCCTTCCGGGCCCTGCAGGAGCTGGACAACGGCATCACCTACATCAACGCCCCGACCATCGGGGCAGAAGCGCACCTTCCGTTCGGCGGCGTCAAGCAGACCGGGAACGGGCACCGCGAGGGCGGGTGGGAGGTCTACGAGTTCTACTCCGAGACGAAGGTCGGCTACGTGGACTACAGCGGCACCCTGCAGCGTGCGCAGATCGACAACTACGACGACTGATCCCCCGTTGCGCGGGTTCGGGGCGGCCGCTAAGGTTCCTGCGTAGCGGCCTGCCCACCCGAGGTTTCCGCCTATGCGCCCACTCCAGGTCGGTTCCACGCGACGCGGCCCCACGTCCGACGAGGGGTCGCTCGACCAGTACCTCCGCGAGATCAGCCGCTATCCGCTGATCCCGCAGACGGAGGAGGTCACGCTCGCGCAGGGGATCCGGCGCGGCGACGCGGAATCGCTGGACAAGCTCGTCCGGAGCAATCTTCGCTTCGTCGTCTCCGTGGCCAAGAAGTACCAGAACCAGGGCGTGAGCCTGGCCGACCTGATCAACGAGGGCAACCTCGGCCTCATCCGCGCGGCACACAAGTTCGACGAGACCAAGGGCATCAAGTTCATCTCGTACGCCGTATGGTGGATCCGCCAGGCGATCCTGCAGGCGCTGGCGGAGCAGAGCCGCATCGTCCGGGTGCCGCTCAACCGGGCGGGCACCCTGCACCGGATCGGCAAGAAGAGCTCGATGCTCCTCCAGGAGCTCGGCCGGGAGCCCACGCCGGCCGAGATCGCCGAGGGGATGGACATCTCGATGGAGGAGGTCCAGAAGACCCTCTCCATTTCCCAGGGGCATCTCTCCCTCGACGCTCCCATGACGCCGGGCGAGGACAACAAGCTCCTCGACTACCTCCCCGACACCCAGAACGCCGGCTCCGACAGCGACACCTTCGAGCACGCCCTGACCGAGGGCATCGAGGAGGTACTGGGCACGCTCAAGGAGCGCGAGGCGAAGATCCTGCGACTGTACTTCGGCCTCGAGGGTCCGGAGCCGATGACCCTCGAGGAGATCGGCACGCTGCTCGGCATCACCCGTGAACGGGTGCGCCAAATCAAGGAAAAGGCGCTGAGCCGGCTCCGGCACGTCAGCCGGGCGCGCTCGCTGGAAAGCTTCCTCTCCTAACCCCGGCGCGCGTGCTCCGCTGGCGCCGTCCCCTCTACCCGCAGACGTTTCCCCATGGCCGCTGCCTCCTCGTTCGACATCTCCACCGGCGCCGACCTCCAGGAGGTCGACAACGCCGTCAACCAGGCCCTGAAGGAGATCCAGCAGCGATACGACTTCAAGGGCACCCACTGCACCATCGAATTCGACCGGGACAAGGCGGAGATCCGCCTGGCCGCGGACGACGACTTCCGGATGAAGGGGCTGCTCGACGTGCTGCAGACCCGCCTGATCAAGCGCGGGGTCCCCGTCAAGAACCTCAAGACCGGCGATTTCGAGCCGGCCACCGGCTCGTCGGTGCGCTGCACCGTGTCGCTCACGCAGGGCATCGCAAGCGACGTGGCCAAGCAGATCACCCGCGCCATCAAGGACAACAAGAGCTTCAAGAAGGTCACCGCGAGCATCCAGGGCGATGAAATCCGCGTGTCCAGCCCGTCGCGGGACGACCTCCAGGCCGTCATCGCCTTTCTTCGCGGCGAGGACTTCGGCATCGAGCTGACCTTCGGAAACTATCGCGGGTGATGCGGCAACTGACCGCCGTGCTCCTGGCCGGGGCCGCGACGGCCGTCGTGGCCGCCGCGTGCGGGCCGACACAGCCGGAGACCTCGCCATTCCCGCAGGGCGGGGCGCGTCCAGGTCCCGTGTCGGTGGCCGCGCCGGCGCCGGCCGTCGATTCCGGCCCCGGCGGACCGCCGCCGGTGCCCGCGCCTCCCGATACCGTCGTCAGCACGCAGGACATCCGCATCGGGCTGGCGGTCGGCGCCGCCGAGGTGACGCTCGGGGGGGCCGACCCCCTCGTGCTCACGAACCCCGCAGGAAGCCGCCTGCTGGACGTCATCGAGGGGACGACGTGGCGGGTGCGGGCCAGCGGTGCCGGCATGACGCTCACGGGTGCGGGGGGGCTCGACGGTGGCCGGGTGGACGCGGTGGTCGCGACGCCACGCTACCCGGGGCAGTTTGTCCGCGTCGACGGGCGGGACTATCGCGGCGAGGTGACCCTCATTCCCGGGCCCGGCGGCCTGACGGTGGTCAATCGCCTCGGGCTCGAATCGTACCTGGCGGGCGTCGTCTCGGCGGAGATGGGGAAGCGGGATCCGCTCGAGGCCCAGGCCGTCTACGCGCAGGCCGTCGTGTCCCGGACCTATGCGGTGCGCAACCAGGGAAAGCGGCGCGCGCTCGGCTTCGATCTGTACGGCTCGGTGGCGGACCAGGTCTACGGGGGCGTGTCGCTCGAGACACCGATGAGCTGGGACGCCGTGCGCGCCACCCGGGCACTCATCGTGACGTGGCAGGGCCGCCCGATCGACGCCTTCTTCTTTTCCACCTGCGGCGGCCGGACCGAGTCCGGCGTGGCGGTCTTCCAGCTGGCCGGCGACCCCTATCTCCGCTCGGTGTCCGACCTTGATCCCGACGGACTGGCCTACTGCCGGTTCTCGCCGCGCTATCGCTGGCGCGAGGAATACACCGGCGACAGCCTGGAGGCGATGCTGCGGCGCACCCTTCCCGGCGTGACTCAGCTGAGCCCCGCCGCGGTGACCGTCGTCCGGGACGTGCAGGTCTCCGGCCGCACCCAATCCGGACGGGCGGACGCCGTGCGGGTGCAACTGGCCGGCCAGGCGGTCACGGTGTCGGGGCAGAACGTGCGGCGGATCTTCCTGCTCTCGAACGGCGAGATGCTGCGGAGCACTTCGTTCGACATCCAGGAGCGCGCGGACGGCGCGCGCGTCAGCTGGCTGGCCATCGACGGCGCGGGCGCCGGGCACGGCGTCGGCTTCTGCCAGTGGGGCGCGGTCGGCCGCGCGCGCGAGGGGCAGGGGTACGAGCAGATCCTCGCGGCGTATTATCCTTCGACCGTGCTCGAGCGGCTGCAATGAACCGCACTTCGGGGAGCGACGAATGAGCGACACCCTTCGCGTGGCCGTGATCGGGGCCGGGGCGATCACCCAGGTGGCGCACCTGCCGGTCCTCAGGAAGCTCAAGGGCGTCGCGGTGAAAGCCATCTGCGACAACGATTTCGCGAAGGCGAGATCGCTGGCCGAGCGGTTCGAGGTCCCCGACGCCTACGACGACATCGAGGAACTGCTCAGCAGCACGGAGTTGGACGCGGTCGTGGTCTGCACGCCGAACCATCTCCACGAGGGGCACGTCCTCGCCGCCATCGGCGCCGGGCTCCACGTGCTGGTCGAACGGCCGCTGGCCCTCAACACCGCCAGTGCGCAGCGCATCATTCGCGGCGCCGAGAAGAAGGACCGCGTGGTGATGGTCGGAATGAACCACCGCTACCGCGCCGACGTGCAGATCGTCCGCAGCTTCGTCCAGACCGGGGAGCTCGGCGAGGTCGAGAGCGTCCGCGGCAGCTGGCATGTCTTCCGCCCGAGCCGCGCCCAGCTCGGCTGGCGCCTCCGGCGGGACCTGGCGGGCGGCGGGGCGATGCTCGATCTCGGCCTCTCCATTCTCGACCTCGGCCTCTGGCTCGCCGGGAACCCGAAGCCGGTGCGGGTCAGCGCCACGCTCGACCGCCCGGGTCGGGAGCGGGCGACCGAGCAGGCCGGCAGCGCGTTCGTCGTCTGCGAGGGTGGCGGCAGCATCTTCGTCGATGTCACCTGGCATCATCTCGGCGAAGGCGAGCGGTTCGGGATGGGACTCCGCGGCAGCAAGGGGACGGCCAGCATCAACCCGTTGAAGGTCTGGAAGGAAATGCACGGCTCGCCGATGGACATGGCGCCGACGGGGTCGGTCTCCAAGGAAAACAGCTTCACCGCGTCGTACCGGGCGGAGTGGGCACACTTCCTGGCCGCCATCCGGGGCGAGGCCAAGGCGCCGAGCCTCGACGAGCACCTGACGCTGCACCGCGTCATCGACGCCGTCTACAAGTCGGCGGACGACGGCCGCGACATCCAGTTGTGACGCACAGGCGCTGGCCGGCGCTGGCGTTGGGCGTATGGTGCCTGTCGTCCTCCGCCGTGGCGGCGCAAGCCGCCTCGACGACCCTCCCTCCGCCTCCGCGCGTTTCGATCATCACCATGGGCCCCGGCGGGCCCGTCTGGGAGCGCTTCGGTCACAACATGATCCGGGTGACGGACAGCGTCGCCGGGACCGACATCGCCTACAACTTCGGAATTTTCGACTTCCACCAGGAGCACTTCTTCTGGAACTTCCTCCAGGGCCGACCGATGTACGCCCTGGACGCCTGGGATGCCCAGGGCGCCATCGCCTCGTACATCAGGCACGGGCGATCCGTGGAAGAACAGGTCCTGGCGCTCACGCCGGAGCAGGCGCGGTCGCTGGCGCAGAACCTGGCCCGGAACGCCGAGCCCGACGAGCGGATGTACCGGTACGACTACTACCGGGACAATTGTTCCACCCGGGTTCGCGACGCGTTGAACGTCATCCTCGCCGGAACGCTCGACCGGGATCTCTCCCGCGTTCCGACCAGCCACGCACCTACCGCTCGCGTAGCGCAGAGCTCACGGCGTACAATCCCGGCGTGGTACTTCGGCCTGATGGTCCTGCTCGGCCCGGCAACCGACCGGCCGCTGTCGGCCTGGGAGGAGTCGTTCATTCCCGGGGACCTGGCCCACTGGCTCTCCACAGTGCGAGTGGTGAGCTCCGCCGGCGACTCGATCCCGCTGGTGCTCGCCGAGTCCTCGCTCCCCGCGCGGGATGGGCAGGCACCTCTCTCATTCGCGGAGCTGTTCGCTCTGTGGCTGGCCCTCGGGGTCGTGGTCGGGTTGCTGCTGGCGTGGACGGGTCAGCGCGTGGCGGCGGGGCGGGGACGGGGAGGCTTCGTGCTGCTCGGCGGGCTGTGGAGCCTGCTTTCCGGCTTCGCCGGGCTCATCATGGTCTATCTATGGGCGTTTACCGACCACGTCGTGGCCTACCGCAATGAGAACATCCTGCAGGCAAGCATCCTCGGGCTGGCACTCTTCGTGGTGATGGCGGCCTGGGCCCGTCGCGGCGGTCCCGCGCCGCAATCGGTGCGGATGCTCTCGATGACGATCGCGGTGCTTTCGATTGCCGGGCTGGTCCTGCAGGTGCTCCCGTGGTTCTCACAGGTCAACGGCGTGGCGCTCGCGTTCTTCGTGCCTGCGAACCTTGGCATGGCCTACGGTGCCTCGCGGGCGGCACCGCCTCGCGCTGCGACGGCTACTGCACCGACCGGAGCCCCTCCTTCGCGGCCGTGAAGTCGGGCGCCAGCTTGAGGGCACGCTGGTAGTAGTCGGCCGCAGTGGCCTTGTCCCCCTGGTCCTGTGCCAGCACACCACGCCCAAACAGCACCAGCGCGTCAGTCGAGATTCGGCTGGCGGGCGGCGTCCCCGCCGGGAGGACCGGCAGCCGTGATCCCGACATCAGTTGTGACGCGATGTCGGCGATCATCTGCGGAAGCTCGTTGCGCTGCCGCTGCCCGGTGGACACCACCTGCAGGATCGTGCCGTTGCCGGCGTCGATGAGCCTCGCGTCGATGCGCACCTTGCCGTAGTAGTCCACGAACGTCCCCGCTACCACGTACGACGCCCCCAGCTGCTTGCCCACCTTCGCCGCCGCGGCGGCGTCGAGGCGGCCACCTTTTGCCGCGCCGGTCTGGTCCAGGGCCGCCTGCGCGCGCGCGCGATCGACGGTGGAAATGCCCGGGTTCCGGGCCAGGTCCGTGGTCAGCGTGGCCGGGATGGCGCGAGCGAGCCCGGCGAAGTCCAGCGAGTCGAGTCCGTACGATCCGCCGTTGTCGAACGTCAGGACCACGACCGTGGGCCGCGACGCCTGGGCCGCGGCCGGCGGAGGCGTGGCGCCGAAGCCCACCGCCATCGCCAGCAAGGCCAGGCGCGACATCGTTCGTGTCCTGGGTGACACCAGTCTACAGCGCAAGCGTCCATCCTTCCCGGGCGGCGTCGACGGCCAGCCCCTTGGCGGCTTCGGCCCTGGCTTCGGCCAGGAGCCCGTCCACCTGTTCGTCCTCGTGGTCCGGGTCGTGGTGGAACAAGATCAATTGCCGCACTCCCGCGGCGACTCCAAGAGCGACGGCTTCCGCGGCACTTGAATGGCCCCACCCGGAGCGCTTCGCCGCCTCGGTGCGCGTGTACATCCCGTCGTGAATCAGGAGCGAGGCACCCGACAGGAACGACTCGAGTTCTCGCCTCCACCCGCCGGACACCCGATCCGCGCCACCGGGGCCGAGTTCATTGTCGGTCACGTAGGCCACCGCCGGTCCACCGCCTGCCGGCGTGATCTTGAAGCCGAGGGCTCCCCCGGGATGGGAGAGCCGGCAGGATTCGACCACGAAGCCGGGAACTTCCACGGTGGCGCCTGCGGCGATCTCATCGACCGTGATCCGCGCCGAGCGGGCGGCGCGCGGCACGGGGAAGACGGCGGGATCCATCTGCCGCTCGAGCACCGATTGCAGTGAGACCCCCGCCGGCGTCGGGCCGTGGATCCGGATGTCGGAGCCGTCCGCGTAGAGCAGCGGAAAGAACGGCATCCCCTGGATGTGGTCCCAGTGGACGTGAGAAAGCAGCACGTCCACCCTCGACGGCGCCGCCTTGCGCAATTCGGCGCCGAGCCCGCGAATCCCCGTCCCGGCGTCGAGCACGAGGCAGCGGCCGGTGCTGTCGCGCACTGCGACGCAGGACGTGTTTCCGCCATAGCGCGTCGTCCGCGCCCCGGGAACCGGAATCGTGCCCCGTGTTCCCCAAAAAGTGATGGACAGGCTCATCGACGGTTCCCCATTGCGAGGCCAGTTCCGTGCCACCACCGGCCCATCGCAATAGGGTGCCGAACGGTCGTCATGGCTGTGACGGGCATCACCCCGGCTTGACCGCCGCCTCCAGCGCGGCGCGGTCGAGAATGGTGACCTGGCGACGGGCGATGGTGATCACGCCGCGCTCCACGAGGTGCCGCAACGTTCGGGAGACCGTCTCGCGGCTGGCGCCGATCATCTCGGCCATCGACTGGTGCGTCAGGCGGCGCGGGAAGGTGTCGCTGCCCGCCTCCGCGGCCTGCTGCAGGAAGAGATGGGCGACGCGTCCGTTCACGTCGAGCAGGCTGAGCGCGCGGATGCGGTCGTCGGCGCGCCGGAGCCGGCGCGACAGGCCGGCGAGGAGCGCCATGCAAAGGTCGGGAGAGGCGCGCAGCCGTTCGTGAAAGGCCGCGCGATGGAGCGTGAGCGCGTGGACCGGGGTCATCGCGATGACGTGGGCCGAGCGCGGCTCGTCATCGAGCAGCGCCATCTCGCCGAACACGGCCCCGGCGCCGAGCACGCTCAGGATGACTTCGCGGCCCGCCTCACCGATCAGCACCACTTTCACCCGGCCCTCGATGAGGACATAGAGGGTGTCGCCGGCGGCGTCCTGGCGGAGGATGGCCTGCCCGGCAGGAAATGACCGCTCGCGGCACGCGGCGGCCAAGGCGACCAGATCGCTCTCCGGGACTCCGGAGAGGATGGGGACCTTTCGCAGGATCTCGAGCGGGGACTCGATCACGTGATCTCGATGTGGAAGTGATTGCGGGGATGTTACTTAGAGGGCCCGGCGGAGTCAATTCCAAACTCGCTGACGGGTGCGTCGTCCGCACCCGGCCGGTGGCAGAGGTGGGGGCGCCGGCTGCGTACGTGCGGCTACCGCTCACCCTGTAACTCGTTTATCTTTACCCGCTTGCGAACCCTGGCCCACCCCGGGCCTCGGCGACCAACCGACGCACCCAGGAGCCCCACGTGAAGCCCGACGTCCATCCCGTCTACCAGAAGCTGACGGCCATCTGCGCTTGCGGGAATTCCTTCGAGACCCGCTCGACCGCCAAGTCCATCCACGTCGAAGTGTGCGCGCAATGCCACCCGTACTACACCGGCAAGCAGCGCCTGATGGACACGGCAGGGCGGGTGGATCGGTTCCGCCGCCGGTACCAGGCAGGCACCGACGCCGCCAAGGCGTAGGAGATGGAGGCACGCCTCCGCCAGGCATTGGCCCGAGCGGAGGAGGTGGCCCGGGAGTTGTCCGACCCGGCCACCGCGCGCGATTCGAAGCGCCTGACGGCCCTCGGACGGGAACACGCCCGTCTCGGGCCGATCGCCCGGCTGGCGGAACGGCTTCGGCGCCTGGAGGATGAACTCGCTCAGGCTCGGGAGATGGCCCAGGAGGCCGATCCCGAGCTTGTAGCTTTAGCCCGCAGCGACCTCGCGCGCCTGCCCGGCGAGGTCGACGTGCTGCGCGGCGAGCTGCACGAATTGTTGCTGCCGAGAGACCCGCTCGACGACCGCGACGCGATCGTCGAAATCAGGGCGGGCACGGGTGGAGACGAGGCCGCACTCTTCGCGGCCGATCTCTATCGCATGTACACCAGGTATTGCGAGCGCCAGGGACTTCGGGTGGAGCTCATCTCGGAGAGCGACGCCACGCTCGGCGGGTTGCGCGAGGTGGTCTTCGCCGTCCGCGGCGAGGACGCCTTCGGGCGGCTCAGGCGTGAATCCGGCGTCCACCGTGTCCAGCGGGTCCCCGCGACCGAGACACAGGGGCGGATTCATACCTCGGCAGCCACCGTGGCGGTGCTGCCGGAAGCCGAGGAAGTGGACGTCAAGATCGAGCAGCAGCACCTCAAGATCGACGTCTTCCGGTCCTCGGGGCCGGGTGGCCAGAGCGTGAATACCACGGACAGCGCGGTCCGGATCACACACCTTCCCACCGGGTTGGTCGTGAGCCAGCAGGACCAGAAGTCCCAGTTGCAGAACAAGCTGAAGGCGATGGAGGTATTGCGGGCCCGGCTGCTCGACCGCATGATCGCCGAGCAGGAGTCGGCCCGGGCACGAGACAGGAAGGCGATGGTCGGGACCGGCGATCGCTCCGCGAAGATTCGCACCTACAATTTTCCGCAGAGCCGCGTCACGGATCACCGGATCAACCTGTCCCTGCACAACCTTTCCGACATCATGGACGGTCGGATCGAGGAACTGGTCGAGGCGCTCCGAGTCGCCAGCAGGCAGGAGGATGCCGCCAGTGGCAGTTGAGGCCGTGCTCACCGCCGGTTCGGCGCTGAACTCGGCCGCCGAGCGATTGGCCGGCTCGGGGATTCCCGAGGCCCGGCGCGAGGCGGCCCGGCTCGCGGAGGCCGCGTGGGACCTGCCCGCCGGCCAGGCGCGGCTGAGTCCCGACCGGGCGATCGCCGCAGAGGCACTGGATCGGTTGTCCGTGCTGGTTGGGCGCCGGGCTGCAGGCGAGCCGCTGGCGCACGTCGTGGGCCTGGCGGGCTTTCGGCGGCTGACGCTCCTGTCGGATTCGCGCGCGCTCATCCCGCGCCCTGAAACCGAAGGGCTCGTCGCTCTCGTCTTGGAGAGGATATCCACCGGTGTGGCGGCCGACGTGTGCACGGGCAGCGGGTGCATCGCGCTCGCCCTGGCGCAGGAGGGTCAATATGACCGGGTCATCGGCACCGACTGTTCCGGAGACGCCCTCGCGCTGGCCCGACAGAACGCCGAGCGGACCGAGCTCCAGGTCGAGTGGAGGCAGGGGGACCTCACCGCCCCCCTGGGCAGCGAGCGGCTCGACCTGCTGGTGGCGAATCCGCCCTACCTGACGGCGGCGGAATACGCCACGCTGGATCGCTCGGTCGCCGACTGGGAGCCTGCGCTGGCGCTCGCGAGCGGCGCCGACGGACTCGCCATTACGCGGCGCCTGATAGCGGAGGCGGCTACCGTCGTGAAGCCCGGCGGATGGCTGGCGCTGGAGGTGGACTGTACACGGGCGGCCGACGTGGCCGACCTCGCGGCGGGCTCCGGTTGGACGGAATCGGCCGTGTATCAAGACCTCTACGGCCGCGCGCGCTTCGTGCTCGCGCGGAGGAGTGAATCGTCGTGATCTGGGAGAAGGCGCGCGACCTCGGCCGCATGATCGGCCAGGCCAACGAATACAAGACCCTCCGCCGCACCGAACAGGCGCTGCGGGAAGACGCTCCCACGGTGGCCAAGCTGGAAGCGATCCAGCTGCTCGCCACCAAGGTGGACCAGATGATGGCGGCCGGGCAGATGCCCGACCAGGAGACGACGACCGCCTACGAGACGGCCGTGCGGGAGCTCGAGGTGAGCCCCACGGGACAGGCGTACGCCGTGGCCCGCGCCAACTTCGAGAAGCTGATGACCAAGGTGAACCAGGAAATCAGCGACGGGATGGAACAGGGCGCCACGAGCAGCATCATCACCCTCTGATGCATCGACCGGGGTCGTTCGTGGTGGTCGAAGGCCCTGAGGGCTCGGGAAAATCGACCTTGGTGCGGGGGCTGGCGGCCCGCATGCGGGCCGCCGGGACGGACCCGGTGGTGGTCAGGGAGCCGGGCGGCACTTCGGTGGCGGAATCGGTGCGGCAGGCGCTGCTGGAGTCCGATCACACGGTCTCGCCGGTGGCGGAGTTGTTCCTGTTCCTCGCCGCCCGGGCGGACCTCACGGCGCAGGTGCTCCGGCCGGCGCTGGAGGCGGGGCGGGTCGTCCTGGCCGATCGATTCACGCTCTCGACCGAGATCTACCAGGTCGTCGGGCGCGGGTTGGACGCCGGGCTGGTGGCCGCGGGCAACCAGGCGGCCACGGGCGGGCTCCGGCCCGAGCTCACCCTGGTGCTGGACCTGCCACCCGGAGTCGGACGCGGCCGGCAGGAGGCCGCGGGCAAGGCGCTGGACCGCCTGGACCGCGAATCGACCAGTTTTCACGAACGGATCTGCGAGGCGTACGCGGCCGCCACGGGCGCGGGGCTTCGGCATCTCGATGGCACCTGGCCAAGCGAACGGTTGCTCGAGGCGGCGTGGACGGCCGTGACGGACGCTCGGCCTGACCTTTGGAGGAATTCATGAAGCAGCGCTGGTGGCTCATGGTCGTGGTGGCAGGCATCTCGTTCCTTTCGGGCGGATGGCTGCTGCAGCGGAGCGTGAACAACGACGGCGGCGTCTACCAGGGCGCCCGCCTGTTCGACGACGTGCTTTCCCGGGTGCAGAATTTCTACGTGGACAGCGTCGGCGAGGCCAACCTGTACCAGAAGGCCACCGAGGGGATGCTGGACCAGCTCCACGACCCCTACTCGGTGCTGCTGCAAGGGGAGAACTACAAGCTCCTGACCGAGTCCACCACCGGCAACTACGGCGGCCTCGGCATCCAGATCGACGTGCGAGACGGGTGGATCACCGTCGTGGCCCCGCTGCCGGACACCCCTGCCGAGGTGGCGGGGATCCAGACCGGCGACCAGATCACGGCGATCGACGGCACGAGCACGGAGGGCTGGGCCTCGGACAAGGCGGTGAGCACGCTTCGCGGCCCCGCCGGCAGCTCGGTGACGCTGACCGTTCGGCGGGCCGGGGTCGCCAGCCCGATGGAGTTCAAGCTGACGCGGGCCCAGATCCACAACCGGTCGGTCATCTCGCCGATGATCTTCCCGAAGACCGTCGGGTACATCGCGCTGACGGTCGTCAGCCAGTCGTCGACCGACGAGCTCAAGCAGGGCATCGACAGCCTGCGGAAGTCGGGCGCCACGTCCCTGATCCTCGACCTGCGCGGCAACCCGGGCGGATTGCTCGACGAAGGGGTGGACGTCTCCGACCTCTTCCTCAATCCCGGGCAGGAAGTGGTCTCCACGCGGGGCCGCGCTCCCGGTTCCTCGGAACAGTATTTCGATTCGAAGCCACAGGCCTGGCCCGCGATGCCGATCGTGGTGCTGGTGGACGTCGGCTCGGCGAGCGCCGCGGAAATCATCGCGGGCGCCCTGCAGGACCATGACCGGGCTCTCGTCGTCGGCGTGCCGACCTTCGGCAAGGGACTGGTCCAGTCGGTCTTCCGGATCGAGCCGGGCACCGCGCTCAAGCTCACCACGGCGCGGTGGTACACGCCGAGCGGCCGGACCATCCAGCGCATGGCGACGGACGAGCGCGACCAGGTCGCGCAGGCGATGCTGGCGGCGGACAACGGCGGTGTCGTGCCGGACTCCGTGCTGAAGGCGAAGGGCGACTCGTCCAAGCTGCCGCAGTTCAAGACCGACGACGGGCGCACCGTGATCGGCGGCGGCGGGATCGTGCCCGACCTGATCGTCCGGCAGGACACCCTGACCACGCCGGAGCGCGAGTTCGCCAAAGCGCTCGGCGCCAAGGTGCCGGCCTACTATGACGTGCTGACGACCTACGCGCTCGAGATGAAGAAAGCCGGCACGGTGACGTCGCCGGCGTTTTCCGTGACGCCGGCCATGCGGGCGGAGGTGTACCGTCGCCTCGAGGCCAAGGGCGTCACGATGTCGCAACCGGTGTTCGATGGCGCGAGCACCCTGGTCAACGACCAGCTTGGCTACGCGATCTCCCGGTACGTGTTCGGCCGCCCCGCGGAGTTTCGTCGCCGCGCCGCGGACGATCAGCAGCTCCAGGTGGCCATCGGGTTGCTGGGGAAGGCCGCGACGCCACAGGCGCTGATCGCCCTGGCGGCCGCGGAGCAGCCCAAGCCAGTCAAGCACTAGCGTCGTGTCGCTTCGCGTCGCCGTGATCGGCGCGGGCCGGATGGGCCAGGGCATTGCCCTGGCCCTTTCGCGTTCCGGGGCCTCGGTGACACTGCTCGGGCGAGTGGAGAAACCGGTTCCGCCTCCGCTCACGTTGCGCATCGATCGGTGGGCGGAGGCCTGTGCATTGGCGGAGGTCGTCCTCATCGCGGTGCCCGACGCCGCCATCGGCGACGTGGCCAGTGAGCTGCTCCGGGGAGGGGCCGTCCGCCGCGACCACGTGATCCTCCACCTCTCGGGGCTGCTCGACCGCGCGGCGCTCGAGGGACTGGCGCCTACCGGCGCCAGCCTGGGTTCCTTCCACCCGCTCCAGACGGTGGCGGAACCGCTCACCGCCGCGGAGCGCTTCCGCGGGGCATATGCCGGGGTGGAGGGCGATCCCGCGGCCGTCACCGCCGGGGAGCGGCTCGCCGGGCTGCTCGGGATGACGCCGGTCCGGATTCCCCCAGGCGCCAAGGTGGCCTACCACGTGGGCGCCACGCTCGTGGCCAACTACTCCGTCGCCCTCGTCGCGATGGCGGTTCGCCTGGCGGAGCAGGCGGGAATTCCCCCGGCCGCGGCGGCGAGGCTCTACCTGCCGCTCCTTCACGGGGCCGCGGACAACCTCGACCGGCTCGCCCCGGCCGCGGCGCTCACCGGCGCGATCCGCCGGGGAGACGCCGGCACGGTCGAGGCGCACCTCTCCGTGCTGAGCCCGGCGGACCGCGTCCTCTACGCGGCGCTCGGCCGGGAGGCGCTGGCGCTGGCGCGCGCGGCCGGGCTTCCCGCAGGGGCGGCGGAAGCGGTGGAGCGCGTGTTGGAGGCGGGAATCAGCGGTCGATGACCTTGACGCCCCTCGGGGGCGTGAACACGAAGGCGTCGGCTGGCAGGGGCGCGTTGGGCTTGAGATGGGAAAGGGTCAGGGTGCGGTGATTGCCGGAGCGTTCCGTGACCTCGATCCGGCGGGGCAGGGCATCGCTTCGCGCCAGCCAGAGGGTGGCCGAAGTGAACGGCAGGCCCTCCACGGTCGGCGTCAGCCCCAGGACATCCACCGCGGTGCCGTCCACTGTGTCCTTCCGCAGGTAGCTGGCGCGGTAGCGCTCCGCCGGACGGTCGAGCAGCCAGCCCAGCAGGTTGACCCCGTATCCCGACGCGCTCGCAATCGGGACCCGCAGGACCTGCCCCGGCGCCGTGCTCGGGGTGTAGATCCAGATGTAGGTGCCGTCGATGACGATGGCTTCGTTCTTCGGATCCGAGAAGCGCATGGCGAGCCGGGACGCCCCGGCCTGCGCGAGGGCGCCCCGGCTCCTGAAGGTGCCGATCATCTCGCTGCTCACGACCTGGTCGAAATCGGCGCCGAGAGACTGCAACTGCCGGTAGCGGTCGGCGGTGCGCTGCAGGATGGCGGCCGCGTCCTGCGCGCGGGCGGCGGAGGCGGACAGCAGGAGCAGGAGGGAGCACAGGGCGAGCACCCGCACCCTCATGCGCGGGACCCCACCGGTTCGGCGATGCGCCGGCCGATCGCCTCGGCGATGAGCCGGAGCTCCCCCATCATCTTCTCGAACTGCTCCGGCCGGAGGCTCTGCGCGCCGTCGGAGAGCGCGCGGTCCGGGTTCGGGTGCACTTCCACCAGGATGCCGTCCGCGCCCGCCGCCACCGCCGCGCGCGCCATGGCCGGCACCATGTCCCGTCGCCCGGTGCCATGGCTTGGGTCGGCGATGATGGGCAGGTGCGAGAGGCCGTGCACGATCGGGATGGCGCTCAGGTCGAGCAGGTTGCGGGTCTGGGTGTCGTAGCTCCGGATGCCGCGCTCGCAGAGGATGACGTCGGGGTTCCCCTCGGCCAGGATGTACTCGGCCGCCAGCAGCAGCTCCTGGATGGTCGCGGCGATGCCGCGCTTGAGCAGCACCGGCTTGCCGGCGCGGCCGGCCCGGCGGAGCAGCGAGTAATTCTGCATGTTCCGAGCGCCGATCTGGACGATGTCGGCCACTTCGGCCACGTGGTCGACCCCTTCGGGGTCGACCGCCTCGGTGACGATCAGCAGGCCGGTCTCCCGGCGGGCGCGGGCCAGCAGCTCCAGGCCGGCGCGGCCGAGGCCCTGGAACGAGTACGGCGAACTGCGCGGCTTGAAGGCGCCGGCCCGCAGGATCGTGGCGCCCGCCTCCTTCACCGCGTGGGCCGCGGCGAGAATCTGGGCCTCGCTCTCGACGGAGCAGGGTCCGGCCATCACCAGCACATCTTCGCCCCCGATGGTCAGGCCGCCGGGGAGGCGCACCACGGTGGACTCGGCCTTCCACTCCCGCGAGACCTGCTTGTACGGCTGGGTGATGTAGATGATTTCCTGCACCCCGTCGAGCGCCATGATGCGGGCGCCGTCCACGCGGCCGTCGTGGCCCACCAGGCCCACCGACGTCCGCTGCCGGCCGCGCATCGGGCACGCCTGGTAGCCCATCTCCTCGATTGTCTCGACGACGCCCCGGATATCCTCCTCCCGGGCGTCGTGGCGCATCACGACCAGCATGCTAGGTCACTCGCAGGTGGCGAGACTGACGACTTCCATCGGAATTCACCCTTCAATACTACCCCGGACCGGCTCAAACCGCCTCCCGGTCAGACCGCCGCCTCCCCGAGCCGGACGCCCACGATGGTGGACACTCCGGGTTCCTGCATCGTCACGCCGTAGACCGCGTCGGCCGACTGCATCGTCCGCGGGTTGTGGGTGATGACCAGGAACTGGCTGCTGTGCTTGAACTCGTCCAGCAGCCGGGTGAAACGGCCGACGTTCGAGTCGTCGAGCGGCGCGTCCACTTCGTCCATGAGGCAGAACGGGCTCGGCTTGGTCAGGTAGATGCTGAACAGGAGCGACACGGCCACGAGGGTCCGCTCCCCGCTCGAGAGCAGGTGGATCCGCTGCGTGCGCTTGCCCCGGGGCGCGGCGTGAATCTCGATCTCGCTCTCCAGCGGATCGGCCTCGTCGGCCAGGCGGAGGTCGCACTCGCCGCCGCCGAAGAGGGTCTGGAAGACCGTCAGGAAGTTGGCGCGAACCGCCGTGAAGGTCGTCAGGAACATCGCCTCGGCGGTGCCGTCGATTTCGCGGATGGCCTGCTGGAGCGACTGCCGCGCGGCCACCAGGTCGTCCCGCTGCGCCGCGAGGAACTCGAGGCGCTTGCTCTCCTCCACGTACTCCTCGACCGCAAGCGGGTTCACCACGCCGATGCTTTCCAGCGCGCCCGCGATCCGCGCCGACTCGGCCTCGAGGGTCTCGAGGTCGAGGTCGAGGAAGGGCGCGCCGTCGAACAGCTGGTCGATCGGGCGCTTCCACTCCGTTTCCACCCGTTCGACGATTCGCCGCCGTTCCGCCCCGGCTTCCGACAGCTCGAGCTGGAGCCGGTGGTGCTCCTCGGTCGACCGCTCGAGGCCGTCACGGTCGTCGTGGAGCTGACGTTCGGTTCCGAGCAGGGCCTCGTCGGCGACCGACAGGGCGCCTTCCGCGTCGGCGGCGGCCGCTTCGAGCTCGAGCAGCGTCACCCGGCGTTCCGCGCGCTCCTCCTGCCAGACGTTCTGCTGGGCCCCGATCAGGGCCGCATCGTCTTCAAGCTGTGTCAACTCCCCGGCCAGGGCCGCCGCGGAGCCGGCCGCCTCGGTGCCGAGATGCTCGGCCCGGGCCAGCCGTTCGCGGGCGCCGAGCAGCCGGGCCTCGACGTGCGCGAGCTGTACCTGCCAGTGCACCCGCTGTTCACGGGCCGACTCCTGTTCGGCCTCGAGTTCCGCGAGACGGGCGCGGCCCTCGCCGAGCGATTCGTCCAGGCGGACCTTGGCGAGCTCACCTTCCGTGAGCGCGGTGTCCACGTCGCGGAGCCGCGCCTCGGAGGCAGCGAGCCGTTCCGAGACCCGGGCCACTTGTGCGTCCGACTCCTGGAGCTCGCGGGTGCGGGTCTCGACGAGGCGCTCGGCGTCCGCCCTGGCGGCGGCGCCCAGTCGCTCCGCCTCGCGGGCGCGGTCGGCGAGCTCGGTCGCCGAGGAGAGTCCGCGCTCGAGTTCGCCCAGCCGGGCCACCGTGGCGGACACGGCTGCCTCCGCCGCGGCGAGCGTCTCGCGCGCGCTGCGGAGGTCGCCGCCGAGCGATTCGAGCTCTGCCCGGCGCCGGAGGGGGCCGGAGGGCGCGCCGATGCCGGAGAGCAGCACGGCGCCGTTGCTCCGCCGGAGCGCCCGGCCCGTCGGGTCGAGCACTTCGGAACCGCCCAGCAGCGCGCGAACCCAGCGGGCGGCGGAGGGATCTTCGACGCGGAGCACGTGCTCGAGGGGGTGCGTCCCGCCGTCACGGGCAGGCCCGCGCTCGGCCGAGAGCAGGACGATCGCGCCGGGGTCCGTCTCGGCGTGCCAGCGTTGCACATCGCGGACGGTCGCTTCGTCCCGGACCAGCACGGCGTGCACCCACTCGCCGAGGAGCTTTTCGGCGAGCTCGGCGTCGTCCGCGCCGGTGCGGAGGAAATCGCTGAGGGGGCCGAGCACCCCGCCGCCGAAGCGGGCCCGGGCCGCGAGGAGGGCCGCCGCGCCGGGGGCCAGGCCGACGCGGTCGCGCTCCAATTCCGCCAGGGCCTCGTGCCGCGCCGCGTGCTGCGCCACGGTCTCCTCGGCCCGCCGCCGGTCGGACCGCGCCATGGCCTCGTGCTCACGCGTCTCCGCGAGAAGATGCCGAGCCCGCTCCGCCTCGGCGGCGGCCGACCGGTGCGCCGCCACGAGGCGGTCGGCTTCGGTGGCGAGCGCGTCGCGGCGGTGGGTGGCGGCGTCGAGCTCCTGGCGCAGGCTGTCGCGGAGGGCCGCCGCCTGGGTCGCCCGGTCGCGCAAGGCGACGAGGTCGGTCTCGAGGGCGGTCCGCTCCCCTTCGAGCGAGCGCAGCGTCTGCGCCTGGCGCTGGAGTTCCTCTTCCAGCTGGCGGACCTGGGCCCGCTGTTCGGTCAGGCGGCTCCGCACGGCGTCCTCGACGCTCGCACGGCCCTGCAGCTCGCCCTGGATCCGGTCGTAGTCGGCCTGCGCCGCGTCGCGTTCCTGCAGCGCCGCGTCCCGCTCGCGAGCCGCCTGCTGGGCGCGCTGCTCCATCGCCCCGCGTTCCTCGATGGCGCGGACCCGACGGTTCGACGCGTTCGCCAGCCGCTCCGCGGCGAGGTTGAGGTCCCCTTCGAGGCGTCCGAGGTTGACCCGCACTTCGCCCAGCCGCCGGGCGATGTCGGTGCGGGCGGCCTCGGCGGCCGCGCGGCGCCGGGCGGCTTCCTCGCGCTCGACCTCCACGGCGGCCAGCGCTTCGCGACGCTCGGGGAGGGTCCCCGACAGCTCGGCGTGGCGGGCTTCCTTGTCGCGCACCTCGCCGCTCAGCCGGTCGAGGTGCCGGCGCGCGAGCGTGAGCTGGACGGCGAACTTCTCCTCGGTGAGCTTCGCGTGGCGTTCGGCGCGCCCGCGCTGACGGGCCAGGCTCCGGAGCTGCGACTGCACCTCGGCCACCAGGTCCTCGACGCGCTGCAGGTCCAGCGCGGTCTCCTCGAGGCGCCGCTCCGTGCTGTGCTTCCGGTCGCGGTACAGGCCGATCCCCGCGGCCTCCTCGAACAGCGACCGCCGCTCGTCGGCGCGGTCGGAGAGGAGGAGGTCGATCATCTTGGCCTCGATCACCACCCCCGCGTCCCCGCCAAGTCCGGTGCCACGGAGCAGGTCCTGGATGTCGCGCAGGCGGACAGGGGCACGGTTGAGGAGGTACTCGCTGTGCCCCGACCGGGAGAGCCGCCGGGTGATCTGCACTTCCTGGTACGCGATCGGAAGCGTGCCGTCGCTGTTGTCGAGATAGAGGGACACCTCGGTCACGTTCACCGGGCGGCGTCCGGCGGCCCCCTGGAAGATGACGTCCTCCATCTTGCCGCCGCGAAGCAGCCGGGCCGACTGCTCGCCGAGCACCCAGCGCACCGCGTCACTCACGTTCGACTTGCCGCAGCCGTTCGGGCCGACGATGGCGGTGACGCCCTCCTCGAACGTCAGGGTCACCGTGTCGGCGAACGACTTGAAGCCGGACAACTCGAGCTTGGAGAGCTTCATGGGGGAGATCCCGGGGGAGCGACTACGGTTGATAGATGAAGGACGGGCGGCCCAGCCGCCGGCCGGCCGATTCGGCCGCCTCGCGAGTGGGGTAGGGCCCCACCACGACGCGGAACGCTTCCTCGCCAGGCTTCGGGTCGAGGACGAGCGCCGGGAATCCGTTGCCCCGGATCTCGTCGGCCAGCGCGTGGGCCCATGCCGGGTTTTGCGACCGGCTCACCTGCAGGAACGTCAGGATCGCCGCCCCGGCTGGGCCGCTGGTGTCCGGGCCGGAGACGGCCGGGGCCGCCGGGCGAAGTGAATCGGGCGCGGCGCTCGTCGCGACGGCCTCGGCGGGCCGGTTGGCGGCGGGGAGCCACGGCACCGGCAGGTAGAGGTCGCCTGCGCCGCCCTTGATGCGCCCCACCTCGGGAAACCCCTCACTGTGGAGGTCGAGGGCCACGACGTCGCCGCCCCGTCGGACCAGGAGCGTGCCCTCACCCAGCACGGTGGGAAGATCGGCGTTCCACGGGGCCTCGATCTCGCCGGCGTATTTTCCGGTGGCGAGGTCGACGATCCAGATGGTGTCCCCCTTCTCGGGACGGGCCAGCAGCCAGGCGCCGTAGGGGGCCACCCGGAGGAAGGCGGCGGCTCCGGGTATCGATATGTCGTCGAGGCGGTTGCCGCTGTAGCGGTCGATCACCGCCAGGTCTTCGGATTCGCGACCGACGTAGATCCGGTGCCCGGACGCGGAGAATCTGATCACCCGCGGCGTGCCGCTGATCCGGACCCGCCGCATCGGGGTGCCGCTCTTGGGGTCCCACAGATACACCCCGCTCGACGCGGCCACGGCAAGGAGATCTCCCCAGGGGGATGCCGCCGTGACGGCGCCGGGAAGCGGCTCGCTGGCCCCGGGCTGGAGCCCGGCCACCAGCAGCGCCCGGGCACTGTCCCCACCCTCGACGGCGAGCAGCTGGCGGTCTCCCGTGCCATAGAGGGCGACCGGCCGGCCGGGGAGCGCGGCGTCGAGGCGGTCGGCGAACCGCCGCCGCACGCGCACCACGCCGTTCTGGTCGTCCACCACCCAGAGGGTGCCTTCCGGCCCGAGGGCGACGCCCCGCACGTCCTTGGTCAGGACCCGCGCCGTGCCCGTGGTCACGTCGAGCCCCTGCAGGTTCCTGGCGGAGTCCACCGCGTAGGCCAGTTCCTGGTCGAGGTCGAACCCGACGGCAAGCTGCATGGCGGGCAGGCGGCCGCGGGCACGCCAGCCCAGGTCGGCGAGCGCCGGCGTCGAGTAGAAACGCGGGTTACCGCCGGCTCGCGGCAGGCGGAGCAGGCTGGTGCTGGGGACGGCTTGGGCGGCGGGCGGCAGGGTGCCGGCAGGAGCTCCGGTCCCTCCCTGGCAGGCCATGAGGCCCAGCGCGAGGGTGGCGAGGCCGTGCAGTCGGGGGGATCTCACGCGCCAAAAATAGGCGCCTTGCGGGGTGGGGGCCAGACCGCGGGGCGCCGGAGTTCCGGCTGGTCTCAGAACGGCGGGCCGATGCTGATGGTCCAGTAGGGCGGGATTCCCCGGCCTTGCGGGAACGCGTAGTCGGCCCGGAGGATCATGTAGCCGAAGAGGTTCATTCGCAGGCCGAACCCGAAGCTGGTGACGGGCGTCCTGGTCGCCAGCTGCTGCGCCGGCGTGTCCGAGGGATTCACCCGGAAGGCGACGGTGTTGAAGTTGTTCCAAGCCACGCCGTAGTCGATCCAGGCCACGCCGTCCACGTAGGGCAGGCCCCGGGGACCGATCCCGAGGTACGAATTGACCACGGGGAACCGGAGTTCGAGGTTGCCCACCGCGATCTCGGTGCCGACCATCTGGTCCAGCGCGCGGCAGCCCGTGACCGAGTTGATGCCGCCGCTGGTGGTGGTGCATTCGTAGCGGTAGTAGGACCCGGACGTCCGCCCCCGCACGAGATCGGTGCTCCCGAGGAAAAAGAGCTGCTGGTCGGCCTCGGGTCCGCGGCGGCCGGAGTACAGCGCGCGCGCCGCCAGGATGATCGGGCCCTTGAGGGGGATGTACTTGCGGTAGTCCGCCAGGAGCTGCGAGACGTTCCACCCGCCCATCGTCCTGGCCACCTCGAGCCGGTACCGGGTGCCGAACAGCGGGCCGATCCACCCCATGAAGGTCGCGTCGTAGACCAGCGCGAGCGAGGGCACCAGGACCTTTTCGCCGGGGGCGTACACCGTGACCTGCTCGGGGTTGCGGCTCTGCGCCCCGGTGGCGGCGTAGTAGTACTGGATGTAGCTCAGCATGGCGTCGTCGACCTGGCCGGCGCCGAGCCCCAGTTCGATCCGCTGGAACCGGTTCAGGTTGTAGAACGCGCGCCCGAAAATCGAGCGGTACGTGATGAGTCGCGTGCTCGTCACGTAGGCGTTCTCCCCGGGCGTCGGCGTGTCGCGGAAGACGTAGGCCGGCTCGACGTAGTAGGACGGGGTCTGCTGGAAGCCGACCGCCCAGTTCAGCCGCCTCGACATGTTCGCGTACGCCGCCAGGAAGTCGCCCTGGTTGAGCGAGCCGTTGATATAGGCGGAGAGGATGATCTGCTCGTCCCCGAGGATGTCCCCGAAGGAGATCGCGCCGCCGCCGTAGATGCCGTTCCCGAAATTGTCGCGGGTGTAGCCCACCGACGGCCGCGCCGAGGTCTCCGGCGTGAATCGCCGCTCGTAGGGGCCGACGGTGAAGGCGCTCGTGTCCGGCAGGTCGAGGGTCGCCGAATCGAGCAGGGCCATCACCGTCAGCTCACCCTTGCGCCTGCCCGCGGTGTCGGTGACCACCGGGGCCGCGGCCGCCGCGCGGAACCCGGTGGGCGTCCGGTAGATCGAGCCACCTTCGCGCGCCTGGGGCACGCCCGGGACGACGGGGGCGGCCGCGGTATCCGCAGGGGACTTCACCGCGGCGGTGTCGCCGCGGGGCCTGACGGAGTCGGCCGGAGCCGGGGCGAGCGCCACCGCCGCCGGGGTGGTGTCCGGGCGGGCGGCCGCGACGGCGGCCGCCTCCGGCGCGCGGTAGGGCTCCCCTTTGAGCGCCCGGGGATTCTGGATGGTGTAGACGTCGTTGTTCTGATTTTCGAAGTACACGAACGCCAGGCGGTCCACGTCGCGGGCCCAGCTGAGGGCGGGAGAGAGCGGCGTGGCGGACTGCGCCCCGGTGAACAGGTTGGTCAGCTGGTAGACGTCGCCGCCCAGCTCGTACAGGAAGATGTTGGCGATCCCGGTCCGGTCGGAGACGAACGCGAACGACTTCCCGTCGGGCGCCCACTGCGGGCTGATGTTGCGCCCGGCCTCCATGTGGGGCAGCAACTGGCGCTGGTCGGTGTCGAGGTCGAACAGCGCCACGCGGAGGTTGCCGAAGCTGAGGTCGGTGAAGTTCGTCTCCGGACCCTCGTCGGTCACGTATGCGATGGTGTGCCCGTCGGGCGACCACGCCGGCATGAGCTGGGCGTACTTGTCGTTGGTGAGCTGCCGGAGCCCGGTGCCGTCGGCGTTGACGACGAAGAGGTCCGAGATGCCGCCGTTCTGGCCGCTGAACGCCAGCTGCTTGCCGTCGGGGCTGAACACCGGCGACGTGACCCCGTTCAGGTCCACGTGGATCCGCCGGACCGCCTTGGACTTCCTCGGGTCGAAGACGATGATGTCGTCGTAGTCCTTGGCCTTGGCCGCGAAGACCAGGTACTTGCTGTCCGGCGACCACGAGGCGGTGCTGCTGAGATAGCGGAAGGTCTCGTAGTTGGCGTCGAAGACGGACTTGGCGAGGCGCTTGACGACCTTGCCGGTCACGCCGTCGGCCAGGTAGAAGTCGATGAAAAAGAAATTCCGCTCGCTCAGGTACGCGATCTGCTTTCCGTCGGGCGAGAGGGCGGGCGCCACGTGCAGGGTGCCCTCGGAAATCTCCTTCGTGAGGAGCGGCTTGCCCACCGCGGAGGCCAGCTGCTTGGAGGCCACGTCCGGGAGGTAGGTCTTCTGGACCCAGTCGCGCCACTGGACCGAGAGCTGCGCCAGGCTGATGCCGAGCACCCGCTGGAACGCCCCTTCCACGCCGCCCCCGCCGAGCGTGGCCGCCAGGATCGCGCCCACCGCCTCGTCTCCCCACCGCATCCCGATGTAGGCCCAGAGGGCGTGGCCGTACCGGTAGGGGAAGATGTAGGGGTCGTAGGTCAGCTGCTGGATGGTCGGCAGCTTGCCCTGCAGCACGGCGTCCCGAAGCCACATCGCGGTTTCGGGGGTGATCTGGCCGAGCGAGAGGTACTCCGCCATGCCCTCGGCGAACCAGAGCGGCGGGTTGACCTGGATGATCGTGGCGACGCCGGCGCCGGCCTTTCCGTGCGACCACACGTCGTACTGGAACTGGTGCACCATTTCGTGGGTGAGAACGTGCTCGAAGTCGCGGTAGGCGCCGGTGAACGGCATGATGGCGCGGTGCTTCATGAAGTCGGTCACGCCGCCCGTCGCCTCGCTGATGTCACCGCCGAGGGCGTTGGTCTCCGAGAAATCGGAGTGGGAGGCGTACAGGATGATCGGCTTCTTCTCGATGAACTGGTGGTTCAGGATCCGCGAGAGCTGGCCGTAGGCGCGCTCGGCCATCCGGCCCGCGTCGAGCGACGCCTCCCGCTCCCGCGGGTAGAAGTAGATGTCGAAATGCTGGGTGTGGATGATCTCGAACTCGAACTTCTCGTACTTGACGCGGTTCTGCCCGAAATACTGCGCCGACGCGGTGGCCGGAAGGACCGCGAGCAGGGAGAGCAGAAGGATCGACCGCAGAGTCATGGCGAACCGGTGGCGGTTATGGCCGCGGCGTGAAGGTCGGTGCATCGTCCCAGAGGCGCTCCAGCTGGTAGAACGCGCGCGCCTCGGGGTGGAACAGGTGGACCACGAAGTCCACGAAATCGAGCAGTACCCAGCGGCCGCCCGGCAGCCCCTCGACGTGGTGCGGGTGCTGGCCGATCCGGCCCAGCGCGTCGAGGACGGCGTTGGCGATGCCGCGCACGTGGGCGTCGGAGGTGCCGGAGCCCACCAGGAAGAAGTCGGTGCCGTCCTGCAGGCCGCGCAGGTCCAGCACCACCAGGTCCCGCGCCTTCAGGCCGTCGGCCGCCGTGATCGCGGCGCGCAGCGCCGCGGGAAGGGCCTGCCCCCGCGTCACGCGGGACTCCTCGGGTTCGGCGGGGCGGGCGGGGTGCCGTCCTCGATCTGGTAGAACACCGCCCACGCCCCCTCGCCGACATGGGTGCCCAGCACCCCCGTGGCGAGCGACACGAAGCAGTCCCGCGGCTGGTAGGCGGCCACCAGCGCGTTCCGCACCCGCTCGGCCACGTCCGGCGCCATGGCGTGCACCACCCCGAAGCGCAACTGCCTGGGCCGAGGCTGGAGCCGCCGGTCGAGGAGCTCGAGCACCTTGGCCACCAGCTGCTCGCGTCCGCGCGCCCGATCGACCGGAACCACCTTGCCTGCACCGTCGAGGGAGAGGATCGGCTTGACGTCCAGGAGGCCGCCGATCCACGCCTTGCCGCGGCTCACCCGGCCGCTGCGGAGCAGGTTGTCGAACTTGTCCACCGTCAGGAACACGCCCGACTGGTCCCGCACCCGCTCCAGTTCGGTCGCGATGGCCGCGGCAGGCCAGTCCTGCTCCGCCAACTCGGCCCCCCGAAGCGCCAGGAGCCCGGACCCCAGCGACGCGGAGCGGCTGTCGACCAGCCGGACGTTGGTGAGGCCCCCCGCGCGAATGGCCGCGGCACCGGAGCTGAACGTGCCGGAGAGCCCCGAGGAGACCAGCACCGCCACCACTTCGTCGGCCTGGTGCCGCGCCTCCCGGAAGACCCGGACGAAGTCGGCGACCGTCGGCTGCGAGGTCGAGGGGGGCTTGGCGGAGGTCCGCATCCGCCGGTAGAACTCCTCCGGCTTGAGCTCCACCCGGTCGAGGAGGACTTCATCGCCGAAGATGACCTGCAGCGGCACCAGTGAGATGCCGTGGCGGTCGAGCACGGCGTCGGGCAGGTCCGCGGCGCTGTCGGTCACCATCGCCACCCGCCGCTGGACGCCGTGCTTCAGGCCCCGGTGCTGGGCCCGCATGTCCTCGGCCTTCGACTTTTCCAGGGCTCCCCAGCGGGAGACAAAGGTAAAGACGGCGTCCGGGGTGTCGGTATGCACATGGGCATGGAGGATGTCGCCCATGACCGCCACGACCAGCGATCCGCCGAACGGCCGCAGCGCGGCCCGGACCTCGTTGGCCGGCGGCAGTTGCTCCCCCCGGACGACCACCTCGGTGCAGAACTGGAAGTCCCGTTCGGCGGCAACCTCCGCGTCGGCGGCGGGGATGGCGTACTCCCCCGTGGTCCCCGGCTCGACGGGCAGGATCGGGTCGCCGTCGATGAACCGGACGACGCCCTCGATCATCCGCATGAAGCCCATGCCGCCGGCGTCGACGACGCCCGCTTCCTTGAGCACCGCCATCAGTTCGGGGGTCCGGGAAAGGGCCGCCTCGCCCTCCGCGTACATGCGGCGCATGAACTCCGTGAGGTCGGGGGAACTGGCGGCGGCCCGTTCCGCGGCGGCGGCGGCCTCCCGCGCCACGGTGAGGATGGTGCCTTCGCGCGGGTCGTCGAGGGCGCCGTAGAGCCTGTTGGCACCGTTGGTCACCGCCGCCGCCACGTCGGCCGGGGTAGCGGCCTCGCGGGCCCCGAGCGATTCGGCGAACCCCATCAGGAAATGGGCGAGCATCATCCCGGAATTGCCGCGGGCGCCGAGGACGGCGGCCCGCGCGGCCGTGGTGGCCGTCACCGGAAGCGGCGCGTCGCCGAGCGCCCGGAGGGCGTCGGCGACGGCACGGAGCGTCAGGCTGAAGTTGGTGCCCGTGTCGCCGTCGGGAACGGGAAACACGTTGATGCGGTTGATCTCTTCCCGCCCGGCCGCGACCCAGTCCGACGCCGCATAGAGCGACCGGGCGAGCCGGGGCCCGTCCATGTAGGCGATGCCTACACCCACCGCGGGACGGCCCTTATTCCGCAGCGACCGTAACGCGCACGTCGGCGTGCACCTCGGGATGCAGGCGGACGACGATCGTGTGCTCGCCGAGGGCCTTGATGGGGTGCGCCAGCTCGATCTTGCGCTTGTCCACCGTGTGCCCCTGGGCGGCGAGCCCCTCGGCGAGGTCCTGCGTGGTGATCGACCCGAAGAGCTTGCCCTCTTCGCCCGCCTTGCGGGTGAAGCTCAGCATGACGGCCGACAGCGCGGAGGCGACGGCCTGGGCGGCGTCCTTTTCCGCGGCGAGCCGCACGGTGCGGGCCCGGTTCTCGGCCACGATGCGCTTCTTGTTGCCCTCGGTGGCCTCGTACGCGAGGCCCTTCGGCAGCAGGAAATTGCGGGCATACCCCGGCTTGACGCGCACGAGGTCTCCGGCCTTGCCGAGCGACTTGATGTCGTCGCGCAGAATCACTTCCATCATCGGTCCAACCCTCCGGGAATCGGCGGCCTGCGCCGCCGGAAATCGAGCCAGGTATCCGCCAGGCCGAGGAGCGTGAGCCCGCCCAGCGCAAACGGGAACAGGAACAGGGAGCCGACGACCAGCATCCCGACGAACAGGCGGGGCGCCCGCCCCACCGACGTGGCGAGCACCGCGGCCCCGCGCAACGCATACAGCCCGACGCCGAAGGCCAGCACGCTGGCGGCGGGGCCGGCCGCCGGCGTGGCGCCGGCGAAGAGCACCCCGACGAGGCCGAGGATCACGAGCCACACGAGGTGGTCGTTGTACCGGAACTCCCGAAACGGGCCGGGCGCTGGGGCGACCGACCGGCCGGCGATCCGGGGAGCGAGCATCGCCGCCAGGCAGAGCCCGGCGAACAGCACCAGCGCCAGGATCCCGGGGAAGTAGGGCGCGAACTGCACGAGTGCGTCGCCCACGGTGCGCAGCGATTCGAGCGTCGCCGCGTCAGGCGCCGTGCCGCCCCGGCTCAGGAACTGCTCGGCCAGCCGCTCCGACGCCATCCACTGCCGGCCGAACGCCATTTCCACGTCGTGCCACCGCAGGCCGACGATGGCGGCCAGCGCGGTCGTCCCCGCCGCCACGATGGCCGTGCCGCGGAGCGCGCGGGTGGACACCGGACCCGACCCCGTCATCAGGACCATGGCCCCGACCCCGGTGGCGAGCGCCGCCGCGGCCCGCGCCACCCCTTCCAGCAGCCCGCCCGGCAGTGCCGCCCACAGCGCCAGCCAGACCGTGAGCCCGACCAGCCAGATCCACACCCGGCGCCCTTCGGGGCGACTGGCCGCGACCAGCACGGTCAGGGGCCCGAAGAGAAACGCCGTCATGACGGGCCACGTGAACAGCACGTACGCCGCGACTGCCAAGCGAGCCCCGAGCGACAGCGCCTGCCCGCCCGGGGACCGCTCTGCGACGCTGGTCAGCCGCCGTGACCCTTCAGGTAGGGCAGGAGGGCCAGCACCCGCGCCCGCTTGATCGCGGTGCTGAGCTGACGCTGATGCCGGGCGCACGTGCCCGACAGCCGGCTCGGCAGGATCTTGCCGCGCTCGGACAGGAAACGTGACAGGGTCCGCTCATCCTTGAAATCCACGACTCGCACGCCGGACTCGCAGATCGAGCAGGTCTTCTGTGGGCGCCTCATTCGTCGTCCTCCCCGTCGCCCTTGTCGACGGTGGCGGGCACCGGCTGGGCGCCCTCGCTGACCACGACGAGGAACCGCAGCACACCGGCCTCGAGCTTTACCGCGCGCTCGAACTCCGGCAGTGCGTCGGGCGAGGTCTCCAGCTTGGCGATGACGTAGTAGCCGGTTTCGTGCTTGTTGATCGGGTAGGCCAGGGTGCGCTTGCCCCAGTGTGCCAACTGCGGGGCCTCGGCGCCCGGACGCGCGAGCAGCGCGTGGAAGCGTTCGAGACGCTCATTGATCGCGGCCTCTTCGAGGGCAGAATCGAAGATATAGACCGCTTCATACTGACGGGTCATGACACCTTCCTTTGGACTGTTGCCCCGGCCCTAGGTGTGGAGCCGAGGAGGAGATATGTGAGCGGGAAAGTATAGCCGTGACGCGGACTTAAGTCAAAGGGACGCCTTCCGCGGACGGCCGCGGCGAGTCCGGAGTGAACTCGTTATCTTGAAACGCCTTGCGACCCTCCGGCACCGGAGGATCATCCCCACACCGTCACCCCGTGGAGCCCCATGCACCTCGCTTCGATCCAGGTCGGTACACCGCGGTCCTACGGCGCCGAGGGCGCGGAGGATTCCCTCGACCGCCCATGGACCAGCGCGATCGCGAAGCAACGAGTGTCCGGGGCTGTCTGGGCCGGGCGGCTGGGCATCGCCGGCGACATGCAGGCCGATCGCCAGGTGCACGGCGGGGTGGACAAGGCGGTGCTCGCGTACGCCGCAGCGCACTACGCGCCGTGGCGGGAGCTCCTCGGCCGGGCGGATGTGGGGCCGGGCTGGTTCGGCGAGAATCTCACCATCGACGGCCTCGACGAAACCACCGTCTGTGTCGGCGACCGTTTCGCGATCGGCCAGGCGCACTTCGAGGTGAGCCAGCCGCGGCAGCCGTGCGCCACGCTCAGCCGCCGGTTCCACCGGAAGGACATGGTCAAGCTGGTGCTGGAGCACCATCGCTACGGCTGGTACCTGCGGGTGCTGACCGAGGGGTGGGTGGAGGCGGGGATGCCGGTCACGCTGCTCGACCGGCCGTGCCCGCAGTGGCCGGTGCGCCTGGCGGCCCAGGTGATGGTGGAGCGGGCGGTTCGGCGGGAGGAGTGCGAGCGCCTGGCGGCCTGTCCGGCGTTGAGCGCGAGCTGGCGCGGCAGCCTGCTGGCCACCGCGCCCGCCCGATGACCGTTACGAGTCGCGCCGGCCGAAGATGCGCAGGAGCGAAATGAAGAGGTTGATGAAGTTGAGGTAGAGGCTGAGCGCGCCGACCACGGCGTGGGCGCCCGTCTCCCCTCCCTGCAGCTGGAGCGCCATGCTCCGCAGGCGCTGGGTGTCATAGGCGATCAGCCCCGAGAAGACCAGCACGCCGATGACGCCCATCACGAACTGCATCGCGTCGTTGTGCCAGAAGATGCTCACCACGCTGGCGATGACGAGTCCGATGAGCCCCATGAACATGAACCGGCCCATGCCGGTGAGGTCCCGCTTCGTCACGCTGCCGTAGACGGCCAGCGCGCCGAACGTCCCGGCGGCCACCACGAAGGCGTTGGCCACCGACGCGCCGGTGTACGCCAGCAGGATCAGCGAGAAGGTGACCCCGTTGAGCGCGGAATAGGCCAGGAACAGCGTGCCCGCCGTGGAGCTCGCCATCGTGGCCACCCTGGCGGACAGGTACACCACCAGTACCAGCTCGGCGATGATGATGCCGAAGAACAGGATCGGCGTGCGCACCAGGGTGCTGACGGCGGCCGGCGAGCTCGACACGACCAGGGCGACCACCGCGGTCACGCCGAGCCCAAGTGCCATCCACCAATAGACGCCGCGGATGAACGCCGAGACCCGGGCCGCGTCCGCGTCGGACACGTACCCGGCGCGCTGCTGCGTGGCGCCGAAGGGGTTTGTCATCTGAACGAATCCTCCTAGACGTTGAACCTGAACAACATGACGTCGCCGTCCTGGACGACGTACTCCTTGCCCTCGGCGCGCGCCAATCCCTGTTCCCGCGCCGCCTTCCACCCGCCCACCCGCACGAAATCGGCGTACGCCACCGTCTCCGCCCGGATGAACCCGTGCTCGAAGTCGGAGTGGATCACGCCAGCCGCCTGCGGCGCCCGGTCGCCCTTGTGGATCGTCCAGGCGCGGACCTCCTTCTCCCCGGCCGTGAAGTAACTCTGCAGGCCGAGCAGGTGGTAGGCCGCGTGGGCCAGCCGGTCGAGCCCCGATTCGGTGAGGCCGAGCGACTCCAGGAACTCCGCCCGGTCGGCCGGGGCGAGTTCCGCCAGCTCGGCCTCGACCTGGGCCGAGAAGGTCACGACTTCGGCGGGTTCGCCGTCGCGCTCCAGCGCGGTGCGCAGCGCCGTGACGTGGGCGTTTCCGGCGGTGATCTCGTCCTCGCCGACGTTCGCCGCGTAGAGCACCGGCTTGGCGGTGAGGAGGTTGAAGCTCCGGAAGACGGCGGCTTCCTCAGCCGAGGGCGCCACGGAGCGCGCGGGCTGTCCGGCGGCGAGGGCGGCGCGGATCGACTCGAGGAGCCGCGCCTCCACCTTGGCCTGTGCGTCGCCGGACTTGGCGGTCCGGGCGGCCTTGTCGAGGCGCTTTTCCACCGAGGCCAGGTCGGACAGCCCGAGCTCGATGTTGATGATCTCCCGGTCGCGGACCGGATCCACCGAGCCCATCACGTGCTGGATGTCGTCGTTGTCGAAGCAGCGAACGACGTGCACCACCGCGTCGACTTCCCGGATGTTGGCGAGAAACTGGTTCCCGAGCCCCTCGCCCTGGCTGGCACCCTTGACGAGCCCGGCGATATCCAGGAACTCCACGGTGGCGGGGAGCACGCGTTCCGGCCGCACGAACGCCGCCATCGCCTCCAGCCGGGGATCCGGCACCTGGACCACGCCGGTGTTGGGCTCGATGGTGGCGAAGGGATAGTTCGCGACCAGCGCCCCGGCGGAGGTCAGGGCGTTGAACAGCGTGGACTTGCCGACGTTCGGGAGGCCGACGATACCGAGTCTGAGCACACGGAATAATCGCCAGAACGGGGCACCAATGGAAGCCGGGCGCTGGCGCCGTACGGCACGCCGTGGATACAATTGGGAGGCAGGTGCTCCCCAAACGCAAGGCGAGTCCTCATGATTTCATCCACTGGCGTTCCCGGCGGCTCCAAGGCGACGGGCGTTCCCGAGGCGCGCGAGCAGGCCGTCATCCGGTTTGCCGGCGATTCCGGCGACGGCATGCAGATCACCGGCAACCGGTTCACGGCGGAAACCGCGCTGGCCGGCAACGATCTCGCCACCTTTCCCGATTTTCCCGCCGAGATCCGCGCCCCGGTCGGCACCACGTTCGGCGTGTCGGCATTCCAGATCCATTTCGGGTCGGTCGAAGTGGCCACGGCCGGCGACGACCTCGACGTCCTGATCGCCATGAACCCGGCCGCGCTCATCACGAACGTCATGGACCTTCGGGTCGGCGGGACCCTCATCGTGGACAAGGGGGCGTTCACCGAACGCAACCTCCTCAAGGCCGGCTATGCCGCGAATCCGCTGGAGGACGGCAGCCTGTCGGACTTCACGGTGCTGCCGCTCGACATCGGAAGGCTGACGGAGGCCGCCGTGGCGGGGCTCGGCCTGACCTCGAAGCAGACCGCGCGGAGCCGCAACATGTGGGCGCTGGGGCTGGTGCTCTGGCTCTATGACCGTGACCGGCAAGTCACCACCGACTGGATCCAGAAGAAGTTCCGGGACGAGCCGGCCATCGCGGCGGCGAACGTGGCGGTGCTGAACGCCGGGCATGCGTTCGGCGAGACCGCCGAACTTCCCAATTTTCTCCGGCCGGTCGCGGTCGGGCCGGCGCCCGCGGCGCCGGGGACCTACCGGACCGTCAGCGGTACCGAGGCGGTGGCGTGGGGATTGTTGGCCGGCCTCAAGGCGGCGGGGCTCGACCGCATGGTGTTTGCCGGCTACCCGATCACGCCGGCGTCGCCGGTGCTCCAGGTCCTCGCCTCGCTCCGCTCGTATGGCGTGGTCACCTTCCAGGCCGAGGATGAAATCGCCGCCATCTGCGCGGCGATCGGGGCCTCGTACGCCGGCTCGCTCGGCGTCACTTCGTCTTCCGGCCCCGGCATTGCGCTCAAGACGGAAGCGCTCGGCCTCGCCATCGCGACCGAACTGCCGCTGGTCGTGATCGACTCGCAGCGGGCCGGCCCTTCCACCGGGCTCCCCACCAAGACCGAGCAGTCCGACCTGTTCCAGGCGGTGCTGGGCCGGAACGGCGACGCGCCGCTTCCGGTGCTCGCCGCCGCGACGCCGTCGGATTGCTTCGAAGTAGCGATCGAGGCGGTCCGCCTGGCCACGAAGTACATGACGCCGGTGTTCCTGCTCACCGACGGTTACCTGGCCAACGCCGCCGAGCCGTGGCGCATTCCGGACGCCGCCGCGCTCCCGAGCTTTCCGGTGACCTTCCGCACCGATCCGGAGGGATTCCAGCCCTTCCTTCGGGACCCGGCGACGCTGGCGCGGGCGTGGGCCAAGCCGGGTACGCCCGGCCTCGAACACCGGATCGGCGGGCTGGAGCGGAGCGGGAGCACCGGGAACATCTCCTACGACCCCGACAACCACGCCCGGATGACGGAGACCCGCGCCGCCAAGATCGCCGGCATCGCCGCCGACATCCCGGAGCAGGCGGTTTCGCAGGGCGAGGATCGGGGTGAGCTCGCCGTGGTCGGGTGGGGCTCCACGTTCGGCCCGATCCACATGGCGGTCCAGCGCGCGCGCGCGGAGGGTCGGCGGGTGTCGCACATCCACCTCCGGTACGTCTCGCCGTTTCCGAGGAACCTCGGGGAGCTGCTCGCGCGGTTCGACAAACTTCTCGTGCCGGAGATGAACAACGGGCAGCTCGTGGCGCTGCTGCGTGCGGCCTACCTGCTGCCCGCCGAGCGGTTCAGCCAGGTCAACGGGAAGCCGTTCAAGGTGTCGACCGTGCTGGAGGCCATCCGCGAGCGTACCGCCGGCAACGGCAAGGGAGGTGCCGCATGACCGCCACCACCGCGCCGGTCAAGCTGCAGCCGAAGGACTACGCCTCGGACCAGGAGGTCCGGTGGTGCCCCGGGTGCGGCGACTACGCCATCCTGAAGGCCGTCCAGAAAGTCCTGGCCGACATCGGGGCACGGCGCGAGAACACGGTCTTCGTGTCGGGCATCGGCTGCTCCTCACGCTTTCCCTATTACGTGTCCACCTACGGGTTCCATACCGTGCACGGCCGGGCGCCGGCCGTGGCCACCGGCGTGAAGCTCGCCAACCCGGCTCTGGACGTCTGGGTGATGACCGGCGACGGCGACGGGCTCTCCATCGGCGGAAACCACATGCTGCACGTGCTCCGGCGCAACGTGGATCTCCAGATCATCCTCTTCAACAACGAGATCTACGGGCTGACCAAGGGCCAGTATTCGCCCACCTCCCGCCAGGGGACGAAGAGCCCGACGTCCCCGGCCGGGTCGCTGGAGCGCCCCCTCTCCGCGGCGGCCTTCGCCCTCGGCGCCGGCGGACGCTTCGTGGCCCGGGGCATCGACACCCAGCAAGGGCCGCTGGTGGAGGTCCTCAAGCGGGCGCACGCCCATCGCGGCGCGTCGTTCGTGGAGGTGTTCCAGAACTGCCTGGTGTTCAACGACGGCGTCTTCGACGAGTTCACCGACCGCGCCGTGGCCGAGGAACGACAACTGCACGTGGCACACGGTCAGCCGCTGCTGTTCGGGAAGGACCGGCAAAAGGGACTTCGGCTGAATCCAGCGTCGCTCGCGCTCGAGGTCGTGGCCCTCGGCGAGGCCGGTGTGACCCTGGAGTCCATCATGGTCCACGACGAGACCAACCGGGTGCTGGCGGGGATGCTGGCGGCGCTGGAGCCGCCGGGCCCGGTGGCACTCGGCGTCCTGTACTGTGCCCCGGTGGAGGATTTCACGTCGGCGGTGTACGGACAGTCCGCCGCGGGCTCGAACGATCTGGCGGCGCTGCTGAAACAGGGGAAGACCTGGATAGTCTGAGGCGGAAGGCGGGGAAGCGGGGAAGTGAACGGCAAACGGGGGGAGCGGGTCGAATCCGCTCCCCCCGTTGTACTGGTTCAGCCAGGCCTGGCGACTTACCGGTTGTACCGGTTCATGGCGGTCTCGATGCCTTCGGTCAGCCAGCATTCCACCGCCTCGGACATCGGGTCGAGCAGTCCCTCCAGCAGGTCCTGCTCCTCCGGTTCGAACCGACTCAGCACGAAATCGGCGAGGTCACCGGCGTCGGGCGGAAACGGCCCCGCGCCGATCCGGAGCCGGGCGTAATCCTGCCGCTGCAGCGCGCCCTCGACGCTCTTGAGTCCGTTGTGTCCGCCGGCGGAGCCGGCGCCCCGCAGCCGGAACTTTCCGGCGGGGAGGGCGACGTCGTCCACCAGCACGAGCAGGTCGCTCGCGGGGTCGAATCCCGGAAACGAACGGAGCGGGGCAAGGGCTGCCCCGCTCCGATTCATGTACGTCGTCGGCTTGATCAGCCGGACCTGCTGGCCATCCCGGTTTCCCACGGCCTCGCGGGCCCGTTCCGCCCGGCGGAAGGCCCCGAACCCCCAGCGCGCCGCGAGACGGTCCGCCAGGACAAACCCCGCGTTGTGCCGCGTGTGGTCGTATTCCGGTCCGGGATTCCCGAGCCCAAGGATCGCGCGCAGGATGTCAGGCCTTCTCGGCGTCCTCGGCCTCGGCCTTCGGCTTCCGGATCAGCTCGGGCTCGGCCGACACTTCCTCGACCACAGGAGCCGTCACTTCTTCCGTCCGCGGCGCGACCACCGTGCAGACCGGGACGTTCGGATCGCTGAGGATCTCGCCCTTGGCCAGGCTCAGGTCGCGCACGAAAATCGAGTGCCCGATGGTGAGGGCGGTGACGTCCACCTCGATGCGCTCCGGGATGTCGCCCGGGAGGACCCGGATCTCGATGTCGCGGCTCACGAAGTCGAGCACGCCGCCGAAGTTCCGGACGCCGTCAGGGATGCCCACGAGGTGCAGGGCCACCCGGACGTCCACTTCCTGGTCGGCGTGGATCTCGTACAGGTCGAGATGCACGATCTTCGAGGAGCGGAGCGCGTCGCGCTGGACTTCGCGGATGAGCGCCTTGATGGCCGGGCGTCCATCGACCTCGACATCGAGGATCGAGCTGGCCGTGAGCCCCGGCAGCATCCGGCCGAGGACGGTGGCATCGATGGCGAGGGGTTCCGGCTCGCGGCCGTGTCCGTAAATGACCGCCGGAACCTGGCCTGCGCGGCGGAGCGAACGGGCGGCGCCGGTGCCGGTCTGGTGCCGGGAGGTGGCGGAGAGATTCAGCTGTTGTGCCATAGTCCGATCCTTCAGGGTAACGGACGCCGGTGCGGCGTCCTCAATCGAACAGCGAGCTGACCGACTGGTCGCTGTGGGTGTAACCAATGGCCTTGGCCAGCAGGCCGGCGATGGACAGCACCGTGAGCCGCGAGAACTGCCGCTCCGGCGGAATCGCGATCGTGTTCGTGACCACCACTTCCTTGACCGGCGACGCCGTCAGCCGCTCCACCGCCGGGCCCGAGAGCAGCGCGTGCGTGGCGCAGCAGTAGACGTCGCGCGCGCCGAGCCGCTTCAAGGCATGCACCGCTTCGGACATCGTGCCGGCGGTGTCGATCATGTCGTCCGGGATGACGCAGTCCCGGTCGTGCACCTCGCCCACCACGTTGACCACTTCGGCGATGTTGGCCGAGGGCCGCCGCTTGTCGATGATGGCCAGCGTGGCGTTGAGCCGCTTGGCGAATCCGCGCGCCATCTTGGCCGAGCCGACGTCGGGGGCAACCACCACCGGGTCCACCAGGCGCTTCTGCCGGAAATGGTTCACGAACGCCGGCGCCGCGTAGAGGTGGTCCACCGGCAGGTCGAAGAACCCCTGCATCTGGTGCTGGTGGAAGTCCATCCCGAGCACCCGGTCCGCCCCGGCCATCGTGATCATGTTCGCGATGAGCCGGGCGCTGATCGCGACCCGCGGCTGATCCTTCCGGTCCTGCCGTGCGTAGCCGAAGTAGGGGATCACCGGGGTGACCCGCGCGGCGCTGGCCCGCTTGGCGGCGTCCATCAGGAGCAGGAGCTCCATCAGGTTGTCGGCCGGCGGGTTGGTGGGCTGGATGATGTACACATCCCGCCCGCGCACGTTTTCATCGATCTTGACGAAGATTTCGCCGTCCGCAAAGCGCTTGATCGTCACCTTGCAGAGCGGTTGCCCGAGATGCTGCGCCACTTCCTCCGCGAGCGGCCGGTTGGCCGTGCCGCTGAGGAGCAACATCTGGCTGCGTTCGAGCGAAATCGACGCCATAGAGCCCTCAAATCTAACCGGGCGGAGCGGGGCGAGTCAACTCACGGCGGGACAACATGATCGACACTTGGGGGATTGGCCCTGGTGGATTCGAACCACCATTCGCAGATCCAAAGTCTGCTGTCCTGCCATTGGACGAAGGGCCAGCGCGATCAAAGGTAAAGCATTGCGGACAAACGAGAAAGGAGCGAAGACCTGGCGCTCAGGACGGCTGGCCGGTCGAGCCGGCCGTCACTTCGATGACGCGCCCATGCTTCCGGCCGAGCATCATGACCGCGTCCGCCCGGTCGCCGATGGTGCGGTAGACGGCGACCAGCGAGGAGCCCGACCCGGTCATCCGGCAGAGGAGGGGATGGGTGGCGGCAAGGGCCTCGAACGCCGCCCGGACTGCCGGCCGCTTCGCAAAGACCGCCGCCTCGAAGTCGTTGCCCGCCATGCGGGCCACGTCGCCCCAGTTCCGGAGCGAATCGGGGTCCAGCGCGAGCCCGCCTCGGCGGGTTCCGGCGTCGCCCTGGTCGATCCAGGCATATGCCTCGGCGGTGGACACCCCGTCGGCCGGGACGAGGAGGAGCGCCGGCGCGGCCGGGAGCGGTGGAAGCCGGAGCATCCGTTCGCCATGACCCCATCCCAGCGCGAGGCGGGCCTCGCTCAGGAAGAACGGCACATCACTTCCCAGCCGCGCGGCGAACTGCAGGAGTTCGTGTCGGGGCACGGCGTTGCCGGCCAGTTGATTGGCGAGGATCAGGGCCGCGGCCCCGTCACTGGACCCGCCGCCGAGGCCCGCCTGGACTGGAATCTGTTTTTCGAGCGTGAGGTGGACGCCGAAGCGGCGTCCCGTCGCCTCCAGCACCATTTCCGCAGCCCGGACCACGAGGTTGTCGGCCGGGTTCCCCAACTCGGCGCCCCGCACCTCGATCGTGACGGCGGAGCCCGCCCGCCGCTCCGCCGTGAGGTCGTCGGCCAGGTCGAGCAGGCAGTACAGCGTCTCGATCCCGTGGTAGCCGCTCGTTTCCCGGGCCAGGACGCGGAGGAAGAGGTTGACCTTGGCGAACGCCTTCCGCTGCAGCGGTTCATCAGGCATCCGCACCCTCCTCCCGGGTCGAGAGGCGGAACCCAAGTCCAGTCCGCGTGGCGGACCAGACGCCGAGCAGCGTGATCGGAATGAACGTGGTCAGGTGGTATCCGACGGCGTACGCGACGGCCTGGCTGGCGCCGATGCCGTAGATGGCGAGCACCGCGGTGATGGCGGCCTCGAAGGGGCCGACGTACCCCGGCGCCGAGGGGACCGCGATGCCGAAGGCCAGCACCCCCTGGAGCACCAGCGCGCCCGCAAAGTTCACCGGGAGCTCGAAGGCCTGGAAGGCGAGGTAGAAGGACAGGGCGTTCACCAGCCAGAGGATCACCGACCACGCTGCCACACCGGCGAACCTCGCGGGCGAGCGCAGGACGCTCAGCCCCTGGCGGATGCCCTCAATCAGTTCGATCAGCCGGAGGGCCACACGGTCCGACGGCACGACGGCGCGGACGACCTTCTCGGCAGCGAGCGGAAAGGCCACGACCAGTCCGGCAATGACCAGGCCCGCCGCCGCGACGAGGCCGGCCATCGTGGTCACGCGCTGAACGGGGACGCCGGCGACCGTCAGGCCCGCCGGCATCCCGGGCAGGAGCAGCGCCACGGCGAGGAGCCCGACCACTGTCAGGGCGTCGAAGACGCGTTCGACCGCCACCGATGCGAGGGAGGTGCTGAGGCGGGCGCCGGTCAGCCGGCTCGCCGCCACCGTCCGCACCACCTCGCCGGCCCGGAACGGCAGGAGGTTGTTCGCGGCGAAGCCCATCGCGATGGCGTGCCAGAGCGGGAGCCAGGGGTAGGGTCCGCCGTCTTCCCGGCGGAGGAGCAGGCGCCACCGGAAGAGGCGGAGTGGAAAGAGCGACGTGGCCGTGAGCACCGCGGCGGCCAACCAGGCGATCCGGACGCGCGCGAGGAAGCCGATGGCTTCCTTCAGGTCGACGTCGCGGAAGGCCCACCAGAGCAGGAGGGCCGAGAGGGTGACGGCGAGGAGTCCCTGCCACGCCCGATGGCGCGAAACGCTCAAGCGGAGCGCTCGAGCGCCAGCGGGACGAGGTCGAGCAGCTCGTCGAGCAGGGGCCGGATGGCTTGCAGGCTGGCCCCGTCGCGGAGCCGTGCCGTGAGGTCGTGGCGGATCTCCGCGGCCCGGCGCAGGGCGGCCTGTCCGCGGTAGAGCAGGGCGTCGATCTCGATCACGTCGTCATCCACGGCCGCGGGGCGCGGCGCGGTCGGCGGCGCGGGCTTCCCACCGCCGTTGGCTGCTGCCTCGTCCGCGACGGCGCGCGGGAGCGCCGCCTCCTGGGAGAGCCGGGCGTAGGTGAGGAAGCTTCCCGCGAGCGAGGCGTCTTCCGCCGCGGCGGGTGGAGCAGGGGCGGGGGCAGGCGCGGTGGCCGACGGCGCCACCGACTCGATCGGGACGATGTCGTCGTCCGGTGCCAGCGACTCGATCGGCACGATGACGCCCCCGGTCGGCGCGGCGAGCTGGGTGGAGAGCTCGGCGAGCGTCGCGGACGCCTGCGCGGCGTCGCTGGCAGGGCCCAGGTTTCGCACCAACGCGCCCGCGGCGCGGAGCACGCGCGCGAACTCCGCCGGCTCCGCGGCGGCTGAACCGCTGACGACCGACAGGCGCGCGGCGCGTCCAAACGCAGCCAGCGCCGGGCCGACACCGACGGCGGCGCCGATCCGCGCCGAGTCGAGGGCGCCGCTCAGGCTGAAGAAGCGGAGATTGCGCTGTGCGGCGGTGCCGGCGCGCTCGACCTCGTCGGCGGCCTGGGCCAGGTACTCGCCGTGGGTCAGGAGCTCCACGGACCCGAGCGAGACCGGGCGGGGCGCTTCCACGGTCGTTCCCGCCCGGACCACACTCGCCTCGCCGTCGGGGCAGAGCGTGGCGATGTCCACCACGTCGCGGTCATCCGCGAGCCGCAGGAGGAGCAGCTCGGCAAACCGCTCCGCCTCGACGGCCTCCACGTCCGGACGCCCCAGGTCCGCCACGTCCTTCGAGGCGCGGGTCAGTGCCTGCGCGGCCGCCTCGAAGACTTCGTCGATGCCGGCGGGAGGCGCCCAGGTCCGGAGGAGATCGCCGACGGCGAGTTCCAGGCTGTCGAGCAGTTCGGGGAGGGGGGCCAGGTCGGCCAGGGCGGCAAGGCCCCGGAGCGACTGCATGCGGCGAAGGATGTTGTGCAGCGGGTCGCGGGCGCCGGGGTCGGCGGCCAGGGCGCGGGCCGCGCGGTCGAGCGCGCTCGCCACCAGCGCCCCCTCGCGGGCCACGAAGGCGCGCACACCGGCGTTGAGTTCTCCGCGCGTGCGGGCCGGGCCGGGGCGGCTCCCTTCCGGGGGCCGGCCGCTGATCGACTCGAGCGACTGGGAGAGCCGGTCGGCGCGGGCGCTGTCGTCGGCGTCCCACTGCCGCGCCTGCCGGACCAGCAGCTTGAGGTCGTCCACCGCCTGGCCGACCACTTCGGCCATGACGGTGTCCCACTCCCGTGCGTGCTCGCGATACGATCGCGCCACGCCTTCCAGCGCCCCGGCGGCGCGGGTGATTTCCGGCTGGTTGGCCATGAGGGCGGAGCCCCGGAGGGCGCGCGCGTAGCGCACGAACTCCTCCGCCGACGGGCCGCCCGGGGTGGCGGCCAGCCGGGCCAGCCGTTCCAGGTACTCGCCGGCTTCCAGCGCGAAGAAATCAGACGGGCCGAGGGGAGTGGGCATCAGGTCTCAAAGTAGGGTGTGGAGGGGCGGCGGGAAAGGTGAGGGGGCTCAGGGAGCGCGCCGCGCCATCCCCACCAGGCGCTTCATCTCGCGGACGGCGGCCTCCATCCCGTCGAACACTGCCCGGCTGACGATGCTGTGCCCGATGTTGAGCTCCTCGATCTCGGCCACCGCCGCGACGGGCCCGACATTGAGATAGGTCAGGCCGTGTCCCGCGTGGACCGCCAGGCCGAGATCCGCCGCATGCCGCGCGGCGGAGGCGAGGTGGTCGAGGGCGCCCGGGCCTTCCCTCCAGCGCCTGGCGTAGTCTCCCGTGTGGAGTTCGATGGCGGGGACCCCGAGGTCCTTGGCGGCGTCGATCACGTCGAGGTCCGGGTCGATGAAGAGGCTGACGCGGCAGCCGGCCTCGTCGAGGCGGCGGATGCCGTCCCGGAGCCGGGCGTCGCGGGAGCTGACCCGGAGCCCTCCTTCGGTGGTCACCTCCTCCCGGCGCTCCGGCACCAGCGTGGCCTGGAACGGCCGGAGGCGGCACGCCAGCGACACGATCTCCTCGCTCAGCGCCAGTTCGAGGTTGATCGGGCAGGTGAGCCCACCCGCGAGGGCCACGACGTCGGCGTCCTGGATGTGCCGGCGGTCCTCGCGCAGGTGCACGGTGATGCCGTCGGCGCCGCCGGCCACGGCATGCCGCGCGGCGTGCAGCGGGTCGGGCTCGTCGGTGCGCCGTGCCTGCCGGATCGTCGCGACGTGGTCGATGTTGATGTACAGCCTGACTGGCGTCATTGCTCGCACTCCGCGCGGCGTTTACGTTTGTTGCAGTCCCTTCACAAGGCGGCTCGCCCGTGACCATTCGCTGGATTCCCGCCCTGCTTCTCGCCGCGGCCTGTGCCGGCGGCAGCAGCAGCGCCGCTCCCGCGCCCAATCGCACGCCGGAGTCCACCGTCACGGCCTTCCTGGCGGCCGCGCGTGACACCAACGTGATCAAGATGGCCGATTTGTGGGGCGGTCCGTCGGGGCCAGCCGGCCAGACCAAGCAGCCGTCGGATTACGAGAAGCGCATCCGGATCATGCAGGTGTACCTGGTCAGTGATTCCGCCAAGGTGGCCGGAACCGGGTCGGTGGACGGCCATCCCGACCAGACGATGGTCACCATGAGGATCTTCCGGGGCAAATGCACGAACCTGGTGCCCTTCGTCCTCGGGAAATGGAAGGGCGGCTACCTGGTCCAGAACGTCGATGTGTCGGCGGCCGGCAACCCGGCCAAGCCCTGCGACGACAACGGGAACCCGATCGCCGGCTGAGGTGTTCGAGGTCAGGCCTCGGTGAGCTCGATGAGGATGCCCGCCGTGGATTTCGGGTGGAGGAACGCGATTCGGCACCCGCCGGCACCAGTCCGGGGCGTTTCGTCCACCAGCCGGTAGCCGGCGGCCCGCGCTTCGGTCAGGGCGGCGTCGAGGTCGGGCACGCGGTAACAGACGTGGTGGATCCCGGGCCCGCGCCGGGCCAGGAACCGGGCGATCGGCGACTCGGGGTCGGTGGGCTGGAGCAACTCGACTTCCGACTCACCGAAGGGCAGGGAAACGATCATCGCGCCGTCGGACGCCTCGGCGGGATGCGGCGCCAGGCCGAGGACGTCGCGATAGAACCGAAGGGCCTCGCCGATGTCCTCCACGGCGATCCCGATGTGGGCAATGCGAGGGGCGTCCGGCACGGGCACTCCGGCGTTGCTGGGTGGAAGCAGTCACAAAGCTAACTGCGGGACGCGCCGACGCGCACCCCGCCGCACTCCTGGAAGGTGGGAATACATGGGGCAGCATACCGTTGACGTGACCGAGAGCACGTTCGCCGCGCAGGTCGAGCAGCAGCAGGGCCTGGTGCTGGTCGATTTCTGGGCCACCTGGTGCGGTCCGTGCCAGATCATCGCGCCGGTCCTCGACCAGCTGGCGAAGGACTACGCCGGCAAGGTCCGCGTGACCAAGCTCGACGTGGACGCGAACCCGCGGATTTCCGCGCGGTTCAACATCCGCTCGATCCCGGCGCTCCTCTTCTTCAAGAACGGCAAGCACGTGGACACCGTGATCGGCGCCGTTCCCAAGCCGGCGATCGAGACGAAGATCCAGCACCACCTCGCGGCGTAAGTCGCCGCTGACGGGGCCGTCCGGACGGGCGGCCCCACCCCGCCGAGGGTCTATGCGCGTCAGCGGTACCCGTCTGCTCCACTCCGCCATCCGGCTCAGCGACGTCGCGTTTCCGGCCTCGGAAATCCTGCTGGCGCGCACCCGCCTGATCTACGTCCACCTCGACAACCTCCTTTCGTTCGCCAAGCGGGATCGTGACGGGAAGGTGGACGCCTATTTCCTCGGCTACCTGCCCGACGAGTTGATCCTCCTCTTCTTCCAGAAGGGCGAACTGGTCACCGCGGCCGGCATCGGGGCTGCGCAGCGCAGCGTCCTGCCGGTGGCGGAAGCGGTCCGCCGGCTGAAGGCGGACCCGGAGCGGGGCGAGGCGACGTACTGCGCCGCCCCGCTGGCGCAACTCGAGCTGATGTACGAGGCTTGCGCCGCGCCGGCGGAGCCGTGGGTCGTGGACTCCAAGCATCCCGAGTTGATCTTCCCGCGCGTCGCGGAGGAGTCGCTGACCGGGGCCCTCGAAATCGTGTCCAACGGCCGGGTGAACTACCTGCAGTTCGAGAAGGGCAAGTTCAGCGGCGGCTTCCTGTACGCGCGGCCCGAGAAGACGCCGCTGCCGGCCTACATCGAAGGGCTCTTCCAGCCCGGCCCCGACGGCGTGTCGCCGGCGCTCTCGGTGTGCGGCGTGCCGCCCGGGGCGGGGTTGCAGGTGCAGGCGCTGCCCTCCCAGATCCGGATGTATCGCGAAATCTTTGCCCGCGTCACACAGGCCATCGAGGCCGAACTTCCCGCCGACGGTCCCCGGCGGGTAGACCGGATCACCAGCAGGCTGCTCCCCGACCTGCCCTCGCTCAGAAATCTGCTGCCATCGAACGGGGGAGACCCGTCGGCGGTCGCGATTCCCGCCAGCGAACTCACCGCCCACCTGGCCAGCTGGACCGGCGCCCTCCTCGGCGAGGTCGAGGTCGTGTCGCCTGGCGCGGGGCCGCGCATCCTCAAGGACGCCACCCGCGACCAGCGACACCTGCTGCAGGCCGCGGGGTTCTACGGACATTTCCCGTGGAGCCTCAACTGGTAGCGCAGGGCACCCTCTACGTCGTGGCCACGCCGCTCGGGCATCTGGGAGACCTCACCTCGCGCGCCGCCGACGTGCTGCGGGCCGTCGACCTGGTGGCCGCGGAGGACACGCGGCGCAGCCGCACGCTCCTGCAGCACATCGGCGCCACCCCGCGCATGATGAGCGTCAACGCCCACTCCGAAGCCAGTCAGTCCGCCCCGCTGCTGGCCCACCTGGCGGCGGGACGGTCGATCGCGCTCGTGACCGATGCCGGGACGCCGGGCGTCAGCGATCCGGGATCGCGGCTCGTGGCGGCCGTGCGGGCGGCCGGCTTTGCCGTCGTCCCCATCCCGGGCGCCTCTGCGGTGGCCACCGCGCTCTCCGCCTCCGGGCTCCCCGCCGATCAATACCTGTTCCTGGGTTTTCCACCCAGAAAGGGCCGCGAGAGGGAAGCCATCCTTGCCCGCGCGGTGAGCGAGCCGTGGACTGTCGTGTTCTACGAGGCCCCGCCGCGACTGGTCGGGCTTCTCCAGGACCTGGTCACCGCCGGCGCGGCCGGACGAACGGCGGTCGTGGCGCGGGAACTGACGAAGGTGCACGAGGAATTGCGGGGCGGGACGCTGGAGGAGCTGGCGGACTGGTACGAACTCCACCCCCCGAAGGGGGAGATCACCGTGCTCCTGGCCGGCGCGCCATCGGCACCTCAACCCGTGGTCGATCCCGATGCGCTGCGCGCCGACGCGGCGGCCCTGCTCGCGGAGGGGATGAGCCGCAAGGACGTCGTCCGCCGCCTGACGGAAACCAGCGGCCTGGGCCGTAATGAGGTGTATCGCCTGGTCATGGAGTTACCGTGAGCGTTCGCTGGCCCGCATTCCGGGGCACCGTTCTCCCAACCGTCGCCATCCTGATGCTCCTGTTGCCCGCGGCGCTCCCCGCCCAGGAGCAGGGCGTGACCATCGGCCGCCTCCACTACGAAGGAGGCGGGGACTGGTACGCGAACCCCTCGAGCCTGCCCAACCTGCTCGCGGCGGTGCGCCAGCGCACCGACATCCGGACGCAGCAGCGTGAGGAGGTGGTGTCACTCTCGGATCCCTCGCTGTGGGACGTGCCCTATCTCTACATGACCGGACATGGCAACGTGCATTTCAGCGACTCCGACCTCGCGACGCTTCGCCGCTATCTCCTCCAGGGCGGCTTCCTGCATGCCGACGACAATTACGGGATGGACATGTCGATCCGGCGCGAGCTCGGACGGCTCTTTCCCGACCACCCGCTGGTCGAAGTGCCGCTCGATCACCCCATCTACAACCTCGTGTACCGGTTTCCGAAGGGCGTGCCCAAGATCCATGAGCACGATGGAAAGCCCGCGCAGGGATTCGGGATCTTCATCGACGGCCGCCTCGCGGTGTACTACACCTACCAGTCGGACCTGGGCGACGGCTGGGAGGATCCCGACGTCCACAAGGATCCGCCGGAAATCCGCGAAGCGGCTCTCCGGATGGGCGTGAACCTCGTGGCCTACGCGGTCGGGACGGGCCAGTGAGCGCGGTGGCGACCCGCGACGCGCTGGAGGCGCTGGCGCGGCCGCTCACGCGCCGGGTCGCCGCCGCCGGCGGGGCGCTCGCCCTCGGATTGCTGCTCGCGGGACTCGGCGCGGCGGCCTGGCTGGCGCGGCTCGAAATCGTCCGCGCGCTCTGGTGGGTGCCGGCGGCCTGGGTCGTCGCCCTCGCGCTCGCCGGGGCAGCCGCGTTCGCGGCGCGGCGCCGGCTCCATGCGCTCGGAGCGTCTTCACTCGCCGGCGAACTCGAAGCGCGTGGCGCCTGGCGCCTCGGTGCCCTGACCGGAATGCTGCAGCCGGCGGCGGCAGGGGTGAGCGGGGAACTCCACGCCGTAGCCGATCGCGCCCGCGCCGCCGACCTGGCCGCGCGGGGCGGCGAGGAGGTCGCACCGCTCGCGGCGCGGGCCCGGCGAGAGACGCGGGCCGGCGGGATCACGCTGCTCGCCGGGGCGGTCACCCTCATGGCTGCCGGACCGGCACGGGCGCCGGTCCGCATGTTGTGGCATCCGGCGGAGGCCGTCGGGCTCGCGCTGGCGCCGATTCGAATCGAGGCGTCGGCCTCGAGCCTCGACCGGGGAGACTCGGTGGCGCTCACCGTCTCGGCCGCCGGCCGCCGGGAGGCCGTGCTCTGGCTGAGGGCGCCCGGCGAGGCGTGGCACCCCACGGCGCTCCCGCTCGACTCCGCTGGCCGGGCCCGCACCGTCGTTGGCCCACTGACCACGGATCTCTTTGCCCACGCCAGCACCGGCGGTCGGGACTCCGACACGTTGCAGGTGGCGGTCCGCATTCCGGCCTTCCTCGGTACGGTGGTCGTCACGGCGCAGTACCCCGCCTACCTCGGCATGGAGGACGAACCGCTGGCCATCGGACGGGACTCGGTCACCCTGCCGGAGGGGACGCGACTGCTGGTCACCGGCGAGGCGAGTGCGCCGCTGTCGACGGCACGATGGATCGGCCCCACGGACTCGGCAGCCCTCGACGTCCGAGGCGCCCGGTTCGTTGGGCGCCTCACGCCCAGGGCGAGCGGCCACTACCGGCTGTCGGTGGCCACGGCCGGGGGGGCACCACTCGCTGGCGACACCGTCGCTCTGGTCCTGCGCCTGCTCTCCGACAGCGCCCCGGCCGTCACGATTCCGGTGCCTGGCGAGGATACACTCGCGCCGGTCGCGCTGACGGTGCCGCTGGTGATCGATGCGCGCGACGATCACGGGCTCGGCTCGGTGACGCTGGTGAGCCGGCGAATCAGCCGCCTTGGCGTGGCGGAGCCGGAGCGCCGGGAGGTGGTGAGTCTTCCCGAGGGCACCCCGGACCGGGTGATGGTGCCGTTCACGCTGTCGCTCCTGGGACGCTCGCTCCTGCCCGGCGATACGGTCCGCTACTACGCGGTTGCCTCCGACAATGCGCCGCGGCCGCACACCGGCCGGTCCCGCGACTATGTGCTGCGACTCCCCACCCTGGCCGAGGTCCGCGCCGCCGAACGGGCAAGCACCGAGTCGGTCGGAGCGCAGCTTGATTCGCTCTCGGCGGCCAGCAAGCGGTTGCAGCGGCAGACCGAGGACATGGCGCGCTCGACGCCGCGAACCACCGCCGGGCAGGATCGCCAGGGCGAATCCACGATGTCGTTCGACGAGGCCAAGCGCGCCGAATCGGTGGCGAAGCAACAGGAGGAGCTCGTCCGCCAGGCCGAGGAGACGCGCCAGGCGATCGCCGACCTCCAGCGGGCGGCGGAGCAGGCGGGGGTGGCCGATCCGGAGTTCCAGAAGCGGCTGCAGGAGATCGCGCAGCAACTCGATCGGGCGCTGACGCCGGAAATGCGCCAGCAGCTCGAGGAGCTTCGCCAGGCGCTGAGCCAGCTCGACGCCGCCCGTGCACAGCAGGCGCTGGAGCAGCTGGCCGAGGCGCAGAAACAGTTGAAGGAGGCGCTGGAGCGGAGCCAGAAGCTCTTCGAGCGGGCCGCGCTCGAGGGAGCGATGGCCAACCTTGCGGCCGAGGCGCGCGACCTCGCGGCCGAGCAGGCGGAGTGGAACGACGCCGTGGCGCGGGCGGACTCCGCCCATGCCGCGTCCGCCGAACGAGCGCTGGCCGAGCGCACCGATTCGCTGGCGTCCGACCTCCGGGCGACCGCGCAAGAGTTGGGGAAGGCCCAGTCACCGACGCAGGCCGAGCGGATGGAGGCGATGGCGCAGGCCGCCGAGTCGGCCGCCGGGCAGATGACGCAGGCCGCCGCGTCCGCCAGCCAGGGCAAGCGCCAGCAGGCGGCGAAACAGGGACAACAGGCGCAACAGCAGCTGGCCGGGATGGATCAGCAGCTCGACCAGGAGCGCTCGGCCATGCAGCAGGCGTGGCGCGAGGAGGTGGTGGCGGCGATCGACCGGATGATGGTGGAGACCAGCCGCCTGGCGGACCGGCAGCTTGAGCTGACGGAGTCCCTGCGCGCGGGCGAGTCCCCGTCGGCGTTCCGGGCCCAGCAGGCCGCGGTCCAGGAAGGGGTCGAAAAGCTGGCCGAGCAGTACCGCGCGGTTTCGGGCGAGAACGCGCTGGTCTCCCCGCAGATCGGGACGAGCCTCGAAGCCGCCCGGCGCCAGATGGAGCAGGCGCGCGATGCCGTGGCCTCGGCGGTCCAGAGCCCCAGGGAAGCGGGTGCCCGCGCCGGGCAGGCGGTGGACGCGCTCAACGCTGCGGCCTACCAGATGGCCAGAGTGCGCGGCGACGTGGCGGGGGCCGGCTCCGGGTCCGGCATGGCGGAAGCCATGGCGCGCATGACGCAGATGGCGCAGCAACAGGGGCAGCTCAGCCAGCAGGGTGCGTCGCTCCTCCCGATGGTGGGCGGCGGGGCGATGCAGGAGCAGATCCGGCAACTCTCGGCGCAGCAGCGGGCGCTGGCGGAGCAGCTGGAGCGCCTCCGGGCCCAGACGCAATCGCCCGGCGCCGGGGAGCTCGCGGACGAGGCACGGGACCTGGCGAACCAGATGGAGGCGGGCCGGCTCGACCGCCGGACGGTGGAGCGGCAGGAACGGCTCTATCGCCGGATGCTGGACGCCGGGCGCACCCTCCAGGGCGAGCAGGAGGACGAGCAGAAGGAGCGCCAGAGCACCACCGGGTCGCAGGACTCGGTGCGCCTTCCGCCGGCGCTCCGGGCGCAGCTCGAGGACGCCAATCACCAGCTCCGGCTTCCCACCTGGGAGCAGCTCCAGCAACTCGCCCCGGAGGACCGCCGGCTGGTGATGGATTACTTCCGGCGGCTTGCGGAGGCACCGGCACGATGAGACGCCTCCTGTTGCCGGTGTTCCTTGCCACATCGCTCGCGGCGCCGCTCGCGGCGCAGGGCGACCTGATGGGACGGGCGTACGAGCTGGAGCGGCGGGGCGACTACGCCGGCGCGGCGAGCGCATATGTCGAAGTCCTGCGCGCGCACCCCGAGAATCTTTCGGCGCTGCTCGGGCTGGAGCGCGCGCTCACGCCACTGCACCGGACCGCGGAACTCGCCGGCCCCGCCGAGGCGTTGCTGCGCCGGGATTCCACCAGCGCGGCGGCGTACTCCATCGCCCTGCGCGGATGGGCCGCGGCCGGTCGGCCCGACAGCGTGGCCGCCGTGGTGCGGAGGTGGGCCCGGGTCGAGCCGGCGGACGAGACGCCATACCGGGAGTGGGGCGAGGTGTTCCTCAGCGCCCGGGATCTGACTGGCGCCAAGCGGGCGTACCTGACCGGCCGCGAGAGGATGGGAGATCCGTCCGCGCTCGCGGGCGAATTGGCGCTGCTCGCCGCCGCGGAGAACGACTGGGACGGTGCCGCGCGGGAATGGGCAGTGGCCATCGCCCGTTACCCGGGCTACCGGCTCAGCGCCCGAAACGCGCTGGCCCGGGCGCCGGACGACGCGCGGCCGGCGGTGCTGCGAGCGCTGACGCGCGGCAGCCCGGCGGCCCGTCGGCTGGCCGCGGAGCTCGAGGCGCAATGGGGCGACCCGGTTGCCGGTTATGCGCTCCTGATCGACAACCTTCCGGCATCCAACGAGGAGTCGGTCGACGCGCTGCGACAGTTCCTCGACGCGTCGCGCGCCGCCGACGGACCGGCGGCCGCCCGAGCCCGCGGGCAGGCGCTGGAGCAGATCGCGCTCCGCTCCACGGGTGCGGGCGCCTCTCGCACGAGGCTCGAGGCGGCGCGGGCCTACGCCGACGGTGGCGATGCCCCGTCCGCCCGGCGGATGCTGGCCGAGCTGGCAGCGGACGGATCGGCCCCGCCGGAAATGGCCAGCGGAGCGACCGCGACGCTGGTCACGGTGCTCCTCAAGGAGGGGCAGGTCGCCGAGGCGGAGCGCCAGCTCGATGCGTTGCGGAGCACCCTCCCGGAGGAGACCGCCAACCGGCTGGCGTCCCAGGTCGCCGAGGGCTGGATCCGGCAGGGCAACCTGGACCGGGCGGAGACGGCGCTGGCCAACGACAGCACGGTGGAGGCGATCGCTCTCGGTGGGCGCATTCTGCTCTACCGTGGCGACCTCAAGGGCGCGGCGACCGCCCTGCGCGAGGCCGGACCGTTTGCCGGGAGCCGCGAGGACGCCACCGCCAGGACGGCGCTGCTGGCGCTGATCCAGCCGATCGAGTCGGACTCGCTGCCGGCGCTCGGCGCCGCACTGCTCTCCCTCGCTCGCGGCGACTCGGGGCTGGCGGTGCAGCAACTGGAGGGGGTGGCCGACGGGCTGCCTCCCCAGGCGGGGGGTGCGGAGCTTCGGCTGCTGGCCGGACAGGTGGAGGCCGGCCGGGGGAAGGCGGTCGAAGCGGAGCGACTGCTCCGTGCCGCCAGCGATTCCACCGTACCGGCGACCGCTCCGGCCGCGGAATTCGCGCTGGCGCAACTCCTCCTCTCCGCCGGGCGCACCCAGGAAGCCACCGGGCAGCTTGAACACCTGATCCTGGCGTATCCCGCCAGCGCCGTGGTGCCGCAGGCCCGGCGGCTGCTCGACGTCGCGCGCGGCGCGGTCCCGGAGAGCTGATGCGGCGGCGCGACTTCCTCCGCGGCGCCGGCGGCGCGCTGGCGGCCGTGCCGTTCCTCGGACGCGGACTCCTGCCGCTCGCCGCGGCGCCCTGGGTCCTCGTGCCGATGGACGAGACGCAGACGGATCACCTGAAGGCGTACGGCGTGGTCTTCCGGCTGCTCGAGCGGGGCGGACGGGCCGAGTGGTTCCTCAACTACAGAAGCGGCGCCTTCCTGATGCCCGCCGATCCCGCCACGGCGCGGGACGCGGCGCTCTCAGGGGTCAGCGTGGAAGCGCTGGACGAGGGCGCGCTGGTCGCGATCCGGGCCGATATCCTCGCCGGCAACATGGAATCGGTGCCGCTCGAGAAGGCGCCGCGCGTTGCCGTGTACGTCCCGCCGAACGCCCCGCCGTGGGACGACGCGGTGACGATGGCCCTCCAGTACGCCGGGATCACCTTCGCCAAGGTATGGGATTCCGAGGTGCTGGCCCCCGGCGGCGCGGGGCTCTCCCGCTACGACTGGCTCCACCTGCACCACGAGGACTTCACCGGCCAGTACTCCAAGTTCTTCGTCACCTACGCCGGCGCGCCGTGGCTGGGCGAAATGGTGGAGCAGAACACGGCGATGGCGCGCTCGCTCGGGTTTGCAACCGTGCCGGACGAGAAAAGGGCCGTCGCCGAGGCGATCGCCGAGTATGTCCGGCAGGGCGGGTTTCTCTTTGCGATGTGCGCGGCGACCGAAACGCTCGACCTGGCCCTGGCCAGCGCGGGGGTGGACATCGCCGCGGCCTACGCCGACCAGACTCCGATGGACCCGAATGCGAACTCCAAGATGGACTGGAGTCGCGCCCTCGCCTTCCAGGACGCCCACCTGGAATTGAGCCCGACGGTATCGGAGTTCTCCGACATCGACGGCCACCAGGTGAACGTCCTCAGCCGCCGGCAGACGCTGGGCAGTTTCCAGGTCTTCAACTTCAGCGCCAAGATCGATCCCGTGGCGACGATGCTCACGCAGACGCACCGGGCCACGATTCCCGATTTCTACGGGCTCACGACGTCCTTCATGAAGAACCGGATCAAGCCGGGCGTCACCATCCTGGCCGACGAGCCAGGGGCGCCGTGGGCCAAGTATCTTCATGGTGAGCACGGGCAGGGGACCTGGACCTTCTACGGCGGGCACGACCCCGAAGACCCGCAGCACCAGATCGGCGACGCGCCGACCGATTTGTCGCTCCACCCGCATTCCCCGGGGTACCGGCTCATCCTGAACAACGTCCTCTTTCCAGCGGCAAAGAAGAAGGAGCTCAAGACGTGACCGCGACGCGACTCAGCTGGGCCGTTGCCGGACTGCTCGCCCTGCCCTGGGCGGCGGCCGCCCAGGCGCCACGCATCACGCCGGCGGGCGATCCCTCGGTCCGGTCGGATTCGATTTACCGGTTGGCGGTCAATCCCGCCGACCACCCCGACGAGTCGGCGGTGTACCTGCTCGACGACGGCGTGATCGTCGTCCAGGCGGACGGCCAGGAGCGCCGGACGTTTCGGCAGGTCGTGCAGATCCTCAAGCAGGATGCGGTCGAGCGGTACGCCGAGCACTCGTTTTCCTGGTCGCCGGACAACGAAGAAGTCATCATCAACTGGATCCGCGTGGTGCGGCCGGACGGCAGCGTGGTCAGCGCCGCGCCGGCCCAGCAGCAGGAGAGCGACGTCCCCGCGGAAATGGGAGCGCCGGTCTACGCCAACCGCAAGGTGATCCGGGCGTCGATGAGCGGCGTGGCCGTCGGCACGATCGTGGACTACAGCTACACGACCATCAAGAAGCGCGCCTGGGTGCCCGGCGACTTCTACCAGTGGTGGGGGGTGAGCACGGGCCTCAGTGTGCAGCGGTCCCGCCTCATCGTGGATGCGCCCGCCAGCGAGGGAGTCCGCATCGAGGAACGCAACCTGGACTTCCCGGTGCGGACGGAGCGCGCGGGTGACAGGGAGGTCCGCACCTGGGCCACCGGAAACCTCCAGCGGATCAAGCCCGAGGCCTTCGCGGCGGATTCCAATGACATATATATGTCGGTGGCGGTCAGTTCCCCGCTCACCTGGGACGACATCGGCCGCTGGTACGGCGCGCTGGCCCAGGATCGGTACGCCCTCCCGCCGGACCTGGCGGCCAAGGTCCGCGCGATGGTGTCCGGCGCGCGGACGGCGCGCGACACCGCCTCGATCATCCAGCGCTGGGTGGCGCAGGACATTCGGTACGTCTCCATCTCCCTCGGCATCGGCGGATACCAGCCGCGCTTTCCGGCCGAGGTGGTGTCCTCGGGCTTCGGTGACTGCAAGGACAAGGCGACGCTCTTCGTGGCCGCGCTCAGGAGCCTCGGGTTCGACGCCGCCCCCGTGCTGGCGAACTCCTCGGGCGGCGCCGTGCGCGCGCTCCCCTCGCTGCAGCAGTTCGACCACGCCATCGCGTACGTCACGCTGCCCGGCGGCCGGATCTACACCGACCTGACCGTGAACGTGCTGCCGCTCGGCCTGCTTCCCCAGGCACTGCAGGGCGAGTTCGGCCTGGCGGTCCCGCCGGGGGGACGGGTCGAGGAGGTCACCTTTCCGCAGGAGACGCCGGCCGAGCGATTGTCCCGGGTGGAGTTCACCGGACGGGTCGAGCCGGACGGCCGCGTGAGCGGGCGCTACAGCGAGGAGACCACCGGGTCCCGCCAGTGGGCGCTGCGGGACGCATTTTCCTCGCCGATGGATTCCGCCGGTCGCGCGACCTTTGCCCGCCGTATCGCGCAGAGCTGGTTCCCCGGCGCGCGGGGCGACAGCCTGAAGACCTTCAACGGGCTCAACCTGGCCGAGCCGGCCGAGATCTCCCTGTCGGTGGAGGACGGGCGGGCGCTCCGGCACTCCGGGACCAACTGGATCCTGTCGAACCCGGTCGGCAGCGGCGACAAGTTCACCGACGCCGCGGACGCCCTCGAGGCCGAACCTGTCCGGCGGTTTCCCATCAACGCGGCCCTGGTGTTCGGCCCCGAAGTGGACGTCATCACGTTTCGCTTGGCGCTCCCGGCCGGCTGGCGCCCCCAACTTCCGCCCTCGGTGCACGCGTCCAGCGTCTTCGGCGACTACCGGGCGGACTACTCCTTCACGGGCGGCGTGCTCGAGGTGACCCGGACGATGTCCGGCACCCGCGGCGTCTTCCCGCCCGGCAGGATCGGCGAGCTGATCGCCTGGTTCCGCGAGGTGGGCGCGGACGACGCTCCCTTCATCCTCATCGAGCCCGCACCCGCGCCGTGACCGAAGCCCGGATCGCGCCGGAGGTGCGCGTGCTGCTCGCCGCGGAAATCCGCGCGGCGGGCGGCCGTGAGGTGTCGTTCGTGGCCGACGTGGACGCCGACGGCCTGGTGACCGCGGCGCGGGCCATCGCGCGCGGCACCGTGCAGATGGTGCTTGCCCTGCCCGGGGTGGCGCGCCGCGGGCAGATGCTCCTCCACAACCATCCCAGCGGACTGCTCGAGCCTTCGGAAGCGGATCTGTCGGTGGCCGCCCGGCTGCACGACGGGGGGGTCGGCTTCGGCATCCTCGACAACGCCGCCGCCCGGCTCTACGTGGTGGTCGAGGTGCCGCGGGACCGGAAGCTGGAGCGGCTGGACCCGTACGCCATCGTCGAGACGCTGGGCGAGCACGGGCCCGTGGCGGGGGTGCTGGGCCAGTACGAGGACCGGCAGAGCCAGCGCGACATGGCCGCGTACATCGCGGACGGATACAACGACGGCGGCGTGCTCGTCCTGGAGGCCGGCACCGGGGTCGGAAAGTCGTTCGCGTACCTGGTGCCCGCGCTGGCCTGGTCCCGCGCCAACGGAGAGCGGACGATCGTCAGCACGAACACGATCAACCTGCAGGAGCAGCTGGTCGGGAAGGACCTGCCGATGCTCCGGGAGGCGATGGCCGAGGACGGGTGGGCGCCGAAGTTCGCGCTGCTCAAGGGATGGCGGAACTACCTCTGCCTTTCCCGCCTCCAGCACGCGACCGGCGCGCAACAGAGTCTCCTCGAGCCCGAGCGGCAGGACGAGCTGGTGTCGCTCGCGGAATGGGCCTCCCGCACCGGCGACGGCACTCTCAGCGACCTGCCGGTCCAGCCGACCGGCGAGGTGTGGGACGAAATCTGCGCCGAGGCCGATCTCTGCACCCGGATGCAGTGCCCCTATTTCGACCAGTGCTTCCTGTTCAAGGCGCGGAGGCGGGCCGCGGAAGCCGACATCGTGGTGGTGAATCACCACCTCCTCGCGGCGGACCTCGCGGTGCGGCAGGCCTCGGACAACTGGGAAGAGGCGGCGGTGCTGCCCCCGTACCGCAGGCTGATTCTCGACGAGGCGCACCATCTCGAGGACGTGGCGGCATCGCACCTCGGGACCCAGGTGTCGAGCCGCGGCGTCCAGCGACTGCTTGGCCGGTTCGAGCGGAACCGGAAGGGCCTGGCCCCGTCGCTCCAGATGGAGCTCTCGGGGCGGGGCGACCTGCTGAGCCGCGCGAGCCTCGACCTGGTCCGGGAGCGCCTGGTCCCGGCCATCGGCGATGCGCGCCGGGCCGCCGACCAGCTCTTTCTCCGGATCCACGGGCTGTTGGAGGTGGCGCCCGGAGGGCAGCTTCGGCTTACCGACGAGTTCGACAAGGCCGAGGCGTGGGACCAGGGGCTCCGCATGGAACTCGACGCGCTGCTGTCGAGCTTCGACCAGATCAAGACCCACGTCGAGACGGTCGCCGACCGGCTATCCCAGGTGGAGTCCACCGAGCGGGGCGACCAGCTCCTGCTCGAGATGCGGGCGGTCGTGCGCCGGCTCGATCACGTGTCCGACGGGCTCAACCGGACCCTTCGCCCCGGCGCGGCGGGAGCCACCACCGTCCGCTGGATCGAGCGCTCCGGCACCAAGCGGCAGCACACCCAGCTCTCGGCGGTGCCGCTGGACCTCGCGCCCGTCCTGCGGGAACTGCTCTTCGACCGGCTCGAGACGGTGGTGCTGACGAGCGCCACGCTTGCGGCCAGCGGCGAGTTCGACTTCCTGGAGAAGCGACTCGGCCTGGCAGTGCCGCCGAGCCCGGTCACCACGCGGGAAATCTTTTCTTCGCCGTTCGATTATCCCTCCCAGTGCCTCTTCGGCATTCCGGACGACTTTCCCGACCCGCGCGACGACGAGGCGGCGCACGACGCCGCGCTGGCGCACGCGGTGACCGACCTGGCGCACGCCGCGGATGGCGGCCTCTTCGTGTTGTTCACCAGCCACGCGGCACTGCGCCGTGCGGCGCAGCAGCTCCGGGGCATGCTGGACCCGCGCTGGCCGCTGCTGGTGCAGGGGGAAGGCAACCGGGACACGCTGTTGCGCCGCTTCCGCGAGGCCGGCAACGCCATCCTCCTCGGCACCGATTCCTTCTGGGAAGGGGTGGACGTGCCGGGGCGCGCCCTCCGCGGCCTCGTGCTCTGCAAGCTGCCCTTCAAGGTCCCCTCGGAGCCGATCACCGCGGCGCGGCTGGAGCGGCTCGCCGAAGTGGGGGAGGACGGCTTCATGGGATACCTGCTGCCGCACGCGGCGCTCAAGCTCAAGCAGGGGTTCGGACGGCTGATCCGGTCCACTACCGACGTCGGCGTGGTGGTCCTGCTTGACCGGCGGGTGCTGACCAAGCGCTACGGTCCGCTCGTCCTGGCGGGGCTGCCGCGGGCCGAACGGGTGACGGGGCCCTGGGCCGCGGTGCGTACCAAGTGCGAAGACTTCTTTGCCCGTCACGGGCTCGGGGTGCTGGAATGACCATGCTCAAGCCATCGAAGATCGTCTGCGTCGGCCGGAACTACGCCGAGCACGCCAAGGAGCTCGGTAACGCCGTCCCGGAGCGCCCGCTCCTGTTCTTCAAGCCGCCGAGCGCGCTGGTCGGGCCCGGCGAGGCGATCGTCCTGCCGCCTGCGTCGTCGCGCGTGGAGCATGAAGCGGAAATCGGCATCGTCATCGGCCGGCGGCTGCGACATGCCTCGCCGGCGGAGGCGGAGGCAGGGATCGGCGGGTTCACCTGCGTCAACGACGTGACCGCACGCGACCTGCAGAAGACCGACGGCCAGTGGGCGAGAGCCAAGGGGTTCGATACCTTTTGTCCCGCAGGGCCGGCGGTGGTCGCCGGGTTGGACTGGCGGACCCTGGAAGTGATCGGGCGGGTGAACGGGACGGAGCGGCAGCGGGGAACTACCTCCCAGATGCTGTTCTCCATTCCGGACCTCCTGTCGTACATCAGCGCCGTCATGACCCTCGAGCCCGGGGACCTGGTGGCCACCGGCACGCCGGCCGGCGTCGGGCCGCTGGCACCCGGCGACGTGGTCGAGGTGGAAATACCCGGCATCGGCATCCTCTCCAATCCCGTGCGGAGCGAAGCACACTCATGATCGAATCCAGCGAACGTCTCGGCGCCCTGCCGGGGTATCCCCTGGCCGAACTCCCCGGCATCAAGCGCAAGCTGATCGCCGCGGGACGCGACGTCATCGACCTCGGGGCCGGAGACAACGACACGCCGGCACCTCGTGTGGCCGTCGAGGCGCTCAAGGCCGCTATCGAAAAGCCGGCCAACAGCAAGTACGGGTTCCAGCAGGGCCACCCGGAGTTCCGCCGTGCGGCGAGCGACTACGCGTTCCGCCGGTTCGGCCGCCGGTTCGACGCGACGACGGAACTGGTGCCGCTGATCGGGTCGAAGGAGGGGCTCGCGCACATGCCTTTCGCGTTCCTGAATCCCGGCGACGTGGCCATCGTCCCCGAGCCGGGATACCAGGCGTATCTCGGAGGGACGGTCCTGGCCGGCGCGGAGCCCTACATCGCGCCGCTCCGGGCGGAGCAGGGGTTCCTGGTGGACCTCGAAGGCATTCCCGAGGCGGTCCTCCGTCGGACGAAGCTCCTCTTCCTCAACTACCCGAACAACCCCACGGCCGCGGTGGCGCCCCTGGAGTACCTCGAGCGGGCGGTGGCCGTCTGCCGGAAGCACGAGATCGTGCTGGCCTACGACAACGCCTACTGCGACATCGTGTTCGACGGCTATCGTGCCCCGAGCATCTTCGAGGTCAAGGGAGCGGACGAAATCGCGGTGGAGTTCTTCTCGCTCTCGAAGAGCTTCTCGATGACGGGGTGGCGGATCGGGTTCGCCGTGGGACGCGCCGCGCTCATCAGCCCGCTCACGCAGGTCAAGACCTACACCGACACCGGGCCGTTCCTGGCGGTGCAGGAGGCCGGCGCGGCGGTGCTCGACCAGGGGGAGGCGCTCGCCAAGCCGATCTGCGCGGAGATCGCCCGGCGGCGCGACGCCGCCGTACCCGCGCTCCGCGCGGCGGGATTCAGCGTGGATCTGCCGAAGGCGGCGATGTACTTGTGGGTGGCGCTGCCGGCGGGGGTGAGCTCGAAGGCGTTCGCGCGGCACGCGCTCGAGACCGAGGGTGTGCTGGTGCTCCCCGGCAGCGCCTTCGGTCCGGCGGGGGAGGGGTTTTTCCGGATCGCGCTGACGGTTCCGTCCGCCCGGCTCGTCGAGGCGGTGGGGCGGCTCTCGAAGGCACTCGCGGGCGTTCAGGCAGCGGGGGGTGTCGGCGCCGCCTGAGCTCCAGCTCCCCAGGCCGCCCCGGTCCTCGCCGTGGGCGGTCGTCGCGAGCGTGGCGGTGCACGGCGTGCTCCTCGCGGTGCTCGTGCTCGTGTTCGAACGGGCCGAGCCTCGGGCGGGCCGGCCGATGTTCATCGCGCTGAGCTCGCCCGACCTTCCAATGATCCGGGCGATTCCGCTCGCCCCACCCGCCGACGCCCCTGCGAACCCAGCCACCCCCGATAAGCAGCCCGGCGCCGGGCCGAAGGCAGCCGGGGATTCCGCCCACGGGCGTCCGCCTGAGGTGCCGCCTGCCACGCCTGCGGCCGCCGAACCGATCACTCCCTGGGCGGGAGCCGCCCGGCGGGCCGCCACTCCCCCGGCGCTCGGAAGCGGCGTCCTCTGGGACCGGCGGCCGGTTCCGCCCTCCATCGTGAGCCGGAGCCATTCCTTCCTCACCGACAGCGCGGTCAAGGCGGTCATCAACCATTATCTCGATTCGCTCGCCGCCCTGCCGAATGGCGGCCGGATCCTCCCGCCCACCTGGAAGGCGAACATCGGGGGGCAGGAGTATGGGCTGGACGGGAACTACGTCACCGTGGCGGGAGTGAAGATTCCGGCGATCGTGCTCGGGCTGATTCCGATGCCCGTCGGCGGCAACGAGTCCGAGGCGCTCGACAACGCGGGGTGGATGCGGCAGCAAGACTACGACCTGGCCATGCCCCGCGACGCGGCGGCGGCCGACCAGCAGGCCGAGGCGAAGGCGATCCGGAAACGGAAGGCGGCAGAAGAGGAGCTTCGGCGGAAGCAGCGGGAGCAGGCGCCGCCGCCCTAGGCGGCCTTGAGCGGCTCCATCTTCTTCACGGCGACCCGGTTGACGAGGATCCGGATGTTGTTGCTCTCGGCGTCGACCGGGACGATGAAGAAGAAGGGGCGGGTAGGCGGGAACCGGTTGGTGAGTCCCACCATGACCTCGCCGTCCGGGAACTGGAGCGAGACGGCCGTCGAGCCGTGGTTGCGCGGATCCGCCGGGTCGATGTTGCGGACTTCGTGGCGCGCCATGTCGCCCTCGAGCGACCGGACGAAGAAGAGCGCCTTCAGGTCCTTGAGCTTCACCTCCAGGGTCGGTCCCTCGGTCGGCCGGACGTGGAAGGTGGGACGCGCGGGGTCCACGTCGAGACTGGTGCCCTTGAGCACCTTTCCGTCGAGGAAGCGGGCCACCACGAGGTTGCTCATCAGGTCCTCCGGGGGGTCAGAGGCAGATCTCGGATGCTCCTGGCTTGTCGCGCCGAACGGTGAAGGGACCGAGCACCGCTCCCAGCTCGGGAACAGTGACGGAGAAGGTCAGGACGTCGCCGGTGAGGGTGCCCAGGTAGGTGGCCGGATTGGGCGGGCGGCCTTCGACCGGCACCGGGCCGCCGCCCGCGAAGTACTGGCCCGTGGCCCGCCACCGACCGTTCGACTCCAACTGCCAGCCGGCGTCGATCGTCCCGGAGCCGCAGGCGTACTGGACCGTTCCGCCCGAGGGGGCGAGGACCACCGTCGCGTCGGGGCCGCCCCACTGGCCGGTGAGTTCCGGCGCGACGGGATCCGCGCAGGCGAGCGCGGAGGAGAGAAGGAGCAGGAAGAGCGGGGCAAATCGGCGCATCGCTGTACCGCCACGAACGGGACTCCCTCCAGTATTGGAAGAGCCCCGGGGGGTGTCAAGCGTCGAGGGGTGGAGCGGGGATGGCCGCTCGCAGGAACGCGGCGCGCCAAAGGCGGGGACGGACTCCTTGTTCATCCCCGCCTTGGTCGGGCGCACGGCACTTCAGCCGGCCTTCTTCTTCTCCGCCAGTTCCTTGATATAGGCGGCTACGAGCTTGATCTCGGCCGGGCTCAGCTTGTCCGAGAACGACTTCATGTTCTTGTCGATGCCCTTGGTCACGATCGTGACGATGGAATCCGTCGAGAGCCTCGCCACGAACCCGGAGTCTCCGAGCGTCCGCAGCTTCTTGTACTTGGCCTGCTCGGCCTTCGGCGGCACTCCGTTGACCCCGTGGCAGGCCTTGCACTCCTTGCGGTAGATGTCCTGCCCGGTCGGCTCCTGCGCTGCCGCACGACCTGCGGTGAGCGCCAGGGCCATTCCTCCTGCCATCAATGCTGAAACGACTCGCAATGCTGCCTCCTGGTGAGGGGGCCGTGGCGTTCCACGGCCCCGTTGGTGTGTGGCGTCCCAATCCTACAACGCGAGCTGGGCCTCGGCGACGATGGCATCTGCAGACGGCGCGGTGCCCTGCGGGCTGTCATGCACGTATTCCGCCGTGAGCTTGAGGAACTGGAGCTCATCGATCGGCAGCACGCCGCCGAAGACGAATCGTCCGAGGCCGTCGTCGGTGGTCGTCGTGCTGGGGTCCAGGAACTCGTAGCGGCCGAAGATGGTGAGCGCCGGCGACGGGAAGAGGTATTGCGCCGAGAACCAGTACGAGTAGCCCTTGTTGGTCGAGCTGGGGAAGGAGGCCGGCAGGTCGACGTCGTTCCCGTACACGTAGCTTCCCAGGATCATGAGGTTCCTGTCGGGACCGCCGATCACCTTGTTGGCGGTGATGCCGAGCCGCCACATGTGGGTATCGAGCGTCGGCTCGACGGGATCGAGGCCCTGCTGGGTGCCGTAGTAGCCGAGCACTTCGATGGCCGATCCCTTGTCGTCGAGCAGGAACTGGTCGTTGAGCCCGATGTCCTTGGTGAATGTTCCGGCGAACTGGCTGCTGTACACGGAGAGCGCGACCCGGTTCGAGCCGGTCACGAGGAACCCTTCCACACCGTCCGGGGTGCCCGACAGGGCGAATTCGCTCGACACCGTCACCGGTCCTTCGAGTGCGAGTGGCGCGGCGAGGGAGATCGGGCGATCGAAGCCGGCGACTCCCGCCTGGAAGTAGGCGTTCTGCTGGCCGAAGCGAAGGCCGTAGGATGACTTCTCGCTCCCCCAGATACTGACGACGGAAACGATCTCGGCATTGAACCCTTCGGCGTCGCCGGTGAATTCGATGAAGGAACCGAAGTTCTTGGCGAACGACCCGCCGATGTACACGTTGGTTTCGTCCAGCGAGAAGCCGTCGTCCGTCGCGTCCTCACCCGACACCTTGGCGTAGGTGTAGCGGAACTTGGCGCGGGCGGCGAGGTAGTCGGCGACCCGCTTGGTGTCTTCCTTCTGCCCGATGTCGTCGGGCATGCGGTACCCGGCCCAGCGGAAGCGGATGCCGGTCGCGTTCAGGGTCGCGTTGGCGCCGAAGTGACAGTGACTGCAGCTGACGTTGTACCGCCGCGCCCAGGCGGGAATGGCGTTGGCGGCGGCGGCATCACTGTGGGCCGCGCCGCTGAGCAGCGTGGCGGATAGCAGGACGGAGAGACCCAGCATCGGAACCTCCTCAGGAGTGGTGAGCGCCGCGTGGCCGGCCTGGCCCCGACGGCGACTGCACGGCCCCGCTCCACCCCGGGGGCCGGTCGAATGCCTTTCATTCCGCCAGGAGGGTGCCTGGCTCACTCCTTCGGTTCGGGTGGGACAGGGGGCTCTGGGAAGGTGTCATGCAATTCCGGGAGGACCTCTGGCCCGGCGCCGCCGCGGAGCGTCGTCAGGTACTGGGCGAGCTCCTCGATTTCCCGGTGCGAGAGCGCGGGCGGCCCGAAGGACGGCATCTGCGTCGTGTCGCCGCGGAACCGCGACGGCAGTTCGATATAACTGTGCAGCCAGCCTGCCGAGTGGTGCAGCCCGACGTCGCTCAGGTCCGGGCCCTTGTCCCCGCCTTCGCCGTTGACCATATGGCAATCCCCGCACTTCTGGGCATGGAACAGCGCCCGACCTGCCCGCTCGGTGGAGGTCAGCGGCCGGCCGGCCTCTGGGGCGACCGCGGTCGCGCTGGTCTCGCGCAGGGCGGCGCCCAGGAGCAGCCCCGAGCCGCCGAGAATCACGCCCAGCGAGGCCATCGCGTATGGGCGGTGGGCCAGCGTCCGGGTGCTCGTCCGGTCGTAGAACGGGAGGGCGAAGATCGCCAGCAGCAGCGCGGTCGGCACGCCGAACGCCACGAGGCTCTCCATGGAGCCTGGCACCAACTTGAGCAGCTGGAACAATGGCAGGAAATACCACTCCGGCGTCGGCTGGTAGGCCATGTCCGTCGGGTCGGCCGGCAGCTCCAGCGGGGCACCGAACGTCTTCGCGAGTAGCACGATGACGACGACGACGAGCGTCGACGCGATCACGTCCTTCCCGATGATGTCGGGATAGAAGCGGACCCCGCCGCGCTTGGTGCCGGCGTAGGCCGCGCTGTAGTAGCCGGGATACGCGGGGTCGCTCGTGCGGGCGGGGGCGTCGGCTTCCAGGGCCTGTGAGCGCGGGGCGATCCCCTGCCGGACGACCATCACCAGGTGCAGCAGGACGAAGAGGCCAAGGAGGGCGGGGAAGAGCAGGACGTGGAAGGCATAGAACCGGCTCAGCGTGGCCGCGCCGAGTTCGCCGCCGCCGCGCAGCACCGACAACAGGAAGGAGCCGATCACCGGCGTGGTGCCGGCGATGCTGGTCCCGACGGCCGTGGCCCAGTACGCCTTCTGGTCCCAGGGCAGGAGGTATCCGGTAAAGCTGAAACCGAGCACGATGACGAACAGCCCCGCTCCGAGCAGCCAGTTCGCCTCCCGCGGATACTTGTAGGCGCCCATCGAGAAGACGCGAATCATGTGAGCGACGATCAGGACCACCATGGCGCTCGCCGCCCAGTGGTGGATGCCACGGAGCAGGCTCCCGCTGGTCACTTGGTGCTGAATGAACTGGATGCTGTCGTACGCGTGGTCGGGCGAGGGTGAATAGAAGGTGGCGAGGACGATGCCGGTGACCGCCTGCACCACGAAGACGGTGAGCGTGGCGCTGCCCAGCGTGTGCCACCAGGTCAGGCGGTCGGGGACTTCCCTGTCGAGCAGCGCACGCCGCGCCGATCGAAGATCCAACCGCCGGTCCAGCCAGCCGAACAGTTTTCCCACGGGCCGCGCCTCCTAGGTCACTGCGATCTTTTCCGGAATGCCGGCACGGAAGGTGTGATAGGCCACGTAGAGGTCGCCGTCCTCGATCTTGGACTCGAGGACGTCGAGCGGCCGGGGGGGAGGGCCGCCGAGCACCGCGCCCGTCTTCACGTCGAACATGCCGTGGTGGCACGGGCAGAGGAACACCCCGCGCTGCTTCTCGTACGCGTAGCTGCAGGCCAGGTGGGTGCACTGGCCGTTGTAGATCGTGAATTTCTCCCCGTCTTCCGTGTACAGCCACACGCCGCGCAGCGCGCGGGTTTCCACCCAGGCGTCGTTCACGGTTTCGGAGAAATCGAAGCGGACTGGCACGCCCTGTTCGATCTGGGCGGCTTCGCCGACCTTGATCCAGCGTTGAGTGGGCGGAGGGCGGAAAGCCGGTGAGAGGAAGGCGCGGAGGGCGGGGACACCGACGAGGGCACCGGTCACCAAGGACCCGATTGCCGTCATCCACTTCAGGAATCGCCTGCGTGCCTCGTCCACGCCCCGCTCCTTGAAGTGAGGGCCTGATGCACGTTACCGCGTTTCCGTGAAGCTCAGATGAAGGTGACGTTAAGGGACGCTGACAGCGTTGTCAGGAAAGGACTTCCGCGATCGGTTGCGGATGGGTGTGCCAGGTGCCAGGTGGGAAACTGGTGCCGAATGCCCCGGAGCATGGCGAGCGGCCCGTTGGCCCGGGTGGCCTCGATCCGGCCACCGCCCGAGGCCTTCCGCCCGAGCTCCGAGAGGTGGGCTCGCTCGCATCGGGCGGCGAGAAGCTGTTGGCGGTCTCGAGGCCGAGGCGGTTATTGAAGACGATCGAGCGGAGAATTTCGTGCGCGCACGGACGATCGCGAATCTCGCGATCGAGGATGTCAGGGCCTGGCGCCGCCCCGGATTCGTGCCAGGCTCTCCGTGCGCCCCACCACCACCAGCAACTCATTCACCGGCTCCGACACCGTCGAGCCGGTCAGCACCACCCGCACCGGCTGCAGCATGTCGCCGAGCTTGGCGCCCCGGCCCTCCGCGACGTCCTTGAGGTCCGCCAGGATGCGCTCGGCGTTCCACTCGGCGGCCGGGATCCGCTCGAGCGCCTCGGCCACGTAGCCCAAATTGGCCGCGAAGGCGGGGCCGAGCTTCGCGACCAGTTGGTCGCCCTTGGCATCACGCACCACCCGGCTCGCGTCGAGCCGCGCCGCCACCTGCTCGGCGATGTGCAGGATGGTGCGCGAACGCGCCTTGACCGCGTCGATCACCGGGCGGATGTCGCGGCCGCCGTGTGCCACTCCCATCCGGCCGAGTTCGCGCTCGGTCGGCGCCAGGAGCTCATCCGCGGAGAGCTGGGACAGGTACTGCCCGTTCATCCACTCCAGCTTGGCCACGTCGAACACCGCCGGCTTCTTCTGGATTCCCTCCAGCGAGAACGCGGCGATCATCTCCGCTTCCGGCAGGATCTCGCGGTCCCCGCCCGGACTCCATCCGAGGAGCGCGAGGAAATTCCGCATGGCGAGGGGCAGGATGCCCTTGTCCTGGTAGTCGCCCACCGCGGTGGCGCCGTGCCGCTTGGAGAGCTTCTTGCCGTCGGCGCCAAGGATCATCGGCACGTGCGCGAAGACCGGCGGCTCGTGCCCGAGGGCGCGGTACAGGGCAATCTGCTTCGGGGTATTGGAAACATGGTCGTCGCCCCGGATCACGTGGGTGATCCGCATCTCGATGTCGTCGGAGACGACGGCGAGGTTGTAGATGGGCGTGCCGTCGCTCCGCAGGATGACCAGGTCGTCGAGGTCGTGGCCCTGGAAGCTGATCCGCCCGTGCACCGCGTCCTCCCAGGCGATTTCTCCCTGCGGCATCCGGAACCGGATGGCGAACGGCGCACCCGCGGCGAGACGCGCCGCGCTCTCCGCCTCCGAGAGCCGGCCGCAGCGCCCGTCATAGCGGAAGGCGACCTTTTGCCCGGCCAGCGCCTGGCGCTGGGCGTCGAGGTCGGCGCTGGTGCAGAAGCAGCGGTAGGCGTTCCCCTCGGCCAGCATCCGCTCCGCGTCGGCCCGGTGGCGGGCGCCGAACGCGCCCTGGAAGACGGGGCCCTCATCCCAATCCAGGCCCAGCCAGCGGAGACCGTCGAGGATCACCTGGGTGTGTGCGTCGGTGCTCCGCTCCCGGTCGGTGTCCTCGATCCGGAGCACGAAGACCCCACCCATCTTGCGGGCGAAGAGCCAGTTGAAGAGGGCGGTGCGGGCGCCGCCGACGTGGAGGTACCCAGTGGGGGAGGGGGCGAAACGGACGCGCACGGTCATCGGGGCACCATAGGAAAAGGACTGAGGACGTTCATCCCCAGTCCTCGTTTCTCGACTCACGGAGCGGGGGGGATTCGAACCCCCGATAGAAGCTTTAGACCCCTATGTCGGTTTAGCAAACCGATGCCTTCAGCCACTCGGCCACCGCTCCAACGCGCGTGGAAACTGCCACCGGGGAAGGGTTTACGCAACCCCGCAGGGCGGGTGTGCGATGGGTGGTTGCGATGGCGTCATATGGCTATCTTCCCCCCATCCTTCCATCACCAACGGAGCCATGGATGCGCAAGATTCTCTGGGCGCTCGGGCTGACGGGCACAGTGGCGGCCGGTGCGGCCGGCTGTCATCCCGAGCAGATGAGCGGTTCGGACCCGTACGACTCGATCGTCACGGTGGCCGACACCCTCGCCAGCTTCAGCACGTTCGCGAAGTTCTACATCCCGGACAGCGTGGTGCACATCGTCCCGGCAGGCGGATCGGACAATATCGCCCACACCTATGACAGCGTGATCGTCACCCAGATCGCCCTCAACATGACGGCGCGCGGATACAAGCAGACGCTGGTGATCGACTCGGCGGAGGTGACCCTCCATCCGATGGTCACGCTCAAGGACAACTACGACTACAGCGCGGCGGACTGGTGCCTGCTCTGGGGCTGGGCCTATCCCTGGGCCTGCACCAGCTGGGTGCCCGGGTACCCGCCGGGGCTCGACTTCACCTACAGCACCGGCACGCTCCTGATTCCGATGGCGGACCTCCGGGCAGGCACTCCCCCGGCATCCACTCCGCCCGTGATCTGGTTTGCCGCGATCAACGGGGTCGTGAGCGGTACGGCCAGCAACACGCTCGAGGGCCAGATCATCGACGGGATCAACCAGGCGTTCGTCCAGTCGCCCTACATCCGGAAGGCGGCCACGCCATGACGCTCCGACTTCGCTTCGCGCTGCTCCTCGGCGCCCTCGGCCTCGTCGTCGCCGCGCCCGCGTCCGCCCAGGTCATCGGCGGCCTGAGCTACTCCTGGTCCAACCCGGCCGGGGACTTCGACAAGCAGTTCCTCTCCAACGACAGCTGGATCGGCATCTCGGTCGACGGGCAGCGCTTCGTCAGCCCCAACGCCACGATCGGGCTCTCGCTCGGGTACAACGCCTTCTACCAGCGCACCACCGACGCGCTCGTCCTGCCCACGGCCACGGTCACGGGAGACCAGTACCGGTCCATGAACGTCTTCCCCCTGCTGGTGACCGGCCACCTGTACAGCAAGGCGCCGGGGCGCATCCAGACCTACATCGGCCTCGGCGTCGGCGTGTACGTCATGAAGCAGCTCCTCGAGGTCGGGACGTCGAGCCTCAGCACGTCCAACCTGATCTTCGGGTTCGCCCCCGAGCTCGGCTTCATCCTCAACCGGGGGGCGCGGACGGAGATCGGCGTCTTCGGGAAGTACAACTATCCGGTCAACGCCGGAAAGTTCCTGGGCGACCAGTCCGGCTCGTACCAGTACCTGAGCGTCGGCCTCACCTTCATGGGCCGCCGCTAGCCGCTGGGCAGGGCAGGGATGCAGGAGGGCGGAGGAGCGAATCCGGGTCATCCCGGTCGCCACCTCCGCCCTCGTTGTTTCTTCACGACCCGCCAGCGGCGTGGGTGAGATTCGAACTCACGGAACCGTTTCCGGTTCGGCGGTTTTCAAGACCGCTGCCTTCAACCACTCGGCCACCACGCCCGGCCCCCAATATAGGCAACGCCCCCGGGGGCGGCGACCGGGCGTCCTAGTTCCGCTCCCCCCGCGCAATGTTGTCCTGCACCGCCGCGGCGATCGAGTCCGCCCGGGCGGCCTCATCCGTCAGCCCCTCCGACTTCAGGACCGTGCCGCCCTCCCGGTAGATGACGGCGTACAGCTGCAGAATGGACGCGGAGGGCACGTCGACCCAGCCCCGTGGGCGGAAGCGGGCGGCGCTCGGCCAGTGATAGGTGTCCCACAGGAGCTTCCGGGTCACCGGGACGTCCACGTACCCGAGGGCGCGGGCGAGCACGATGCCGTTGCCCTCCTTGATCGGCCGCGGCATGAGCTTTCGCACCATCCCGGTGGTCAGGAGATAGGGCGTGAGGCCGAGCGTGGCGTCGGGGTAGTTCCCGTCGCTCCAGCTGAAGTAGATCGGCCGCTGGCCGAGATTGTCCCGGATCAGCGCCACCGTCGCGATGTCCTGGAGGGTCAGGTAGTCCGCGCCGAAGGCGATGATCAGGCTGTCGAGGCGCATCCCGCTGTTCTTCTTGACGGCGATGGCCTCGGGCAGGCTGTCCAGCTGCCCGGTGGTGAAGCTCCTGAGCACCGACCCCTTCGGCCGGGGCCATGCGGCGGTCGGGGTGGTGCCGGAGGAGTCGCCGAGCGGGAGGCCGGTCTCGGCGGGGCCGAGGCGCCAGATCGGCGCGGCGGTGGCCGGGTTGAACTCCGGCGTCACACGGCGCTGCAACTGGCGGAGGTGCCACCGGGTGTTCATCAGCGACAGGTTGGCGAGCGTCACGTCGGGGCGTACGCCCAGGACCTCCTGCGCGAACCAGAGCGGGAAGGTGTCGTTGTCCCCCGCCGTGATCAGGATGCCGTAGGGCTCGACCGACTCGAGCATGTCGATGGCCATGTCCCGCGCGAGCAGTTCGTCGGACCGGGTGGCCGTCGCGTGATTGGCGGCGAGGGGAATCAGCCCGATGAGCAGCACCGGCGCGGCCGCGGCCCAGCTGCGGGCCTCGCCGAGCCGGGGAACGAGCGAATCGGCGATCAGGCGGTAGAGGGCGCCGAGGCCGAGGGCCACGAGGACGCCGAAGTAGGCGAACGACCCCACGAAGAAGTAGTCGCGTTCGCGGACTTCGCGCGGCAGGTCGCGCTGGAGCTGGTAGGAAAACCCGTACTTGAAGTTCAGGTAGAAGATCAGCGCCACCGTCAGCGTGCCCAGCATGGCGAGCGCCGCCAGGCCGGCGCGGCGGTCCTTCCGGAGCAACTCGGCGAGGCCGTAGAGGCCGAGGAAGCCGAACAAGGCGGCGAACACCCCGGCGAACGAGCCCCAGTCTCGCGCATACTGCCAGCGGAAGTACTGGAAGTAGTTCACGTACTGCGCCACGAGGTCGGCCTGCCGGTCGAGGACCGGCGGCTTCGCGTACTGCACGCGGTTGATGACGTCCATCAGCGCGGTGCTGAAGAACCCGACCGGTTCGCCCTCGTTGATCGGGGGAAACTGCCCCGCACGGATGGGGAGGAAGAGGTAGTTGAGCGACACGCCCACCACCACCGCCGTGATCACCCCGGCCCAGACCCACGGCCGGGTCACGACCCGCCAGTCGGTCCACAGGATGTACACGGCCACGGCGGGGGCGGCCAGCAGGCCCATCAGGTGGTTCGTCGTGGAGAGCGCGGTGATGTACGCGATCAGGACGACCCACCGGTCGCGGTGCGGCCCCGGTTCGTCGTCGCCCCAGTGCACCGCGAGCCACGTGACCAGCGCCATCGAGAGCATCGAGACGGTGTACACCTTCTCGTTGACGGTGGACTGGTTCCACACCGTCCACGAGGTGGCCGACACCAGCGTGCCCGCGGCGGCGGCCAGCAGGCGCCCCCACCGGACCGGCACGATCGTCCGGAGCCACCGCTCAGCCACCAGGAACCAGAGCGCCGCCGACGCCGCGCTGCTGAAGGCGGCGAAGAGGTTGATGCGCTTGGCGTACTCGCCCGCCAGGGGCAGGAGCCCCCAGGTGTGCGCCAGGATCACGAACAGCGGGTTGCCCGGCGGATGGGGAATGCCCAGGACGCGCGCCGCGGCGATGTATTCGGAGGTGTCCCAGAAGGCCGTGGTCGGGGCCAGCGTGAGCAGGTAGATCCCGAACACCGCGAGGCCGACGACGGCGGCCCAGCGGTAGGGAGTGGCGGGCTTCGTAGTCGTCACAGATTCTCCGTTAGTGCCGGAACTGCCGGGCTCCGGTGAGTACCATCGCCATCCCGTGCCGGTCGGCCGCCGCGATCACGTCGGCGTCCTTGACCGAGCCGCCGGGCTGGATGATGGCGGTGATGCCCGCGGCCGCCGCCTCCTCGACCCCGTCGGGGAAGGGGAAGAACCCGTCGCTCGCCAGCACCGCGCCGCGCGGATCGTGCCCCTGCTGCCGGGCCTTGTGGACCGCCATGAACGAGGAGTCCACCCGGCTCATCTGGCCGGCGCCAATCCCGATGGCCGCCTCGTGCTTGGCCAGGACGATGGCGTTCGACTTGACGGACGCCACCGCCGCCCAGGCAAACCGGAGGTCGCCCCATTCGACGTCGTTCGGGTGGCGGACGGTCGGCACCCGCCACCCCTCCTCGGAGGGGTCGTGGCGGAAGCGGTCCTGCACCAGGAACCCGCCGCGCACGCTCTTGTAGTCGAGGCCGGGTTCACCATGGCTCACCGGGAGCTCGACGACCCGGAGGTTCTTCCTGGCGCCGAAGACGGCCAGCGCCTCCTCGTGGTAGGAGGGGGCGACCACGACCTCGAGGAAGAGGTCGGCCATCGCCGCCGCCGTGGCGCGATCGACCACCGTGTTGAACGCGACGACACCCCCGAAGGCCGACTGCGGGTCGGTGGCCAGTGCGCGCTGCCAGGCGTCGCTCGCCGAGGACGCCACCGCGACGCCGCAGGGGGTGGTGTGCTTGACCACGACGCAGGCGGGCCGATTGACCCACAGCGACACGGCGGCCATGGCCGAGTCGAGGTCGAGGATGTTGTTGAAGGAGAGTTCCTTGCCCTGGCGCTGCTTGAGGTCGCGGATGCCGCGCGGTTCCTCGGTCACGTAAAGGGCGGCACGCTGCACCGGGTTCTCGCCGTACCGGAGGGCCATCATCCGCTCGAGGGAACTGCTGAGCCGGGCGGGCAGTCCGTCCTCGACCGGGGTGAGGTACCCCGCGATGGAGCCGTCGTAGTCGCCGGTGTGGGCAAAGACCTTCGCGGCGAAGGCACGGCGGGTCTCGGCGCTCAGGGGGCCGGCGCGGAGCAGCGCCAGCACCTCGGCGTAGTCCGCCGGCTCCACGACGGGCAGCACGAACTCGTGGTTCTTGGCCGCAGAGCGCAGCATCGACGGGCCGCCGATGTCGATGTTCTCGATGGCGTCCTCGAACGAGACGTCGGGCTGGGAGATGGTGGCCCGGAAGGGGTACAGGTTGACGGCGACGAGATCGATCGGCGTGATCCCGTGCTCCGCCAGCGCCTTCAGGTGGACCGGGTTGTCGCGCCGGGCGAGCAGGGCGCCGTGGATCATCGGGTGCAGGGTCTTCACGCGGCCGTCGAGCATCTCGGGGAACTTCGTGACGGCTTCGACCGGCTGCACCGGGACACCCGCGGCCTTGAGCGCCGCCGCCGTCCCGCCGGTGGAGATGATGTCCCAGCCCATCTGCACCAGGCCCTGCGCGAACGCGACGACTCCGCGCTTGTCGCTGACAGAAAGCAATGCCCTCGGCATGGTACTCCCAGGTGAATTCGTCGGTCAGGTCAGGGGGCGACGCTCAACGGCACCGGCTTTCCGGCCCGCGCGGCCGCCAGCACCACGTCGGGCAGCAGTCGATGCTCCTCTTCCAGCACGCGTGCGGCCAGCCGCTCCGGCGTGTCGTCCGGCAGCACCGGCACGCGGCGCTGCGCCAGGATCGCGCCGCGGTCGTACACCTCGTCCACCAGGTGGACAGTCGGGCCCGACTCCCGGGCGCCACTCGCCAGCACCGCCGCGTGGACCCGCTTCCCGTACATGCCCGCGCCGCCGAAGTCGGGGAGCAGGGCCGGGTGCACGTTGACGATCCGGCCGGCGTACTTCTGCACGACGCCCGCGGGGACGAGCTTCAGGTACCCGGCGAGCACGAGCAGGTCGATGTCGCGGCGGCCGAGCCGGGTGATCCACTCGGCGGCGTCGGCCGGAGCGGCCAGCACTTCCGCCGGAACGCCCGCCTGCCGCGCCCGCTCCAGGCCGCCCGCATCCGCCCGATCGCTCATCACGAGCGCCACCCGGGCAGTTGCATCGCCCTTGAGGCGGTCCAGCAGCGCCTGGAGGTTGCTCCCTCCGCCGGAGACGCAGACCGCGATTCGGTACGTCATGGGCCGGAAAAGTAAGGGGGCGGGCCCCCCGCCTGTAGTGGGCGCGCGGCCGCGCTAGTCGCCCAGAATCCTCCGCACGGCGCCTGCCAGGTCGTCCGCCACGGGAAAGCCCGCTTCGGCGGCGGCCCGGGCGTTCTCGCCGCCCTTCCCGGTCCGAACCAGGATGCCGTGTCCTCCCAGCGCGACCACGGGAGCAAGGTCCGAGACGCGGTCCCCCACGCCCCAGCTGGCCTGCAGGTCCACGCCGTGATCGGCGGCGGCCCGACGGTAGAGGAGGGTGCCGGGCTTCCGGCACTCACAGGGGCCGTCCACCGGGGGATAATGCGGGCAGTGATAGGTCGCGTCGATCCATCCGCCGGACCCCCGGACGAGCGCGTCGACCTGTCGCTCGACGGCGGCATACTCTTCCGGCGTAATGAACCCCTGCGCGATTCCTGACTGGTTCGTGACGACGACCACCAGCCGCCCAGCCGCGTTGAGCCTGGCGACGGCGGCGGCGGCCCCCGGGAGGAGTCGGACGGCGGCCGGATTTCGGAGGAAGCCGGGGTCGTCCACGAGTGTGCCGTCGCGGTCGAGGAAGACGGCGGGGCGGGGGGGCAGCGGGGCAGCCGGGCCGTTCGTCCCTGTCCTGGTCATTCCTGATATGCCGCCACGACGGCTTTCGCGAGCTCCCCGTCCTGATCGACGGGCAGCGTGCGCGGATCGAGCGCGACGGCACCGTCGACCACCCGGGCGACGACCGGCGGCTCGCCAAGCCGGAGCGCGAGCGCGAGGGCGTCGGCTCCGCGCGGGCCGGGGTCGAGCAGTACCAGCGTCGTCGCGAGGGTCGCACCCGGGAAGGAGCCGCCGCCGGGGAGGCTTTCGCCGGGGGCGAGGCGGGGCGGCAGGGCAGCGGGGCAGCGGGGCCGGATTGCCGCGGCGAGCGCGCTGGCGCGCCGCGCCAAGTTCTCTCCGCTGAGCGTGAGCATCCGCAGTACCGGCACTTCCCGCAGCGCGACCTCGGGGTCGCGATAGAGCCGAAGCGTCGCCTCCAGCGCCGCGAGGGTCAGCTTGTCGGCCCGCGCTGCGCGGGCCAGCGGATTGTGGCGGCAGGCGGCGACCAGCTCGGCACGCCCAACCAGGCAACCGGCCTGCGGACCGCCGAGGAGCTTGTCGCCCGAGAAGATCACGAGGTCCGCGCCGGTCGTCACCGCCTCCTGCACCCGCGGCTCCGAAGTCAGTCCGAACGGTGCCAGGTCGGCCAGCAGTCCGCTCCCGATGTCGTGGATGAAGGGCAGCCGGTGCTCGTGCGCCAGCGCCGCGAGTTCGGTGGCAGCGGCGGAATGCACGAACCCCGACTGCTGGAAGTTGGAGCGGTGGACCTGAAGGATGGCACCGGTGGCGGCGCCGATGGCCGCGCGGTAATCGGCCAGGTGGGTGCGGTTGGTGGTGCCGACCTCACGGAGCCGCCCGCCGCTCCTTGCCAGGATGTCGGGAATCCGGAAGGAGCCGCCGATCTCGACCAGCTCGCCACGGGAGATGACGACTTCCTGCCCCGCCGAAACGGTGTTGAGCGCCACGACCAGCGCGGCGGCAGCGTTGTTGACCACCAGCGCGTCTTCCGCTCCCGTGAGCGCCGCCAGGAGCCGTCGTCCATGGTCCGTGCGGTGTCCCCGGACGCCGGCGTCGAGGTCGAATTCGAGGTTGCAGTAACCCCCGGCCACGGCGGAGAGCGCCTCGATCGCCGCCGCGGCGAGCGGCGCCCGGCCGAGGTTGGTATGGAGGACGACCCCGGTGGCGTTGAGGACTGGGCGGAGCGAGCGCCCGCCGATCCGCGCCGCGCGCTCGACCACCTCCGCCGCCCAGTCCTCGGGCGGCTCGCTCCGTCCCCGGCGGGCGCGGGTCAGTGCGTCCCGCGCCGCAGCGACCACGACGCTTCGAGGCAGGGAGTCGAGCAGGGCTGCGACCGGCGGCTCCTGCAGCAGTCGCTCGACGGAAGGAAGTTCTCGCCGCGGATCCTGGCTCATCGGCTCGGCGGCTTGGCGGGAACGGGAAGGACGGCCCCGGGCTTGGCGGCGGCCGAGTCGGGGTGCGCGGCCGTGGAATCCACCTTCGGCTTCGGGACCTCGAGCGGGCCCCGGGCGCTGGCGACCGCGCCGTTGGCGTTCCGCACCGAGTCCACCTCGATGAGGTAGTTGGCGCCCGGTTGCCACGGCTCCTGGATCCGGAGGTAGAGGGACGTCTGGAGCGGCTTCCGCGAGGGGGGCTTCACGGTGTCGGGGCGCACCGGCTTCAGCGGGGGCGCCGCAGGCGTGACAGGCTGCTTGGGCCTGGTGGTATCCGGCGGCGGCGGTGGCGGCTTGTACAGGGTGTCGTGTTCCGCCTTGGGCAGCAGCGACACGACGGCGATGCGCGTCGAGTCGGGAAGCAGCAGCAGGTGCACGGCCTCGGGCGTGAAGCGCTGCGCAGGATCGAGCGGCTGGTTGAAGGTGAGGCTCGCCGAGAGCGAGTCGGTCGCCGTCGCCTTGGTCATGCGCGGACCCATGCTGTCGTGCGGAAAGGTCCACAACTCGCCCACCGACGTGCTGTCGGGCGGCATCAGGACCGAGTCGTAGGCCTCCCGACGGTCGAGCCGGTTGTTCCGGTTCTGGTCCACCGAGCCGTACACGATGTACTCGCCGCCCGGGAGCGGCCCGAAATCGAAGCGCCCCGAGCTGTCGGCGAGCATCAGGTAGGGGAGACTGTCAGGCAGCAGCACCGCGGTGATGAGCGCCAGGCGCGCGGGGCTCGCCGTCGTCCAGTCCCAGACCCGGCCCTTGAGATGCAGCGTGGGGAGGGGCGCCCCGGTGGTGAAGGTGACGATCCGGGTGCTGTCGAACCTGTTGCGGCGGAGGTCCATGACGCCCGGAAGGAGCTGCACGCGGTAGACGCGGTTCGGCTGCCAGCCCTCCGCCGGATGGACGGTCACCCGGCTCCGCTTCCAGCTCACTTTCGCGTTCCGGGTCGTCGGGGAGAGGAGCACCAGCCGCTCGAGGTCGCCGGTGCCCAGCCCCATGTTCGGGCTGTTCCCTTCGGAGACGGTCTCGTTGAAGACGAACTGGACGTCGCCCGAGAAGTCCGGGATGATGGCGAGCGAATCGGGCACCGTGGCGATCAGGCCGGGCGGCAGCAGATCCTTCGGGCCACCCGGGGGCGGCTCGATCTTGGCGCAGGCGAACGCGGCTGAGGCAGCGAGGGCTGCGAGGGCAGCGGGGGCCGAATGCGCGCACCGGAGCGTCACTCGGCGCCCATGCCTCACGCGCCGCACCCCAGGATACGTCGCTTCGCCGCCAGCACGTCCGCCTGCTCCGTCCAGGTGGCGAGCTTTTGCCGCTCGCCCTCCACCACAGCGGCCGGGGCTCGCGAGACGAATTGCGAGTTGTCCAGTTTGCGGCGCTGTCCCTCGACGAGCTGGCGGAGGTGCGCCTCCTCGCCGCCGAGCCGGTTGCATTCCTTCTCGAGGTCGAGCGCGCCGCCGAGCGGCACGAACACCGCTGCGCCGCCGTCGAGCACCGCGTGCGCGCCGGGCTCCGAGGGCGCCTCGCCGAAGCGCACCGCGCTCACCTTGGCCAACCGCTCGACGGTCCCGAGCTCGGCCACGAGCGCCGGGTGCCGCTCCGAGACCCACAGGCGCACCGGCTGGCCCGGCTGCACGCCGTACTCGGCCCGGATCTGTCGCACCGCGCCGATCACCTGCTGGACCAGCGCAAAATCGGCGAGGGCGGCTGCATCGGTCGCACGTTCGTCGGGCCGGGGCCACGGCGCCACGCTGATGGAGGCGTCGTCCGCGCGGCCGGGCAGACGCTTCCAGAGCGTCTCGGTGATGAACGGCATCACGGGATGGAGGAGCCGGAGCGCGACGTCGAAGGTCTGGGCCAGCACCGCGCGCGCCACGTCGCCGCCGGGCTGGTCGCCGTAGAGACGCGGCTTGACCTGCTCGATGTACCAGTCGGCCAGGTCGCTCCAGAGGAAGTGGTGGACCGCGGCCGCCGCCTCGTTGAGCCGGAACCGCTCGAAGGACTCCGTCGCGGCCCGCACGGTGGCGTCGCAGCGGGCGATGATCCAGCGATCCGCCAGCGAGAGCTCCTCCCGGCGGACCACGTCGCGATGCGCGCCGGCCAGGGGTCGGGTCGGTCCGCTCAGCGACCCGAGCAGGAACCGGCCGGCGTTCCACAGCTTGTTGGCGAAGTTTCGTCCCGGCCCAAAGGAGGTTTCCAGGTCGGCGGGGTCGAGGATGAGGTCGGTGCCGACCGCCATTCCCGAAATCACCGTGTAGCGGAGCGCGTCCGCGCCGTAGCGCTCCACCACCTCGAGCGGATCGATCCCGTTGCCCAGCGACTTCGACATCTTGCGGTGCTGGGTGTCGCGCACCGTGCCGTGGAGATACACGGTGCGGAAGGGCACCTCGCCCTGGAACTCGAGCCCCGCCATGACCATCCGGGCCACCCAGAAGAAGAGGATCTCCGGGGCCGTCACCAGCGTGTCGCCGGGGTAGAAGCGCGCGAGGTCGGGCGTCCTGGCGGGCCAGCCGAGGCTCGAGAAGGGCACGAGCCAGGAACTGAACCAGGTATCGAGGACGTCCTCGTCCTGCCGCACGGGCCCGCCGCACTCGAGGCACGCGGTCAGGTCGGTCCGGGACACACTCACGTGCCCGCACTCCGGCGAGTCGCAGTACCACACCGGGATCCGATGGCCCCACCAAAGCTGCCGCGAGATGCACCAGTCGCGGATGTTCTCCATCCACTGCGCGTACTCGGCTCCGCGGCGCTCGGGAATGAAGCGCAACGTGCCGTCGCGATAGGCGGCTAGTGCCGGCGCGGCGAGCGGCGCCATCCTGACGAACCACTGCTCGGAGAGCCGAGGCTCCACGACCGTGCCGCAGCGGTAGCAATGTGCCACGGCGTGGCGGTGCGGCTCCACCTTTTCCAGGAGGCCCAGCGCCTCGAATTCGCGCACGACCCGCTTCCGGGCCTCCTCGCGCGTGAGCCCACGGAACCGCTCGGGCGCGTTCTCGTTGATGTGCGCGTCGGGGGTAAAGATGTCGATCGTCTCGAGGCCGTGCCGCCGGCCGATCTCGAAGTCGAGCGGGTCGTGGGCCGGCGTCACCTTCACGGCCCCGGTGCCGAACGCCTGGTCGATGGCGTCGTCGCCAACGATCGGAATGTCCCGGTCTGCGAGCGGCAGCCGCACCGTCGTCCCGATGAGGTGGGCGTACCGGGCGTCGGCGGGGTGGACCGCGACGGCGGTGTCGCCGAGCATCGTCTCCGGGCGGGTGGTGGCCACGGTCAGGAATCCGCCGCCGGCCAGCGGATAGCGCAGGTACCAGAGGTGGCCGTCCCGCTCCTCCTTCTCCGCTTCCTCGTTGGACAGCGCGGTCAGGCAGCGCGGGCACCAGTTGATGATGTAGTTCCCGCGGTAGATCAGGTCCTTCTCGTAGAGCCGCACGAACACTTCGCGCACCGCCCGCGAGAGCCCCTCGTCGAGGGTGAAATAGGTGCGGCCCCAGTCGCAGCTGGCGCCGATGGCCTTGAGCTGGTCGAGGATCGTGGCGCCGGTCTCCTCGACATGCTTCCAGACCCGGGCCACGAACGCCTCGCGGCCGAGGTCGAAGCGGGTCTTTCCTTCCGCCGCCAGCGCGCGCTCCACCACGTTCTGGGTGGCGATGCCGGCGTGGTCGGTGCCGGGCAGCCAGAGGGTCTCGCGGCCGCGCATCCGCTCGAAGCGGATGACGGCATCCTGAATGGTGTTGTTGAGCCCGTGGCCCATGTGGAGGTGCGCTGTCACGTTGGGCGGCGGCATCATGATCACGTAGGAGGGGCCGCCGGGGCGGGGGGCAAACAGCTCGCGGGCGGCCCACCACCGGTAGAGGTCCCGTTCGATCTGGCCGGGCTGGTATTGCGGGGCGAGCTGCTCGGTCATGCGGACTGGTCGGCCAGGGTCAGGTCGGGGGCGCCGGCGAGGTCGTCCTCGCCGTGCACGAGGATGCTGTTGATCACGCCGTCGAGGCCGGGCACGCCGTTGGCCACGCGGATCGCGCGCGCGCGGCTCAGGCGGTCCGGTACCCAGCCCGCCAGCTCCACCGTGCCGCGGGAGACGGCCACGGCGGAGAGGTCGAGGGAGGCGAGCGCCGGGTCGGCGCGGAACGCGGCGGTGACCGCGGAGGCCAGCGCGACCGCCGAGGTGGTGCTGCGGGCGCGGAACGCCCGGACTTCGTCGCCGAGGCGACCGCTGGTGACCCGGCCCAGCCGCCCCGCGGCCAGAAGCCCGCCGAGCAGCCCCGCCCCGAATCCGACCACCGACCAGCCGAGGATTTCGGCCTGACTCAAACGCTCCCGCTTCACCCGGGCGCTCCTTGTGCAAAAATTGGCTAAGACGCGTTAAGTTAACACCTTCGCTCGTGAAGTCGCAGGTGTCCTCCCCTCACGAATGCGGGCTGCCATGGCCGACGAACGCACACGGATTCCGGGCCGCGAATTGGGCCGTTGGCTCGTCGTGGCGATCATCCTGGTCGCGGGTATCGCACTCTATTTCTATTACGCCCCCCGCGCCCAGCCAGTGGTGCGGCCGATGGTGCAGGACTCCACGCCGTGAGCCAGGTCCGCCTCACCCTGCCGGACGGCAGCGTCCGGGAGCTGCCCGCCGGGACGACCGGCCGCACGGTCGCGCAGTCCATCGGTCCCGGGCTCGCGAAGGCCGCGCTCGCCGCGCGCGTCAACGGGGCGGTCTGGGATCTCGACCGGCCGATCGAGCAGGATGCCACGTTCGCCATCCTCACCGACCGGGACCCGGCGGCTCTGGAGGTGCTGCGGCACAGCACGGCCCATATCCTGGCCACCGCGGTGCGCGAGCTCTTCCCCGGGGCGGGCATCGGCTTCGGACCGCCGATCGAGGACGGCTTCTACTACGACTTCGAGGTGCCGCGGCCCTTCACGCCCGAGGATCTCGAGGCGATCGAGCACAAGATGGTCGAGGTGGCGGAGCGCGACTACCCGTTCGTCCGCGAGGTCGTGGACCGCGCCGAGGCCAACCGCCGGTTTGCCGACGACCCGCTCAAGCTCGAGCGGATCAGCGAGCTGGGCGACGACGAGGTGATCTCGGTGTACACCGACGGCCCCTTCCAGGACCTCTGCCGAGGGCCGCACATCCCCTCCACGGGGCGCCTCAAGCACTTCAAGCTGCTCCACGGCGCCGGCGCCTACTGGCGGGGCGACGAGCATCGGCAGATGCTGCAGCGGATCTACGGGACGGCCTGGTTCAAGAAGGAGGACCTCGCGGCGTACCTCCACCGTCTCGAGGAGGCCAGGAAGCGGGATCATCGCCGGCTGGGAAAGGAACTCGACCTGTTCGTCTTCCATCCCTCGTCGCCGGGGGCGGCGTTCTGGACCGACCGGGGCACGACGATCTACCGCGAGGTGAACGACTATATCCGCGAGCTGCAGCAGCGGGCCGGCTACCAGGAAATCAAGACGCCGCTGCTGTACAACAAGCTGCTCTGGGAGCGCTCGGGGCACTGGGGCAAGTACCGGGAGAACATGTTCCTGGTGCTGGACAACGAGTCCGGCGAGCACGACTTCTCGCTCAAGCCGATGAACTGCCCCTCGCACCACCTGCTCTTCGGGATGCGGAAGCACTCCTACCGCGAGCTCCCGGTGCGCTACGCCACCTTCGACGTCCTCCACCGCAACGAGGTGACGGGCGCGCTGGCCGGGCTCACGCGGGTCCGCCAGTTCCAGCAGGACGACTGCCACATCTACCTGCGGAACGACCAGATCGCCGGCGAGGTCCGCAAGCTGACCGAGATGATCCTGGGCGTGTACGCCACGTTCGGGCTCACGGCGACGCTCAAGTTCGCGACCCGGCCGGAGCAGCGGATCGGCGACGACGCCATGTGGGACCGCGCCGAGGCGGACCTGCGGGCCGCGCTCGAGGCCACCGGCCTGCCGTACGAGCTCAAGGAGGGCGACGGCGCCTTTTACGGGCCCAAGGTGGACTTCGACGTCTCCGACTCGATCGGCCGGAAGTGGCAGCTGGGCACCATCCAGCTCGACTACGCCGCGCCCGAGCGCTTCGACCTGGAGTATGTGGGCGAGGACAACACGGGGCACCGGCCGGTGGTCATTCATCGCGCCATGTGCGGCTCCTTCGAGCGGTTCATCGCCATCCTGATCGAGCATTTCGCCGGGGTGTTCCCGGTCTGGCTCTCGCCGGAGCAGGTGCGGGTGCTGCCGATCTCCGACGAGCAGGCGGGCGCCGCAGAGGCCGTGGTCGAGCGGCTCCGCGCTGCGGGCATCCGGGCGGTTGCCGACGCCGGGAACGCGACGCTCAACTACCGGATCCGCGAGGGCGAGGTCGGCAAGGTGCCGTACATGGCGGTGGTCGGCCAGCGGGAGGCCGAGGCCGGCACCGTGGCGGTCCGGATCCGCGGGGCGGGGAACAAGCAGGAAGTGATTCCCGTGGACGCGTTCGTGGCGCGGGTGACCGAGAAGATCCGGACCCGGGCGCTGGAGGTGTAGGTGGGGCGGGGGGCAGCGCGGCAGCTGGGTCGTGCCTTCTCACCTCCCGGGTGGCCCCTCCAAAGGGTATCTTTGGCCAGTCGATTTCCCGAACTTCGGATGCCTTGTGAGCGATTCCACGACCCCCGTACTCGTCGCCGCCGTTCGCACCCCCATCGGGCGCTATCTCGGTGGCCTGTCGTCGTTTTCGGCCCCGCAACTCGGGGCCGTCGTCATTCGTGAGGCCCTCCGTCGCGCCAAGGTGGACCCCGGCGCGGTGGACGAGGTGATCATGGGTCACGTCCTGCAGGGCGGCGCCGGCCAGGCGACGGCCCGCCAGGCCATGATCCACGCCGGCGTGCCCGGGGTGGTCCCGGCCCTCACCATCAACAAGGTCTGCGGCTCGGGGCTCAAGGCGGTCATGCTCGCCGCGCAGGCCATCAAGGCCGGCGACGCCCAGTGTGTCGTGGCCGGCGGCCAGGAGGCGATGTCCGCCTCGCCGCACTACCTCTTCGGCATGCGCAACGGGATCAAGGCCGGCAACCAGACGCTGCTCGACGGCATGATCCACGACGGCCTCTGGGACAGCTTCGGCGACAACCACATGGGGGTCTACGCCGAATACACCGCCACCAAGGCGGGCATCTCGCGCGAGGACCAGGACCGGTTCGCCTTCGAGAGCCACCAGAAGGCGGTGGCCGCCATCGAGGCCGGCGCCTTCAAGGCCGAGATCGTGCCGGTGGAGGTGCCCGGCAAGAAGGGCCCGACCATCGTGGACACCGATGAATCGCCCCGGAAGGACACCAACCTCGAGTCGCTCGCCAGGCTCAAGCCGGTCTTCCAGAAGGACGGCAGCGTCACCGCGGGGAACGCCCCCGGCCTCAACGACGGCGCGAGCGCGCTGGTCGTCACCTCGCTGGCGTTCGCGAAGGCGCACGGACTGGCACCGCTCGCGCGCGTGACGGCCTACGCCACCGGCGGCGGCGAGCCCAAGGAACTCTTCTTCGCGCCGATCCTGGCGGTGCAGAACCTCATGAAGAAGGCCGGCACCACCATCAAGGATTACGGCCTGATCGAGGCCAACGAGGCGTTCGCCGTGCAGGCGCTCGCCGACGGCCGCGCACTCGGCTGGGACTGGTCCCGCGTCAACATCCGGGGCGGCGCCGTCGCTCTCGGGCACCCGATCGGCGCCTCCGGCGCCCGTGTCCTCACCACCCTCCTCTACGCCATGAAGGACCGCGGCGTCGGGACCGGGCTGGCAACCCTCTGCCTCGGCGGCGGCAACGCCGTGGCACTCAGCGTGGAGGCGATGTGAGCACCAAGGCCGACATCCAGTCCCTCTCCGTCGCTCCGGGCTCGTCGCTCGGGCGGCGCGTTTTCGCGGTCTCGCTCGGTGCCCTCGTGGTGGCGCTCGCCGCCCAGGTCCGGGTGCCGCTGCCGTTCACGCCGGTGCCGGTCACGCTGCAGGACCTCGCGGTCCTGACGGTGGGCGGCCTGCTCGGCCCCGCCGCCGGGGCCGCCGCGCTGGTCACGTACCTCGGGCTCGGCATCTCCGGCCTGCCGGTCTTTTCCGGCGGCGGTGCGGGGCTCGCCTGGCTGTTCGGCCCCACCGGCGGCTACCTGCTGGCGTTTCCGGTCGCCGCCTTCGTGACCGGCGTGGTGGCGCATCGACAGGGCTTCGACCGCGCCATCCTCGGCGCGCTCCTCGGCATGGTGATCATCCACGCCGGCGGCGTGGCGCAGCTCGCGCTGCTGACCGGCGACCTCGGCACTGCCTTCCGGACCGGCTCGCTGCCGTTCCTGTCCGTGAGCCTGCTGAAGACCGGCCTCGCGGCCGCGCTGGTCGCCGGCCTCTCGCCGAAAGTCACGAAGCTCCTTTGAGCGGGCGCGACCTCGGCACCGGCCTGACTGGGCTCCTCAAGGCGATCGGCTGGTCGGTCGCCTTCGTTGTTGTGGGCATCGTGCTCGGCCTGCCGACCGTGGTGGGGCTTGGGGCACTGGTGAAGGGTTCGGCGGGTACCGAGTGGTTCTCCAATCCCGGGCTGCCACAGTTGCTGACGCAGGGCGTCGGCCTCGTGGTCGGGTTCGGCCTGGCCACCCTGCTCATCGGACGGAAGGCGCTCGGCCGGACGTGGGAAGAGCTGCGCTGGCGCGGGCCGCACCCGGCCGTCCCGTGGTTCGCGCGGGGCCTCGCACTCGGCGCGGCCGCCGCCGGGGGCGCCATGGTGCTGGGGCTCGCCGCCGCGGGCGCCGCCTGGAGCACCACCACCGGTTCGCTGCTGGACTGGGCGCGTTCGGCGCTCCTGACCGGCGGGGCGCTCGCGCTTCCGGCGCTGAGCGAGGAGCTGATCTTCCGCGGGGTGCCGCTCATCCTCCTCGCGGGAGTGCTGGGCCGGTGGCCGGCGGTGGTCCTGACCGCGGTGGCGTTCGGGCTCTCGCACTGGAGCAACCCGGACATCACGACCCTCGGCATGGTCAACATCGCCGTTGCCGGCGTGCTGCTCGGCACGGCATTCTTTGCCCCGGGCGGCCTGTGGACGGCGTGGGGCGCACACCTCGGATGGAACCTCGCGCTCGCGGCGCTCGGGGCGCCGGTGAGCGGGCTGCCGCTCGCCATGCCCTACCTGGCGTACAACCCGGGCGGGCCAGTCTGGGTGTCGGGAGGCGGGTTCGGTCCCGAGGGCGGACTGCTCGCCTCGGTGACGATGCTGGCGGGGACGGCGCTGGCGGCACAGTGGATCAGGAAGGCCAGGGAGACGACATGAAGCAGGCGGCGGTCATCGGCGCGGGCACCATGGGCAACGGCATCGCCCACGTCTTCGCGCAGCACGGCTGGCAGGTGGCGCTCATCGACGTGTCGGGTCCGGCGCTCGAGCGAGGCCTCGCCACGATCCGCGGCAATCTCGAGCGGCAAGTCAAGAAGGGGACGCTCACCGCGGAACACTCCGCCGAGGTGCTCGGCCGGATCGCGACGCACCCGTCGCTGGACGCGGCGGCCGGGGCGGAGGTCGTCGTCGAGGCCGCGTCCGAGCGCCACGACATCAAGTTCGCGCTGTTCGAGCAGCTCGACCGGATCGCGGCGCCGTCGGCGGTGCTCGCCACCAATACCAGCTCGATCTCGATCACCGAGATCGCCGCGCGCACCCGCCGGCCGGCGCAGGTCATCGGGATGCACTTCATGAATCCCGTGCCGGTGATGCAGCTGGTGGAGGTCATCCGCGGCCACGCCACGAGCGACGCCACCCTGGCCTGGACGATGGACACCGCCCGGGCGCTGGGCAAGATCCCCGTCGAAGTGAACGACTACCCCGGGTTCGTGTCCAACCGCGTCCTGATGCCGATGATCAACGAGGCCATCTTCTGCGTGATGGAAGGCGTGGCCACGCCGGAGTCCATCGACACGGTCATGAAGCTGGGCATGGCGCATCCGATGGGGCCGCTGGCGCTGGCCGACTTCATCGGCCTCGACGTGTGCCTGGCCATTCTCGAAGTGCTGCACAAGGGGCTGGGCGACGACAAGTACCGCGCCTGCCCGCTGCTCCGGCGGATGGTCGCCGCGGGCGACCTCGGCCGGAAGAGCGGCCGCGGGTTCTTCGAATACGGGACGAAGTGAGGCGCCGCCTCGCTTCCTGAACAGCCACTCACCTCCTCGGGTCAGGGTTCTCATGGATCTCTTCAAGGACATCGCCGGGCACGGTCACGAGCAGGTCGTCTTCTGCCATGAGCCCGCCTGCGGGTACTTCGGCATCATCGCGATTCACGACACGACGCTCGGCCCCGCGCTCGGCGGCACCCGGTTCTGGCAGTACGACTCGACCGAGGCGGCCATCACCGATGCGCTGCGCCTGGCCCGCGGCATGACGTACAAGGCCGCGGTGGCCGGCCTCAGCCTCGGCGGCGGCAAGTCGGTGATCATCGGCGACAACAAGCGCACCGACCGCGAGGCGCTCTTCCGCGCGCACGGGCGCTTCGTCGAGTCGCTCGGCGGCCGGTACATCACCGCCGAGGACGTCGGGACCAGCCCCGCCGACATGGAGTTCGTCCACTACGAGACCAACCACGTGGCCGGCCTCACCGGGCTTTCCGGCGACCCGTCGCCGGTCACGGCGCACGGCGTCTACATGGGCATCAAGGCCACCGCGAAGGCGCAGTGGGGGAGCGACGTGCTGACCGGCAAGACGGTGGCGGTGCAGGGCTGCGGCCACGTCGGCCAGTACCTCTGCACCTATCTCAAGGCCGAGGGCGTCAAGCTGATCGTGACCGACGTCGACCAGGCCAAGGTCAAGAAGGTGGTCGAGGCCACCGGCGCCACCGCCGTGGCCCCGGACAAGATCTACGACCAGGCCGCCGACGTCTTCGCGCCCTGCGCGCTCGGGGCGATCATCAACGACGACACGCTCAAGCGCCTCAAGGTGACGATCGTGGCCGGCGGCGCCAACAACCAGCTCGCCGAGGAGCGGCACGGCGACGCGCTCGCGGCCAAGGGCGTCCTCTACGCGCCCGACTACGTGATCAACGGCGGTGGGCTGATCAACGTCTACGGCGAGATCCACGGCTGGACGGCGGAGCGCTCGAAGAAGAAGGCCGGTGAGATCTACGACACGCTGCTCCGCATCTACGACCTGGCGTCGCAGAAGAAGATCCCGTCGTACCTGGCCGCCGACCGGGTGGCCGAGGGGCGGCTGGGACAGGTCGGCGGCATGCGGCCGATGTGGATGCCCGGGTAAGGAGAACGGCGGGCCAGCGGGGAAGCGGGGAAGGGGCCTCCGCTCCCGCTTCCCCGCCTCCCCGCCTCTCCGCTTACATTTGCAATCATGCCTGAAATCATCCCCATCGCCTCGGACCACGCCGGCGTCGAAATGAAGGAGCGGCTCAAGCGGGAACTGACCGCGTTGGGCTTCCAGCCGCTCGACATGGGCACCAACAGCACCGACTCCGTGGACTATCCCGACTTCGCCCATCCGCTCGCCGAAAAGGTGGAGCACGGCGAGGTGAAGCGCGGCGTGCTGCTCTGCGGCACCGGGCTCGGCATGTCCTACGCCGCCAACCGGCACCACGGCGTCCGCGCGGCGGTGGCGTGGACGCCGGAGGTGGCGCAGCTGTCCCGGGAGCACAACGACGCCAACGTGCTCGTGCTGCCGGCCCGGTGCATTTCGGACGAGGAAAGCGTCGAGATTCTCAAGCGGTGGCTGGCCACGCCCTTTGCGGGCGGCCGGCACAGCCGTCGCGTGGCCAAGATCGAGGAAGGGGAGGGGACGTGACGCGGCACAATACCGCCAGCCTCAGGGAAGCCGATCCGGCCGTCGCGGCGATCGTGGACCGGGAACTCCGCCGCCAGCGCGACGGGCTCGAGCTGATCGCCAGCGAGAACTTCGCGAGCCGCGCGGTGATCGACGCGATGGGCACGCCGCTCACCAACAAGTACGCCGAGGGGTACCCCGGGCGCCGGTACTACGGCGGGTGCGAGGTGGTGGACGAGGTCGAGCGCCTGGCCATCGAGCGCGCCAAGCGCATCTTCGGCGCGGGCCACGCCAACGTGCAGCCGCACAGCGGCGCCCAGGCCAACTTCGCGGCCTACCTGGCGCTCATCGCCCCGGGGGACCTGCTGATGGGCATGTCGCTCCCGCACGGCGGGCACCTGACGCACGGCGCCTCGGTCAACCACAGCGGGATCATCTTCCGCGCCACGCAGTACGGGGTGGACCCGGCCACCGGGCTCATCGACTACGACGCGGTGCGCGACCAGGCCCGCCGGGACCGCCCGAAGCTGATCATCGCGGGCGGCAGCGCCTACGCCCGGATCATCGACTTCGCCGCCTTCCGGAGCATCGCCGACGAAATCGGCGCCTTCTTCCTCGTGGACATGTCGCACTTCTCGGGGCTCGTGGCCGGGGGGGTCTATCCGTCGCCCATTCCCCACGCGCACGTCACCACGACCACGACTCACAAGACGCTCCGCGGTCCGCGCGGCGGGATGATCCTCTGCGGCGAGGAGTTCGCAAAGCAGGTGGACAAGTCGGTGTTTCCCGGGCACCAGGGCGGCCCCCTGATGCACATCATCGCCGCCAAGGCGGTGGCGTTCGGCGAGGTGCTCGACCCCGGGTTCCGCACCTACGCCCGCCAGGTCGTGGAGAACGCCAAGACCCTCGCGGCGGCGATGCAGGCACGGGGCTTCGCCATCGTCTCGGGCGGCACCGACTCCCACCTCATGCTGGTGGACCTCCGCCCCAAGGGGCTGACCGGCAAGCTGGCCGAGCAGCTGCTCGACCGCGCCGGGATCACCGTGAACAAGAACACCATCCCCGACGACCCGCAGTCGCCCTTCGTGACCAGCGGCATCCGGCTCGGCACGCCCGCCCTCACCACCAGGGGCATGGGCGCCGCGGAGATGAAGCGGATCGCCACGCTGATCGATCGGGTGCTGGTCGGGCAGGACGACGCAACCGTCGAGGCGGTGCGGAAGCAGGTGGAGGAGCTGGCTCGCGCGTTCCCGCTCTACCAGGCCGACCGGACGTGAACGACCTGACGTTCGTCGCCGACGTGCTCACCCGCATCCGTGCGCGCGGGGATCAGTACGACGAGCGTGCCTATCTCTTCGTCCTCGGCGCCATCGAGTTCGTGCAGACGCGGCTCCCGGCCCGCCGCCACCTCTCCGGTGTCGAGGTGGCGTGGGCCTGCCGCGACCTCGCCTGGGAGCAGTTCGGGCTCCTCGCGCCGTCGGTGCTCCGCCACTGGGGCATCACCTCCACCCGTTCCGTGGGGTGCATCGTCTTCGCGCTGGTCGAGGCCGGGCTGCTGGTGGCCCAGCCGGGGGACTCGGTGGATGACTTCACCGACGTGTACGACTTCGCCAACGCCTTCCAGGCGGGCTACACCTGGACCGGGCCGGCGACGGGGCAGCTGGAGACCTAGACCGGGAGGGGACATGGACGGGACAGACTGGCCGGCGTGCCAGAAGTGCGCGGCGGGGAAGCTGATTCCACTCTCCGACTACGGCCGCGAAGGGGCGCCGATCACCTACAAGGCGTGGGTGTGCACCAATCCGGAGTGCGGCTTCAACCTGCGGATCGACAACGGCGAAATCTCCTTCGGTCGCGTGATCGGGCAGTCGTACAAGTAGCTTGTTGATCCCCGTCCTGACTCCGGCGCAGTCCGCGCTCTGGGACATGCGCGCCGCGGGCGACGGCATCGCCGTCGAGACGCTGATGGACGCTGCCGGGCGCGCGAGCGCCGCGGTGATCGCCCGGCGGTACGGGCCGGCGCTCCGCGGTGGCGTCCTCGTCGCGGCCGGCACGGGGAACAACGGCGGCGACGGGTGGGTGCTCGCCCGGGTGCTGCATCGCCAGGAGGTCCCGGTCTGGGTGGCGGCACTGCCTGGCGATCCATCGAAGCTCAACAGCCGGGTGCGGACCCTCGCCCTCGCCGAGGGGGTGCGCGAAGTGGCGCCGGACGGCCCGTGGCCGACCGTGGCGATCGGGGTGGACGCGATCCTCGGCACCGGCGCCAGCGGCGCGCCGCGGGAGGCGGCGGCCGCGCTGGTCCAGCGGCTCCGCGACCTGCGGGTCCCGCTCGTGGCCCTCGATGGGCCGACCGGCGTGGATCTGCTGACCGGCGCCGTGTGGGGACCCGCCGGCGCCACCATGTCGATCACCTTCGGCGCCCCCCGCCGCGGACACCTGCTGGCCCGCGAGGAAGTAGGCGACGTCGTCGTCGTCGATATCGGGCTCCCGCCGCCGGACCCAGCCTGGCCCATGCTCGTCACCGACTCGCTCGCTTCCGGCTGGCTGCGGCCGTTCCCCGCCGATGCCCACAAGGGCGATCGCGGTCGGGTCGTCGTGATCGGGGGCGATGCAGGAATGAGCGGGGCCCTGCGGATGGCGGGGCGGGCGGCCTTCGCCGCCGGGGCCGGCCTCGTCTTCGGCGTGGCCCCGGAGGCCACCACGACGGCGCTCGCCGCGGCCGAACCGGACCTGCAGCTGCGCTCCTGCTCCTTCGACCGCCCGCCGACCGATGCGCTCCTGGAACTGGCCGCGCAAGCCGATGCGGTCGTCGCCGGGCCCGGCCTGGGCCGGGGGAAGGGTCGGCGCGAATTTCTCGTGCCGTTCCTCCTCGCGAGCCGGGCCGTCGTCCTTGACGCGGACGGCTTGATCGCGTTCCAGGGCGCGTTGCCGGCCCTGCGTGCGCTCTCCGACGGCCGCCGCCTGGTCCTCACTCCCCACCCGGGCGAGTTCCGCGCGCTGTTCCCCCACCTGGCCGGCACGCTCGATGTGGACCCCTGGACGGCGGCCGAAGCGGCGTCCGAGGAATCCGGTGCCGTGGTGCTGCTCAAGGGCGTGCCCTCGGTGGTGGCCCGTGCCGGGCGGCCGACCTGGACCATTGCGGCTGGCAATCCGGGGCTCGCCACCGGCGGAAGCGGAGACATCCTGAGCGGGCTCTGCGGCGCGTTCCTGGCCGTCGGACTCGACGGGGAAACCGCGGCCGCGCTGGGAGCGCAGGCGCTCGGGCGCGCGGGAGAGCTCGCCGGACGGCGCGCGACGCCTCGCTCGATGCGCCCCATGGACGTGGTGGCCGCGCTGCCCGATCTCTGGCGCGCCTGGGCGGTGCTTCGCACAATGCCGGAGCGGGCACACCCGCCGATCCTCGTCGAACTCGAACGCCCCGCGGGGTGAGCCACACCGCGTCCAGGCCAGGCCTCTCCGAAATGCAGTACCTTTCTCCCATGCGCGCACTGCCGGTCCTCTTCCTCGCACTCGGTGTCTCACCGCTCGCCGGGCAGACGCCGCGGAACTGGCGTCCGGAGGACCGGGTCGTGATCGCGGACTGGACCCACGTCTCCGCCGTGGCCGCCGGGCCCGATCGGGTGTTCATCGTCTCGCCCGCGGCGGTGCTGGTCTGGCACCCGCAGTTCCGCCGCTGGGAGGGGCCCTACGATCCGCCCGTCCCCGACTTCCTGGCCCAGGTGAACGCCGGGATGATCGATCCGCTCGACAACACTCTCTGGCTCCAGACGCTGAACGGGTGGGTCCACTTCCAGCCGGACCTGCAGCTCTGGGATCGGGGCACGGCGCCGGGCCGGGTCATCGACATCGCATTCGATCTCGCCGCTCCCACCGAGGGACTCTTCCTCCGCACGCCGGACGGGTGGTACATGGTGCCCCGCGGTGGATTCACCGCCGTCGCTGCCAATCCGCCTGTCCGTCCGATCCGTCCCGCCTCGGTCAGCCAGGCGGTGGCCTCCAACCCCGTGCTGCAGGGCGGGGCCACCTCCTTCCTCCTCGATCCGTCCCTTCAAAGCGCGCGGCTCACCTCGGCGGCGCGCTCGTTCGACAACCTCGGCTGGTACCTCGGTACCGACCGAGTGGGCACGCTCTTTCTTCCCGACGGTGCGGCAGTGCCCGACCGGCTCAGCTTCGGGCTGCCGGGGAGAATCGCGGGAGCGGTCATGGCCGTGCCGGGCGGGGTCTGGGTGGCCACCGACCGCGCCGCCGCCGCGCCTGCGGGACTCACATTTGTTGCGGGCGACTTGAGCGATTTCCAGGTGATCACCGGCCCGGCGGCCACCGGCCTGCCGTTTACCCGCGTGAGGCGGCTCATCGGCGTGGAGTCGTCGATCTGGGCGGCCTCCGACGGCGGCGTGATCCGCTTCCCGACGTCGGACCCGACGCTGTACACCGCCTACACGGAGGGGATGGGCGTGCCCGACCGCCGTGTGCTGTCGCTGGCGTCCCGGCGTGGCGTCGTCGTCGCCGCCACGGCGCGCGGGCTGGCGCGGTTCGCCGACACGACCGGCGCCGCACCGCTCGCCCCCGCGTTCGTCGAGCCGGCGCTGGCCGTCGCGCTCGGTGGCGACACCACCTGGGTGGCGACCCGGTACGGGCCGCGCGCGGCCCTGCTCGACGATCGCGACCTCTGGCGCCCTCCCGGGCTTGATTCATCCGCGGCGTTCAACCGCTCGCTCTACGATCTCGCGTGGATGGCCGACACCCTGGTGGGGCTCACCGCCGACCAGTTCCTCTGGAAAGCGCCTGGCGCCGACCGCTGGGCGCTCTCGCCCACGATCTCATCCATCCTGGGTCCGCTCCGGCGGATGGTGGCGGACGGCGACGGGTTCTGGGTGGCGGGCGACCAGGCGGTCGGGTGGACCCGGATCAACGGCGTGCCGATCCGCCCGCTGCTGGTGGGGAGCGACCTGCCCGGCGATCCACTCGACATGGCGGTGGACGCCGATTTCCTGTGGGTCGCGACGACCGGCGGGCTGGTGCGCTTTCGGCTGTCGGAGGTGCGGCCGTGACCGGGATTCCCCTCGGGCCGGGCCCGGAGTTCGATCGCATCCGCGCCATCGCCGCCGCCCTCGGACAGGACGCGCGCGGACTCGGCAACGACTGCGCCGTCCTTCCCCCCGGTTTCGGCGACGTGGTGATCAGCACCGACTTGAGCATCGAGGATGTGCACTTCCGGCGCGAGTGGCTCTCCCTGGAGGAAATCGGCTGGCGCGCGGCGGCCTCCGCCCTCTCCGACCTCGCGGCATGCGGGGCCGAAGTGGTCGGACTGACGGCCAGCGTGGGAAGCCCTCGCGAGTCCCCGGCGGACCATCTCGTCCAGCTCATGCGCGGCGTGGGTGCGGCCGTGGCGGCGTGTGGCGGTCGCGTGCTGGGCGGGGACCTCGCCGCCTCGCCGATCTGGGTGGTGGACGTGACGGTCTTCGGCCGCGCCGCCCGGCCGGTGGGCCGTGCGGAAGCCCGTGCCGGCGACGGCGTATGGGTGACCGGCACGCTCGGCGGCGCGCGGGCCGCACTGCTCGAATGGGAGGCGGGCCGCACGCCGGCGACGGGCGCGCGGGAACGGTTTGCCCATCCGGTCCCGCGGATCGCCGAGGGACGGTGGCTCGCCGCGCACGGCGCCCACGCGATGATGGACGTGTCGGACGGGCTCGGCGGCGACGCGGGGCACCTGGCCGCCGCGTCGGGGGTGCGGGTGGAAATCGCCCTCGAGCAGCTGCCGGTGCACCCGGACGTCGTGGCGGTGGCCCTCGCGCGGGGCGAGCCGCTGCAGGCCTTCGCGGCCCGCGGCGGGGAGGACTATGAACTCCTCGTCGTGATGCCGAAGACCTTCGAGGAAGGCGAGGCGAAGCGATTCCAGCAGGATACCGGCACGGTGCTCACGCGCATCGGCCGCGTGCGCCGGGGCACGGGCGTGGCCGCCACCTTTGCCGGAGTGAACGTGGCCCTCGCCGGCCACGACCACTTTCGATGAAGTTCCTTCGGACGGCGTGGCTCCTGATCGTGGGCGTCCCCGTCACCGCGTTCTACGCATCCTGGGCGGTGCTCGCCTCCTGGGTCGGCGTCCGCTACGCCGCGGGCAACGTGTACGACCGGATCATGCACGACTGGGCCCGGATCATCCTCGCCGCGACCGGAGTGACGGTGACCGCCGAGGGGCTGGATCGGGTGGACCGGTCGCGTTCCTACGTGTTCGTCGCCAATCACACTTCCCTCGTCGATATCTGGGCGCTGCTCGTCGCCGTCCCGAACAGCTTCCGCTTTCTCGCCAAGCGGGAGCTCCAGCGGGTGCCCATCCTCGGCCGCGCCATGAAGTCGGCGGGCAACATCTTCATCGACCGAAACAACCTCACGTCGTCGTTCGGCAGCTATGACACCGCGGCGGCGCAGCTCGAGCGGGGGCTCTCCGCGATGGTGTTCGCGGAGGGGACCCGCAGCCTCGACGGCCGCTTGCTCCCGTTCAAGAAGGGTCCCTTCGTCCTGGCCATCCGGGCCGGGGTGCCGATCGTGCCGGTGAGGATTCGTGGCGCGTTCGAACGCACGCCGAAGGGCGCGCTCAACGTGCGGCCTGGGCCGGTGGTGGTCCACATCGGCGAGCCGATCCCCACGACCGGGATGACCTACCAGGACCGCGACCGTCTCAGCGACCAAGCGCGGGCCGCGATGCAGCCGTAGGGGCGCACGGCAATGCACCCCTACGGCGCGCGTTGACGGCGTCCGGTGTGGGCGGGTAGCTTGCTTCCGCGATCACACTCTCATCCAACTATGGCGAGTCCATGTCGACGATCATTGAAGTGCACGCCCGTGAAATTCTCGACAGCCGGGGCAATCCCACGGTCGAGGCAGACGTCGTCCTCTCCAGCGGCGCCAGCGGGCGCGCGGCGGTGCCGAGCGGCGCTTCGACCGGCGAGCACGAGGCGGCCGAACTCCGGGACGGCGACGCCAAGCGCTTTGCCGGCAAGGGAGTCACCGAGGCCGTCCGCAACGTGAACGAGTTGATCGGCCCGCGGCTGGAAGGGATGGCGGCCGAGGACCAGATCCTGATCGACAGCGAGATGATGGACCTCGACGGCACGCCGAACAAGACCAAGCTCGGCGCCAACGCCATGCTGTCGGTGTCGCTCGCGGTGGCACGCGCCGCCGCCGAGGATTCCGGCCTCCCGCTGTACCGCTATCTCGGCGGGCCGATGGCGCACATCCTCCCGGTGCCGATGATGAACATCCTCAACGGCGGCGCCCACGCGTCCAACAACGTGGACGCCCAGGAGTTCATGATCGTGCCGATCGGCGCCGACACCTTCCCGGAGGGGCTCCGCATCGGGGTCGAGGTCTTCCATTCGCTGAAGAAGGTGCTGACAGGCATGAAGCTCTCGACCGCCGTGGGCGACGAGGGCGGCTTCGCGCCGATGCTGCCCAGCAACGAGGCGGCGCTCGACGTGGTGATGCAGGCCATCGAGGCGGCGGGGTACAAGCCGGGCCAGGACGTGGCGATCGCGCTCGACGTTGCGGCCTCGGAGCTCTACCAGAACGGGAAGTACGTCTTCAAGAAGGGCGACGGCAGTGCGCGGACGGCGGCGGAGATGGTGGCGCTCTATACCCAGTGGGTGGACCGCTACCCGATCGTCTCGATCGAGGACGGGCTCGCCGAGGACGACTGGGAGGGCTGGGCGCTGCTCACCGAAAAGCTGCATGAGCGGGTCCAGCTGGTGGGCGACGACATCTTCTGCACCAACGTCGACCTGCTCGCGCGCGGCATCGAGAGCGGCATCGCGAACGCCATCCTGATCAAGGTCAACCAGATCGGGACGCTGACCGAGACGCTGCAGTGCATCGAGCTGGCCAAGGGCAGCTCCTATGGCGCCGTCATCAGCCACCGCTCGGGCGAGACCGAGGACACCTTCATCGCCGACCTCGCGGTGGCGACCGGCGCCGCCCAGATCAAGACCGGGAGCGCCAGCCGCACCGACCGCGTGGCCAAGTACAACCAGCTGCTGCGGATCGCCGAGGAGCTGGGGGACGTGGCGCACTACCCCGGCCGGGACCTGTATCCGCTGTGAGCCGCGGCGCGAAGGCCCGGTGGGTGATCGTCCTCCTGGCGCTGATCTTCGCGATCCAGGGCGGGGAATACAGCACCTGGAACTGGTGGCAGCTGCATCGCGCCGAGAAGCAGGAGACGGCGATGGTGGCCGCGCTCACGGAGGTGGTGGACTCGCTCCAGAAGGCCGCCGTGGCCATCGAGCGGGATCCGCGGGTGCAGGAGCGGGCGGCGCGGGAATCGTTCGGGATGATCCGGGAGGGCGAGTTCCTGTACCGGATCGAGGCGCCGGCTGAACCTTGACCGAGCCATTCCATCCCGCTAGGATTGCGGCCGGATCAGTGGCTTAAGTCATTGAGCGCTTTTCAGTTGTACGGTGGTTCGGCAGGGTAGCTCAGGTGGTTAGAGCACGGCACTCATAATGCCGGGGTCGTGGGTTCGAGTCCCACCCCTGCTATGCCCCCGAAACCAGGGGGCCTTTGTTTTCGGGACTCGGCCTTCGGCTCGAGTCCCACCCCTGCTATGGTCGTTGGCACTCCCCGAAGTCGGGTCCTCGGCCTTCGGCCCCAGTCCCGCCTCCTGTCGCTTCGACCCCTCCTCCATCACCTTTCAGCCATGCCCGCCCGAGACCCAAGGACCCGCGCCCGCGTGGTCGCCTTTGCTGCCATCGCCTTCTTCCTGGTGGGCGGCATCGGCCGGCTCGCGCTCGGTGCCTCGCTGACCGCATGGGACCAGCGGTTGATGCTGGCGGTGGCCGCCGACCGGAGCGGGGAGATGGCGGGGTGGATGGGGGTGCTGAGCGCGATCGGACATGGTTCGTTCGCGATCTCGGCGGGAGTCGCGGTCTTCGTCGTGCTGCTGCTCCGCCAGTGGTGGCGCTCGGCGCTGTGCTACGGCGTGACGGTCCTGACGGGGTGGGGCCTGAATGCGTTGCTCAAGGAGGGCTTCCGCCGTCATCGACCGGACATCATCCCGCGCCTGGATGGAGCGGGGTGGTACTCCTTCCCCTCCGGTCACGCCATGCTGGCGCCGCTGGTCTTCGGGCTCGGCGCCTTCCTGCTTACCCGCGACAGCCCGCCGATGCTCCGGCGAGCCGGACGCACGGCGGCGGTTCTCCTCTGCCTCTCGATCGCCTATTCCCGCGTGTACCTGGGCGTCCACTATCCGAGCGACGTGGTCGGGGCGCTCCTGGCCGGCACGGGATGGGCCGCGCTCGGGGTAGCGGTCTACAGCCCGCTGGAACCGCACCCGGTACCGGCACCGCTGCCGGCGTCCACGCCCAACTAGGGGCGCCGCCACTCCCTACTCGCCGGCCCCGGTGTCGACGGCGGCGCCAGGCAGTCGGCTCCATTCCGAAAACGATCCGTCGTACATCTTCACGTCATAGCCCAGGTACCGGGCCACGAAATACAGGAAGCTCGCCTGCACGCCGGTCCGGCAGTAGGTGACCACCAGCTTGCCCGGCGGCGCATTCGCCGCGCGGAACATCAAATCCAGCGTCGCGCGGGGGAGGAGGACCGCGGGCGTCCCGCCGAGCGTCGTCTTCCAGAAGATGTTCCTGGCGCCGGGGATGTGCCCGGTCGGCGGTGTGCTGCCTGGCGTGCCGACGTAGTCCGCTTCCGGCCGCGCGTCGAGCAGCGCGACGGTCGAGTCCCGGAGGTGGGCCCGGACCCACGCCGCGTCGACGACGACCTCGGGCCGGACCTGGGGCGTGAGCGAGCCGCGGGTTTCCGGCGCCGGATCGGTGGAGAGTGGGAACCCGGCCGCCACCCATCCCGGCACCCCTCCGTCGAGCAAGGCCGCCCGGCCGCCCAGGCCCATGAAATCCAGCGTGAAGAAGAGGCGCGCGGCCATCAGCGGATCGCCGGTGATGACGATCCGGGAACTGTCGCCGATCCCCGCCGACTCCAGCACCGAGTCGAGCACGCCGACGGCGCGGGAGCTCGGCGGCGAATGCCGTCCCGCTCGACGACGATGGAGGAGAATGCCAGGAACCTGCTGCCGGCGATGTGCCCGGAGTCGTAGGGTGCGCGCACGCGCTCCGTCTGGATCACGACCAGTCCCGGCTGGCCGAGGTGGGCGGAGAGCCACGCCGGGGAAACGAGCAGCGTGTCCGTGCCGAGGAGGGCGGGCAGGAGAAGCGAGAGAAGGCTCAGCATCACGAACTCCCTATTGCTTGTGCCGCTTGAGCGCGGAGTCGCGCTCGGCGGCCTGTTCCATGACGAGGGTGTAGGCGACGTAGTACTTGAAGATGTTGGCGACGTACGTGACCGTTTCCTGCCCGATCTCCTCCGCCGCGAGGATCTCGACGTTGTCCTGCCACTGGTTGGGGTCGAGCCCCCGTGCCGCCGCCCGGCGCCGGAGCCCCGCGATCCGCCCCGGCCCCGCGTTATAGGCCGCGAAGGCGAAGAGCGTCCGGTTGAGCGCGTCGATGGAGTCACCGGAAAAATTGTTGTCGATGAGGGAGCGGACGTACTTCACCCCCGCGTGGACGTTCGGGTCCACTTGGTGAATGTCCCCGACGCCGAGTTACTGGCCGGTGGCCGGCATGATCTGCATGATCCCGACGGCGCCCACCTGGCTCTTGGCGGACTGGTCGAGCCGCGACTCCTGGTAGCCCTGGGCCATCATCAGCAGGAAGTCGAGGTCGTATTTCGAACCGTACTTCCTGAACAGCGCCACGGTCTGCCGGAACTTCTCCAGCTCGGCGGGCGACGTGGCGTTGGTGACGTACCTGGTGCTCTGGAGGTACTTCTGGAGCAGCATGTTCCGGGTGGCCGAGCCCGCGGGATATGTGGCCAGGAACCCGTCGACCTCCGCCTTGAGCCGGGGGCTGTGCTGGCGGAACATCCAGGCGATCTCCTGGCCGGTGGCGACGGCAAGGTCGGGCCGCGGCGTGATGCCGGGCAGCACTTGCTTCCAGAAGTTCACCAGGAAGTCGTTCATCACGGTGAGCTGGACCAGCCCTGCGCTGAGCATCTCGAGCCGGTCTTCGTCGTGCAGCGCCTCGGGGGCCTCCCGCAGCCGAATCGGCGCGAGGCCACGGCGCTGAAAGTCGGCGTCGAGCGCCTGGAGGTTTGCCCAGTAGGCGGACGACCGGCGAACGAAGACTTCCTTGTCGGCAAGGTCGTCGATCGAGGATAGTGGCGGGGAGGCGGGTCCGGTCACGACGATCTCGGAGGCGTCCGAGACGATGGGGATCGAGAAGTCGACCACCCTGCGGCTCTCGGGGGTCACGGTCAGGGCGGCGGCGGCAATATCCCCTCGGCCGTCGAGCAGGGCGGGGATCACCTCGTCGTGGCGCACCGGCACCAGGAGGACGTGGATCTTCTGGGCGCCGGTCCGGTACTTCTTGTTGAGGTACGCCTCGAAGAGCGCCGCGGCGTCCACCGAGAGTCCCCTCGGCGTGCCGCGGTCCACGAAGTAGTGCGTCCGGCTCGGGACCACGATCATCCGGACCTGGCGGCGGGCCAGCATGGAGTCGAAGTCGCCGGTCCGCGGCCGCGTAATGGCCGCGAGCGCCGAGTCGCTGAGCGTCTGGGGCTCGCCCGCGCTGTCCTCCGGCGCGTCGGGCGCCGCGGCAGTGGCGGAAGGCGCGCCCTCACGCGGCTCCTTGTGGCAGGAGAGCTGCGCTCCCACGACGAGCAGGGAGGCGCCGGCAATGAGGGTCACGACGCGGCGGGTCATGTGGCTCCACGCGGGGGTCACCGGAGTCTACCCGGATGGTGACGGGGATTGTAGCGGTGGGGCTGGGGGGCCCGGCTGCTCGCCAATCATCCTGATTCGAGTACTTTGCATGGTGGACCGGGTGCGCGGGGCAGGGGGCCCACCATTCACGTCGGAGGGGGAAATGTATTACTTCCGCGGGGAGTACTTCGTCGGCTGGGGCACCCTGGCATTGCTGAACGCCGGCCTGGCGCAGTCGAAGGGTAAGAGCGGCCTGCTGTGGGGGCTGCTGTCGCTCTTTCTCGGCCCCTTCGCGACGCTGCTCCTGGTGACGGTGTACGCCTCGTCGAAGCCCTGACCCGGAGCCTCGTGTGACGGACCAGCATCCCGTCGAGCGCCTCCACGGGCTCGCGAGCCTCGTCGGCAACACCCCCCTGCTCGCGATCGAGTTCGATTTCCGCGGCACGCGACGCGTGCTTCATGCCAAGGCGGAGTACCTGAACCTGTCCGGCAGCATCAAGGACCGGATGGCGATGCACATCCTGCGGAAGGCGTATGCCGCGGGGGTGCTGCAGCCGGGCGCGCTCATCGTCGAAGCCACGAGCGGCAACACCGGGATCTCGTTCGCCTCGATCGGCCGCGCGCTCGGACATCCGGTGACGATCTTCATGCCGGCCTGGATGAGCACCGAGCGGATCAACCTCCTCCGGAGTCTCGGGGCGGGGGTGGTGCTCGTCAGCCGCGAGGAAGGCGGGTTCCTCGGGAGCATCGCCCGGGCCGAGTCGCTCGCCCAGGCGACGCCGGGGGCCTTTCTGCCGCGCCAGTTCTCCAATCGCGACAACTGCGACGCGCACTACGAGGCCACCGGGCCCGAGCTCCTCGGGCAGCTGTCCGCGGAAGGACTGACTCCCGCGGCGTTCGTCGCGGGCGTGGGCACCGGCGGGACCATCATGGGCACCGGGCGGTTTCTCCGGGAGCAGGTCCCCGGGGTCCGCGTCCATCCCGTCGAGCCGGCCAACTCTCCCACCATGTCCACGGGCCACAAGGTGGGCCACCATCGCATCCAGGGTATTTCCGACGAGTTCATCCCGCCGATCGTCGAGTTCGACCAGCTCGACGCCATCCTGGCCGTGGACGACGGCGACGCGATCCTGATGGCCCAGAAGCTCGCCACCGGCCTCGGCCTCGGCGTGGGCATCTCCTCCGGGGCGAACTTCCTTGCAGCCCTGCAGGCGCAGGAGGCGCTCGGCGGCTCGGCCGTCGTCGTGACCGTCTTCGCCGACGACAACAAGAAGTACCTGAGCACCGACCTGCTCCGTGAGGAACCGGTGCGGGCGGGCTTCTTCTCTCCGGATGTGGAGCTCCGTGCGCTCCGCGCGCTGCGTCGCGTGTGCCAGACCTGCCGATACCCCGACCCCGCCCCTGCGCCCTGGCAGTCCGCCGGGTCCCGCTAGGAGCCCCGCCGGTGCCAGCGATGTTGCCGTCGGACCCCAGGGGCGTCGTGCCCCTGATCGGCCGAGCGTGGCTGCGGCTGATGGGGTGGCGCATCGACGGGGCACTGCCGCCCCTCCCGCGCTATGTGCTGATCGTCGCCCCGCATACGTCCAACTCGGATTTCTTCGTGGGCCTCGCCGCGAAATGGGCGCTTGGCCTTCGGGCCAAGTGGCTCGGCAAGCACACCATCTTCGTCGGCCCCCTGGGATGGCTGCTTCGCGCCCTCGGCGGCGTCCCGGTGGACCGCGCCCGGCCGGACGGAACGGTAGGTGCGGTGCTCGAACAGATGCAGGCGGCGCCGGCCTTCGTGCTGGCACTGGCCCCGGAAGGAACCAGGCGGCGCACCGTTGGCTGGAAGACCGGGTTTTATCGGGTCGCGGTGGCGGCCCGGGTCCCGATCTTGCCCGTCGCCTTTGACTGGTCGACGCGGACGGTCTTCCTTCGGACCCCTTACCAGCCGACAGGCGACGCGAGCGCCGACATCGCGCGCCTCCGCGCGATGTACGACAAGGGCATGGCGAGGCATCCCGAGTACTTCGACGACATCCACGACGAGAACTTGCTGGAGCCTCGTTGACCGCGCCGGCAATCGCCCCTGGGCGCGGGCTGCTCAAGGTCCTCGGCCTCGCGTTCGGGATCGCACTCGCCGTTGGGACGGTGGTGGGCGGGGGCATTCTCCGTACCCCGGGAACGGTGGCGGCGCTGCTGACCACGCCGACGCTCTTCTTCGGGGTGTGGCTGGGGGGCGCGGCGTTCGCCTTCCTCGGCGCCACCGCCTACGCTGAACATGGCGCGATGGATCCGGGGGCGGGCGGCGTATACCCCTGGGCCCGTCGGGCCTTCGGCGACTACCCCGCCTTCCTCGTCGGCTACAACTCCTGGGTGCAGCAGTGCGCCATCATGGCGGGCCTGGGCCTCCTGGTCGGCGAATACGCCGGCGCCGTCGTGCCCGGACTGGCCGGGCGATCGCTCGGTGTGGCGAGCGTCCTGCTCGCCGGCTTCCTCCTGGCGCACTGGCGCGGGATCCGGTCCGGCGCGGGAATTCAGCAGGTCACCACGCTGTTGAAGGGGGGAGCGCTCATCCTGCTCGTCGGGGCCTGCTTCCTCCTGCCGGCGGCCGCCGCGTCAGCGCCCGCGGCGCGCCCCGGCATGCCGGTGATCATGGCGATCGTCCTTGCGATGCAGGGCGTCATCTTCACCTTCGACGGCTACTACTACCCGATCTACTGCGGCGAGGAGTTCCGGAACCCGGGTCGGGACATTCCGCGCGCCATCTTCCTTTCGCTGGTCGGTGTCGCGCTCCTGTACCTGCTGCTGAACGTCGCATTCGTGCGGCTCCTTTCCCTGCCCGCCATGGCCGGAGACCCCTTCGTGGCGGCCACGGCCGCCCGCCGGCTCCTGGGCACGTCAGGCGATGGCGCGCTCCGGGTGCTGATGATCATTTCCATTGCGGGCACGATCAACAGCACCTTCCTGGGCTCCACACGAATCGTCTTTTCGCTGAGCCGGGACCGCCTCTTCCCGGTCCCTGCGGTGACCGTGAACGCCGGCGGAACGCCGACCACGGCACTGCTGCTCTCTACCGGCGTGGGCTTCTTCTTCCTCCTCTCCGGGACGTTCAACGCCGTCATCGCCACCCTGTCAGTCTTCATTGTGCTGAACTACCTGGTCTGTTTTCTCGCGCTCTTCCGCCTCCGCATCACGGAGCCGACTCGCCCGCGCCCGTACCGCGCCTGGGGCTACCCTTGGTCCACGGCGCTGGCCGTGGCCATCGCCGTCGTGTTTCTTGCTGGGGTGGTCTGGAGCGATCCCCGGCACGCCCTCCTTGCCGTGGGGGTACTGGCGCTCTCGGTGCCCGCCTTCTGGCTCCTCAGGCGATTCGTGCACCCGGCCGCGGCCGCATGAGCCGGCTGTCATCGTGGGCGGTGCGGCTTCACCGCCTGAATCATCACCTCAGCACCGAGCTGTTCGGCGGGCCCCGTGTGCTCAAGCTCGCCTGGGTGATCAACGCGCAGAAGCTCGGCTCGCTGCCGTTCGTCCTGGCGCTCATGTGGGCGTATGGCGTGTGGACGCCGGTCGCCTGGATCTACCTGGCGCTGTACGGCAGCTACGGCGTGTGCTGGTTCCTCAAGGACCTGGCCTTCCCCGACGGCAACTGGCAGCGGCGGGTCACCTGGGGCGGGGCAGGGGCGGCGTTCCTGCTCGGCTTGGCGCCCTACTGGGTGCTGCCGTGGCTGCTGGTTTCGGGCCGGGGTCATCCTCCCGAATCGTTCGGAGTCGTCGCGCTCTCGATCGGGCTCCATACCGTCGGGCTCTTCCTGATGGTCGCCGCCGACGCGCAGAAGACCTTCACGCTCCGGCTTCGCGCGGGCCTGATTACCGGCGGGATGTTCCGGCTGGTCCGCCATCCCAACTACCTGGGCGAGATGATGCTCTACGCCGCGTATGCCGTGCTGGTCGGGCACTGGCTGGCGTGGGCCATCCTCCTCCTGATCTGGGCCGTGGAGTTCGTGCCGAACATGCTGGCCAAGGAAGCGTCCCTCAGCCGTCATCCTGAGTACGCCGCGTACCGCGAGCGGACCGGCGCCCTGATTCCGAGGATTCGACCATGACGATCGAGTTGGCGACGTTCGGCGGGGGCTGTTTCTGGTGCCTGGAAGCGGTCTTCGAACAGCTGAAGGGCGTGACCGGCGTCGTCTCCGGCTACGCCGGCGGAACGGTGGCACACCCCACCTACGAACAGGTCTGCGGCGGTCGGACCGGGCACGCGGAAGTCACGCAGGTGAGCTTCGACCCCTCGGTCGTCTCCTACCGTGACCTCCTGGATGTCTTCTTCTCCATCCACGACCCCACGACCCTGAACCGGCAGGGAGCGGACGTCGGCCCGCAGTATCGGTCGATCATCCTGACCCACTCCGACGAGCAGCGGAACGCCGCACTGGAGGCGATCCGTTCGGTGGAGCGGGAGGGCGTCTGGCCCGACCCCCTGGTGACCGAGGTCGCGCCGCTTTCCGCGTTTTACCCGGCGGAGGCGGGGCACCAGGGGTACTTCAGGCGCAACGAAGGGCAACGGTACTGCCAGGTCGTGATCGCGCCCAAGGTGGCCAAGTTCCGCGCGCACCACCTTGGACGGCTCAGGGCCTAGGCGGCAGTCGCTCGCTTCAAACCCGACTTCCGTGCGGGTAGATTCGCTCGCTTCTGCCTGCGCGCCGGTGAGGCTCGCGGAATGCGTCCTCTCCCCTCCCCCAGCGGACGGCGTGCGAATACTCGGTGGAAGTGCTGGGCTCCTCCTGCTGTTTGTGATAGCTGTGCCGCTCGGGGCCCAGGCCCCGGCGGGCCTCGGCGATTCGATGGCGCCGCCAATCCGCATCGCCGGGCCGCAGCCGATGCCGGCGGCGCTCCTCCCGGCCGGGGGCGAGTCGGCGGCGCCCTCGAGGCACGATTCATTGCCGTGCCGGGCATGCGATCCCCCGGTTCGCTTCTGGGCGGCGGCCGGGGAACTGATGCTGATCCAGGTGGTCCCCTTCAGCGTCAACCACTGGGTGCGAGGCTATGCCTGGGCCGACGTCGGCCCGCAGACCTGGAAGAACAACCTCAGCTATCCGTGGCAGTGGGACGACAATCAGTTCCTCAACAACCAGTTCTCCCATCCCTACCAGGGCAACCTCTATTTCAACGCCGCGCGCACCAACGGCTACAATTTCTGGCAGTCGGCGGCCTGGCCGTTCGTCGGCAGCGCCATGTGGGAAATCTTTTTCGAGGCGTGGGCACCGGCGCCCAACGACTTCGTCAACACGAGCGTCGGCGGCATCATCCTCGGCGAGACGTTCAATCGCCTCTCGAACCTCGTGCTGGACAACACGGCCACGGGCGGCGAGCGGGCGCTGCGAGAAGTGGGCGCCGCGCTGCTCAACCCGGTGGGCGGGCTCAACCGGCTGATTCGCGGCGAGACCAGCGGGGTCTCCGCGAATCCACCGTCCTGGCGGCCGAGCTTCCTGCTCGGCGTCGTGGATCTGGGCTATCGGCGGACGACGCAGTCCCTCGCCAGTGGATTCATCGAAACCGGCACCAACCAGTGGAACGCCACGTTCTCGCTGTCTTACGGCAATCCGGTGAAGGATCTCAGTGGCCCGCCGTTCTCCCACTTTGCGCTCCGGGCCGACCTGGCGGGACCGGGTGGGGACGGGTACGTCAATCAATTCAGCGCGCGCGGCAGCTTGGCGGCGTGGCCGCTGGGCAACGGGAGGCACAACCAGATCGCGCTCTCGATGGAGTACGACTATTTCAACAACCCCGCCTTCGTGTACGGAGGACAGAGCGTCCAGTTTGGTCTCGTGACGCTGATCGGACGGCCGGGCGGCGACTGGTGGGGCCAGACCTCCCTCCTCTTCAATGGCGTGATTCTGGGTGCGACCCAGTCCGACGAGTATCACTCGGTCGAGGGCAGGGACTACGACTACGGGCCGGGAATGGGAGGCATCGGGACGGCACGCATCCTGTACAAGAATCGGCTGCAGGGGACTGCCGCCTATACCGGGCTCTGGATCCACACGCTCGACGGCACCAATTCCGCGCACTACCAGGACGCCCTGATGATCGAGGCGCGGTATTGGGCCAGCCGAAAGGTCGGGATCGGGGTGAGCTTCACGGGGTACCATCGGCACAGCGTCTATTCGGGCTTGCCGACCGTCGATCAAGACGCGAGCTTTGTAAGGTTCTTCCTGAGCGAGGCGTTGCCCGGCCTCCCGCGGTGACGGGCCCGATGTCTCGAGTGAGTCAACCGCTCCCCCGATCGAGAAGCCAGCGATGAACCGCACCGCCCGACTTCTGGCACTGTTCTTCCTCGTGGTTCCGGCGAATGCCCTGCTGGCCCAGGGGGCGGATGGATCCGGCGCGAGCCCGGCGGCCGCCGGGCGCATCGGCGGGCCGCAGCCGATTCCGGCGGTCCTGCAGCCCGGACTCGAACCCCCGGCGCCCCCCCGCGACACGCTTGCGTGCCCCGACTGCCGCCCGCCCATCCGGTTCTGGGCCGCGTTCGGCGAGCTCATGCTCGTCCAGTTCATACCGTTCAGCTACAACCACTTCGTGCGTGACGCGGTGTGGGCCGACGTCAGCATCCAATCGATCAAGAACAACCTGAGCTATCCCTGGCAGTGGGACGACAACGCCTTCGTGAACAACCAGTTTTCCCACCCCTACCACGGAAACCTCTATTTCAACGCCGCCCGGACCAACGGATACGATTTCTGGCAGTCCTTTGCCTGGCCCTTCGTCGGGAGCCTGATGTGGGAAACGATGGGCGAGGCCTGGGCACCGGCGCCGAACGACTTCGTGAATACCAGCCTCGGCGGCGTCGTGCTCGGCGAAACACTCTACCGGCTGTCCTCGCTCACGCTCGACAACACCGCCACCGGGAGCGAGCGGGTCTGGCGGGAAATCGGCGCGGGCCTGCTCGACCCGGTCCGCGGGTTCAACCGCCTGATCCGCGGGGAGACCGGACGAGTTTCTGCCAATCCGCCCGACTGGCGCCCCAGCCGCGTGCTCGCGGCGCTCGACCTCGGCTACCGCGGCACCTCCACCGCACTCTCCCTGGACAGCTTGTCGGCCGGAACGAGTCAATGGGACGCACAGATGTCGCTGCAGTATGGGGATCCCGTAAAGGATCTCGGGGGCTCGCCGTTCTCGTATTTCGCGGTCCGCGCCGAACTGGCCGGTCCACCCCAGGAGGGCGGCCACCTGCTGAGCCAGCTGAGCGCGCGGGGCAGCCTCGCCTCCTGGCCCGTGAGCAGCGACCGCCGGCACCAGATCGCGCTTTCCATGGAGTACGACTACTTCAGCAATCCCGCCGTCACGTACGGCGGGCAGAGTGTCCAGCTCGGCCTCGTGTCCGCGTTCGGCAAACCGGGGGCGACGTGGTTTGCCCAGACGAACGTGCTGCTCGACGGCGTCGTTCTCGGCGCCACCCAGTCCGACTACTACGCGACGATCGAGGGGCGAAACTACGACTACGGGCCCGGCCTCGGCACGCTCGTCAATGCCAGGGTGCTGTACAAGCAGCGCTGGCAGGCCAACCTGTCCTACCTCGGGCTCTGGACGCACACCATCGACGGGGCCAATTCCGACCACTACCAGGACGCCCTGACCGCCGAGGCCCGATACTGGTTCTCCCGGCGCCTCGGGGCCGGCGTGAGCCTCACCCGGTACTCCCGGCACAGCGACTACAGCGGCCTGCCCAGCGTGACGGAGGACGCCAATTTCGTCCGGGCGTTCGTGAGCACGGCGTTTCCGGAGGTGCCACAATGAGCCGAGCGACGATGCATCGGGAGACACGAATCATGACGCGGAGGGGAGTCGTCCGGCTGGCCGCGGTGCTGGCCACGCTTGCGAGCCTGGGTTGCTCGGAACCGTACGGGATGCTCGGGCCGGACAACCACGTGAACATCGTGAACCTGCCGGGGCACCTGGAGTACTCGGCCGACAACATCCAGAACGTCACCACGACGATCACGATCAGCTGGCAGAACCCCGCGCCGGTCGCGGCCATCCAGCACCTGAGCTTCACCCCGCACGGCACCAACCAGCTCGTGATCACCGACGCCGACGGGAAGACGGTCTACGACGGGAAGCTGTTGTACGAACTCGACGACCGGACCCTGGCCGGGACTCCCGGCGCCTGGACGGTCCAGTTCCGGCTGGGGAACAGTGTCGGCCAGATCGACGTGATCCTCGACGCGAGCTACCCGCCCGACTGAGTCGCGCCCGGCTCAGTCGGTGCCCGGGAAGGTCACCACGCTGGTGAATCCTTCCGGGCTGACGCTTGCCACGCCAAAGAACCAGTTGTCCACCACCAGCCCATCGAAACGATGGCTGGTGGCCTGCCCGACGTCCTCCCAGTGATCCCAGGTGGGTGAATCGGTCCGCCGCCAATAGACCCGGTACCCTGCCACGGAGGCCGAGTCCGCCGGCGGGCTCCAGCTGAGCGACGCCGCGGGTTGCACGGCGCCCCTGAGGCGGACGGTGCGCGGGGCACCCGGCGCCCAGGAGAGTGAGGCCAGCACCGCGGCGTCGAGGGCAGTCACCCTCCGCGCGTACTGGAAGTTGACCCCTTCGATCACGTCGCCGTACGCCACCCCGTTTTCCACCCGGATGTCCTGGTGCTGGCGGGCGTAGTTCTCGTGGGCCTCCATGAGCCGCACCGCCGGAAACCCCAGGTCGGCGAAGGGCCGGTGGTGCCCGCCGCGGCCGTACCGGTCGAGCCGGTAGATGAGCCAGACGTCGAGGGAAGGGAAGTACCTGTCGCCGACCGCCTTGATGTATCGCGCCAGCTGCCGGGAGTTGCCGTCCACCTCGCCCCCCGTCGCCCGCCGGGCGTGGCGCGCCGAATCGGTCTCCGTGGGCGGCGTGCCCTCCGAAAACACCCGCACCGTCGTCGTGTCGCGGATCCCGTCGCTTCCCTCGACGTTGCCGATCATGTCGTTGTTGATCACCCCGGTGACGCGCCAGCCCCGTTCCTTCGCCATGGCCGCGACGGTTTGTCCGCCGAGGAGGCCGTTCTCCTCCCCGGACAGGGCGGCATAGACGATCGACCCGCGGAAGCGGTAGGCCGACAGGACCCGCGCCGCCTCGAGGACCGCCGATACCCCGCTTGCGTTGTCGTTCGCCCCCGGGCTGGAGTCGCGCGCGTTCATGATGTCGGTTACCCGGCTATCGATGTCGCCGCTCAGCAGGATGAAGCGGCCGGGGTCCGTGGTGCCGCGCTGGATCGCGATGACGTTGACCACCGGCGTCGGGCCCGGCACCCGCGGAAGTCCCTGGTACGTCTCGGAGATGTCGAGCACCTCCAGGCAGCCGCCGCAGACCCGGAAAGCGGAGTCGAACCTGGCGTGGACCCACCGGCGCGCGGCACCGATCCCGCGGGTCGGTGACAGGGTGTCGCTGAGGGTGTGCCGCGTGCCGAATCCGACCAGCGCGCGGACGTCCGCCTCAAGGCGTGCTGCCGAGACGGAGTCGATGATGGCGACGAGTTGCGCTGCGTGCGGTCCAGCGGGCGTCTGCGCCGGCAGGGTGTGGGGTACGGTGACGAGGAGGATGAACAGCAGGGTGATGGGGCGCATTCCTGGCTCCGGCCTGGATGGACACTGCTTGAACCTAGTGCCTGCAGCCGTCCTTGCCGACTAACCCGGCCCGGTTGATCTTCACCGGGTGCCGTCCGTCCTCCACCCCTTCACCCCGGAGGGACCCTGACCCATTCGACGCTCACCGCCATCGCCCTGCTCCTCGCGAGTGCGGCCTGTTCGCGCCCACTCGCGACGAGGACGTACGCGTGCGAGGGCGGCGACTCGATCGTCGCGGGGCTCGGGCCGAGGTTCGCCGAGTTGCACCTGCCGCCCAACCGGGTACTCCGGCTGCAGCTTGAGCGCTCCGCCTCCGGGGCGCGCTACAGCGATGGCCGGTACGCGCTCCATACCAAGGGCGACGAGGCCATCCTCGAACGAGGGGGCAAGGTCGTCCTGCGGGAGTGCCGTGTCGGCGGGCGGCCGTCGGTGGAGGTCCAGGACACGGCGGTCACGCCCGAGTGGGCACGGGCCATGGCCGAATCGATCGACGTGGTGGTGGACACCGTCAAGCCCGCCGTCCGGACGCTGCCTCCGGAGCACCGGGGATGGAAGCCACGCGTGATCAGTCTGTGGGCCTTGAATGGGCAACCGGCACGCCTGACGGTCAGCGAGCCGGGAGATTCGGGGCGCTCGAGCGGACTCAACAGCTACTACTTCCGCGACGGCCGAGTCGAGGTGGTGCGCGGTCCCCAGACGCAGTACGTCTTCCGGGACACCACGCTGATCTTCTGGACCACCGACTCGCTCCGGCCGATTCCGGACATTCCGCTCCGTGACATGGTGGCGCGCCAGAACTTCGTCCTCGGCGAGGTCCGGCAGTACCTCGCCATGTTCGGCATCGAATAGGATGGGATCGCCATGACCAAGCGACTGCAGAGCGTATGAGAGCGACGACATCGTCGTCACGTTCGACCCGAACGTATGCATCCACTCGGGGGAGTGCATCCGGGGGCTCCCGGCGGTGTTCGATGTCCGGCTGAAGCGGTGGGTCCGCCCGGAAAACGCCCCGGCCGGGCAGGTGGCGGAGCAGGTCCGCCGTTGCCCGTCCGGGGCGCTCCAGTTCCGGATGAAGGAACCGACGTAGCGCGGCGCGTCAGTTCTTCGGCGGCGCACCCGGCGCCGGCGCCGGCGCGGCGCCCGACGGCGCCCCACCGCCCATTCGCTGCTGCATCGCCGCCATGTTCTTATCGTAGACGGCCTGCTGGTCCGGGGTGAGGACGCCGCGGACCGCCTTCGTCGAGGCCTGCATCAGTTGCATCGCCTTCTCCCGATCGGCGTCGCTCGGCGGCACGCCAGGCGTCATGGCCGGCATCTGGGAGCGGTAATGGGTGCGAATCGAGTCGATCTGGGTCTGCTGTCCCGGAGTCAGGGTGATCCCCTCGAACAGCATGGCCTGCATCCGGCCGCGGGGGTTGCCGCCCGCAGGCGGACCACCCTGCGCGGAGAGGGCCGGGGCGGTCGCAAGGACGAGCCCGAGTACGGCGAGCGAGGTGAGCGAGCGGAAACGCATGGAGACCTCCAGAGGTGAATAAGGCGAACCGAGCTGTTACGCGTGGGAGCCGAAAAGCGTTGTCGATCGCGAATCCGCAGAGCCGGATGGGAGAGGCCGAACTGACCTCACATAAGACTTTATGTCATATGGCCTAACATGCAGTAATACATAGTATTGGAATATCTATGAACACCGTAGATTCTGGGCACGATCATCGAGTTGTCGGACTCAAAAGCTACGCCGCATTCATCCTCCTCACACTCGCGGCTGGTGCGGCGGGCGGGATGGCGGCCGCGCCGGGCGTCTGGTATGCAGGCCTCGACAAGCCGCCGTGGAATCCCCCGGCATGGGTCTTCGGTCCCGTGTGGACAACCCTCTACGTCCTCATCGGCATCGCTGCCGCCCTCGCCTGGCCCGGCCGGGCCACACGAGCCGGCCGGACCGGTTTCCTCCTCTTCGGCCTCCAACTCGTCCTCAATACCCTCTGGTCCTGGCTGTTCTTTCATTGGCACCGGCCGGACCTGGCGTTGGCCGACCTGCTGGTGTTGTGGGTGGCCATTCTCGGCACCTTGATCGCCTTTCGGCGAATCCGCCCCCTGTCCGGCGCGCTGCTCGTCCCCTACCTGGCTTGGGTCACCTTTGCCGGGGTGCTCAACGCGGAGATCAGCCGGAGAAACCCTCAGGGCGTGAGTCCGGCACCCGCCGGTCCGACGCGCGGGGTGGCCGCCGCCGACTGCGCCCCGTGGGACGGCGCGGCCACCTCCCTGTACCTGGCCGACGGCGTCGGGTCAGGCGCGCTCCCGCCGCCGGCCCCCTTCCTGCACATCGCGCTGTACGACTCGCCGGAGCGGCTCGGCGGCACCACCGTCACGCTCGGGAAGTCGGTGGCGGGTTCGGGCATCGCCGTGTGGTGTCAGGCCGAATCGAGTTGTTCGCCCGCGTCATCGGGCACGGTGGAAATCGACACTTTCCTCCCCGGCGGGGACCTCACCGGATCCTACCTCATCTCGTTTCCCGACCGTCAGGTCACCGCGGCCTTTCGCGCGACCTGGTACCCCAGGCGGGCTCTCTGCGGATGAACTCGTCCATGATGAATAACCGGCGTTCCTGTCGCTGGCGTGACAGCTTCGCCGCAGGAGCGGTCGCCCTGGTGCTTGCCTCGCCCCTCGCCGCGCAGGCGCCAGTCTACCGGATCGGGAACTGGGCAGCCGACTCCTTCGGGAACCATCGCGCCGTCGTTTCGGTGGATCGGGCAGCGCCGGCGGTGTGGATCGACCTTCCCTGGCGGCGCCCGGACGAGCACCCCGAACGGAAGGGGATCTGGGTGGTGGACGCGAGGACGGGGCATCGCGTGATGAACGTCGCCCGCGGGGCCATCACGAGAGAGCGGGGGGCCATCGCCTTCGAGCCGACCAGCGGGCCGGGCGAGTACTACGTCTACTATCTGCGCTACGCGGGCTCGGTGACCTCGAACTATCCGAAGCTCACCTATCCCGGGCCGGACTCAACGGCTTCCCCGGAGTGGTACGCCCAGTACGGCCGCCGGGCGCAACAGGGCGGGAAGCTGCCTTCCGCGCGACTCCTGGCGTTCGAGGCGGCGGATACGCTCGATTCGTTCTACCCGATGCAGGTGATCGCGACGGCGGAGGAATCGGCGCGTGTCCTTGCCGCCAGCCCCCGCAGCGATTTCCTCGTCTTTCCGGAGGATCGCACCCATTCGATCGTGATGCCGGGGGACCTGCCGGAGCGATGGGCACATCGAACCGACGCCGCGACGTTCGCGGGCACGGCGCTTCGGGGAGAGTTCTACTCCTTCCAGCTCGGTGTCTGGGCGGCGAGGGCGCCGCTCGCGGACGTGCGCGTCGCATTCCAGCCGTTGACCGGTTCGGCGGGGGCCATTCCGGCCACTGCCATCCGCTGCTTCAATCAGGGCGGCGTCGATTGGCAGGGACGTGACTTCACCACGCGGGTGGACGTCCCCCGGGGCCGGATCCAGCCGATCTGGTGCGGAGTGCAGGTGCCGCTCGGTGCCGGTGCCGGCCTCTACCGGGGCCGCTTGACGGTGTCCGCCGCGGGTCGGCCGCCGGTTCCCGTCTCGCTCTCCCTGACGGTCACCGCCGACACCATCCGGAACGGCGGAGCGGACCAGCCGTGGCGGCTGGCGCGGCTCGCCTGGCTCGATTCCCGACTCGACGAGGACCACGGGATCGTGCCGCCGTACACTCCCGTCTCGCGCCGGGGCGACACCCTCGGGGTGCTCGGCCGGCAGCTGGCCTTGGGCCCGGACGGAATGCCCTCCGGGATTCGCAGCTTCTTCACGGTCGAGATGACGTCCATCGGCGCCACCCCGCGGGAAGTCCTGGCGGGTCCGGTGCGGCTGGTGGCGGAGGACGCGACCGGAGCGGAACTCCCGTGGAAGGCCTCGGGGCTCCGCATCGTGGAGCACGACACGGGGATCATCGTCTGGCAGGCCGGGGGCGAGGCGGGGCCGCTCAGGATGGCCGTGCGCGGGAGTCTCGAATTCGACGGCAACGCCGAATTCTCCGTGGCGGTCACCGCCGCCACCGCCGCGACCCTGCGTGACATCCGGCTGGAGATCCCGCTACGTCCGGATGCGGCGCGGTACATGATGGGTCTCGGCGTCAAGGGCGGCCGCCGTCCCGACTCGCTCGACTGGGCCTGGGACGTGAAGCACAACCAGGACGGCGCCTGGCTCGGGGATGTCAACGCCGGGCTCCAGTTCAGCCTGAAGGACGACCACTACTCCCGGCCGCTCAACACGAACTTCTACCTCTCCAAGCCGCTCGTCATGCCGGCCTCGTGGGACAACGGCGGCCGGGGCGGGTGCCGGCTCCGTGCCGGGCGGGACGCCTATCGAATCGTGTGCTACAGCGGCGCGCGCGACATGGCCGCCGGCGAGGTCCAGCACTACGACTTCCGGCTGCTGCTGACGCCGTTCCACCCGATCGACCCGAAGGCCCAGTGGGCCACCAGGTACTTCCACGCCTACGTCCCGCTCGATTCCATCGCCAAGATGGGCGCCAACACCGTCAACGTGCACCACGCGACGGCCATCAACCCCTTCATCAACTATCCGTTCCTCCGGCCCGAGGCCATGAAGGCCTACGTGGACAGCGCCCACGCCATGGGCATGCGGGTCAAGATCTATTACACGGTGCGCGAGCTCACCAATCACGCGCCTGAAATCCCGGCCCTCCGCAGCCTGGGCACCGAGGTGATCGCGCCCGGGCCCGGCGGGGGCGCGTCGTGGCTGCAGGAGCACCTCGACACGAACTACATCGGCGGCTGGTACGTGCCCCCGCTCCGCGACGCGGCGGTGATCAACACCGGCATTTCGCGCTGGCACAATTTCTATGTCGAGGGGCTCGAGTGGCTGGTCGAGAACGTCGGGATCGACGGCCTCTACATCGACGACGTGGCCTTCGACCGGAGCATCATGGTGCGGGTACGGAAGGTGCTTACGCGCGGGCGTCCCGCGCCGCTCATCGACCTGCACTCGGCCAACCAGTTCAACCCGCGCGACGGGTTCGCCAGCAGCGCCAACCTGTACCTGGAGCACTTTCCGTTCATCGACCGGCTCTGGTTCGGGGAATACTTCGACTACAACGCGCCGCCGGACTACTGGCTCGTCGAGATGTCGGGGATTCCATACGGCCTGATGGGGGAAATGCTCGAGGGCGGCGGCAATCCGTGGCGCGGCATGCTCTTCGGGATGACGAACCGGCTCCCCTGGTCCGGGGATCCGCGGGAGATCTGGAAGTTCTGGGACAGGTGGCGCATCCAGGACACCCGGATGATCGGTTTCTGGGTGCCCGACTCGCCGGTCCGGACCGGGCGGAGCGATGTGCTGGCCACGGTGTACCAGGGCGGGGCGCGGAGCATCGTGTCGATCGCCAGCTGGGCGCCCGACACCGCCCGCGTGCAGCTGGCCGTGGACTGGAACCGCCTGGGGCTGGACCCGGCGAAGGCCCGGATCGTGGCCCCCGACCTGCCGGGGTTCCAGCCGGCGGCTGCCTTCAAGCCGTTCGAACCGATCCCGGTTGCGCCGGGGCGGGGGTGGCTGCTCATTTTCGAACCGGCGACCGCCGCGCCGGGGTCGTGACCGGTTTCTTTCACCGAGGTGATGATCATGGCGACAATGCGGGACCGACTCAGGGAGACGCTGGAGCGGCTCGAGCAGGAGCGGGACGAGCTCCGGGTGCGGCTGCATCTGGGCAAGGCCGAGGCGCGGCAGGAGTGGGACAAGCTGGACGCGCGGATCGGTGAGCTCCGCGGCCGGCTGGATCGGGCCGGGGACGAGGCCGGGGACGTGATGGACGACGTCGGGGAGGCGGCAAAGCTGCTCGGGGAGGAGATCCGGACCGGCTTCGAGCGTCTTCGCAAGATGCTATGACCCCGCGGCCCTCCGAAGGGAGGCGCGGGGTGACGCGCGGCGGCGGCGAGACGGAGAGCGCGCACCGGCTCGAGCAGCGGATGGCGATCGCCGCGCCGCGGGACGAAGTCTGGAGTCTCGTCGAGGAGCCCGAAGCGCTGATGCAGTGGGTGCACGGCCTCAAGAGCGTCACCTCGGCCAGCGGCATGCCCGGGGGATTTGCCCTCGGTGCCACCTTCGTCCAGCGGATCAGGATCGGGCTGATCCCGACGGCCTGCCGCGGCGAGGTGGTGGAATGCGTCCCGCCGAGCCGGCTGGCGGTCGTGGTCCACCATTCGCTCTTCGATCTCGACATCAGTTACGACTTTGCGGCCGTTGGGCGCCGGACCGAAGTGTCCTGCCGGGCGGCGATCGAGGGGCGGGCGCTGGGCACCGTCATCCCGCGGCACAAAGTGGAGGAGGTGACGGCCGACATCCTGACCGAGCACCTCGAGGCCCTGCGCGCGCTGGCCGAGCGCGGCTGAATTCGCTACCATTGGGTATACCAGCCCCGCGGAGCATCCCCATGGACGTCGTCGTGATCGGCCGGATTTTCGTGACGGTGGCCGCCTTCGGATTCGGCCTGCTGCTGTTCCGCGGGATGGTGCTCGAATGGCACCGCCGGGACCGGGAAACCCATGGCGGCGCCTCGTAGTCCGACCGCAGCACCAGAACCGGCAAAGGACACCATGCGCATCTCCCGACTCGTTCCGCTCGCCCTGGCCGCCGTCGCCGTCGTGTCGCTCGGCGCGGCGTCGGCCGCGCCGTCCGGGCCCGCCTCGTCACCCACGCTCTCCGTCATCACGGTGTACAAGTCGCCGTCCTGCGGCTGCTGCGGGAAGTGGGTCGACTACCTGCGTGCCAACGGGTTCGAAGTCAAGGTCGTGGACATCGACGACCTGAGCGAGGTCAAATCGGCGTCCGGGGTGCCTCGCCAGCTCCAGACCTGCCATACGGCGATGGTCGAGGGCTACGTGGTCGAAGGCCATGTCCCGGCGGACGCCTTGCGCCGACTCCTGCACGACCGCCCCAAGGTGGCCGGGATCGCGGTGCCCGGCATGCCGGTCGGCTCGCCCGGCATGGACGGCTCCCCGGCCCAGCAGCTACGACGTGATCGCGTGGGACAAGTCCGGAAAGACGACGGTCTACGAGAAGAAGTAGGCCCCGAGCGCCGTGCGCCGCGCCCCGAAGACGATCCCGTCTTCCAGGCACGGCGCCAGACGGCGGACCTCGCGGCCCAGGCCGCCCGCGCGCGCGCCAGTTGGCGGGCGCTCGGGTGGTTCTGTTTCTGGGAGTGGCTCGGCGCCGCGATCGCCTTCTCGGGTCTCCATGCGCAGACGGTCCAGCTCGGGCTGGATCATCCTCTGGTTCGGGTACCTCGTCGGCAACACCGGCGCCTTCATCGCGGTTTGGCGCGTCTACTTCCTGCCGCAGCGGCGCGGCGACTGGTAGCACAGGCCGGAAACCCGGCCGCCGGCGGACGCGTAGAGTTCCCAGCGTCCCTACGTCCCCCCCAATGCCTGCGAGCCGCCCATGTCATCGACCCGATCACACCTGCCTGCGGCGCTCCAGCTGTGCCTCGTTGCCACTCTCGCCTCCGCCGGAACACTCCTCGCCCAGGCGAAGCCGGCGTGCGCCGCCCCCGAATACCATCAGTTCGATTTCTGGATCGGCGACTGGACGGTGACCGACCCGCATGGCAACGCGGCGGGCACCAACCGGATCGAGCGCATCCTCGACGGGTGCGTGCTGCAGGAGCACTGGGTCGGATGCCAAGGGCGGCGGCGGCACGAGCCTCAACATGTGGGACGCAACGGACGGGCGCTGGCACCAGGTTTGGATGGATGTGTCCGGGGGCATGCTCCAGCTCAAGGGCAAGCTCGAAGGCTCGTCGATGGTGATGTCTGGCGAGCACCCGACGCGGGGCGGTGCCGGTGGAGTCACCATCGAGCGTATCACCTGGACGCCTCTGGCCGGGGGCAACGTTCGCCAGCTCTGGGAATCCTCCGGCGACGGCGGAGCCACCTGGACGACCCAGTTCGACGGCACCTACGTCCGGAGGCCATGACCGCGGGCTTGATCTGAGAGTTCGCGTAGCGGCAGCGCACCGTCTTGCCCCGCCCGACCACGGGCGCGACATTCCCGCCAATGCGGTTCCCGGTTGTCGTCCTCCTCCTGACATCGCTCGCCACCTCTCCCGGTGCCGCCCAGGCCCTGCGCGGCCGCCTGGTCGCTGCCGATTCTGTCACGCCGGTGAGCGGCGCCCTGGTGCTGCTGCAGGATTCGGCCGGGCGGACGATCGACAAGAGCGTTTCCAGCGACGGCGGGCGGTTCCAGCTCCGTTCGACCGTGCCAGGTCATTTCACGCTCCGCGTCCTTCGCATCGGCTACGCGCCCTGGGAAAGCGAGGTGGCGCTGGCGTCGGGGCAGACCCTCGATCGCTCGCTCCTTCTGGCCGACGCCCGCATCGCGCTGCCGGAAATCCAGGTCGAGGGGGCCCAACTGTGCGGCGCCCGCGCCGAGGGCGATTCGGTCGGATCGTTGCTCTGGGGCCAGGCGGGGACGGCACTGTCGCTTGCCAACGAGGCCATCCGTTCTCGCCAGTACCGGTTCGGGACGGTGCTCGAGGAACGCCTGGTCGATAGCACGGGAATGCTCTCCCGCCGGCTTCCGATCTCGAACCTCGACGCGGTGAACACCGCCTGGCCGATCCGGAGCCTTCCGCCGGATTCACTGCTGCGCTACGGATTCATCCTGAACCGAGAGGATCTCGTCGAGGGGCCCACCTGGTACGGGCCCGACGCCGAGTTCCTCCTCTCGGACTCGTTCATGGCGGGCCACTGTTTTCGGACCGTTCCCCCGGGCGCCGGGTTCCCGCCCGAGTGGATCGGCCTCGCGTTCGAGCCGGCGGCAAAGAGCCGGTTGGCCGACGTCCGCGGCACGGTCTGGCTCGATCGCGCGAGCGCCGAACTGCGGCGGATCGATTACCAGTACACCCAGCTGCCGTCCTGGGCCCGGGGGCGCGATGCCCTCGGTTCCCTGACGTTCGTGAGCCTGCACGATGGCGGATGGGTGGTGCAGCGCTGGTTCATGCGGGTTCCGGTGCCGAAAGTCGACGCCGCGACGGGCCAGGCGGGCTTTTTCGGCTACCGGGAATGGGGCGGACACGTCGCGGAGGTGCTGAGCCCAACCGGGGAAGTCATCCAGAGGTTCGAATCCTGACCCCGCTTACTCCCTGTGTACCGAGGGACTATTTTTCCCCGATGGAATCTCCGCCCCCGTACCCGCTCGCCATCCCGACTCCGGCTTCATCCGGCGAGCTCCCTTCGCGCTTCCTCGCCGCCTGGCAGTCGCTGGCTTGCCCCGCCTCCTGGCGTCGGGTGCTCGTGGCCGTCTCCGGAGGGCCGGATTCCCTCGCCCTGCTGCATCTGCTGCACGATACCCGTGCGTCGCACCGTCTGGAATTGCTCGTCGCGCACGTGGATCACGGCATTCATCCCGATAGCGCCGCGGTGGCCCAGCGCGTGGTGGACGCCGCGGGCTCGCTGGGGCTGCCGGTGGTGGTCGGGCGGCTCGGCCTGGGAGCCGGCGCTTCCGAAACGCGGGCGCGCGTCGCCCGGCACGACTGGCTCGAGCGCACGCGGCGCGCGGAGGCGGCGGACGCCATCGTCTTCGCGCATCATCACGACGACCAGGCGGAGACGGTGCTGCTGCGCGTCCTCGCCGGGAGCGGCCCGGCCGGCTTGGCGGGGATGCTGCCGCGTCGGGGGACCCGGCTCCGGCCGTTGCTCGGCTTCCGGCGCGCGGAGCTGGGCGCCTACCTCGCCGGGCGTGGCGTCGCCTCCTGGGCCGATCCCGCCAACGACGACCCTGCGCACCAGCGGTCCTGGCTTCGCACCGAGGTGCTGCCGCACATCGCGCTGGCGGTGCCGAACGTGGCAGACCGGCTCGTCCGGGTTGGGGAACAGGCTGCGGGGAATCGCCGTGCCTGGGACGCCGCGCTCTCCGTGCTTCCGGGCCTCGACCCGCGGCTCGGGTCGCACCGCATTTCCGTTGCTGGCCTCCCGCTGGCCGGGTATGATTCCGACCTCGCACTGGCCGTCCTGCAGGCCGTGGCGCGGCGAGCGGGCTGCGTGCTCGGGACGAAGCGCGCCAGGCGGGTCCTGGGCCTGCTCAAGGCGGGCGAGAGCGGGAGAGTGCTGGAACTCGGCGCCGGCTGGCGGGTGGAACTCGCCTTCGGCCGTTTGTGTTTCTACCGGCCGGAACCGGTCCCGTTGCCGCTCGTCATCGGCCCCGGGCCCGGAGCGGCGCGATGGGGCACGTGGGTCGTGCGCTGGACGCGCGCGCCTGCCCCGCCATCTGGCCGGCGCGACGGATGGGTGGCGTGGTTCATCGGGGAGGGGGCGGTGGTGCGCGGGCCCAGCGCCGGAGACCGGCTCAAGCCGCTGGGCGGCGCAGGGCGACGCCTGGTGGGGCGCTGCCTCCAGGACGCCCGGATCGAGCGGAGCCGCCGCGCCGCCTGGCCGATCATCGAGTTGGACGGGGACATCCAGTGGGTGGCGGGTGTCTGCCGCGGAGAGGGCGCGATGCCCGGCCCGGCGGAGGACGCCCTGCAGATCGAGGTGAGCGATGGATGACCTGGCGCGGCGGACCGGGGGCCGGAAGGCCAAGTCCGTGGTGTTCACCGCTGAACAGATTGCGACGCGCGTGGCGGGGCTGGGCCGGGAGATCACCGTGGCCTACCCGGAGGGGGATCTTCTCCTCCTGGGGCTGCTCAAGGGCAGCTTCATCTTCCTCGCCGACCTGGTCCGGGCCATCGAACGGCCGCTCCAGGTGGATTTCCTGGTGGCCAGCAGCTACGGGGCGGGGACGGAGTCGAGCGGCAACGTGCGCCTCCTGTACGACCCGGCCACCGACCTCGCCGGGAAACATATTGTGGTCGTTGAGGATATAATTGACAGTGGGAGGACGCTGAAGCGGCTCGTGGAGTTGCTTCGCGCGCGGCACCCGGCGAGCCTGTCGATCTGCACCCTGCTCGACAAGCGAATCGCTCCGGAGCCGCCTCCGGAACTCCGGTTCATCGGTTTCCACGCCCCGCCGGCTTTCTTGATCGGCTACGGGTTGGATCACGCCGAGGAGTATCGGCATCTCCCCTACATCGTTGACCTGGACTGACGAATGACTGAACGCATACCGCCGCGTCCCGCCGGACCCAACTGGGCTGGCCTGAGCAAGAACCTCGCGCTCTGGCTGCTGGTGGGCTTGCTGGCGCTCACGCTCTACAACACGATGAACCGGCAGAAGGACCCGACCCAGGAGTTCTCCTACTCGGCGTTCCTCAGCCAGCTCCAGGCCGGCAACGTCTCGCAGGTGACGGTCTACGACGCCAAGCGCCTCGAGGGCGACTTCCGTACGCCCGTCCTCCAGGACTCCCGGCCGGCCAAGGGCTTCATCGTGCAGCTGCCCTTCGCGGACAACCAGGAGCTGCTGACCAAGCTCGAGGCCGCGGGCGTGACCATCGAGGCCAAGGAGTCGCGCGGCGGCTTCACGTCGTTCCTCGTGAACTTCGTGCCCACGCTCATCATCATCGCGCTCTGGATCTTCCTCTTCCGCCAGATGCAGTCCGGCGGCAACCGCGCGTTCTCGTTCGGCAAGTCGAAGGCCAAGCTGCTCACCGGCGACACGCCGAAGATCACCTTCGCCGACGTCGCGGGCGCCGACGAGGCCAAGGTGGAACTGCAGGAGATCATCGAGTTCCTGAAGGACCCGCAGCGGTTCACCCGCCTGGGCGGCCGCCTCCCCAAGGGCGCGCTCCTCGTCGGCCCGCCGGGCACCGGCAAGACCCTGCTGGCCAAGGCGGTCGCCGGTGAGGCCGCGCGGCCCTTCTTCTCGATGTCCGGCTCGGATTTCGTGGAGATGTTCGTGGGCGTCGGCGCGAGCCGGGTCCGCGACCTCTTCGAGCAGGGCAAGGCGCACGCGCCGTGCATCATCTTCATCGACGAAATCGACGCCGTGGGACGCCACCGCGGCGCCGGGCTCGGCGGCGGGCACGACGAGCGGGAGCAGACGCTGAACCAGCTGCTGGTCGAGATGGACGGCTTCGAGTCGAACGACGGCGTCATCCTGATCGCGGCGACCAACCGGCCCGACGTGCTGGACCCGGCGCTCCTCCGGCCGGGCCGCTTCGACCGGACCATCGTCGTGGACGCCCCGGACGTGCGCGGTCGGGAAGGCATCCTCCGGGTCCACACCCGGAAGATCCCCCTCGCGGCCGACGTCCGGCTCGACATCCTGGCCAAGGGAACGCCCGGGCTGGCCGGCGCCGACCTGGCCAACCTCGTCAACGAGGCCGCCGTGCTCGCCGCGCGAAAGAACAAGTCGCTGGTGGCGATGATCGACTTTGAAGAAGCCAAGGACAAGGTGATGCTCGGCGTGGAGCGTCGGAGCCTGGTGCTCACCGACGACGAGCGCAAGCTGACGGCGTATCACGAAGCCGGGCATGCCGTGGTCGCCATGAAGACGCCGGGAAGCGATCCGATCCACAAAGTCACCATCGTGCCGCGCGGGCGGGCCCTGGGCCTGACGGCCTCGCTGCCCGAGACCGACCGGCACAGCTACACCAAGGACTGGCTCATCGGCAACCTGGCGATGTTCTTCGGCGGCCGCGTGGCCGAGGAACTGGTCTTCGGCCCGGAAAAGGTCACTACCGGGGCGGGGAACGACATCGAGCGCGCCACCGGGCTCGCCAGGCGGATGGTGACGCAGTTCGGCATGAGCGAGCGGGTGGGCGCCATGGCCATCGGCGACCGCGAGCAGGAGGTCTTCCTCGGGCGCGAGTTCGGCCATCGAAGGGAAGTCTCCGAGCGCACCGCGGAAATGGTGGACAACGAGGTCAAGCGATTGCTCGACGAGGCCTACGCGAAGGCCAACGTGATTCTCAAGGAGCATCGCGAGCTCCTCGAGCGGATCGCGGCCGCCCTGCTCGAACGGGAGACCGTCGACCGCGACGACCTCGACCTGCTGGCGAAGAACCAGGCGCTCCCGCCGCGCGAGGCGCCACCGGCACCGATCGCCGCGGCGCCCGCCGCTCCGAAGGCGACGGCTGCGGGACCAGTGCCGTCGCTCGGCACGCCCCCGGCGGAGCCCGCCGGCGCGTGAAGGTCACTCCGCTCGCCCTGACCTCCCCGGCCGTCGTGCAGGGGGCGCTCAGGGCGGGGGGCTTCGAAGAAGTGAAAGCCGACGCGGCCGCCCAGGGGACTGAGGCGGCCGCGTTGCTGTTGTCGGGGCTCACAGCCGAGGTGCAGGAGGCCCTGGTGGCCTATGCGGGGGGCAAGCTCGGCCTCGATGTCCTCACCACGGAGGGCGGTGCGCTGATCAGCGGCAGCCGGGCACGGCTGCAGGCGCTGGCGCGCCCGTGGGTCGGCCCGCCCGAGCTCGCCGAACTGGCTTTCGCCGTGGGCATGGCGCTGCCGACCGAACTTCCCGCCATCTGGATGACGGCTCGCGGGAGCCTGGATCTCGATCGGCCCGTGATGGTCGGCATCCTCAACGTGACACCCGACAGCTTCAGCGACGGCGGCCGACTCACGACGCTCGAGGCGGCGCTCGCGCGGGCCGAATGGCTCCTTGCCGAGGGCGCCGCCGTGCTCGACGTGGGCGGCGAGTCGACCCGCCCGGGACGCCCGGCGGCGGTACCCGCCGACGAGGAGATTGCGCGGGTGGTGCCCGTCGTGTCGGCCATCGTCCGGCGCTGGCCGGCGGCGGTGGTGTCGGTGGACACCTTCAAGGCGGCCACGGCCCGCGCGGCGCTCGACGCGGGAGCGGCGGTGATCAACGACGTCTCGGGATTCCGGCTGGATTCCGAAATGCCGTCGGTGGTGGCGTCGTCCGGCGCCGGCGTGGTCCTGATGCATTCCCGTGGCGGGCAATCCGACATGGCGACCACGGATCACGCGGACTACGGCGGCGACCTGGTCGGGACGGTGATCGCCGAGTTGCGCGAGGCGGTCGGGCGCGCGGAGAGCGCGGGCATCGCCGCCGATCGGATCGTCCTCGACCCGGGGTTCGGCTTTTCGAAGACCGCCGAGCAGAATATCTTGCTCGCCGACCAGCTGGGGGCCCTGCGCGCGCTGGGTCGCCCGCTCCTGGTGGGACCTTCGCGCAAGCGGTTCCTCGGGACCATCACCGGCCGGCACGTCGCCGACCGCGATCGCGCCACCGCGGCCCTCTGCGCCCTGGCGTACGCCCGCGGGGCGCGCCTCTTCCGGATCCACGACCCTGCCGCCGTGCGCGATGCCCTCGCGGTGGCCCACGCCCTGGGAGCGCACCCCTGACCTCCGCCGACACGCCCCGCCCGCCGTACTTCGCCGCGTTCTGGGTCTTCGCGGCCGTCCTGGCCGGATACGTCTTCACCCTCGCGCCGAGCGTCACCTTCTGGGATGCGGGTGAACTGATCGCGTCGATGCACAACCTGGGCATCCCGCACCCGCCCGGCACACCGCTTTTCGTCCTTCTCGGGCACGTCTGGGCCACGCTGGTGCCGCTCGGCGAATATGCGTGGCGCACCAACCTGATGAGCGCGATCTTCAGCGCGCTCGCCGCCGGTTGCTTCTTCCTCGTGGCGCACGAGGCGCTCTGGCTCGGCACCGCAGAACTCGCCGCTGGTCCGCGCCGGCTGGTGTGCGTCGGGGGCGGGGCGGCCGCCGGGCTCTTCTCGGCCTTCACCTTCACGCAGTGGCAAAACTCGAACGAGACCGAGGTCTACAGCGTCGCGACCTTCACCATCGCGCTGATCTGCTGGCTCGCCCTCCGCTGGCGTGCCGCCCGCGGGACCGAGCGCGGACTGCGCCTCCTCCTGCTGATCATCTACCTCGGCGGGATTTCGATGGGCAATCACCTTCTTGCCCTGCTGGTCGGTCCGGCGGTGGTGATGTTCCTCGGCGCCACGCTGCTCGGCGCGCCCGCGGCCACGCCCGAGGCCCGCCGGCAGGAATGGGCGCTGGTTGCGGTGATCGCGGGCCTCTGGGCGCTGCTGATCGGCACCGGGCTCGGCAGCACCTCGCTCATCGTGCTCGGCGGGCTCTGTTTCCTGGCGGCCGCCGCGTTCGCGGCGATGGCGGGCCTCCTGCCGTTCGCGCTCCTGTCCCTGGGGCTCGCGGCGGTGGGCGTGACGACCTACCTCTTCCTGTACATCCGCGCCGGGCAGTCCCCGGTGCCCAACGAGGCCGATCCCTCCACCTGGCACAGCTTGCTCGAGGTGATCCGGCGCGCGCAGTACCCGGTCCGGACGCCGCTAGACGACCCGACGGTTTATCACGGGCCGGACAATCCCGGCCGCAGCCTGCCGATCATCCTGCTGCAGCTGGAGAACTACGTCCAGTACTTCAACTGGCAGTGGGCGCACAGCCTGGCGGGGCGCGGGTTTGGCGCCTTCGACGGGCAGCTGCTCGGCTCCATTCTCCTGACGGCGCTGGGCCTCCGAGGCCTCTTCGCCCACCGCGAGGCGGACCGGCCAGGGTGGTGGCTGCTCTTCACGCTCTTCTCGGTGACCGGCCTCGGCCTCGTGGCCTACATGAACTTCAAGCCCGGCGCGTCGCTCGGATACACGCTGTTTCCGGACGCCGGGCAGCATGAGGTCCGGGAGCGCGACTACTTCTTCGTCGTGAGCTTCCTCGTCTGGGGCATCTGGGCGGGGATCGGCCTCGCCACGCTGGTGCGCGAGGGGCTCCGGCGGTTTCCCTCCGGGGCGCTGGCGTCCGCGGTGCCGCTCCTCTTCCTGCTCGCGCTGGTGCCGGCGGTGGGGAACTTCCGGGTCGCCAGCCGCCGCCACGGCCCCGACGCGCGGCTGGCGGGGGATTTCGCCTACGACCTGCTGAACTCGATGCCGCCGTATGGCGTGCTCTTTACCTACGGGGACAACGACACCTTCCCGCTCTGGTGGGCGCAGGAGGTCGCGGGGGTTCGCCAGGACGTCACGATCGTCTGCCTGGCCCTGTCGAATACCGAGTGGTTCGCCCGCCAGCTGCGCGACACGCCGGTGCCGGCGTTCGTCGAGGCGACGGCGCCTGCCATCTGGAAGGGCCAGAGCGCCACGCGGCCGGACTGGCCGACACTGAAGATGACCGACGAGGAAATCGCCGCCGCCTATCCCCGCCGGCTGGAAGAGGCCGTCACGGTGAACTACGGTCCGATCCGGCAGACCTATGCGGCGGGGACGGTGTTCTACACCAGCGATTTCGTCACGGCCCGCGTCATCCAGCAGAACCTCGGCCGGCGGCCGATCGCCTGGTCCATCACCACGGGGCGGAATTTCCTGTCGCTCGATCCCTACCTGGTCCAGCAGGGACTCGTGATGGTTCTCCACCCGGCCCTCCCGGATTCCACGCTCCCGACGATGGACAATCACCGGCTGGCCGGGGCGCTGCTGGACGTGAATGTCACCGAGCGGCTGGTCTGGGAGACCTTTCGGTACGCAGGCCTGCAGCGCGGGCCGACGCCCGACATGGACGTGACCAGCCGCTCGTTCGCTTCGACGCTGAGCCTGCCGCCGGCGCAGCTGGCCTACGCCTACCAGGCCAGGGGCGACGAGCAGATGATGGTCCGCAACCTCGAGCTGGCGGCGGCGCTCGCCCCCAATCCCGCCATCGCGGCGGCGCTGGCGCAGATCCGGACGCAGCCCCTCCCCCAGAAGCCGGATTCCAGGTAGCCTGCTCCCTGTAATTCCGGGTCAAGTGCTGGTATTTTTCCGAGTTATGACATTCCCGGACCTGCCCGCGCGGCTGGCATCGGCGCGGGGCACGATCGCGGAGGCGCAGGCCCGCTCGGGGTGGCGGCATCCGGTCACGATCGTGGCGGTCACCAAGACGTTCGGCCCCGAGGCGGTGCTCGCCGCCATCGGGGTCGGGCTCGGCGCGGTCGGGGAGAACCGGGTGCAGGAGGCGCTGGCGAAGCAGGAGGCGCTCCAGGATGTCGTCGTCGATTGGCACCTGATCGGCACGCTCCAGAAGAACAAGGCCCGCCTGGCGGCCGGCCGCTTTGCCCTGATTCACTCGGTGGACCGGCTGGATCTGGCCGTCGAGCTGGATCGGCGAATGCCGGAGGGCCGGCGGCAGGCCGTGCTGGTGCAGGTGAACTGCTCGGGCGAGCCGCAGAAGGGCGGCGTCGAACCGGCCGAGCTGCCGGTGCTGCTGGATGCCCTCGGGCCGCTGGCGCGGCTCGAGGTGCGAGGCCTGATGACGATGGCCGAGCTCTCGCCCGATCCGGACACGGCGCGCGCGGCGTTCTCGGCGCTCCGCCGGCTGCGGGACGAGGCGGCGGGACGGGGGCACCATCTCCCCGAGTTGTCGATGGGCATGTCGGGCGACTTCGCGGTCGCGGTTGAAGAGGGTGCCACGATGGTCCGGTTGGGCACGATCCTGTTCGGGGGGCGAGGCGCATGACCACAGACGACAGCTTCCAGCTCACGCCGCACGACATCCGGGCGCAGGAGTTCCCGCGCGCCTTCCGGGGCTACGAGCCCGCGCTGGTGGAATCGTTCAAGCAGAGGATCTCGGAGGAATTCGAGCGCGTCCTGCGCGAACGGGCGCAGCTGGAGGAGCGCATGCGCGGCTTCCAGGAGCAGCTCCGCGCCTTCCGTGACCGCGAGCGGGCGATGAACGAGGCGCTGCTCGCCGCGCAACAGCTCAGGGTGGACGCCGAACACCAGGCCAAGCGGGACGCCGAACTGATCATCCGGGAGGCGAAGACGGAGGCGCTGCGGCAGCTGAACGAGGCGCAGGGCGACGAGCGGCTGCTCCGCGAGCGCACCGACGCCGGCAAGCGCCAGTTCGCGGCGTTTCTCGCCAACTTCCGCGCGCTCCTCGAGCGCCAGCTCGGCGAGGTGGACGGACTGCAGGCCTACGCCCAGGTGGCCGCGCAGGCGCAGACCGAGCTTGTCCTGAAGAAGCAGGCGTGATGCGCGCGGCGGCTCGGCGCTCCTAGATGGGATTCACCCCGTTTCCCGAATCCGGGCCGGACCAGCTCGAGCGCGACCTGCTCGAGCGCTGGAAGGCCGAGGATCTCTTCCGCCGCGTCCAGGCGGAGGGGAAGGGCGGCCGGCCGTTCGTGTTCTTCGAAGGCCCGCCGACCGCCAACGGGCGTCCTGGCATCCATCACGTCTTCTCCCGCACCATCAAGGACCTGGTCTGCCGGTTCCGCGTCATGCAGGGGCGGTCGGTCACGCGCATCGCCGGCTGGGACACCCACGGCCTGCCGGTCGAGATCGAGGTCGAGAAACAGCTTGGACTCAAGGGCAAGAAGGAAGTGGAGGCGTACGGCGTCGAGCGATTCAACGCCCTCTGCCGCACCAGCGTCTTCACCTACAAGTCGGACTGGGAGGCGCTTTCCGACCGGATCGGTTACTGGCTCGACTACGCCCACCCGTACATCACCTTCAGCAACGAGTACGTCGAGTCGGTGTGGTGGATCCTCCGCCGGCTGCACGACCGTGGGCTGCTGGTCCGCGGACACCGGGTGCTGCCATACTGTCCTCGGTGCGGCACGGTGCTGTCCAGCCACGAGCTGGCGCAGGGCTACGAGGAGGTTCGCGACCGCGCCATCTACGTGACCTTTCCCCTCGCGGACGGGTCGGGCAGGGAGCTGGTCATCTGGACCACGACGCCGTGGACCCTCCCGGCCAACGTGGCGGCGGCGGTGCATGCGGAGCAGGAGTACGGGGAGTACGTCGATCCGCGGCAGCCCGGTCGGCGGCTGGTACTCGCCACGGGCCGGGCCGCGAAAGTGCTTGGGCGGATCTGGGGCGACGACGCCGTCCCCGCGCCGGTGCGGGTCGTGCTGGGACAGGAACTGGTGGGGCTGCATTACCGCCGGCCGATGGACATCGTCCCGATGCCCGACGATGCGGCGCACAGCGTCGTGGTGGCGGGCGACTTCGTCACCGCCGAGGACGGCTCCGGCATCGTGCACATGGCGCCGGCCTTCGGGGCCGACGACCACGCCACCGGGAAGGCGCACGGCCTCGCGTTGCTGCGCCCGGTGGCGGCCGACGGCACCTTTGCAGGCACCACCTGGCCCGAGCTCGAAGGCAAGCTCGTCACCGCCGATGACACCAACGAGCTGATCATCCGCCGCCTCAAGGCGGACGGCCGGCATCTCCTGACCGAGCAGTACATCCACAGCTATCCGCACTGCTGGCGCTGCCGCAGCAAGCTCATCTACTACGCGCGCGATTCCTGGTTCGTCCGCACCTCCTCGCTCCGCGACCGTATGCTCGAGCTGAACGGCGGCGTCGAGTGGCACCCGCCGGAAGTGGGCTCCGGGCGGTTCGGGGAGTGGCTGGCCAACAACGTGGACTGGGCGCTCTCGCGCGACCGCTACTGGGGCACGCCGCTCCCGGTCTGGAGCTGCGACCGCGACCCGGCGCACGTCGCCGTCATCGGCAGCTACGCCGAGCTGGCCGAGCGCTGGGGCGCGCCGCTCCCCGCGGGGTTCGACCCCCACAAGCCGTTCATCGACGAGTACGGCTGGGCCTGCGAGTGCGGCGGCCGGATGACCCGGGCGGCCGAGGTGATCGACACCTGGTTCGACTCGGGGTCGATGCCGTACGCGCAGTGGCACTACCCGTTCGAGCACGAGGCCGAGTTCGCGGCGCACTTTCCGGCCGACTTCATCTGCGAGGGGGTGGACCAGACCCGGGGGTGGTTCTACTCGCTGCTGGCCATTTCCACCGCGGCCTTCGACGCGCCGGCCTATCGCCACGTGATCGTGAACGAGCTGGTCCTCGACGCCGAGGGCCAGAAGATGTCGAAGAGCCGCGGCAACGTGGTCAACCCGACCGAGCTGCTCGCCGAGTACGGGGCGGACGTGGTGCGACTCTACCTCCTGGTGTCCAGCCAGGTCTGGCTGCCGAAGCGGTTCGACGCCCGCACCATCCCCGAAGTGGCCGGCGGTTTCGTCAACACGTTGCGGAACACCTATCGGTTCTTCGCGCAGTACGCTGGGGAGTGGCAGCCGGGTGATCCGGCCGCGGCGCCGTCCCCCGTGCTGGCCGACCGCTGGATCCTGAGCCGGCTCGCGGGCGCCGTGGACGCCGTCAACGCCGCGTGGGAAGGGTATGACGTCACCGCGGGCACGCGGGCCGTGATGAACTTCGTCGTGGACGATCTCTCGAACTGGTACGTCCGCCTCAACCGCCCACGGTTCTGGGCGCCCGATCGCGAAGCCGATCCTGCTGCGCTGGCCACCCTGCACACCTGCCTGGTGACGGTATCACGGCTGCTGGCGCCCGCCGCGCCGTTCGTCTCCGACTGGATCCACCGGGCGCTCGAAAAGACTTCCGTGCACCTGGCCGCGTTCCCGGCTCCCGGCGGCACCCGCGACCCGGCGCTCGAGACGGCCATGGACGCGGTGCGGCGGCTTGCCTCCCTGGCCCGCGCGGCGCGGGAGGCGGTCGGGCTCGGAGTCCGCCAGCCGCTCGGCCGGATGCTGGTGGCCGTGCCGACGGGGGTCCAGGGCCCGGTCTTCGAATCGCTGCTCGACCTGCTCAGCCGAGAAGTCAACGTGAAATCGGTCGAGGTCGTCCTGTCCGACGCCGACCTCGTGACCCTCCGCGCCAAGCCCAATTTCCGGGAGCTGGGCAAGCGGTACGGCAAGGAAACGCCCGCGGCGGCGGCCGCTGCCGCCCACCTCTCCCCGGCCCAGCTCCGGGAGCTGGAGGCGGGGGGGACGGCCACGGTCGAGGTAAACGGGACGCGATTTGAGTATCTTTCCGCGGATGTGGTGGTGAGCCGGGAGGTCGCCAGCGACCTGGCCGTCCAGAGTGACGGACCATTCGTGGCGGCGCTCGATGCGGCGCTGACGCCGGCGCTTCGGCAGGAAGGCTTGGCGCGCGAGGTCGTCAACCGGATCCAGCGCCTCCGCAAGGAGGCCGGCTACGACATCACCACCCGGGTCGCGCTTGCGATCGACGGGGCGCCGGGGCTGCTGGAGGCCGTGAAGACGCATGCGGAGTTCATCCGGGGCGAGACGCTGGCCCGTGAACTCGCGGTGGGGAGGCGGGCCGACCGACCCGACCGGGAGCAGACGGTCACCCTCGACGGTCTCGAGGCGGTCATCGGAATTCAACGACAGGACGATCGGCCATGAGGCCGGCACTCACACACGGACAGGGCATGAACAAGAAGCAATTGACCTACTTCGAAAAGCGACTGGTCGAGGAGCGGGCGCGGGTGATGAAGGAGCTCGGTCACTACGACGAGTCGTTCAACGCCACGCTGCAGGGCGCCGACGGCGACCTCTCCTCCTACTCATTCCACATGGCCGACCAGGGTACCGACGCCATGGAGCGCGAAAAGCAGTTCCTGATGGCGTCGAAGGAGGGCCGGTACCTCTGGCACGTCAACCAGGCGCTGCGCCGTCTGTACAACAACCCGGACGGGTTCGGGACCTGCGAGAGCTGCGGATCCGCCATCAACTTCGAGCGCCTCGACGCGCTGCCCCACGCGCGGCTCTGCATCAGCTGCAAGGAAAAGGAAGAGGATGCCAAGCGGCGGTGAGCGGAGGCTGTTCTTCGGGACGGCCCTGCTCGTGCTGCTCCTCGACGCCGTGACCAAGGCGGCGGCCGAGGCCTACCTGCCGCGCACGACCGGCATCCCGGTGGCCGGCGACTGGTTCCAGTTGCACTTGGTGTACAACCAGGGCGCCGCCTTCGGCCTCCACCTCGGGCCGTACTCCCGGTGGATCTTTCTTGCGCTGGCGGTGGGCGCGGTGGTCATCCTGGCGCGAATGTCCTTCGCCGCGCCGGCAGGAGACCGGTTCCGCCAGCTCGCGCTCGGCCTGGTGGCCGGTGGTGCGGCCGGCAACCTCGTGGACCGGATCCGGAGCGCCAACGGGGTGGTGGACTTCCTCGATTTCGGGTTCGCCACCCTCCGCTGGCCGACGTTCAACGTGGCGGACATGGCGGTCAGCTGCGGCGCGGTCGCGCTGGCCATCTCGCTCTGGATCGAAGACAGCCGCCACGCCCGGCACGAAGCCGCCTCGGCCGGCTGAGGCCGGCCCGATGGCGACTCCCCGGAATTTCACGGTGCTCCCGGAGAGCACCGAGCGGCTCGACCGCTTCCTCGCCGACCAGCTCCAATACTCCCGCACCCAGGCCGCGCGTCTCGTGGCCGACAAGCGCGTGACCGTCAACGGCGTGACCGCCCGCGCCTCACGGGTGCTGGTCCGCGGGGACGTCGTCGTGGTCACCCTGCCGGAGTCGGAGCCGCCGCGCCAACTCCTTCCGGCCGACATCCCGCTCACCGTCGTGTACGAAGACGAGCATCTGGCGGTCATCGACAAGCCCGCCGGGCTGGTCGTTCATCCCGCGCCGGGGCACTGGGACGACACCCTGGTCAACGCGCTGGTGGCGCGCGGCACGACACTGTCCGGCGGCGCCGAGGGACGGCCCGGCATCGTGCATCGCCTCGACCGCGACACCTCGGGGCTGATGCTCGTCGCCAAGACCGACCTGGCGCATCGCCGGCTGGGGCACATGCTGGCGGCCCGGAAGATCCGGCGGGTCTACGCCGCACTCGTGTGGGGCCACCTCGACGAGAGCCCGACCCGGATCGACGCTCCGCTGGCGCGTCACCCCACCGACCGGAAGCGGATGGCGGTGCTCGCCGAGGGCCGCGCCGCGCGCACCGACGCCTGGTGCATCGCCCGCTTCCAGGTGGCGGACCTTCTCAGGCTGGAGCTCCATTCGGGGCGGACCCACCAGATCCGCGTCCACCTGGCGCATATCGGCCACCCGGTTATCGGGGATCCGGTGTACGGTGCGGGGGGCAGCCGCCGGATCTCCGGCCAGGCCCGCCAGATCGCCGAGGCGGTCGAGCGGGCCGCGCCGCGGCAGGCGCTCCATGCGGCCCTGCTCTCGTTCCAGCATCCGGTCACCGAAGCCCCCCTGGAATTCCGTTCCGAATGGCCGGAGGATCTCCGGGAGGCGCTGGTCCTCGCGGCGGGCTCGTCGGTCTCTGTTGCTCCCACCGAGGCTCTTCGCTATCTTCTTTTCTTTAATAGAGATGGCTGACTCCCAGGCAGTGCGCGTGGTCGTGTTTCAGGTGGGCGATCTGGCCTGCGGGATCCCGGCCAATCGGGCCCGCGAGATCCTCTCGCCTCTCCCCACGACCCGGATCCCCGGCGCTCCCGATACGGTCCTCGGCCTGGTCAACGTCCGGGGCACCCTCCTGACCGTCGTGGACGGACACCGGCTCCTCGGACGGGCCGCCGATCCGGAGCACGAGGGGGCCCTGCTGGTGGTGGACATCGGCACACGCCGCCTCGGCCTCTCGGTCGGGCGAGTCGATGACCTCTTCGAAATGCCGGCCGGGCAGCTGGAAGCCCGCGAGGCGCTCCCGGGCGTGGATGTCCGCCTGGTCAAGGCGGTCGGGCGGCGCGAGGGTCGCCACTTCGTGGTGCTGGACCTCGACGCCCTGCTTGCCCCGTTACTCAGCGCCGCCGCCGGCGGCGATCGCCCAATTTCACGTCCCTCCTAGACGCCTGGAGAAAGACTTGTGAGCCACACGGTCCTGGTGTGCGACGACGCCATCTTCATGCGGACGATGATCAGCGACATTCTCACGCAGGCCGGATTCGAGGTGGTCGGCGAGGCGGAGACGGGGGTGCAGGCGGTGGACAAATACCGCCAGCTCAAGCCCGATCTCGTGACGATGGACATCGTCATGCCCGACATGGGCGGCATCGACGCGGTGCGCGAGATCTGCCGGGAATCGCCCGAGGCCAAGATCCTCATGTGCAGCGCCATGGGCCAGCAGGCGCTGGTGGTCGAGGCGATCCAGGCCGGCGCCAAGGATTTCGTCGTCAAGCCCTTCCAGCCTTCCCGGGTACTCGAGGCGGTCCAGCGCGTCCTCGGCTGACCGGATGGATCTCAACAAGTACGCCGCCCTCTTTCTCGCCGAGAGCCGTGAGCACCTGACCACGTGCAATCGGCTGCTGCTCGAGTGGGAGCGGGAGCCGGGGTCCTCGGCGGCGGTGGACGGGCTCTTCCGCGCCATCCACAGCATGAAGGGGATGGCGGCGACGATGGGCTACGTGCGCCTCGCCGAGCTGGCGCATCGCGCCGAACACCTGCTCGACGCGGTGCGCGGCGGGCGCGCCCCCGCGGATGCGTCCGTGGTCGACCTCCTGCTCCGCACCGTGGATGCGCTCGAGCGCGGCGTGGACGAGGCGGCGGCCGGTGCCGACGCGGGGTTCGATCCCGGTGAGCTCCCCACGGCGCTGGAAGCGGCGGCCGAGGCGCCGGCCGCGCCGGCGCCGGCATCGCCCAAGCGGGCGCGCGGCGGCAAGGCGACCGGCAAGGCCGCGGGCAAGGCCACCACCGCGCCTGCGGCTCCCGCATCCCCGGCCGCCGCGCCGAGGACGCTGGCGGATTTCGGCGAGGAAGCGGGGCGCGTGGTGCGGGTGGAAGTCCGGCCGGATGCGCCGCTCCTCGGCGCGAGGGCGCACCTCGCGCTCCGGAAAGCGGAGGCGCTGGGCAAGGTGACGGGCGTGGTGCCGCCGTCCACCACCTTCGACGCGCCCGGGTTCGACGGCCGGTTCACCTTCCGCCTCGACGCGCCCGGCACCGAGGCGCAGATCATCGCCGCGATCGAGTCGGCGGGCGACATCGCCAGCGTGGCGGTGGACGCCGACACGATGCAGACCGCCGAGTGGCGGGTGCCGACGGCCGCGGCGCCCGCGGCAACGCTCCCGGCGGCGGCACGAAGCGGGCAGGTCCGCGTGGACCGCCGGCGGCTGGACGCGCTGATGAGCCAGGTCGGCGAACTGGTCGTCGCCCGGAATCGCCTGGTGGAACTCGCGGTCGATCAGCCCGGCAGCGAACTCGAGGCGCTCGGCGCGCGGATCAGCCGCCTGGTGTCCGACTTGCAGTCCGAGATCATCGAAGCCCGGATGACGCCCGTCTGGCAGGTGTTCGATCGCTTCCCGCGCCCGGTGCGGGACCTGGCCCGGCAGCTCGGCAAGCAGGTGCGCTTCGAGATGGAAGGGGAAGGCATCGAGCTCGACCGGGCCATCCTCGACGAACTCGGCGACCCGCTCCTGCACCTGTTGCGCAACGCCGTCGACCACGGCCTCGAGTCGCCCGAGGAGCGCCAGCGGCAGGGCAAGTCGTCCGAGGGGCGCCTGGTGCTCTCGGCCACGCGGGAACGAAGCAGCGTGGCGATCCGGATCCAGGACGATGGCCGCGGCATCGATCGCCGCGCCATCCTGGCCAAGGCCAAGCGCGAGGGCGTGGTGGGCCCGGAAATCGACGCCCTGACCGACGACCTCCTGCTCAAGGTCCTGGGGCGCCCCGGGTTCAGCACGGCGGAGCGGGTCAGCAGCGTGTCGGGACGGGGCGTGGGCATCGACGTGGTACTGACCCGCGTCCGGGCGCACGGCGGCGCCGTGGAAATCGCGAGCACCCCGGGACAGGGGACGACGTTCACCCTCCGGCTTCCGCTCACCCTGGCGATCCTGCGCGTGCTGACGGCGCGCGTGGGGACGGAGCGCTACCTGCTGCCGCTGTCGTACGTGGCCGAAACGGTGGAGTTCGACTCGCAGCCGACCACCTCGGTCAAGGGCCGGGAGGCGCTGGTGCTCCGGGACCGCGTGATCCCGACCGTCCACCTGCGGACGCTGCTCGGCGCGGACGGCGGCGAGGTGCCCCGCCGGCGGCCGGGGCTGGTGCTCGAGGTGGGCGACCGTCGCTCGGCGGTGGTGGTGGACGCCCTCATGGGACAGCAGGAAGTGGTGGTGGAGCCGTTCGACGCGCCCCGCGGGACGCCGCCGCTCTTCAGCGGTGCGACGATCCTCGCGGATGGCACCCCGGCGCTGATCCTCGATGCCGCGGCCCTCGTCTAGGGAGACCTGTATGGAAGACGTGCGCGACCTGAAGGAACTCCAGTTCGACGCCCTCAAGGAGGTCGCGAACATCGGGGCGGGGCATGCCGCGACGGCGCTGTCCCAGATGACCAACAAGAAGATCATGATCAGCGTGCCCCAGGTGACGGTCACGCCCCTCGAGGAAGTGCCGGAGGTCCTCGGCGACCCCGCCGAGGTGGTGGCCGCCGTGCTCATGCACATGATGGGCGACCTCACCGGGCGCACGCTGCTGCTCTTCCCGGAATCGTCGGCCTATGCGCTCTGCGATATACTGCTGCGGCGACCGATCGGGACCACGACCGAGCTGGGCGTGATGGAGCAGTCGGGCATCAAGGAAGTCGGCAACATCCTCAGCAGCGCCTACCTGACCGCGCTGAGCGACTTCATGGGCATGATGCTGGTCCCCTCGGTGCCGAGCCTGGTGGTGGACCTGAGCGCGGCGGTGCTGACGTCGACCTACCTCAATTTCGGCTCGGAGCGCGATTACGTGTTCTGCGTGGAAAGCGAGTTCCAGTTCGACGGCGGCGCCTCCAACCTCAAGGGGCACTTCCTCCTCCTGCCGGACCTGGCGTCGCTGCGGGCCATCTTCGACGCCATCCGCGTCGGCTGACCGATGGGCGGTCCGGCGCTGCCCGAACGGGACCTTGCGGTCCTCCGGTCGTTCGCCCGCCGCATTGACCCGTCCGACGCCGGGGCGCACAACAACCTCGGGGTCCTGTACTACCAGAAGGGCCTGATCCCCGAAGCCATCGCCGCTTTTTCGCACGCGCTCGAACTCGACCCGCGCATGCAGGTGGCGCAGGGCAACCTCCAGATCACCTATCGCGCCACCGGCTACTACGACCGCCGGGTCACCGAGCTTCGCGAGCGGCTCCGGCGGAGCGCCGGCGACCGCGAAGCCCGCTGGGAGCTGGCCCGCGCCTATGCCGCCCTCGGTCACGTGGACGAGGCCGTCGCCGAGTTCGAGGCGCTCCTGGCGTGGCACCCCGACGACATCCCCGCGCTCCTGCAGCTCGGCCTGGCGGAAAAGACCCGCGGACGCGTCGAGGTGGCGGAGGAGTGGTTCCGCCGCGCGGCGGAACAGGACCCCGACAGCGCGGTCGCGCTCTTCTACTACGGCGAGGCGCTGTACAACCGCGGGCTCAACGAGGCCGCGCTCGAGACCCTCCGCCAGGCGGTGCACCGGAACCCCGATTACGCCGACGCCCACTACCTGCTCGCGTTCGTGCTCGGCGACATGGGGCTGCACGACGACGCCCGCGCCTCCACCAAGCGCGCCATCGCGCTCAACCCGACGCTCGGGCGGGCGCAGGCCAACCTCGCCATCGCCGACCCGGAGGACGGCTCGGCGCCGAGCCGGCACTTCCTGGCGGATGCGATGCGGCCCGCGCTCGTCGAGGGTGGCACGCTGGCCCACTTCAATCTCGGGCTCGCCTTCCGGCAGAAGGGCTACTACCCCGAGGCGCTGAAGGAGTACCGGCTCGCGCTGGACCACGGGGAGGACCGCCGGCTCACCCTGCAGGCCATGGCGGAAGTCCACCTGCTCCGGCGCGACCTCACCAGCGCCCTTGACCTCTACGACGCCCTCGTCGAGGAACACGCCGACTCGCCGAAGGTGTGGAACGAACGCGGCGTCTGCCTGCACCAGGCCGGCCGCCGCGACGCCGCGCGCGACTCCTACGAGCGCGCCATCTCCCTGGACAGCGACTACGCGCTGGCCTGGAACAACCTCGGCGTCCTGCTGGCGCACGAGCCGGCCACCGGCGAGGCGGAAGCCGCGTTCCGCGCGGCGCTCCAGGTCCGGCGCGACCTCGCCGCGCCGAAGCTGAACCTCGCGCTGCTGCTGATGCAGCTCCGGCGCTTCCAGCCGGCACTGGAGACCTACCGCGCCGTGCTCGCCGACCACCCGGACAACGCGCCGGCGTGGAACGGCATCGGCCTCGTGCTGATGGAGCTGCACCGCTACGCCGACGCCAAGAACGCCTTTGCCCGCGCGGTCGACGCCGCGCCCGACTACGCATCTGCGCACTACAACCTGAGCTTCACCCTGAGCCAGCTCGGGGATTTCGACGGCGCCCTGCGGGCCACCAAGCGCGCCCTCGAGCTGGAGCCGTACTACATCCAGCAGAAGTTCCAGCTCTCCATCGACCTGCAGTACGAAGACCCGATGATCTCCATCGTGCCGGAGATTTCCGCCGACGTGACCGGCGCGGACCTCGGGGACGCGTTCGTCTTCGACCCCGCGCTGCTCGAGGGCATCTTCGACGACCTCGCTCCTGCAGCACCGGCGCCGCCGGCGCCGCCGGCCGCGGAGGAGGCGGCCCTGGCCCTGGCGGGCGACTACATCAGCAAGGGGCTCCTCGACCTCGCCTCGGCGGAACTCACCCGCGCCGTCGCGCGCGGGGCCTCCCGCGCCCGGGTGGCGGTGCTGCTCGGGGACATCTTCGGCAAGCGGGGCCTGCACGGCGAGGCGCTGGAGCGCTACCGGGAGGCGCGCACCGCGGACCCGGCCGATGTCAGCGCCCTCCTCGGCGAAGTGCGCTCGCTGCTCTCGCTCAACCGTGCCTCTGACGCGACCGCGGCCGCGGAAGGGCTGGCCCAGCTCGCGCCGACCGACGTCGAGGCGCTTGTGGCCTGCGCGCGCGTCCGCCTCGCCACGGGCGATCCGGTGCGCGCGCTCGACGCCCTGCGGGAGGCGCAGTCCCGGGCCCCCGGCCGGGCCGACCTGCTGCAACTCCAGGCCGGCGTATCCCGGCGCCTCGGCGAGCGCGAGGCGGCGCTCGACGCCTACCAGGCCGCGCTCCAGATCGACAGCGGGCTGGTGCAGGTCTGGCTCGAGCTGGGCTCGCTGGAGGAGGAACGGCAGAACTGGACCGGCGCGCGGCTGGCCTACCAGCGCGCGCTCGACCTGCTCCCGACCTACTCCGAGGCCGCGCGGGCGCTGGCCCGCTTGCTCCGGCAGGTGGACAGCGCCGCGGCGGCCATGCCGCCGCTCATCGCGCTGCTCGGCGCCGACCCCTGGGACCTCGAGGCGCTCACCCTCCTCGGCGAGCTGCTCCTCGACGACGGGCGCGTCGACAAGGCGATCGAGGCGTTCGAGCGGGTCCTTCGGTTCGACCCCGAGTCCCAGGGCGCGCGGCTGGCCTACGGCGCGGCGCTGGTGCGCGCCCGCCGCTACCGCGAGGCCTCGGAACAGTGGGAGTCGCTCGTGCGCACCGACCCCAGCAGCCCGCTGGCCGCCGCCGCGCGAAGCCAGCTGCGATCGACCCGGGACCTGGTCCACATCTTCACCGCGAAGGCGGAGTAGCCGGTGCCGATCGAAGGCCCGCTGAAGGAACTCCAGATTCACGACGTCTTCCAGCTGCTCGACCTGGGCCGGAAGACGGGGGTGCTCCGTGTGTCCTCCGAACTGCGGCAGAACGCCGGCGTGGTCTACTTCGAGGCCGGCGGCGTGGTGGCCGCCGAGATCCGGAGCAACCCCCATCCGCTGGGTGCGCTCCTGGTCCGCTCGGGCAAGGTGAAGGAAGAGGACGTGGCCGCCGCCGTGGGCATCCAGCGGGCGCGGTCGGGACACCGGCTCGGGGACATCCTGGTCGAGATGGGCGCCCTCTCGCGGAAGGAGCTCGAGCGCCAGATCCGGGCCCAGGTGGAGGAGGTCATCTTTGAGCTGATCAGCTGGTCGGAGGGCTACTTCTCCTTCGAGGACGGGCCGCTGCCGCCGTCGCTCGGCGAGGCCACAGTCCGGATCCCGACCGAGTCGCTGCTCATGGAATCGGCGCGGCGCATCGACGAGTGGTCCCGGATCGAGGCCAAGGTCCCGCACCTCGGCGTCGTCCCGCGCTTCACCGCGGCACAGGAGGGAGAGGGCGTCCAGCTCGACCTGCTGCCGTTCGAGTGGGAGGTGCTCGCCGGCATCGACGGGGAAGCCGACGTCAGGACGATGGCGTCCCGGCTCGGGCGCTCGGATTTCGACGTGGCGCGCACGCTCTTCGGTCTCGCCGTCTCCGGTATTATCGTGCTGGATGAGGTGGTGACGGCGGGGCAGGGCGACGCAGTGGTGCACGACCTCGCCGTCCTCGTGTCGACCACGGAAGAGGCGCTGCTGCTGGGCGAAGTGGCGCGCGCGCGGTTCACCGCGGAGGAAGCGGTGCTGGCGTTCCCCGAGGACGCTGCATCGCACCTGGTGCTGGGCCGCGTGCTGCTCGCCGAGGCGCGCTATGACGAGGCCGTGGCGCGACTCACCCAGGCGCTGCGGTGTGACGAGCACTCCGGCCCGGCGCTTCGGCTGCTCGGGCTCGCCGAGGTCGGGCGCGGGCGGTTCGGCGCGGCGCTGGAGGCCTGGGCGCGGTGGAGCGGGCTCGACCCGCTGCCCGCGAGCGAGCGCGGGCGCGACGGCGTCGTCGAACGGTGGCGCGCCGCGGTGGTGACCCTCAAGGAGGCACTGGGAGGACGCCGTGAGCAATAACGAGGACATCCGGGTCCTGACGACCCAGTTGGCCGCCGACCCGTCCAGTCTCGTCTTCCTGCCGCTGGGGGAAGCGCTCCGGCGCCGCGGGCAGCTGGAGGCCGCCCAGAAGGTCGCGGTCGCCGGGCTCACGCGGTACCCCGATTTGGCGGACGCGCACGACCTGCTGGCGCGCGTCCTTGGCGACCAGGGCGACCTCGAGCGGGCGTTTGACGAATGGGACATCGCGCTCCGCCTCGACCCGGGGCACGCGGGCGCGCACAAGGGCATCGGCTTCCTCTACTTCGTGGCGGGCGAACTCCCCCAGGCGCTCGAGCACCTGGCCGCCGCGCAGGCTGCCGATCCCGGGGCGGAGGGGGTCGCGGCGGCCGTCGCCCGGGTGCGGGAGGCCCTCGCGGCCAGGGAAGCCCCGGCCGCGACGCCTCCGCCCGCCCCTACGCCGGAGGCCATGATCGCGGCCACGGAGTCGGCGATCGCCGAACTCCCGGAGCTCCCCGCGGAGGCCGACGACGCCATCTTCGCCGGCCTCGAGGGAGCGCGCGACGGATTGCTGCTCCTCGACGGCAATGGGCTCCGGCTGGGCGGCGGACTCACTTCGCCGAGCGGGGCGGCCGTCGGCGACGCCGTCGCGGCCCACTTGGCGGGCGTGTTCAAGGACGCCTCCCGCGCCGTTCGCCTGCTGGAGCTGGGTGCCTGGAAGAGCATCGCCGCCGAATCGGGCGACGCGAACTTCTTTCTCTCCGCGCCCACGTCCGAGTCGCTCCTGCTGCTGGTCCGCGACAACAGCGTGCCGATCGGCCGCCTGGCCTGGCAGGCGGACCGGGCCGCCTCGGCCGCTCGCGCCTGGCTGGAGCGTCCGGCGTGAAGACCGGACTCGTGGCCTCCCTCGAAGCGGTCACCCGGGTACGCGGCGTCCGGGGGGCCATGGTCGTGTCGTCCGAGGAGGGCCTGGTGGTGGCGGAGGCGTCGATGGAGGGGATCGACGGCGCCGCGGTCGCGGCGCTGATGGCCGGGGTCGTCGTCCGCCTGAGCCGCGCGATCGAGGCGGCGGGGCGGATGAGGCCGGCCTTCGTGCACCTGCAGGCGGAACGGGGCGCGCTGCTCGCGGTGCCGGCGGCCGGCGACCTGCTCGTGGTGGCCGTGACGGACGCCGACGTCAACGTCGGCCTGGTCCGCCTGGAGTTGCGACGGGCCGCGGAGCAGCTGGCCTGATGCGGGTCATCGAGCCCTGGGTGGGCGCGCCGCTGGAAAAATTCCTGGCCGAGTCGTCGGCCCGGCTCGTCCTGCTGACGACGTCGTCCGGGCAGGTGGTGGCCCAGCACGGCTTCACGCGCGCGCTCGACGTCATGTCGTCGGCGGCGCTCGGGGCCGCGATCATGGCCTCCACCCAGGAGCTTGGGCGGCTGACGGCCTCGGGCGCCTCCCGGGCGGTCTCCCACCCCGGCCAGACGCGCGGGCTGTTCCTCTCGGCCTTCGACCTTCCCCAGGGCCGCTGGATCGGGCTCGTGGTCTACGACCGCGACAGCTCGCTCGGCCTCGTGCAGTTGTTTTTCGGCCGGCTGGTCCAGGAGCTCAAGGCCGCCGCGCCCCAGGTCGCGCCCGCCCGCGACGTGCTCGCGGCGGATTTCGAGGACGAACTCAACGCGAGCCTGCGCTCGCTCTTCGGACGGTAACGGATGTCGCTCGTCAACTTCACGACCCGCGAAATCACCTGCAAGATCGTCTACTACGGGCCCGGCCGGTCGGGCAAGACGACGAACCTGCAGTACATCTACGGGCGCGTGCCGGAGAGCCGGCGCGGGCGGATGGTGTCGCTCGCCACGCAGTCGGACCGCACGCTCTTCTTCGACTTCCTGCCCATCGACCTGGGCAGCATCAGCGGCTTCACCACGCGGTTCCAGCTCTACACCGTGCCGGGGCAGGTGTACTACAACGCCACCCGCAAGCTGGTGCTGCAGGGCGCCGACGGCGTGGTCTTCGTGGGCGACAGCCAGGCCCGCCGGTACGACGACAACGTGGAGAGCCTGCAGAACCTGCAGGAGAACCTGCTCGCCCAGGGCGTCGATATCCGGCAGCTGCCGGTGGTCTTCCAGTACAACAAGCAGGACCTCCCGCGGGACCTCATCCTGAGCCCGGCCGAGCTGGACGACGCGCTCAACTTCCGCGGCGTGCGGAGCTTCGGCGCGGACTGCCTGCACGGCCACGGGGTCTTCGAGACGCTGAAGGGGATCTCCGAACTGGTCCTGCAGCGTCTGGCCGCGGGGAGCCCGGCGGCGTGACCAGCCAGCTCAGCCCCCAGCTGCGGTTCGAGGGCTTCGTCGTCGGGGCCGCCAACCGGCTCGCCGCGACCGCGGCGCGCGCGGTGGCGGAGTCTCCCGGCAGCGCGTACAACCCGCTCTTCATCTACGCGCGGCCCGGCCTCGGCAAGACGCACCTGCTGATGGCCATCGGGCACGCCGCGCGCGCCGTCAACCCGGCGCTCACGGTGGAATACGTGACGCTCGACGATTTCGTCGAGGCCTATCACACCGCGGTCGGGGCGGGGCAGGGCGAGGCGTACCGCCGGCGGTTTGCCGAGTCCGACCTCCTGCTCCTCGACGACGTGCAGTTCCTGACGCACCGCCGCGAGACCCAGGCGGAGCTGCTCCGGCTGGTGGACCAGATGCAGTCGGCCGGCCGGCAGATCGTCCTCACCAGCGACCGCCCGCCGGCGGAGATCGAGGCCCTCGACGAGCGGTTGCTCCGCCGGGTAGCGGGCGGGCTCGTCATCGACATCGCCGCCCCGGACTACGAGACGCGAGTCGCGATCCTGCGGCGCAAGGCCGAGGAGCGGCACGCGACCTTTGCGCCGGGCGTATTGGACGCGGTGGCGCAACTGGCGCTCGACAGCGTTCGCGAGCTGGTCGGCGCCCTCAACCGGCTCGTCGCCTTCCAGGCAGCCGGCGAGGCGCCGCTCGACGCGGCGCAGGCCCGCCTCATCCTCGGCGTGCGCGCGCTGGCGACGGACCTGCCGGCCGCCGAGCCCGCGGGCCACGGCGCCCAGGCGCCGACACCAGCGCCGCCCCCGCTCGCCGAGACGGCGGATGAGTTCGGCTCGTTCCTCAGCGAGGTGTCGGACACGCTGTCCCGGCAAGTGGAGGGGTGGCGCCGTCGCGTCGAGGAGGCCGTCGCGCGCTGGCAGGGGGAGGGATACCGCACCGACCGGCTGGCCGGGCTCCTCGAGCGGGGGCTGGACGGCGATCCGGCGCAGGCCCTCGCGAAGTTCGTGGAGGACATCGAACGACTGCAGGCGCTCGAGACGGAAACGGCCGCCCTCGCCGAGGATCTCGCCGCCGACCCCGTCTTCCGGAATCCCGACGAGCTGGGCGCGGCGGAGGAGTTCCTCGCGCGGGCGCGCGAAGGCGGCGCGCCGCCTCCGCCGCCGGAAGCGATCTGGGTGTTCGAGGACCTGGTGGAATCGCCCGGCAACAAGGTGGCGTTGCGCGCCGCACGCGATGCGGCCGCGGCTCCGGGTGCGGTCTACAATCCCCTCGTCATCGTCGGTGGCGCCGGTGTCGGCAAGACCCACCTCCTGAATGCGTTCGGTAATCTCCTCCTCGCGTCGCCGCGCGCGGTGGTGGCCTGCCTCAACGCCCAGGATTTCACCGACGAACTGATCGAGGCCATCGACCGCGAGCGGATCGCGCAATGGCGGGCGCGCTACCGGCGGGTCACGGCCTTCCTGCTCGACGACGTGCAACTTCTCGCCGCCCGCGAGCGGACGCAGGAGGAGCTGTTCCTCCTGTTCAACCACCTCGAGGAACGCGAGGCGCAGCTCGCGTTCACCTCCCCGGTCCCGCCGGGCGAGATCGAGGGCCTCGAGGAGCGGCTCGCGAGCCGGCTCGCCGGCGGGCTGGTGGTGCAGCTGCCGGCGCCCGAGCGCGAAGTGCGGCACGCGGTCATCGAGCGCCTGCTCACCGCCCGCTACGGGGCGGCCGACGCGGAGCTGGTCGGCTACCTGGCGGGGCGGCCGGCGGAGTCGGTCCGCGCCGTGCAGGCGCTGATGCAGCGCATCGAGACGGCGGCCGAAAGTCGTCACGCCGATCCGGACGTCGCGCTCGCGCGGGAAGTCCTCGAGGGGGCGACGGCGCGCCCAGTCCGGACCGCGGACGACCTGCGCACCAGCGGCGTCGCGCCGGGGGCCTCCGGCGGGTTCCGGAGTCGCGAGAAGACCGTCTGGGAGTGGCCCGACCTCGGCGAGCGGCTCATCGAGGAGTGGCGCTGATGGCCATCAAGGGCAGCCTGAAGGAAGCGAGCCTTCCCGACGTCATCCAGCTCCTCGCGCTCGGGCGGAAGACCGGCTGCCTCGCGGTGGCCGACCGGCAGAACTTCGGCTACACCTACTTCGACGACGGCCGGATCATCTATGCGTCCATCGTCAACCGGCGCGACCGCATCGGGGACATGCTGGTGCGCGCCGGCCGGATCACCGATGCCCAGCTGAGGGCCGCGGTCGACCGGCAGGCCGCCGAGCGGGAGCGGAAGCTCGGCGAGATCCTGGTCGAGCTGGGGCACATCACCCGGGCGGAACTCGAGGATCACATCCGCGTCCAGGTCGAAGAGGCGGTGTACTTCCTGTTCACCTGGAGCAGCGGCACGTTCAACTTCGAGGCCGGCGTCCGTCCCGAGCGCGAGGACTTCCTCGTGTCGATCAACCCGGAGTCGCTGCTGCTGGAAGGGGCGCGCCGGGTGGACGAGTGGAGCCTCATCGCCAAGAAGATCCCGACGCTCGACATCGTCTTCGAGGCGGACCACGAGCATCTCAAGGCGTCCGGCGTGCGCCTCTCGGACGAGCAGGAACTGCTCCTCCCGCTGCTCGACGGGCGGAACGACGTCCAGGACATCGTCGACGCGTCGGGGCTCGTCGAGTTCGAGGTCGGGAAGGCCATCTTCGGGCTCCTGGCCGCCGGGTTCGTGCGGCGCGTGGGGACCTCCGCCACGCAGCAGTCGGAGCGCGTGAACGACGCGCGCGTCGAAGAGCATCGCAACCTCGGGGTGGCGTTCTACAAGACCGGCATGTTCGACGAGGCCGAACGGGAGTTTCGCCGGGTGGCGGAGCTCCGTCCGGCGGAGGGCGCCGCGCTCTTCTACCTGGGGCTGATCGCGCTTCGGCAGGCGCGCTGGTCCGACGCGGTGGAATCGTTCAAGGCGGCAGTGGACAAGGCGGGGGCGCGGCCGGCCGCGCTGCACAATCTCGCCCTCGCACTCGAGCGGATGGGGCGGCTGGCCGAGGCCGAGGCGGCGTGCGGGGAGGCGGTGTCGCGGGCCCGGGAGGACAGCCGGTCGATGCTGCTCTGGGGCGTCGTCGCGCTGAAGCGCGAGGACGCCGAGGTGGCTGAGGGCCGGCTGGCACGGGCGCGCGAGTTGCTCGGCAGCCGGCCGGTGCCCCCGCTCTGGTACTGGGCGGCGGCGCTCGCGGCGGCGACGTCGGGCGACCTCCCCCGGGCCCTCGCGGTCGCGCAGGAGGGGACCAAGGCCTGGCCGTCGCATCCGGTGCTCCGGAACAACCTGGCCGTGCTGTTCGAGTCCTCCGGCGACCTGCCCGGCGCGGAACGCCTCCTCCGCGCGGCGCTCGCCGACGAGCCGAGTCTTCCGCAACTTTCCAAGAACCTCGGCGACCTCCTCTACCGTGCCGGCCGGTATGACGACGCGCAGGAGTGCTACGACCGCGCCGCGAAGCTCGCGCCGGAGCTGGGGGACGACTTGTATTTCAAGCTCGGCAACCTCGCCTTCAAGCGCCGCGACCGCGACCGTGCCCGCGATTGCTGGCGCCGGGCCGCCGAACTCAACCCCGGGCACCAGCTGGCCCGGTCCAACCTCGAGATTCTCGACGTGCCGGCGTGATCGTGGACGACGAGGCGGGGTTCGCGGCCCTGACCCGGCGCGTCTCGAAGGACGCCGGGCTCACCCTGGACGCCTACAAGGACAAGTGCCTCCGGCGCCGTCTCCTGGTCCGCATGCGGGCGTGCGGCGTGCACACGTACGGGGAGTACATGGGGGTGCTCGATCGCCGCCCGGAGGAATGGGAAAAGCTGAAGGACGCGCTCACCATCAACGTGACGCGCTTTTACCGGAACCCCGAGACCTGGGACCGGCTTCGCCGGGACGTGCTCCCGGAACTGATGAAGGCACGGCACGGCCGGCTCACCGCCTGGAGCGCCGGGTGCGCCTCGGGGGAAGAGCCCCACACGCTCGCCATGCTCTGCACGGTGGTCGCCGAGGCGCTCGGCCACCCCGCGTGGGCCGATCGCGTGCGAATCGACGCCACCGACATCGACCGGCAGAGCCTGGAGCGGGCGGCGGCCGGACGCTACCCCACGGGCGCGTTCGTGGAAGCGCCGGCCTGGATCACGGCGCAGTTCTGCGAGGCGGTGGAGGACGGCTGGCAGGTGCGCGAATCCGTCCGGAAACTGGTCACGGTCCGCCGGCTCGACCTGACACGGGAGCCCTCGCCAGGGACCGGATACGATCTCATCCTCTGCCGCAACGTCGTCATCTACTTCGACCGGCCCATGCAGGAACATCTCTTCGCCCAGTTCGCCGACGCGCTGGCTCCCGGCGGGATCCTGGTCCTCGGCAAGGTCGAGACGCTGCTCGGGCCCGCGCGGGAACGCCTCACCCTGGTGGACGCGCGGGAGCGCATCTTCCGGCGGGCCGCATGACGCCCCGTGAACTGCTCGTGCACGTCGCCGAGTTCAAGGCCGGCGCCGCGGGAGACACGCTGCTCACGATCGGCCTCGGCAGCTGCGTGGCGATCGCGCTTCACGACCCGGAGGCGAAGGTGGGCGGGCTCGCCCACATCCTGCTGCCGTCGCCGGCGCTCAGCCGCCGCGACCAGAGCCCGGGCAAGTTTCCCCAGACCGCGCTCCCGCTCCTGCTGCAGGACATGGTCGCCCTCGGCGCCAGGCCGGCACGGATCACGGCCCGCCTCGCCGGCGGCGCGTCGATGTTCACCAACCTGCAGCCGGCCGGCACAATCCAGATGGGCGAGCGCAACCTGGTGGCCGTCCGCGCGGCGCTGACCCATCACAGCGTCCCGCTGGTGGGGAGCGCGGTCGGCGGGGATTTCGGCCGGACGGTGCGCCTCCGCGTGGAGGACGGCCGGCTCGAGGTGTCGACGGTGCGCCAGGGCGTGACCTATCTCTAGCCTGCCCACCGTCCTCGTCGCGGACGACAGCGCGCTCTTCCGGCGGCTGCTCACCGAGATCATCGACGGCTCGGGAGAGTTTCGGGTGGTGGCCACCGCGCGGCATGGCCTGGACGCCCTCCGAAAGGTGCACGAATTCCAGCCTGACCTGGTCACGATGGACCTGGAAATGCCGGAACTCGACGGGCTGGGCGCCATCGGGTACCTGATGTCGGAGGCGCCGAGGCCGGTGGTGGTCATCAGCTCGTATGCGGGGCCGGGCACGGCGGGAGCGATCCGCGCGCTGGAGCTCGGCGCGGTCGAACTCGTGGCGAAGGAGTCCGCCCGTGACGGGGCCTCGCAGGACCGGTTCGCGACCCGGGTCGTCGAGGCCCTGCGGGCCGCGCGCGCCGCCAATATCTACCGGTTGCCGGTCCTGGCCCGGCCGAGCCGCCCCGTGTCGCCCGCGGGCCAGTTTTCGCTGCCGGGCCGCGCCAAGTTCTGCGTCGCCATCGCCGCCTCGACCGGCGGGCCGCGCGCGCTCGCGGAAGTGGTGCCCCGCATCGAGCGCGGGCACAGTGCGGCGGTGGTGATCGTGCAGCACATGCCGCCCCGGTTCACCAGAAGCCTGGCGGAACGCCTGGCGGTGCAGAGCCAGCTCGCGGTCGTCGAGGGAGCGCACGGCGCCCCGCTCGTGGCCGACACGGCCTACATCGCGCCGGGGGATTATCATATGCGCGTGAGCGAGGAGGCGGATGGCCTCTCGCTCGCGCTCGACCAGGGGCCGCCGGTCTGGGGCGTGCGTCCCGCGGCCGATCCCCTCTTCCGCTCGGTGGCGCTGATCTTCGGCCGCCGCGCCATCGGCGTGGTGCTCACCGGACTCGGCCGCGACGGCGCGGAAGGACTCCGCCAGTTGCACGACGCGGGCGGCAAGGGGATCGCCCAGGACCGGGAGAGTTCCACGATCTTCGGCATGCCCAACGCGGCGCAGCAGGCCGGCGGCGCCGACCTCGTGCTGCCGGTCGCCGAGGTGGGCGCGCGCGTGTCGGTCCTTCTCGCACGGATGAACGCCGCATGAGCGACGGGGGAAATTGCCGCTACTTGCTGGTGCGCGCCGGCGGGCGGGACATCGGGCTCGAGGTGGCCGAGATCCTCGAGGTGGTGGACCTCGACGCGACCTTCGCGGTGCCCACCCGCGATCCGGCGCTGCGCGGCGTCGTCGCCGTGCGGGAGCGGCTGGTCCCGGTGGTGAGTCTCTCCGCCGTGCTGTGGGGCGGGGAGTGCCCGCCGGTCCGCGGGGAGATCGGTGTCCTCGCGCGGGCCGGTCGCCAGCGCATCTGCCTCGAAGTCGACGGCGCCGAGGCCGTCCTGGCCGAGGACGTCGTCCCGGTGCCCGCCGGCGAGACGCTGCCCTGGGCCATGGGCGTGGCCCGCCGCGACGGCATGCTCGTTCCGATACTCGATCTCAAGGCCCTGGGACTCCGGCTCCTGGGGGGGAAGAGCGGTTCATGACGACTGGCGACGACATACAGGTGGTGATCTTCCAGGCTGGCGCGCAGGAGTTCGCCCTGGAGATCTCCCAGGTGGACCGTATCCTCCGCTTCCAGGCGCCCTCCGCGGTGCCCGGTGCGCCCGATTTTCTGGAGGGTGTGCTTCCGTACGGCGGCGGGGTCGTCCCGGTCGTGGACCTCCGCAAGCGGCTCGGGGTGCCCGCGCAGCACCTGGAGGACACCCGGGTCATGGTTGTTACCATGGACGGTCAGCGGGTCGGCATGGTCGTGGACGGCGTCCGCGAGGTGCTGCGGATCGACAGCCGGCGCATCGCGCCGTCCCCGCCCATGGTGCGCGGGCTCGCCGCCAAGTACATCCTCGGCGTCCTGACGCTGGAGGGCCGCACGGTGGTCCTGCTGCAGGCCGGCAAACTCTTCAGCAGCGAGGAACGCCTCCAGCTGGAGGGCGCCGCGAAGTGACGGAGCCCTGGCTCACCGCGCTGCGCGAGGAGTACGGCGCGATCGAGGCGCGGCTCGATGCCGTGCCGACCGGCGCCGAACGCGCGACCGTCAAGCGGGAAATCATCGCCTACTTCAAGCGGGTCGACGGCGCGCTTGGGGAGCTGACCCAACTCAAGGAGGAGATCCGCGGCCTCGTTGAGCGGTACAAGCAACTCGCCAGTGACACGGCGGGGAGCCCGGCGCCGCAGTTCACTGGCGCCCGGCCGGTGGTGCAGGCCGACCACCTGGGCGCCTCCACGTACATCGAGAAGGGCTGGAGTCTCATTTCGCTCGGCGATTACGCCGGCGCGATCCAGTCCCTGGAACGCGCGCTCGCGCTGGCGCCGGACGAGGTCCAGGCCCAGTCGCTGCTCGGCTGGGCCCAGATGCTGTCGGAGAACTACGACGAGGCGCTGGGCACCTTTTCCAAGGTGCTGATGCGCGAACCCGCGAACGCCCTCGCGCGGATCAACGTCGGGTACATCTGCCTCAAGAAGGGCATCTTCGGCGAAGCCATCGAGCACCTCTCCCGCGCGATCCGGCTCGACAACGACCGCAAGGCGACGCTCTACGCCAACTTCTACCTCGGCCTCGTCTACCAGGAGCGGGAGATGTACGAGGACGCCGAGGCCTTCTTCCGCAAGGCGCTCGCCCTCGGACCCAACCTGATCGAGGCCTACTACGAGCTGGGCCGCTCGCTCTGGTTCGCCGGCCGGAAGGACGACGCCCGCCAGGTGTGGAACGACGGACACAAGGCCAACAAGTTCAACCCCTGGGGCAAGCGTTGCCGCGAGCTGCTCGACCTCGCGGCGGCCGGAGGCGACATCCCTCGGCACTCATCGGATTGATGTTCCTCGTCGCCCTGCTGCAGGGCGACGCCTCGGTGACGACCGTCGGGCGGGTGACCGCCGTCGCGCGCCCGGCGGAGGCCGCGCTGGCCACCGGTCTGGCCGAGGTGGCCGACCGTCCGATCACGTGGCCCGGACTCGGCGAGCGGGACCTGGGTCCGCTCCGGCTGATCATCGCCGCCGACTCCCAGGATTTCGCCGGGCTCACCCGCGGCCGGCTGCCTGGGTGGGGGGCGGGTGCGGCCTTCCCCGGCGGACGCACGATCGTCCTGCGTGCCGATGCGGGCGACGTGACGGGCACGCTGCGGCACGAGCTCGCCCATCTCGCGCTCCACGAAGCCGTGCGGGGCCGAGTGCCGCTCTGGTTCGACGAGGGCTACGCCACCGTGGCGGCGGGGCAGTGGGACCTGTTCGACCGCCTGGGGGTCAACCTTGCCGTCGCGCGGGGCGCCATTCCCGGCCTTCGGGACCTCGACGGGGAATTGCGCGCGTCGCGCGTCTCCGCGGACGCCGCCTACGCCCTCGCGGCGTCCGCCGTGCTCGAGCTGGCGCGCCGCAATCCGACGGGGACGCTCACCCCGCTTTTCGAGCGGCTCGAAGCCGGCGTCGACTTCGGCGACGCGGTGCTCGCGACGACGGGATTCACTCTGGACCGCTTCGACGAGGCGTGGCGGCGGAGCGTCCGGACCCGATTCGGGCTGGTGGCATGGACCCTCGGCGCCGGCATCTGGTTCGGGATGGCCATGCTCCTGGTCGTGGCGTACGAATCGAGGCGCCGGAGGGACCGGCCGCGGCGCCTCGCACTCAACGAAGGATGGATCGTCGCCCCCGACCTCCCGGAACCGGAGGGAGAAACCGGACCTGGATCAGGGGACGGAACGGCCAGCCGAGTGCCACCGGAGGAGGTCGGACCGCTTGACCATCGCGGCCCCGTTGGGTAGCCTTCCACCCCTATGTCACAAGCCAGAAAGCCCGGATTGACTCGCGCTATCCCGCTGGGGCCCCGCAACTTGGCTCTCCTCGCCTCCGGCGTGGTCTCGCTGGCGGCCGGATACTTGCTTCTCTCCTCCGGAAGCACGAGCCTGGCGGCGGTGTTGCTCGTCCTCGGCTACTGTGTCCTGCTTCCGTTGGGCATCGCGCTATAGATCGTGTCGGCCCGGCGGCGACGAGCGGGCGAATAGCTCAGCTGGTCAGAGCGCCTGCCTTACACGCAGGATGTCGGGGGTTCGAGTCCCTCTTCGCCCATGCAGCCGCGGTTGCGCGGCCCCACGCAGTTCCCTTGCTATGCACATCTGGAGGCTGCAGGAATGCGCCTGACCCGACTGGTTTTCGCCGTTGCTCTCGCCATGCCCGCAGCCGTTCCGGCGCTCGCGCAGATCCCTTCCGGCGCACGGCGGCTCGGTGCCCCCCTGGTCGCGGCGCCGCGGCTGCTGGTCGCGACCCCGTACGCGTTCGTGGGAGCCGACTCCCTGCTCGCGGTGCAGGTCGGCGGCGCACTGCGGGACCGGATGGAGCGGGTGGTCGGCGACGCGTATCGCGTCGTACCCCTCAAGCAGATGCAGGACGCGCTCACGCAGTACGGGTATCCGGCCGACGCGCTCCTCGCGCCAGTCGTCGCCCGCCGTTTTGCCCTCGAGCTCCAGGCGCGTGTCCTGCTCACCTCGACCATCGGCAAGTCCGAGGCGGGGCCCTACTCGGTCACCGCGCGCCTCGCCGGCGTGCACGAGGACGCCGGTAACGTCGTCACGGTGAAGCAGGCGCCGGGCCAGACGACCCGGCAGTTCGGCGAGGCCATCGCGGACGCGTTCGCCAGCGCGGTCAAGTCCTCGGACGAGGCCAAGGGCTGCGTGGACCAGCGCGCCAGCGCGCCCGCCAAGGCGGCGGAGTCGGCGCGCAAGGCGATCGCGATCCTCCCGACGAACGGGCTCGCGCAGTTCTGCCTCGCCCAGCTCGCCATGGACCGGAAGGCGCCCGCCACCGAGATCATCGCCGCCCTGGACATGGCGGTAAAGGGCGACCCGCAGAGCCTTCCCGCGTGGACGGCGCTCGCCGTGCAGTACGAATCGGTGAACGACAGCGCCCAGGTCATCGACGCCTACCAGCACATGCTGCTGGCGGCGCCGACCAACCAGCCGTTGCGGGAGACGGCGTTCAAGCTCTTCCTGCAGTACGGGCGCCCCGACGCCGCCGTCGAGGTGGCCAAGGAAGGCCTGGCCCTCGACCCGTCGAACGCCGATCTCTGGGACCTGCTGAGCAACGCCTACGCCACCTCCGGCGATTATCCGAAGGCCATCCAGTCCCTGGAGCATGTGTACCAGGAGGATCCGGCGCGCGCGGACTCCACCTTCTTCCTCAAGCTGACCGTCTTCGCCGCGGCGCAGCCCGACACGACCGCCCTCCTCAAGTGGGCCCGGGTCGGCGTCGACAAGTATCCCGACAACCCGACGCTGCTCGGCCAGCTGGTGACCGCGTACAGCCTCTCGGGCAACACCGACAGCCTGATCGCCGTGACCAGCCGCCTGATCACCATCGACACGACCGCCGTCACGCCGGCCCTGGCGGCCGCCAAGGCGCTCGGCGAGCAGAAGCGGATCTCCGAGGCCCTGCTCTTCACGGACTTCGCGATCGCCCATGGCGATGCGCAGGCCAAGGAGAACGCGGCCGCGATCCTCACGAACGGCGCGCTCCCGCTGCTGCAGCCCTCCAGCCAGAACCTGCCGCTGGCCGCGGACGTGCTGCGCAAGGCCGTCGCCGCCGCGGCGCCGGACGGACGGGTGGCGCCGACCGCCAACTACCTCCTCGGGCTCGCCACCTTCTTCCAGGTGCCGCCCATCGACAAGGAGGCGGAGCTCAACAAGTCGTGCGAACTCGCACGAAAGGAAGAGGGCCTGCTGGCCGAAGCCGCACAGGCGTTCACCCTCGGCCAGTCCACCAAGCCGGCCGATGCGGCCAAGAACCTCGGCTTCATCTCACAGTACCAGCCCCGAGTGGCCTCGATGATCAAGGTATACTGCAAGTAGGGCTTCCACCGGGGGAGGCCCTCCGTTATTATGGTGTGCTGCACCGGGGGCTGTAGCTCAGCTTGGTTAGAGTGCCGCACTGTCACTGCGGAGGTCGCGGGTTCGAGCCCCGTCAGCCCCGCTCCCGGAAGTACCGGCACCCCGTTCGCCTTGGCGGACGGGGTGTTCTTTTTGAAGCACCCGTTGCAGGACACCCGGTGACCGACTTCCACATCCCCGTCCTTCTCGACGCCGTGCTGGCACAGGCGGCGGGCGCGCGCCGCGCCGTCGATTGCACCCTCGGCGACGGCGGCCACGCCGCCGCCCTGCGGGAAGCCGGCGCCACCGTCCTCGGCGTCGACCGCGATCCGCAGGCGATCGCGCGGGCCCGCGCCCGCCTCGGCGAAGACCGACTCCAGTACCTCTCCGCTCCCTACGCCTCGGACGAGGCGCTCGCCGCCATCGCCGCCTATGCCCCGGACTTCATCCTGCTCGATCTCGGCGTCTCGTCCCGGCAGCTCGACGACGAGCAGCTCGGCTTCACCTTCCGCCGCGGGGCGCCGCTCGACATGCGCATGTCGCGCGAGGGCCCGACGGCGGCTGATTTCCTGAACGCGGCGCCGTCCGGAGAACTCGCCACGGTCTTCGCGGATTACGGCGACGAACGCCGTGCGCGGCGCCTGGCGGACCAAGTGGTCCGGCGCAGGGCGCACGCGCCGTTCGTCACGAGCGACGACCTGGTCAACGCCATCCGCTCGGTGCTCGGGCCGCGCTCCGGACCCGGCGATTTCGCCCGCCTCTTCCAGGCGGTCCGCATCGCCGTGAACGACGAGCTCCCGGGACTCGCCCGCGCGCTGCCCGCGCTGCGGGACGCGCTCCGGCCGGGCGGGCGCCTCGCGGTGATCAGTTATCATTCGGGAGAGGACCGGGTCGTCAAGCAGGCCTTCCGCGAGTGGGCCGCCGCGTGCGTCTGCCCCCCGCAGCAGCCGGTCTGCACCTGCCGGGGCCGGCCCCTCGGACGGCTCATCCCGCGGAAGCCGATCGTGCCGTCCGACGAGGAAATTGCCGCCAACCCCCGTGCGCGGAGCGCCAAGCTCCGCACCTTCCAGGTCGCCGATGACGCTTAAGGGCCGCCATTGGGTCATGCTCTGGCTCGCGCTGTTCCTCGTGGTGGCCGCCGCGGTCCAGTTGCGGCAGACCTCCGCCATCCGGACCGCCGGCCGGCTGGCCAAGCTCCGCCAGCAGCGCATCACGCTCGAGTCGCGCGAGGCCGACCTGGAGCGCCGCATCCGTGAGGCGTCGAGCCGGCCGGTCCTTGGCAAGAAGGCGCAGGAGGACCTGCAGCTGCATTTCCCCCGGGACTCCGAGCAGGCGCCGCTCGCGATTCCCGGACCGGCGGCGGAACCCTGATGGCCCGGGTCCAGGCGCGACTGGGACTCCTGCAAGCCGTCCTCGGCGTTGCGTTCCTGGTGGTGCTGGGACGGGCGGCCCAGGTACAGCTGGCGCAGGGCGGGCGGTACGCGGCCGAGGCCGCACGCACCCGCACCGAAGTGCGGACGCTCGAGGCGCGCCGGGGCACCCTCTACGATCGCCGCGGGCTTCCCCTTGCCGTGACGCATCAGTCCTATCGCGTCGGCATCGCGCCGAACGAGGTGACGGAGCGCGCCGCCCTCATCCGGGTGGCGTCACGCCAGCTCGGCGTCCCCGCGGCGACTCTGCAACGCGGCTTCGCCTCGGGAAAGCCCTATCTCTACTTCTATGGCCCCTACACGGCGTCGGATGTCGAGCCGCTCCGGAACTTCAGGGGCGTGCACTTCGAGGGCGTCTTCCTCCGGATCTATCCGTCGCAGCAACTGGCGGGCCGGGTCATCGGCCGTGTGGGCCCGGACGGCCAGGCGGCGTCCGGACTGGAGCGCGCCCTCGGACCGCTGATCACGGGCGCCCCCGGGGAAGAAGTGGTTCTCAAGGATCGACGCGGGCGGCGGTACGAGTCGCCGGGGCGGCTTCGGCGGGACCCGGTGCCCGGCAACGACGTCGTCCTGACCATCGACGCCGAACTGCAGGACATCGCCGAGCAGAGCCTCGCGGAGACGGTACAGGAGTTCGACGCCCTGGGCGGCGACATCATTTTTCTCGACCCGCACACCGGCGAGATCCTCGCGGTCGCCTCGCAGAAGGACGGCCAGCCGGACCTGATGGCGTTCACCGAACCGTTCGAGCCCGGGTCGACGGCCAAGATCTTCACCGCCGGCGCCCTCCTTTCCCTCGAGCGCGTGGACTCGACTGACAAGGTGAGCGGCGAGAACGGCGAGTGGGACATGCCGCTTCCGAACGGACGGGTGCGCCACGTCAAGGACGTCCACGCCCAGCCGGGGATGATCACGCTGGCCCAGGCGATCGAGGTGTCGAGCAATATCGGGATGGCCAAGTTCTCGCAGCGGCTGCGTCCGGAGGAGCAGTTCGAGCAGTTGCGGGGGTTCGGGTTCGGTGCGCCGGTCGGCATCGAGCTGCCCTCGGAGTCCCGCGGCGTGCTTCGCCGGCCCGACCGGTGGCAGCCGGAGCTGAGCCGGGCCAGCGTCGCGATGGGGTACGAATTCGAGGTCACGGCGCTGCAACTGGCCAGTGCCTACGCCGCGATCGCCAACGATGGCATCCTGCTCACGCCGACGCTGGTGCGCGAGGTGCGTGCGCCGGACGGCACGGTGCTCTATCGGCACCAGCCGGAGCCGGTGCGTCGGGCGGTGTCGCCCGAGGTGGCGGCCAGGCTGCGGGAGTTCCTGCGGCTGGCGAGCGGGCGCGGCGGCACCGGTGGCGCGGCGCAGGTGGGCACCTACGGCGTCCTGGGGAAGACCGGCACCGCGCATCGATTCGAGAACGGGCGGTACGTCGATGAATACGTCGCGTCCATGGCCGCGATGTTTCCCGCCGACGACCCGCAGTTGGTGGTCGTCGTCAAGATCGACGCGCCGCACTCCGGCGAAATCTACGGCGGCGAAGTCGCGGCGCCGGTGGTGCGGACGATGCTCGAGCAGGCGCTCGCCTCGAAGCGCGCCGCGTTCGACCGCGCGCGGCTGAACACCGCAGAGCCCGCCGCCCCGATTTCGTCGGCGGCGCGGCCGTCCGGCGACCAGCCGCCGCCCTCGCGGGTGGCGGTGCCGTGGCCGGTCCCCGTTGATACCGCGAAGCCAGCCGCCGTCGCGGTGCCGCAGGTGAAAGGGACGAGCGTTCGCGCCGCCGCGCTCGCGCTTCATCGGCGCGGATTCCGCGTCTCGGTCGTGGGCGCCGGCCGCGTCACCCGGTCTGACCCCGCGGCCGGCGAGAGCGCGCCCGCCGGCGCCACCGTACACCTTTGGGCGGAGTGATCATGCTGTCCTGGGATGACTTGCTGAAAGCGCTGAGGCGTGAGGGTGTCCTGGTGTCCGTCGCGGGAGGCCCGGCGCAGTTGACCGGGCTGGCGGTGGACACGCGGGCGCTGCAGGCCGGCCAGCTCTACTGCGCGGTGCGCGGCTCGACGGTGGACGGCCACCAGTTCGTCGCGGACGCGGTGCGGCTCGGGGCAGCGGCCGTGATGGTGGAGGCATCCGCCGGGGCGACGGTGCCGGAGATCCTCGTGAACGACGGACGGAAGGCCGCCTCCGCCGCGGCCCGGGCGTGGTACGGTGATCCCGCCGCCTCGATGACCCTGATCGGCATCACCGGCACCAACGGCAAGACGACGACCACGGGCCTGGTTCGGCACCTCTTCAACGCTGATCGCACGGCCGGCAGCATCGGCACCCTCGGCGCCTTCGACGGGGCGGGGAAGCCGGTGCCGTCCACCGCCGGAAGCCTCACGACGCCAGGGCCGGTGGACCTGCACGCCACCTTTGCGGCCCTCCGCGCGCGGGGCGTCACCCACGTGGCGATGGAAACCTCCTCGCACAGCCTCGACCAGGGCCGGCTGGACGGGCTCTCCTTCGCCGCGGGGATCTTCACCAATCTCACGCGGGAGCACCTCGATTACCACCGCACCATGGAGCACTACCTGGCGGCCAAGCTCCGCCTGAGCGCGTTGCTCGCGCCCGGCGGCGTCGAGATCGTGAACGCCGACGATCCCGCATGGGCGGCCATCCCGCCGGGCCCCCGCCGGGTGTCGTTCGGTGTGTCGCCCGACGCGGACGTGCGTGCGGAGGGAGTGAAGCTGGAGGCCGGGGGGAGCCGATTCCGGCTGGCCGGCACCTATGGGAACGCCGAAGTGCACATCCCGCTCATGGGCGAATTCAACGTCTCCAACGCCCTGGCGGCCGCCGCCTGCGCCCTGGCGCTGGGCCTCCCGCTGGAGGAGGTCGTCCGCCGCCTGGCCGAGGCGCCGCAGGTTCCCGGGCGGATGGAGCGGCTTGCCGACGGCCCGATGGTGGTGCTGCGCGACTACGCCCACACGCCGGACGCGATGACCCGTGTGCTCGCGACCCTTCGTCCATTGACGCCCGGCCGCCTGTTCCTGGTCTTCGGCTGCGGCGGCGACCGTGATCGCGGGAAGCGCCCCGAGATGGCGCGCATCGCGGTCGAGGGTGCGGACGTCGTAGCGATCACATCCGACAACCCGCGCACCGAAGATCCCGAGCGGATCCTCGACGACATGGAAGCCGGCATGGGCGGGGCGCCGCACCTGCGGATCACGGACCGGGAGGTGGCCATCCAGCGCGTGCTGGAACAGGCGAAGGAAGGCGACACCGTGCTCCTCGCCGGCAAGGGACACGAGACCTACCAGATCATCGGCACCAAGAAGCACCATTTCGACGAGCGCGAGATCGTGAGTTCGGCGCTGCTCGGACGGCGCGCGTGAACTGGACCAGCGACAGCATTCGGGAGGCCCTCGAGCTGCCTGCCGCGCCCGGCGCGCCGCGCCAGTACTCCGGGGTGTCCACCGACACCCGAACCCTGCCCGAGGGCTCGCTGTTCGTGGCCATTCGCGGTGAGCGGTTCGACGGGCATGCGCACCTTGCCGAGGCGGCGGCGCGTGGGGCGGGCGGGGCGGTGGTGCAGGCGGGCACCGGCCGGGTACCGGGGCTCGAGTACTTCGAGGTGCCCGACACGGTGGTCGCTCTCGGCCTCCTCGCCCGGTGGCGGCGGCGGGCCATCACGGGTCCGGTGGTGGCGGTCACGGGCACCAACGGGAAGACGAGCACCAAGGAGATGCTGGCGGCCGCGCTTCGCACGCGGTTCCGGGTGCACGCTACGCGGGCCAACCTCAACAACCTGATCGGCGTGCCGCAGACGATTCTCGAGGCGCCGGACGGCACGGAGGCGCTGGTCATCGAGGCGGGCGCGAGCGTGCCCGGGGAAATCGGGCAGTACCGCCGGATCATCGAGCCGACGGTATCGGTGGTGACGAACGTCTCCGCCGGCCACCTCGAGGGGTTCGGTTCGCTCGAGGGCGTCCTGGCGGAGAAGCTCTCGCTGGTCGACGGGGTCCCGCTGGCGGTGGTGGGAACGGAGCCGCCGGAGCTGACGGCCGGTGCGCGCAAGCTGGCCCGCCGCGTCGTGACCGCCGGGCTCGAAGGTGCCGAACTGCGCCCGCGGTCGGTGACGCTCGACGCCGCCGGGCGGGCCACCGTCTCCACGGATCAGGGCCGGTTTACCCTGCCGCTCCCCGGCCGGCACCTGGCGGCGAACGCCATGCTGGCCTGGGCGGTGGCCATCCACCTGGGGCTCGACCCACGTGCAGTGGGCCGCGCTCTCGAGTTGCTCGAAGTTCCCGGCGGGCGGGGACAGGTGATGGAAGCGGGCGGCCTCACCATCCTCAACGACTGCTACAACGCCAACCCACTTTCATTCCGCGCGGCCATCGCGACGGCCCAGGCGATGCGCGGCGCACGCCGGCTGGTGTTCGTGGCGGGGACCATGCGTGAGCTCGGCGCCGAGTCGCCGGTCCTCCACGCCGCCGTCGCCAGGGAACTCGTGGCGCTCCGGCCCGAGGTGCTCGCCGCCGTCGGTGAATTCGTCCCGGCCCTCGAGGCCCACCGGGCCGAACTGGGGGATCGCCTCGTGACCGCCCCCGACGTCGCCGCCCTCGGCTCGGCGCTCGCTTCCCGGCTGGCGGGGGGAGAACTCGTGGTGCTGAAGGCATCCCGTGGCGTGGCGCTCGAACGTATTATTCCCCTGCTCACCCCGCGCGTCGCTCCCGGAAGCTGAGGCCCGATGTTCTACTACTGGCTGGCCCCGCTCGGAAAGCAGTTCATCCTCTTCAACCTGTTCAACTACCTCGCCTTCCGGGCGGCCGGCGCCGGAGTCACCGCGCTGGTGCTTTCGTTCCTGATCGGGCCGGGGGTCATCCGGCGCCTCCGGGCGCACAAGATCGGCCAGATCATCCGCGCCGAGGGACCGGCCAGCCACCAGGGAAAGCGCGGCACACCGACGATGGGCGGGCTCATCATCCTGCTGGCGACGATCCTCCCCACGTTGCTCTGGGCCCGGCTCGACAACCGCATGGTGATCGTCGCGATGCTGGCGACGCTCTGGATGGGCGGGATCGGGTTTCTGGACGACTACCTGAAGATCGTCCAGGGGAAATCGCGGGGGCTGGTGGCCAAGTGGAAGTTGGCGGGCCAGTGCACCTTCGGTCTCGCCCTGGGCCTCTACCTGCTGTTCTTTCCCGTCGTCCCGGTCGGTACGATCCCGGCCACGGCCACGACGCTGCCCTTCTTCAAGTACCTGGTGCTGAACTTCGCGCCGTGGCTCTTCGTCGCGTTCGTGGTGTTCGTCATCACGGCGTGGAGCAACGCCGTCAACCTGACCGACGGCCTCGACGGACTGGCCACCGGGCTGACGGCGGTGGCTGCGGCGGCCTTCGCGGTGTTCGCCTATCTCTTCGGGCGGGTGGACTTCACCAGCTACCTGAACCTCTTCCACCTGCCCGGCGCCGGGGAGCTCGCCGTTTTTTGCGCCGCCCTGATGGGGGCCGCGCTCGGCTTCCTCTGGTTCAACGCGCATCCGGCGGAGGTCTTCATGGGCGATACCGGCAGCCTGGCCATCGGCGGGGCATTCGGGACGGTCGCCATCCTGCTCAAGGCCGAGTTCCTCCTGGTGCTCATCGGCGGAGTCTTCGTGGCGGAGGCGGTTTCCGTGATGCTCCAGACGTCGGTGTACAAGTGGTTCAAGCGCACCCGGGGCCGCGAGTACGCCGACGCGCACAAGGTGTTTCGCATGGCGCCCCTGCATCATCACTTCGAAAAACTCGGCTGGGCGGAGACCACGGTGGTCACCCGGTTCTATATCCTCGGCATCCTCTGCGCGCTGGTGGCGCTGGCCACCCTCAAGGTGCGCTGATGTTCGAGGCATGGCGCGGCGCCGGACGCGAGGTGGCGGTGCTGGGGCTGGGGAAGAGCGGCGTCGCGGCCGCGCGTCTGCTCAAGGCGCACGGCGTGGTAGTGTACGCCTCGGACGCCGGGCAGGGCGCAGGCGTGGCGGCCGAGGCGGCCGGACTGGTGGCGCTCGGCATCGCGGCCGAGGCAGGCGGGCACGACCTCGCCCGGATCGGGGACGCCGTGGCGGCGATCGTCTCGCCGGGGATTCCGCCCGAAGCGGCCGCGCTCGTCACGGCGCGGGCGGCGGGAGTCGAGGTCCTGGCGGAGGCGGAGCTCGGCCTCCGGTGCCTGCCTGGCACCCGCGTGCTCGCCGTGACGGGGACGAACGGCAAGACGACCACCACCGCGCTCATCGCGCACCTGCTGCAGGCGGGCGGGCTCCGGGCCGGGTCCGCCGGCAACATCGGGCGGCCGTTGAGCGAGGTCGCACTCGAATCCTCGCCGCCGGACTGGCTGGCCGTCGAGCTCTCGTCCTTCCAGCTCCACGACATGCCGACCCTGGCCCCGGCTGCGGGCGTGCTCACCAACCTCGCGCCCGATCATCTCGACCGGTATCCCTCGCTCGAGGAGTACTACGCCGACAAGGCGCGGCTCTTCCGGAACGCCTCGCCCGGCTCGATCTGGATCAGCAACGCCGACGACGAGGAAGTGCAGAAGATGGTGGCCGGCGTGCCCGGCAGGCACCAGTGGTTCTCGACGGTGTACCGCTCCGACGGCTGGTACGACCGGCGCGGGGCGTTGCTCCGGCTTGGCGGGGAGCCGTTGCTGCCCCGCGCGGAGCTGCGCTTGCTCGGCGATCACAACGTGGCCAACGCGCTCGCGGCCGCGCTGGCCGCGTCGGTGGCGGGAGTCGGGATCGCCGCGCTCGCGGAGGGGCTCCGGAGCTTCCGGGCGCTGCCGCACCGGCTCGAGCCGGTGCGGGAAGTCGGCGGGGTGCTCTGGATCAACGACAGCAAGGCGACGAACATCGCCTCGACGGAAGTGGCGCTCAGCGCCCTCGACCGGCCCTACGTGCTGCTGCTCGGCGGCCGGCACAAGGGCGAGCCGTACACGCGACTCGCGCCGCTCCTTGCGCCGCGCTGCCGGGCCGTCGTGGCCTACGGCGAGGCGCGTCCATTGGTGGTCGCCGATCTCAAGGGGGCGGTGCCGGTGGTGGAGGCGGGGCCGTTCGACGAGGTCCTGACCGAGGCGAGGCGCCTGGCGAGCCCTGGAGACGCCGTGCTGCTGTCGCCGGCGTGCTCGAGCTACGACATGTTCAAGAACTACGAGGAACGCGGGGCCCGATTCCGCGCGGCGGTCGAGGCGCTGTGAGCGCGCCGGTCGCCCGGCATCCGGGCGAGCTTCGCTGGGAGACCCGGCTCCTGACGGTGGTCACGGCCACCCTCGTGGTGTTCGGCATCGCGAACGCCTACGGGGCGCTCAGCCTCCAGACGAAGGGGGACGTGGGCGCGGAGTTCGCGCTCCGCCAGGTGATCGGCGCGCTGATCGGGCTGCTCGCGCTGAGCGTCGTCTCGCGGATCGACTACCACCTCTGGCGCCGGCTCGCGTGGCCGATCCTGTTCGTGACGATCGTCGCGCTGCTGGTGCCGCTTCTTCCCGGGACGGAGCGGATCGCGAGGTCGGTCAACGGCGCCCGGCGCTGGATCGACATCGGACCGATCAATTTTCAGCCCTCGGAGATCGCGCGCCTCGCCATCGTCATCTGGTGCGCGATGCTCGCCGCCAAGAAGGGGCTCCAGGTCAGGGAGTTCAAGAAGGGGGTGCTCCCGTTCCTGGTCGGCATCGGGATCGTCTCGCTCCTCATCTTCCTCGAGCCCAACCTGTCGATGGCCACGCTCGTGGCCCTCGCTCGGCATGGTGGTGCTCTTCACGGCGGGCGCCAAGATCGGCCACTTCATCGTGCTCGGCTTCGGCGCCGTGCTGCTGGTGTACGAGAAGATCCAGTCGGCCCAGTACCGCATGGCCCGGCTGACCACGTTCCTCAACGGCGGCGACGGCAGCGACGCCGCCAGCATGCAGATCCACCAGTCGCTGGTCGGCATCGGTTCCGGCCGGCTCTTCGGCGTCGGCTTCGGCCAGGGCCAGCAGAAGCTCTTCCTCCCCTATGCGTACTCGGACTTCCTCTTCAGCACGATCGGCGAGGAGTGGGGATTTCTCGGCGTGGTACTCGTGGTCCTGCTCTTCGGGATCTTCCTCTGGCTCGGGTTCCGCATCGCGCGGAGCGCGCCTGATCCGTTCGGCCAGTTCCTCGCCGCCGGCATCACGGCGATGATCGGCATCACGGCCGGCATGCACATGGCCGTTTCGCTCGCGCTCATGCCGACCACCGGGCTCACGCTGCCCTTCATGTCGTACGGCCGCTCCAGCCTCGTCATCTCGCTCGTCGCGACCGGCATCCTCGTCAACATCGGCCGGATGCGCGGCCGGCCCCCGCGGGACGCCGCGGCCGCGTGAGCACTGTCCTCATCGCCGGCGGCGGGACCGGCGGGCACCTGATGCCCGCCCTCGCGCTGGCGGCCGAGCTGCGGCGCCAGCGGCCCGACCTCGAGCCGCTCCTGGTCGGTGCGGTGCGGGGCATCGAGAAGTCGTTGCTCCCCACCCGGGACTTCCGCTACGTGCTGCTGCCGGCGGAGCCGCTGTACCGGCGACAGTGGTGGAAGAACTGTCCGCTGGCCGATGGTGGCCGGACGGCTCCTGGGTTCGGTCGGCGCGCTGCTCGACCGCGAGCGCCCCGTGGCGGTGCTCGGCACCGGCGGGTACGCCTCCGCGCCCGTGGTCTACCTGGCTGGCCGACGCGGCATCCCGACCGCCATCCAGGAACAGAACGCATTTCCCGGCCTCGCGACGCGCCTCCTGAGCGGCAGGGTCCGGCACGTCTATCTCGGCGCGCCCGAGGCGCGCGGCCACCTTCGGATGGGCAAGCGCGTGGAAGTATTCGATACGGGCAACCCGATCACTCCCCCCGATCCGTCGCGCGCGCCTGCCGCGCGGCGCCGGTTCGGCCTGGCGGGCGATCGGCCCGTGGTGCTCGTCACCGGCGGGAGCCAGGGGGCGGTGGCACTCAACGAGGCCACGGCGGGCTGGCTCGACGCCGGCGGGGGCAAGGGCCTCACCGTCCTCTGGGCCACCGGCCGCGGTTCCTACGAGCGGTTCCGGCGGTTCCACTCGGCGCCGGACGTCCAGGTCTTCGACTTCCTCGATCCGATCGCCGACGGCTTTGCCGTGGCGGACCTCGTCGTCGGTCGCGCCGGGATGATGACCTGTGCGGAACTGTGCGCGTGGGGGTTGCCGAGCATCCTGATCCCGCTGCCGACGGCGGCGGCGGATCACCAGACCTTCAACGCTCGGGCACTGGAGCAGGCGGGCGCCGCCCGGATGCTCCCCCAGGCCGAACTCACTCCCGCCCGGCTGGGCCAGGAGATCGCCGGCCTCCTGGAACACGGCGAGGCGCGCCACACCATGGCCCGGGCCGCCCTGGCCCGTGGCCGACCGGGAGCCTCGGCCGAGATCGTGTCGCGACTTTTGACGCTTTTGGGGTAGCCCCGCTCTTTCGCAACTCGTGGTAAGATTTTACATTAGCTCAATTCCAATGAACTTATTCGACCCCTCGGACCCGCGGCCTGTGCACTTCGTCGGCATAGGTGGGGCGGGAATGAGCGCCCTGGCCCTCATCGCCCGGCGGAGGGGGGTCGCGGTGAGCGGTTGCGACCCTGACCCGAGCGGCGCCGCCGATGTGGCCGCACTGGGCGCCGTGGTGTCGAACCACCACGACTCCGTCCCACGTCGATCGGCGCGCGGGCGGTGGTCTACACGGCCGCGGTACCGGCCGACCATCCCGAACTGGTCCGCGCGCGGGAGCTCGGGCTCCCGGTGGTGCCCCGCAAGGAAGCCCTCGCCGGACTGGTGGCGGCAGGGACGGTGGTGGGAATCGCAGGCACCCACGGGAAGACCACCACCACCGTCATGACCACCGAAGCGCTCGCCGCGGCCGGGCTCGCCCCGACCGGGCTCGCGGGCGGGCGGGTCGGGCACTGGGGCGGCAACGCCTGGCTGGGCGGCGATGCGCTCTTCGTGGTCGAGGCCGACGAATACGACAAGGCCTTCCTGGCGCTCACCCCGGCCGTCGCGGTCGTGGGGAACGTCGAAGCCGATCACCTCGAGTGCTACGGGTCGCTCGAGGCGCTGGAGGCGGCGTTCGCCACCTTTGCGGGCAGGGCGCGGACCCGGTTGATCGGCGCGGATGATCCCGGTGCGGCCCGTCTGGCGGCGCGGCTGGGTCCCGGTACGCTCCGATTCGGGCTGTCCAGCGACGCCGAACTCTGCATCAGCGCCGTGCGCCAGGAGGTGGGTGCCACCACCGCATCGGTCCGGTTGCCGGGCGGCACGAGCGTCACGCTGAGGCTGCGGGTGCCCGGCCTGCACAACCTGCGGAACGCGACGGCGGCGCTCGGTGTGGTGCACGCCCTCGGCGGTCCCGTGGCGCCGGCGCTCGAGGCGCTGGCGGAATACGCCGGGGTGGGGCGCCGCTTCGAGCGGCTGGGCGACGCGGGCGGGGTCACGCTGGTGGACGACTACGCGCACCATCCCACCGAGCTGGTCGCCACGCTGGAGGCGGCGCGTCAGGCCTTTCCCGGCCGGCGGTTGGTGGCGGTGTTCCAGCCGCACCTGTTCAGCCGGACCCAGGCCCACGGGGTCGCGATGGGGCAGGCGCTCGCCGCCGCCGACGTGGCCGTGGTCACGGAGATCTACGCCGCGCGCGAGCAACCCATTCCCGGCGTGAGCGGGGCCGCGGTGGCCGATGCGGCGCGGGCCGCCGGCGCCGATGTGCGGTTTGCCCCGGTGCGCGCGGAAGTGGGCGCCGTGGTCCGCGAACTGCTCCGGCCGGGCGACGTGCTGCTGACCCTCGGTGCCGGAGACATCACCCGCCTCGGGCCGGAGCTGGCGATGTGGCTCAGGGCCGCATGACCACTCGGCTCAGGAGGGCCCTCCTGGCGGCCGGTGCCCTGCTCGTCGGGGCCACGGCCTGGTTCGGCGGGCCGGCCATCCTCCGGAAGATGAGTTTCTTCCGGATCCGGCGAGTTGAAGTGGTGGGGAGCACGGCACTCCCGGCCGAGACCGTCATCGGGGCGCTCAAGCTCCCTCGGCGAGGCAATGTCTTCGATGATCTCCGGCCGTACACCAGCCGGGCGCAGGCGCTGCCAGGAGTCAGGCAGGCGACCGTGCATCGCCGGCTCCCGGGGACGATCGTCGTGGAAATCGTGGAGGCACGGGCGGTCGCCCTCGCGCCGGACAAGGGGCGGCTCGCGATGGTCGGGCGGAACGGAAAGGTCCTCCCGTTCGACCCGACGGTCTCGGCCCCCGACCTGCCGGTGATCAGCGGACCCGATCCGGTGGTGGCGCGGGTCCTCGGGCGCGTGCAGGAAATGGATCCTGAGTTATTTTCGAGAGTGGTGACGGCCTCGCAGGTCCGCGGGGATGTGGTCCTGGACTTGGGTGGCCGCCGACTGTGGCTCCGCCCGGACGTGACAACGGAGGTCATTCGGGCGGTGACGGCAGCGGAACAGGATCTCGGCCGGCGAGGCCGCGCGTGGGCGGAACTGGACGGCCGCTTCGACGGCCAGGTGGTGGTGCGGTGGCGGGCCGGGTGAGCGCCTCCCCCCAGCGGCTGGTCGCGGCGTTGGACCTCGGTTCCACCCGGGCCGTCGCGGTGGTGGCGGAAGCCACCGGCGAGGGCCGGGACCCGATCACCCGCATCCTGGGCATCGGGGTGGAGCGGACCTCCGGTATGCGTCGCGGCGTGGTGCGGGATCTCGAGGAGACCACCCGCGCGATCACGAAGGCCATGGCGGATGCACAGCGGATGGCCGGCGTCGAGGTCGGCACGGTGTACTGCGGGATCGCCGGCGAGCACGTGGCGGGCCGGAGTTCGCACGGCATGGTGTCCGTGACCGGCGACGAGATCCGCACCGGCGACGTCGCCCGCGTCAACGACATGGCGAGCAACGTCTCCTTCGGCCGCGACCACGAGCTGCTCCACGCGATCCCGCAGGACTACATCATCGACCAGCAGCCCGGCATCAGCGAGCCGATCGGGATGACGGGGTCGCGGCTCGAGGCCGAGGTGTACCTGGTCACCGTGCTCTCGAGCGTGCTGCAAAACCTGCGGCGGGCGGTGGAGCGGGCCGGGTATCACGTGGGGGAGTTCGTCCTCGAGCCGCTCGCCGCCTCGCTGGCGGTGCTGACGCCCGACGAACGGGAGCTGGGCTGCGCCATCGTGGAGCTCGGCGGCGGCTCGACCAACGTCTCCATCTTCCAGGGCGGCAAGATCCGGCATACCGCGTCGCTGCTCTGCGCCGGCGGGCACGTCACGGCCGACCTGGTGCACGGGCTGCAGGTGACGCAGCAGGACGCGGAGCGGATCAAGGAGCGTTTTGGCGCTGCCTACGAGCCGCTGGTGCCGGAGGACGACGTCATCCAGCTGCCCAGCACGCCGGGGCAGGGCGCGCGCAGCGCGCACCGCCGGGTGCTCGCCCACATCATGCACATGCGACTCCAGGAGGTGCTGGAGTACGCGCTCGATGAGATCACCCGGTCGGGATACCACCAGCGGCTGCCGGCCGGCGTCATCCTGACGGGCGGCGGGGCCCAGGCCACCGGGATCATCGAGCTGGCGCGCGAGGTGTTCGCCATGCCGGTGCGGGTAGGCGTCCCGAAGCAGGGACTCTCCGGGCTGGCGGACAGCGTGGAATCGCCGCGGATGGCGGTACCCGCGGGGCTGGCAATCTACGGCGCACGGCAGCTGGCGCTCGGCGGCAGCTTCAGCAGCGGCCCGCGGGGCGGCGCCAAGGTCGAGAAGTACCTCGCTCCGGTCAAACGTTGGCTCCAGGACTTCTTCTGAGCAGGGACTGAGAGGACACACCCATGATCTTCGAGCTCGAAGAGACGGTCACCCAGAACGCGCGCATGAAGGTGATCGGCGTCGGCGGCGGCGGCGGCAACGCCGTCAACCGGATGATCGAGGAGCGCCTGCTGGGCGTCGAGTTCATCTCGGTGAACACCGACGCCCAGGCCCTGGCCGCCTCCCGCTCCGACCTCAAGGTCCAGATCGGGCGAAAGCTGACGCGCGGCCTCGGCGCCGGCGCGCGGCCGGAGATCGGCCGCCAGGCGGTCGAGGAGAACCGGGACGAGATCATCGCCGCGGTGCAGGGGGCCGACCTGATCTTCGTGACCTGCGGCATGGGCGGCGGCACCGGGACCGGGGCGGCCCCGATCGTCGCACAGATCGCCCGGGACATCGGCGCGCTCACCGTCGGCATCGTGACCAAGCCCTTCCTCTTCGAAGGCCGGAAGCGGATGCGACAGGCCGAGATGGGGATCGCCGAGCTCCGCAACAACGTGGACACCATGATCGTGGTGCCCAACGAGCGGCTGCTCGCGGTCGTCGGGAAGGGCATCCCCTTCCAGGACGCGCTCAAGAAGGCCGACGAGGTGCTGCTGCACGCCACGCAGGGCATCGCCGGGCTGATCACCTCCACGGGCATCATCAACGTGGACTTCGCCGACGTCCGCACCATCATGCAGAACGGCGGCGCGGCGCTGATGGGCACCGGGACCGGTCGCGGCGACAACCGGGCCATGGAGGCGGCGCAGCAGGCCATCTCGAGCCCGCTGCTGGACAACATCTCCATCACCGGCGCCACCGGCGTCCTGATCAACATCACCGGCGGCAACGACCTCACCCTGGGTGAGGCCAGCACGATCAACCAGATCATCCACGACGCCGCCGGCGACGACGCCGAGATCATCTTCGGCGCCCACAACGATCCCGCCATGCAGGGCGAGGTCCGCGTGACCGTCATCGCCACCGGGTTCGACCGGTCGATCACGCCGGAAGCGGGGAACCGGGCCGGTGCGAGCGGGATTCTCCCGTTCCCGGCGCCCCGCCGCGCGAACACGCCGTCGCCGCTGCACCAGCCGACCCCCGCGCCGGCGCCCCGCGCCGAGCCGCGCCGGCCCGCCGCGGCCTCCGACGTGCCCGACATGGAAATCCCGACCTTCATCCGGCGGCAGATGGACTGATGCGTTCCGCCCGGTTCCTCGCCGCGCTCGCGGTCGTGCTCCTCGGCGGCTGGGCAGCCCTCTCGGGGCGCTGGCCATGGCGGCGCCTGCCGGTGGCGGACCCGATCGTCGTGGACAACGCCTGGACCCCGACGGCGGACACGCTGCATTGGGGCGAGACCGTCTCGGAATTGCTGGCCCGCCAGGGCGTGATCGGGGTCAATCTGCAGGACGTCGTCGCGCGGTCGGGGTTCGACCCCCGGCGCGCGCGGACCGGCCTGGTGTTCAACTTCCTCCGCCCCCGGCAGGACTCCCTCCCCTCGGCCTTCTCGGTGCGCACCGGTCCCGACCAGCGGCTCCAGTTCGTGCGGTCGGCCGAGGGATGGACCGCCACGGTGGAGCCGATCGCCTGGCGGACCGAGGTGGTCCGGGTCGAGGGACCGATCGACAATTCGCTCTACGTGGCGCTCGACCAGGGCATCGACCCCGGTCTCCTCGACGGTGGCGAGCGCGAGCGCCTCGCCTGGGATCTCGCCGACGTGTACGCCTGGTCGGTGGACTTCACGCGGGACATCCGGCCCGGCGACCGCTTCCAGGTGGTGCTCGAGCGCCTCGTCTCGGAGGACGGCGAGTCCCGCTTCGGACACATCCTGGCGAGCGACCTGACGGTGAACGGCCGGGAGCTCACCGCCTTCCGGTTCGACGCGCCGAACGGCGGGGCGTCCTACTACGACGCCGGCGGCCAGTCGCTCAAGCGCGCGTTCCTGCGGGCCCCGCTGCAGTTCCGCCGGATCTCCTCCAGCTTCAACCGGTCGCGGTTCCATCCGATTCTCGGGCTCTCGCGCCGGCACGAGGGCACCGACTACGCCGCCGACTACGGCACGCCGGTGCTCGCCGCCGGCGACGGCACGGTCGTGCAGGCGGGCCGCTCCGGTGGCTACGGCAACCTCATCGAGCTGCGCCATGCCAACGGCATCACGACGCGATACGGGCACCTGAGCGCCATCCTGGTGAGCCCCGGGACCCGGGTTGCCCAGGGGCAGGTGATCGGGCGCGTCGGTTCGACCGGACTCTCCACCGGGCCGCACCTGCACTACGAGTTCCGCGTCAACGGCCAGCCGCGCGACGCCCGCCGACTCGACCTCGGGAACGGGCAGCCGGTGGCCAGCGCCGACCGGCCGGCGTTCGACCTGGAGCGCAGCCGCCTGTCGGGCCTGCTCTATCCCGCCTCGGGCTCGCCTCTCGCCCAGTTCGGCAACTGATCCGCTCCAGGCCGGGCTGCCCGGCGCAAACCCCGCCGGCGCGCCGCTCGTAGGATCTTCCTGACCCCATGCCAGTCTTCCTGATCACGACCCTCGCCGTGGCGCTCGCCGCGTGGACGTACCTGCGGCACGAGGCGCCCGCCGCCCGGGCCTGGGTGCCGATGGCGCTTCGTGCCGTCGCGTGGGCCGCGATCGGCACGCTTCTCCTCAACCCGAGTTGTGCCGGATCGGCGGACCGTCGCCCTCCCATCGTCCTCCTCGACGGGTCGCTGAGCATGATGTCCGTCCGGGGCGGGTGGCAGGCGGCGGTGGACACGGCGCGCGCCCTGGGTGAGGTGCGTTGGTTCGGCGACACGCGCCCGGCGTCCGATTCGACGCCGAACCGGGGGCGGAGCGAGCTCGCCCCGGCGCTCGCCGCCGTGGCGGCGTCCGGCCGCCGGGTCGTGGTGGTGACCGATGGCGAACTGGACGACGCCTCCGACATTCCCGCCGATCTCCTCCGGACGAGCGGCGTCGCCGTGCTGGCTCGCCCGGTGAGCCGGGACTTCGCTGTCACCCAGGTGGGCGCGCCCGGGCGAATCACTGCGGGCGACACGCTCCGGGTGACCGCGGAAGTGCGGCTCAGCGGGGAAGGGCCGCCCGACTCCGCCGTGGTCGAACTCACCCTGGGCAGCCGGGTGCTCGCACGGCGGGGCGTGCGGATTGCGCCCGGTGCGTCGGTGCCCGTCGCGTTCTCCATCGGGAGCCATGGCGTTCCGGCCGGCACGCACTTCCTCCGTGTGGCGGTCGCCGGCAACCGGGACGCCGAGCCGAGGGACGACGGCCGCCTCGCCGCCGTGGAGGTCGCCGCCACCCCGGGCGTAGTGGTCCTGGCGAACCCGGGTGACTGGGACGCGCGGTTCCTCTACCGCACGCTGCGTGAGGTCGCCGAGCTCCCGGTCAAGGGGTACGTGCGGCTCGACGCCGACCGGTGGCGGGCGATGGACGACCTCAAGGAGGTCTCCGCGGGGGCCGTGCGCGCCGCGGCACGCGGCGCAGATCTGCTCGTCGTCCGCGGTGCGGGTGAGGGGCTCGACGCCGACACGCGGGCGCGCGGTGTGCTGCGCTGGCCCGAGGGTGCCAACGGCGGGGGAGGCGACTGGTACCTGGCGCCCACCGCCGGCTCACCGCTCGCGATGGCGTTTTTCGGTGTGGCCATCGATTCGCTGCCCCCGGCTGCGGGCGCCGTTCCGCTCGTGCCGGCTGCGGGCGACTGGGTCGGGGCGACCGCCCAGCTCGGCCGCCGGGGCGTCGGACGGCCGGTCCTGGTCGGGCGGCAGGAGGGCCGGCGGCGGACCATCACCATCGGGATCGAAGGTCTCTGGCGGTGGGAGTTCCGCGGGGGGCCGAGCGCGCAGGCCTATCGCGCGATGATGGCGTCCGCCATCTCGTGGCTCCTGGCGAGTCCCGACAGCGGCGGTGCGGCGGCGCACGTCGTCCGCCCGGTCGTGGAGCAGGGGATGCCGCTCGTGTTTGCCCGCGCCGACGATTCCACGGCCGCGCTGCCGGTGACTCTGGACGGACCCGCGGGTTCGCGAACCGACACCCTCCGGTTCGGCGGCGACGGCCTCGCTCCGCTGTGGCTCGCGCCCGGCACCTACCGCTACCGGCTTGGCGGGCGCGGCGGGTCCGGCGTGGCGGCGGTCGACACGTGGTCGCGCGAATGGCTCGCCCGGCCGGTCACGATCGCCAGCCGGCCACTCCCTGCCGGCGGATCGGGCGAGCGGCGCTCCGCGCGCGACCTCCCCTGGCTGTACCTGCTGCTGCTCCTGGCGCTCACGGGGGAGTGGCTGGCCCGTCGCCGGCTCGGATTCCGCTGACCCGGCCCGCTACATTTCCCGCATGAAACGCGATCGCATTTCCGAGTCGCCGAAGCTCGGCCTCTGGGGACGCCTCAAGCGCCTCGCCCTCACGGACGTCGGCGCGATGGTCCGCGGCTTCAACGCGGCCGACCTCGAGTCCATGGAACGCCTGTTGCTCGAGGCCGACTTCGGCGTGCCGGCCACGATGGACCTGATGGCCGCCCTGGAAGACGGGGTCCGCCGGGGCCGCTGGAAGACGGAGGACGACCTGCGCGACGCGCTGGTCGAGCGGCTGGCGCAATTGCTCGAGGCGCCCCTGGTGCCCGGGGAGATCGCGCGGGCGGAATCGGGGCCGACGGTGGTGCTCTTCGTGGGCGTCAATGGCGTCGGGAAGACGACCAGCGTGGCCAAGCTGGCGCATCGCCTGCGGAACCAGGGGAGGAAGGTGCTCCTCGGGGCCGCCGACACCTGGCGCGCCGGCGCGATCGCGCAACTGGAGGTCTGGGCCGAGCGGGTCGGCGTGCCCTGCGTGTCCGGGGCGCCCGGCGGCGATCCCGCCGCCGTCGCGTTCGACGCCATCGAGGCGGCGCTCGCCCGGGGCGCCGACACCCTGCTGATCGATACCGCGGGCCGCCTGCACACGCAGGAAGGGTTGATGGACGAACTGCGGAAGGTGGCGCGGGTCGTCGGCCGACGGGTGCCCGGCGCCCCGCACGAGGTGCTGCTGGTGCTCGACGGCACGGTGGGGCAGAACGCCGTCCAGCAGGGAAAGCTGTTCGCCCAGGCCGTGCCATTGACCGGCCTCGTGGTCACCAAGCTGGATGGCACGGCACGCGGCGGGGCGGTAGTGGCGCTCCGCCGGGAGCTCGGGGTGCCGATCCGGTTCCTCGGGCGCGGTGAGGGGGTCGACGACCTCGTCCCCTTCGAGCCGCGCGATTTCGCCAGGCGCCTGCTTGCCGACGAGGGGTGAACCGGCGGCTTCGCTTCGCCTCGACACCCCCGTCAAGTTCCTGAAGGGGGTCGGGGAGCGCCGGGCCGAGGCGTTCGCACGGCTCGGCGTCGTCACCACGCAGGACCTGCTCTGGCACCTCCCCCATCGCTATCTCGACGCCTCCTCGGTCAGTCCGCTTGCGCGCGCGCGGGTCGGCGAGGAGATCGCGTGCGTCGGCCGCGTGGTGGACAAGGGCGTCGTCCCGACGCGCGGGGGGCTGAGGATCTTTCGCGCCGTGCTCCGCGATGCGTCCGGCGTGCTGGAGTGCGCCTGGCCCGGGCAGGCGTTCCTCGACCGCACGATCCAGGTCGGGCAGACACTGCTCGTCGCGGGGACAGTGCGGTTCTACCACGGCCGGCAGCTCGCCCCGAGGGAGTTCCTCATCCTGGCCGACGCGGGCGAGGAGATGGGGCCGGAGGGCGGGCGGGTGCTCCCCGTCTATCCCGCCACCGAGGGTCTGAGCCACAAGGTCATCCGCGGACTGGTGGACCGGCACCTCGACGCGCTGATCGCGCTCGTCCGGGACGTGCTGCCGGCCTCGCTTCGCGCGGAGCTCGCGCTGCCGACCCTCGCGGATGCGCTGCGCCACGTCCACCGGCCCGCGAGCGTGGCGGAGGCGGAGCGGGGGCGGCGGCGGCTGGCGTTCGACGAGCTCTTCGACCTGCAGCTGATGCTCGTCCGCGCGCGGACACTCGCCAAGCGCCAGCGGAGCGGCATCGCGTTCGAGGTCCGGCGTGACCTCACGTCGGCGCTCAAGGCCGCCCTGCCATACGAACTGACCGAGGACCAGAAGCGCGCCATCCGGGAAGTCACCGCCGACATGACTGCCCCCGAGCGGATGCACCGCCTCCTCATGGGCGACGTGGGCACCGGCAAGACCATCGTGGCCCTCTTCGCGATGCTGCTGGCGGTCGAGAACGACTTCCAGGCGGCGCTGATGGCCCCGACCGAATTGCTCGCCGAGCAGCACGCCCGCACGCTCGCCGAACTGCTTGCGCCGATCGGGATCGTGCCGGAGGTCCTCCTCGGCCGGATGACGGCGGCGGCCAAGTCGGCGGCGCGCGCTCGCCTGGGGAACGGCGGCGCGCGGATCGCCGTCGGGACCCACGCCCTGCTGCAGGAGAGCGTCGCCTTCCGGCGGCTGGGGCTGGTCGTGATCGATGAACAGCACCGCTTCGGCGTGGAGCAGCGGGCGGCCCTGATCGGCAAGGGGGGCGCGCCGGACGTCCTGCTCCTGTCGGCGACCCCGATTCCGCGTTCGCTGGCGCTCACGCTGTACGGCGATCTCGACGTGTCCCGGCTCCGCGAGCGGCCGCCGGGGCGGGGCACCATCCGGACGGCGGTCCGGGGCGAGTCGCAGCGGGAGCGGGTGCTGGACTTCGTGGAGGCGGAGTGCCGGGCGGGCCGCCAGGCCTACGTGGTGCTTCCGGTCATCGAGGAATCGGAAAAGGCGGATCTTCGCGCGGCCACCACGATGGCCGAGATCCTCGCGGCCCGCTGGCCCGGCCTCGTGGTGGGGCTGGTGCACGGCCGGCTGAAGGCCGAGGAGCGCGACCGGGTGATGCGCCGCTTCCGCGACGGCGAGGTGCAGGTCCTGGTGGCCACCACGGTCATCGAGGTCGGCATCGACGTGCCGAACGCCACGGTCCTGGTGGTGGAGAATCCGGAGCGGTTCGGGCTGGCGCAGCTGCACCAGCTCCGCGGCCGGATCGGGCGGGGCAGTGGGGACAGTCACTGCATTCTGCTGACGAGCGGCCGCGCGCCGGAGCGACTCAAGGCGTTCGCCGCCACGAACGACGGGTTCGCGATCGCCGAACTGGACCTGCGGGAGCGGGGGATGGGCGACCTGATCGGGGCAAGGCAGTCCGGCGGGATCGAAGTCCGCCACGCCCGCCTTCCGGACGACGAGCCCCTGCTGCAGCGCGCCCGGGAACTCGCCTCGGGCGTGCTCGCGGAGGATCCCGTCCTGCAGCGGCCCGCCAACCAGGGGCTCAGGACGCGGGCGCTGGCGCGCTTCCCCCGGGCGGCGGAGTTGTTCCGCGTCGGGTAGGCGGTGTAAAATGCATCCCCAGTTTCCCCTTACCGCAGTCGGGGCCCATGCCTTTCGTCCGCATCAACGAGCTGAGTCGCCACGTCGGCCAGACGGTGACTGTCCGCGGCTGGGTGGTCACCACCCGGTCGAGCGGCAAGATCGCCTTCGTCGTCCTTCGTGACGGCTCGGGCTATCTCCAGACGGTGTTCTCCAAGCGCGACCTGCCCGAGGCGACCTGGCTGCGCGTCGACGAGCTCACGCAGGAAACGTCCGTGGCCGTCACCGGCGAGGTGCGCGCCGACGCGCGCGCTCCGGGCGGGCACGAGCTCACGGCCACCGGGCTGGAGATCCTCGGCGCGAGCCCCGACTTCCCGATTTCGCCGAAGGAGCATGGCAGCACGTTCCTCTTCGAGCACCGGCACCTCTGGCTCCGGAGCCGCCGGCAGGTGGCAATCGCGCGGGTGCGGAACGAGGTCGAGCAGGCCATCCGGGACTTCTTTTACGAGCGCGACTTCGTGCTGGTGGACACCCCGATCCTGACCGGCTCGATCGGGGAGGAAGCCGGGAATCTCTTCAGCACCGACTACTTCGACCTCGGCAAGGCGTACCTGGCCCAGACCGGGCAACTGTACGTGGAGGCCGCGGCGGCGGCGCTGGGCAAGGTGTACTGCTTCGGCCCGACGTTTCGCGCCGAGAAATCGAAGACCCGCCGTCACCTGACCGAGTTCTGGATGGTCGAGCCCGAGGTGGCCTGGAACGACTCCGACGCCAACATGCGCCTGCAGGAGGAGTTCGTGAGCGCGATCGTCGCACGCGTGCTCGACCGGCGGCGGGAGGACTTGAAGGAGCTCGAGCGGGACACCGCGCCGCTGGAGCGCGTGGTGGGACCGTTCCCGCGGATCACCTACACCGACGCGGTGGCCAGGCTGCAGGAGCTGGGGTCGGACATCACCTGGGGGAAGGACCTGGGCGGGGACGACGAAACGCTGCTCGCGAACCAGTACGACCGGCCGGTCTTCGTCTGCAACTACCCGAAGGCCATCAAGGCCTTCTACATGAAGGAAAACCCGGACGATCCACGCACCATCCTGGGTGACGACTGCCTGGCGCCGGAGGGCTACGGCGAGATCATCGGCGGCTCACAACGCGAGGACGATCACGACAAGCTGCTGGCCCGGATCATCGAGCAGGGGCTCGACCCCGAGGCCTACCGCTGGTATCTCGACCTGCGGAAGTACGGCACGTTCGTCCACAGCGGCTTCGGCCTGGGCCTCGAGCGCACGGTCGCGTGGATCTGCGGGAATCCCCACATCCGGGAATCGATCGCGTTCCCGAGGCAGATTCACCGGCTCTACCCGTAGGGCGCTACCCCCTCGGGCCGACCAGCTTCACCTCGTCCCACAACTCATCGAGCGTTGCCAGCCCCGCCGAGTGCAGGTCGATCCCGCGCTCGGCGGCCAGGCGCTCCACTCCCCGGAACCGCTCGGTGAACTTCCGGTTGGCCCGATCGAGCGCGACGCCGGGCGCGACGCCCGCCTTCCGCGAGAGGTTCACGACGGCGAACAACAGATCGCCGATCTCCTCGATCAGATCCGTCGCTCGCCACCGCCGGCGGTCGATGCTCCGTGTACCGTGCAGCCGCTTCCCGCTGGCCGTCTGCCCCGCCTCCGGCAGGTGTTCCTCGACCTCTCCGAGTTCTTCGCGCACCTTCTCGAGCGGCCCGTGCACGTCGTCCCAGTCGAAGCCCACGGAGGCCGCCCGCTCCTGCAGCCGGAAGGCCCGCAGCAGCGGAGGCAGGGTGGGGGGGAGGCCTTCCAGCGTCCCGTGGGGACGCTCGCGCCGCTTGAGCCGTTCCCACGGTTCCGCCGGCCCGAGGTCGAAGAGGTGGGGATGGCGCCGTCGCATCTTGGCGACGAGGTCGTCCGCGACCTGCTCCGCGCTGAATTCCCCAAGTTCCTCGGCCAGGACGAGCTGCCAGGCCAGGTGCAGCAGGAAATCCCCCATTTCGTCGCGGAGGCGGGCGGGGTCGCCCTCGCCGAGGGCCTGGTCGAGTTCGAGCACCTCCTCGACCAGGTAGGGCCGGAGAGTTTCCCGGGTCTGGGCCCGGTCCCACGGGCAGCGGATCCGGAGGTCCCGGACCATCGCCATGGCGCGTCCAAGCGCTGAATTCTCTTGCATTTATCCTCCTCGTCCGGTATCATACCCGCCGTCTCGTGAGCGCGTCAAATCCGATCCCGCCGGCCCGTGCCTGGGCTGATATCGATCTTGGCGCCCTCGTCGCCAACGCCCGGACCGTGCTCTCGGTCTCCGGCTCCCGCCTCCTTCCCATGATCAAGGCCAACGCCTACGGCACCGGCGCCGTCGAAGTCGCGCGTGCGCTCGAGGCCGTCGATCCCTGGGGCTTCGGCGTGGCGACGACGGCCGAGGGGGCGGCGCTCCGACGGGCGGGCGTTCGACGTCCGATCGTGGTGTTCAGCCCGCTCACGGCGGGCGCCGCCGACGAGTGCGCGAAAGACGACCTGCGCCCCGTCATCGGGGACCTCCCCGGGCTCCAGCTCTGGCTGGGCAAGGGGGATCGCCCGTTCCACGTCGAGATCGACACCGGCATGGGGCGGCTCGGGCTCCCGTGGCGGGATCGCGGCCTGCTTGCGGAGGCCGGGGGGCTGCTGGCTTCCGCGCCGGGCTGGGAGGGGATCTTCACCCACTTCCACAGCGCGGACACCGATCTTTCTTCCGTGCAGGCGCAGTGGCACCGCTTCATGCAGGTCATGGCGGCGCTCCCGAGCCGACGACTGCTGGTCCACGCGGCGAACAGCGCCGCCGCGCTCCGTGGGAGGGCGTTCGCGGGCGACCTGGTCCGTCCGGGGATCTTCCTGTACGGCGGCGCGGTCGCCGAGGGGCCGCCCCCGAGGACCGTGGTGCGCCTGAGGGCGCCGGTCGTCGCGACTCGCCGGCTCGAGGCCGGCGACACGGTGAGCTACGGCGCCAGCTGGCAGGCCCCGGCGCCGACCAACGTTGCGACCCTCGCGATCGGGTACGCCGATGGCGTGCTCCGCTCCCTCGGCGCCGGGGGCACCGTGGAACTGGCGGACGCGATCCGGCCGATCGTGGGCCGCGTCACGATGGACTTCATCATGGTGGACGTCGGCGAGTCCGTCGTGCCGCTCGGCGCGGTGGCCACGCTGTATGGCGGCGCGATCTCGCTCGACGCCCAGGCGGCGGCGGCCGGGACCATCAGCTACGAACTCCTGACGGCGCTCGGGACCCGCGTGTCCCGGCGCTATGGAGGCACTGAATGAACCAGCATTTCGCATCGCTCGTCCTGGGGTTGGCCCAGCAGGCGGAAGGCGCCCTTTCCGGGAAGCTGCCCCCCGGGGCAGAGGGCCTGGGTGGCGTGGGCGCGCGGGAAGTGGGCCAGGCGCTGATCGACACCCTGGGCATGCTGCAGGAAAAGACCGCCGGCCACCTCGAACCCGACGAGCAGAAGCTCATCGACGAGGTGCTCACGGCGCTCCGGTTCCGCTTCGTCCAGGGCGCGCCGAAGCCGTGAGCCGTCGCGCCGCGATCATCGTCCTGGATGGGCTGGGGATCGGCCCCGCTCACGACAGCGCCGATTACGGGGATGCCGGCAGCGACACGCTGGGCAACACGCTGCGCGCGGTCGGCGGGGTCGCCTTGCCGGTCCTGGAGTCGCTGGGGCTCGGCTGCTGCGCTCCCCTCACCGGCGTTCGCGCGGTCGATGCGCCCCGTGCGGCGTGGGGCACCTGCCAGCCGGTGGGTGCGGGGAAGGACTCCACCACCGGGCACTGGGAGTTGTGCGGACACACGCTGGCCCGGCCGTTCCCCACCTATCCGCAGGGGTTCCCGGCCGACGTGATCGCGGAGTTCTCGCGCCGGACCGGCCGGGGGGTCCTCGGCAACACCGCCGCGTCGGGCACCAGGATTCTCGACGAACTCGGCGCCGAGCATGTGCGCACCGGCCAGTGGATCGTGTACACCTCCGCCGACAGCGTCTTCCAGGTGGCGGCGCACGAGGAGGTCGTCCCGCTGGCGGAGCTCTACGCCGCCTGCGCCGAGGCGCGCGACCTGCTGCGGCCCCCGCACGGCGTGTCCCGGGTGATCGCGCGCCCGTTCGTCGGCACGCCGGGCGCCTGGTCGAGGACGAGCCACCGCCAGGACCTGAGCCTTCCGCCGCCGGGCCCGACGCTCCTCGACCGGTTGGCGGACGCAAACGTCCCGCGGATGGGGATCGGCAAGGTGGACGACCTCTTCGCGGGCCGGAACATCGTGAGCATCCACGCCGCGAGCAACGCGGAGACCTACGGGCTGATCGAGGGCGCCCTGGAGAGCCTGCGGCGCGGCCTGCTGTTCGTGAACGTGATCGAGTTCGACCAGACCTGGGGCCATCGCAACGACGTGCCGGGGTTCGTCGGCGGCCTCGCGGAGCTCGACCGCGCCATGCCGCGGATGCTCTCGCGTGTCCGGGAGGAGGACCTCGTTATCTTTACCGCGGACCACGGCAACGATCCGACCACCCCGTCCACCGACCATTCCCGGGAGCGCGTCCCCTTGCTCGTGTACGGACCCCGCGTGGCCGCGCGGCCGCTCGGGGAGCGGGCGACCTTTGCCGACGTCGGGCAGACGGTGGCGGAGTTCCTGGGGGCGGCGCCGCTGGACACGGGCGCCTCCTTCCTGCGGGAGGTCTGGAATGGCTGACCGGCTGCTGGAGGCCGCGCGTGCGGCGCAGGGCAGGGCGTATGCGCCCTACTCCGAGTATCGGGTCGGCGCGGCGCTCGAGGCCGAAAACGGCACGGTCTACTCCGGCGCCAACGTGGAGAACGCCTCGTACGGCCTCACGATCTGCGCCGAACGGACGGCGCTCGGCGCCGCGGTCTCGGCCGGGGCGCGGCGCTTCGTCCGGCTGGTCGTCGTCAGCGACAGCGACCCGCCGGCCTCGCCCTGCGGCGCGTGCCGCCAGATGCTGGCGGAATTCGGGCTTGATCTCGACGTTCGCGCTGTCGGCCCCGGGCGCGAACTGCACTGGACCCTGGCGGACCTGCTGCCGGACGCGTTCACTCCGCGCCGGCTCGACTGACTCTTGACCTCCTGCACACGCGAGACATGATGCCTCGACTGACCCTCCTTGCTTGCGGGGCCGTCCTCCTGATGGGACTGGGCGCCTGCACCGAGGATCTCACCACTCCAGGCACCTGCCCGCAGACCTGTCCGGGAGGCAGCGTGGAAATCCGGGACACGATCCTCTCCGCGCTGCCGGACCAGGACAGCGCGTATGCCGGGTATGTGCTGCCCGGGGAGGGCACGGGGCTCCTGGTCTCGACCGCCGATTCGGGCGATCAGTTCCTCAGCGTGATGAAGTTCGGGGGCCGCCCCGACTCGATCCGGGTCGGGGACACCCTGTACACCTACACGATCGACAGCGTGGTCCTCAGCATCGCCGTGCTGGCGCGCGACGCCAACGCCCTCGGCATCGCCCTCCAGCTGTATCGTGCGCCCGCGACGATCGACAGCACCGCCACCTACGCTGATCTCGCCGGCATTGCCACGCCCGGCAACCTCCTCGACAGCATGGTGGTGCCCGACTCCCTCCAGAACGGGAGCCTCCGGGCCGTCTTCGCCGGCGCCGACCTCGCCAAGGTGGCGATCCCCCCGTCGGACAGCGGCGTGCTGGCCATCGCGATCGGCATGACGGCCCCGACCCACACGGGCGTCGAGCTCGGCAGCCCGACGGCCTCCACGTTCCTGCCGACCATGACGACGTACGCGACGGTCTCACAGGTCGACACGGCACGACAGGCGCAGAACATCCTCCGGGTGCCGACTTTTGCGACGTTCCGGGAGCAGAACGCACCGCTCCCCGATCCGACCGTGCTCCGGGTCGGCGGCGCACCGTCCTCGCGGATCCTGCTGCGCTTCTCGCTGCCGCCCGACCTCAGGAAGACGTACACCCAGATCCTGCGCGCGCAGCTGATCCTCACCCCCACCGAACCGGTCGAGGGCGTCACCGGGATCCCGACCACCATCACCGCGCGCGGCGTGCTGGCCGACGTCGGGGCCAAGTCGCCGCTCGTGCCGTTCCTCTCGCCGTTCACGTCGGTCTATCCCGACTCGACCGCGAGCTCGACGATCGAGGTGATCGACATCGTGAAGACGTGGCAGGCCGTCACCAATCCCCCGGCGGAGGCGTTCTTCGTTTCGCTCCAGCCGGAAGGCTCCGCCTTCACGCGGCCGGTGTTCGGGTCGAGCCGCAGCCCCAGCGGCGCACCACAACTCCGCATCACGTACGTCACGCCGCTCAACTTCCAGGAGCCCTGAGTGCGACGCGTCCTGCTTGTCGCCGTACTCCTCGCCGCGCCCGGCTCCGCCGCGGCGCAGGCCTCGATCTTCGGGGTGCGCGGCCTCGGCATTCCCCAGGGGCCGGTCTCGGCGCGCGCCATCGGGATGGCAGGCAGCTTTTCCCTGCTGGACGGGCTGTCGGGCACCAACCCCGCCGCGATCACCTCGGTGGTGGGCCTGACGGCGGGGCTCAACTGGTTTCAGGACTGGCGGTCCAGCACGACGCCCTCCGGCACCGGTTCGGCTTCGGACGCCGGGTTCCCCTACGCGTTCGTGGTCAACCGGATCAAGGAGTCGAAGGTGTTCGTGTCCGGCAGCTTCGGCTCGTACACCGATCGTGACTTCGGCATCGTCACGGTCGATTCCACGCCGGTCAACGGGGTCCCCGTCGAGTACCGCGACTCGCTCGCGTCGAAGGGGGGCGTCTCGGACTTTCGCCTCGCGGTGGGCTATCGCAAGGACCAGAAGCTCTCCTTCGGCTTCGGATTCCATTTCATCACGGGGTCCGACCGGCTCTCCCTCCGGCGCACCTTCGGCGACACCGCCTTCACTCCCGTAGTCCAGCGCTCGGAGCTGGCGTACAACGCCATCGGCCTGAGCCTGGGCGCCGTCTACCATCCCACCGAACGACTCCTGCTCGCCGCCGTCGTCCGGCACGACGGGGAGATGAACGTGGACCGGGACTCGAGCGCCGCCTTCAAACTGACCCTCCCCTGGTCGTTCGCCGGCGGGGTCCAGTACCGCGCCAGCACGCGCGCCAACGTCAACGCCCAGATCGAGTATTCCACCTGGGCGTCCATGAATACCCAGCTGCAGTCGGTCGGCGGCGTCGGGTCGGACAACAGCCTGCGGGCCTCGCTCGGCGTGGAACTCGCCACCAACCAGCCGAACCCGGCCAAGTTTCCGCTGCGCCTCGGGGTGCGGACCGCCCAGCTCCCCTTCCCGCTGCAGGCCGGATCGCAGCCCAGGGAGTTCGCCATCTCGACCGGCACCGGGCTGCGCTTCGGGAAGAGTCACGCCGCCGCCGATTTCGCCCTGCAGCGGGTCTGGCGGAGCGAGGTCAGCGGGTTCGACGAGAAGGCCTGGATATTCTCCATGGGCGTCACCCTCAAGCCCTGACGGGACTCCGCAGCGCATGGCTCAACGCGTCTACCTCGAAACCTACGGCTGCCAGATGAACGTGGCGGATGCCGAGCTGATGCTCGGGCTCCTCGGCCGGGAGGGCTTTGTCCGGACGGACAGCCCCGAGGACGCCGACGTCATGCTGGTCAATACTTGCGCCGTTCGTGACAACGCGGAGCAGCGCGTCATCGGGCGGGTCGGCGAGTTGCAGCGGCACAAGCGCGAGGGCTCGGTCCTGGGGGTCGTCGGCTGCATGGCGCAGCGGCTGGGGCCGGAGTTGCTCGCGCGGGTGCCCCGGGTGGACCTGGTCGCGGGACCGGACGCCTATCGCAACCTCGCCGGACTCATCGGGCAGGCGCGGGCGGGCGACCGGGTGCACGACACGGAGTTCCGGGGCTGGGAGCATTACGAGGACGTCCCCGCGGTCCGGGAACCGGGGCCGACCGCCTTCGTGACGGTCCAGCGCGGCTGCGATTACAAGTGCACCTTCTGCATCGTTCCGTATACGCGGGGGCCCGAGCGGAGCCGCAGCTTGTCGGACGTGGTCGCGGAAGTGGCCCGGCTGGCGGCCGAGGGCACCAGCGAGGTCACCCTGCTCGGGCAGACGGTCAACAGCTACCGGGACGGCGAATCCGACTTCGGGGACCTGCTCCGCGCCGTGGGGCGGGTGGACGGCATCCGGCGCATTCGCTTCACGAGCCCCTATCCGACCGACTTCACGTCGCGTGTCATCGAGGCGATGGCGGAGACCTCCGCCGTCTGCGAGCACGTGCACCTGCCGGTGCAGAGCGGGTCGAACGCGGTGCTGCGGCGCATGCTGCGGCGGTACACCAGGGAGCGCTACCTGGGGGTCGTGTCGGACCTGCGCGCGGGCATTCCCGGGCTCACGGTATCGACCGACATCATCGTGGGTTTTCCAGGAGAGACGGAATCCCAGTTCGAGGAGACCCTCTCCCTCGTGGACGAAGCGGGATTCGACGAGGCGTATACATTCCTCTACTCGCCCCGCGACGGCACCCCGGCCATCCGGCTGGGAGATCACGTGCCCGAGCCGGTCGGGTCCGAACGCCTCCAGCGCCTCATCGCGCGGGTTCGCGAGGGCACGCGCCGCCGGAACGCCGAGCGGGTGGGGACGGTGCATGAAGTGCTGGTCGAACGGCCGGCGCGGCGCGGAGGGTTCCTGCTGGGCCGGACTCGGTCGAACCTCCTCGTGCTGCTCGACCTCCCGGCCGGTTGCATCGGCGAGTATCGCACGGTGCGGCTGACCGGAACGACAGGATCCACGTTCACGGGCGCGGTCCTGGCCCCCCAACTGGCGGTCCTATGATTCACAATCTCGTGGAAGAGCACGTCGTGGCGGCGTACGACCAGCTCAAGGGCCACTTTCCCGGTTTCTGCGGCTGCGAGGTGTGCCGGAGCGATGTGCTGGTCTATGCCCTCAACCGGCTGCCCGCCAGGTACGTGGCGAGCATCGAGGGTACGGTGGTGACCGAATTGAACCTCGACAAGGGCCAGACCAGGGTCACCATCGAGATCAACGTGATGGAAGGATTCCGGAAGGTGTCCCGGTCCCCGCGCTGCGGTCGCGCACCCTCCACGGCGACATGACCCCCAGGGGGCCGTGAAGCGGCCCGCCGCCGCGTGCATCCTGTTTGCCTACGGGGCCGGTCTCGCGACCGGCCTCGCGCATTTTCCGGCCCCCGTCCGCGTCGCCTTGCTCATCGGTCCGTTGCTCTTTCCCCCCACCCCTTCGCTCCGGCTCCTCTCAGGGTTCACCCTTGCGCTCGGGCTCGTCGCCGGCCGGATGGCCGGCGCCCGCGACGCCGCCAGCTGCGCCGCCAGGTGGCCTGACCGGGGCATCGCCGTCACCCTCCGCGCCGAAGAGCCGGTGGATTCCGGCGGCAGCCGGACGGCGGCGTCGGCGGTGGCGGCCGGTTGTTCCGGGCGCGTGACCGTGCGCTGGCCGCGCCGCTTCAGCGCGCCGGCGGGGACCATCGTCGAGGCCACGGGGCGGTGGCGGCCGCGCGAGGGGCGCTTCGGTCGGCCGTCCGGGGTGCTGGTGGCCGACTCGGTGGGCGCGTCGCATGACGCCGCGGGCCCCGCCGACCGGATCCGGACGGCCCTTCATGCCACGGCGCTCCGGTTGTACGGGCGCCGGGCGCCGCTCGTCGATGCGCTCGTCGTCGGACGCTGGGCCGAGGTGCCGCCGGAAATCGTGGACGACTTCGCCGGCGCCGGCCTGGTGCACTTGCTCTCCATCAGCGGTTTTCACCTCGGCCTGCTGGTGGCCTGGGTCTTTTCGTTGTTGCGAGTCGTCGGGGTGGGCCGGGAGCGCGCCGCGCTCGGGGCCGCCGCCTTCGCCGTCGCGTACGCCGGGTTTCTCGGCTGGCCGGCGCCGGCCGCACGGGCGGCCGCGCTCACCGCGCTGCTCGCCGTCGAGCGGGTCCGGCAGCGACAGCCCCAGGCGACGGCCCTGCTCGCGACGACCGCCCTGGCCGTCCTCCTGTTCGATCCCTGGGCCGTGCTGGACCTTGGCGCATGGCTCTCGGTGGCCGCACTCTGGGGTGCGATGACCTTTTCCCGCTGGAGCGACCGTCGCCTGAGCCGCGGCCCAGTCGCCCGGATGCTCGCCTCCTCGCTCGGGGCCACCCTCGCGACCGCACCCATCACTGCGTCGGCGCTCGGCACCGTCGCGCTCGCCGGCCTCGGCCTCAACCTCGTGGCGATCCCGCTCGCGGCGCTCGTCGTGCCGGCGGTGGTCGCAAGCCTCCTCCTCGGCATGGTGATGGCCTCGCTCGCCGGCTCCCTTGCCGCGGGCGCCGGCGTCGGCCTCGGCCTCCTCCAGGAACTCGCGCGCTGGGGGGCCGCCATTCCCGGTGGGCACCTCGTCGTCCCAGGCACTCCCGCCTCCGCCCTCCCATGGGTGGTCCTCCTGGTCGCGGCGCTGTGGATCATCGAACGGACCACCAGGGCCGAGGCGACTCGCCGCGCGGCCTGGCTGGCCGTGGCCGTGGCGTGGTCGTGGCTCGCCGTTGGCCTCGCTTCCGGGCTGCGCGGCCGCCCTGACGAGGGCTCGGGGCTGACGTTACATTTTCTGGACGTGGGGCAGGGAGACGCGGCGGTGATCCGGACTCCGGGAGGGCACTGGCTGCTGGTGGACGCCGGGCCGCGGACCCCGGGGTTCGACGCCGGCCGGAGCGTGGTGGTGCCGTTCCTCCGTCGGCACGGGGTCCGGCTGCTCGATGCCATCGTGGTGTCGCACGCCCACGCCGACCACCTGGGCGGCGTGCCGTCGGTGCTCGACCGCATCCCGGCCGGGGAGGTGCTCGAGCCGGCGCTCCCGACGCCGGATCCACTCTACACCGGATTCCTGGCGCAGCTCGACGAGCAGGGCGAGCCGTGGATTCCCGCGCGGCGCGGGGACCGGTTCGAGATCGACAGCGTCCGGTTTCGGGTGCTTCACCCCGACACGCTGTGGTCGGAGTGGGCGCTCGACCTCAACGAGAATTCCGTGGTCCTCCTCGTGGAGTACCGCGGCTTCCGGGCGATCCTTTCGGGAGATGCCGGCCTCCCGGCGGAATCGCTCCTGGCGGGGCGGGTCGGCCATGTAAACCTGCTGAAGGTCGGGCATCACGGGAGCCGCGGGGCCACCGGCCTGGCGTGGTTGCGGGAGTTGCGGCCGCAGGAGGCGGTGATCAGCGTCGGGGAAAACCGCTATGGCCACCCGTCGCCCGAGGCGCTCGCGCGCCTCGGCGACGCCGGCGCCGAGGTCTGGCGCACCGACCGGGACGGCACGATCGAGCTTCGGACCGACGGCACCACGATGACAATCCGCTCCCGCCGGGGAGTGGTCACGCGCACAACGAGCGAGCCATGATCGGAACCACCGCGGTCACCACCATCGAGCGGTTCATCCTCGACCAGGAGCACAAGTATCCCGAGGCCACCGGGGAGCTTTCCAATCTCCTTTACGACATCGCCCTCGGCGCCAAGCTCATCGCCGCGGCCACCCGGCGGGCCGGCCTGGTGAACATCCTTGGCGCGATCGGGAACGTGAACGTGCAGGGCGAGGAGCAGCAGAAGCTCGACGTCTTCGCCAACGAGATCCTGAAGAACGCGCTCAACCACACCGGCCGCGTCTGCGTGATGGCCTCCGAGGAGGACGACGCGCCGATCGCGATCCCACCGGAGTATCCCGCCGGCAAGTACGTGGTGATGTTCGACCCCCTCGACGGCTCCTCGAACATCGACTCCAACGCCTCCGTCGGGACCATCTTCAGCGTGTACCGGCGGGTGACGATGGAGGGCCGGGGGACGATGGAAGACGTGCTCCAGGCGGGCCGCCGCCAGGTGGCCGCGGGCTACGTGCTCTACGGCTCGAGCACGATGCTGGTGTACACGACGGGGCAGGGGGTGCACGGCTTCACCCTCGACCCGACCATCGGGGAGTTCCTGCTGTCGCACCCGAAGATCCGCACGCCGGAGGTCGGCAAGTACTACAGCGTCAACGAGTCGAACTACGCGCGGTGGAGCCGCGGCGTGCAGATGGCGGTCCGCGGATTCCACGGTGACACGCCCGAGCGGATGAAGGGAAAGAACAGCCGCTACATCGGCGCCTTCGTGGCGGACTTCCACCGCAACCTGATCAACGGCGGGATCTTTCTCTATCCGGCGGACACCAGGAACCCCAACGGCAAGCTCCGGCTGCTCTACGAGTGCAGCCCCCTGGCGTTCCTGGCCGAGCAGGCCGGCGGCGCCGCAACCGACGGCGTCCGGCGGATCCTCGACCTGCAGCCGGAATCGCTCCACCAGCGGGTGCCGCTGGCGATCGGCTCGAAGTCCGACGTCGAGTTCGTGGCGCGGACCATCAAGGAATTCTCCGAGTGAGCGGCAAGCCGCTCTACGGACCGGAGGACGGTGCGGCCCGCGCTGCCGGCGAGATCGGGCTGCCCGGGTCCTTCCCGTTCACGCGCGGGCCGTACCCCACGATGTACACCGAGCGGCTGTGGACGATGCGGCAGTACGCCGGCTTCGGGACGGCCGAGGAGACCAACGAACGGTTTCACCACTTGCTGGCGGCCGGGCAGTCCGGTCTCTCCACCGCATTCGACCTCCCGACGCAGATGGGCCTCGACTCCGACCACCCGCTCGCCCAGGGCGAGGTGGGACGCGTGGGGGTGGCGATCGACACCGTGGACGACCTGGCCGTGCTCTTCCGCGGCATTCCGCTGGACAAGGTCTCGACCTCGATGACGATCAACGCGACCGCGGCCATCCTCCTGGCGATGTACGTCGTCGTGGGGGAGGAGCAGGGGGTGTCGCGCCGCGCGCTGAGCGGCACGATCCAGAACGACATCCTCAAGGAGTACATCGCCCGCGGCACCTACATCTTCCCTCCGGCGCCGTCGCTGCGCCTCATCGCGGAGGTCTTCCGCTTCGTCAGCGAGGAGGGGATGCAGGTCAACCCGATCTCGATCAGCGGTTACCACATGCGCGAGGCGGGCGCCACGGCGGCGCAGGAGGTGGCCTTCACGCTGGCGAACGCGCTGGAGTACGTCCGGGTCGGCGTGAACGCCGGCCTGGCGGTGGACAGCTTCGGGCCGAGGCTGTCCTTCTTCTTCGCCGCCCACAACGACCTCTTCGAGGAGGCGGCCAAGTTCCGGGCCGCCCGCCGGCTCTGGGCGCACCTGGTGCGGGACCGCTTCGGCGCCGGCGACACCACGGCGCGGCTCCGGTTCCACACCCAGACCGGCGGCGTGACCCTTCAGGCGCAGCAGCCGCTCAACAACGTCGTGCGGGTCACCGTCCAGGCGCTCGCCGCCGTTCTCGGCGGCACGCAGTCGCTCCACACCAACGGCTACGACGAGGCGCTGACGCTGCCCACCGCCGAGGCCGCGACGCTGGCGCTCCGGACCCAGCAGATTCTCGGATACGAGAGCGGGGTGGCGGGAGTCATCGACCCCCTCGGCGGCAGTTACTTCGTGGAGGCGCTGACCGACCGGATCGAGCTGGAGGCGCGGGCACTGATCCGTGAAGTGGACGAGCTCGGGGGGGCGGCAGAGGCGGTGGCGCGCGGGTATTTCCAGGAGGCGATCGCCCGGAGCGCGTGGGAACTGCAGCAGCGCCAGGAGTCGGGGGCGCAGGTGGTGGTGGGGGTCAACCGCTTCACCGACGGTGCGCCGCCGCCGGTCATCCCGATGCCGGACTACGCCGAGCTCGCCTCGCGCCAGCGGGCACGGCTGACCGAGGTGCGCGCCCGCCGCGATGCCCGGGCGGTCGCCAGCGCGCTCGAGGCGGTCGGAACGGCGGCTTCCGGCTCCGGCCAGCTCATGCCGCCGATTCTGGACGCCGTCCGTGCGCGGGCGACGTTAGGCGAGATCAGCGAGGCCCTTCGAGTGGTCTGGGGGAGCTTCCGACCAGCCGCCTGAAGCTCGCTTGAACCCTGCCCTCTGCGCGGCTAAGTTTAGGAGTTGGCTTTACTTAGACCCGGTGGAGCGGCATGCCGACCTACGATTATCAGTGCCCCGAAGGCCACACCTTCGAAAAATCCTTCAAGATGTCCGACAAGCCACGGGTCAAGTGCCCGATCTGCGGCCGGCCGGCCGTGCGCCAGATCTCCGGCGGGGCTGGGCTGATCTTCAAGGGAAGCGGCTTCTACATCACCGATTACGGCAAGGACGGCAAGGGCGCTCGCAAGGCCGAGCCTTCCGAGAGCGCGCCCGCCACGCCGATCGCGCCCGTGGAGGCAAAGCCGGCCGCGGAGTCCGCGACTGGGTCCAAGGAAGTGAAGTCGGCCCCCAAGCCGAGCAAGGAAACGCCCCGGAAGTCGGGCCGCGGCAAGGTGGCCGAGTGAGCGATGTGCTTCAGCAGGCACTGGCCCGGGTCGCGGCCTCGCTCGGTGCCGACGGCGCCGAGTTCGTGCTGGAGCGCCCGAAGGACGCCGGGCACGGCGATCTCGCCACCAATCTGGCCATGGTCCTCGCGCGGGTGCAGAAGGCGCCGCCGCGCGCCGTGGCCGCGCAGGTGCTCGCGGCCCTCGACCTGCCGCCGGGCATCGTCGAGCGGACGGAGATCGCCGGCCCCGGCTTCATCAATTTCTGGCTGGCGACCGACCAGCTTGCCGCCGCGCTTCGGTCCATCATCGAGGCGGGGCGGCGTTACGGCGCGCACGACTTCGGCCGCGGGATCCGGGTCAATATCGAGTTCGTCTCCGCCAATCCGACCGGCCCCCTGCACGTCGGGCACGGCCGCGGCGCCGCGCTGGGCGACAGCATCGCCGCGCTGCTGGAGTGGAGCGGTCACGACGTCACGCGCGAGTTCTACATCAACGACGCCGGCGTCCAGATCGACCGCGTGGGCCAGAGCCTCTGGGCGCGGGTGCAGGAGGCGGTCGGCCGTCCGTTCACGATTCCCGAGGGCGGATACCACGGGGAATACCTCCGGGAAAACGCCGCGCAAGTGCTGGAGCAGGAGGGGCGGGCGTTCGCCGACCTGCCAGCGGAGGAGGGCGCGCGCCGCTGCCGGGCGCTCGCGCTGGTCATGCAGCGGGCGGAGCAGGACCGCGACCTGGCCGCGTTCGGCGTGCGGTTCGACGTCATGTCGTCGGAGCAGGCGTTCTACGACCGCGGGGCCATCCCCGCCACACTGGCGCTCCTCGCCTCGAAGGGACTCACCTTCGAGAAGGACGGCGCCCTGTGGCTCCGGACCACCGACTTCGGCGACGACCAGGACCGGGTGCTGCGGAAGAGCGACGGCAGCTACACCTACTTCCTGCCCGATATCGCCTACCACGTGGACAAGCACGATCGCGGATTCGACCAGGTGATCGACGTCTGGGGGGCCGACCACCACGGGTACATCCCGCGAGTGCGGGCGGCGCTCCGCGCGCTGGGCTACCCCGAGGGGTTCTTCGACGTCGCGCTGGTGCAGCTCGTGAAGGTCCTGCGCGGCGGCGAAGAGGTGAAGATGTCCAAGCGCTCCGGGGAGTTCGTGACCCTGCACGACCTCGTCGAGGAGGTCGGCCCCGATGCCGCGCGGTACTTCTTCCTGATGCGACGCGGCGACTCGCAGCTCAACTTCGACCTCGACCTGGCCACCAGCCAGACCGACGAGAACCCCGTCTTCTACGTCCAGATGGCGCACGCGCGCATGAGCGGGATCTTCCGGGTGGCGGGGGTCGCGCCCGAGAGCGCCACTCCGGACGTCCGGCTCGACGCCCTGCCGGCCCCCGAGGACCGGGAGCTGCTCAAGAAGCTGACCGCCTTCCCGGAGGTCGCGGCACGCGCCGCCCGGGAGCACGAGCCGCACCGGATCACCGGGTACCTCGAGGAGCTCGCGCGCCTCACCCACGGGTGGTACCACAAGTGCCGGGTCCTCGGCGAGCCGCCCGAAGTGGAGCGCGCCCGGCTGGCGCTCGCCCGCGCCACCCGAATCGTCCTGGCCAACGGCCTCACACTTCTCGGCCTCACGGCCCCTGACCGGATGTGACGCGATGACCCTGCTCGTCGTCGGCAGCGTGGCGCTCGACTCGATCCACACCCCCTTCGGCGAAACCGCCGACGCCCTCGGTGGATCCGCCGTGTATTTCAGCGTCGCCGGGGCGCTGCTGAGCAAGGTCAGCGTGGTCGGCGTGGTCGGGAACGACTATCCGGTGGCGGAACTGGAACGCCTGGCCAGCCGCGGGATCGACTGGAGCGGCGTCGAACGCGCCGACGGCGAGAGCTTCCGGTGGAGGGGCAAGTACTCCTACGACCTTCAGAGCCGGGAGACGCTCGAGACACGGCTCGGCGTGTTCGCCGATTTCCAGCCCCGGCTCCCGAAGGCGTTTCTCGGGGCCCGCTTCGTGTTCCTCGGGAACATCGCGCCGGAGCTCCAGCACAGCGTGCTGGACCAGGTCGCGTCGCCTGCGCTGGTGGTGTGCGACACGATGAACTACTGGATCCAGAGCAAGAAGCCGATCCTGATGGATCTGCTCCGCCGCGTCGACATCCTGATGGTCAACGACAGCGAAGCCCGCGAGCTCTCCGGCGACTGGAACATCCACCGGGCGGGCCGCTGGATCCTGGCGCACGGCCCGAAGCGGGTGGTCATCAAGCAGGGTGAGTTTGGCGCGCTGCTGATCGAGCCGGGCCGGACGTTCTACGTCCCGGCGTTTCCGCTGGAGGAGGTGTTCGACCCCACCGGCGCGGGAGACGCCTTCGCCGGCGGGTTCATGGGCTACCTGGCCCGCGCGGGCCAGACGGACAGCGACCACCTCCGGCGCGCGATGGTGTACGGCGCCGCCATGGGCTCGTTCGCGGTGTCGCAGTTCGGCATCAAGGGGTTCGACGGCGTCACGACGGTGGACGTGGAACAGCGCGTGCGCGCCTTCCACGACCTGACCAGCGTGGCCCAGGCGGAGCGGGTGCCGTGAGCAAGCCCGCCCCGACCCGCCAGTACGCCGCCGCCGGCGTGGACCTCACTGACGCCGAGTCCGCCAAGGAGCGCATCGGGCGCCTGGTCGCAAGCACCCGGACGGCGCTGACCGCCGGCCGCATTGGCGCGTTCGGCGGGATGGTAAGGGTGCCCGCCGGGATGCGGGCACCCACCCTCGTGATGAGCACCGACGGCGTCGGGACCAAGGTGCTGGTGGCGCAGCAGGCCGGCCGGTACGACACCGTCGGCGAGTGCCTCGTCAACCACAGCGTCAACGACATCCTGGTGCACGGCGCGCGTCCGCTCGCGTTCATGGACTACATCGCCGGCGCGGGCCTGGGCATCGAGGTGCTGGCGGACATCGTCGAGGGCGTGGCGCGCGGCTGCCGGGCGCACGGGATGGACCTGGCCGGAGGGGAAACCGCGCAGATGCCCGGGCTCTACGCCGCGGGACATTTCGACCTGGCGGGAACCATCGTCGGGGTCGTCGAGGAATCCGAGGCGCTGCACGGCGATGCCGTCCGCCCTGGTGATGTCCTCGTCGGCCTGGCCTCGTCCGGGCTTCACACCAACGGCTACACCCTCGCCAGGAAGATCGCGGCGGATGACCTGCACCTGGGCGTGGACGATCCCTTCCCGGGGCTGGGGCAGTCGGTGGCCGACGCCTTCCTCGCGGTGCACCGGAGCTACTACCGCGCGCTCTCTCCGGTCATCTCCCGGGTGCACGGGCTGGCGCACATCACCGGCGGCGGCATCCCGGGCAACCTGGTCCGCGTGCTGCCCGCCGATTGCGAGGCGATCGTGGCGCCGGGCAGCTGGAACTGGCCACCGCTTTTCCGCCTGCTCCAGGACGCCGGAAAGGTCTCCTTGGACGAGATGCGCGACGTGTTCAACCTGGGGGTGGGGATGATCGCGGTGGTGCCGCCGGATGCCGTCTCCGCGGTCGAGTCCAGCGGCGCCGCGGATGGCGTGGCCACCTGGGTGATGGGCGAGGTGCGGGGCGGGGCGCACGGCGTCCGGTTTGCGGCCTGAGCTGACGGAGCGGACGGGGTGACGGATTCGGAGGTGATGCAGCGGGCGGTGGAGCTCGCCTGGCGGGGCTGGGGTCGGGTGCACCCCAACCCGCTGGTCGGCGCGGTGGTGCTCGACGCGGCGGGCGCCGTGGCCGGCGAGGGGTGGCACGCCGAATTCGGCGGCCCTCACGCGGAGCGTGTCGCGCTCGAGACGGCCGGAGCCCGGGCGCGCGGCGGCACGCTGGTGGTCACGCTCGAGCCCTGCGCGCACGAGGGCAAGCAGCCGCCCTGCACGTCCGCGGTTCTTTCCGCGGGGGTGTCGCGCGTGGTCTTCGGGCACGAGGACCCGAACCCCGAGGCGGCCGGCGGCGCCGAGGTCCTGCGCGCGGCCGGGCTGGTCGTCGAGAGCGGGGTAGCCCGCGCGGAGGTGGCCGCCCAGAACGCGCCGTTCCTCGGACGCTGGCGGTGGCCGGAGCGGCCGTGGGTGGCCCTCAAGCTCGCCACCTCGCTCGACGGGCGAATCGCCGACCGGTTCGGGCGCTCGCGGTGGATCTCCGGGGAGCCAGCCCGTGACTTCGTGCACTGGCTCCGCGCCGGCATGGACGCCATCGGTGTCGGGGGCGCGACGGCCCGCGCGGACGATCCCTCGCTGACGGTCCGCGGGACGATTACGCCGCGGATCGCCCCGCTGCGCGTGATCTTCGACCAGGCGGGGAACCTGCCGACGACCCTCGCGGTCCTGCATACGGCTCGCGAGCTCCCGACCTGTGTCGTCGCCGGCCCGCTGCTCGGCAGCGAGCGCGCCGCCGCGCTCGAGTCCGCCGGGGTGCGCCTCGTCCGTGCGACCAGCCTCCACGACGGGCTGGCGGCGCTGCGTCGCGCCGGGGTGACCTCCATCGTGGTGGAGGGCGGGGGCCAGCTTGCGGGCGCGATGCTTCGGGAGGGTCTCGTGGACCGGTTCTACTGGATCCAGAGCCCGCTGTTTCTCGGCGAGGGCGGTGTACCCGCCGTCGCGGGGCTTCCCGGCGTCGAGCTGGCGACGGCGGACCGCTGGAACGTCGTCGAGCGCCGGGCGCTCGGCGCCGACACTCTCCTCGTCGCGGACCGGGACTGATGTTCACGGGGCTCGTCACCGCGGTCGGCACCGTCCGGAGCGTCCACCCGGCAGACGGCGGCCTGGACCTGGTGATCCGGGCGCCGTGGCGGTCGCTGGCGCCCGGCGAGAGCATCGCGGTGGACGGCGCCTGCCTCACGGTGGCCCGGCGACTGCAGGGCGCCTTCGCGGTGCACGTCGTGGCGACGACGCTCGGGCGGACCGGTTTCGGCGCCTACGCGCCGGGGCGCCGGGTCAACCTGGAGCGTGCGCTTCGCGCCGGGGACCGCCTCGGGGGCCACCTCGTCCAGGGCCACGTGGACGGAATGGGGCGCATCCGCCGCATCCGCGAACAGGACGACGCGCGGCTTCTCGACATCGCGGTGCCTGCCGCGGTGGCGCGGAGCACCGTGGTCCTGGGCTCGGTCACGGTGGACGGCGTGAGCCTCACCGTCAACGCCCTGCCGGGAAAACAGGTGGTCCAGGTGTCGCTGATTCCGTATACCTTGCAGCATACGACCCTCGGCGAGCGCCGCACTGGCGATCGCGTCCACCTCGAGGGCGACCCCATCGGCAAGTACGTGGCGGCCTGGCTGTCGCGCCACGGAGAGTCCATATGACGTTCGCGAAGATCGAGCGGGCCATCGAGGACCTGCGCAACGGGAAGATCGTCATCGTCGCCGACGACGAGGACCGCGAGAACGAGGGGGATCTCGTCTGCGCGGCCGAGCTGGTCACGCCGGAGATGATCAACTTCATGACCCTGCACGGGCGCGGGCTCATCTGCCTGGCCCTCACCGGCGAGCGCTGCGACCAGCTCGGCCTGCCCCAGATGACCGAGCGCAACACCGAGGAGCTGCGGACGGCGTTCACCGTCAGCATCGACGCCGAGCGCCGCTTCGGGGTCACGACCGGCATTTCCGCGGCCGATCGCGCCGCCACCATTCACGTCGCCATCAATCCGGCCACCGTGGCCGGGGACCTCCGCCGGCCCGGTCACGTCTTCCCGCTGCGCGCCCATCCGGGCGGAGTGCTGCAGCGCGTCGGCCAGACCGAGGCGAGCGTGGACCTGGCGCGGCTGGCCGGCCTGGCGCCGGCCGGCGTGATCTGCGAGATCCTCAACGCCGACGGCACGATGGCCCGCCGGCCCCAGCTCGAGGTCTTCGCCAGCACGCACGGGCTGGCGTACGTGACCGTTGCCGACCTGGTGGCCTATCGCCTGCAGAAGGAGCGGCTGGTGCACCGCGTGGCGGTCGCCCGGCTCCCGACCGAGTACGGCGAGTTCCGCGTCATCGGGTACCGCAACGACGTGGACCGGGCGGAACACCTCGCGCTGGTGCACGGCGACGTGGAAGGCAGGCAGAACGTGCTGGTCCGGATGCACTCGAAGTGCCTGACGGGCGACGTCTTCGGGTCGCAGCGCTGTGACTGCGGCGCGCAACTGCACGCCGCGATGCGCCAGGTGGTGGGGGCGGGGTCGGGCGTCATCGTCTATCTCGACCAGGAGGGGCGGGGCATCGGGCTCCTCAACAAGCTCCGCGCCTACGCCCTCCAGGACGCCGGCGACGATACCGTCGAGGCCAACGAGCACCTCGGCTTCGCGCCCGACCTCCGGAACTACGGCATCGGGGCGCAGATCCTCCGCGATCTCGGCCTCTCCACGATCCGGATCATGACCAACAATCCCCGCAAGCTCGTCGGCGTCGAGGGCTACGGGCTCGAGATCGTCGAGCGGGTGCCGCTCCTCATCGAGCGCACCGCGGAGAACTCCGACTATCTCACCGCCAAGCGCGACAAGCTTGGCCATTTCCTGGCGCACTGACATGCCCGAACACGCCGGACGGCTCGGTCCCGTGGGTCGCGTGGCCATCCTCGTCAGCCGCTACAACGAGATCGTGACCGGCCGCCTGCTGGAAGGGGCGCGCCACTGCTGCCGCGACGCGCGGATCGCCGACCGGCACGTGGACGTGGTCTGGGCCGCGGGCGCCTTCGAACTGCCGGTGCTCGCCGAGGAAGCGGCGCGGTCGGGCCACTACGCCTGCCTCGTCGCCCTGGGCGCGGTGATCCGGGGCGACACGCCGCATTTCGACTTCGTGGCCGGCGAGGCCACCCGGGGGCTCGGCGAGGTCGCGCTCAAGCACGCGCTGCCGGTCGGCTTCGGGCTCCTCACCGTCGACACGATGCAGCAGGCGCTCGACCGCGCCGGCGGGAGCGCCGGGAACAAGGGATACGAGGCGGCTGAGGCCGCGATCACGGCCGCCGACACCCTCGCGCGCCTCCGGAGGAGCGATGCTCCGGCTTGAGACGCGGGCCCGCGCGCGGGCGCTGCAACTGCTCTATGCCTGCGAGATTACCGGCGCCGGGGCGGAGGGCGCCCTCGGCGGCCTTGCGCGGCTGACCGGGCCGGAGCCCCGGGTGCTGGATGGCGCCGAGGCGCTGGCCACCGCCGTGCTCGCGGAGCGCGAGGCGCTCGACCGCCTCATCATCGGCGCGGCCGACAACTGGCGCCTGGAGCGGATCGGCGTGGTCGAGCGCAACATCCTGCGGCTTGGCATCCACGAGTTGCGCCTCGGAGAGACTCCTCCCAAGGTCGTCATCGACGAGGCTATCCGCCTCGGACAGTGGTTCGGCGGCCCGAAGACGCCGGCATTCGTCAACGGGGTCCTCGACCGGATCGCTCGCTCCCTCGGTCAGCTGTGAACATTCTCGTCGTCAACTGGCAGGACCGCCTGAACCCCCACGCCGGCGGCGCGGAGATCCACCTTTTCGAGATCTTCCGGCGGCTGGCCGAGCGCGGCCATCGCGTGCGCCTGGTCTGCTCCGGCTGGGCGGGCGCGCCGCGTACCGCGGTGGTGGACGGCATCGAGGTGACCCGGACAGGCGGTCGCCACACGTTCGCCCTCTCCGGCCGGGGTGCGGTGCGCTCGGCGCTCGCGGCGGAGCGGCCGGACGTGGTGGTGGAGGACGTCAACAAGCTCCCGCTCTTCGTCGGCGGCCTCACTGAGCGGCCCCTCTGCGTGATCATTCCCCACCTCTTCGGCACGACCGCCTTCCAGGAGGCGCCCTGGCCCATGGCCGCGGCGGTCTGGCTGGCTGAACGGCCCATCCCCTGGGCGTACCGGCGCGCCGAATTCCAGGCGATCAGCGAGAGCACCCGGGACGACCTCGTGGCGCGTGGCGTGCCCCGGGAGCGAATCCGGGTCATACATCCCGGGGTGGACGCCGTGGAGTTCAGCCCCGATCCGTCCGTCCCGCGAACGGATCCTCCGGCCTTTCTCTACATGGGCCGCCTCAAGCGGTACAAGGGGGTCGACCTCGCCATCCGGGCCCTCGCGGTGGCCCGCCGCTCGCGTCCCGACCTGTCGCTGGACGTCGCCGGCACCGGGGACGACCGGGCCCGCCTGCAGGCGATCGCCGCCGAACTGGGGCAGGGGGACGCGGTGCGATTCCATGGGTTCGTGACCGAGGCGCACAAGCTGCGACTGCTCCGGTCCACCTGGGCCAACCTCTTCCCTTCGCCGAAGGAGGGGTGGGGTATTACCGTTGTGGAGGCGGCCGCGTGCGGCACACCGTCGCTCGCGTCCGACAGCCCGGGCCTCCGGGACTCGGTGCGGCATGGCGAGACCGGCTACCTGGTGCCGCACGGCGATCACGCGGTGCTGGCCGAACGGATGCTGGAGCTGGCCGCCGACCCCGGTCTCGTGGCGCGCATGGGCCAAGCCGGCCGGCGGTTCGCCGAATCGCTGTCGTGGGAGCGGGCCGCCGGCCTGACGGAGTCCCATTTGCTGGACCTTGCCGGTCGCTGACCTTTCTTCTCCGGACCTGGGGGATGCATGTCTGTCACCGTCTCCGCCCGCCACTGTGAACTGACCGAACCGCTTCGCGATCGTGCCCATGAAGTCGCGGCCCGTCTCGAGGACCGTGCCGGCCGTCCGGCCGAGGTCGTCGTGCTCTTCGACGTGGACGCCGGTACGCCGACGGCCGAAATCCACTTCCGCGCCACCGGCGTGGAGCTGCTGATGGCCGCCGGCCAGGGCGACGATCACCGTTCCGCGCTGGACCGGGCCGAGGAAAAGCTCCGCCGCCAGCTCGACAAACCGCTGGGCCGGAAGCTTCGCGCCCGCAAGTCTTCGGAACTGGACAACGTGTGACCCTCCGGCTCCGGGACCTCGTCGAAAGCCGCTCGGAGGCGCTCCAGCTGGAGTGCCTCACGGGCGCGGTCGGCCTCGACCGGTTCCTCCCGGACGCGGAGGTCTCGAGTCCCGGCCTCGCGCTGGCGGGCTTCACCACCCGGTTCATGCCGAACCGGATTCACGTCCTGGGCGAAACCGAAATCACCTACCTCGCCTCGCTCGACGCCGCGGCCCGGCGCGCGGCCCTGGAAGGACTGTTCGCGTTCGACCTGCCGGTGGTGTTCGTGACGAAGGGCCTGGAGGTGCCGCCCGAGCTGCTCGAGTTGGCGGCGCTCCGGCAGACGCCGGTGGTGCGCACCACGCTGAAGACGGCCGAGTTCTACCGTCGGATCAAGCCGGTGCTGGAGGAGGCCTTCGCGGCCCGGACGACGGTGCACGGATCGCTGGCGGACGTGTACGGCGTAGGGCTCCTCTTCATCGGGCGCTCGGGGATCGGCAAGAGCGAGTGCGTGCTCGATCTCGTCGAGCGGGGGCACCGGCTGGTGGCCGACGACGTGGTGCAGGTCACGCGGCGCGGCAGTGGCGTGCTGATCGGGCAGGGCCACGAACTGGCGCAGCACCACATGGAGATCCGCGGCATCGGCCTGGTGGACATCTCGGCGCTCTTCGGCGTCCGGGCCATCCGGCAGCAGAAGCGGATCGAGGTGGTGGTGCAGCTCGAGGACTGGGACAACGCCAAGGACGCCGAGCGCACCGGGCTCGCCCAGCAGGAAGTGGAGATCCTCGACGTGAAGGTTCCGAAGGTGATGGTCCCGCTCAACCCGGGGAAGAACCTCACCGTCATCTCCGAGGTGGTCGCGATGATGCACCTCCTCCGGTATTCCGGCGTGGACGTGGCGGCCGCCTTCAACGAGCGCCTCATTCGCCGGATGAAGGAACAGCGCGGCATCCGGGAGTACCTCCAGGAAGACGATGAGTGAGCCGCTTCGGGGCGTCGTCGTCTGCCATGGCAGCCTCGCGGCCGCCCTGGTGGAGGCGGTCGAGCAGATCACGGGGATCAGGGGGCGGCTCGCCCCGGTGTCCAACTCCGAATGCGACCGCGAGTCCCTCGAGCAGCGCATCGCCGACGAGATCCACGGCGCGCCGGCCGTGGTGTTCGTGGACATGCCGAGCGGATCCTGCCTCTTCGCCGCGCTGCACCGGCTGCATGGGGAGCCGCACGTCAGGGTGGTGACCGGCGTCAATCTCGCGATGCTCATCGATTTCGTGTTTCATCCCGACGAAACTCCCGAGGGCGCGGCGGCGCGTGCGCTGGCCACCGGGGAGCGGGCGATCCGGGCGCCTGGATGACCATCCGTCTGTGTCGGATCGACGATCGGCTCATCCACGGTCAGGTCGTGCTCGGATGGGCGCGATCCCTCGGCATCCAGGACATCGTGCTGGTGGACGACGACGTCGCCGCCAGCGCCTGGGAGCAGGATCTCTATCGCATGGCGGTTCCGCCGGAGGTGCGCGTCGAGTTCGTGCGCGTCGCCGACGCCCGCGCCCGCCTGGCGGAATGGGAGAAGGGCGCGGTGGCGGTCCTGATCCTGACCGGCAAGGTGGAGTCGATGGCGGACCTGCTGGCGGGCCCCGGGCACCCCGCGGTCAGCGTCAACCTCGGCGGTATTCACTACCGCGCCGGCCGGACCGAGCGCCTGCCGTACGTCTACCTCACCGACGACGAACTGGCCCGGCTGCGCGCGCTCCGGGACGCGGGGATGCAGGTGACCGCGCAGGACGTGCCGGGAGCGGAGCCCGTGGACCTCGAGTCCCTGCGGTGACCGAGCTTCCGATGTCGGCGCTCCTGCCGCTCCTGGCCTGGGGCGTGATCGTCGGGCTCGACCTGGTGAGCTTCCCCCAGGGCCTGCTCTCGCGCCCGCTGGTGGCTGCCACCGTCGCCGGGTGGCTGGCCGGCGATGCGGAGGCGGGCATGCGCGCAGGCGCGGTGCTCGAGCTCTTTGCTCTCGACGTGCTGCCGGTCGGCGCCAGCCGGTATCCGGAGTACGGCCCGGCGGCCGTCGGGGCCGCGGTGCTGGCCGCCGGCCTTCCCCAGGAGGGGGGCGTCGGGCTCGGCGCGTTGCTCGGCCTGCTCGTGGCGCTGCCTGCGGGGTGGACGCTCGAATGGCTTCGGCACGCCAACGCGCGGCACGTGCACCGGATGTCGGCCGCCCTCAGCGCCGGCTCCACGAGCGCCATCCGGAGCCTCCAGTGGGCCGGGCTGATGCGGGATGGCGTCAGAAGCGCCCTGGTCACCGCTGCTGCCATCGCGCTGGCCCTGGCGCTCCGGTCCCGGCTGGGTCCGGCCGCGACGCTGCCGGTCCTGCTGACACCGGTGCTGGTGGGCACCGGCGCGGCTGCCGCGCTTTCCGGCGCGGTCCGGACCGCCGGCGGCGGCCGTCGGCTCACGTGGGTCGGGATCGGCCTGGCCGGTGGGTTGATCGCGGCGGTGGTGATGGCGGTCGCCGCATGAAGGGGCAGGCGCGCGCGCTGCTTCGCCTGCTGGCCGTGCAGGGCGCGTGGAGCTACGAGCGGATGATCGGCGTCGGGATGGGATATGCCGCCGAGCCGCTGCTGCACGATCTCGGCGCCGTCGAGCCGGCCCGGCTGCCGGAAGCCACGGCGCGCTCGTCCGAGTTCTTCAACTGTCATCCGTACCTGGCCGGACTCGCGCTGGGCGCTTCGGCGCGCGCCGAATACGAGGGAACGCCCGGCGAGCAGATCCTGCGGCTCCGCACGGCGCTGTGCAGCCCGCTCGGGGCCCTCGGCGACCAGTTCTTCTGGGCCGGCCTCGTGCCGATCCTCCTGGCGATGGCGCTGGCTGGCATCGCGCTTGGCGGCGGGGGCGCGGTGCTCGTGGCGCTGCTCGTCGTGTACAACGTGATCCGGGTGCTCGCCACGCACTGGGCGCTCCGGACCGGCCTCCAGAGCGGCATGCAGGTGGGCACCGCCATCTCGGCGTCCTGGCTCCCGAAGGCCGTCGTCCGGGTGGCCGTGCCGGCGGGTTTCGCGACCGGGCTCGCGGTGCCGCTGGTGAGCGGGTGGCTGATCGCCCCGTTCGGTGGCCGCGCATTCGCCGTCGGGCTCCTGGTGTGCGTGGCGGCGCTGGCGCTGCTCCGCTGGGGCGGCACGCGCTGGACCTCGCTCCGCGTCGGCCTGCTGGCCGCCGCGGTCTCCCTCTTCCTCTCCCGGGTGGTGCCGTGATCGAACGCCAGGCGACCATCGTCAATCCCCTCGGGATGCATGCCCGGCCTGCGGCACGGCTGGTCAAGCTCGCTTCGTCGTTCGAGTCCCACATCGAGGTGGTCAAGGACGGGCTGGCCATCAACGGCAAGAGCATCATGGGCGTGATGATGCTCGCCGCGGAGTGCGGGAGCACCATCACCTTCCGGGCCGAGGGGCCGGACGCCGAGGCGGCGCTCGACGCCCTCGCCGGGCTGGTGGCGGAAGGTTTCGGGGAATCGTGACCACCGCACGGCGCCTCCAGGGAGTCGGCGTCTCGCCGGGCGTGGGGTTCGCGCCCGCGATGGTGGTGCACTGGGGCTTTCCGGACGTCGCCGACCGGACCGTCGCCGAGGGGGACATCGAGAGCGAAGTGGCCCGGCTTCGTGCCGCCGTGGCCGAGGCGGTCGAAGGCCTCGAGCTCCTGAGGGAACGCGTGCTCCACCGCGCCGGGGTGGAGGAATCCCGCATCTTCGAAGCGCAGATCCTGATGGTGCAGGATCCCGACTTCCTCGCCGGGGTCGAGACGCTCATCCGGAAGAACCAGCTCAGCGCGGAGACGGCCTACGAGTTCAAGGCCCTCGAGCTGCGAAACCTGTGGGGCAGTTCGGGCAGCGCGCAGCTTCGGGAGCGACTGACCGACCTCACGGCCATCCAGCGGCGCGTGGTGCTCAGGCTGATGGGCATCGCCGAGCGCGAGCCCTGGTCGGGCGGGCTGGACGAGCAGGTGATCGTCGTGGCGCACGAGTTGTCGCCCGGGCTCACCGTGCAGCTGGACCGCGAGCACGTGGTCGGGCTGGTGAGCGAGGAGGGGACGCGGACGTCCCACGCGGCCATCCTGGCGCACTCGCTGGGGATTCCCGCCGTGATGGGCGTGACCGGTGCGCTGCGGGCCGTGCAGGACGGGCAGATGGTTCTCCTCGACGGCCGGTCGGGGCTGGTCATCATCGATCCCTCCCGCGCCGAGCTCGAGGAGGCGAAGACCCGGCTGCACCGCCGCCACCGGCTGGACCTCCAGCTCGAGGCGGGGGTCTCGGCGCCGGCGGTCACGCCGGACGGGCGACGGCTGACGCTTCGCGGCAACGTGGACTTGCCGGAGGAGATCGAGCCGGCGGTGCGCCACGGCGCGGAGGGTGTGGGGCTCCTCCGCACCGAGTTCCTGCTGACCGGGCGGGCCGCGGTGCCGACCGAGACGGAGCAAGCCGACTATTTCCGCCGGGTGGCGCAGGCGTTTCCTTCCCAGCCGGTGGTCATCCGCACCTTCGACCTCGGCGGCGACAAGTTTCCGGCGGCGTTCGAGGCGCCCCCCGAAGCCAACCCGTTCCTCGGCTGGCGCTCGATCCGCGTGTGCCTCGACCATCCCGAGATCTTCCGGCCGCAGCTCCGGGCCATCCTCCGTGCCGCGGTGGGCCGGGATCTCCGGATCATGCTCCCGCTGATCACGCGGGTCGAGGAGGTGCTCGAGGTGCGGGCGCTGATCGCCGAGGAAACGGCGCGGCTGTCGCGCGAGGGCGTCGCGGCGGGGACCAAGGTTCCGCTGGGCGTCATGATCGAGACCCCGGCCGCCGTGGTCCTGGCCGACCGGCTCGCGTCGGTCTCCGATTTCTTCAGCATCGGGACCAACGACCTGACGCAGTACACGCTGGTGGTGGACCGGGGCAACGCCCGGCTCGCCGATCGCTTCACCACCGACCATCCGGCCATCCTCCGGCAACTGCGCTCCGTGCATCTGGCCGCCAAGCACGCGGGGATTCCGGTCAGCATCTGCGGCGAGATGGCCTCGGACCCGCTCTCGGCGGTCCTGCTCATCGGGCTCGGGTTCGTGGAGCTGAGCGTGGCGCCCCCCTCGCTCCCGCTCCTCAAGCTGGTGGTGCGGAGCGTCCCCGCGTCGGTGGCCGATGCGGCGGCCGAGCGCGCGCTCGAGGCCGGGACCGCAAGCGAAGTGCGCGACATCCTGCGGGCCGCCGTGCGGCCGCATCTCGACCTGGCCCTCATCGAGGGCGGCGGCGCGTTGCCGGGCTCGAAGGGGCCCACTACGTTTCCATGAGGTTTCAACCGTCCCCGTTCTCACCGGCCATCTCATGACTGCCAAGCGCACCCATCCCAAGCGGTACCTCTTCACCTCGGAGTCGGTCACCGAGGGCCATCCCGACAAGGTGGCCGACCAGATTTCCGACGCGATCCTCGACGCCATCCTCGCCCGCGACCCGAACGGGCGCGTGGCCTGCGAGACGCTGGTGACCACGGGCATGGCGCTGGTGGCGGGTGAAATCACCACCACGACCTACGTGGACATTCCCGAAATCGTGCGCCGCACCGTCCACGAGATCGGCTACAACGACGCCTCCTACGGCTTCGATTCCCGGACCTGCGCCGTCATGTCGTCCATCGGCCGGCAGTCGGCCGACATCGCCCAGGGCGTGGACGAGTCGAAGGGGAAGGTTCAGGGCGCCGGGGACCAGGGAATGATGTTCGGCTACGCCACGCGGGAGACCCGCGAGCGGATGCCGCTCCCCATCATGCTGGCGCACCGGATCGCCGAGCGGCTCGCGGCGGTCCGGAAGGGCCACCGGGGTCTCGACCGGCTCGAGTGGCTCCGGCCCGACGGCAAGTGCCAGGTGTCGGTCGTGTACGAAGGCGACCGGCCGGTGGCCGTGCGGACCGTCGTGCTCTCGACCCACCACGCCGAACGGCACGCCGGGCGCGAGCTGTCGCAGTCCACCATCCGGCAGGCGATGGTCGAGCACGTGATCCGGCCGGTGCTGGAAAAGGCCGGGTTCGGCGACGGCCGTCCCAAGATCTTCGTCAATCCGACCGGCCGGTTCGTGATCGGCGGCCCCCAGGGCGATGCCGGGCTGACGGGCCGCAAGATCATCGTCGACACCTACGGCGGGATGGCGCGCCACGGCGGCGGCGCCTTCAGCGGCAAGGACCCGTCGAAGGTGGACCGGAGCGCGGCGTACGCCGCGCGCTGGGTGGCGCGCAACATCGTCGAGGCCGAGCTGGCGCGGCGCGTCGAGGTGCAGGTGGCGTACGCCATCGGGGTGGCCGAACCGGTCAGCATCATGGTGGACACCTTCGGCACCGGCGTGCTGCCGGATCGCCGGCTCGAGCAGATCGTCGAGCGGGTGTTCGACCTGACCCCGCGCGGGATCATCACCTCGCTCAAGCTGAAGCGGCCGATCTACCGGCCGACCGCGGCGTACGGGCATTTCGGCCGGAAGCCGTACCAGGGGAAGGTGGAGGGGAAGGTCCAGGACTTCTTCACCTGGGAGCGGACCGACAAGGTGCGGGCGCTCCTCAGCGAAGCCCGGTGATGGCAGGATGATCGAAATCCAGGTGGCGCACCTCGGCCTCGACCAGACGACCAACAGCCCGGTGGTGCTGTTGCGCGAGAAGGACGGGGAGCGGGTGCTGCACATCTGGATCGGGCCGGCGGAGGCCAGCGCCATCGCGATGGAGTTGCAGGGGGTGCGGGCCCAGCGCCCCATGACCCACGACCTCCTCAAGCAGGTCATCGTGGGGCTCGGGGGAGACCTCCGCCGGGTTTCGATCACGCGGGTGCAGGACAACACCTATTTCGCGGAACTGCTCATCCGCCGCGAAGAGCAGCTCGTGCAGGTCGATGCCCGTCCGTCCGACAGCATCGCGCTCGCCCTCCGGCTGCACGCTCCCATCTTCACCACCGAGGACCTCCTCGAACGTTCCGGCGCCGAGGGCGGTCCGCCGGCGCCGGAGCGCCGCCTCGATGCCGAGTCCCTCAAGCAGTACCTCGAAAAGCTCGACCCCCAGGATTTTGGCCGGTTCACGCCGTAGGCTGCTGGCGGCACTTGGGCTGCTCGCCTTCACCGCTGCCCCGCTCGGGGCGCAGGTGCCGGTGGAGCTCGCTGGCCGCGTGGTCCGTCTCGTCGGTCCGGACTCCCAGCCGCTGGCGGGGGTGAAGGTTTCCGCGCACCGGATCGGCAAGACGGTGCAGGGCGTCGTGGACTCGATGTCCAGCGGGGCGGGGGGTGCGTTCCGGTTCCGCCTGCGGGGCGACAGCGCCGCGATCTACCTGGTGAGCGCGCGTTCCGGTGGGGTCGAGTACTTCAGCGAGGCGATCCGGCCTCCCGGCGCCCGCACCCTGCTGATCGTCGTCTCGGACACCTCGTCCACCGTGCCGGTGACGCTGATCGCCCGGCACGTGATCGTCAGCCGCCCCGATCCCGCTGGCGCGCGCGCCATCCTCGATCTCTTCACGCTCAGGAACGCGTCGGGCGCGACACGGGTCGCACGAGACTCGCTCTCGCCGACCTGGCGGCTGGCGCTCCCCGCCGGCGCGCTGGAGCCCACGGTCGAGGAGGGCGACGTGAGCGGCGCCGCCGTCGAATTCCGCGGCGACACGCTGCTGCTCTTCGCGCCGGTGGCGCCCGGCAGGAAGAACATGATGGTGTCCTATCGCCTTCCCGCGAGCGAGACCCACCCGAGCTGGACGGCGCCCTCGGATTCGTTCGACCTGCTGGTGGAAGAGGGCGACGCGACGGTCCAGGGCGCCGGGCTCACGCCCGCCGCGCCGGTGACGCTGATGGAGCGCCAGCTCCGGCGGTGGAGCGCGCATCCTCCGTCCGGCCCCGCTGGGGAGATCCGCTTCGCGGCCGCCGCGACCGACTCCCGGGGGCTGCTCTGGGGGCTGGTGGGCGTCGTCGCCGCGGTGCTCGCCGCGGGCGCGTTCGTCATCCTCCGCCGGCGCCCGCGCCCGTTGCCGGTTCCCGCCGCCCCACCGGTGGATGTCATCGAGCAGCTCGCCCGGCTCGACGCGCGGTACCTCGGCCGCGAGGGCGAGGTGCCCGCCGCCGAGTGGAAATCGTATCAGGCGGAGCGCACGCGGCTCAAGGTGGCGGCCGAGGCGGCCGCCCTTGCTCGCCGGAGGCCCCGACCGTAGGTTTGCGCGCAGGTACAATCGAATCACAGCGAACGCGGATGCTCGGAAGCCGGTGCAAGCCCGGCGCGGCCCCGCCACTGTAACGGGCAGGATGTTCCGCTCACGACGCCACTGGGAAACCGGGAAGGCGAGCGGAGGCCCGAAGCCAGGAGACCTCTCCGTTCGCGCCACCACATGTTCCCTCGGGGGAGGGAAGGTGGCGTGCCCCGGCGCCATCTCCGCCGTGTCCCGCCCATCTCCGCCCTCCCGGAAGTGGGCGGTTTTCATTGCGGACCCTTGGCACCCCGATCTCGCTGCTGATCGTCATGCTCGCCGCCGCGACTGCCTGCCGCGAGGTGCCCGCGGCCCGCGGCACGCCGGCGGTCGTCGTCGTGGACGATCTCGGGGACACCGTCCGCCTCGCCGCCCCGGCCCGGCGCATCGTCTCGCTCATTCCCGCCACCACCGAACTGCTCTTCGCCCTCGGCCTCGGCCCTGCCGTCGTCGGCCGGACCACCTGGTGCGACTACCCCGCCGAGGCCGCGCGCGTCCCCAACCTCGGCGATGGTTTGCAGCCGAATCTCGAGGCGGTCCTCGGCGCCCGGCCCGACCTCGTCGTGCTCTACAAGTCCACTCAGAACCAAGCGGCGGCACGCCGGCTCCGCGCGGAGGGCGTGGCGACGGTGGTCGTGGCCACGGACCGGCTGGAGGATGTTCCCCGCCTGGCACGGCTGCTGGCGCGACTGGGTGGTCGCGCCGCTGTCGGTGACAGCCTCGCCACCGCATACGAGCAGGCGCTTGCGTCGGCCACGGTTCCCGTGACTGCCGGCGCGCCGACGCTGCTCATCCTGGCCTGGGACCAGCCACCGATCGCGATCGGCGCCGGGAGTTTCCTGAGCGAGCTCGCCGTGCGGGCCGGCGCGCGCAACCTGTTCGCCGATCTTCCGCAGGCGTCGGCGCCGGTGAGCCTGGAATCCATCGCGAGCCGGGATCCGGCGTATGTCCTGGTGATCGGCGACAGCTTGCCGGGGTTCCCCGACAGGCCGGAGTGGCAGTCGGTGCGCGCGATCCGGCAACGGCGCTTCGTCCGGGTGCCGGGCGCGCTGTTCACCCGTCCCGGCCCGAGGAGCCCCGAGGCGCTGCGCGTGCTGCGCGCGGCGCTCGACGCCGTCGGTGTCCGGTGACAACGCGCCGCTGGCTGCTCCTCCTCGCGCTGGCCGCCGTCGCGATCGTCGCCGGACTGCTGTTCGGCTCGGTCCCGATTTCTGTCGGCGCCGTCCTGCGGGGCATCGGCGGGGCCGCCGGCGGCGACGCCGCCCTGGTGCGCGAACTCCGGCTCCCGCGAGTCCTTCTCGCCTTCCTGGTCGGCGGTGCGCTCGGCGTGTCCGGCGCCTCGCTGCAGGCGCTGGTCCGGAATCCGCTCGCCGACCCCTACCTCGTCGGCCTCTCGGGGGGCGCAGGCCTCGGCGCCGTGCTGGCCATCGCCTTGCACGCCGGCGGGCCCTGGGCCATCCCCCTCGCCGCCTTCCTCGGCGCCCTCGGAGCGGTGGCCATCGTCTATCGGTTGAGCGTGGTGGCCGGCCACCGGCTGGACCCCCACGTGCTCCTCCTCGGGGGAGTCGTGGTCGGCGCCTTCGCGGGCTCTCTCATGAGCGCCGTCATCACGCTCGCCTCGGCCAGCGAACTCCGCAGCGCGATGCTCTGGCTCCTCGGCGGCTTCGGGTTCGCGTCCTGGCCGGCGGTCGCACTCTTCGCCGCCTATGCCGTGCTCCCGCTCGGCGTCCTCCTGGCCAGCGCCCGCGGACTCGATCTCCTCGCCCTCGGCGAAGACAACGCGCAGTATCTCGGGGCCGACGTCGAGCGCCTGAAGCGCCGGATCTACCTGTCGGTCGCCGCCCTCACCGGCGCGGCGGTGGCGGTGTCGGGCGTCATCGGGTTCGTGGGACTGGTGGTCCCGCACGTGATGCGCCGCTGGGGCGGGCCGCTCCACCGCGCGCTGCTCCCGGCGGCGTTCCTCGGCGGCGGTGCGTTCCTCGTGGTAGCCGACGTCCTGGCCCGGACCGCCTTCCGCCCGCTCGAACTTCCCGTCGGCATCGTGACCGCCCTCATCGGCGTGCCCATCTTTGCACTCCAGCTACGGCGGACGCTCGCGTGATCCTCACGGGCTCGGGGCTTCGTGCCCGGTACCCTGGCGCCGACCGTGCAGCGCTCGACGACGTCTCCTGCTCCGTGGGGCCGGGCCGGCTGCTGGCCGTGGTCGGGCCGAACGGCAGCGGGAAATCCACGCTGCTTCGCGCGCTGCTCGGGCTGATGCCGCTCGAGGCCGGCGAGGTGCGCCTCAAGGGGAAGCCGATCGCTGCCTGGCGGCGGACGGAGGTCGCCACCGTCCTCGGCGTGGTCAGCCAGCGCGAGGATATCCTCTTTCCGCTCCGGGTCGAGGAAACCGTGCTGATGGCGCGGTACGCACGCCTCGGTCCGCTCGCGCCGGCCGGTGCGGCCGATCGCGCGGCGGTGCGGGTCGCGCTCGAGCGGTGCGATGCGTGGCCGCTGCGGTCCCGGAGCACGGACACCCTCTCCGGTGGCGAATGGCAGCGAGTCCGCGTCGCCCGGGCGCTGGCGCAGGAGCCGGAGGCGCTGCTGCTCGATGAGCCGACGGTCGCCCTCGACGTGCGGCACGAGATGGAGGTGTTCGAACTGGTCCGGGCGCTGACCGACGGCGGCCTGGGCGCGCTCATCGTCACCCATCACCTCAACCTCGCCGCGCGCTACGCCGATGCGATGCTCCTGCTCGACCGGGGGCGGGTGGTCGCACAAGGCACGCCCGGGGAAGTCCTGCGAGAAGGGGTGCTGTCGGCGGTGTTCGGCTGGCCGGTCTCGGTGACCCCGTGGCGCGACGGACGGCCGCAGGTGGTTCCGCTCCGCCCTGGGGAAGCCCACAACCCGTGATCCTGCGGCTCGCCTGTGCCGCGGCGCTCGTCGGGTGGCCAGTTTCGCTCGTCGCCCAGGCGCCGGCCTCGCTCCGGGGACGCGTCGTCGATGATCACTCCGGTGCACCGGTGGCGTCGGCCCGTATCGAGCTCAACGGGATCACCGCCAACGCGGGGGCCGATGGTCGGTTTCGCCTCGACGGGCTCCCGCCCGGGGCGGGGACGCTCACGGTCGCGGCGGTGGGGTATGGCCCGGCACGCATCGGAGTCGATCTCCTGCCTGGGCTCGAGGACGAGCGCACGGTCCGGCTGCTGCCCCTGGTGATCGTGCTGCCGGAGTTGAGCGTGCGCGCGGTGCCTGACGAGTCCCCCTCGCTCGAGCACGATGCGCTGGTGCTGCGTGGTCCCGACCTCGCCTCGGCGCTCGACGGGTGGCAGGGCATCGTGGTCCGGCGGAGCGGCGGCAACGGGCCGGCGTCGCCCCAGGTGCGGGGCAGCGCGCCCGAGGAAGTGGTGGTCCTGCTGGACGGATTCGCCATCAACGATCCGCTGACGGGCCGTGCTGACCTGAGTCGTGTCGCCAGCCGGGACGTGGGCTCCGTTCGTGTCCTGGCCGGGGCCCAGTCCGCCGGCGGGGCAGGTTCCGCGATCGGCGGCGTCATCGAGATCCGGAGCCGGTCGGCCGCGGGCGCGGAGTTCTCAGGATGGGCGGGCGGCTACGGGAGCGCGGGGGCCACGCTCACGGGGGCGGCCTCCGGGGTTCGCTTCTTCGCCAGGGGTGTCATGCTGGCCGACGACTATCCCTACCGGGTGCCGCCCAACCGCGGCGGCGGGGAGGCGCTGCGCCGGAATACCGGTGGCTACGTGGGAGAGCTGTCGCTCAGGCGGAGCGGGAAGGTGAGCGTTCAGGCCCGGGCCAGCGCCTCCCGGCGCGAACTGCCCGGCTCGGTGGGGAATGAGACGCCGAACGCGGAGGCGGAGGACCGGGTCGGTTTCCTGGGCGTGACCCTGAGCGGCGCGTCCACGCTGGCCGTGTCGGTGCAATACCTCCGGACCGATGCAAGGGATTCCGCTCCGCCGTCGGTCGCGCCTTACGATGTCCGTTCCGAGGGAACAAGCGGCACGCTCGACTGGTCGATGGCGAGGCCGGTGACACTGGCCGGGTGGGGAGGCAGCCTGGAGCTCGGCGCCGCGGCGCGGCACGACCGGTTTCGCGGGGACGTGACCGGCGGCGAGGCGCAGTTCACGCGGGGGAGCGCCCGCGTGAGCGCCACGATTCGTCCCGCAGCGGCGAGCCCATGGTCCCTCGCACCCTCCCTCCGGCTCGACCATTGGACGGGAGCCGACCATCCCCTGGCGAGCGCCCGGCTCGACGGGGGTTGGCATCGGGGCGGCACGTCGCTCCATGTCTCCGCCGGCAGCGCGGTGGCGGCGCCGCCCCTGGCCGACCTCTTCTTTCGGGAGGGTGTCGGCGTGGCGCTCAACCCCGGCCTCCGGCCGGAGCGCGTGCGTTGGGAGCTCGAACTGGGTATCGATCAGGCCTGGCAGGCGCTCGGACACCCCGCGACGGCCGCCGTCCGTGCATATGGCGGGCGCGTGGACGACATGATCCTCTGGGCGCCTGGCGCGAACTTCATCTGGAGCCCGCGCAATTACGACGTGATTCGCCGGGGGATCGAGGCATCCGTGTCGGTGCACCCGGCGTCCGGCTGGTCGGTGGAAATGCAGGGTGCGTACACGCCGGTCACCTACGCCGTGCCGGGAGGGGCCCAGGTGCAGTATCGTCCAGTGGGGACCTGGGGGGCGAGCTCCGGATGGGCTGCTGGCGCCTGGGGCCTCGACGCGCGCTGGCGCTGGGTCGGCGAGCGATTCCCCAACCCCGGCGGCCTCAATCCGCGACCAGCCTTCGGGCTCTTCGATGTGGGCGCCCAGCGCACGGTCGGCCCTGCGCTGGTCCGGGCGGAGGTGCACGACATGTTCGATACCCGCGCTGAATTTCTCGCCGGCTACCCGACGCCCGGGCGGACGGCGGTCGTTTCCATTTCGCTGGAGTGGCAATGATGGCCTCCCCGTTCCGTCGTCACCTCGCGTTCGGCGCTGTCCTCCTCCTCACCGCGGGGTGCGCCGATCCTTCGGCGCCCCTGCCGACACCGTCCGAGGTGGTGCTGGTCGTCAACTCGATCGAATCGTCGCTGAGCGTCCTCCCGGTCAACGCGACCAGTTCGGCGTACAAGATTCCGCTCGGCGGCACCACCCCGACACCCGTGGGGGTGTCCGCCCTCGGTGCGTACGCGGTGGTACCCATGGGCCTCGACCACGCGGTGGACGTGGTGAACCTCTCGACTGGCGCCGTCGACCGGGTGGTGCCGCTCGCCAGCGGCTCGTTCGCGACCGGCTCCGCCATCGTCGACGACTCCATCGCCTACGTGGCCAATCCGGGGCTCAATACCGTCACGCGAATCAATTACCTGACAGGCGACACCGCGAGCGTGGCGGTGGGTGTCTACCCGCAGGCGGTGGTGGCCACGCGCGGCAAGGTCTTCGTAATCAACGGGAACCTGGTGAACTACACCGTCGCCGGCCCGGGGTGGATCACGGTGATCGACCCGGTCACCAATGCGCACGCGACCGGGATCGATTCGATCCCGCTCCCGGCGCCCGGCAACCCCCAGTACGCCGTGGTCGGCGGCGACGGACGGCTGTACGTGATGAACACGGGCGACTATGTGAACGAGGGGCGCCTCTCGAAGGTGGATCCGGTCACGCGCACGGAAGTCGCGAATTACGGCGGCTTCGGCGTCGGCCCCGGGGCCATCGCCTCCGATGGCGCCCAGCGGCTCTACATCAGTTCGTTCAGCGAGGGGCTGATGGAGTTCGACACTTCCACCGGTACGGCGGTGCGCGGGGCCGGCGACGGGGTCCCGGTTCCCGAGAACTCCGGCGTCGCGGTGGACGAGGAGGGCCGGATCTACGCCATCACCGGTGGCTGCGGCGGTGGCGCCGGCGGCGCGGCCCACGTCCTTCGGCCCGACCTGACGGAACGCGCGGTCGTCGCGCTGGGCGTCTGCGCGGTGGGCACCGCCGTCACCCGCATCCCCGCGATGTAGATTGCGGGCATGGCTCCCGTCACCACCCCCGCGATCATCCTCGGAGCGCTCCGTTACGGCGACACCTCCAAGATCGTCCGCCTTGCCACCCGGGATCTCGGAATCCGGAGCGCCCTCGCCAAGGGCGCGCTCCGGCCGAAGAGCCGCTTCGGGGCTTCGCTCCAGCTGCTGAGCGAGGGGCAGGCCCAGTTGTACCTCAAGGACACGCGCGACCTGCAGACGCTCGCCGCGTTCGACCTCTCCCACCTCCGCGTCGGCCTTGCCGCCGACCTCCCCCGATTCTCGGCCGCAGCCGTACTCGGGGAGGTGGCCTGGCGGTTTTCGCCCGCCGAACCCAACCGGGATGCCTTCGACCTGCTGAGCGGCGCGCTCTCCGTCCTCGAAACGGCGCCGGCGGAGGCGGTGGAAGTGCTCGGGCTCCGCATGCTCTGGCGGCTGGTCAGCGTGCTCGGGTTCGCGCCGTCGCTCCGGCGTTGCGTGCGGGACGGCACCGCGCTCCCGGACACGGGCCCGATCCGGTTCAGCGCCGGCGAGGGCGGCGCCCTCTGCGACCGTTGCGCGCAGGGTGAGGACGTGACCAAGCTCTCGGCCGTCGATCGCGCCGATCTCGAGGCCCTGGTGAGTGCTGGGTCGGACCTGCCCGTGCTCGACGCCCGGCATGCCGCCGCTCACCGCCGGCTCTTCTCCCGTTTTCTCCGATATCACCTCGCGGAGGGCGCGGAGCTGCCCGCGCTGGCGTTCTGGGACGCCCGCCCCTGGGCCGCCGCGTGATCATCGGCACGGCTGGTCACATCGATCATGGCAAGTCGGCGCTCGTGGAGGCCCTGACCGGCCGACGGATGGACCGCCTCGCGGAAGAGCGGGCGCGGGGGATCACGATCGACCTCAACTTCGCGCCGTTTACGCTCGGAGATGGACGGGTGGCTGGCGTCGTGGACGTGCCGGGGCACGAGGACTTCGTGCGCACCATGGTCGCGGGCGCCGCGGGGATGGACCTCGTCCTCCTCGTCATCGCGGCGGACGAAGGGATCATGCCCCAGACGCGCGAACATCTCGCCATCGCCGAGACCCTCGGCGTGCCCCAGGGCATTCCCGTGCTGACCAAGAGCGACCTGGCCGATCCCGAGTGGCTGGCGCTCGTCCGCGAGGAGGTGACGAACTGGCTCGCTGCCTCGTCGATTCGCTTCGACGAGCCGGTCGCCGTGTCGGCGAAGACGGGAGCCGGACTGGACCGGCTCCGCGCGGCGATCGACCTGTCGGCGGGGCAGGCGGAGGCGCGGGACACGACGGGGCCCTTCCGCATGCCGATCGACCGGGCGTTCTCGATTGCGGGCGCAGGGACGGTGGTGACCGGAACCGTCTGGTCCGGCGCGGTCGCACCGGGCGAGGCCGTGCACATCCTGCCGGGAGGGCGGAGCGCGCGGGTACGATCGATCGAGTCGCACGGCGCGCCGGGCGGACGGGCCGAGGCGGGCGGGCGCACGGCCCTGGGGCTGGCAGGGATCGACCGCGCGGATGTGAGGCGGGGCGACGTGGTCGTCGCCGGATCGTTGCCCTGGCAGCCGACCACCGCGCTCGATGTGCGGCTCCATCTGCTCCCCACCGCGCCTCGTGCTCTCACGACCCGCACACGCGTTCACCTGCACCTCGGCACCGCCGAAGTACTCGCGCGCGTGATGCCGGTCAATTCGATCGAGCCGGGAGAGAGCGGCCTCGCCCGGCTGGCCTGCGAGGCGCCGCTGGTGGCCCGGGGCGGCGACCGGTTCGTCATCCGGAGCTACAGCCCAGTGACCACCATCGGTGGTGGAATGGTGATCGATCCGTTGCCGCCACGCCGCCGCGCGGTCTGGTCGGACGGGCTCGATGCTCCGGAGCCCGCGCGCCGTGCACGGGCGATCGTCGCACGGCACCCGGCTGGCGTGCCCTCCGGCGTGCTCGCGCTGCGCGCCGGCGCGTCCGAAGCGATGCTCGAGGCCGCGCTGGTCGGCGATCCTGCCGTGCGTCGCCTGGGCGAGGAATGGGTGCTGGTGTCCGACCTCCTGGCGGCTTCCAGTCGGGCGGTGGACGCCATGGCCACCTATCACCGCGGACATCCCTCGCTGCCCGGCATGCCGGTCGAGACGCTGAGACGGGCCACGCACCGCAGAGCGCTGGTGGCGGAAGCGGCGATCGGGGATCTCGCGGCCGCCGGCACGATCAGGCTGGAGCACGGGGTCGCCGCCCTCGCCGGGTTCAGCGCCGGAGTCGCGGGCGGCAGCGCCGCGATCGACCGGGTGGTCGCCCTCGTGGAGGCGGGGGGACTCACACCGCCGACGGTTCCCGAACTCGTGCAGCAGGTGGAACGGATCGACGCCGCCTCGGCGCTCAGGATCGCGGCCGGGGCGGGGCGGGTGGAGGCGCTCGGGGAGGGGTGGTATGTGAGCCGGGCGGCGCTGGACCAGTTCCGGGCAGTGCTCACGGAGGTCGGCTCGGTCGGAGAGATCACGGTCGCCACGTTGAGGGACCGCACCGGGCTCTCCCGGAAGTACCTGATCCCGTTGCTGGAGTGGGCCGACCGGCGCGGCGTGACCCGTCGCCATGGCGAGGCCAGACGGCTCACTTGACATACTGCTTGAAGGGTCGGCATCTTTCTGTCAACTTGGCGTAAGTGCGCCGCTGTCAACCGTTTCGGGGAGGTGCCTCCACCCGCTTCACAACCCTTGTCTGAGTGAGGTTCCGTATGGCACGACGTGCCTGGACGGGGCTGTTGCTCGGGCTCATGGTGGGGATGGCAGCTCCGGCCGTTGCGCAGGTCCGGCCACCTCCGTCGATATTCGAGCTCGGGGACAACTTCCCCAATCCGTTCTTCCCGGCCACGTCCATCCCGTTCGTCCTCAAGCCCGAGGCGTGTACCGACGGACACACTCCGTTGGTGACGTTGGAGATCTACAATGTGCTCGTCCAGGTAGTGGCCGTCCCCGAATTGCAGGCGGGAGGGCGCGAACGAGTGCGTGGTCTGCGCCTCCGGTGCGGGTCCTATGTGGCCTATTGGGACGGTCGCTATCTGGCCAACGATCGGGAAGTCACGCCGGGAGTGTACTACTACCGTTTGACCGTGGACGGTCAGAGCCAGGTCAGGAAGATGATCGTTCGCAAGGAGAATCAACCCGCACCCTGATTCGTTCGATTGACGAGGGGCATTCCACCGGAATGCCCCTCGTCTTCTTCATAGTCGAAGCGCCGCGCACTGTCAGAACGGCAGATTCGTGCGGTATGTCCCTTGCCCCCGTGGTTTGGCATGCTGAGACCAGAACGATTGACCCTGAAGGCACAGGAAGCGTTCCGCGATGCGGGAGAAGACGCCCGCCGCCGCGGCAACCCGGTGCTCAACGACACCCACCTCCTCGCGGCGCTCCTTGCGCAGGACGAGGGCGTCGTCCAGCCGCTGCTCCAGAAATCGGGCCTCAACGTCACCGCGCTCAAGGACGAGATCGAGCGGGAACTGGCGCGGCTGCCGCGACAGGAAGGAGCGACCGGCGAGCCGACGTTCAGCCGGGAGCTCCACAAGGTCTTTGACCGGGCGGAAGAGGAAGCCAAGGCCCTCAAGGACGCCTACGTCTCGACCGAGCACCTGATCCTCGGCCTCGCCGGGGAAAAGGGGACGACGGCGCGCACCCTGCTGAACGCGCATGAAGTCACGGTGGACACGCTCCGCGAGGCGCTGGAAGGGGTGCGCGGAAGCCATCGCGTCACCGACCAGTCCCCGGAGGAGAAGTACCAGGCGCTCCAGCGTTTCACGCGGAACCTCACCGACCAGGCACGGAAGGGTAAGCTCGATCCCGTCATCGGCCGGGACGAGGAGGTGCGGCGCGTGATGCAGGTCCTCTCGCGCCGGACCAAGAACAACCCCGTGCTCATCGGCGAGCCGGGCGTCGGCAAGACGGCCATCGTGGAGGGCCTGGCACAGCGCATCGTCAACGGCGACGTCCCCGAGTCGCTCCGCAACAAGGACATCGTGGCGCTCGACATCGGGCTGCTCCTCGCCGGTGCGAAGTATCGCGGCGAGTTCGAGGAGCGGCTCAAGTCCGTCGTCAAGGAACTGACCGAGGCCGAAGGGCGCTACATCGTCTTCATCGACGAACTCCATACGATCGTCGGGGCCGGCGCCGCGGAGGGCGCGGTGGACGCCAGCAACCTCCTCAAGCCGGCATTGGCCCGGGGCGAACTCCACGTGGTCGGCGCCACGACCCTGGACGAGTACCGGAAGCACATCGAGAAGGACGCCGCGCTCGAGCGCCGCTTCCAGCCCGTGTTGGTGGGCGAGCCGACCGTGGCCGACACGATTGCCATCCTGCGCGGGCTCAAGGAGCGCTACGAGGTGCACCACGGAGTCCGGATCACGGACAACGCCCTTGTGGCCGCCGCCACGCTGTCGGACCGGTACATCGGCGACCGGTTCCTCCCCGACAAGGCCATCGACCTGGTGGACGAGGCGGCCAGCCGGCTCCGGATCGAGATCGACAGCCTCCCGCAGGAAATCGACGAGGTCGAGCGGCGATTGGTCCAGCTGGAGATCGAGCGCCAGGCGTTGCTCAAGGAAAAGGACAAAGCCGGGAAGGAACGGCGGGCCGCGGTGGAGCAGGAGATCGCCGGGCTCCGGGAAAAGAGCGCGGGCATGAAGGCGCAGTGGCAGTCGGAAAAGATGGGGATCGGCGAGCTGCAGGCGGCGCGGGCCGAGCTGGAGTCGCTCCGGAACGAGGTGGACCTCGCCACCCGCCGCGGCGACCTCCAGAAGGCCGCCGAACTCCGGTACGGCACCATTCCGGCGCTCGAGGCGCGGGTGCAATCGCTCGAGTCCCGGCTGCAGGAGGTCCAGGCGCACGCCCGCTACCTGAAGGAGGAGGTGGACGCGGAGGACATCGCCTCCGTCGTGGCCAAGTGGACCGGGATTCCGGTGACCAGGATGATGGAGTCGGAGCGGGCACGCCTGACCCGCCTCGAGGAGGAGCTCGCCCGGCGGGTCGTGGGCCAGCCGGAGGCGGTTGCGGCGGTGGCCAACGCGGTGCGCCGGAGCCGGGCGGGACTGCAGGACCCGAACCGGCCCACCGGTTCCTTCATCTTCCTCGGGCCGACCGGCGTGGGCAAGACGGAAACCGCGCGTGCACTCGCCGAATTCCTCTTCGACGACGAGCGGGCCATCGTGCGCCTGGACATGTCGGAGTACATGGAAAAGCACGCCGTGGCCCGGATGATCGGCGCTCCTCCCGGATACGTCGGCTACGAGGAGGGCGGACAGCTCACCGAGGCGGTCCGGCGCCGGCCCTACAGCGTCGTCCTCTTCGACGAGATCGAAAAGGCGCACCCCGACGTGTTCAACGTGCTGCTGCAGATCCTCGACGACGGGCGGCTGACCGACAGCCAGGGCCGGGTCGTGGACTTCCGCAACACCGTCGTCATCATGACCAGCAACCTCGGGGGCGCCCACATCGTGGAGGGTGGCGCCGATGCGGACGCCGCGGCCTGGGCCGTGATCGAGCGCGCGGTGCGCAACGAACTCCGCGCCCATTTCCGGCCGGAGTTCCTGAATCGCGTGGACGACATCATCGTCTTCCGTCCGCTGGCGCGCGAGGACATCCGGCGCATCGTGGACCTCCAGCTGGCGCGCCTGGCCACGCTGCTCGGCGGCCGCAAGCTGGGGCTCGACGTGACGCCGGCCGCCCGCGACCTGTTGTCCGACCTGGGATTCGACCCGGTCTACGGGGCGCGGCCGCTCAAGCGGGTGATCCAGCAACGGTTGCAGAACCCGATCGCGCTGGAAGTACTGGAAGGCCACTTCCCGGAGGGCTCCACCGTCCGGGTCGATCGGGCGGACGACGCGCTCCGCTTCTCGGCGGTGGCCGGGCCCGGCGAGGCGCCAGGTGCGTAGGGGCGGGGCCACGCCGGCCGAGGTGCTCTGGATGGAGAGCGCGCTCCGGCTGGCGCGCGCGGCGGCGGTGCGCGAGGAGGTGCCGGTGGGGGCCGTCGTGGTCCAGGACGGCCGGATCATCGCGGAGGCGCACAACGAGACCGTCCACCGGCGCGACCCCACGGCCCACGCAGAATTCCTCGCGATCCAGCGTGCCCTGGAGGCGGTGGGCGAGGACAGGCTGGTGGACGCCAGCCTGTTCGTGACGCTGGAGCCCTGCGCTCAATGCGCCGGCGCCATCATCCTCGCCAAGGTCGGCACGGTGGTCTTCGGGGCCTGGGACGGGCGCGCGGGGATGGCGGGGTCGGTCTACGATCTCCTCCGTCACCCGCGGCTCAATCACCGGCCCGAGGTGGTGGGGGGCGTGATGGAGGAGGAGTGCGGCGATCTCCTCAAGCAGTTCTTCCGTGCGCGGCGCTAGGCAGGCGCTGGCGGCGGCCGGCGTCCTCGCTTTCGCGGGCATCGGCGTCGCCGTCGGGCGCGGGTACGCGTCGTCGCCGGCTGACCCCGAGGGTGCGGACTCCTGCCAGCGTACAGCTCCCCTGAGCCACGAGCATGCGGGCGATGTTCCCGTGCGATGGACCTCACCGGCGAATCCGCAGGATCGCGAGGCGCTGGCTCCCTGGTGCCGGGCAGTCGGGCCGGCGCTGGTAGGGGCCGTTCCCGCCCATGGAGAACCCGAGCGGGTCGACACCTTTGCGGTCGTGTCGTGGAACCAGCACGTGGGGACGGGCGACCTCCGCCGCTTGGTCGCGGATCTCCGGAGCGGCGCGCTGACCGGCGGGACGCCCGTGGACCAATTCGTCCTGCTGCTGCAGGAGGTCTATCGCGAGGGCGAGGCCATCCCGCCGCATCCGGGCCTCGACGCCGCCATCCCCGAAGGATTCCGGGCTCCGCCGCCCGACGGCAGTCCGCGGCAGGACGTGCGGTCGCTCGCGCAGAGCCTCGGACTCGCTCTCTTCTACGCTCCCTCGATGCGCAACGGCGTCGAACGGCCGGGCGAGGCGGCGGAGGATCGTGGCAACGCCATTCTGTCCACCATGCGCCTCGACAGCCTGCAGGTGGTCACGCTTCCGTTCGAGCGCCAGCGGCGGGCCGGGCTCGTGGCGGTGCTTCAGATTCCATCGGGAGTCGGGGCCACCGCTGCGCTCCGCGTGGCGAGCCTCCATCTCGACGTCTGGCCGGCCCTGTTGCCGTCGCTGCTGGACGGGCGGCGCCGGATCCGGCAATCGGCGGCGTTCGCGTCGGCGCTGGAGTCGGGCGACACGCCGGTCGTGGTGGGAGCCGACCTCAACTCGATTTCCGCGGGCGACCCGCAGGTCCGGTATTTCCGGGCGCGCTGGCCGGCGCTCCGACCGCCGACGCGGTGCCGCTCGCGCGGGCTGTTCTGTCCGGACCACCTGTTCGCCGGTGACACGGCGGACTGGGACTTCGGATCGTATCGCATCCTCCCGGATCGGTACGGTTCGGATCACCACCCGCTGGTCGCGATTGCGACTCGTCGACCGGCGCTCTCGCCGGCGCGTTGACCGGGAACGCCGAGCCCGGCTATTTTCTGCCTCGTCCGGCCGCGTGGGAGCCGGCGTCCACGAATAAGGAAAGCCTCATGTCGGCCAAGTTCGTCTCCAATCGCGATGAAACCATTCCGCTGTTCCGGCACGCCTGGATGGAGCGGCTCTCGCACGTGCACCCTGCCACGCCGGCGGTGGTGTTCCTGCCGATCGTCGCGTGGTTCGTCTGGCAGTGCCTGCAGGACTGTTCCTACTTCCTCGCGGCCGGCCTCGTCCTCCTCGGGATGTTCATCTGGACGCTGACGGAGTACGTGCTCCACCGCTGGGTGTTCCACTACCAGCCCACCAGCAAGGTCGGCCAGCGCATCCACTACCTGACCCACGGCATCCACCACGACTATCCGCGGGACAGCACGCGGCTCGTCATGCCGCCGCCGGTCAGCCTCCCGCTCGCGACCCTCTTCTGGTTCGCCTTCCGCGGCCTGTTCGGAGAGCTCTCGGCGGGAATCTTCGCCGGCTTCCTGATCGGGTACGTGATCTACGACACCATCCACTTCGCGACGCACCACTGGAAGATGCAGGGGCGGGTCGGCCGGTTCCTCGCGGAGTATCACCTCCGGCATCATTTCCGCGACGATGATCTCGGCTACGGCGTCAGCTCGCCGCTGTGGGATTACGTCTTCGGCACCGTCGCCACCAGGACGCGCGCCGACCGGCGCTGACCACGCGCCCGCAGGAGACGCCGCGGACGCAGACGGGCCGCCGAAGCTCTCGGCGGCCCATGTTGTGTCAGGGCGGCCCGTGTCCCGCCGGCGAAGTGCTGTCCAACCTCATCCGCAGTATCTTGGGCCATTGAGGCGTTCCACCCGAAGAGGAGGGTGAATGGGCGAGGGCCTGCGAGGTACGATGCGCCGGTGGCGGCTTGAGCTGAAGCGGCTCGCCGTCCGCGCGCGGCGGACCACGTATGGGCCGGTGAACGTGGCACAGGGCGTGTGGGACGATGTCGTCGACTGGTTCAATGGTCTCGCGCTCAACGAAAACAGCATTCTGCTCGGATTTGCCGCCGTCATCGGGTTGGTCGGCGGGATGGGGGTCATCGGTTTCTACAAGCTCATCGACCTCGCCCACCAGCTCTTCTTCCAGTGGCCCGAGTCCCTGTTGCCCGCCCTCGGGCGGCTCGCCTGGCGCCCCCTGCTCACGGCCGTCGGGGCTGTCGTCGCGTGGTACACGATGGCCCGCTTCGGCCAGGGCCACGACGGGCTCAACGTTCCGGACGTGCAGCGCGCCGTGGTTCGGCGCCAGGGTGACATTCCGACCCGGCCGGCTCTTGCGCGCACCGCCGCGAGCGCCATCACGATCGGCAGTGGCGGCTCCGCCGGCAGCGAAGGTCCCGTCGCGGTATTCGGCGCCCTGGTCGCGTCGCGGCTGGGCGCGCTCTTTCGGTTCTCCGGCGACCGGACGCGGATTCTTGTCGGGGCGGGCGCTGCCGCCGGCATTTCCGCAGCCTTCAACGCGCCGCTGGCAGGCGCGTTCTTCGCCTTGGAGGAGATCCTGGGGTCCTTCAGCACCACCGCCTTCGCTCCGGTGGTGGTCAGCAGTGTGGTCGCGGCGGTCGTATCCCGGTCCGTCTTCGGGAACCACCCGGTGTTTCCAGTCTCGATCGCCTCCGGCTACAGCTTCACCAGCGAAGTGCTGCTCCTCTTTCCCCTGCTGGGGCTCGTCTGCGGGCTGATCTCCGTCCTGTTCGTGCGATGCTACTTCGGTGTGGACGACTGGAGCCGGCGGGCGCGGCTCTCCCCGGCGTGGCTCGCGGCGGGGGGGGGCGCGGTCGTCGGCGGGCTGGCGTTTCTGTCCGGGGGGCTGCTCATCGGCTCGGGGCACCTCGCCATCCCGCTCGATCAGTTCGAGCATCTGGCCTGGTACCTGGTCGCCCTGCTCGCCATCGGAAAGATCCTGGCCACCTCGATCACCCTGAACACCGGGGGGTCCGGGGGGCTCTTCACGCCCTCGCTGTACGTCGGCGCGACCGCCGGGAGCGCGTTCGGCGGACTCCTGCTGACGCTCGTTCCGTCGCTGCACCTGCAACCCGGTGCCTACGCCCTGGTCGGCATGGGGTCGGTGATCGCCGCCGCGACCAACGCGCCGATGACCGGGATCTTCATGGTGTGGGAGATGACCGACAACTCCGCCATCATGCTGCCCCTCATGCTGTCGGTGGTGGTGAGCCACGTCGTGGCGCGCCGGCTGGAGCCGGATTCGCTCTACAGCGGATGGCTTCGGAGGCGGGGAGAGCGTATCGAGCACGGCACCGACCGCGACGTGCTGGCGCGGTCTGCTGGTTGAGGCCGCCTTCGACCGCCACCCGACCGTGATCGCGAGCACCAGCGTGGCCAGTCAATTCCTGGCACACTTGGGGGCCGGCACTCAGGACGTCTTTCCCGTGGTCGACCCGGCCGGCCTGCTGATTGGGGTGTTGACCGTCACCGACCTGGCGCGCATTTCCCGGGACGACCGGGACCGTCACCAGGTGCTCACGGCACGGGAGGTGGTCCGTCCGAGCGAAACCCTGGAGCCGAACGATTCGCTGCTCGAGGCGATGAAGCGCATGGGGGCGCGGGGAACCGGTGCGCTGCCGGTGGTCGATCCGGTGCGCGGCAACTTGGTCGGCCTGCTCAGCCGAAGCGACGTCCTCGGCCTCTATGAGCGGATACTGGCAGGGGCGCCAGATCCGTCGCCGGACGCCGCTCCACCCGCGCCGGGGCGCGCCGGGGTCGCCACCCCGAGCGGTGGGGGATCCAGGTGGGGACTCTCATAATCGGAGGGGGGAACCCGGAGGATCAGGCCCGGCAGGATCGTGACGATGGTCGTATACAGGACGAGCCCGCCGGTCAGCGCGGGGGGCACCTCGGGGCGCTCCCGCAGCAGGTCCACCAGCACGAGAGTGAACACCAGGGTGGGGAGCAGCGCCAGGCCGATCCGCAGGCTCTGCGCCGGCGACTCCCGGAGCGCAAGCCACCGGTGCAGTGCCGTCTTCCCGAGGCGAAGCGACACGCCGAGCAGGACTAGCCCGGCTCCGAGGGCCACGGCCGTCCCGTGGAACTCGCTCCCGTCGACGCCCAGCCCCGCCTTGAAGAAATAGAACGGCACGAAGACCACGGAGAACGCTTCCACCCCGCCCAGGACGCGCTCGGACGACGCCGCGGGCAGCCGTGAGCGGAACTGGCGCGCCGCCAGTCCCACCAGGAACGCGCCGACGAGGTAGTACACGCCGAGTGCCCTCGTCGCCGAGGCGCAGACCATCGCCACCATCAGCAGGAATGCGAACTCCGACCGGGGAGCGTACGGGGCCACCCGCACGGCGAACCACCGGAACAGCGGCGGCAGCACCGCGAGCAGCCCGAGGAGCGCCAGGCTGCTCAGCGCCAGTTGCTGGACGGATGTGGACTGCAATACGGCGAACATCACGCCGAGGGCCAGGAATTCCGTGGCAATCGTCTTGGACTTGACCCAGCGCTGCTCTGCCGGCGACAGGCCGAAGGTCCCCAGGCTGTCGAGGATGAACCCCGCCGAGGGCGTGATGAGGGCGAGCGACACCAGGAGCGCGGAGCCCGCGGTGAGATCGAACACGGCGGACGCGCCGATCGCGACGCCGACCAGCGCCGCGCTCCAGAAGGCGAGGTGTTGCAGGAGCACCGGGACGTCCGGCCGCAGCTCCTCGACGTCGGCGTCGAGTCCGGCCATGAGGAAGAGGGCCACGATGCCGAACGTGGCAAGGAGCGTGATGGTCGGATCGTGCTCGAACAGCCCGAGCGCCGCGGCAGCGACGCCGAGTCCGAGACTCGTGATGGCCGTCGGAAGGCGGTACCGCTGCAGAAAGCGCGGCACGACGAACAGCACGAACAGCAGCAGGATGTACGCGAGGTCACGGGGCATGGACCCAAGATGCGGTCAGGGGCGACCGGGCCGCAACCTCGCCGGGGGGGTCCCTTCCTACGGACTGATCTCGTGGAAGGTGAGCGCCTTCTCGTTCTCCAGCGCCCACCGCAGGGCCCATTCGTTCTCGAAGAGCAGCAGCGGGCGTCCCTTGGTGTCGAAGAGTCGCAGGCGGCCGCGCGCCGAGGCCGCCTGCTCGATCGCGGCCGACGGTCCCGGTCACCCACCTCGGGTAGCGGTATCCCACCGACTCGAACCGGCAGGGTGCGCCGTACTCGTGTTCCAGCCGGAACAGCATCACGTCGAACTGCAGTTGGCCGATGGCCCCGACAATCGGCGAGGGACCGGCCTCGCCTTCGGCATAGAACACCTGTGCCGCGCCTTCCTCCGAGAGTTCGCGCAACCCGACGTCGAGCTGCTTGCGCCGGAGGGGATCGGCGGGGGACACCCGGGCGAAGTGCTCCGGCGGAAACCGCGGGATGTCCTGGAACTCGAGGTCGGCCCCGGCGGACAACGTGTCGCCGATCCGGAGATTCCCGCGGTCCATCACCCCAATCACATCGCCCGGCCAGGCCTCCTCGATGCTGGTCCGCTCGCGGGCCATGAACTGCTGCGGGGCCGAGAGGCGGAGGGTGCGCCCGGTGCGCACCTGGCGCACCTCGATGCCCGCCTGGAAGTGCCCGGAACAGACCCGCACGAAGGCCACGCGGTCCCGGTGCCGCGGGTCCATGTTCGCCTGGATCTTGAAGACGAACCCGGTGAACTCGGGCGCCGTCGGCGAGACCGGGCCGGCCGTCGAGTCCCTCGGCACCGGCGCCGGCGCGAGGGTCAGGAATTCCCGCAGGAAGGGCTCGACCCCGAAATTGCTGAGGGCGCTGCCGAAATAGACCGGCGACAGGGTGCCGGCCAGGAAGGCGGCGTGGTCGTACGGGTGCCCGGCGCCCTCGAGCAGGTGCAGCTCCTCGAGGAGCTGGTCCGTGGCTGCCGCGCCGAGGGCGTCGCGCAGGGCGGGGTCGGTGAGGGTAAAGCCCTGCGCCTCCGCCCGCGAGGCGCCGTGATCGCCGTGGCGGTCGAACAGCAGGACCAGCCCGGCGATGCGGTCCACGACGCCGGCGAACCGGTCGTGCTGGTAGACGGGCCAGGTCGCGGGCCAGCAGGCGATGCCGAGATCGCGCTCGACATCGCCCAGCAGCGTCATCGGGTCCACCCCGGCGCGGTCGCACTTGTTGACGAAGGTGACGATCGGCATCCGGCGCCGCTTGCAGACGTCGAAGAGCTGGCGGGTGCGCTCCTCGACGCCCTTCCGGTTGTCGAGCAGCATCACGGCGCTGTCCGCCGCCACGAGGGTGCGGTAGGTGTCCTCGGAGAAATCCTGGTGGCCGGGGGTGTCGAGCAGGTTCACCTGGAAGCCGGCGTACTCGAACTGCAGCACGCTGGAGGTGACCGAGATGCCGCGCTGGCGCTCCAGCTCCATCCAGTCGGAGGTGACGTGACGGTCGGCGCGACGCGCCTTGACGGTGCCCGCCAGGTGGATCGCGCCGCCGTACAGCAGGAGCTTCTCGGTCAGGGTGGTCTTGCCGGCGTCGGGATGGCTGATGATGGCGAACGTCCGCCGGCGCGCCACCTGGCGCGCCAGGTCCTCGTGGGGTGCGACGACCGTCATCCTGCCTCCGTTCGGGTCGGGCGAGCCGCGGTCGCTTGGCGGCGGGAGCGTCGCCCGTTACTTTTGAGCCCGCACTGCTGGACAGGTGTCCGAGTGGCTGAAGGAGCCGGTCTCGAAAACCGGTGGGCCCGCAAGGGTCTCGTGGGTTCGAATCCCACCCTGTCCGTGTCGCCCGCGTCCGCGCTCCGCGCGGGGCGGGCGATTGCTATTGCAGGTTCTTTCGCAGGGCGCCGACGTCGAGGACCGGGATGCCGCCTTCGGTCGGCACCATGATGATCATGTTGCTCGACGATTTCATGTCGTGCAGCACTTCCAGGTACTGCTTGGTCAGCTGCTCTGGCGTCAGCGTCATGTTGAGCAGGCGCTGCTGGTCGCTCTGGAGCCGCGCCACCTCGACCCGGTGCTTTTCCGTCTCGATCTGCTGCTCCTGCGCGATCTTGTTGTTGATGGCCTGCACCACCTGCGGCGGCGGTTCCAGGTTCCGGAGGTAGAACGCCGTCACCGTGGCGATCTGGTACGGCTCCCCGCCGTTCCTCGGCATCGTGTAGAGCGCCGAATCGACCTCGCTCTCCATCGCGCGGGCGATCGCGTTGCGGTTCGAGATTTCGTTGATCGAGAACGCGACCATCCCGTCGCGGACGCCGTTCCGGATGGCGTTGCGCACGATGTTGTCGATCTGCATCTGGGCGCCGATTTCCGAGAACAGTCTGGGTGCAAGGGCCGGGTTGATCTGGTAGCGGAGCGCGGCGTCCACCTTCATGGCCATCTGCTCGCTGGACAGCGCATCCATCCGCTCCGCCTCGTCGCCGGCACGGGGGAATTGCTCCTCGCGCGTGGAGTACCGCTCGACTTCCGACCAGGGACTCACGACGCGGATGCCGGGGAGCAGGGGCAGTGGATCGACCGTGCCGAACGCGTGGCGCACTCCCACCTGGCCGGGCTGGATGACGACCACCGCCGAGGTGAGCAGGACGAAGGCCCCGAGCCCCAGCAGGCCGAGGCCGAGGGCGCGGCCGATGGTGCCGCCGGCGGAGGGCCCGCGCGCCCGGATGCCTGCCGCTCCCACCAGCACGAGGAGGCCGACGGCCAGCACAAAGAACCCGAGGACCAGGTGACTCATGGGGACTCCCGACGGTGGGGGGATGGTGTAAGATAGAGGGCGCGGGGCGCGGGGCCAATCACGCGATCGGAGTCCGGGGATGAACGCACTGCGGCGGGAGGGCATGTGAGCCTGCTTTCGGACGCCCGGAGCCTGCTGGCCTCCGGCGCGAGCCTCCCCGGCGACCTGCTGGAGGACTCCCGCAAGCGGATCGGCGCGGCGGCCATCTCGATCGCCACGATCTGGCTCGTGATTCTCGTGATGATCGAGATGGCCGGCCGGTTCTTCAGCGGCGTCCTCCCGAACATCTCCGCCATCTGGCCGGAGCCGGGACGCTACTTCGCCATCATCGGGATCGCGGCCGCCGTGGGGGTGGCCGTCGTGGCGCGGCGGGTCGGGCCCAGGTCGCGCTGGCTCCGCGACGTGGCGGTCCTCCTGACGGTGGGGACTTCGCTGATGCTCGCCCTGATGGAAGCCTGGGTGCCGATCAGGCAGCCGGGCCGGCTCTCCTGGGTCTGCGTCCTGATCCTGCTCTATCCGCTCATCGTCACCGACTCCCCGCGCCGGACGCTTTTCGTGTCCCTGGCCGCGGCGAGCATGGTGCCGCTGGCACTCTTCGTGGCGCGCTATCGCGGCGTGGTCATGCCGGAGCACGGTTTTTCCGTGCTGACCGTCGTGCTTCCGCCCTATCTCTGTGCCGCTATCGCCGTCGTCCCGGCCCGGCTCATCCGCCGGCTCGGGCAGGAGGTCAAGCGCGCGCGGGAAATCGGCGCCTACCGGCTGGGCGACCTGCTGGGGGAAGGCGGGATGGGGCAGGTGTTCCGCGCCACCCACCAGCTGCTCGCGCGCCCGGCAGCGGTCAAGCTGATCCGGCCCGACAGCATCAAGGGGGTCAGCGCGGAGACCGCCCGGGTGGCGATGGAACGCTTCCGTCGCGAAGCGGCGGCCGCGGCGGCGCTCAGCTCTCCGCACACGATCGCCCTCTACGACTTCGGCCCCACCGGCGACGGGAGCTTTTTCTATGCCATGGAGCTGCTCGAGGGGCTGAGTCTCGAGGGCATCGTCCAGAAGTTCGGTCCCGTGCCGCCCGAGCGGATGGGGTATTTCCTCCGCCAAGCCTGCCTCTCCCTGGCGGAAGCCCACCAGCGCGGGCTGATCCATCGCGACATCAAGCCCTCGAACCTCTTCGCCTCCCGGCTCGGGGTCGAGGTGGATTTCGTGAAGGTGCTGGATTTCGGCCTCGTGACCGAGCGCGCGACCGGCACCCCCGCCGGGATGAAGCTCACCGCCGCCGACGCCCTCACCGGCACCCCCGCCTTCATGGCGCCCGAACTGGCGCTCGGCGACCCCGACGTGGATCACCGCGTGGATCTCTACGCCCTCGGCTGCGTGGGGTACTGGCTTCTCACCGGCGACCTGCCGTTCTACGCCACCAACACCGTGCAGATGCTCTTCAAGCAGGCCAACGAGGCGCCGCCGAAGCCGTCGCTCAAGGCGCGGTTCCCGGTCCCGCCCGCGGTCGATGAACTGCTTCTCGCCTGCCTCGCCAAGGCCCCGAACGATCGTCCGCGCGACGCGATGGCGCTGGTGGCCATGCTCGACGCCGTCACCTTCGAGACGCCCTGGACGCCGGAACGGGCCATGGAGTGGTGGGAGGTGCACATTCCCGCGGCCCGCCCGCCGACGCCGGTGGACACCCGGGCGGCCGACCGCGGCGAGTGGATCCGGTTCCTCAAGGAGTCCGCCGCCAAATAGTTGACTCAGCCCGAGGACGTTGACCGCACTTCACCCTGCGGCTAGTATGCGCGCCGGCCGAACAGGCCGGTGAGGACGGGTGCTCGAGTGGTTTAAGAGGCACGCCTGGAAAGCGTGTAAACGGTTAACGCCGTTTCGAGGGTTCGAATCCCTCCCTGTCCGTAATTCTCCTCCGGCACCCCAATCGCTGCCGGCACCCAGCTCGAGGGTTGACCTGCGGCCGCGGGGCGTCTTCGGCGGCGCCTCCCGGGAACCAACCCGGACCTCCAGGCGTACTGGAGGGGTCACCTTCCGGAGTCAGGCCCGTGCTCATCCGCCACGGCGGGGAACTCCCCGCATCCGCCATCACCCCCGAATCGACCTACCTGAGCCGGCGCTCCTTCGTGGCCGCCGCCGGCGGCGTGGCGCTGGGCGCGTTGCTGCCCCCCGGCTGGCGAGATCCACGCCTGCAGGGGCCCGGGCCGCTCAAGCCCACGCCCTACGAGGCCATCACCACCTACAACAACTACTACGAGTTCGGCACCGGCAAGGACGACCCCGCGAAGTACGCCGGCGCGCTCAAGGTCTCTCCCTGGAGCGTGGACATCGCCGGGGAGGTCAAGCGCACGGGCCGGTACGCCTTCGAGGACCTGGTAAAGCCCTATCCCGCCCAGGAGCGGATCTACCGGCACCGCTGCGTCGAGGGCTGGTCGATGGTCGTGCCGTGGCTGGGCTTTCCCCTCGGCGACCTGATCCGCCGCCTCGAGCCCACCTCGCGCGCCAAGTTCGTCCAGTTCACCACGCTCAACGACCCGGCCCAGATGCCGGGACAGCGGAGCGACATGCTGCCCTGGCCGTATGTCGAGGGGCTCCGGATGGACGAGGCCATGCACCCGCTCACCCTGCTCGTGACCGGCCTCTACGGCAAGCCGCTTCCGAACCAGAACGGCGCGCCGCTTCGGCTGGTAGTCCCGTGGAAGTACGGGTTCAAGGGTGGCAAGGCGATCGTCCGGATCACGTTCATGGAAACCCAGCCGATGACGACCTGGAACATGGCCGTGCCGAGCGAGTACGGGTTCTATGCCAACGTGAACCCCCAGGTGGACCATCCCCGGTGGAGCCAGGCCCGGGAGCGGCCGATCGGCGGGTTCTTCAAGCAGGACACCCTGATGTTCAACGGCTATGCCGACCAGGTCGCGAGCCTGTACACCGGCATGAACCTGCGCACGAACTACTGAACCGGGAATGACGCGCGCGCAGGTGATTCGCCGGATCGTGAAACCGGTCGTCTGGGCTGTGGGGCTGGGGATCCCGCTCCGGCTCACCTGGGGCGCCCTGCACGACACCCTCGGCAGCGACCCGGTCCGGACCATCCAGGAGTGGACGGGGAAGGGCACCCTGGTCGGCCTCCTGCTGACCCTTTCCATCACGCCCCTCCGCCGGCTCACCGGCTGGAACGAGTTGGTCCGGCTCCGGCGGCTCCTGGGGACCTTCGCCTTCTTCCTCGCGACCCTTCACCTGCTGACCTACGTCGTGTTCGACCAGTCGCTCTCGCTCGCGCGGATCAGGGACGACGTGATGGAGCACCCGTGGGTCACCGCCGGGTTCGCCGGGTGGCTCCTGATGGTGCCGCTGGCCCTCACCTCCACGGCGGGGATGGTGCGCCGCCTCGGCGGCAAGCGCTGGCAGCGGCTTCACCAGCTGATCTACTTTTCGGCCGCCGCCGGAGTCTTCCACTTCCTCTGGTTGGTCAAGAAGGACGTGACCACCCCGGCGCGGTTCGGCCTGGTCCTCGTGCTCCTGCTCGCGACGCGGCTCCTGTTTCGGGGGCGGCAGGCGCCGAAGCGGGCGAGGGTCCCGGAGCCAAGCGAGGTGGCCTCGCCGCCCTGACGCGGGCTGCTTGATTCGATCCGGCGGCTCCGCTAGCTTCCGTTCTCGATGCCCTCACGTTCCCCCCTGCTCGATGAACGAGCCATCGCACGCACCCTGGCGCGCATGGCCGTTGAAATCGTCGAGCGGTGTCACGGAACGGAGGGCCTTTTGCTGGTCGGCATCCAGCGGCGCGGGGTGGAGCTGGCGGAGCGGATCGGCAAGCTGATCGGGAGCGCGGAAGGCGTCTCCGTGCCGCTCGGCAAGCTCGACATCACCCTCTACCGCGACGACCTGCAGGCCATCGGTCCCCGGCCGGTCGTGGGCGAGACCAGCCTCCCCGCCTCCCTGGACGACCGTACCGTCGTCATCGTGGACGACGTCCTCCACACCGGGCGCACCGTCCGCGCCGCCCTCGACGAGTTCGCCGACTTCGGCCGCCCGCGGCGGATCCTCCTCTGCGTCCTCATCGACCGCGGCGGCCGGGAGCTGCCCATCCAGGCCGATGTCGCCGGGCAGACGGTGCGCGTGGGCCCGGGGGAGCGGGTGGACGTCTTCGTCACCGAGCTGGACGGCCGCGACGCGGTGGAGCTGGCCCGTGACAGCTGACGCCACCGCCGTGCCCGCGCTCGGGAAGGACCTGATCGGCCTCGAGACCTTGAGCGCCGCGCAGATCAGGGTCATCCTCGACACCGCCGAGCCGTTCAAGGAGGTCAGCGAACGGGCCATCAAGAAGGTGCCCGCCCTCCGCGGCAAGACCATCGTCAATCTCTTCTTCGAGGCCTCCACCCGCACCCGGATCAGCTTCGAGTTCGCCGAGAAGCGGCTGTCCGCCGACACCGTGAATGTGGCGACGCAGGGGTCCTCGGTGTCGAAGGGAGAGACGCTGGTCGACACCGCGCGCAACCTCGAGGCGATGCGGATCGACATGGTGGTGATCCGCCACGGGGCGTCGGGGGCAGCCAAGTTCCTGGGCGACCGGATCGAGTCGAACGTCATCAACGCCGGCGACGGCAAGCACGAACACCCGACCCAGGCGCTGCTCGACATCCTCACCCTGCGGGACCGGTTCGGCGAGCTGGCGGGGCTCAAGGTGGCCATCTGCGGCGACATCCTGCACAGCCGGGTGGCGCGCAGCAATATCTGGGGCCTCACCAAGCTCGGCGTGGAAGTGGGGGTCTGCGGACCGCCGTCCCTGCTGCCGCGGGAGGTCGAGGCGCTCGGCGTCACCGTCCTTCCCCGGATCGAGGACGCCATCGCCTGGGCCGACGCGCTCAACGTGCTCCGCCTCCAGCTCGAGCGGATGCAGGCGGGTTTCATCCCGTCGCTCCGGGAATACAACCGCGTCTTCGGCGTCACCCGGGAGCGCCTCGAGCGCGCCCCGAAAGACCTGGTCATCCTCCACCCCGGCCCGATGAACCGGGGCGTCGAGATCGACAGCGACGTCGCCGACGGCCCCTTCAGCGTCATCCTCCCGCAGGTCACCAACGGCGTGGCGGTCCGGATGGCGGTGCTCTACCTGCTGGCGGGCGGCACCGGGGCGGTGGCCGCGGCGGCGCGAGGAGAAACGTCGTGACTCCCATCCTGATCCGTGGCGGCCGCGTCATCGACCCGTCCCGCGGCACCGACGGCCTCGCCGACGTGCTGCTCGAGGACGGGCGCATCTCGGCGGTGGGCCGGGGCGTGGTGGCGGACGAGGGCGCGACGATCATCGAGGCGGCCGGGAAAGTCGTGGCCCCCGGGCTCATCGACCTGCACGTCCATCTCCGGGAGCCGGGGCAGGAGGATCTCGAGACGGTTTCCACCGGTGCGATGGCCGCGGCGGCGGGCGGGTTCACCGCTGTCTGCGCCATGCCGAACACCGACCCGGTGACGGACAACCAGGCGGCCGTCGGCTTCATCGTGAGCCAGGCGCAGCGTGCCGGGAAGGCGCGGGTCTACCCGATCGGCGCCGTCACCCTCGGGCAGCGCGGGGAACAGCTGGCGGAGTTCGGCGAGCTCGTCGGCGCCGGCGCGGTGGCCGTGAGCGACGACGGCAAGCCGGTCGCCACCAGCCACATGATGCGCACGGCGCTCGAATACGCCCGCACGTTCGGCATCCCGGTCGCCGACCACTGCGAGGACATGAGCCTGGCGCAGGGCGGCGCGATGCACGAGGGGCTGGTCAGCACCCGGCTCGGCCTCAAGGGAATCCCGGCCGCGGCGGAAGAGATCATGGTGGCCCGGGACATCATCCTCGCCGAACTGACCGGCGGCCATGTCCATCTTTGCCACATGTCCACCCGCGGCTCCGTGGAACTCATCCGCCGGGGGAAGGAGCGCGGAATCCGGGTCACTGCCGAGGCGACGCCGCACCATTTCTCGCTCACCCACGAGCGGTGCGAACACTACGACACCAACGCCAAGATGAACCCGCCGCTCCGCGAGGCGGCCGACGTGGAGGCCATCCGGCGCGGGCTGAAGGACGGGACGATCGACGTCGTCGCCAGCGACCACGCGCCGCACCACTACGACGCCAAGGAGCGGGAGTTCGATCTTGCGCCCAACGGCATCATCGGCCTGGAGACGGCGCTGGGCGTGGCGATCCGGGACCTGGTGGAGACGGGCGTGCTCTCGCTGCCCGAGCTCGTCGAGCGGATGAGCACCCGGGCGGCGCGGATCTTCAATTTGCCGGGCGGCACCCTCGCGGTCGGTGCGCCGGCCGACGTCGTGGTCTTCGACCCCACCGAACGGTGGGTGGTCCGCCCCGACGCCTTCTACTCCAAGAGCCGGAATACGCCGTACGGCGGCGCCACGCTGGTCGGCCGGGCCCACCAGACCATCGTGCGGGGCCGGGTCGTCTTCGACCTGTCGACTGCCTGACCCCGACGGCGCCCCGACGGGGTGCCGCCCGCGTGGGACGGCGTTACATTGGTTGCATGTCGTCCGGCGAGCGCACTGGCGCCCGCCCGCCGTGCCCTTCGCCGCCCCGGCGCCAGCCGTCATGAGAGGGAAGTGACACCATGGCGAAATCGCCCCCCCGACCCGCCAATCCGATCGACGCGCTGCTCGAGGAGCGCGACCGCTTCCAGACCTGGCTGACCCGCCTGGACGAGGCCGGTTCCACGGCGCCGCCGGCGGTCCGTGCCCGGATCCGGGGCGACTACCAGCAGCGGCTGGACCAGGTCATCGAACAGCTGCGCACCCACGCGGCCGCGGTCGCGGAGCAACTTGCGTCGCTTCGCGTGCAGCAGGCGGACCTGACCCAGCGCGAGGCCGAGGCCCAGGAGACGCTGGCCGAAGCGGAGATTCGGCACGCGGTCGGCGAGTACGAGGAATCCGAGTGGGAGCGGGTGCGGGGCGAAAGCGAGCGCCTGCTGATCGATGTGCGCGAGGAACTCGCGCGGGTGAGCGACGAGATCGCGCGGCTGGGCGAGGTGCAGGGACTGATCGCCGGCCCGCCACCGCCGCCCCCACCGGCCCCGGTCGCCGCGGTGCCTGCACCCGCTCCCGCTCCCGCACCCGCGCAGGACGACGGCAGCGATTGGGAGCCGGACATCCCGCTCGCCGAGGCACCGGCCGAGAAGCCGGCGCCCGTCATCCCCAGCGCCCCACGCTTCACCCCGCGGGGCGGCGTCAAGTCGTCCGAGCCGTCGCCGCCGCGCACGTTGCCGTTTCCCGGCCGGCAGGAGGCGTCGCCCGACGACCTCGCGTTCCTCAAGTCCATGGCCGACGAGACCCCGACGCCCAAGCGGAGCAGTGGAGCCTCGCCTCGGGTCAGTGACGCGGGATCGAAGCCGGCCGAGCCGGCGCCGGGCGCGGAGCGCCCCAGCCAGGCGGCGGCGCCCAAGACGCTCAAGTGTGGCGAGTGCGGGACGCTCAACCGTCCGACGGAGTGGTACTGCGAACGGTGCGGGGCGGAGCTGGCTGCGCTGTAGCTGCCGGCAGGGTGGGGAATGCGAACGGGGCCCGGCAGTCTTGCCGGGCCCCGTGCCGTTCCGGGAAATGCGGTCGGGTCAGCTCTTTGCGGCTGCGGCCTTGGCGAGACGGCTCTTCTGGCGGGCCGCCGTCTTCGGGTGCACCAGGTTCTTGCGGCCGGCGCGGTCCAGCAGGCGGCTGGCTTCGGTCAGGGCCTTGGTGGCCTCCGCCTTCGTCGTGGCGGCGCGGACCTTCTTGAGCGCGGTACGCAGCGTGCTCCGCTGGGTCTTGTTCCGGGCGGTGCGGACCTTCGTCTGGCGCATGCGCTTCTTGGCGGACTTGATGCGGGGCAAAGCGGACCTCTCGGAATCGGTGCGACGGAAGGGCCCATCCCTCCCGGAAACGGCAAGCGCGAATCATAGTGACGACCTCGCGCAAGGTCAAGCGGCACGGTGCTTTGACTTGCCTCCGGCCGTGGTGTATTGTTCCGCGCGCCGCGAATGGCGCCGCACCTCGTTCTCCCCTCTCATCATCTGGACGACGGTTGGACGAACCTGCCGCCATCACCCTGCCGATCCCGCCGACCACGGCGCTGGGCGCCTCGCCGACGTTTGTCGTCGAACTCGAGGCGTTCTCCGGTCCCCTCGACCTCCTGCTGCACCTCCTCCGGGAGGAAGAGCTCGAGATCGCGGACATCCCGATCGCGCGGATCGCCGACCAGTTCCTGGGGGCCATTCACCAGCTGGGCCTGAACCAGGCGGCGGACTACCTGGAGATGGCGGGTCGCCTGCTGCGCCTCAAGGCGCAGATGCTCCTCCCGCGGCGAAGCGAAGAGGACGGCTGGGAGGATCCACGGGCCGAGCTGGTCCGGCGCCTGCTCGAGTACCAGCAGATCCGCGAGGTGGCCCTCTGGCTGGGGCGCGCGGCGGAACGCCGGGCCGACCAGTACGCGCGCGGGTTCCTGCCGGCGCCGCCGGAACTGCCGCCGCTCCCGCTCCAGATCGATCTGGTCGGACTGCTGGAGGCGGTCCAGCGGGTGATCGAGGCCATCCCGTCGCCGGTGCTGCACCGGGTGGTGGCCCGTCCGCTGGACGTGGAAGGCGCCAACCGCCGGATCGCCGCGCTCCTGGAGGAGCGGGAAGAGTTCGGCTGGGCGGAGGCGCTCGGGCCCGCGCCCACCATCACCGACGTGTTGTCCACGCTCCTGGCGCTGCTCGAGCTCGCGCGCCGCGGCACAGTTTCCCTGACCCAGGCGGCGCCGTTCGCGCCGATGGTGATTCGCCGTGACACCTCTCGCCCAGCTGATTGAAGCCGCGTTGTTCGCCGCCTCCCGCCCGCTCACGGTGGAGGAGCTGGCCGTGCTCGACTCCGAGGCGTCGCTCGCCGACGTCCGCACCGCGCTCGAGCAGCTGCGCGAGGCCTACGACTTCAACCAGCACGCGATCGAGCTGGTGGAGATGGCCGGCGGCTTCCAGCTGCTCACCCGGCCGGCGTTCGCCCAGGCGCTGGAGCGCGCCCAGTTCACCGTGCGCGCCTCCCGGCTCACCGCCGCTGCGCTGGAGACTCTCGCCATCATCGCCTACCGCCAGCCGGTGGGACGGAGCGAGATCGAGGAGATCCGCGGCGTGTCGGCGGGCGGCGTGCTGCGCTCGCTGCAGGAGCGGGGTCTCATCGAGGTGGTGGGGCGGAGCGAGGCGCTCGGGCGCCCGCTGCTCTACGGGACCACGCCGATGTTCCTCGAACTGCTGGGCCTCAAGGACCTGGCGGACCTCCCGCGGGCGGAAGAACTGAGCATCGCCATCCAGCCGCCCCAGCCGCTCCCGGAGTCGACCGAAGACGCCGCCGCCTACGTGCCGGCCGAATCATGAGCGAAATGCGTGTGCAGCGCGCCCTCGCCCGGGCCGGCATCGCCTCGCGGCGCGCGGCGGAGGAACTAATCCGCGCGGGGCGCGTACGGGTGGACGGGAAGGTCGCGGAGCTCGGCAGCAAGGTGGATCCCGACCGGCAGAAGATCACGGTGGGCGGCAGGGCGGTGCAGGTGGTCGCGCGCCGGTGGCTGGCCTTCCACAAGCCCCTCGGCGTCGTGACCACCGCGAGCGACGAAGAGGGGCGCCGGACGGTGCTCGACTTCATCAACGATCCTGCCGGGCTCACCTATGTCGGCCGACTCGACGTGATGACCACCGGACTCCTCCTGCTCACCACCGACGGCGAGGCCGTGCACCGGCTGACCCACCCCAAGTACCGGGTGCCGCGGCACTACACGGCGCTGGTGCACGGGCGGCCCACGGCCGAGCTCGAGAAGCTGGCCCGCGAGCGGATCGTGGTGGAGGGCCGGCCGGTGGTGGCGGAGGAGGTGCGGGTGCGGCCCGGCAGCGCCGGGCGAAGCATCCTCGACGTGACGCTCACCGAGGGCCGGAACCGGATCGTCCGCCGCTGGTGCGAGGCGATGGGCCTCAAGGTCGAGCGGCTGGCGCGCCTCTCCTACGGCCCGGTGCGGCTCGGCGACCTCCCGGTCGGCCGCTCGCGCCCGCTCACGCCGAAGGAAGAAGCCGCCATCTACAAGACCATCCGGCTCGACCCGTCCGGCGCCTGATCGCGGGCGATCTCGCCCGCCCACACTTCGGAGGATGACGCATGACCGCTGAGCAGGCTTCCAGCGCCGGTCCGAGCTCCGCCACCGCGCGCATTCCGGGCGTCGTCGCGGAAGTCGGGCGCCGCATCGTCGGCCAGGACGTCATGATCGAGCGGCTGCTGATCGGGCTCCTCACCGGAGGGCACGTCCTGCTCGAGGGCGTTCCGGGGCTGGCCAAGACGCTCGCGGTCCGCTCGCTTGCCGAGATCATCTCCGCCACCTTCTCGCGGATCCAGTTCACCCCCGACCTCCTCCCGGCCGATGTCATCGGCACGATGGTGTTCGACCAGAAGAACCAGGAGTTCCGGGTCAAGAAGGGACCGCTCTTCGCCAACATCATCCTCGCCGACGAGATCAACCGCGCGCCCGCCAAGGTCCAGTCGGCGCTGCTCGAGGCGATGCAGGAAAAGCAGGTCACCATCGGCGGCGCCACCTTCCACCTCGCCGAGCCGTTCCTCGTCCTCGCGACGCAGAACCCGATCGAGAACGAGGGCACCTATCCGCTGCCGGAAGCCCAGCTCGACCGGTTCATGCTCAAGGTGCGAGTCGGCTACCCGACCCGCGACGAGGAGCGGGAGGTCCTGCTCCGGATGGCGGGCGGCGCGGCCATCCCGGTCAAGAAGCTGCTCGACCCCGTCACCATCATGGCCGCCCGCGCGGAGATCGTGGCGCTCTACGCCGACCAGAAGGTCCTCGACTACGTGGTGGACGTGGTCCGCGCCACCCGCGACCCGGGCTCCGTCGGCCTGGCGGAGCTCAAGCCCCTCATCGCCTTTGGCGCCTCGCCCCGCGCTTCGATCGCGCTCGCGCAGGCGGCCCGCGCGCACGCCTTCCTCCGCGGCCGTTCGTACGTCGTGCCGGAAGACGTCCGCGCGCTCGCGCCCGACGTGCTCCGGCATCGCCTCGTGCTCACCTTCGAGGCCGAGGCGGAAGACGTGGACGCCGACGTCGTGATCCAGCGGGTGCTCGCCGCCGTCCCGGTTCCCTGAACGCCCGCAGCGCGCCCGTCACGAGGCGCCTTCCGACATGAGCGTCGTTTCCCAGGAAGTCCTGAAACAGGTCAAGACGATCGAGCTCCGCACCCGCGGGCTCGTGGCGTCGCTGTTCGCCGGCGAATATCGCTCCACGTTCCGCGGGCAGGGGATGGAGTTCGCCGAGGTGCGCGCCTACGAAATCGGCGACGACTACCGCACCATCGACTGGAACGTCTCCGCCCGGCTCGGCAGCCCCTACGTCAAGACGTTCACCGAGGAGCGGGAGCTCACCGTCCTCCTCGTGGTGGACCACTCCGGCTCGACCCGCTTCGGGGAACCGCGCACCAAGGCGGGGCTGGCCGCGGAGGTCGCCGCGGTGCTGGCGCTCGCCGCCGCGCGGCAGAGCGACCGGGTGGGGGCGCTGCTCTTCTCGGACCGCGTGGAGCAGGTCATCCCGCCGCGGAAGGGCCGGCGCCACGCCCTCCGCGTGATTCGCGATCTCGTGGCGTTCACCCCGAAGGGCCGGACCACCGACCTCGCCGCCAGCCTCACCTACGCCGTCCGCCTGCTCAACCACCGGAGCATCGTGGTCGTGCTCTCGGATTTCGTGGCGCCGAACTGGGAGCGCGCGCTCCAGCGGCTGGCCGCGCGGCACGAGGTGGTGGCGGTCACCATCGACGACCCCCGCGAGCTGGCCTTCCCGCCGTCGGGTTGGCTGGACCTGGAGGACGCGGAGACCGGCCGGCGCGTCATGGTGAACGCCGGCGATCGGGAGGTGCGCGGGCGGCTCGCGAGCCTGGCCCAGCGACGCATCGAGGAGCGCCGCCGCGCGCTGGCCGCGGCGGGCGTGGACCACGTGGCACTCATCACCGGGCAGGACTACGCGCTCCCGCTCCGGCGCGGCTTCGCGCTGCGGGCGCGGCGGATTCACCGCTGATGCCGCTGCTGCTCCTGCTGGCCCTGGTGCAGGCCCCGCAGCCGCAGGTGGGCGACACCGTCTGGCTAGTGCGGACCATCCTCGCCCCCGTGGGCCGGGAGGTGCGGATCGTCGCCTGGAACCCCGAGGGAGCCATCGAAACGCTCGGACCGGGCATGATCGTGCGCCGGGGCGACTCGCTCGACGTCCGATATCCTGCCGTCGGGTGGCTTCCGGGCGCCCACACCGTGGAGGTGCCGGGGCCGGTGCTGGTCTCCCCGGACGGGACGACCGACTCGCTCCCGGCGATGCCTGTCACCATCATCATCGCCAGCATCCTGCCGGAACTGCCCCGCGACTCGCTGCCGCCGCCCCAGCCGGAAGCCGCGCCGGTGCTGCGGCCGATCGAGACGGCGGCGCCCATCCTGGCCCTCCTGCTGCTCTGCACGCTGGTCCTCGTTCCGCTCCATCTCTGGTGGCATCGTCGGGGTCGGCCGATCGAGGCCGCCGCCCCGGCGACGCCCACGGGCCCGCTGGAACTGCCGTTCACGCGCTGGGCCGAGGCGGGAGAGCCGCGCGCCGTGCTCGCCGCCGCGGCGGCCGGGCTCAGGTCGCTCGACGCGGGGCGGACCACGCCGGAATCCGCCGCGCTGCTCGCCCGGCTCGATGACGCCCTCTTCGGCCCGGGCGATGCGACCCACGCGCTGACCGACGCCGCAGCGGCGCTCGAACTCGCCGCGCGGCTTCGGGGCGGGGTGCCGGGATGAACCTCGCCCGTCCCGCCGTCCTGCTGCTCCTGCTGCCGCTAATCTGGTGGTGGTGGCGCCGCCGCCGCCCCGCGCCGGGCCTTCTCTACAGCGACGTCTCCCTCCCGGCCGCGCTGGGGCGCGCGCCGTGGTGGCTCTCGCTGCCGCCGATCCTGCGCACGGCGGCGCTCGCCTGTTTCATCCTCGGGGCGGCCGGGCCGCAGGTCGGCGGGAGCCGGATCGAGACCAAGCGCGAGGGGATCGCGATCGTGATCGCGATCGACATCTCGAGCAGCATGTACGCCGAGGATTTCGCGCCGTCGAACCGGCTGGAGGTGGCCAAGGCGCAGGCCATCAGCTTCATCCGGGGCCGGAGCGCCGACCGGATCGGGCTCGTTGCGTTCGCCGCGGAGGCGCTCACCCAGGTGCCGGTCACGCTGGACTACCCGGTGCTCGAGCAGGCGGTCACCGACCTGCGTATCGGCAGCCTGGAGGATGGGACGGCCATCGGCAGCGGGCTGGCCACGGCGGTCAACCGGCTCCGGCGCGCCCCCGAGAAGACGAAGGTGGTGCTGCTGCTCACCGACGGCGAAAACAACCGCGGCCTCATCGATCCCCGCACTGCGGCGGCCACCGCGGCCTCCTTCGGCGTCCGAGTGTACACCATCGGCGTCGGCACCGAGGGCGAGGCGCCGATCCCCACGGGACGGAGCGCCACCGGCTTCCGCTACGAGATCCTCCCGGTGCGCATCGACGAGCCGTTGCTCAAGGAGATCGCCGCAACCACCGGCGGACGCTACTTCCGCGCCACCGACAGCGAGGCCCTCGCGCGCATCTTCCACCAGATCGACGGGCTGGAAAAGACGCCGGTCCAGGTCACCCGGTACCTGCACTACGACGAGATCACCAAGCCGCTGGCGCTCGCCGGCCTGCTGCTGCTCTCGCTCGAACTCCTGCTGGGGTCCACCGTGGCCCTGCGCGTCCCATGATCTTCGACACCCCGTGGCTCCTGGCGCTGGCGCCAGTCCTCGCGCTCGCGGGAGCGGCGCTGGTCTGGTGGGGACGCCGCCGCCGGGTGGCGGCCACGGCGTCGTGGTCCGCCACGCTGGGGGCGCTCGCGGCGCGCCGGGGCCGCGGCGCGCCCTGGTTGATGGGCGCGGTCGTTCTGCTCGCCGCCGTGGCGCTCGCCGGACCCCGCGGCGGGCGGGCCACCGTCAAGACCGAGGCCCGGGCGCTCAGCCTCGTCATCGCCGCGGACATCAGTCGCTCCATGCTGGCCGAGGATGTCGCGCCGAGCCGCCTGGGTCACGCCAAGAGCGAAGCCCGCCGCCTGGTACAGGACCTCGCGGGCGATCGGCTCGGCCTGATCGCGTTCGCCGGCCGGAGCTACATCCTGACGCCGCTCACCGTGGACGGCAGCGCCCTGTCGCTCTACCTCGACGGACTGGACCCGGAGCTGGCGAGCGAGGGCGGCACCGAACTTTCCGCGGCGCTCAACCAGGGCCGCGAACTGCTGGAGGCGTCCTCGGAAATTTCCGACCGGGTGCTCGTCGTCTTCACCGACGGCGAGACCCACGACTCGATGTCCGACGTCCTGGCTGCGGCGGAAGCGATCAAGAAGGCGGGCGTGCGGCTGATCCTGGTGGGCGAGGGCACGCCGGCGCCGGTCAAGATCCCGATCCGCGACGCCTCCGGCGAGCTGGTCGAGTACAAGCTCGACCAGGACGGCCAGGTGGTCGAGACCAGCCTGCATGAAGAGGTGCTGCGGGCCGCAGCCGAAGCGGCGGGCGGTACCGTCGTGCCGGCGTCGCTGGCCGACCAGGCGGGGGCGGTGCGGGAGCTCGTCGCGGCCTTCAAGCGAAGCCCGAGCATGGAAAGCCGCGCGGCGGACTTGCGCCCGATGGGGTGGCTCCCGCTGCTCGTCGCCGGCCTGCTGTTGCTCGGCCAGACGGCGCTCCGCCGCGGCGCTTCATTGTTTGCGATCCTCCTCATGCTCGCGCTGCCGCGCGCCGCCCAGGCCCAGCGGCCTTCGGAGGGCGAACGCGCCCTCACCTCTGGCAACCCCGCCGGGGCCGCCGGCGCCTTCCTGAAGGAGGCCCGCGAAGGCAGCCAGCGGGACACGGCGTACTACAACGCCGGCACCGCGGCCCTCCGGGCGGGAGACCTCAAGGTGGCGCGACGCGCGCTGATCGAGGCGGCCCGCTCCACCGATCCCGGGCTCCGGTACCGGGCGCTGTACAACCTCGGGGTCGTGGACCTGCGCGCGGCCCGCGCCGATTCCGCGCTGCGCGACACCCTGCTCGGCGAGGCGGCCGGCCACCTGCGCGAGGCGCTCCTGCTCGAGCCCGGGTCCGAGCGGGCCAAGTGGAACCTGGAGCTCGCCGAACGGATGCGCCCGCCGCCTCCACCGTCGAGCGGAGGCCAGAAGCCGCCGCCCCCCCCGGGCCAGCAGCAGAAGCCGCCGCCGCCGAAGCCGGAGAACAAGGGGCTGACCCGGGAACAGGCGGAGCAGATCCTCAATTCGGTGGAGCGCGAGGAGCGCGCCACCCGCAACCGCCAGCTCGACCGGCTCTCGGGCGGCACGGGAGGGGCCAAGGATTGGTAGCCGCCCTCCTGGTGCTGGCCTTCCTCCAGCAGGCGCGGCCGCCCGAGCTGACCGTCACGCTCGACCGCGATGAGGTGGCCGTCGGCGAGGAGGTGCTCCTGACGATCCGGACGCGGAGCGCGTCCGCTCTGCCGATCGAGGTGCGCACCGGACCCACCGATGGCTTCGTGGTCGTGTCGCGGTCGGAAGCCACCGTGGTGAGCCCCGACGCGGCCGTGTCCCGCACCAAGACCATCCAGCTGCGGCTCCGCGCGCTCCGCGCGGGCCAGTGGAAGCTCGGACCGTTCCAGGCCCGCCAGGGAGACACGATCGCGGAAGTCGGGGTGCTCACCGTGCGCGTGACCGACACCGGCAGCGCCGCGGTCGCCGCGCAGATCAACCCGCGCATCCGGCGCCTCCTGGAACAGGCGCGACCGCCGACAGCCCCGGGGAAGGTGGGGCTGTCGCTCCTGGTCTCCGCCACGGAGGTCACCGTCGGCGAGCAGGTGGACATCGTGACCGCCGCGTGGTTCCCGCGCGACCTGCGCCTCCAGCTCCGCCGGGCACCGACCCTGGTGCCGCCCGCGGTAGAAGGCATGTGGAGTTATCCGCAGCCGGCACCGGTCGGCATCGCGGCGAGCCGGCAGGTCGGTGGCGTGTACTACGACCTCTTCGTGGCGCACCAGATCGCCTTCCCGGTCCGATCCGGCAAGCTGGCCATCGCGCCGGCGCAGATGCAGTACTCCGTGCCGCTCGCCCTCCAGTTCTTCAGCCAGGAGGAACGGTTCTCCGTCACGAGCGACAGTGCCATCATCGCCGTCGACCCGATTCCCGAAGCCGGACGCCCGGCCGGGTTTGCCGGGGCCGTCGGGACCGATCTCTCGCTCGAGCGCGTCATCACGCCGGCCACCGCTCGCGCACGCGAGCCGGTGCATGTGGCGTTCGTCGTTCGGGGCCGGGGGAACGTCACCCTCTGGCCGCCGCCCGAGGTCACCTGGCCGGCGGGCTCCCGCGCCTATCCCGACCTCGTCGAGGAGCGGCCGGAAACACGCGACGGATTCGTCACCGGCACCAAGAGCTTCGGGTACATGGTGGTCGCCGATTCCGTCGGCACCATCGTGCTGCCGCCGGTCACCTACCCGTACTGGGACCTCGGCACCCGGAGCTTCCGGGTGGCCAAGGTGGCCGCGGCGAATCTGCCGGTGGCGTCCGCCGCGGCGCTGGCCGAAGGGGCCCTGCCGCCCGACCTGCTCACGGCCGGACGCAGCGTCGTCCCGCCCTCCTTCATCGACGGACCGGGACCGATCGGGTGGCTCACGATCGTGCTGGGGCCCGTGCTCGCATGGGGTGCCCTGAGCCTGGGGCGACGGCGCGCCCGGCGCCGCGCGCCGCCGCCTGCGCCACGTGCGCTGAGCGCGCGCACCGTGGAGATCGAGATGGACCGCCTCGTGACCGGGCTGGCCCCCGCGGCGCTCCTGGCCGGCGACGACCAGCTCTCGTCCGCGCTTCGGGCGGCGGGACTCGAGCCCGACTTCGTGGAGCAGCTGCTCGAGCTGCGGGCGGAACTGCGGCAGCACCGCTATGCGCCGGAACAGTCGGCGCAGGCCGCTGGGATCGTCTCCCGCTGGGAGGCGCTTCGTGGACGGCTCGCGGCCGGCGGCCGGCGGCGGCGGGTCCCGCACGGGCTGCTGGGCGTCCTGTTCCTCGCACTCGTGGCGCGCCCGGCGTTCGCGCAAGGCACTTCGGCGGAGTCGCTCTACGAGGCGGGGGAACTCGCCGGGGCCCGCGCCGCCTTCGCGGCCCGCGCCGCCGCCCAGCCGGATATCGCCGCGCACTGGTACAATCTCGGCGCGACGGACTACCGCCTCGGCTCGGCCACCGCCGCGAGCGCGGAATGGCTGCGGGCGCTGCGGCTCGCCCCGCGGAGCGGGACCATTCGCCAGGCGCTGCAACTCACCCCGCCGCCCGATCCCGTCTCCGCCGGCCGGCTGTGGACCGCCCCGTTCACTCCCTCCGAGATGGCGCTTGTCGCGCTCGTGCTCTGGCTCGCTGCCTGGGCCGGCCTGATCCTCCGACCGGCGCACTTCACGCGGTGGAGCTGGATCGGGGGCGCGGCCCTTGTGCTGGGCGGGGCGGCGTTGTGGCTGCAGCACCGGTACGCCGAGCCGGTGGCGGTCGTCCGGCAGACGATTCCGCTTCGGGTGAGCCCGCACGGACGCGGCTCCGTGGTGGCCACGCTGAACGCGGGGCAGGCGGTGCTGACCCTGCGCGATCAGCGCGGCTGGAAGCTGGTCCGCGATCCCGCCGACCGCCTGGGCTGGGTGCCCGACTCCGCCGTGGTCCCGGTCGGGCCGGAGTAGATTCAGGCCATGACGCGCCGCATCGCCATCCTGCCGGATGCCGTCGCCGACCAGATCGCGGCCGGCGAGGTCGTCGAGCGCCCCTCCTCCGCGCTCAAGGAACTGGTCGAAAACGCCATCGACGCCGGGGCCACGCGGGTACGCATCGAGGTCGAGAACGGCGGCAAGACGCTCATCGAGGTGGCCGACGACGGATCGGGGATGGGGCGGGAGGACGCGGTACTGGCGCTCGACCGCCACGCAACGAGCAAGATCCGGAGCGCCTCCGACCTCGTCGGCGTGACCACCTTCGGCTTCCGCGGCGAGGCGCTGCCGGCCATCGGGTCGGTCTCCCGGCTCACGCTCACGACGGCCGAGGTGGACGGGGAGGGCACCGAGTTGCAGGTGGTGGGCGGGCGGCTGGAGCATGTCGGGCCGGCGGTCCGCCAGCGTGGAACCACGGTGAGCGTACGTGGCCTGTTCTTCAACACTCCTGCCCGGCGGAAGTTTCTCCGTTCGGCGGCGAGCGAGTCGCGCTCGACGTACGAGACCACCGCCACGCTGGCCCTCGCGCATCCCGCCGTCGGCATCGAACTGATCCAGGATGGACAGGTGCGCCTCGCGATTCCTCCGCACCAGCAGGAGGCGGACCGCCTCCTTGCGGTGTGGGGTCGCGACCTCGTGGGCACCATGGTGCCGGTGCAGCATGCGGCGGGCGCGTTCCGGATTTCCGGTTTCGTGCAGCGGCCCGGCGATGCGGGGCCGAGCGGCCGGCGGACCCAGCTCTTCGTCAACGGGCGCCCGTTCCGTGATTCGTTCCTCCTTCGGGCCGCGGAGGCGGGGTACCGGGCCGCGATCCATCCCGGCGACCGACCCTCGCTCTACCTCCGGGTGGATTTGGATCCCAGCGAGGTGGACGTCAACGTCCATCCGTCGAAGCTGGAGGTCCGTTTCCGGGACCGGGTCGGCCTCGAGCGGACCATGGAAGACGCCGTACGCCAGGCTATCGGCGCCCTCGTGGCCGCCGCGCCGGTCGGTGACTGGCGGCCGATGCCGGCCGGCCTCAGTCGGCTGGACGCCGGAGAATTGGCCGAATCGCTCTTCGGGGCGGACGTGCCGTCCGCGAGCGGGTCCGGCGTCGAGCCGACCGGGGACGGTGGAGCGGGCGTCGCCGGAGCCGCGGACCCGCTGGCCGGCGGACTGACCCAGCTGTTCGACACCTACATCGTCTACCAGGCCGCGGAAGGCGTGGTGTTCGTGGACCAGCACTCGGCGCACGAACGGGTGCTCTACGAAAGAGTGATGTCGGACTTGTCGGGCGCCGGCGCACCGGCCCAGCGACTGCTGCTGCCGGCGACGCTCGAGCTGTCCGACGAGGAGCTCGACGCCCTCGAGCGGCACCGCGAGGTGTTCGAGCGGGTGGGGTATACGGTGGACGAATTCGGCGGGCGCACCGTGGTGCTCCATGCCGTCCCGGTGCCGCACCCGAGGTTCGACGCCGTGGCCTGCTTCCGCGACATGATCGCCGACCTGGCGGGTGGGCGGTTCGGCGGCTGGGCGAATCCGCTCGAGCGCTTCGCGGCCACGTTCGCCTGCCGCGCCGCGGTGAAGGCGGGCCAGCGGCTGAGCCAGGAGGAGATGCGGGAGCTGCTGCTCAGGCTCTTCGCCACGGACCTGCCCCCGCACGACGTCCACGGCCGCTCCACCATCGTCCAGTTGCCCCGGGAGGAGCTTGAGCGGCGCTTCGGCCGTCGCTAGGGTTCCGGTCCTGGTCGGCCCCACGGCAGTGGGGAAGACCGCCGTCGCCCTGGCGCTCGCGGCCCACTGGCCGCTCGAGATCATCTCGGCCGACTCCCGCCAGGTGTACCGCCGGCTGGACATCGGCACCGCCAAGCCCACGCGGCGCGAGCTTGCCCGGGTGCCGCACCACGGTGTGGACATTCTCGACCCCGGGCACCGATACAGTGCGGGCCGATGGGCGGCGGCGGCCAGCGCGTGGATCGAGATCGTCCAGGCGCGGGGCCGCCAGCCGGTCGTGGTCGGGGGAACCGGCCTGTACGTTCGCGCGTTAATGGACGGCCTCTTCCGCGAACCGGCGCTGGATGCCGAGCGACGTCCGCGGCTCGAGGGATACCTGGCGGGCCTCACCTCGGCGGAGCTGGTGCGCTGGGCGGGCCGGCTCGACCCGGCCTACGCCGGGGGCGGCCGCCAGCGGGCCCTCCGCAGCATCGAAATGGCCCTGATGACCGGGCACCCGCTGTCCCACTGGCAGCGCGCCGCCCGGGCAGACCGCCGGTTCGAGCCCTGGTACGTGGTGCTCAGCGTGCCGCGGCCGGTGCTGCATCAGCGGATCGAACGCCGCGCGGCGGAGATGGTGCAGCGCGGCCTCATCGAGGAAGTGGCGGCGGTGCTCGCGGAAGGGCACGCGGCCCACGCCCCCGGGCTCGACGGCATCGGCGTCCGGGAAGCGGTCGAATACCTACACGGCAAGCGGAGCCGCGAGAGCGTCGCGGACGCGATGACCATCAGCACCCGGCAGTACGCCAAGCGACAGGAAACCTGGTTTCGTCACCAGCTCGAGGGCGACATCCTCCGGCTGGACGCGACCCGACCGCCGGCGGACCTGGCCGCCGAGATCGCCGCCCACTGGAGCCCCGCATGAAGATCGGCATCACCTGTTATCCGACCTACGGTGGTTCCGGCGCCGTCGCCACCGAGCTCGGCCTCGAACTCGCCCGCCGCGGCCACGAGGTGCATTTCATCACGTACGCCTCGCCGTTTCGCCTGCGGGGCGGGTTCGCCGAGCGGGTGTTCTACCACGAAGTGGAGACCCGGCTCGGGCACTACGCGCTGTTCGACCATTTTCCGTTCACGCTGGCGCTCGCCTCGCACCAGTACGAGGTGTCGCGCCGGGAAAAGCTCGACCTGCTGCACGTCCACTACGCCATCCCGTACGCCACCACGGCGTGGATCGCGCGGGAAATGCTGCAGAACGAGCATCCCATCAAGGTGGTGACCACGCTCCACGGCACCGACATCACCCTGGTCGGCCAGGAGTCCAGCTTCTTCGACATCACGAAGTTCTCGATCGCCCGTTCCGACGAGGTGACGGCGGTGTCGGAGTACCTCCGGAGCGAGACCGTCCGCGCCTTCGGCCCGGTGCACCCGGACCTGCGGGTCATCCCCAACTTCGTGAACCTCTCCGAGTACCATCCCGCGGCGAACGCGAACCGCGAAGGCCTCGCCCCCGAGGGGCACAAGATCATCAGCCACACTTCCAACTTCCGCGAGGTCAAGCGGGTCAAGGACGTGGTGCGGATCTTCGCCCGGATTCGCCGGGCGATGCCCTCCACGCTGCTGATGATCGGCGACGGCCCCGAGCGCGGCGAAGCGGAACGCGAGGCCCAGACGCTGGAGGTGGCCGGCGACGTCCGCTTCCTCGGCCGGCTCGACCGGGTCGTCGAGCTGATGCAGGCCACCGACCTCTTCCTCCTGCCGTCGCAGTCCGAGTCGTTCGGGCTGGCGGCCCTCGAAGCGATGGCCTGCGGCTCGCCGGTGGTGGCCAGCCGGGCGGGTGGATTGCCCGAGGTGGTGGAGGACGGCGTGAGCGGGATCCTGGAGCCGGTCGGTTCCGTCGAGGCGATGGGCCGCCGCGCCGTTGAGCTGCTCCGGAGCCCCGACAAGTACCGGGCGATGGCGAAGGCGGCGGTCGAGAAGGCCGCGGAGTTCTCCGCCGACCGCGTCGTGCCGATGTACGAGGCGCTCTACCGCGAAACGCTCGGCTAGATGGATCCGGTCCTCCTCCTCAAGGCCGCCATCCTCGGGCTGGTGGAAGGCGTCACCGAGTTCATCCCGGTCAGTTCGACCGGGCACCTGATCATCGCGGGCGACCTGCTCGGGTTCACCGGCGAGCGTGCCAAGACGTTCGAGATCTTCATCCAGCTGGGCGCGATCTTCGCGGTGGTCTGGCTGTACCGCGCGCTGTTCGTCCGCGTGGCGCGCAACCTCGGGCGCAGCGTCGAGAGCCGGCGGTTCGTCGTGAACCTGGCGCTCGGCTTCCTCCCGGCGGCGGTGGTCGGCCTCGCGACGCACAAGTGGATCAAGGCCCACCTCTTCACGGTCCCCACGGTGGCGGGCGCGCTCGTCGTCGGGGGCCTCGCGATACTCATCATCGAGCGGATGCGTCCCACCGCGCGGGTGTCGTCGGTGGACGCGCTGGGCCCGCGGACGGCCTTCGGGATCGGCGTGGCGCAGGTGCTGTCACTCTTCCCGGGCGTCTCGCGCTCCGGCGCCACCATCCTCGGCGGTTACCTGCTGGGGCTCACCCGGACAGCCGCCACCGAGTTCTCCTTCTTCCTCGCCGTTCCCGTCATGTTCGCCGCCACCTTGCTCGACCTCGTGAGCAGCCGGGACGCGCTGGGCCGCGCCGACATCCCGGTCTTCGCTGTCGGGTTCATCGTGTCGTTCCTCAGCGCCGTCGTGGTGGTCCGCGCCTTCCTCGGCTTCGTCGCGCGGCGGGATTTCTCCATCTTCGCGTGGTATCGGATCGTCGCGGGCGTGATCCTCCTGATCTGGTGGCAGGTCCGCGGCGGATGATCGCGTCCGGCGTCTGGCTCGACGCGGTGGATTCGACGCTGGACGAACTGCATGCTCGCGCCGCCGCCGGGGCCCCGGATGGGACCTGGCTGGTGGCGGCGGAGCAGCGGGCGGGGCGGGGGTCGAGGGGGAGGAGCTGGCACTCCCCGCGGGGCGGCCTCTGGCTGAGCGTCCTCCGGCGCGCCACCGGGGCTCCCGGGGGGTTGGAGCTCCTGAGCCTCCGCGCCGGCCTCGCCGTGGCCGGGGTACTCGACGGCCTCCCGCCGGTAGCGCCGGTCATGCTCAAGTGGCCGAACGACCTGATGGTGCGGGGTCGCAAGGTCGGGGGCCTCCTCGTCGAGGCCCGGTGGCAGGGGACCACGCTCGCCTGGGTGGCCATCGGGCTGGGGCTCAACGTCAGGAATCCGATCCCGGCTGATCTCCGCGACCGGGCCGTCGCCCTCGGCGACTTCTGCGGGGAGACCACCGTGGAGGCGCTGGCGGACCCCATCGCCGCCGCGCTCGCCGCGGTGGACCTCGACGCGCCGCTCCTCTCCCCGCAGGAACTGGAGGAGTACGCCCGGCGGGACTGGCTGCGAGGCCGGCAGGTGACGGCGCCACGCGCCGGGACCGCCGCCGGAGTGGGCGCCGACGGGACGCTGGCGGTCCGGGACGACACCGGCGCGTTCCACCACATCCGGCTTGGCGAGGTCCTCCTCGGTTGAGGCCAGCCTTACCGGCCGTCCGGGCAGGACCTAGATTCCCCGCATGCTTCTCGCCCTCGATCTTGGCAATACCGAAATCACGGTCGGCCTCTTCCGGGGCGACCAGATCACGGCCCATTGGCGGCTCACCACCAACCCCGACCGCACCCCCGACGAGTGGGGCACGGCGATCGGGACCTTTCTGCTTCACGCCGGGCACTCGCCGAACGAAGTGCGGGCGGCCATCCTGGCGTCGGTGGCGCCCGCGGTCACCCGGAGCGTCATGGCCGGCATCGAGGCGGCGACCGCCTGCGCCGCCGTCCCGGTTGATCCCCGTTCGCCGCTCCCGATCCGGCTCGACGTCGACGAGCCGCTCAGCGTCGGGGCGGACCGGATCGTCAACGCACTGGCGGCGCTGGAGCTCTACAAGACCGACACCGTCGTGGTGGACTTCGGCACCGCCACGACCTTCGATTGCATTACCGCCGACGGCCGCTTCATCGGGGGCGCCATCATGCCCGGCCTCCGGACCTCCGCCGACCAGCTGACCCGCCGCGCCGCAAAGCTGCCCGCCACCGAGCTCGCTGCCCCCGAGCGCGCCATCGGCCGGCGCACCGAGGAATGCATCCAGGCCGGTGTGCTCTACGGCGCCGCCGATGCGGCGGACGGCATGCTGCGGCGGATCTTCGCGGAGTGGCCGAACCCGGCACCTCCCGGCGTCGTCGCGACCGGCGGATTGGCGTCGGTGGTGGCACCCTTCACCACGTTGATCACGCGCGTGGACCCGGACCTGACGCTGCGCGGACTCCGAATCGCCGCGATGCACCTGGGAATGCGCTGGTGACGCGGGACGCTCCGACTGCATTCCGGCGGGGCGGCTATCGTCTCCTCGGCCATCGCTTCGACTACCTGCTCCATACCCGTCCCGCCGAGTGGCCGATCATGGCCGCCCACACGGCGCTGGGCTACGTCCTCGCGGTGGGGCTTGGCGGCGTGGCCACGGGGCAGGTGCTCGGCGCCGCGCTCCTGGGCCTCGCGCTCTGGGTGATCTGCCTCAACGGCGGCACCCTCGCGATCAATTCCGCGTTCGACAAGGACGAGGGCGACATCGGCTACCTGCGTCAGCCCCCTCCCGTTCCGGCGCACCTCTTCGCGTTCGGCATGGGGCTGCTGGTGCTGGGCGGTGTGCTGTCGCTTCAGCTGCCGGCCGGGTTCACGGCGGCGTACGGCATCTGTTTCGTGCTCTCCGTCCTGTATTCGGTGCCGCCCTTCCGCTTCAAGGCGGTGGCGGGGGTGGACTGGATCATCAACATGATCGGCTTCGGTTGCCTGACCCCGTACGCCGGCTGGGCGCTCACGGGTCGGCCGCTCGACCGGCCGGCGCTGCTCGTCTTCGCGGCGTTCGCCCCGCTCTTCGCCTCGCTCTACCCGCTCACCCAGATCTACCAGTTCGAGGAGGACCGCCGCCGCGGCGACCGGACGCTCGCCCTGATGCTGGGGGAGCGGGCGAGCTTGTTGGTGGCGCTCGTCGCCACAGTGGTCGCCTTCGTGCTGTTCGTGCTCGCCGGCGAGGGACGCGGGTGGCTGAGGACCGGAGCGCTGGGCGGCTGGCGGATGGGCCTCCTGGGGGTGGCGTTCGCCGCCTGGATGGCGGTGCTGCTGCCGTGGACCGTGAGGTGCCGCCGGATGACCCCCGCACAGCACCAGCGCGGGATGTACCTCGCGCTCGGGGCCTGGGCCGTGACCGATGTGGCCGTGGCGCTCGGATTCGGGCTCGGCTGAACCCTTGGCCGCGCCCTTCCGGGCGCGTTATTATTCCCCCATTCCACCCACACTGGGAGCCGGCATGAGTTCCGCGGTTCGCGCCGATTCGACCACCGACCTGACCGACCTGCCGTACGTCCTCCGTTCGGCGGTCTCGCTGGGCGCCCTGACCGCGCTCGTCGTGGTGGTCATGTCGTTCATCACGCGGCTCCTGGCCGGCGTGCCGGAGTTCGCCCTCGGCGCGGTCGTCGTCCTTGCCGGCGCGGCGGCGGTGACCTTCCTGCCCGGGCGCTGGACCCGGGCCCGCACCATCGAAGGGATCGCGGGCGCCGCGGGCATTGGGCTCGCGGCGACGGTCGTCTTCCTGCTCATCGATGTGGCCCTCCTGCAGCCGACCGGGATGTACACCAACCGCTGGCGCGAAATCGGCGGCGGGAGCAACTGGTGGTACCACCCGATCTGGTGGATGCTCGGCACCTTCCTGGCGTGGATGGGCGCGCAGATTCTCGCCAGCCAGGCGCGGAAGGGCGCCGTGTCCGTCCCCAAGGCGGTCGGCACCGTGCTGGGGCTCACGCTGGTCTGCTGGGTCGCCGGGGTACTCGTGCACTTCCCCGGCGCCGGCTGGAACCTCGGCAGCCTCGGCGTGTCGTACGTGCCCGGGGTGACTCTCGCGGCGGCGCTGGGAGCCCTGGGCGGCCGGCGTAGCTGAGGAGATGCGCGCGACGCGGTTCCTCCGCAGCGCGTTCGGATGGCTGCTGACGCCCGTGGTGGCGTTGGCAGCCTCTTTTCTTGGCGCCTGGCTCGGCACCGTCCTGGCGCAACTGCTGCCGAATCCGGTGCACGGCGTCGCGCTCACGATCGGCCTGGGCGCGATCGCCGGCTACGCCACCGTCCACTTCTGGCTCGCGGGACTGCGCCGGTCACCCCGGCTCCAGCACGCGCTGCACGTGCTGCCGGACGGCACGCCGGAAGGGGCCGCCGAAGAGGCGCCGCCGCCGCCCGCCGGGGGTGAAGAGTGACCGGGCTCGATCGAGCCGCCGGCGCGGTGCTCCTGTCGCTGCTCGCCGCCTGCACGGGGGAGCGACCGCACGCTGCCCCGCCGGCCGCGGAGCAGGCTGCCGACCCCGTGTATCCCACCCTGGCCGATTCCCTCGTCCTCACGACGCCCGGCGGCGTCGAGGTGTACTTCTCGGGCGCGCGGGTCGGGACCGACTCCACGGGTGCGTCCTGCCTGGAGCGGGGAATCGTCCTCGTCCGCGGCGGGGCCCGGACGCTGGTGCCGCTGCTCATGACCGGGGCCGCGCCGACCCTGGTGAACGACACCACCATCCGCGCACGGATCTGGCTCCACTGCCGGCCCGGCAACACCTACGACGTGAACCTGCGCACCGGCGCGCCGACTCGCATCCGGTGAGAGCCGCACGCGGGCGGATGCTGACGGCGCACGTCGCCCTCCTGGTGGTGGGGGCGTCGGCATGCGTGTCCCGGGCGGCGGCGCAGGGCATCGGGCTCGAAGCCGGTTGGTACGACGGCGACGCGAAGGCCTACCTCGTGCTGAGCGCCGGGTCGGCGCGCCGACTCTCGGCGCCGCTGTCGCTCAACCTGTCCGGCACGTGGTACTCGCCGCTCTCGGAGCAGGGCGGAGATCTGGTCGGCGCGAGCGCGGACCTGGGCCTGTGGCGCGGCGGGAATCCCGGACTCTACCTGGTCGGCGGCCTCTCAGGGGGATTCGGCTTCAGCGGGGCCGACATGGTCTGGGGATCGTATTCCGCCGGGGCCGGCTACGAGTTTCGCCTCTTCTCGACGCTGGGGCTCGCGGCCGAGGCCCGGTGGCGCGGCCTCACCCAGGGGAGCGACCAGGGGGTGCAGCTCAGCGCCCGGTTCGGCCTCGGGATGCGGCGGAAGACCTCGAATCCGCCACCGCCCCCCACGGCGAGCGCCGCGAGCACCGCCGCGGTTCCCGGGGCCGTCGCACCGGCGTCGGCGCCTGCCGAGGGGTCCGCTGCGGCACAGGCAGTGGTCCAGACGGCGCTCGACGTGATGGGGACGCCGTATCGCTGGGGCGGCACCAGCGCCGACGGCTTCGATTGCTCCGGGCTCATCCAGTACGCCTACTCGGCGCACGGCATGATGCTGCCGAGGACGAGCGCCGATCAGGCGAAGCAGGGGGCGGAGGTCGAGCGGAGCCTGTCGGCGCTGCTGCCGGGCGACATCCTGACCTTTTCGGCCGGGGCGGGGGGGAGCCAGGTGACCCACGTCGGGCTGTACATCGGCGGCGGGGAGTTCATCCACAGCGCCACGAACGGCGTGCAGAAGAGCCGGCTCAGCGCGACGGATCCGTATGGAAAGTGGTGGTGGGACCGCTGGGTGGGGGTCCGGCGGCTGCTGCCGGGGTAGGGGCGGGTTTCCTTTTGTCATTGCGAGGCCACGGAGTGGCCGAAGCAATCTCGATCCAGATTGCTTCGTCGGCCCCAGGGGGCCTCCTCGCAATGACAGAAGGGGGCGGCTCCGGCGCCTGCGGAGCCTTCTAGTTGTGATCCATGTGTTCGTGGTCCATTCCGCCCGACGGCTTCCCGATCATCTCCAGCATCTCGATGTCCATCACGATGTCCGGGTCCTTCGGATCCAGCTTCGGCCAGGCGGCATAGTTATCGGGCACGAACGCCCCGGCGAGCAGTCCCATCGCGCCCTTGGGAATCATCTTGCCGGTCGGGTTGTCGTAATCGGCCCGAACCCGGTACTTCCTCCCCGCCTCGAGCTTCAGTCCGTCTCCCCGGACACCGTAGTACTTCCGCGGCATCGAGATCAGCATCCCCGCCGAATCGGTCTTCGCGTCGAGGCGGATGATGGTCTTTCCGGTCTCCACGTCCTCCAGCGACACGAACTTGGCGTAGTCGTGCGCGTGACCGCCGACCGCGAGGAGTCGCCCGCCGAGCGGCAGCGTGAACTCATAGGTCTTGGACGACGGACCGGCCGGGAGGTCGTAGGAGTCGGTCTCCATGTCGTAGCTGACGTCCATGTAGAGCGGCAGGACGTCCTGCGGGCGGGGGGCCAGGTTCTTGGGGCTCCATTTGAGCCGGACCGTCAGGTAGGCACCGGTAATGTCGGCGGGGCCGGTGTTGTTCCACGCCGCGTACATGGCCAGCCGGTAGCCCGCCGACATCGGGAGCCCGATCGACTTGGGCACCACGACGCTGCCGGTCTCCGCGCCGGCGGCGAGCATCCGTTCCACGGCGGGGTAGAGCAGCTGGCGGCGGTCGAAATTCATCACGTTGATGTGGTGCACCATCCGGGTGTCCAGCGGCCGCCCGGCGCTGTCGGCCAGCTCGACGTCGAATCCGCGGAACCAGGCAGCCATCGGCCACTCGAACTGGAGGAGCGGCGTCGTGGTGCCCTCCATCTGGTGCATCATCCCGTGGTCCATCTCCTTCGGCATGTGCCGGATCAGGAACGGACCGGCGGTGACGACGATTTCCTTCTTCGAGGAGTCGACGGTCACCTTCAGGCTCGGCGCGGTGTCGGCCACGGAGTGCGCCAGCAGGGCGGGGAGGAGCAGCAGGGCGGGGCTCACCATGATTCGGTCCGGTTCGAGACGGGTTGAGGAACGCGCGGGGGGAAGGATAGCGGGAGCCCGGGTGGGAGAAAAGCGCGGGCGTGCCCCCGAGAGCTCGCCGATGGCAGCCGGGTGTCAGCCTGACTCGTGAGCGGCGCGGTGGAGCAGGGTATTTTCTGCCAAACTGGCTTATCACTCCGGCCCGCCGATTGCTAAACCGGCGGCCGCGGCCGCTTGACATCGGCCTGGTTCGGATTACGTTTCCCGTGTTCTGGCACTCCACAAGTCAGAGTGCCAATATGTTGTAAAACAAGCACTTATACCAACCCTTCCAAGTTGCTGGAGGCAGGCGATGTCCACTGCGACCAAGAGCAAGCCAAAGCTCAGCATCAAGCCGCTCGAAGATCGTGTCGTGATCATGCCCTCCGAGGATTCGGAGACGATGCGTGGCGGGCTGTACATCCCCGATACGGCCAAGGAAAAGCCGACCCAGGGCGACGTGATCGCCGTCGGGCCCGGCCGGATGGACAAGGGCACCCGGGTTCCGATGGAGCTCTCCGTGGGCGACAAGGTCATCTACGGCAAGTACAGCGGCACCCCGTTCCAGCTCGGCGACGACGAAGTGATCATCATCAAGGCCTCGGACATCCTCGCCAAGATCGGCTGAGCGTCCGACACCCCCATAGGAGATTCGCATCATGGCATCGAAGGAACTGCTGTTCAGCGTGGACGCCCGCGCCAAGCTCAAGAAGGGCGTTGACCAGCTCGCCGAGGCGGTGAAGGTCACCCTCGGCCCCAAGGGCCGGAATGTCGTCATCGACAAGAAGTTCGGCTCGCCGACCATCACCAAGGACGGCGTGACCGTCGCCAAGGAAATCGAGCTGGCCGACCCGATCGAGAACATGGGCGCCCAGATGGTGAAGGAAGTCGCCACCAAGACCTCCGATCTCGCCGGCGACGGCACCACCACCGCCACCGTGCTCGCCCAGGCCATCTTCCGCGAAGGCCTGAAGAACGTCACGGCCGGCGCCAACCCGATGGAGCTCAAGCGGGGCATCGACAAGGCGGTCGAGCTCGTGGTCGCGGAGCTGAAGCGGCTGTCGGTGACCACCACCGGCCGCAAGGAAATCGCCCAGGTCGGCGCCATTTCCGCCAACAACGACAAGGAAATCGGCGATCTCATCGCCGAGGCGATGGAAAAGGTCGGCAAGGACGGCGTCATCACGGTCGAGGAGGCCAAGGGCCTCGAGACCACGCTGGAGACGGTCGACGGCATGCAGTTCGACCGCGGCTACCTCTCGCCGTACTTCGTGACCGACCCGGAGAAGATGGAGGCGGTGCTCGACACCCCCTACATCCTGATCCACGACAAGAAGATCGCGGCCATGAAGGACCTGCTCCCGGTCCTCGAGAAGGTGGCCCAGACCGGCAAGCCCCTCCTGATCATCGCCGAGGACATCGAGGGCGAGGCGCTCGCCACGCTCGTGGTGAACAAGCTCCGTGGCACGCTGAAGGTCGCCGCCGTCAAGGCGCCGGGCTTCGGTGACCGCCGCAAGGAAATGCTGATCGACATCGCCAAGCTCACCGGCGGCAAGGTCATCTCCGAAGAGCTCGGCTTCAAGCTCGAGAACGCCGTCCTGGCCGACCTCGGCTCCGCCAAGCGCGTCACGGTCGACAAGGACAACAGCACGATCGTCGACGGCAAGGGCAAGGAAGGCGACGTGCAGGGCCGGATCAAGGAGATCCGCGCGGCCATCGACAAGAGCACCAGCGACTACGACCGCGAGAAGCTGCAGGAGCGGCTGGCCAAGCTGGCCGGCGGCGTGGCGGTGATCAACGTCGGCGCCGCGACCGAGACCGAGATGAAGGAGAAGAAGGCCCGCGTCGAGGACGCGCTCCACGCCACGCGCGCCGCGGTCGAAGAGGGCATCGTGCCGGGCGGCGGCGTCGCGCTCATCCGCGCGCAGGCCGTGCTGGAAAAGCCCAAGGGACTGACGGAAGACGAGCGAATCGGCGTCGACATCGTCCGTCGGGCCATCGAGGAGCCCATCCGCGCCATCTCCATCAACGCAGGCGTCGAGGGCTCGATCGTGCTGGCCAAGGTGAAGGAGTCGAAGGAAAAGAACTTCGGCTACAACGCGGCGACCGACGCGTACGAGGACCTGGTCAAGGCCGGCGTCATCGACCCGACCAAGGTCACCCGCACCGCGCTGCAGAACGCGGCGTCGATCGCGGCCCTGCTCCTGACGACCGAGTGCGTGGTCGTCGAGCGGAAGGAAGAGAAGTCGGCGCCGGCGGCGCCGGGCGGCGGCATGGGCGGGATGTACTAGCCCCACCCACGACGCGGGAACAAGGCGGGCGCACTCCGGTGCGCCCGTCTTGCTTTTCCGGGCTGGTCCCTGTGCGGGGCGCCGCCGTGCTGCTATTTTTGCCCCATGATCACTCGACGGCTCCGGGCCCTTCGGATCGCGCGCCTGGCCCTCCCGCTCCTCGGCGTGGCGCTCCTGCTCCCGGCGGCGGCCTTCTCGCAGAGCACGAAGGCCGATACGGCGGGCATCCAGGGGACGTGGCGGGTGGACGCCGCCTCGGTTACGGGGAACGGTCCGCGCGAGGTGATCATCCGCGCCGACAGCAGCGCGTCCTGGGGCAAGGAGACGGTCCGCTGGCGGCTTCCCGAGAGCGGCAAGATCATGATCGCGCTGGGCGGGGAGTGGGAGACCTACCGGATGAAGCTCAAGGGCGCCAAGCTCACCCTTTCCGGCGGAGACCTGAGCGAGCCGATCACGCTCAAGCGCACCGGCCCCCCGACGCCGCGCCCCGCGGACATCCCGATCCCGCCGGACCCCGACACCCAGTAGGCCGCTCGAGGCCACGGCATTTCGCGGAATGCTGGAATGGCACCCAGGAGCGACCTTCGGGTCGCTCTTCTTATTGCTGTCATATCGCGATGTGCTACAACTGATTACGGTCGGCATCTAAAGTAATTTCTAGCTGGACTGAAGCTTGCCACTTGGGGAGGTCATCTGCCGCCCGTTGACCGGTGCCGCTTGGCCGGAACGAAGCGGTTTTCCCTTCCTGGAGGACTACATGCGGGTCCCTCACTTGCGGCTCGTTTGGCTCGGGCTCGCGCTGGCGCTAGTCTCGAGCGCGCCGCTCTCGGCCCAGGTCCACTTCACCCCGACGGTTGGCGCCTACCTGCCGACCTCCAATCTCGTCGACGTGGTGCTGGGCACCGACAGCATCGCCAACATCAAGCAGGACGTCGGGCTGGCGCTCGGCGCCAGTCTCGGCGTCGGGCTCGGCTCGCGCGTGGGGCTGAATTTCGCGGGATCCTACGTGCCGAGCCAGCTGAGCGGCACGGTGACCGGCGCCGGAACGTTCACCCAGTCGGACGCCAACCTCTTCTTCGGCAACGCGAACGTCACCTTCTACGTGGTGCGGCCGAGCAGCCCGGTCTGGCTCGCGCTGATGGGCGGCGGCAGCGTCGTGAACCGGAGCGGCGCGGCGTACCAGGGCGTGACGGGCACCACCGATTACGGCGGCGTGTTCGGCGCCACTGTCGGCTTCAATCTCGGGCTCCTGAGCCTGAATCTGTCGGCGACGGACTACGCGTATGCCGCGCAGTTCGTGAAGGACGGCCTCAGCACCGCGAGCATGAACCAGAACGACATCCTGCTCGGATTGGGGCTGGGGATGCCGTTGGGCGGAAAGCGGTCGCAGGCGCTGCAGAACTAGGCGGCGGCGGATTGCTGCTGTGACGGGGGCGGCCGAACGGTCGCCCCCGTCGTGCGTTCAGTGCCGGAAGCGAAGCGAGGGCCAGACGGCCTGCACCGTCGTCCGTGGCCGTCGGGCGACGAGCACCTTGAGATCCATTTCCTCATGGACGGCCCACCGATTGGTGAACTCGGCCGCCACGACGACTGAATCCGCGAATTTCTGGAGCCCCTCGGGCTCCTCCCCGAGCGTGACGACGACCTCGCCAGGAAGCATCCCCGGTCCGAAGAACCAGTATGTGCCCGCGGCACAGATGGCCGGAGGCAGCCCGAGCGCCGGGCCGTAGAGGTCCAGTGCGCCCGCCTCGCCATAGTTGTCTGCGACGACGATTGCCTTTGCCCGCTCGTCTTCGGGCAGTGCCTTGTAGACCCGGGCCACCTCCTCCGCCTGCTCCTTCCATCCCAGCATGTCCGCGTAGTCCTGCGGGAGTGGCAGCACGTCGCCCATGTTGGTCGTAACGGCTGCCCCGACTCCCGCCCGTGCCGCGTAGCGCGCCATGACGGGCGGCGGCAGGAGGGGAAGCCCGAAGGGCAGCGCGGCGATGCCGAACAGCACGATCGCCGTCACGGTGCCCCAGCGGAGGCTCCTGGTCCAGCGCAGGCCGCTCGCCGACTCCACCGCGACGGCCCCGGCCGCCCAGAGCGCCGGATAGATCGGGCCGATGTAGTACGGTTTGCCCCGGAGCATCGCCAGGAGCACAAAGCTCGCGAGGGTCGAGACCCCCAGGATCCGCGCGCTGCGCAACCGTGGCGAAGCGAGGAGCGCCCAGGCGCCGATCGCCGCAAGGAGCACCGCGGGGCCCAGCAGGAGTTGTCCAGAGAAAAAGTCACGGACACCGATCCGGACGAGCTGGGTGGACTGCAGGTCGCCGATCTGGTCGCGGACCGGCCAGCCCAGGCGCACCTGGCCGACGATGCTCGCAGAGCCGACGAGGAGCGCGGCGGCGACGGCCAGCCAGGGGTACGGGGTCACAAGGCGACGGCGCCACTCCGGCAGGGAGAGCGCGCCCACGAGCACGCCGACGCCGAAGAAGCCGACGCTGAACTTGGTCAGCAGGCCGAGGCCGACCGTGATGGCCGCCAACGCCCACCAGCGCGGCCGGTTCTCCGCCGACAGGAGGAGCAGCGACGCGTACCCCACGGTCCACCACAACTGATCGAAGACCACCGGCTGAAACAGCGTGCCGCTCCGGAGGAACAGCGGACTCGCCGCCACTGCGAGCGCCGCTGTGCCCTGTGCCCAGGGGCCGCCACCCATTCGCCGTGCCATCCAGCGCGGAGAGCAGGATCATCGCCGACGACGCGATCGCCGGGGCCAGCCGCACGCTCCAGGGCGCGAGACCGCCCCCGAGCCATTGGGTCAGGCGGGCCACGGCGGCGATGAAGGGGGGAAAGTCCATTCGCCACCACTGGAGATGGCGGCCCATGGCGAGGTACAGCAGCTCGTCCCGGTGAAACTCGTAGGGACCGGCGGCGTTGACGGCGACATGCACCGCCAGCGCGGCGAAGGCCAGCCACCAGGCGACCGGCGCGAGCGCACGCTGTCTCGACAGCGGGGATGTCATTCGCTCAGGCGGTGAACTCGGCCGGCAGGCGAGGCGGGTGGATCGGCAGCGTGAAGGGGCCGGTGGCGCCGGCCTGCCGCGCCACGTGCAACTCCCCGCCGAAGCCCGCCGTGGCGAGTGCCGGCGCGACCGTCTCCCGGGCGTGCTGCTCGGTGTTGCAGCGTTCGCTCAGGTGCGCGAGCACGACCACGGACAGGCCGGGATGCACCAGGTCCGCCAGCAGCTCGGCCGCGGCGCGGTTGGACAGGTGCCCACCGGCGCCCGCGATCCGCTGCTGGACCACGGGGGGATAGCCGCTGGTCCGCAGCAGCACGTCGTCGTGATTGGCCTCCAGCACGAGCGCCGTGTGGCCCCGGAGGAGGTAGCGGACCGCGGCGGTCGGCCGCCCGAGGTCGTAGGCGATGCCGATGCTCGCCGCGCCCTCGGACGCGACCGCGAGCGCCAGCGGTTCCGCGGCGTCGTGGCTGGTCAGGGCGGCTTCGATGCGGAAGGGCCCCGCCTCCGCGGCGCTGGTCATCGTGAGGGGGACGTGGTGGGTGCCACCGGCGCGCCCGCGGAGCCGCTCCCAGGTGCCGGGGCTGCAAAGCACCGGCACCTTGAGCTGGCGCGCGAGGAGCAGGGCGCCGCTGGCGTGATCGCCGTGCTCGTGCGTGAGCGCGATGCCGGCGACGGCGTCGAGCGCCACGTCGGCGTCCGCCGCACGGCGGAGGATCTCGCGGGCGCTGAACCCGGCGTCCACCAGCAGGGTGGCGCCGTTCACCGTGATCGCGAGCGCGTTGCCTTTCGATCCCGATCCGAGAACGACGAGCCGGGTCACGATCCGGCGTGGCGGCGGAAGAGCGCAGTCAGGCCGGCCGCGCGGGCCGGCGTGAACTCGACCTGCCGGCGCGGCAGGACCCGTTCGGCGATTCGCAGGAATCCCTCTTCCGTCAGCCGTTCTCCGCCCACGGCGCCCCACGCGAACGGCGGCACGTACTTGCCCGGCGCGCCGCCGAAGACGTTGGCCCCGGCGCCGATCACGGTACCGGTGCCGAGCAGGGTCCCGATGGCGGTCTTGGCGTGGTCGCCGATGAGGCTGCCGAGGAACTGGCGATCGGTCTCGATGCGGACGCCGGCCGGCTCGAGGCGCACGGTGCCGTAGGTGTTCTTGAGGTTGGAGGTCGTCGTCCCCGCGCCGAGGTTGACCCATAGGCCCGAGGACGCTGTGCCCGACGAAGCCGTCGTGTGACTTGCTGGCGTATCCCTGGAACACCGAGGACGTCACCTCGCCCCGTACCCGGCACTGGGGCCCGAAGACGGATCCCCGCACCTCCCCGCCGTAGACGATGGTCTGGGGCCCGACGTAGAGCGGACCGACGAGCCGGCTGCCGCTCCGGATCTCGGATCCCTCGTCGAGGACGATCGCGCCGCCCCGTGTGTCGAACACCACCCCCGGCTCGACGAACGCGCCGAGCAACACGATCTCCGAGGGCTCCCCGATGACGATGGAGCCGTCCGGGACAGGGTCGCCCCCGGCGGCGACGAAGTCGGCGCAGTCCGCGGGAAGGAGGTGTTCCAGCGCGGTGAGGAGATCGAACGCGCCGTGGAGCAGGATCCCGTCCACTTCTTGCGCTTCTCCATCATCGTGCGGGCCTTCCCAGCGCGCGCCGGCCTCGACCAGCCAGGCCACCGTGACCCCCTCGTGCGTCAGCCGCGCGACGCCGGCGTCGAGTTCCACCGGGACGCCGGACGGGGCGAACCAGCTGGCCGCGACGAAACAGGGCCCGTCGATCGCCCCCGGTGCTCGGACCGGCGGCTCGGCCCCTTCGTGGAATCCCGCCACGTGGTCGCCGAGGATGCCGACCGCTTCGCTGCCCAGAATCGCTTCCCACCGTTCCCGGATCCGCCAGACACCGGCCCGCAGTTCGGCCAGCGGCCGGACACCGGCGAACGGCGCCCACGCCGCGCCCGGGTCGGCCGGCTCGAGGAGGAAGAGTGGCGTGTCAGACATCGCGGGCCTCGGGAGGGAGGATGTCGAGCGCTTCCTTGAGATGGGCGGCTTCCGTGCGGTTCATCACGAGGATCCGGCCGTGCGCGCGCACCACCACGAGGTCGCGCACGCCGAAGAGGAGGATCGGGTCGCCGTCCGACCAGGCGATGCAGTCGGAGGAACGGAGCGCGTGGACGCCGCCCACGAAGACGTTGCCGTCGGCGTCCCGCGGCCGCACCCGGGCCAGCGACTCCCAGGTCCCGACGTCGTCCCAGCGGAACGCGCCGGCCACCACCGCGACGGCGTTGCTCCGCTCCAGCACCCCGACGTCGATGGAGATCGGGGTGACGTCGGCGAAGAACCGGGGCACGTCCCCGGCCTCCAGCGCGGCGAGCGCGGAGGCGAGTTCCGGCGTGTGCCGGACGACTTCGGCGCGCAGCCGCTCGGCGGTCCAGGCAAAGAGGCCGCTGTTCCAGAGCGCCCCCGCGGCGATCAGGTCCAGCGCCCGCGCGGCATCGGGCTTCTCGACGAAGCGCGCCACCCGCCGGGCCGTCTGGTCGAGGTCGGGGCCGGGCACGATGTAGCCGTAGCCGGTTTCCGGACGCGTGGGCACCATGCCGACCGTGACCAGCCGATCGTGCTTGCGCGCGCTCTCGAGCGCCAGCACGGCGGTGCGCCGGAACCCCTCGGCGTCGCCGATCGTCCAGTCGGCGTGCAGCGACAGGACCTCGGCGTCCGGGTCGCGGCGGTGTGCCTCGTGCGTGGCCCAGAGAAGGGCGGGGCCGGTGGAGGCGGCCCGGGGCTCGACGAGAATGTTGGCGGCCGGGAGTCCGAGCGCCTCCCGGAGCGGCCGGGCGAGCGCCTCGCCGGTCACGACGAGGACGTGCTCCGGTTCCACCAGGCCGGCGAGCCGGTCGATCGCCTCCTGCGCCGTCGAGCGCGGGCCCGCCAGCGGCAGCAACTGCTTGGGGTGGGCGGGCGTGCTCAGCGGCCAGAACCGCGAGCCGGAGCCGCCGGCGAGCAGGACGGCCCACCTCATGCGCGGCGCCCGGCGCCGATGCGGCGCGTCGGGAGGAAACGAATCAGGCTGGAAATGGGGGCCTCAGAGGAGCGCGGAGAGGGAATCGGTGTGTTCGGGCAGGGCAAAGAGCAACTCCCCGACGTTCACGTCACGGCGCACCAGCAGGAGGAGTGAGGCGCCCTGCCGCATCGGGTGGATGATCACGCGACCCGCGTCGTACTCGAGGACGCCGAGCTTGAGGGCGCCCTGCGCGGTCGCGCGGCCAAGCTGGAGCAGTTGCTGGAGCGCGGTGGAACCGACCGCGGCCAGTTCGTCCGCCGCCGGGTCGGCGCCGGCCTGCGCGACCGGCAGTCCGTCGTCGCTGAGCACGAGGACTCCAAGGACACCGGGGCGTGCGGCGAGGCTGTCGAGCAGGTCGGAAAGTGCGGACATCGGGCGGGCTCCGGGGCGGTGGTCGGGGCCCGCGGAACGTAGGTACCGAAACGGTCGAAGTCAAGAAACCACGGTGGGTTGACCCACTTCCTCCTCGCGGGTAACCTTCCCGCCTCATGCGCCTTCCGATTTCCATCGTCCTGCCGGCCGCCATCGCGCTCCTCGCCGCGTGCAGCGGCAACACCGACCTGGCCCCGGCCTCGGTGCCGAACGTCGTGGATACCGTGACGCTCGGCGCCCTGAACGGCTCGCCGGTCAACCTGCCCAGCGCCTATTCGATCGCCGACGGCAACCCGGTCCGCACCGACCTCACGTCGGCCTTCGATTTCGCCTACGACGTGGACACCACGGGACGTCACGTCTTCCTGACGCTCGAGGTGCTCCGGTTGAGCAACACGAACGGTTCCGGCCCCGGGCTGCAGTTCTCCACGAAGACGTTCGAGCAGATCACCCAGGCGCCGACCGAAAACTGGATCACGGGCGATACGATCGTCGTGAACGTGGGCGACGTGCTCACGGCCCGCTCGCGCATCGCGTGCAGCGGGCTGGGCGTGCCGCTGTACGGCAAGCTCGAGATCCTGAGCTTCGATGACACGCCGGGCGACCGGAAGATCACCTTCAAGGTGCTGTCGAACGAGAACTGCGGCTACCGGAGTCTCGTCCCGGGCCTCCCGAAGTACTGACGCCGTGATCGACCTCCGCCGCCTCCGACAGGATCCCCAGGGCGCGCGGGCCCAGCTGGCCCGCCGGCTCGACCCCGCCATCGACGAACTGCTCGATCAGCTGCTCGCGCTGGACGCCCGCCGGCGCGAGGTGCTGGTGCGCGCCGAGGCGCTGAAGGCCGAGCGCAACGAAGCCACCGCGGAGGTGGCGCGGCGGAAGCGGGCCAAGGAGCCCGCCGGCGAACTGATGGCCGCCCTCAAGGAGTCGGGCGAGACGGTCAAGGCGCTCGACGCCGAGCTGCGGGACATCGAGACGGTCCTCGAGCAGCGGGCGCTCGAGGTGCCGAACCTCCCCCTGGCGGCGTGCCCCGACGGCGACGCCACGGCCAACCGCGTCGTGCGGACCTGGGGTGATCCGCCGAGGCCGTCCTTCACGCCGCTCCCGCACTGGGAGCTCGGTGAACGGCTCGGCATCCTCGACCTGCCGCGCGGCGCCAAGCTGACCGGGAGCGGATTCCCGGTGTTCGTCGGGCTCGGCGCCCGGCTGGTCCGCGCGCTGGCGAACTTCATGCTCGACCTCCATACCGGCGAGCACGGCTACATCGAGGTCGCCCCGCCGCTCCTCCTCAACCGTTCCAGCCTGCTGGGCACCGGCCAGCTGCCGAAATTCGAGGAGGAACTCTACGCCGCCGAGCGCGACGGATTCTACCTCCTGCCGACGGCGGAAGTGCCGGTCACCAACCTGCACCGCGACGAGATTCTCGACGGCGCCGACCTCCCGCGCGGCTACGTGGCCTTCACGCCCTGCTTTCGGCGCGAAGCGGGGGCGCACGGCAAGGACACCCGCGGGCTCATCCGGGTCCACCAGTTCGACAAGGTGGAGCTGGTGCGGCTGGTGCGGCCGGAGGATTCGCCGGCCGAACACGAACTGATGACCGGGCACGCGGAGACGGTCCTCCGGCGGCTCGGGCTGCCGTACCGGGTGCTCGCGCTGGCCGCGGGCGACACCGGATTCGCCAGCGCGTGCACCTACGATCTCGAGGTCTGGGCCGCCGGCGTCGGCGCCTGGCTCGAGGTGTCGAGCGCCTCGACCTTCACCGATTTCCAGGCGCGGCGCGCCAACATCCGCTTCCGGCCCGAGCCCGGCGCCAAGCCGGAGTTCGTGCACACGCTCAATGCCAGCGGGGTGGCGTTCCCCCGCACCATCATCGCGCTGCTGGAAAACGGCCAGCAGGCGGACGGCTCCGTCCTCATTCCCGAGGCGCTCGCGCCCTACCTGGGGACCGATCGCCTGGTCCCGCGTGCGTAGCGACGCCTTCCGCCGCTTTGCGCCGGGCGCCGTCGTCATCCTCGCGGCGGTGCTCATCGGCCTGACGACCGGCACCGGCCTCGTCGTGGCGCGCCACCTCCAGCTGGACGCGCTGAACATCGGCCGGCTCTACTCCGGGGTCTTCGCCGGGCTGAACGATCCGACACCCGGGGCGGAAACCGGCGCGCTGCTCCTGCTGGGCGAGCGGGTGCGGCAGCAGGGACTCCCGCTCGTGGTGACCGACGGCATGGGGCAGGTCACGGCGGCCGCCAACCTGCCCTTCGAGGCCGCCCTCGACGATCCCCGGATCAAGGCGTACGCCGCCCGGCTCGACCGGATCAATCCTCCGCTCACCGAACCGGGGGTCGGCACGGTGCACTTCGGACCGCTGCCAGCGCGCCGGCAGTTCGCGCTCCTGGCGTTGTTGCAGGCGCTCACGGTCGCCGTCATGGTCGGCGTCGCGTTCTTCGCCTATCGCCATGCCATGTCGTCGCAGCGGGACCGGCTCTGGGTGGCGATGGCGCGGGAGGCGGCCCACCAGATGGGCACGCCGCTCATGAGCCTGCAGGGCTGGATCGAGGTGGTCCGGTCGCGGCCGAGTCCGCCGCCGGATCTTGCCGATCATCTTGCGGCGGACGCGGAGCGCCTCGAGCGGGTGGCGCAGCGCTTCGAGCGGATCGGCAACCCGGCCCGGCGGGAGGCCATCGGGCTGGGCGCGACCGCCGACCGGGTGGCGGGCTACTTCCGCCCGCGCCTGCCGCGGCACGCCAACCCCATCGAGCTCCGGGTCGAGGCGGCGGGCGCCGGCCCGATGGTGCTCGGCGACCCCATCCTGCTGGAGTGGGCGCTCGAGGCGCTGGTGAAGAACGCCATCGACGCGCTGCGCGGCCGCTCCGGCACGATCACGCTCCGCGTGGAGGCCGAGTCCGGCCAGGGCGTGCTGCGCGTGATCGACGACGGGCCCGGCATCGAGGGCGCCATCCGGCGCACGCTCTTCCAGGCCGGCATCACCACCAAGACCGGCGGCTGGGGCATCGGGCTCGCCCTCGCGTACCGGGTCGCGCATGAGGCGCACGGCGGCGACCTGACGCTCGAACCGACCCCGACCGGCGCCTGCTTCCGCCTGTCGCTCCCTCTCAAGGACGAGACCGCTCCCGCGTGACCTCACCCCTGTTCGGCTCCCTGAATCCCGCCCAGCGCGAGGCCGTCGAGCACGTCGAGGGCCCGCTGCTGGTGCTGGCCGGCGCGGGCTCGGGGAAGACGCGCGTGCTCACCGCGCGGGTCGCCAACCTGATCGAGCGGCACGGGGTGGCGCCCGACCGGATCTTCGCGGTGACGTTCACGAACAAGGCCGCCGCCGAGATGAAGGAGCGGATCGGCCGGCTCCTCGGGCGCGACCCCGGCGGGCTCTGGATCGGGACCTTCCATTCGCTCTCGGCGCGGCTGCTCCGCCGCGAGGCGGAGCTGCTCGGCTTCACCCGGCAGTACACCATCTACGACGAGGACGACCGGCTCCGGGTCATCCGCCGGATCCTCGAGCAGCAGGGGCACCCGCCAAAGGCCTTTCCGCCCAGGGCGGTGCAGAGCATCATCTCCGCGGCCAAGAACCGCGATGACCCCGCCGAGCGAGCTCCTCGCCACCGGCACCTTCAACCCGATGGTCCGGGTGGCGGCGGAAGTGTACGCGGCGCTGGGCCCCGCGCTGCAGTCGGCCAACGCGATGGACTTCGACGACCTGCTCCTCCACCCGCTGGCGCTCTTCCGCGGGCACCCGGAGCGGCTGGAGGCCTACCGCCGGAAGTTCCAGTACGTGCTGGTGGACGAGTTCCAGGACACGAACCGGGCCCAGTACGAGCTGATCCGCGCGCTGGGCGCGAGCGGCAACGTCTGCGCGGTGGGCGACGACGACCAGTCGATCTACGGCTGGCGCGGCGCCGAGGTCAGGAACATGACCGACTTCCAGCGCGACTTCGCCGACGTGCGCCTGGTGCGCCTGGAGGAGAACTACCGCTCCACCCAGGTCGTGCTCGACGCCGCCAACGCCGTCATCGCCGAGAACAGCGGCCGGATCGGGAAGACCCTGCGGACCAGCCGGCAGGGTGGTGAGGCGGTGACGCTCCTCGCCGCGGCCGACGAGCGCGACGAGGCGGAGTGGATCGCCGGCGAGCTTCGCAAGCGGGCGGAGCAGGGCGACTGGTCGTTCGGCGAGATGGCGGTGCTCTACCGCACCAACGCGCAGTCGCGCGCGCTGGAAGAGGCGTTCCGCCGCGGCGGGCTGGCCTACCGGATCATCGGCGCCATCAGTTTCTACGACCGCCGCGAGGTGAAGGACCTGCTGGCGTACCTGCGCCTGGTCGCCAACCCGGCCGACGACGACGCCTTCCTCCGCGCGGTGCAAGTGCCGAAGCGCGGCCTGGGCGACTCCAGCCTGGCCGTGCTGGCCGAGGCGGCCCGGCAGTGGGGCAAGCCGCTGCTCGCCACGGCGGCCATCGCGGATCGCGTGCCCGACCTCCGTCCCAACGTCCGCAGCGCGCTCACCGGCTTCGCCGCCCTCGTCGAGCGCCTTCGGGTTCAGGCGGCGCACCAGCCGCCGGCCGACCTGCTGGAGGACCTGATCCAGGCCCTCGACTACGAGGTGCTGCTCCGGCAGGAAGGCCCCGAAGGGGCGGACCGCTGGGAGAACGTCCGGGAACTCGTGGCGAGCGCCGCGAACTGGTCGGAAGTCGTTTCGGAGGCTGGGGAGGAGGACGGCACGCCGCTCGAGCGGTTCCTCGCCGATGCCGCGCTGCTGAGTTCACACGACAAGATCGAGGGTGCCGTGGACGGCGTCACGCTGATGACGCTCCACACCGCCAAGGGACTGGAGTGGCCGGTGGTCGTGCTGGCGGGCCTCGAGGACGGGCTCTTCCCGCTGGCGCGCGCCGACGAGCAGCCCGGCGGCATCGAGGAGGAGCGCCGCCTGTGCTACGTGGGCCTCACGCGCGCCAAGGACAAGCTCTACGTGACCTTCGCGCGGAGCCGACGCCGGGGCGGGACGCTGATGCACTCGCGGCCGTCGCGGTTCCTGGAGGCGTTGCCGCCCGGGATTCTCGATGAGCGGCGGACGTCGGTTGCAGGCTGGGGCGGAGGCAGCGGGGCAGCTTGGCAGCGGGGCAGGGGGTCAGAGCGCTCCGGGGCTTCGGGCCCTGCACTCACGGCCCCGCTGCCCCGCGGCCCCGCCGCGGAAGCTCCGGAGGAGGTTTCGCAGGACACCCCCCGCTATATCCGCGGCGAGCGAGTGCGGCACCGCCGCTTCGGCAGCGGGGCCATCCAGGGGCTGACCGGCGCCGGGCGCGACCTCAAGGTGTCGGTGCAGTTCGACGACGAGGAAGTGGGACTCAAGCAGCTGCTCGTGGCCTTTGCCGGCCTCGAGCGCGAGTGGGAGAGCGCATGAGCATCGGACGCGAGGAGGTGCTTCACGTCGCCCGGCTGGCCGAACTGGACGTGCCGGCGCAGGACGTGGATGGCCTGGTGGAGCAGATCGGCCGGATCGTGGACTACGTGGCCCAGCTGAACCAGGTCCCGGCCGGGGAGCACGCCACCTCGTTCCAGGCGGGCCCGCCGGCGGTGACGCTGCGGGAGGACGCGCCCGGCGCGGTGCCCCTCGTCCGCGGCCCCGCGGCGTTCGCCCCCGAGTTTCGCGACGGACTCTTCCTGGTGCCACGGCTCGGCTCGATGGAGGGGGAATGAGCGGAGTGGGGGAGCTGGCAGCGAAGGTGAGGGCGGGCAAGCAGTCGGCCGTCGATTCAGCGCGCGCCGTCGCCGGCCGGCTCAGGGCCGCGGACGCGCAGGGCCTCAACGCGAGCCTGCACTGGAGCGAGGAGACGCTGCTGGCGGAGGGAGAGCGGGTAGACGCCCTGTGCGCCGGCGGCGCGGCGCTGCCGCTGGCAGGCGTGCCGGTCGCGCTCAAGGACAACATCGTCACGACCGACGCCCCCACCACCTGCGCCTCCCGGATCCTCGAGGGATACCGCTCCCCGTTCGACGCGACCGTCGTCACCCGGCTCCGCGAGGCCGGCGCGCTCCTCGCCGCCAAGACGAACCTCGACGAGTTCGCCATGGGCTCATCCACCGAGCACTCGGCCTTCGGGCGAGTGCGGCATCCCCTCGACCCCGACCGGGTGCCTGGCGGCTCCTCGGGCGGGTCTGCCGCGCTGGTGGCCGCGGGGGTGGTGCCGGCGGCGCTCGGTTCGGAGACCGGCGGCTCGGTCCGGCAGCCCGCGAGCTTTTGCGGGATCGTGGGCGTCAAGCCGACCTATGGCCGGGTGAGCCGGTTCGGCCTCGTGGCCTTCGGTTCGTCACTCGACTGCGTGTCGGTCTTCGGCCGCACCGTGGACGACGCCGCCCGCGTGCTCCGGGTCATCTCGGGGCAGGATGCCAGGGATGCGACCACCACCGACGCCCCGGTGGCCGACGTGCTGCCGGCGCCCGGCTCGCTGGCCGGGCTCCGCGTCGGCCTCCCCTCGGAATATTTCCCCGCCGACCTCGACGCCGGCGTGCGAGCCGGCGTGGACCGCGCCGCCGCGGCGCTGCGTGCACTGGGCGCCGAACTGGTGCCGGTGTCGCTTCCGCACACCGGATACGCGGTGCCGACCTACTACGTGCTGGCGCCGGCGGAGGCCGCCTCGAACCTGGCGCGCTTCGACGGCGTGCGGTACGGCGCGCGCCGCGTCGGGCCCGCCGGCGACCTCCCGGCGCTCTACCGCGCCACGCGCGGCGAGGGCTTCGGGCCCGAAGTGCGCCGACGGATCCTGGTCGGGACCTACGTGCTGAGCGCGGGATACTACGACGCCTACTACGCCCGGGCGCAACAGGTGCGGAACCTCATCGCCGCCGACTTCAGCCGGGCCTTCGGACGCCGGCGGCGTGGACCTGCTGCTCACGCCGACCACCCCGACGCCGGCCTTCCGCGCGGGAGAAAAGACGGCGGACCCCGTCTCCATGTACCTCGCCGACATCTTCGTGTCGGCGGTGAGCCTGGCGGGGCTGCCGGCGCTGAGCCTTCCCTCGGGCCGGTCCGGGGGACTCCCCGTCGGCGTGCAGATCATCGCGCCGGCCTTCGGCGAAGCCCGGATGCTCGCGGTGGCCGCGGCGCTCGAAGCGGCGCTCGACGGCGCCGGGGAGGTGCGCTGATGGCCTGGGAAACCGTCATCGGGCTCGAAGTGCACGTGCAGCAGGGCACCCGCACCAAGATGTTCTGCGGCTGCGTATCCAGTTTCGGCGATCCGCCCAACACGAACGTCTGCCCCACCTGCCTCGGCCTGCCGGGTGCGCTCCCGGTGCCGAACATCGAGGCGATCCGGCTGGCGGTGCGCGGGGCCCTGGCCCTCGGCGCCACGGTGCATCCGGTCAGCGTCTTCGCCCGCAAGAACTACTTCTATCCCGACCTGCCGAAGGGCTACCAGATCAGTCAATTCGACAAACCACTGGCGACGGGCGGTGGCGTGCGGTTCGAGTCGCCCGAACGGGGCACGGTGGTCTGCTCCATCACGCGGCTCCACGTCGAAGAAGACGCCGGGAAGTCGCTGCACGACCGCTACCCCGGGCGCACGGCCATCGACCTCAACCGCGCCGGCACCCCGCTGGCCGAGATCGTGAGCGGCCCCGACCTCCGCTCGCCAGCCGAGGCCCGGGCCTACCTCACCGCGCTGAAGCAGATCCTGCTCTACGCCGGCGTGAGCGACTGCAGCATGGAAAAGGGCACGCTCCGGGTGGACGCCAATCTCTCGATCCGACCCGCGGGGCAGGCGGCCCTCGGCACCAAGACCGAGATCAAGAACATGAACAGCTTTGCCAACGTCGAGCGGGCGCTCACCGCCGAGCGGGAGCGCCAGGTCGCGCTGCTGGAGTCCGGCGGCCGGGTCGAGCAGGTCACGCTGCTGTTCAACGCCACGACCGGCACCGTGCGCCCGACGCGCTCCAAGGAAGAGAGCCACGACTACCGGTACTTTCCCGACCCCGACCTGCCGCCGCTGGTGCTGGACGCCGCGTTCATCGAGGAGCAGCGGAAGGCGCTGCCCGAGTTGCCGGACGCGCGGCGTGCGCGGCTCGAGCGGGACTACGGGGTGTCGGCCTATCACGCGCAGGAGCTGACCGGCGATCGCGCGGTGGCGGATTATTTCGAGGCGACTGTCAAGGCGGGCGCCGATGCCAAAGCGCTGGTCGGTTGGGTGCTGGGCGATGTGATGACCGGATTCAACGCGAATGGGACCTTCGCGCTCACCCCGACGCAATTGGCTGAACATGTCGGGATGGTCGTGGACGGCACGGTGAGCCAGCAGGCTGCGAAGCAGGTCTATGCTCAAAGTCGCCGGGTTCGCGCTGGCCGAGGGGCTCGGTACCCCGACCCCGGTGGTGTCCCCAAGGCAAGTCGCGAAGGAGCTCGGCCTCGTACAGGTCCAGGACACCGGGGCTCTCGAAGGCTGGGTGGACGACGTCCTCGCCGCCAACCCCGGCGAGGTGGCGCGCTTCCGCGGCGGCGAGACCAAGCTGATGGGCTTCTTCGTGGGGCAGGTGATGAAGAAGAGCGGCGGCAAGGCAGATCCGAAAGGCGTGACACCGATCCTGCAGACAGAAGCTGAAGGGCTGAGGCCCGGCCTCACTCCTTCGGCTCGTCCTCCTCGAGCAGATCTTCCAGCACCCGGTCGACCACCTCCGACACCGAGCCGGTGAGTACCGTCATCAGGACGTCGCTCGCCTCGGCGGCAAGGTCGTCGGGGTGTTTGCGGTCCCGCGAGAGCCGCACGATGTTCCCGAGGTACACCGGGACCGCCGCTCCCTCCTCGAGACTGGGCGTCTCCTCACCGCCTGCCCCCGCCTCCTGCATCTCGAACTCAGGCACGGGGACGCTCGCCCGCCACGGCTCGTCCGGGTCCTCGTCGCCCTCCTCGTCCTCCTGCAACGGAAAGCGGTTGGCCGGCAGCAGCGCCAGCAGCCGGCACTGCAGTCCGGGCGAGTCCTCGAACGCCACCAGTCCGAGATGCACCGGTTCGTCGAAGAGGTGGAACTCGCGGAGTTCCTCCAGCGCCTCGGTCGGGGCCACGCGGCGGCCGACCAGGCGCCCGTCGATGAACGTTCCCAGGCAGACGGACCCGTCGGGGGTCCGGTCGTCCTCGACTGGCTCGACCCGGAGCTGCACCGGGGCGCTCGTGGCCACGAGCACGCTGGGGCGGCCCTCGCCCTCGCCGGGAGGCAGGCCGAGGTCGTCAGGACGCATGGGGCGGAGCGCTCCACGGCTTGGGGGCCGACAACTGGCGCCAGTAGCTGAGGTCCGGCTTGCGGGGCAGCCCGAAGTCGCGGTCGGCGAGCTCGCGGATGCGCTCCGTGTGGCTCTCGCCGCCGCCCTCCCTGGCCTCCTGCCGGATCAGCTTCGCGGCGCGGAGCGGCTCGGCGCCGGCCGGATCCAGGCGGCGGGCCAGGGGACGGTCGTCCCCCAGCATCTCCATCACGAATTCGTACGAGAGCGCCATGTGCTGTTCCACGTCCTCGTCGGGCAGGTCCCACCGGCTCCGCTCGCGCGCCATCCGGAAGGCGCGCTGCCAGCTCCGGGTCTCGACGAGGTGCACCATGCCGCGGAAGAGCCTCCGGTTGGTGCGCACGCTGAAGATGGTCGGCGAAATGATCTGGTCGAGGTGCGCGTCCGCCGGGGTGTGGTCGAGCTGGATGACCTCCTTGGCGGTCCGGGCAAAGCCGGAGCCGAGGTGGGTCTCGAACCGGCTCTCCCAGTAGGCGTGGCCCAGCCCCGACCGCGAACTCGTCAGCGCGAGTTGTCGGGGCACGAAGTAGTTGTGGGCGACGGAATCGGCGGCGAGGTGGGAGAGGTACCCAAGCCCGAAGGCCCGGAGCGCGTCGGTGGGTGCGAGGTCGTGGATCTCCTGGCCGACGTGCCAGTGGTGACAGTGCCGGCTGACCGGGGCGAAGTTCTTCGCGATGGTGCTGTCGGCGGCGATGTTGCCGTACATGAAGTCGTACGGGAAGGCGCGGATCAGGTCGGCGACCGTCGGCGGGAGGAGGTGCGCGCTGGCGAGGACGTTTTGCGCCAGGTAGATGTGGGTGCCGGGGGTCCAGGCGTGGAGCGAATCGGGAGCAACCGCGAGTACGAGGCCGACCCCGAGAAGCGCCAGGGCGAGCCGTGAGGCGTTCACCTCCGCCGCCGCCGAAGCACCCGGGCGATGATTCCCGTGCTCATCCGAGCCGTCCGGAGCGCCGTCGCGACGCCGAGCGCGGTTTCCTCCACTTCCTCCTGCACCACCTCGTAGAGCGCGTCCAGGTCCGCGGCCCGCTCCGACACCCGGTCGATGCCGCGCTCGAGCCGGTGGCGGAACCGCCGGCTGGTGACGAGGTAGGCGTCGCCCTCTTCCTTCACCCGGTCCATGAGGGCCTGCATCTCGCCGAGTCGTGCGGAGGCCGCGCGGAACGCGTTGCGGAGCGCCAGCGCCGCGAGGCCGAGCGCCACGAACATGACGACGCAGGCGAAGGCGATGATGCCGAGCGAAATGGCGATGGTCGGCCCGACCCACCCGGCGAGGGGGGCCTGCAGGGCCTGGAGGAGGAGGGATGGACTGAACACGCCTGAAGTATGAACCGGATGGGGGCCGTTCGGAATCCCTCGCGCTTGACGCCCCCCGGTTGGCCGGGTGAGCTTTGGCCCATGCCTCCACGCTATCTCGTCCGCGGCGGTGCCACGCTCCACGGCACCGTGCGCCCCGCCGGCAACAAGAACGCCGCCCTGCCCGTCATCGCGGCGTCCACCCTGGCCGAAGGCCCTGTCGAACTCGACAACATTCCCCGGATCCGGGACGTCGAAACCATGCTCGCCATCCTGGGCGAACTGGGCGCCGGGATCGAGTGGACCGGCCCGAACATGGTGCGGATCGACCCGCGGCCGCTGGAGAACAAGCCGCTCGATCCGCGCCTCTGCGCCCGCATCCGGGCCTCGATCCTCCTGGCCGGCCCGCTGCTCGCCCGCTTCGGCCGAGTGACGCTCCCGCCGCCCGGCGGCGACGTCATCGGGCGCCGCCGCGTGGACACCCACTTCCTGGCCCTCGAGGCGCTGGGAGCGGAGGTCCAGCTCGGCGACAGCTACGAGCTCTTTGCCCGGCAGCTCCGCGGGGCCGACATCTTCCTCGACGAGCCCAGCGTGACCGGCACCGAGAACGCGCTGATGGCGGCCGTGAAGGCGCAGGGACGGACCGTGCTCCGCAACGCGGCCTCCGAGCCGCATGTCCAGGACCTCGCCCGCTTGCTGGTGGCCATGGGGGCCCGGATCGAGGGCATCGGGTCGAACACCTACGTGATCGAGGGGGGACAGCCGCTGCACGGCGCGTCCTACACCATCGGCCCCGATCACATCGAAATCGGCAGCTTCATCGGCCTCGCCGCGGTGACGAACAGCGCGCTGACCATCGACGGTGTGCGGGGCGACGACCTGCGCGGCACCCTCCTGGGGTTCGACCGCCTCGGCATTCGCCCGCGCCTCGACGGCCAGCGGCTGATCATCGACGCCGACCAGGAGCGCCGGATCCGGCCCGACCTCGGCGGGCACGTCCCGAAGCTGGAGGACGGCCCATGGCCGGCCTTCCCAGCCGATACCATGTCGATCGCGATGGTGGCGGCCACCCAATGCGAAGGGCTGCTGCTGGTCTTCGAGAAGATGTTCGAGTCGAGGATGTTCTTCGTGGACAAGCTGATCGGGATGGGCGCGCGGATCGTGCTCTGCGACCCGCACCGGGCCGTGGTGTCAGGCCCGGCCAAGCTGCGGGGGGGAACGGTCGAGTCCCCCGACATCCGGGCCGGCATGGCCATGCTGATCGCGGCGCTGGCCGCGGAGGGCACCAGCCACCTCCACAACGTGGGACAGATCGAACGCGGCTACGAGCAGATCGACAGCCGGCTCAAGGCCCTCGGCGCCGACATCGAGCGCTTCGAGGAGTAGCCGGCGTCAGAAGGTGAAGCTGACGCCGAAGACGGGACCGAAATTGGTGATGTCGTACTTGAAGGTGTCGGGGCCCGTGCCGGTCAGGTAGTCGGCGGAGATGGCCCGGTAGCCGACGGTGCCGGACCAGCCCTTGCCGAACTTGTAGTTCACGTACCCCGCCGCTTGCCAGGTCATGTTGGTGCCGCCGATGTCGAACCCGCCGACATCCCCCCGCACGATGCCGGTGAACTTCTTGGCAAACGGCAACTCGGCCCGCGCGCCGACGATCGGGGCCACCCAGGTCTCGGACTTGCTCTTCACCGAGAACAGGGGGATGTCGCGGTCAGGCGTGAGTTCGGCCTCGATGATCGGCACTCGGAGCCCCACCAGCGACGTCGAGCCAGGGCTTGACGCGGTACCCGCCGTCGGCCTCGAGCAGCCATTGCTTCAGCGTGACTTCGGCGAGGGTGTTGCCGGTCGAAGGCGCGGCCACGTCGGAGCCCAGCTTCATGTAGATCATGTCGGCGATGGCCACCCACTTCTCGCCGCGACCCTGGTAGTTCGAGCATGCCGCCCATCTTCAGATTGTCCCAGATCTCGCTGAACGACACGTCCACGCTGGCGGAGACGGGGCCGACGCGGTGGTCCAGCCCGACATCGCCGCCGCCCAGCCGTACAGCGTGACGGTGTTCTCCCACGCTTTCGGCGCGCCGCCTGCTGGGCGGCGAGGGGACCCGTCGCCACGAACAGGAGCGATGCCGCGGCCAGGGATGTGCGAAGGGGAGTGACGAGGCGCATGGACGAGCTCCGAGAAGGTGAAAGGCGCCCCGGATGCTCCGGGTCGCATGCCCACGGAACATGGGCATGGCCCCTCAGTGGGGCAAGCCGCACGGACCGCTCACCACCGGCTCAGGGGAGGACACCGGATGACTACTGCTACCACCGTGCGTGAGGTGGACTACGCGAGCGGGCCCGTCCCCCGGATGGAGATGCCTGGATGGCGGGCGCGCTACGGCGTCGTGGCGGGGCTCACGACACGCGGCAGCCAGGCCGATCCGTTCGATCTTGGGCTCACCAGCGAGCGCTCCGTCGCGTCGGTGCTGGGGCAGTGGGCGGCTTTCCGGGCCGCCGAGCCGGGCTTCCCGCTGGTCGTGCTCGGCCGCCAGGTGCACGGGACGGAAGTCGTTTGGCACGATGGGGGACAAGGCTGGCTCCAGCTGGACGGGGTGGATGGGCATGCCACCGCCGCCCGGGGCGTGCTCCTTACGGTCACGATTGCCGACTGCACGCCGGTCTACCTCCTCGATCCGGTGCGCGGGGGAATCGCGCTGTTGCACGCCGGGTGGCGGGGGGCGAGCGGGCGGATTCTCGAGCGCGGGGTGCGGCTCCTGACCGGCCGGAACGGCGCCCTGGTGAGCGAGCTCGTAATGCATTGCGGCGTCAGCATCTGCGGCCGGTGCTATGAAGTCGGGTCTGAAGTCTTCAACGCCTTCGGTTTGCCGGTGCCTCCGGAAGGTCGCGGCCCGCTGGACGTCCGCGAGCAGTTGGTGCGACAGGCGGAGGCGCTGGGCATCGGACAGGTGAGCGTCTCGCCCTGGTGCAGCGGGCACGACCGGGAGCGCTTCCACAGCCATCGCCGTTCTCGGGGTGCGGACGGCCGGATGGTGGCCTATCTCGGGCTCCCAAGACCGCCGGGGTGATGATGTTGACGGACCGCCCCCGGCCGGGTATGATTCCGTGCTGTGGGGGCCGCTAGTCCGGGGCCGGCTGTCGATGTGGGGGAGTTCCCCCACATTTTTTTTCACCCCGCGGTGCGACCTCCGACCCCATACCCGTTGCCGAACGCAACCGGGCCCGGGTGCCAGCGCCTGACCGTCCGACGGTTCCATCGTCCGGGGCGGCGGAGCCGGGCGGGTCCGGCAGGCGTGCACGACACTTCGATGCAGAGACACCCCGGATGTTGACCGGGCCGACCGGTGATCCCGGCAGGGAGCGATGATGGCCACTTCGACCGAAATGCTCGCGGCGTTCCGCGAACTCACCACCACGAAGCAGCTGGACCGGGCGGAACTGCTCGACCTGCTGCACGACGGCATCCAGGCCGCGCTGGTCCGCAAGTACGGGCCGACGGTCAAGTTCGAGCTGTCGGTGGACGAGTTGCAGGGCGCGCTGACCGTCACCCGGCTCCGCCAGGTGGTCGAGACCGTGGAGGACCCGGCGTGCCAGGTGTCGCTCGAGGAAGCCCGGTTCGAGGATCCCGAGTTCCAGCCCGGCGACATGCTCGAGGAAGACATTCCCTTCGCGGCCTTCGGCCGGCTGGCGGTGCAGGCCGCCAAGCAGCGGATCATCCAGCGGGTGCGCGAGGGCGAGCGGGCCCGCATCCGCGACGAGTTCGCCGACAAGGTGGGCGAGCTCCTCTCCGGCGAGATCCAGCAGATCGAGCGCGGCAAGCTGGTCATCATGCTGAACAAGTTCCGCGAGGCGGAAGCGATCATCCCGTACCGCGAGCAGAACCACCGGGAGCACTTCCACCAGGGCGACACCATCCGCGCCGTCCTCAAGCGCCTCGAGGAGACGCCCAAGGGGCCCCGGCTGATCCTGAGCCGCGCCGACGGCCTCTTCGTCAAGGCGCTCTTCAAGCTCGAGGTCCCCGAGATCCAGCAGGGCATCATCGAGATCCGCGAGATCGCCCGCGAGGTGGGGAGCCGCACCAAGGTGGCCGTCATTTCCCGCGACGACGCCATCGACGCCGTCGGCGCCTGCGTGGGCCTCAAGGGGTCCCGGGTGCAGGCCGTCGTGAACGAGCTGAGCGGCGAGCGCATCGACATCGTGCCGTGGTCGCCCGACCCCGAGCGCTTTGCCAAGCAGGCGCTGGCCCCGGCCCGGGTGGCGCGCGTCATCGCCGACCCGGCCTCCAAGACGATCAACGCCGTGGTGGACGAGGACCAGCTCTCGCTGGCCATCGGGCGCAACGGCCAGAACGTCCGGCTGGCCTCGGAGCTCACCGGCTGGAAGATCGACCTCTACTCCAGCCGCGAGTGGCTCGAGCGCGGTGGCGAGGGCCCGCTGTTCGCCCCGCTGCCGCCGGAAGAGGAGATGGCCGCCCAGGTACCGCTGGCCGAGCTCGAGGGACTGCCCCCCGAACTGGTCACGCTCCTGGCCAGCGCGGGATTCACCATGCTCAACGACGTGCTGGACCTCGAGCGGGATGACATCCTGCGGGTGCCCGGCATGACGCCGGAGACGGCGGACCAGCTGGTGGGCTACCTCGCGGAGCTCACCACCGAGGAGAACGAGAGCGGGGAGGACGCGGCGCCGCGCGCGTGAGCGGCGGCGTCCTCGGCCTCCTGGGCCTCGGCGCGCGGGCCGGCCACCTGGTGATCGGCGTGGACGGTGTTCGGCGGGCCTTGCAGGCCCGGCAGGTGCAATGCGTGGTCGTCGCGTCCGACGCGAGTCCGCGCGCGGTGGACAAGGTGGTCCGCCTGGCGCAGGCGCTGGGTGTGCCGCTGGTGCCGGGCCCGACGGCCGACGCCATGGGAATCCAGTTAGGACGGCCGCCGGTCATGGTGGCCGGAGTGCGGGACCGCGCGCTGGCCGAAGGGCTGGGCCGCCTCGCGCGTGAAGTCCCTGAGGAGGAATGAGTGGTCAAGACCCGGGTACATGAGCTAGCCGCCGAATTCGGCGTCTCCTCCGAGCAGCTGATCCAGACGCTCAAGGAGATGAACATCTTCGTCCGCAGTCACCTGTCCGCGCTCGAGACCGGCCAGGTGTCGGCGGTGCGCGTCCGGTGGGAGCGGGACAAGCGCAAGAGCGCCGAGGAGCCGAAGCCGAAGCGCGGGCGCCGGAAGGTCGTCGAGGCGCCGGCCGAGCCGGCCGCCCCCGCGGCGCCGGTCCGCCGTCGCCGCACCGCGGCCGAGGTGGCCAAGGTGGAGGCCGAGGCGCAGGCGGAAGCCGATTCGCAGGCCGCCGCGCTCGCCGCGCTCGAGGCCGAGCGCGAGCTCGTCCGCGAAGAGGCGGCCGAGGCGGCCCGCACCCTCGAGGAGAGGGCGCGGGAGCTGTTCAAGGACCTGCCGCCCATCGAGGCCGACGCGTCCGCGGCACCCCCGCTGCCGCTCCCCTCCCGACGCCGCGTGGAAGAGCTCTTCCCGACGGCGCCGGCGGCGCCCAGCGCCCCGGTGGACGCCGGCGCCGCGCCGGCCCCCGCCGCCCCGCGCAAGCCGTTCATTCCGCCGCGCATCCAGCGCCCGGCCCCGAGCGCGCCCGTGGCGTCGTCGTCGTCCGCGGCCCCGGCCGGCCGTCGTGGTCCGCCGGCCCGCGGTCCGCGCCCGGTCTTCAGCAGCAGCACCGGCCCGGCCGAAGTGGCGCGGCCGCGCGAGTTCGGTCCCGACGCCAAGAAGGGCGACTTCAAGAAGGGCAAGAAGAAGAAGGGCCGGAACCAGGTCGACCAGGAAGCCGTCAGCAAGAACATCCTGAAGACCATGAAGGGCATGAAGGGCGGCCGGAAGTCGCGGGCCCGCTCGGACGAGCCGTCGTACCGCGACCTGATGGCCGGCCGGCTCGCCGAGGAGCGCGCCAAGGAAAAGACCCAGGTCCGGGTGAACGAGTTCATCTCGGTCTCGGAGCTGGCGGAGCTGATGAAGGTGCCCTCGAGCCAGATCGTCCAGTTCGCCTTCAAGGAACTGGGGCTGATGGTCACGGTGAACCAGCGGCTGGACTTCGACCAGATCGAGCTCATCGCCTCCCAGTTCGGCTTCGAGGCCATCCGGGAGGGCGAGTACGCCGCCGACATGGGGCACGACGACGAGAAGGATCCGGTCGAGACCCTCAAGCCGCGGGCGCCGGTGGTCACCATCATGGGCCACGTGGACCACGGCAAGACGTCGCTCCTCGACTACATCCGCAAGGCCAACATCGTGGCCGGCGAGGCCGGCGGCATCACCCAGCACATCGGCGCGTACAACGTCGAGTTGCCGGGCGGCCGCCGGATCACCTTCCTCGACACCCCGGGCCACCAGGCGTTCACCGCCATGCGCGCCCGCGGCGCCCAGGTCACCGACATCGTCGTGCTGGTGGTCGCGGCGGACGACCAGGTGATGCCGCAGACCATCGAGGCCATCAGCCACGCCAAGAACGCCGGCGTGCCGCTGATCGTGGCCATCAACAAGGTGGACCTCCCCAGCGCCAACGTGCAGAAGACGATGCAGGACCTCCTGCAGCACAGCGTGGTGCTCGAGGAGTTCGGCGGCGACGTCCTCTCCGCGGCCGTCTCCGCCAAGAAGGGCACCGGCGTCGACCTGCTCATGGAGAAGATCCTCCTGCAGGCCGACGTGCTGGACCTCAAGGCCAATCCCGACCGCCGGGCCCAGGGCACGGTGGTGGAATCCACCCTCGATCCGGGCAAGGGCCCGCTCGCCACGCTGCTGGTGCAGCGCGGCACGCTCCGGGTCGGCGAGGACTTCATCTGCGGCCGGTTCTCCGGGCGCGTGCGCGCGCTCTTCGACGAGCGCGGCAACACGATGGAGTCGGCCGGCCCCTCGACGCCGGTGCAGATCCTCGGCTTCGACGGCGTCCCGTCGGCGGGCGACTCGTTCCTGGTCGTGGCCGACGCGGCCGAGGCGCGCGAGATCGCACAGAAGCGCCAGCGGCTGGAGCGCGAGGCGCAGAACCGGCGCGGCCAGCGGGGCGGCACCCTCGAGGACTTCAGCCGCGCCCTCAAGGAAGGCCAGATCTCGACCCTGCCGATCATCATCAAGGCGGACCAGGGCGGCCCGGCCGAGGCGCTCGCCGACGCGCTGGCGCAACTCAGCACCACCGAGGTGCGGGTGGAGGTCGTGCACCGCGGCGTCGGCGCCATCAGCGACAGCGACGTGCTGCTCGCCAAGGCGTCGGGGGCCATCATCCTCGGCTTCCACGTGCGGCCCGACTCGAACGCCCGGACCTCCGCGGAGCGCGAGCAGGTGGACATCCGGACCTACCGCATCATCTACGAGGCGGTGGACGACGTCCGCAAGGCGCTCGAGGGCCTGCTCAAGCCGGAAGAGCGCGAGACCGTGCTCGGCGAGGCGGAAGTGCTGCAAGTCTTCAAGGTGAGCAAGGTGGGGACGATCGCCGGCTCGATCGTGCGGAGCGGCCTCATCCAGCGCGGCACGAAGGCCCGGATCGTCCGCGACGGGGTCACGGTCTTCACCGGGTCCTTCTCCAGCCTCAAGCGCTTCAAGGACGACGTCAAGGAAGTGCGCGAGGGCCTCGAGTGCGGCATCGGCGTCGAGAACTTCAACGACGTCAAGGTGGGCGACCGGATCGAGTCGTTCCGCATGGAGGAGATCAAGCGGACCCTCGAGCCGAGCGCCTCGACCGGCGCGGCCTGAGCGATGAAGGGCTCCTCGCGCCGACCGGAGCAGGTCGCGGAGAACCTGCGGCAGGTGATCGCCGACGCGCTCTCCCGCGAGATCCGCGACCCGCGCGTCGGGTTCGTGACCCTCACGGCGGTCACCGTCACCGGCGACCTGGCGCACGCCAAGATCCGGGTGAGCGTGCCGGGCGACGAGGACGCCAAGCAGAAGGCCCTCGAGGGTTTGCGGAGCGCGGCCGGGTTCCTCCGGACCAAGGTCGCCAAGGCGCTCACCACCCGGACGGTGCCCGAGCTGCATTTCGAGCTCGACCGCGGGCTGGAGCACGCGGCCCGCATCAACGAGGTCCTGGCCTCGCTGAAGCGCGAGGACACGGACTGACCGGCGCCCTGCTGATCGACAAGCCGGCCGGGATCACGTCGCACGACGTCGTGGCCCGCGCCCGGCGGGTCCTCGGCGAACGATCGATCGGCCACACCGGCACCCTCGATCCGTTCGCCACCGGCCTGCTGGTCCTGCTGGTCGGAAGGGGGACCCGGGTGGCGCGGTTCCTCGACGGGCTCGCCAAGACCTACCTGGCGACGGCCCGGCTCGGCAGCCGCACGACGACCGACGACCTGACCGGCGAACCGGTCGGGCCGCCGTATGCAGGGGCGCTGCCGGGACGGGCGGCTGTCCTCGCCGCGCTGGCCGGATTCGTCGGGCCGCAGGCTCAGACACCGCCGGCCTTCTCGGCCCGGCGCCAGGACGGCGAACGCGCCTACGCCCGCGCGCGGCGCGGCGAGGAAGTGACGCTGCCGGCCGCCCAGGTGACGGTGCACGGAGCCGACCTGCTGGCGTTCGAGGGCGCCGACGTGACCTTCCGGGTCACGGTGAGCACCGGCACCTACGTGCGGGCGATCGCGCGGGACCTCGGCGAGCGGCTGGGCACGGGGGCGCACCTCACGGCACTCCGGCGGGAGTCGATCGGCGCGCTCCGGGTGGAGGATGCCCTTCCGCTCGAGCGGCTGGAACCCGGCACGGCGCTCTGGTCGCTCGGCGCGGTGCTGAGCCACCTGCCGCGGGTGCCGCTCGACGCGGCCGGCCAGGCGGACGTCGGCCACGGGCGCCCGGTGCCGGGCGTCGTCGCCGGCACGGTGGTCCTGGTGGCCGGCAGCGACGTGATCGCGGTTGCGGAGGGGGACGGCAGATGGCTCAGGCCCACGGTCGTGCTCGCGGCGCCCTGAGCGCCTTCCTGCCGGCGCGGCCGGAGGGCACGGTGGTGACCGTCGGGTCGTTCGACGGCGTCCACCGCGGGCACGAGGCGGTGCTCCGCGAGATCGCGGCGCGGGCCACGGCGGCGGGGCGGCACAGCGTGCTGGTCACCTTCGATCCGCACCCGCTGGCGGTGGTGAACCCTGCCGCCGCGCCGCCGCTCCTGACGACCGGGCCGGAGCGCCGCGAGATCCTGGCGCAGACCGGGCTCGACTACGCCGTGCTCCTGCGGTTCGACCGGGAGCTGGCGGCGATGCCGCCGGAAGCGTTCGTCCGGGAGATCCTGGTCGAGGGCTGCGGGATGCGCGAGCTGGTGATCGGGCCCGATCACGGCTTCGGGCGGGGCCGGCAGGGCGACGTCGAGCTGCTCCGGCGGCTCGGCGCCGAGCTGCGGTTCCTGGTCGACGTGGTGCCGGCCCTCGAGGTGGAGGGCCACCCGGTGTCGAGTTCCCTGGTGCGCCGGGCGGTGGCCGGCGGCGACCTCGCCCTCGCGGCGAAGCTCCTCGGCCGGCGGTACTTCGCGACCGGCCGGGTCGTGCCGGGCGACGGCCGCGGGCACACGGTCGGCGTGCCGACCGCGAACCTGGCGGGGATCCCGCCCCGCAAGCTCCTGCCGCCCGACGGCGTCTACGCGGTGCGGGTGGAATGGCGGGGCGGGCAGGCCGGCGGGATGATGAACCAGGGGGGACGGCCGACGTTCGACCAGTCGGCCCGGGCCCTCGAGGTGCACCTGTTCGATTTCGCCGGCGACCTCTACGGCGAGTGGCTGAAGGTGGAGTGGGTGGCGCGGCTCCGGGACGTGCAGCGCTTTCCCTCGATGGACGCCCTGCGGGCGCAGCTCGATCGCGACCGCTTCTCGGCGCGCGCGGCCCTGGCCGCGGCAGCGCCCCGACGCTCGTTTACCTGATCAAACGGCTGGCTCAGCGACGATGCAACACTCGATTCGAAACCGGCTCCTCGTCATCGCCTTCCTGGTGGCGCTCTCCGTGTACAGCCTCTTCCCGCGCGAGGTGACGATCCGCACGCGCGCCGCGGACGGGGCCATGCGCGACACCACCGAGACCCGGGTGCCCCTCAAGCTCGGCCTCGACCTCCAGGGCGGGATGCACCTCGGCCTCGAGCTCGACCAGTCCCAGCGGGTGTCGAGCGACGTCCCGCGCGACATCGACCTCGCGCTCACCGTGCTCCGCAAGCGCATCGACGAGTTCGGCGTCCAGGAGCCGGTGGTCCAGAAGGTGGGCACCGAGCGGATCGTGGTCGAGCTCGCCGGCATCCGGGACCCGCAGCGCGCCATGGACATCGTCCAGAAGGCGGCCTTCCTCGAGTTCCGGATCACCGACAAGACCCAGGCGCTCGAGAAGTCGCTGCCGGCGATGGACCGCGCGCTCCAGGCGCTCGGGGTGAGCGCCGGGGCGGGCGAGGCCAAGCCGAACGCGGTGCAGCAGCTGCTCGGCGGCGACTCCACGAAGACGGCCAAGGACTCGACGCCGGTTACCGGCGGCGTGCTGAGCGGCCTGATCCAGCCGGGCACGGCGGCCGGCAGCGGCGTGCCCGGCGAGTATTATGTGCCCGAGGCCGCGTTCCCACGGGTGGACAGCATCCTCCGCATCCCGGAGGTAGCCCGCGCCCTCCCGCGCGGCCTCGAAATCCTGTGGGGCGCGGCGCCGGTGAGCGTCGGCGTCCAGCCCTACCGGTTCCTCTACGTGGTGGACGCCAAGCCGATCATCACCGGCCGAAACCTGGTGAACGCCACGGCCCAGTTCGACCAGCTCACCAACGGCCCGGTGGTGCACTTCGAGCTCGATCGCGCCGGCGCGCGGCAGTTCGGCGCCGCCACCCAGCAGCACATCGGCGACTACATGGCCATCGTGCTCGACGGCCGGGTGCAGGGCCCGCCGCCGGTCATCCAGAGCCGGATCGACCGGAACGGGCAGATCACCATGGGCGGCGGCAAGACGATCCAGCAGGCGCAGGACCTGGCGCTCACGCTCCGGGCCGGCGCCCTGCCGGTGCCGCTCAAGATCGTGGACCGCGTGCAGATCGGGCCGAGCCTCGGCGCCGACAGCATCCGGGGCGGCATCACGGCCGGCCTCGTCGGCACCCTGATCGTGGTCCTGATCATGATCGGCTACTACCGGATGAGCGGGGTGCTCGCGGTGGGGGCGCTCGCGCTCTACATCCTGTTCACGCTGGGCGGCCTCGCGATGATCGACGCCACGCTCACGCTGCCGGGCCTCGCGGGCATCGTGCTCTCGATCGGCATCGCGGTCGACGCCAACGTGCTGATCTTCGAGCGGATCCGGGAAGAGTTGATCCACGGCCGCACCGTCCGCCTGGCGGTGGACGAGGGCTTCAAGCACGCCATGAACGCCATCATCGACTCCAACGTCAGCACGGTGCTGACGGCGCTCTTCCTCTTCCAGTTCGGCACCGGCCCGGTCAAGGGCTTCGCCGTCACCCTGATCATGGGCATCATCGCCTCGATGATCACCGCCGTGTTCGTGACGCGCACCTTCTTCATGATCTGGCTGCAGCGGCGGCCCGACCTCACCACGCTGAGCATCTGACGATGACCCGCTTCTTCGCCAACGCGAACTATGACTTCATCGGGGTCCGGAAGTACGCCTACGGACTCACCGGCCTGATCCTCATCCCGGGCTTGCTGTTCCTGCTGTTCGTCGGGCTGCACTACAGCATCGAGTTCACCGGCGGCACGCTGATCCAGATCGAGACCCAGCAGCCGCTCGACGTGGGGCAGCTGCGCACGGCGCTCGATCAGCAGGGCGTCCCTGGAGCGGAGATCCAGTCGTACGGCGGGCCGCTGCAGTACACGATCCGCGCCCGGGTGGCCAAGGCCGGTACCGACGCCAACAACACGCAGGAGACCGCTGCCGCGGTGACCGCCGCGCTCGACGCCACCCTCGGCGCGGGGACCTACACGGTCCGGGCCTCCGGCGCGGTCGGGCCGAAGGTCGGCGCCGAGCTCCGGACCCAGGCCTTCCTGGCCATCTTCCTCTCGTTCTTCGCGGTGCTGGCCTACCTGGCCTGGCGCTTCGAATGGCGCTTCGGGCTCGCGGCCGTCGGCGCGACGGTACACGACATCCTGGCCACCATCGTGTTCATCGCGGTGATGCGCCTCGAGGTGAGCCTGGTGGTGGTGGGCGCGGTGCTTTCGATGGTCGGCTACTCGCTCAACGACACCATCATCATCTTCGACCGGGTCCGGGAAAACCTCCACAAGTACAAGCGCGAGGACTTCGCCTCCATCCTCAACCGGTCGGTCAACGAGACGCTGCCCCGGAGCATCCTGACCCACACGACCTCCCTGGCGACACTCCTGGCGCTGGCGATCTTCGGCGGCGAGGTCATCCGGCCCTTCGCGCTGGTCATGTTCTTCGGCGTGTTCACCGGCACCTTCTCCTCGATCTACATCGCCGCGCCGCTGCTGATGGCCATCGAACATCGCTGGCCCGGCGCCGACGCCCGCGGGGTGCGGACCGTCGCGCCGCACGCGGGCACCACCAAGGCCCTGCCGACCGCCTGATCCCGTGCTGGTCGACTCGCACTGCCACCTCGGCGACCCCGCGTTCGCGGGCGACCGCGACGAGGTCGCGGCGCGGGCCTTCCAGGCCGGGGTCGGGCACCTCGTGGTCGTGGGCGAGTCCCGCGCGTCCACCGCGCTGGGGCTGGACCTCGCGGCCGCCGACCGGCGGTTCTCCACCACCGCCGGTGTCCACCCCCACGACGCCGCGAGCTGGACCGACGAGACGGCCGAATGGCTCGCCGTCCAGCTCCGGGACCCGCGCGTCGTCGCCTGCGGGGAGATCGGCCTCGACTACCACTACGACCACTCCCCGCGCGACGTGCAGCGCCGCGTCTTCGAGCGCCAGATGGCCCTGGCCGCGGCGGCCGACCGCCCGGTCGTGATCCACGCCCGCGAGGCCGACGCCGACGTCGCCGCCGTGCTCCGCAGCTTCCCCCGCGTCCCCGCCATCCTCCACTCGTTCAGCAGCGGCGCCGTCCTCTTCGACGCGGCGCTCGCCCTCGGCCATTACGTGTCCTTCAGCGGCATGGTCACCTTCCGCTCGTGGACGATGGACGACGCGGTCCGGGTCACCCCCGCCGACCGCCTGCTGGTGGAGACCGATTCCCCCTACCTGGCCCCGGTGCCGCACCGGGGGCACCGCAACGAGCCGGCGTGGGTTCGCGCGGTGGCGGAGCGGGTCGCCACGGTGCGCGGCGTCGGTGCCGACGACCTGATCGCGGTGACGGGCCGCAACGCCGGCCGGGTGTTCGGCGCGCGGGTCGCGAGTCCGTGAGGCACGCCGCCATTCCCGTGCGCCCCGGCGCGGGTTACCGTTCCCAGTCTGTGACCGCACCGTCATCCACCGGAGACACCGCGTGAGCACCAAGGTCCCCACCGACATCGAGATTGCCCAGGCCGCCCGCCCCCGTCCGATCGCCGAGATCGCCGCCGAGGCCGGCCTCGGCCCCGACGAGTACCTCCCCTACGGCCGGTACAAGGCCAAGGTCACGTTCGAGGCCTCCAAGGCGCGGCCGCCGAAGGGCCGGCTGGTCCTCGTGACGGGCATCAACCCGACGCCTGCCGGCGAGGGCAAGTCGACCGTGACGGTGGGCCTTGCGCAGGCGTTCCGGCGGCTCGGTCACAAGGTGATGGTCTGCATCCGCGAGCCCTCCCTCGGGCCGGTGTTCGGCGTGAAGGGCGGGGCGGCGGGCGGCGGGTACGCGCAGGTGATCCCGATGGACGAGATCAACCTGCACTTCACCGGCGACTTCCACGCGATCACCTCCGCCCACAACCTCCTGTCGGCGATGCTCGACAATCACCTGCACCAGGGCAACGCGCTCGGCCTCGACACCCGGCGCATCACCTGGCCCCGCACCATCGACATGAATGACCGGGCGCTCCGGAGCATCATCGTGGGGATGGGCGGCCTCAACGGCGGGCCCACGCGCGAGGACCGGTTCGTCATCGTGCCGGGCAGCGAGATCATGGCGATCCTCTGCCTCGCGAGCTCGGTCGAGGACCTTGAAGTGCGGATCTCGCGGATCATCGTCGGCCTCACCAAGGACAAGAAGCCGGTCACCGCGGGCGACCTCAAGGCCGCCGGCGCCATGACGCTGCTCCTCCGCGACGCGCTCATGCCCAACCTGGTCCAGACGCTCGAAGGCGGCCCCGCGATCGTGCACGGCGGGCCCTTCGGCAACATCGCCCACGGCTGCAACTCGGTCGTGGCCACCCGGCTCGGGCTCGGCATGGCCGACCTGGTGCTCACCGAGGCGGGCTTCGGCGCCGACCTCGGCGCGGAGAAGTTCTTCGACATCAAGTGCCGGATGGGCGGGCTCAACCCCGAGGCGGCGGTCGTGGTCGCCACCATCCGGGCACTCAAGATGCACGGCGGCGTGAAGAAGGACGCGCTCGGCACGCCGGACGTGGCCGCGCTCAAGCGGGGGATGGTCAACCTCGAGGGCCACGTCCGCAACGTCCAGAAATACGGGCTCCCGGTGGTGGTGGCCGTCAACCGGTTCCTCTCCGACTCCCAGGAGGAGATCGACGCCGTGATCGCCGCGTCGCGCGCGTGGGGCGCGCGGGTGGCGATGAGCGACGTCTGGGCCAAGGGAGGCGAGGGCGGGGAAGCGGTGGCCAAGGAGCTGCTCGCGGTCCTGGCCGAGGGCAAGGCGAAGTTCAAGCCGATCTACGACGAAAAGCTCCCGATCAAGGACAAGATCGAGACCATCGCCCGGGAGATCTACGGCGCCGACGGCGTGGACTACACGCCGGTGGCGGAGCGGGCCATCAAGCAGCTCCAGGACATGGGCCTCGGCGCCACGCCGGTGTGCATCGCCAAGACCCAGTATTCCTTCAGCGACGATCCCAACAAGCTCGGCCGTCCGTCGGGCTTCCGCATCACCATTCGCGACCTCTATCCCTCCGCGGGCGCCGGCTTCGTCGTGGCGCTGGCCGGGGACATCATGACGATGCCGGGGCTCGGCAAGTCGCCGGCCGCGGAGCACATTCGCGTCTTTCCCGACGGCCGGATCGAAGGACTCTTCTAGGAGAATCGTGGCATGGCACACGACGTCGTTTCCACCCCGGACGCCCCCAAGGCGATCGGCCCCTACAGCCAGGCGATCGTCGCCGGCACGATGGTGTTCACCGCCGGCCAGGTCGCGCTCGATCCCGCCACGATGGAACTGGTGCCGGGCGGTGTCGCCGAGCAGACCGACCGCGTGTTCAGGAACCTCACTGCCGTGCTGGCGGCCGCCGGGACCGACTTCGCGCATGTCGCGAAGACCACCGTCTACCTCGTGGACATGGCCGACTTCGCGGCGATGAACGAGGTGTACGCCCGGCATTTCGGCTCTCACCGGCCGGCCCGCTCGACCGTCGCGGTCGCGGGGCTCCCGAAGGGCGCGCGCGTGGAAATTGACGTGGTGGCGATTCGGTAGGACGCAGCACCGTTCATTACGGGGGCGGATCGGGCCTGGTGGTCTGGCCGGTCTTCAAAACCGCGATGGAGGCGCCTCCGGCGGCTCCGGTGGGTTCGATTCCCACACGCTCCCGCCACCTTCCCCCTGGCCGAGGCCCGCGCTGGCGACCCTCGTCATCATGAACCCGGCAGCCGGCCACGGTCGCAGCGCGCACTTCCGCGAGGAGGTGCTCGAGGCGGCCCGTCGGCATTGGGGCGAGGTGACGCTCGAACTGACCGCGCGTACCGGGCACGCCACCGAGCTGGCCCGCGCCCACGGCGGAGGGATGGAGCGGGTCATCGCCGTGGGCGGCGACGGCACCGTGCACGAAGTGGCCAACGGGCTCCTGACCGCCGGCCGCGACGTGATTCCGGCGCTCGGCGTCGTGCCGGTGGGGACCGGCAACGACTTCGCCAAGATGACCAGCTCCGCCCGGCTCCGGCCCGCCGAGGCGATCGCCGCCTTCGCCACCGGCAGCGCGCGACTGTTCGACGTCGGCCACGCCTGGGGCGAATACTTCGTGAACAGCCTCGGGGTGGGCCTCGACGCCGACGTTGCGCGCCGGGTCAACCTGTACAAGCACTGGCCCGGCTCGCTCGGGTACATCGTCGCCGCGGTGCAGGCGATTATCCACCGCCGGTCGCTCCAGCTCCGGGTGGAGGCCGACGGCGCGACGTGGAGCGGCCCGACGGTGGTGCTCGAGGTCGGCGTCGGCCCCTGCGCGGGCGGCGTGTTCTACCTGACGCCGGACGCGCGCCCTGACGACGGGCTGCTGGACGTCTGCGCGATCGGACCGTTCGGGCTGGGCTTCCTGCTCACCAAGGCGCCCCGCGTCCTCAAGGGCCGCCATACCACGCTGCCCCAGGTCCGGATGGCCAGGGGCGCCCACGTGCGGATCGTGTCGGCCGACGGCCCGCTCACCGCGCACCTCGACGGAGAGCTGAGATCTCCGGGGAACGACGTGCTCGACGTGACGCTGCGTCGAGGGGTGCTCCCCGTGCTGGTGGCGGGCGCCGGCCGGAGTCCGGCGTGAGGCGGCTCGCGGGGGCGCTGCTGATGCTCGGAATCCTGGCCGGTCCGGCCGCGGCGCAGGACTCGACGCGGGCGGTGCCCGCCGCCGCGGACAGCCTCGCTCCACGGCCGGCTCCCGACACCCTGCGGCCTCCGGCCGCGGCAGCCGACACCGTGCCGCTGATCCGCCCGCCGGTGACGCCGATGGGCGCGTTCTGGCGCTCACTGCTCATTCCCGGCTGGGGCCAGGCGAAGCTCGGTCGCCGCACGGCGGGCGCGCTCTTCCTGGGCTTCGAGGGGGTCGCGCTCGGCATGACGATCGGGACCAGTGTCCAGCTCAACTACCTGAAGGAGACCAACTCCGCGCGCGTGGACTCCAAGAGCGCGCAGCACGAGGACTGGCTGGTGCTCCTTGGTCTCAACCACCTCCTGGCCGCGATGGAGGCCTACGTGTCGGCCCACCTGTGGGACTTTCCCGGCGATCTCACCATCCAGGCCGCGCCGGGCGGCTTTTCCGGCAGCATGTCCGTCCCGGTGCGGCTGCCGTGAACGCCGCCCCGATCGGCATCTTCGACTCCGGCATCGGCGGCCTGACGGTGGCCCGCGCGATCTACGAGCACCTGCCCAACGAATCCACCATCTACTTCGGCGACACCGCGCGGGTGCCGTACGGGCCGAAGTCTCCCGAGACCGTCCGCCGCTATAGCCTCGAGATCCTCGACTGGCTCCTGGGGCAGGGGGTCAAGTCGGTGGTCGTCGCCTGCAACACCAGCACGGCCCACGCGCTCGACGCGCTGCGCGCTGCCTCGCCGGTGCCGGTGCTCGGCGTCATCGAGCCGGGGGCCAGGGCCGCGGTGCGGGCGACGCGGGGGGGCGGGATCGGCGTCATCGGCACCGCGGGCACGGTGGCCAGCAACGCCTATCCGCAGGCGATCCGCCGGTTGCTCCCGCTCGCCCGGATCGAACAGGTCGCCTGTCCGCTGCTGGTCCCGCTGGTGGAGGAAGGGTGGTTCGATCACCCGGCGGCGCGGCTGATCGTCGAGGAGTACCTCGCGCCGCTTCGGCAGGCCGGGGTGGACACGCTGGTGCTCGGGTGTACCCACTATCCGCTGCTCAAGCCGCTGCTGCACGAGGTGATGGGGCCGCTGGTGGCGCTGATCGACAGCGCCGAGGAGACCGCGCGGAGCCTGGCCGAGGCGCTGGCGTCCGCCGGTCTGGAGTGTGGAACGACGGTACCCGGGAGCCACCGCTTCGTCGTCAGCGACGACCAGGCGCGGTTCCTCTCGGTCGGCGCGCGGTTTCTGGGGGAACGCCTGGGGGAGCCGGAGCTGGTGCGACTGGGGTAGGACTGGTCCGCGCAACTCGTTTTGTCATTGCGAGGAGGTCCCGGGAGGGGCCGACGAAGCAATCTGGGGCGAGATTGCTTCGGCCGCTTCGCGGCCTCGCAATGACAGAAGTGGCTGTGTGGAGCGCCCTTTCGAGGTTCAGCCCCGCCAGGTCTCGAGTGCCGCGCCGTCCGCCGTCACCACGCCGTACCGGAACCCGTCGAGCCAGGCGCCGGGATTGAGAAACTGGCGGCCGGGGAAGGGCTCCGAGAGCACCGGCCGGTGCGTATGGCCCATCACCAGGCAGCCGAGCGTCGGATCCCGGGCGAGCGTGGCTTCTCCCCACGCGCGCTGGCGTTCCGACGCCGCCTGGAGCACCGCCTCCTGCCGCTCGGTGTTTCCCAGCGAGTGGGTCATCCGGTCCACCACCCAGAACCCGACGCTCACCGGCGCGTGTTTCCAGACCGCCACCGTGGCGGGGTTCCGGGTGATGCGATGCAACAGCCTGGCCGACCAGTGCGACTCCGTGATGCCGTCGCCGTGCACGGCGAGCACCCGCCGCGCGCCGACCAGGAGCTCCATGCGGAGCGGTGCGAACCGCACGTCGAGGTCGCGCTCCCAGAAGTCCTCGCCCCATCGGTCGTGGTTGCCCCCGACCATCGCCACCGGGATCCGCTTGCGCGCGCGGCGGATCTCCGCCGCCACGTGGAAGCCGAGGCGCGGGATCACCCGGCTGTAGGCGAACCAGAAATCGAAGATGTCGCCGTTGAGGAGAAGGGAGTCGCCGAGGGTCGGCGCGCGTTCGAGGAAGGCGAGGAGGGCTTCCTCGACTTCCGGCGGAGTGGCGCCCACGTGGGCGTCGGAGAGGACGAGGAGATGATGGCCGAACACCACCGAAGATAGGAAGCCCCGGCGGGCTCTCGCAAGCGCTTGCGCCGATTGACTTTCGCGCGCGGCCCGACCTACCTTGACCCAACTCGCTCCCCGGCCGGCCATGCCTACCTCGTTCGTCGACAGCTTCGCGCGGGTCAACTACTCCGAGACCGACCAGATGGGGGTGGTCTACCACGCGCGGTACGCGGTGTGGCTGGACGTGGCGCGGACGGAGTACCTCCGGCAGGCGGGAATGAGCTACCGGGACCTCGAGGCGATGGGCTTCTTTCTGGTGGTCGGCGAGCTCACGATGCGCTATCATCGGCCCGCCCGGTACGACGACCTCGTCCGGGTGCGGTGCTGGGTGCGCGACCTCGCCAGCCGGCGCGTGACCTTCGCCTACGCGCTGACCCACGCCGACACGGGAGCGCTGCTGGTGAGCGCCGAGACGCGGATGATGAGCCTCAACCACGACTTCGTGCCGACCCGGCTGCCGGCGGAGGTGAGTCAGTTGCTCCACCCGGTCCCCGATCCCGAATGAGGACAATGACTCCGCTGCGTGTCACGGGACTCCTCCTGCTGCTCGGCGCGGCGGCGGCCGCGCGCCCCGCGGCGCTCGCGGCCCAGGACGCCGCGGTCGTCGAGGCCGTGGCGCCGATGCTGGCGGCGGAGGACTCCCGCAGCTGGGCGCCGGATGCCTTCAACAGCGGCGTGCGATCGCCCGAGCCGCTGGTGCGCCGGATCGCGGCGACCTCCCTCGGTCGCGTGGCGGACGTGCGTGGCACCGCCCTCCTGATTCCCCTGCTGCAGGACCCCGATTCGACGGTGCAGGCCGCGGCCGCGTTCGCCATGGGCCTGGTGCGCGACACCGCCGCCGTCCCGGCGCTTGTGGCCCGACTCGCGGCGATGCCGGCGCCTTCCCTCGCCACGGCGCGGGAGATCATCACCGCGCTCGCCAAGATCGGCGGCCCCGCCGCCGTGGAAACGATCGACGCGGTGCTCGGCAACTCCGCCAGCCTCTCGATCACCGAGAATCGCGACATCCTGGTCCAGCAGGCGGCGCTGGAGTCGTGGCGGCTCGGCGACGCAGCCCCCACGCATCAGCTGCTGGCGCTCGCGCACGACGACAACGGCGAATTGCGGTGGCGGGTGATCTTCGCCCTCGCCCAGCTCGGGAGCCCCGACGCGAGCGCGGCGCTCCTCGACGCCCTGCGCGACGACCAGCCGCTGGCGCGCGCCTTCGCCGCGAAGGGACTCACCGCGCGGTACGCGGCGGCCGCGCGGCTCGACCCCGACGTGGTGGTGCAGGTGCTCCTGCGGGGCACGACGGACGAGCAGGCGGGCGTGCGGATCAACGCCTTGCGGAGCCTCGCCACCTTCGGCCGGCCCGACGTGAGCGACCGGATCGCCGGGCTGCTCGCGGACCCGGCGTTCAACGCGCAGGTGGCCGCGGCCAACGCGATGGGCGCTTCGGGCGGCCCGGTCGCGGCGGCGCAACTCTCCCGGATCGTCCGCGAAGGGAAGGGGACCTTCGCGCTGCAGCGTGAGGCGCTCCTCGGACTTTCGCGGGCCAGCCCGGACTCGTTCCGCGCCGTGTCCGCCGCGTGGAGCACCAGCCCCCGATGGCCCGATCGCGCCGCCGCCGCCGAGGGGTGGAGCAGGGTGGCGCCGGGGTCCTCCAGCGACCATCCCGATTTCCTCCACGACGCGGACGGGCGGGTGGCCACGGCGGCGCTCCAGGGCTGGCTCAACGCGGTGCCGGGACCGAACCCGGCGCTGCTGAGCGCGGCGCGCGGACTCCTGGGGAGCGGTGACTTCGGGGTCCGGTCGCTCGCCGCCGAGGCGATCGCACGCGCCCCCGAGGCCTCCGACCTGGCGCCGCTCGCCGCCGCTTTCCGGCGGGCCGCCACCGATTCGGTACCGGACGCCGCCCTCGCCGCGCTCGAGGCGCTCCGCGTTCTGGCCGACAAGTCCGACGAATCAGCCGCGGCCGTCGCCGCCGAGTTCCTGACCGCCACGACCCGCCCGACCGACTACGTGGTCCGCGCCTGGGCGGAGACGGCCTGGCCCGCCGCGTCGCATCGCTGGGGACCGGCGTTCCCGATCACCACGGGCCATTCGCTCGAGGACTACCGGGAGCTGGCCCGCCGATATGTGGTCGTGCCGGAAGCGCCCACGGCCCATCCCCACATCTTCATCGAGACCGACCAGCGCGGCGTGGTCGAGGTGGAATTGCTCGGCCCCGACGCACCGCTGACCGTGCAGAACTTCCTGACGCTGCTGGACCGTCGGTATTTCGACCGGGACCGCTGGCACCGGGTGCTTCCCAATTACGTGGTCCAGGATGGGGACCCGCGTGGCGACGGTTGGGGCGGGCCCGGCTACTCGATCCGGGACGAGATCAACACGACGCGATACGACGGCTACGTGCTCGGCATGGCCAGCTCCGGACCGGAGACCGGATCGAGCCAGTTCTTCATCACGCTGGGGCCGCAGCCCCAGCTCGACGGGCGGTACACCGTCTTCGGGAAGGTGGTGGGCTCGCCGGCCACGCTCCTCCGGATCACGCAGGGCGACCAGATCCGTGTGATCCGCCGCTGAACTCCTTGAGCTGACTGGCGATAAACTACGATGCCGCAACGCTTTCGGCTTGACCGCTTCGTGTGGATTCCGTATCTTGCCCTGTCGCTCGGGGCCTGCGCGAAGCCGGCACCGGCGCCCGAACCAAGCGGGTGGGCACCCCTCAGCCCCGCCGAAGCCGGCGTGTGGGCGGCCCGGACGGCGCCGGCGGGTCACCGGCTGATGCGGTTCCGGTGGCTCTTCAACGATGGGCAGGCCTCGGTGGGCGGTCAGGGAAGCGCCCGCTTTGCGGGCCCCGATTCGCTGCGATTCGACATTGCGGGGCCGTTCGGTATCGGGAATGCCGCAGCCGCGGTCGCGGGTGACCGGGCGCTCTGGGTGGAGCCGCCGGACATCATCGCCCGGCTGATCCCGAGCTACCCGCTGATGTGGGCCATGTTCGGCGTGATGCGTCCCCCGCCGCCCGGCGCATCGGTGCGCGGCTTCCGGGACGACGCCGCCACCGCGTTTCGGTCGGTCACCGGAACGGACTCGCTGCAATACCGGCTGTCGGTCGAGCCGGGCCACTCGCTGCGGGCGGAGTGGCGACGCGCGGGCGTTGTGATGGGGGTGGTGGACGCCCGCCTGAATCCCGACGGATCGCCGGTCTCCGCCCGGCTGACCGTCCCTTCGGTTCCCGCAAGACTGGATATCACGATTGTCGCTGATTCCGCGGTGTTCGCGTTCCCCGCTTCGGTCTGGGCTCCGGCCGCTCCTTAGCCTACTGCTGCTGGCGGGCTGCTGGTACGGCTTTGCGGGCGGCGGACTGCCCGCCGACATCAAGACCGCCGCCGTGCTGCCGTTCGACAACCTGACGACCGAGCCGGCGCTCACCCAGCAGGTCAACACGGCGGTCCGCACCGCGATGCAGGACCGCCTCGGCCTGCGCTCCGGCGGGGGAGGCCACGGCCGACGCGCTGGTTCGCGGCTCGATCACGCGCTACGACCCGGACCAGCCGGTGGCGTACACCGGCAGCGGGAACAACAACGTCAACGTCACCCAGCGCGCGCTCCAGATCACGCTCAACATCGAGATCCTGGACCAGAAGGCGGGGAAGACGCTCTGGAAGCGGAGCGGCCTCATCGTGGAGGCCAATTACGACCCGGGCCAGGAGACCGACGGCCGCGCGCGCGCCCTGGAGAAGCTCATCACCGACATCGTCGAGGGGGCGCAATCCCAATGGTGACCCCGGTGTCAGACCGCCGCGGCTCGAGCACGACCGGCTGCCTCTTTACGGTGATGCTCTTTTGCGTGGCCCTGTATTACGGCGTGCACATCGGCGACGTCTACCTGCGGTACTATCAGTTCCAGGAGGAGATGCGCTCCGAGGCGCGGCTCGCGCCGAGCCTGACCGACGGCGTGATCCGGCGCCGCCTGCTCCTCAAGGTCGACCAGCTCGACCTGCCGGCCGAGGCGCAGAAGATCCAGATCAAGCGCACCGCGCGGCCCCCGCAGATCACGATCGAGGCCGAGTACACCGAGGAGGTGCATCTGCCCCTCTTCAACCACGCCTTCCGCCTCCACCCGCACGCCGTCGAGGGACTGTAGATGATGCTGGCGGCGGAGGCCGGCGGCCATGAGGTGGCGACCGTCCTCCTCGTCCTCTCGGGGATGCTGCTCGCCGCAAAGCTCCTCGGCGAGCTGGCGGAGCGGGTGGGGCAGCCGGCGGTGTTGGGCGAGCTCCTCGCGGGTGTCCTCCTCGGCTCCAGCGCGCTCGGGCTGATCCCGGCCACCGGGCCGGTGGCCGACATCGTGGCCATCCTCGCCGAGCTCGGCGTCCTGATCCTCCTCTTCGAAATCGGGCTGGAGACCGACCTCCGCGAAATGCGGAAGGTCGGCAGTTCCGCGGCCACGGTGGCCGCCGTCGGCGTCGTGCTGCCGTTTCTCGCGGGATACCTCTACTGGTCCCACGTGCCCCATGGGCTGGGGACCCCCGACACGCTCCACGTCGCGGCGATCTTCATCGGCGCGGCGCTCTGCGCCACCTCGGTGGGCATCACGGCGCGCGTCCTGTCCGATCTGGGCCGGCTCGGTTCGGTCGAGGGACGGATCATCATCGGGGCCGCCGTCCTGGACGACGTGCTCGGCCTCGTCATCCTCACGGTCGTGTCCGGCATCGCCGCGGGCGGGGCGTTCTCCCCGCTCCTCGCGGCCAAGATCCTGGCAGTCGCGATCGGGTTCCTGGTGGTGGCCATCGCCATCGGCGGCTGGGTGGCGCCGAGGATGTTCCGTTCGGTGGCGCGGATGAAGGTCCAGGATGCGGTGCCGGTTGTCGCGCTGGCCATCTGCTTTGCCCTCGCGGCGCTTGCCGACCTCGCCGGATCGGCGCTGATCATGGGCGCCTTCGCCGCGGGCGTGATCCTGGCGCGCACCGAGCAATTTCACGCCATCGTCGAGCGGGTCCGCCCAGTGGGTGCGCTGCTGACACCGATCTTCTTCGTGAGCGTCGGGAGCGCGCTGGACATTCACCTGCTCGACCCGACGCGACCAGGCGGAGCCAGCCTCCTGCTGGTGGCGCTCGGGCTCACGGTGCTGGCCATCCTCGGCAAGGTGGCGGCAGGATTCGCGGTGCCGTGGGCCCGGTTCCGGCGGCTGGCCGTGGGCGTCGGGATGGTGCCGCGTGGCGAGGTGGGGCTCATCTTTGCGGACATCGGCCGGCGCTCCGGGCTCCTGACGGACGACGCCTTCAGCGTGGTGCTTCTGATGGTGATGGGCACCACCTTCGTGGCCCCGCCGCTGCTCAAGCTGCTCTTCCGCGACGAGGCGCCGGTTCCCGTGGACGCGACCGCCCCATGAACACCTCCCTGAAGGTCCGTGACCGGCCGGCGGCCCTCGCCTGGCGCCGCGCGCAGCGCGGCCGGGTCGTCTTCACCAACGGCGTGTTCGACCTCCTGCACCCCGGCCACCTGGCCCTCCTCGAGGCGGCGCGCGCCGAGGGCGCCGCGCTCATCGTCGGCGTCAACAGCGACGCCTCGGTGCGCCGCCTGGGAAAGGGCACGGACCGGCCGCTCGTGCCGGAAGAGGCGCGGGCGCGCCTGCTGGCGGGGTTCACCGCCGTGGACTGCGTGACCCTCTTCGACGAGGACACCCCGCTCGGGCTCATCGAGCTGCTGGAACCGGATGTCCTGGTCAAGGGCGCCGACTACACCCGCGACCGCATCGTGGGCGCCGACCTCGTGGAGGCGCGCGGCGGGCGCGTCGTCCGGGTCGAGCTCGTGCCCGATCACTCGACCACCCGCCTCGTGGAGCGCCTGCGTGCCTCGTCCTGACGGCCGGAAGAACGACGAACTGCGTCCCCTCGTCCTCGAGCGCGGCGCCAATCCCTATGCGGAAGGCTCCTGCCTGGTGCGGGCCGGCGGCACCCTGGTCCACTGCACGGCGAGCGTCGAGCCGGGCGTGCCGTCGTGGCGCCGGGGCACGGGGCAGGGGTGGGTCACCGCCGAGTACGCCATGCTGCCGCGTGCGACGAGCGAGCGGACGTCGCGGGAGCGGAACGGCCCCGGCGGGCGCACCCAGGAGATCCAGCGGCTCGTCGGCCGGTCGCTCCGCGCGGCGATGGGCACCATGGCCTTCGGGGAGTACACCATCCGCATCGACTGCGACGTCCTCCAGGCCGACGGCGGCACCCGGACGGCGAGCATCACCGGCGCCTGCGTCGCGCTGGCCGACGCCACCGCCTGGCTCGCGGCCCGCACCGGCATCCCCGATCCGTTCGGCTGCCTGGTGGCGGCGGTCTCCGTCGGCGTGGTCGAGGGCGAGGTGCGGCTCGACCTGGCGTACCTGGAGGACAAGGACGCCGGGGTGGACGCCAACTTCGTGATGCTGGAGCCGGACCGGTTCGTGGAAGTGCAGGGCACCGGCGAGGCCGGCACCTTCAGCCGGGCGGAGCTCGACAGCCTCCTGGCCCACGGCGAGCGCGGCATCGCCCAGCTCTTCGCGCTGCAGCGCAAGGCCCTCGGCCGATGAAGCTGCTGGCGGCCACCCGGAGCGCCGGCAAGCAGCGGGAGGTGAAGCGCCTCCTGGCCGGGAGCGGACTCGACGTGGTCTTCCCGGAGGACGTCAACCTCTTCGAGGAGCCGGCGGAGGATCTGCTGGAGACGGCCGACAGCTTTCGGGCCAACGCCCGCGCCAAGGCCGAGTACTTCGCCCGGCGGTCCGGGCTCCCGACGGTGGCGGACGACTCGGGGCTCGAGGTGTTCTACCTCGGCGGGGCACCCGGGACCCGCTCCAAGCGATGGGCCGGCGCGTCGGGCAGTGAACCGGAGGTGTCCGCCGCGAACAACGCGGAACTGCTGCGGCGGCTGGCGGGCGCGCCCGAGGCCAAGCGAGGAGCGCGCTATCGGTGCGCGGTGGCCCTGGTGCGGAAGGTGGGCGCTCTGCCCGAGGTGTTCGAGGGGGAGTGCGCCGGCAGGATTCTCGAGGCGCCGGCCGGCAGCGCCGGGTTCGGATACGACCCGCTGTTCTTCTCGCCCGAACTGGGCAAGAGCTTCGGGGAAGCGGGCGCCGACGAGAAGGACGCGGTGAGCCACCGGGGGCGGGCGTTCGCCGCGCTGGCGGCGGCGCTCGGCGCTACGCCGCCGTCGCCCGCCAGCGGTTGACCAGCAGGAACCCACCCGCGATCAGCGCCGCCACGACCAGCAACGCCGCCAGGGTCATTTCGAGCGCCAGGCGCCACAGCATGGAGCTCGACCGGTCAATCGAACGCTGGACGAGGCTGTCCGCCGAGAGGAACGCGGCCGTCCGTTCCTGGCCCACCTGCGCCATCAGGGCGGCCCGCTCCGCCGTGAGGGCGGCCTGCAGCGCCTCCCGCTGGACCGCGAGGTCCTGGAACCCCAGCACCCGCTGGCGGTCGATGTCGCGCATCATGGCGATCCGTTCGACGTCAATGTCCCGCATCAACGCCGCTCGCTGCAGGTCGATGAGCGTCGGGAGACTGTCCGCGAGCGTCCCCACCGATCGAAGTGTCGCGGTGCCGGTGCCGAAGAGCGAATCGACCCGGGGCGAGCGCATCGCCTCTCCCGCCGTGAGTTCGGCATTCCAGCGCGCCTCCAGGATCATCGTCTCGTTCAGGTAGCTCAGCCGGTAGCTGATGTTCACCAGCGTGCGATCCACGTTCCCGACCGTAGCCATGAAGGAGTTGTCGCTGAGGCCGAGTGCCTGCCAGTCCGATTCGAGGATGGAGGCCCGCCGGAGCGCAGGCCCCTGCATCGGACGACCGGCCGCCCACCTCCGCAGGTTCGCCTCGGCACTGTCCGGCATCCGGCCGCTGGTCAGGCTGCCCGCGACCAGCTTCATGGCCTGCCGTTCCGCGGTGGCCGCGCCGGCGACCGCGATCGGTTGCTCGGACCCGAACGACGCCCGCCCGGAACCGGTGGTGAGGTAATCGGACAGCTGGATCGTGAATGCGAGCAGGTCCACGGCGGCGACGTGCGGATCGTTTCGGAGGGCCGCTTCCTGGATGAGCGGAATGGCCGAGATCTTCAAGAGGAGCGCATTCCGTCGAACCGCAGGGTCGGCCGACGCCAGCTGGATGCTGTCGGCCGCCTGCTCGATGATCGTCGAAAGGTTGCGCCCCATCTCGAAGGCCTGCAGCTGCAGCTGGCTGGCCGAGACGGCGACCTGGGGTGACGCCGCCATGCTGGCCGATTGCGTCGGGACCCTGGCGCACGAGCCGATGGCGGTGGCCGTGATGGCGACGAGGGTGAGGCGGATGGTCTCGCGGAGCATGCGGAGATGTTACCCCTCATCGTGCGCAGTGCAAGCTGGACCGGCCTCCGCTGGCGTTGACCCCCTTGGCGGCGTAGGTTAGTCGCTTCCCCGACCAACGAGCCGATGGCCGATACCCTGGACCGACTCTCCGCCGCCCTGGCGGGCCGCTATCGGCTGGAGCGCGAGCTCGGCCAGGGCGGGATGGCCACGGTGTACCTCGCCGAGGACCTGAAGCACCACCGCCGGGTGGCGGTCAAGGTCCTCCGCCCCGAGCTGGCCGCCACGCTCGGCCCCGAGCGGTTCGCCAAGGAAATCGAAGTCGCCGCCCGCCTGCAGCATCCCCACATCCTCGGTGTCTTCGACTCCGGCGACGCCGAGGGGTTCTTCTATTACGTGATGCCGTACGTGGAGGGGGAGACCCTCCGCGAGCGCCTGACGCGGGGCGGCGAGCTGCCGGTGCCCGAGGCGGTCCGGCTGCTTGGAGAGATTGCCGAGGCATTGGCCGTGGCGCACAAGGCCGGCGTGGTCCATCGGGACATCAAGCCGGAAAACATCCTCCTCTCCGGCCGCCACGCGCTGGTCATGGACTTCGGCGTGGCCAAGGCGGTCACCGAGGCCTCGGGCCGGCAGCAGCTCACCACCGCCGGCGTCGCCCTCGGCACCCCCGCCTACATGGCGCCGGAACAGGCCTCCGCCGACCCCCAGATGGACGGCCGGGTGGACATCTATGCCCTGGGTATCCTGGGCTACGAGATGCTCACCGGCCACACCCCCTTCCACGGCCTTAATCCGCAGCAGACCCTCGCGGCGCACGTGACCCAGACGCCGATTTCGGTGGGGCAGCAGCGCGCCGGCCTCTCGCAGGCGCTCGAGGCCGTGGTCATGAAGTGCCTGGCAAAGCGTCCTGCCGATCGCTTCCAGTCGGCGGACGAACTGGCGGCGCTGCTGGAGCCGCTGGGCACGCCGAGCGGCGGGATGACGCCGACGCACACCCAACCGCACGCCGCCGTGCCGAAGGTGGCCGCCTCGAAGCGCCCGGCCCGGCTGGTCTGGGTCGGCGTGGCGGTGGTGCTCCTGGTTGTGGGCGGGGGGGTGGGGTGGAAGCTGACCCATCCCGGCGGGGGGAGCGGCAAGATCCAGCGCATCGGCGTCCTGCCGATCGAGGACATTTCCGGCAAGGACGCCGAGTTCGTGGTGGCGATGCACGACGCCCTCACCAACGCGCTGGCCCAGCAGGGCGTGGTGGGCGTGGCGCCGCGCTCGACCATGGTGCGCTACAAGGACAGCCCCAAGACGGTGAAGGAGATCGCGGCCGCCGAGGGGCTCGACGCCGTGGTGGAAACGACCGTCTTCCGCGCGGGAGACGTCATGCGCATCAACGTGCAGTTCAGCGACCCCGTCACCACGCGGAGCCTCTGGGCCAGCACCTACAGCCCGAACGTGAACGACGTGCTCAAGGCGCAGAGCGCCGTCGTCGAACAGATCAAGGCCGGCATCGACAGCGTGCTCGGCGGAAAGCAGACTCCAGGAGCGCAACCATGAAGCACGCAGTCGTCCTCGCGGGCATCGGCCTCCTCGCCGCCTGCAGTCCGGGCAAGGAACGCAATCCCGCCCTGCCGCCCGTCACGATGGTTTCTCCCGACAGCGCCAACAACGTAACGGCCCGCTTCTCCCCCGACGGCACCCGCCTCTTCTGGTGGCAGCCCGCCGGCGGGACGAATCAACTGATGACCGCCGGCGCCGATCTCAGCCACCCGACCAGCGTTCCGGTCACCTCGATCGCCGACAACCCGGTTCTCTGGTCACCGGACGGATCGCAGATCGCGGTGCCCTCGAGCAACGCCGGGTTGCTGCAGGTGGCGGTCATTCCAGCCGGTGGCGGAGCACCCAAACAAGTGAGCAATGTGGCGGGGGTCGCCATCCCAATCGGCTGGCACCCTGATGGCGACCGTGTCGGCTACATCGCCACGAGCGCCGGGGCCGGAGGCGGCACCTTTCGATCGTTCGTCACGTCGGTGAGCCACGGTGGGAGCTCGCCCCTCATACCGGGCGAACAGCGGCCGAACATCGGCGAGTGGTCGCCCGACGGGTCCCGTATCGGCTACCTGGTCATCGAAGGCAGGCCACATCACGATCTGGGTGGCGGACAGCACCGGGCACCATCCACGCCAACTGACCACCGATGGCTTCGAGAATTTCGCCGAGTACGAATCGGCCTGGTCGCCGGATGGGAAGGAACTGGTCTACGAGTCGCGACGCACGGGTACCAGCGACGTCTGGGTGGTCCCGGTGGACAGCGGGGAGCCCCGCCCGCTCACCCACGACATCCGGAACGACTGGACGCCGCGCTGGTCTCCCGACGGCAAGTGGGTGGCGTTCCTCTCCGACCGGGGCAAGCAGACCGACGTCTGGGTGGTGCCGGCGGCCGGCGGCCAGGAACTCGGGTCACGGACGACGCGGACGGGGAAGACCTGATGCAATGGCTCTCCGGCAACCGGCTGGCTTACCTCACCGGTCGGGGGCAGAGCGGCATCTGGGCGCTCTCGCTCGCCGACAGTTCCGAGCGGCGCCTGACGCCGGATTCCCTCCGCGCAGCCGGCCCGCGGCTCTCGCCGGACGGCACGGAGGTCGCCTTCAACGTGGATCGGGGCGGTGGGGTGAACGACATCGCGCTCGTGCCCCTGGCGGGCGGCCCGATCCGCACGCTGGTCCAGGGCGGCAACAACTCCGAGATCTCCTGGTCCCCCGACGGGGCGCGCCTCGTTTTCTCGTCGGATCGGGGCGGCAGCCAGGACATCTGGGTGGTCGATGTCGCCGGCGGCGAGCCGCGCCAGCTCACGACTTGGCCCGGCGGCGAACGCAGTCCGCGTTGGAATGTCGACGGCTCCGCGGTCTGGTTCGTGTCCGATCGCGACGCACGGATCAGCGATCTCTGGCTGGTGCCTGTGGCCGGCGGCGAGCCGGCCCGCGTGACGCACGCGGGGATGGTCAACAACCTCGCCACGGCTCGCGGCCGCCCGGAGCTCGTCGCTTCGGTTCTCGGCGCGACCGGACAATACGAGGTCGTGCAGGTGAAGCCGGACGGAGCGCTGGTTCCCCTCTGGCAGCGCAGCAACGCCTTTCCAAACGGCATCCTCCCGAACGGAGACTCACTGGTCATTGCCGAGGGCGGCAAGGGAGGACAATGGCAGTTCCGGATCCTCCCCTTGACCGGCCGAGGAGAGGGACAGATCGTGAACGATCCCGGGACGGGCCTCGCAGGCGCTTCGGACGACTGGAGCCTGGTGGCATACCAGATTCCGAACGGAGCCACGCACAACCTCGGGCTGCTCAATCGCAAGGACGGCACGACCCGCCGGCTGACGACATCTTCCTTCGACGAGGACAAGGCGTCCTTCACGCCCAACGGCCAGTCAATGGTGTTCCAGCGGTCACGGTCGGTCCGCCGGATCGCGATTGCGGACCTGTCGAAGCTCCTGGCAGGGGCGGGGAAGTAGCGGCATGCGGAATCCACTGGTGCGGCGACTCGGCATGTATGCCGCCATCGCCGGGTTGACCGGGATGGGCCTCGCCGCGAGCCGTCCCCCAGCCGCGCTCGACAACGGGCTCGCGCGCACGCCGCCGATGGGCTGGAACAGCTGGAACAAGTTCGGCTGCAACGTGAGCGACACGCTCATTCGCGGCGTGGCCGATGCCATCAGCACGAACGGCATGCGCGAGGCGGGCTACCAGTACGTCACGATCGACGACTGCTGGCAGGTGGCCCGCGCGGCGGACGGCACCATCGTGCCCGATCCGGTCCGCTTCCCGCACGGCATCAAGGCGCTGGCCGACTACGTGCACGGCAAGGGACTCAAGTTCGGCATCTACACCGACGCGGGGCGGCAAACCTGCGAGGGCCGGCCCGGGAGCTACGGCCACGAGGCGCAGGACGCGAGGACCTATGCCTCGTGGGGCGTGGACTACGTCAAGGTGGACTGGTGCAACGCCGAGGGTCTCGACGCGCGCACGCAGTACACCATCTTCCGCGACGCCCTCGCCGCCTCGGGGCGAAAGATCGTCTTCAGCATCTGCGAGTGGGGGAGCAACCGGCCGTGGGAGTGGGCGCCCGCGGTCGGGAACCTCTGGCGCACCACGGGAGACATCAGCGACCGCTGGGCCAGCGTGCTCACGCTCGTGGACCTCTCGTCGCAGTACTGGCACATTGCCAGGCCCGGTGCCTGGAACGACCCCGACATGCTCGAGGTGGGGAACGGCGGCATGACCGCCACCGAGTACCGGGCGCACTTCAGCCTCTGGGCCATGATGGCGGCACCGCTCATCGCGGGGAACGACGTCCGCACCATGGCGGACACCACCCGCGCGGCCGCCTCCACGCGGGAGATCCTCCTCAACAAGGAAGTCATCGCGGTGGACCAGGACTCGCTCGGCGCGCAGGGCACCATCGTGCAGGCCTGGCCCAGCGAGCTGCAGGTGTGGGTCAAGCCGCTGGCCGACGGGTCCCGCGCGGTGCTGCTGTTCAACCGCGCGTCGGTGGCCTCCGCCATCACCGCCGACTGGGGTCGCGTTGGCCTCAAGACGAAGCGGGCCCGTGTCCGGGACCTCTGGGCCCACACCGACTCGGCGTCGGTCGAGTCCCGGTACACCGCCACCGTTCCGTCGCACGGCGTGGTAATGCTCCGGGTGTGGCCGGTAGCCGAGTGACCTTTACGCTGTGTGCGATCTTGCTCGCGGCCCTGCAGGCGCTGGCCGCTGGCGTCGTGGAGTTGTCCCCGCTGGGGGCCACGGGATACTTCAGCGCGAAGCTGAGTCCGCCACCGGACGGGTTTGGCTACGGCTACAGCGGATACACCGCCGTCTCACGGCTCGGTGCACTGCAGGTCGAGGACGAACAGTTCGGCTGGGGCCCCTGGCTCGTGCCGGACAACCGCGACTTCAGCCGCCCGCTCTGTCCGAAAGGCACGCTGGCGCGCGATCACTGGCCCGAACGCGGCCCCACGTGGGCGGATGTCTACCAGACGATCGAGGGAGGGGCCGGGCGCTGGACCTCCACGCAATTTCCCTCGCCGTCCCCGAAGTTCCGCCTGAACACCACGCCGGATTGCTACGACACCGAGGTCGCGTCGACCGGCTGGAGTTTCTATCAGCAACCGCTGCCGAAGAACAAGCTCGGTGTCGCCCAGCTGAGCAATCGGTTGGTCTTCGCGCCGGACGGCTTGACGGTGGAGATCACGACCAGCGAGGCGCTCCTCGGGTACGCGTGGATGGCGTTGCCGCTCATTCCTGCCAATGCCTCGCCGCTCGGTGTGCCGACGGGGGACCAGAGCTGGACGTTGTTCCTCCGGGCGGCGAATTTCAGCGGCCCGGTGGCGTTCTACACACCCGAACTCTATAGCGCGGTCCACAAGTCGGATCGTACGGCGGTGGGAACCGGCCTCGATGCCCGGCCGGCGCTGATGGGGAGCATGGCCCTCGAGTTCGGCAACCTTCCGATGATGACCTCCCGAGACGCGCACGGCCGCCGCTATCGCCGGATCCCGGCGGTCCGATTTGGGGTCGACGCCCGCGGCCGCGCCATGCTGCTGCAGGACATCCGGTATTTCGCGAAATCGGCGCTCTGGGACGGCATCGCGAGGTGGATGGACGGCGGGGCGCCCGTGACCGACCTTGCGGACAGCGGGAGCGTCGCGGCCACGCTGACCGACGACGGGGCGTCGCTGCGGTTCTCGCCGGACGGCGGCAGTCAGCTGCGCTTCACGGACTTCCTGGCATCGGGGGTGTACCCGACGGCAGGAGGCGGGTCCGGCCTGGGGCTGGAGGGGAAGCTGTTGACTGCCGACGGGCAGGCCATGCTGCCGGAGTATTACCGGGAGGACGCGCCCGATCGCTGGACGGGCATCCCGGAATCCAGCGTGCCGCGCGAGACCAACCTCGTGAAGGCCACGTTCCCTCCCAAGCAGCGCGGCGCGCCGCGTGGCGTCGATCAGGTGCGCGGGGGGCCCTGGGCCCCGGCAACGTGGCGGGCCGGACCCTTTCAGGTCAAGCTGAACGACGGATCGACGGTGGAGTACGTGTGGTACCGGTTCGTCGACCAGCCGGCGATCGCTCGCCTGCCGCTCGACTCGGCCACGCGGGAGCGCCTGCAGAGTTTCGTGGAGGCCCTCCACCGGCAGGGCGGGGCGGGCCTCGCGCCGGCCGCCCCCACGGGAGGGACAGTGGCTTTGCTGGACGCGGCCCAGTTCGTGACGCCGCCCCCGGGGCTCGAGGTCGGCTTCGTGCCGGTGGTGATCCGGCAGCACTGATGGCAAAACACATTCGAATGCGGCGCGAACCAAGCGGTCGCCTGGGCGCCTCTCACCAGCTTGGCAGATCCCGTCACCTCGTTATCTTGCAGGACGTTCGGGGCGTAGCTTGCCCGGGAGCGCCTGCTTTGGGAGCAGGAGGTCCCCGGTTCGAATCCGGGCGCCCCGACTGTAGGAACGCAAACCCTGCCTCAGGTTACGAGGCAGGGTTTTGTGTATTCCAGGGACACTAGCTCAGGCTATAGCAGAATCTGTAGCGCCGGGACACCCCGCGGTCGATCAGGCCGGCGGTGCCGCCGTCGTGGGAGCCGACGTTCGGCGCCGAGACGACGGTGGCCCGACCGGGGACCGACTGATGCGGCCCCGTAAGTTTGGCCACCACGGGGAGGCCACCTGGGTGGTGGCGGATGGCCTCCTCACGGTGGAGAGCGCCTACGGCACGAAGTCCACGCAGGTGGGCGGCCACGAGCACTCCCCCGAGCTGCTGGCGAGACTGCTGCTGAATGAGCTGATTGAGGAGGGTCTTCCGAGGGGCGCCGGCGGGGCGTAGGTTGGGCAGAGTCGTGGTCAGCGTTCGAACCAGCTTTGCTAGCGATCAAGGAGAAGCACGATGAGGTGGCCCACGCTGCCCACATCCACCCCTGTAGTCGGGGTTGTCATCCTCTTCGCGGGCGCTCTCGCCTGCAACAAGGCTGCACCGCAGTCAGAAAATGCCTGCCCGTCTACGATTTCTGGGCAGCCGTATGCGGGAGCTGATACGGTGCACTGGGGTCAACCGAAAAGGCTGGCGGACGCAGTCATAACAAAAGTCGCGGTGGAGTGCATACCGGAGCACACTCCGGCAGTCTTGAGCGACAAGAAGAAGGTGGAAGCTCCGGCGTATACCTCCTACCAACTAGCCACCACGTCCACCATTGCGACCACTATCCCTGATCGGGCTGCCTTCAGGCGGGCGACTGCTGCTGTTGACCTAAGGGACTCCGTCATCCTCGAAGCCTCGACCGCCAATGGTGTTGTCCTCGGGTCTACTCGCGTGGTATTTCGCCTTGACGGGAGTGACCTCAACACAGTTTCAGCCACAATCTTCGGACTGACCTCGGAGCAGATTGCGAGGATTACGACAATTAACGCTAAGTGGTGCTACTGCCGTATCTATTGATGAGCGGTTCCCATGTCAGTGGCATGCGAGAAATCGACGAAGTCTCCGAAGCTCTGCGTTGTGTCTGCGAAGCAGTAACAGAGCACGCCTGTTGCGGCCTGTGGCCGCATTCAAAAGCTCGGAGTTGAATTGGAAGGGCACCAGAACAACCAAGTCCACTATGAGCCGGTCCAAGTCAGGAATGAGCGTGGAGGGAACGACGACTCCCTTTCCACCCGTCGGATAGCGAGTCACATTGAGGAATCGCTGTTCAGAAACGAAGTATTCCGGAATGCAGATTGATGGCCTGTTCCGCACCTTGTTTCCGATCATTCGCTTCATCTTCATGAGGTTGTGACCCGGGTCTCGCGGCTTGAAACTCCGGTCCCAGTAGTGAAGCGTCGCTTTCATCATCAGCTCTGCGGCCTGATGGGCGCAGAAGGCCGCAGCCGCATGGAGTTCCTGCCAGTGGAGGGTGCGCGCTGCCAAATAGAAGCGGCAGGATCGGTTTTGCCACTTGATGTACTCAAGTTCGCGCTCTGTCATGCTGGGTTCCTGGGCACAGTCGATGGACTTATGCCTGCCTCAAGTGTTCTCTCGTTGCGCCTGCTCCTGCTTAATCCGCCGCATGGTGTCCCGATGCCGCGATCTGTCCCGAATCATGGTGGCAACAATACTGCCAAGAAGCACTACTGCCGCGAAAGACACGAACCAGATTCCTGCATCTTGCTCGGACGCCGTGCCCCAGAACATCGGGAAGACGAAGATGACAAGTAGCCAGAAGACCACGAATCCGACCGCCGCGACAGCCGCCACGAGCAGCACAAGTGGCCACAGGGCGAGGCCCACGTACAGGATGATTGCGATACAGGCGACGGCGATGAGGACAGTAAGCATCGCGGTGCTCCTACTTGCAGTCGTCCATGATCACGCTGGCGAGGAAGATGGCCTGCCGAGAGCTGGCCACGTCGGTATAGGTTGTCGCCTTCGCACGATTGATAGCTTCCGCAAGCGCGGCGGGACGACACTTCTCACTCTCCATCGGGAATTTGGCCTTGCAAGTCTTGATGATGAAACCTGCGATGTCATTTGTCATACCTGACTTGACGTAATGCAACAGGCAGTCGCCTTGATTGCTCGGCGGCTTCGGCACAAGAAAGCCGGCCGTGAATCCGATGAGCACCGCCGCCGTGACGGTCAGGGTCATCGTGGTGCGCGGGGTCATAGGGCTCCAGGGCATACTTAAGTGGAGCCGATAGCTTAGCCCGATCGGGCCCACCCCGATAGAGCCGACGATCTGTAGCAGAATTTGTAGCAGTGGGGTGGGTTTCGGTGGGTGCTGGTGGGTGATGCGGGCGAGCTAAGTCGTTGATTTACCGTGTGGGGTGAGTGCCCGTGAGTGTCAGGAGGCCGATTTGGGAGCAGGAGGTCCCCGGTTCGAATCCGGGCGCCCCGATGCCACAACACGAAACCCCGCAGCCACGACTGGCGCGGGGTTTCGTGCAATTGCGAGGCGCCTTCCACGATGGCGCATCCGCCACTAGGATGCGTCACGACCCCCCGAGGAGCGAGTTCGACATGCACCGCGTCCGCCAGCAGGACCTCCCCTTCAAGGGCAGCTCGTACAACTTCGTCGGCGCCGACAACGGCGACACCGGGATCTCCGTCTTCCTCTACCGCGGCCTCCCCGGACGGAGCGTCGGCGCCCACCGCCACCCCTACGACGAAATCCAGTTCGTCCAGGAGGGCCACGGCCGCTGGACGGTCGACGGCGTGGACTTCGAGGCCGGGGCGGGAGAGATCCTGGTGATCAAGGCGGGGGAGGTGCACGGCTTCACCTGCCTCGGCGATACGCCCCTGGTCGAGCTGTCGGTGCACCTGAGCCCGCGGTTCATCCAGGAGGACCTCGGGTAGCTACGGCGACAGACGTCGGAACTGCTCCGTCCGGAGCATGTCGCCGGTGGGCCCCCGAGGCACCCAGCCCCGCACCTCCCGCGTCACCGTCATGGTCCCGTCCGGTTCGACCGTTCCGCGAAGCACCAGGAGTGCCGCCACTCCGCGGAAGACTCGCTGCCCCCATTCCAGCTGTCCCGCGGCCGTCATTCCGATGACCGGCACGTCATCCTCGTCCCACTCGCCGTCGGGGAGCTGCACGCGCTCGCGAACGACAATCGTGTCCCCGGACGCCCCGACCTCCACCTCGTGTCCCTCTCCCTCACCGATCAGCGTCCAGTGACCGAGATAGCGCGCCGCCGCTCTTGGCGTCGGCCGAACCGCAGAGATTGCGAGCGGAACGAGGCCCGCGGGCGCCGGTGCGGCGCGCTCGCCGGCCAGCATGGCGCGAAGGTCGCTGGTATTGACCGACGGCTGCTCCCGCTCCAGGCGGGCCAGCACCGCCTCCGCGTCCTCGAAGTTCCTGGCCAGCACCGACATCAGAAACACCTGCTCGAAGACCGGTTCGGGGATCGGCACCGTGAACCCCAGCCGGCGCGAGAGCGAATCGTAGTGCTCCAACATCACGACGGGGCGGGTCCCCGGCTCCCACCTCGGTGGCTGGAAGTCCGCGAGCATGGTGCGGAGGCCCTGCATCATGCCGGCGAGCGCCATGCTTGAATGAGTCTCGCCAAGGATCCGGATCTGGCGAACCATCGGCCGTTCACCCCCGAACCCCGTGGTGTCCGCGCCGACGGATTCCGTGTTCACGAGCATGACACGGGCCCGGCGCGCCGGGGCCTCACGGAGCACGGCGGCGGCGGCGGCCAATTCCTGCCCGCCGTTCCACCAGGTGGCCGGCTCCATGACGAGGTAGCCGGTGAAGAGCGCTGGCCGTTCGCTCAGGGCGTAGAGCGCGAACAAGCCGCCGAGCGAGTGGCCCACCAGGATCCGCATCGGGGCGGTGCGGTAACCCTGATCCACCCACGGGATCAGCTCGTCCGCCAGGAAGGACAGGAACGCGTCGGCGCCGCCGTTCGTCCCGACGTCTGGCAGCGGAGTAAAGCCCGCCGAAGGCGCCGGCGTCAGGTCGCGAGTCCGCTCGGTGTTCCGGATCCCGACGACGATCATCGGTGGCAGTTGGCCGGTCGAGGCGTAGAATCGGGCGACGGTGACGGCCGCCTGCCCCTCGACCTCACCATCCAGCACGTACAGCACGGGATAATGCTGGGAGAGGTTCGCATCGTAGCCCGCCGGGAGTGAGACATCGACCACCCGTGATTCACCAAGCCGCTGGGACTGAATCGTGTAGGACTGCCCGGCGACCACCGGGGTGCCCGCTCCCGACTGGGCGGTGCCGACGACGGGCACGAAGAGTCCGAACAGGAGCGCTGTCGACGCCCGCCTCACCGCCATAGAGGTTCCTCGGTTTCGATGGATGTCCGGAAAGGATGCGCGCCCCGCGTAGTCGGTCGCGGGCTCCCCCCGCAAACGCCAACAGCCGGCTCGACTCGCGTCGAACCGGCTGTTGGTCGTGCCGTGCTGGAATCCTACGCCTTAGGCGTTGGACGCCGCGCGGCTGACGTTCTCGGCCGCCGGGCCCTTGGCGCCCTGGACCACATCGAACTCCACGCGCTCGCCCTCGGCCAGCGACTTGAAGCCGTCGCCGGTGATGGCCGAGTGGTGCACGAAGCAATCCTTCGCGCCGCCCTCGGGGGTGATGAATCCAAAGCCCTTCGCATCGTTGAACCACTTGACGGTGCCGGTGGTACGCATTGCTGTACTCCATCCTGATGAAATCGGTCCGCGGCGGTGCCGTTGATACCGACTGCTACTGCCCCGTGACAAGCCCTCACGGGAAGGGTGTTCCGACGGTGCAGGGGACCTCCCCTGGCGCCATCCGCGAGTCGTCGCAAGCAAACGGGGGCCACAGCATCGCTGGGCCCCCGACGTCAACTCGGAACATGTCCGCGCATCCGTGCTTCGACCGCACAGACAATCTACCCGTTTGTCCCCGCTCCCGCAACTGGGGCCCTCATCCCCGCTCGCTTATCGAAGCTCCGGATGGAGCTTCATGACCCAGGCCGCCTCGAGGCCAATCACCCACTCCGGGTCGGCGTCGCTCGCCCTGGCCACCAGTTTGCCGGCCTCCGCGGAAAAGACGAAGGGACGCTTGCCGAGGCGGAGCACCTTGCCGACCTGCAGCCCCACCGGAATCGTAGCCGCGCCGCCGTCCTCCCAGTCGAATTGCATCGCAAAATCGCTGAGTCCGGCAAACCACCCTCCGTTGAAGTTGTAGGTCAACGTCGGCTGGATGGTCAGGGCGTTCACCGTGGGTCGCTCGGAGGGGCCTGCAAACGAAATGGGGTTCTGGAGGACCAGGCCGAACTGCAAATCGGGAATGCTGGTGAGAATCACCGCCATCGCCGGGCCGAGCTGCCACTTGCCCGAGGTGAGGGCCGTCGTCGAGGCCCCCGTCGGGACGACCAGCGTGACGCCTGGCCCCCACCGCCCCCACTTGGTGGGAATCAACCCGATATCGAAGTAGCTGAGGTCACCGAAACCGGCGATGCCGCCCTGGGTGTCTGGAAGCCAGAGATACGGCAGCGTCGTGCGCGTCAGCTGCATGACGGGAATCAGCCGTCCCCTCGCGATGGGGAGAACGAATTCCGTCTCGACGGCGGTGGCCCCGCCGGGCGAGCCGCTCCAGGCCGGCGCGAAGAGCCCGCGCAATTGGAGCAGCGTGATCGGCTCGGTGGGATTGTTGACCTGGTTGGCCAGCTCCTTCGCGCCGGCCACGGTACCGGCGCCGATGGGCTGCTGTTGGGCGCCGACACAGCGGGGCACCGCCATGAGGACGACGGCCAGGACGCAGAACCACCGACTCGCTCTCAGGCGCCCTCGGCGACCGGGAGCGACGGAGCGGATTCCATGAGGCATCGATCGTCCTCGACCGTGGAGGGACGACCCAATCTATCCGGTCGGGTGGCTCGCGACACCGGGAAGCCACAAGATGAGCCTGGGGAACCATTCACCCCCGCTCCTCTGCCCGCACCCTGGCGCGGCTCACTCCTTGACCCACCCCGGCTGCACGTAGGGGCCGGGCAGGAAGATGGCCGGGTCGAGCGGGGGGACAGGATCGGCGACCGGATCGTGGTATTCCTCCGTCGTCACGATCTTCCCGCCCTCGAAGAAGAGCACCTCGGTCTCGATCCACCCCTGGCCGAGCCGCACGTACTTGTTGAACTGCACCTCGGTGAGCACGCCCTGCTTCTGCGGGTGCGGCCCGAGGCTCCGCACGAAGAGCAGCCGCTGCTGGTCGATCCAGAACTGCTTCGACGTCGTGTCGCCCTGCGCCGCGCCGACGATCCAGACCTTCTGCCCCTGCCAGGTGCCGGCATGGAGCTTCGACAGGTCATACCCGAGCGCGGCCAGGCTCGCGATGGTCTTCTCCGCCGGCTGGGCGTAGACGTCGAACCCGAGGAGGAGCAACGGGTGGACGAACGCACGGCTCAGCTTGAGTTCCCCTTCGGCGTAGCGGTAGATCGAGTCGCTGCGGAAGAGGAGGACGTTCCGGCCGGTGAGCGGCGAGATGTCGATGCGGAGCGACCCCGGCACGCTCAGCGCCTCGTACCAGGTCTCCGCCGGGGCGTCGGGACGGATGGTGCGCTGCGTGAACGTGGCGGTGCGGTACCACTTGCCGTCGTATTTGTCGTGCATGAAGCGGATGACGTCCGCCCCGGTGGCGGGCTTGGGCTCCGCGGCGGGGCGGGGCAGGGGTGTGGCAACGGCGAGGAGCAGGAGCGCGGGCACCAGCACGGAGACCTCCAGGAGTGGCGAAGTGGGAGACTCAGGCCGTACGCGCCGGGCCGCCGCGCGGTTTCCCCGCGGCACGACCGCCCGGCCTGCTGTCGGTTGGGCGCCGGGCTCACTATCATATAGCACTCCCGCGCCCGTAGCTCAGTTGGATAGAGCATCAGCCTTCTAAGCTGAGGGTCGTAGGTTCGAATCCTACCGGGCGCATACTCACCCTTCCGCCGGATCCCATGTCGCCATCGCCTTTCTTGCCGACCCGAACCGAACTGCGGGCGCTGCTGGCGCTGGCGGTGCCGGTCGTCGTCGTCCAGGTCGGGATGATGTTCATGGGGGTGGTGGATACGCTCATGGTGGGGCACCTGAGCCCGGCCGCCCTCGCCGCCGTCGCCCTCGGGAATCTCTATTTCTTTGCTGTCGTCATCTTCGGGATGGGGGTGCTGATGGCCCTCGACCCGGTGATCGCGCAGGCGGTCGGGGCGATGGACGATCCTGCCATCGCCCGCGGCGTCCAGCGCGGCCTGCTCCTCGCGGCCGGGCTCTCGCTCCCCGCCATGGCGCTGCTCTGGCCCGCCGGCCCGGCCCTCGTCGCGCTCCGCCAGCCGGCGGAGGTGGTGCCGCTCGCCACCACGTACGTGCGCCTCATGATCCCCGGCGTCCTGCCCTTCCTGGCCTTCACCGTGTTCCGCCAGGCGCTCCAGTCGATGGGACGGATGCGGCCCATCGTGGTGACCATCGTCGCGGCCAACCTGCTCAACGCCCTCCTCAACTGGACGCTGATCTACGGGCACCTCGGCGCGCCGGCGCTCGGCGTGGCCGGCTCCGCCTGGGCCACCACCATCAGCCGCTGGGCCATGGCGCTCCTGGTGATCGGCCTCGGCTGGCCGGCGCTGCACCACCACCTGCTGCCGATCCGCCCCGAAGTCTTCCACGTGAAGCCCCTCGGCCGCATGCTCCGGCTCGGCGCGCCGATCGGCGCGCAGCTCGAACTCGAGTACAGCGCCTTCGGGCTCACCGGCGTCGTCATGGGGTGGCTCGGCACCAACCAGATGGCGGGACACCAGATCGCGCTCAACCTGGCCTCGCTCACCTACATGGTGCCGCTGGGCGTGTCGGCGTCCGCCGCGGTCCTGGTGGGACAGGAGGTCGGCCGCGGAAACGCGGCTGGCGCGCGCCGGGCCGCCGGCTCGGCCCTCGTCGTGGGGACCGCCTTCATGGCCGCCATGGGGAGCGTGATGCTCCTCGCGCCCCGCCTCCTGGCGAGTGCGTACACCGACGCGGCGGCGGTGCTGGCGGTGGCGTCGGCGCTCATTCCGTTGGCTGGCGTCTTCCAGGTGTTCGACGGCATCCAGGTCGTCGCCGGCGGAATTCTCCGCGGCCTCGGCGACACTCGGTCGCCGATGATCATCAACGCTATTGGTTTCTGGCTCGTAGGTATCCCGGCGGGTCTCCTGCTCGGGCTCCGGGCGGGGATGGGCGCCCCGGGGCTCTGGTGGGGACTTGTGTGCGGACTCGCCTCCGTCGCCGTCATTCTGCTCGGCCGTGTCCGCCGTCGGTTCCGCGGTCGGATCGGGCGGGTCGTCATCGATGACCACGCCGCCCATGCTTAGCCAAACCACTGTCCTGCACGGGGTTATATTCCCCTGATGGCTGCCAACAAGGCGTTTTCGATCACGCCGCAGCTCCGCCCGGAGCCGCGCTGGCAGGGCATGGCCATCTCCCTGGCCCTCTACGCCTCCGTGATCCTCGTCGCGCTGGCGATGCACCGCTTTCCGAGCACCAGCGAACAGCCGACCGCCACGCCGGAAGAGATCAAGGCGGCAAGGGAACAGCTGCAAAAGCGGCAGGTCCGCATGGTGTACCTGCCGCCGCTCCCGCAGCCCAAGCCCGCCGCGCAGGCACCACCTCCCAAGCTGTTGCCACCCAAGTCCTCGGGGCCGGCCAAGCCGCCCGAGCCCGACGCCGATCCCATCAAGGCGCTCAAGTCGCCCGTGGCCGACCCCGGCGGCGACGCCGCCAAGCTCGGCGAAGGCGCCCCCGAGAACGCCCACCAGGTGGCGCCGCCGCGCCCGATTCCGCTGGCGCTGCTGCCGGGCCCCTCGGCGCCACCCGCACCCGAGCCGGCGCCGAATCCCACGGCCGCCTCGCCGGGCACCTTCGGCGGCATCAGCCTCGGCCCGCGGGTCGGGCTGCCGCCCCGCGACCCGCGGCCCTGGACGGCGTCGATGCCCGAGCGGGGCGACTCCTGCCCCAGCGTGACCGCGGATTCCAACGCCAAGCCGGGCGAACCCCGGATGGGTTCCGCGAGCGGCCGGGTGCTCCGCACCGAGGGCGGCCCGCCGCTGCCGGACGCGCACCTCCAGATCATCGGCACCGCCTTTGTCGCCTGGACCGACCAGAACGGCGAATACACCCTGTCCTTCGACGCGTCGCTGCTCGACCGCTGCCGCACGCAGTACGTGCGGGTGAGCGCGCCGGGGTACGAGCCCCGGCTGCTCGTGCTCGTCATCGGCCGCAACGTCCGGAGCGACGACGTGGCGCTCCGCCGCCACTAGCGACCGTGCCTTCGCCCCGCTTCCGCACCGTCATCTTCGACTGCGACTCCACGCTCTCCGCGATCGAGGGGATCGACGAGCTTGCCGCGGGCCGCCGGGAAGAGATCGCCGGGCTCACCGCCTCCGCCATGAGCGGCGCGCTGCCGCTGGAATCGGTCTACGGCGCTCGGCTCGCCCTCATCCGCCCCACCCGCGCGCAGGTCGCCTCCCTCGCCGGGCAGTATGTGGCCGCGGCCGTGCCGGGCGCGCGCGAAACGGTGCGCGGGCTGCGCGATGGCGGTGTGGAAGTCCGGATTCTCTCGGGCGGATTCCGCCAGGCCATTCTGCCCTTTGCAGAGTGGCTGGGACTCGGGGCCGCCGCCGTCTGGGCGGTGGACCTCCGGTTCGATCCCGACGGTGCGTACGAGGGGTTCGACGAGTCCTCGCCGCTCGCCCGCTCCGGCGGAAAGCGCAAGGTCATCGAGTCCTGGAAAGGTGTCGTCCCCGAGCCCTGCCTGCTGGTCGGTGACGGCATCACCGATCTCGAGGCGCGGCCGGCGGTGGATCGCTTCCTCGCTTTTGCCGGCGTGGTGGACCGCCCGGCCGTCACCGCCGTCGCCGACGCCGTGATCCGCGGCCCCTCCCTCCTCCCCGTGCTCTGGGAAGTTCTTCAGAAGGATCTTGCGCTGATCTTTAGGGCGTTCCCGCCTATCTTTGCTCCGTCCTCCGCTCTCACCGACACCGAGAGACCCCCATGGCACCGTTCGGCAGCTTTTTCCTTCCCGGCCCGACCGAAGTGACCGAAGACGTGCTCGCCGCCCAGGCCCGGCCGATGATCGGGCATCGCGGCAAGGGCATGGAAGAGCTCCTCGGGCGCGTCCAGCCCATGCTGCAGCGCGTCTTCCGCACCACGCGGCCGGTCTACATCTCCTCCTCCTCGGCCACCGGCCTGATGGAGGGCGCCATTCGCAACGGCGCCCGGCGCCGCGTACTCTCCCTCGTCAACGGGGCCTTCAGCGACCGCTTCCACAAGATCGCCCTCGCCTGCGGCATCGAGGCCGACGCGATGGAAGTGGAATGGGGACAGACCCACCGGCCGGACCAGGTGGCGGCGGCCCTCAAGGGCGGGAAGTACGACGCGGTCACCGTGGCCCACTCGGAAACCAGCACCGGCGCGCTCAACCCGATCGCCGAGCTCGCCGAGGTGGCCCACGCCGCCGGCGACGCGATGCTGCTGGTGGACAGCGTGACAGGCGTGGCCGGCAATCCGGTCGAGAGCGACGCGTGGAAGCTGGACTTCGTGCTGACCGGCTCGCAGAAGGCCCTCGCCCTGCCGCCGGGCCTCGCCTTCGGCGTGGCGCAGCCCGGGTTGCTCGAGCGGGCGCGCACCCAGAAAGGCCGGGGGATCTACTTCGATTTCGTCGAGTTCGAGAAGTTCACCCTGCAGAACCAGACGCCGAACACGCCGGCGGTGTCGCTGCTCTATGCCCTGGCCAAGCAGTTGGAGCGGATCGACCAGGAGACGCTCCCCGTTCGCTGGGCCCGCCACGAGGCGATGGCGCGGCGCACCTGGGAATGGGCCGACGCGATGACCGCGCGGGGCGTTCCGGTGAGCGTGCTGGCGCCCGCGGGGCAGCGCTCCTGGACCGTGACCTGCCTGACCGTTCCGCCGGGAAAGAAGGGCAGCGAGGTCAACGCGGCGATGAAGGCGAAAGGGATCACGATTTCCGCCGGGTACGGCAAGCTCAAGGACAGCACGATCCGGATCGGGCACATGGGAGAGCACACCGTGGCCGAGCTCGACCGGGTGCTGGCCGCCCTCGAAGAGGTGCTCACGTCATGACCGCGATCTACCGGGTGCTCATCGCGGACAAGATCGCCGCCGACGGCCTCCGCCCGCTTCGCGAGGATCCGCGCTTCGAGATCGTGACCAAGGCGGGACTCAGCATCCCCGACCTCACCCAGGCCCTGACCGAGGTGGACGCCGTCATCGTGCGGAGCGCCGCCAAGGTGCCGCGCGAGGCGCTGGCGCTGACGAACCGCCTCAAGGTGATCGGCCGCGCCGGCGTGGGCGTCGATACCATCGACGTCGAGGCCGCCACCGAGAAGGGCATCGCCGTCCTCAACGCGCCGGCCGGCAATACGATTTCCGCCGCGGAACTGACGATGGCGCTCATGCTCTCGCTGGCGCGGCGCGTGTCCGCGGCGGACCGGTCGATGAAAGCCGGCGCGTGGGACCGCGCCAAGCTCGGCGGCAGCGAACTGTACGGGAAGACGCTCGGGTTGGTCGGGGCGGGGCGAATCGGCGGAGAGGTGGCCACACGGGCGCTGGCGTTCGGCATGCGGGTGCTGATTCACGATCCCTACCTGCACGCCGACCGAGCCAAGGCGCTGGGCGCCGAGCTCGCCCAGCTTGACGACGTGCTCCGGCAGGCGGATGTCCTGTCGGTGCACGTGCCGCTCACCGACCAGACCACGGGCCTCATCGGCGCGGAGCAACTCGCCCTGCTCAAGCCGACCGCCTTCGTCCTGAACGTGGCGCGGGGCGAGATCATCCAGGAGGAGGCGCTCCTCGAGGCGCTCCGGAACAGGAAGATCGCCGGCGCGGGGCTCGACGTGTACGACACCGAGCCGCTCCCGGCGGATCATCCGTTCCGCTCGCTGGAGAACGCGGTGCTCACGCCGCACCTCGGCGCCTCGACGGAGGAGGCGCAGCATAACGTGGCCCTCGAGATCGCCGGGGCGGTGCGCGCCGCGCTCCTGGAGGGCGATCTCAGCCGGGCCGTCAACGCGCCCGGCGTGGGGGGCGAGCGGATGCGTCGCCTCCGCCCGCTGCTCGACCTCGCCGAGCGGCTCGGCCGGATCGGTGCGGCGCTCGCCGGGGAGCGGCTGGCCAAGGTCGAGGTCCGGTACGCCGGGCGGGAGGAGGACGACCTCCGGCCGCTGGCCGCCGCGGCCATGATCGGCGCCCTGTCCAAGGTGGTGGGCCAGCGCGCCGTGAACTTCGTCAACGCGCTGCATCTCGCCTCGGAGCGGGGCATCGCGATCGAGCGCACCCGTCTTTCGCCCCGCAACGACTACGCCGAGTACCTCGAGATCCGCCTGTCCGGTGCCGGGGAAGGGGTGCGCGTCGGGGGCGCGGTGCTCGAGGGAGCCCACCCGCGGGTCGTGCGGATCGGGGACTACCAGGTGGACATCCAGCCGCGCGGCGACCTCGTGCTGCTCCACAACCGCGACGTGCCCGGTGTCATCGGCCGGGTGGGGACGGCGCTCGCGGCGGCGGGGATCAACATCGGGCAGTACCACGTCGCCCGGCTCCAGGCCGGCGGCGAGGCGCTCGCGGCCATCGGCATCGATGCCCGCCTCGGCCCCGAGACGATCGCCATGCTCCGCGCCCTGCCCGAGGTGCGCGCGGTCCGGCAGGTGGAACTGGACTAGATCCCGGGATTGCTTCGTCGGCCCCTTTCGGGGCCTCCTCGCAATGACAGAAGCCCCCGCGCTCTTGCGGGATGGGTCCGACCGGAGGACATTCCTTGGTCGGACTTCTCGCGTAATCCCCCCGTGGAGCTCCAATGCATCGCTATCCGGTCCTGATCGCGGCGGCCCTGCTCGCCGCTGGGCCGCTCGTCGCTCAAGAGCCGCGCCTTGGGACCATCGATTTTCCCACGTCCGCGACGCCGGCGGCGCAGGCCGCCTTCGTCCGTGGTGTGCTCTACCTCCACAGCTTCGAATACGGGTCGGCCGCGGCCGCCTTCCGGCAGGCACAGCAGATCGAGCCCGGCTTTGCCATGGCCTATTGGGGCGAGGCCATGACCTACGATCACCCGCTCTGGAACGAGCACGATCGCCCGGCGGCCCAGGCCGTGCTGAACCGGCTGGCGCCCACCGCGGCGGCGCGGCAGGCCAGGGCGCCGACCGACCGCGAGCGGCGCTACCTCGCGGCCGTGGAGTTGCTCTACAACGGTGAGGGTTCCAAGCCGCGCCGGGACACGCTCTACTCCGCGGCGATGGAGACGCTTTCCGCCGCCTACCCGGCCGACGCGGATGCCGAGTTGTTCTACGCCCTCTCGCTGCTCGGCCTGAGCCAGGGCCAGCGGAACATCCCCACCTACATGCGGGCCGGCGCGATGGCGCTGGCGTTGATGCAGCAGTACCCCGACCATCCCGGCGCGGCGCACTACGCCATTCACTCGTTCGACGATCCCGACCACGCGCCGCTCGGCCTGCCCGCCGCGCGCGCCTACTCGCGGATCGCCCCCGACGCGCCGCACGCGCAGCACATGACCACCCACATCTTCCTGGCGCTCGGGATGTGGGACGAGGTGGTCAGCCAGAACGTCGTCGCCTCCGGCCCCGACTCCTCGAAGTGGATGCCCGGGCACTACACCGAATGGCTCCACTACGCGCTGCTCCAGCTCGGCCGCACGGCGGAGGCCGACGCGCTGCTCGGGCTCGTCATGCGGAACGCCGGCACCAACGAGCGCCGGAGCCGCGGCAATTCCGCGGTCATGATGCGGGCCGCGCAGATCGTCGACGGGGCCCAATGGACCGGCCCGCTCGTCGCCGAAGCGCTGACCACGCCGGGCAACACGCTGGGCGTCCGCGCGGCGGATGCCTTCGCGACCGGGTACGCCGCGCTCCAGCGCGGCGACGACGCCGGCGCGGCGTTGGCGCGCCTCCGTGCGCTGGTGACCGAACCGGCTGGCGCGGGAGACGACACCCAGCCGGGCACCGTCCGCGCGATCGCCAAGGCGCTCGAGGCCGCCGCGGCCTTCCATGCCGGGCGGCGAGAGGAAGCGCTGGCGCTCGTCCTCGAGGCCGAGGCCGACGAGGACGCGCTGGCCGTCGAGTTCGGCCCGCCGACGGTGGTCAAGCCGACCCACGAGCTGCACGGCGAGATGCTGCTGGCCATGGGGCGTCCCGCCGAGGCACAGAAGGCCTTCGCCCGCTCCCTGGCGATGGAACCCAACCGCCTGCTCTCGCTCAGGGGCCTGGCCGCGGCCGCGGTGGCCGCCGGGGACACGACCGCGGCGGAACGCGCCGAGTTGGCTCTCCCGAAGGGCGTCGCGCAGTGAAAGCGGACCTGCCGGCCCGCCTCACGGCTGCGCTCGGCGACCGCTACCGGCTCGAGATGCGGGTGGACGGCGCGCCCGCGCTCATCGGGGAGGGCGGGATGGCCACCGTGTTCCTCGCCGAGGATCCGCGGCACGACCGCTGGGTGGCCATCAAGGTGCTCAAGCCGGACGTGGCCACCGCGATCGGCGCCGAGCGGTTCCTTCGCGAAATTCACATCGCCGCCCAGCTCCACCACCCCCATATCCTCGGGCTCATCGATTCCGGCCAGGCCGACGGGCTCCTGTATTACGTGATGCCGTACGTGTCGGGGGAGACCCTCCGGGAGCGGATCGAGAAGGAAGGGGCGCTGCCGATCCCCGAGGCGGTCCGGCTCATCCGCGAGATCGCCGACGCGCTCGCCCGGGCCCACAAGGCGGGAGTGATCCACCGCGACATCAAGCCGGAGAACGTCCTGATCGAGGAGCGGCACGCCCTGGTCAGCGACTTCGGCGTGGCGAAGGCGCTCAGCGAAGCCACCGACTCGGTCATTGCCGGGCGCTCGACCGCCGGCTTCACGATCGGCACGCCAGCCTACATGGCTCCCGAGCAGGCGGCCGGCGACCCCGCCATCGACCACCGGGCCGACATCTACGCGCTCGGCATCGTGGCGTACGAGATGCTCACCGGCGATGTGCCCTTCGACGCGCCGACGCCGCAGGGGATGCTGGCGGCGCAGGTGTCGGTCGAACCCGCCCGGCTCCGGACCCGCCGCCTCGATGTGCCACCCATGCTGGAGGCACTGGTGATGAAGTGCCTTATCAAGGACCCGGCGGGGCGGTTCCAGCGCGCCGACGAGATCCTCGTGGCGCTCGAGGCGATGGGCACCCCCAGCCTGCCCGGGTTCGGTGGCGCGACGGCCGCCCCGACGGCTTCCGCATCGACCGGGTTGCCCCGTCCGGTGCGGCTCGCGCTCATCCTCGGTGGTCTCGTCCTCGCGATCCTCCTCCTCGTGGCGGTCCTCAGGTGACGAAGCATCCCGTCCGGCTTCTCCTCGCGCTGCTCGTGGTGGCGGGCGTCGCCAGCGCGGCCGCGCCGCGCCGCGCCGTCGAGCGGGTCATGCCGAACGACAATCGGGTCCCCGCCGGCCGGCTGGCGGACGGCGTCCTCACCCTGCACCTCGAGGTGCGGCGCGCCGAGTGGTTTCCCGAAGCCGCCGACGGACCCAGCGTGATCGTCCCCGCGTTCGCCGAAGTGGGGAAGGCCCCGCAGGTTCCCGGGCCACTGGTCCGCGTCCCCGCCGGCACCCTCCTCGACATCACCGTCACCAACCAGCTCGCCGACACCGGTGTGACGATCTTCGGCCTCTCCGAGCGGCCCGCTGCGGGCCCCGATTCCGTCCGCCTTGCCCCGGGGGCGACGCACCGGTTCCGGTTCCGCGCCGGCACGCCGGGGACCTACCAGTACGGCGGTCGCACCGAGACCCAGCCGTTCCGGCTCTTCCTGACCCAGGAGGAGAGCCAGATGGCCGGCGCGATCGTCGTCGATCCGCCCGGCGTGGCCCCCACCGACCGCGTGTTCGTCATGAGCATCTGGGCCGAACCCGAGGACACCACCGGCGACAGCACGCGCGTGGTGCGCAACGTGCTCGCCATCAACGGCAAGTCCTGGCCGTACACCGAGCGCATGCCGTTCACGGTGGGGGATTCCGCCCACTGGCGCGTGGTCAACGCGAGCCGGCGGGTGCACCCGATGCATCTCCACGGCTTCTACTACCGGGTCACCGCCCTCGGCACCCTGGACAGGGACTCCACCTACGCCCCGGAGGACGAGCGGCTCGTCGTGACCGAGAGCATGCTGCCGCAGTCCTCCATGGCGATGGCGTTCGAGGCGCGGGCGGAAGGGAACTGGCTCTTCCACTGCCACATCATCTACCACGTGGGGCCGGATGCCGCGCTGGCCTGGCCCGACGGCAGCATGCCGGCCATGTCTGATTCGATGCCGCACATGATGGCAGGACTGATGCTCGGCCTCGTGGTCACGCCCCGCCCCGGAAGCGTGGCTCCACCCCGGGTCAATCCGGCCACCTTCCGGATGGTGGTGCGCCAGGCGCCCCGGCCCGGCGGTCCGACCGGGTTTGTGATGAGCTATTCGCTGGGCGAGCATGCCGAGGACGGCCCGGTCACCCTGCCGGCGCCGCTCCTCGTGCTCACCCGCGACGTCCCGACCGACGTGACCGTCGTCAACCATCTCGATCACCCCACGGGCGTCCACTGGCATGGGCTGGAGTTGGAGAGCGCCTCCGACGGGGTGGCGGGGTGGAGCCGGACGGGGGACCGCCTGTTTCAGCCGATCCAGCCCGGGGATTCGTTCGTCGCGCACCTGAGCCAGCCGCGGGCGGGCACGTTCATCTACCACACCCATTTCCACGACGTGATGCAGCTGCTCTCCGGGCTGTACGGTCCGATCGTGGTCCTCCCGCCCGGCGCCACCTTCGACCCGGCCACGGATCATGTCTTCCTTGCGGGGCGCGACGGCGAGGGCGGCCGCGTCCTGCTGAACGGCGATTCGCTCCCGGCCGGCATCACCTGGGCCGACGGTACGGTCCATCGCCTCCGCCTGATCAACATCATGCCGTTCGGAAGGGTCACCTGGCGGGTCTTCCGGGGAGACTCGCTCGCCACCTGGCGGCCCATCGCGCGGGACGGCGCCGACCTTCCCGCCTCCCAGCGGCGCCTCAAGCCGGCGGCATCGGTCATCGATGCGGGGGAAACCGCCGATTTCGAGCTTCTGGCACCGGGGCCGGGCACCTACACCCTCGAGATCGGACCACCGGACAAGCCGCTGGTCGCCCAGGTCATCCATTTCGGCAGGCTGCCCCAACCACCGCACTCGCCATAAGTCTTTGCGACAGCGGCTGATACAGGTTTGTCAAGGCCTGTTGTGATTCCCGGCACGACTTTTGACCGGGGAGCCCTCCTCTATTAGATTTTGGGATGCGCGTCCTCGGTGTCATCCCGGCCCGCCTCGGGTCCACCCGCCTCCTCAACAAGCCGCTTCAGCTCCTGGCCGGCGAACCCCTCGTCACCCGGGTCGTCAACCGCGTGGCGGCCTATGACCTCGTGGACCGGCTGGTCGTCGCCACCGACTCCCCGATGGTGGTGCAGGTGGTCGAGCGGACCGGCGTCGCGGCCGTGCTGACCGACGAACGGCACTCGACCGGCACCGAGCGGGTGGCCGAGGTCGCGTCGCTGCCCCAGTTCCGCGACTTCGACGTCGTGGTCAACATCCAGGGCGACGAGCCCTTCCTCGACCGCGAGGCGCTGGAAGGCTCGCTCGCCCGGGTCGCCCAGGGCGACGAAGTCGGCACCGCGGCCGCTCCGCTCGAGCTCGCGCTCGTGAAGGACCCCGCGCGGGTCAAGGTGGTCACCGACCTCGGCGGCCGCGCGCTGTACTTCTCGCGCGCCGTGATCCCGCACCGCCGCGAGGCCGACGATCCGGCCGACGGCCTCTACTGGCAGCATCTCGGCATCTACGCGTACAGCAGGGCGTCGCTCGCCCGGTGGGTGGCGCTGCCGCCCACGCCGGCGGAACTCGCCGAGCGGCTCGAGCAGCTCCGCGCCCTGCAGAACGGCATGACCATCGGCGTCGCCCGGCTCAGCGCCCCCGCGCTGCCCGGCGTGGACACGCCCGACGACCTGAAACGGGCCGAGGCCCACTGGCATTCCCTCGCGAGGTAGCCCCATGAGCACTGGTCCGTCCGCAACCAAGTTCATCTTCGTGACCGGCGGCGTCGTCTCCTCCCTCGGGAAGGGCATCGCCGCCGCCTCGCTCGGGCGCCTCCTGGTCGAGCGCGGGCTCAGCGTCACCATGCAGAAGTTCGATCCGTACATCAACGTGGACCCGGGCACCATGTCGCCGTTCCAGCACGGCGAGGTGTACGTGACCGACGACGGCGCGGAGACCGACCTTGACCTCGGTCACTACGAGCGCTTCATCGACCGCTCGCTCTCGCAGCAGAACAACATCACGACGGGCCGGATCTACCAGACGGTGATCAACAAGGAACGCCGCGGGGAGTACCTCGGCTCCACGGTCCAGGTCATTCCGCACATCACCGACGAGATCAAGAACGCCATCCGCCGCACGGCCCCGGGGCACGACGTGGTCATCACCGAGATCGGCGGCACGGTGGGCGACATCGAGTCGCTGCCGTTCCTCGAGGCGATCCGCCAGTTCCGCCAGGAGGTCGGGCGCGACAACGCCCTGTTCATGCACCTGACGCTGGTGCCCTACATCGCGGCCGCGGGCGAGGTGAAGACCAAGCCGACCCAGCACTCGGTGCGCGAACTGATGCAGATCGGGATCCAGCCCGACATTCTCGTGTGCCGCACGGAGCGGCCGCTCTCGGCCGAGATCAAGCGGAAGATCGCGCTGTTCTGCAACGTGGACTTCGCCTGCGTGGTGGAAAGCCCCGACGTCGACTCGATCTACGAGATCCCGCTCAAGCTGCACGAGCAGGGGCTCGACCGCGAAGTGTGCGAACGGCTCCGGCTGGTCACCAAGGACCCCGACCTGCGCCCCTGGCGCGCCATGATGGACCGCATCCTGCACCCGACGCACGAGACGAAGATCGCGGTGGTCGGCAAGTACACCGACCTGCACGACGCGTACAAGTCGGTGCAGGAGGCGCTGATCCACGGGGGCATCGCGCACGAGGCGCGGGTGCAGATCGAATGGCTCTCGAGCGACCTGTTCACCGACCAGGAAGCGGCCGGGAAACTGCTGGGCGGGTACGACGGGCTGCTGGTGCCGGGCGGCTTCGGCGTGCGCGGGGTGGAGGGGATGATCGAGGCGATCCGCTGGGCCCGGGAGCACCAGCTGCCGTTCTTCGGCATCTGCCTCGGGCTCCAGGTCGCGATCATCGAGTTCGCCAAGAACGTCTGCGAACTGCCGGACCCGAACAGCACCGAGTTCGAGCCCGAGTGCGGCACCCCGGTGGTCAACCTGATGCAGTCGCAGCGCGAGGTGAGCAACCTCGGCGGCACCATGCGGCTCGGCGCCTACGCGGCGCGGCTCCGCCCGGGGTCGAAGGTGGCGCAGGCCTACGGCACCACGGAGATCAGCGAACGGCACCGGCACCGCTGGGAGGTCAACAACTCCTACCGGGACGTGCTCGCCGAGTTCGGGCTCCGGCTCTCGGGGCAGTCGCCCGACGGCGGGCTGGTCGAGCTGATCGAGCTGCCCGATCACCCCTGGTTCATCGGGTGCCAGTTCCATCCCGAGCTCAAGTCGCGGCCGACCCGTCCGCACCCGCTGTTCGCCGGGTTCATCGGCGCCGCCCTCGCGCGCCGCCGCGCCGCGACGACCGCGAAGCCGGCGGCCAAGTCGCTGGAAGCCGCGCGCTGATGGCCTGGAGCTTCGCCCGCGCCCCGTTCCTCATCGCCGGCCCCTGCGTGGTCGAGGACGACGAGCTCATGCTGCGCGTCGGCGACGCGCTCGCGGCCCTCGGCGCGCGGCACGGGCTCCCGGTCTGCTTCAAGGCCAGCTTCGACAAGGCCAATCGCTCCCGCCTGGGCGGACAGCGGGGCCCGGGACTGGAAGAAGGCCTGCGGGCCCTCGAGCGGGTGCGGAGCGCCACCGGGCTCCCGATCCTCACCGACATCCACGAGGCGGCGCAGGCCGGGCCCGCCGCCGAGGTGGTGGATGTGCTCCAGATCCCTGCGTTTCTCTGCCGGCAGACCGACCTCCTCGTGGCCGCCGGCCGCACCGGCAAGCCGGTGAACGTCAAGAAGGGACAGTGGATGCAGCCGGAGGGCATGCTCGGCGCGGTGGAAAAGGTGCGCGGGGCGGGCTCCAGGGACGTGGCCGTGACGGAGCGCGGCACCTTCTTCGGCTACGGCGACCTCGTGGTGGACATGCGGAGCTTCCCGCGGCTTGGCGAGGCCACCGGGGCGCCGGTCATCTTCGACGCGACGCATTCCGTGCAGCAGCCGGGGCAGGGCGAGGGCGGCGCGAGCGGTGGGCTCCGCCAGTTCATTCCGCCCCTCCTGGCCGCCGCCGCGGTCAGCGGCGCCGACGGCTTCTTCCTCGAGACCCACCCCGACCCGGCGCACGCGCCGAGCGACGCCGCCACGCAGTGGCCCCTCGAGCACCTCGGCGCGCTCATCGACCGGACGCTGGACCTCTGGGCGCGCGCCCGCGAGGCCGTGCGTGCTTGACCCGCGCGCCGCGCGCCGCGTGCGCCTCCTGGCGCTGGACGTGGACGGCGTCCTGACCGACAACGGCGTGTACATCGGCGCGGTGGCCGGCGAGCGGGTGGAGTTCAAGCGGTTCGACATCCAGGACGGGCTGGGGCTGGCACTGCTCCACGGCACCGGCATCCGGGTGGCGCTGGTGAGCGGGCGGCGCTCGGAGGCGACCGCGCTCCGGGCCCGGGAGCTTCGCATCGAGGACGTGATCCAGGATTCCGGCGCGCGGAAGGTGCCGGCGCTCGGCGAGCTCCTGGCCCGGCACGGGCTCGGTTGGGACGAGGTCGCCTTCGTCGGCGACGACCTGGCCGACCTGCCGGTCATGCAGCGCGTAGGGCTCCCCATCGCCGTGGCCAACGCCGTCGAGGAGATCAAGGCCGCGGCCGCCTACGTGACCGAAGCGGTCGGCGGCCAGGGCGCCGTGCGGGAGGTGGTCACCGCCGTGCTCCGCGCCCGGGGGGAATACGAAGGGGCGATGGACCGCTACCTCGCGGAGCGGGACGGCCGTGGCGCGTGATCCGGCGGAGTTGACGGCGCTCGGCCGCCGCGTCCTGGAGCTCGAAGCCGCCGGCGTGGCCGGCGCCGCGACCCGGCTCGACGGCTCGTTTGCGCGAGCCGTGACCCTGCTGGCCGCGGCCAAGGGACGGGTCATCGTGTCCGGCGTCGGCAAGTCGGGGCTCATCGCGCGGAAGATCGCCGCCACGCTCACCTCCACCGGCACGCCGGCGAGCTACCTCCACCCGATCGACAGCCTCCACGGCGACCTCGGCATCGTCGGACGGGACGACGTCGCGATCCTCCTGAGCAAGAGCGGCGAGACGGAAGAGCTCTTCGGCCTGCTCGGGGCGCTGCAGCGGTTGAGCGTGCCGATCATCGCCATCACCGGCGGGCACGGCTCGACGCTGGCCAAGGTGGCGCAGGAGGTGCTCGACGCCGGCGTGGCCGAGGAGGCCTGCCCGCACGACCTGGCGCCGACCACCAGCACCACCGTCGCCCTGGCACTCGGCGACGCGCTCGCCGTCGCGTTGCTCGAGGTCAAGGGGTTCCGGCGCACCGACTTCGCCGAGCTTCATCCCGGCGGCTCGCTCGGGCGGAAGCTCCTCCTCCGCGTGGCGGACGTGATGCAGCCCCCGCAGGGCATCCTTCCCGCCGGCGCGAGCATGCGCGAGGCGGTGGTGGCGCTCGCGCGGCATCGCGGGCTGGCCATCGTCGCGACCGACGACAAGGTCGACGGGGTCATCACCGCGGGAGACCTCAGCCGGCTGGCGCAGACGGACCCCGGGTTCCTGGGCACGCCGGTGACGAGCGTGATGACCCGCGCGCCCAAGTCCGCCGGGACCGCCGAGCTGGCCGCGGCGGCCCTCGGCCGGATGGAACGGCACGGGATCATGGCCATGCCGGTGCTCGACGAACGCGGCCGGATCGCGGGGGTCGTGCACCTGCACGACCTCATGCGCGCGGGGGCGGTGTGAGTCGTCGCGCGGCGGCGAGCGCGGGTGTGCTCGCGGCGCTCGTGGCGTTCGGGGCCGGATGCCACGACACCGGCGCCCGACCCGGCACCATCGGCGTCGCCGCGGACACCGCCGACCAGACGCTCGAGAAGGTCCGGCACTACATCACGCGCGACGGTGTGCGGAAGAGCCTCGTCGAGGCGGACACGGCGTACTACTACGAGGGATCGCAGTCGTTCGAGCTGCGCGCGGTGACGGTCACCTTCTACGGCGAGGACGGCACCACGACGTCCACCCTCACCTCGCGCGAGGGCACCTACCGCGCCATGACGGGGGCGATGGAGGGGCGGGGCAACGTGGTGGTGCGCGCCGCCGACGGCACCCGGACCCTGCGGAGCGAAAAGCTGGACTACGACCCGGGGAAGAACCAGATCTCCACCGATCAGCACTACACCTTCGACCAGGGCGGCAACCATCTCGAGGGAGATGGCTTCACCTCGGATCCGAATTTTCAGCGGGTGACGACCGCCAAGCCCCGTGGCAGGGCGGGCGAGGGCGTCGTGCTGCCGGGCCAGTGATGCGGCCGAGCGTGGCCATCCTCGTGCTCGCGGGTGTCGCGCTCCAGGTGCCATCACGCGCCCAGGCCCAGGCGAAACCCCAGCCCTGCCGGATCGTGCTGGAACCGGGTTCGGTCACGGGCTATGCGCAGGGGCAGAACAACTACTTCGCGGCCGGCGACGTCCGGCTCAGGTGCGAAGGCACCTCGGTCCGCATCCGGAGCGACAGCCTGGCCTCGTACGCGAGCCAGATCATCGAGTTCATCGGTCACGTGCGCTATGAGGACTCGTCGATGGTCATGACCGCCGACCGGGGCACCTACTACCGGGACGGCGAGCGGTGGGAGGCCCGGGGCAACGTCGTGACGAAGAGCACCCGGGGCTCGACGATGCGGGGCCCCTCGCTCGACTACTTCCGGGTCCTCCCGGGACAGCGCGAGCTGAGCGAGGTGTTCGCCACCGGACGGCCGACCATCGAGTACGTGCCCCAGGACTCCACCGGCAAGACGCAGGAGGCGTATGTCATCGTCGCGGACCGCGTGCGGATGAAGGGGGAGGACCTCCTCTGGGCCGGCGGCCGGGTCACCATCGACCGGAGCGACCTCGCCGCGCACGCCGATTCCATGCGCCTCGACACCGGGGCGGGGCAGGACGGCGCCCTCGTCCGGAACGCCGAAGTCCGCGGCCTCGGCAAGGACGCCTTTTCGCTCGCCGGCAACCGCATCGACCTGAAGCTGGCGAACAACGAGCTCACCTACGTGCAGGCCGACGGCGCCGGGAAGGCCACCAGCGCGGAATGGACCCTCGTGGCCGACACCATCGGGCTGGACATCAACGACCGGAAGCTGGAACAGACGATGGCCTGGGGAAAGACCACGCGCCCGCACGCCGTCTCGACCACGTACGAGATCCTGGCGGACTCGCTCGCCCTCGACACCCCCGGCCAGCAGCTGACCGAAGCCCGCTCGTTCGGCAACGCCTGGCTGGCGAGCGGCCAGGACACCGTGGCGTCCGAGCGTGACTGGCTCCGGGGAGACACCGTGACCGCCCAGTTCGCCAGGAGCGATTCCGCCGGGAAGTCACACACCAGCGTCAGCCGGATCGATTCCCGGCACACGGCGCGCTCGTTCTACAAGGTGAAGGACGCGGCGCACCCGGGGCGCCCCTCGCTCAATTACGCCCGCGGCGACCGGATCGTCGTGACGATGCGGACCGATTCGACCGGAGGCGTGGAGCGGGTGGAAATCCAGGGAAAGGTCGACGGAGTGCAGCTCGAGCCGACCAAGACCGCGGCCCGCGACACCACAGCCCGCGCCGCCGGCGACAGCCTCCCGGCGCCCGCCCGCGACACTCTTCCGGCGCCGGTGCGGGATACCACCGCCGTCCCGAAGCCGCCGTCGGTGCCCAGGCCGTGACGCGCCCCGCCTGGCTGGACGGTCTCTCCGAGCGCGACGCCTCGCTCTCCCTGGCGCTGGCGGCGCTGGTCCATGCCGCCGACGAATCGGGCGCGGCCGACCTCGACCGCCTCGTCATGGCCTACCGGAGCAGCTTCCTCAGCGCCGTGGAGACCGTGCCGGGCCTCGGCCGTTCGGAGCTGTCCGGGGAACAGCTCCGCCAGAGCCTGACGCAATCCGTCCTTCCGCGGCTGGCCAGCGGCGGGTGGATCGCCGACGACTCCCGGACCGAGTGGATGTCGGTGCGGGCCGCTCCCAAGTGGTGGCAGGAGGCCGCGCGCGACCGGGCGGGTGCCATGAGCCTCCTGCTCAGCGCGGCCCAGGAGGGCCACGCCAGGCACGAGACGGGGGAGCGCGTCGCTGGTCGAGCGGGGCCACGTCCTCGAAGGGATCGGCCTCCGGAAGAGCTTCCGGCAGCGCGTGGTCGTGGACGACGTCTCGGTGCGGGTGGAGCAGGGGGAGATCGTGGCCCTTCTCGGCCCCAACGGCGCCGGGAAGACCGTCACCTTCTACTGCCTGACCGGGATCATCCGGCCCGATGCCGGAGAGGTCCGCCTCAACGGCGAGGACATGACGGATGCGCCGATGTACCGCCGGGCCCGGAACGGCCTGGGCTACCTGGCGCAGGAGCCTTCGGTCTTCCGGCGGCTCACGGTCGAGGAGAACGTGCTCGCCATCCTGGAAATGTTGCCGATCAGCCGCGCGGAGCAGCTCGAGCGGCTCGAGCGGATGCTGGACGAGCTGTCCATCAAGCACCTCCGGAAGAGCATGGCCTACTCGCTCAGCGGCGGTGAACGCCGGCGCCTCGAGATCACCCGGGCGCTCGTCACCGAGCCCAAGTTCATGCTGCTCGACGAACCGTTCGCCGGCGTGGACCCGATCGCCGTCAACGACATCCAGACCATCGTCGCCGGGCTCCGTCACCGCGGACTCGGCGTGCTGATCACCGACCACAACGTCGAGCAGACGCTCGACATCGTGGACCGGGCGTACATCCTGTTCGAAGGCAAGGTCCAGGCCGCCGGCACGGTGCCCGAACTCGTGTTCGACGACCGGGTGGCACAGCTCTATCTGGGGCCCACGCTCACGACCCGACTCAGGGCCCGATTGGAGAACGTCGCGTGAAGACAGGACTCTCGCAGCATCAAGGTCTCCGGCAGGAGCTCCGCATCAATCCACGCCTCTACCAGGCGATGGACATGCTCTACATGCCGATGATGGACCTGCAGCAGCACCTCAAGCAGGAGCTGCTCGTCAACCCCTTCCTCGAGCTGCTGGAGCCCGAGGAGGAGGAGCAGGACGGCGCGGACCGCGAAAAGGACAAGGAGCAGGAAAAGGAGCAGGCCGCCAAGGACGAGGAGATGGACTGGGAGGAGATCCTCCTCAACGGCTTCGACGTCGGGGGCACCCGGGAGCAGCACGAACAGCTCGAGTACACCGAGCCGGTCACGGTGCAGACGCGCGACCTGATCGACCACCTGCGCGAACAGCTGAAGATGCTGGATCTCACGCCACGGCAGGTGCTGCTGAGCGAGGAGTTCCTCGGCAACATCAAGGACGACGGCTTCCTGGCGGCGTCCCTCGAGGAAATCGTCGGCTCCGTCAACCAGTTGCTCGTGTCCCACTCGAAGGGGGAGGCGGAACCGGACGACGAGGAAGCCGACGACGGCACCGACCACGCCGCCGGGGATCTCCCGGCCGGCGTGACGCTCTACGGGCTCGAGGAAGCCGAGGAGATGCTCCGCATCCTCCAGGCGCTCGACCCGCCGGGCGTCGCCGCGCGCGACATCCAGGAGTGCCTGCTGATCCAGCTCCGGGAGCTGGGGCAGACCGAGACCCTGACCTACCGCCTGGTGGCGGAGGCGTTCGGCGACCTCATCGCCCATCGCTGGAACGACCTGGCGCGGCGGTTCGGCGTGTCCGCCTCCGCGGTGCAGTCCGCCGCCGACGCACTGGCGTCGCTCGACCCGAAGCCCGGCCTCAAGTACTCCGGGCGCGACGACGGGTACATCACCCCCGACCTCATCGTGGACAAGATCGACGGCGGGTACAAGGTCTTCCTCAACGACACCGGCATGCCGCGGCTCCGCCTGTCGCGGGCGTACCAGGAAGTCACCCGCGACCGCAAGAAGCTCACGCCGGAGAACCGCGAGTTCATCGCGGCCAAGATGAACAGCGCCACCTGGATGATCCAGGCCATCGAGCAGCGCCGCCAGACGATGCTCAAGGTCATGAATTTCATCGTGGACCGGCAGCGGGATTTCTTCGAGAAGGGGATCGAGTACCTCAAGCCGCTCACGCTCCGCGAGGTGGCCGAGGTCATCAACATGCACGAATCCACCGTCAGCCGGGTCACGAACGAGAAGTTCGTCCAGACGCCGCGGGGCGTGCTGCCGCTCAAGTTCTTCTTCTCGAGCGCGCTCTCCACCAGCTCCGGCGAGGACGCCAGCGCCCGGTCGATCCGCGCCAAGCTCGAGAAGATGGTGGCCGACGAGGACACCGGGAAGCCGCTCACCGACCAGCAGATCGTGCACCTCTTCCAGGAGCAGGGGATCAAGATCGCCCGGCGGACGGTGGCCAAGTACCGCGACCAGCTCGGGATTCTCCCGGCCCGGATGCGGAAGCGCGTATGAGCCTTCCCGCGCGGACCGGCCCGGTGGACGTGAGCGTGCTCGTCCCGGCCAAGGACGAAGCCGAGAACCTGCCGGAGTTCCTCCGGCTCTGCGCCGAGGCGCTCGGGCCGGCGGGGTTCACCTTCGAGGTCGTCGTGGTGGACGACGGCTCCCGCGACAACACCGCCCTGGTGCTGGAGCGCCAGCGCCTCCAGCACCCCTTTCTCGTCACCGTGACCCACACGCGCCAGCGGGGCATCGCCGATGCACTCCGCTCCGCCGGCGAGGCCGCGCGGGGCGACGTGTTCGTGTTCTATCCCGCCGACCTGCAGTACCTGCCGGAGGACATCCCGGCGCTCGTCGAGCCGATCCTCGCCGGCCGGGCGGACATCGTGACCGGCACCAAGCAGGGGAAGTACGAAAAGGCCTTCGTGTCGGGGGTGTACAACACCCTCTGTCGGTGGCTGTTCGGCGTGCGCGTGACCGACCTCAACTCGGTCAAGGCGTACCGCCGGGAGGTGATGACCAACGTGCCGCTCCGGCCCGACTGGCATCGCTACATGGTGGTGGTGGCGGCGGCGGAGGGGGCCCGGCTCACCTCGCTGCCGGTGCCGCTGTATCCGCGCCGGGCGGGAATCTCGAAGTTCAACTGGAAGCGAATCCCCGTCGGCGTGCTCGACCTGCTCTCGGTCTGGTTCCAGCTCCGCTTTGCCCGGAAGCCGCTGCTCTTCTTCGGCGGCATCGGGGCCATTCTCTTTCTCGTCGGTTTCCTGGCCGGGATCGTCGCACTCATCCTCCGCTTCGGCTACGGCATCGGCTTCCGGCCGCTGCTCAACCTGGTGGAGACGATGGTCATCAGCGGCATCGTGCTCTTCGGGTTCGGCTTCGTGGGCGAGATGATCGCGGGCTTCCGCGAGGACCTGCTGGGGCTCCGGCGGGATCTCGCCCGGATCGCGACCCAGTCGAAGCGCAGTGACGTCGCGTGACGGCACCCGCCCTCCGTTGAAGATCCTCCTCGTCACCCACAACTTCCCCCGCCATGCCGACGACATGGCGGGGGCCTTTTTGCTTGCCCTGGCGAAGGGACAGCAGGCGCTCGGACACGAAGTGCGCGTGGTGGCGCCCGCACGCCGCCGGGCTTGCCGAGCGGGAAGCGGTCGGCGGGGTGGACGTGGTCCGCTATCGCTACGGCTCCGACGCGCAGGAGACCCTCGCCTACGCCGGCACCATGCACGAGCAGGCGCTCCGCTCCTGGCCGGCGCGCTGGCGGCTGCTGCAGTTCATCCGCGCCGGCCGCCGCGCGGTGCGGCGCGAATGCGCCGCCTTTCGGCCGGACGTGGTGCACGTCAACTGGTGGGTCCCCGGTGGGTTCGCGGTGTGGCCGGGAGGCGCCGCCGGACGGCCCGTCGTGCTCACCTCGCACGGCACCGATCTCTTCCTCCTCGATCGCTTCCCGGCGGCCCGCCGCCTGGCAGGACCGATCTTCCGTTCCGCCAGCCAGGTCACCGTCATCTCGACGCCGCTCGTCGCGCGGGTGGAGCGCCTCGGCGTCCCGCGCGAGCGGATCAGCGTGCTGCCGATGCCACTCACCGCAGGCCGATTCTCCGCGGCACCGCCTCACCAACGGGAGGCGGGGGGGCTGCTGTTCGTGGGTCGGCTCATCGAGCGGAAGGGCGCGGAGTTCGCGATCCGCGCGGTCGCCGAGCTCCGGCGGAAGGGCAGGGCGGCGCGCCTGACCATTGTCGGCGACGGCGCCGACCGGCCCCGGCTCGACGCCCTGGTGAAGGAACTCGGGCTCTCCGGGGTGGTGGAACTGGCCGGTGCCCTCTCCCACGACGCGGTGGCGGAGCACTATCGAACGGCGCGTGTGCTCCTGATGCCGGCGGTGACCGACTGGAAGGGAGAGCAGGAGGGCTTCGGGATGGTGCTCGTCGAGGCCATGGCGAGCGGGCTCCCCATCGTGGCCACGCGGAGCGGCGGCATCGCCGACGTGGTGACCGACGGCGTGACGGGGCTGCTCGTCGCGGAGCGCGACCCCGTCGCCCTCGCCACCGCCGCCGGGCGGCTGCTCGACGATCCGGCCCTCGCGCAGCGACTCGCCGATGCGGCGCGCGCCGACCTGGAGGCGCGGTTCGCCCCGGAGACGATCGCGCGGGGGTATGAGGCGGTCTACCGGCGCGCGGTGGCGGGGACGTGAGCGCCACCGGCCGGCACTGGTTCCGGCGCGCGCTGCAGGTGGCCGGCCTCGGCGCCGCCTGCTGGTACCTCGTGCGCACGGCGTCCGCCCATCGGGCCGAGCTGCTCGCCGTGCCGCTCGAGTTCCACGCGGTGCCGTTCCTCCTGGCCTCGCTGCTGACCGTCGCCACCTGGTTCCTGCTGGTGCGCAGCTGGTCGCGAAGCCTCCGCTGGTGGTCCGAAGAGCTTCCGCTCGCCGCGGCCGTCCGGATCTGGTTCATCACCAACCTGAGCCGCTTCGTGCCGGGCGCGGTCTGGCAGTTCGCGCATGTGTCCGCCGAGGCGCTGAGCGCCCGCATTTCCCCCCTGGCCGCCACCGGCGCCATCCTCTTTCAGCAGCTGGTGCTCCTGGGCACAGGGCTGGCGCTCACCGCCTCCCTCGCCCCCGTACTGCCCACCGCCGCCCTGGGCACCCTGCATCCCCTCGCGGCCCTCGGCTTGGCCTCCCTCGGCGTCGCGGCCGTCATTATTTTCCTCCCGGTCCTGGCCCCGGTCCTCGAGCGCTGGACCAGCCGCCTGCTCAAGCGCGACATCCGGTGGCCGAGCCCCGCGCGCGCCGAGTTGACGCGGTATGTGGGCGTCCTCGTGCTGCCGTGGCTGGCCTACGGCGTCGCCTTCTGGCTCTTCGGACGGGCGCTGCTGGGCGAATGCGGCGCCGGGGCTCCTCCCGGCGGCCGCCGCCTTCACCGGCAGCTACGTTGCGGGCATCATCGCGGTCTTCGCGCCGGGCGGCCTCGGCGTCAGGGAAGCGGCCATGGTTGCGCTGCTGTCGCCGGTCGTCGGCCCGGCCCCCGCGCTGCTCCTGGCCATCGGCTCGCGGCTCTGGCTCGTCGCGCTCGAGATTCTCACCGCCCTCGGCGTGCTCGGCTGGCACCGCGGACGCGTCTCCCCGTCGGAGTGACCTGACCTCATGCTCGCACGCATCACCCAGCGGTTTCCCGTCCTGACCGCCACGGCCCTGTACACCGCCGTGGTGGCCCTGGCGTTCCTGCCGTTCTTCCAGGGCCAGTTCCTCGTCAACTCGATGAGCGACGCCCGGACCGGCTTCCCGGGCCGCGAGCTGGCCGCCTCCTATTATCACGCCCACGGCGGCATCCTCGAGTGGATGCCGTACACCTTCGGCGGGATGCCCTTCCTGGCCAACACCGGCAACGGCGACACCTTCTACCCGACCTTCCTGCTCCGGCTGCTGCTCTCGCCCGACGCCGGCGTGTCGCTCGGCTTCATGATCCACCTCGTGCTGGCCGGCGTGTTCATGTTCCTCTTCCTGCGGGCGCTCCGGCTCGACTGGGGCGCCGCGTTCACCGGCGGGGCGGCCTACCTGATGAGCGGGCAGATCGTCTCGCTGGTGAGCCCGGGGCACGACGGCAAGCTCTTCGTGAGCGCGCTGCTGCCGCTGGCGCTCTGCTTCCTGTACTACGGCGTGACGCGGGGCTCGTGGCGGAGCTTCGTCGGATTCGGCGCCACGGTGGGGTTCTCGCTCCTGACCCCGCACGTCCAGCTCACCTACTACATGCTGATGGCGGCCGGCTTCTTCTGGTTCTATCTCGTCTTCCTGAGCGGCGAGCGCGCCGCAAGCACCGCGTGGCCCAGGCTGACGGTCTACTTCGTCGGGGCCCTCGTGCTGGGCTTCGCGCTCGCGTCGGTCCAGCTCCTGCCGTTCTTCGAGTACATCAAGTTCTCGCCGCGCGGCGCCGCCGGGAGCAGCAGCACCGGGTACGACTACGGCACCGGCTGGTCCATGCCGCCCGAGGAGGTCCTCGGCACGCTCTGGCCCGCCTTCATGGGCAACCTCCGCGACTACTGGGGCCGCAACCCCTTCAAGCTCCACAGCGATTACATCGGGGTCGTCACGCTGATGCTGGCCACCTTCGGCTTCAAGCTGGAAGGCCGGCGGAAGCTGGCCTGGTTCTTCGTCTTCCTCGGCGGCCTACGGCCTGCTGTTCGCGTTCGGCGGCTACACGCCGTTCTACCGGATCCCGTACACCCTCCTGCCCGGCATCAAGATGACCCGGGTGCCGTCGATGATCTTCTTCCTGGTCTCGTTCAGCGCCGCGGCGCTCGCGGCCATGGGGGTGCAGGCGCTGCAGGGAATGGAGGACGCCGCCCGCCGGAAGCGGCTGACCTGGTGGGCTGCCGGGCTCGGCGCCCTCACCCTGCTGGCCGTGGCCGGCGGATTCCAGCCGATCATGGAGATCCTCGCGGACCCGCAGCGGCTCGCCGGCGTCATCACCAACTATCCGAACTTCCGGATCGACGCGGTCCGGGTGCTGCTCTTCGGCCTGCTGACCGCTGGACTCCTCTGGCGGCGCTTTCCGGCCGCGGGGTGGGGCCTGGCCCTCGGCGCCCTCGTCCTGCTGGACCTCTGGAGCGTCGAGCGGCAGTTCATCCAGTGGAGCCCGCCGGCGCGGGTGAGTTTCGCCGCCGACGGCGTCGTGGACGCGATTCGGGCCGACTCCACGGAGCCGTACCGCGTGCTGCCGTACAACGTGTACGACGAGAACCGGAACTACCTGATGTTCCACCGCATTCGTTCCGTGCTCGGCTACAACGGCCAGGAACTGCATCGGTACGACGAACTGCTCGGCGGGAAGAACGAGTGGAAGAACCTCGGCAGCCCCAGCCTCTGGCGGCTGCTCGCCGTGAAATACCTGGTGGTGCCGCAGGCCGTCCAGAGCGCGGGGTTGACGCAGGTGGCCGGCCCGGTCCCCGCGCACGACGGACAGCAGGTGTACGTGTACCGGTTCGACGGTGCGCAACCGTTCGCGTCCCTGGTGCCAGTCGCCGTCAAGGTGTCGGACGACCAGGCCATCCCGACGCTGGTGGATCCCCGCTTCGACGGGCGGCGGTTCGTCCTGGTCCCTCCCGACGCGCCGATCGGCGTGTCTGCGCCCCTCGGGACCACGGCGCTGATCGACGATTCGGTCCGGACCGAAATGCCGCGGGAGGGGCAGTACCGGTTCACCCTGGCGGCGCCGGCCCCCTCGGACGCGGTGCTCTCGGTGTCGGAGAACTACTATCCCGACTGGCACGCCACCGTGGACGGGAAGCCGGCGCCCGTGGTCCGTGCCCAGTTTTCGCTGATGGCCGTGCCGGTGCCGGCGGGGGCCCGCGTGGTGGAGCTCACCTTCCGCTCGGAGGCCTACCGCCGCGGACGGGTCATCTCCCTGGTCATCGTGGGCGCGCTGCTGCTGCTCGCAGCGGCCGAAGTCGCCATGCGGGGGAGGCGGGCCCGTGGCTGAGCGCATCCTGGTGGTGGTCCCGACCTACAACGAGATCAAGAACCTCCCCCAGATCGTCCCGGAAATCCTCCGGCAGGATCCGCGCATCGAGGTCCTGGTGGTGGACGACGGCTCGCCCGACGGCACCGGCGAGCTGGCCGACCGGATGGGGCAGGAGGACGCCCGCATTCACTGCCTCCACCGGACGGCCAAGGAGGGGCTCGGGAAGGCCTACCTGGCCGGCTTCCGGTGGGCCCTGGAACGGGACTACGACTTCATCTTCGAGATGGACGCCGATTTTTCCCACGATCCGAAGTACCTCACCCAGTTTCTCGCCGCCACGGAGGACGCCGACCTGGTGATCGGCTCCCGCTACAAGACCGGGGTCAACGTCATCAACTGGCCGATGAGCCGGCTCCTCCTGTCCTTCGGGGCCAACCTCTACGCCCACTGGATCACGGGACTCCCGCTCACCGACTCCACCGGAGGCTTCAAGTGCTTTCGCAGGTCGGTTCTCGCGGAACTTGAACTCGACCGGGTCCGCTCCAACGGCTACGCCTTCCAGATCGAGATGAGCTTCCGGGCCTGGAAGCACGGCTTCCGGCTCAAGGAGATCCCGATCGTCTTCGTGGACCGGGTCGAGGGCCAGAGCAAGATGAACAAGCGGATCGTCAGGGAGGCCATCTGGATGGTGTGGTGGCTGCGGCTTCGCGCGCTCACGGGAACGCTGTGAGCGCCGGCATGCGCTTCTACAAGATGTCGGGGTCGGGAAACGACTTCGTCATGCTCGACGGGCGGATCACCACGCCCGCCGAGTGGCCCGCGGAGCGCGTCCGCGCCATCTGCGACCGGCGGGACGGGGTCGGCGGCGACGGCCTCGTGGTCCTGACCCCGGAGGGGGCAGGCACGGTCCGGATGAGCTTCTGGAACTGCGACGGCAGCCCTGCCAACATGTGCGGCAACGCCGCGCTGTGCAGCACCCGGCTCTCCGCCCGGCTCGGCCTGGCCCCGGCCGAAGGGATGACGCTCGCCACCGGGGCCGGCCCGTTCCCGACCCGATGCGTCGGCACCGGCGACCTGGCCGAGCTCCACCTCCCGGACTTCGACCTCCCGGCGGAGGTGCCCGGGATGGCCACGGCGGCCGGGGAACGCTGGATCCGGAAGGCGGTGGTGGGGGTCGAGCACGTGGTGACCCGGGTCGCCGACCTGGAAGGATTCGACCTGGCGGCCCGGGGCCGGGAGCAGCGCTTCCACCCGGCCATCGCCCCGCGCGGCGCCAACGCCAACTTCGTGGCCGGTCCGGAGGTCCCGGGCGGGTCCTGGAGCGTCCGGACCTACGAACGCGGGGTCGAAGCCGAGACGCTGGCCTGCGGTACCGGGACGGTGGCGGCCGCCGTGGCCCTGGCGGCTCAGGGCGAGGCCGCGCTTCCACTCACCCTGAAGACCAGGAGCGGGCGGGACCTCCTGGTCCGGGCCCGTCTGGAGGGGGGCAGGGCCGTGGATGTATGGCTTCAGGGAGAGGGTCGGCTGGTGTTCGAGGGCCAGCTAGGCTCCTAGGCCCTCCCATTTCCCGCGCCGCGCGACAGAATCACACATCTGTGTAAGGCATTCCCCAACAACAACTTGCGATATAGGTAATCCGGTGGGGAACCGGGTTCTCCACAGTTATCCACCAAGCTACTTAACATAACATATCTTATACGTCATAGCACAAAGCCGCCACTGACACGACAAAGCGGTGACACCCCGCCTTGGGACGCCACCGCTTCCGAGTCTCTGCGGCCTCGGCGAGGTGCTACTTCGCCGGCACCATCTTCCCTTGTGTCAGCTCCGCCAGCCTGATCTTGGCTTCTGTGACACCTGAGGTCTTCGGGATACTTGTCGATGATCTCCTGCAGCGCCTTGATCGCGTCGTCGGGCTTGCCGGCGTTCCGGTACGCCCGGGCCGCGAACAACAGGTATTGGGACTTGAGGTAGTCCACGTCGGCGTCGGCCGCGGCGCCCCGGTACGCCTCGGCGGCCTCCGCCGGCCGGCCGGCGTTCTCGAGCGCTTCGCCCAGCAGCCCCTGCGCCGGCACCTTGTAGACTTTCGCCGGGTTGGTCTTCAGGTAGCCCTGCAGCCCCACCACCGCCAGCTCGTTCTGCCCATTGACCATTCGCACCTGGTTGAGGGTCACCACCGCCTCGGTCGCCGCGTTGGTCCCGTCAAAGGTCTCGATGATCTTCTGGAGCTGGCTCGCGGCCAGCGGCAGGTTGCCCGATTCGGCGATGCTGCGGGCCTGGTCGAGCTGCACGGCGGCCTGCTGCTCCCGCCTGCTCTTCGTCTCGACGACCAGCCAGGTCCCCAGCGCGAGCACCACGATGGCGCCGCCCACGAACATCGCGAGCTTCTGGTGGGAGCGCAGCCAGGCGAGCGGGTCGGCCGAGGGCTCGACGGAGGCGGTCACCTGGGGCTTCTTCGGGCTTGCAGTGGTCGTGGACATGGGTCTCCGGTACGTCACCAGGGTAAGGATCGAGGCGCACGCAGGTGCCCCCGGCGTGAGTCGAACACGCGGCCAACAGTTTAGGAAACTGCTGCTCTATCCAGCTGAGCTACGGGGGCAAAGCCTTTAAGAATATCCGGTTAGGGCGCGCAGAGTCAACGCCCGAAGCCTACATCTTCACGATGGAATGGATGGCGGCAGCGCCTTCGAGGCGGGCCCTGCCCCCTTCGGCGGTCTCCTCGATCATGAACGAGTATCCAACCAGGTTCCCGTTGAGCGCCCGAACCAGCTCGCCCGCAGCGGCGGCGGTGTCCCCGGAAGAAAGGACGTCGTCCACCACGAGCACCCGGTCCGACGCCACGAACTCGTCCCGATTCGCCTCGATGCTGTCGTTCCCGTACTCCAGCGCGTACACCTGGCGCACCGGGTTCCACGGCAATTTTCGGGGCTTTCTGGCCGAAATGAATCCCGCGCCCAGCGCGGCGGCCACCGCGCCGCCGAGGATCATCCCCTGCGGTTCGATCCCGACCACGTGGGTCACGCCCGATTTCCGGAACGGCTCAGCCAGGGCATCGACGATCGACTTGAGGAGCGCCCCCTGGCGAAGCACCGGCATGCTGTCGTGGAAGGTCGTTCCCAGCCTGGGATAGTCCGGCACAGGGCGCAGCGACTTCGTAATCTTGGCTGAAAGTGCCTCGGACATAGGCTCGACATCTCCTCAGTTGAATTACCTAACTACCTGATTTCGAAGTATTTGAATACATCGGCCTCATCCGAAACCTCGGAAACATCCACATTCGTGACAATCGCGCTCGGCGGACCGACTTCAAGGGTCGCAATCAGGGAATCGATCGCATCGTCCCTGCCCTCCGCCAGACCCTCCACCGCCCCGTCCTCCCGGTTCCGCACCCACCCGGTAATGCCGAGCGGCCGGGCCTCGGCCCGGACGAACCAGCGGAATCCGACCCCCTGGACCCGGCCGGTCACCACGAACCGCACCCGCCTCATGCCACCCTCCCCCGCTTCCGCTGCCAGAGGACGTACCCGACCACGATCAACAGGAGTACCGGAAGCATGTACAGGACTGCCCGGGTGCTGTAGGCCTGGACCACCCCCTCGACCAGCGCCGCCTCGTGCCGCCCGATGAACCAGCCGATGTAGGCCAGCACGGTGCACCACACCCCGGCACCGATCGCCGTGAACGCCACGAAGCGCCCCAGGCGCATCCGGGCCATTCCGGCCGGGATCGAGATCAGGTGGCGCACCACCGGCAGCAGGCGGCCGACGAACGTGCTGATCTCCCCGTGCCGGGCGAAGAAGGCCTCGGCGCGGTCCAGGTGGTGCGCCCGGAGCAGGACGTACTTCCCGTAGCGCCGGAGGAACGGCTCGCCGACGAGCACCGCGAACCAGTAGTTGAACAGCGCCCCCAGGACGCTCCCGAGGGTGCCGGCCAGGACCGCCAGGCCCGCGTCCATCCGACCCTGGGCCGCGAGATAGCCCGCCGGCGGCATCACCAACTCGCTGGGGAGCGGAAGGAACGAGGACTCGATGAACATCAGGAGGACGATGCCGGGGTACCCCAGCGCGGAAACGGTCTCGATCAGCCACTGGACGGCGCTGTGGATCATGGGCCAGCCTGGTCAGGAGGAGACGGGGCGGAAACCGAATTCGCCGATGAGCGGCACGAAGCGGGCGTCGCCGAGGGTCGTCGTGACGAGCTGGTCCCCCTCCCGGCGGATGAGGTTGAGGACCTGCGTATCGCGGTCGCCGATCGGGATCACCAGGCGACCGCCCGGTGCCAGTTGCTCGAGCAGCGGGCCGGGCACCTGGGGGCTCGCCGCCGACACGAGGATGGCGTCGTAGGGCCCGAAGGGCCGCCAGCCGAGGGTGCCGTCGCCGACCAGCACCGTCACGTTCCGGAGCCCGGCCGCCTCGAGCGCGGCGCGGGCCTGCGCCGCCAGCGGCTGCAGGCGCTCGACGCTGAACACGGTGTCGGCCACCATGGCGAGCAGCGCCGTCTGGTACCCCGAGCCGGTTCCGATCTCGAGGACCCGTTCCCGCCCGGTGAGCTGCAGCGCCTCGAGGTAGCGCGCCTGCACCCAGGGCTGCGAGATCGTCTGCCCTCCCCCGATGGGGAGCGCCGAGTCCTCGTAGGCGCGGTGCCGGACGGAGTCGGGCACGAAGAGGTGGCGGGGCACCTGCGAGACGGCGCGCAGGACGGCGAGGTCCCGGATCCCCTTGGCCTGCAGCTCGTCCACGAGGCGGGCGCGGAAGCCGCCGTAGCTGTCGCCCGCGCCTACGGCGCCAGATGCCATCCGCTGACCGTCTCGAGGAGGGGATGGTTGGTGAGGTCCATGTGCAGCGGCGTGATCGAGACGTACCCTTCCGCGACCGCGCGGTGGTCCGAGTCCTCGCCGCCCGTCCAGGTGATCGTGCCGCCGCCGACCCAGAAAATCTCGCGGCCCCACGGGTCCTTCATCCGGGTGAGCGATTCCGAGAAGAACCGGCTGCCGAGGCGGGTGGCGCGGATGCCCTTGACCTCGCCGGCGGGCAGCGCCGGCAGGTTGATGCTGAGCAGGGTGTCCGCCGGGAAGCCGGGCACGTCGACGATCTGCCTGACCAGCCGCGCGAGGAGGGGCCCGTACGTGGCCAGCATCTCGAGGTCTCCTCCGGCGAACGACACCGCCACGCCGGGAATCCCGAGCGAGACCGCCTCCATCGCCACCGCGACCGTGCCCGAGTACAGCACGTCCTCGCCCATGTTGGGACCCTGGTTGACGCCCGAGAAGACGAAGGAAGGCCGCGTCGGCAGGAGGGCGTTCACGGCGAGCAGCACGCAGTCGGTGGGCGTCCCGTCCACCTGGTAGGCGCCGTCCGGGCGGAGCGACGCCCGGAGCGGACGGTGCAGCGTGAGGGAGTGGCTGGTGCCGCTCTGCTCGCGGTCAGGGGCCACCACCGTCACGTGCGCGACGGTCCGGCACGCCTCCGCCAGGAGCCCGATCCCCGGCGCGAGGATGCCGTCGTCGTTGCTGACCAGGATGTGCATCTAGCCCGCGGCCTCGTCCCGATTCCGCACCGCGGCGGCCCGGCCCTCGAGGATCCGGAGGATGTCGTCCACTTCCTGCCGGAGCTCCCGCACCGTCTCGGTGCCCATCGCTCGGCGCGCGGCGCCGCGCAGTTCCCCGGTGCGCCGGTACTGCTCGATCTTTTGCCGGGCCCCCTCGATGGTGTACTTCTCGCCGTAGAGGAGGTGCTTCACCAGCATGATGAGCTCGACCTCGCGGCTCTTGTACACCCGGTTGCCGGAGCGGTTCTTGGCCGGGTTCAGGAAGCGGAACTGGCTTTCCCAGTACCGGAGGACGTGCGGCTTCAGGTCGGTGAGCGCGCAGACCTCGCCGATCGAGAAGAACTCCTGGGTCGGGTGCGATTGTGTCACCGCCACTGCTCCGCCTTGGGGGTCCGTTCCATCAACTCCGACACCGCCTGCCGCGGTTCCTTCCCCTCGAAGAGGATCGCGGCCACCTGCGCCGTGATCGGCAACTCCACGCCGTGCCGTGCGGCCAGGCCCGCCGCCGAGCGCGCGGTGTTCACGCCCTCGGCGACCGTGCGGTGCGCCGCGGTGTATTCCGCCAGGCCCTGCCCCTGCGCCAGCGCCACGCCGAGGGTGCGGTTGCGGCTCTGCGCGCCGGTCGCGGTGAGGATGAGGTCGCCCATCCCGGCCAGCCCGGCAAAGGTCATCGGGCGGGCGCCCATGGCCAGCCCCAGCCGCGTGATCTCCGCCAGGCCGCGGGTGATGAGCGCCGCCCGCGGGTTGTTGCCAAGCCCCAGCCCCTCCAGGATGCCGGCGGCGATGGCGATCACGTTCTTGAGCGCGCCGCAGAGTTCCACGCCGACGAGGTCGTCGTTGGAGTACACCCGGAACTTCGGCGTGGTGAACGCCTCCTGCACCGCGGCCGCCACGTCCGGATCCAGCGCGGCGGCCACCACGGCGGTCGGCTGCCCTTCATGCACCTCCGAGGCGAAGCTCGGCCCCGACAGTGCGACGACCGGGCGGCCCGGCAGCGTCTCCGCAAGCACTTCGTGCGGGAGCGAGAGGCTGGGCGACTCGATCCCCTTCGTGGCGCTCACGATGATGGCGTCCCGGCCGATCGCGGGCTCCAGCGGCGCCGTGACGGAGCGCACCACGTGGCTCGGTGCGGCGGAGAGGACGATCGGCGCGCCCTCCACGGCCTCGAAGGGATCCGACACGGCCACCAGCCGGCGGTCGAGCGCCCGGCCCGCGAGGAACGGCTCGTTTTCGTGTCGCGTGTTGATGGAAGCGACGACCTCGAGCTCGTACGCCCAGAGCCGCACGTCGTGACCCTTCCGGACGAGCAGGTCGGCGAGCGTGGTGCCCCAGCTGCCCGCGCCGAGCACGCCGATGCGAGTCACGGCGCCCCCTTCGTCCTGTCGCCCCGGCCGAAGCGGTTCTCGGTGCCCGCCAGCAGCCGCCCGATATTGGCGCGGTGCATCCAGATGATCACCGCGGCCAGCGCCACATAGATCCAGATGGTGGGACGCCGCTCCGGATAGAGGAACCACACCACGCCCGGGAAGAGCCCGGCGGCCACGATCGACCCCAGCGACACATAGCCGGAAAGCCACACCAGCAGCACCCAGGCCAGCAGGCAGAGTCCCACGGCCAGGGGAGCCATGCCGAGGACGACGCCGGCGCTCGTCGCGACCCCCTTCCCTCCCTTGAACCCGACGAAGACGGAGAAGACGTGGCCCACGACGGCGAGGACACCGCAGACGAGCGGGAAGAACGCGCTCGTGCTCACGGCGGGGGCCAGCACCAGCACCGGCACGGCGCCCTTGGCGATGTCGATCAGCGCCACGGGCACGGCAAACTTCCACCCCATGATCCGGAAGACGTTGGTCGCGCCAAGGTTCTTGCTGCCGTGCTCCCGGAGGTCGATGCCGCGGAACCACTTCCCGGCGAGATAGCTCGTGGGCATGGCCCCGATCAGGTAGGACAGCCCCAGGACGACGGCCTCGGCGGGTGTCACGGGTTGCGCCCCGAGCGCCGCTTGAACTTGAGCCGGAGCGGCGAGCCCTCGAAGGACCACGCCTTGCGGAAGCCGTTGATCAGGTAGCGCTCGTACGATTCGGGGATCGCGTCCGGCCGGCTGCACACGATGGCGAACACCGGCGGCGCGGTGCCGACTTGCGAGGCGTACAGCAGCTTGACCTCCTCGCCCGGCTTTTGCGGCGGGTTCGACCTCTGCACCAGCTCCTCGAGCACCTTGTTCACCTCGGCGGTGGCGATGCGCCGCTCCCGGGCCGCCGCCACCTCGAGGATCAGCTCCGGCAGCTGGTGCACCCGCTGGCCGGTCGCGGCCGAGAGGTACACGAACTTCACGTACTGCAGGAAGGGCGCCTTCTCGCGCAGTTCCTCCTCGCCCCGCTTCGCGGTGTTGGAGTCCTTCTCCTCGATCAGGTCCCACTTGTTGACGGCGATGATGAGCCCGCAGCCCTGGTCCCACGCCTCGGTCGCGATCCGGAGGTCCTGGGTATGGAGGCCGAGGGCGGCGTCGATCACCAGCACGCACACCTGGGCCCGCTCGATCGCGCGCTGGGTGCGGAGCGTCGAGTAGAACTCGACGTCTTCGCTCACCCGCGCGCGCTTCCGGAGGCCCGCCGTGTCGATGAAGTTGAACAGGCTGCCATGGGCCCGCATCACGGAGTCCACGGCGTCGCGCGTGGTGCCGGCTTCGGGGGAGACGACGAACCGCTCCTCGCCGAGGAGCCGGTTGACGAGCGAGGACTTCCCCACGTTGGGCCGGCCCACGACGGCGACGTTGATCGCCTCGTCGAGTTCCCCGGCCTGCGGCACCGGGAGCCGCTCGACGATGGCGTCGAGCAGGTCGCCGCTCGCCTTGCCGATGGCCGCCGAGAGCGGGATCGGATCCCCGAGGCCGAGTTTGTAGAAGGCCATGTGGGCGGTGGTGTCGGGGAGGTCGTCGAGCTTGTTCACCGCCACCAGCACCGGGCGCTTGGCGCGGCGCAGTTGGGAGGCGATCTCCGCGTCCACCGGATTGAAGCCTTCCTTGCCGTCCACCAGCAGCACCACCAGGTCGGCCTGCTCCACCGCGAGCTCCACCTGGTGACGGATGGCCTTGTCCATCGAGTTGGAGGAATCCGGCATCAGCCCGCCGGTGTCCACCAGCCAGAAACGCCGTCCCCCCCATTCGGCCGCGCCGAAGTGGCGATCCCGGGTGGTGCCGGGCTGGTCGGAGACGATCGCCTTGCGACCCCCGATGAGACGGTTGAACAGGGTGGACTTCCCCACGTTCGGGCGCCCCACCACGGCGACGGTCGGCATGCTCATGCGGGCACCGGCGCGGCGAGCGCGTCCGTGAAATGATGGGAGAAGCGGATTTCCACCGGCAGCTGCGCCTGCAGCGCGTGCGCGTCGAGGTCGTCCATGAAGAGCCCGTCGTCGTTGACGCTCTCGGCGGGCAGCAGCGCGAGGTCGAGGTCGTTCCGGTCGCGGAGCGCGGCGAGGAACGCCGCGCCGGGGAGCAGCCCGGCCGTGGTCACCGAGGGCCCGAACAGGGTGTTCTCGAGTACCAGGAGCTCGAACGTCGCGCCGGTGGCCTCCGCCAAGGGCGCCAGGACCTGGGGCATCAGCGGGCCCATCGAGGTCCCGGTGAGGACCGCCACGCGACGGCCGGCCAGGTGGGCGAGTCCGGCGGCCCCTTCCCGGATGCGCTGCTGGAGGTAGCGCACCGACCCCACGCCGTTCTCCACCTGGTCGAAATCGTCGTAGGCCTCGGGGCCCGGCAGGGGGAGCCCGGCCCGCAGGTAGAGCTCGTCCGCGCCGAGGCACCACGAAATGCCCCGCTCCGCGCGGGACATCGCGGCGTGCCGCTCGACCAGCGCCACGGCGGCGGCGCACTCCTCCGCCGTCGGCTCGCGCACCAGGTGGTGCTTGCTGAACTCCGTCAGGCCGACCGGCACCACCGACACGCTGAGGACGGACGACCCGAAGGCGTAGAGGTCGTCCAGCGAACGCTCGAGGACCGGGCCGTCGTTGACGCCCGGCGACATCACGATCTGGGTGTGGAACTGGATCCCGTGCGCCGCGAAGCCGCGCAGCTGCTCGAGCACGTCCGGCGCGGTCGGATTGCGGAGGAGCCAGCGGCGGACGGTCGGGTCGGTGGCGTGTACCGACACGTACAGCGGCGAGAGCCGGTACTCGATGATGCGCTCGACGTCGCGCGGCTTGAGGTTGGTCAGCGTGGCGAAATTGCCGTACCGGAAGGAGAGCCGGTAGTCGTCGTCGCGGATGTAGAGGGTATCTCGCAGGCCCGTCGGCAGGCCGTCGACGAAGCAGAAATCACAGCGGTTGGCGCAACGGCGGATCCGCGGCGGTTCCAGCCCCACCCCCATCGGCAGGCCCTCCGGCCGTTCGATGTCGAACTCGATTTCCTGCCCGTCGGGCTGGCGGACGTGCAAGGTGAACGCCTCTTCCGCGGTCAGGAACTCCCAGTCGAGGAAGTCTTCCAACTGCCGACCGTTGACGGACAGCAACTCCGTTCCGACCGCCAGACCGAGTTCCTCACCGAGGGAACCGGGCTCGACTGCGTTCACGCGAATCATCCACACGTCCTGAGGTCGAAGCGAGGGAGCCCCGACTGGGCTCATGGCAAAGATGCACGGATCGTCTTACAATATCAAGGGTTAGGGCTTCACACCTCACGTAATGCCTCCAGCGCTGTGGATTGTGCCCGGGGCACGCGAAAGCCCCGTCCGGAATGCGATCCCGGACGGGGCTTCGGACGCGGAACAGGTTCCGCGGCGAGTCGACGCGGGCTAGTTGGCCGGAGCCGGAGCCGGGGCCGGAGCCACGGTGGTCGTGGTCATCGTCGAGTCGGTCGCGGTGGTGATCACCAGATCGCCGGTGGCCGGGTCGATGGTGGCCACGCCGGCCTTGGTCACCGTGCCGGTCGAGTCGAACCGCTCGCCCCAGAGAACCGGGGAGGCCGCGCCGCACTGGGTGGCGTCTACGTAGTCGGCGCTCCAGCCGGAGCCGACCGGGGCCCCACGGACGTTGCCGGCCGCGAAGAGCGCCGTCAGCGTGGCGAGGTTCGCCGTGCCGCCGTTAACGCAGACCTCGTCGTCCTGGCCGCCGATGTAGAGGATCTTGGTCTCGTCGTCCCACAGGAAGGTCGCCTGCTCCGCCGTGCTGTCGCCGTCCACGTCGATCTGCTCGACCCAGGACGAGTCGCCCGCATCGCCGGCCTGCGCGGTGTTCTCCGCCAGCGGCCCGGTGCCGATGCTGGTGGCCATGGTGACGCCCTTCTTGGGGACGCCCGGCTTGGCGGCCCGAGCGATCGTCGTGGCGCTCGCGGGAGATGACACGACCGGCGACGTGACTGCCGGAGCCGGCGCCGCGGCTGGCGTGGCCTCGGGCTGCTTTTCCTTGCCGCACGCGGCCAGCGCCACGAGCGCCGCCGCTGCGAACATCCGACCCTGCATGCTGCGCATGTCCTGCTCCTTCAGATGGGTGAGTACTGCATTTGGGGCCTCCGGGACGAGCGCGTCGGTTCCCCACCCCGACGCGCAACGGCCACAATATACTCGGCATCGGGCTGCAATGTGGAGGGTCGGCGCCCTATGCGCGGCGTCCCAGCGCCATCTCGACGATGAGCCGCAGCGTCTTGGAGAAGGAATGACCGGCCTCCTCCGCCGAGTGCATGAACGACACGCCCTCGGTCAGGTCCGGGTTCGGGTTCACCTCGAGCACGTGCACGTGGTTGTCCTTCGAGACCCGGAAGTCGAGGCGCGCGTAGTCCCGGCATCCCGCCACGCGATAGGCCCGGAGCGCGATCTCCTCGATCCGTTTTTCCAGCCGCTTCGGGATGTCGGCCGGGCATTGCGAATCCACGCGGTGGAACACCTCGGCCAGCGGATCCCACTTGGCGGCGTAGCTGATGACGGTGGGCGTGTCGGGCGGCAGGTTGGAAAAGTCGTATTCCAGCGGCGGCAGCATGACCGGCGGGTCGTTGCCGAGGATCGCGACGTGGAACTCCCGTCCCTCGATGAACTCCTCGACCAGCACCGGGGCGCCGAACTCCGCGAACACCCGTTCGAGCTGCGTCAGCAGCTGCGGCCGGTCGTATACCACGCTCGCGCCCGTGATGCCGGCGCTGCCGTCCTCGCGCGCCGGCTTGACGATGAGCGGATAGTGCAGCCCGTGCCGGACGGCGATCTTCGGCTTCCAGAGCTGGTGATAGCGGGGGGTGGGGACGCCGTTGGCCAGCAGCAACTGCTTCATCAGCCCCTTGCGGCGGCAGATGGCGAGGGCCATCGGCGTCGCGCCGGTATACGGGATCCGGTACAGGTCGAGGAAGCCAGCCACCGCCGGCTCGAGGTCGGCGTTATCGTAGAAGGACTCCACCAGGTTGAACACCACGTCCGGGTGGCCCCGGCGGACGAGCCGCTCCAGGTTGGCGATCTTGTCCTCGAGGTTGACGCCGCGGGCCTGGAAGCGCTCTTTCCGGAGCGCGGCGATGATCGCCTCGTACTCCTCCGCCACGGTGGCCACCGCGATGTCGTAGGCGGGCGTGAAGCCGAGCGTGGCGGGGTCCACGTGCTTCAGGGCGTCGTACCCCTCGTCGCTCACGCTGTTGTAGAGGACCACTACCGAGCCGCGCGTGCGTGCCGTAGGCATCATTCCCTCATCCGCTTACCTTTTTGCAGCCCCGAACCGGATCGGACATGGGAATATACCCACAACCCAACATCTGGCAGTGCGGCCCCTTCGCGCTGAAGCACGCCCTCGTGACCCTCGGCGTGCTCAAGGACGAGAAGGAGATCAGCAAGCTGGCCGGCAGCCATTGGTGGCACGGCACGGACGAGCTCCAGCTCGGCCGGGCGGCCCGCCGGTTCGATTGCGACATCCTCATGATCCGGCGTCACCAGGAGGCCCACGCAAGGTCGGAACTCGTCCGCTATCTCCGGCGGGGCATCCCGGTCCTGCTCTGCGTGGACGAATGGAGTCACTGGCTGACCGCCGTGAACGTCGAGCAGGGCAAGTTCATCCTCCTCGACAGCCGGGAAAAGAAGGTGGTGACGATCGCCGACTGGCCGACGCTCCGGCGCATGTGGGTGTATCACGAGGACGACGAGGTGGACGACACGGTGGTCCACACCTTCTACGACCTCCATCCCGTGGTGCCGCGGGTCCGCCGGCGGACCAAGGCGCAATTCTCCCTGGCGCGGGCACGGGTGCTGCGCCGGGCCACCAACCGGCAGCTCGCCGAGTCGTGGGACGTGTACCTGGGGGACCTGCTGGTGCTGTGCCGCACCCGCACGCCCCTGAGCCGGAAGGTCTTTTCCCTGGGCGAGTTCTTCCGGCGTCACGAGGAGATGATCATCGAGCAGGTCGATTACTGGCACGGCAACATCGATCACCGGGCGGCCAAGAAGCTCCTGTACAACCTGCACTTCGTCGCCGATACCTACGGCCTGGTCGTCCCCGACGGCCAGGAAAAGCGCACCATCGCCGGCATCACCACGATCCTCACCCTGTGGGCGGCCTGGGCCCACGGCGTCTCCCCCGTTTACGGGCCCCGCCCCACCCGCCGCTGACCCCGGAAATGGCGACGCCGCCCCCCGAAGGAGGCGGCGTCCCACGGCAGCCCGCGGGCATGGCGCCGCGTGGCCCGGTCACCAATCAGCGGTCGTGTCCCCGCACCTGCATGACGTTGGCGATCAGCCCCGCGTGATCCGAGGGCCAGATCCGGTCGCCGGCGGAGTTCCTGATGCGGTCGGAAGGCACCTCGCCGTAGAGCTGCACCTGGCCGAGCAGCGAATGCCGGCCGCGGGCCTCGCCGAGGCCCCGGGTCCAGATGTAGTCGATCCGCTCGACGAAGGTGTTCCTCGGATTCGACAGGTCCGCCAGCTGGCAGCAGGAGTAGCCCCGGGTGCCCGGACGAAGCGCGGCCCACACATCGGTGAAGCCCCCGCCCAGCATGACCTGGTACGCCGGCGAATCCGGGTGAGAGTTGAAATCGCCCATGACGACGGCGGGCGAGGCCGTGCCCAGCGAGGCGACGATGTCGGAGATCTGCGCCGCGTGCAGCTGCAGCAGGAGCTCCTGGGGGCCGGTGCCCTCGGTGTGCGTGTTGGCGAAGGTGTAGGTCTGGCCGCCGATCACCGCGACCATCTCGACCCAGCCCCGCTCCAGGTCCACTCCGGGTGCGACGACGCCCAGGTTCACGCTGAACCGGTGCGCCGACGACGAGAGCACCTGCACGCGCGGCGCGTCGACCAGCATGACGTCGTAGTCGGTCAGGCTGATGCCGGGCGCCGGCGTGGCGACCAGGTTCTGGCCGACCACCGCGGGCGTGTAGTGGAGGCCCCGGGCGTCGAGCGCGTCGAGGAGGATCTGGAGGAAGTCCTGGTGGATGCTGACGCCGAGCGGCGGGAGCTCCACGACCAGCGTGGAGACTTCCTGCAGGCCGACGACCTGCGGACGCTCCCGCGCGATCTCGCGCGCCAAGGCGTTGGCCCGGGCCGGGAAGTCGGTACGCTCCACCGTGGCCACGGCGGTCAGCAGCGCCGGGATGTCGTCGTCGGGGTCGGGGGTGGCGATGGCGGTGATGACGGCGTCGACGTCGGCGCCGACGTAGAGGTTCTGCGTCATGACCGTGAGGTCTCCCGGGCCGTCGCCACGCCCGAGCTGCTCGTCGATGACGGCGCCGTCGGCGAGCGCCGGAGCGGTGGGCGAGGCCTCGTCGGAACAGGCCTGCCCGAGGATGACGGCCAGCAGTGCGAGATACCGCAGCGCGTGCTTCATGGGGTCCTCCTGGATGGGGGCGGCTCCGGCGCGCACGATCGGCGCGACGCAGCCAGCATCAATAGATCGGCCGCCACTGTAGGGGAATCGTGAGATTCGGATGAATCAGGCTTCGCCCCGCCACGCCCGCCCCGGCGACGCCCCCACGGTGACGCCCCGATGTTCGCCCCGGCCCGTCAAGCCGGCGTCAAGCGCCCCGGAACGCAAGCACCCCCGCCGAGCCGGAGGGCTCGACGGGGGTGGTCGGTTCGGGACAACAGAGCGGGCGACCGGACTCGAACCGGCGACGTCCAGCTTGGGAAGCTGGCATTCTACCAACTGAATTACGCCCGCAACCTCCTGAAAATCGCCCCGGGACCCGGGGCGTGTCAATCGGGCGGCCGGGCCGGCGAGCGGCCCGGCGCGCGAGTTTCCCTACTTCGCGTGATACCGCCAGCCCACGATGCCCGTGCCCAGGCCCTCAGCCTCGAACGCGGAGGTCTCCCCGGGGTTCAGCTTCGGGATGACGCGCTCGCTCGAGGCCACCACCGCCATGTCCTTGTCGATGAACTCGAACACCAGCGTGACCGGGTGCGGCGCGAGCGGCTTGGTGTCGATCGCCCGTGCCTCGCGGCCGACCGCCTTCCCCGAGATCTTCGCACCGCCGCTCTGCAGCGAGAGCAGGTCCACCGTCACCGAGAACGGCAGCGCCTCGAGCGCGGTGTAGAGCTTGATGGTCTGGTCCTGGTTCTTCTCGAGCTGATACCCCTGCGCCAGCAGCTTCAGGCTGCTTTCGTTCATCGGGTCGATCGCGTTGAGCGCGGTGCCGGCCTTGACCAGCTCCGGGCCGTTGCCCGCGCCCAGGTAGGCGTTGGCCATGTTGAACAGCGCGTCGCGGTTCCAGGGCTCGCGCTGGACGATGCGGCCAAACGTCTCGGCCGCCTCCGCGTAGTTCTTGTCGTTGAAGAAGTTCACGCCGGCCGTCATCAGGTCGTCCGTCGAGACCTCGGCCCCCGCTCCCTCGGCGATCAATCCCCGCTCGATCTCCGCCGCGGCATCCGGCTGGCCGCTGGCCCGCAGGGCGCGCGCGTACCCCTTCTTCGCCTCGGTGTCGTCCGGCTTCCACTTGAGGTACTGCTGCCAGGCCGCCACCGCCTCGGGCCAGCGGTCCTGGTTGCTCAGCAGCGCGGCCAGGTTGAACTGCGCCTGGTCGCGGGCGTCCGCGCCCTTGGGGTCGGTGCCGGCCGCGTTGACCGCCTTCTGGAAGTAGACGATCGCGCTGTCCGGCTGCCCGGTCGTGTTGTAGAGCACGCCCAGGTTGGTGAAGGCGTTGGGTTCACCCTGGTAGATCAGGTTGGCCTGCTGAAAGACCACCACCGCCGAATCGGCGTTCTTGTCCTTCATGAACTGGACACCGGCGTTGACCAGCGGGATCCAGGTGATCCGGCGCGTGGTCTGGATGTCCTTGGTGCAGGCCGGCGTCAACTGCTGCGCCCGGGCCAGCGCCGTGTCGGCGCCCACCAGGTCGCCCCGGTACAGGTAGGCGCGGCCGAGGAGATACCACGCCCCCGAGACCCCCGCCTGCCCCTTGCTGATGGCGTCGAGCAACACGCGCTGCGCCTCGCTGAACTGGTGCGCCCGCTTGGTCGGATCGCTCTGCTGCACGCCGGTGCTGAGGTAGGTCGCCCCGCTGCTGACGAGGAAGTTGCCCTTGTCCAGCCCGCAACTGGGCATCGCCCACGTGCCCGGCTGGGCCTGGGCCACACGCACGTTCGCCGCCTGCCCCTCCGCCCGGGCGGCGAATCCCGTCGCCACACCGGCGATCAGCAGCAGTCCGGCAAGCACCTTCCGCATGGTCACTCCTTAGTTGGCTGTCGAGGGCGGCGCCGAATCGCGGGCCACCCGATCCTGGGCGCGTTGCTGCGCCTCCTGCGAAACCTCGAGCGCGGGGCGCCCGGACTGGGCGGCCGCCGCGATGACATCGTCGTACTCTGGCTTCAACCGAACGCCGTCGGGTGTTTCCAGCACCTTGACCCGCACCAGCTGGCCTTCGCGGGTGGTCACCTCGACCTGTCGCCGGGCCAGCGTCACCCGGCCCGCCGTCCAGCGCCGGACCCCCGCCGTCGTCGTGTGCCGGAAGAGGACGGCGGCGAGCGCGTCGGCCACACCGGGTTCCGACACGATCTCCAGCCGGAACCCCGGCCGGCCCTTCTTCGCCATCGTGGTCCAGACCTGCACGTCCAGCGCGCCCGAACGAAACAACTCGGCGCGCACCGGCTCCAGGTACTCCGGGCTGAGATCGTCGAGGTCGGTGGTCGTGACCACCACCTCGCCCGCCTCGGCGGACGACTCCGCCAGCATCACGCGCAGCGCGTTCGGATACCCGGCCGGATTGCGCCCACCCGCTCCCCAGCCCGTCGCCAGGGCCCGCCAGTGCGCCGGCGGTGCCTCCTCGGTGAGCACCCGGAGCAAGGTCGCGCCGGTCGGGGTCGTCGCCTCGCCCGTGACGGGGCCGTTGGGGCCGATCTCGATCCCCTCGAGCAGGATTCCGGTCGCCGGTGCCGGCACCGACATCACGCCGTGCGAGGCCTGCACCCATCCCGACCCCACTGCCACCGGCCGCCGGTAGATCTGCCGGATGCCGAGGCGCTCGAATCCCTCGATGCCCCCCACGATGTCCACGAGCGCGTCCAGGGCCCCAACCTCGTGGAGCTGCACCGCGTCTGCCGGCACGCCGTGAACGCGTCCCTCGGCCTCTCCCAGGAGGCGGAAGGCCAGGACCGCCCGATCCCGGACCCACGCCGAGAGCGGCGCCTGCTGGATCCGTTCCACCAGCTCGCTCACCCGGCGGTGCGGGCCGTGGGCAGGCCGGTCCGGGTGGTGGTGACCGTGCTCATGGCCATGATCGTGCGCGTGAGCGGCCGCCAGGAGAGCCGCCGGCGCCTCCACCCGCCCGCCGGGGAGGCGCACCGTCACCTGGCGGGCGCGGAGCCCGGCCCGATCGGCGCTGCCCAGCTCCACCGTCACTTCGGGGCACCCGAGCCTGGCGGGCAGGCCGCGCAGCCAGTCCTCCCCCGCCCCCAGATCCACCAGGGCTCCGAGCAGCATGTCGCCGCTGATCCCGGAGGCGGGGTCGATGATGGCAAAACGGCTGTCATGCATAGACTTGTAAATATCGCCCCTCAGGGGCTTGCCCGCAAACCATCAGGCTCCCGGTACAGCCACCCCGCCCCCGTGTTGAACGCGACGATCGTTTCTCCCCGGTCCACCTCGCCCCGCTCGACCAGGTGCTCGACCGCCGCCAGCGCGGCCCCGCCCTCGGGCGAAACGTCGACTCCCTCCTCGCGCGACACCAATCGCGCCGCCTCGAGCAGCACGGGGTCGTCGATGGCCACCACTCCGCCGCCGGTTTCGCGCAGCGCCCGAAGCATCAGGCGATCTCCCAACGGGGCCGGAACCCGAAGGCCGCTTGCGGCGGTGACGGGGTCCGCCCATGGCTCGGCGCGGTCGGCTCCCGACAGGAAGGCCTGCACCATCGGGGCGCAGCCGCTGGACTGCACGGTGTAGAACCTCGGCAGGTCCCCTTCCACCCACCCCTGCTCCCTCAGTTCGAGGAACGCCTTCCACATCCCGATGAGCCCGGTGCCGCCCCCGGTCGGATACAGGATGACATCGGGCATCTTCCACGCAAGCTGGAGCGCGAGTTCCAGGCCCAGGGTCTTCTTGCCCTCGATCCGGTAGGGTTCCCGCAGAGTGGACAGGTCGAACGCCCCGACCTCCGCCGCCCACGCCCTGCTGGCCCTGCCACAGTCGCCGATGTGTCCCTTGAGGAGGACGAGTTCGCCCCCGAACGCCCGTATCTGTGAGAGAATGGTGCCAGGCGTGCTCTCCGGCGCGTAGACCCGCACCTGCACCCCGGCGCGCGCGGCGTAGGCCGAGGCCGCCACGCCGGCGTTGCCCGCCGTCGGCAACGTGAAGCGCGTCGCCCCGGCGGCGGTGGCGCGGGTGATGGCGGCACTCAGCCCGCGCGCCTTGAAGGACCCGGTCGGGTTGGTGCCTTCGTCCTTGAGGAGCAGGCGTGTCACCCCGATCCGCGCGCCGGTGCGGCGCAGCGGGAGGAGCGGCGTGTCGCCCTCCCCGAGGGAGACCGGCTCCTCGAAGGGACGGAGCGGGAGGAACTCGCGGAACCGCCACATCGAGTGCCGGCGCCGCACTTCGGCGCGCTGCCGGATGCCCGGCCGCCGATGGGGATACCGGACCAGCCAGGGCTGGCCGCAGACGCAGACCGTGGGCAGGCCTTCGGCACTGCTCGTCGCGCCACACGCCACGCATTCCAGAATCCAGTCCAATGCAGGGTCCTCGCTGTGGAGGTGTCGGCCTCAGGCGCGCGAGCGGAGCGCGACCAGGATGCGTTCGGCGAGCGTCGTGGAGAACCCGGGGACGGCCGCGATCTCGGCGGCGCTCGCCGTCTTCACCCCGGCAAGGCTCCCGAACCGCTCGAGGAGCCGCGTCCGCTTGGTGGGGCCGACGCCGGGAATGTCCAGCAATTCGGACGTGATGGTCCGCTGGCTCCGCCGCTTGCGGCTGTAGGCCACCCCGAACCGGTGGGCCTCGTCGCGGGCGCGCTGCAGCAGGCGCAGCGAGGGCGCCCGGCGGCTCAGCTTCAGCCCGTCGGAGCGGCCCGGAAGAAACACTTCCTCCTCCCGCTTGGCGAGCGACACGATCGGCAGCGCACCGAAACCGGCGGCGTCCGCCGCGTCGCGGGCCGCGCCGAGCTGTCCCTTGCCTCCGTCGATGACGACGAGGTCGGGGAGATGCTTGCCTTCGTCGCGCCGGCGCGTGAGGTAGCGCGTGACGACCTCGTGGATGGCGGCGAAATCGTCCTGCTGCCCCACGCCCTGGATCTTGAACTTCCGGTACTCGGCCTTCTTGGGGCGGCCCGCCTCGAACCAGACCAGCGAACCGACGGTGTCCCGCCCCTGGTTGGTGGAGATGTCCACGCAGACCAGGCTCCGCGGTACGACGCTCAGGCCGAGGTCGCGACCGAGGGCGTAGACCGGGTCCTCGGCGCGCTCATCGGTCTCGAACGACTCGATGCGCAGGCTCTCGAGCAGGTGCCGGGCGTTCTGGTCGGCGAGCTCGAGCCAGCGCCCCGCGTTTCCGCGCTGGGGGACGACCAGGTGCGCCCCGGCGAGCAGCGACTCGAACTCCTCCACGTCGGCCGGCGGGAACGGCAGCACCAGCCTGTTCGCCCGTCCCTCCGCGGGGAGATAGTAGCGGGCCAGCAGCGCGGCGAGCACCTCGGGGTCGGGCACCTCCTCGACGTTCTCGAGGACGCGGTGCTCGCGGCCGATGACGCGACCCTCCCGCACCCGGAGCAGGACCCCGACGGCGTCGTCGCCGTCCCGGGCGTAGCCGATCACGTCCGCCTCACCGCTCCCCGTGATCTCCACGCCCGCCGGCGCCTCGACGCGGTCCAGCCACTTGAGGGTGTCACGAAGCTCGCGGGCGCGCTCGAAATCCTCCCGCTCGCTCGCCGCCACCATCAGGTCCCGCACCCTGCCGCGGACGTCGACGGTGCGCCCCTCGAGAAAATCGAGGACCTCGTCGATCATCGCCCGGTAGGAGGCCTGGTCCTGCCAGCCGACGCACGGCGCGCGGCAGCGGCCGATGTGATAGTCGAGACAGGGGCGCTCGCGGCGCTCCCGGGGCAGGTCGTCGCTGCAGCTGCGCACGGTGAAGATCCGCCGGATGAGCGCGAGCGAGCGGCGCATCAGCGCGACGTCGGTGTACGGCCCGAAGTACTTCGCCCCCGGGATGTCGGGGCGCCGGGTGACCAGCACGCGCGGGAAGGGCTCCTTCACCGTCACCGCGATGGACGGATAGCTCTTGTCGTCCTTCAGGCGCACGTTGAAGCGCGGCTGGTACTCCTTGATGAGGTTGTTCTCGAGGAGCAACGACTGCACCTCGTCCGGCACGACGATGGTCTCGACGTCGGCGATGTGCCGGACCAGCAGGCGCGACTTGGGACTCTCGGCGTGGTCGCTCGCGAAGTAGCTGCGCACCCGCGACCGGAGGCGCTTCGCCTTGCCGACGTAGATCACCTCGCCCGCGGCGTCCTTCCACAGGTAGACGCCCGGGCCGTCGGGCAGGGTGTCGAGTTTCCGGCTGAGGAGACTGTCCGGGGGGGATTCGCCGCTCATGGCGTCCGCGTCAGCGCGGGCGGTCCGCCCCGCGGCGGACCAGGCGGCCAAGCATGGCGCGGGCCTCGGGAACGCCGAGCAGCGCCGTCGACAGCAGGTAGGCGATTCCGTAGCCCCCGAGGACCAGCACGGCCCGGGGCACCGGGTGCAGGTGCGGCACGAGGCCAAGCAGGAACCAGCCGAGCCCGGCGCCGATGATTGCGGACGCCCACAGGCGCGGCAGCAGGCCGTTCGGGAGGCCGGTGCGGCCGATGCGCTCGCGGAGCCGGTGCCGGAGCAGCGCGTACTCCATCCAGCCGGCTACGCCCGCCGACGCGGTGAGCCCGGCGGCGCCCCACTCCGGTCCGATGACCAGGAGGCCCGGGAGCCGGAGCGCCGCGAACCAGCCGAACGCGCCGGTCGCGACCACCCGCATCATCGCGAAGCGGAGCGGCGTCTTGGCGTCCCGAAGCGCATAGAACGCCGACGCGTACAGGCGCCCCATGGTGGACGCCAGCAACCCGACCGCCGACCCCGCAAGGATTCCCCACACGTAGATCGAGGCCTTCTCGCCGAACTCGCCCGTCTGGTAGAGCGCGCTGGCGATGACGTGCCCCAGCGCCAGGAACGCCATTGCCGAGGGGACCACGAAGAAGGCGACCTTTCGGAGTCCGCCATCGAGGCGGGCCCGGAGATAGGCCGCCACCTCGTCCGCCGTGCCCCGCGCGCCGGACATGACGGGCAATTCCGCGGCCGAGACCGACATCCCGAAGAGGCTCACCGGCATGGTGTAGATGGCCTGGGCGTACCCCATCGCGGCCACGGCCCCGGTCGGCAGCAGGGTCGCGAGCAACGCATCGACGAACGCGCTCAGCTGCACGACGCCGCGGCCGACGAAGGCGGGCAGGAAATTGCCGAGCACGGTCCGGACGTGCACCGTGGATGCGCTGAGATGGAACCGGATCGTGGGCGCCACGTGGCGCACGGTGGGCCACTGGACGAGCACCTGCAGGAGACTCCCTGCCACGCTGCCCCACGCGGCGGCGACGGCGAGGTCCGCCGATCCCAGCCGCGGGCCGAACACGAGCAGCGTGCCGATGATGACGACGTTCCACGCCACCGGCGCGGCGTAGCTCAGGAAGAACCGCCGGTGGCTGTTGAGGACGCCGAGGCACCAGGCGGAGATCACCAGCAGCCCCGCCCCGGGGAAGAGGATCCGGACCAGCCGGATGGTCAGCTCGCGCTTGTCGCCGGCAAAGCCCGGGGCGATGACCGTGACCAGCACCGGCGCGAAGACCACGCCGAGGATCACCACGACGGACACCGCCAGGGCGAGCAGCGCGCCGATCGCGCCGGCCACCCGGTCGGCTTCCTCCTGCTCCTTCCCCGAGACCAGCCCGGCGTACACCGGGATGAAGGACGCCGAGAGGGCGCCCTCGCCGAAGAGGTTCTGGAGGAGGTTGGGGATGCGGAAGGCGGCCGTGAAGGCGTCCGCGGCGGCCGACGTGCCGAGGAAGTGGGCGAACGCCCGCTGCCGCACCAGGCCCAGGATGCGACTGAGGAAGATTCCCGCCGCGACCATCGCCGCGGGCCGGCGGGAGGGCGCGGTGGTCAGGGGGAGGTTCGCGGCGGGAGCGCGGGCCGCGCCGGGGCGTCCTCGATCAGCCGCTGCAGGAAGGCGTTCTCCTCCTTGAGACCCTCGACCGCACGATTGAGGTCGTCGATCTCGCCCTCGAGCAGCTCCACGCGCTTGGCGAGCTCGATCAGCGGGGGCGGCGGCGTCTCCGGCCCGTCCACCTTCCGGGCCAGCGCGCGCCCGAACGGCGAGTCGAGGACGATGCTCAACACCGGAAGCATCATCGCCACGAGGAGGATCAGACCGAGCAGGAGCATGGAACGATCTTACGGGGAGGGGGCTCCGCCCTCAAGGGCGGAGTCGTACCAGGCGACCATCACCTCCAGCAGCGACGCGAGCAGGCCGTGGCCGTAGCGGGCCAGGAACGGCGCGACCGTGAGCACCCGTTCCTGCGGATGCCCTCCCGGCTGGACGGCGGTCCGCGCCCGCGCGATCTGCTCCGTCTCGGTCTCGTGCCGCCGCTTGAGATGCTGGACCAGCTTCTTCTCGGCGTCGTGCGTGCCCGCAAGCGCCTTTCCTTTCAGCGCCTGGATGGGCCGCTCGAGCGTGGGATCCACCTGGCGGGCCGCGTCCTCGATCACCGCGTACTCCCGCTCGAGACTCTCGCGGAGCCGGCCCAAGGCGTCCGACGCCTCCGCCGGGAGGTGCGTCCGGGCCACGCGGGCCTCGAGCTGGGCCCCCGGCAGCATCAGCTCGTCGAGCGACGCGCCGTACTTGGCCAGCACGCGGTCGACCCGCGGCTCGATCAGGAGCCCCGACCACCGCGGCACCGGGAGCTGCGGCGTCACGCCGAGCCGGCGGAAGGCCGCGTCCGCGAGCGCCAGGTACCGGAGCTCTCCCGGCCCTGCGACGTAGGCCACCGACTTGAGGACGCTCCGCTCGACGACCGGGCGGAGCAGCACGTTGCCCGACAGGCGTTCCGGCTCGCGCTCGAGCATCTCCTTGAGCTGCGCGAGCGAGTAGTGTTCCCCGCCCCGCCGCGTCTTGAATCCGGCGCCGTCGCGGACGAGGCGGTCCCGCTCCATCTCGGACTCGAGCATGACGAGGGTGGCGCCGTCGCCGACCGACACGCCGGCGTCCACGCCGGCCTGCGCGAGGTCGGCGGCCCGCTTGACGAGCGCCGCCTCCACGCCCGCCGCGTCCTCGAGCGCCCGCCGCACGACCGGCGCGCCGGCGGCCTTGAGGGCGGGATGCCCCCCGTCGATGCAGAGCACGCCGAGCGGTGCCAGCAGTTCCGCCAGCGCGGCGCCGCAGGCGCCCGCGAAGGTCGCCTCGGGCCGGTAGTGGGCGCCGAGCCAGCGCAGGACCGGCTCGCGATCCTCCAGGTGGGCCAGGTCGCCCGCGAGGGCGGCCAGGGCGGCCTCCACCCCGGCACCGAGCGGCTCGCGCGTCATCGGGCGGAGGGCCGCCTCCGCGGGCCGGTCGGGGAGTCGCTCGACGTGGAGCGCTCCGTCGGCGGTGAGCCAGGCGGCGTGGTTGGCCTCGTTGAAGTCGTGGTCGTCGCCGGCCACCCAGAAGATCGGGACGACCGGGCGGCTCCAGCGATTCGAGAGTACCCGCGCGAGCGCGGCCGCGGAGAGCGCCTTGTGGATCGTGTAGAGGGGCCCCGTGAACAGCGCCGGCTGCTGCCCGGTCGTCACCACCAGCACGTCGGGCGCGCCGAGGCGCGCGCGGAGGGCCTCCTGCCCCGGCCCGGCGATGATCGCGGGCAAGAGGCGGGAGTCGAACCCGCCGGCCTCGGGCGTCGGCCACCCTGGCGGGGCGCCAATCGGCGTCTGGAGAATCCTCATCAGCGCTTCCGCCGCGCGGCGAGGATGGCGCGCGGAGCGCCGGGCCGGAGCGGCCCGCCCTCGTAGTCGCCGTGGGTGCTCTGCACGTCGAGCCCTGCCGCTCCCATCATCGCGTCGAGCTCCCCGGGGGTGAACAGCCGGACGCGCTCGGCAAACCGCCGGCCGTCGGCCATGAGAATCGTCTTGTGCACGTATCGGTCGCCTCCGCTCAACGCGCGAGTGACGCGTGCGGGGGCGCCGCCGAGCACGACCTCCTGCTCCGGAACGAGGCCGGAACGGACCGTGTCGGCGTTGAGGAAGTCCATGACGAACCAGCCGCCCGGCCGGAGGACCGCGGCGATGCCGCGCAACACCGCCGCGTGTTCCTCATCCCGCTCGAAGTAGCCGAAACTGGTGAAGAGATTCACCGCGAGGTCCATGGACTCCGCCCGGATCGGAAGGCGCCGCATGTCCGCCCGGACGAGCGGCACCCCGGCGCCGCAGGCGCGCCGGAGCAGCGCCGGCGAGAGGTCCAACCCGACGGGCCGCGCGCCCGCGGCGGCGAGCGCGGCGGCATGGCGCCCGGCACCGCAGGCCACGTCCAGCACGCGCCACCCGGCCTGCCAGGGCAGGATGCGCGTCAGGAGACCCACCATGCGCGTGGCCTCGCCCGCGTCGCGGTGCGGGTAGAGCGCGAGGTAGTCCTCGTTGAACCATTCCTCAAACCATTCAGCCAGCCCTAGCCTCCCTTGTGGTAGGGCTCACCGCGCAGGATCGTGCCGGCGCGGTAGAGCTGTTCCGCCACGACGACCCGGGCGAGCTCGTGCGGCAGGGTGAGCGGGCCGAGACTCCACTGGGCATCGGCCTCCGCGAGGAAGCCCGGGTCGAGTCCCGTCGAGCCGCCGAGGACGAACGCCAGGGGCCGCGCCTCCTCCTGCCAGCGGTTCAGCCGCCGGGCCAGCTCGGCGCTGCTCCAGCCTTGGCCCTCGCGGGCCAGCGCCACGACCCGGGCGCGCGGCGGCAGCCGGCGCCGCAGGCGGTCGGCTTCCTCCGCCTGTTGAACGGCCCGGGTCGGAGCCCGGGCCGCTTCACGCACTTCCACCTCGTGCACCTCGGCGCGCCGTCCGGCGCGCCGAAGGTAGTCATCGCACGCCTCGCGGTACGACGGGCGGAGCTTGCCGACGGCCAGCAACCAGAGATCCACGCCGGCCCCGCCGGATCAGGCGTACATGCCGCGCAGCCGGTGCACCGACGCGACCCGTTCGATCGACAGCATGTAGGCCGCGATCCGCATGTTGACGGCGTGCTTGTCGGCCATGGTGGCCACTTCGTCGAAGGCCGTGCCCATGATGCGCTCGAGCCGGCGGTTGACGGTGTCCTCGTCCCAGAAGTAGCCGCTGCGGTCCTGCACCCACTCGAAGTAGCTGACGGTGACGCCGCCGGCGTTCGCGAGGATGTCCGGGATGACGAAGATCCCCTTCTGCTCCAGGATGTCGTCGGCCTTGGCGGTGGTGGGCCCGTTCGCGCCTTCGCAGATGATCTTGGCCTGGATGTCGCCGGCGTTCTTGCTGGTGATGACGTTTTCCATGGCGGCGGGCACCAGGACGTCGCAGGCACAGGTGAGGAGCTGGTCGTTGGTGATCGCCTCGGCCTTCGGATATCCGGCGAGCACCTTCTTGTCCTTCACCCAGGCCAGCAGGTCGGTTACGTCGAGCCCCTTGGCGTTGTAGAGGCCGCCCGACTTGTCGCCCACCGCCACGATGGTGGCGCCCTGCCTGGAGAGCAGGTCGGCGGTCACCGAGCCGACGTTGCCGAACCCCTGGACGGCCACCCGCGTGCCCTTGACCGGCATCCCGTGGCGCTTGAGGGCCTCCAGCGTCACGATCATGCAGCCGCGACCGGTGGCTTCCCGGCGGCCCTGCGACCCGCCCATCTCGATCGGCTTGCCGGTGACGACGGCCGTGACGGTGTGCCGCTTGTGCATCGAGTAGGTGTCCATGATCCACGCCATCACGCGCTCGTTCGTGTTGACGTCGGGCGCGGGCACGTCGCTGTCCGGGCCGAGGGTGTCGATGATGGCCGACGTGTACCGCCGGGTGAGGCGCTCGAGTTCGCCCATGGACATCGTGGTCGGGTCGCAGATGACGCCGCCCTTGGAGCCGCCGAACGGGATGTTGACCACGGCGCACTTCCAGGTCATCCAGGCGGCGAGCGCGGTGACCTCGTCCAGCGTGACGTTCATGTCGAACCGGATGCCGCCCTTGGCCGGGCCGCGCGAGGTGTTGTACAGCACCCGGTACCCCGTGTAGACCTCCACGTCGCCGCCGTCGCGCTGGACCGGGATGGAGACGGTGATCTGCTTTTCAGGGCTGCGGAGCACCTTGTAGAGACCGGCGTCGAGCTTCAGCCGCTTGGCGGCATAGTCGAAGCGCGACATCATCGCCTCGAAGGGGTTCTCTTCGCTCAGGAAGGTGTCCTTTTCGGGGCGGACCACGTCCTGGCCGGCACGCACGCTTACGCTGCTCATATTCCTCTCCGGAATCTCCGGGCCTGTGGGGTATGGTGACCTAGTGAGAACGTGTTCCCGGGTGCGACGAGCGCGTCCAGCGCCGTGATGAAGGCGTCGCCCCCGGTTTCGAACCGAACATCCAATATCGCTACCATCGGCTCGGGAGCGCTGGCGGGCCAGCGGTCACGCAGCTTGACGGCGTCCTTGGCCGTGACGACCACCTGGTCCGCCTTGCGCGCCGCGCGCGCGAGCCAGGCGAGGTCCTCGTCCCGGAAATCGTGGTGGTCCCGCCAGGTGGCCACCTGCACCTGGGCGCCGGTTCCCTTCACCTGGGCCACGAAGGCGTCCGGGTCGGCGATCGCCGACGCCGCGACCACCCGGAGCCCCCGCAGTTCCTCGACGCCGCGCCGCGTCCCGCTGACGAGCCCCTCGAGATGATGGAGCCCGAGGTGCACGATCGCGATCGGGACCGATACCTCCGCGCGGATGGCCGCGGCGAGGCCCGCCGCCGCCTCCGCCGAGGCGCGCTTCCGGGTGACGATGACGAAATCGGCCCGGGACATCGCGTGCCATCCCTCGCGCCACGGGCCCGCCGGCAGCGGCCAGCGCACCGCGCGGGTGGTCTCTGCGCTCACCACCAGCACGTTCAGGTCCCGTCGGACGTCGAGGCGCTGGAAGGCGTCGTCGAGGACGAGCACCTCCGCCCCCTCCGCCGCCGCGCGCGCCGCGCCGGCCACCCGGTCGGGATCGGCGACGACGACCGCCTCGGGGACATCATGGCGGTGCACCAGCACCTCGTCGGAGCCGTACCCGCGGAGCAGGATGCCGGGCCGCACGCCCCCGGCCGCGAAGTGGCGCGCGATCCACGAGGCGATCGGCGTCTTCCCCGAGCCCCCGACGGTCAGGTTGCCCACCGCCACCGAGGGCAGCGGCAGCGAGTGCGTGGCCCGCCACCCCTGGCGGAACGACAACTCCCGCATCCCCATGCCGGCGCGCCAGAGCCCGGCGGCCGGCAGCAGGGCGGCGCGCGCCAGGCGGGCGTCCAGCCGCCGGCTCGTCCACAACCACCGGATCAGCCGGTGGGAATCGCCGCGCCGTCCGGCCATTGCGCCATCCTCTCCACCTCGTGCATCGCCGCCTCGGCACGCGCCAGGGCCGCCGTGAGCTCCGCCTCGCCGGGCCCGATCGAAAGCGGCGTGCCGTACGCCACCCTGACCCGGGCGAACGGCTTCGGGACCGCGAACCGATCCCAGGAACTTAATCGCCAGGCACGGTCGGCTTCACCGTGGACCGGCAGGACCGGCACCCCGGCGCGTTGCGCCGCCGCGAGAATCCCCGGCTTCAGCTGGCGGCGGGGCCCCCGGGGCCCATCCGGCGTCATCGCCACGATGGCGCCCCCTTCCAGCTCGCGCGCCGCGGACAGGAGGGCGCCGAGGGCGCCCCGGGTGCTCGAGCCGCGGACCAGCCGGTACCCGATCGAGACGGCGAAGTCCGAAAGATACTGGCCGTCGCGCGCCTGGCTCACCACGATCACCGCCTTGGCCGAGCGGTGGTGCCAGAGGAGCGGCAGCAGGGCCTCGTGCCAGAGCATGCAGGCAAACCCCCGCCCGCTCGTCTCGAGCGCGTCCCAGGCCGCCCGGTTCACGTGCTCGAACCGCCAGGTCGACGCGACCGCCCGCGCGATCGGCCGTGCGATCCATTCCACGGCCTTCGGCGGCACCTTGATCTTCACGCGGCGAGCAGCTCCGCCGCCAGCGCCGCCACCCGCGCCGAGGCGCCGGGCGTGCCCAGCCGCCGGCGCACCTCGGCCAGTCCCGCGAGCTGCGCCGTCCGGGCCGGGCTCCCCGCCACCAGGAGCGGACCGATGGCGTCCACCAGCGCGGGGACCGTCAGGCGCTCTTGCAGCAGTTCCGGCACGACCTCCCGCTCTGCCACGAGATTGACCAGGCTGACCCACTGGACCGTGACCAGCCGGCGGGCGAGGGCGAACGAGACCGGGTGCATCCGGTAGGCCACCGCCATCGGGACGTCGGCGAGTGCCGCCTCCAGCGTGGTCGTGCCCGACTTGGCGAGGCAGGCGTCCGACGCGGCCAGCACCAGGCGGGAATCGGTGCTCAGCCGCGCGTGACCCGGCGCCGGGTAGTGACCCGCCGGCGTCGTCGCCACCACGATGTCATCGCACCGCCCCTCGGCGCGCAATCCTTCGGCGGCCGCGAGGAAGGTGGGCCAGTGACTCCGGACCTCCTGCTCCCGGCTGCCGGGAAAGAGGGCGAGCACGCGCGCCTCGGGCCGCAGCCCGAGCGTCCGGCGCGCCTCCTCCCGCGTGGGCGCCGCCGGCCGGTCGAGCAGCGGGTGCCCCACGTAGGTCGCGGGAAGCCCCACGCCGGCAAAGAAGGCCGGCTCGAAGGGGAGCACCACCGCCAGCCGGTCCACCGCGGCGGCGAGCGCCCGCGCCCGGCCGGGCCGCCAGGCCCACAGCTGCGGCGGGATGTAGTACAGCACCGGCACCCCGGCGCGGCGCGCCGCGCGCGCCACCCGCAGGTGAAATCCCGGGTAGTCGATCGGCAGGAAGAGGTCCCAGTCGCGGCGGCGGAATCCGGCGGCGAGCCGGCGATACAACCCGAGGTGCGCGGGAAGCCGGCTCACGATTTCCACGGCGCCCATTGCGCTGAGCCGTTCCATCGGGAAGAGGAGCGTGGCGCCCGCGGCCGCCATGCGCGGCCCGCCGACGGCATCGATCCGGGCGCCGGGAAGCCGGGCCCGGATCGCCGCGATCACCTCCGCGCCGTGCAGATCGCCGGACGGCTCCCCCGCGGAGACCAGGATCCGGGGGGCCGGGCCGCTCATGCCGTCCGCACCGCCCCACCGACGCGAAGAGCGAGCTCGAGTGCCGCCCTTCCCTCCGCACCGCTCACACCGGCGCTCGCCTGGCCGCCGGCCGCGCGCACGAACTCGGTCAACTCGAGGCGAAGCGCATCGCCCTCGGGCGCCTCGAGCGGCACCTCCTCGACGGCGTCCTCCAGCGCGGTCCCGCTGCCGCGCCGGAACGCCGGACGGACCCGCAGGAAGCTCCCGGTGCCCGCCGCGAGGTCCAGCGTGAGGTATCCCGTGTCCTGGTAGATCCGGATCCGCCGGACGCGCTGCCGGCCGATGCGGGACGCCGTGAGGTTGGCCACCGTGCCACCCGGCAGCTCGAGCCGGGCGTTGACCATGTCGAGATGATTCGACAGCACCGCGGCGCCGACGGCCCGCACGTCGCCGACTTCGGGGGCGCCGGTCATCGCGAGCAGGAGGTCGAGATCGTGGATCATCAGGTCGAGCACGACGGAGACGTCGGTGCCGCGCGGGGAAAAGGGCGCGATGCGCTCGGCCTCGATGTACCGGGGGTTCTCGATGTGGGGCATCGCGGCGCGCACGGCGCGATTGTACCGCTCGACCTGCCCGACGTGCAGCGTGACCCGCGCGCGCGACGCGGCTGCCACGAGCGCGTCGGCTTCCGCCAGGGAGGCGGCGAGGGGCTTTTCCATCAGCACCGCCACGCCGCGCTCGAGGGCCTGCAGCCCCACCTCGGCGTGCCGCGAGGTCGGCACCGCGACGGACACCGCGCGCACCTGGTCGAGCAGCTCGCCGATCCCGCCGAAGGCCGGGGCCCCGACCTCGGCCGCGACGCGCGCGGCGGTCTCCGGGTTGGCGTCGTAGACGCCGGCGAGACGGGCCCCGTCGAGGGTGGCGAGATGCCGCGCGTGGTGCCGCCCCAGCGCCCCCACGCCGATCACGCCGACCGGGAGCGCGTCGCTCACGCCGGCACGCCCCGGCCGGAGGACTCGATGAAGGTCACGAAGCGCTCGATCTCCGGCACGTCGGGCAGGTCCAGCCGGGCGCGCTCGACCGCCTGACCGAGGTTGAGGTCGGAGTTGAAGAAGAGCCGGTACGCGCGCTTGAGGCCCGCGATGGTGTCGGCGCTGAACCCGGCGCGCTGCAGGCCGATCGAGTTGAGCCCGTAGAGCTCCATCGGGTTGCCGGCCGCCTTCACGTAGGGCGGCACGTCCTGGTTGACCCGGCTGCACCCGCTCACGAAGGCGTGGCTGCCGATGGTGACGAACTGGTGGACGGCGGCGAGCCCGCTCAGGTTCGCGTAGTCGTGAATCGTGACGTGGCCGGCGATCTGCGTGGCATTGGCGATGATGACGCGGTCGCCGATCCGGCAGTCGTGCGCGATGTGCACGTAGGACATGAGAAAGCACTTCGATCCGACGATGGTCCGGCCGGTGGCGGCGGTGCCCCGGTTGACGGTCGAGTACTCCCGGATGACCGTGCCCTCCCCCACCTCGACCCACGTCTCCTCGTCCTTGAACTTGAAGTCCTGCGGCGGGCCGCCGAGGATGGTGCCCTCGCCGATCGAGACGTCGGCGGCGAGCCTCACGTACCGCTCGAGCGTCGCCCGCGCGCCGATGCGGCAGCGGTCGCCCACGATCACGTCGGGGCCGATGATGGCGAACGGCCCGACCTCCACGCCCTCGCCCAGGCGCGCCCGTGGATCCACCAGCGCCGTGGGATGGACGCGGGTGCTCACCGGTCCACCACGGCGGCCATCATCTCCGCCTCCACGGCGATCTTCCCGTCCACGTACGCCTCGCCCTTCATCTTGCAAGTCTTTCCGCGGAACTGCAGCATTTCCAGCTCGAAGCGCAGCTGGTCGCCGGGCAGCACGGGGCGGCGGAACTTCACCTTGTCGAGCGACATGAAGTAGATGACCTTCTCCTCGCTCATCTCGATGAGGGAGCCGAGCAGGAGCATCCCGCCCACCTGGGCCATCGCCTCGATGATCAGCACGCCCGGCATGATCGGGTGCCCGGGGAAATGCCCCTGGAAGAACGGCTCGTTGATCGTGACGTTCTTGATGCCGACGATCCGCTTTTTGCCTTCCATCTCGATGATGCGGTCGACGAGGAGGAAGGGGTAGCGGTGCGGGATGATGTCGAGGATCCGCCCGATGTCCATGGCGATCCCGCCCTCGCGCTGCCCGGTGCGGGCGATCGCCCGGGAGAGCGCGAGGTTGCCCTGGTGGCTGGGCCGCGTGGCGATGATGTGCGCCTGGACCCGGCCGCCGATCAGCGTGAGGTCGCCGATGAGGTCGGCCGCCTTGTGCCGGACGAACTCGTCCGGCCAGCGCAGCGCCGTCCCCTCGACCAGCCCGGTCTCGGTGAGGACCACCGCGTTCGCGGTCGAGGCGCCCTGGATGAGTCCCTTGGCCTTCAGCTGCTCGACCTCGTGGACGAACCCGAAGGTGCGGGCGCCGGCCAGTTCGCGGGCGAACACCGCCGGCGTGACCTCGTAGCTCCCCGCCTGGGAGCCGATGAGCGGATGGGGAAAATCGATGCTGACCGTGACCCGGCCCGCGGCCGCGGGCGAGACTACGTAACTCGAGGCGCCCTCGGTGACGGTGAACGGGGCCTGGACGCGGTAGATGACGGGATCGCCGTCCTGCAGGGTCTCGCCGGCGCCCTGCAGCGCCTCGACCCACGGACGGAACGACCCGTCGAGCGCCGGCGGCTCCGGGCCGTCGAGGTCGATGTACAGGTCGTCGATCTCGAGCGCGCCGACGGCGGCGAGGACGTGCTCCACCGTGTGAATGGCCTGGGCGCCGTGCCCGAGCACGGTCCGGCGGTCGGTGGCTTCGACCTCCTCGAGTCGCGCCGCGATCTCCGGCGTGTCCGGAAGGTCGGTCCGCCGGAAGACGACCCGGCGCCCGGCGGGAGCCGGCCGGAACGTGACGGTCACCGCGGCGCCGGTATGCAGCCCCGCCCCGCTGAGCGCCACGGTGCGCTGAATCGTGCGTCTAGCCACGCTCACCTCGCTTGGACACCAGGTCTTCGAGCTGATTGATGATCTTGGCCACGCGGTAGAGGGCCGACTGGGCCCGCAGGTACTCGCGCTGGCCGCGCGCGGGGCTGCCACCCATGTCGGTGCCGGGGGGCACGTCCTGCCCCACCCCGGATTGCGCGCTCACCCGGACCCGGTCGCCCAGGTTGATGTGCCCCGCGAGGCCTACCTGCCCCGCCAGGATGACGCCGTTGCCGATCCGGGTGCTTCCCGACACCCCGACGCCCATCATCAGCAGGCACCCGCGGCCGATGCGGACGTTGTGCGCCAGGTGGACGAGGTTGTCGATCTTGGTGCCGGAGCCGACCACCGTGTCGTCGAGGCTGCCGCGGTCGATGCACGAATTGGAGCCGACCTGGACGTCGTCCTCGAGGACGCAGCCGCCCACGTGACGGACCGGCACATGCCCGCCGGGACCCGAGGCGAAGCCGAAGCCGTCCCCGCCGATGATCGCGCCGGCCTTGAGGCGCACCCGGTGGCCGAGCCGGGTCCCCGAGTGGCAGACGACGTTCGGCCCGATGTCGGCGTCGTCGCCGACCGCCACGCCGTCCTCCAGCACCGCCCCGGCCCGGATCCGGCAGCGGGCGCCGAGCCGGACCCGCCGGCCGAGCACGACGCCGGGGCCGATCGACACATCGCCCTCCCACGTGGTGCCGGCGCCGATCGAGGCCGAGGGATGCACGCCCCACTCCGGCGGCGCCACGGGATAGAGCACCGGGACGACCGCCAGCATCGCCTGCCCCGGGTCCTCGACGACGATGCGCGTCGCCGGCCCCTCCGGCTCGCCGGCGTGCTCGGCGCGCAGCAGCACGGCCCCCGCCGCCGAGGCGCGGAACTGCGGCAGGTAGCGCCCGGCGGCGAGCAGCGACAGCGTGTCGCCGTCCGCCAGGTCGAGGGGTCCCACCGCGCTCAGCGCGAGGTCCCCATGGCCAAGCAGGCGGCCACCGACAAGGTCGGCGACCGCCTGCGCAGTGAGCCTGGGAATGGTCACCGCCTCAGTTGCCGCCGGCCTTCAACTGGTCGATGACCTTCTGGGTCAGGTCCAGCGACCGGTCGGCCGCGACGACACCCGAGTTCTGGATGCCCACGTCGAAAATCATCGCGTAGCCGCCGGCCGCCCGCACGCCCTCGACGATCGACGTGACGCGCTCCTGGATCGGCTGGAGCAGCTCCCGCTCCCGCTGGACCGCCTTGTCCTGCAGCTCCTGCATGCGCTGCTCGAGCCGCGCCTGCTGGGCCTCGAGGTCCTTCTGCTTGGCCGATCGCGCGGAGGGGCTCAGCACCACCGAGCTCTGCTGGAAGGCCTGGCCCGCGGAATCGAGGCTGGCCTGCATCTTCTGCACCTCGAGGCGGTAGCCCGCGACCTCGGCGGTGTAGAGCGACTCCGCCTTGGTGTAGCCCGGGGCGGCCTGGAGGACGAGCCGGGAATTGATGTAGGCGATCTTGCTGGGCGCCTGCTGGGCCGCCAGCGGGGTGGTCATGACGCCGGCGACCAGGCCGGCGAGCGTGAGCGCCGAAACGTACCGTCCCATCGTGTACTCCTGCTTTCGTGTCGAGAAGGAAGAGTTCGTCAGTCTCAGAAAATGTTGCCGATCTTGAAGTGCATTTTCCAGCCGGGCGCCGGCTGGCCCAGGGCGTTCACCCGGTCGATGCCGTAGGCCAGGTCGATGCCGATGGGGCCCAGCGGTGAGATCAAAGCTACCCCGACGCCGACGCTGCGGTAGAGCCGGTTCGGATCGAACTGGGACGGCGTCCGGTACACGTTGCCGGCGTCGAAGAAGGTGTTCACGTAGAGCGACTGGCTCAGCCGCGCCCCGAGCTCGGTCGTGAACGCCGCGTAGGACTGGCCGAACGCGTTGGCGCTGGCCCGGCTGGAGCTCGAGAACGGGTCGTACCCGTTCGGGGTGATGGAGAACTCCTCGTAGCCGCGGAGCGGGATGCCGTACTGCACGCCGCCCATGGAATAGAGGTCGGTGAAGAACGGCCCGGCGTCGCCGAAGATCCACCCCGCCTTGGTCGTCAGCCCCATCACGAACTGGATGCCGCCGCCGGTCTGCGGCGAGCCGCCCTTCGAGCCGAGCGGCACGTACCATTGACCCTCGTACTCCAGCTTCTGGAAGTGACCATCGCCGCCGAGGATGCCGCCGGTGAAGTCGAGGTTGGTGGTGACCCGGCTCCCGGCCGTCGGGAACGGCAGCCCGATCCGGGTGTCGCGGACGAGGCTGAAGCCCACGGTGGACTTGAGGCAGTCGGTGCAGTTGTAGGCCTCGCGCAGGCTGGCCGAACCGCCCGAGTAGCTGATGTTCATGAGGCTGTACGAGGTGAAGAGCCGGGTGTACCGGGAGCCGAACACCGGGAACCCGACCTGCAGCGAGCCGCCGGCCTGCTGCCGCCGCCCGAGGTCGCCCACGATGTAGCGCTGCCGCTGGTTGAACAGCGCGATGGTCCCGGACACCCGCGAGCCCTGGAACGACGGATCGGTGTACGAGAGGTTGAAGTCGTTGATGTTGCGGCCGAACTGCCACTGGAACTTGGCACGCTTCCCGCGCCCGAACAGGTTCGGTTCCTCGAGGCCGAGGAAGCCGCCCAGGCCGGTGCCCTGGCCGAGCGACGCGCCGAAGTTGATGTTGCCGGTCCGCTTCTCGACCACCGTGAACGTAATGTCCACGTCCTGGCCGTTGTCCGTCGGCGCCACGTCCGGCGGGGGCATCGGCTGCTGGAAGAAGCCGAGGTTCATGATGTTCTGGTAGCTGCGGATCAGGAGGTCCCGGTTGAACACCGATCCCGGCAGGATGACGATCGCGCTGCGGATGACCGACTCGTGGGTCACGTCGTTTCCGACGATCATGATCCGGTTGACGGTGGCCGGCGCGCCCTCCTCGATCCGCCAGCGGAGGTCGATGATCGGCGTGCCGTCGGCATCGACCCGCCGGCTCTCCTCCGGGGTGACCTTGGCGTAGATGTACCCGGTGTTCATGTAGAGGCCCTGCAGCTTCTCCGTGGCCGCCTCCCACGCGACCCGGTTGAACGGCTGGCTGGCGACGGCCCCCCCGACCTCCAGCGCGGCGGCACCCCCGAACGGGTAGTAGGCGCCGATCTCCTCGGTGGAGTAGCGCCGGTTCCCGACGATGTCGAGCTTGCCGACGTAGTAGACCTTCCCCTCCTCCACCGTCAGCGCGAGCGAGGCCTTGCCGGTGAGCGAGTCCGCGAGGATCGTGTCGTGGGTGACCTGGAAGTCGATCATGCCCTTGGAACCGTAGAGGTTCGGCAGGCGCATGTGGAGGTCCTCGTCGAGCACGTTCTCGTCGTAGTTCCCCTTCCGCATCCAGAGGAACCCCTCGGGCTTGGTGCCCATGCTCCCCGCCACCTGCTTGGCGGTCAGGCGCTCGTTGCCGTTGATGAGGACCTGGCTGATGACGATCCGGCTGCCCTCGATGACCCGGAAGAGCACCTGCACGCTCCCGTCGGGCTGCGGCATTTCCACGGCGGTCACCTTGGCCTGGTAGAACCCGTGGTTCGCGTAGACCGAGTCGATCCCCGCCTGGCTCCGCGCGAGGGCGCTGCGGTCGAGCGGCCGGTTGGCCACGAGGGTGACCCGGTCGCGCACCGAGTGGTCGGGCAGCTGCCGCACCCCCACGAGCGACCAGCTCTGGAGGATCGGGCGCTCCTTCACGGTGACCACCAGGATGAGCAGGCTGTCGGCGTCCTGCTGCTCGACGCGGACGTCGTCGAACTGCCCGGTCTGGTAGAGGGCGATGATGGCGCGCTGGACGTCGCGGTAGGTGACCGGCTGGTGGAGGACGAGGCCGGCGGTGCCGAGGATCTGGGCGGCGGAGAGCCGCTGGTTGCCCTTGACCACGAAGCTGTCCACCGGCGGCGACTGCACGTCCTGCGCGCGCGCGGGACGCGCGGCCAGGGCGCACAGCACGACCAGGAGTGGAACGAGGCGGCGAAGGATCAAGACGCGGCGTCCGGACGCACCCGCGGCCGCCCCCGCTTCGGGAGCGGCCGGCCTGGCGCGAGTCAGGCTTGGGTGCTGGTGAGGGCGCGGAACGCCAGGGATTTGCCGTCGGGCGCCAGGTCCACCTCGACCTCGTCGCCGCGACCGATCTCGGCGAGCAGGATCTTCTCGCTCAGCGGGTCCTCGATGTACTTCTGGATGGCGCGCTTCAGCGGACGGGCTCCATACTGCTGGTCGTACCCCTGGTTGGCGAGGAAATCCACCGCGGCCGGCGTGAGGCGCACTTCCTCGCCGAGCCGGCGGGCCACTTCGCGCAGCATGATGCTCACGATCTGGGCGATGTGCTCCCGGCTGAGCGGGTGGAAGACGATGACGTCGTCGAGGCGGTTGAGGAACTCGGGATTGAAGACCTTCCCCATCTCCTCCTTGACCTTCGAGGACATCGTCTCGAACGAGGAGGCGGCGTCCTGGGTGTGGAACCCGAGGCTCTTCGACTGCGTGATGTCCCGGGCGCCGACGTTCGACGTCATGATCACGACCGTGTTCTTGAAGTCGATGACGCGCCCGTAGTTGTCCGTCAGGTGGCCCTCGTCGAGCACCTGGAGGAGGATGTTGAAGACGTCCGGGTGGGCCTTCTCGATTTCGTCGAGCAGCACCACGGAATACGGCTTCCGCCGGACCAGCTTGGTCAGGGTCCCGGAGTCCTCGTACCCGACGTAGCCGGGAGGCGCGCCGATGAGCCGGGACACGGAGAACTTTTCCATGTACTCCGACATGTCCACGCGGATCAGCGCCGACGGGTCGGCGAACAGGAACCGGGCGAGCGCGCGGGCGAGTTCGGTCTTCCCGACGCCGGTCGGCCCCGAGAAGATGAACGACCCGATCGGCCGGTTGGGGTCCTTGAGCCCGGCACGCGAGCGGCGGATGGCCCGCGAGACGGCGCGGATGGCCTCGTCCTGCCCCACGACCGAGCCGTGCAACTCCTCTTCCATCCGGAGCAGGCGCGACGCCTCGGCCTCCTGGATCCGGGTGACGGGAATGCCCGTCCAGCGCGAGACGATGAAGGCGATGGCCTCCTCGTCGATGACCGGACGGCGGGTCTGCCGCTCCCGCTCCCAGTCTTCCTGGCGGAGGCGGATCTGGTTCTGGAGGTCCCGCTCGCGGTCCCTGAGCGAGGCGGCCCGCTCGAAGTTCTGGTCGCGAACGGCCTCTTCCTTGTCGACGTTGACCTTGTCGAGGTCGCCCTTGAGCGCGGCCACCTCGGCCGGCGGCGCCTGCGACGCCAGGCGCGCGCGCGCCCCCGCCTCGTCGATGACGTCGATGGCCTTGTCCGGCAGGAAGCGGTCGGTGATGTAGCGCTCGGAGAGCTGGGCCGCGGCCTTGAGCGTCTCGTCGGGGATCGAGACCCGGTGATGATCCTCGTACTTCTTGCGCAGGCCCTTGAGGATCTCGAACGTCTCGTCGATCGACGGCGGCTCGACCACGACGGTCTGGAAGCGGCGCTCGAGGGCGCCGTCCTTCTCGATGTACTTCCGGTACTCGTTGAGCGTCGAGGCGCCCACGCACTGCAGCTCGCCGCGCGCCAGGGCCGGCTTCAGCATGTTGGAGGCGTCGATGGCGCCCTCGGCCGCGCCCGCCCCGACGAGCGTGTGCAGCTCGTCGATGAACAGGACGACGCTCCGGTTCTGGGCGATCTCGTTCATGACCGCCTTGAGCCGCTCCTCGAACTGGCCGCGGTACTTGGTGCCGGCAATGACCGCCGCCATGTCGAGCGAAAGCACCCGGTGGTCGCGGAGCACGTCGGGGCACTGCCCGCTCGCGATGAGGAGGGCCAGGCCCTCGACGATGGCCGTCTTGCCGACGCCGGGCTCGCCGATGAGCACCGGGTTGTTCTTCTTGCGGCGGGCGAGGATCTCCATCACGCGCTCGATCTCGCTGGCGCGGCCGATGGTGGGATCGAGCTGGCCTTCGGCGGCGAGCTGCGTGAGGTCGCGGCAGAAGTGGTCGAGCGCCGGGGTCTTCGACTTCTTTTCCGACTTGGCCGCGGGCTGCGGCTGGCCCGTCGGCGCGGCCGAAGCCGGTGCCGGGAGGTCGCTGCCGAGGAGGCGGAGGGTCTCGGCCCGGGACTGCTCCAGGCTCACGCCGGCGTCGGCGAGCACTTGCGCGGCGATGCCCTTCTCCTCGCGCAGCAGGCCGAGCAGCAGGTGTTCCGTGCCGACGTAGGAGTGGTTGAGTTCGCGGGCCTCGACCATGGCCAGCTCGAGGACCTTCTTGGCGCGGGAGGTATACGGCAGGTCGGGGCCGGCGGCGGCGGCGGCTTTCCCGCGCTTGACCGTCTCCTCGATCTTCTGCTGGATGTCCTCGAGGTCGACGTTGAGGTTCTGGAGGACGCCGGCGGCGACGCCCTCGCCCTCGCGGATCAGTCCGAGGAGGATGTGCTCCGTCCCCACGTATTCGTGGTGCAGGCGCGCCGCCTCTTCGCGGGCCATCTGCAGGACCTTCCGGACGCGGTCAGTGAAGTTGTATCCGTTCATCGGGTCACCCTGCTCGCCGTCCTTCGTCTTGCAGCAGCGTCCGCACGAAGTCGGCGCGCCGGGCGGCGAGCGACGGATCGTCGAGCGCCACGCCGTGCGCCGAGGCCAGGTGCGCCGGCTGCGTGTGAACCAGCATCTTGTTGAGGGCGTAGAACCCGACGTCCGGGATCAACTGGAGCCCGACGCCGAGCCGCACGCCGCTGAGGAGGTTCATCGCCTCCTCGTAGGAAAGCGCCCGGGCGTACCGCAAGAGCCCGTAGGCGCGCCAGACCTTGTCCTCGATCACGGCGCGCGCGTCCCGCAGGAGCACCGCGCGCGCCTCGTCCTCGTAGGCCATCACCTCGCGCACCATCTTGCCGAGATGATCCAGCAGGTCCTGCTCCGACTTGCCGAGCGTGGTCTGGTTCGAGAGCTGGAAGAAGTTGCCGACGACCTCGCTGCCCTCGCCGTACAGTCCGCGCACGGTCAGCCCGACCTGCCCGAGCCCCTGCAGAACCTTCGAGATTTCCTTGGTCAGTACCAGTCCGGGCAGGTGGATCAGGACCGATGCGCGAAGCCCGGTGCCGACGTTCGTGGGACAGGCGGAAAGGTAACCAAACTCGGGGTGAAATGCGAAGGCAAGTCGTTGCCCCAGTTCACTGTCCAGCCGGTCCACCTCCGCGTAGGCGGCCTCCAGGGCGAAGCCCGAGACCACGCTCTGCAGCCGGAGGTGATCCTCCTCGTTGACCATCGCGCCGACCCGGTCCTGCACCAGCAGGGTGGCCCCCGGCGGGACTGGCTCCGTCCCGACCAGCCCCGCGAGTTCCTTGCTGGCCAAGTGCCGTTCATGGAGCAGGACGCGATCCCGGAGGTCGAGGCGATCGAGCCGGTACACCTCGGCACGGCCGAGGGAGACCGTGTCGGCCGCCGCCCGGGTCACCTCGGCGGTGATCCCCTCCCGGTCGCTGGCCGAGCTCCGCGTGGCGAAGGGCCGGCCCGCGAGGTTGCGCGCCAGGCGGATCCGCGTCGAGAGGACCAGCGGGCTGGACGGGCCGGACGCGTCGATCCAGCCGATCCCGCCGTCGGCGAGAAGTGTCAGGTCGATCACTCCATCCCCCGCAGCCGGTCCCGCAGTTCGGCCGCCACCTCGAAGTTCTCGTTCGCTACCGCCACGTCGAGCTGTTCCCTGAGCCGCCGGGCCAGGGCACCCCGGTCCATCGGCTCGGCGCCCGGCGGCAGGTAAAATTCGCCGGCGTGGTGGGTGGCGCCGTGCACGCGGCGCACCAGCGCCCGGAGCGGCCCCTCGAAGGTGGTCCAGCACTGCGCGCAGCCCAGCCGGCCGGTCCGGCGGAAGTCCTGCAGCGTGGCGCCGCAGCCGGGGCACTCGGCCAGCCCCGCCCCGCTGCTCACCGGCGCGTCGGTCAGCGCGTCCTGGCCCATGGCCGCCAGGAAGGAGCCGAGCGGCGTCTTGGCCGTCTCCTCGCCCGGTGGCACGCCGCGCTCGGCCGCGCACCGCTCGCAGAGGTGGAGGACCTTGACCTCGCCGCCGTCCACCTGCTTCAGCAGGACGACCGCCTCGCGCGCCTGGCACTGCTGGCAGGTCATGCGACCCCTTCCTCCCGCCGGACGGGCACCAGCAGCCCCGCCTGCATCTCGAGCTGGCGGTCGGCGCGCCCGGCCAGCTGGCGATTGTGCGTCACCACCACCAGCGCCGTCGAGAAGTCGCGGGCCAGTCCCGCGAAGATCGCGTGCAGGTTTTCGCTGTGCGCGTGGTCGAGGTTGCCCGACGGCTCGTCCGCCAGCACCACGTCGGGCGTGTTGGCCAGCGCGCGGGCCACGGCCGCCCGCTGCTGCTCGCCCCCGGAGAGCTGGGCCGGCAGGTGCGACCGCCGGGCCGTGAGCCCCACGGCCTCGAGCAGCGCGTCGGCACGGGCGCCCGCCTCAGCGTCCCCTGCCCCGGCGATCAGCATCGGCATCATCACGTTTTCGCGGGCGTTGAACTCCCGCAGCAGGTGGTGGAACTGGAAGACGAAACCGATCCGCCGGTTCCGGAGGCCCGCCAGGGCGTCGGGCGCCAGGGCCGAGTACGCCTGGCCGCCAAGGCTCACCTCTCCGCCGGTGGGGCGGTCGAGCGCGCCGAGGAGCTGGAGCAAGGTGCTCTTCCCGGACCCGCTCGCGCCCATGATCGCGACGAACTCACCCCGGGAGACGCTCAGCTCCACCCCGGCGAGCACTTCGATCGGCGAACCGTCGCCGCCGACGTAGGTCTTCCGCAGGCCGCGGGCCTCCAAGACCACGCTCATTCGTGCCGGATCGCCTCGACCGGGGTCAGACGAGTTGCCGCCCACGATGGATACAGCGTGGCCGCCAGCGCCAGGAGGAAGCCCGCCGCGATCACCACCACCAGGTCGGGGATCTCGATGTGGACCGGCAGCCGGTCGATGAAGTAGATGGCCGGGTTGATCCGGACCCACCCGCTCTTGTCCACCACGAACGCCACCACCAGCCCAAGCGCCAGTCCGATCGCCACCCCGACCGCCCCGATGATGGCCCCCTGCGCCAGGAAGATTCGTCCCACGGCCCCCGCCGGCAGGCCCATGGCCTCCAGGATGCCGATCTCCCGCGTCTTGTCGGCCACCACCATCGTGAGCATGCCCACGATGTTGAAGGCGGCCACGATCATGATGAAGAAGATCACCAGCCCCATGGCGAGCTTCTCCAGCTTGAGCGCGCCGAAGAGCGCCCCGTTCTGGGTCTGCCAGTCCATCGTGCGGTACGGGAATCCCAGCGAGTCCTCCAGGACCTTCGCCATCCGGGGGGCCTGCCACGGGTCCGCGACCCGCACCTCGATGCCCGTCACCGCACTGTCGAGGCCCGCGAAGCGCTGGGCCGTCTCGCGGTCCATGACGACGAATTGGTTGTCGTACTGGTACATCCCGGTCTGGAAGATGCCGGAAACCTGGAACCGCCACATCCGCGGCATCGCGTATCCCAGCGCCGGGTTGATCTTCGCCGCCGTCGGCGGCACCAGCGTCACGATGTCGCCCTTGTAGGCGTTGAGGCGGGTCGAGAGCCGCTGGCCGAGCAGGACGGCCCCGTCCACCGAGGTGTCGGTGACGTGGAACGAGAGGTCCCCCTCGGTCACCGCCGACGGAATGTCGGTCACGCGCAACGACCCCGCCGCCGTGTCGAGCCCGAAGATGTTGACCGCCTCGGGATAGTCGGCGGCATTGATGATGATCGACTGGCTCAGCACCTCCGGGGCGGCGGCCACGACGCCCGGCGTGGCCTGCACCCTGGCGAGCGCGTCGCGCCAGTTGTCCATGCGGAGGCTGTTGCCGTAGCCGAGGACGCGGATGTGCGGGCTGGCCACGAGGATCCGGTCCCGGAGGTCGTCCACCAGGCCGTTCATCACGCCGAGGACCACGATGAGCGCCATGATCCCGGTGGCGATCCCGCCGACCGAGATCATGGTGCTGAGGGAGGCGCCCTTCCGGCCCCTGCGGCTCCGGAGGTACCGCACGGCGATCCGGCGCTCCAGCCGCGACGGCAGCCGCAGCAGTTCGCGGAGCCGCACGCCCCTGGACGCTTTCGGGGCCGGCCCCGACTCGGCAGCCATCAACCTTCCGGCCGCATGGCGGGAAAGAGGATCACGTCCCGGATCGAGGGCAGCCCGGTGAGCAGCATCAGCAACCGATCCACGCCCACGCCGAGGCCGCCGGCCGGCGGCATTCCGTACTCCAGGGCCCGGATGAAGTCCGCATCGTGCAGCTGCGTCTCGTCGTCGCCCGCCGCCTTCTGCCGCGCCTGATCCTCGAACCGCCGCCGCTGGTCGTCGGGGTCGTTGAGTTCGCTGAACGCATTGGCCAGCTCGCGCCCCTGCACGAAGAGCTCGAACCGCTCCGTGAGCCGCGCATCGACCCGGTGCGGCTTGGCCAGCGGCGAGAGCGCGAGCGGGTAGTCCACCACGAACGTCGGCTGGACCAGCGACGGCTCCAGAAAGGCCTTGAACATCTCGTCCTGCAGCTTGCCGCCGCCGAAGGTGGCCGCCTCCTCGGCCGGCACGCCGCGGGCCACCAGCCGCTCGCGCATCGCGGCGTCGGAGGCCTCGCAGACGTCGAGCCCGGAGTGGCGCTGGACCCCCTCGACGAACGACACCCGCGGCCACGGCGGGGTGAAGTCGAGCACGGCGTCGCCGCGTTCCAGCCGGAGGGTGCCGCAGCAGTGCTCCACCAGCCCGGCGACCATGGCCTCCGTGAGGTCCATCATGTCCCGGTAGTCGGCGTAGGCCTGGTAGCACTCCAGCATGGTGAATTCGGGATTGTGGGTGCGGTCCATCCCCTCGTTCCGGAAATCGTGCCCGATCTCGTAGACCCGCTCCAGCCCCCCGACCAGCAGGCGCTTGAGGTAGAGCTCGTCCGCGATCCGGAGATAGAGCGGCATGTCGAGGGCGTTGTGGTGCGTCACGAACGGCCGCGCGGCCGCGCCGCCGTAGAGCGGCTGCAGGATGGGCGTCTCCACCTCGAGGAATCCGCGCTCGTCCAGGAACTTCCGCAGCCAGGAGACGGCCCGGGCCCGGATCCGGAACACCTCCCGCACCTCCGGATGCACCGCGAGGTCCGCGTAGCGCTGCCGGTAGCGGACTTCCGGATCGGCGAGGCCGCCGAAGGTGACCGCCTCGCCGCCCTCCCCGACCTGGGTCTTGCCGCGCGGGAGCGGCCGGAGCGACTTGGCCAGGATCTCCACCGCGGTGGCGCGGACGGTCACCTCCCCGGTGCGGGTGCGGAAGAGCCGCCCGCGCACCCCGACGTGATCGTCGAGGTCGAGGAGTTGCACCAGCCCCCAGGCCTCGGCGAGCGCGTCCTGGCGGAAGTAGAGCTGCACGCGCCCCGACACGTCCTCGAGGTGCGCGAAGGCCGTCTTGCCCTGCCGGCGGTAGGCCACGAGCCGCCCCGCGACGGCGACCTCCGGGCCGTCGTCGCCCATCGCGTCGTCGTACGCCGCGACGGCGGCGGCCGCGGTGAACGTCCGCGCGAACGAGTAGCCGAAGGGCTCGATCCCGGCGGCGCGGAGCTCCTCGAGCTTGGCGCGGCGGGCCTCCTCGACGAACGAGCGGCTGTCCTCGGTCACGCGGCGGTCCCTCCGGCCTGCTTCAGGTAGGCCTCGATGAGTTCGTCGAGGTCGCCGTCCATCACGCGATGCACGTCGGTCACCTTGAGTTCCGTGCGGTGGTCGTTGACCATGGTATAGGGCTGGAACACGTAGGAGCGGATCTGGTTGCCCCACGAGTTGTCGGTCTTGGTGGCCTCGACGGCCGCGCGGGCTGCCTCCTGCTCCTCCAGCTTCCGCTGGTAGAGTGCCGCCCGCAGCATCTTCATCGCGGTCTGCTTGTTCTTCCCCTGGCTCCGCTCCTGCTGGCAGGACACCACGATCCCGGTGGGCTCATGCGTGAGGCGCACGGCCGAGGAAGTCTTGTTGACGTGCTGGCCCCCGGCCCCCGAGGCCCGGAAGACGTCCATCCGGATGTCCTCCTCGCGGAGGTCCACCTCGATCGTGTCGTCGATGTCGGGATAGACGAACACCGACGCGAACGAGGTGTGCCGGCGGGCCTGCGAATCGTACGGCGAGATGCGGACCAGCCGGTGCACCCCCTTCTCGGCCCGGAGGTACCCGTAGGCGTACTCGCCGAGGATCTCGATCGTGACGGACTTGATGCCTGCCTCCTCGGCCTCGAGGAGGTCGAGGATGGTCACCTGGTAGCCGCGCCGCTCCGCCCACCGGACGTACATCCGCATCAGCATCTGCGCCCAGTCCTGCGACTCCGTGCCGCCGGCGCCGGGATGGATGGTGAGGATCGCGCCCAGCCGGTCGTCGGGGCCCTGGAGCATGCCGCGGACCTCCAGCGCGCCCACCATCGCCTCCAGCCGCCCCGCCTCCGCCTCGAGCTCGCCCGCCATCGCCTCGTCGGGATCGGCCACGAGCAGTTCCGCCATGTCGCGCGCGTCGGCGACCCGGCTCTCCAGCTCCTGGAACGGGGTGACCCAGGACTTGAGCTGCTTGACCTCCTGGACCACGGTGCGGGCCCGCTCCTGGTTCGCCCAGAAGCCGGGATCTCCCTGCAGGCCCTCGAGCTCGTTCAGCCGCGCCTGGCGCCTCGGCAGGTCAAAGAAATCTCCGCAGTTCGTCGGTCCGCTGGCGGACCGCATCGATTCGATCGGTGACAGCTGCCATGTCCATCCTCGGGGTTCCGTGGGTCCAGAAAGCACAAAGCGTGAAACGGGAACCGGAGCGCGCCTACGCCGCCGTTCCGCGTTTCACGCCGGGCGCGCTGCGTCAGAAAATCTTGCTGCCGTCTCCAAGAATCTCGTTCAGCGCGTCGTTGAAGTGGCTCGACGACTCGGCGAACTCGCGTCCGACCTGCGACGCGTACTCCTCCCAGCTCTTCTTGATTTCCTCGTCGAAGATCTGCTTGAGGGTGCCGTGCCGCAGCCCCTCGAGCCGCTTCTCGGGGTGATAGACCACGATGTCGGAGACCAGCGCCCGGGCGAGCCGGCGCGCCTTCTGGCTCGGGTCCTTCGACAGGAACGGATTCACCGACGGGCGCGGCGAACTGACGCGCGGCGACTGCGGCGCGATGATGCTCACCGGTCGCGACGAGAAGGGCGGCCGGACGTGCGGCCCGCCGGTGAGCGGCGCCGGGGACGACGCGGCGGCCGGACGGGGCGCCGGCGGCGGAGGCACCACGAACGGCGGCGGCGCTCCGCCCCGGTCGAGGAGCGGGGGTGGCGCGGCGTGGTGCGGGACCGGAGCCGGCGCACCGGGCGACGGTGGCAGTGGCGCGGGCGCGGGCCGGGGCGCCGTCGCCGCGGGCGTCGGCGTCGGGGCTGGCGCCGGAGCCGGCGACTCGGGCTCGACCTGGGCCACCACCCGGAAGACGGCGCGACAGACCGAGCACCGCGCGCGCACGCCTCCCGCGGGGACCTTGGCCGGGTCCACCCGGAACACCGTCGAGCAACTGGGGCAGGTCACGTTCATCACGACATCCTCAACGCGGGTCACGGGCCTCGCCCGGCGAGGCATCGCCTTCGGGGGCCTGACGGCGGTCCACGACGAACACCGAGCCCGGCAGGGTCTTCGCGTAACTCTTCATCTCGGTCGCCAGCTCGCTGACCTGCGCCGGATGCGCGAACCGGCGGTTCCGGTTGGTCACGATGCCGATCGACAGGGTCATCAGCGGCACCCGGTGCAGCTGCCCGCGCCGGTCCTTCCCGAAGAAATACCCTGCGCGCCGGTCCTGGTCGTTGTACTGCAGCGGAATCAGGGTGTCGAAGACCGAGAGGATCTCGCCGCAGACTTCCGCGATGTGCACCGACGGGATCACGAAGATGAAGTCGTCGCCGCCGATGTGCCCCACGAACCCCGAGCCGCCGGCCAGGCCACGCACCACGTCGTGCAGGATGCGCGAGAGCAGGAAAATGACGCGGTCGCCGTCATAGTAGCTGTACCGGTCGTTGAATTCCTTGAAGTGATCGAGGTCGGCGTAGCAGACCGCGAACTCCCCGCCCGATTCCAGCTGCGCCCGGATGGCGCGCTCGATCTCGTTGGTGCCCGGCAGCCGCGTGGACGGATGCACCGAGACGTCGCGTTCGGTGCGCACCAGCATGGCGTCAAGCCGCGCCCGCTGCTCCGCCGGCGCGAAGAATCCGGTGATGACCTCGTCGGCCCCGGCGGCGAACCACTCCCCCACCCGCTCGGGCGCGTGCGTGGCCGACAGCACCACCGCCGGCACGATCGCCGTGAACGCATCCTTCTTGAGCCGGCGGACGAGATTCAGGCCTTCCGAGCCGGTGTCGTCGCCGTCCAGGAAGATGAGGCAGGACGCCCCCCGCAGCACGATCGACTCGACGTCGCCGGCCCGGCGGAACTCCTGAACGGGAAAGCCCCGGGCTTCGGCCCAGCGCCTGAGGACTCCGGGCACTGGGCGCGCATCCGGCGAGTGGAAGAGAATCGTCGGGCGGTTACGCAACCAGGCCACCCCGTAAGAGTTTATCTGAAACTAACTTAGGAGCGAGTATCGGCGAAGTCAAATGAAATACGCCGCCACGGCCACCAGCGCGTAAAGCGCGAGCAGCTGGACCCCCTCGAACCAGTGGGACTCGCCGTCCAGGGTGATGAGCGCCGAGACCCCGGTGGCCAGCGCCAGGGCGAGGACCTGGAAGGGAGTGAAGACCAGGTCCATCCCCACCCCGAGAATCAGTCCGACGCCCACCAGGACCGGCGCCACGAAGAGCGCCACCTGGGTGCTGGAACCGAGGGCGATCTGGAGCGCCAGGTCCACCTTGCCCTTCCGCGCCACGACCACCGCCGCCGCGTGCTCCGCCGCGTTGCCGATGATCGGGATGATGATCAGGCCGAGAAAGGACTGGGTGAGCAGGCCCCCGGAGGTCAGCGGCTCGATCGCGCCCACCAGGATTTCCGATTCGACCGCGATGCCGGCCGTGGCGATCGCGAGGACGAGCAGCGCACGGGGCAGCCCCCAGACGGGGTGGACGGTCGGGTGCGGCTCGCCGCCGAGCAGGCGACGATGTGTCCGGAGCGAAAACAGCAGCGAGAACAGGTAGACCACCGCGAGAATGATCGCGACGGCCTCCGAGAGGTGCAGCTCCTGGAGGGCCGCGGGGTTCGGGTGCGTCGAATGCAGCAGCGCCGGGAAGACGAGCGCCGCGACGGCGAGGGCGAGCATGGCGCCGGCCATCCCCGCCGCCGTGCGGGAGAAGCCGAAGATCGACTTCCGCATGCCCGCGGCCATCAGCGACAGCCCGAGAATGAGCAGGAGGTTGCCGAGGATGCTGCCGATGATGGACGCCTTGACCAGCTCCACGAGGCCGGCCTGGAGGGCCACGATCGCGATGATCAATTCGGCGGCGTTGCCGAAGGTCGCGTTGAGGAAGCCGCCCACCGCCGGCCCGGAACGCTCCGCGAGGTGCTCGGTGGCCTCCCCAAGGAACGTGGCGAGCGGCAGGATGGCGAGACACGACAGGAGGAAGACCAGGCCGGGCGCGGCGCCCTGCTGGGCGAGCCAGATGCTGGCGGGCACGGCCGGGAGGAGGATGTGGCGCACCTTGAGCCGGAACGGGTCCCCGACCACGGGGGCGGCCCGCCGGGGCTCCGCCGGCTCCTCGGGCGGCGGGTCGGTCGGCAGCGCCCCGCGGCTGCGCGGCGGCCGGGCCTCCGGCGGGAGCGCGGCGGTGTCCTGGCGCCGGTCACGACGATCCCGCGTGGCAGCCTCGGGCGGGGTGTTGCGCTTGTCCCGTCCCCGACTGCGGTCGGGGCGCTCGGCGCGATCGGGACGCTCTGCACGAGGCGTGGGAGTTGGCGCCGGCTTGGCCGGCGGCTCCGGGGAGCGCTCCCGGGGCCGCTCGCGCGAACGCTCCCGCTCCAGCGGCGGGGCCACTGGGGCCACCGGGGCCGCGGCTTCGCCGGCGGGGGCCGGGTCGATGACGCCGGCGGCGCGGTCCCCCTTCTTCTGCCCGCTCGCCTCGCGAAGGATGGCGGCGGCGATGCCCTTGGTCTCCCCGCGGAGCGCGTTCAGCAGCAGCTCGGGGGTGATGGCCTCCACACCCTGCCGGCCGGCTTCGGCGGCGGCCTCGTCGAGAATCCGCCGCGCGCGGCTCGAGAGCGCCAGCCCCTCCTCGGGCGGCGCCCCCTTTTTCCCGGCGCCCATCAACCGCTTGGCGGCGTTGTCGGGATCCTTCGGCAGGAGGGCGGCGGCGTCCGCCGGCAGGCTGTCGCGTTCCCGGAGCAGCGCCAGCAGCAGGTGTTCCGTGCCGATCTGGGCGTGTCCCAGTCGCTCGGCCTCTTCGCGGGCGGTGGCGAGCAGGCGGCCGGCGCCCTCGGTGGGTGCGGGTTCGGTCATGCGTCCTGTCGGGTGATCAGAGTGGCTTGGCCTCGTCGATGAGCATCACCGGGATGCCGTCCTCGACGGGATAGACGAGCGCGCATGCGTGGCAGACGAGGGACTCCGGCTCCGCCGAGCGGTACTCCAGGTCGCCCTGGCACTTCGGGCAGACGAGGATGTCGAGCAATTCGGGGGCGAGGCTCATGGGGTCGGGGGGTTGGGGTGGCGCCGGTTCATTGGGCCGGCCTGTCCTCGGGAAATCCGAGTCGCGAAAGGGCCGCGCCGTCGCGGCGCCAGTTGGGCAGCACCTTGACCCAGCAGTCGAGGAAGACCTGCTCACCGAGCAGGGCCTCGAGCCGCTTCCGGGCGTGGCCGCCGATCGCCTTGATGGTGCGGCCGCCCTGCCCGATGATCATGCCCTTCTGGCTCTCGCGCTCGACGAACAGCGTCACTCGAATGTACACCGGCGACGAGGACTCGCGAAACTCCTCCACCTCCGCCGTGAAGGCGTACGGCAGCTCGTCCTCCAGCGCCTCGAAGGCGGCCTCCCGCAGGTATTCCACCACGAAGAAGCGAAGCGGCTGGGTGCCGATATCGGCGGGATCGAAGGCGAACTCCCCTTCGGGGAGCATTTCCCGGAGCCGGGCCAGGAGTTCGGGAATGCCCTCCCCGGTCTCGGCGGAGACCACCGCGGCGCCGGTGCTGGCGAGCTGCCGCCGGACCGCGGGCGCCACCGTATCGGCTTTCGTGTACACCACGAGCACCGGCGCGCGGGGCGGGGCGTCCAGCCCGGCGAGGGTCTCGAAGGCCGGCGCCGGGGCGGCCGGGGCCGGGTGCAGGTGCAGGATGGCCGTGGCGCGCTCCAGCTCCTCCAAGGCGGCCAGCCGCATCCGGGCCTGCATCAGGTAGCGGGGTTCGAGCAGGCCGGGGAGATCGTGGAAGACGAACTGGGTGTCGCCCTCGGTGCGGAGGCCGATGACCGGGAGCCGGGTGGCCTGCGGCTTGGGGCTGACGATGGCCAGGTGCTGGCCGACGAGGGCGTTGAGGAGGGAGGACTTGCCCACGTTGGGGACGCCGGTGAGGGCGATATGGCCGGTCTTGGGCATCGGGGAAAGCTAGTGCCTCCGCGGGGAGAAACGCACAGCGCCCGGACTCCAGAGGAGCCCGGGCGCTGTCAAATGGGTGGCTGGCGACGGCCTACTCTCCCAGGCCCTCTCGAGCCAAGTACCATCGGCGCTGCAGGGCTTAACGGCCGTGTTCGGAATGGGAACGGGTGGGGCCCCTGCGCGCTAGTCGTCAGCCATTTGTGCGGCGCCCGGCGGACCGGGCGCAAAGCAATGGCAATTGAGTGATGGATGTGTCCTGCGAGGAATAAATTGGAGAGATCAAACTGCACGGGCGATTAGTAGCGCTCGACTGAAGGCCTTGCGGCCCGTACATCTGCGCCCTATCAACCTGGTAGTCTCCCAGGGCCCTTCAGGGATCTTAAGATCCAGGAGTGTTCATCTTGGGAAGAGTTTCCCACTTAGATGCTTTCAGCGGTTATCTCCGCGCGACATCGCTACCGGGCGCTGCCCCTGGCGGAACAGCCCGTACACGAGCGGTCGCTTCGTCTCGGTCCTCTCGTACTAGAGACGACGTCCCTCAACACTCCCACGCCCACGACGGATACAGACCGAACTGTCTCACGACGTTCTGAACCCAGCTCATGTACCACTTTAACCGGCGAACAGCCGGACCCTTGGGACCTTCTCCAGCCCCAGGATGTGATAAGCCGACATCGAGGTGCCAAACCGCGCCGTCGATGTGAACTCTCGGGCGCGATAAGCCTGTTATCCCCAGCGTACCTTTTATCCGATGAGCGATGACCCATCCACACGGGATCACCGGATCACTTACGCCAACTTTCGTTCCTGCTCGCGCCGTCGCGCTCGCAGTCAGGCGGGCTTTTGCGTATACACTCAGCGTGCGATTACCGACCGCACTGAGCCCACCATCGCGCGCCTCCGGTACTTTTTAGGAGGCGACCGCCCCAGTCAAACTACCCACCAGCCACGGTCCTCGGCGGTGTTGCCGCCAGAGTGAGATTGTTAGTAAAACAAGGGTGGTATTTCACTGTTGCCTCCGCCCGAGCCGAAACCCGGGCCTCAACGGCTCCCACCTATGCTACGCAGGTTATACCGACAATCAATGACAGGTTGTAGTAAAGGTGCACGGGGTCTTTTTGTCCTGTCGCGGGTAATCGGAATCCTCACCGATGCTTCTATTTCGCCGAGCTTACGGAAGAGACAGCTCCCAAGTCGTTACTCCATTCGTGCAGGTCGGAACTTACCCGACAAGGAATTTCGCTACCTTAGGACCGTTATAGTTACGGCCGCCGTTTACCGGGGCTTCGGTTCACAGCTTCGCCTTGCGGCTAACCGCTCGCCTTAACCTTCCGGCACCGGGCAGGAGTCAGAGTGTATACGTCGGCTTGGATCACGCCTTGGCACACTCCTGTGTTTTTGCTAAACAGTCGCTTGGGACGATTCACTGCGGCCGGCCTGGGCTTGGGCTGTACGCCCTCACCTACTACCGGCACCCCTTATCCCGAAGTTACGGGGTAATTTTGCCGAGTTCCTTTTCCGTAAATCACTCGAGCACCTTAGGCTTCTCGCCTCGCCCACCTGTGTCGGATTACGGTACGGTCAACAGGCATCCTGGTCCGCGAAGCTTTTCTCGGCAGTGTGCGGCGCCCACCCTTTGCGGGGACTGACGTCCCCTTCGGCATCGGTTCTCGGCTACCCTGGCGGATTTGCCTACCAGGGAACGCCTACCACCTTGCAGCGGATATTCCACCACCCGCCGGTGAACTTGCTCCTGCGTCCCTCCTCGGACTCGTAACGGCTGACTGTTGGTACGGGAATGTTGACCCGTTTCCCATCGACTACGCCTCTCGGCCTCATCTTAGGGACCGACTGACCCTGAGCTGATCGACATGGCTCAGGAACCCTTAGGCTTTCGGTGACATGGGTTTTCACCATGTTTATCGCGTACTTAATCCGGCATTCTCACTTCCCACCGCTCCACCGGAAGGCTTCCGCCCCGGCTTCACCGCTGTGGGAACGCTCCCCTACCCCTTCTGCTTGCGCAGAAAGACATAGCTTCGGCGGGTGGCTTGAAGTCCCGACCATTATCGGCGCGGCTACGCTGGACTGGTGAGCTATTACGCACTCTTTAAAGGAATGGCTGCTTCTAAGCCAACCTCCCAGTTGTCACAGCATACCCACATCCTTTGCTACACTAAGCCACCACTCCGGGGCCTTAGCTGATGTTCTGGGTTCTTTCCCTCTCGCCACAGTACATTAGCGCACTGCGACTGCCTCCCGGGCAGCATTCAACAGGCATTCGGAGTTTGGTTGGGGGAGGTAACGTTATTCACGTCCCGGACCCATCCAGTGCTCTACCTCCTGTGAACTCATTTCCCGAGGCTATACCAAAATATATTTCGGGGAGAACCAGCTATCTCCGAGCTTGATTGGCCTTTCACCCCTACCCTCAAGTCATCCCAGCGGTTTTCAACCCACATGGGTTCGGTCCTCCACCGCCTGTTACGGCGGCTTCAACCTGCTCAAGGGTAGATCGCCACGGCTTCGGGTCTACCCCCACGTACGAAATCGCCCTTATCAGACTCGCTTTCGCTCTGGCTCCGGCCCTGAAGGCCTTAACCATGCACGTGAGGAGTAACTCGCCGGATCATAATGCAAAAGGCACGCCGTCAGGCTGTCCGAAGACAACCCTCCGACCGCTTGTCAGCACACGGTTTCAGGATCTGTTTCACTCGCCACCTGGCGTGCTTTTCACCTTTCCCTCACGGTACTAGTGCACTATCGGTCATCGAGGAGTATTTAGGCTTGGAGGGTGGTCCCCCCTGATTCGCGCAAGATTCCACGTGCCCCGCGCTACTCGGGATACCACTAGGGGCCGTACGCGTACAGTTACCGGGCTTTCACCGTCTTTGGCGGGCCATTCCAGGCCGCTTCACTTTGGCGTCGTGCATCCCATGTCGTGGTCCCACAACCCCGGGGGAGCAAGCTCCCCTGGTTTGGCCTCTTCCCCGTTCGCTCACCGCTACTTGGAGAATCTCGGTTGATTTCTGTTCCTCCGGGTACTGAGATGTTTCAGTTCTCCGGGTTGGCTCCCTTTCGGGTGACGGGCCTCGCGGCCCGCCGGGTTTCCCCATTCGGACATTCCGGGATCACGGTTCGTGTGCAACTCCCCCGGACTTATCGCAGCTTACCACGTCCTTCATCGCCTCTCGATGCCAAGGCATCCACCGTGTGCCTTATTGCG
>CAWETL010000003.1:770000-917925 GCA_963812085.1 uncultured Gemmatimonadales bacterium
GCCACCGACGCCGGCTGCTCGATGTTCGTCACGTCGAGCACCTGCAGGCGGCCGTAGGCACGGAACGCCGAGGCGTCCTTCGCGCCCTTCACGGCGGACGCCGGGAAGACCTCGTCGGCGATGAACACGTAGTTCTTGTGCCGCCACGCCGTGTGCGTGCCGCGGATGAAGCCGGGCCCGCCCACCGCCTCGACGTCGCGATAGAGCGCGTTGAGGTCGTACTTGTACTGGCTGACGAGCACCGGATTGCTCGGCGTGCCGCCCTTCATCCCGTTGCCCACGTCGAGGATCACGAGGCCGTCGTTCCAGTAGCTCAGGTACGCGAGCCCGTCCTGGATGTCGATGTCGTGCAGCGTCCGCCCGGCGTCCGGCCGCTCGGTGCGCCACTGCGCGATCTCCTTCGGGTGGTACGGGTCGTCGATGTTGATCACGTGCATCGCGCCGGTGCCGTCGTTCGTCAGGAACACGTTGGTGCCATACTTGTCCTGCTTGTAGATGAACGCCGAGTGCACGCCCGACGTGACGCCCTCGGTGAATTCCGCGATGACCTTGGGGTGCGCCGGGTCCTCCGTCGAGGCGATCACGATGCCGTTCTTCCGGTCGGCCGCGCCTTCGCGGGTCATGACGATGAACTTGCCGTCGGGCGTGGACATGACGTCGTTGACGCGGCGGGTGTTGAGCACCAGGGAGTCGGTCACCACCGGCGCCGCCGGATCGCTCACGTCGAAGGCGTACAGCACGTCGCCGCCGCTGCCACTGCCGAGGAAGCCGTGCTTGCCGTCGGGCATGATCCAGACTTCCTCGGTCGTGAACCGGGTGCGCGGCAGGCGACCGACCACCGCGGCCGGCCGGCGCACGTCGCGCGGGCGGAGGGTGACGGCCGCCTCGGCGCTGGCGCCGCCGAAGCCGACGGTCACGAAGTAGTCCCCGGCGGTGTAGCCGACGAACTCGCCGCCCGCGGTGATCTCCCCGCCGCCCGGCGAGAAGGTCCACGAGGGGAGGAGGCCGGTCAGCTCCCGGCCCTTCGCGTCCACCGCCTTCACCTTGAATTGGATCACGTCGCCGGTGCGGGCTTCGATGCGCGACGGCGAGAGCTCGACGCGCGCGATCGTGTTCGGCACCACCTGGACGGGGAGCGCCTGCTCCGCGGCGCCCGCACGAGCCGTGATCGTCGCGCGGCCCGCCGCCACCGCGCTCATCACGCCGTCCGGCGACACCTTGACCACCGCCGGCGCCGAGCTCTTCCAGGCGATCGGGTCGTCCCGACGATCGCCGGCCTGCGAGTACGTCGTGGCCGTCAGGCGGAGTCGTTGGCCCGCAACGAGCCTGGTGACCTGCGGCGCGACGGCGACTCGCGCGGCCGGACCGGGCACCATGTGGATTTCCACCCGCTCGACGACCGGCTTGGTGCCCTCCACGCGTCCGATGACGCTGACGGCGAGCGTCCCCGTCGAGCCGGAGCGGACCAGCCCGGCCGAATCCACGGTCCCCTCAAAACGTCCGCCGGCCCCGAAGAACCGGATCGTGGCGCCGGGTACCGTCTGACCGTTCGCATCCAGCGCGCGCGCGACGAGTCGCAGCGTGTCGCCGGCCGGCATCTGCAGCGAGGTGCCGGGCAGCACCTCGATCCGCGCGATCGGCGAGGGCGCGGCGGGGGGTGTCGGCGGCGGCGCGCCCTGTTGCAGTGCGGCGAGCACGAAGAAGGAGTGCATGAGCATGGGGATTCCGGCCGATGAGGGTTGGGAACGCGACACCGCCCGGCAGACCAAGGGAGAGCCGGGCGGCGTTTCCAGAGTATAACCACGCCCCCGCGGAGGCGACACCTCAGCGTGGCGGGGTCACGGTGACGGCGGGAGCCGGCGGCGGCGTGGGCACCGTGACCGACTCCACGACCCGGCTCCCTCCCCGCTGCATGTCCTGGACGTCGCGCGCCGGGAGGAGCAGCGGCACGGCAACGTCGGTCCCCTCCACGATCAACTGGCCGAACGGCTCGAAGGCGCCCCCCACGCTCGAATCGCCGCTGGCGGCGCAGACGAACGTGGTGTTCTCGTCCAGTTTGTCCAGGCTGTTCAGCCGCACCACGCAATGCTGGAGGCGATCGGCGTACGCGGCGCTGTCCAGCCGGACCGTGACCTCGACCGCAGTCAGCCGCTTCGGCGCACTGCGCATCAGCTTGATGTGGTCGATCTTGCCGAGCTTGACGCCGTCGAGACGGAAGGTGGCAAACTTGATGGGAATCGAAATGGGCTGGCTTGAGTCCATCACGACGTGCACGGCGCCCACGCCCCGCTTCACCCCGAACCAAACCGCCATTCCGAGGGCGAAGATGAGCAGGGCACCGACGGCGATCTTGATCCAATATCGAGTCATGGGGTCCCCCGAGAGTCGTCGGGCAGGAAATGTTTCAGATAGAGACGGCCAGCCGGCAGCGAAAGTTTCAACTCCGACGACCGCAGGGCCACCCTCGGCCCTTGGTGAACCCTGTACACGGTCATATCTTTGCCCCGCAGCCACTTAGCCACCGTACAGCCGAAGGCACGATGACCGACCCCGCGAGGCAGCCCGATCCGCTCGACCACGGCAGCGACGAGGTCGGCTTCGTTCTCCGGCTCGCCCGGGCGATGCACGCCTACGGTTACCCAGCCCAGCGGGTAGAGAGCCTGCTCGCGGAGGTCGCCCGCCGGCTCGGGCTCACCGCCCAGTTCTTCTCCACGCCCACCTCGTTCATGGCCTCGTTCGGGAGCCTCGAACGGCAGCGCACGCACCTGATCCGGGTCGAGCCGGGCGACGTGGATCTCGGGAAGAGCGCGGACGTCGAAGCGATCCTCCGCGAGGTGGTCGGCGGACGCTCGACCCCGGCGGAAGGATCGGCCGAGCTCGAACGGCTGCACGCCGAACCGCCGCGCTACGGCACGATCGCGACGGTGGTCGCGTTCGGCTTTTCCTCGAGCGCGGCCTCCCGATTCCTGGGCGGCGGGCTCCGCGAGGCGGCCGTGGCCGGGGTGATCGGCCTCGTGATCGGCATGCTGGGCGCGCTGGCCGGCCGGCTCCCGACGCTTGGCCGGGTGTTCCCGTTCCTGGCGGCCTTCAGCGCATCGGCCATCGCCGCCGCCGCTGCCACCACACTCACTCATTACAGCGTCTACGTCGGCACGCTGTCGGGGCTGATCGTGCTGATCCCCGGGCTCACCCTGACCACAGCCATGACCGAGTTGTCGTCCGGCCACCTCTCGAGCGGCACCGCGCGGTTGAGCGGCGCCCTCATGCTCTTCCTGCTGATCGGCTTCGGCGTCGCGATGGGCAGCCAGCTCGTCACGCTCACCCTCGGCGACTATTCCAGCATGGTGCGCCCGGAACTGCTGCCGGGCTGGACCTGGTGGCTGGCGCTGGTCGGCGCTCCCCTCGGCTTCGCCGTGCTCTTCCGGGCCCACGCGCGCGACGCCGGCTGGATCCTCATGGCGGGCGCGCTCGGCGTCGCCGGCAGCCGCGCAGGGTCCGCGGCGTTTGGCCCGGAGCTCGGCGCGTTCGTGGGCGCGCTGACCGTGGGCGTGGCGAGCAACCTGTACGCCTACCTGCTCCGCCGCCCCGCGTCCGTGACGCTCGTGCCCGGCATCCTCTTGCTGGTGCCCGGCGCGATCGGATTCCGCAGCCTTTCCTCGCTGCTCGACCGCGAGGTGGTGACCGGCGTCGAGACCGCCTTCACGATGGTCCTCATCGGCGCCGGGCTCGTGGCCGGGCTCCTGCTCGCCAACGTCCTGGTGCCCGAGCGACGCTACCGGTGACCTAGCCCCGCGGGTGGTACTGCCGGTGCACCGAGCGGAGGTACTCCCGGTCCACGTGGGTGTAGATCTGGGTGGTGGACAGATCGGCGTGTCCCAGCATTTCCTGCACGGCGCGGAGGTCGGCACCGCCCTCGAGAAGGTGGGTCGCGAAGGAGTGCCGCAGCGTGTGGGGCGTGACGGTCTTGGTCAGCCCGGCGCGACTGGCGGCCCGCTTGACGATGCCCCAGGCGCCGACGCGTGACAGCGGCCGCCCGCGCGCGTTGAGGAAGACCCGCTGATTCGACGCGCCGCGATCGAGGGTGGGTCGCAGCGTGTGGAGGTACACCGAGAGCGCGCCGAGCACGCTCCGTCCGATCGGCACCAGCCTTTCCTTGCTGCCCTTCCCCAGCACCCGCACCAGTCCCTCCGAGAGCACCAGGTCGGTCAGGCCGAGCGAGCAGAGCTCGGACACCCGCAATCCGGCGCCATACCCGAGTTCGAGCAGCGCCCGGTCGCGCCAGCCGAGGGCGTCCTCGACGGCCGGGGCGGCGAGCAGCGCCTCCACTTCCTTCACCGAGAGGGTGTCGGGCAGCGTCCGTCCGAGGCGCGGGCTTTCCAGCCGGTCGCTCGGGTCCTCCCGGATGGTGCCCTCGCCGAGCAGGAAGCCGAAATAGGTGCGCACCGCGGAGACGTGGCGCCGGATCGTCGCGGCGCTCAGCCCGAGGTCCTTGAGCGCGAAGACGAACTCGCGAAGCACGGGCCGCGTCAGCTCGGCCGGCGACTCGATGCCCCGCGCGAGTGCGAACTCGGCCAGCCGGCGAAGGTCGCGCTGGTAGTTCTCGACGGTGTTCGGGCTGTGACCCGCTTCCAGCGCGAGGAAGTCGCGGAACCCCTCGAGCCAGAACTGGCGCGCTGGATCGGGCGCGGTCACGGCGAATGGACGCCGAGGAGGGCCGCCGCGCGCGCGATCATGGCGGCTTCCGCGGGAGTGACGGTGCCGTCCGCCTCGGCCACGTGGCGCATCCGGTCCACGAGGCGGCGGCGCTCGGCGGTCCCGTACGCCGAGGTGGCGCGGAGGGTGGCCGCCTCGAGCGCGGCGCGGTCCGCCGAGACGCGACCGGGCAGCTGGGTGAACCGTGCGCGCATCCGGGCGATGAGCGCCTCGCGCTCGGTGGCGGCGAGGTGCTCGTCCACCTCCGCCAATTCGAGGGTGAAGGCCGCCACCGCCTGGAGCGCGGGGTCCACCGCCCCCTCCTCGCCGGGGCCATGATCGAGCGCCACGCGGAGCGCGTCCCACAGGCGCTCGCGCCGCGCGGCGCGCGCCCGCAGCCAGGCGACGGCCACGACCGCGACCGCGAGCACGCCGACGACGGCCAGGCCGGTGTTGAGGTTCTTGAGGACCTTCTGGATTCCGTCCCAACTCTGCCCGATGTACCGCCCGATGAGGATGAGCGTCGCGAACCAGAGCGCCGACGCGAGCGCGATGGGGGCGAGGGCCCGGTGGGGCGGCAGACGGATCAGCCCGGCGAACGGCGCGACCACCGCCCGGACGCCGGGCAGGAGCCGGCCCAGGAAGACACCGGGCAGTCCGTACTTGATGTAGCCGCGTTCGAGGGAAGCGATCGATTCGGGGGAGAGGAGCCGCCGCCCGGCCCTGGTCTCGAAGAGCGTGCCCCCCAGCCGTCGCGCCAGGTAGTACACGCCCACGGCCCCGATGAAGTTGGCGGACCAGACGACCACCAGGAGCACCACGGGATCGAGCGGCCCGCCGACGGACAGGAAGGCCCCGAGGGCGACCACCGCATCGCCCGGCACCGGCGGGAAGACGTTTTCCAGGAACGCCAGCGCCGCCAGGATGGCGTAGATGGCCACCGGCGGCATGGTGGAGAGCGTGTCGAGCAGGGAGGCGATCAGCGCGCCTCCAGCGTGGCCACGGCGATCGTGGCGACTCCTTCCCCGCGTCCGACGAACCCCATTCCCTCGTTGGTCTTGGCCTTGACGCTCACGTCTCCCTCAGGCACGTCCATCGCGGCGGCCAGCGCGGCGCGCATGGCGGGCACGAACGGCCCGAGCTTCGGGCGCTCGAGGATGACCGTGACGTCGGCCTGCGCCACGCGGAAGCCCCGCTCGCGGACCAGCGCCACGGCCGCCCGGAGGAGGGCGATGGAATCAGCCCCCTTCCAGCGGGGGTCGGTATCGGGAAAATGGGTGCCGATGTCGCCCGCCGCCGCGGCGCCGAGGATGGCGTCGGTCAGGGCGTGCGCCACCGCGTCGGCGTCGGAGTGTCCCGCGAGCCCGTGCGTGTGTGGGATGACCTGCCCGCCGAGAATGAGCGGCCGGCCCGTCACGAGCCGGTGCGAATCGTAGCCGATGCCGGTGCGTGACATGGCGGGGTCGCGGGGCGGTGGTGTCACCGCTACGCCGCGACCGCTGCCTCCTCGATCAGGGAGTAGTCCTGGCGGCGGCGCCGCGGCGTGAACCCGGCGTCCTCGATGACGCGGCGCATCTCGCCGAGCGTGGCCCGGTAGGTGGTCCCCGCGGCGGAGACGACGTTCTCCTCCATCATGAGCGAGCCGTAGTCGTTTGCCCCGAAGCGGAGCGCCACCTGGCCCACCTTGTGGCCCATCGTGACCCAGGAGGACTGCATGTTGGGGATGTTCTCGCAGATGATGCGCCCCATCGCCAGGGTGCGCAGGTAGGTCACGGCGTCGGTCTTGGCGTGCGCGTGGAACATCGGCGTGCCTTCGGGCTGCAGCGGCCAGCAGATGAACGCCGTGAAGCCGCCGGTGCGGGCCTGCAGGTCCCGGATCTTGATCAGGTGCTCGATCCGGTCGGCGTTGGATTCCCCCATTCCGTACATCATCGTGACGGAGGTGCGCATCCCCTGCCGGTGTGCTTCCTCCTGCACCCCGAGCCACTCCTCGGTCTGCGCCTTCTTCTTCGCCACCCGCTCGCGGACGTCGTCGACGAGAATCTCCCCGCCCCCGCCCGGGATCGAGTCCAGCCCCGCCTCGCGCAACTGCCGCACCACCTCGGGCACCGGGAGGCGAAACCGCTCGCTGAAGAAGACGACTTCGCTGGGACTGAAGCCGTGGATGTGGATCGGGTGGTGCGCCTTGATGTAGCGCATCAGCTCCAGGTACCACTCGAACGGGATGTACGGATTGTGCCCGCCCTGCAGGAGGATCTGGACGCCGCCGATGGCCCGGCATTCCTCGATCTTGGCGCCGATCTCCTCGAAGCTCAGGACGTATCCCTCGGTGTCCTTGGGCCGCCGATAGAAGGCGCAGAAGCCGCAGTCGGCCACGCAGACGTTGGTGTAGTTGATGTTGCGGTCGATGATGTGGGTGACGACCGGCTCGGGGTGCAACGCCCAGCGGACGGCATCGGCGCGACGGCCCAGCTCCAGCAGGTCGGCGTGCTCGTAAAGCGCGAGATAGTCGCGAAACTCCCCGGAACTGCGATCGACGTCGTACATGGTCAAGCCGCCGTGATGAACGAAAGCGATCCGGCCGGGACCAGGCGATCCTGGGCCAGCCGGTGGAAGAAGTCGGTCAGTCCCTCGAGTTCCTTGCCGCCCAGCGCGTAGTCCAGGGTGCCGAGGTACTCGCGGCAAATCCGTTCCGAGACGCCCGTGGCCCGGGCGGCGTCGGCCGCCAGGAGGTCGAGGTGATCGAGCCCCCACGCACGGGAGGCGAGCAGCTGCCGGTGCAGTTCACGGACCTCGGCCGCCGGGGCGTTGCGCCGCGCCGCCCAGACGGCAAAGACGAACGGGAGGCCGGTCCACGCCTTCCACTCCGCGCCGAGGTCCACCACGTGGGGATAGCCGCCCCGAGCCGCCAGTTGCAGCGCGGCGTCGCCGATGACGAGCACCGCCTCGTGGGGCAGCCCGGACAGCGCGTCGAGGTCGACGGCCTCCGCACGCGCCGTGGCGAAGCGGGGTGCGACGCCCCACCGGTGGCGGCAAAGCAGCTCGAGGAGGAGGACCGAGGTCCGCGACGACGCGGTGCGGAGGACCGTCTTCCCGTCGAGGTCGCCCGCCGGGCGCCGGCTGAAGAGCGCCACGCTGTGCACCGGGCCGTCGGAACTGATGGCGAGATCAGGCAGCAGGTGGTATGCAGCGGCGTTCCTCGCGTACTCCACGGCGGAGACGACGCTCACGTCGAGCTCGCCCGCCGCGAGGAGGTCGTTGAGTTCCGCCGCCGTGCCCGTGACCAGCTCCGCGGACACCGGCACGATCCCGCGATCGATCGCCCCGGTGACCGGGTAGCAGTTGATCCAGGGGATCCGGCCGAGCTTCATGCGGCGTGCACCACGGGCAGGGAGCGCCCCCGCGCCTCGACGGGCACCGGGGGCGCCGGCGGGGGGTCGTCGAAGGCATCGCGAACGACCTCGTAGAGGCTGTTGCGCTCCACTGGACGGCGGCCGGCGTCGCGGATGAGCGCGACGAGCTGCGGATACTGCATGGCCATCTCGGTGCGCGCCCCCGCCTCGTGATACACCCGCTCGTACACCACCGTCCCCTCCACGTCGTCGCAGCCGAAACTCAGCGCGATCTGCGAGAGCGCCGGCGTGACCATCGGCCAGTGCGTCTTGACGTGGGGGATGTTGTCCAGGAACAGCCGGCCGATGGCGATGTTCTTGAGGTCCTCGAATCCCGTCGTCGCGGTGCCCACGCGGCCGAGTTCCTCACCGAGCTCGTTGTGATCGGGGTGGTAGGCCAGCGGAATGTAGGTCAGGAAGCCGCCGGTTTCGTCCTGCAGCTCGCGGAGCATGGCCAGGTGCTGCAGGCGGTCGTCGGCCGACTCGACGTGGCCGTAGAGCATCGTGCAGTTGGTCGGGATGCCGAGTTCGTGCGCCGTCCGGTGCACCCGGAGCCACTCCTCGCCGGTGAGCTTCCGTTCCGCGATCGTGGCGCGCACGGCGGTGCTGAACACCTCGGCCCCGCCGCCCGGGAGGCTGGTCAGCCCGGCCGCCTTGAGCGCGACGAGCACCTCACGCTCCGAGATCTTCTCGATCCGGGCCAGGTGCGCGATCTCGACCGCGGTCAGCGCCTTGATGTGGACGTTGGGGTGCCGCGCCTTGAGGCCCCGCAGCATGTCGGTGTAGTACGACAGCCTGAGCTTGGGGTGCAGGCCGCCGACGATGTGGAATTCGGTCGTCGGAGCGCCGCGGGCCTGCTCCGCCTCGGCATACACCTCTTCCAGCGAACGGGTGTACGCGCCCTCCTCCTTCGGCGTCCGCGCGAACGAACAGAACGTGCAGGTGGCGCGGAGGATGCAGACGTTGGTCGGATTGAGGTGCTGGTTGGCGGAGAAGAAGACCCGGTCGCCGTTGACGCGATGATTGGCGAACGCGGCCAGGTGCCCCAGCCCGATCAGGTCCGCCGTGGCGTAGAGGGCCAGGCCGTCGGCGTGATCGAGCCGCCGGCCCGCGACCACCTTGTCCCCGATCGACCGTAGCGCGGGATCCCGGAGCGCGGTGGGGTCGAAGGTGGAAGGCATGCACATCTCCTTGAGGCGTGAGCGGTTACCAGCTGGAATCTACCCCGGTGCGGCCCGGAGGTGCCAGATGGCACCCCCGGATGCGTCGAGACCCCGGGAAGCGGGCTCCCGGGGTCTCCGATCCTTCCCTGCCCGGCTCGCGCGACCCGGGTCAGCCCTTCCAGGCGCGAACGGCCAGGGTCACGTTGTGCCCGCCGAATCCGAAGCTGTTGGAAAGCGCGACGTCCACGCTGCGTTCGACCGCCACGTTGGGCGCGCAGTCGAGATCGCACTCGGGATCCGGCGTGGTCTGGTTGATGGTGGGCGGCACCTTGCCGGTGCGGGCCACCAGGAGGCTCACGGCGAACTCGAGGCCGCCGGCGGCGCCGAGGAGGTGGCCCGTCATCGACTTGGTCGAGCCGAAGATGAGCTTCCGCGCCTGCGCCCCGAAGACCGCCTTGACGGCGGCGGTCTCGGCGATGTCGCCCTGCGCGGTGCTGGTCCCGTGCGCGTTGATGTATCCGACGCGCTCCGGAGCGACGCCGGAGTCGCGGAGGCAGTCCCGCATGGCCCGCTGGGCGCCCTCGCCGTTGGGCGCCGGCGAGGTGATGTGGTAGGCGTCGCCGCTCAGCCCGTACCCGAGAACCTCGCCCAGGATGGTGGCGCCGCGGCCCTGCGCGTGCTCCAGGCTCTCGAGCATGACCATCGCGGCGCCGTCGCCGAGGACGAAACCGTCCCGCTCCTTGTCGAACGGGCGGCTGGCGAGCTCGGGGGCGTCGTTCCGGGTGGACAGCGCGCGCATGTTCTGGAAGCCGGCGATGGCGAGCCCGGTGATCGCCGCCTCCGAGCCGCCGGTGAGCATGGCGTCGGCGTGCCCCGCCTTGATCAGCTCGAAGGATTGTCCGATCGCGTGGGCCGAGCTGGCGCACGCCGAGACGGTGGCGTAGTTGGCGCCCTTCAGTCCGTACCGGATGGAGACCAGGCCGGCGGCGATGTCGGGGATGAACATCGGAACGAAGAACGGCGAGACGCGATCGGGGCCCTTGGTCAGGAACAGCGAGCACTGGTCCTCGAACGTCTGCATCCCGCCGATGCCGCTGCCGATGATGACGCCGGTGCGCTCGGGCGCCGGGAACTTCCCCTCGAGCCCGGCCTGGGCGACGGCCTCGTGGGCCGCGCCGAGGGCGAACTGGACGAAGAGGTCGTAGCGCCGCGCTTCCTTCTTGTCCACGAACTGCAGGGCGTCGAAGCCCTTGACCTCGCACGCGAACTGCACCTGGAGGCGGGAGGGGTCGAACTTGGTGATGTGGGCGGCCCCGGAGCGTCCGGCCAGGAGGCCCGCCCACGTATCCTCGACGGTATTGCCGAGCGGGGTCACCAGCCCGATGCCGGTGACGACGACACGACGCGCCAAGTTACTTCCCGGTCTTGTCGTGGAGATACTTCAGCGCATCGCCGACGGTCCGCAGCTTCTCGGCCTCTTCGTCGGGGATGTCGATGTCGAACTCCTTCTCGAAGGCCATCACGAGCTCGACGGTGTCCAGGCTGTCCGCGCCGAGATCTTCCATGAAGCTGGCCTCGGCGGTCAGCTTCTCGCGCTCGACGCCCAGTTCCTCGGCGATGATGTCCTTGACCTTCTCTTCCACGTTGCTCATGTCGTCCTCGAAAAGGATTTTGGGGGTCGGGCTAGATGACCATGCCGCCGTCCACCACCAGGACCTGCCCGGTGATGTAGGCGGCGAGATCCGACGCCAGGAAGAGCACGGCGGCCGCGATATCCTCCGGCCGGCCGAGCCGCCCCAGCGCGATCTGCTCTAATAATGCTGTCCGCGCCTCAGAGGGCAAGGCGGCGGTCATGTCCGTCTCGATGAAGCCGGGGGCGATGCAGTTGGCCAGCACGCCGCGGCTGGCGTACTCCTTGGCGACCGACTTGGTCAGCCCGACCAGCCCGGCCTTGCTCGCCGCGTAGTTGGCCTGGCCCTTGTTGCCGGTGAGCCCCACCACGCTGCCGATGTTGATGATGCGGCCGGCCCGCCGCTTCATCATCCCCTTGATCACCGCCCGCGTGGTGAAGAACGCCCCCTTGAGGTTGGCGTCGAGCACCGCGTCCCAGTCTTCCTCGCTCAGCCGGAGCAGGATGTTGTCCCGGGTCAGGCCGGCGTTGTTGACGAGGATGTCAATCGGGCCGAGGGCGGCTTCCGCGGCGGCGATGGCGGCCTCGACCTGGACGGCGACCGCCACGTCGCAGGCCACGCCCACCGTTCCGCTGCCGATCTCCTCCGCGACCGCGCGTGCGCGCGCCTCGTCGCGACCCACGATGGCCACCTTGGCGCCCGCCGCATGCAGCGCCCGCGCCACCGCCAGGCCAATGCCCCGGGTGCTGCCGGTGACGAACGCGGTCCGCCCGGCGAGGTCGATTGCGGTCATGCGAGGAAGGCCTCCACCTCGGCGGCGGTGCCCAGGGTGAGGCTCCGGGCGCCGGGGACGATCTTGCGCAGCAGGCCGGAGAGCACCCCCCCCGGACCGAGTTCGATGAACGTCGCCTCGGGCGCGAGCGCCGAAGCGGCTTGCACGCACTCGATCCAGCGCACGGGCGCGGTCAACTGCTCCGCGAGAAGCCGGACGGCCCTCGGCGCGGTGCGGACCGGTTCCGCGGAGGCGTTGGCCACGACGGGAAAGGCCGGATCGGCAAAGCGCGCCGCGGCGAGCGCAGCCTCGAGGCCCGCCACGGCCGGGGCCATGAGCGGAGAATGGAACGCGCCGGAGACCTTGAGGGGCAGCACCCGCTTGGCGCCGCGCGCCTTGCAGGCGTCGCCGGCCCGGACGACAGCGGCGGGATCTCCGGAAATCACGACCTGGTCCGGCGCGTTGAGGTTGGCGGCCACGGCCACGCCGTCGGCGCCCGAGGCCTCTGCACACGCGGCCACGACGCCGGCGGGATCGAGGCCGAGGACCGCCGACATCGCGCCCGGCCGCCTGGTGCCGGCCTCGTACATGAGTTCGCCCCGGCGGCGCACGAGGCGCGCGGCGTCCGGCGCGGCCAGCGAGCCGGCCGCCACGTAGGCGCTGTACTCGCCGAGGCTGTGCCCCGCCCCGGCGGCGACGCCGCCGAGGCGCTCGCGGACCACCGCGAAGACCGCAGCGGAGTGCGCCAGGATGGCGGGCTGTGTGTTGTGGGTGAGGACCAGCTCGTCCTCCGGCCCCTCCCACATCAGCCGGGAGAGCGGAACGCCGAGCGCTTCGTCGATGGCGGCGAAGGTGTCGCGGGCCGCGGGAAAGCGCTCGGCGAGGTCCTTGCCCATCCCGACCTTTTGCGACCCCTGCCCGGGGCACATCAGGACCGCTACCACCGCACGACCGCGCTGGCCCAGGTGAACCCGCCGCCGAACGCCACGAGCAGCAGGATCGAGCCCGGCTTGACCCGACCCTCCGCGATCGCCTGGTCGATGGCGAGCGGGATCGAGGCCGACGAGGTGTTGCCGTACCGGTCCACGTTGATCATCACTTTTTCGAGCGGCATGCCGGCGTGCTTGGCCGTCGCCTCGATAATCCGGATATTGGCCTGGTGCGGGACCAGCAGGTCCACCTGGTCGGCGGTCATGCCGGCGCGCGTCAGCGCCTGGTCGCAGGCGTCCGACATGGCCAGGACCGCCGACTTGAAGACCTCACGGCCGGCCATCTTGATGTAGTGCGACCGCTCCGCCACCACCTTGGAACTGATCGGGTCCACCGCGCCGCCGCCGGGCCGATAGAGCAGGTTGGCGAGGTTGCCGTCGGACTTGATGAAGGTGGAGAGGACGCCGCGCGTACCGCCGGAAGTGCGCCGGATGACGGCCGCGCCGGCCGCGTCGCCGAACAGGATGGCGGTGGACCGGTCCGTCGGGTCGGCGATGGTGTTGAGCTTTTCGGCGCCGACGATGAGGATGTTGGTCCCCTGCTCCGACGCGATGAGACCCTCGGCCACCGTCAGGGCATACAGAAACCCAGGACACGCCGCCGACACATCAAAGGCGGCCGCGTTCTTCGCGCCGAGCAGCGCCTGCAAATCGCAGGCGGTCGAGGGAAGCAGCCGGTCGGGGGTGGCAGTGGCGAGGACGATGGCGTCGAGGTCCTCGGGGCCGATCCCGGCCTGTGCGAGGGCGCGGAGCGACGCGTCGCGCGCGAGCATGGCCACCGACTGCTCCGGCGGCGCCACCCGGCGCTCCCGGATGCCGGTGCGCTCGACGATCCACTGGTCGGAGGTCTCGAGGGTCTTCTCGAACTCTGCGTTGGTGACCACCCGATCGGGCACGGCGACCCCGAGGCCGGCGAACTCCACGAACGGACGGCGGATCATGCGGCGGGCGTACTCTCGGCAAACTCCGCCGCGATGTGCTGGTTGAGCCCGGTGTGGACCATTTGCACCGCGACGCGGAGGGCGTTCTTGATGGCGGCGCTGCCAGAGGAGCCGTGGCAGATGATGGCGACGCCGCGGACGCCGAGGAGGGGCGCCCCGCCGTACTCGGCGTAGTCGAGCACGCGGAAGACTTCCTGCACGTCGGTTCGCTGGAGGATGTCGGGCGCGGTGCGCTTGACGAGCCGCAGGATCAGGCGGGCCACGGACTCGTAGAACTTGAGCACGATGTTGCCCACGAACCCGTCGGTGACGACGACGTCCACGTGTCCGAGCTTGGAGTGGCCGGCCAGGATGTCGCGGCCCTCGATGTTGCCGATGTAATTGATGCCGGCGGCCTGCTTGAGCAGCTCGTGGGCCTGCCGTGAGACCGCGTTCCCCTTTTCGTCCTCTTCGCCGATGTTGAGCAGCCCCACGAGCGGGTTCTCCCGCTGCAGGACGTCCCGCGCGTAGACCGAGCCGAGCCGGGCGAAGCCGACGAGTTCCTTGGCGGAGCAGTCGACGTTGGCCCCGCCGTCGAGTACGAGCACCGGGAGATCGGCCGTGGGAAACGGCGTCGCGACCGTGGCCCGCTCGACGCCGGGATGGAGACCCAGCAGGACGGTGGACGCGGCGAGGACCGCGCCGGTGTTGCCGGCGGAGACGAATGCGTCGGAGCCGCCGGCCTTCTGGAGACCGAGCCCGACGACGACGCTGGAGTTGGGCTTCCTGCGGACCGCGGCGAGGGGCTTTTCCGCCATGCCGATGACTTCGGTGGCCGGCACGATCTCGAGCCGGCTCCGATCCGCCCCCGGGTGCTTGGCCAGTTCCGCCTCGATGACCTCGACCTTGCCCACGAGCTGGATAAGCACGTCAGGCAGGAGACCAAGCGCCGCGAGGGCGCCCTCGACCTCCGCCTGCGGGGCGTGATCTCCGCCCATGGCATCCAGCGCGACGCGAATCACGGTCAGTCGCCCTTGACCTCGACCACTTTCTTCCCGCGATAGTACCCGCAACTCGGGCACACGCGGTGGGACAGCTTGGGGTCGCCGCAGCGGGGACAGGCCTGGGTCTTCACGCTGGCGGCCTTGTCGTGGCCGCGGCGGAGGCGCTTGCGGGACTTGGAGAGTTTTCTCTTCGGGACGGCCATGGGATCCTCAGACGGGTTCGGCGGTCCGCGCGCAGTCGCACGGACCAGCGTTCAGATCAGCACCACATTTCGGGCAGAGCCCGGCACAGTCGTCGCGGCACAGGACGAAGCCGGGCACCTCGAGCGCCAGCTCCTCCCGGACCACCGCGCCGAGGTCCACCTGCGTCGCCTCGAGCGGGAGCGGATAGACGCTGGGATCCTCCGCCGCCTCGGGGTCGCTCGTCAGCAGCACGTCCACGTGGCGGTCGATCGGATACTCCACCTCGGCCAGGCAGCGCCGGCAATTGAGGCGCGCCAATGCGTGGATGTTGCCACGCCAGAGGAAGTCCTCGCCGTCGGCGGCCTGCAACGCGCCCTCGACCGCGACCGGCCCTTCGAGGGAAAGATCGAGCCCGGCGAAGGCCGGATCGTTGGCGGGAAGCTCACCGCTGGTCTCGACGGCGCCCCGCTGGAGGTCACGAATTGCAATCCTGAGCATAGCCACTAAAGCTAGTGGTATTCACCACTTAGGTCAAGCCGGAAGTGCCTGTTCAGCCCAGCAGTCCGGCCAGTTCACCCTCGGTGAAGAAGAACGCGATCTCGCGCGCCGCGTTCTCGTCGCTGTCCGACGCGTGGATGGCGTTCCGCCCCTTGGATTCGGCATACAGCTTCCGGATCGTACCGGCGGCCGCCTCGGCCGGGTCGGTGGCGCCGATGACGGTCCGGAGCTGGGCCACGGCATCCTGGCGTTCCAGCGCCATCGGGATGCAGGGACCGCTGGTCATGAACTCCACCAGCTCGGGATAGAAGGGCCGGCCCTTGTGCACGGCGTAGAATGCCTCGGCCTGCGGACGGGTGAGGCGGACCATTCGCGCCGCCCGCAGGGTGAATCCGGCCTTCTGCAGATGGGCGAGAATGAGCCCGGCCTTGCCGGAGGCGGTCGCGTCGGGCTTGATGATCGCAAGCGTCTTCATGATCTCGATGTCGAAGTTCGGGTGGAGAAGTCCCCGGCTACTTGAGCCGGGCCTTGAGCAGCGGCACCACGTCGGCGGGCCGCTTCATGACGCTGATGCCGGCGGCCTCGAAGGCCGCCATCTTTTCCGCCGCCGTCCCGGACGAACCGGAGATGATGGCGCCGGCGTGGCCCATCCGGCGGCCCGGCGGCGCGGTCTGGCCGGCGATGAATCCCACCACCGGTTTCGTGACGTGCTGCCGGACGAAATCCGCGGCGTGCTGCTCGTCGGTGCCGCCGATTTCGCCCATCATGACGATCGCGTCGGTCGCCGGATCGTCCTGGAAGGCGCGCAGGCAGTCGATGAAGTTGGTCCCGATGATCGGGTCGCCGCCGATCCCGACGCAGGTGCTCTGGCCGATCCCGGCCCGGGTCAGCTGGTTGACGACCTCGTAGGTCAGCGTGCCGCTCCGCGACACCAGCCCGACTCGGCCGGGGGCGCAGATCTGGCCCGGGATGATGCCGACCTTGGCTTCGCCCGGCGTGATGGCCCCGGGGCAGTTCGGGCCGATCAACCGGGCGCCGTGCTCCCGCACGAAGGGCATGACCCGCGTCATCTCGATGACGGGCACCCCTTCCGTGATGCAGACGACCATCTTGATCCCGGCGTCCACCGCCTCGTAGATGGCGCCCGCCGCGCCGACCGGCGGGACGTAGATGACCGCCGTGTTGGCGCCCGCGCCGGACACCGCCTCGGCCACCGTGTCGAACACGGGCACGGTGCCCTCGAAGCGCTGGCCGCCCTTGCCGGGCGTGACGCCGGCCACGACCCTGGTGCCGTAGGCGAGCATCTGCTTGGCGTGAAACGAACCATCGCGGCCGGTGATGCCCTGCACGACCAGCCGGGTGTCCTTCCCGATGAAGATGCTCACGCCGCCTCCCGGACCAGCTTGACGACCTGCGACACGGCGTCGTCCATGTCGGAGAGCGCGGTCATCCCGATGCCCTGCAGGATCTTCACGGCCTCCTGCTCGTTGGTTCCGGTCAACCGCACCACGATCGGGACCTTGACCGGGAACTGGGCGAGCGCGGTCTTGATGCCGTTGGCCACGTCGTCGGTGCGGGTGATCCCGCCGAAGATGTTGAAGAGAATGGCCCGGACGCTCGGGTCGGCCGTGATGATCTTGAGGGCGTTGACCACCTTGTCGGGGTTCGAGCTCCCGCCGATGTCCAGGAAGTTCGCCGGCTCGCCGCCGTAGTACTTCACGAGGTCCATCGTGGCCATCGCCAGGCCGGCGCCGTTGACGACGCAGCCGACGTTGCCGTCGAGCTTGATGAAGGTCAGGCCGGCGCGGCGCGCCGCGACCTCGCTCGGGTCTTCGGCCGTCTCGTCGCGCAGCGCGGCGAGGTCGGGCCGGCGGTCGAGCTCGTTGTCGTCGATGGACACCTTGGCGTCGAGGGCGAGGACCTGGCCGGCCGGCGTGGTGACCAGCGGGTTGATCTCCGCGAGGGACGCGCCGTTGCTCGTGAAGACCTGGTAGAGGCGGTGCATGATGTCTGCGGCGGCCCGCACCTGCTTGATGTCGCGATAGAGGAAAAAGGCGAGTGTCATGGCCTGGTGCGGCAGCAGCCCGAAGCGCGGGTCCACCGGCAGCCGCAGGATCTTCTCGGGCGTCTTCGCGGCCACTTCCTCGATGTCGATCCCACCCGCGGGACTCACCATGAACACCGGGCGCTGGGATTCGCGATCGAGAATCAGCCCGACGTAGGCCTCCGAGGCGATCTCGGCCGCCGGCACGACCAGCACCTTGTGCACCGTCAGGCCCTTGATCTGCATGCCGAGGATGTGCGAGGCGATCTCGGCCGCCTCCGCCGGCGTGGCGGCCAGCTTCACCCCCCCGGCCTTGCCCCGTCCGCCGGCGTGCACCTGCGCCTTGATGACCACCGTGCCGCCGATGCGTCGGGCCAGCGCCTCCACCTCGCCCGGCGTGCCGGCCACGTCGCCATCGGGGACGGCCACCCCGGCCGCCTTGAGCAGCGCCCGCGCCTGGTATTCGTGCAGATTCACGGTCTCTCCTGTCGGTGATTTGCAGCGCCCAAAGCTACCCGCCCCACGGGGCGGATACAACGGCGCTCAGCGCCCTTCGGCGCCCACACCGAGCGTCTGCCTGAGCGCCCCGAACGCTCGGCCGAACGCCTCCCAATCCCCGGCGTGCAGCGCCGAGTCGGCACGCAGCATCCATCGCCGGGCTTCTTCGAGCGGCGTGAGCGGCCCGCTGCCGGGTGGGAGCGGCGCGCCCGCCCCCCGGAGATTGTCCCACGCCTCGCCGAAGGTGCGGCCGGCCCCGAGGCGGGTACCCTGCGCCAATGCGACGTACGGGATGGTGATGCGACCGGCCGGTCCGACGGCATACCAGACCTGGTACGCCAGGTACAGGCCTCCGCCGGGCATCAAACGCCAGGGCCCCGCCTCCAGCCGCTCCCCACGACGAGTCACTGAATCACCGATCTGCTCATAGGAGGGAAAACGGCCCCAACTCCCCTGCGATGCCGCGGGCCCCGGCAGCGCATCCCGCTCGGGAAGCCGGAGGAGCTCGAGGGAGCGCCCGGACGGCGTGTTCCGGCCGATCAGGAGCGAATGCACCCGGCGATCCGCGGCGAGTTGATACCCTGCCACCAGGACATCGCCCCACCCTGCCTGCCACGCCGTGCTCGGCGCGGGCACCTCGGCCTCCCCCCCGGTTCCGCGCCCCGCCAGGGTGCCCAGCTCCCACGGGGACTGCTCGAGCACCTGGGACTGCGCCTCGAAGAGTCGTGCAGGATAGGGGATCAGCGCGCCCCACTCAGCCGGCATTTCGGAGGCCGGCCGCACGACCCCCTGGGAGATGGCCGTCCAGCTCCGGGTGAGCGGGCCCGCGCCCGGGACTTCAAAGATCAACGTCCCGCCAGTCGTGGCATCGAGCACGCCGATCAGCCCGGCTTCCACCGAGCCGAGATCCGCGGACCCGCTCCGAATCCTGGCTGACCCCGGAAACCCCGCGCTGTTCAGATAGCCGTGGGCGATCCAGAGCAGCCGGTCGCCGGCGAGCACCGGACGCGGCGGGTCCCAGGAGGCGAACGGCGCCAGGCGCTCGAGCCGTTCATGCGGGGCGAGGTGCCACCGCAGCCGGGCCGTCGGACCGGTCGGGGCGAGGAGGCGTCCCGACTGCAGCGACCAGGCGAGCACGCCCCGGCGGAGCCACCCCCCGGCGCGCACGCCGACACTGCCGGAGTCGATGAGCAGGCGAGGCGCGCCGGGACGGACCGACCCGGCCCCGAGGCGTGCGAAGGTAACGAGCCCGGGGTACGCGAGGGTGTCTCCGGCACGATAGGAGACCGGGCCCCCTCCCGCGCCGGTCCGGCCGTCGGCGATCGCGAGAAGCGACGCCTCACCGCCCGGCGTGGAGCGCACGGCCAGCCACACCGGAACCTCCGCGGACCCGAGGCGCAGCCGCCCCGGCGCCGCTGCTTCCAGCACCTGCGAGTCGCTCGTGGCGAGCCGGCCGATCATCGCCCAGGTCCAGAGCGACGGCGGCCCCGGCGTGGCGGAGGGTTCGGAGCGCGCGGGCGTCTCGCGCAGGTCCGACAGGCCGTACGCGAGGCGATCCATTGCCAGGCGTGGCGCCGTGCTCTCCTGGGCGGCGGAGTCCTGCAGATCGGGGACGATCAACGGCATCATCACCGCGCCCGAGAGCAGTACGGCCCAGCCCGCGACGAGCAGCAGGTGGTAGCCCCGGAATCCCCAGAGCAAGGAAATCACGGCGGCGGCGAGTGCGGCGCCGGCGAGCGCATGGGACGCGAATTCGATGGTGCCCCAGACCGATTCCGCCGGCACCGTGAGGGCCGCGGCGGTGACGGGGTCGAGGAGAAATCCCCAGGCACAGGCCAGCGCGAGCGCCGCCAGCAGGAGCCCGAGGTGACGGCGGGCGTGATCGGTGAGGGCGAGCCGTCCGCCGGTCCAGCGGACCGCCCCGATGATCACGTACATCCCCGCCACCACGGCGAGCGCGCTCCACGCGAGCAACCGCGCGAACGCGTGCAGGGCCTGCCAGAGCGGAAGCTGGGCGACGAAATCGCCGAGGTCACGGTGGAGAAAGGGATCGGTGACCCCGTACGTCACCCCCTGCCAGGCGAGGGCGAAGACCGGCCACTCCCCGCCGGTGCCCAGGCCGGCCGCAAGGCCGAGCGCGGCCCCGATGGCGACGGCCAGCGGCAGCAGCGTGGCCGGCGTGACGGCTTCGCGGATCTCGAGGTTGGCGACCTGGCGGGAGATCTGCACCGAGCCGATGGCCCGATGGACGACGAGGAGGTGCCCGGAGTACCAGGCGGTGGCGATCAGCACGGCGGCGGCGCCGAGCGTCAGCCGCAGCAGGTGGACCCCGGAGAGGAAGGCGGCCTCGGTCGGACCGAACGCGCCGGCCCACCACCGGTCAGCCAGCAGGTCCGCCGCGGCATGGCCGGCGAAGAGCAGCACGACCAGCGCGGCGACCGAACCCAACAGCCAGCGACCCCGGGGCGACACGGGCCTCAGCCCCGCACACCTTGCTCCGCGAGCCAGTCCATCACTTCGCGCTGATACGCCTCCAGCGCACGCGGATCGGTGGCTTCGAACCGGAGGACCAAAATGGCCTGGGTGTTGGAGGCCCGGATCAGGCCCCAGCCGTGGGGGAACGACATCCGGACCCCGTCGATGTCGATGACCGGATAGCGGGACCGGAAGTACGCGGTGGCCCGCGCCACGACATCGAATTTCTTGTCGTCGGGGCAGTCCACGCGGATTTCCGGCGTGGCAAAGGTGGTGGGCTGGTCGGCGAGGAGCGGCGCGAGCCCTCGCGGGCCGCGGGACACGATCTCGAGGAGCCGCGCCGCGGCGAAGAGCGCGTCGTCGAACCCGAACCAGTCGCCGGCGAAGAACATGTGGCCGCTCATCTCGCCCGCGAGCACGGCCCCGCGCTCCTTCATCCGCGCCTTGATGAGCGAGTGCCCGGTCCGCCACATCTCCGGCTCGGCGCCGGCCTTGGTGAGCGCCCTGGGGAGCAGGTCGGAGCACTTGACGTCGAAGATCACGCGGGCCCCTCGCCCGAACCGCCGGACGGCGTCCTGGCCGAAGAGCACCAGCAGCTGGTCGCCGAAGAGCACCCGTCCGTTCTCGTCCACTGCGCCGATCCGGTCGGCGTCGCCGTCGAACGCGATGCCCAGCTCGGCGCCAGTGCGCCGCACCTCGACCTGCAGGTCGACCAGGTTGGCGGGCACGGTCGGATCGGGATGGTGATTCGGGAAGGTCCCGTCGGACTCGCAGAAGAGCGGCGTGACCTCGGCGCCGAGGGCCCGGAGGGTGTCGACCGCGATGAGGCTGCCGACCCCGTTGCCGCAGTCCACCACCACGCGCACCGGCCGCTCGAGCTTGTGCCGGCTGACGATCGCGTCGCGATAGCGGGGGAGCACCGACGCGTCCGACGACTCGCGGCCGGGCCCCGCGGTCCACTGTTCGAGCGTGACCACCTCGTAGAGGGCCTGGATCTCCTCGCCGTGCACCGACTCCCCGCCGAGGACCATCTTGAATCCGTTGAACTCGGGCGGGTTGTGCGAGCCGGTCACCTGCACGCCGCCGTCGGTCCCGAGCGCTTGCACCGCGAAGTAGAGCGCCGGCGTCGGGAGTTCGCCCACGTCCACGGCGGTGCCGCCCGCGGCGGCGATGCCGGCCCGGAGCGCCGCGGCGAGTTCCCCGCCCGATGGGCGGTTGTCCCGTCCGACGGCGAGCACCGGGGCCCGGCCGAGCCGCTTTGCGCCGAAGGCGGCCACGGCGGAGCCCAGCGCGCGGGCCAGCGCCGGCGTGAGTTCCTCGCCGACGAGGCCGCGGATGTCGTATTGACGGAAAATCGACTTGGGGACGCGCACGGGGCCTCCCGCCCGGAAGGGTTACTGACCGAGCGGGTTGAAGGCGCGGGTGAAGAGGGCGGCGGCGGTGTCCATCGTGCCCGTGAGCACGCCGCCGGGCCAGACGCCCAGCACGAGCACCGCGAGCACGATGGCGCCGACCGTGACCGCCACCGGGCGGGTCAGCGGCGCGGGCGGCGTGGCGCCCTCGGGCGCGGGCTTCATGTACATCGCCATGATGACCGGCAGGTAATAGCCCGCCGACACTGCGCTGGCCAGGACCAGCACCACCGGAATGACCCACTGGCCGGAGGTCACCAGCGCCGAGAGGATCATCCACTTCCCGATGAACCCGAAGGTGCCCGGAAATCCCAGGAGCGAGAGCATGCAGACGGCGAACGCGGCCGCCACCCACGGCCGGCTCCGAGCCAGCCCGGCGAGGTCCTCGGCGGTGAGGTCGCGCTCGCCGCCGCGGCCGAGGGCGCCGAGGAGCCCGAACGCCGCCAGGCTGGTCAGGCCGTAGGCCAGGATATACACCAGCACCGCGGCGGCGCCGATGCGGGTCCCTGGCCAGACGGCGGCGAGGAGGTAGCCCGCGTGGGCGACCGAGCTGTACGCCAGCATCCGCTTCAGCGTCCGCTGCGAGAGCGCGACCAGGTTGCCGACGACCATCGTCAACAGCGCGAGGATGCCGATCGCCGGCTGCCAGAGTGCCTTGTTCGCCGGGAAGCTGACCAGCAGAATCCGCGTCAGCGCGACGAACCCCGCCGCCTTCACGCCGGTGGCCATCAGGCCGGTGACCGGGGTCGGGGCGCCGTCGTAGACGTCCGGCGCCCACATGTGGAACGGGACGGCGGACACCTTGAACAGGAACCCGATGAGGAGCAGGACCAGGCCGATGGCGGCCATGACCGGCAGCGAGGTCCCGAGGAACTGCGCACCGGCCATCGTCAGGTTCGTGGTGCCCGCGGAACCGTACACCAGCGCGATGCCATAGAGCAGGAAGCCCGAGGCAAACGCGCCGATCAGGAAATACTTGAGGCCGGCCTCGGCGCTGTAGGGGCTGCGCCGGTCGTAGGCGGCGAGGACGTAGGCCGCCACCGACATCACTTCGAGCCCCAGGAAGACGAGCAGCAGGTCCGCCGCGCCGCCGAGGAGCATCATGCCCACGGTGGCGAGCAGGATCAGGGTGTAATACTCCGGACCCCGGATCGCCTCGCGCTCGAGGTAATCGAGCGAGAGCAGGATGGTGGCGCCGGCGGCGAGCAGGAAGAAGAGATCCGCGACATACCGGTACCCGTCCGTGGCGACCATCTGCGGGATGCCGCCGGCCGCTGGCTGGGCCCAGAGCCAGCCCAGCGACAACAGGGCCGCGCCCACTCCGACCAGGCTCAGCCGGCCCGCGAGGCGGCTGTCGGCCTGGGTTTCGTGCCGCCAGGAGGTGACGAGCAGCACCCCCATCGCCGCGAGCGAGAGGACCGCCTCGGGGAGCAGGGCCAGCGTGACGCCGATCGGCGTGCTGCTGTCGATCGGGTTCACGGCAGGACCTCCGTCGCGCGGACCGGCTGGGCTGGCGCCCGTTGCGGGATGGCGTGCTGCACCGACTCGACGAAGCTCCGGCTGGCGGGCTCGATGCGCCGGAGGACCGGCGCCGGGTAGAGGCCGAGCCAGACGATCCCGAGCAGGAGCGGCCCGAGCACCGCCAGTTCGCGCGGGGTCAGGTCGGTCAGCTTCTCGTTTTCAGGATTGTCGAGCTTGTTGAAGATGATCCGCTGCAGCGCCCAGAGCATGTAGGCGGCCGCGAAGATCACCCCGGTCGTCGCGATCCCGGTGGCCCACGGGAACCGGCCGAAGCTGCCGAGCAGGACGAGGAACTCGCCCACGAATCCGTTCAGGCCCGGCAGGCCGATCGAGGACAGCGCGACGACGGTGAAGATGAGGCTGAAGACCGGCACGACCCGGGCGATCCCGCCGAACGCGGCGATGTCCCTGGTGTGCCGCCGCTCGTAGAGCATGCCGATGAGGAAGAAGAGCGCCCCGGTCGAGAGGCCGTGGTTGATCATGACGAGGATCGCGCCCTCGACGCTCTGGACGGTGGCCGCCCAGATGCCCAGCATCACGAACCCGAGATGGCTCACCGAGGAGTACGCGACCAGCTTCTTCACGTCGGGCTGCACCATCGCGACCAGCGCCCCGTAGATGATCCCGACGACCGCCAGCACCACCGCGAGCGTCGAGACGACGGGGCTGAACGACACTTCGGGAAAGAACGGGATGGCGAACCGGAGGAAGCCGTAGGTCCCCATCTTGAGCAGCACGCCGGCCAGGATGACCGACCCGGCCGTGGGCGCCTCCACGTGCGCGTCGGGCAGCCAGGTGTGGAACGGGAAAACCGGCACCTTGATGGCGAACGCCAGCGCGAACGCGGCAAAGAGCCAGGGCCCCGCGCTGCCGACCGCGGACGCGTTGGCGAGCACGTGCGCGTAGGAGAAATCCAGCACGCCGGTTGCCGCCCCGACCATCCAGACGGTGAAGAGGATGGCCACGAGCATGAGGAGCGAGCCGACCATCGTATAGATGAAGAACTTGATGGCGGCGTAGAGCCGGTTCTTCCCGCCCCAGATTCCGATGATGAAGTACATCGGGATCAGCATCACTTCCCAGAACACGTAGAACAGGAAGAGGTCGGTGCTGACGAATACGCCGAGCATCCCGCTCAGCAGCACGAGCAGCATGGCGTAGAAACCGCGCTCGCGCTGGGTGATGTAGTTCCAGCTGCCGAGGACGCAGAGCGGCATCATGAGCGTGGACAGCAGCACCATGAACAGGGAGATCCCGTCGATGCCCACCCGGTAGGAAATGCCCCACTTCGGCAGCCAGGGTACCGCGGCGGCGAACTGCATCCCCTTGGCCGGGTCGAACGCCCACCAGAGCCCGGCGGAGATCACGAACTCGAGGAGCGAGACCGCGAGGGCCACGGAGCGCGCCCGGCCGGTCGGCATCAGGGCGACCGCGAGCGCGCCGACGACGGGGAGGAGCAGCAGCGTCGGGACGACCCAATAGTCGTATCCGATCAGGTTCAGCAGGTCGGCCATATCGGGTCAGCCCATCACGACGAAGAAGATGCCGAGCGCGCCGGCGAGGAACATGGTGAGGTAGAGCCCCACCTGCCCCGTCTGGAGCCGAGAGCCGATCCAGCCCAGCGTGCGGGCCAGGCGGGCCGATCCCTCGACACCACCTCCGTCGATGATCCCCTGGTCGACGTCCTTCCAGAGCACCTTCTCGGAGAACCGGCGAAGCGGGCCGACGATCGCGGCCTCGTAGAACTCGTCCACGTAGTACTTGTGGAACAGGACCTTCCAGAACCCCGCCTCGGCCGGGGCCAGCCGCGCCGGCACGATCGGGCGCGCCATCGTGACCCGCCAGCCGGCGGCCAGTCCGCCGACGGCGATGACGATGGCCAGGCCGATGAGCACGTATTCGGTCTGTCCGTGAGGCATCTCGAGCGGGAAGTACCTGTGGCCGGCCTCGAGGACGGGGTCGAGCCAGTGCTCGAGCCTGGCGTCGCCACCGACGAGCGCCGGCAGGTTGATCATCCCGCCCGCGGCGCTCAGGAGGCCGAGCACCAGGAGAGGGACCGTCATGATCGCCGGCGCCTCGTGCAGGTGCTTCTGCTCCTCGTCCCCGGTCCGGTTGTGCCCGAAGAAGGTCATGGCCATGAGCCGCGCCATGTAGAACGCGGTGAGCGCGGCCGCCGCGACCCCGAAGAGCCAGAAGAGCCGGAACAGCGGCAGCTCCGCGCCGCGGGCAAAGGCGGCGGCGAGGATTTCGTCCTTGGAGAAGAAGCCGGAGAACGGCGGGATCCCCGCGATCGCGAGCGTGGCGATGAGCATCAGGGCGAAGGTCCACGGCATGTGCCGCCGGAGCCCGCCCATGTTGCGCATGTCCTGCGCATCCTCGTGGGAGTGCGTCGCGTGATACGCGTGGTGCATCGAGTGGATCACGCTGCCGGCGCCGAGGAACAGGAGCGCCTTGAAGAAGGCGTGGGTCACGAGGTGGAAAATGCCGGCGACGTACGCCCCGGTGCCGACCGCCAGGAACATGTATCCCAGCTGCGAGACGGTGGAATACGCCAGGACCTTCTTGATGTCGTACTGCCGGAGCCCGATCGTGGCGGCGAAGAGCGCCGTGGCGGCGCCGACGCCCGCGACCACGGTGCTCGAGAGCGGCGCCATCGCGAAGAGGAAATTGGTGCGCGCCACGAGGTACACGCCGGCGGTGACCATCGTGGCGGCGTGGATCAGGGCGCTGACCGGGGTCGGTCCCGCCATGGCGTCCGGCAGCCACACGTACAGCGGGATCTGCGCCGACTTGCCGGCGCACCCCAGGAACAGGAACAACGTGATCAGGGTGACCATCGTGCCGCCCGCCGCGAGCTGCGTGGGGGCGAGTTCGGCCACCCGGGCGAAGTCCAGGCTTCCGACGCTGGTCCAGAGCAGGAACATCGCCACCAGGAAGCCGAAGTCCCCGATCCGGTTGACCAGGAAGGCCTTCTTGCCGGCGTCGGCGTTGGCCTTTTCCCCGAACCAGAACCCGATCAGCAGGTAGGAGCAGAGCCCGACGCCTTCCCAGCCGATGAAGAGCACCGGGAAGCTGGCCCCGAGCACCAGCACGAGCATGAAGACGATGAAGAGGTTCAGGTAGGCGAAGTACCGGGCGTAGCCCGGATCCTCCTTCATGTACCCGACGCTGAACAGGTGGATCAGGCTGCCCACGCCGGTCACCACCAGGAGCATGACGAGGGAGAGCCGGTCCACCACGAAGCTGAGGTCGACCTGCAGCGCGCCGGCGGGCACCCAGCTCCAGAGTCGCACCAGGACGGGTGTGGCGATCCCGCTCAGCGCGTAGCTGCGGAAGACCAGGAGGACCACGGCAAACGCGCCGAGGAGCACGGCGGGGCCGATGACGCTGACGGCGATCTTGGAGGTGGGGCGCCAGATGGCGAGCGCCCCGTTCAGCAGGAACCCGGCCAGGGGCAGGGCCACCGCGAGCCAGATGAGGTCGGCGGAGACGTACATCGTCATCCCTGCAGCAGGGTGTTGGCCTTCAGGTCCACCGATTTCGTGTGGCGGAAGACCGCGAGAATGATGGCGAGGCCCACGGCCGCCTCGGCGGCGGCGACGGTCATCACGAAGAACACCATCAGCTGGCCGGCCACCCCGTAGTACCGGGAGAGCGCCACGAAGGTGAGGTTGACCGCGTTGAGCATGAGCTCGATGCACATGAACACCACGATCGCGTTGCGGCGCACGAGCACGCCCACGACGCCGATCGAGAAGAGCAGGGCCGAGATCGCGAGGGAGGGACCGAGGAGCATCAGATCCTCTTCTTGGCCAGGACGACGCCGCCGACGATCGCGGCCAGCAGCAGGATGGAAGTCACCTCGAAGGGCACCAGGTAGGTGCTGAAGAGCGGTCCCGCGACGGCGCCCACGACCCCCTGGGTCTCCGCGGCGCGCTGGGCCGCCTCGCCCGCGGCGAAGACGGAGGAGGCGGGCAGGTCGCTGGTGCCGGTGAGCTCCAGGGCCAGCCGGTCGGGCGTGTATCCCGCCAGCCGCAGGAGGTAGGACGCCACCCCGACCGCCAGGACCAGGCTCGCCGCCCAGGCCGCCGGGCCCCGGACGTCGCCGGGGCCGTGGCCGAGGTTGAGGAGCATGATCACGAAGACGAACAGCACCATGACTGCGCCGGCGTACACGAGGACCTGGACGGCGGCGATGAACGGCGCGCCGAGGATCAGGTACATCCCGGCCAGGGCCAGCATCGTCAGCACCAGCCAGACCGCGGAGGACAGCGGGTTCCGCTGGACGATGCAGCAGACCCCGGAGACGACGGCGATCGTGCCGAGGGCGAGGAAGACGGTCTCGGTCATCTATTCACCCTTCGGATCGGTGGGATCCCAGAGGCTCGAGACCGGATGCGTCTGCGCCGAGAGACGCTCGAGGTCGTACACGAACCGGCCCCGCTCGTATTCGGCGTTCTCGTAGTGGACGCCGACGTGGATCGCCTCCTCGGGGCACACTTCCTGGCAGTAACCGCAGAAGACGCAGCGAAACTCGTCGATCTCGTAGATGAGCGGATAGCGGTTGCCGAGTTCGTCCTCGCCCGGCACCAGCTTGATGCAGTTGGCCGGGCAGATCTGCGGACAGAGGCCGCAGGCCACGCACTTGGACCGGCCCTGCTCGTCCGTGAGCATCCGGTGGGTGCCGCGCCACCGCGGGGAGATGGTCCACTCCTCGGTGCTCTGCTGCTCGGGATACTGCATGGTGACCTTGGGCCGGAACAGGTGCCGGAAGGTCAGCGCCATCCCCTTGAGGGTGGCCCGGACGTAGCTGGACTCGTCCCCCGGCCGCTGCATCACCTTCACGCCGATCGCCATGTCGCCTGCCTCAGGCCGCCCGCGCCGGCGGGGAGGCCGCCGGGGGACGTTGGGTGGAGGAGCCGCTGATCAACCGACCGCGGTCGAGGACCCGGAACACGAACGCGAGCACCGGGAGGTTGAGCAGGAACAGCAGGCCGAACCGGACCGACGGGCTGGTCACCCCGAGCGGGCCGTCCACCAGCCACAGCCCGAAGGCGGTGTACATCACGTAGGCCAGTCCCATCGGGATGAAGACCTTCCAGCCGAGGGCCATGAGCTGGTCGTAGCGGAAGCGCGGCAGCGTCCAGCGGATCCACATGAACAGGAACAGGAAGAAGAGGCACTTGAGGAAGAACACCACGGCGGTCACGCCGACCTGGGCCATGCCGCCGGCCTCGTCCCAGTGGGTGAACGGGATGTCCCACCCGCCGAGGAAGAGGGTGACGAACATCATGGAGATCGTCACCATCGAGGCGAACTCGGCGATCATGAAGGCGGAGAACTTCATGGCGCTGTATTCGGTGTGATAGCCCGCCACCAGCTCCGATTCCGCCTCGGGCATGTCGAACGGCACCCGGTTGGTCTCCGCGAACCCGGAGACGAGGAACATGAAGGCCGACAGCCCGAGCGGCAGCACGAGCCAGCCGAGCGGGCCCTGCTGCTGCGCGCGGACGATCTCGGGGAAGGAGACGTTGCCCACCAGGAGGAGCACCGGGACCAGGCTCAGGGCCATGGCGACCTCGTAGGACACCATCTGCGCCGTGGCCCGCAGCCCGCCGAGCAGGCTGTACTTGTTGTTGGACGCCCAGCCCCCGAGCGCGATGCCGTACACCCCGACCGAGCTGACGGCGATCACGTACAGGAAGCCGATCGGCAGCACCGTCACCGCGGCGGCGGTCGAACCGTGGTGGACGAAGCGGCCGAGCAGCGGCAGCGTGATGTCGAACTCGAGGGGGATCGGCGCGGCCCACGGGATCGTGAGCGGGATCATCAGCGCCGCCATCAGGGAAATCGCCGGCGCGAGGACGAAATACACCTTGTTCGCCCCGCCGGGGATCATCTCTTCCTTCAGGATGTTCTTGAGCCCGTCGGCCGCCGGCTGCAGCAGGCCCCAGGGCCCCGCCCGGTTGGGGCCGATGCGGTCCTGCACCCAGGCCGCGATCCAGCGCTCCAGCAGCGTCAGGTACGCGACCAGGATCATCGTGAAGGTGAAGACACCGACGAGCTTGACCAGCGCGACCAGCAGGAGGCCCTTCACCTCCGGGGTCATCATGCGACCCCCGCGGCGGCGGCCGGCCGGCCGGAGAGTCCGAGACCCTGGTGCGTCAGCCCGGCGAACACCGGCCAATGCTCGCCGAGGCTCGCGAACGCCTCCGCCGAGGTGCCGGGACCTGCCAATCCGCCGGCCGCTTCCATCGTGCCGGCCGCGACCCACCAGGCGGGCCGCGCCATGCCCGGGGGCGCCTTGGCCTGCTGGAAGCGCTGGACCCGGCCGTCGCGGTTCATCCAGGTGCCGTGCTCCTCGGCCATGGTGGTGACCGGCAGGACGAGGCCGGCCCGCGCCCACGCCTCCGACTCCACGGTCCCGAGCACGACCACCGCGCCGGCGCCGGCGAGCGCGGCCGCTTCCGCCTCGGTGAGCACCGCGTCGAGCACGACCACCAGGGCGGCCTTGCCCGCCGCGGCGACCGCGTCCGCCCACGCCGCGTGATAGCCCAGCGCCCGGGCGCCCTCGGCGTTCGGCGCGCGCTCGGCGCGGAGCGCCAGGTTGGGCACGCCCGCGAGCGGGGCCTCGTCGCCCAGCGGCACCTGCACCGCAGCGGTCACGTCGAAGCGGTCGACGAGCCGGCGGAGGAGCCCCAGGGACTCCAGCGAGGCGCGCCCGGAGGCGAGCAGCACGGCGCGCCCGGAACCTCCGCGCGCCAGCTGCGCGAAGCGCGCGAGCGCCGTCTCCCAGTCCACCGCCTGGTGGCGGCCGGACTCGAGCACGAGCGGCGCCTCGATGCGGTCGCCCCGGTTCATCCACCGGTAGTGCATCCGCCCCTCGTCGCACATGAAATGGCGGTTCACCTCGAGGTTGGCCCGCGGACGGAGCCGGACCACGGTGTTGTCCCGGGTGTCGATCGTGATGTTGCAGCCCTGCGTGCAGCCCGGGCAGACGCTCGCGGTGCGGTCGAGGTCCCAGGCGCGCGCCTTGTGCAGGAAGTCCTTGGAGATCAGCGAGCCGACGGGGCAGAGGTCGACGACATTGCCGGCCCAGGGATGGTCGAGCTCCCGCTCGGGGAAGATGCCGATGTAGGCACGGTCGCCGCGCTCCGAGACGTTCAGGACGTCGTCGCCGGCCACGTCGTCCATGAAGCGGACGCAGCGGGTGCAGAGGATGCAGCGGTTCGCCACGTACAGCACGTCGGGACCGAAGTCCTCGACGGGGTTGTATCGCTTCGGATAGTCGTCGTGCCGGCCGGCGGCCCGGCCCTCCTGGAACGTGTAGTCCTGCAGCTCGCACTCCCCGGCCTGGTCGCAGATCGGGCAATCGAGCGGATGGTTGGCCAGGAGGAACTCGAGCACGCCCTCGCGCGCCTTCCGGGCCGGGGCGCTGTCGGTGTGCACGACCTGCCCGTCCGTCACCGTGGTGACGCAGGCGGGCATCAGCTTGGGCGCCTTCTCCACCTCCACGAGACACATCCGGCAGACCGCCGGCGAGGGGAGCGAGGGGTGGTAGCAGTAGTGCGGAATGAGCACGCCGGCCTGCTTGGCCGCCTCGATGATCGAGGTGCCCTTGGGGACGCTCACCTGGGCGCCGTCGATCGTGACGGTGACGCGGTCGGTCATCGGATCAGGCCATCGCAAGCGCCGGCTGGCGCGCGCCGCTGAGGTAGGCGTCGAACTCGGGCCGGAACTTCTGGATGCCGCTGACGATCGGCGCGGCGCACGAGTCGCTGAGGACGCAAATGGTCTTGCCCGTCATGTTCTCGGACAGGTCGAGCAGCAGCTGGATGTCCTTCTCCTTGCCCTGCCCCGCCAGGATGCGCTCGAGGATCTTGGTCGTCCAGGCGGTGCCCTCGCGGCACTGGGTGCACTGCGCGCAGGACTCGTGGGCGTAGAACCGGGCCAGGCGCCAGATCTGGTAGACCATGTCGGTCGAGTCGTCCATCACGATCATCCCCGCCGAGCCCAGCATCGAGCCGCGCGCGACCACGCCCTCGTAGTCGAGCAGGCAGCCGTCCACCTCGGCGGCGGTCATGATCGGCACCGAGGAGCCGCCGGGGATCACCGCCTTGAGGGTGCGGCCGGGCAACATGCCCCCGCACATGTCGAAGATGAGGTCCGTCATGGGGGTGCCCATGGTGACCTCGTAGTTGCCGGGCCGTTGGACGTGCCCGCACACCGAGATGAGCTTGGTGCCGGTGCTCTTGGGGTTGCTGAGGCACAGCCCCTTGTACCACTCGCCGCCGCGGTTGAGGATGTGCGGGACCGAGGCGAGCGTCTCGACGTTGTTGATCGTGGTGGGCAGGGCGAAGAGGCCGGCCTGCGCGGGGAACGGCGGCTTGATGCGCGGATTACCGCGCCGCCCCTCGATGGAATTCATCATCGCGGTCTCTTCGCCGCAGATGTACGCTCCCGCGCCGCGGTGCAGCACGATGTCGATCCGCTTGCCCGAGCCGAAGACGTCGGCGCCGAGGGCCCCCTTGGCGTAGGCCTCGGCGACCGCCGCGGTCATGACCCGGAGCGGCTCGGTGAACTCGCCCCGGATGTAGATGTAGCAGCGCTCCGCCCCGATGGCGTGCGCGGCGATCGCGCACCCCTCGATGAGCTGGTGCGGCGTCCACCGCATGATCTCGCGGTCCTTGAAGGTGCCGGGCTCGGATTCGTCGGCGTTGCAGACGAGGTAATGCGGCTTGCCGTCGCCCTTGGGCATGAAGGACCACTTGAGCCCCGTCGGGAACCCGGCGCCGCCGCGGCCACGGAGGCCCGAGGCCTTGACCTCCTCGATCACGGCCTCCGGCGTCATGCCGAGGGCCTTGCGGAGGGCGGCATAGCCGCCGCGCTGCACCCAGCCGTCGAAGCTCCGCGCGCCCGCGTCGCCGAAGTGCTTCGACAGCACCGGCGTCTCCTTCGGGTGACTCGGATGCGGATATCCCATTACTTGTACCCCTGCAGGATGCCGGGCACGCGCTCGGGCGTGACGCTCTCGATGAAGTCGTCGTTGATCATGATCGGGGTGGCGAAGCCGCACGCGCCGAGGCACTCGACCTCGGCGACCGTGAAGCGGCCGTCCGGGCTGGTGGCGCCGAGTTCCTTGCAGCCCGTCTCCCGGAGCAGGGCCGCCATGACCCCCTCGGCGCCGCAGAGATTGCAAGGCGACGTGGTGCAGACCTGGATGAAATGCCGGCCCACCGGGTGGGTGTGGTACATCGTGTAGAAGGTGACCACGCCCTTCACGTACGCCGGCGTGAGCCCGAGCTCCTCCGCGACCTCCGCCATCGACGCCTCGGAAATCCACCCGCGCGCCTCCTGCACCAGCCAGAGGGCCGGCAGCAGGCAGGCCTGGCGGGTGGGATACTGCGCGTAGAGCGCCTCGAGCCGGGCGCGGACATTCCCCGTGATCACGGGGGCGTGCGGCGCGTCGGCGTGGCCCTGCGTGGTCCCGCTCATCGGTCGATCTCCCCCATGACGATGTCGACGCTCGCGTTGATCGCGATCACGTCGGACAGGAGCGCGCCCTCGCACATGCGGGGCAGCGCCGAGAGGTTCAGGAAGGACGGCGGCCGGATCCGCCAGCGCACCGGCTTGGCGCTGCCGTCGGAGACGAAGTAGTAGCCCAGTTCGCCCTTGGGGTTCTCGATGCCCAGGTAGGCCTCGCCCACCGGCGGCCGGATCCCCTCCATCACCTGCTTGAAGTGATGGATCATCGACTCCATGTCGCTCATGGCCCGGGACTTGGGCGGCAGGATGACGCGCGGGTCGTCGATGTTCACCGGGGCCCCGCGCAGCCCGGCGAGCCGGTCGAGCGCCTGCTCGAGGATGCGGGTGGACTGGAACATCTCCTCCAGGCGCACGAGGTAGCGGTCGTAGTTGTCGCCGTACTCGCCCACCGGGACGTCGAAGTCGTAGGTCTCGTAGCCGAGGTAGGGACGGTCCTTGCGCACGTCGTAATCCACCCCGGTCGAGCGCAGCATCGGACCGGACAGCGAGCCGTTGACGGCGTCCGCCGCGCTGATCACGCCCACCCCCTGGTTGCGGCCGCACCAGATGGCGTTGCGGGTGAACATCGTGTCCACCTCGTTCAGCACCTTCGGGAAGGTCCGGCAGAAGTCGCGCAGGCGCTCCTCCCAGCCGTCCGGGATGTCGGCCAGCATCCCGCCCACCCGCGTCAGCGACGTGGTCAGCCGCGCGCCGGTCCAGGCCTCCTGCAGGTCGTAGATCCGCTCCCGCTGGTGGAAGAGCCACAGGAAGGGCGTGAACGCCCCGATGTCGATGCCGGTGGTGCCGAGCCACACGATGTGCGAGATGATGCGGCTCATTTCGCACGCGATGACCCGCAGGACCTGGCATCGTTCCGTGACCGTGATCCCCATCAGCTTCTCGGCCGCGAGCGCCAGGCAGACGTTGTTGGCCATCGGCGAGAGGTAGTCGGTGCGGTCGGTCAGCGGCACGATCTGGTTGTAATGGCGGTACTCGCCCAGCTTTTCGAAGCCGGAGTGCAGGTAGCCGACGTGCGGGATGCACCGCTTGACGGTCTCGCCGTCGAGCTCCACCACCAGCCGGAGCACGCCGTGGGTGGCGGGGTGCTGCGGGCCGATGTTGATCAGCATGTGCTCGGGCGACAGGTCGTCGGCGTCGCGGCCGCGCACGCCCAGCGGCACCCGGATGTCCCGGCCGTCCGCGTCCAGGCCCGGCGTCGCCAGCTCGAATTCGACGGTGCGCGTGCTCACGCGACCTCTCCGTGCTCGCCCCGCTGGAGACGCTCGCGCATGTCCTCGGGGATTTCGTGGTACGTCTCGGCGAGCGACAGCTCCTCGAGGGAGTAGTGCGACTCGGGGTTGGCCGCGAGCGCCTGGCGGGTCTGCTCCGAGCGGCTGAAGTGCCCCCGCAGCGGGAAGTCCTTCCGCAGCGGATAGCCCTCGGCGTAGGTGTCCCACATCAGGATCCGGCGGAGGTCCGGGTGGCCCGCGGAACGCGACGCCGAACATGTCGAACACCTCGCGCTCCAGCCAGTTGGCGCCGGACCAGAGGTCGCAGACGCTGTCCACCTCGAGCGGCGCCGCCTTGTCGAGCTCGATCTTGACCCGGAGGTCGGCCCGCCGGGCCAGCGCGCGCAGCTGGTAGACCATCTCGAGCGGGAGCTCGGCGTCGCGGTACTCCACCGCGGTCACGTCGGTCAGGTAGTCGAAGGCCTGCCCGGGATCGTCCCGCAGCCAGGCCAGGATCTCGTGCGCCCGCTCCCCGCGGACCCAGACGATGGTGTCCCCGCAGGACACGCGATGGCGCACCACGGCGTCGCCGAAGCGGGCGCGGAGCGCCGCGACGGACGGGGACGGCTCGGGGGCGGTCATGCGGAGCGGGTCTGGTGGACGGAGTTGCCGAACGGCTCGGAGATTTCGTCGATGAGCGCCGGGGTCCGGAAGAGGCCGTCGGGGCCGAGGGTCTGCTCGATGCGGAGCTGCTGGTCGGTCAGGCTCTCTCCCATGATCTTCTTCTGCAGCAGGAGGATGGCATAGAGCAGTCCCTCCGGGCGGGGCGGGCACCCCGGCACGTACACGTCCACCGGGATGATGGTGTCGATCCCCTGCACCATCGCGTAGTTGTCGAAGATGCCGCCGGAGGAGGCGCAGGCCCCCATCGAGATGGACCACTTCGGCTGGGGCATCTGGTCCCAGATCCGTCGGATGACCGGCGCGAGCTTGAACGGCAGCCGGCCGGCGCAGATCAGGACGTCGGCCTGCCGCGGCGAGAAGGCCTGCCGCTCCATGCCGAAACGCGAGAGGTCGTAGCGGCTGGCCGCGGTGGCCATGAACTCGATGGCGCAGCAGGCGGTGCCGAAGGGCATCGGCCAGAGCGAGCGGGTCCGCGACCAGTTCACCAGGTCGGAGAGGCGGGCCGTCATCCAGTTGGGGGAGACGCCCGAGACCTCGGCGAGCGAGCGGTCCGCGTCAGGCGGGGTCAATCCCATTGCAGCGCTCCCCGCTTCCAGACGTAGACGTACCCCACCGCGAGAATCAGCACGAACACCAGCATCTCGACGAGCAGGAACAGGCGCTGCGCCACGAACTGCTGGAACGCCACGCCCCACGGCACCATGAAGACGGTTTCGATGTCGAAGAGGATGAAGAGGACGGCCACGAGGTAGAACTTGACGGAAAACCGTTCGCGGGCGTCGCCGAGGACCGGCATGCCCGACTCGTAGGGCGAGAGCTTGATGGCGGTCTTCCGCCGGGTCCCGATCAGGAGTCCCAGTCCGTGCGACAGGCCGAACATCATGACCGCGGTGATGACCACGATGGCCAGCATGAACAGCAGGGGGGTGTACGGCGTGAGCATCGCGAATCACCGTCCGGGCAAGGGCTGGGTGAACAGCGACACAAAGTTAATCGGGCCCCAGTTTGCGTCAACCCAAGTTGTGGCCCGAGGCGAACCTAGACGTTGCGGCCCGGCCCCGCCGCCGGGTACCTTTCCCGCCGTTTCCACTCCCTTACCGAGGCTCCGCCCGCCATGTCCATCAAGTCCGACCGCTGGATCCGCCGGATGGCGCAGGAACACCAGATGATCGAGCCGTTCGAGGACCGCCAGGTCCGTCGGCTGGACGCCCAGGGGCGCCAGGTCATTTCCTACGGGGTGTCCTCGTACGGCTACGACATGCGGGTGGCCCCGGAGTTCAAGATCTTCACGAACGCCCTCTCGGCGATCGTGGACCCGAAGGCGTTCGACGCCAAGAGCTTCGTCGAGTTCGAGGGCGAGAGCTGCATCGTCCCGCCCAACAGCTTCGCGCTGGCGCGCTCGATCGAGTACTTCCGGATTCCGCGCAACGTCCTGACGATCTGCGTCGGGAAGTCCACCTACGCCCGGTGCGGCATCATCACGAACGTCACGCCGTTCGAACCCGAGTGGGAAGGCTTCGTCACGCTGGAAATCAGCAACACCACCCCGCTCCCCGCCCGGATCTACGCCAACGAGGGGATCTGCCAGGTGCTGTTCTTCGAGGCGGACGCGGACGACGAGTGCGAGGTGAGCTACCGCGACAAGGCCGGGAAGTACCAGGGGCAGGTCGGCGTCACCCTGCCCCGCCTCTAGCGCGGCGCCGGCCCCAGCCGGGCCGACGCCTCGTCCACCAGTGCCGCGGCCCGCGCCACGCGGGCCGTGAGGTCGGCCACCTCCCCGGTCACCGCCGCACCGTTTCCGTCCTCGATGGCCTCCGCGATCGCCGGCAACCCCACCGCCCCGTACCCGTCGTCCCGCCCCGGCGCGAACAGCACGTTCCGGTAGAACGGCCGCCCGGGAATCCCGTCCGGACGGACGAACGCCTGCGCCGCCTGACGAAGCCCGTCGTTGGCGGCCTCGAGCACGATCGGCGTGGGCGCCGTCCGGGCGGTTGCGCCGCCGAGCGCGGCGCGAACCGAGTCCAGCCGGACGCCGCTTCGTACCAGGCCCGCCACCGCGCTGTCGAGCGCCGCCCAGCTCGCCGGGGGCAAGCCGCGAGCGACCGCCTGTGCGTGCCGGGTCGCGATCACCGATCCGAGCGCCCGGCCGAATCCGGCGTAGTCGAAGGGGAGCAGGTCGGCGTTCGCGAGCCGGGTGAGCGCCGCGGCGGCGAGGCGGGCCGCTTCCGCATGACTGAGGTACCCCGGATCGCCGAAGCGGTCCATCCAGTTGAAGGTGTCGTAGGCGGAGTGATAGACGCCGTAGCGCCCGCCGAAGCCGATCTCGAAGGAGGGAATCCCCAGCGTGTTGTAGAAGCCCGCGAAGTCGCTGCCTCCGCCGAGGTCGCCGATGGGCACCGCCGCGGAGTCCGCGAGGCGCGCGTCGCGCCGCCACGCCTGGTAGACGGACAGCGATTCCCCCGGCTGGCCGGCGGTCAGCGTGAGGTCCTTGATGAAGTCCCAGAGTGTTGCGGCGCCGGCGGCGTGAAACGAGCGTCCGAAGGCGGGCATGTCGAGATTGAGGTAGGCCACCGCCTGCCGGTCGAGGGAGTCGGCCATCAGCTCCACCTGCTCGACCGAGCCGATCAGTCCCCATTCCTCCGCGTCCCAAGTGGCCAGGATGATGGTCCGCTTCGGCCGATACCCCGCCGCGGCGGCTCGCCCGATGGCCCTGCCCGCCTCGAGGATGGTGGCCACACCGCTGACGTTGTCGGCCGCGCCGGGTCCCCAGGCGTCGCGATGCCCTCCGACGAGCACCCAGCGGTCGGGCAGGTAGGTGCCACGCAGGATCGCGATCGTATTGGTGATCGTCTTGTAGGCGGCCTCACCCCGTTCGGCCCAGACGCCCACCCGCACCGTGGCCCCGCTGCCGCCGACGTGGTAACGGAAAGGGAGCCCGCCCTGCCAGGACTGCGGTACCTCGGGGCCCTCGAGCGGCTGCAGGATGGCCTGCGCATTCCGATAGCCGAGCGGCACCACCGGGATACGCGGTCCGGAGATGGAGTCCTGCGGGAGGTGGTGCGCCCCGGTGGTCGCGGGCCATCCCGGCGTCGAGAGATCGCCATCTCCCCCGACGCCGAGGCTGCCCCGCTGGGGCGAGTCGGGATGCCGCATCGGGCCGTTGGGGTAGGTCGGCCCGACGAAGTAGCCGTCCTGCTGGGGATCGGAGTACAGCAGCAGCGCCAGGGCACCGTGTGCTTCCGCTTCGCGCGCCTTCACGCCGCGGAACGAACGGCCGTAACGCGCCAGGACGACGCGTCCCCGCACCGTCACCCCGAGCGAGTCGAGCCGCGCGTAGTCGGCCGGCAATCCGTAGTTGGCGTACACCACCGCCCCGGTCACGTCCCCCACGCCGCTGAACCCGTTCATGGCCGGCCAGATGCCGCCCAGCGTCGCGGGATCCTCGCGGAGCGGGGGTTCCTCGAGCTTGAACCGCCGCCGGGTGGGCTGGACCAGCTCCACCACCGCCGAATCCTGGAAGGGGATGTAAACCTTGAACGAGACGCGCGCCGTGTCGAAGCCGACCAGGGCGAGCTGCTGCAGCACGTAATCCGCCGTCCGCGCCTGCGCCGGCGTCCCCGCCACGTGCGGGACGGCGCTCAGGCGGCGCGAGTCGTTCCGCACGCTGGCGGGCTGGACGAGGCTGTCGAGGAGCCGTTCCAGCGCCCGCTGCCGGGTGGCGTCCTGCGCCGTGAAGCCGGAGATGCCCTGGGCGTGGCCGAGGGCCGGCCAGCACAGCGCCGCCAGGAGGGCAAAGCGGAAACGGATCATCAGGTGGCCCCGTAGGAGAGAAGGCAGGAATATCAGTTGTTCCCCCCGTTCGCGACAACCTCAACTCCCGGAGTCCCCCGTGCGCGTTGGCCTCGTCCTGCTCTCCTGCCTCTTGGTCGCGCCGCTGGCCGCCCAGGATTCCGCCGCCGCCCGGAAGCCGGTACCGCCGCCCCTGACGGACACCTCACCGTTCCGGCGCCTCGAGCTCCCGGCTCCGAACACGATCCGGACCGGGAGCGGCACGCCCGGGAAGAACTATTGGCAGCAGCGTGCCGACTACGTGATCCGGGCGACGCTCGATACGGTGGCCAACCGCCTGAGCGGCGACGAACGCATCACCTACACGAACCACTCGACCGACACCCTCCGTTACGTCTGGATCCAGCTCGATCAGAACGTCTTCAGCCGCGCGAGCCGCGGCGCCGCCATCATGCCTCCGAACACGCGCTTCGGCCCGCGGGGTGCAGACGGCGGCGTGACCCTCACGCGCGTGGCGGTCGGTGCCCCGGCCGTCGGCGGCGGCCGGCCGGCCCGTGCCGCGGTCGACGCCGAGCACGAGGTGAACGGCACGATGATGCGAGTGGACCTGCCCCGGCCGCTCCCGCCGCAGGACCGGATCTCGATCGAGATGGCCTGGTCGTTTCCGCTCGACACCAGCATCACGAACCGCATGGGGCTCGAACGGGTGGACGATGGCACCGTCTACGAAGTGGCGCAGTGGTATCCGCGCATGGCCGTCTACGACGACGTTCGCGGCTGGAACACCGAGCAGTACCTCGGCCAGGGCGAGTTCTACCTGGAATACGGTCGGTTCGACGTGAGCCTGACCCTTCCGGCCAACATGCTCGTGGGCGCCACGGGCGTGCTGCAGAATCCCGCCGAGGTCCTGACGGCGACCCAGCGGTCACGCCTGGCCCGTGCGCGCACCAGCGAGACCACCGTCGTCATCCGGGGGAAGGACGAGATTGCCGATCCCGCCTCCCGGCCGCGGCCCGCCTCCGGCCTGCTGACCTGGCGCTTCCGGGCCGACAGCGTCCGGGACTTCTCCTGGGCCGCGGCGCGTCACTTCATCTGGGACGCCGTGAGCGTGAACGGCGGCAAGACCCTCGCCATGAGTCTCTACCCACCGTCCGCCGACTCGATCTGGAACCAGGCCAGCCAGTACGCCAAGATCGCGATCGAGAACTACTCGAAGCAGTGGTTCCCCTACCCCTACCCCGTCGCGACCAACGTGAACGGGGTCGAGGGGGGGATGGAGTACCCGATGATCGTCTTCTGCGCCAACCGGACCAACGCGCAGGCGCTCTACAGCGTGACCGACCACGAATTCGGGCACACCTGGTTCCCGATGGTCGTCGGCAGCAACGAACGCCTCTACCCGTGGATGGACGAGGGCTTCAACACGTTCATGAACTACTACAACTGGCGACTGCGCTATCCGGGCACGCCCAACCGACGCGGCAACGCCGATGTGTACGTGGCCTACGCCCTCTCGGGGCGCGAACTCCCGATCATGACGGCGGCCGACCGGATGCCGGGCGCGGTGCTGGGCCAGTCGGCGTACAACAAGCCCGGACTCGGCCTCATCATCCTCCGCGACCAGGTCCTCGGCCCCGACCGCTTCGACCCGGCCTTCCGCGAGTATATCCGTCGCTGGGCGTTCAGGCACCCGACGCCAGCCGACTTCTTCCGGACGATGGAAGACGGTGTCGGCGAGGACCTCAGCTGGTTCTGGCGCTCCTGGTTCTTCACCACGGAAACGCTGGACCAGGCGGTGGACTCGGTGAGCGTCGGCGAGCGAGGCGGGCGGTTGCAGTCGCGGGTGTACCTGCGCAACGTCGGCCCGATGGTCATGCCGGTGGACCTGACGCTCTATTTCGACGACGCCTCGAGCGAACAGCGGCGCCTTCCGGTCGAGGTCTGGTACACCGGCGGCACCTACGTCCTCGGAGTGCCGGACCGGCGGGTGGTGGGCGTCGTCGTCGACCCGGCCCGGCATTTCCCCGACGTGAACCGGTCCAACAACCAGACCGGCCAGGTCCCCGCGCAGGCGCCCTAGGGGCCGGGCCGACGCCTCAGGGCGTATTCAACTCCCACAGCCCGCTCAGCATGTCGCTGGCGTAGAGGTGGCCGTTGGCGAGCATCACGCCCCAGACATACGTGTCGCCAGCGCCGCCGGGCAGGCTGCGGGCGATCAGGCGCGACGACAGGTCGCCGCTCAGCGCCCCCGAGACGTCCAGCGCCACCACGCCGCCGTTGTAGTAGGCGGCATAGAGCACCTGGCGCGCCTCGTCCATCCAGAAATTGTGGGTACCCGCGCCGGGCACACCGAAGGACGCGACCTCACGCGGGCGCGACAGGCTCGAGACGTCCACCACGTGGATGTTCCCGGACGAGGAACTGCCGATGGTGGCGGGGCCCTCCTGCCCGATGAAGAGGTACTTCTTCTCCCCGGTGACCGGGTTGTGGAACCACCACGCATTGTGGACCTGGCCACCTGCCGTCACCAGCGAAGAAATCAGCTGCGGGGACTGCGGGGATCCGCCCCGGACGCCGTCGCCGACGTCGTAGATCAGGACCCCCGTGTTCCAGGCGCACACGAAGGCGATGCCGTCGCGCACGAAAGTGTCGTGGTGACCGTAGTTGGCGGGGACCGGCACAGTTGAGGTCAGCACGATCGGCGTGGCGGTCGCCGGGTCGATCTCGAAGATCATCAGGGCCGGGCTGGAGGGGTTCTTGGCGGCGAAGATGTATCGCCGGCCGCCGATGTACCCGAAGGTGGCGGTGTGCAGTCCGTTTTCGACGAGGTAGCTCGCGATGAGCGTCGGGTGCGCCGGGGAGGCGAGGCTGTACAGGTAGAGTCCGCCGCCGACGCCGTTTTCCCCGCTGAACGCCAGGAGGGTGCCGTCGCTGCTCACCTCCACGTCGCTCACCGTGACGATGCCCGGGGTGATGATCGAGTCGACCAGCGTCGGCGCGCCCGCCGCGTCCAGATGCCACACCTTGAGCGCGTTGCCGACCACGCTCCGATAGCCCCAGGTGCCCGTGTAGGCATACTCGCCGTGCACCCACAGGTCGGAGGTGTACCGCTCCGGGACGTCGTTTCCTCCGCCGAGCGTCCGGAACTCCCCGGGCGGGGGCGGGGTGCTCGGACCGCCGCTGTCCGAACCGCCGCACCCGACCAGGAAGAGCAGCAGCGCCGCCCTGACGCCCATCGCAACGAGGCTTCGGTCGTCGGTCATGGTCAGCTCTCAGTGGTGATGTGAATGCGCCGGATTCGCCCCGGCATCTTCCGCCACGCCGTAGCGCCCCATCAGGTGACTGAACGCGGTCCGGCCGAGGCCGACCGTCACTCCCAGGGTGAGGCCCCAGAAGTCGGTGCCCCCGTACCAGGTCGCGGGATCAAACACGCCGCCCGTCAACTCGACCACCGTCGCGTAGGACACCTCCACGAAGGGGCGCAGGCGGAAGGTGCCGCCGTCCGCCAGGAGGTCCCGCCCCACGCCCACGGTGTTGAGCGTCCATCGGCTGGTCCCGAGAATCGAATTCTCCAGATGCGGCCGGAGGCTCCGGGTCGGCTGGCCGAGGATGCGCTCCTCCTCGGGGCGTTCGGTGCGCTCGAACTGATAGTAGACGCGCGTCGGCCCCAGGTCCCACGACACCTCGGCGAGGAGCGAGTGGAAGACGAAGAAGCCGTCGGCTTCCTCGGTCCTGGCCCACTCCGCCATCGCGTAGAACGGGTGCCCGTCCACCGGCCCTGTCCACTGTCCGGAGGCGTGCCACTTGTGCTGCGTGGGCCCGGCGCCCGCGCGGTGCTCGGGAGACGCGACCTTCGCATAGGACGCCTCGAGCCGCAGTCCGCGCACAGGGAAGGCGGTGAGCCGACCGGACCAGGAGTCTCCGAACCGGCTGAAGTTGGGGCTCTGCTCCGGGTATTCCGGCTCGTCGCCATTGAAAAGCGACGCCTCCGCCATGATCGGCCCGACCAGCACGCCGCCGGTGAGCACCGCGCGCTCGAGGATCTGGCTCCAGTGGTGGTTGACGGGATACCGGAGCGTGAGCCGGTTGGCAGGATCGTCGCTTCCGAAGGCGGCGAACCCCTTGCCGCCGCTCAACGACAGCTCGGCGCGCCCGACTCGCCCCACTCCCGAGGCGACGAGCTCATGGAGGATCGTGTGCGGATGCCGCCGGTCCACGAACCCTTCCCCCCACGCCCCGATCGTCAGCTCGCCGTCGGGAATGGTCCAGGCCTCGAAATCGACGGTGGAGGTGACGCGCAGGTGGCGGTCATAGGCGTCGGCGTGGGCCATGAGCATCGGCTGGACGACGCGGAGCTGCGCCATGTCCCCGCCGAACGGCTCGCGGCTCGAATAGGTGCCGGCGAGGATTCCGCGGGCGGCGAAGGTGGCGGAGGGCGAACCGCCCTGCCCGCGCAGGACGGCGGGCAGGGCGGCGAGCAGCAGCACGAGCACCGGGCGGCGGATCAGGGCGATCCCGCGTGTCCCGCCGTGTCGCCGCGCTCCCAGAGCGCCGCCGTCCGGAAGTCGCGGTTCATCCGGGCGATCGTCTCCAGGCTGATGCCCTTGGGGCAGGCCTCGGTGCATTCCCCGTAGTTGGTGCACCCCCCGAACCCCTCGAGGTCCATTTGCCGGACCATGCCCAGCGCCCGCCGGTCCCGCTCCGGCTGGCCCTGGGGCAGCAGCCCGAGATGGGACACCTTGGCGGCGGTGAAGAGCATCGCCGAGGCGTTCGGGCAGGCGGCCACGCAGGCGCCGCAGCCGATGCACTGGGCCGCGTCCATCGCCAGGTCCGCGGCGTCCTTGGGCACGAGGATGGCATGCGCGTCCGGCGCGTTGCCGGTGGCGATGCTCACGTATCCGCCCGCCTGCATGATGCGGTCGAAGGGCGACCGGTCCACCACGAGGTCCCGGAGGACCGGGAAGGCCCGGGCGCGCCACGGCTCGATGACGATCTCGTCGCCGTCCTTGAAGCTGCGCATGTGCAGCTGGCAGGTGGCGGTCCCGGCCATCGGCCCGTGGGCCGCGCCGTTGATCATCACGCCGCACGAACCGCAGATGCCCTCGCGGCAGTCATGGTCGAACGCGATGGGCGCCTCCCCCTTCGCGATGAGTCCCTCGTTCACGACGTCGAGCATCTCGAGGAACGACATGTCCGGGCTGATGTTCCTCGCCTGGTAGGGCACCAGCCGGCCCGGGGCCTGCGCTCCGGCCTGGCGCCACACGTGCAGGGTCAGGTTCATCACTTGTAGCTCCGGGTCGCAAGCTGGACGTTTTCGTACTCCAGCGGTTCCTTGTGCAGGACGGGGACCTTGCCGTCGCCGGCGTATTCCCAGGCCGCGACATACGCGAAGCGCTCGTCGTCGCGGCGGGCCTCGCCGTCGGGCGTCTGGTACTCGGTCCGGAAATGGCCCCCGCACGACTCCTCGCGGTGCAGCGCGTCGAGGCACATCAGCTCGGCGAACTCCATGAAGTCCGCCACGCGGCCGGCCTTCTCGAGCGACTGGTTGAGCTCCTCGCCGGTGCCGACGACCTTCACGTCGCGCCAGAATGCCGCCCGGATTTCCGGGATCCTGGCGAGCGCCTTCCGGAGCCCGTCGGCGTTGCGGGCCATGCCGCAGTGTTCCCACAGCAACAGGCCGAGTTCGCGGTGGAAGGAATCCACCGTGCGCGTTCCGTTCACCGCGAGGAGCCGCTTCACCTGGCCGGCCACCTGCGCCACCGTGGCCTGCGCCTCGGGATGCGTCGCGTCCACCGCCGGAAGCTTCGTGGTGGCGAGGTAATTCCCGATGGTGTACGGCAGCACGAAATAGCCGTCGGCCAGGCCCTGCATCAGCGCGCTCGCGCCGAGCCGATTGGCGCCGTGGTCGGAGAAGTTGGCCTCCCCGATCACGAAGAGCCCGGGGATCGTGCCCATCAGGTTGTAGTCCACCCACAACCCGCCCATGGTGTAGTGGACGGCCGGATAGATCCGCATCGGCAGCTGGTACGGGTTCTCGTCGGTGATCCGCTCGTACATCTCGAAGAGGTTCCCGTACCGCTCGCGAATCGTGTCCTCGCCGAGCCGCGCGATGGCGTCGGCAAAATCGAGGTACACGCCGCGGCCGCCGGGCCCCACGCCGCGGCCGTCGTCGCAGGCTTCCTTGGCCGCCCGGGAGGCGATGTCACGAGGCGAGAGGTTCCCGTAGCTCGGGTACTTCCGCTCGAGGTAGTAGTCCCGCTCGGCTTCGGGGATCTCCCCCGGCGCGCGAGTGTCGCCCTTCTTCTTCGGGACCCAGACCCGCCCGTCGTTGCGGAGCGATTCGCTCATCAGCGTGAGCTTCGACTGGTGCTCGCCGGTGACGGGGATGCAGGTCGGGTGAATCTGCGTGAAGCAGGGGTTCGCGAAGGCGGCGCCGCGCTTGTAGGCCCGATAGGTGGCCGTGACGTTGCAGCCCTTCGCGTTGGTCGAGAGGTAGAAGACGTTGCCGTAGCCCCCGGTGCCGAGGACCACCGCGTCGCCGAACCAGGTGTCGATCTTGCCCGTCACCAGGTCGCGGGTCACGATGCCGCGCGCCTGCCCGTCGATGACGATGAGATCGAGCATTTCCGTGCGCGCATGCATCTTGACGGTGCCGGCCGCCACTTGCCGCTCCAGCGCGCTGTAGGCGCCGAGCAGCAGCTGCTGGCCGGTCTGCCCGCGGGCGTAGAAGGTCCGCGACACCTGGGCCCCGCCGAAGGAGCGGTTGGCGAGCAGCCCGCCGTACTCCCGCGCGAACGGCACGCCCTGCGCCACGCACTGGTCGATGATATTGACGCTCACCTGCGCCAGCCGGTAGACGTTGGCCTCGCGGGCGCGGAAGTCGCCGCCCTTCACCGTGTCGTAGAAGAGGCGCCAGACGCTGTCGCCGTCGTTGGGGTAGTTCTTGGCCGCGTTGATGCCGCCCTGCGCGGCGATGCTGTGCGCCCGCCGCGGGGTGTCCTGGAAGCAGAAGCAATGGACGTTGTAGCCCAGCTCGCCGAGGGTGGCGGCGGCGGAGCCGCCCGCCAGCCCGGAGCCCACGATGAGGATCGTGTGCTTCCGCTTGTTGGCCGGGTTCACCAGCTTCAGCTCGAACTTGTGCCGATCCCACTTGTCGGCCAGCGGGCCGGCGGGGGTCCTGGCCTTCAGGTCCATGGTCACCTCAGCATCCCCCCGAGTATGGCGGCGGGAATCGCGATGAAGCCCAGGCCCACCGCCAGCGCCACCACCGTGGCCACCACGCGCCGGGCCGGATCGAACCGGGGATGATTCCACCCCATCGTCTGGAAGAAGCTCCAGATGCCGTGGCTCAGGTGCGCCAGGAGCGCCACCATCGCCACGATGTAGAACAGCGCCACCCAGGGGACCCGGAAGGCGCTGGTCACGTTGGCGTAGACGTCCGTTTCACTGAGCGTGAAGCCGGGATGGATGGCGCCGACCGTCAGGTGGAGCAGGTGGAAGACGATGAACGCCAGGAGGAGGAACCCGCCGTAGCGCATCAGGCGGGACGCCAGCGTCGCCACCTGGGTCTCCCGCTTCGCATAGGCCACGGGCCGACTCGCCTGGTTGAGCCGGGTGAGGCTGAGCGCGGCCCAGATGTGGAGCCCGACGGCGGCGAGCAGCACCACGCGGACGGCCCAGAGCACCGGCATGCTGCTCTTGAGGAAGGCGGACCAGGCGTTGAGCGGCCCCGGCCCCAGGAAGACCAGCAGGTTGCCCGCCACGTGCCCCGTCACGAACCCCACCAGCAGCACGCCCGTCACGGCCATCACGACCTTGCGGCCGATCGTGGAACGGAGGAAGCCGGCCGGGGCGTTCATCCGAGCGCCACCATCGTCTCCCGGACCGCTTCCGCGGAGGCGTGGAGGTCTTTGCGCTCCGCGTCGGTGAGGGACACCTCGAGGATGGCCTCGAGCCCCCGTCGGCCGAGCTTGCAGGGCACGCCGCAGAAGACGTCCTTCAATCCGTATTCGCCGGTGAGCCACGCGGAACACGGGAGGACGCGCTTCTTGTCCAGCGCGATGGCCTCGACCATCTGCACCGCCGCGGAGCTCGGTGCATAGTAGGCCGAGCCGGTCTTGAGCAGCCCGACGATCTCGGCGCCGCCCTTCCGGGTACGGTCCACGATGGCGTCGAGCTTGTCCTTGGCGATGAGCTGGGTGACCGGGATGCCGGACACGGTGGTGTAGGAGACCAGCGGCACCATCGTGTCGCCGTGGCCGCCGAGGACCATGGCCTGGATGTCCTCCACCGACACGTCCAGCGCCTCGGCCAGGAAGGAGCGGTAGCGCGCCGTGTCGAGCACGCCCGCCATCCCGAGGACCCGCTCCTTCGGGAAACCCGACTCCTTCATGGCCACGTGGCACATGACGTCGAGCGGATTCGACACCACCACGATGATGCTCTTGGGGGCCACTCGCTTGATCTCGCGCGCGACCGAGCCCACGATGCCGGCGTTGGTCTTGACCAGGTCGTCCCGGCTCATCCCCGGCTTCCGGGCGATGCCGGCGGTGACGACGAACACCTCCGCCCCCGCGGCCTCGTCATATCCGTTGCTGCCGATCACCCGGGTGTCGAATCCCTCGATCGGGGCCGACTCCCACTGGTCGAGTCCCTTGCCCTGCGGGACACCCTCGACGACATCGATCATCACGACGGTACGGGCCAGGTTCTTCTCGGCCAGGCGCTGGGCGGCGGTTGCGCCGACATTGCCAGCGCCGACGACGGCGATTTTCTGGAGCATGAGTCGCTACATCCGGGGTCAGGGTCGTGAAGCAGTGGCGAAACCAGCCCCGGGAACTTAAGAGCCCATCGCCGCGCCTCAAAGGGTGCCCCGATCAGCGCCTCCGGCGGCTCCGCTTCTTCTTCGGGGCCGCGGCGACGTTCCCATTCGGCTCCTCGGGCGTCTCCAGGCTCCCGGGGTCCCCGGCCGGCACGGGCGCGCCGATCCTTCGCAGCCCTTCGTAGAGCACCACGCTCACCGCGTTCCCCAGGTTGAGGCTCCGGACCTCGCCGGGCATGGGGATCCGAAAGCACCGATCGGGGTGCTTTTCCAGGATCCGGGCCGGCATGCCGTCGGTCTCGTTCCCGAAGATGAGCACGCTGTTCCACTTGAAGGGGGCCTCGGAGAGGTCCCGCGTCGCGTTGGCGGAGAAGTAGAGGCAGCGATCCCGGGCAATGGCGTCGCGGAAGGCGAACCAGTCGGGGTGGACCCACACGTCCACCTTGTCCCAGTAGTCGAGGCCCGCCCGGCGGACCTCGCGGTCGTCCAGCGAAAAACCCAGCGGCTCGATCAGGTGGAGCGGCGCCCCCGCCGCGGCGCAGAGCCGGGCGATGTTGCCGGTGTTGGGCGGGATCCGGGGTTCGATGAGTGCGACGTGCAGGGCCATGAGCAGCAAACTCCAGGGTGATCCGTGAACGGACGTGAGCGTCTTCGGGGCCGGCCTCAGCCGCCCCGCGTGTGCATCTCGCGCCGCGGGTCGGCGCGCAGCGACTCGACCTGGTACAGCGCCCCGCGGCCGGGAACCGCCAGGCGCTCCTCCGCCCCGCGATCGGCCCGCGCCGCCCACGCCTGCCGGACGAGTGCGACCAGATCGGCGTCACTGGCTCCCGAGCGCAGGGCGTCGCGCAGGTTCACGCCGTCGGTGGCGTACAGACAGAGGAACCAGGTGCCGTCCGCAGTGAGCCGGCTGCGGTCGCAGTCGCGGCAGAAGGGCGCGGTCGTGGAGGCGATGATCCCGAAGGTGGTGCCGTCGGACAGCCGGAAGCGTTCGGCGGGCGCAGCCGCCCGCGCCGGCATCGCCTCGGGTGCACCCTCGCTTCGGGTGACGAGGTCCAGAATTTCCGCCTGCGACACGACCTGCTCCCGAGTCCACCGGGTGGCGCCGCCGACATCCATATACTCGATGAAGCGAACCTCCACACCCTCGCGGCGGCCGAACTCGATGAGCGGGAGAATCTCGTCGTCGTTGTAGCCGCGGATCACGACGGTGTTCAGCTTCACGGCATCGAAACCGGCCGCCACCGCCGCCCGGACGCCGGAGACCACGTCCGCGTGGCGGTCGCTTCGGGCAAACTCGGTCATCCGCTCGGGCCGGAGCGTGTCGAGGCTCACGGTGACGCGACCGAGTCCCGCGGCCCGGAGCGCGGCCGCCTGGGCGGCGAGCAGGATGCCGTTGGTGGTCAGCGCCAGATCCCGCACTCCGGCGATCCCCGACAACTGGCCGACCAGGCGGGGAAGCTCGTGGCGGAGCAGCGGCTCGCCGCCGGTCAACCGGACCTTGCCCGCCCCGAGGCTCGCGAAGACGCCCGCCAGGCGGGCAATCTCCTCGAACGAGAGAATGGAGGTCCGCGGCAGCCACTGGTACTCGTCCTCCGGCATGCAGTAGCGACAGCGCATGTTGCAGCGGTCGGTCACCGAGATCCGGAGGCTGCCGAGCGATCGGCCGAGCCGGTCAGTCGAGACTTCGCGCGGCGGGGCGTTCACTTGCCCTCCGGAGCCGGTGCGTCCTGGCCGACCCAATCGAGCCCACCGTCCGTGAACTGCTCCCGCTTCCAGATCGGTACGCGGTTCTTGAGCTCCTCGATGACGTGCCGGCAGGCGGCGAACGCCTCTTCCCGATGCGCGCCGGCCGCCACGACCGCCACAGCGGTTTCGCCGATTTCGAGCGTGCCGAGGCGGTGCTCGAGTGCAACCTGAACGGGCCAGCGGGTTTCCGCTTCCGCCACAATGCGCGCGCACTCCGCCTCGGCCATCTCGGGATAGGCGGAGTAGGTGAGCCGCATTACCGTGCGCCCCCCCTGGTGCGAACGGACCACGCCGAGAAAGGAGGCGATGCCGCCGTGATCGGCCGCGTGCACGCGGGCGATCAGTCGATTGAGGTCGAGGGGAGACTCAGTGAGATACGTCACTTAGCCGCCAGCCAGCGGAGGGAGAATGGCGACTTCGTCGCCGTCCCGAAGTGGGTGTGCCGGCAACACATGCGCCAGGTTCACTGCGCAGAGGAGCCGCATTGGAAGCGCGGCAAACTCGGGCACTTGGAGCCGGAGTGCGGCCAGAAGGTCGGCGACCGTCGCTCCCGCCGGGAGGGAGATCTCCAGACGGTCCTGCCCCACCACCTCGGCATATCGCGCGAAGAGGCGGACCGAGACGTTCACGGCAGCTGAAGTGGCGCTGGAGGGCATCGGCACACCCGGAGAGGAACCGTCAACGAACCTGCAGGCAACGAGTTACCCCGATCCACCAAGAATCTACTTCGCCAGTCCATCGCGCGCCCGTGTGGAAAAAGACAGGGCCGCGCACCCGCGCGGCCCTCGGCCATCGGACCCACCGGCAATTCAGTCCGCGTCGCCCGCGCCACCGGAGGAAACGATGTCCTCATCCTCGGCGACGAGCTGACGCAACTCCTTGCTGGGCTTGAACACAGGCACTGGACGCGCCGCCACTTCGACCGGCTCCCCGGTGCGAGGATTCCGCGCCATGCGCGTCTTGCGGCGCCGAATCTTGAAGGTGCCGAATCCGCGCACTTCAATGTTGTGCTGCTCCTTGAGCGCCGCTTTCACGGCGTCGAGGAACGCGTCTACCACGCGGGCGCAGTCCTTCTTGGAGATCATCGGCCCGGCGGTGCGGGCGATCGACGCGGTCACCTGCTCGACGAGGTCAGCCTTGGTCATGCATCCCCCAGGAGGGTCTCATGAGGCGGGCGCGGAGTGCACGCCGGACTGGCCGATGATATGGGCTTAACCGTTGTCTGTCAAGGGGTTGGCGGTCAGGCGGTCGGGTGGACCCCTAGAGACCGGACAAACTCGGCAAAGTGCGGGTAGGCATCGTGGGGGCCCGGAGCCGCCTCCGGGTGGTACTGGACGGCAAAGACCGGGAGGGTCCTGTGACGCAATCCCTCCACCGTGCCGTCGTTCAGGTTCAGGTGGGTCACGATCAGGTCGGGAGCCCCGGGAACCCCCTCGGCGCCGCCCTCGACCGCGAAGCCATGGTTCTGGGTGGTGATGAGGACCCTGCCGTCGCTCAAGTCCTTGACGGGATGGTTCCCCCCCCGATGGCCGTACGGGAGCTTGATTGTCCGGCCCCCGAACGCAAGCCCTAAGAGCTGATGTCCCAAGCAGATACCAAAGATCGGGAGCCCACCGTCCGCGAGTTCGCGGATGACCGGGAGTGCGTAGGTGACCGCCGCTGGGTCCCCCGGGCCGTTCGAGAGGAACACGCCGTCCGCGCCCAGCGCCCGGACCTCCGCCGCCGACGTCGCCGCGGGGACCACGGTGACCCGGCAACCGGACGCCTGGAGCATTTCCACGATGTTTCGCTTCATCCCGAAGTCGAACGCCACAACGTGCGGGCCCTTGTCGCCGCGTTGATAGCTCTTGGCGACCGTGGCCCGGGAGGCCAGGTCCAGGCCCTCCATCCCCGGAGAGGCCAGCAGCGCCTTCCGGACTGCGTCGGTCGGGGCGGTGCCCTCCGCGATCACGCCGCGCATGGCCCCCTTGGAGCGGATGTGGCGGGTCAGGCGCCGCGTATCGACCCCCGTCAGGACGGGGATATGGTGGGCGCCAAGCCAGCTGTCGAGCGAGTCCGTGGCCTGCCAGTTGGAATACGTCCGGGCGAGTTCTCTCACCACGACGCCGGCCACCTGCGGCCGCGACGATTCCATGTCCCCCGGGTTCACCCCGTAATTGCCGATCATCGGCGCGGTCATCACGACGATCTGGCCGAGGTAGCTGGGGTCGGTGAACGTCTCCTGGTAGCCGGTGAGATTCGTGGTGAACACGACCTCGCCGAACCCGGGAGCGATGGGCCGATCGACGGTCCCGGAAAACCAGGTGCCGTCCTCGAGCAATACAAAAGCGGGGCGGCCGGTCACCCGGCCACCCCGCCAGCGCGCGTCCGTGGAGTCATTACTGCTTGGGGTTCGGCTGCGGGGCCGTCGGGGTGCCGGCAGCGGGCGTCGTCGGAGCGCCAGCGGCCGGCGCCGTCGTGGCGGGAGCCGGCGCGGCGATCGGAGTCGCCTCGGTGCCGCCGATCGGAAGCGCGCTCGCCGGGGCGGGTGCCTGCGTCTGCTGCTGCTGGAGCAGCTGCTCGACGTCGGACGTCGCGGTGCTGCGACGGGCCGAGAAGACCGAGAGGATCAGCGAGAGGAACAGGAACACCCCGCCGAGCCACCAGGTGGACCGGGTCAGGATCGTGACGGCCTGACGACCACCCACGAAGCTCTCCGTGCCGCCACCGCCCCCAAGCGAGGCGAGGCCGCCGCCCTGCCCCGCCTGGAGCAGCACGACCACCGAGAGGAGGAGCGCGTCGAGAATCAGCAGCGTCAGAATGAAGCCGAACATGCCTGTTTCCGTTGTGAGACAGTCTGAAAGAATAACCGGTCGGCCGACCGATGGTCAACCGCCAAGGCCGGCGATTTCGGCCCAGCCGTCGGGATCGAGACTGGCCCCGCCGACGAGCACCCCGTCGATCTCCGGCTGGGCCAGGAGCCCGAGCGAGTTGCCGGCGTTCACGCTGCCGCCGTAGAGAATCGGCGTTCCCGCGGGCGCACCCCGGGCGCCGAGGGCGGCCCGCAACGCCACGTGGACGCGCGCCGCATCTTCCGGGGTGGCGTTCCTGCCGGTGCCGATGGCCCAGACCGGCTCATAGGCGACCACCAGGCGCGCCAGATCCGGCCGGGCCACACCCTCCAACCCTGCATCGAGCTGCCGAAGGACGACCGCCTCCGTCCGCCCCGCCTCACGCTCTTCCAGCTTTTCCCCGACGCAGAGAAAGGCGGTCATCCCGGCCGCGAGCACCGAGCGGACCTTGCGCCCCGTTTCCTCGTCGGTCTCGCCGAACACGTGGCGCCGCTCGGAGTGCCCGACCAGGGCGCCCGACGCGCCGGCACCCTTGGCGAGCGGGACGGACGTGGCCCCGGTGAAGGCGCCCTTCGGCTCCCAGTGCACGTCCTGCGCGCCGACCCGGATATCGGGCCGGCCCCGAAACGCGCCGACCGCGGCCTCGATCGTCACCGCGGGCGGGAAAAACCAGAGCGAGCGATCCGCCACCGGGCGCGTGGCGCCGAGAAACTGCTCGGCATACCGCCGGGCCTCCCCGGGATCGACCTGCATCTTCCAGTTGGCGGCAAACAGCAGCGGCCGCGTCACTCAGTGCTTCTCGACGGGACGGAGATGCAGGTCCTCGAAGTCGAAGCTGAAGTCCACCTCGGGCGAGGCCGGCTTCATCGTGGCGCCTGACACCTTGCCCGCCTCGTCGAGCGTGAACGTCACGAAGGCGTCGGCCCGGAGCTCGCGGTCCCGCCATTTCACGAGGAAGGTGTTGTACTGCCAGTGCGAGAGATCCCCGATGAGCGACGGCGTGTGATCGAACTGCATCACGAGGCCGCCACCCTGCATCGAGACGGTGATGGTCCCATACCAGGGGTCCTCATACGTCGCGGCGTACCGCTCGAGCGGCAGCGACGGCTTCGAGGCGCTGTCCCGCGCGGCCGCGGTGGCCTTGTTCTCGGCGGCGTCGATGGAGTCCGCGAACGCCATCCGCCTCGTGTACCCGGCGAGCCAGTCGAATGGCGGGGCGCCGAGATAGTAGTCGAGGACGTGCAGGCCGATCGACTGGAAGGCGGCGCCGCTCTCCTGGTTGGTGAGCACCATCACGCCGAGCTTCTTGTCGGGCAGCATCATCAGGAGCGACACGTATCCCGGCAGCCCGCCGGTGTGCGTCACCATCTTGAGGCCCCGGTAGTCCCGCAGGAAGAAGCCGAGGCCGTAGCCCTGGAAGTTGGCCGTGTAGGGCGCAAGTTCCTTCGGCGCAGGGCCCGTCGGGAGGGGGGTCACCAGCGACCACTGCTGGCGTGTGGTGCTCTGTTTCCAGAGGCGTTTGTCGCCGACGCGGCCCGAGTCCATCTGGGCGATCATCCAGCGGGCCATGTCGTTCGCGCCGGCGTTGATGCCGCCGGCCGGGTCGGTGTTCGGGTCGGAAAAGGGCTTCACGACCTGCACCACTCCGTTCACCTTCGCGTGCGTCGCGGCCACGTTGCCCTGTGCGCCGGCCGCAGCGGCGTGCGTGGTGGTCGCCTGCTGCATGCCGACCGGCCGGATGATGCGGTTGGTCACGAAGTCCGCCCAGCTCTGCCCGGAGACGGCCTGGATCAGCTGACCGGCCACCAGGTAGAGGACGTTGTCGTAGGCGTAGGCGCTGCGGAAGCTGGTGGCCGGCTCGATGTAGCGGAGCCGGCGCATGATTTCCGGTGGCGTGTAGGTCGAGGGCGGCCACCAGAGGAGGTCGCCGGCGCCGAGGCCGAGACCGCTCCGGTGGACCAGGAGGTCGCGCACGGTGATCTGCCGCGTGACCCAGGGGTCCCACATCATGAACTGCGGCAGGTAGTTCACCACCGGCGCGTCCCACGCGAGCTTGCCTTCCTCGACCAGCATGCCGATGGCGAGCGCGGTGAATGCCTTCGTGTTGGAGGCGATGCCGAAGCGGGTGTCGGCGTCCACCGGCTCGGGCGATCCGAGCCGCTTCACGCCGTAGCCCTTGGCGAGCACCACCTGTCCGTCCTTGACGATCGCGATGCCCATGCCCGGCACCTGGAACTGTTTCATCACCGCCGCGACGTAGGCGTCGAAACCGGGCGGCGGGGTGACCGGCTTGGCCGGCTTGGCCTGCGCCGCGAGCGCGGCAGGAACGAGCAGGGCCAGGGAGAACAGACGGGCAACGCGCATGCGTACCTCAGCTTTCGTCGAGAGCGGCGACACCTGGCAGCACCTTGCCCTCGAGGAACTCGAGGGAGGCGCCGCCTCCAGTGGACACGTGGGACATGCGATCAGACAGGCCGGCGGCGGCCACGGCGGCGGCCGAATCGCCTCCGCCCACCACCGTGACGGCCCCCGCGGCCGTGGCGCGTGCCATCGCCTCCGCCACGGCGAGCGTGCCGTGGTCGAAGGGGGGCGTTTCGAACACGCCCATGGGGCCGTTCCACACCACCGTGCCGGCGGCGGCAATCGTGCTCCCGAACAACAGCTCGGTGGCCGGGTCGATGTCGAACATCGCCCACCCCGGAGGAATCGCGTCCCGGGTCACCGTTCGGGTCGTGGCCGCGGCGTCGAGCTTCTGGGCCACGACGGCGCCCACGGGAAGCACCAGCTTCTTGCCCGCCCGCGCCAGCAGGCCGGCGGCCAGCTCCACCCGGTCGGCTTCGACCAGCGAGGTGCCGACCTCGAGCCCCATCGCCTTGAAGAAGGTGCAGGCCATCGCGCCGCCGATGAGGATCGTGTCCACCGTGGGAAGCATGGCCTCGATGAGGTCGATCTTGCCGGAAATCTTGGCACCGCCCATGACGGCCACGAAGGGCCGCTTCGGCGTGGTCAGCGCCTGGCCCAGGTACGCGAGTTCCTTTTCCATCAGGAAGCCCGACACCGCCGGCTTGAGGAGGCGGGCCACGCCTTCCGTGCTGGCGTGCGCCCGGTGGGCCGAGCCGAAGGCGTCGTTCACGTACAGGTCGCCGAGCGCGGCGAACCGCGCCGCCAACCCGGCGTCATTCGTCTCTTCGCCGGCGTAGAACCGCGTGTTTTCCGCGATCGCGATGCCCCCGCGCGGCATGTGGCGCGTGGTGGCGACCGCCTCCTCCGAGGTGGGATCCGGCAGGAACGTCACCGGCGAGCCAAGGAGCGCCTCCAGCGCGCGGACGACCGGGAGCATCGAGTACTTGGGATTCGGGGCGCTCTTGGGGCGGCCGAGATGCGAGAGGAGCACGACCCGGGCGCCCCGGTCGCGCAGGTAGCGGATCGTCGGCAGCGCAGCACGGATCCGCATGTCGTCGGTGACCTTGCCGTCCGCGATCGGGCAGTTGAAGTCCACCCGCACCAGCGCCCGGCGGCCCTCGAGCGCCGCCGGATCCAGCGAGGCCAGCGTCCGCTTCACAGGCGGGCGCCGATATACGAGAGCAGGTCCACGCAGCGGGCCGAATAACCCATCTCGTTGTCGTACCAGCTCGTCACGCTCACCAGCTTGCCGTCCACGACGTTGGTCGAGAGCAGGTCCACGGTGCTCGACGCCACGTTCCCGATGTAGTCCACCGACACCAGCGGTTCGTCGCTCACGGCCAGCACGCCCTTCATGCTGCCGGCGGCGTATTCCCGGAAGGCGGCGTTGACGGCCTCGGCCGTCGTCGCCTTTTCGACCTCCACCGTCAGCGCCACCACCGACACGTCCGGGGTCGGCACCCGGAGCGCGACGCCGTCGATCTTGCCCTTGACCTCGGGAATGACGAGGGAGGTGGCCTTCGCGGCGCCGGTGCTCGTCGGGATGATCGACACGGCGGCGGCGCGGGCGCGGCGGAGGTCCTTGTGCGGGAGGTCGAGGATGTTCTGGTCGTTGGTGTAGCTGTGGACCGTCGTCATGAAGCCGTGCACGAAGCCGAATTTCTCGAGGATGACCTTGACGACCGGGACCAGGCAGTTCGTCGTGCAGCTGGCGTTGGAGATCACGTGGTGCTTGGCGGCGTCATACTTGGTGTGGTTCACGCCGTAGACCACGGTGATGTCCTCCTTCTTGGCGGGCGCCGAGATGATCACCTTGCGGGCGCCGGCCTGCAGGTGCAGCGCGGCCTGGTCCCGGTCGGTGAACCGTCCGGTGGACTCGAGCACCACGTCCACGCCGAGGTCCTTCCAGGGCAGTTTCGCGGGGTCCTTTTCCGAGAGCACCTTCATGGTGTCCCCGTCGACGACCAGTGCGCCCTCCCGGGCTTCGACCGACCCGTCGAACCGGCCGTGGACCGAATCGTATTTGAGCAGGTGGGCCAGGGTGCGGGTGTCCGTGAGGTCGTTGACCGCGACGAAATCGAGGTCCGAGGCTCCGAGCTTCTTCGCTGCGCGCACCACGTTCCGCCCGATCCGGCCGAACCCGTTGATGCCGACTTTGACCGCCATGGTGTCTCCCGTGAAAGGTTCCGTCCATCGCGAACAAAAGTAACCGAATCCGGCGGGTCCGCACCCTCACCCGAGCAGCGTCGCCGGTGGGCGGGCCCGCGCAAAGGTGACCGCGTGCACCGGCCCGGCGCCCGCCGCCACGAGCGCCCCCGCCGCCTCGGCGAGGGTGGCGCCAGTGGTGAGCACATCGTCCACCAGGACTACCCTCCCGCTCACTGGGCCCGTGGCCTCGAAGGCGCCCAGCACATTCACGCGCCGTCCCTCCGGGGTGAGCCGGGTCTGCGTGCCGGTCTCGCGGCGGCGGCGGAGCAGGTCGGCCTGCACCGAGTGGCCACCCTGCCCGGCCAGCGCCTGCGCCAGCCGCTCGGCCTGATTGTACCCCCGCCTCCGGAGGCGACGCCGCCCGAGCGGAACCGGCACCAGCACGGCGGGGGTGGCGAGGGGCGGCGCGGTGCGCATCGCGCGCGCCATCGCCTCCGCCACCCGCCACCACCCGTCGTACTTCAGCCGGTGGATGGCGCTCCGGGCTCCGTCGTCCAGCCATACGGCGGCCCAGGCGGCGCCGAGCGCCTCCGGCCAATCGGCGCAGACCGTGCAGGGGCCGCCGGGCGGCAGCGTGCCGCCGCAGCGCGCGCAATGCGGCGGCGACACCGCGCGCCACCGGGCGCGGCAGAGGCTGCAGACGAGGGCGTCCCCGTCGCCGCGGGGCACCGGCTCGTCGCACAGCAGGCACTGCGGCGGGAGAAAGGCGCGCTCGAGCGCGAGGAGCAGTGGGCGGGGATCAACCGAGAGCGGCACGGACGGCGGCCCGCATGACTTCGACCGGTGGATCGTGCAGCGGAAACCAGCGCGCGAGCGCCGCCGCACCCTGCGCCACCAGCACCTCGCGCCCGTCGTCGGCCCGGTGCCCGGCCAGGCGATGGGCGCGGACCCAGGGGGTGCAGCCCGGCCGGTACACCATGTCGAGGGCACCGACGGCGGCGGGCGTGGCCGCGAGGGGAATCGGGAGCGGATCGTTGGCCCGGAGGCCGAGCGGCGTCGCGTTGATCACGAGCCCGGCCTCCTCGGGAGAGGCGGCTCCCACGCCGAGGCCGGCGGCGCGCGACGCGAACGCGGCGCGCCTCGCGGGGTCGCGGGACGCGACGGCCAGGCGGGCGCCGCGCTGGCGCGCGGCCTCGGCCACGGCGCGGGCCGACCCGCCGGTCCCGATCACGAGCCAGGCGCCGGCATCCACGCCGAGCCGGTCCACGGCGGCAAGGATCCCGTCCACGTCCGTGGTGTCGCCCCGGAGGAGGTCTTCCTCCCACCAGAAGGTGTTGCAGGTGCCGAACTGCGCGACGCGGTCGCTCGCACGGTCCAGCGCGCCAGCCGCGACTTCCTTGTGGGGAACCGTCACGTTGCCGCCACCACCGGCGGACGCCAGCGACCGCATCAGTGAGGGAACCTGGTCCGCTGGACAGGGCAGCGGCACGTACACGGCGTCGAGGCCGAGGACACGAAACGCGGCGTTCTGCATGGCGGGAGAGAGCGAGTGGGAGACCGGGTCGCCCAGCAGGGCGAAGACGCGCGTCCTACCGCCGATCATCGACGTGCTCGGCGACGATGCGCGTCGCGACGGCGTCCATGATGGAGGCCAGCTCGTCGCGGGTCTGCCGGTAGACCTCCAGGTCGGCGCCGTAGGGGTCGGCGACCTCCGCCTCGGCGCCCCGCCGTCCGGCGAATTCACCCAGGAGGTGGACCCGGGCATCGGGAACCAATTCGAGCACACGCGACCGGTGATGCCGCGCCATGGTGAGCAGCAGGCTGGCCCCGCTCACGATCTCGGGCGTCAGGAGCGTGGCCCGATGGGGGGAGAGGTCGAGGCCCTGCTCGAGACCCACCAGGTAGGCCGCCTCGGACGCCGGCGCGCCCTCCCAGGCCCCAGTGCCGGCCGAGGCGACCTCCACACCGACGACTCCGCGCTTCGCGAGGGCCTGCCGCAGCAGGGCCTCGCCCATGGCGCTGCGACAGGTGTTCCCGGTGCAGACCAGGACGACGCGGAACGACGCCGGCGGGGGAGCGGTCACGGAGCGAGGCTTCCGACCGCGCGGCGCAGCTCCGCGCGCGGGATGGCGCCTTCCCGCACCATGCGGGGAACCGGCTCGGTACAATCGACCAGCGTGGAGGGCGGCACGTTGCCGAGCACGCCGCCATCGAGCACCAGGAGCTGTCCGGCGCGCACCGCGTCCTCGAACAGCGCCTCGACGCCGCTGGCGCCTGGTGCGGGCTGGCCGCCGGGCCGGTTGGCCGAGGTGGAGGTCAGCGGAATGCGGCAGGCCTCGACCAGGCGGCGGATGCCCATGTGCGAGGTGAATCGCACCGCGATGCCTCCCTCCGCGCCGCGCAACCGGTCGGGCAGGCGCCCTTCCCCGCCCCGCAGCACGAGCGTCAGCGGGCCCGGCCAGAAGGCGGCCGCGAGTGCGCTCGCCGCCCGCGAGAAGACGAGACCCCATTCCTCCGCCATGGCCATGCTCGACACCAGCAGGAGGAAGGGCTTCCGCGGCGGCCGTCCCTTGAGCGCGGCGAGGGCGTCGAGCGCGGCTTCGGTCGGCGCCGACCCGAGCCCGTAGACGGTCTCGGTGGGATAGGCGAGGAGGCCGCCCCGGGCGAGATGATCCCGGACGAGGGGGATCGCCTCCGACACGTCGTCCGGATCGAGGAACGGAAGGCTCATCGTGGCTCCTGCAGCAGCGCCCCGGCCAGGGCGAAGTCGTCCACCGTGGTGAGCTTCAGGTTGGACGCCCGGTCGGGCACCACCCGCACGGCGCCCCCGATGCGCTCCACCAGTTCGGCGTCGTCGGTGCCGTGCACGCCGTCGGCGAGTGCGGCGGCCGCGGCGCGCTCGAGGAGCGCGCGGGGAAATCCCTGCGGCGTCTGTGCGCGCCAGAGTCCGGTGCGGGGAATGGTGCGTTCCACCGAGCCGGGTTGGGGGTCATCCGTGACCAGCTTGAGGGTGTCGCCGAGCGGGACGGCCGCGACCGCGCCGACGCCCTCGCGGGCCAGGGCGATCACGGCGGTGATGGTATCGGGAGAGACCAGCGGGCGGGCGCCGTCGTGGACCAGGACGATTCCGCATGCGGGCGGCAGGGCCGCGAGCCCCGCACGGACGGAGTCCCCCCGCTCGGCGCCGCCGGCCACCAGGCGCAGGCGCTCTCCCGCAAGCGGTGCCAGCCAGCCGGGCGGCGCGGCCGCGGCGTCCGCGGGCAGCGCGATGACGGTGCACTCGACGTCGGGATGGGAGGCGAACGGGCGCAGCGAGCGAAGGAGCACCGGGACTCCGGCGAGTTCGCGGAACTGCTTGGGCGTACCGCCGACACGGGCACCCTGCCCCGCGGCCACGATGATCACCCCGACGTCACGCGGCAAGGCTCTTCACCAGTTGATCGACGTGATCCACCCCGACGACGGCGATGCCCGCCACCGACGGCGGATTCTTCCCCGCCGCGAACACGCGGCGGAACCCGAGGCGCGCGGCCTCGGCCATCCGCCGCTCCATGCCGCTGATGGGACGCACCTCGCCGCCGAGACCGATTTCGCCGAGATAGAGGACGTCGGCGGGGACCGGCCGGTTGTGGAGGCTGGACAGCAGTGCCGCGGCCACCGCGAGGTCCGCCCCCGGCTCGGCCAGCCGCACGCCGGCCGTGGCCTGGACGAACACGTCCAGCGAGGCGAACGAGGTGCTGCCCCGGCGTTCGAGCACGGCGAGGAGCACGGCGAGCCGCTTCGGGTCGAGGCCGGTGGCCACCCGCTGCGGGGTGCCGTACCCCGACGGCGCGGCCAGCGCCTGGACCTCGACCAGCACCGGGCGCGTCCCCTCCATCAGCGCCGTGACGGCGCTGCCGCTGGTTCCGGCGGCGCGCGCCGCGAGGAACATGGCGGAGGGATTCGGGACGGCCACCAGGCCGTGCTCGGTCATGGAGAAGACGCCGAGCTCGTCCACCGACCCGAAGCGGTTCTTGGTGGCCCGGAGCAGGCGGTAGTCGAGGGAGCCCTCGCCCTCGAAGTAGAGCACGGTGTCGACGATGTGTTCCAGCGTCTTGGGGCCCGCGATGCCGCCGCCCTTGGTGACGTGCCCGACGACGACCACGGCCGTGCCCGTCTCCTTGGCGTACCGCATGAGGAGCGCCGAGGACTCGCGCACCTGGCCGACGTTGCCGGGCGCGCTCTCGAGCGTGTCGGTGTAGACGGTCTGGATGGAATCGAGGATCAGCAGTTCGGCGGGCAGCGCGGCGGCGGCGGCCAGGACCGCCTCGAGCCGGGTCTCGCCGAGGACGTGCACCAGCCCGGCGTCTTCCTCCAGGCGCTCGGAACGGAGCCGAAGCTGGTCCGGCGACTCCTCGCCGCTGGCGTAGAGCACCCGGCGGCCGGCGGCCTCGAGACGGGCGGCCACCTGCAGGAGCAGCGTGGACTTGCCGATGCCCGGCTCGCCGCCGATGAGCGTCATCGAGCCCGGCACGAGGCCGCCGCCCATCACGAAGTCGAGCTCCGGAAGGCCGGTGGACCAGCGGACGAGGCGCGATTCCTCGATGTCGCGAAGCCGGGTGACGGGCGCCGCGCCCACCGCGCGGGTGCCGCTCCGCCGATCGGCTTTCGGGGCGGCGGGGCGGACCAGCGGCTCCTCGGCCACCCGATTCCACTCCCCGCATCCCTCGCACCGGCCGACCCACCGGACGTGATCGTGTCCGCACTCGGTGCAGCGGTAGACGGAATGGGCGCGGGCCATGCTACTCCGGGTCGTCGCGGGTCGAGAAGTTGTCGAAGCGGGTGTATTCGCGGCTGAAGCGCAGCTGGACGTCTCCCGTGGGGCCGTTGCGGTTCTTGGCGAGCATGATGTCGGCCAGGCCCTTCTTCGTGTCGTCCTCCCGGTCGTAGTACTCCGGCCGGTGGATGAAGACCACGAGGTCGGCGTCCTGCTCGATGGCGCCGGAGTCGCGGAGGTCCGAGAGGATGGGGCGCCGCTCGCCGCCGCGCTGCTCGGAGGCGCGGCTCAGCTGCGAGAGCGCCACCACCGGCACCTCGAGCTCCCGCGCGAGCGCCTTGAGCGACCGGGAGATGTCGCTGATTTCCTGCACCCGGTTCTCGGCGTACTCCGGGCTCCGCATCAGCTGGAGGTAGTCCACCACCACCATCTTGATGTCGTTCTCCGCCTTGAGGCGCCGCGCCTTGGAGCGCATCTCGAGGAGCGAGAGGCTCGGCGTGTCGTCGATCCAGACCGGACAACTCTGGAGCACGCCCGCGGCGCGCGCGAGATTGGTGAAGTCGGCGTCGCGCAGGCCGCCCTGGCGGACCCGCTGGCTGTCCACCCGCGCCTCGGCGGTGAGCATGCGCTGCACCAGCTGGTCGCGGGACATTTCGAGCGAGAAGATCGCCACGCCCTGCCCCTCGACGGCGGCGTGGGTGGCGACGTTGAGGCAGAAGGCCGTCTTGCCCATCGAGGGCCGCGCGGCGACGATGACCAGTTCCGACGGCTGGAACCCCGAGGTCAGCTTGTCCAAATCTACGAAGCCGCTGGGCACGCCCGTGATCGATTTGCCGCTCCGCTGGAGCGCCTCGATGCGCTCCATCGTGGGCCACAGCATTTCCTTGAGCCGCGCAAAGCCCTCGCTGCCCCGCTCCTGCGAAATCTGGAAGATCCTGGACTCCGCCTTGTCGAGCAGGTCGGAGGCCGTGGAGCGGCCGTCGTACGCCTCGGTGATGATGCCGGTGGAGGTCTCGATCAGGCGACGGAGGATCGCCTTGTCCTTCACGATCCGGGCATGGTACTCCAGGTTGGCGGCGGTGGGGACCGCGTCCACCAGTTCCGAGAGGTAGTCCGCCCCGCCGACGGCGTCGAGCTCTCCGCGGCGCCCGAGCTCGTCGCGCAGCGTGACGGGGTCGATGACGGTGCGGTGCTCGACGAGGCCGACCATGGCGCGGAAGAGGCGGCGGTGCCCTTCGCGATAGAACATGTCGTCCTGCACCAGTTCGGTCGCGAGCAGCGCGGCGTCCTGGTCGAGCAGCATGGCGCCCAGCACCGCCTGCTCCGCCTCCTGGCTCCAGGGGACGGCGCGGCCGGTGTAGGTGTCAGCGATCGAGGAGCTGTCGGGCGATACGGACGTCATCCCAGGTCGGCTTCTTCCAGTTCGGGTTGCGGAGCAGCGCGGCGGGGTGGTAGGTCACCACGAGGGGAATGCCCCCGAAGGTGTGCACGGCGCCACGCAGTTCGCCGAGGCTCTTCCGGACGCCCAGCAGGCCCTCCGCCGCGGTGGCGCCGAGGGCGAGGAGCACCTTGGGACGGACCAGCTGCACCTGTCGACGGAGATACGGGAGGCAGGCGGCAGCTTCGTCCGGCAACGGTTTCCGGTTCTGCGGGGGCCGGCACTTCACCACATTGGCAATGAATACACTCTCCCGCGGGATCCCGATAGAGCCGAGGATCTGCGTGAGGAGGTCGCCCGCGGCACCGACGAACGGCCGCCCGGTCTCGTCCTCCGTGGCGCCCGGACCCTCGCCCACCAGCATCAGTTCGGCGCGCGGGTTTCCCTCGCCCGGGACGGTGTTCTTCCGGCCCGCCGCGAGCCCGCAGCGTGTGCAGGCGGCCACCCTCGCCGCGATCGCCTCGAGCGAGTCCAACGTGCCGAGCCCATCGCCCATCAGGTCGCCGATCGGCAATTCGATGGTGAGCCCGGGGCCGGGAATGGGGGGAGCGCCCTTTTGCCAGGCAATAGCGGCGGGGAGGCGGGGACGCGGGGAAGCGGGTCGTCACTGATGGTGCAGACGATGCGACCTCCCCGCTTCCCCGCTTCTCTGCCTCAGCGAGGTAGATCTCTCCGCCCCCGAGTTCCGCCTGCTGCCGAAGATACTGCTGCCACTTGTCAGCCAAGGCGCTCCTCCACGGCGTCGAGGATGGCTTCGGCCACCTCGCGCTTCGAGGCGAGGGGCACCACCCGCGCGTTGCCCTCGCGGTCGAGGATGGCCACGCGATTGGTGTCGACGTCGAATCCGGCCCCGGGCTCCAGCGCGTCGTTGACCACGATCAGGTCGAGCGCCTTCCCTTCGAGCTTGGTGCGGGCCTTCTGGATCGCGTCGCCGGTCTCGAGCGCGAAGCCCACGATGACGCTCCCCGGCTTCCGGGCGTTCACGGTGGCGCGCAGGATGTCGGCGGTCGGTTCCATCGGGATGGCGAGCGCGCCGTCGGTGCGGGGCCGCTTGGCTTCGCTGGGCCGGGACGGCCGGAAGTCGGCCGGAGCGGCGGCCATGATGAGGACATCGGCGCCGGGCAATTCCTCCCCGACCGCCTGCCCAAGGTCCTGCGTGGTCTCGACCGAGCGAAGTCGCACGCCGACCGGCGGCGGCAGGTTGACCGGGCCGCTCACCAGCACCACCGTGGCGCCGCGCTCCCAGGCCGCCTCGGCCAGCCGATACCCCATCTTGCCGCTCGAGCGATTGGTGACCACCCGCACCGGGTCGATGGGCTCCCGCGTGGGGCCAGCCGTCACCACGACCGTGCGCCCCGCGAGCCGGCCGCCGGCGCCGAGCACCCGCGCGGCGTGCGCAAGGATTACCTCCGGCTCGCTCATGCGGCCCGGCCGGTCGGACGGGCCCTCGGCAAGGGGCCCCACCTCCGGCCCGACGAACGTCCACCCGCGCGCGGCCAGCGTGGCCACGTTCCGCCCGGTCGCCTCGTGGGCATACATCGCGTCGTTCATGGCGGGCGCGGCGAGGACGGGGCCGGTGCGGGCGAGGAGGATCGCGGTGAGCACGTCGTCCGCCACGCCCTGGGCCGCGCGGGCCAGGAGCTGTGCCGTGGCGGGGGCGACGATCAGCAAGTCGGCGCTCTCGGCCAGCCGGATATGCGCGAGCGCCCGGTCCCGCTCCCAGAGGGAGCTCAGGACCGGGCGCCCGGTCAGCGCCTCGAAGGTGAGCGGCCGCACGAACTCCGTGGCGGAGCGCGTGAGGACCACATCCACCCGCGCCCCCGCCTCGGTCAGGCGTCGGGCAAGAATGCAGCTCTTATAGCACGCGATCCCGCCCGACACGCCGAGGACGACGTGCCGGCCGGCCCACACCCTACGCCTCGGAGCGGCGGCGGCGGATCATCTTGTACTCGAGCCCGCCGAAGGTCAGCGACTCGAGCGCGGTGGTGGTGAGCTTCTCGTCGCCGGTCTGGAGGTGGTCGCGCGGGAACTCGTTCAGGTAGCGGGCGAACTTGGCCGCGACGAGCACGCCGAGATACTTGTTGCCGGCCTTACGGGCCGCGTCCACCGGGGTGTAGATCTTCATCGGTCCCTGCTCCCTTGGTTGGTCACTCGGCGTCGGCGCGGGCGGCGGCTGCCACCCCGTGACGGATCGATTCGACGAAGCCCGCGAGATTCTGCTGCCGCGAGACCCGCCTGGATTCGGCCTCGAGGATGGCCCCCACGGCGCTCACCGCGTTGCCCAGGTCCTCGTTGATCACCACGTAGTCGTACTCCCCAACGGCCAGCAACTCGTCCGCCGCCCGGCCCAGGCGAATCCGGCGGTCGGCCGCCGTCTCGGTGTCCCGGGCCCGGAGCCGTTCTGCCAGCACCTCGGCCGAAGGAGGCAGGACGAAGACGAGCACCGCGTCCGGCAACCGGCGCCGGACCTGGCGCGCTCCCTCGATCTCGATGGCGAGCACCACGTGGCGCCCCGCGTGGAGCACGCGCTCGACCTCCGCGACGAGCGTCCCGTAGCGGTGGCCGCCGTACACCGCGTGCTCCAGGAACTCCCCGGCCTCCACGCGGCGCTCGAAGTCCGCGGGCGAGAGAAAGTGGTAGTCGCGCCCCTCGTGCTCGCCCGGCCGCGGCGCCCGGGTGGTGGCGGAGACCGAATACCCCACGTCCGTCCGCACGCGCATCAGCTGGCGCGCGATGCTGGTCTTGCCGCCGCCCGAGGGCGACGATAGCACCAGCAGGAAGGGCGTCACTCGAGGTTCTCGAGCTGCTCGCGCAACTTCTCGAGCTCGCCCTTCATCAGGATCACGTCGTGGACGATCTCCGCGTCGTTGGCCTTCGAGCCCATCGTGTTGATCTCGCGCCCGAGCTCCTGCGCCAGGAACCCGAGCTGCTTGCCGGCCGGCGCGTCGCCGGCCAGCGCGGCGCGGCAGGCCCCGATGTGCGAGGCGAACCGCACCAGCTCCTCGGTGATGTCCAGCTTGTCGGCCAGGAAGGCGATTTCCTGCGCCAGCCGGTCCTGGTCCACGCTGCGGCCCGCGAGCAACTCGGTGACCGCCGCCTGGAGCCGGTCCCGTTCGCGCGTGACCCGGAGCGGCGCCCGCGCCGCGATCCGCTGCGCGGCGTCCTCGAGCTGCCCGAGCCGGTGCGCCAATTCCGCACCGAGCGCGGCGCCCTCGCGGAGCCGCATGGCCTTGCATTCGGCGATGGCCGCCACGGCGATGGGTTCGAGCTCCGACCACGTCACCACCGAGACCTCGCCGCCGTCGGTCAGGAGCACCTCGGGCTGGCGGGACACCAGTTCGAGCGTCACTTCGCCGGCCAGGCCGAGGGTGGTCTGCAACTCCCTGAGCCGCGCGACGACGAGCCGCGCGCGATCGAGGTTGAGGGCCAGTCCGGTCTCGTGGCTCGGCGCTTCGATCCACCGGACCGACACGCTGATGTGGCCGCGCTCGAGATCCTTACGCAGCCGCTCACGCAGTTCCGGCTCCAGCGGGGCGAGGTCCCCAGGGAGCTTGGCGGAGAGGTTGAAGAACCGATGGTTGACGGTCCGGATCTCCATTCGGAGCCGCCCGCCGCCCGCCGCCCCTTCCCCCGCCCCGAAGCCGGTCATGCTATGCGGCACGCCACCCCCGAGGTTCTGGTAAAGCACGGAAACATAGCGGCTTGGGGGTCGCTGTGGTAGGGCAATTCATGTGGAAAATCTTGACTCGGGGGCATGCGCCGACGACCTGCAGGCAACCGCCGACTGGCGGCCAAGTCTTTGGGCGGCATCTGCTTAGACCATCAGACCGGACCTACTGCCTGAAGGAGAACCTGAATTCCCAGTCCACTCCGGCCGTCGAGGACGGCCCGGAAAGGCGGAACCGGGGGCCCGTGCTGAAGCGGAGGACGTTGAGCGGTCCGAGGAGGGACTTGTCCATCCGCATCCACACCAGGAACGAGGGGCCGACGCTCGCCGTGAAATGGCTGCCGGTGATCGAACCGTCGGGAATCCATGCGACGGAGGTATACCAGCTGACGTGCTGGAAATAGGAGCTGTAATAGGATAGGTCGAGGGCAAATTCGCGATCGGTGAAATCCTCCGCGGCGATCAGGCCGACTTCGAGGTCCAGGAAACCGCGGGGCTCGAAGGGCAGGTAGAACCAGGGGAGGACGAGCCCCACCTGGAACTGGCGACTATTACCCGGCCATTCCGTCAGGCCCCAGGAGACGAGCCGGAGGATGTCCCGGGGAGCCTCGATACTCTTGAGCGATGGCGGGTAGAGATACGACTTGAAGACGACTTGCGGCGGCGCCGAGTAGGACCAGTGCTCCCAGACCTGCCCGCGTTCGGGCGCGAGTTCGGCGCGTCCGGTCGTTTCCGGCGCGATCATCGGCCGGTTCCAGAGCGCCATTCGGCGTACGGCGGTCGAGTCGAGCGCATCCACCCCGGCGAAGCGTGGCCGTCCCATCAATTCGGCGATGGAATCGAGCGATTGCCGGATGTCGGCGATGGTGCCAGGCCACTGCACGGGCGCGTGGGGCCCCGAGGCGAGGTCGAGTTCGGCGGAGAGCTGGGCGAACAGGTCAGCCGGCAGCAGCGCGTAACTCTGCCCGTAGTCGAAGGTCGCGCCCCGGGGCCACAGGTACACGGGGTGGTCGGCCGTGTCCCGCGGCAACGTCATGTCGGGGCGATAGACGCCACCGTAGCCCATCTGGGCGAGCGACTGCACATCGCGCACGCCCCAGGCCCTCGTCGTCTGCCAGTTCACGTCGATGCCCAGCCGGAACTGGCCGAAGGGCGGCACGTCGGGCGCGATCGAGTGCCCGCCCAGCTCCGGGATCAGGCTGGTGAGCGTGTCGGTGCGCGCCAGGTTCCTTCGGTCAAGGACGAATTCGTTGGTGAGAACGAGGGTGTTGTTCGGCACCCACTTCGTATGCCCGTTTCCCACGACGATGCGGAAATCGCAGGCGAGCGCCGGATCCGCGGGGACGAAGACATAAGCGTACTCGATATCCTGGGGATGGCCGATCAGCCCCTTGTCGCGGACATAATAGAAATAGTACTCGATGACCCTGAAGGGCCGAAGCAACAGGTTCTGGACACCGAGTCCGGCCTTCTCGGCGCGGTCCCAGGCGAGGATGTCCTTCTTGAGGTAGCTCCGCATGGCGTCCTGCTGGTCCGTGCTCAGGCCCACGATGCTGTAGAACACCGCCGGGACAGGCGCGACCGGCGCCATCGGCGGTCCGCCGGGGAGCGCGGGTACCGTCTCCTGCTGGTCCGCCTCGTAGATCGAGTCGAGTACGTCCCACGACGGGTGGAGGGTGTCCCCCCGGACGAGGGGGGCGATTTCCTCGGGGTCCTCGAAGTCGACCAGGTGGTTGCCGTTGTTGTCCCGGCCGTCGAAGGCGGTAAAGAACGGTATGGTCGGGAAATACTGTTCACCCGGCGCGAAGCGGAGGACGGGGGCGTATCGGGCGGCGAGAGCGGCGGCGGAGGTGTCCGCCCCGGGCTGGCACTGGCCCTGGGCCAGGACCGCGACGGGCGCGGCGACCAGGAGGCCGACCGCGAGCACCGGGACAACCCGGCGCCGTGCCACCAGCCCACCGCACGATCGTGACATCACCGCTCGTTTCCAGGGGCCGGAGTGGGGACTGCGCAATCCTCGGACACGCGGAGGGCGCGGTTCAAGGGATTGGAACAAGTAAGCCAGAAGATGGGCGATTGTCGAATCGAGGCCGGATCAGGAGCGGTGCGGAGGGCGGCGGAGTGAGGGAGGCCAGGTCCGGAGGCGACGGGGAGCGGAAGCCCCTGGTTTACTCCCCCGCGCTCTTGTCGCGGCGGCGATAGGCGGCGGTGGCGATCGCGGCGCACACCAGGAAGGACGGCAGGATCAGCACGATCATGGCCGGCAGCATCGAATGCATGGTCGGCAGCCCGCCCGGCATCAGCATGAACTACCTCCCCCGGCCCGCGGCGAACCGCGTCATGGTTGCATCCGCAGCAGCCGGTGGGCGTCCGCCCAGAGGTGGTTCATCATCACCAGGACGAAGACCAGCGTCGGGATCAGGCTCCAGAACAGCACCGGGCGCTCGTATTTCATGTGCATGAAGTACATCACGCCCAGGCCGGCCTCGAGCACGGCGAGCGACAGCAAGGCCGCGAGCAGCGTGTTGGTCGGCAGGTGCGCCATAGTCAGCGCCACCTCCACCCCGACGATCAGAATCAGTCCGACCCACACCATCACGTAGAACCGCATCCCGGGCTGCTTCGAGGACTCCGTGGCCGTCATGTCGCGCCTCCCCCGCTCGAGTGTGTCAGCCGACGTTCATCAGGTAGACCAGCGGGAAGACGAACATCCATACCAGGTCGACGAAGTGCCAGTAGAGCCCGGTGGTCTCCACGTGCCCCGGCTCCAGCCGCCCGCGGCCGTACTTCACCGCGACGACGAGGAGCGCCACGACGCCGCACAGGACGTGCAGCAGGTGGAGGCCGGTGATGCTGAAGAAGCTCGCCCCGACCAGCGGCGACCCGCCCATCGGGTTGTTGGAAGGGCTCCAGTGCTCGGCGATCAGGCCAAACCACTCCCGCAGGTGGAGCGCCGCAAAGACGACCCCGAGTCCCGCGGTCACGAAGATCCACCGCGCGCTCCTGGCGCGCTCGCCCGCCTGCGCCGCCGCCACGGCCGCCAGCATCGTCAGGCTGCTGGTCAGCAGGACGAAGGTCATGACCATCCCGTTGAGGATGGTCGGCGAGAAATGGAACGGCCGGGTCCAATCGGGACTCCCCACGCGCAGGTAGCCGTAGCCGAACAGGATCGCGCCGAAGGTGGCGGCATCGGCGATGATGAACAGCCACATCACCAGCTTCTTCGACTGGATGCCGTAGGGCGACTGCTCCAGCACGGCGCCGTGGCCCAGGGCCATGGCGTGATCAGATCCGCTCACATCACCTCCGGCGACCGGTCAGAGCCGCAGTGCGAGGACCAGCAGGAGATAGACCCAGAGCACGTCCATGAAGTGCCAGTACAGCGCCGTCGCGCCGGCGGCCGACAACGGCGCGGTCGCCGGCGAGCGGAGGACGAGCCGAATGACGTAGACGAGCGCCGCGATGCCCCCGAGGAGGTGCAGCGCGTGCAGCGCGGTGAACACGTAGAAGAACGAACTGCCCGGCGTGGTGGCGAGGTACAGGCCCTGCGCGGCCAGGCTCCGCCAGGCGAGGAGCTGCCCGGCGACGAAGAGCAACCCGAGCGCGAGGGTGACGGTCAGCCAGCGCCCCCCCCGCGACGCGAAGGTGGCCGGCCCCGCCGCCGCACCGGCCTTCATCCGCCGGAGCCCGAGGGCGATGGTCACACTGCTCGCCAGCAGCAGCAGCGTGTTGACGAAGAGGATGGGCGGCAGGGTGAAGTGCGCCCAGTCGCCCAGCGTGTCCTGCCGCACCATGAGCGCGCTGGTATACGCCGCAAACGACATCGAGATGGTCGCGATGGCGACCCACACCCCGGTCCGGGCCCGGGATCCCGGCACGGTCATCGACGCGTCGGCCATCTCAGGCGCCCTTCCCGCTGCCCGACGGGTCGGCCTGCATCAGGTAGTCGCCGGTCGGGCCGGCCACGCCGTACTCGTTGGGGCCGTGGTAGACGACCGGCGGCGGGCCGCCGAAGTTGTCGACCGGCGGCGGCGAGGTGATCGACCATTCCAGCGAGGTGGCCTGCCACGGATTGTCGGGAGCCTTGGCGCCGCGGAGGCGGCTCCAGACCAGGTTGAAGAGGAAGATGAGCTGCACCGCGCCCGTAAAGAGCGCCGCGAACGTGATGAACCGGTGCAGGGGCAGCGCCCCCTTCATGTAATCGTCCGTGAACTCCGAGTACCGCCGCACGTTGCCGGCGAGCCCCAGGTAGTGCATCGGCATGAAGATGCAGTACACGCCGACCAGGGTGAGCGTGAAGTGGATCTTGCCGAGGGTCTCGTTCATCATCCGCCCGTACATCTTCGGGAACCAGAAATAGACGCCCGCGAAGATGCCGAACATCGAGGCCACGCCCATCACGAAGTGGAAGTGTCCCACGACGAAATAGGTGCCGTGCAGGTAGGTGTCGATCGAGGGCTGGGCCAGGAAGAAGCCGCTGATGCCGCCGCTCACGAACACCGACACGAACCCCAGGCAGAAGAGCGCGGAGGTGGTGAACCGGAGCCGGGCGCCGTAGATGGTGCCGATCCAGAGCAGCGTGACGATCGTCGCCGGGATGGTGATGATCAGCGTGGGCACCGAGAACAGCGTCGCCGAGAGGGGGTTCATCCCGCTCAGGAACATGTGGTGGCCCCAGACCGTGTAGCTCAGGAACCCGATCGCCGCCATGCACGCCAGGACGACCTTGGGTCCGAGCAGCGGCTTCCGCGCGAAGGCCGGCAGGATGTGCGAGACGATGCCGAACCCCGGCAGGATGGCGATGTACACCTCCGGATGCCCGAAGAACCAGAACAGGTGCTGCCAGAGGAGCGGGGAGCCGCCGGCGTGGGGCTGCAGCCGGTCGCTGATCACGAGCCCGGCCGGGACGAAGAAGCTGGTGCCCGCGACGCGGTCGAGGATGAGCAGGATGCAGGCGGGGAGCAGCACCGAGAAGGCGATCAGGCCGATCACCGAGGTGATGAACCAGGCCCACGTCGAGAAGGGCATGCGCATGAGCGTCATGCCCTTGGTCCGGAGGTCGAGCGTGGTGGCGATGAAATTGAGCGAGCCGAGCAGCTGGCCCACGCAGAAGATGGCGATGGAGATTGCCCAGAGGGTCTGGCCCGCGCCCTGCCCCGGCCCGGCGTCCTTGCCCACGGCGCTGAGCGGGGCATAGGCGGTCCAGCCGGACAACGGGGCCCCTCCCTCGACCAGGAACGCGGCGATCAGCACCACGAACGCGACGAAGGTGACCCAGAACGACATCATGTTGAACCGGGGGAACGCCATGTCCTCGGCGCCCACCTGGATCGGCAGGATGTAGTTCCCGAAGCCGGCGAACGGCGCGGTGGTCAGCACGAAGAAGACCATGATCGTGCCGTGCATCGTCATGAGCGAGAGATAGAGCTCGGGCGAGATCATGCCGCCGGGCGCGGCATTGGGCGCGATGGCGCCCAGGCCTGGGACGGCCGCCCGCGGGAAGGCCAGGTGGAAGCGCATGAGCCAGGAGAGCACCATCCCGGTCACCACCGCGACCAGCGCCAGGTCGAGGTACTGCTTCCCGATCACCTTGTGATCCAGGCTGAAGACGTGCTTCCGCCAGAATCCTTGCGGGTGCACGTGCGTCAGCGACGGCGCCGGCGAATCATCCATGGGCCTGGCCTCTCGGGGAATGTGCGGTCGTGGCCCGGGCCACCGCCCGGAGCGAATGCGTCGATGCTACTGCTGGGCCACCTGGTCGGCCATCCACTTCTGGAAGTCGTCCTTCGACTGAACCTCCAGGTAGCCGCGCATGTTGTAGTGGCCGAGTCCGCAGAGCTGGGTGCAGACGATTTCCTTCTTCGCGACCTTGGTCGCGGTGAACTGCAGGGGAATGACGAGCCCCGGCACGAAATCCTGCTGGATCCGCAGGTCGGGCACGTAGAACGCGTGGCCGACGTCCTTGGAGTGCATCGTGAGCAGGATCGGCTGGTCGACCGGGATCACCAGGGACGCCGAGACGATGTCGTCCCGGGCGGTGGTGTCGTTGGCCGGATCGAGTCCGAAGAAGTTGCTGTTGCCGTCGTCGATCAACTCGGGGTGGGTCGCGCCGAGCTTCCCGTCGGGGCCGGGATACCGGAAGTAGTAGGCGAACTGCTCCGCCTGCACGTCGATGTGCAGCGCGTTCGGGTTGGGCGGCGACATGAAGATCCCGCCCCACACCTTCGTCCCGACGAAGGACAGCACCAGGATCTCGGCGCTCACGAGGACGGTCGCGAACACGACCATGGGAGTGGCCCCGCCCGGAAACGTCTTGATCGCCCGGCCGTCGCCCCGGTCGCCGAACTGCCACACGAACGCCGCGAGGACCAGCTGGGAGACCACGAACAGCACGCCCGACGCGACCATCGTCTCCATCAACTGGTGGTCGATGCCGACGCCGAGGACCGATATGTCGGGAGGAAGCCACCAGATGCGCGAGATGAACACGCCGGCGGAAATGAGCGTGATGACCGCCACCAACACCGCGAACAGTTTGCCCACGTCTCCTCGCCTCCGCGGAATGGCTGGACGGCACGCGCGGTCGGGTCGCCGCTCCGCCTGGCGGGCGACCCGTCCTGCACCGCGCGGGTTCCTACCCTAGTACGGCAGCGCCTTGAAGACGAAGTCCGCCTTGGTGGCCCCGGTCCCGGTCACCGTGACCTCCTGGCTCTGCGTCCCGAACTTTTCCTGCCAGGCCGTCACGGTGTACTTGCCCGGCGGCAGCCCCTTGAGGCTGAAGGTGCCGTCGTTGCCGGTCACCGAATAGTTCTGGGTGCCCAGCACCACGAAGTAGCCGTGCATCCAGGGATGGATGTTGCACTTGACCGGGATGAATTCCGGCTTGTCGTACTTGGCCTGGATGGGCGGGGAGCCGGGCGGCTGGGACTTGTTCCACTCCGGGTTCACCTTGGCCAGCGGGTGGATGTTGTGGGCCGTCTGGTCGTTGTTGTAGATCTCCAGCGGCTGGCCCGCCTCCATGACCGCCACGTGCGGGACGTACTCGCACCCCTTCTGGTCATAGCGGACGGTCGCGGTGGCGGGGGGGCCCGCCTGGTCACCCGCGGAGATGTACACCACCACGTACTGCAGGGAATTGTTCGGGCCCGTCACCACGTTCTCCGTCATGACCGGCGTCGGGTGCTGCTTGGCGCAGGTGGGCTCCTTGGCCATGTCGATCGGCTTCATTTTCGGCGGCGTCCCCGTGTAGGTGACGGTGCCGGTGATCGACCCGGCGGGCGGGGCCGCCGGGGCCGCGAGGGCGCCCATGGCGGCGACCGCCAGGACTCCGAGCGCCAGGGAAGAAAGAACTTTCGTGCGCATGATTCGACCGTTTCTCGAGAAGTGAATCGGAGTGCTATTGCCCGGCATCGGGGCCGAGCGGCTTCAGTTCGCTGGCATGGGTCGGCATCCAGGCCTCCCACACGACCAGTTCCGGGCTCTTGACCTCAGGCTGCAGGGTGCGGAGGAAATGCACCAGGTCCCACGCCTCGTTGGGGGTGATGTTGTCGGCGAAGGACGGCATGGGCGTCCCATCCAGCCCCGTCATGAAGTCCCGGTAGATGTCCCGGTTGGTGGTCCCGCACTTGAAGCGGGTGCCGGTGGAGAAATTGTAGGGCCGGATCGGATCGCCCTTGCTGTCCACCAGCGTCGACGACGCCGGTCCGTCGCCGTGCCCGGCCGGTCCGTGGCACTGCCAGCACTGCATCTTCTGGAATACGTCCCGCCCGCGGAGGATGCTCGCGATGTCCGCGGGCGTCTCCGGCGGGATGACGATCGGCGTCCCCGGCTTCTCGGTCTTCCAGCGGGGCGAAAACGTCTTGATGTACGCGACGGCGTCCACGCGAGTCTGTTTCGTCAGCGGGAGCCAGGGCGGCATGTTCGTGGTGACGAAGCCACGCGTGACCGAGTTGTAGAGATCCTCGTCGGTCGGGAGCGTGCCGGTGGGCGTCGAGCGGCACTCGAAGACCGCCGCCGTGAAGTCCCGCGGCTTGGGCGTGATCCACGCCGCGTTTTCCCCCTGGCCATCGCCCGCCTGGCCGTGGCAGCCGACGCAGAAGCGCCGGTAGTGCTCCTTCCCGGCCGACGCATTGCCGTGCACCGAGCCGACCACCGTTTCCTGCCCCAGCGCCGGTGCCGCGCCGACCACGACCAGGAGAAGGCCGAGGCTCGCGGAGCACCACAGTCCTGCAGTTCGCATGCTCATACGGTCCTCCCTTCTCAGAAGGCGAAGTCGACGGCCATCAGGACACTCGTGCTCCAGACTTCCGTGGTGTCGGTGAGCGGGGGCAGCCCGACACCGTCACCACTCAGCGGCACGCCGCCGACCGTCTTGGTGAAGGCGAGCTCCCCGTGGAGGGAGACGCCGGCCCGGCTGGACATGATCGGGTAATAGCGGCCGCCGATGACGTAGGCGTCCACGTTGCCGAGGGTGCTCGACGTGGTGGGGAGCGCCTGCTGCGACATGCGGATCGCTTCCCCGCGCCCGATCAGCATCATCTGGGGATTGAAGTAGTAGTGCACCTCGAGGAGCCCGCCGTTCCACGACGCGTCCTGTGCGCCGACCGGCAGCGGCTGGTCGCCCGGGGTGGCGGTGGCGAGGTAGGCGTTGTCGGAGCCGCGCAGGTAGAGCGGAATGAGCTCCAGCTTGCCGAGGAAGAAGTCGCCGACGACCCCGATCCGGTAGAAGCCCTTGTTGAACGTCCCGGACCCGGCGATCGGATCGCCGCCCGAGGTCTGGTAGACCGTGGGCTGCTGGCCGAAGTACCCGTAGACGCCGATCCGCTGGACGCCCAGCTTGCCGCCGTCGAAGGCCTGGCTGAAGGTGACCATCCCGTCGTAGCGCTGGCCGTTCGAAATGCCCGGCTCGCCGTCGGTCCCGTCGAGCACGGCGGCGCTGAACCGTGTGTAGCTGTTCTGGGAGTGGCCCATCACCTCGGCGCCGATCTGGTTGTCGCCGAGCCCGAAGACGGTCGCATCGCCCACCGGCACGAAGTGGTAGCTCTGGTAGAAACCGCCGTTGTTCGAGAGGGTGACGATGCGCTTTTCGGAGAGGATGTTATCGAGCTCGAACTTGCCGACCTTGACGTTCGCCCAGGTGGAGTTGAAGAGGTTGTCGAACCGGACGAAGGCGGTCTCGATGCCGAGGTCACCCACGTCGAGGGTCGGCACGAACCCGAAGGTGATGTTCTTGTACAGCGTCCCCAGCATGAGGAGGTCGGCCCCGGAAATGTCAAAGCCGGACTGCGTGATGGTTGCGCTGTCCGTCGCGTCGGTCACCTGGTTGGTGGTGCTCTCGTAGTGGAATTGCGGGGTGGTGCGCACCGAGACCGGCCAGTAGGAGGGCGCCTGCCAGATCGGCGCGTCCCGGTCGTTGCCGAGCTGGTAGCCGTTGTCCTTGAACTTCTGGCCGAACGAGTTGAGTTCGGGCCAGGCGGTGTGGCAGGCCGAGCAGCGGAGGCCGTACTTCCGGGCAAAGGCCGGAATGGCGGCGGCGCTCATCGCTGTGGCGGCGCCCGAGGAGGAGGCGGCGACCGCGTTCGACCGCGACCGGAGGTAAGCCTCGACTGCCGTTGCTGAGCTTGCGGCCGTCGTTCCGGCGGCCACGATCCCTGAGCCGTCCGGGGCCATGGCGGCGGCCGGTTGCGGCGCGCCGACAACCAACGCAGCGGCAACGACCATCGTGGATGGCCATACGGTCAGGGCCCTTCCCTTACGCAACCACTCGAGCATATCGCCTCCCGTGGGGTGGGACAGGCAGCGTGGATCCAGGAGAAAGCGCCTGGATCGTCGGGCAATATCAGTGATGATTCGAAATTGGGACCGGCAACCCGCATCGGGGCCAGGGAACCGAGGCCGCGCCGACCGAGCAATGTGTTTTCGATGAAGAGAGTATGAACGCTCCAACAACCTCACCCATACTTACGCTCGCCGAGAATCCTGTCAAGATCGGATTTCGGCCCAGATCGGCTGTCAGCTTGTTGTCAGGATTGGGATTACGGGATCGGGCCGTCAGGAGGGCGCGCGGGAGTTCAGTTCACGAAGCTCCACAACACGCCGTAAGTGGTCCCGTAGGGCGGAATGACAAACCCGGGCACATAAGTGGATGTCGTGCCCGCCAAATTGCCCCGGTCGTAGTAGAACCGGAAACTCCCGATCGCCAGTTCGAGGCGGGCCCTCAGGAAGGTGGCGCCGGGCAACGCGACTGGCTGCCCCGTCCCATCGAGGCCCAGCACGCCGGCGCCCCACGACTCCACGCCGAACTGCGCCTTGAGCTCGAAGATCCCGCTGGGGAAGGTGCGGAAGAATTTGGATTGGATCGTCGCCGTGCTGGCCGAGTGGGTCGGCGGGTTGCCGTTCGGCGTGCCGGAGGTGGGATTACTGTACCGGCTCTCGAAGCTGATCCACGGCGCCGGGGCGATCCGTCCACCCACGGTGACCCAAGTCGTGGCCGGGGTGAGCGCGAGGCTCGCCACCTGGAGATAGGGCTGGGGCGCCAGCGCCTGGAAGTCGCTCGTGCTGGTCAGGTCCGCCTGCAGCGAGAGCCAGCTCCGCTCCCAGGTGAGCGACCCGGTGAAGTCCCGCACATCCTGCGCGGGGTTGTCGCCGATCCACGGCGCCGCGACCACCTTGCCGAGCCGAGCCGACGCGCTCACGCCGAAACCAAACGGCAGCGCCGCGCCGCCGCGCGCCGCAAACCACTGGCTGTGGCGACTGTTGTCGTAGGAGAGCCACGCCGCCTCGGCGCTCGCCGAGAGGGCGCGCGTCGGCGTCCAGCCCACCGTGCCCCGCACCTCGCCCCGCGCCCACTGGGAGCGGGCGAATCCGCTCGCGGCGAAGGAGAGCGTGGGCTTGCGCCAGGACGCCAGCAGCCCGACGCCGTTGACCTGCTGATCCACCGCGTTCCCGGACCAGGCGTCGTGGGAGAAGACCAGGTCCACCCGCCGGGAAAGATCGCCGTGCCCGCCCTGCAGGAAGGCGCGGAGCTGCATCGCGCTCCGGTTGCCCTTGACGCCCGCGCCAATGGCGCTGTCGCCGCCGACCGGGACGTAGGGGTCCCGGTCCGGCGCCTGCCCCATCAGTTGATACTGAAGGCCCCACCGCTCGCCGCGCAGGTAGCTCAGCTGGACCCAGAGATCGGTATTGGTGGCTGCGGAGGACGAGGCGTCATTCGTGGGCGCGTTCCAGTAGTTGGCGGCCAGGGCGTAGCCGAGGCCGGACTGGTATCGCTTCTCGATGCTGCCGCCATAGCGGGAGAGGCTGCGATCCCCGCGCGCCACGAGGATCGAGGTGGCGGCGGCGGCCACCTCCTGGCGCGGCGTGTACATCCGCACCCGGAGCAGTCCGGCCCAGCGCTCGATCTCGACCCGCTCCAGGAGCCGGAGCGGAAGCAGCGCCGGATCGACGCCGACCGAGTCGGGGCCCATCGGGATCACCGGAAGGCCGTCGAGATAATACTCGACGGAGGTGGCGCCCCGGCCCTGGTAGGTGGCGTACTCGGGGCGACCGATCCAGCCGCCCCGCCACAGGTAGACGCCGGGGATCTCCATCAGCAGGCCGGAGACCGTCTCCGCGCCGGACCATTCGAGGGAATGGCGATCGAGGACGGTGACGGCGCCGGCGGGCTGGATGCCGTCCGCCCCGAGCCGCGGGAAGACCGGGACCTGCACCTTGGCCAGCGCCTCGCCCTCGGCATACCGGGCACGCATGTTGGCGGAATCCTGCACGCCGCGCGCGGAATCGATGGCGGCGGAGTCGGGGATCTGCGCGCGGAGCGAGGTCCCGGCCAGCAGGCACAGCAGGGCGAGCCCGACGACGCGGGCCCCGCGGTGGAGGATCACCCCTGCCGGGCCAGGAGGAACTCGGCAAAGAGGCGGACGCCCATGCCGGTCGGGCCCTTCACGGCGCCCGCGTCCTCGCTCTGGGTGTAGGCGGTGCCGGCGATGTCGAGGTGCGCCCAGGGGAAGCCCTCGACGAACTCTCGGAGGAACCAGGCCGCGGTGATGGTCCCGGCGGGGCGCCCGCCCGAGTTCTTGACGTCGGCGATGTCCGACTTGATGTGCTCGCGGAACTCGTCCCACAGCGGCAGCGGCCAGACCCGCTCGCCGGAGCGGTCCCCGGCGCGGCGCACCTCCTCGATCAGTGCGTCGTCCGTGCCCATCACGCCCGCGGCGGTGTGCCCCAGCGCGATGACCACCGCGCCGGTGAGGGTGGCGATGTCGAGGACGCACGCCGGCTCGTAGCGCCGCGCGTAGTGCAGCGCGTCGGCGAGGAGCAGGCGCCCCTCGGCGTCGGTATTGACGACCTCGATGTGCTTCCCGGACATGGCGCGGACGACGTCCCCCGGCCGGTATGAAGCGCCGGAAAGCATGTTCTCCGCCGAGGGAATGAGCCCCACGACCCGCAGCTTCGGCTTGAGGCGGCCGAGCGCCTCGAAGGCGCCCAGCACCGCGGCGGCGCCGGACATGTCGAACTTCATGTCCTCCATCCGCTCGGCGGGCTTGATCGAAATCCCGCCGCTGTCAAACGTCACGCCCTTCCCGACCAGGACGACGGGGGCGCCGGCGGCGCCCTTGTACTCGAGGGCGATGAACCGCGGGTCCTCGACGCTGCCCTTCCCCACCGCGAGCAGCGCACCCATGCCCTCACGCTCGATGGCGGCCCGGTCAAGCACCGTGACCCCGAAACCGTGGCGCTTGGCCAGCTCCTGGGCCTGCGCCGCCAGGTATGACGGCGTGCAGGTATTCCCGGGCAGCACCTGGAGGCCGCGCGTGAAGGTCTGCCCCTCCCCGATGGCGGCGCCGAGCGCGTGCCCCGTCTCGGCATCGCGCGAAACGCTCTCGACCAGGATCTCGACGCGCTCGAGCGCCGGCTTGACCTCTGTCGGCGGCTGCTTGAGCGCGTCGAAGTGCCACGCCCCGTAGTACAGGCCCTCGGTGGTGGCCTGCACGGCGTCGCGGGGCGGAACCGGGCCCCGTGCCTCGGGCGTCAGGTGGTACGTCGCGCCGGACACGCCGGCCAGGCGGGCCCGCTTGCCGGCGACCGAGGCGGCCCGGCGGACGGTGCGCAGCGAACACTTCGCGGCCTCGCCGACGCCGACCAGCAGGATCCGCTCGACGGGGCCCGCGGGGTAGACGAACGCGACCTGGTCGGTCTTGCCGGTGAAGTCGCCGGCGGCGTACAGGCGCGTCAACGCGCCGTCGCGGGCGCGGTCGAGCGCGGTGAGGGAGGCCGGAAGGGCGCCCTGCGGCACCGCCACGATCAGCAGCGAGGTCTGGACGGAAGCGAGCTCCGCGGCGCGGAGAGTCGTGGTCAGAGGCATGAATCAGGTCGGGTAGAAGAAGTGGACGTGCTCGAGAAGTCCGCGCAAGCTAACGCGCCGTGGGTGGCTCCCACAACCGGCGCTCAAGGCGGGATTTCACGTCGGGCCACTCCGAATCGAGGATCGAGTACATCACCGTATCCCGCATCCGGCCGCCCTGGGTGCGCTGGTACCTTCGAAAGACGCCTTCCTGCTGTGCCCCCAGGCGTTCGATTGCCCGGCGGGAGCGGGTGTTGAGCACGTCGGTCTTGAGCTCGACCCGATAGCACCCCCACACCTCGAAGGCGTGACGAAGCATCAGGTACTTGGCCTCGGTGTTCACCGCGGTCCGCTGCCAGTCTGGCGCCACCCAGGTCCAGCCGATCTCGACGTGACGGTTCTCCGCGTCGATGTTGCCATACCGTGTCGAACCCACGACGCGTCCCGAGGCGACCTCCACGGTCGCGAAGGGAATGGACCGGCCCTCCGCCTGCTCGGCGAGGGTCCGCTCGAGCCACTCCCGCAGATCCGAAGGCGTCTCGAGCCGATCGATGGTGGAGCGCCAGATGTCGGGGGCGAGCCCGACGGCCAGGAGCCCCTCCCAGTGCCGCTCGTCCAGCGGCTCGAGGCGGACGACGGCGCCAGTGAGCACCGGCGAGGTGAATTGCGCTGCATTCATCCTTCCAATATATGGCGTGTCGGCAGTATTATCCCGGTCCCCACTCCCGCAGCCGGAGCCTTCCCGCCGCATGCTGACCCTGCTCAGGAACGCCGAGATCTACGCCCCGGAGCCCCGCGACGCACGCCACTTGCTGGTGGGCGGCGGCAAGGTACTCTGGATGGGGCGCGACGCCCCGGCGCTCCCCTCCGCGCTCGGCGTGGTCGAACGGGACCTCGGTGGACGCCGCCTGATTCCCGGGCTCGTGGACGGGCACGTCCACCTGACCGGCGGCGGCGGAGAGTCGGGCCCCGAGAGCCGGGTGCCTCCCGTACCGCTGACCCGTTTTACCCGGGGCGGCGTGACCACGGTGGTGGGCGTGCTGGGGACGGACGACCTGACGCGCTCGACCTCCTCGCTGGTGGCGGCCGCGCGCGGCCTCACCGCCGAAGGAATCAGCGCCTGGTGCCACACCGGGGGCTACCACCTTCCGCCGACGACGCTCACCGGGAGCGTGCGGGGCGACATCGTCCACGTGGACCGCATCATCGGCGTCGGCGAGGTGGCATTGAGCGACCATCGCTCGAGCCAGCCGACGCTCGAGGAACTCCTCCGGCTCGCGAGCGAGGCCCACGTGGCGGGGCTCATGACCGGCAAGGCCGGCATCGTGCACCTGCACCTGGGCGACGGACCGCGCGGCCTCCGCCTGGTCCGCGACGCCCTCGACGGAAGCGAAATCCCTCCCCGCGTGTTCAATCCCACCCATGTCAACCGGCGCCGCGCACTGTTCGACGAGGCCCTCGAGCTCGCCGGCCGCGGCGTCACCATCGACCTGACCGCCTTCCCGGTCGGCCCGGGCGAGGACGCCTGGGCCGCTGAGGACGCCCTGCTCCATTATCTCGGCGCCGGGCTCCCGCCGGAGCGCATCACGGTGAGCTCGGACGGCGGCGGATGCCTCCCGGTGTTCGACGGGGACGGGCGGGTGACCGACATGGACGTGGGAAGCCCGGGCGCGCTGGCGGCCGCACTCAAGTCGCTCCTCGACCGGGGACAGGCGCTGGAGCGCGTGCTGCCCGCCTTCACGTCCAATCCCGCCGACCTCCTCCGCCTCCCCGACAAGGGGCGGATCGAGGCCGGCGGCGACGCCGACCTCGTGGTCCTCAATCCCAACGGAGACGTGACCGACGTGATGGCCATGGGACGCTGGCACGTGGTGGAAGGCCGGGCGGTGGTGCACGGCACGTTCGAGGCGGGCGCGTGAGCCCGGCCCGGTCGCCGGACGGCGCGCAGCGGGGCTGGATCGTTCCCGTGGGCGGCGCCGAGGACAAGATGCGCGACGCCCGGATCCTCCGGCGTTTCGTGGAACTCTGCGGCGGCAAGGACGCCCGGATCGCCATCATCCCGACGGCCTCGCAATTGGCCGACACCGGCGACCGCTACGAGGCGCTCTTCACCGAGCTCGGCGCGGGGCGCGCGCGGGCGCTGCCATTCGACAGCCGCGCCGACTGTGAGCGCGCCGACTGGCTCGAAAAGCTCGAGCGCGCGACCGGCGTGTTCCTGACGGGCGGCAACCAGCTCCGCCTCGCGACGACGCTCGGGGGCACCGAAGTGGCCCGGTCGCTCCGGACGCTCAACGCCGCCGGCGTGCACGTGGCCGGCACCTCCGCCGGAGCGGCGTTCCTGTCGGAGCACATGATCGCGAGCGGCGAGGACGGCGCGGTGCCCCGCTCCAACATCGTGACCCTCGCCCCCGGCCTCGGGCTCACCAACCGGGTCGTCATCGACCAGCATTTCCGCCAGCGCGACCGCCTCGGCCGCCTGCTGACGGCGCTGGCCTACAATCCGTTCGCGATCGGCGTGGGCCTCGACGAGGACACCGCCGCCTTCATCGGGCCCGACGAGACCGTCGAGGTGGTCGGCAGCGGCGGCATCACGATCGTGGACTGCTCCGACGTGGAGTACTCCTCGATGGACCAGGTGGGCGACCACGAGCCGGTCTGTCTGCTCGGGCTGCGCCTGCACATCCTGACGGCCGGCGCCACCTACAATCTGCACACCCGCGTGGCCACGGCCCCGAGCGCCGCGACTACCCAGCCCTGACCCCGGCTCCCCCGGGAGGCGTATGCGCATCATCGAAACCTCGGTCTACCTCGGGCCGAGCCTGTACGCCCATTTCCCCGTCATCCGGCTCGACATCGACCTTGGGCCCGTCGAGGCGTGGCCGACCGCTCGGCTCGGCCCGGCCTTCAACGACGCGCTGTTCGACGCCCTGCCCGGACTGGCGGAGCACGGCTGCTCCTATGGCGACGCCGGCGGCTTCCGGCGCCGCGTCCTGGAAGACGAAGGGACCTGGCTGGGGCACGTGCTGGAGCACGTCGCGATCGAACTGCAGAACATCGCCGGCGCGCAGGTCACCTTCGGGAAGACGCGCTCCGCCGAGGCGCCCGGGCACCTACCACGTGGTCTACGAATACGAGCAGGAGGAGGTCGGGCTCGAGGCAGGGCGGCTCGCGCTGACACTGTTGCACTCGCTGCTGCCCGAGGAACTGCGCCCGCCGAGGAGCGTGCCGTCGGGGTTCGACTTCGCGGAGGAGCGGGACGCCTTCATCCGGTTTGCCCAGCGCCGCGCGCTCGGGCCGAGCACCGCCTCGCTGGTGCACGCCGCGGAGCACCGCGGCATCCCGTGGATGCGGCTCAACGACGCCAGCCTGATTCAATTCGGCTGGGGCCGCTACCAGCAGCGGGTGCAGGCCACGATCACGAGCCACACCTCGCACATCGCGGTCGAGATCGCCTCCGACAAGGAGGAGACCAACAAGATCCTCGCCCGGCTCGGCCTCCCGGTGCCGAAGCAGCGCCTGGTCCAGCGGGAAGACGAGGCCATCGACGCCGCGCGGCGGATCGGGCATCCCGTCGTGGTCAAGCCGTACAACGCGAATCACGGGCGCGGCGTCGCCATCAACCTGCGCGACGACGAGACGGTGGCGGTGGCCTTCCGCCAGGCGCAGGCCATCAGCCGGAGCGTGATCGTCGAGACCTTCATCCACGGCCACGACCACCGGATGCTGGTGATCGACGGGGAACTCGTGGCGGTAGCCAAGCGGGTCCCGGGCCACGTGGTGGGCGACGGCACGCACACGATCGAGGAACTCGTCGGGATCGTGAACAGCGACCCCCGGCGCGGGATCGGGCACGAGAAGGTGCTCACCCGGATCGAGTTCGACTCGCAGGCCGACCGGCTGCTGGCGCAGCTCAACTACACCCGGCAGACGGTCCCCGCCGCGGGCGAGGCGATCTACCTGCGCTCCACCGGCAACCTCTCCACCGGCGGTACCTCGGTGGACGTGACCGACGCGGTCCACCCCGACAACCGCGAGATGGCGATCCGGGCGGTCGAGGCGATCGGCCTCGACGTCGGCGGGGTGGACTTCCTGACGCCGGACATCACGCACTCCTACCGCGAGAGCGGCGGGGGCGCCATCTGCGAGGTCAACGCCGCGCCGGGCTTCCGGATGCACATGGCGCCGAGCGAGGGCAAGGCGCGCGACGTGGCCGGGCCGGTGCTCGACATGCTCTTCCCGCCGGGCACGCCCTCCCGCATTCCCATCGCGGCCATCACCGGCACCAACGGCAAGACCACCACCTCGCGGATGCTGGCGCACATCCACAAGCTGGCCGGGCGGACCGTCGGGCTCACCACAACGGACGGCGTGTACATCGACGGCAACCGCACCGTCGAGGGCGACATGACCGGGCCGATCGCCGCCCGGATGGTGCTGGGCGACCCGCAGGTGGACGTCGCCGTGCTGGAGACGGCGCGCGGCGGCCTGCTCCGCGCCGGCATGGGCTACCGCCACTGCGACGTGGCCGCCTGCCTCAACGTGAAGTCGGACCACCTCGGCCTCCGCGGCGTCGACACGCTCGAGGAACTGGCCAAGGTCAAGCGGATTCCCGTGGAGGTCGCGCGCGACACCGCGGTCCTCAACGCCGACGACCCGCTCTGCCTGGCGATGGCCGACTACACCGAGGCCAAGGTCATCTGCTACGTGACGCTCAACCCCGAGCACCCGCTGGTGCGCGAGCACATCCGCGCCGGCGGGAGGGCGCTGGCGCTCGAGGCCGGCGTCAACGGACAGATGATCACCATCTACGACCACGGCGCGCACATTCCGCTGCTGTGGACCCACCTCATCCCGGCCACGCTCGAGGGCCGCGCGACGCACAACGTGCAGAACGCGATGTTCGCCGCGGCGATGGCGTTCAGCATGGGCGTCAAGCTGGAGGACATCCGGCACGGCCTCCGCACCTTCGACACCAGTTTCTTCCAGGCACCGGGCCGGATGAACGTCTTCGACGAGCACCCCTTCAAGGTGATCCTCGACTACGGGCACAATCCCGACGCCGTCGAGGTCATGTGCCAGCTCACCGACCGGCTGGACGTGAAGGGCCGGAAGCTGGTGGTCCTGGCCGGACCTGGCGACCGCCGCGACGAGGACATCAGGGAAATCGCCCGCCGGGCGGTGGGGCGGTTCGACCATTACTTCTGCCGCCGGGACGATTCGCTCCGGGGGCGGACCGACGAGGAAGTGCCGCGGATCCTCAGGGAGACGCTGCTCGTCGCCGGCGTGCCGGAAAAGAAGATCACCGTGATCGCCGACGAGCAGCGCGCGGTGGACGCGGCGCTCCGGATGGCGAGGCCGGGCGACCTGCTGCTGGTCTTCGGCGACGCCATCTCGCGCACCTGGAAGCAGATCATCCACTTCCACCCGGACGTCGCGGGCCGTGGCGCCGCGCCGGCGTCGGCGCCTGCCGTGGTGGAGCAGCCTCCCGTCCCGGCCATGGCCATGCCCGAGGACGACCAGCTCATTCGCGACGAGCGCGGGGTGCGCCTCCCCCGGGAAGCCGACGACTGATGGTCCTGCCGGAGACGGTGCGGGATTCCCGGCGCCTCACCGGCCCGAACCTGGTGTCCGACCGCCCGGCCGCGGTGCTCGAGGTGGACCTCCCGCCCGGCGCGGCGGACGCCGCCGTTGGACTCTGGCGCGAGGAGGCCCGGCGCGCGCTCGAGGCGCTCGGCTGGGGCGGCGAGTCGCTCATCGTCCGGCAGTTCCCGGGCGGCGCGAGCCTGGCCCTCACCGCGCCGATCGACGCCCTCTACGCGGCCACTGAAGTGAATGAGTGGGCGTGGACCGCCGCGACCCGGCGGCTCCACGGCGAGCCGGTGGAGGCCGGACCGGAGCTCGCGCGCCTTGCCCTCGCGATCGCGGCCGAACGCCGGCCCGCTCTCCTGGCCCTCCAGCGCGCGGCCGCAGCGCGGGGCGTCCGGTTCCTCTGGGATGACCAGTTCGTCTCGGTCGGCTCCGGAACAGGCGCCAGCACCTGGCCGGTGGACGCGCTGCCCGCCCCCGACGCCGTGGACTGGTCACGGGTGCATGACATTCCCGTGGCGCTGGTGACGGGCAGCAACGGCAAGACGACGGTCACCCGGCTCACGGCGGCGATCATCACGGCCAGCGGGCGCGTGGCCGGGCACACCTCCACCGACGGGATCAAGGTCGGCTCCGAGCTCCTCGAGGCGGGAGACTTCAGCGGGCCCGGCGGGGCGCGGCTCCTGCTGCGGGACCCGCGGGTCGAAATGGCCGTGCTCGAGACGGCCCGCGGCGGACTCCTCCGGCGGGGCCTGGCCGTGGAGCGCGTGGAGGCGGCAGTCGTCACCAACATCGCCGAGGATCATCTCGGCGAGTCGGGCGTCTATTCGCTGGCACATCTCGCCGCCGCCAAGCTGGTCGTGGCCCGCGCGTTGGACGCCACCCACCCCATTGTCCTCAACGCCGACGACCCCGCACTCGTGGCCGCGGCCGACGCCCTCACCTGCCCAGTCGCCTGGTTCTCGCTCGATGCCGACAGCCCCGTGCTCACGGCCGCGCGTGCGCGCGGGCAGCGCACCGCCTGCCTCGACGGGCGTCAGCTGGTGCTCGGGGCGGGAGTATCAGTGCGATCGGTCACCACGGTGGACCGGGTGCCGATCACGGTCGGTGGTGCGGCGCGCCACAACGTGGCGAACGCCCTCGCCGCTGCGCTCCTCGCCTCGGCGCTCGGCCTGCCCGACGACGCCATCGCGAACGGCCTCGCGGCGCTGACCAATACCCCCGCCGGCAATGTCGGGCGCCTCAACGCCTTCGAATTCGGCGGCGTCCGCGCCTTCGTGGACTTCGCGCACAACCCGCACGGCGTCACGGCGCTGATGGACATGGCGCGCGCGCTGCCGGCCACTCGACGGCTGGTCGTGATCGGCCAGGCCGGCGACCGCGACGACCACGCGATCCGCGAGCTGGCCCGCACCGCCTGGTCGGGGCGGCCCGACATGGTGATCGTCAAGGAGATGCCCGCCTACCTTCGCGGCCGCCCCGAGGGCGAGGTCACCGGCATGCTTCGGGCCGAGCTTCGGCGGCTTGGAGCGCGGGAAGATCAGCTCGGCCTGGCCGTCGGCGAACTCGGCGCGGTCCGCCGGGCCCTGACCTGGGCCCGCGACGGAGACCTGCTGCTCCTCACCGTCCACGCCGACCGCGACAGCGTCCTTCGTTTTCTGCAGCGGCTCGGCGCCGAGGGATGGACCCCCGGCGCCCCGCTTCCTACATGAGTATCGAACTCGACTCCGGTTTCGCCACCGCCCGCGAACTGGCCCGGGCCATCCGGGAGCGGCGGATGAGCGCCGTCGAGGCGCACGACCTGCACCGCTCCCGCATCGACCGGCTCAACCCGCCGCTCAACGCCGTCGTCATCCCCAACGAACGCGCGCGCGACCAGGCCGCCGCCGCGGACGCCGCCCTCGCACGCGGCGAGCCGTGCGGCCCGCTCCACGGCGTTCCCATCACCATCAAGGACATCTTCGACGTGGAGGGCCTCCGCAACACCGCCGGCTATCCTCCCGCGAAGGACAACATTTCCACCAGCGATGCGACCGTCACCGCGCGCATGAAGGCCGCGGGGGCCATCATCCTCGGCAAGACGAACGTGCCCCTGCTCTGCTACGACTGGCAGTGCGACAGTCCCATCTTCGGCCGCACCAACAACCCGTGGGACCTCTCCCGCACACCGGGCGGAAGCACGGGGGGTGGCGCCGCCGCGGTGGCGGCGGGCCTTTCGCCGCTCGAGATCGGCAGCGACGCGGCAGGCTCGATCCGGATTCCGAGCCACTTCTGCGGCGTGTTCGGTCTCAAGCCCACCGAGGAGCGCGTCTCCGGCGCCGGACACGGCGAGCTCCCCGGCCGGCCGCCGGGCGGGCTGCGCCACCTCGTGAGTTTCGGCCCGCTGGCGCGCTCCGTGCCTGACTTGCGCCTCGCGCTCTCGCTGCTGGAAGGCCCCGACGGCCGCCACGTCGAGGTGCCCCCGGTCCCGCCGATCGAACGCACGCCCGAGATTCCCCGGCCCGAAACGATCCGCATCGCCTGGATGGACGCCCTCCCCCACTGCCCGACCTCCGCGGAGACCGCCGCGACCGTGCGAGCAGCGGCGACTGCGCTGGAGGCGGCGGGCTGCCGGGTCGAGCGTGTGAGTCCGGAGAACTTCGATGTCGAGGAGGCGCTGGCGACGTGGGGCCAGATCAACGGCTTCGAAATGGGCGCGATGACGCCGGCCTGGATCCGGCTGCTGATCCGGCACACCACGTTCATGGGGTTGGGGCGAACCCGGTGGACGCGGGGGCTTCGGGGAGGGTTCGGAATGAACGCGGGCCGCTACTTCGAGGCCCTCGCCACGCGGGACCGCCTGGTCGCTGCGCTCGACGCCTTCCTGGCCCGGTTCGATGCGTGGCTGCTGCCGGTCGCGGCCATCCCGGCGTTTCCCCACATGCGATCCGGGAAGTCGCTCGAGGTGGATGGGGTCTCGGTGCCGTACACCACGGCGGTGGGCTCCTACGCCGCCCCCTTCAACCTGACTGGCAGTCCGGCCGTGGTGCTCCCTGCCGGCCGATCGGCGGATGGACTCCCGATCGGGGTGCAGCTGGTCGGCGCCCGCTGGGCGGACGATCGCCTGCTCGCCGTCGCCGAGCGGGTTTCCGAGATCCTCGGGCCCTACCGGGCGCCGCCGGGCGCCTAGTCCTTGGTGATGGTCGGCGAACCGAACTTCGGCGGTCGCGGTAGAATCCCTTCTGTCATTGCGAGGCCACGAAGTGGCCGAAGCAATCTGGCCCGAGATTGCTTCGTCGGCCCCACCGGGGCCTCCTCGCAATGACAGAACTGCCGCCGCAGGCTGTCGCACCGAGGCACGCTAGCCGAGGGACTCCACGTCGGCGGTGGCGCGTTCCCATGCGCTGAACGCCGCTTCGAGGTCGCGGCGCGCGCCCTCCAGGTCGGTGCCGAGTCGCGCGGCGCGCTTGCCGCCTTCCGCCGTGGCATAGAGCGCCGGGTCTTCCATCTGCTGGCGGATGGCGGTGACCGCGGCTTCGGCGGCGGCCACCCTCGCCTCGGCGGAGGCCAACGCCTCCCGCGCGGAACGCAGGGCCGCTTTCCCGTCGCGCTGGCGTTCGTCGCCCCGCCGCGTGCGCTTCCGCTCCTCCACCCGCCGGCTCGCCTCGTCCTCCGCCGCCGCCACCGACGCCGCGTGCTCGCGTTCCCGGCTCGCCTCTTCCCATTCCACGAAGGTGCCGGGGTAGTCGGTGATGTGCGCCTGGTGGAGGACCCACACCCGCGTCACCAGCGCCTCGAGCAGCGCCCGGTCGTGGCTCACCAGCAGCACCGTGCCGCCCCAGGCGCCGAGCGCGTCCTCCAGCACCTCGATCGACTCGACGTCGAGGTGATTGGTCGGCTCGTCGAAGATCAGCAGGTTTGCGTTGTCGAGCACCATCATCGACAGCGCCATCCGGGCCCGCTCGCCGCCGGAGAGAGACGCGGCGCGCCGGAGCACGGTGTCGCCGCTGAAGCCGAAGGCGCCGAGATGACCCTGGATGGCGCCACGGTTCCACATCGGCCTGAGGTGGGCGATGATGTCGTAGAGCGACTGGTCCTGCGGCACCTGGGCCAGGTCCTGCCGGTACCACGAGGGACGGATCGAATCCCCGAGCCGAAGCTCGCCCGCCGCCACCGGCATCTCGCCGAGGAGGGCGCGGAGCAGCGTCGTCTTGCCCGCCCCGTTGGGGCCGACCAGGCCCACGACCTCGCCGCGGATGATCCGCGACGAAAAGTTGTCGAGCAGCACCCGCTCCCCGATCGCGACGCGCACCCGGTCCGCCACCAGGACCTGGTCCCCGCCGCGCTCGCCGGGCGGGAACTGCACCGTCATGCTCCCCTCTTCGCCCGGGGGGGCGCCCAGCCGCGGCAGCCGCTCCAGCCGCCGGCGGCGCCCCTTGGCCTGCGCGCTGTTGCCGCCGGCGATGTTCCGCCGGATGAAGTCCTCCTCGGCCTCGATGCTCCGGCGCTGCTTGTCGAAGGCGCGCTGCTGCGAGAGCTGGCGCTCGGCCCGCTGCTCCAGGAATCCGGCGTAGCCCGCCTTGTAGGCGGTGATCGTGCGGGCCTCGAAGTGCAGCACCCGGTTGGCGATCCGCGAGAGAAAGGCGCGGTCGTGGCTGATGACGAGCACGGTCGCGTCGAGGCTGAGGAGGTGATCCTCCAGCCAGCGGGTGGTCTCGAGGTCGAGGTGGTTGGTGGGCTCGTCGAGGAGGAGGACGTCGGCAGGGGCCACGAGCTGGCGGGCCAGGGCCAGCCGGCCGCGCTCGCCGCCGCTCAGCGTGGCCACGCGCTGGGTGCGCGCAGCCTCCGGGTCGAAGCCGAGCCCGTGGAGCACTGCGTCCACCCGGGGCGTCAGCGTGTAGCCGCCGTCGCGCTCGAAGCGCTCCAGGTCGTGCGAGTAGCGATCGAGGGCGGCTTCGGACGGATCGGCCCCGAGCCCTGCGGCCTGCTCGGCGAGGGAGTGTTCGAGGGCGAGCAGCTCGGCGAACGGGCCGGCGGCGGCCTCCCAGACCAGCGTGGCCTCGCCGAAGTCCCGGTGCTGGTCCATCAGCGAAATGCGAAGGCCGGACTCCCGGGCCACGGTGCCGCGGCTCGGCTGCGCCGTGCCGGCGAGGATCCGGAAGAGCGTCGTCTTGCCGGTGCCGTTCCGGCCGACCACACCCCAGCGCTCCCCGCGCTCGATGGTGAACGTGGCATCGGCAAAGAGCCGGGTGACCCCGAACTCGACCGCGAGCCCCGACACCGAGAATTGGCTCACGCGGTCCAGCCACTCCTTCCAGGTCGCTTCGGCCGCGCCGATGGTCAGCCGCTGCTGCCAGCGCACCAGCGGGGTCCGGAGCAGCATCGGGTCGTCCGCCAGGCGTTCGAGCCAGCGATCATCGGACAGCATTGCGCTCCGAAGGCCGAGTTCGGCGAATCGTTTCCCCTCCCGGTCCACCAGCGCGGCGACGCCGAACTTCTGGGCGAACCGGCGCAACTCTCCCGGGGAGGCGGCGCGCACGTTGAGATCCACAAAGTGGGTCTTCACGCGGCGCTCGGCGAAGAAGCGGAGCGCCTTGCGCGTCTCCTGGCATTTCTTCGTGCCGAACACCTGGACCTCGAGCGACACATCCGACCCCGCGACGACTGGTGGCGAACGCCCGGCGGACATCATCGGGCGGCGAATCGGCCGTAAAGGTACAGGGGCGCGGGAGGGTGTCCAAGCCGGGCGGGGATCCGTAAATTGTGGGCGTTGCAGTCCCTCGCACTCGACCCCGGAGCCCTGATGCAATTCAAGGCTTGTGCTGCACTCATCCTCGCCAGCCTGGCGGTCGCCGGGTGCGGCAATGATGCCACCCCCGCGAACACCGACAAGACGGCGCCCTCGGTGGCCATTGCGTCGCCGGCCGCCGGCACCGTCAGCGGGACCGTCACGCTCGCCGTCACCGCCACCGACGCCAGCGGGATCGCGACAGTACAGTGGAAGATCAACGGGGCGCTGCTGACTGCGGTCGATTCCACGGCGCCCTTCGAGTACGCCTGGAATACCGCGCTGAACGGGCCCGGGACCTATACCTGGACGGCGGTGGCCACGGACAAGGCGGGCGTCGGCGCCGAGTCGGCGCCGGTCACGTACATGGTCGGCCTGTAGCCCAGCCTCCCGCCGCCTGGCATGAAGTGAGCCCCCGCCCGGAATCCCGGCGCGGGGGCTGCTTGCACTCCAGGCCAGCCAGTCGGGCCCCTTCTAGCGGACCCGCGTACCGGGCTGTCTATTGGTCGGCTTCGGCCCTATCAGCAGGCAAGTCGCGAACGGGGAGGTCTCGATGCGTATGGACTGGCGGTTCCTCGCGGTGGTGGGCACCATATTGACATCAGCGATGCCCACCGAGACGGGTGCGCAAATTCCCGGGATCAAGAAGCCGAAGGTACCCTCGGTCCCCTCCGTACCTACCGTACCCACGGCCCCCGCGCAGACCGCGCAACCCGCGGCCGCGGAACCGGCCCCGGCCGCCGCGGGCCAACCGGCGGCCACTCCCGCGGCCGCCCCCGCGAAGAATGAGGCCCCCGGTTCGGGCGTCTGGGTCAACTATGATTTTCAGCCGGGAGAGATTCCGCTCTACGTGGATGACTTCTCCCGCGACCGGGTCGGAAACTTCCCGAAACGGCTGGAGTTCGAGTCGGGCAACATGGAGGTCGTCGAGTGGAATGGCGTGCGATTCCTTCGCGCGACCACCCGAGCCAGTTTCGCCATTCCTCTCCCCGACGTCCTGACCGACCGGTTCACCATGGAGTTCGACGCCACCGGCTCCATCGCCAATATCTTCGCCACCATCACGTTCTCTCCGACTGCCACCAGCTACGCGACCTACCGGTACTTCAACGATCGCATGCAAGGGGGCATCGATGGTACCGGGCCGAACGCCCTCGCCTTGACGGGTCCGACGGCGTTCGAGACGCCGTTCCGATTCCGCATTATGGCCGACGGCAAGTACGTCAAGGTCTACATCAACGAGACACGGGTCGCTAATGTCCCCAATGCCGATCTGGGGCGCTCAAACAAGATCAGGGTCGAATTTGCCGGGTCGGAGGAAAAGCCGGTGTTCATCGGCAACCTGAGCGTGCTGGCGGGCGGGCGTGAACTGTATGACGCCCTCGAGGAGAACGGTCGGGTGGCGACGCAGGGGATCTACTTTGCCTCGGGTTCCGACCAGATCAGGCCGGAGTCGACTCCAACGCTTGTCGAGATCGCGGCGATGCTGAAGGACCACCCCGACCTCGACATCCTCATCGAGGGGCATACCGACAACGTGGGGAACGCGGCCGCCAACCTCGCGCTCTCGGACCGCCGCGCGGCGGCCGTACGAACAGTCCTGATCGACACCTACAAGATCGACGGCAACCGCCTCACCACGAAGGGATTTGGCGATACCGTGCCGGCGAAGCCGAACACGACGCCGGAGGGCCGCCAGGCGAACCGGCGAGTGGAGTTGGTCAAGCAGTAGAGGATCGGCCGGCCAGCGCCGACTTGCCATCGTGGTTCCCTCCGCGGTACAATTCGGAATGCCTCGCCTCAAGCGGTCCGGCGTGATTCGGGTTGTTGCCCTCTTCCTGTTGCTCACGGGCGGGAGTCTGTCGACTCTCGAATTCGTGCTGCACAGTGGGGCGGGCCACGCCGAATCGAGTTACCACCTGGGCACGACCGGCTCGCGCAACACTCCGCACCACTGCCTCGGCACCGCCATGTCCGGGGCCGGAGTCACCCCGGTCGTGGATGCCCGGACGCTCCTCTCCTGCCCCGATGGCCTCGAAACCCCGGTCCGGTCCGAGGCTGCCCTGCTGGCATTCGCCCCAGCCGTCCTCCCTACCACGCGAGCTCCTCCGACGATTCCCGTTTGACCTGGTGACCGGCTGCCCTTCCGGGCGTCGGCTATTCCAATTCAAAGGGATCGTATGCGACACCTTCTCATGGTGTGCGCGCTGGCATTGACAGCCGGCACCGCACATGCGCAGCAGGCCGACAAGCAGCCAGAGACGACCGCTGCCGACACGGCGGGACTGCGAATGCCCCCGGACTGTGCCCGGGACTCCCAGCCGCAGGACGTCGCCACCGCCGACTCGCTCTGTCTCAGCCGGCCGGAGGCGGTCGCTGCGGCGCTGCAGCGCAATCCGCAGCTCAAGGCCGTCGAGGAGCAGGTGGCGCAGGCCCGGGCCCGCAAGGTCCAGGGCACGGCGTTCCCTGACCCGCAGTTCGCGGCCGAGTGGGGCAACTCGACCCGACTGTTCGGCGGGGAGGCCGGGACCAAGACGGTGGCGGCCACGCTGACGATCCCCTTCTTCGACAAGTTCCGCCTCTGGCACGACATCGGGCGGGCGGACGTCCAGGCCAATCAGGCAAACCTCGAGCTCGTTCGTCAGCTCCTCGCGTCACAGACCTCGGAGACCTACGACTCGCTGCTGATGTCGATTCGGCATCGCCGGATCCTCGAGGATGCCAAGTCGATGGCCGACGAGTTCCTGGCCAAAACCGAGTCCCGGTTCCGGGCGGGGACCGTCCCGCGACTCGATGTCGTCCAGGCCCAGGTGGACGAGGCGAGCGCGCAGAACGACCTCATTGCGAGCGAATCCGGGGTGGCGAACGCCCGTGCCGCCCTCAATCGCCTCCTCGACCGGCCCCTCGGCGCCCCGATCTCGGCCTCCGATTCCCTGGCCGTCCCTCCCGACCTGCCGCCCCTCGACACGCTGCTCGGCGCCGCGGTGGGCGCGCGCCCCGACGTCACGGGCCTCAACCGCCAGCTGGAGGGCGCACGGGCCAACACCGCCCTGGTGCACGAGTTCTGGTTCCCCGACATCGCGATCGGCGTCGGCCACGACTATGCCGCCCCCGGCCCCGGCAATCTCTTCACCGCGGTCTACTTTCCGATTCCAATTTTCTACTGGAACCACGCCAAGGGCGAGATTGCCCAGTCGCGTCACGCCGAAGCCGAGCTCGAGGCCTCGCGGCAGGACCTGCTCGCCCAGGTCAACCAGGACGTCCGGGTGGCGTATGCGGCGGCCTCGACCTCGCTGCGGCAGGTGCAGTTCCAGCGCGATGTCCTGGTGCCGTCCGCGCGCGAGGCCTACCGAATCGCCATCGCCAGCTATGCGCTGGGGGGATCCTCATCGCTCGAGGTGCTCGGCGCACGGCGCGCCCTCACCGACGCCGAAAGCCAATACACCGACGCACTCGCCGCTGCCGACATGTCGCGAGCCGAGCTGGAACGCGCCGTGGCCGTTCCCCTTTCGTCCTTCCAGGCCGGAGGTCCCGCCCGATGATCCGCTCCGATCTCCTCGCTGCTTCCCTCGCGGCCCTCCTCGCGCTGGGATGTTCCAGGAAGGTCTCCCCGGGTGACGCACCGGCGGCGGGCAACTCTCCCGGCCAGGTCGCGGTCGACTCCGTCCAGCGCCGCCGGTTCGTCCTGCAGCGAATCGACTCCTCCCGCTATACCCCGGCGATCGTGACGACCGGCACCGTCGCCTTCAGCGCGGATCGCTCGACGCAAGTGCTTGCCCCGATTTCCGGTCCGGTTTCCCGCCTCCTGGTGCAGCCGGGCGCCCGGGTGCGCGCCGGCCAGGCGCTGGCCACCGTGGCCTCATCCGACTTCGCCGATGCCGTCGCGAACTTCAGCAAGGCCGAAGCGGTGTGGCGGAACGCGAAGAAGATCGCGAACCTGGACGAGCAACTCTACGCCAGCGACGGGATCGCTCGCCGCGACGTGGACCAGGCCCGGACCGACCTCGATGGCGCCACCGCTGACCGGGACGCCGCCCTGGTCCAGCTCCGCGCCCTCGGCGCGGACGACGCCGCGGTCGCCCTGATCCGGAGCGGGAAGGCGGACAGCGTCCCGATCGAGGCGATCATCCGGGCACCGATCGCCGGCACGGTGGTGGAGAAGCTGATCACGCCCGGCCAATTGCTGGAGGCCGGCAGCACCCCCTGCTTCACCATCGCCGACCTCGCGACCATGTGGGTCATGGCCAATGTCTTTGAACAGGACATCCGGGAGGTCCACGCGGGCGAACGGGCCGCCATCGTCACCGATGCCTCCCCGGACACCCTGGGCGGGAGGGTGGACTACGTTGCCGCGCTGGTCGACCCCTCCACCAAGGCCACGGCCGTCCGCATCGTGGTGCCCAACCGGGATGGGCTCCTCAAGCGCGACATGCTGGTGCAGGTCACCATCGCCTCGGCCAGGCCGCACACCGGGCTTCTGGTGCCGGTGGCGGCCGTGCTTCGAGACGACGAGAACCTCCCGTACCTCTTCCTCGCCGCGAACGACAGCACCTTCGACCGGCGGCGCATCACCCTCGGGGGGCGGGTCGGAGGCCGGTACGTCGTGTCCGACGGCCTGACCGCGGGCGATCGCGTGGTGGTCGATGGCGCGGTCTTCCTGCAGACGATGGGGGCGCAATGACCGGTCCTGCCGACGCGCCCGCGGGTCCGACGGACCCCTCCGCGAGCCCGTCGATCATCCATCGCATCGTGTCGGCGGCGCTGGCCCAGCCTGTCCTGGTGCTCATCGTCGCCCTCGCGGCAACGGCGGTGGGCGTCTGGTCCTTCAGCCGGCTCCCGGTGGACGCGTACCCCGACTTGTCCCCCCCAATGGTTTCGCTGATCTCCGAATGGCCCGGGCATGCGGCCGAGGAGGTCGAGCGGCTGGTCACCGTGCCCGTCGAACTGGCGATGAACGGCCTGCCCGCGGTCGTCTCGGTGCGGTCCATCTCGCTCTACGGCCTGTCCTCCGTCGACCTCACCTTCGCCGACGGCACCGATCCGTATTTCGCACGCCAACAGGTGTTCGAGCGACTCCCTGACGCGGGCGTGCCGGACGGCGTCTCGCCGAGCGTCGCGCCGCTCGCCTCACCGTCGGGGCTGGTCTATCGCTACGTGCTCGAGAGTCCCGACCGGTCGCCGATGGAACTCAAGACCCTGCAGGACTGGGTCATCGGCAAGGCCTATCGCGCTGTGCCCGGGGTGGCCGACCTCTCGGCCTTCGGGGGCCAGTCGATGGAGTACCACGTGGTGCTCGACCCCACGAAGGTCGCGGGCGCAGGGCTGTCGGTGCCGGCCATCGCTGCCGCGCTGGGCGCCAACAACGGGAACGCGGGCGGCGGCTTCTACTCCGAGGGCGGGCAATTCTACTACGTCCGGGGGCTGGGACGGCTGAAGACGCCAGAGGACATCGGCCAGGTGGTCCTGGCGGTGAACAACGGCACGCCGATCCTCGTGCGGGACGTCGCCCGCGTCGAGATCGGGGCCGCGCCCCGGCTGGGGCAATTCGGGTTCAACGACAACCCGGATGCCGTCGAGGGCGTGGTGATGATGCGGACGGGCGAGCAGGCCCAGACGGTGCTCAAGGGCGTGCAGGCGAAGACCGCTGAACTGAACCAGTCGGGGCTGCCCAAGGATGTCCACATCCGCCCCTTCTACGACCGGAGCGACCTGATCCACCTCACCACCCGGACGGTGGTGGACAACCTGCTGCGCGGGATCGTGCTGGTCATCATCGTCCTGATGCTCTTCCTGCTCGACGTCCGCTCGGGATTGATCGTGGCGGTGACCATTCCGCTCGCGCTGCTCTTCGCGGCCATCTGCCTCGACCTGAGGCACATTCCGGCTAACCTGCTCTCGATCGGGGCGATCGACTTCGGCATCCTGGTGGACGGCGCCGTCGTGATGGTGGAGAACATCTACCGCGCGCTGGTGGCCCGGGAGGGCACCGAGTATTCCATCAGGGAGGTCATCGTTGCGGCGGCGGGCGAGGTGGACCGGCCGGTGGTGTACGCCATCGCCATCATCATCGCCGGGTTCCTCCCCATCTACGTCCTGTCCGGGCCCTCCGGCCGCCTGTTCCGGCCGATGGCCGACACCACCATCTTCGCCCTGGTCGGCGCGCTGGCGCTGACCCTGACGGTCGTGCCCGTCCTCTGCGCCTGGCTCCTGCGCGGGGGCGTCCGCGAGCGCCGCAACGTCGCCTTCGAGGCGATCCGCGACGCCTACACCCGGACCCTCGACTGGTGCCTCCGCTATCCGCGGCGCACCACGGGCGCCGCCGTCGCCGCCTTCGTGGGTGCCCTGCTCCTGACCCGCTTCATCGGCGCCGAGTTCATGCCCCACCTCGACGAGGGCGCGCTCTGGGTGCGGGCCACGATGCCGCCGACGATCTCGCTCGAGGAGTCCAGCCGGATCGTGCCGGAAATCCGCCAGCTCCTCCGGACATTCCCGCAGGTGACCGAGGTCGCCTCGGAGCATGGCCGGCCCGACGACGGCACCGATGCGACCGGCTTCTTCAACGCCGAGTTCTACGTCGGGCTCAAGCCCTACGGGGAGTGGGAGGGGCCCATTCGGACCAAGCCCGAGCTGATCGAGGCCATCGGCCAGAAGCTGGCTCGGTTCCCCGGCATCACCTTCAACTACACCCAGCCCGCCGAGGATGCGGTCGACGAGGCCGAAACCGGCCTCAAGAGTTCGCTCGCGGTCAAGATCTTCGGCCCTGACCTGCAGGTGCTCGAGGCGAAGGCGCGCGCCATCGCCCGGGTGATGGGCGAGGTGCGGGGCATCGACCGGATCCTGGTGGTGGAGGAACTGGGGCAGCCCAGCCTGACGGTCGACATCGACCGGGCCAAGATCGCCAAGTACGGCATCAACGTCGAGGACGTCAACGGCCTCATCGAGGCGGCGGTCGGGGGCACGGCCGCAACCCAGGTGGTCCAGGGGGAGGAGCTCTTTGACCTGGTGGTCCGCCTCGACCCGAAGTACCGGGAAACGCCGGAGGAGATCGGCTCGATCCTGGTGGCGGCGCCCAACGGCCAGCAGATACCCCTGCATGAACTGGCGACGATCGAGGTCGCCAGCGGCGCGTCGTTCATCTACCGGGAAGGCAATTCGCGCTATATCGGGGTGCAGTATGCCGTCGAAGGCCGGGACCTGGCAGGCACGGTCCAGGAGGCGCGTTCGCGCGTCGCCGCGGTGGTGTCGCTCCCGCAGGGCTATCGGGTGGAGTGGGGAGGAGAGTACCAGGAATACACGGCGTCCCGAAGCCAGCTGGCGGTGGTCCTGCCGCTCACCGTCGCGCTGATCTTCCTCCTGCTCTTCGCGCTCTACCGGAACGTCAGCTTTCCGCTCATCACCGTCGTCGGGGTGGCGCTGTCCGCTCCCGTCGGGGGCCTCCTGACGCTGGCCCTGACGGGCACCCCGTTCTCGGTGTCCTCCGGCATCGGATTCCTGGCGCTCTTCGGCGTATCGGTGCAGACCGCGGTGGTCTACATCTCCTACGCCAATGAGCTGCGCCTCGGCGGGCGCTCCATCGCGGACGCCGCCCGGGAGGCGGCGATCTTCCGGCTCCGGCCCATCATGATGACCGCGCTGGTGGCGGCGCTCGGCCTGCTGCCCGCCGCACTCTCTACGGGAGTCGGCTCGGACTCCCAGCGCCCCTTCGCGCTGGTCATCGTGGGCGGACTGATTTCACGGCTGTTCATCAGCATCCTGCTCATGCCGGTGCTCTATGTCGGCGTGGCGAGGGAGGGCGACCGGCTGGAGGTCTGAACGCAGGACTTGCTGACCTGGCGGCCCCAAGCGCAGCGAGGGCAAGGAACCGGAATAGGCAACCGATCCGGGACGGGTACGCGGCGTGGCGGGCGGACCGCAGTGCGGAATCTGGAGCGGTCGGAAGCGTCTCGAGACGCCGCGGGGCGGCTGACCGGCCACAAGACGGATTCGGTCTATGCACGGTACAACGACTGGCGCATCAGCTGCGGCCCCCGGGTGAGAGCTCGGCATCACCCACCAGCGCACCACGCCCGGCAGCCCCCAGGAGAACGGCGCCCACGAACGCCTGCACAAAACCCTCAAGGCACGCGCGACCCGGCCCCCTGCCGCGAACTTCAACACCCAACCGCGGGTCTGCAATGCCCTTCAGGCGACCTACATCGAACACCTTCCGGCTCCACTCCAGCCAACACTTCCTGAGCCAGGCGCTCAACAACGAACACATCGGGCTGGAGGAAGTCCGAGACGGCCTCCGGAACCTCCTCCACTACGAGACGCTCCTCGGACGCGTTGACGAACACACCCACACCATCGCCGGGGCTCCCTCCCTCGGAGGAAAGTGTTAACCATGCCCCCAGGCATTCTGTCAGCTATGTCCCTGGTTGCTCAGTGGAGGCCAAAAGCCAGCATGGACAGCCCGCGCCTCATCGCTCAACATTGGCCCGGAGACAGTGACCGGTTCGGTGGCCCGTGCGATGAGCTCGCGGCACGGTACCAGGAAATCGGGTCCTGTCACCGCAGCCAGTTCCTCGGCCGAGAGGGCATAGACCAGTGAGCGGATGCCCGCCCAGTACAGCTTGCCAACGCACATGGCGCATGGCTCACAGCTGGTGTAGAGCGTGGCTCGCCGGATTTGGTCTGGCGAGAGCCGCCGGATGGCACTCGCAATGAGGTTGGTCTCCGCATGGCTGGTTGGATCCCGCTCGGAATGAACGGCATTCATCGCGGTAAGCACGACCTCTCCGTCGAGAACGAGAAGCGCGCCAAAGGGATGGTTGCCCTCGGCCCGGGCTTGGCTGGCAAGCGCGATCGCCTGCCTGACGAATTGCTCGGGCGGAGTCTGCGGCCCCAAGTTCATCTTACCCCTTAGGTGGATGCAATCCAGCGACACAACGATTGAGTTCAGCCGCCGCCGAAGGCCGGCGGCTGCAGCGAAAGGTTAGACCTCGTATTGTCCGAGCCCACGACTAGCAAATCGAGTAGCCACCATCAACTGGCAGGGTGACGCCAGTGATGAAATCGGCAGCGGCAGATGCCAGGAAGACGGCGGCACCGGCTACTTCGTCAGACTCACCCCATCGAGCCGCGGGCGTACGCGCCAAGATCATCTTGTTGAATTCGGCATAGTCCGCGTTCTCCCGCGCGATCGCGGTCATCTCGGTGGCGATCCAGCCCGGTGCAATCGCGTTGACTTGAATGTGGTGCGGCGCCAGTTCAACAGCCATCGCCTTGGTCAGTTGCACGATGGCCCCTTTGGCTGCGCCATAGGACGGGAACATTCCCGCGCCAAAGTAGGAATACATGCTCGCGAGATTGATGATCTTTCCCCGTTTGCGCTTGACCATGGAGGCCGCCGCATATTTGGAAAGGAGAAATGTCGCATCGAGATGCGTGGCCAGCGTCGTGTCCCAGACTTCGGGCGACTCGTTGAGAATGCCGCCAGTCACGGTCGCGACTCCCGCGTTGTTCACGAGAATATCGATCCCGCCCAACGCTGCTTCGACCGCGTCAATGGCACCGGACAGCGTTTCACGCGCTGTCACGTCGAGGTGTAATGCCATCGCCGGAACGCCGAGGGCCTTCAACTCGGCAAGCACCTGACTGTTCTTTTCTTCACTCCGAGCGAGCACGGCAATTGCCGCGCCGGCGCGGGCCATGCCAAGCGCAATCGAGCGCCCGATGCCGCGGTTTCCACCGGTGATGACGGCAACACGGCCGCCGAGTTCAAAAGGGGATGAGGCGCTGGCCATTCTCTGCTCCGGTTGTTGCGAGGCCTAACGAATGGCGCATCAGCTGCGAGGGCGCTGGTTAGGCCGGTGGCCCCTAGGGCTCAACCCCGAATCGGAAGAGCACCCAATAGCAGCCCACACCGAGGCTGACGATGGCGCCGACACAGAGCGCGAGGACTGGGGCGAGGCGGCGGTCGAGCTCAGGCACCTTCGCGCGAGCGTAGCCACGTAGACAAACCGCATAGGCAGCGAAAGCCAAGAGAATGCCGGCAACAAGGTCGGCGACGTAATGCTGCTTGGTGAACAGCGTGGAAACGGCGACTAGCGTAGCGCACGATACGGCGATGAACCCAAGCGTACGATGCACCCGCCAGCAGGCGAGCCCTGAGACGAAGGAGTGCGCGACGTGGAGCGAAGGAAAGCAGTTGTAGGGAGGGTCGGCGCTGTAAAGGAATCGTAGCCCCCAGACGGCGAAGCCCTTCCCCGTCACCGCGTCCGGCCGCGAGGCCACGGTCGGATAAAGGATGAAGCAGATGTACGCCACAATCCACACCGTTAGGTACGCCCACACGGTGCGGCGAATCAGTTCTTCCTGCTGGATCACGAACACCGGCAGCACGATAAGGAAGGCGTAGAGCGCTCCATAGACCAGCGCCCACGTTGGTACGAGGGGCAGGAGCCGGTCCAACGCCAGCGCCGGCGCGTGCGCCACACCGGCACGGGCTCGGCCCGCTATGACGAGGTAGATGGGGACCAGCGAAACGAGCAGGACCATTGGAATCGTCACCCGGTACGGTCGGTTAAGCGCCTGCCCGACGGTGCTCCAGGTGATGCGGATGCCATCGGGAGTACTGGTCAACGGATCGCGTCTCACAGGGCCTCACGATGGTCCGAAGCGCGGCCTAACGAAACGCGCATCAGCTGCGAGGGCGCTGCGCGGCAGCCGCCGCGCCGTCCTCGGTTAGAACCTACGGCGCGGCGGCTGCCAGCAGCCAGCGCGCCCTCGTCAGCTGCATGCGCTGGTTAGGCCGCACCATCCCACCGGTCTCGTCGAATCATTGGGACTAGGTCTCGGATCGCGGCGACCGAGGTGAGAGCCCCAGCCGCGAAGATCCATGTGAACAAGCCAACCGCTCCACCAATGCCTCCGGCGCCTATCGCGAGCATGCCCCACTCGCCGATGACCCGAGGCAAAGGGAGTTGGCCCAGCACAAATCCGATTGCCCCAGCGGCCACGGCCCACGGCAGTGCAGAAGCCATTGCGTCAGGGCCGCGCGAGTTTGCAAGCGGCTTGGAGCGCAGCCAATGAGCGCCAGTAACAAGGAGAGCGGCGGAGACAGGCAGGGGCCATCCGAGGAGTCCGCGAACCAACAACGCAATTGAGAGAACTGCACCAAACGCCAATAGGACGCAAAGCAAGATGAGCGCCCTTTTGGACCAGCCGCTTCCTCCGTCTCCACCGCGATTCCAGAACGCTGGCGGCTGGGGTGGCCCGCCGCTCGCCGTCGCTTGCTTCCGCACTGGCGGCGGCAATGGTTGGGACCGCATTCCTGCAATGGCTGGCCCTTCACACGGAGTGCGCAGGATCGTCGAGGACGTGGCGGCATCAGCGCGCCGAGTCAGCGGACGCTGGTGTCGGCCTAACGACTGCGCATCAGCTGCGAGGGCGCTGCGCGGCAGCCGCCGCGCCGTCCTCGGTTAGCAACCTACGGTGCGGCGGCTGCCAGCAGCCAGCGCGCCCTCGTCAGCTGCATGCGCTGGTTAGGCCGCAGCCATCCAGAGCTGACCGACCGTCGGCGTGCCCAGTCGCCAGATGGCGAGCCGCTGACGCAGTGCGACTTGCAGCAATCCAGCGATCCAGGCAGCCGCAATGTCGACCGCACAGCGACGTCAGCCCCGATCAGCAGGAGCCCGCCGATGGAGTCGGCGACGCCGTACTCGCCGAGCCGTCAGCGACGCGAACTCCGTCCGCGATCGGCTGACGCGGACCAGCTCGAAGCACGCTGATCGGCCGTCGGACGACGATCGCCGGCAGTGCAGCCGCTCGACACGCGAGCTGATACCGCTGAGCGGTCAACGGCGCAGTGCGGCGCATCGCCGGCCTTCGAAGGTCGACGCGGCATCCGCGAGCGTCATCGGCGAGAGCGCTGGACGCCTCGCAGGCGGCCAGCGGATGGATCGCATGGCTCGGTGCCGACGGCGACTCGAGTGAGCTGAGCGTCGGGCCTGAGAGGCAGCGCGATCCATGGCGTCGCATGCGATCCTGATGGTCGCGGCCTAACGACTGGCGCATCAGCTGCGAGGGCGCTGCGCGGCAGCCGCCGCGCCGTCCTCGGTTAGAACCTACGGTGCGGCGGCTGCCAGCAGCCAGCGCGCCCTCGTCAGCTGCATGCGCTGGTTAGGCCGCAGCGCTCACCGACGCGCCTGCCACCGGCGCGGATCTCGGCGGCCGTGCATGCGGCAATGCACCGACACGCTCCAGGTGACGACGCAATAGATCAAGCAGGGTCAGCCGCCGGAGTTGGGCACGGACGAATGTCGTCTACGGTCGTGGAGGAATTGCGACAGCGAGCCCGATCGATCGCCGCGAGGACAGTCCGGACCGAGCGGATGACTCGTGGCCAAGCCGGCTGCTGCGCGTCCTCGAACCACCGATAGGCGCTCGGCGCGAACTCGGCGAGTCTCGGCCGAAGCAACAAGCGCGGCGTCATGCGCCGCGCTGCTATGCGATCTCGTCGAGAGCATCCTGCCAGGGCTGGCCAGGGGCTCGCATGACTTGGCCAGTGCGGCTCGGCGAGCGCTGAGTCCGCCGCATGGTCCGAGGCCATCTCGATGCTCGCAGCTCGAGGCATCGCCGAGGAGTTGCTCGGCGAGCTCGATGCGCTCAGCCGGCGTGAGGTGGGAGAAGTCGAAGATGGGAGCAGCCATAGGCAATGTGGCAAGGAGCTTAGGTTCACGCAAGATCGGGAGGGATGGCGCTGCGGCCTAACGACCATTGTACGGCGAGCGATATCCGCATGTGGAGGCAAAGGCTGTGCAGTTTCGCAGCCTAATCCAATGGTATAACTCCTGGGCGAATCCAGAGAGGCTGAACTCGCCGCAGTCGAAGGCGGGGTGCGAGGAGGCTCGCTCCGTGGAGCCTGCTTGCCGGAGCCGGGGACACATCCTGGCCCCGGATGCCACCTACGCAGATCTCTGGCAATGCGTCGCGAGGCGGCTCACATGATTTCATGCCCCGGCTGCCCACCACCGAACCCGCAGAGCATCTGGACAATTTCCACGAAGAAGCCCCTGTCTTCCAAACTTCGAAATAGGGGCTAAATCGTTCTGGCACCGCAAGATGCCCGAGGCGAGAGTCGAACTCGCACGGGGTTGCCCCCGACGGATTTTGAGTCCGTTGCGTCTGCCATTCCGCCACTCGGGCGCCGCGGGAGGAAGATGGCCGCGCGGCGGAAGGGACGCAAGAACGGGGCGCTGCTAGGGCTGCTGCATCGACGCCGGGCCCCGCATCATGTTCTGCTGGCGCTGGCGGCGGATCTCCTCGATCCGCGCCATCAACCGCTCCCGCATCACCTGGAACTGCGCCCGCTGCACCGCCGAGAGGTACTTCGCCATCTCGCGATTCTCGTCCACAAAGGTCTGCGCGTACGTCACCTTGAGCGCCAGCAGCTGGTCCGTGACCTTGGCCACGCTGTCCGAATTGGCGGCCACGCCGGGCCGGAGCTGTCCCTGGAGCGCCTGCTTGAGCGCCCGTTCGTTGCGCTCCATCGCGCGCCGCTGCTGCGCGTAAGTCTGGAAGGTGGCCCGGAGCTGCGCCGCCTGCTGGTCGGTGAGGCCCAGCGTCTGCTGCACCTGCGCCCCGAACCGGGTCTCGATCTGCTGGCGCATCTGCTCGGCCGCAGGCGATGCGCTGGTGTCGTCCTGCGCCCACGCCGCCGGCGCCACGGTCACCGCGAGAAGTACCACCAGCCACACGAGTCGTCGCATCAGCTCTCCCATTCGCGCGCCACGCGCGCCAGTTCCTGGTCGTTCAAGTCGTCAAGCGAGGGGGAATCGGCGGTCGAGGTCTCGGTCCACGGCGTCTCGACCGTCTCGAGGACCCGTTCGAGTTCCGCGTCTCCAAGCCCGTCCAGACCGGGCACGTCCACCGAGAAGGGGGCGGGGGCCACCGGGGCGGCCGGAGCACGGCGCGTCCCGAACGGGACGACGACCAGCGCTACGGCGGCCGCCGCGACCGCGACTGCTACCACCCATCGCAACGGACGTCGCGGGCGGACGATCGGCTCGGCCCGGAGCCGCCCGAGGACGCGGGCGGCCATCGCGGCGGCGTCGGGCGAGACGCCCTGCGCCACGGCGGCCCCGGCGCCGACGACCGCCCACTCCGCGCGGCAACCGGCGCAGGTACGCACATGCTCCGCCTCCGCGGCGCTCCACGATGCGGCACCTCGCACGACGGCGGGCATCTTCTCGGACACTTCGTGACAGGTCATGGCACCAGCTCCTTCAACCGCGTCATCGCATGATGGTAGTGCACCCTCGCCGCCCCGACGGTCGTTCCCAGCGCCTCGGCGATCTCCGCGTAGTCGAGTCCCTGCTGCACCCGGAGGAGGAAGACTTCGCGCTGGAGCCGGGGCAGTTTCGCGAGCCCCGCCTGGATGCGGGTCGCGGTTTCGCTGGCCACCAGCTCGGAGGCCGGGTCGCTGCGGTCGGGGAGGTCGTGGTCCTCGATCGACAGCACGACCCTTCCCTTCCTTCGGCGGTACGAATCCTTGAGCAGATTCGAGCCGATGCTGAACAGCCAGCTCCGAAACGACGATTCCTTGCGCCAGCCGGCGATGCCGCGGAAGGCCTTGAAGAACGCCTCCTGGGCCAGGTCCTCGACTTCGCTTGGACCCGCCCCCGCTCCGCAGAGAAACCGCGCGAGGGCGGACGCGTGCCGCCGGACCAGGTCGGTGGCCGCCTGCTCGCTCCCTCCCTGCCACGCCACCACAAGGGCGGCATCGGATGGCCCGTCGAGCTCGGTCACGGTGGGCATTCAGGGGGCATGGACGCCGATTGAGCCGAGGTGTTAAGCCGTTGACCCGAATGGATTGGTCGGATAACTTCCCCCGAACGAACGTTCGGACGGATAATGCAACCCTACGACCAACGCCTGGAAACCCTGCTCGCCGCGGCCGCAAAGACATTTGCGGAGCGGGGTTACCACGCCACGTCGATGCGCGACCTGGCCCGCGCCAGTGGCTTCAGCCTGGCCGGGATGTACCACTACGTGGAGCAGAAGCAGGAACTCCTCTTCCAGATCCAGGACCGATGCTTCGCCCTGGTGCTGGAGGGGGCCCGGGAGGCCGTCGCCGCCTGCCCCGACCCCGAGTCCCGGCTCCGCGCATTCATCCAGCACCACGTGGTATTCTTCGCCTCCCACATGGACGAGATGAAGGTCCTCGCCCACGAAGAAGACGAGCTGACCGGCACCATGCGGGCACAGGTCCGCCGGCGCAAGAAGGAATATGTGGGGCTGCTCGACTCCCTGCTCCAGGACATCCCCGGTCGGCACGCGAACCCGAACATCGCGGCCTACGCGCTCTTCGGCATGATGAACTGGATCTACACCTGGTACCAACCCGCCGGTCCCGTCTCGCCGGCCGCCCTGGCCGATGAGCTGGCCGCGCTCTTCCTGGATGGCTACATCGCTGCTCACCACGCGACGCCCCGACTGGTCGCCACGCACGGAGGATGACCCCTTGACCGCTACGATGAATCCCCCCCGCCCCGGCGCCCCCGCGCACACCGACAAGGTCCTCGTGAACTACGAGGTCCGGGACGGCCTGGCCATCATCACGCTGAACGACCCGCCGGCCAACACCTATACGTACGAGATGTTCCGCCAGCTCGACTCGGCCATCCTCGACGCCCGCATGGCGGACGAGGCGCACGTCATCGTCATCCGCGGGCACGGCGAGAAGTTCTTCTCCGCCGGCGCCAACATCTCGATGCTCAACAGCGTCACCCCGCGCTTCAAGTACTTCTTCTGCCTCCACGCCAACGAGACCCTCAGCCGCCTCGAGCAGACCCCGAAGCTCACCATCGCGGCGCTCAACGGCCACACCGTCGGCGGCGGGCTCGAGATCGCCATGGCGTGCGACATGCGGATCGCCTGCCGGAACGCCGGCAAGATCGGCCTGCCCGAGGTGAACCTCGGGGTGCTGCCGGGCACCGGCGGGACCCAGCGCCTCTGCCGCCTCATCGGCAAGTCGGCGGCCATCGAATTCATGGTGACCGGCGAGACCTTCTCCTTTGAAAAGGCCGAGGAGATGGGGCTCGTCAACCACGTCTTCGAGAAGGACGGCTACTGGGAGCAGGTGCTGATGTACGCCAAGCAGTTCTGCCCGCCGAACAAGGCGTCCAAGGCCGTCGGCGCCATCAAGCGGTCGGTACAGTCCGGCATGGACCTCCCCTTCGAGAGCGCGCTGACCCTCGAGCGGGAACTCCAGCAGCAGCTCTTCCAGTCGTCGGACGCCAAGGAAGGGCTGGCGGCGTACGTCGAGAAGCGGATGCCCGCCTTCGAGGCCAAGTAGTCGGTGCGCACCGACCTCTTCATCGGCAACGCCTGGGAGGCCGCGAGCGCCGGCGGCCGCTTCGACGTGATCAACCCCGCCACCGAGGAAGTGCTGGCCTCGGTGGCGGAGGGCGACGCCGCCGACATCGATCGGGCCGTAAGCGCCGCCCGCACCTGCTTCGAGTCGGCGGAATGGCGCGGGCTCTCGGCCCGCAAGCGGGGCGCGCTGCTCTACCGCGCCGCGGACCTGCTGGCCGCGCGGCTGGTCAGGAGATGGCGGAGCTCGAGACCCGGCAGAACGGCAAGCCGCTCTTCGAGTCGAAGATCGACGTGTCGTCCACGGTCGAGACCCTGCGCTACTACGCCGGCTGGTGCGACAAGTTCGGCGGCGAGACCGTCCCGGTGGACGGCAACTTCCTGACCTACATCCGGCACGAGCCGATCGGCGTGGTCGGCGCCATCGTGCCCTGGAATTTCCCGCTCAACCTGGCCGGCTGGAAGTTCGCGCCGGCCTTGGCGGCAGGCTGTACCGTCGTCCTCAAGCCCGCCTCGGAGACGCCGCTCACGGCGCTCCTGATGGCGGAGATCTTCATGGAGGCCGGGCTGCCCGCCGGCGCGTTCAACGTGGTGCCAGGGCACGGCTCGACGGCCGGCTCCGCGCTGGTGCGCCACCCGGGCGTGGACAAGATCTCCTTCACCGGCTCCACCAGCGTCGGCCAGCGGATCATGCGCGAGGCCGCCGACACCGTGAAGCGCCTGACGCTCGAACTCGGCGGCAAGAGCCCCAACATCGTCTTCGCCGACGCCGACATCGCGGCCGCCGTGCGCGGCGCGCAGACCGGCATCTTCTACGGCAAGGGCGAGGTCTGCGCCGCCGGGAGCCGGCTCCTCGTGGACCGGAAGGTGAAGGACCAGGTGGTCGAGCAGCTCGCGGAGCGCAGCAAGAAGCTCGTCCCCGGCGACCCCTTCGACAAGACGACCCGCCTGGGCGCCATCGTCTCGAAGCAGCAGCAGGAGAGCGTGCTCAAGTACATCGGCATCGGCAAGGCGGAGGGCGGCACGATCGTGGCCGGCGGCAAGGCCGCCACCGTGAACGGCAAGGGCTACTTCGTGGAGGCCACCGTCTTCGACGGCGTCACGCCGGAGATGACGATCGCCCGCGAGGAAATCTTCGGCCCCGTGCTCGCCGTCCTCGGCTTCGACGACGAGGAGGAGGCCATCGCGCTGGCCAACCAGTCGATGTACGGGCTGGCCGCCGGCGTCTGGAGCCGCGACGTCGGCCGTGCGCACCGGGTGGCGCACGCCATCCGCGCCGGCACGGTCTGGGTCAACACCTACAACATGTACGACCCCGGCGCCCCCTTCGGCGGGTACAAGCAGTCGGGATTCGGCCGCGACCTCGGCCGGACCGCGCTGGAGCAGTACACCGAGAGCAAGACGGTCTGGATCGCCCTGTGACCGACGCGTTCATCGTCTCGGCGGTGCGGACGCCGATCGGGCGCGCCGGCGGCGCGCTCGCGGGCGTGCGGCCGGACGACCTCGCGGCGCTCGCGGTGGGCGCCGCGGTCGAGCGCGGCCGCCTGCCGGCGGCCCGCCTCGACGACGTGATCCTCGGCTGCGCCAACCAGGCGGGGGAGGACAACCGCAACGTGGCGCGCATGGCGCTCCTGCTGGCGGGATTGCCGGTCGAGGTGCCGGGCCAGACCGTGAACCGGCTCTGCGGCTCCGGGCTCCAGGCGGTGGCCAGCGCGGCGCAGGCCATCAAGGCCGGCGAGGGACACCTGTTCGTGGCCGGCGGCGTCGAGAGCATGACCCGCTCCCCCTACGTGACCCTCAAGACCGGCACCGCATGGGACCGCGCCACGCCGCAGGTGGCCGACACCACCCTCGGCTGGCGCTTCGTCAATCCCCGGATGCCCGCGGACTGGACCATCTCGCTCGGGCAGACGGCGGAACGCGTCGCCCAGCTGCACGGCGTGTCGCGCGCGGACCAGGACGCGTTCGCCGCAGAGAGCCAGCGCCGCGCACAGGCGGCGATCGCCGCGGGGCATTTCGCGGCGGAGCTGGTACCCGTGCCGGTCACGGGGCCCGCCCCGCTGGTCACGGCGGACGAGCACCCCCGCGCCGGGGTGACCGTCGAGGGACTCGCCAAGCTCGCTCCGGCCTTCGCCAAGGGCGGGACCGCCACCGCCGGCAACTCGAGCGGCATCAACGACGGTGCCTCCGCGCTGGGCGTGGCGAGCGCCGAGGCGGTCGGCGAGCACGAGCTGAGCCCGATGGCCCGGATCGTCGGCACGGCCGTCGCGGGCGTCGACCCCAGCTGCATGGGGCTCGGCCCCATCCCCGCCACACAGAAGCTCCTCGCGCGGCTCGGCCTCACGGTGGCGGATCTCGACCTCGTGGAACTGAACGAGGCGTTCGCGGCCCAGGCGATCCCCTGTATCCGGGAGCTCGGCCTCGACCCGACGAAGGTGAACGTCTCGGGCGGCGCGATCGCGCTGGGACACCCACTCGGCGCCAGCGGCGCGCGGATGGTGACGACCCTGGTCCATGGGCTTCGTCGCACCGGCGGCCGCTACGGACTCGCGACCATGTGCATCGGGGTGGGACAGGGAATCGCCATGGTCGTCGAACGCGTCGAGGGCTGAGCCATGGACCTCACCGGCGCCAACGCTGGCAATTCGCAGACGATGCTGGAACACGGGGTGACGACCACCGTTACCGATGGCGTGGGCACGATCACGCTCAACCGCCCCGAACGGCTCAACGCCTTCGACGTCGAGATGCTCGAGGACCTGGCCAGTGCGGTGCGCGGCTTCGTCGCCGACGACGCGGTGCGGGCCATCGTCCTGACCGGCGCGGGCCGCGGGTTCTGCGCCGGGGCCGACCTGGGGCGGCTCGACGGAGCACCCGGCGCGGTCGATGAGGCGTACGCGATGGCGCTGGTCCGGGCCGGTTCAGAGGCGGTCCAGCTGCTGCACCGCGCTTCCAAGCCGGTGCTGGCCAGCCTCAACGGACCTGCGGCGGGCGGTGGAGTGGGCCTGGCCCTGGCCTGCGATCTCCGGATCGCCGCCGAGAGCGCCTCCCTCGGGCTGGTGTTCCACCGGCTCGGGCTGCACCCCGACCTCGGCACGAGCTGGTTCGTACCGCGGCTGGCGGGCAGCGCGGCCGCGCTCGAGCTGTTCTGGACCCCCCGGATGCTCGCGGCGAGCCGGTGCATGGAACTCGGGCTGGTGAACCGGGTGGTCCCGGACGAGCGGCTGGCGCACGACACGGCGCAGTGGGCCGCGCGGCTGGCGGCGCTCCCCCCGATCGCCGCGCGGCTGGCCAAGCGGGCGGTGCGCGAGGCGGAATCGACGACGCTCGCGGAATCGCTGATCATCGAGGCGCGCCATTGCCAGGAGTGTTTTCGCAGCGCGGACGCCGCCGAAGGGCTGGAGGCCTACCGCGCCAATCGGATTCCTGAATTTCACGGACGGTGAGGAACGCAATGCGGAAAGTCAACAACTTCGACGACTGGATCGATTACTTCCGCTACTGGCAGGATTCGATCGGCATTTCCGAGAAGGAGATGGCCGGCACGCCGTTCCGGAAGGTCGGCTTCGACGCCAAGTTCGGCGAGCCGGAGGCGGAGACCATCGAGTTCGGGCACTACAAGGGCCAGACCAAGTGGCCCACCATCATGCACATCCCCGACCAGCGGATCCGGGACGCGCTGCTCAACCTGATCGTCTTCCAGGGCGACACCGAGTTCGCCTCCGTGGAGCAGCAGCGCGCGCTCCTCGAGCGGGCGCCCAGCGACTACGACCTCTTTTCCCTCATGCGCGTCATGAGCGAGGAGATGCGGCACGGCTGGCAGATGTCCTACCTCCTCTGCACCTACTTCGGCGACGAGGGCAAACGCGAGGCCCAGAAGCTCCTCGACCGCCGCGCGGAAGAGGGCGAGCGGCTCCTCGGCTCCTTCAACGAGATCGTCGAGAACTGGCTCGACTTCTTCACCTACACCCAGTTCATCGACCGCGACGGCAAGTTCCAGCTCAAGATGCTGTCCACCTCCTCGTTCCACCCGCTGGCCCGCTCGATGGGCCCGATGCTGAAGGAGGAGAGCTTTCACCTCGGCACCGGCAACAACGGCCTCCTCCGCATCCTGCGGGCAGGCCGGGTGCCGCCCGAGGTCGTGCAGCGCTACTTCAACAAGTGGGTGCCGACGGCGTTCGACCTCTTCGGCACCGACAACTCCTCCAGCGCGCACTGGGCCTACGTGTGGGGCCTCAAGGGCCGGTTCGACGAGCGCGAAACCGAGGAAGGGGTGAACATCGCGCACCTCAACGAGGCCAGCCGCGAGCTGTACCGGCAGGAGATCACCCGCCTGGTCCAGCGGCTCAACACCGTCATCGGCGACCCGGCGCAGCACCTGCTCATTCCGGACACCAAGTTCAACCGGAAGATCGGGCTCTACGCCCGCCAGCATTACACCATCACGGGCGAGCCCGTCGACGCCGACAAGTACGCGGCCTACCTCCAGTCGGTCGTGCCCAACGACGCCGACCGGACGCTGCTGAAGGACCTGCTCGACGAGCCGGACTGGATCGAGATGCGGAAGCTGGAGGAGAACAACTGACGCGGCCGCTGGTGATCGCCCACCGGGGCGCCTCCGGCTACGCGTTCGAGAACTCCCCCGCGGCCTTTCGGGAGGCGGTGGCGCGGGGCGTGGACGGGGTCGAGCTCGACGTCCACGCCACCGCCGACGGCGGCATCGTGGTGCATCACGACCCCGTCCTGACCGGCGGGCGGCCGCTCGACTCGGTGACCCTCGCCGAGGCCACGAGCACCGTCCTTCCGAACGGGGAGCCGGTCCCGACGCTGGCCCAGGCGCTCGAACTGATCGGCGACCGCGACGTCTGGGTCGAGGTGAAGGCGCTCCCGCCGGTCTTCGACGCCCGTCTCCTGGCCATCCTCGACGCCGGTCCCTACCCTGCCCGGTACGCCGTCCACAGCTTCGACCACCGGATCACGGCCCGGCTCGGGCGCCTTCGTCCGAAGCTGGCGCTCGGCGCACTGCTCGTGGCCCGCGTGGTGGACCCGGTCGCAGTGCTCCGCGCCTCCGGGGCCACCACGCTGTGGCAGGACTGGACGATGATCGACCAGGCGCTCGTGGACGCGGTGCACGCCGCCGGCGGGCGGGTCATCGCGTGGACAGTCAACGACCCCGCGGCCAGGGCCGTCCTGGCCCACATGGGGGTGGACGGCCTCTGCGGCAATTTCCCGGATCGCCTGCAGGAGACGGCGTGAGCGGACTCCCGACCCGGGTGGCGGTCATCGGCGCCGGCACCATGGGCGTCGGCATCGCCCAGGCGACCGCCGCCGCCGGCTGGCCCACCACGCTGACCGACACCCGCGCCGCGGCACTCGACGGCGCGCTCGACCGCATCGCCAAGACGCTCGACGGGGCCGTGCAGCGGGGCAAGCTCGACGCTGCGGGCCGCGACGCCATCCTGGGCCGGCTCCGGACGGCCCCGGGCATTCGCGCCGCATGCGAGGGCGCCGACCTCGTCATCGAGGCGGTGGTCGAGGACCTCGACGCCAAGCGCGACGTCCTGAGCCAGGGCAGCGACTGGGCCGAACCGCACGCCCTGCTGGCCACCAACACCTCCTCGCTCTCGATCGCCGACATCGCCCGGGACATGCCCAGGCCCGAGCGGGTGGTGGGGCTCCACTTCTTCAATCCGGTCCACGTCATGAAGCTGGTGGAGATCGTCCTCCACGACGGTTCCGACGCGACCGCGCGCGCCGATGCGCTCGCCGTGGTCCAGGCGATGGGCAAGGAGCCCATCGTGGTGAAGGACTCGCCCGGCTTCGCGTCGAGCCGGCTCGGCATCGCCCTCGGGCTGGAAGCCATGCGCATGCTCGAGGAAGGCGTGGCCAGCGCCGCCGACATCGACCGCGCCATGGAACTGGGATACAACCACCCGATGGGCCCGCTCAAGCTGACCGACCTGGTCGGTCTCGACGTCCGGCTCCGCATCGCCGAGTACCTGCACAAGACGCTGGGGGGCGAGCGGTTCGCCCCTCCGGCCATCCTCCGCCGCCTCGTGTCCGAAGGCAAGCTGGGCAAGAAGAGCGGCCATGGCTTCTACGACTGGCCCACCCAATGAGCGCCTCCACGAACGTCCTCTGCGACATCCAGCAGCGCGTGGCCCTGGTCACGATCAACCGGCCCGACAAGCGCAATGCGCTCGACGGCCCCACCCGCGCCCGCCTGCTCGAGATCCTCGACGAACTCTCGGCCAACACCGAGGTGCGCGCCGTGGTGCTGACCGGGGCCGGCGACAAGGCGTTCGTGGCCGGCGCCGACATCGCCGAGTTCGAGGGGCGGAGCCCCATCGACCAGTTCCGCGTCATGTCGGGCCGGACGATCTTCGACGCGGTGGAGGCGTTCCCCAAGCCGGTCATCGCCGCGCTCAACGGCTTTACCCTCGGGGGCGGCTGCGAGCTCGCCATGGCGTGCGACATCCGCCTCGCGGCGGACACCGCCAGGCTCGGTCAGCCGGAGGTGAACCTCGGCATCATCCCGGGCGGCGGCGGCACCCAGCGCCTGCCGCGGCTGGTCGGCACCGGCATGGCGTACAAGCTGCTGTACACCGGCGACCTGATCGACGCGAACGAGGCGCTCCGCATCGGCCTGGTGGACGAGGTCGTGCCGGCGGCGGAACTGCGCAGCCGGGCGCTCGCGCTTGCCGCCGGCATCGCGGAGAAGAGCCCGGTCGCGCTGCAGCTGATCAAGGAGGCGGTGCGCGCCTCGCTGCGCGTCCCGCTGGACGAGGGGCTGCCGGCAGGAGCGGACCCTGTTCGGGCTGGCGTTCGCCAGCGAGGACAAGGCGGAGGGCGTGGCGGCGTTTCTCGGGAAGCGGAAGGCGGAGTTCAGGGGAAGGTGACCGCGCGGCGGGGAGGCGGGGAAGAAACGACAAAGATGCAAGGCGGAGACCGACGCAGGGAATGGTCCGGAGGGGAGTCAGTGAGCGGTCGGGTGATGTTGCCAACTCGCCGATCGCTCGCGAACTGCTCCTCCCCGGAGGACCATCCCCAGGAGGCCGACGCAAGGCCAAACGCCAAAGGGCCAGCATGAGCTATCCGATCACCGACCAGCACATCCACATTCAGCCGTGGCGGCAGCTCAAGCCGGCGGTGGCGGATGTCATGCGCGTAGGCAAGGAAGCGCACTGGGACCGGCTGATCGCGCTGATGGACGACCCCAAGGCGCTGCTCGAGGTCATGGACGCCTCCGGCGTCTGGCGGGTGGCGCTGATCAACTACCCGAGCCCCGACCTCATGGGGTTCGACAACTCGACGAACGACTTCTCCGCGCGCTACGCACAGGCCGACCCGGAACGGATCATGCCCTTTGGCGGGGTTCATCCCCGGTTCACCACCGACCCCGAGGGGGACGTGGACCGGCTGGTCGACCTCGGCATCCGCTGCCTCAAGATCCATCCACCGCACCAGCTCTTTCCCGCGAACGCCTACACCGAGGGGCTCGCGGCGCTCGGGCGCATCTACCGGCGGTGCGAGGAGCGCGGCCTGCCGGTCCTGATCCACACCGGCACCAGCATCTTCCCCGGGGCGCGCTCGAAGTGGGGCAACCCCCTCGAGGTGGACGACGTCGCGATCGACTTCCCCGACCTGACGATTCTCATCGCCCACGGCGGCCGGCCGCTCTGGATGGAGGAGGCGTTCTTCGTGCTGCGGCGGCACAAGAACGTGCACCTCGAGGTCTCCGGGATCCCGCCGGCCCGCCTGCTGGAGTATTTTCCGCGCCTCGGGGAGATCAGCGCCAAGACCGTGTGGGGCACCGACTGGCCGAGCCCCGGCGTGCACGACCTGCGGCACAACCTCGACCAGTTCCTTGCCCTGCCGCTGGCCCCGCCGGTCCAGCGGGCCATCCTGTCGGACAACAGCCTGCGTCTCTTCCCGCGTCGTTAGCCGGGAACCGGGGCGCCTCACACCCTGGAGTCACGCCATGCACCTGAGCCCGCGCATCCTCCTGACCGCCGCCTCGCTCGTCCTCGCCGCGCCGCTCGCCGCGCAGGCGGGATTGCCGGTCGAGAAGAAGGACCTCGTGCCCCACCGAGACAGCATGGTGGTGCTGGTCAACGGGCAGCCGAAAGGCGCGAGCGTCACGTCACTCGCCAAGAACGGCACCGGCTTCAGCTATCACGAGCAGACGGTCATCGGCACCCTCATGGAGCAGTCCACGATGGTGCAGCTCTCTCCCGACGGCCAGGCGGAACGAGTCTCCCAGTCCGGGACCGCCCGCGGGATGCCGGGGAGCATCGAGATCACCTACGCGGGCGGGCGGGTGGCCGGAAAGGTCCAGGCCGTGACGGCCGACGGACCCAACGCGTTCTCGGTGGACACCACGCTGCCAGCGGGAACCGTGGACGACAACTCGCTGCAGGCGCTGCTCCCCGCGCTGCCGTGGGCCGATGCGGCCGGATGGGAATTTCCGATGTACAGCGCGGGGACGAACCAGGTGACCCAGATGACGCTGCGCGTGGTGGGATCCCAGACGGCGATGGTGCCGGCCGGGGCCTTCGACGCCTACCGGGCCGAACTCTCCGGCGGCGGCAGCCTGGTGGCGTTCCTGATCCTCAAGCGGAAGCCGCACACGGTGCTGATGGTCGAGATGGCCGGAGCCCCCCTCCGGTTCGAGCTGGTGTCCGGCGGGGGGCTCTGAGGTCAGTCCTGCGCGTTGCTCTCCGAAGCGACATCTGAGGCCGCCTCGGCTGCACTGGAATCTGGCTCCGGCGTCTCCGACACCGACACGACCTCGGCCTTCTGGGTGGCGATCTGCGCCTCGAGCGAGGCGATCTGGGTTTCGAGGTCCCCGATCTTGAGGACCAGGGCATCGACCCGACGCTGGTCGGGGGCCACGCCCTTTTCGCGGTGGTAGGCGATCATGCCGAGGTCGCGGGCCGCGTTGTCGCGGCGGCGCTTGACCCTGAGGAGTTCGATTTGCAGCCGGCCCTCGTCGAGGGCGGCACCGGCCCGGCGGCCGAAGTTCTCGAGTTCCTGGTTCAGGCGGGAAAAGATGGACGCCATATGTGCTCCGAGTTCGGGATCAGCCAGCCTGACGGCCGGAGCGGTGCGAATGTTTCACTTCGAACCTTCCCGGGGCCGTTGCCGGAATGAATAAGGGGATGCGGCGCCTGCCGCATCCCCTTGGTGCTTCGGGCCAGGCCGGGACTCAGGCGCTGGCGGCTTCCGGGTACACCGAGACCTTTTTCCGGTTCTTGTCCCGGTACTCGAACTTCACGACGCCGTCGGCCATGGCGAAGAGCGTGTCGTCGCTCCCCTGCCCGACGTTCTTGCCGGCGTGGAACTTGGTTCCGCGCTGACGGACGATGATGTTGCCGGACACCACCCGCTCGCCCCCGAACTTCTTGATGCCGAGGTACTGCGGATTGCTGTTCCGACCGTTGCGGCTGGAGCCGACGCCCTTTTTATGTGCCATCCGAGCCTCACCCTACCTTGACGTCAGTGATGCGGACCTCGGTGAACTTCTGCCGATGACCCGTCTTGCGGCGATAGCCCTTCCGCCGCTTGAACTTGAACACGTAGATCTTGGGCTCCTTGCCATCCCCGACGACTTCGGCAGTCACCTTGGCGCCCTTGACCAGAGGCGTCCCGGCCTTGACCGTGGTCCCGTCGGAAGACAGGAGCACCTCGTCGAAGATGACCTTCGAGCCCGGCTCGGCGTCCATGAGGGGAAGGCGCACGACCTTGCCCTTCTCCGCACGGAACTGCTTGCCCAGGGCCTTGAAAATCGCGTACATAAATCAACTCGTCGCCAAATGGTGGTTCCGCAGCAAGCCCAGAAGTCTAGTCGGGGGTGGGCGTTAGGTCAAGGAGTGGGGGCACGTCAGGTGAAGCCACCATTCGGCAGGGCGTCATCCCGGCGCAGGCCGGGATCCAGTTGCGGGAGGGACGATGGACCCCGGCTTTCGCCGGGGTGACGATCGGTGGCCTGTCTGCCTCCCTATCCACCTGCCTCCCTGCCCACCTGCCTCGCCCTGCCTCCCTGCCCCCTGCCTCGCCGCTCTACGCCACCGCGTAGAGCTCCGTCACATCCCGCCCCCCCGGCCGGCTCATGAGGCGGAACTCGTCCAGCCGCATCATCGGATCGTCCCGGAGCTCCAGTTCCAGCCCGGTGGCCCGGACCAGGGCCTGGAGGAGCTTGGGCTCCTCCTCGAGCATGTAGAGCGCCACCTCGGGGTGGAGCCGGACGGCCAGTTGGCGCTCCCGGTGCTCGTGCCCGGCCCGGCGGAGCGACCGCTCCAGCCGGCGGGTCACGATCTCGGGCTTGAAGACGCGGCCGCTCCCGGCGCAGGTCGGGCATTCGGTGGTCTGCGAGGCCCAGAGCGAGGGCCGCACCCGCTGGCGAGTCATCTCGATGAGGCCAAGCTCGGAGACGGCGAACGCCTTGGTCCGGGCGCGGTCCCGCGAGAGGTGGGTCCGCAGCTCCTGGAGCACCTTGTCCCGGTTGGACTTGGTGTCCATGTCGATGAAGTCGCAGACGATGATGCCGCCCACGTCGCGAAGCCGGAGCTGCCGGGCGATTTCCTTGGCGGCCTCGATGTTGGTGCGGAGGATCGTCTTTTCCGGGTCCTTCTTGCCGGTGTAGCGGCCGGTGTTCACGTCGATCGACACCAGCGCCTCGGTGGGCTGGATGATGATCGACCCGCCGGTGGGCAGTTCGCAGCGCGGCTTGAAGAGATCGCGGATTTCCGACTCGATGTCGAACTTGTCGAAGAGCGGCTGTTCGCCGGTGTAGTGGTGCACCCGCTGCATCAGGTCGGGGTCGACCTGCTCGAGGTACTGGGCCACCTCGTTGTAGAGCTCCTTGGAGTCCACGTGCAGCGCGTCGACCTTGTCGCTGAAGAGGTCGCGGATGATGCCGCGGGTCAGGCTGGTCTCCCGCTGCACGAGCGCCGGCGCGTGCACGAAGCCCTTCTTCTTGTTGATCTTCTTCCAGAGACTGACGAGGGACTCCACCTCGCGCGCCACCTGCTCCTCGGTGACCCCCTCGGCCACGGTCCGCACGATCATCCCGCCGGCGTCCTCCGGCATCGCCTTCTTGACCATGTCGCGCAGCCTGGAGCGCTGCTCGCGGCTCTCGATCTTCCGGCTCACGCCGACGCGCGAGGCGAACGGCATGTACACCAGGAAGCGGCCGGGGAGGGAGATCTGCGCGGTGACCCGGGAGCCCTTGGTGCTGATGGGTTCCTTGGTCACCTGGACCAGGATCGTCTGACCCTTCTTGAGGAGGTCCTGGATGTTGGGGACGGCGTCCCGGTCGCTGACCTCCCGCTGGCGGGGGGCCTTGTCGCGGGGGCGCTTTTCCGCCGCCTCCGTCTCGTCGGCGTCGGGGACGTCATCGGCTTCGTCGTCGCGGTCGTCGGGATCGTCGTCCTCCTCGGGCTCGAGGAGGTCGGAGGCGTGCAGGAAGGCCGATTTTTCCAGGCCGATGTCTACGAAGGCGGCCTGGATGCCCGGGAGGACCGCGTCGACGCGGCCGAGATAGATGTCGCCGAGGGAACGGCGCTGATCAGGACGATCGTAGAGCAGCTCGACGAGCCGGTCGTCCTCGAGGATGGCCACGCGGGTCTCCCGCCGGCCTCCATTGATGAGCAGTTCGCGCTTCAAGTGTGCAGACCTCGACCGGCACCAACGCAGCGGCCCGGCCCGGTGGGGCCAGGTCGAAGGAGAGACCGGTCAGTACGGGGAAATCCCACGCGGCGGACCACCCCTCCGACCGGCGGAGCCGGACGGTCCGGGGGCGTTCCCCGGAGGCAAGGGCGAGGACCGAGACCGCGCGGGACCAAACGGAGTGCGGGAATCCCGCAAACAACGAACGAATTCTACGAACCAGCAGGGCCGGTGCCCCGGCTCCGGAACGCCCGGCCGGACCGGCCGGTACGGGGCGTTCGTGGAGCGCGGTGAAACCGGATAACCGAGCGAATACACCAAGCGCAGTCGCCCCCCAGGCTCGGACCCGGGAGGCGATCATGACCATCGAAAGTGAGGGTGCAGCCAACTTCATGAACCAATGATATGGCCGGCCGCCGGTTCGGGCAATAGACCGGCCGGAGCTACGAGGCGTCGAGGGCGCCTAAGATATGACGGGCAATGACGATACGCTGGATCTCGCTGGTCCCTTCCCCGATCTCGCAGACCTTGGCGTCCCGCATCATCCGCTCCACCGGATAGTCGGTCGTATAGCCGTACCCGCCGAAGACCTGGACCGCCTTGGTGGTGACCCGCATGGCCAGTTCCGAGCAGTAGAGCTTGGCCATGGCCGCCTCCTGCTTGAAGGGCTTGCCGTTCTGCTTGAGCCAGGCGGCGTGGTACAGGAGATGGGTACCGGCCTGGATCTCGGTGGCCATGTCGGCCAGTTGGAAGCTCACGCCCTGGAAGTTCCCGATGGCCTGGCCGAACTGCTTGCGAACCCCGGCGTAGCGCACGGCTTCCTCGTACGCGCCCTCCGCGATCCCGAGCGAGACGGCGGCGATGCCGATCCGGCCGGCGTCGAGCGTCTTGAGGAAGTTGACGAACCCGTTGCCCACCGCCCCCAGGACGTTTTCCTTGGGCACGATCGCGTCCTCGAGGATCAGCTCGCGGGTGTCGGAGGACCGCCAGCCCATCTTGTCTTCCTTCTTGCCCGAGCGGACCCCCGGCGTCTTGGGGAGGTCCTCGGCATGCCCGACACCGACTTCGCGGCAGCGATCGAGGTCCACCGTGTCCTTGGTGACGATGAAGCTCGTGATGCCGCGGTGGCCCGGCCCGGGGGAGGTGCGGGCCGTGACGGAGAAGATCTCGCCCACGCCGGCGTGGGTGATGAAGACCTTGGAGCCGTTGAGGAGGTAGTGGTCGCCCTTGTCGACGGCGGTGGTGGCGGTGCCGCCGGCGTCGCTGCCGGCGCCCGGCTCGGTGAGCCCGAAGCCGCCGAGCACCTTGCCCGACGCCAGGAGCGGCACGTATCGCTTCCGCTGCGCCGGAGTGCCGAAATCAACGATCGGTGAAGTGCCGAGGTTGGTGTGCGCGCTGACCGTCAGGGCGTGACTCGCGTCCACCTTGGCCAGCTCGTGCAAAACGATGTAGTAGGAGATCTGGTCCATCCCCGCCCCGCCGAGGTCCTCGGGCCAGGGGACGCCGAGGAGGCCGAGGTCGCCCATCTTCCGGACGCCGTCCCACAGAAAGGCGGAGGTGCGGTCGAGTTCCCGTGCGACGGGAGCCACCTCGGTGCGGGCAAACTCGCGCACCATCTCGCGCACCTGGTTGTGCTGCTCGCTGAAATAGAACGGAAGGTCCATGGCCGGCCCGGGGTGGAGGAATCACGTTTTCGAAATCTACCATGACAGGGCGACGATATCATCGTGCGGTACGGCTGTCGTTGCGAGGCGGCGCCGTGGCCGAAGCACTCCGGCCGAGATTGCTTCCGCGGCCCCTCGCGGGCCCTCCTCGCAATGACGGAAGGGGTTCGGTCGCCACTGGAGGGGCGGAATACGCCGAGGTTCCTTAGATTGCCGCCATCGCCCCGGAGGGGCACCCCCTGCACCACGGAACGGGAACACCAATGGCCGCTCGCCCGCCCCTGACTGGACGAGGGATTCGTTACGGCCTGCTGGCCGTGTCGGTCCTGGCGCTCGCGTGCAGCGACGGGTCCGGACCGGCCGCGCCGCCCGCCGACCTGGCGCTCGCACCGGTGGACAGCGGGTACGACTTCCCGATCCTCGTGACCACGCCACCGGGCGACGCGACCCGCCTCATGATCCTGGAGCGCGGCGGGCGGATCGTCCTGCGGAAGAACGGGGTCAAGCAAGACTCCGCCTACGTGAACCTCACGGGACTGACCGGCGTGCCCGGCGTGGCGCGCGAGTATGGCGTCCTCGGCCTCGCCTTCCATCCACAGTACGCCAGCAACCACCGGCTGTTCGTGTATCTCGTCGACCCCAACGAGGACACCCAACTGGTCGAACTCATCGCGGACGCCTCGCTCGATCACGCGAGCCCGGTGCCGGTGCGGACCCTCATCCAGTTCAGCCAGCCGAGCTACGCCATTCATTACGGCGGGTCGCTGGCGTTCGGCCGCGACGGCTACCTCTACCTGGCCCCGGGCGACGGCGAGACGGGCGGAGTGCCCACGAGCCCCGCTCAGGACAGCACCTCGCTCCTTGGCAAGATGCTGCGGCTCGACGTGGACGGCGGCACGCCGTACCGCATCCCGCCGACCAATCCGTTCGTCGGGCGCCCGGGGTGGCTGGGAGAGATCTACCACGTCGGGCTCCGGAACCCCTACCGCTGGAGCTTCGACCGGAAGACGGGGGACCTCTGGCTGGGGGACGTCGGCGAGGACAACCGCGAGGAGATCGACTACGCCGCGTATGGACAGGCCGGAAAGAACTTCGGCTGGCCCTACCGGGAGGGCACGCTCTGCTGGCATCCCGCCACCGCCTGCCCGTCCGCCGGCCTCACGCCACCGGTCTTCGAATACGACCATTCGCTGGGCTGCGCCGTCATGGGCGGAGTCGTGTACCGGGGCACGGCGATCCCCGGACGCCAGGGCACCTACCTCTACGGCGATTTCTGCGACAACACCCTCCGCTCGCTCCGACGGGCGTCGGACGGCAGCGCGACCGAGGTCACGACGTGGGCCCTCCCGATCCCGGCCGACAACGTATCGGGCTTCGGTGAGGACGCCGCGGGCGAGGTGTACATGACGATGGCGTCGGGGCGGGTGTACAAGGTGGTGGCGAAGTAGGCGGGGAAGCGGGGAAGCGGGAAAGCGGGGAAGCGGGGAAGGAAGGTCGCGCAGGCCAGAGGCACCACAAGGGGGACTCGTGTCAGATCTGGAATCAGTTGAACAGCGGGTGCGGGTGCTGGAAAAGCACAACCGGAGCCTCCGGTGGACCGTCATCCTGACGCTCGTGCTGTCCATCCTCGGGCTGATGTGGGGACGCCTTTGGCCGGCGAACGGCGTGGTCGAGGCGCGCTCCTTCGTGGTCGTGGACGCCGCCGGAAAGCCGCGCGGCAGCTTCGCGTTCGACGCGAGCGGGGTCGGGCTCAACCTGCAGGACGACCAGGGGCGCTGGCGGACCGGCCTCCTGGTGGACGACATGGGGCGTCCGGCGCTCTTCCTCTTCGACACAACCTCCCAGCCGGTCGTGACCCTCAACCTGCAGCGCGGCGGCTCCCCGTCATTCCGCCTGAGGTCCCCGGAGAACGAGGCCTCGGTCCAGGCACGACTCGGCGCGAACGGCGCCCAGGGCCTGTTCGTGACCCGGGGCAGCGACAGCGTGAGCGTGGCGCTGCCAGCGAAGTAGGCGGGAAAGCGGGGAAGCGGGGGAAGCAGGGGAAGCCCGTCGATGCTACCTGGCGGGATGCTGATCACACCCGTGGCACTCCTTCAGGCCCTCTCCGAAATAGCCCAGTAGCGCGGCGCGGCGGCAAACGCCCTTTCCCGCATACCGCTCCATCGCCCTGATCCGCTCCTCGGCGCCCTGCCGGCGGCGACGCACACCGCTCCAGTCCACCGCCCTGCCCTGCCCCCCGAGTTCCCTTCTCAACCGCTCAACCGACGCCTGCACGTTCGAGGGGAGCCGGGCCATCGCGCCCGCATCCGACCACGCGCGCTCCACGAGCGCGGCCGCGGGAAAGGTGACGTCGAGCTGGCGGCGGTGCAGTTCCGCGTCGCCCTTGCGGAAGAGCAGCACGCAGCGCGAGGGCCGTCCGTCGCGCCCCGCACGCCCCGCTTCCTGATAGTAGGACTCCGGCGTCGGCGGCATCGTCCAGTGCACCACGACCCGCACGTCCGGCTTGTCGATCCCCATGCCGAAGGCGCTGGTGGCGGTCACGACGTCGAGCTCCCCGCCGAGGAACCGGTGGAGCACCTCCTGGCGCCGCGCGCGGTCGAGGCCGGCGTGGTAGGCCGCGCTCCGGTATCCGGCATAGTGGAGCGAGCGGGCCAGGCCTTCGGTGACCCGGCGGGTCGGCGCGTACACGATGGCGGTTCCCAGCCGGTGCGACAGCTCGCCGAGCAGCGCGGGGAAGCGATCGGATTCCGCCGGGACGCGCACCACTCCGAAGACGAGGTTCGGCCGGTCGAACGAATCGAGATGGAGGTCCCACCGCCGGCCGGCGCCGAGCCGAAGCGAGGCGGCGATGTCCCGGCGCACACCCGGGGTGGCGCTCCCGGTGAGGGCCACCACGGGCGGGCGGCCGAGTCGAATGCGGGCCGCGAGGAGGAGCCGGTAGCTCGGCCGGAAGTCGTGGCCCCACTCGCTGATGCAGTGTGCCTCGTCCACCGCGAGGAGGGACACCAGCGCGCCCAGCCGGGGCAGCGCACCGGCGAGCCGCTCCAGCCGTTCCGGCGAGACGTACAGCAACCGCACACTCCCCTCGCGGAGCGCCGCGAGCACGGCATCTCGCTCCTCTGGTTCCTGGGTGCTGTTGAGCGCCGCCGCGGGAAGGCCGCGCTTGCGCGCCGCCTCGACCTGGTCCTGCATCAGCGACAGCAGCGGGGAAACCACGACGGTGAGCCCGGGAAGGACGAGCGAAGGGACCTGGAAGCAGACCGACTTGCCGCCGCCGGTGGGCAGCACCGCGAGGGTGTCCCGGCCGGCCAGGACGGACTGGATCACCTTGCGCTGCGCGGGGCGGAACGCGGAGAAGCCGTAATGCCGGAGGAGGGCCTCGCGGGCCTGGCCGAGCCGCTCGATGAGCAGAGTGGTCACCCGGCGAGAATGCGGTGGCCCGGTCGAATGGAGGGGATCGTGGTCACGCGGGCCGGCGCCCGCGCGCGCAAACTACTCCTGCGAGCCCGGCGCGCCAGCGCCCGCCGCCTGCCGCCGCCGGACTATCGCCTGGACCACCCGGATCCCGACGGAGGCGCCGAGCAGGCCGATGGCCACCCACCCGATCCGGCGGTCGTCGCGGGAGATGGCGAGGACCGCCGCCACGAGGCCGCCCAGGGAGAGGCCGAGCCGGAGCGTTCTCACTTCTTGAGGAAGGCCGCAATGGCCCGCTTGAAGTCCGGTGTGCTGCGGGCGAGCGCGTTGACCTGCGCGCCCAGCGCGATGCCCTCCTCGAACGGCAGTCCGTCGAGCTGGTAGAACTGGCGCTTGGTCAGGGCCAGCGCCGAACCGCTGGTCGCCGCGAGCGCGGCCAGCAGCTTGCCGCACTCCGCCTCGAACGCGGCGTCCGGAACGACGCGCGAGACCAGTCCGGCGGAAAGCGCCTCGGCGGCCGTGAGCACGCGGCCGGTGGCGGCGAGGTCGAAGGCGAGCTTCTCGCCCGTCAGGCGCCGGAGCAGGGTCATCACCATCGCGGGGACGAAGCCGCGCTGGATTTCCGGGTAACCGAAGTGCGAGCTGGCCGCAGCCACCACCAGGTCGCAAGCGGTGGCGAGCCCGGCGCCGCCGGCGAGCGCCCGGCCGTGGACCACCGCCACTACCGGCTTGGGCAGCTCTCGAATCCTGACAAAGAGCCCGCCCATGTGGAGCGCGGCCTTCTCGTTCTGCTCCGGCGAATGCGCCGCACTCGCCAGCAGTTCGTCGAGGTCGGCGCCGGCGCAGAAGTCCTTCCCCGCCCCGCGGATCGCCACCACGCGCACGCCGGCGTCGAGGTCGGCCCGTTCCAGCGCCGCGTGCAGGGCGTCGAGCGTCGGGGTGTCGAGCGCGTTGCGTTTGTCGGGGCGGTCGAGCGTCAGGGTGAGCACGCCCTCCTCGAGCCCGACGCGGAGCGGGGGGCTCACCGGGCCGCCTTCCGCGCCGCGCGGGCCACCGCGGGCGGCACCGGGATTTCCATCCGAAGGAGCGCCGTGGAGTACACCTTGCCCTGCGCGTCGGTCTTGAGGGAGATGGTGCCGCCGCCGTCGAGCGCGCCGTGGAGCAGGAAGTTGAGCGCCGAGAGGTTCGGCAACTCGTAGCGATCGACGCCGCTCACCATGCCACGGAAGTGGCGACGGACCCGCGCCACGGTCACCTGGCGGCGGAGGAGGTCGTACCACTCCGGCTCGAGGGCGATGAGCCCCACGTTGGCGGAGTTGCCCTTGTCGCCGGAACGGGCGTGGGCCAGGTAGCGGAGCTGCAGGGGAACCGACTTGGGCGCGGGCATCAGGCCTCCAGGATCTCGACGCGCACGCCGGGCTCCACGGCGGTGCGGTCGATGAGCGCGGGCCAGTAGGCGACGACCTCCTCCACCTGCGGCCGACCGCCGGCGAACCCGGTCACGCTTGGCGGGCCGGTCAGCACCAGCGGCGCGATTTCCCGGGTGAAGCGCTCCACCGCCGCCCGGTCAGTCGAGCGCACTCCAACCCTGAGCTGCACCTCGGGGGCCTCGGGATCGGCGGGCCCGGCCAGCCGCCCGTGGGTGGCGTCCACCCCGACGAACTCGGTCAGGACCTGCTCGAACTCGAGGCCGAGGTCCTTGAGCCGCTGGCGCAGGATGCGATCGGCCGCCCGCGCCTTGTCGTAGGCGTCGGGCCAGCTGTAGACCAGGGTGCCGACGGCCTTGAAGCCGTAGGAGTACGCGATGGAGACCTTGAGCATCGGCGTGCGGGGCGCGCCGCGGATGCCGGTGACCCGCACGCGGTCCTTGCCCGCCTGCTCGAGCCGGATGGTGGTGAAGTCGGCCACGCCGTCGGGCGTGATGTACTCGTGCGGATTGCCCATCTCGTAGACCAGCTGTTCCGTGACCGACGCGATGGACACCACGCCGCCGGTGCCGGGGTGCTTGGTGACGACGAAGCTGCCGTCGTCCGAGGCCTCGACGATCGGGAACCCGGGATTGGCCATCCCCTTCACCTTGCGCCAGTCCTTGAGGAGGTTCCCGCCCGAACTCTGCGCGCCGCACTCGATGATGTGCCCCGCCACGGTGCCGGCGGCCACCTTGTCCCAGTCGTCGGGATCCCAGCCGAACTCGTGGAACATCGGCGCGAGGGTGAGCCCGGTGTCGGTGACCCGCCCGGTGATGACCACCTGGGCGCCGCGGTCGAGCGCCTCGACCATCGGCGCCATGCCGAGGTACGCATTGGCGGAGAGGACGCGGCTCCGGATGTCGGAGAGCGGCTGTCCGGTCTCCATGTCCCGCAGCTGGTGCCCGGCGGCGAGCAGCTCGTCGAGCCGTGGCAGGAGGTCGTCGCCGCTGACGAGACCGACCCTGAGCTTCCCGGCGAACCCGTGTTCCCGGGCCAGCCGCAGCACCGCCTCCGCGCAGCCGCGGGGATTCACCCCGCCGGCATTGGAGGTGACGCGGATTCCCTTCGCGACGATCGCGGGGAGGATCCGGCCCATGAGCGGCACGAAATCGCGCGCGTAGCCCGCCTCGGGGTTGCGCGACTTCTGCTTCTGCAGGATGGACATGGTCACTTCGGCCAGGTAGTCCATCATGAGGTAGTCGATCGGCCCGCCCTCGACCTGGCGGACTGGCGCCTCCAGCCAGTCGCCCCAGAAGCCCTGGCCGCCGGCGATCCGGACGATGCGCGCGCTCATCGCATCACCGGGCCGAACGGAGCGGGGAGCCCGGCTTCCCGGGTCCACCGGAGATTGCCGTCGAGCACGATCGCCTCGCCGAGGGGGAAGAACGCGTCGGGCATCGGCCACGAGGAAGCGGGCAGGAGGAACCGGAGGACGGTGGTCGCCCCGGCCGCGACGCGCACCTGCTGCGGTTCCGACCCGGGCGCAGGCTCGAGCGCCACCGGCTCCGTGCCGTACAGCCGGATGCGGAGACGCATCGTCCATCCGCCCCGGTCGGCCGAATCCGCGAGCGCGGGCGTGAGGCGCACCACCAGCTGCTGGCCCGCGAGGCTGGCGGGAATCTCGGCGTTCAGCCGGCCGCGCGCGTAGTTGAGCGGCTCATTTCCAAGGATTCGGCCCGACGGATCGTAGATGGTGGCCGCAAAGTCGGTGAAGCGGGACCACGCGGCGGCCGGCATCTCGAAATCGACGCGGAGGTCGTGCGCCCAGGCCGGCACGGCGAAGGGCACGTCCTGCGCCTCCCCTGCGTGGCCCGGAACCACCACGCCCCGCTCGCCGCCGAGGAGCACGACGCCGACCTGCAGCTCGGCCGGCTTCGTCGTCCGGTTGTCGAGGGCGAGTTCGACGCCCTGCGGATTCCGTGTCAGGCCGATCCGCACCGGCGACGTCCGGATGGTGACCGTGGTGGACCCCGGCGCGATCGGCGACCCGAGGGCATCGGCCTCCCAGACCCCGGCCGTCGCATCCGCGGCGTCCACCACGAAGAGCGCCGCCGCCGCCCCACTCCCCGCCGGCTCGGCGTCCTGATCCAGGTTCGGCTGGCCGCTCGGCTGGTGCAGCGCACCCAGGAGCGTCGGACCCGCCGAATCGGAATTGATCCGCGCATAGAACGGGCGGCCGGAGTCCACGGCAAAGAAAACCCGCTCCGACTCTCCCGCGGCCAGCGACACCGGCCCGACGGCCGTGTCGGCCCGCACCGGGACCACCACCGTATTGACGAGCCGGAAGAGCGGACCGGCGAGCGAGTCGGGGCCCCAGCCGGTCACGATGCCGACGTGCACGCCCGGGCCTCTGAGCAGCTCGCGGCGGTACGACACCGTGACGGTGCTGGTGCCGGCGCCCGCCTCCACCTGCCGGGGCGCCACGAGCCACGGGCTGTCGCTCCGGAGCGTCACGGCCAGGGGCGGGACGCCGGCTGGACGTTCGAGCCGGAAACGCTGCAGCGTATCACCCGGCCCCGCGAGCCCGCCACGACGAAAGGCCGCGAGCGCGCCCTGGCCTCCGTCGGCGCTGGCCCAGATCTCGGGGACCAAATGTCCCTCGCGCAGCCAGTTCCACGCCGCCTGGACGTCGGGCGTGCCGGCGCCCTGGTCGAGATAGGTGGCTCCCACGATCGGATGCGCGGTGACCATGAGCGCCTGCTTGAGCTCCCGCGCGTTCGGGGGCGTCAGGTGATCCGCCCGGGCCGCCGAGACGAGGAGCGCGAGGAGCCCGGCGGCGTGCGGAGACGCCATGCTGGTGCCGCCCTTGCGTTCCTCGCCGATGTCCCAGCGAGGCACCGTCGAGTAGGCAACGCCCGGCGTGACGAGGTCGGGCTTGGCGATCTCGCCGCCCCGCGCCGAGAAATACGCCACCGGATCGGGTCGTCCGTCGGTCGGCGCACCGGCCAGGAAGGTGAGCGGGAAGGTGGCGCCGACGCCGAGGGCGCGCGCCGCCGACCCGGGAAAGCCGACGGTCGAGAGCCCCGGCCCGTCGTTGCCGGCGCTGATGGCCATCGGGACGTCGGGATTGGCGGCGAGGACGGAATCAACGATCTGGTCGATCCGCGCCGTGCCCTCGAACTCGTTCCCCACCCCAAAGCTCATGTTGAGCACCAGCGGCAGCTGCCGGGCCCGCGCGAACCGGATGGCGTAGTCGAGCGCGCGCAGCATGCTCCCGTTGACCGTGACGCCGCCGTGCGCGTCGTTGGCGAGCTTCACGCCGATGAGCTGGGCGCCGGGCGCCACGCCGTCGAAGCCGCCGATGCCGTACAGGTCGTTCCCCGCCGCGATGCCTGCCACGTGCGTGCCGTGTCCGCTGTTGTCGAAGAAGAGGTCGAGCGCCGGCTCGCCGTTCACCGTGGCGAGGTTTGCGGCGATGGTGATCGGCGAGGCCTGCTGCGGCTGGGCCCAGCCAAAGGTGTCGCGGCCGCGGAGATAGTCGCGGATCGGCCGCTCCCCGGCGAACGACCCGTTGCCGTCGGTGTCGGCAAAGAGCACCCACCCGTCGCTGGCCTGGGTGACGAGCACCGCGAGCGAGTCGGAGTCGTCGCCGTCGCCGTTGAGGTCGGAGGCGGGCATGTCGCCGAGCGGCCGTTCGCGCAGGATGCCGCCGTACCACGGGCCGGCCGTGTTGAGTGCGCGCACGCGGCTCATCCCGGCCAGCAGGATCCCCCCGATCCGGACCGAGTCGCCCTCGGGCTGGAGCCTGGCGAGCGGGACCGCGCCCTCGCCGGAAAAATCCCGGAGGTCGAGGATTTTCGGATTGCCGGTCGGCGTCCGCTGCAGCCCGGGCACGCCGGCGTCGATCCCGCTGTCGAGGATGCCGATGAGCACGCCGCGCCCGTCCCACTCGGGATGGGCGGCCACGAAGGCGTCGGCGTGGGTGGCCCCAAGCGGCATCCAGCCTCGTGCCAGCGCGGCGTCGGGCGAGGCAACCGGCCGCACCTCGGCGCGTCCGCTCTCCGGGAGGGCCGGGGGCGGCAGGCCGGGGGTCTCGAGCTTGCCGGGATCGATGTTCGGCTTGGGCGGGTGCACTGCCGGGGCGCAGCCGAGGACGGCCGCCCCGAGGAGCCAGACTGGGAAGCGTCGCATCAGCGCTGGGTCACCATGTCGAGCGGAGGAAGGACGAAGGGACCCAAATGCGGTCCGCCGTAGTTGGACACCGTCCGGAGCAGGAAGGCCAGCTGGTCGCGGGTCTCTTCCGGCGTGACGATGGCGTCGAGGTAGCCGCGGGCAGCGGCGAACTTGGCGTCGAGCTGGTGTTCGTAGTCGGCGCGCATCGAGTCCATGGCGCCCTTGACCGCGGCCGGCGGCTCCGCGCCCGCCAGCCGCGCCTTCTCGATCTCCGGCCCGTGCACGGCGGAGACCGCCGATTCCCCCTCCATCACCGCCATCCGGCCGGTGGGCCACGACAGGATGAAGTCGGGGTCGAATCCCTGCCCCGCCATCGCGTAATACCCGGCGCCGGAGGCGTGGTTGACCGTCAGCACGATCTTGGGCACCACCGCCGTCGCCATGGCCTCGACGAAGCGGGCGCCGGCGCGGATGATCCCCGAGTGTTCCGCCTCGGGGCCCACCATGAAGCCGCTCACGTCCTGGATGAAAAGGAGCGGGATGCGCTCCCGACTGGCCGTCTCGATGAAATACGCGACCTTCTCCGCGCTCTCGGTGTACACGATGCCGCCGAACTTCGGGCGGCTGCCCTCGGGACCCTTGACCAGCCCGCGCCGGTTGGCGATCACCGCCACGGGCCACCCCTCGAGGTGCCCGTGGCCGCAGATCATCTCCCGGGCCACGTCCGGCTGGAATTCGTCGAGCGCGCCGCCGTCGAGCACGCACTCGAGGAGGTGCGGCATGTCGTAGGACATGCGGTGGTCGTGCGGCAGCAGGTCGTACAGCTCGGCGGGGTCCCGCTTGGGCGGCCGCAGGGCGCGCACCTGGTGGCGCACGCCCTCGAGGCGGGGGAGCCGGCCCACGTACTCCCGGATCCGCTGGAGGCACTCGCCGTCGTTGGCGGCGCGGTAGTGGGCCACCGCGCTCACGGCGGTGTGGGTCCGCGCGCCGCCCAGCGATTCCGCGTCCACCGTCTGCCCGGTGGCGCCCTTGACCAGGTTCGGGCCGCCGAGGCCCATGAAGCTGGTGCCGTCCACCATGAAGATCACGTCGGAGAGCGCGGGCAGGTACGCGCCGCCGGCCACGCAGCTCCCCATGACGGCACTGACCTGCGGGACGTGCAGGTAGCGGCGCATGATCGAGTTGTAGTAGAAGATGCGGGAGGCGCCGTACTGGCCGGGGAACACCCCGCCCTGGTACGGGAGGTTCACGCCGGCGCTGTCCACCAGGTAGATGATCGGGATCCGCTGGCGCATGGCCACTTCCTGCGCCCGGAGGATCTTCCGGATCGTCTCGGGCCACCAGGAGCCCGCCTTGACCGTGGCGTCGTTCGACACGATCACGACTTCCCTGCCCTCGACGACGCCGAGGCCGGTGATGACGCCGGCGCCGGGCGCCTGGCCATCGTACTGGTCGTAGGCTACGAGCAGGCCGAGTTCGAGCCAGGGCGTGCCCGGGTCGCGCAGCTGTTCCACGCGTTCGCGGGGGGAGAGCTGGCCCTTGGCGTGCATCTTGGCCACGCGCGACGCGCCGCCGCCGGCCTCGAGCCGGTGCGCGAGCGCGCGGTACTCGTCGGTCAGGAGCCGGAGACGGCTGGCCGAAGCAGCCGTGGAGGCCGACTTGGGAGCGGGGCGCACGTCAGTCCTTCAGGTGCTCGGCCGCCCAGCCCTGGATGTACTCCACCAGGTCGGAGGTCGGCGTGCCCGGGCCGAAGAGGCGCCCGGTGCCGAGGCGCTGCAGCGCCTCGACGTCCTCGGCGGGGAGGATGCCGCCGCCGGTGAGGAGAATGTCCTGCCGCCCCTGCGCGTCCAGCAGCTGGCGCACGCGGGGGAAGAGCGTCATGTGGGCGCCCGAGAGGATGGAGAGCCCCACGACGTCGACGTCCTCCTGCACCGCCGCGGCGGCGACCATCTCCGGCGTCTGGTGCAGGCCGGTGTAGATGACTTCCATCCCGGCGTCACGCAGGGCCGCGGCGACCACCTTGGCGCCACGGTCGTGCCCGTCGAGGCCGGGCTTGGCCACGAGCACGCGGATGGGCCGGGCGGGAGACTTGGTGCGGGTCATGCGCTGAGGCTCCTGTCTGGGAAATCGAACGGCACGCGTCGGCTAGCGGAACCGCAGCAGGGCGGCCAGGCCATGGATGGCCTTCTTGGCCGTCGGCTGATAGACCACGTCCACGGCGATCCGCTGCCGCAGCGCTTCCTCGATGGCGTCGTCGAGGACGTCGATGACGGGGACCACGTCCGGCTCCCCGCGCAGGTCGGCCTCCATCACCGCGAGCCGCCCGGAGGCGAGCGCGCGATAGCCGGGCTCCGCCACGTCGGGATCGACGAGCAGGGTGCGCACCTGGCCCCGGCCGAGCGCCTTGAGGGTGTCGCGCACGTCGTCCACCGCCCACCCGGTGCCCAGCCCCTCCTCGAGCTCGTGCATCAGCAGCAGTTCGGAGGTCCGTTCCCACTCGTGACGGACGGCCAGGGTGGCGGCCAGCACTTCGGCCGCCGTCACCGACTTCACGTTGAGGCGCACCGAGCCCATCACCCGGTCGAGCAGGTAGGGATGGAGGAACGGGCCGAGCGCGCCGGCGTCGGTGCCGTTGCCGGCGAGCACGATGCCGTTGACCGGGTCCTTGCGGTCGAGCACCTGCAACTGGCGGGCGGCGAGCTCGAGGTGACGCTGGCGCTCCTCGCGGATCCGGTTCTGGAAGCTGCGCTCGCCCCATCCCGGGCCGTCCTGGTCGCCGTGATAGCGGCCGCCGCGGGTCGACGGCGACACGAGGCTCTCCACCTCGTGCGCGCCGAACGCCGTGACCTGGAAGAACCGGGCGGCGGTGCGGTCGAGGACGGCGGTGAGGATCCGGCCGAACTCGTCCTCCACCGAGGCCAGCTCGCGCACCAGCGGGGTGCGGTCCACCGCCAGGCGGGAGCGGTGCACGCCGGGCAGGGGCACCACTTCCCACAGCTTGAGCGGGCCGCAGGCAAAGATGGCCACGCCCTGCGACGAGGGGAGGCTGCCGGGGTGCTTGAGGAAGTCGAGCACGCGCGCCAGGTCGGCGCGCACCGCCTCGTCGGTGGCGCGCTCGAGGCCGAGCGCCGGCAGCGCCGCCTCGAGGTCGCGGACCCGGTTCTTGACCTTGATGAGGTACTTGCCTCGCGCGCGGTCCCGCGGCTCCAGCTTCAGGTAGCAGGTGACCACGCGGTGCCGGCCGGGCCGGACGGCGTTCAGGCGGGCGAGTTGCGCGCCGACGGGGTCGGCGGACGACTTGGTGCGTGCCATTCTATCCTCCAGGCCAGCGGCCCGGGGCGTCAGAAGAAGACCGGTTCCCGGTAGCTTCCGAAGACGCCCTCGAGCACGTGGCGGATTTCGAAGAGTGTGCAATAGGCCCGGGCGCAGTCCAGCATGGCGGGGACCACGTTGCGATCCTCCGTGGCCGCCAGGCGGAGCGCCTCGAGGCGCTGGTCCACCAGCGCCTGGTCGCGCGAGGCACGGAGCCGGGCCAGGCGGGCCCGCTGCGACGATTCCGCTTCCCCGCCGATGCGGAGGATGTCCACCTCCCCCTCGGCGTCCTCGACGAACTCGTTCACCCCGACGATCGTGCGCTGGTGCTGCTCGACCTCGTGCTGGAACCGCGCCGCGGAGCGCGCGATCTGCCGCTGCGACCACCCTGCCTCGATGGCCTTCACGACGCCGCCCTGCGACTCGATCTCGGCGAAGATCGCCTCCGCCTCCCGCTCGAGCTGGTCGGTGAGCGCCTCGACGTAATAGCTGCCGCCGAGGGGATCGATCACGTTCGGCACGCCGGTCTCGTAGGCCAGGACCTGCTGGGTGCGGAGCGCGATGCGGACCGAGTCCTCCGTCGGGAGGGCCAGCGTCTCGTCGAAGGCGTTGGTGTGGAGCGACTGGGTGCCGCCCAGCGCGGCGGCCATCGCCTGGTACGCCACGCGGACCACGTTGTTGAGCGGCTGCTGGGCCGCGAGCGTGACGCCGGCGGTCTGGCAGTGGAAGCGCATCATCCAGCTGCGGGGGTCGCGCGCGTGGTAGCGCTCGCGCAGGTGGCGGGCCCAGATCCGGCGGGCCGCCCGCATCTTCGCGATCTCCTCGAAGAAGTCGTTGTGCACGTCCCAGAAGAAGGAGAGGCGCGGCGCGAAGCTGTCCACCGCCAGTCCCCGCGCCACCCCGTGCTCCACGTAGCAGAAGCCGTTGGCCAGGGTGAAGGCGAGTTCCTGCACCGCGGTCGCGCCGGCCTCGCGGATATGGTAGCCGGAGATCGAAATGGTGTTCCACTTCGGAGTGTGCTCCGCCGACCATTCGAAGAGGTCCACGATGACCTTGAGCGCCGGCTCCGCCGGGAAGATCCAGGCGTGCTGCGCCATGTACTCCTTGAGGATGTCGTTCTGGATGGTGCCCTGCAGCTGCGCGATCGGCACGCCCTGCTTTTCCGCCGCGGCGACGTAGAAGCAGAAGATGATGGCGGCGGGCCCGTTGATGGTCATCGAGGTCGAGACCTGGTCGAGCGGGATGCCGTCGAAGAGCGTCTCCATGTCGGCCAGCGAGGAGATGGCCACGCCGCACTTCCCGACCTCCCCCTCCGAGCGCGGGTGGTCGGAGTCGTACCCCATCAGCGTGGGGAAGTCGAACGCCACCGAGAGTCCGGTCTGCCCGCGGGAGAGCAGGAACTTGTAGCGCGCGTTGGTGTCCTCGGCCGTGCCGAAGCCGGCGAACTGGCGCATCGTCCACAGCTTGCCGCGGTACCCGCTGGGATGGATGCCGCGGGTGTACGGGTACTGCCCGGGGAGCACGCCCTGCGCGAGGAGCCCGGGCGCGAGGTCGAGCGGAGTGTACGCCGGCTCCACGCTCCGCCCGGAGACGGAAGTGAAATCGGAGTCGTCCCGGACCGGCAACGTGCCGAACTTGGCGCGCCAGGCCGCGACCTCTGCGCGCAGCGCGGCGAGCTCGCGCTCGCGGGCGGCGAGCTGCTCCCGATCCGGGGTGTTCTCGACAGTCGTCATGACCGGGCTCCCTGCTTCAGGCCTTCCAGGATAGTGGCTGCCAGCTCGTAGGGACTCACCCGTCCCGTTTCGAGGTCGTCGAGGCGCGCGCGGATGGCCTGTTCGGCCGCGGTCTCGTCCCACACCCAACGTACCAGCGCGCGGTCCACCACCTCGCGGGTGCGCTCCTCGAGGCGCCGGCGCCGGCGCTCCCGCAGCGTGCCGGACTGGGCCAGCCAGGCGCGGTGATCGTCGAGCGCCTTCACCACCAGGTCCACCCCCTCGCCCTTGGCGGCGACGGTGGCCAGCACGGGCTGGACCCAGGCGGCGGAGCCCTCGTCGTCGGCCGTGGCCGCCGCCTTCGCCGCGGCGCGGGCCTGGAAGCCGTGGTGCGCCGGGACGTGGCGGAAGGCGTTGCCGCGGCGGATGCCGAGGGTGATCTCGATTTCCTGGCGCAGCTTGTCGGCGCCGGAGCGGTCCGCCTTGTTGACGACGAAGAGGTCCGCCACCTCCATCACGCCGGATTTGAGGGTCTGGATGCCGTCGCCCGACTCGGGCACCAGCAGCAGGAGGCTGGTGTCGGCCATCCGCGACACGTCGAGCTCCGACTGACCCACGCCGACGGTCTCCACCAGGATGCGGTCGAAGCCCGCCGCGTCGAGCACGTCGCAGACCTCGCGCGTCGTGGTGGCGAGCCCGCCAAGCGATCCGCGCGTGGCCATCGAGCGGATGAATACTCCCGGGTCGAGGGCCACGCTCTCCATCCGGATCCGGTCGCCGAGGAGCGCCCCGCCCGAGAAGGGGCTGGTCGGGTCCACCGCCACGACCGCCACGGTCAGGCCCTGTCCGCGGAACGCTGCCACCAGCCGTTCGGTGAGCGTGGACTTCCCGGCGCCGGGGGGGCCGGTGATGCCGATCCGGTGTGCCCGGCCGAGCTGCGAATGGAGCGCGCTCAGCAGCGACTCGAAGCCCTCCCGGCCGTTCTCGACCACCGAAATGGCGCGGGCCAGCGCGGCCGGGCGGCGCTCGCGAAGTCCCTGCAGCATTGCGTCACGATCCATGCTGGAAAGTCACCCGTTCCGGGGGCAGGGGCAAGCTAGACCAGGAACCACGTGGCCATGCCGAGGAGCAGGAAGAATCCGCACATGTCGGTGAAGGTCGTGACGAACACCGAGCTCGCGATGGCCGGGTCGACCTTGAGGCGCTCGAGGAGCAGCGGAACGAAGGCCCCGGCGAACCCGGCCACCGCCAGGTTCCCGGTCATCGCGAAGGCCACCACCGCGCCGAACTTCGGGCCGGCGGCGAACCAGGCGATGGAGCCGGCGATGAGCGCGTTGGCGAGCCCGTTGACCAGCCCGACGACCATCTCCTTCCCCACGATGCCGCCGGCCGCGCCGGCGGGCACCTGGCCCAGCGCGATCCGGCGCACCGACACCGCGAGCGCCTGGGTCCCGGCGTTGCCTCCCATCCCCGCGATGACCGGCATGAAGACCGCGAGCCACTTCAGTTCCTGGATCGCGTTGGAGAACACCAGCACCACCGAGGCGGCCGCGAACGCGGTGATGAGGTTCACGTACAGCCAGGGCAGGCGGCTCCGCACCGCAACGCTCCACGGGGCGCTCAGCTCTTCGTCCGGCGAGACGCCGCCGAACTTGAGGAGGTCCTCGGTGGTCTCCGCCTCGACGACGTCGATCACGTCGTCGAAGGTGACGCGGCCGAGGAGCTTGCCGTCGGCGTTCACCACCGGCAGGCTCGGCAGGTTGTAGCGCGACATCAGCCGCGCGACTTCCTCCTGGTCGAGCTCGGGCGTGACGAAGATGTCGGCCGGCTCCATGAACTCCCGCACCGGCCGGGTCGGGGCGCTGGTCACCAGGTCCCTGAGCGGCAGGACGCCCGCCAGGCGGCCCCCGGCGTCCACCACGAAGACCTGGTAGAACCCCTCGTTCTCCTCGGCCTGCCGGCGGATCTCCTCGATGGCCTCGCCCGCCGTGGCCGTGTCGAGCACCGACACGACCTGCGTGGTCATCAGGCCGCCGGCGGATTCCTCGTCGTACTTGAGCAGCCGGTCCACCCCGGCGCGGTCCTCGACCTCGGAGAGGATGCGCTCCTGCTCGTGGGGCTCGAGCTCCTGCAGGATGTCGGTGGCGTCGTCGTCGGCCATTTCGTCGACGATGTCGGCCGCCTGTTCGGGCTCCAGCGCCGCCAGCGTATCCTCGGCGTGCTCCTCCTCCGGCATCTCGACCAGCGCCTCGCCCGAAATGTCCGGCGGCAGCGCGCGGACGGCAGTCAGCCGCTCGGCGTCGTCCAGCGAGGAGAGCACGTCCGCGAGGTCGGCGGGCTCGAGGTCGAGGGCGCGCCGGACGAACTCGTCGAGGCGGCCCGCGCGCAGCAGCTCGGCGAGGCCGGGCTTGGCCCGCGTCCTGGGGCTCACGGCGCCTCCCGAACGAGCGGGGTGGGAGGCACCGGCCCGGGGCGCACCAGCACCCGGTCCACCCGCGTGGCGGACGCGGCGACGACGTCGATCTCGAGCCCCTGCACGACGAACCGCTCGCCCGCCAGGGGGATGCGGCCGGCCAGCTCGACGAGCATCCCGCCGATGGTCGAGGCCTCTGCGCTGGGCAGGGTGACGCCGAACTGCCCCGCGACCGCGGAGGCGGGCGTGGCCCCGTCGAGCTCGGCGAGCACCGGCGCGCCGGACACCGGCCCGGCGGACTCGGGGTCGTGTTCGTCGTAGATCTCGCCGACGAGCTCCTCGAGCAGGTCTTCGAGCGACACCATCCCCATCGTGCCGCCGAATTCATCGAGGACGACGGCCAGGTGCCGCCGCTCCCGCTGCATGTCGAGGAAGAGGGCGCCGGCGGGCCGGCCCGGCGGCGAGACCGCCACCGGCCGCACCGGGAGCGGATCGCCGGGGCGGAGCTTGAAGAGGTCGAAGGCGTGGAGCATGCCCACGATCTCGTCCAGCGTGCCGCGATAGACCGGGATCCGGCTGTATCCGCTCTGGGAAAAGACCTTCAGCACGTCCTGCAGGTCGGCGTCCTCGGGGATCGCGACGAGCTCGGTGCGCGGCGTCATGATATCGCGCACCGGCCGGCTCGCGAACGCCATCACGCCGCCCACGGTGCGGAGGTCCTCGTCGGCCCGGAGGCCGACCGCCGCGCCCTCGCGCCAGAGCGTGCGGAACTCGGTGGCCCGGGAGGGACGCCGCGCCGGGAGGAGGAAGCCGAGCAGCTTGGCCCACGGGGTGAGGATCGGCATCACGATGCGGGTGACGGCATCGGCCCGCGAGGCGGTGAGCCAGCGCGGGGCGAGATAGCCGCTGAAGAGCACGAACGGCACCGCGACCAGCGCGACGAGCGGCGCGAGGAGGGCGGCGCCCGAACCGGCGAACACCGCCGGGAAGGCGGCGCCCAGCAGGATCACGCCGAACGCGGTGGTGGCGGCCGCGGTGGTCAGCATCGACTCGATGCGCGAGAGCCAGGCGAGCGCCGAGGAGCCCCCGCGCAGTTGCCGGGAGACGGCGCGTGCGAGCTCGGCACGGCTCACGTACACCAGCGCCGCGCCGGCCATCGACCCGAAGAGGGTGAGCACCAGCCCCGCGAGGAAGGCAGCCCAGATCATTCGGCCTCCGCCGGTGCCGCGCTCTCCACGGCGGGAAGCTGCCGGGCCAGGACCCGCCGCACCCGGCGGCGGCTCACCTGCTCCACCTCGAGTTCGAGCGCGCCCACCCGCACCGACTCCCCGACCCGCGGGATCCGTCCGAGTTCCGCCAGCACGAGCCCGCCGACGGTGCTGACGTCCTCGCGCCCGAGGTCGTGACCGAAGAGGGCCTCGAGCTCGGAGAGCGCCACGCCGCCCTGGACCCGCCAGGCGCCGTCGCCGGCGGCCTGCACCGGCTCCACCTCGTCCACGTCGTACTCGTCGTGAATCTCGCCGACCACCTGCTCGAGGATGTCCTCGAGCGTGATGAGGCCCGCCGTGCCGCCGAACTCGTCCACCACGACCGCGAGATGGCTGGGCCCGCGCTGGAAGTCGCGCAGCTGCCGGTCGAGCGACTTGCCGGTCGGCACGAACGGGACCGGCCGGATGAGCGTGGTCCACGGCGGGGCGGTCTCGTCGTCCGAGAGGTGCGCCAGCATGTCCTTGGCGTACACCACGCCGACGACGGCGTCGGGATGCTCCTCGAAGACCGGCATCCGCGCATGCTCGGCGCGGCTGAAGGTGGCGACCACGTCCTCCCGGCTGTCGGAGCGGTCCACCCCCACGATGTCGATGCGCGGGGTCATCACCTCGGAGACCACCATCTGGGCGAGGGAAAAGACGCCGATGAGGGCGTCGCGCCGCGTCGCATCGGGCCGCGGAAGGTGCGGACCGGGCGGCGCCGGCCGCATGCCGTGGCGGTCCACCCACGCCACGAGCCGGAAGAGCGGTGCGAAGATGGCGAGCGAACGCGCCGCCGCGGGGCGGGCCAGGCGCGCCAGGTCGGGCGCGATCGACGCGAGGAGCCGGGGGAGCAGGTCTCCCACCACCCACACGACGGCCACCGCGAGGAGGAGCCGGAGCGCGCCGGCGAAGGGCGCCCAGTCCCACCAGACGATGGCGGTGGCGGCGGAGGCGCCGGCCAGCACCAGCAACGCCAGGTGCGCCAGGTGGAGCTGCCGCGCGAGGAGCAGCACCCCGCCGGTTTCCGTCTCGGGACGGGGCAGGTCGCCCTCCGCCTCGGCGGCGAGCGCCAGCCACGCGGCCCAGATGGCGAAGACCACGAGCGCCGTCGGCGCGAGCATCAGGTGGAAGAGGGCGCTCACAGGACCTTCCGCAAGTACTTCTCCTGCTTGACCCACATCGCCGAGGCCTCGCGCCCCGCCCCGTCGTCGTGGTCCCACCCGAGGATGTGCAGCGTTCCGTGGATCACGAGGCGGGCGAGTTCCTCCCGGACCGGGAGGCCGCGCCGCCGGGCCTCGCGCTCGGCCTGCCAGCGGCAGAGGTAGAGGTCGCCGAGCAGGCCGCCGCGCGGATCGGGCAGCGCGAAGCTGATGACGTCGGTGGGAAAGTCGTGGCCCTTGTGGAGCTGGTTCATCTGGCGCATCGCCTCGCGCCCGAGGAAGGTCACGGAGACGGACGCGTGCCGGCGCTCGCCGTCCAGCACGGTGCGCACCGCCCGGCGCACCAGCGCGGCCGGCAGGGGGATCACCCGCCCGTGGACGGTGACCTCAGCGGCCGCCGACACGCGTCGCTTCCGCCGTCATCCGACCTGGTCTTCCGCGTAGGCGCGGATGATCTCGCGGACCAGGCGGTGCCGGACGACGTCGCTCTCCTGCAGGTAGCAGAACGAGATGCCGTCGATGCCCGGGAGGATCCGCTCGATCTGGATCAGGCCGGAGTCCTCGCGCTTGGGCAGGTCCACCTGGGTCTTGTCGCCGGTGACCACCACGCGGCTGTTCACGCCGAGGCGGGTGAGGAACATCTTCATCTGGGCGCCGGTGGCGTTCTGCGCCTCGTCGAGGATGATGAACGCGTCCGAGAGCGTCCGGCCGCGCATGTACGCCAGCGGCGCGATCTCGATGGTGCGGGTCTCGAGGGCCTTCTGGACCCGCTCGTGGGGCATCATGTCCTCGAGGGCGTCGTACAGCGGGCGCAGGTACGGGTCCACCTTGGCCTGCAGGTCGCCGGGGAGGAAGCCGAGGGACTCGCCGGCCTCGACCGCGGGGCGGGCGAGGATGATCCGCTTGACCCGCTTCCGCGCGAGCGCCTCGACCGCCTTGGCCACCGCGAGGTACGTCTTCCCGGTCCCGGCGGGTCCGATGCCGACGACGACGTCGTGCGCGGCGATGGCCGCCAGGTAGTCCTTTTGCCCCGGCGTCTTGGCCATGATGGCCTTGCGCATGCCGGGCAGCACGATGCGGCCGTCGGCGCCGGCGGTCGGGAGCTCGGCCCCGGGCTCGGAGGCGATCCGGTACACGTCCTCCGGCGCGATGGACTCTCCCATGCGGGCCAGGTCGATGAGCCCTTGCACCACCGGCGTGGCGCGCTCGATCTGTTCGAGGGTACCGCCCAGCGAGAGCGTGTCGCCGCGGAGCGTGGCGCGCACGCCGAGCGCGCGCTGGAGTTCGAGGAGGTTCACGTCGTTCACGCCGCCGAGGAGGAGCGGATCCGCGCCCTCGGTGGAGAGGCGGTGCACGACGTCGTTGGCGTCAGCCTTCACCGGTGACCTCCAGGTGCAGTGCGGCCAGGTCCTTCGGGTCGATGGGCGTCGGGGCGCCCTCGAAGAGGGCGCGGGCCGCCGTGGTCTTCGGGAAGGCGATCACGTCCCGCAGGTTGTTCGAGCCCGCGAGCAGCATCGCGATCCGGTCGAAGCCGAGGGCAAACCCGCCGTGCGGGGGCGCGCCGCCGGCCAGCGCGTCGATCAGGAAGCCGAAGCGGCGGCGGATGTCGTCCGGCGGAATCTTGAGCAGCTCGAAGATCGTGGTCTGCAGCTCGGGCGTGGTGATCCGGATCGAGCCGCTGCCCAGCTCGTTGCCGTTGTACACCGCGTCGTAGTGCAGCGCACGGCAGGACCACGGGGCCGTCTTGAGCTTGGCGGCGTCCTCGGGATGCGGAGCCGTGAACGGGTGGTGGGCCGGGGACCACTCGCCGGTGGCAGGGTCCTGCTCGAAGAGCGGGAAGTCCACGATCCAGCAGAAGGCGTGCGGCTCGGCGGCTACCATGCCGGGCTTGCGGGTGAGCGCGGTGCGGACCGAGTGAAGCGCCGGCGACGTGACCTGGTCGGCGCCCGTCACCGCCACGAACAGGGTGCCGGCGGGCGCGTTCAGCTTGTCGAGCGCGAAGGCGCCGATCGCCTTGACCCCCTGCCCTTCCCAACCGGCGCCGGTGCGGCGCGCCCAGATGAGCCCGCCGGCCCCCGCCTCCTTCGCCAGCGCCGTGAGCGTGTCGAGTTCCTTGCGCGTCGCCTCGCCCTGGCCGACGGCCAGGATGCCGCGGACCCGGCCCCCGGCCTTGATGGCCTCGTGCACGAACGGCGCGGCGTCGCCGCCCACGAGCGGCGTCAGGTCCTGGATCTCCAGCCCGTAGCGGAGGTCGGGCTTGTCCACGCCGTACTTCTCCATCGCCTCGCGGTAGGTGAGCCGCCGGAAGGGCCGCTTGACCACGTGCCCCGCCTCGGCCCAGAGGTCCACCAGCACCTGCTCGACGACGGCCTGGACATCCTCCGGCCCGACGAAGCTGGCCTCGATGTCGATCTGGGTGAACTCGGGCTGGCGGTCGGCGCGGAGGTCCTCGTCGCGGAAGCAGCGCGCGAGCTGGAAGTAGCGGTCGTATCCCGCCACCATCAGCAGCTGCTTGTAGATCTGCGGGGACTGCGGCAGCGCGTAGAACTCGCCGCGATGCACGCTGCTCGGCACCAGGTAGTCGCGCGCGCCCTCCGGGGTCGGCTTGGTGAGGATCGGCGTCTCGATCTCGAGGAAGCCGAGCTCGCTCATGGTGCGGCGGCTCCGCTGCAGCAGCCGGTGGCGGAGCATCAGGTTCCGCTGCAGCTCGGGGCGGCGGAGGTCGAGCACCCGGTGCCGGAGGCGGAGTTCCTCGGAGGGGAGCTCCTCGCCCTCCTTCCGCGCGACCGGGATGGCGGGGGTGACGGCCGGGCCGACGATGGTGAGCGAGCGCACATGCACTTCCACCTCGCGCGAGGCCATGCCGGCATCGCGGCCGATTTCGGGTCGCACCGCCACTTCGCCCTCGGCCAGCACCACCGTTTCCGGACCCACCGACGCGGCGCGGGCAATCACCTCCGCCGCGCTCCAGCGCGGGTCGAAGGAGAGCTGCACCAGGCCGGCGCGATCACGCAGATCGAGGAAGACGACGCCGCCCAAGTCGCGGCGGCGATGCACCCAGCCGCCGAGGCGCACGGCCTGGCCGACGTGTTCGCGGGTCAATTCGCCGCACAGGTGTGTGCGGTACGTGGTAGAGGTGGGCATCTGGACAAACTTAACCGCCGCTCCGCGGACGGGCAAGTAATTATGAGGAAAGAGTTTAGGGGCATTCTGTCATTGCGAGGCCACGCAGTGGCCGAAGCAATCTCGCCCCAGATTGCAGAGTCGGCCTCCTCGGGTTGGTCCTCCGGGCCTGCAGTTCGCGCCCTGTCCTGGGATTGCTTCGTCGGCCCTGTGGGCCTCCTCGCAATGACAAAACGCCCGTGGTCGCCACTCCCTTATCTTCCAAGCATGAGTCTCCAAGCCGACAGAGAAGCCCGCACCCTCGATCCTTGACCAGGCGCCACCCGAGGCGCGCGCCCGGCTGGCCGGCGTGGGTCACCGCGCGCGGGCTCCCGCGCTTCCGGACCGAGCAGCTGATGCGGCGGCTCTGGATGCAGCCGGTGGCGGCGTGGAAGGACGCGACCGAACTCCCCGCCGCGCTCCGCGAGGCGCTCGACGCCGAGCTTCCGCTCCGGCGCCTCGCGGTCGAGGCGGCCGAACTCAGCAGCGACGGCACGCAGAAGTTCCTCTGGCGGCTGGACGACGGGGAAGCGGTGGAATCGGTGCTGATTCCCTCGGGCGGACGGCGCACGCTCTGCATCTCGTCGCAGGCCGGCTGCGCCCTCGGCTGCGTCTTCTGCGCCACCGGGCTGATGGGCTTCCGGCGCAACCTGACGCCGTTCGAGATCGCGGGGCAGGTGCGCGAGGTCCTGCTTCGAAACGCCACCGACAAGCCGTCGAACATCGTGTTCATGGGCATGGGCGAGCCGCTGCTCAACTGGCCCGGCGTGGACGCCGCGCTCACCATCCTCAACCACCCCGAAGGGCTCGGCATCGGCGCCCGGCACATCACCGTCTCGACCGTCGGCATCATCCCGGGGATGGCCAAGCTGGCGGCCCGTCCGGAGCAGTTCCGGCTCGCCATCTCGCTCCACGCCCCGACCACCGAACGCCGCCGAGCGATCATGCCGGTCGAGAAGAAGTACGACCTCAAGGCGGTGCTCGAGGCGGCCACGGCGTTCCGGAAGCGGATCACCTTCGAGTACGTGATGATCGCCGGCAAGAACGACAGCGACCAGGATGCCGACGCGCTGGCCGCGCTGGCCAACAAGCACGGCGCGCTGGTGAACCTGCTGCCGCTCCACCCCGGCGGCGCGCCCGACCTGGTGCCGACGCCGCCCAACAAGATCCGGAACTTCGCGTCCCGGCTGCAGGCCCGCGGCGTGGAGGCGGTGGTCCGAAAAAGCCGCGGTCTCGACATCAACGCCGCCTGCGGGCAACTCCGGGTCCAGGTCGAAGCCAAGAAGCGCCGGCTGCCCGTCCTTCCCTAGCACCACCGCCTGTCACCCCGGCGAAAGCCGGGGCCCAGTTTCGCTGCGTTGGGCTACTCGAGATGCCGCGGCGGCCTCCTCGGGTTGGTCCTCCGGGGCGGACAGTCAGCGGCGCCCCGAACCCTCACCACGACCATCGCAAATCTGACTGACGCCCCTCCGGACCAATCCCTTCGTCGGCCGTCACCAGTGATCGATCTGATCCATCGTTCCCCCTCTCCACATGGTGGAGAGGGGGACAGGGGGTGAGGACTGCGTAGGCACGCGGGGGACAGGGCGTGAGGACCGCACGCGCGAGCGGACGCCACATCCAACGCTCCTCCCATCGTTTCGCCGGCGCAACAACCCCCGCCGACCCGTCGCTGTAAGTCATTGCCATTGGTCGGCTTGCGCCTCTGGCCCATATCGGACCTCCGCGCCCGGAAATTGCCCCTCCCTCGAGTCCGACAGCACAGGAGATGTTCACGGTTTTCCCACGGTCTCCTCGCACGCCTCTCGCAATACTAGAGTGACCCTTTCTGGAGCAGGCGTCATGGCCCAGCTGGCCCCGTCCGCGCCCGTCGATATCGATCGCGTGCTCACGCCCGCGGCGCGTGCGTTTCTCGAAGACCTCACCCGTCGATTCCGGCCGAAGCTCAAGGAGTTGCTCGTCGCACGGGCCCAGCGTCAGCATCGCCTGGACTCGGGCGCCGAACGCCTCGGATTCCTCAAGGAAACCGAGAGCGTCCGCGTATCGCGCTGGACCGTCGCGCATATTCCGCCGGACCTGATGGACCGGCGGGTGGAGATCACCGGCCCGGTGGACCGGAAGATGATCATCAACGCGCTCAATTCCGGCGCGCAGGTGTTCATGGCCGACTTCGAGGACTCGCTGAGCCCGACCTGGGACAACGTGATCTCGGGCCAGGCCAACCTGATGGACGCGGTACGGCGCAAGATCGACTACACCGATCCGGCGTCGGGGAAGGCGTACCGTCTCAATGACGAGACGGCAGTCCTGCTGGTGCGCCCTCGCGGGTTGCACCTGGAAGAGTCTCACTTCCTGGTGGACGGTACGCCTGCTCCGGCGCCACTGGTGGACTTCGGCCTGTACCTGTTCCACAACGCCCGCGAGCTCCTCGGCCGGAAGACCGGCCCCTACTACTACCTCCCCAAGCTCCAGGGCCACCGCGAGGCGCGCTGGTGGAGCGAGGTCTTTACCCATGCCGAGAAGGCCCTCGGCCTCCATGTCGGCACGGCGCGGTGCACCATCCTGATCGAGACGCTGCCGGCCGCCTTCGAGATGGACGAGATCCTCTACGAGCTCCGCGAGCACATCGTGGGGCTCAACTGCGGGCGCTGGGACTACATCTTCTCGACCATCAAGACCCTCAAGGCCGACCACAAGCACGTCTTGCCCGACCGCGCCCAGGTGACGATGGCGGCCCCCTGCATGCGGGCCTACACCACCCTCCTCATCAAGACCTGTCACATGCGCGGGGCCTTCGCGATGGGCGGGATGGCGGCGCAGATCCCGATCAAGGGCGACGACGCGCGGAACACCGCAGCGCTGGACAAGGTGCGGGCCGACAAGCGGCGCGAGGCGGGCGACGGGCACGACGGCACCTGGGTGGCGCACCCGGGGCTGGTGCCGGTGGCGCTCGAGATCTTCAACGAGGTGCTGGCCGGCAAGAAGAACCAGCTCGACGTGGCCCGGCTCGACGTGCAGGTGTCGGCGGCGGACCTGCTGGCGGTGCCCGAGGGCACCCGCACCGAAGCGGGGCTCCGCCACAACATCCGCGTCGGCATCCAGTACCTGGCGGCGTGGCTGGGCGGCAACGGCTGCGTGCCGCTCTACGACCTGATGGAGGACGCCGCCACGGCGGAGATCTGCCGGAGCCAGGTCTGGCAGTGGCTGCACTTCAAGGTGAAAGTGACGATGGCCGACGGCCGCCACGAGCCGTTGACCGAGGCGGTGTTCCTCAACATGGCCGCGGAGGAGTACGCCGAGATCCGCAATGAAGTGGGAGACGAACGCTTTGCGACTGGCCGTTACCGCGAGGCGCGCGACCTGTTCGTGCGCCTGTCCACCGCCGGGGAGTTCGTCGAGTTCCTGACGATTCCGGCGTATCCCCTGCTCGACACCCCTTGAGCGAGAGCCCCATGTCCAAGACTCCCCGGAATCGCTGGGACGGCATCAAGCGCCCCTATACCCCCGCCGACGTGGCGCGCCTCCGTGGCACCGTCAAGATCGAGCACACCCTGGCCCGCCTCGGCGCCGAGCGGCTCTGGCAGCTGCTGCAGACCGACGCGCACATCCACGCGTTGGGCGCGCTCACCGGCAACCAGGCGATGCAGCAGGTGCGGGCCGGGCTCCAGGCCATCTACTGCTCGGGCTGGCAGGTGGCCGCCGACGCCAACGACGCCGGCGCGATGTATCCTGACCAGAGCCTCTACCCGGCGCATTCGGTGCCGATGGTCGTGAAGAAGATCAACAACACCCTGCAGCGGGCCGACCAGATCGAGCACGCCGAGGGGAAGGCGGACCGGCACTGGTTCGCCCCCATCGTGGCGGACGCGGAGGCGGGGTTCGGCGGGCCGCTCAACGCCTTCGAGCTGATGAAGGCGATGATCGAGGCGGGGGCGGCGGGGGTCCACTTCGAGGACCAGTTGAGCTCGGAAAAGAAGTGCGGCCACCTGGGGGGCAAGGTGCTGATCCCGACCGGCCAGTTCATCCGGACACTGGTGGCGGCGCGGCTCGCAGCGGACGTGTCCGACGTGCCGACGCTCATCATTGCCCGGACCGACGCCGACTCGGCCACACTGATCACCAGCGATTCCGATCCCCGGGATCATCCCTTCATCAAGGATGAACCGCGCACCGCCGAGGGGTTCTTCCACATCAAGAACGGCGTGGAGATGGCGATTGCGCGAGCCTGCGAGTACGCGCCCTACGCCGACTTGCTCTGGTGCGAGACCAGCACGCCGGACATCGAGGAAGCGCGGCAGTTTGCCGAAGGGGTGCACAAGAAGTTCCCGGGCAAGATGCTGATGTACAACTGCAGCCCGTCGTTCAACTGGGAAAAGCACCTCGACAAGAAGACGATCGCCAAGTTCCAGGACGAGCTGGGCAAGATGGGATACAAGTTCCAGTTCGTGACCCTGGCGGGGTTCCACTCGCTCAACCACTCGATGTTCGAGCTGGCGCGGGCCTACAAGGCCAAGGGGATGACCGCCTATTCAGAGCTGCAGCAGGCCGAATTTGCGGACGAGGCGCACGGCTACACCGCCACCAAGCACCAGCGGGAGGTGGGGACGGGCTACTTCGACGCGGTGGCCCAGGTGGTGTCGTCGGGGTTGAGCTCGACGCTCGCGCTGGAGGGGAGCACGGAGGCGGCGCAGTTTGTGTAACCGCTAGGCGCCTAGCCGACCGGAGTTACAACACAAGCCCGCAGATGACTGCGGGCTTACTGTTTGGGGGCTCAGAGCGTACAATGTCATCGAATATCAGTTAGGCCTCACGCAAGCGAGAACACATGCACCGCTTGAAGAACCATATGACCGGCCTATTCGCCTGCTTCGGTGGTAGTTTCAACCGCGCGTTCTTCAAGCTAGAACTATTCGGTGATGATCTGGACCCGCAGGTGATTTCCGAGATCTTGGGAATCACTCCGAGCCAGAGCTTTCGCAAGGACGATGAACGCCCCAGGGGATCGCAGTATTACACGACTGGCGGCTGGATTCTTAATTCAGGCGAACTTCAACTCACCGACGACGACGCGGGCGACAAGCGCCTCCAAGATTGGCTCGGCTCACTTCCCGCAGACGCGGCAATCTGGAGATCACTCCAGAGCTACGAGCCCCATGTCCGTCTCGTGCTATACACCGATCAGATGAACGCCGAGTTCACGCTCAGGCCGCTCGCCGCGCGCGAACTCGCTGGGCGTGGGCTTACGCTTATCATCGATCCTTACCTGGAACTTGACGAGTGAGGCCTAACCAGCGCATGCAGCAGACG
>CAWETL010000004.1:0-667225 GCA_963812085.1 uncultured Gemmatimonadales bacterium
CTACGGCGCGGCGGCTGCCAGCAGCCAGCGCGCCCTCGGGATCTTGCTCCACTTTCGTTGACACAGTCAGTTAGGCCGCGAGCGCCTCGAAGGCGACCGGGGATTGATACCCGAGCGCCGAGTGCAGCCGCTCATGATTGTAGTACCGAAAGTACCGTCGCAGCAATGCGCGGAGCGAGCTGTCGGCCGCAAAGTGGACGCCGCGCGTCGTCTCCGCTTTCAGCGTATGGAAGAAGCTTTCCATGTGCGGGTTATCCTCGGGGCCCCGTTGGTTGGCGCTTTGGAGGATGCCGAAATCCCGCAGGCGGTCCCGGAAGTGGGCCGCGAGGTACTCGGAGCCGCGATCACTGTGAAAGATCAGCCCGTCAGGCGGCGTGCGGCGTCCCACCGCCGCGTTGAGGACCGCGCGCGTGACCCGCGCGTCCCGCCGTGGGCGCAGCGCCCAGGCCAGCACCCGGCGGGAATACTGATCCATGATCACGGCGAGGTAGCGCCACCGGCCGGCGACGGCGAGATAGGTGATATCACCCACCCAGATCTGATTGCACCCGGTCGCCACGGTGCGCCGAATCCGGTTGGGATGTTGCTCGTAAAAGCGATGCACGCCGACGCGCGGGCGATACCCACGCACCGCCTTGCCCCGCCATCCGGCTGCGCGCATCAGCCGGGCCACCCGCCGTCGACTGACCCGCACGCCTTCCTCCTGGAGGGCCCGGTACACGCGCGGGCTGCCATAGCGGCCAGCGTGCGCTGCGAAGACGCGCTCGATCTGCTGGGTCAATACCCGGTCCTGCTGCGCGTGCGCACTCGCGCGACGGCCCCGCCAGGCGTAATACCCCGCCCGGGTGACGCCGAAGAGCCGACAACAGCGCGTGATGCTCAGGGTCGCGCGCTGGGTGTCGATAAAGGCGAAGGTCTCGCCTTTGGAGCGGAACAGAACCGGATGGCTTTTTTTAGGAGCGCATGCTCCTCCTGCAGGCGCGCGTGCGCCCGCTCCAGCACTTCGAGGCGCTTCACTTCGCGGAGCGGGGCCGCCGCGCGCTTCGGGGACACCACGGTCCGCATGCGCCCCTCGCGAAACTCCTTCCGCCACTTCGACAGCATGAAGGGATGAATCTCGAGGGCCGCCGCCACCGCCTGCACCTGCACCCCGTCTTGCCGGCTCAGCTCCACTGCCGCGCGCTTGAACTCCCGACTGTATGCCCGAAGCTTGCGTGGGCCTGCACGAGCCATCGACACCTCCTCCTGGTTAGTCGAAAGTGTCTACCAAAGTGGTGCAAGAACCCTCGTCAGCTGCATGCGCTGGTTAGGCAGCGCGTGTCTTCCGACGGGTGGCTCGGGCGGGGAGGGCATCGAGGATACTGCGGAGCGCATGGTTCACCGCATCCGAGTCCGGGAACGCCTTCGCCACGTCCGGGTCGAGCAGGACCACATTCGTGCCTTCCCGGTACCGCGCGGCGTACTTGTTCCGCACCGCCCCCGAGAAATCGTACTCGGTCCGCATGCCGTCGCTGGTCTTGGTGGGCTTAGAGGTCTTCTTCATAGGTGTGCCGTTCGTGGCGGGTCGCGATCCGGGCGGAGACGAGCCGGATCTGGTCAGGGCGCTCGGCATGGACCACGACGAGCAGGCGCCCGGCGTCGGAGTGGCCGAGCAAGACGAAGCGCTCCTCCCGGGCCGAATGGTCGGGATCGGGCGCCGTGAGGGAATGCGGATCTCCGAAGGCCGTGACGGCCTCTTCGAACGAGACCCCATGTTTGCGGAGGTTCGTGGCCGCCTTCTTGGGGTCCCAGGTGAAGCGCAATCCCATGGTGGCAATCTAGCATAGAGATGCCGCACTGCCTAACGACCTGCGCATCAGCTGCGAGGGCGCTGCGCGGCAGCCGCCGCGCCGTCCTCGGTTAGAACCTACGGCGCGGCGGCTGCCAGGCAAGCGCGCCCTCGTCCGCTGCATGCGCTGGTTAGGCGGCAGAATCAGGCGCTGGGCGATAAGAATCGAGGACAGCGATGACCCGAGTAGCTCCATCGGCCTTTGAGGGATCGTTCGACAACGCGTTCAAGGTGCGCGCGCAAGCGGAAGTATTCCGCGTCTGAGGCGATCGCTCCTCGATCGAGGATGGATTCGGCAAGCCGCGCATCCGTCGGAATGCCGATCCGGCGAGTGAGACTCCACGTTTCCGCTTCGACACTTGCCAATAGGAGCGCACGAATGTCCGGTGGAAGCTCCGTAACGAAGCCACGCAGCTCTCGAGCTAGCGTGCCTCATTTCGGTGAGGCGCCGCCTTCGCGAGCGCGGAATCAAGAGCCTCCCTGAACGGGGCGGCATACGAGAAGCCCTGGTGGCGGACGTACCAGTCGAGGAGCGCGACCGATTCGGAATGCAGGCGGCGCAACTGCTGCACGCTTCTCTGGGCTCGATGGCCGCAATGGGGCGCCTCCAGAAGCCGATTCTGCCAGCCTAACGACTGGCGCATCAGCTGCGAGGGCGCAGCGCGGCAGCCGCCGCGCGTCCTCCCAGTCAGTATCAGGCGCGGCGGCTGCCGCCGCAAGAGCGCGCCCTCGTCAGCTGCATGCGCTGGTTAGGCCGCAGGCAACGTAGAACTCCTCCGCTACGTGCCAAGGCCGCGGTTCAGGAGCACAATCACCAAAATGAGCAGGGCTCCTACTGCAATCAGGAGAGCCCACCTCAGTCGCGGGTGTCGGTCGCCGAGTACCGACCCGCCCGTACCCAGGACGAGGGCAGTCGGGAACAGGATGGACACCGCGCTCTCACCCATCGAGTGCCCCGATCTGAGCGCACCATAGATCGTCCATGCGAGCAGGAGGACACAGGCTAGAAAGAGCGCCCGCACGAATGCGTTGTAGAAGGGGCGCGGGTACGGCACCAGGGGACGCTCCACTGCTCACCTCTGCTTTGTCGGTCCAACAACCTTCGCCTCAGCCTCAAGGGCGCTGACTAGGTCGAAGGTTCAATCTCCACCATACGAGCTCCACGCAATTATCAGTGTGGCGAAAGCCGCAACCGGGATCCCGATGATCAATACCATCGATAGCGTCTCCGGGCTCTTCCCAGTTTGCAGGGAATCCACGTCGGCAAGCGGTATGGCGACACGGCAACTGTCGCAAGCAGGGGAGTCCTTGAACGAAGTCCCGCTAAGGCTGTCGCTCCCAACACGTACCGATTGAAGTCGTAATGAACTGTCGCCCACCCAGACCCTGACTTGCTGGCGAGGAGGAAAGTCCTGAGGCGTCGGGGGCTCTGCTTTCGACCAATTCACGCAGCCAGCTGCCGACACGGCCAGGAGGAGCGAGGCGGCACTGCGAACTCGTCGCGCCGGTCGGCGGCCACGCACTTCTGGAGCCCCGCTCGAACACTCTTGCATACCGGTCGACCTTCAGTGCGGAGCGGGAATCCTGCGGCCTAACGAACCGCGCATCAGCTGCGAGGGCGCTGCGCGGCAGCCGCCGCGCGTCCTCGCAGTTCGAACTACGGAGCGCGGCGGCTGCCAGAGCCAGCGCGCCCTCGTCAGCTGCATGCGCTGGTTAGGCGGCCTACTGGGCATCGGGTGGCGTGAACCGAAGCCGCCGATAGGTCATGTACCAATAGGTCTCTTCAAGTGGACGGCGCTCAACGGGCGTCGACCCACGCATGAGTTGCAACAGGGTGCCTTCCTTGGCAAGCACCCACAGGACGGTGTCTTTGGCACCGAACTGCTGGATCCGGATACTCCCTTCCTTGCCCGGGAACACGACCACAGAGAGAGTATCGCCACTTGCCACCCCAGGGACGATAGATGACGACGCGCTGAAAAGTGGAATCGGGGGGCAATTGTCGAAGCATTGGGACTAGGTGTTCGTCCATTCCGAAGTCGGCGATGGCCCAAGGCAGCGAAGGCACTGAAAGCGTGTCTGTGCGGACACCAGTCAAGACCACCGAAGGTCCTTCGCGTACTGCATGAAGGTGCATCGCAAGGGAATCAGCGGCGGTCCACCGCACATCAAACTCATGGACCCCGTCAGCCCCCCAGGTCGCGGCCGCTATTCCAACCAGGCTGTCGTTCCGCAGGAAGCCTGAGCGAAGGCTATGTGCGGTGCTCTGAACAATGTGATACAGGATCGGCGTACGGTTCCAGGTGATCGTTGTATCACCTTCTGGCATGTCTTTCGGGGCACGGCGCACGATGATGGCGACAATGCGGTCGTGAAACTCTTGCGGTGACATGGTGGGAGATTGACTCGCGGCAGGCGGTGGGGATACAGCAAACCACAGGCCGATGACGGCAGCTGGCAGACCCTTCATCGGCACGACCCCTCCTGTAATAGGCCGCCTAACGACTGGCGCATCAGCTGCGAGGGCGCTGCGCGGCAGCCGCCGCGCCGTCCTCGGTTAGAACCTACGGCGTGGCGGCTGCCAGCAGCCAGCGCGCCCTCGTCAGCTGCATGCGCTGGTTAGGCGGCCGAGTCAGCGAGCTCAGTGCGTGCCACTAGGTCGGATGCACGATGACCGCATGAATCGATGCCGATCCGCGACAGGCCGACCGTGCAGATGCGAGCCGGTACTCCAAGTCGCGCAGAACCGCGACATGCCTCGCATCTCGAACGCCATCGGGCGACAGGCAGCGAGCGATCCGCCGAACACGTGCGCGATCTGCCAGAGGCGTAGTCCACGGCGACGAGCGTCCACGCCGCATCCACGAGTGTCGATGGATCCGCAGCCACGACGGCGATCAGCCGTGACGGTGCTTCCGAGCGTTGGAGGCAGTCGCCAGGTGACTGTCGAGTACGTCAGCGGCAGTGCGCCGGGCCGACCGGATCGACGCCGCTCGGCGCTGAGTCGCGAACGCCGACGCTTGATCACTGACGTAGCAGGCGTTCCGAGGCCGAGCTGGCCGACGAGGCGGTCTCGGCGCAGCCGAGCGTCGCCGATGGAGTCGGCCAAGCCGAGCGCAGAGCAGCGAGCTACGGTAAGCGGGCAACGCAGGTGCCGCTGCCTAGGTACCGTCGATCCGTGTGCCGCCTAACGACTGGCGCATCAGCTGCGAGGGCGCTGCGCGGCAGCCGCCGCGCCGTCCTCGGTTAGAACCTACGGTGCGGCGGCTGCCAGAGCCAGCGCGCCCTCGTCAGCTGCATGCGCTGGTTAGGCGGCAGCCCTAGAAGGCCGATCGACCACTGCTGGGTGATCGCACGGCGCGCACGAAGGCGCTCGAGCTCGCCGACAGATCGGTAGGCGCCAATCGATCGCAGTACGCCAGCGTCGGTCAGGCCGAGCAAGGTCGACGATCGCACATGCCTCGGCCCGTCGGCAAGTCGAGCCACGAACTTGGCGACCGATGATGCCGATGCGGAAGCGCCATGTCACCCCAGTGGCTGCGCTCGCTGCCATCGAGTCGCGCAGTACGCAGCTCGGCAGCTCCGACGAGGACGCCGCGCACTGCATCGCACGGTCGAGCATCGAGACGCGACCGCACCGTGGACAGCCGATCGCGCTCGACTGGCCCAGCGGTGGAGCGCCATCGCAAGCGGGCTGCGTCGGAGCCGATCGCAGCGCACCAGAGTCTCGCTGTCGAATGGGGCATGTCAGGCTGCCATCGAGCCAGCGAGCCTGCGAGGAGCGCGCTGAGCGATAGGGCACCTGAGGCGAGGCTGCGCGGCAAGCCGCATGAGCTCTGAGGCCGGCCTAACGACTGGCGCATCAGCTGCGAGGGCGCTGCGCGGCAGCCGCCGCGCCGTCCTCGGTTAGAACCTACGGTGCGGCGGCTGCCAGCAGCCAGCGCGCCCTCGTCAGCTGCATGCGCTGGTTAGGCCACACCGTCCACAAATTCCGCACGGATCGGCTTCGCACGAGCCGCGCGATCAGCCAACACAGACCACCGACGTGCGAGACTCAACACGTCATCACCTCAAATGCGCATCATCCTGCAGGTCGGCGCGTCGGACAGGTGCCAGCCGGTGGCAATCCCATGCCGGACATGAGGCGCTGACCCGCAAAAAGCGCCACTAGGCTCCGGCGATTTCAGGCCAACAGCGCAATGAACACCATGCGCGCCCAATCGCGCCGGTGCAACAGGCCGATCGAGCAACGAGCCACGACCACACCGCCAAATACGTCAGGAAGAAGGCTGGCAGTGGGCGCAGATGAACTCATTTCATGCGGCATTGGGGCCTGGACGCGAATCGGACGACATCGCGTCAAAAGGTCCGCCGGGCTGAAACATGGTGCGGAACATGAGCTTTGGAGGCGGCCAATGACCGAGGAGAAGCCGCAGAATACGATACCGAGCACGCAGGACCGTGCAAAGGGAGCCGGATCGGGGCTGGAGCTGCGATCGTGGCGGCGCCGGTCATGGGGGGACCTCGTTGGTGCGGCCTAACGAACTGCGCATCAGCTGCGAGGGCGCTGCGCGGCAGCCGCCGCGCCGTCCTCGGTTAGAACCTACGGTGCGGCGGCTGCCAGCAGCAAGCGCGCCCTCGTCAGCTGCATGCGCTGGTTAGGCCGCAGACTCAGCTGAGGCTGACGCAGTCACTCACTCGGAGGGTAGCTCGATGACATCGATGCGCACGCCGGCGGCGCTGAGGCAGGTGCCCGCAGACGCTGCTCGAGCACACGCGTCAATGGCATCCGCGGTCGAGAATCGCTTGCGTGCAACGCGTCCGGAGAGCCGTGCGCCAGGCGGCCATCGAGTCGGATCAATGTCCACTAACGATCGTACCGACTCGCTCCAGATGTGCGCATCGAGCCACCTCATGCTGCGGCATCCAAGACACCGATGCGATCGGAGCCCGCTCGGAGGTGCAGCCCGAGCATGAACGGAGGCCATCGTCGACACGAGGCGCCCGGCGAGACGCAGATCGCGTGAGTCCACGGCGTCAGGCAGCGAGACGGACTGCATTGTCGCGGACGAGCGGCTATGCGACGATGGCAAGCATCCGCGCGCAAACCGCGACGGCCAGCGTCGAGCGCAGCATCGGACAGTCGGTCGTCGCTCGGTGGCGGCTTGGCGAGCTGCGCAGGGGTGAGGGGCGACTCATCTCAGTCCTTGATCCGATGCCTGCGCGTTGCGGCCTAACGAACTGGCGCATCAGCTGCGAGGGCGCTCGCGGCAGCCGCCGCGCGTCCTCGCAAGCAGTATAAAGCGCGGCGGCTGCCGCAGATAGAGCGCGCCCTCGACAGCTGCATGCGCTGGTTAGGTAGCACCAGACTACCGCTCTTGAATCGCCCACCGCCCATAGACGGTGGCCTTTACAGCGACAGAAGGGAACGTGACTTCGGTGCGATTACCAATATCCGAAGCTTCACCATTAACTGTTTGGACCGTGACAATGGCGTCGCGACTGTACGGTGAATAATCCGCCTGAGTGCCAAGCGCGATCGTTCGCCCAAGCCTAACCCCACCAGCGGCAGCGATGACCTCGGCCTGTTTGCGGGCGTCAACCGTGGCGTCGCGCAGCGCCGCCGCTTGCGCCGCCGTGATATCCGTTGCCGAGAAACGGATGTTCGACATTTCGGAGATTCCAAACGATAGCGCGGCGTCAATCACGGCGCCTACCTTACTGAGATCGTTGATACGGACTTCGATCGCTTCGCGTGACCGGTACGTCGTATCCTGCACGTTTTGGCAGCCGTCCACGGACCCGGGGGCGCGCACACAACGCCAGGGTGAATAAACGGGCTGAATGCGGTCAGGCCACCAATAGTACTTGCTGCCGCTCAGTAGCGAATCGCGGGGGATACCAAGCGCCACAAGAGCTCGACGGACACTGTCGGCTTTCGCAGCAACGCGCGCTCCGGCCCGCGCGGGCGTGGAATCGACCGCCGTCATGTGAAGAGTAAAAACTGCTGTGTTCGCCCGGACGTATTGGGTGGACACGCCCGAGGTCCGTATCTGTGGCGTGTCGGACTCCTGTGATTGCCCACGCAAACCCGTGGGAACTGCGGCAAGGAGAAGGCCAACACACGTCAGACATCGCACAGCGTGCCCACTGGTGCTCACGGAGTCTCCGGTGGTTGGTGCTGCCTAACGACTGGCGCATCAGCTGCGAGGGCGCTGCGCGGCAGCCGCCGCGCCGTCCTCGGTTAGAACCTACGGTGCGGCGGCTGCCAGCAGCCAGCGCGCCCTCGTCAGCTGCATGCGCTGGTTAGGCAGGGCGCAACGCGGAGGCTTGCCGTCTGCGAGAAACCGCAGCAGGGCAGCATGGCGGTCACGCGAGCGGCAGGTAACCCCGGGTCCGCTGCCACGACCAGATTCGGATCTTGGTGTAAAGGGATGCCTGTGGTGACAGCTCGTCGTCGGATTCCGCGTCCGGACCATACACCATGTCGGTATCCCCAAAGTCCAGCGCCAGTTGCTCGAAGACCGGAAAGAAATGCAGGCAACGGTTGGGGTCATACCCGGCCGCGATGCAGATTTCCAATCCGCGCCGGTCCGCCTCGCACTCTCGTTCAGGGCCGTACAGGCGGCGCTCTACGCCTTCCATCGCGAACATGACGGCTTGACCACCCCAGCGCCGAACAAGCAGCCCATCCGATGCGGGAACAGGTTCAGGTGTCCGAGTCGTGGTGAGCCAACTCGTGGGCGATGACAAAGGCCGCCGTTTCATCATCGGGGCAGTATTCCAGCAGCCCCCGTCCGAAGTAGATGTACCTCCCTGGCAACGTGAAGGCCGTGCGGAGCCGGAGCCATGGGACCTCGACATAAACACGCTCAGACGGGCGTCCATTCTGGAGGCGATCTGCGATCCGCTGCACGCGCTCAACTGCCCAGCCTTCGCGTTCAAACGTGACATGCCGATGAAGCTGGGCATGGACCCATTCGCCGAAGGTGATCCCTTCTGCGAGCGCAAAGTCGCCGATCGCCTCGCAGTCAGGGAAATGGGAGGCGCCCCTGCCTAACGACTGGCGCATCAGCTGCGAGGGCGCTGCGCGGCAGCCGCCGCGCCGTCCTCGGTTAGAACCTACGGCGCGGCGGCTGCCAGCACTAGCGCGCCCTCGTCAGCTGCATGCGCTGGTTAGGCGGCAGATCGACTCGGAGGTCGGCACGACCAACCCCATGCGTTGCCGGTCGACGCGCTCCAGTGCATAGCAGCAGGACTGGCTCGCATCGCGATCAGTAGCCGATGCTCGCACCGTGGCTGTATGCTGGAAGCTGGAGTCCAACTCGCCACGGCCACTCGATGCGGGTCCATCGGGGCGCTCGCGGCTGCGACGGAGCGCATGTCGCGATATGAAAGTGGCGTGAGCTCGAGCGGCGAGCGCACGGAGTCTGCCTCAATTCAGGCGCGCGAAACGCTCAGCCAGCGGGCATTGGTATCGCAGATCGTGCGCTTCTTGAATCGATGTATGCGCCCTTTGGCATGACGCGACGGGAGCCATCCGCGCGCGACTGCGCCCGCCGCATCCGCGGCCCCAAGCGTTGCATACTCGTTAACACTGCGCGATGCCGTTCGCACGGCAGCCAGTGAAGGCGGCCGCGCAGGACGACCGCTAGGATGGGCGCCTTCAAGTCCATTGGTCCACCTTGCAACGCGCTCTGCCGCCTAACGACTGGCGCATCAGCTGCGAGGGCGCTGCGCGGCAGCCGCCGCGCCGTCCTCGGTTAGAACCTACGGCGCGGCGGCTGCCAGCAGCCAGCGCGCCCTCGTCAGCTGCATGCGCTGGTTAGGCCGGCACCATTACGGTGCTGGCCCCCACTTGGCGGCGATCCACCGCCGACAACGGTCACCGAGCAGTCCGATGCTAGCAATTCGGCCACAGCTATCGAAGTCGGATTCGGTGCACCCGCTAGCCAGCGTCCATGAGCGCAGCGCCCCGATCAGTCCGCACGGTCACTGCGCCGACTCGCGCCAATGACTGCCTCGCTGTACCTCAATGCTGGTGACGTGAAGTCGGTCGGCACGCGTCGAATCGTGACAGATGTCGGAGCGGATCGGTCGCAGGCAGGCAGCTGGATAACGGCAGAAACGCAACGACTGTGCTGGACGGCGTCGAGGCGGTTGAACGAGGCGGCCACGGACCGGTGCGCCGGAGGCTGGATGCATGCGCACCAGGGTCCCACTGTCGATGCGTTGCATGCAGCGAGGCTGTCTTGCGCGGCGACCCCGACGGGCGCTGAGTGCGCATCAGGGCCGCGAGGCGGACGACTGCCTGGAGTCGTCATGGGCTCCGATGGTTTCGGCCTAACGTCAATTCGACGGAGTCTTGGTGGCTCCGTGCCAATACAGGCCTCATCCCATTGTACGCTCCGCAACCGAATCTGGAAAGGCTGAGGGGCGGGGCAGGGGCGGCCTGCCCAGCAGGTCCGCCGGGCTCCGCACACCCCGCCCACCCTTGAGCAGCACGTGGGTGTAGATCATCGTCGTGCTCACGTCCGTGTGCCCCAGGAGCTCCTGCACCGTCCGGATGTCGTATCCCTGTTCGAGGAGGTGCGTCGCAAACGAATGCCTGAGCGTGTGACAGCTCGCCTTCTTCTCCACTCCCGACCTCCGCACCGCCTCGGCCATCACCCGCTGCATCGCCGACGGATGCAGGTGATGCCGCCGGAGCTCGCCCGTCGCCGGGTCGGCGTAGAGCCGCCGCGCCGGAAAGACCCACTGCCACGGCCAGCTCCGGTCCGCCCGCGGATACTTGCCCGCCAGCGCCCCCGGGAGCTCGACGCCCCCGGTGCCCGCCCCCAACGCCTTCTCGTGCAGCCCCTTGACCCGGTTCAGGTGGACGCGGAGCGGAACGCGGGCCATCTCGGGCAGCACCGTCACCCGGTCCTTCTGCCCCTTCCCTCGCCGCACCCGAATCTCCGAGCGCTCCAGGTCCACATCCTTGACCCGGAGACTCAGGCACTCGAGGAGCCGGAGCCCGCTCCCATACAACAGGAACCCGATCAACCGGTAGACCCCCTCCAACTGCCCCAGCACCCGCATCACCTCGGCCTGGTCGAGCACCACCGGGATCCGCGTCGGCCCCCGCCCCCTCGGCACCAGGCCCTGCAGTGCCAGCGGTTGGCCCAGCACTTCCCTGTACAGGAACGCGAGCGCCGCCTGGGCCTGCACCTGCGTCGCCGACGCGACCCGCCGCTCCTCGGCGAGCCACCCGAGAAACTCGGCCACCTCCCGCTCGCCCATTTCCCGTGGGTGACGCAACCGGTGGAACCGCACGAACCGCACGACCCACCCCGCGTAGGCCTGCTCCGTCCGCAGGCTATAGTGCCCCAGGCGCAGCTTGGACCGCATTTCCTGCAGGAGGCGGGTCTTAGACTGCGCGCCAGGATTGGGGGGAGAGGGAGGCATCCGCTACCCTAACCGGGTCGGACACCAGCATCGGCGCCCCAACAACGCGACACCGTCCCGATAATCGCGAGCGGCGCAGTCGATCGCCCAAGCGGTGCGTGACATCATCTTCGTGACAAATTCACGCGCGCTTCTGATTCCTCTGCTCAAGCCAGATGCAGAAGGGTCGAGGGCTGCCGACCGCAGTCGCGAGCAAGGCCAGGAGTGCTCAAGCTCGCTTCGCTCCTCGGCATGAGGGAGGGTCAATCCTTCGAGCGATTGTCTGAGAGGTGTATCGGAATACGTTTCCTGTCGACCTCGCGCAATTGCACCATCGTCCGTTGCAAGCGCGCAGTCCTTGTCAGGGTCACACGACCCAAGGAGTCAAGTATGTCCCTCCGATCCGTTGCCGCCCTTGCCGCCATGCTGAGCATGGCCCCCCTCGGCCTCGTGGCCGCCCAGCAGGCCGCCGCCCCGACCGGCACGCCCACGACCGCAGCAGGGCCCGCCTCCGACGCCGCGGCCCTTCCCGCCGTCACCCCGAGCCCCGCCGTGCCGCAGCCGCAATACTCGCCTCTCTTCCAGAAAGGCGACTCGGCGGCCGTGTTCGGCACGGAGAACAAGGCCGCGATGGCCTCCGGCGGTTCGAACCACACCATCGTGATCTCGACGCTGGTCCTGGTGCTCGCCGTCGTGATCCTGGTGCTGCTCATCTTCTGAGCGCGCCGGTGCATCGGCGTACCTCTCCGCCATGACGGATGATCACTGATCCTGCCTGGCGTTCCCCCTCTCCACTTGCTGGAGAGGGGAATGGGGGGGTGAGGTGACATCCCCGCCCTTGCCCTCCCCCACGTTGTGCCGTAGGTAGTGAGTGTGCTCCCCCCCCGAAGTGCCGCCATCCTGGCCGCAGTACTCTCGCTCAGCACGCCGCAACCCGGCACGGCTCAGTGGGCCATTCCCCCCAGCGACGGCGGCCTCGTCGCGTCTCTCGGCCAGCCCATCCGGTGGCACTGGGGCGTGGGGATCTCCTCCGGCGCCTGGTTCGAGGGCCCCGGCTCCTCGCTGCTGGTCCGCACCGGCGGTGGGGTCTACCACGACCTCCTGAAGCCCGACCTCGGCTTCGCTCAGCTCGGCGCCGAGGGCTTCATCGGCTTCCGCGACACCGACCTCGACGGCGGCCTCCGGGCCATCCTTCGCGTCCCATTCCTCGGTGTCGGCGCCGGTGGCGAGTACGACTTCCTCGACTCGCACCTCAATTTCCTCGTCACCGCGCAGACACCCGTCATCCGCGGCGGCCTCCTCGCCGCCGGTGGCGTCCTCCGCATCAACTGGTATCCCTCGGAGAGCAGCAGCTTCACCCTCGGCCTCTCCGTCCCGATCGGCGACCACCGCACCGGCCGCGGCCGGCCCGCCAGCGAGTACGCGCCCCTGGCGACGAAGTTCCCCACGCCGCGCCCGTACACGCTGCAGGACCCGGCCATCGACGCCGCACTCGACTCGATGCGCGCGTCGGCGGAATGGGTGCGGCGCGCCACCGTGCCGTTCCTCGACCAGGACGGGCGCGACTGGGCCATCGCCCAGCAGCGGAACGCGGCCTACCTGGACACGCTCCGGGCCCATCTCGCCGTGCGCAGCGCCGAGGAGGAGGTGCGCTTCTTCCACGCCGAGATGGACCGTGCGTTCGCCCTGGCGGCCCGCAGCCATACGGCGGGCGCCGCGCTGGCCGACTCGGCCCGCCGAATTCTTCTCGACGACGTGATCCTGCCCTACAACCGCCTCCTCGGCATGAAGCAGCAGCGCGACGCACTGCAGGACCTCGTCGTCGTCGCGCGCGGACGCTTCGGCGGCAGCGTGGCCGCTTCCGGCCTGGCACCCGGCGATCGCACCGACCGCGTCCTCTACCTGTTCCAGCAGCTCACGGCCATCCTCGAGACCGAACGCACCGTGACGGCGCAGGAATGGAACGACCCCCGCCTCGTCTGGCTGCCGTTGCAGTATGCGCTCCTCCCGGAAGATCATGACACGCAGGCCGAGCTCGACGCGCTCGTCGAGCGTGCCACCGGGGTGGAGTTCTCCAACGGCAACCAGATCCGGTATCTCGCCAACCTGCAGTTCCACTGGGAGCTCCTCGAATCGGTCCGGGCGGCGAAGAGCTATCACGTCCTCCTGATCCACGACTTCCCGGCCGTGACGCCCGCCGGCATCGTCGATGCCGCCTCCTTCGAGCAGGTCCTCGGCTACCTCAACACCCTGGCCGACCGAAGGTCGAGGCCTACGACAGCACCCGGACCCTCCCGACCTATTTCATCTTCCTCGACCAGCACTACTACGAGGCGCGCCACGGCCGGACCTGGATGGACATCCTGCAGGATCCCCTGCACGCCTCCCCGCAGGCTGCCGCACGCGACGCCCGCCCAGGCCGAGTCGCTCGGCGTGGCGCTCGAGCCGTCTCCGCACGGCGGTGGCCGGGTCCGCCGTGCTGCAGGCGGAAGCCCACGAGTTCGGCCAGCGCTGGCTCGACAACCGGATCAAGGTCCAGGTCAACATCACCAACCAGGCGGACGAGACCTACTGGAGCGGCGGCCTCGTCTCCAGCCTCTTCGCCTATCCCGACAACCTCATGCGCGACCACCGCAAGGTCGCGTTCTACGACGTGAGCGAGGCGAACCCCTACGCCGGGCGCGCGATCTACTCCGGCGCGGGCGTCGGGCAGCAATACCTCGGACGCCAGTGGGAAGACCGGTCCATCATCGTGGAAGGTCCCGTGCTGCTCGAGCTCAAGGGCGCGGTGCGCGAACTCCTCGTGGCGCAGGGCATGCCCGAGAACCAGGTCCCCCTCGTGTTCCGGGCACAGCCGCGGTCGTCGCAATACGATTCGCTGCTGGCCGCCGGTCTCGGCAACGCCACCCGCGATGCACGAGCCCTGCAGCTCACCAACGGCACCGGCTTCCAGCCCAAGCAGATCGATGTCGGCAAGGCGCTCCTCTATTCGCTGATGCCCCGCGGATCGGTCCTCAAGATTCCCGACTCGCTCTGGAACTCGTTCTTCTACGGCGGGCTGCTTGCCGGCGCCTGCCTGCGGGGCGCGACCGTGCTGATCGTGGCGCCGGGTCCGCTCAACGCCCCGAGCGCCGGCCCGCCTCAGCTGATCCGGGAGTGGGAACTGCTGACCCGGCTCCTCGCCGTCCGCCAGACGCTCGCCGCGCCGATCGCCGCCGCCGGCGGGATGCTGCAGCTCGGACTCTACGCCATTCCGCCCGACTCGAACGGCCTGGCCAGCCGGGTCCGGATCTGGAACGAACACGTCGCCGAGACGCCGTTCCTCCGCGAGTTGATGCCCTTCCTTCCGCCGGACGTGGCCCGTCGAGGGCCCGATCGTGCCGATCGACGACCGCTCCCGACACCGCCGCCCCCAAGTTGCACCAGAAGGTGCAATTCCTTGGCACCCGCGCGATGTGGGAGGCGATCGTCAGCGCGCCCGAATGGCGCTACTTCATGGAGACCTACCTGGCGTACCGCGAGACTACATACTCGGCCGACAAGGATGCGGCCAGGGCGGCCTCGTACCCGGCGCACCTGCAGGAAATCGCCCGGAGCATCCATGCCAGGACGGAGGACGTCCGCGGCGCCGCCGAATACGTCTTCATGGGATCGCAGAACCAGGACTATCGCGGAATGTTCATGGACGGGGAGGTGGACCTGCTCTTCAGCGGTGCGGAGACGCTCGTCCCCTTGGTGGACCTGATCTTCCTCGAGGGGACGGCCACGTGGCTCACCACCCAGGAGTCGCTCGACCGCGTGCTGCCGCCGCCGGGTGAGTACAAGCGACGGTTGGCGCGCGTCTTCAAGGACGCCATATGAGCCGTCGACGGCTCCTGGCGATCCTCCTCCTGGCGGGGCTGCCACCGGCCTCGGCGAAAGCCCAGCTCGGCGAGGCGCACTTCGGTGCCATCGGCAGCTACGGGACGGGCGACGCCTACCGGTGGGGAGGGGGACTCACCGCGAGCTACCAGCCGGGCCGCCTCGCGTATGTGGGGCTTCGGTGGATCTACTACGGCGGGAGCACGGCGCGGGTGGGCGACTCGGCCGGCAGCTACCAGGTGACGACGCGGGCCCAGCTCTTCGGCGCCGACCTGGGGCTCGAGTATCCGCTTGGAAGCGTGGAGATGGTGGGCGGGCTCACGGTCGGGGCGATGCGGTTCTGGCAGGGCACCACGCCGATGACCAGCCGGGGAGCGACGGCCGTGAGCGCCGTCGCTACCGAATTCGTCGTGGCCCCCACCCTCCGGGCGGAAATCCGCACCGGGCCGCTCATGCTGATTCCCGAGGTGGCCTACTACTTTGCCGGCGCGCCCGACCTCCGCTGGCCAGTGGGCAACCAGGGCACGGTCATCTCGCTCCTGGTGGTCATCCCGATCGAGACGCGCAGGATCAGGTACTGATTGCTGGACCCCGGCTTTCGCCGGGGTGACGGCTGATTGCGTTCCGGCCCCGCTGCCCAGCAGCCCCGCGGCCTAGCCTCCTCGAGCGCTACTCCCCCACAACTTCGGCATGATCCGGTAGAGTGACACCCCGCTCAGCGCGAACACGGCGAACCACATCAGCGCCTGCGGTGTGCGCCCGTAGAGCGCGCTCCCCACGCCGAAGAGCGCCGAGTAGATGAAGGCGCAGCCCATGACCCAGCCCAGGAGCGACTGCGCCATGCTGTCGGGCGAGGGACCGACGCCGGCCTCGTCCATCACCGGCTTCCAGCCGCGGCCGGCGGGCCGAACCAGCTTGTAGAAACTCACCAGCGTGGCCCGGTCGGTCGGCGGCGAGAGGAACGCCACCGACACCCACACGATCGTCGTCGCCAGCACCGTCAGGATCAGCACGATGTGCGACGGCAAGGCATGCCCCTCCTTGGCCGCCACCGCGAACCCGGTCGCGATGAGGAACGAGCTCACCATCGCCGCGATCTCGGCCCACGCATTCACCCGCCACCAGAACCAGCGCAGCAGGTAAATCAGCCCTGTCCCCGCGCCGATCGAGAGAATCAACTCGAAGGCCCCCTTGGCGGTGTCGAGCGCAAAGGTGAGCGACGCGGCGCAGATCATCAGCAGCGCCGTGGTGATCCGCCCCGCCAGCACGTAGTGCTTCTCGGTCGCCCCGGTGTTGAGGAAGCGGCGGTAGAAGTCGTGCACCAGGTACGAGGTGCCCCAGTTGAGGTGGGTCTCGATGGTCGAGCGGTAGGCCGCGAGCATCCCCGCCAGCATCAGCCCGAGGAACCCGGCCGGCAGGAAGCGCAGCATGGCGGGATAGGCCATGTCGTTCCCGATCAGCTTCGGGTCCACATAGGGGAAGGTGGACGCGATGTCCGAGAGGTGCGGGTAGACCAGCGTCGAGGCCAGCGCCACCAGGATCCACGGCCAGGGGCGGAGCGCGTAGTGCATGATATTGAAGAGGAGCGTGCCGCTCACCGCGTCCTGCTCGCTCCTGGCCGCCAGCATCCGCTGCGCGATGTAGCTCCCGCCGCCCGGCTCCGCGCCCGGATACCACACCGACCACCACTGCACCGTGATCGGGATGATGAACACCGCCAGTGCCACCGACCAGTCGCCGAAGTCGGGGAGGAGATTGAGCGAGTCGGCTGGGATCTGCCGGATGAGCCCGGAGAGGCCACCGACCGCCGGGTGCGACAGTGCGAAGTACGCGGTCGCGAAGCTGCCGGTCAGGGTGATCATGAACTGGATCGAGTCGGTCACCAGCACGCCCCAGAGCCCCGACACCGACGCGAAGAAGATGGTGATCACCGAGCAGACCAGCAGGGTGCGCCCCATCGGCCAGCCGAGGACGATGTTGGCGATCTTGGCCGCCGCCAGGTTCACGGTGGCCATGATGACGCAGTTGAAGAGGAGGCCCAGGTACACGGCGCGGAAGCCGCGCAGCATGGTGGCGGCCTTGCCGGAGTAGCGGATCTCGTAGAACTCGAGGTCGGTCAGCACCTTGGAGCGGCGCCAGAGCTTGGCGTAGAAGAAGACCGTCGCCATGCCGGTGAGCAGGAATGACCACCAGAGCCAGTTGTCGGCCACGCCGTTCTCGCGGACCATGTTGGTCACGAGGTTCGGCGTGTCGGTGCTGAAGGTCGTGGCCACCATCGAGATGCCGATGAGCCACCACGGCGCCGCCCGCCCGGAGGTGAAGAACTCCGTGGTGCTCGACCCCGCCCGCTTGGCGAAGAACAGCGCCGGCAGGAACGAGATGACGATGGAAATGCTGATGATGATCCAGTCGATTCTCGCGAGATGCATCGAATCCTCCGGTCAGGTGAGAGCTGGCAGGGGCACGAGGAACAGCAACGAGGGAAGGCCGGAAGGGAGGGATGGCGGAAAACGCATTGGCGGTCGCCTGGCACCACCACTGCCTTTTCCGATATTCCCTACCTCCGACCTTCCCTCGTTTCTGTTGCTGTTCAGTCCTCAGCCTAGATGCGCGCATTGTAATTGTTCAGCGATTCATACTGATTCGGCCACGCCAGGGCATGCCCCAGCGCATACGCCGCGTGGCGCGTCCAGTACGGGTCCCAGAGGTGCGCCCGGGCCATCAGCACCAGGTCGGCCCGTCCGGCGGCCAGGATCGCGTTCACGTCCTCGTGACTCTGGATGTTGCCCACCGCCATCGTCGCCATTCCGGCCTCGTGGCGGATCCGGTCGGCAAAGGGCGTCTGGAACGCCCGTCCATATATAGGACGCTGGTCGGGTATCGTCTGCCCCGCCGACACGTCCACCGCGTCCACCCCCGCCCGGCCGATGAGCCGCGCCACCTCGACCGATTCCTGGCCGGTGAGCCCGTCGGGATGCCAGTCGGTGGCCGACACCCTCGCCGTGAGCGGCTTCTCGGCGGGCCACGCCGCGCGCACCGCGCGCACCACCTCGAGCGGGAACCGCATCCGGTTCTCGAAGCTGCCACCGTACTCGTCGGTCCGCCGGTTGGTGAGCGGCGAGATGAAGCTCGCGAGCAGGTAGCCGTGCGCCAGGTGCAGCTCGAGGAGGTCGAAGCCGCACTCGACGGCCCGCTCGGTGGCCCCCACGAACTCCTCCCGCACCAGGTCCATGTCGGCCCGCGTCATGGCGCGCGGCACCTGGTTCTCCGGCTTCCACGGAATGGCCGACGCCGAGATGATGGGCCAGGCGCCCTGCTCCAGCGGGCGGTTGTCGCCCTCCCAGAGGAGGCGGGTCGCCGCCTTCCTCCCCGCATGCCCCAGCTGCATGCCGATCCGCGTGTCCGGCGCGTGCTCCCGCACGAAGCCCACGATGCGCTGCCACCCCGCCACCTGCGCGTCGCTGTAGATCCCGGTGCAGCCCGGGGAGATTCGCCCGTCGGGGCTCACGTCGGTCATCTCGGTCATCACCAGCCCCGCGCCGCCGATCGCTCGGCTCCCGAGGTGCTGCAGGTGCCAGTCGTTCGGCACCCCGTCCACCGCGGAGTACTGGCACATCGGCGAGACCACGATGCGGTTGGTGAGGGTGAGGTCCCGGAGCCGGAACGGGGTCAGGAAGGGCGGGGGACACCTCTTGCCCGGTGCCACCCGCGTCCCTGCATGATCGGCGAACCACCGCTCCACCCGCTCCACGAACGCCGGATCCCGGGTGCGAAGGTTTTCGTGCGTGATCCGGAGGCTCCGCGTCAGCAGGCTGTACGCGAACTGCAGCGGCTCGAGGTCGTCGTAGCGTTCGGTGGCCTCGAACCATTCGAGGCTGGCCTGCGCGGCGCGCTGGACGCTCTCGACGCCCGGCCTGCGCTCGGTCTCGTAGGTCTGGAGCGCCGACTCCACATCGGTCGCGCTCTGCAGCACCTTCGCCAGGGCGATGGCGTCTTCCATGGCGAGCTTGGTGCCGGAGCCCACCGAGAAGTGCGCCGTGTGGGCGGCGTCTCCCAGGAGCACCAGCCGCCCGTCGTGCCACCGGCTGCAACGGATGGTGGGGAACTGCCGCCAGATGCTGCGGTTGGCGACGAGCGTGTGCCCCTCCAGCTCCTCCTTGAACAGCGCCTCGCAGTACTTGATGGTCGCGGCCTCGTCCGCTCCTTCCAGTCCCGCCGCCCGCCACGCCGCGTCGGTCGTTTCCACGATGAAGGTGGACTGCCCCTCGGCATACTGATAGGCGTGCGCCCGCCAGAGGCCGTGCGCGTTCTGCTGGAAGGAGAAGAAGAAGCTGGGGAAGGGGCGGGAGGTGCCGAGCCACACAAAGCGGTTGGGCCGGAGGTCCACCGTGGCGCCGAACTTCTGGGCCCGTGCCTCGCGCACCGCGCTGTTCACGCCGTCGGCCGCCACCACCAGGTCGTACTTCTGAAGCAGCTCCTCGACCGGCGGCGCCTCGGCCAGCTCCCGGAGGTCGGTACCCAGTTCCCTGGCGCGGTCGCGCAGGATCTCGAGCAGCACCTTCCGCGAAATCCCGCAGAAGCCGTGGCCTCCCGACGTGATGACCACGCCGCCGATGTGCACGTCGATGTCGCCCCAGCGGTGCATCGCCGCCGCCATCCGCTGATGCGTGGGCCAGTCCGCCTCGGCGAGGATTCCCTCGGTGGCGTCGGAGAGCACCACGCCGAAACCGAAAGTGTCCTCGATCCGGTTCCGCTCCCACACCGTGACCTGTGTGGTCGGGTCGGCCTGACGGAGCAGGATGGCCAGGTAGAGCCCGCCCGGCCCGCCGCCGATCACGGCGACCTTCATGCGCCGCCCAGCACTTCGCGGGCAATCAGCAGGCGCTGGATTTCCGTGGTCCCCTCGTAGATCCGGAGCGAGCGCACCGCGCGGTAGAGCCGGTCCACCGGGTGCGAGGCCATGACGCCGCGCCCGCCCAGCAACTGCACCGCGCCGTCCACGATCCGCTGGGCCGCCTCGGTCGCGTAGCTCTTGGCCATCGCCGACTCCAGCGTAACGCGCTCCGCCCCCCGGTCCTTGGCCCACACCGCCCGGTACACCAGGAGCCGCGCGGCGGCGAGCTCGGTGGCCATCTCGGCGATCCGGGCCTGCGTCAGCTGGAAGTCGGCGAGCGGCTTCCCGAACTGCTGCCGGCTCTTCACGTGCGCCACCGCCTCGTCGAGCGCGCGGGCCGCCATGCCGCAGGCGGCCGCCCCCACCGTGGCGCGGAGCCGGTCGAGCGTGGCGAGGCCGAGGCCCAGCCCGCGGCCGGGCTCGCCCAGGATGTGGTCGGCGGGAACGCGGCAGCGCTCGAAGTGGAGCTCGCCCAAGGGGTGCGGCGCGCTCATGACCTGCGCGCCGACGAAGGTGAGCCCCGGCGCGTCCGCCGGCACCACGAAGGCGGAGATCCCCTTGGCGCCGGCCTTGGGATCGGTCGAGGCGAAGACGGTGTACACGTCGGCGATGCCGGCGTTGGAGATGAACGACTTCCTGCCGTCCAGCACCCAGTCGCCACCGTCCCTGGTGGCGCGGGTGGTCATCGCCCCCACGTCGGAGCCGGCGTCCATCTCGGTCATCGCGAAGCCGCACATCACCTCGCCGCTGTCGATGGACGGGAGCCAGAGCGCCTGCATCGCCTCGCTTGCGCCAAGGCGGATCGGCATCGAGCCCAGCGCCTGGAGCGCGTAGACCTCGTCGGCCAGCGGCGAGTGCCAGGCCAGCCCCTCGCGAATGAGCGAGACGGCGCGGAGGTCGAGCTTCTTGACCGCGTTGTAGAGCCCCGCCGCCGCCAGGAGCGGCACCAGCGCCCGCGCCCGGACCCGCGCCTCGCCGTCGCTGTCGGGATCGGGCTTCCGGACCAGCTGGTTCTGGCCGAAGGTGTTGACCGCCGCCGCCACCTGCGAGTGGCGCGGCTCGAGGAACGCGGCGACGGCGTCGAGGTCGGGCCTCATGGAAACTTCGGGTCCCGCTTCTCGGTGAACGCCCGGTACCCCTCCTGGTAGTCGGCACCGAGCATCAGCTGCGCCTGCGCCTCCGCCTCGTGGGCCAGCGCGGCCTCGAGGTCCATGGCCGCCTCGCGGTCGATGGCGTCCTTGGTGGCGGCCAGCGCCTCCTTCGGGCCCCGCGCCAGCTTGAGTGCCAGTGCCTTGGCGGCCACCATCAGTTCCGCGTCGGCCACGACCTGATGGTAGAGGCCGATCTCCTTGGCGCGAGCGGCGCTGGTGAACTCACCCGTCATGAGCATTTCGGTGGCGTGGCCGTGGCCCACCAGTCGGGGGAGGAGCCACGCCGCGCCCATGTCGGCGCCGGACAATCCCACCCGCACGAAGAGAAAGGCGATCTTGGCCCGCTCCGTCGCCACCCGGAAGTCGCAGGCGGACGCGATCACCGCACCCGCGCCCGCCACCGTGCCGTTGAGCGCCGCCACGACCGGACGGGGGCACTTGCGGATGGCCAGGATCAGGTCGCAGGTGAGCCGGGTGAACTCGCGGAGCTGGTCGATCTTCATCGAGAGCAGCGGCTTGATGATGTCCTCGACGTCTCCCCCCGAGCAGAAGGCGCGGCCCTCGCCGGTGATGACCACCGCGCGCACGCCGGGCTCGGCACCGAGGCGCTGGAAAGTGTCGGTCAGCTCGCGGTACACCTCGAAGGTGAGGGCGTTGAGCTTGTCGGGGCGGCTGAGGGTGAGGGTGGCGACGCCGGTGGCATTGTCGAGCGCGTACTTGAACGACTTCGGCGCGATCGTCATACCAGCCTCCGGTCCTGCGGATGCACCACGGCGGTGGTCTCGATCTCGAGCACCGCGTTCGCGTCCATCAGCGCCGACACCTCGACCAGCGCCATCGCCGGGTAGTGCGACCCCATCAGCTCCTTCCAGACGCCGGCCAGTTCCTTCCGCGCTGCACGGTAGGCCTTCATGCTGGTCACGTACACCGTCATCCGCGCCACATCCTTCGGGGTGCCGCCGGCGGCCGCGACGACCTCGAGGGCGTTCATCAGCGCCTGGCGGAACTGCTTCGCGAAGCCCGACTTGGGCACCTTGCCCGAGGCGTTCCGTGCCGTCTGCCCCGCCACGAACAGGACCCGCGCGCCGGGGTGCGCAAAGAGCCCGTCGTTCCACCCGCTGGGCTGGCCGCGGGGATTGATGATGTCGAAGTTCATTTCGGCTTCTCTCTGCCGTCGAGCACGACGGCCTCTCCGTTCATGGTGCCGGTCTCGTCCGCCGCCAGTACAAGCACCGCCTGCGCGACTTCCTCCGGCTGGATGAGCCGACCGTCGGGCATGGTGGCGAGGATCGCCGCGCGGGCTTCCTCCGCCGTCCGTCCCGTCTTTCGCACGATGTTGGTGATCGTCTTGTCGGTCATCGGTGTGTCCACGTAGCCGGGGCAGACGGCGTTGACCGTCACCCCCGTGCCCGCCAGCTCCGCCGCCGCGGAGCGGGTGAGCCCCACCAGCGCGTGCTTGCTCGCGGCGTAGGCCGCGATGTAGCGCGCGCCCTCGAGTCCCGCCATGCTGGCCACGTTGATGATCCGTCCCCACTTCCGCTCGAGCATGTCGGGCAGGAAGGCCTGCATGCACAGGAACGGCCCCGTCGCGTTGATGCGGATGATCTCTTCCCACTCCTCCAGCGTGATCCGGGTGATGGAGGACGAATGCCCAACGCCCGCGTTGTTCACCAGGATGTCCACCGGCCCCAGCTTGTCCTTGGCCACCGCGGCCAGCCGGACGATCGAGGCCGGGTCCGTCACGTCGGAGCCCGCCGCCCACACCTCGCGGCCCTCTTCGCGGAGCTCCTCCGCCACCTTCTCCACCTTGCTCAGCGTCCGCCCGGCGACCACCACGCGGACGCCCTCCCCGGCCAGCGCGCGCACCACTGCGGCGCCGATCCCCTGGCCACCGCCGGTCACCACCGCCGTCTTGCCCTTGAGCCGCATCAAAGTCTCTCAGTCGTCGGAAAGGAGGGGCAGCGCCGCCTCCTCGAGAATGGCGCCGAGCGCGTCCACCAGGGCGCGCCCCTCGTCGGCGGTGGCGTCGGCCGGCCAGCCGAAGTAGGCCCGGGGGCCGCCGGCCTCCTCGAAGGTATGCTTGCCGGCGCGGATCGCGTCGGAAATCGAGCGCGGATTGGGCGCGAGCTGCGTCCGGACTGCGCGCACCAGTTCGGGCCGCTCCGCCAGCACGATGGAGGTCTCGAACCGCCCGGCGTGGCAGGCGCCGGTCTGGAACTCCTCGCCCAGCCGCGCCGCCCACGGCTTGCGCGTCAGGTCCGGGAAGGCGACTCTCAACCCGGTGGCGCCGATCGCGGTGACGGCCTGGCGCACCGCGCCGAGGTGCGCGGGGTCGAGGTGCGCGCTGATGAACACCAGCCGCCGGAAGCCGTGGGCGGCGAGCCCCGCGGCCACGTCCTCGAGGACCGCCGCCAGCGTGCCGGGCGACACGCCGAGCGTGCCGGCAAAGCCCGCCGCGAAGGGCACCGGGGTGAGCGCCAGCGTCGGCACGATCGCGACCGGCACCCCGCGGACCGCCAGCCGCTCCGCGCCCGAGCGCGCCATCGCCTCGGCGATGATCACGTCGGTGGAGAGCGGGAGGTGGGGGCCGTGGGCCTCGGTGGCCCCCAGCGGCACGACGGCCACCGCGTGGGCGCGGTCGAGCGCCGCCACTTCCTCGTACGTCGCCGACGCGAGCCAGCACACCGTCATCCGAACCTCGATCCACCCGGGAGTCTGCCCGTGACGTTCGTGCCGCCGGAGCGCTTCAACATCGCCGACTACTTCCTCGACGCCCGCGTCCGCGAGGGCCGCGGCGATCGCGTCGCGCTGGTGACCGACCAGCGGACCTGGAGCTATCGGGACGTGCAGGCGCTGGCAAACCGCTACGGGCACCTGCTCAGGGAGGCGGGGGTGATGCCGGAGCAGCGGGTCATCCTCGCCCTGCCCGACGGGCCCGAGTTCGTGGCGGCGCTCTTCGGCGTCTTGAAGATCGGGGCAGTGGTGGTGATGGTCAACCCGGAACTCAAGCCCGACGCCATCTCCTATTTCTATCAATACACCCGGGCCCGGGTGGCCATCGTCGATCCGGAGGCCCGGCCGGCCTTCGAGGCGGCCCGCGCCGGGGCGCCGCTCCTGGCCGAATTGCTGGTCGTGGGGACCGATGCCACCGCCAGACGACTCGAAACGCAGCCCGCCGACCTCGCCACCTTCGACAGCCACCGGGACGACGCCTGCATCTGGCTCTTCTCCGGCGGCACCACCGGCCGGCCCAAGGCCGTCCTCCAGACCCACCGCGCCTTCGCCAACACCACGGTCTGCTACGGCCACGGCGTCCTGGGGATCACCGAATCGGACGTCACGATGTCCGTGCCCAAGCTCTTTTTCGGCTACGCGATGGGCGCCAACCTCTTCTTTCCCTTCTCGGTGGGGGCTCGCGCCGTCCTCTTCCCGGAGCGCTGCACCGCCGAGGTGCTCTTCGACAGGATCCGCCGGCACCGCCCCACCGTCCTGGTGAATGTCCCCACGATGGTGAACCAGATGGTGAGCCACGCCGCGGCCGACTGCCGCCGATCTCTCGTCGCTCCGCCTCGCCACCTCGGCGGGGGAGGCGCTCCCCGCCGAACTCTGGCAGCGCTGGATGGAGCGCTTCGGCGTCGAGTTGCTGGACGGCCTCGGCACCGCCGAGATGTGGCACATCTTCATCTCGGCGCGACCGGGCGCGGTGCGGCCCGGCACGATGGGGACGGTGGTGCCGGGGTTCGAGGTGCGGGTGACCGACGACGAGGGGAAGGAACTCCCTGATGGCGAGGTCGGCTGGCTCCGGGTGCGGGGCCAGAGCCGGGCCATCGCCTACTGGCAGCAGATGGAGAAGACCGCCGAGGCGTTCCAGGGCGAGTGGTACGTGTCGGGCGACATGATCCGGCGCGACGCCGACGGGTACTTCACCTACTGCGGCCGTGGCGACGACATGCTCAAGGTGGGCGGGCGGTGGCTGGCGCCGCAGGAGGTGGAGAATTGCCTGCTGCAGCACCCGGCGGTGCGCGAGGCGGCGGTGGTGGGCGTGGTGGACGCGAACGGCCTGACCAAGCCGCACGCCTTCGTGGTGGCCACGGAGCGGAGGGCGGGGCTCGACGAGGAACTCCGGACGTTTGTCCGCGAGCGGCTGGAGCCCTACAAGCAGCCCAGGGTGGTCGTCTTCCTCGACGCGCTGCCCCAGACGCATCTGGGCAAGGTGGACCGGGGCGGCTGCGGGCGCTGCCAGGGTAAGTCGGCAGGTCCGGATCGGGTCGGGGACGCCCCGAAGGACTGTGCGCTTGTCCGAAGGGGCGTTCCCGGGACGATCCGGACCCTCAGAAAACGGAGCGTTGATGCGTCGCGTCATGATCACGGTCGTGCTGGCTTCCACCCTCGCCTGCGGCGGCACGGACGAGTCGCCGAATTCCGGCCCCGGCATTCCCGCCGGGGCGGCGTTCTCCATCTCGCCGGTGACGGCCAACATCCCACCGTCGGGCCCCGAGGTGCTCGCCGCGTTCAATGCCGTCCGAGACGCCGGTGCGCGCGGCTATCTCGCCTCCTATCGCTGGAGCGAACTCGAGCCGCAGCCGGGGCAATACGCGCTCACCGACCTCCAGACCCTCCTCCAGACGATCACCGGGCTCGGCTTCGACCGCATCCTCCTCAACATCCAGGTCATCAACACCAACCAGAAGGAGACGCCGGCGGACCTGCTGGGTGTGGCGTGGGATGCGCCACAGATGCAGACCAGATTCCGGGCGCTCCTCGACCAGGTCGCCCCGCTCCTGGGCCCCGAAGTGAAGTACATCGCCATCGGGAACGAGGTGGACGCCTACCTCGGCCCCAACAACCAGTGGGCGGCGTACCAGACCTTCTTCGGCCAGGCCCGCGCATATGTGCGGACCCTCCGGCCCGGCCAGCCGGTCGGCGTCACCACCATCTTTGACGGCGCCCGCGGCGCGTGGAAGACGCCGGTCCAGGCGCTCAACGCCCTCGCCGACGTGGCGGTGTACACCTATTACGGCAACGACGGCGCCTTCCAGGACCTGCCGCCGTCGGCGGGTGTGGACGCGCTCGACGAGATGGTGACCCTCGCGGCGGGGAAGCCGGTTATCGTCCAGGAATTCGGCCAGGCCAGCACCCCGGTCAACGGCGGGAGCGACGACCTCCAGGCCCGCTTCTTCGCCGCGTCGCTTGCCCGGTGGCACGACATCGGTGGCAGCGCCATGCCCTTCCTCAGCGTCTTTGCGCTCTACGACTTTCCGCCCTGGCTCTGCGACGAGCTGCTGACCTATTACGGCACGGGGCCCAACACCGCCTTCCGGGAGTACCTGTGTACGCTGGGCCTGAAGCGACAGGATGGGACCTCGAAGCCGTCGTGGGATTCGGTGCGGGCGTTCGGAAGACGGTAGGGCGTTCCCCCTCTCCATCAGATGGAGAGGGGGACAGGGGGTGAGGTGAAGGCGCTGAGGGCGGGAACTGGACCCCGGCTTTCGCCGGGGTGACGACCGAAAGCGACCTCCCCGCTTCCCCGCCTTCCCGCTATCCTTAAGTCACACCGCCAGGGGCATCCCCGCGCACGTCCGCGCGACGGATTGAGACGATACCCTTGGAACCTGATCCGGCTGATACCGGCGAAGGGAGCGCGGCAATGCCTGCCTCTTCTTTTTCAGACGCCTTTCCCAATTCCCGCAAGGCCACCCTCGAGGGCAGCCGCGGCATCCGCGTGCCCGTGCGGGAGATTGTCCTCTCGGGGGATGAACCTCCCCTCCGCGTGTACGACACCAGCGGGCCGCAGGGGACGGATGTCCGCCAGGGACTCCCGACCCCGCGCTTGCCATGGATCATGGAGCGCGACGTCGAGCGACTGCCTGGCTCCCCAATCGTCACCCCGGCGAAAGCCGGGGTCCAGAATGACCTGGTCCCCGCCTCCCTCCAAAGGCCGGTGTACCGGGGTCGGGGTCCCGTCACCCAGCTTCACTTTGCCCGGCGGGGGGAAGTCACTCCGGAAATGGAGTTCGTCGCCCTCCGCGAGGGCATGCGCCCCGAGTACGTCCGAAGCGAGGTCGCGCGCGGCCGCGCCATCATCCCCGCCAACATCAATCATCCCGAAGTCGAGCCGATGATCATCGGCCGCGGCTTCGCGGTGAAGATCAACGCCAACATCGGCAACTCCGCCGTCAAGAGCGTCATCGAGGACGAAGTCGAGAAGCTCCGCTGGGCCACGCTCTGGGGCGCCGACACCGTGATGGACCTCTCCACCGGCAAGAACATCCACGAAACCCGCCAGTGGATCCTCCGGAACAGCGCGGTGCCGATCGGCACGGTGCCGATCTACCAGGCGCTGGAAAAGGTCGGCGGCATCGCCGAGGACCTGACCTGGGAGGTCTACCGCGACACGCTGATCGAGCAGGCGGAGCAGGGCGTGGACTACTTCACCGTGCACGCCGGCGTGCTGCTCCGCTTCGTGCCGATGACGGCCAGGCGGATGACGGGCATCGTCAGTCGCGGCGGGTCGATCCTCGCCAAGTGGTGCCTGTCGCACCACAAGGAGAACTTCCTCTACACCCACTTCGACGAGATCTGCGAGATCATGGCGGCGTACGACGTCTCCTTCTCGCTGGGAGACGGGCTCCGCCCCGGCTCGATCGCCGACGCCAACGACGAGGCGCAGTTCGCCGAGCTCCGGGTGCAGGGCGAGCTGAACAAGGTCGCGTGGAGGCACGACGTGCAGGTGATGAACGAGGGGCCGGGCCACGTGCCGATGCACCTGATCAAGGAGAACATGGACAAGCAGCTCGAGTGGTGCGGCGAGGCGCCGTTCTACACCCTCGGGCCGCTCACCACCGACATCGCGCCGGGGTACGACCACATCACCAGCGCCATCGGCGCGGCGATGATCGGCTGGTACGGCACCGCGATGCTCTGCTACGTGACCCCCAAGGAGCACCTGGGCCTCCCCGACCGTGACGACGTCAAGGCCGGCGTCATCGCCTACAAGATCGCGGCGCACGCCGCCGACCTGGCCAAGGGGCACCCCAACGCGCAGCAGTGGGACGACGCGCTGAGCAAGGCGCGCTTCGACTTCCGCTGGGAGGACCAGTTCAACCTGGCGCTCGATCCCGTCACCGCGCGGGCCTTCCACGACGAGACCCTCCCCGCCGACGGCGCCAAGGTGGCGCACTTCTGCTCGATGTGCGGCCCCAAGTTCTGTTCGATGAAGATCACGCAGGACGTGCGGGAATACGCCGCGGCGCTGGAGGAGAAGTCGGTGGAGTTTCGTCGCCGCGGCGGCGAGATCTACGTGAAGCAGGGGCAAGCCTAGGGGGAACGATGACCGGACGCGAGTCCGCGCAGGCCCGCGCCGACCGGATCGGCGCCTTCCGCGAGGAGCTGGCCCAGCTCGAGGGCGAGCTGGGCGGCGTCCTCGACGAAGCGCAACGCCAGCGCATTGCCCGGCATCACGACAGCCTCCTCGCCGAGCTCGCCAGCACCTACGACGTCGCCACCACCGCCTCGGGCCGCCAGCTCGCCCTGGGGCTCCGCTTCGCCTCCTTCCTCGGCGCCCTCGCCCTCTGCACCGCCGTCGTCCTCTTCGTGAACCGCTTCTGGGGCGCCCTCGGCACCGCCACGCAGGTGACGCTCCTCGTCCTCACCACCCTCCTAGCGCTCGGCCTTACCGAGTTCGCCGCCCGCCGGGAAAAGACCCTCTACTTCGCCGGGCTCGCCGCGCTCGTCGCCTTCGCCGCCTTCGTCACCGACCTCTCCGTCCTCGGGCAGATCTACAACCTGGTGCCGTCGCGCCAGGCGTTCCTGCTCTGGGCGCTGTTCGCCGGCGCGCTCGCGTACGGCTACGGGCTCCGCCTCCTCCTCCTGGCCGGGCTCGTCACCGGTTCCATCTGGCTGGCCGCCACCCTCGCCACGCTGGGCGGATTCTGGTGGACCGACCTCTTTCTCCGGGCGGAGCTCCTCCTCCCGCGGGAGCGCGATCGCCATCGCCGTCGGGTGCCTGCCGCGAGGCGGACGGTACGACTCTTTCCCGGCGGTCTACCGGCTGACCGGGCTCGTCCTCCTCTTCCTGATCGTCATCTGGCGCGCGACGAGCGGGCAGGGCAGCGTCCTGCCGCTCGCCCCCGCGCAGGTCGAGACGGTGTACCAGGTCTTCGGGTTCCTGGCGGCGGGGCTGGCCATCTGGGCGGGAATCCGCCGCCGGTGGAACGACGTGACCTACACCGGCGTCGCGGCGTTCACCCTCCTCCTCTACATCAAGGCGCTGGACTGGTGGTGGGACTGGATGCCGCGCTGGCTGTTCTTCCTGGTCCTCGGCGGGATCGCGGTGGCCGTGATGCTCGTCCTCGGCCGCGTCAAGGCGGCGGGCCGGGGGTGCCGCATGACGACTCGCGGCGTGCTGGTGGCCGTGGCGGTGCTGCTCCTGGCCAATGGGGCCATCCTGGTGAACGTGGCCCGGAACCGGGCCGGGAATCCGGACGCCGTCGTCCGGCTTTCGCAGCGGGAAGTCACGCCGGCGTGGACCACCAGGAGAAGGGTACCGAGCCGGTGCTGAGGTCCTGCGCCTCGGGTGGAAGATGGCCCCCGGCCCGGGCGCGGATCCGGCCACCTGGTTCGACCGCGCCCGGCTCGCGGCGCTCGGCGTGCGGGGGCCTGCCGGAGGACGCCGACAGCACCTGGAGCCGCCGCTGGCCCGAGACCAACCGCCAGGCCTACGCCGTGCTCGAGCTCGCGGGCCCGGCCTGGGATCGCTGGAAGGCGCGGAGCAGGCACGACAGGACTCGATGCAGGCGGCGCGACCGCCCGAATGCGCCGCGCGCGGCACCCGCCGAGGCCATGGGTGGAGGGGACAGGAGCGACCGGCCAGCCGTCTCATGGCGGTGGACATCGGCCCGAATCCGTCCGTGCTGCGCCAGCAGTACCCCGACCGCAGCCGATACCTCATCCTGCCGGCGCTCTATCGGGCGGAGTACGTCACGCCCGTGCGCGACATCGCCGGCAACCAGGTGGATCACCCGGACGGCTCGAGGGCCAGATCACCCAGCTCCTTCCCGGCACCCTGCATGTGCCCCGGCCGCTCCGCGATTCGCTCCTCGGCCTCGGCGCCGCGGCACCCGACTCGGCGACGCACTACGAGTTCACGGTGAAGGTGGGGAAGCGGTGGGAGGCGTGGGTGGAGTAGGCGGGGCAGGGAGGCGGCGGGTCAGCGGGAAAGCGGGAAAGCGAGGAAGGGGGATGGGCGGTCTTCCCCGCATTCCCGCTTCCCCGCCGGCGCGCATTACCGGTCTCTTCCCTTGTAGCGATCTATTTCGCGCCGCTGCTTCTTGTCCGGCTTCCCCTTCTCCAGGAAGAGCGGCGGCGGCAGGCTCTTCATTCGGAGCGCCATCAGCTCGCGCGCCGAGCGGCTCTCGCCGGTCTCTTCATACAGGGTGACCGCGATGCTGGCGGGTCCCCGTCGGTCGCTGAGTCCCCTCACCTCCACATCCCATTCATAGGGCGGCTGACGGAACTGGATCCGGTCGCCCACCCGCACCGCCTTCGACCGCTTGGCGCCGTTGCCGTTGACGTCGACCTTGCCGCCGTCGATGGCCTCTACCGCGAGCGCCCGGGTCTTGTAGAACCGCGCCGCCCAGAGCCACTTGTCGAGCCGGACCGTCCCCGGCGCCTCCCGTTCAGTCATAGACCAAAGATACCGCGGACCTCACCTCCAAACGTCTCCCTCTCCACCTGATGGATAGAGGGACAGGGGGTGAGGACTGCGAACGAGCAGGGGGACAGGTGGCGCAGAGAGGAGCCCAGGGGCTGCGGGCGTTCGGCCGCCGGGTCGGGATGCTCCTCCGGGCGAGTACAGGGCGCGCCCCCTCCGAGTCGGAGTCTCTCCGGGGGACGCGCCCTGATCGCCCTCCGGACCATTCCCGTCCCGACGGCACCAAAGCAAGTCGGGACGTTCCCCCTCTCCACATGGTGGAGAGGGGGACAGGGGGTGAGGACGGCGCACGGAAAGTGGTCCACGGGGTGAGGACTGCGAACGAAGAGGGGGACGAGGGGGTGCAGAGAGGCGGCCAGGGGGTTTAGGAGGGCGTCCCGGCGGGTGGTTGACATGTTCCTTGTATAACTATATAGTTGTATAATCTTGATAGGGCGTCTGCCGCCCCCACGAGGACACGACCGCATGCGCAAGCCCGCTCTCCTGTGTGCCCTGGCCCTCGCGGCCGCCGCCCCGCTCCGGGCGCAGGCGCCGCTCACCCTGGCGGAGGCGTTCCGGCGGGCCGATTCGGCCGCCTACGCCAACCGGATCGCCAGCGGCGACGCCCGCGCCCGGGGCGCCCAGGCCACCGCCGCCCTGCAGGGAATCCTGCCGACCCTCCGCGCCGAAGGCGGCTACGTCCAGACCGACAATCCGCTGGCCGCCTTCGGCTACACCCTGCAGCAGCGGGGCGTCTCCGCCGCCTCCTTCAACCCCGCCAGCCTCAACTATCCCTCGGCGGTGACCAACTGGAGCGGCGGGCTGGTGGCCGAGCTTCCCCTCATCAATGTCGACGCCTGGTATGGCCGCTCGGCGGCCTCCACCGCCGGCGACGCCGCCAAGGCCGGCGCCGGCTGGACCCGCGAGACCACCCGCGTGGACGTGACCCGCGCCTACTTCGGCGCCATTCTCGCCCGCGAGCAGGTGCGCACGCTCGAGGCCGCCGCTGCAGCGGGGCAGGCCCACGTGCGCCAGGCCGAGTCGATGGTCACCAACGGGCTCGCCACCCGCTCCGATGCGCTGCTCGCCTCGGTGCAGGTCGGCCAGATCCAGGCCCAGCTGATCGGCGCCCGCGGCAACGCCGGCATCGCCCGCGAGCGGCTGGCCCTCCTGCTCGGCCAGCCGGGCGACACCGCCTTCACGCTCCCCGATTCGCTCCCCGCCGGGGCCGCGATCCGGAGCCTCGTGGACACGCCGGCTCCCGACAGCGCCACCGCCCGGCTGGACGTGACCGCCGCCCGGCTCGGCGTCGACGCCGCCGAGCGCGACGTGCACCGCGCCACTGCGAAGTACATCCCGCGTGTCAACGCCTTCGGCCGCTACGACTGGAACAGCCCCGACCAGCTCTTCGGTGGCCCCAAGAGCTACACCGTCGGCGTGATGGCGTCGTGGACGCCCTTCGCCGGCGCCTCCGAGATCGCCGACCGGCACGCGGCCCAGGGCCGCGCCGACGCCGCGCGCGCGATGGCCGAGGCCGCCGAAGCCGGCGCCGCCCTCGAACGGACCGCCACCAGGACCCAGCTCGCGGTGGCCGTCGCCCAGCTCGACATCGCGGAGGTCTCGGTGGCGCAGGGAGCCGAGGCGCATCGCATCGTGGCGAAGAAGTACACCGGTGGCCTGGCCACCGTCGCGGAACTCCTGAGCGCCGCCGCGCTCGAGACCCAGACCCGGCTCGGCCTGTCCGACGCGCGCTATCAGGCCATCGTGGCCGATGCGGCGGCGCGGCAGGCCGCCGGCGCCGACCTGATGGCCCTCACCGTCCTGGAGAATTGACATGCGGAAGCTGATCCCCGCGGCCGTCGCCGTGCTGGCCGTCGTTGCGCTCGGAGCGTGCGGCAACGAGCCCGAGCCGGCGCCCGCCGAACGCCTCCCGATGGACGGCGCCAGGGTGGCGGTGAACGATACGCTCGTCGCGGACGCCTTCGAGGCGGCCGGGACCGCCGAGCCGATGCGGCTCGCCACCCTCAGCACCAAGCTCATGGGCACCGTCACCGCCGTGGAGGTGCACGAGGGCGACCGGGTCGCGGCGGGCCGGCTGCTCGTGCGGCTCGACGCGCGCGACCTCGACGCGAAGGCGGCGCAGGTGGCCGCCGGCCTCGCCGAGGCCAACGCCGTGCACCAGGACGCCGTGGTGCAGACCGGCAGGATCCGGGCGCTCTATGCCGACAGCGCCGCCACGAAGGCCCAGCTCGACCAGGCGGAGACCGGCCTCGCGCGGAGCGAGGCGGCGGTGTCCAGCGCGAAGGCGATGGCGGCCGAGCTCGCCGCCACCGCCTCGTACGCCGAGGTGCGGGCGCCCTTTGCGGGCATCGTGACCCACCGCTTCGTGGACCCGGGCTCCTTCGCGGCGCCGGGCGCTCCGCTGGCGACGGTCGAGGATGCGACCACGCTCCGGGTATCGGTGAGTGCCGCCCCGGACGCCGTGCGCGGTCTTCGCGCGGGCGCGACGGCGTGGGCCACCATCGGCGATACGGCGGTGCGTGCCACCATTGAGGGCGTGGTGCCCGCCGGCCCCAACCTCTATACCGTCAACGCGCTGGTGCCGAACGCCGGCGGCCGCTTCATGAGCGGCAGCGCCGCCACGCTCGCGCTCCCCCGCGGGACCCGACGCGCCATCCTGGTGCCGGCCGGCGCCGTCGTCCGGCAAGGCGACCTCACGGGGGTCCGCGCGGTGGCGGCCGGCCAGCCCACCCTCCGCTGGGTCAAGCTCGGCCGCACGATGAACGGTTCGGTCGAGGTGCTGTCCGGCCTCGCGGCCGGGGACACGGTGCTGGTGGCCGGCGGGGAGCGCTGATCATGGGCATCGCCGGACGGATGGCCCAGGCCTTCCTGCGCTCGAAGCTGACGCCGCTGGTCACCATCGCCTCCCTCGCCGTGGGCGCGCTGGCCATCGTCGCCACGCCCCGCGAGGAAGAGCCGCAGATCTCGGTGCCGATGATCGACGTGATGGCCGTGCTCCCCGGCGCCTCTCCCGCCGAGGTGGAGAACCTGCTCACCCGGCCGATCGAGAAGCTGATGTGGGACGTGCCCGGGGTGGAGTACGTGTACGCCATGGCGAGCGAGGGGATGACGCTGGTCACGGTGCGCTTCAAGGTCGGCGAGAACCAGGACCTCGCGGTGAGCCGGGTCTTCACCAAGATGGGCTCGGCGGCCGACCGCTCGCCGCCCGGCGCCATGCCGCCGCTCATCAAGCCGCACTCGATCGACGACGTGCCGATCCTGGCGCTCACCCTCCACGGCGGCGGCTACGGCTCCGACCAGCTCCGCGCCATGGCGACCCACCTGGCCGACGAACTCGCCACGATTCCCGACCTGGCCCGCATCGACGTCATCGGCGGCGAGCCCTCGCAGCTCCGCGTGACGCTCGACCCGGCGCGCCTCGCGGGGAGCGGCGTGACGCCCGGCGAGGTGATGCAGGCGCTCCGCGCGGCGAACGTGCGGCTGCCCGCCGGCGAGTTCGCGTCGGCCAACGAGGTCTTCCTGGTGTCGGTCGGCGCGCCGATCCGCTCCGCGCGCGACGCGGGCGACGTGGTCGTCGCCAACCGGGGCGGGCCGGTCTACCTCCGGAACGTGGCCACCGTCGTCGAGGCGCCCGCCGAGGTCACCGACTACGTGACCCACGCGGCGCGGGGGGAGGGCGGGGAACAGGCGGTGACCATCGCCGTGGCCAAGCGGCCCGGCGTCAACGCCACCGACATCGCGCACGCCGCGCTGGCGCGGGTGGAGCAGGCCCGGAGCCGGCTCCTCCCCGCGGTCGTGAAGGTGGACGTCACCCGCAACTACGGCGAGACCGCGAGCGAGAAGTCCAACGAGCTGATGCTCCACCTGCTCATCGCCACCCTCTCCGTCACCGTGCTGATCGGGATCTTCCTCGGCTGGCGCGAGGCCCTGGTGGTGCTGGTGGCCGTGCCGGTCACCCTCGCGCTCACGCTCTTCGTGTACTACGCGATGGGCTACTCGCTCAACCGGATCACCCTCTTCGCGCTGATCTTCTCGATCGGCATCCTGGTGGACGACGCCATCGTGGTGGTCGAGAACATCTACCGCCACCTCCAGATGGGCGACCGCTCCCCCGACGTGGCCGCGGTCGAGGGCGTGGACGAGGTCGGCAACCCGACCATCCTCGCCACCTTCACCGTCATCGCCGCCATCCTCCCGATGGCCTTCGTCTCGGGGATGATGGGCCCCTACATGCGGCCGATCCCGGTCGGCGCCTCCGCCGCCATGCTGGCCTCGCTCGCGGTGGCCTTCATCATCACGCCCTACCTGGCCCTCCGGCTCCTCAAGGGCCACGTGGCCGCGGGCGTGCACATGCCCGACCGCGCGCACGAGCCCGAGGAAGCGACGCGGTTCGCGCGGTTCTACGCCGGCGTCATGACGCCGCTCATGGACATCCCGCGCCGCCGCACCGCCTTCTACGGCGGCATCCTCGTGCTGCTGCTCCTGTCGATGGGTCTCCTGGCCGTGAAACTGGTCGAGGTCAAGATGCTCCCCTTCGACAACAAGTCGGAGTTCCAGGTGGTGCTCGACCTGCCGGAGGGGGCCACGCTCGAGACCTCCAACGCCGCCGCCGGCGCGATCGCCGCGTACCTCCGCACCGTGCCCGAGGTGGTGAGCACCGAGACCTACGCCGGCACCTCGGCGCCGTTCAACTTCAACGGCCTGGTGCGGCACTACTTCATGCGGCGCGGCGCCAACGTCGCCGACGTGCAGGTGAACCTCCTCCCCAAGGGCGACCGCCACCGCCAGAGCCACGCCATCGCCGTGGCGGTGCGGGGAACGGTGGACTCGATCGCGCGCGGCTTCGGGGCCAACGCCAAGATCGCCGAGATTCCGCCGGGCCCGCCGGTGCTCTCCACGCTGGTGGCGGAGGTCTACGCCGCCGACGACAGCACGCGGCTCGCCGCCGCGACGCGGGTCAAGGAGGTCATGGAGCACACGCCGGGGGTGGTGGACGTGGACTGGACCGTCGAGGCGCCCCAGGCGAGGCGCGTCTTCCGGGTGGACCGGGTGCGCGCCGGCGAGGCCGGCGTGACGGTGGAGCAGGTGGCGCAGGTGCTCACGATGGCGCTCTCCGGCGCGGACGCCGGGATCGCCAGCGTGCCGACGGCCCGCGAGGGCGTGGCGATCGTGCCGCGGCTCGGGCTGTCCAGCCGGAGCGGGGTCGAGGCGCTCCTCGCCGTGCCGGTGGCCACGCCGCGGGGCCCGACCCCGCTGGCGCGGTTCGTCACGGTGGACTCCACCACCCGCGCGCCGCTCCGGATGCGGAAGAACCTCCGCCCGGTCATCTACGTCACCGGCGACGTGGCCGGCACCATCGAGTCGCCGGTGTACGCGATCCTCGCCATGAACAAGGCGCTGGACACCGTGCGGGTGGAGGGCGCGTCCATCGCGCGATACAACGCGGTGCCGCCCGACCGGCTGGACGAGACCGCGCTCAAGTGGGACGGCGAGTGGCAGGTGACCATCGAGGTCTTCCGGGACCTGGGGCTGGCCTTCGCCGCGGTGCTGGTGCTGATCTACGTGCTCGTGGTCGGGTGGTTCCAGTCCTTCAAGGTGCCGCTCGTCATCATGGCGCCGATTCCCCTCACCCTCATCGGCATCCTGCCGGGGCACGCCCTCACCGGCGCCTTCTTCACCGCCACGTCGATGATCGGGATGATCGCGCTGGCGGGGATCATCGTCCGGAACTCGATCCTGCTGGTGGACTTCATCCAGCTCGCCGAGGCGCGGGGCCGGCCGCTCCGCGAGGCGGTGCTCGAGGCGGGGGCGGTGCGCTTCCGGCCGATCGCGCTCACCGCGGCCGCCGTCGTCATCGGCGGCATCGTGATGGTGCTCGACCCGATCTTCCAGGGGCTCGCCGTGGCGCTGATGAGCGGCGCCATCGTGGCCACCCTGCTCACCATGGTCGTGGTGCCGCTCCTCTACTGGGAACTGCGGCGCCGCGAAGAAGGAGGTGCGTCGTGAAGATGCTGGTGCTCACCTACAGCGGGGCGGACCCGAGCCGCCTCACCACGCTCCTCGACGAGGCGGGCGTGCCGGGCCACACCTGCTTCGCGGGCGGCGTGGGCCACGGGCTCACCGGTCCGCGGGCCGGCACCCGCGCCTGGCCCGGCAAGGTGACGATGTGCTTTTCCGTGGTGGAGGATGCCCTGGCCGGCACCATCGCCGGGTGCTGCCGGGCCGCGCAGCTTCCCCCGGGCGAACGGCTGCACGTGGCCGTGCTGCCCGTCGACTCGTTCTTCTAGGATTGGAGATTCGCGATGTGCAATGAAGCGATCATCCGGCGGATGGCCGGGCTCTTCGTGATGGCGTCGGTGGCGCTAGGGTACTGGGTGCACCCCGGCTTCTTCCTCTTCACCGCGTTCGTCGGGTTCAACCTGCTGCAGTCGAGCTATACCGGTTTCTGCCTGCCGGAGCGGCTGTTCGGCCGGCTCGGGCTCTTCGGCTGCCGGCCTCGCACCAGCTGACGGCTACTTGCGGCGGCGGAGGAGCTTCTTCTTCCGGTCGAGCTCCTCCTCCAGCCCGCCGCACACCAGTTCGCACATCGTGAACACCTGCGGGTCGGTGATCCGGTACCAGCTGGTGGTGCCCGCCTTGCGCCGGTCCACGTATCCCTGCTGAAAGAGCACCTGCAGGTGCTTCGACACGTTGGCCTGGCCGCCTCCCGTCTTCTCGGCCAGGTCGCCGACGGAGCACTCGCCCGTGCGCAGCGCCTGGAGCAGCCGGAGCCGCATCGGCTCGCCCAGCGCCTTGAACCGCTCGGCGATGGCGGCCGCGTTGATGTCGGTGAGTTCGAGCATGGGCGCCTCCCGGGATCAGCGTTATACAACTATCTAGTAATATAAGAATATTGCCCGGCCCGCGCCAGCCCGGTGCCCCCCGATTCCCCCGCCCCCGGTTCTCGCCGCCCCTGATAGATTGGTGCCGATGTTCATCCTCGGTCTCGCCCTCGCGCTGGTCATCGGACTCTCCCTCGGCCTCCTCGGCGGCGGCGGCTCGGTGCTGACCGTGCCGATCTTCCACTACGTCCTGGGCTACGACGTGAAGCCGTCGATCGCCATGAGCCTGGCCGTCGTGGGGGCCACCAGCGCCGCCGGGGCGCTGGGGCGGCTCCGGGGCGGGGAACTCAACGGACGGGCGGTGCTGACCTTCGCGCCGGTGGCCATGCTCGGCACCTTCCTCGGCGCCAGGCTGGCCCTCCTGGTGCCGTCGGCGGCGCAACTGGCGCTCTTCGCCGTCGTCATGCTGGCCGCGTCGGTGTTCATGTGGCGCGGCCGCCCCGAACACGACGCCGCCCCCGCGCGGCCGCACGTGCTGCTGGTGGCGCTCATCGGCGGCGTTGTCGGCGTGCTCACCGGGCTGGTGGGCGTGGGCGGCGGCTTCCTCATCGTGCCGGCGCTGGTGCTCCTCCTCGGCGTGCCGGTCAAGGAGGCGGTGGCCACCTCCCTCGGCGTCATCGCCCTGAATTCGGCATCGGGATTCGCCGGATACTGGGGCAAGGTGGAGATCGACCTCGCGGCCATGGCCGCGTTCACCCTCCTGGCCATCGTCGGCGTCTTCCTCGGCACCCGTCTCGCCCGGCAGGTGAGCCCGGGCCACCTGCGGAAGGGGTTTGCCGGGCTACTGATTGTCGTTGGCGCCTCGATGCTGCTCCGGACCGTCTTCGGACAGCCCTGACCCCCTCCCGGAATCCGGCCATGTTCTTCCAGCGATTCTACGACGACACCCTGGCCCAGGCGAGCTACCTGATCGGCTGTGCCGCCACCGGCGAGGCCCTGGTCGTCGATCCCAACCGCAACGCGGCGCAGTACGTGAAGGCGGCGGAGGCGGAGGGGCTCCGCATCACGCACGTGACCGAGACCCACATCCACGCCGACTTCCTCTCCGGCACCCGCGAGCTCGCGCACCTCACGGGCGCCGTGATGTACCTCTCCGACGAGGGAGGGCCCGGCTGGCAGTACGCCTTCGTGAAGCAGGGCGGGGGCGTGCTTCTCAGGGACGGCGCACGCTTCATGGTTGGCAACATCCGGATCGACGTGCTCCACACCCCGGGCCACACCCCGGAGCACCTCTCGTTCGTGGTGACCGACACCGCCGGCGCCAGCGCGCCGATGGGGATCGTGACCGGCGACTTCGTCTTCGTGGGAGACGTCGGCCGCCCCGACCTGCTCGAGAAGGCCGCGAAGGTGGCGGGTTCCGCGGACGGGGCCGCCCGCGCGCTCTGGAAGAGCCTCGCGAAGTTCCGCGCCCTGCCGGACCACCTGCAGGTCTGGCCCGGCCACGGCGCCGGTTCCGCCTGTGGCAAGGGGATGAGCGCCGTGCCCCAGAGCACGGTGGGCTACGAGAAGCTCTTCAACTGGGCATTCGGCGCGGCGACGGAAGCAGAGTTCGTGGCGCAGGTGCTGGCCGACCAGCCGGAACCGCCGAAGTACTTCGCCGAGATGAAGCGCCTCAACCGCGACGGCCCGCCCATCCTCGACGGGTTCCGCCGGCCTCCGAAGCTGGCGGCGGCACGGCTGCCGGAACTGCTCGACGCCGGCGCAGTCGTGGTGGACGCGCGGCCCAGCGCGGCGTATACCGAGCGGCACGTGCCGGGCACCATTCACATTCCCCTCGGCCGGTCCTTCACCACCTGGGCCGGGTGGCTCCTGCCGTACGACCGCCCGTTCTACCTGCTGGTGAGCGGGGATTCCCTGGCGGGCCTCGATGAGGCGCTCCACGACTTGGCGCTCATCGGGCTCGACGGCGCGGCGGGATGGTTCGGCGCGGACGCGATCACGGAGTGGGGACGGACCGGGCGCGGCTACGGCAACACCGTCGCGCTGACACCCGAGGAACTCGCGACGCGCCGCGACCGGGGCGAGGTGGCGGTGGTGGATGTGCGGGGACTCTCGGAGTGGAAGGCGGGGCATTTGTCCGGCGTGGCGCACATCCCGCTCGGCTACCTGCTCGATCAACTCGACGAGATTCCCGCGGGCCGCCCGCTGGTGCTGCATTGCCAGGGCGGGATGCGCTCGCTCATCGCGGCGAGCCTGCTGGAGGCGCGGGGCGCCAGGGATGTCTTCAATCTCGAGGGCGGCCTCGACGCCTGGGAAAAGGCGGGGCTACCAGTCGAGCGGTAGTCTCTCCCTCCGGCGTCACCCCGGCCCCCGGCTTTCGCCGGGGCAGGGTTGCCGGGGTCCAGCCTGGTCCTTCCCCGCCTCCCCGCCTCGACTCGGCCTCAGGCGACTACGTAGGCTTCCATCGCGTAGTACTCGGCGAGCCCGAGGCGATTGAGCATCTCCGCCGTTTCCTTGTTCCGCGCCTCCACCCGCTGCCAGAACTCCCGCTCGTCGTGCGCACCGGGGAAGGGCGCCGAGTCCTTCTGGCTCTGGTGCTTGAAGATCGCCTGGATCTTGAGCTTCAGCTCCTCCTGGCTCATCGGCACCAGCCAGGTGGCATCGGTCACCGGCCACTCCTGCCACGCTCCGCGATAGAGCCAGGTCTCCGGCCGGGTGCCGCTCATTTCGGCGAGCGCCCGGTCGATCGCCTCCTTGCACATCCGGTGGGTCCCGTGCGGGTCGCTCAGGTCGCCGGCCACGAAGACGAGCTGGGGGCGCAGATCCTCGAGCAGCCCGCGGACGATGGCCACGTCGGCGGGGCCGATCGGGTCCTTGCGCACCTTGCCGGTCTGGTAGAACGGCAGGTTGAGGAACCGGGCGTGGTCCCGGCCCAGGCCGATCGTCTCGAGGGCGCTCACCGCCTCGCCCTCCCGGATGATGCGCTTCAGGTCCTGGATGGCGTCGCTGTCCACCGTGCCGGGCTGCTTGGCGGCGAGGAACTCCCGGACCCGGGCGGTGAAGCCGGGCACATCCGCCTTGCCGATGTTGCGCTCCCGGGCCAGGCGCTCCAGGAAGTCCACATAGCGCCGCACGTCGTGGTCGAAGACGGCGATGTTCCCGCTCGTCATGTAGGCGACGGTGATCTCGTTCCCGTTCTGGGCGAGCTTGTGCAGGATCCCGCCCATCGAGATCACGTCGTCGTCGGGGTGGGGAGAAAAGACCAGAACGCGGAGTCCCGTCGGCAGCTTGGACTTGCCGCGGATCCTGGCGCCGAGGGCGTTGAACACCAGCCCGTTGACGGCGCCGGGCGATCCGTGCCGCGCCACCAGCGACGACAGCTGGTGCTCGGCGTAGTCCCCCTGCGTGAGCTTGAGGATCGCCTTGCCGGTCTGGAGCGAAAGCCAGACCACCGCGCGCACCGCGAGCTCGGGTGTCCAGGTCACCTCGTCCACCAGCCACGGCGTGGCGACCCGCGTCAGGTCGGCGGCGGCGGCGGTGTCGAGGTAGAAGGTCGTGTTCGGGTGGCGCTGCAGGAAGGTGGCGGCCACCTCGAGGTCCACGGCGCCCTCGACGGCGCGCCGCACGATGGCCGACTTGTGCTCCCCGGTGGCCAGGATGGCGATCTCGCGCGCCTCGAGAATGGTGGCGATCCCCATGGTGACCGCTTCCCTCGGCACGTGCTCCTCGCCGAAGAAGTCGGCGGCGGCGTCCCGGCGGGTGATCACGTCCAGCTGGATCAGCCGGGTGCGGCTCTCGGCACCGGAGCCGGGCTCGTTGAAGCCGATGTGGCCCGTCTTCCCGATCCCCAGCAACTGGAAGTCGATCCCGCCCGCGGCGCGGATGGCGGCCTCGTAGGCCCCGGCCATCGCGCGCAGTCCCTCGCGTGGCACCGTGCCGTCGGGGACGTGCGTGTCGGCCGGGTCGATGTCGATGTGATCGAAGAGGTTTTCCTGCATGAAGCGCCGGTAGGCGTGGATGCTCGCGGGCGCCATCGGATAGTACTCGTCGAGGTTGAACGTGACGACCCCGCGAAAGCTCAGCCCCTCCCCCCGATGCATCCGGATCAACTCGCGGTACACGCCGATCGGCGTGGAGCCGGTGGCGAGGCCGAGCACCGGCCGGGCGCCAGCCGCGCGGCGGGCGGCGATCACCTCGGCGATCCGGCGGGCAATGGTGCGGGAGAGCGCCTCGTGGCTCTCGAGCACCACGGTCGGGATCTTCTCGAGTCGGGCGGCAGCCTCGGGCATGGGATGAATCTACATCATGGTCAATTCTTCATCGAATTCTTCCCCTATTCAGCGAACTCTCCGGGTCCCAGGCGGTAGGTTTGGAACGGAGGCAATTTCGTCGTGCGGCCGCTGGGAAATTGGCAGGCGTCCGGGCGGTGCGCCTCCACTGGAGGGCCGCATGTCGATCCGCCGAGTTGTTTCTGCCCTGCTCTTCGCCACCTATCTGCCGGCCTGCACCAGCTTCCAGGCCACCACCCAGCCGGTGGCTGAATTGACCGCGCCGCCCAAGTCCGTCGAGAAGATGCGCGTCATCACCACGAAGGGTGCCACCGTCGAGCTCCAGTATCCGCGGGTGGTCAATGACACCCTCTACGGTGGCCCGGTGAACTTCAGACGTCGAAGGCCGGGCCGGTCGCCGTTCCGGTCGCCGACATCCAAACCATCGAAGTGCGGAAATCGGACGGGGGCAAGACGGCGATGCTCGTCGTCGGGATCGGGGCGGTGATTGCACTGCTCGCCGTCGCGGCATCGAACATCAACTACATGGGAAGTGGATTCTCGATGTAGTTCGACTGGCCGGGGCCGATTGGCCGGTGTTCGGGTTTAGATTTCCGCATCTGACCCCGCTCCGGAGGCACCGATGGAGTCCCGCCGCGTCGAGAATCTGGCCGACGGTGTCTTCGCGATCGCGATGACGCTGCTGGTGCTCGAGGTGCACGTCCCCGAGCTCCCCGACCCGGTCACCGGCGCGGCGCTGCTCGGTGCCCTCAAGCTCATGCTCCCGCACCTGGCCGGATTCGGCGTCGGATTCGTCATCCTCGGCACCCTCTGGCTCGGGCACCACAACCAGTTCCGCTACATCCAGCGCGCCGACCGCATGCTGGTCTGGCTCAACCTCTTCTACCTGCTCTGCATCGCGTTCCTGCCGTTCGCCACGGCGTTCATCGCCCGGTATCCGCTGCAGCCCCTCGCACTCGCGATCTACGGGGTCACCCTGCTGCTGAGCGGCGTGATTCTCTTCGCGCACTGGAACCACGCGGTCAGCCACGGCCTCGTGGGCGACGAGGTCACCCCGGAAGTCGCCGAGCTGGTCCGCGAGCGGATGTCGATGGGGATGGTGGTGTATTTGCTGGCCACGATCGTCGGGGCGTTCCTGCCCAAGGCGGGCCTCGTCCTCTTCGCCTCCATGCCCATCCTCTACATGCTGCCCGGGCGGGTCGATCCCAACCTCGTCGAGGAAGCCTCCGGGACGGAGTGACCCGGCCGGGGCCTTGTCACTTTGACCGGCGTACCAATGCGCCGGTGCCACCCTGACAGCATCCTCCGCTCATCGCGTGTCAGGATGGCAAACTCCGGCTGGCACACCTGCTGCATTCCCCCTGTTCGCGATGGGCCACAGTGACCGGCCCGGACATCACCCAACGCGAACCGATTCTGGAGGAGTGCACCATGCTGACCCTGACCCGCCGCCCCGCCCGCATGCTGGACGATGTCTTCTTCGGCTGGCCCTTCGGCCAGGAGCCGGACGGGACGCTGACCGCCAGGTGGACCCCGGCGGTGGACGTCTTCGAGGACAAGGACCACGTCCGCATCGCCATCGAGGTACCCGGCGTGAACCCCGACGACATCAAGATTTCGCTCGAACAGAACACGCTGACCATCAGCGGCGAGAAGAAGCAGGTCAGCGAGGAGCAGACGGAACGGGTGCACCGTTATGAGCGCACCTACGGCAGCTTCACCCGCCGCTTCACCCTGCCGTCCACCGTGGACGCGGAGAGGATCGAGGCCAAGGCCGAGCACGGGGTGCTGTCGATCGTGATCCCGAAGGCCGAGAAGGCCAAGCCCCGGGAGATCGCGATCAACATCGCCTGACCGGTTCCTCGAACCGAGGTGGCACCACGCCCCTCCCTGGCCATGCCGGGGAGGGGCGACGTGCTGGCAGGGGGCGCTTGACGCCCGCTTGACCTCGTGGGCGCATCCTCGGCCCGTCCCCAACGAGGAGTGCCCGATGCGGATCGCTGCCCTGTCCCCGGCGCTGCTGATCGGCGTGTCCGTCGCCGCCTGTACCGGGTACCAGACTCTGGCCGACCCGGCCGCGGATCTACAGGCTTCGCCGTCGCCGGTCACCCGGGCTCGTGTCACACTTCGGAGCGGGGAGCGACTCGAGTTGAACTCGCCCTGCGTCTCCGGCGATTCCCTGATGGGCTTCTCGGTCGATGGGGGACCTCGGCACGTCGCGCTGGCCGACGTCACGAAAGTGCAGGTCCCGAAGACGGGCAAGAGCGGCACCGCCGAATTCGTGGACGCCATGGTGCTGGCCAACAGCGACATGTGGACGCGCCGAACCTCATCGGGCGGCTGCCCGCGAGGCGGAGGCTAGGCATGACCGGCTGGACTCGATGGATCGCCGCGGTCGTGTGCTTCGCCTGCGTCCCCGCCTGCACCAGCTACCAGGCGCTGGCGGACCCGGTGCCCGAGCTGCAGCGCTACCCGTCCTACGTCGGGCCCGCCCGCGTGACCCTCGTGAGCGGGGCGCGCCTCGAGTTCGACTCGCTGAAGGTCGATGGCGATTCGCTGCGCGGGTTCCTGAAGGGCGGCGTCCAGAAAGGCGTCGCGCTGGCGGAGGTGCAGGCGGTCGAGCTGCGGAGGGAGGACGTGGAGAAGACTGAGGCGCTGACCGTCGCGGTCATGTGCACGATCCTCTCGGCGCTCGGTCACCCCGAGTCCTGTTCCTCCGGCGACGAGGAATGAACGGGGCGCGTGATCACGCGCCCCCGGTGTCGAGCCCCGATTCCATCGCGAACCGCGTGAGCCCGGCCACCGTCCGGATCCGGAGCTTCCGCATCAGGCTCTCGCGGTGGGTCTCCACCGTGCGGTGGCTGATGCCGAGCCGGGCCGCGATCTCCTTGTTGGTCTCTCCCTTGACGATCCCCAGCAGCACGTCGCGTTCCCGGCCCGTCAGCGCGTCGAGCGCGTGGCCCCGCTGCGCCTCCTCCAGCTCGCCGCGCACCGCGGTCGTCAGCATCGCGGCGATCTGCCGGCTGTAGTACGACTCGCCGGCGTGCACCGCGGACACCGCCGCGCGGAGTTCCGTGGCAGCCAGGTCCTTGAGCAGGTAGGCGTGCGCCCCGGCGCGGACCGCCTCCAGCACGTACTCGGGGTTGTCGTGCATGCTGAGGATCACCACCCGCACGCCGGGCAGCTCCTCGTGCAGCGCCGCCGCCACCTGCAGCCCCGTCATCCCCGGCATCGTGATGTCGAGCACCGCCACGTCGGGGGCGTGCTCCCGCGCCATGGCCAGCGCCTGCTCGCCGCTGGCGGCCTCGGCCACCACCTCGAAGCCCGGCTCCTGGCGGAAGACGTGGCGGATGCCCTCGCGGACGATGGCGTGATCGTCGGCGATCAGGATCCGGATCGGCGTGGCGGTGTCGGTCATGCTCGTGCTCCTCGATCAGGTGTAACCGTGCGGGCGGCGGCATCCAGCGGCAGCCGCACCCTGAGCAGCACCCCGGCCCCCGGCCGTGCGTCGACCGTCACCGTGCCGCCGAGGGCGCCGATGCGCTCCCGCATGCCGGCGATGCCCATGTGCCCAGGCCGTTCGATGGTGGCCGGCGTGATGCCGTTCGGCAATCCGCGGCCGTCGTCCTGCACCGAGAGTTCCAGGGTGCCGCCCGCCTCGTGGATCCCGATGCGGACGGCGCCCGCCTCGGCGTGGCGGGCCACGTTGGCCAGCGCCTCCTGCAGTGCGCGGAAGAGCGCGAGCTCGGCGTCCTTCGACATGGCCCCCAGCGTGGCCGGGGCCTCGAGCTCCACCGTGAGCCCGCTCCGCTGGGCGAACTCCGTGGTGAGCGAGCGGAGCGCCGGCAGGAGCCCGAGGTCGTCCAGCAGGGAGGGTCGGAGCGAGTGCACCACGCTGCGGATGCCGCGGATGCCGGTGTCCACCATCGCCAGCACGTGCGCCAGCCGGTCGGCGGTGGCCTCCGGCGCGCCCTCGCGGAGCACGCCCAGCTCCATCTTGACCGCGGAAAAGACCTGGGCCGTCTCGTCGTGCAGTTCCCGCGAGAGCCGCCGCCGCTCCTCCTCGTGCTGCTCCACCATGCGGGCCGACAGGTGGGCCAGCTCGACGGTGCGCGCGTGCAGCCGGCGGGTCAGGTCGGCGTTGGCCAGCCCGGCGCCGACCTGCTGCCCCAGGGTCACGAGAAACCGCTCGTCGAGCGCGGCGAACGGATCGCGCGCGTCGCCGGTGATGACCAGCGCGCCGGAGACTTCGCTGCCCCGGAAGATCGGCAGGACCGCCTCGTACAGGTGGTCCCGCGCGCCGTGCCCGGCGGCGGCCACCTGCGGCCGCCCGGTGGACATCGCCAGCGCGAGCGCCGCGGCGAGCTCGACCGGCGGCGTGGGCGGCCACTCGGTGCAGGCGCCGGCGCCCTGGATGCAGTGCGCTCCGTCCGCGCGCCCGCACGAACAGTGCGGTGCCCTTCACGGCCGGCAGTGCGAGCGGGCGCTCGAGCAGCGCTGCCACCACGTCCTGGTCCTCGCGCCCCGCCCGCTGGAGGTCGCCCGAGAGGGCGCCGAGGGCGCCGAGGCCGCGGCGGAGGTCGTCCAGCACCAACAGCAGGATGCCGCCGCCCACCGCGAGCTCGAAGAGGATATCGAGGTAATAGCCCCACGGGTTCCACGCCCCCTGCGCCCGGAGGATCAGGTAGTCGAGGTGGTGGACGCCCCACAGGAGGAAGGCCCCGGCCAGGAGCCCCGCGCCGGTGCCGCCCACCCGGTCGAAATGGCGGAGGAACACCCACCCGGTCGCGAGGGTGGCGAAGGACAGGAAGAGCACCGCCGGGAGTGCGGCCCACACGAAGTGGTCGAGCCGGTAGATGGCGATGAAGGACCAGACCGGCGGGAACAGGGCGACGAGGAGGTATTGGTGCCTCCAGCTGGGCCGCCGCGCGAACACCAGGGCCGCCCAGAGCAGCGCCAGCGCTGTCCACCCCGTGAACACCTGGTGCCAGTAGAGCCACGCCGGACGTGCCGTCGTGAGGAAGCTGAGGATGGCCCCCATCCGGAGCACGTACAGCGCCCAGGCCGCCGCGAACCAGGCGAAGTAGGGCTTCCGGTATCGCCGGTAGAGGTGGAGGCAGAGCGCGGCCAGCGAGGCGAGGATGACCGCCTCGAGGATGGCCGCGGCCCGCTCGAGCCCCACGGGAGGCATCGGGAGTTGCATGAGGCAAAAGATAGCGTCCCCCCCCGGCTCCCTGCCCGGGTGCACCGCCACGCGGTATCTTCGCGTGGTCCCTTCAGCCGGAAGCCGTCGCGTGAGCGCTGCCCCGCCGATCGTCGAGTTTCGTCGCGTGAGCAAGTCCTTCGGCGACGTGCGCGCCGTCGACCAGGTCTCCTTCTCGATCCACCGGGGGGAGTTCTTCTCGCTCCTCGGGCCCTCCGGGTGCGGCAAGACCACCACGCTCCGCCTCCTCGCCGGGTTCGAGACGCCGGACCCCGACGGCGGGGAGGTGCGCATCGACGGCGAGGTCGTGAACCTCCGGCGGCCCTACGAGCGCAAGATCGGCATGGTCTTCCAGAACTATGCCCTCTTTCCCCACCTCTCCGTCGAGCGCAACATCGCCTTCGGCCTCGAGCAGCACAAAGTGTCCCGCACGGAAATCCCCGGCCGGGTGGATCGGGCCCTCGACCTGGTGCGCCTGGCCCCCGCCACCTTCGCGCGCCGACGCCCGCACCAGCTCTCCGGTGGCCAGCGGCAGCGCGTGGCACTGGCCCGCGCCCTCGTGCTGGAGCCCGCCATCCTGCTCCTCGACGAGCCCCTCGGCGCCATCGACCTCAAGCTCCGGAAGGAAATGCAGCTCGAGCTCAAGGCGCTCAACCGCGAGCTCGCGATGACGTTCGTCTACGTGACGCACGACCAGGAGGAGGCGCTGACGATGTCGGACCGGATCGCGGTGATGAGCGAGGCCCGCATCGCCCAGCTCGGCACGCCGGCCGAGATCTACGAGAACCCGCGCACGCCGTTCGTGGCGGGGTTCATCGGCGAAGTGAACTTCTTCGAGGGCGGGACAGCGGGGCAGGGGGACGCGGGGCAGGTGCGTCAATGGACGGTGACCGGCGCGGACGGTGCAGTCGCTCGAGCGTGCCGCGATCATGCCTCCATGCGGGCAGGCGATCCAGGTGCGGATCGCCGTGCGGCCCGAGTGGCTCGACCTCGCGCGTCCCGGGGAGGCGCCCTCAGGAGAGAACGCCCTGGCGGGCGCCATCCGCGAGGTGATCTATCTCGGCGAGACGATGCACGTGGTCGTCGCGCTCGACTCCGGCGCGGTGGTGCGCGTGGCCCTCCGCAACGAGGGTCAGCTGCTCAATCCGCTCCCCTGGCGCCGGGGCGACTCCGCCCTCGTGGCCTGGCGGCCCGAGGACTGCCAGGTCCTGGAGGCCGACTGATGGCGGGCGCCCGCCGCCGCCTCCTCGCCTGGTTCGCCCGGCGCCCCGCGGCGGGCTCGTGGGCGCTCCTGAGCCCGGGACTCCTGTGGCTGGCGCTGTTCTTCGCGGTGCCACTCGCGGTGCTCTTCGTCTACAGCCTGATGCACCGCGGCACCTATGGCGGTGTCTCGCCCGGATTCACCCTCGAGCACTATCGGCGGTTCCTCGATCCGCTCTACCTGGCCGTCGCGGGGCGGACATTGTGGATCGCGCTCGCCACGACCGTGCTCTGCCTGCTGCTCGGCTACCCGGTGGCCTATGTCATCGCCCGCGCCGGCCGGTGGCGGAACGCGCTCCTCCTGCTCGTCGTGCTGCCGTTCTGGACCAGCTTCCTGGTGCGGACCTACGCGATGATCGTCCTCCTCCGCGACAGCGGCGTCGTCAACGCCGTCCTGCTTGGGCTGGGCCTCACCTCCGCGCCGCTCAACCTGCTCTACACGCCGGGGGCGGTGCTCGCCGGGCTGGTGTACGGATACCTCCCCTTCATGGTGCTCCCCATCTACGCCTCGCTCGAGCGGCAGGACCTGGCTCTGCTCGACGCCGCCGAGGCGTTGGGCGCCCGGGCGCCGGCCCGCTTCTGGCGGATCACCTTCCCGCTCTCGCTGCCCGGTGTGGCCGCCGGTTCGCTGCTCGTCTTCATCCCCGCGTTGGGCGCGTTCCTCACCCCCGACCTCCTCGGCGGCGCCAAGACGATGATGCTCGGCAACCTGGTGCAGAACCAGTTCGGGGCGGCACGCAACTGGCCCTTCGGGGCCGCGATCTCGTTCGCGCTGATGGGGGTGGTCTTCCTCGCCCTGCTCGTCTGGCTCCGCGTGCGCGACGCCGAGGCGGCGGCGTGAGGCGCCGTCATCCGCGGCCGCTGGTCGTCTTGGTGGGGGCGATCTTTCTGCTCCTCCACCTGCCGGTGGCGGTGCTGGTGCTCTACTCGTTCAATGCCTCGCGCTACGCCGCCGCGTGGAGCGGCCTGACCCTCGAGTGGTACCGCCGGCTCCTCGCGCGACCCGACATCCTCCGCGCCCTGCGGCTGAGCCTCGAGGTCGCCTCCGTCAGCACGGTGATCGCCACTGTGCTGGGCACCCTGATCGCCCTCGGGCTTGCGCGGCGCCCCTTCCGCGGCCGCCGCCTGGTCGAAGGCGGGCTCCAGCTCCCCATCGTCACCCCCGAGATCGTCGTCGGGATCGCGCTCCTCATCCTCTTCGCGGCGCTGCGCGTGCCCCTGGGAGTCGGCACCATCGTCATCGCGCACGTGGCGTTCAACATCCCCTTCGTGGCGGTGGTGGTCCTGGCCCGGCTCCGCGGGATGGACCGGTCGCTCGAGGAGGCGGCGCTCGTGCTCGGGGCCGACGAGGCCACCGCGTTCCGGCGGATCACCCTGCCGCTCCTGGCCCCCGGGGTGCTGGCGGGGGCCCTCCTCGCCTTCACGCTGTCGCTGGACGACTTCGTGATCACCTTCTTCGTGTCCGGTCCCGGCTCCACCACCCTTCCCGTGCTGGTCTACTCCATGGTCCGGCGGGGGATCGAGCCCACCATCAACGCGGTGAGCGCGGTGCTGGTTGTCCTGACCACCGTCACCATCGTGGTCGCCGAGCGGCTGTCGGGCCGGCGCGCCTGAGGGACGCGGCCCGCGGTTCGCGGGCCCACGGTCCGGGGTGTAGTATTTGAAGCGCCCACTCCCCAATACCGGTCTTCGGACGATGCCACCAGACACTCCGAGCGCTCCGCGGCTCCAGCCGCCCGCCGCGGCGATCAGCCGTCGCGACTTCGTCCGCGCCACGGCCGTCGCCGGCGCCGCGGCCGGGCTCGCGCCGGCGTTCGCGGCCTGCGACCGGGGCCCGCGGCTCAACCTCTACATCTGGTCCGACTACCTCGCGCCCGACACGATCTCGGGCTTCGAGCGGGACACCGGCATCCGCGTCACCGTCGACACCTACGAGAGCAACGAGGAGATGGCCGCCAAGCTCCTGGCGGGAGCCCAGGGGTACGACGTCATCGTGCCGAGCAGCTACATCCTGCCTTCGCTCGTGCACCAGGAACTCCTGCTGTCGATTCCGGCAGGCTCGCTCGGCAACCTGGGCAACATCGCGCCCATCTTCCGTACCGCCGCCGCCAATCCGGTCCCGGCGTACGCCGTGCCCTACGCGTGGGGCCTGACCGGCATCGTCTGGCGGCAGGACAAGATTCCGACGCTCCCCGCCACCTGGGGCGTCTTTCTCGATCCGGCGCATCCCGGCCCGATGACCATGATGGACGACGGGCGCGAGGTGCTCGGCTCGATGCTGCGCTACCGCGGGCAATCGATCAACTCGACCGACCCGGCGGCGCTCGAGCAGGCCAAGGCCGACGCGCTCGCGGCGCGGCCGAACTTGCGGGCCTACGTCTCCGCGCCGGTGAAGGGGCAACTCGTCTCCGGCGACGTCTGGATCGCGCAGCTCTGGAACGGCGACGCGGCGCAGGCCCGCCGGGAGGCGCCGGGCCTCGCCTTCCTGGTGCCCCTGGAAGGCTCCAACATCTGGATCGATTTCATGGCCATCCCGGCCAACGCGCCGAACGTGCCCGAGGCCCTCAAGTTCATCGACTACATCCTGCGGCCACCTGTCGGCGCCGCCATCTCGGCCGCCACCGGCTATGGCTCGGCGAACGCCGCGGCGACGGCGCTGATCGAGGATCCGGTGCGGTATCCCACGCCGGAGGAGATGACACGGCTCGAGTTCCAGCATGACCTGGGCGAAACCAGCGCGCTCTACGACCGGCTCTGGACCGAGGTCAAGGCCGGGTGAGGCGCATTGTCGGGGGAACACCCGGTGGCGCCTGACGCGCGGGTCGCGAAGTTCGTGGAGCAGTTCGGCCGGCTCATCGCCATCTATCGGGGCGGGCCGCCCGCCACGCGCGACGCGACGGCACTCCTCTCGAAGATCGCCTGGCTCGTGGGCACCGCGCCGGTCACGATCGAGGCGGGCCTGTTCCGGTCGGGCGAGTACGATGTCGCGAACCTCCGCTCCCACCTGTTGCGGCGGCAGGTCGAGGTGCTGACGGTCCGCGCCGGCGCGAGTGCGGAGGCGCTCGAGGCGCTGGCCCGCGCGCTCGGCGGCGACGCCCCGCTCCCCGACGACCGCGCCCTCGGCTACGAGATGGTGGCGCAGCTGGTTCCCGACTCGAAGGCCCGCGCCGCCCCGGGGCCAGCCCCGACCCCGGAACGCCCCGGGTTGGTGCTCATGGGGCCCACCGAGGAATCCGCGGAGGACGACGGCATCGGCGCCTCCGGCCTCGGCGCCGAGATCACGGCGCTGACGGACGCCGTGGCGTCGGCGCGTGCGCGGGGGGCGTGGACCGAGGCGCTGCACGCCGCGCAGGCCCTGGTCCGGCTCGCCGCCCGGACCCCCGAAATGGACCGGCGCACCGTGGCGATCATGGCTCGGCGTGCGCTCGCCCGGCCAGTCCTTCAGGGCATCATCGACTTTGCCGTCCGGGCGCCGGAGGAACAGCCGCGCGCCGCGGAGGTGCTCCAGTGGCGCGGCGTCGATGCCGCGGAACTGATGGTGGACGCCATCCGCCGGACGGAATCGCCGGTGCCGCACCAGTTCCTCCTCGATGCACTGGCACGGATGCCCGCCGCGGTTCCGCTGCTGCTCCCGCTCCTGAAGAGCCCCCAGTGGCACGAGGTCCGTCACGCCGCCGACATCCTCGGTCGCCTGATGCATCCCGACGCGCTCACGCCGCTCACGGCGCTGCTCTCCCATCCCGACGAGCGGGTCCGGGTCGCCGCGCTCGACGCGCTCTCGCGCTTCGCCGGCGTCGTCGCCGTCGAGGCGATGCGCCACGGCCTGGCCCACCCGAGCCGCGGCACCCGGTTGGAGGCGGCGCGGGCCATCGGACGGCGGGGCGGGGGGGCGCTGGCCATGCCGCTCCTCGCCGCCCTCGAGATCGAGCGCGACGGCCCGACCTGGCAGGCCATGCTGCTTGCGCTCGCACGGATCGAGGCGCCGGAGGCCGCGGCGGCGCTGGCCTCGATGGCGCTGAAGCGGCGCGGGATGCTCTCCCGCGGGGGATTCACCCACGCCCAGCGGATGGAGGTGGTCTCGGCGCTGGCGGCCGCGCCGACGCGCGCGGCCCGGCAGGCGCTGGCCAGGGTGGCGAGGGAGGGGGATCGGGATGTGGGGGCCGCCGCGCGCCGGGCGTTGGAGCGGCCGGGGGCGGAGACCAGCGCCGGATGACACGAAGGGCCCGGAAGCACGCTTCCGGGCCCTTCCTGCAAGCGGCAGCGCGGGCGTGCCTACAGCCGGTGCACCTGCAGCTTCGAGAGGTGGATGCTGAGGTTGTGGTTGATCCGCACGCCGACCACGCCCTTGGTGTCCACGTCGGCCGCCGCCGCCGAGTAGACCTCCTTGCCGTTCGCCATGAAGGAAACCTTGCCGTCCTTGATCAGGATCGTCAGCTCGTTCTTGGAATGGCCCGTCGAGTCGGCGGCGACCACGGCCGGGTTGGCGGTCCAGTCCACGACGTTCGTCGTGGTGTCGCCCTTCCGGCGCTTGATCATGAACTTCCCGTCGCCCCGGATCAGGAAGTAGGTGTAGGCCTGGTTCGGCCCCTGCAGGTCGGTGCCGCCGAGGAAGAGGCCGAAGGCTTCGGGATGGGTGGCGCCGGGGAAGAGGTTGAACTCGCCGACGAGGTGGGCGTTCCCCGTGGTGGTGTCGGTCGGCTGGTAGAAGATCGCCGCCGGGCCCAGGTTGATGTGCCAGCCGGGGGGCATGTCGACGAACTTCACGTTCGTCATCGGCGCCCCGCGGTCGGTCCGGGCCATCCAGCCCTTGGGGAGCGTGCCGCCGCCCTGGACCGCCTTGTCGGCGTCGGCCGCATGGTCCTGTGCCGCGGCCGGGGCGCTGAGCGTCAGCGTCAACGCGGCGAGAGCGAGTAAGCGTCGCATCGGTACCTCGAATGTCTTGGGGTGTGTGGGGGTCGGGGGACCGGTTGCGGGCCGCCCGGGACGCGTATAAGCTACTGCCGTTCCCACGGGATGATAACCCCAAGGAGTGCCTGATGTTCAACCTCCTCGTCATGCTGCTCGCCGGCCTGGGCGCCGGGCTCATCCTGGCCGCCCTGACCTTCGTGTCGTTGCTGATCGGGGTGCTGGTGAACGCCATGATCGCCCTCTTTGCCGGTCCGCTGATCGACCGGGCGCTGGAGAAGAAGGCCGCCTGACCGGGCGGGGCGCCCGAGGCGCCCCGACTCCCACCGCAGGGAATCCTTTCTTTCCCGGATTCGTAGGTGTATCCTAGTCCCCGCGGCGACGCGGGGAACTTTCTTTAACTCCATGCCGTACAAGGGTATTCGCGCTGTCACCTGGGGTCCGGTGAGTTCCGGAGCCTGTCGGGTGCCGGCCTGTTCAGGGACTGGGCCCCATGTTTCTTTCCGATACCTCCGTCAAGCGTCCCGTCCTCGCCTCGATGCTGAGCCTGGCCATCGTGCTCTTCGGCGCGATCGGCTACACCAGGCTCAGCGTCCGCGAGTATCCCGACATCGACCCCCCGATCATCTCGGTCACCACGATCCTCCCCGGCGCCAACCCGTCGGTCGTGGAATCGGCGGTCACCGACATCCTCGAGGAGCAGCTGAGCACCGTCGAGGGCCTGCGGACGCTGACCAGCACCAGCAGCGAGCAGGCGAGCAACATCACGCTGGAGTTCAACCTCGGCCGGAGCGTCGAGAGCGCCGCGCAGGACGTGCGCGACAAGGTGAGCCGGGTCCGCGGCCAGCTGCCGCGCGAGGTGCTGGAGCCCGTCATCGCCAAGCAGGAGGCCGACGCGCAGCCCTTCTACTGGCTGGCGCTCGGCGGCGAGAACTACAGCCTGCTCGAGCTCTCCGACATCGGCGACCGTGTCGTCAAGCAGCGCCTGCAGACGATTCCGGGGGTCGGGAGTTCGTTCATCGCCGGCGAGCGCCGCTACTCGATGCGCATCTGGCTCTCGCCCAAGGAGCTCGCGGCGCGCAACCTGACGGTGCAGGACGTCGAGAACGCCGTCCGGAGCCGCAACGTCGAGATTCCCGCCGGCCGGATCGAGTCGCAGAACCGCGAGTTCACGGTGCGGTCGCTGGGCGAGCTCAAGACGCCCCAGGAGTTCGGTGACCTGGTGGTGGCCAACCAGGGCGGCCAGCTGGTCCGGCTGAGGGACCTCTCCCGCGTCGAGCTCGGCCCCCGGGACGAACGGAGCATGCTCCGCTTCAACGGCACCTCCGCCGTGGCGGTGGGCATCGTCCGGCAGTCGAAGGCCAACATGGTGGACGTGGCCGACTCCATCCGGGCGGCGCTCCCCCAGATCGAGCAGGCCCTGCCCCGGGGCGTCACGCTGCGGACCGCCTTCGACCAGTCGGTCTACGTCAAGCGGTCCATCAGCGAGACCATCGACACCCTCTTCCTGGCCTTCGTGCTGGTGGTGATCGTCATCTTCTTGTTCCTCCGGAACATGCGCGCCACCATCGTGCCCAGCCTGGCCATCCCGGTGTCCATCGTGGGCGCCTTCGGCGCGATGTTCGTTCTCGGCTACTCGGTGAACACCTTCACGCTCCTCGCGCTCATCCTGGCGATCGGCCTCGTCGTGGACGACGCGATCATCGTGCTCGAGAACGCCTACCGGCACCAGGAGGAACTCGGGGAGAGCCCCGAGGTCGCCGCGATGCACGGCACCAGCGAAATCGGCTTCGCGGTCATCGCGACGACCATTTCGCTGGTCGCGGTGTTCGCGCCGCTGGCGTTCCTCACCGGCACCACCGGGCGGCTCTTCAACGAGTTCGGCGTGGCGCTGGCCGGTTCGGTGGTCATCTCGGGCTTCGTGGCGCTGACCCTCACGCCGATGCTCTGCGCCAAGCTCGTCCGCGTGCCCAAGAGCCATGGCGTCGTGTACAAGGCGCTGGAGCGCGGCCTCGACTGGATGGCCACCACCTACGCCGCCACCCTCGGCTGGGCGGTGCGCCGGCAGTGGGTCATTATCGGCGGCGCGGTGGCGTCCCTGGCCCTGGCGTACGTCACCTTCCACGCGCTCAAGAGCGAGTTCATCCCGGCCGAGGACCGCGGCTTCTTCATGGCCGCCACCACCGGCCCGCAGGGCGCCACGCTGGAGTACACCGACACCTACCAGCGGCAGGTCGAGGCGGTGCTGGCAAAGGTCCCCGAGATCAACTCGTACTTCAGCATCATCGGCATGAGCGGCGACGTGAGCGGCGGGTTCGTCTTCGTCAACATGAAGGACTGGCGTGACCGCACCCGCACCACCCAACAGGTCATCGGGGGCGTGATGCCCCAGCTCTTCGCGATTCCGGGCGTGCAGGCCTACGCCTTCGCCCCCTCGCCCATCGGCGGCTTCGGGAGCCCGGTGCAGTTCGTCGTCGAGCACCCCGACTTCGATTCCCTGACGGCCGTGCTGCCGGTGTTCCTCGCGCGCGCAAGCCAGATCAGGGGCATGGTGAACGTCCAGGCCAACCTCAAGGTCAACAAGCCCGAACTCACGGTGCACTACGACCGCGACCGCGCCGAGGATCTCGGCGTGTCGGTGTCGGACGTCGGCTCGACCCTGGAGACCATGCTGGGCGGCCGTCGCGTCAGCACATTCACCCGCGACAACAAGCTGTACGACGTGATGGTGCAGATGGACCCCGCCGACCGGGCCACCCCGTCCGACATGAGCACGCTCTATGTGCGGGGGCGGGGCGGTCAGCTCGTCAACCTGGCCGCGGTCACCACCGTGGACGAGGGCGTCGGCGCCCAGCGCCTGTTCCACTACAACCGGGTGCCGTCGTTCACCATCACGGCCAACCTGATGCCGGGCTTCACCCTCGGCGAGGCGCTCGACAGCCTGAATGCCGTCGCCGCGGCGACGTTGCCTCGCGGCGCCTCCACCGCGCTGAGCGGCGAGTCGCGCGAGTTCGCCGAGAGCGGCTCGGCCCTGTACGTGGCCTTCCTGCTCGCGTTGCTGGTGGTGTACATGGTGCTGGCGGCGCAGTTCGAGTCGCTGATCCACCCCTTCACGGTGCTCATGGCCGTGCCGCTCGCCGTCACCGGCGCGCTGGTCGCGCTCTTCCTGACGGGGTCCACGCTCAATCTCTACAGCCAGATCGGGATGATCCTGCTCATCGGGCTCGCGTCGAAGAACTCGATCCTGCTCGTGGAGTACGCCAACCAGTTGCGGGACCGCGGCCTCGGCCTGACCGAGGCCACGCTGGAGGCCGGCCGTGTGCGGCTCCGGCCCATCCTGATGACCGCGTTCGCCACGATCTTCGGCGCCCTCCCGATCGCCCTCGGGCTCTCGGCGGGCTCCGAGAGCCGGCAGCCGCTGGGCTACGTGATCGTCGGCGGCATGTTCGTCTCGACCTTCCTCACCCTGTACCTCGTTCCGGTGGTGTACGTGCTCTTCGAGAAATTGCGGGACCGGATGGGGGCGCGCCGCGCCTCGCATGAACCCGTGACGGCGGGGTCGGCATGATGCTCGCCCTGCTGGCGGCGCTGCAGATCGCGCAAGCCGACACGACGATGCCCAGCGTGACCCTGGCGGAAGCGCTGCGGGAGGCCACGCAGTACGACCCGAACTACGTGCAGGCCGCGGGCACCGTGGCCGAGGCCACCTGGGTGCGCCGCGCGGCCATGCTGGTCTTCGTGCTCCCGTCGCTGACCGCCACCACGGACTTCACGGAGTCGAGCACGCCGTCCTACAACTTCGGCACGAACAGCCTCTCGAGCACGATCGTCACCGCGCATCTCGATGCACGGTACGAGCTCTTCACCGGCGGCCGGAAGATCGCCGACTACCAGCGGGCCACGGCGGATCTCCAGGGCGCCGTGGCCAACCAGGCTGGCCAGACCTTCCTCACTGCCGCGCAGACGGAAGCCACCTTCTACGACGTGCTCGCGCGGAAGGCCCTGACGGAGGTCGCGCGGCGCCGGATGGAGCGGGCCGAATCGCAGCTGGGCATCTCGCGGGCGCGGGTGCTGTCCGGCGCCGCGGTGCAGACCGACTCGCTGCAGGTGCTGCTCGAGCTGACCCGCGCCCGGGTGGACCTCCTGCGCGAGGAGGCGGGGCTCGACGTGGCGCGTGCGGAACTCGGACGGCGGGTGGGACGGGCGGTGGCGGTGGACGCCGCCGGGGCCGACAGCACGCCGGCGCCGCGGCTGCCGATCACGCTGGAACAGGCGGTGCAGATCGCGCTCGACGAAGGGCCATCGATCAGGGTGGCCGAAGCGAACGCGCGCTCCACCGCGGCCACGATTCGCGCGCGCAAGGCGCTCTACCTTCCGTGGGCCACCCTGACGGGCACCACCGCCGCCTACGACTCCAAGTTCTGGCCCGATGCGGCGACCCGCTCCGCGGTCACGCTCACGGTGAGCCTCCCGATCTGGAACAACGGCCTGCGGGAGATCGCGCTCACCCAGGCGCGGGTGGACAACAACGTCGCCATCGCGATCCGCGACGACCTCCAACGCGGGGCCCTCGCCGACGTCGCCCGGAGCTACAGTGCCTACGAGACGGCAGCCGCCACGGCGGAGCTCGCCGCGGAGGCGGTCATCGTGGCGCAAGAGAACTACCGGGTGCAGGAGACCCGCTACCGCGCGGGCGCCGTGGACATCATCGAGTTCCTCAACGGCCAGGTGGATCTCGCCGACGCCGAAAGCGGACTCGTGCAGGCCAAGTACGCCACCAAGCTGGCGCTGGCCGGACTCGAAGTGATCCTCGGCCGCCGCCTTTTCCCCAGTGAGAGCTACCAGTGACCCGATACCCGACGCTTCTGCTCCTCGCCGCCCTCGGGGCGGCCTGTTCCAAGGGTGACGCCAAGGCCGGGGGCCCCGGCGGCCCTCCCGGCGCCGGCGGGCCCCCGGCCATGCTGGTGGAGGTGGCGGTGGCGCGGAGCGACACCGTCGTCGACGCCATCGCCGCCACCGGAGAAATCGAGGCGGTGCAGTCCATCATGCTTCGTCCGGAGGTGGACGGCCGGATCGTCTCGATCCTCTTCCAGGAAGGCCAAGAGGTGGCGCAGGGCACCGCGCTCTTCAAGGTGGACGACGCCGAACTCAAGTCCCAGGTGGCGCAGGCGGAGGCCGACCGCGATCTCTCCCAGCAGGCGCTGGTCCGGACCCGGCAGCTGATCGCGGACAAGGCCTCCTCCCAGGCCGACCTCGAACGCGCCGAGGCGACAGCCCGCAGCGATCAGGCCAAGCTCGACCTCCTCGAGACCCGTTTGGCCCGGACGACGGTCCGCGCCCCGTTCGGCGGCGTCACCGGGCAGCGCAAGGTGAGCCTCGGGGACTACGTGACGTCGTCCAACGAACTGGTGTCGCTGCAGACGGTCAACCCGGAGCGCGCGGCGTTCCAGGTGCCGGAGCGATACGCCGAGCGGCTCCACCGCGGGCAGAAGGTCACCTTCCGCGTGGCGGCGCTGCCGGGCCAGGAGTTCGTCGGCGTGGTGGACTTCGTGGATCCGGTCGTGCAGCTCCCGGGGCGCACCATCACCGTCAAGGCGCTGGTGCCCAATCCGAAGCGGTCGCTCCAGGCCGGCATGTACGTGGACCTCCGGCTCGCCGCGGAGGTGCGGCCCAACGCCATCGTGGTGCCGGAGGAGGCCATCGTGCCGATCCAGGGCGCCAACTTCGTCTACGTGATCCAGGACGCGAAGGCCTCGCGCCGCCAGGTCGGCCTCGGCATCCGCTCGCCCGGCATCGCCGAGATCCGCAGCGGACTCGACGCCGGCGACACCGTCGTCGTCGGCGGCCAGGAGCGTCTGCAGGACGGCGTCCCGGTCATGATCAAGCCGCCAGCGCCAGCCGCCCCGGCGCCGGCCGCGGGGGAAGGATCCTGACCCATCGGGCCGGGCGGAGCGCCGCCCGCGTTGCACTCCTGCTCACGCTGTTCGGCCTCGCGGCCGGGACCGCCGCCGCCCAGGCGCCGATCGCCGGCCGCTGGTATGTGCGGTTCTCCACCGGAACCGGTACCCTCCGGGGCGACCTGCGGCTCCAGCAGGCGGGCAACTCGCTGAGCGGCACGCTCGCGGTCGAACCCAGCGACGAGCCCCCGGTGAGCATCCGCGACGGCCGCATCGCCGCGGACGGCACCTTCAGCTTCTCCGTCGGCGGCGCGGGCCCGATGCGGATCACGGGGAGCCGTGCCGGGGCGACGCTGGCGGGTCAGGCCACGCTGGAGCGCGGCGCCGCGTGGTCGTGGAGCGCCCAGCGACTGGCCGACGGCGCGGAATTTTACGCGACGCTTCCGAGGTTCCGGAGTCGGCAGCTCGTCATTGGAAACAACGTGACGGAGCTTCGCCTTCCCGGGGCGTGGGTCGCCGCCGCGGACAGCGCGCCACGGATGGCGGTGCGCGCCGATCAGCTCGCGGCGGCGGCCGGGCTCCCGCCGATCCCGGTGGATTCGATCAACGCCGTGGGGTTCTACCCGGCGCTCGGCCTCTACCGGCGCACCGAGTTCGCCGCGACTCTCACGACGGCGATGACGGCCGTGCGCGCCGCGCTGCCGGCCACTTCCCAGGCGCAGTTCGACGCGTTGTTTCGGCCGCGCGGGGTCTGGCTGCTGGACTTGCACGACGTCGCGCTGGCCACGGCGCGCCGCCAGGTGCGCGCCGCGTCATGGGAGGGCGCCGAGCCCGCGGTGACCGCGGCCGGGCTCATCCCCTCCGGCCTGCCGCCGGGCGTGGCCACCGTGCCGCTGGCGCTCTATCGCGTGGCGGCGCTCCGCGAGCGGGACAGCACGGCCTATGAGGCCGCGCGCGAGCGGCTGTCCCTCGGGGGGGCGGCGTCGGCGCAGGTCGCCGAGGCGATCCTCGACGGATATCGTGACGCGGCGATCTGGCAGGGCCAGGCCGTCGAGTTCCTGCTCTCCGCCGCGTGGGTGCCGGCCGCCGCCGGGCCGACCTCGCCCGCGGCGCTGGTGCGCGCGGCCTGGGGGCGCCCCGAACTCCCGCTGCCGCGGATCCGGCCGTACTTCTTCGGCTACCCCGAGGCCGAGCCCCGCGTCGCCACGCCGCCGGCCGTCGTGGCGCGCATCGTCGAGGCCGAGAACTGGACCGGTGAGGAGTGGACGCGCCGCCGCGGGGCCGCGGGCCTGCTCGCCGTGCTCCGCCAGCTCGACCCCGGCGTGGGCACGCACACTACCCTCGAGGCCGGCGGCCCCAGCGTGCTGACCTCGGTGGCCCGCAGGGCGGCCGCCACGCCGGCCGGGTTCCTGGAGCCGGCCGACGAGGTCCTCGAGGACCCCGGGAACGTGCCGCTCATGGCCGTGGCCACGGCGGTGCACGAGTGGCAGCACCTCGTCATGGAGGGTGATCGTCTCGCCCTGCCGGGGGGCGGTGCGATCCGGCCGGGGGCGGGCGGGCTCACGGTGAACGCCTCCGATCCATTCCTGGCCGAAGGCTTCGCCGAATGGATGACCGAGCAGATCCTGGAGCCGGTCCTCGAGCGGCAGCCGATCGTGGGGCTGGGGGAGGCGCGGAAGCTCGCCGTGCTCGAGGCGGGCAATCCGAACGACCCCCACGTCCTGGGGCTCCGGATGCTGCGCGCACTGGCCCGCACCACCGGGGACGCGGCGGTCACGCGCACGCTGATCCTCGCGCACGCCGAGGATCCCGCGGCGGTGGCGGAGGCGGTGCCGGCCTGGCGCGGTTCATCGGTGCGGGACGTGGCGCTCCCCGCGCACGGGGAGCGCCGGCTGGTCCCGGAAACCCGTTTCACCATCGAGGACGGCGTGGGCGACGTCACGGAGACGTGGATCCGCGTGGCGCCATAGCCGGCGGGGATATATTGGGGCGGCAGTTGACCCGCCCCCAACTCGGGATTTGCGATGATGCTTGCTCCAGGGGCCAGGGCGCCCGCGTTCTCCCTCCCGTCCGACAGCGGGAGCCCGGTGTCCCTGAAGGACTTCAAGGGCAAGACGGTCGTCCTCTACTTCTATCCCAAGGACGACACCAGCGGGTGCACCACGGAAGCCTGTGGCTTCCGCGACAGCTGGCGCGCGGTACAGGCGGCGGGGGCGGTGGTGCTCGGCGTGTCGCCGGACGGCCCCGCGAGCCACCAGAAGTTCCGGAAGAAGTACGAATTGCCGTTCCCGCTCCTGGCCGACGAAGACCACGCCGTGGCCGAGGCGTATGGCGCGTGGGGCGAGAAGAGCATGTATGGCCGGAAGTATTTCGGCGTGCTGCGTACGACGTATGTGATCGACCCCGCAGGGAAGATCGCGCGCGTGTTCGAGAAGGTGAAGCCGCGCGGGCACGCCGCCGAGGTGCTGGCTGCCATCGGCGGGTAGCGCGGCTGTCCGTAGTGCTACGGATTGCCATTGTTGGTGAAAGGTCCGTACTCTGGTGGGCCCAAAATCCCGGAGGATTCCATTCGTACCACACCGGTTCTGCTTGCCGCGCTCGCTGCGCTTTCTTCCCTCGGATGCAGGGGTCCCGTGGAGGTGGTCGCCACGCCCGCCATGGCGGTCCCCAGCGTCGCGGGGGAGACCCACCTCAGGAACGTGACCCAGCTGACGCACGGCGGCAACAACGCCGAGGCGTATTTCTCCCGCTCCGGGAAGCAGCTGATCTTCCAGCGGCAGGAGGACGTCACCGCCGGGTGCGACCAGGAGTACATCATGAACGTCGATGGCTCCAAGCTGCACCGCATCTCGAACGGCCAGGGGCGCACCACCTGCGGCTACTTCTACGACGACGACAAGCGCATCCTGTACAGCAGCACCTTCGAGCATGACCCGGCGTGCCCGGCGCGCCCCGACATGTCGAAGGGGTACGTCTGGCCGCTGGGCTACTTCGAGATCTACTCGGCGCGCGCCGACGGCTCGGGGCTCGCCAAGCTGACCGACGACAAGGACTACAACGCCGAGGCCACCGTCTCGCCCGACGGCAAGAAGATCATCTTCACCAGCACCCGCGACGGCGACATCGACCTGTACACGATGAACATCGACGGGACCGGCATCCGCCGCATCACCTCCCGGATCGGCTACGACGGCGGGGCGTTCTACTCGCCGGACGGCAAGCAGATCGTCTGGCGGGCCTCGTACCCCGTCACCGCCGCGGACACCGCCGATTACATCGGCCTGCTCAAGCAGCGCCTCGTGCGGCCCGCCGACCTCGAGCTCTGGGTGGCCAACGCCGACGGCAGCAACCCGCGCCAGGTGACGCATCTCGGCGGGGCCAACTTCGCGCCCTTCTTCAGCCACGACGGCACCAAGATCATCTTCGCGTCGAATCACCTCGACCCGAAGGGCCGGAACTTCGACCTCTTCCTGGTCAACGTGGACGGCACCGGGCTCGAGCAGATCACCAAGGACCCCGATTTCGACGGGTTCCCGATGTTCAGCCCCGACGGCAAGAAGCTGGTCTGGGCCTCCAACCGGTACGGCAAGTCGCCGCACGAGACCAACATCTTCATCGCCGACTGGGTGAACTGAACCGGCCATGACGACTCCCAAGGCTCCCGCCGCTCCGCACGCGTTCTTCGCCTGGCTCTGGGACTGGGCCAAGTCCATCGCCGTGGCGCTGGTGGTCTGGCTGATCCTGCGCACGTTCCTCATCCAGGCCTTCCGGATCCCGTCGGGCAGCATGGAGAACACGCTGCTGATCGGCGACTTCCTGTTCGTCAACAAGGCGCTGTACGGCGCGGAAGTGCCCCTGATCCACAAGCATCTCCCGGCGTTCCGCGAGCCGCGGCGCAACGACGTCGTGGTCTTCGACGGCGTCGAGGCCCCGATGGAAATCGTCAAGCGGATGGTGGGGGTGCCTGGGGACACGCTGTCGATGGAGGGGGGACAGTTGATCCGGAACGGCGAGCGCCTGGTCGAGCCCTACGTGGTGCACGCCTCGCCCCTGCCGATGGCGGCGCCGGAGCAGCGCCTCCAGATGCGCATGTGGCAGGTCAAGTACCTCGTGGGCCGGGACACCGCCACCTACAATCCCGACCTGCAGGACTGGGGTCCCATCGTCGTCCCGCCGGATTCCTTCTTCATGATGGGCGACAGCCGGGACAACTCCCACGACAGCCGGATGTGGGGATTCCTTCCCCGCGCCAACGTGCGGGGGCGCCCGATGTTCATCTACTTCAGCTACGACGCCGAGAGCTGGAAGCCGGCGCCGTTCCTCACGTCCATCCGATGGAACCGGATCTTCAGCCGCCCGCGGTGACGTCCGGGCAGCCCACGCCGGCGGCGGGGCGCTTCACGCGCTGGTTTCGCTTTCCGCGGAGCTGGCGCGAGGTGCGCACCATGGGGTGGCGGATGATCGCGGCGTTCCTGCTCTTCTACCTCGTGCGCGACCTCGTGCTGTACATCCTGCTGCCGTGGCTGGTCTATCGCGGGGTGGCGCAGCCCTAGGACGACCCGGGGGGATGGTAGGGCGATTCCGGAGAACGGGAGGGGTCGGGCTGGCGCGCGAGGTAGGCGGCGCTGCGGCCGCAGGTCGAGCAGTGCAGCGCGATGCGCCCGAGCTCGGTGGGAGTCCCGGCGGGCGGCCGCTTGGGCACCCGGGTGATGGTTTCGGTTCCGCAGGACGGACACACCAGAGGTTTGCGGTCCCGGTCGGCAGCGACCAGGGCCAGCGCTTCCGGCGCACGAAACTCCTTGATCCCCCGACGTCCCACAGGCGATCCTTCCAGCGGGCGGAGTTGCGTCCCACCAAGTCCAATGTATGGGCCGCCGGTCGGAGGCGCAAAGTCGTTGACTGTCGCATTAGTGGCTTGAATGTGGCGCAGTGATGCTTCTTGTTGACTGGCTTGGCGGAGCGGTCACATTCGGCCGGGCGAATCCGTCCGGCTTGACTTCCCGGCGTCAACGGTGGTACGTTGGCGCCGGCAAGGCGTACTCTGACATAGCGTTACGCCATCGGATGGAGCGGTTTTCCCGCCTGGAAGGAGGCCCTGTGGTGTCGGAACTCGGTGGCGCGCAGATATCCACCCTGCTCGAGAGCCTTCCCGGCATCGCGAACGTCCTGCGCAGTCCGGTGGCGGATGCGCTGGTGAGCGTCATCCGGGCCGGCGCGAGGCTTTCCGAGTTCGACATCGCGGACGCCGACGAGCTGGTCAAGTACGCCACCCGCCGCGGCCTCCTGGCCGAGGACGAGGGCGAGCGACTGATGCTCGACCTGCAGGCCGCCCACCAGAAGAAGCTCGACCGCATCGCCGCCCGGCCGGCCAGGCCGGCCAAGGGCAAGAACGGAAAGAACGGCAAGGCCGCCGGCAGCCGGCCGAAGCCGAAGGCCAAGGCGGCGAAGCCGAAGCCCAAGGCGCACAAGAAGCCGCCGGCGAAGAAGAAGCACTAGCCGCACCGGTGACAATGAATGCGCCCCCCAGCAGGAGCTGGGGGGCGCGGTGCATTCGGGACTGCGAGTCGCGTCAGGTGCGGAAGGCGGTGACCGCGTCGGTGAGGCGGGTGGCGCCCTGGAGGAGGTCGCCGGCGGCGGCGGCCATCTCCTCGGTCGAGGCACTCTGCTCCTCGGCCGCGGCCGTCACCTGCTGGCTGGCCGAGGCGTGCTCGGTGGCCGACGTGGCCACTTCGGCCGTCTTCCCCGCGAGCTGATCGACGATCGTCCGATTGAGCGCCGCCTGGTCGGACACCACGGCGGCCGCGGTGCGCACCTCCTGGACCGCGGCGCCGATGTCGTCGAGGGCGCGGGCCGCGGCGCCCGCCACGCCCTCGATCCCGCGCACCTTGCCGGTGCCCAGCTGCATCGTGTTCGACACCTCGCGCACCTGGTTCCGGATGAACTGCACCGTCTTGGTGACGTCCTCGGCGGCGCGGGCGCTCGAATCCGCCAGGTGGCGCACCTCCTCCGCCACCACCGCGAAGCCCCGGCCGTGCTCGCCGGCGCGCGCGGCCTCGATGGCGGCGTTGAGCGCCAGCAGGTTGGTCTGCGACGAGATCTGCTTGATCAGGTCGATGAACTCGGTGATCGACTCCGACTTGCGCGCCAGCTCCTGGACCTGCTGGGCGGACGTCTGCACGACCTCCCGGACGTCGAGCAGGGTCTGGCCCGCCGCCGCGACGTCGGTCCGGTGCCGGGTGGCCAGGTCCCGGATCGTGTCGCCGAGGGCCACGACGCGGGTCGAGGCCTCGTCCGCCTCCGCCGCCGTGGCCCGGAGCCGACCCAGCAATTCGTCGGCCTCGCGCATGCCGCGCACCTGGCTCTCGGCGCTGTGCGACATCTTCACCATGGCCGTCGAAATCTGGCCGCTGCTCGCCGCGAGCTCCTCGCTCATGGCGGAGAAATCGCTCGCGCTGCCGGAAATCTGGTTGGATTCCTTCGCCACGATCCCCACCACGTCGCGGAGCCGGGCCGCCATCTCGTCCATCGCGGCAGCCAGCCGCCCGAGCTCCGTGGGCATGTCGCCGAGGGTCACGGGGCGGAGGTCGCCGCCGCCGAACCGCTCGGCGGCGCCCACCAGCCGCCGGAGCGGGAGGTCCACCGAGCGCACGGTGTAGATGGTGGTGGCCACCCCGAGGATGAGCGCGAGCCCGAACAGCGCCCAGACGCCGCGCTCACGGCTGCCGGCGTCCCGCCGGAGCAGCTCGGTGCGGATGAGCGCGCGGGCGCTCTGCGACCGGGAAAGCGCCCGGACGTCGGCGACCAGCGTGTCCGCCGGCGCCCGCGCCTGGTCGGCGTGCCGCCGGGCCTCGGCGTCGCGGCCGAGGTCGGCGAGCGCGTGGGCCAGCGCGTAGTTCACCTCGATGGTGGACTGCTCGTCGGCGATCTTGTTGATGATGTAGCGGTCCTGCGTGGAGAGCCCGGCCAGTTGGCGGAAGGTCTGCTGGTAGGCGTACGCCGAGTCGCCGCTGGCGATGAATTCCCGCTGCAGGACCGCCGACGGATCGAGGAGGTACTGCTCGGCGGCCCGGATCTCGTTGAGCACCATTCCCACGAGGCCGCTGCCGGCCTCGGTCCCGGCCAGGAGCGCGGCGGTCTCGGTTTCCACGGCGCGGCTCACGGAGCGCACCGCGCGCGACGCGCTGATGGCGATCAGGAGCACCAGCGTGATCAGCACGACCATGCCGAGGCTCACCCGGCTCCGGAGGCTGCGCAGCGCGTTCATTGGCCCTCCGCCAGCTGCATGGCGCCGTTCCTGACCACGCCGACGTAGATCCGGAGGCTCGGGACGTCGCCGGCCGAGTCGAAGGCGATCGTGCCCATGGCGCCCTCGTAGGCGGGGGTCGTGGTGCCGATGCCGGCGAAGGCGTCGCGCAGCTTTTGCCGGTCGGTGCCGACCCGCGCGATCGCGTCCCGCAGCATGTAGACGGCGTCGTACGCCGCGGCGCCGGAGCCGTTCGGCTCGCCGGCCTCGGGGAACCGCTTGTGATACGCCGCCACGAATCGCTTGTTGACCGGGGTGTCGGTCTGCGGGAAGTAGGACGAGGTCACGTAGGTGCCGTTGGCCACCGGGCCGGCCAGGTAGATCTGCTCCAGCCCGTCGCCGCCCATGGCGGGAATGGTGAGCTTCTTCTTGCGGGCCTCCGTGAGGATGGTCCGCGCATCGGGATCGTAGCCCGCGATGACCATGAACTGCGCCCGCTTGTCCCGGGTCATCAGGTCCACGTAGGGCGCGACCTCCGGCGTGTCGCCGAGATAGGGGTAGGCTCCGGTCACGGTGCCGTCGAGGCGGGCGAACTCGGCCTCGAACGCCTTGCGGATGCCGCGCCCGTATTCGCTGTTGGTATAGAAGACCGCGGCGCTGGAGTACCCGAGGCGATCGTGCGCCCAGCGGGCCAGCGCCGCGCCGTGGGCCAGGTCGCTGGGGCAGACGCGGAAGGTGTAGGGGCCGGCGTCGGAGACGGCGGGGGCCGAGGCGGCCGGCGCGATCTCGAGGAGCGGGTTGGTGCCCCCGTTGTACACCGGTGCGGCGGCCAGCGTCGGGCCGGAGAAGCCGTGGCCGATGACGGCCACCACGGGCGAGTTGTAGAAGTCGGTGGCCACCACCACGGCGGAGTCGGCGTCGGCGTAGTCCTCCCGCTCGACCAGTTCGATCGGGCGTCCGTTCACGCCGCCGGTGGCGTTGATCTCCTCGGTGGCCAGCTGCGCGCCGTACCGGATCGGCAGGCTCAGCGGGTCGGTGAAGTTGGCGGCCACGCCGACCTGGATCGGCCGGCCGGCGCCGCCGCAGGCGGCCAGGCTGAGGAGACCAATCAGGACGGCGCCGAGGCGCGCGCTACCTGGCCGGCGAAAAGGCAGGGCCACGTCGTACTCCGGGCGTGATGCCATGGAAATTCGCGCGCTCCGCGCGAACAGGATGCTCAGGGGAGATGTCCGTAGATTAGCCGGGCGGGCGGGGCTTTGCAATCCGCGCGCTGTCGTTTCCGCCGAGGGTCCAGCCGTCGAGAACGGGTCCGTCCACCACGCTGACCGAGGCCTCGATCCGGCCCGTGGAACCGCGCCAGGTGAGGCGCAGCATCTGCGTGCCGCGGATCCACTGCGCCATGCGCTGCGCTCCCTGGACGGTGGTGGGTCGGTGACCGTAGCTGGTCTCGAGCACGCTCCGCCACTGCGCCAGCTCGTCGGCGCTCAGGTTGCCCGAGATGGTGATCACCCCGACGGTGCTGTCGATCGCGGCGAGCCAGACGCTGAGCGGCTTGCCGGTCCCCGGATCGGCGACGACGGCGCGGCAGTCCTGCAGGCGGCGGTCCGCCTCCGCGCGCCGGCAGGTGAGTCCGTCGCCGAGCAGCAGGTGGACCTGGTCGTCGGTGGCGCGGAGCGCGCCGCCGGCACGGAAGCCGTAGAACGCGAGCGCCTGGGCCGGCGCGGCCACCGGTGCGGCGGCGAGCAGCGCGGCGGCTGCAGCGGCCCAGCGATAGCGGGCGGGCCTCCCGCCGATGATGGTCAGGCTTTCCGGACGTTGGCCGCCTGCAGGCCCTTGGGTCCCTCGACGATGTCGAACTCCACGGCGTCACCCTCGGCCAGCGAACGGAACCCCTCCATCGTGATGGCGGTGTGGTGCACGAAGACGTCCTTGCCACCTTCCTGCGCGATGAAGCCGAAGCCCTTCGCGTCGTTGAACCACTTTACTGTGCCCTTCGCCATTGCTGCGCCCTCGAAGTACGGGAAAAAAATGGCCGATCGGAGCGGGAGCATCCGAGCGGCGCTTGGTGGGACGACTCCGTGTTGCGACTGCGAACCATGCTGCAAGCTGCGAAGGGGCGCGGCGTCTGTCAATACGGCGCGGGGGCCGTCAGCGTCAGCCCGACGCTCCGCAGTTCGTGGTCCAGCAGCCAGCGCTTGGTCTCGAGCCCGCCGCCGTATCCCACCAGGCCGCCGTCCTTGCCCACCACGCGGTGACACGGCAGGAGGATCGCCAGGTGGTTGGAGCCGTTCAGCTGCCCCACCGCCCGCGGGTGGATGCCGGTGATGTCCGCGATCTCCTCGTAGGACCGGGTCTCGCCGAAGGGGATCAGCGTGAGCGCCCGCCACACCGCCTCCTGGGACGGCGTCACGGAGAGGTAGGTGCCCAGGTATTCGGGGTAGGGAAAGGGCCGCGGCCGTCCGGCAAAGTACGCGGTGAGCCAGGTGGTGGCCTGCCGGCAGGGTCCGGCGCCAATGACCGCTCCGGGGGCGCGCGCGCCGACCCGCTCTGCCAGGTGGAGCCGCCCGCTTCGCTCGGCGAACTCCACGATCAGCGGGCCCTCGCGGGCCTCGAGAATTGTCAGCACGCCCACCGGCGACTGGTACGACGTCCATTCAATGCGCATCGCGGCTCTCCCGCGCCCAATCTACCCGCCGACGGGCGCCTTGGCCACGCGCGGGCGCTGGCGGCGGCGTCCCGCCGGCCGTACTATCCCTCCAGCCTTCCCTCCCCGGAGCATCCGATGCTGTTCTTCCTCGCCGCGCTGCTGCAGCAGACCCCGGCGCCGACCCCCGTCGCCTCCGTCGTCGTCCGGCCCGCGGACGCCGCGGTCACCGTCGGCGACACGATCCGTCTCGTCGCCGAGGCCTTCGACTCCGCCGGCCGCTCCATGGGCGACGTGCGCGTCCGCTGGTTCCAGTCGGGCGGGCACTTCGAGGGGACGGTGGACTCGACGGGCCTCGCGACCGCCGGGGCGGTCGGTGCGCTCCGCGTGACGGCGCTGGTCTCCCCGCAGGGAGGCGGGCGCTCCAAGCCGGGCTTCGCCACGGTCACCATCGTGCCCGGCCCCGCCGCCGCCATCGCGCTCGAGCCGGCGCCGCGGCGGATGTACGTCGGGCAGTCGGTGGCGGTCGCCGCCACGGTCACCTCCGCCAGCGGCGACCGCCGGCCCGATCCCGTCACCTGGACCGCCGATCAGCCCGGGATCGTCGGGGCCTCCCGCACCGGCGTGCTGACGGCGGTCCGCCCCGGGCGGGCCGTCGTGACCGCGCGCGCGGGGCAGGCCAGCGCCACGCTGCAGGTCACGGTCGCGCCTAATCCCGTCGCGAGTGTGGAGGTCCGTCCCGCCGCCACCACCGCCCGGACCGGCGACGTCGTCCGGTTGGCCTTCGAGGCCCGCGACCGCGCCGGGTCGGCCGTACCGGACGCCGCGCCGGAGTGGATGGTGAGCCCGGGCTCCGCGCGGATCGATCTCGACGGCGCCTTCGTGGCGAGCGAAGTGGGCACCTACCGCGTCGTGGGGGCGTTCGCCGGCCGGTCGGCCACCGCCACGGTGACGGTGGTGCCCCGGGACGTGGTGCGCCCCACCACCCTGGTCGGCCGCGCGCCCGTCAAGGGTTTCGCCTCGATGGAGTTCTGGCTCCACCCCGACGGCAGGCACGGCTACCTCTCCACCCTCGGCGACCGGCTCTATGCCATCGACCTGACGGACCCCGCCGCGCCGGTGATCACCGACTCCGTCATGGTGGACGCCCGCGCGGTCAACGACATCATGACCACCGAGGACGGGCGCTACGGAGTCATGACCCGCGAGGGCGCCTCCACGCGGAAGAACGGCATCGTGATCCTCTCCTTCGAGGATCCGGCGCACCCGAAGGCGATCTCGGAGTTCACCGAGACCGTCAGCGGCGGCGTCCACAGCACGTTCATCTACCGCGGGTACGTGTACCTCACCGACGACGCCACCGGCTCGATGCGCGTCATCGACATCCGGGATCCGATGGCGCCGAAGCAGGTGGCGCGCTGGGAGACGCCGCGCAGCGCCGCCGGCCGCATGCTGCACGACATCGACGTGCAGGACGGGCTGGCGTACCTCAGCTACTGGAACGACGGCCTGGTCATCCTCGACGTCGGCAACGGCATGCGCGGCGGCAGCCCCGAGAATCCGCAGTTCGTCTCGCAGTTCAAGTACGACCTCGAGGCGCTGTACCGCGACGTGGCGGCCGTGGGCGGCCCCGGGTTCATCCGCGGCACCCACACCGCCTGGCGGAGCGGCCGGTACGTCTTCGTGGGCGACGAGGTCTTCGCGGCCCAGCCCCAGGTGACCGCCGGGCCGAGCCTCATCGGCCTCGGGCGGGCCTACGGCCGGCTGCACGTGCTGGACGTTTCCGACATCACGAAGCCGCGCGAGGTGGCCTGGTACGAGCCGAAGGACGGCGGGACGCACAACGTGTGGGTGGCGGGGGACACGCTCTACCTGGGGGACTACCAGGGCGGCCTCCGGGTGCTCGACGTCAGCGGCGAGCTTCGCGGCGACCTGCTGGCCCAGGACCGCGAGATCGCGCACGTCTACACCGGCGACGCCAAGGGGAACTTCCCCAACGCCGCGATGGCCTGGGGGGCGATCTACCGCGATGGCCGGATCTACGTGCCGGACGTCTTTTCCGGGCTGTGGGTGGTCAAGGTGGAACCCAGGAACGAGTTGACGCCCTAGCCGGCCGCCGAGTGGCCGCATCCCCGGCGTCCGTCTATCTTTCGTCCCCTATGACTACGACCCAGAACCTCCTGGTCCGCACCTTCAACGACCGGGGCGAGGGCCTCGCCCACTTCATGCTCCGCGCCGGCGAAGCGCCGCGGTTCATCGCGACCGATGACCAGGCCGGTTGCCCGATGGAAACCGCCCTCGCCGCGCTGGAGTGGACTCGCGTCGTCGGCATCCTCCGGGACGACGACCAGCTCCACGCCGGCCGGCTGACGAGCGAGACCGCCGCCGCCGTCGTGGAGCGGAAGACCGACCAGGGCCGCCAGTTCGTGTACCTTGGGCCCCGGCTCGATGCCCCGCCGATGGACGTCTTCGAGGGCGCGGTGCTGTACGACGAACCAGGCGTGAAGGCGGTGGAATTTTCCCAGCGGGCCCATGCCTTGGCGCATTTCCTCCGCGCCACCGCCGGGGCCGGGGCGCTGATGGCCCTGCTCAGTCGCCGCGCCCCCGAAGTCCGTCACCTGCGGCGCTGGCTCGGCCCGATCCTCCAGGAACTGGACGCCCCCCGCCCCCTCCTCGCCGGATGGTTCGCCGCCACCGCCGCCGGGTGCCTCTTCGCGTACCCCGAGGGCGAGGCCGTCTCCCGGTACATCGAAGTGGGGCTCGACCCATGATGCGCCGGGTCCTGCTCGCCGCCGGCCTGCTCTGCGCCGCCGGCCCGCTCGCCGCACAGAACATCTACCCGGCCGATACCGCCCTCGACGCGGACCACGCCGCGCAGCGCGACGTCTTCGTCGTGCTCCGCGACTCCACCTCGAGCATCAGCGCCGCCTCGGCGCGGCTGATGACCGAAATGGGCCCGACCGCGTCGCTGCCCTGGCTCCAGGCGCGAGCGCGGGGAGTGGCGCAGGCCTGTGCGCGCTCCGTGGCTCCGCTCGCCCAGGCGAAGTCGGTGGTGAGCGAGGCCGACTGGCTCAAGCCCTATCAGATGAAGCCGCGGGCCGAGCTCCTCAAGGCCATGGACGCCTTCAATCCGCAGCTCGCCGCGTGCACGAAACAGTGGACCGCCATGGCGGCCGACACCAGCCAGACCCGGCTTCGGAACAACGCGCCGCACGCGATGAGCGTGCTGGAGTCCCAGGTCACCGACTTCAACCGGGCGGCCCAGCTCTACCTGCAGTACATCTCCGTCAAGCTGCCCCTCCCGAAGGTCAAGTGACCTGATCCGCGCTCCCCACCCCCGGAATGGGGGGTGGGGATTTGTGGATACACATTTCCACATCGAGTGGACAGACCCGTTACCATCCGTGCCAGACGGGGTTTGCGCGTCCACAACTTGACCACTCGAATCGTCGTAACCCGAATAAATACAGGCACTTGCGTGCCTTGTGCCCCACCCTAGATTTGGGGGACCATTCTGGCAGAATTCGCGCAGGGCCAAGTGTCCTGGCGGGTCCGGCGGGGTGGGTTCGGACCGGAGGCGCGGGGGAGGGAACCAGCACCGAAGGGTGCGGTAACCGATGATCCCGAATCCTGACCGGCCGGACAAGGCGGAGCCAGTCGCGTGCTCTGCCCACCCCGATCTGGCGCCTCGGGGTGCCGTGCGAAGGGCTGGTCCGCGACCCGGCCCGAATCGCAGCGCTCGCAACGACGGTCCCCGCAGGAGCCTGCTCCGGCACGGGACCGCAACGTGAGGCCTCGGCTTCACGGGTCCTTGTGGGAGGCGGCCGCCCGGCGAAGAACCGGGCGGCCGCCTCTGCATTTGGGGAACGTCCCGCCGGCACCTCAGCTCCCCCAGTCGCTCCGGCCGCGGTAGGCGCGGCGGCGGTCCAGCTGCCAGATCGTGCGGGCGCTCACCAGCGATCCTGCCTCGAAGTGGTCGGGGTCCGCCAGCGCGTCGGCCATGCTCGCGGTCTTGGCGCTGGCGTTGTCGGCATAGTGCAGCACCTCGGCCTCGAGCGTCATCGGCGGCACCGCGGCGCCGTATTCGAGGCGGCCGTGGTGCGAGAGCACGAGGTGGAGCAGGATGGCCAGCTCCTGCTCCGTGCACGGCATCGGGTCGGCCTCCCGGACGCGGCGGTCGAGCATCATCGCGCCCAGCACCACGTGGCCGTGCAGCGTGCCCGCGTCGGTGCTCTCGAAGAGTCCGCCTTCCCATCGATAGGCCTCGAGCTTGCCGATGTCGTGCAAGAGCACGCCGGCCAGCACCAGGTCGGCCTCCGCGCGGGCAACCCGGGCGATCGCGCGGGCGATGCTGGCCACCTCCACCGTGTGCTTGAGGAGGCCGCCCAGCATGGCGTGATGCCCGCCCAGGCTGGCGGGACAGGCTTCGTAGCGCGCCCGGAAGTCGTCGTCGTCGTAGAACATGGTGAGCGTGGCCGCCAGCCGCGGCCGGACGATCTCCGCCCGCCATCCGTCGAGGGTCTTCCAGTAGGGGGTGGCATCGCCGACCGAGGGGACCAGCCCGCGCAGGTCCACGCTGCCCTTGGGGAGCGGGCGCAGCGACGAGACCTTGAGCTGCCGCTGCCCCCGGTAGAGCGCCACCTCGCCGATGACCTGCGCCACGTCGCCGCGCGCAAGGCCCGCGATCCTGGCCTGGTCCTCCTGCCAGAACGGGGCGCTCGGCAGCCGGCCGCTGGCGTTGGCGAAGGTGAGCACGGTGTGGGGCGTGTCTCCTCCGCGGCGCTCGACCTCGAGCACCAGGAGGGGGTCCTGCACCCGCTGTCCGGGCTCGAGCCGGGAGAGGTCGGTGGGGGCGGTCATGCGACGGGTTCGCTCACGGATCGGGAATCCCTGCAATAGTAACAGCGTGCGGAGACGGATTCGCCGGCGCCCTCCTTGCCCCGGGTCGGTCGCGGCGTAGTTTCTCCCCCTATGGACCCCCTGCACCTGCTCGTGGTGACGATGGACACGGGCCGCCGCGACGCGCTCGGGCGCGCGCTCTCCGCCCTCGGACCGCCTGCCGTGACCGCCGCCACCGGCGCGGAGGCCGCCGCGGCGCTCGGGGTGCCGGGGCTCGACGCCATCGTGGTGGACCTCGCGCTTCCCGGGCTCGACGCGGCGGCGCTCCGCCGCTCCCTGACCCCCTCGGTGCCGGTGCCGCCCGATTCCCTGGCCGATGCCGAGCGCAGGCACATTGCGCTCACGTTGGGCCACACCCGCGGCAACAAGCGGCAGGCGGCGCTGCTCCTGGGTATTTCCCGCTCGACCCTCCTGCACAAGATCCGTCGCTACGGGTTGACCGCGGTGGCCACCCGCGTCCGCTCGACCGATTAGCGGGACGGGGTGGCCCGGAGTCAGGGCGACCTCCGGACCAGGCATCCGCCGTTGCCGTCTTCCGGCGGGCCTTCCCCTCCGCTTCCGCTCCGCTCACCGCTCACCGCTCGATGCGCACCCGTCCAAGGCGGGAAATTACGACCCGCCGGCTGGCGGATCCTTTCGTCAGGGTCCACGACGCGTTCGACAATCCCATCGAAATGCCGGTCGGGGAGAAGGTCAGCGTCCGCGCGGCGCCGGCCATTGCCACCAGGAGGGCGCCGGGTCCCGGCCGCGCCCAGCGGCGCTCCGGCCCCTCCGGGGTGAGCACCTCGAGCGTGAGGGAGTCGGCGTTCACCCGAAGCTGGGTGACGCGCGACTCCACCACCGCGGTGATGCGCGCGCGGGCGTGTGCCGCGGCGATCTCCCCGGCGGCCTGCTCCACGGCCACGGCATCGAGCGGCGCCGAGAGCTGCGGCGCCGCGATGCTGAGGGTCAGGCCCACGATCGCCAGGGTGACGACGATCTCGGGGAGGGTCATGCCGCGTGTCATGGGACAACGGTAGGGCGGGGGGCGCGGGCGCCGTCATCCTGCGGCGGCGGCCCGCATCAAATCGTCGCGCGGGCACTTGCTCCCCTCCGGCGGCGGAGGCATACTAGCTTTCCTTCCCCGTACTCCCGAGGTCGCACCGCGCATGAAGCCCCGCGTGCTGGTGGTTGACGACGAGCCGGCCATCGTCCACGCGGTCAGCCGCATCCTTCGGCGCGAGGGGATGGAGGTGGTCGCAGCCGGGACCGCCGAGGAGGCGCTGGCGGCGCTCGACGCGGCGCCGGTCCACGCGGTGCTGCTGGACTACCACCTGCCCGGCATGTCGGGTGCGGCGCTCGGCGCCGAAATCGTCCGGCGCTGGCCGGCCCTGGCCGGGCGCCTGGTGTTCGTGAGCGGCGATCCGGCCCTCACGCCCGACGCGCTGCCGTCCGCCTGCCGGGGCGCGCGCCTGATGCCGAAACCGTTCGACCTGCTCGAACTCGCCGCCGAGGTACGCGCGCTCCTCGCCATGCCGGACCTGCAACCGCCCTCACCCGGGACTGTCTCATGACGTTGCCCGCCGGCCTCGGCGCGCTTTCGCCCGCGGATCCGCTCACGGCGCTCCGGGCCTACCGTGCGCTGGCGCCGTGGAGCCTGCGCGACCTGGCCTCGCTCGCCGGCGCCCTCCTCGACGCCTCCAACATCGTCCCCGTCAACGCCGCGGCGCGGGCCCACCCCGGCGAGCGCACCATCCGGTTCTACGTGGCGCGCGGCCTGGTGAGCCCGCCGGAGGGACGGGGGACCGCGGCCACCTACGGCTATCGCCACCTCCTCCAGGTCCTGGCCATCAAGCTCCGCCAGATGGAGGGCGCCACGCTGGAATCGCTCGGCAAGGAGCTGTCGGAGCTCGCCGGCGACATGCTCGAGCGCCGGGTGGCGAGCGCGCTCGGCCCGGCGTTGCCGCTCCCGGAACGGGTGCTTGCCGGGCCGGCCACCCACACGCAGCGCGGGCGGGTCGCGCGCGCCGTGCAGTCCGCGCTCCCCGTGCCCGGCGCCGAGCCGCGGCCGTCCACCTGCCGGCGGATTCCGTGCGGGACCGGCGCCGAACTGCTGGTGGACGAGCGCCACCCCGCGCTCCGTCCCCCGGGCGCGGAGGCCGCCTTGGCGCGCGAGATCGCGCGGCTCCTGGCCCAGGCGGGCGCCGCACCGCCGCACGAGTCCTGAGTCCTCCTCCCCCTCCTCCGGAGTCCGGCATGTTCATCTTCCTCATTGTCGTGGCGGTCGTGGCCCTCTGGATGGTCGGTGTCTACAACGGCCTCATCGGGCTGCGCAACCAGGCGCAGAACGCCTGGACCCAGATCGACGTGCAGCTCAAGCGCCGGCACGACCTGATCCCGAATCTGGTCAACACCGTCAAGGGTGCCATGGAGTACGAGCGCGGCACGATGGAGGCGGTCATCGCCGCGCGGGCCAAGGCGATGGGGGCGCAGGGGGTGAAGGCGACGGCGGAGGCGGAGGGGCAGCTGACGCAGGCGCTCGGGAAGCTGGTGGCGCTGATGGAGAACTACCCCGACCTGAAGGCGTCGACCAACGTGCTGCAGCTGCAGGAGGAGCTCACCAGCACCGAGAACCGGATCGGGTTCGCGCGCCAGCAGTACAACGATTCCGCCACCGGGTACAACACCCGGCAACAGCAGTTCCCCGGCAGCCTGGTGGCTGGGGTGGCCGGCGCCAAGCCGGCGGACCTCTGGGTCATCGCGGACGCCGGCGAGCGCGCAGTTCCCACGATCGACCTGTCCTCGCGCTCCCCCGGCGCGTGAGCGACGCCAACCTCTTCGCGCAGCAGGCGGCCAACCGCCGACGTTCCTTCTGGCTGGTCGCCGCGTTCGTCGGTTTCTTCGCGTGGGTGGGGTTCGGGGGCGACTACGCCCTCTATCTCCTCACCGCCGGTGCCGCGCGCGGCGCGTACCACCACACCGTCCCCTTTGTCGGGATCCTGACCACCGCGCTGGCGGCGGGCATCTGCCTCTACGCATGGAAGACCGGCCCGCAGCGCGTCCTCCTCGCGGCCGGCGCGTGGGAGATCGTCACGCCATCCACGCCCGCGCAGATCCAGCTCGACCACGTCGTCGAGGAAATGGCCATCGCCGCCGGGCTGCCCAAGCCCACGGTGTGGGTGGTGCCCGATCCCGACCTCAACGCCTTCGCCACCGGTCACGACCCGCGGCACGCGAGCCTCGCCGTGACCGAGGGACTGCTCGGCGCACTCGACCGGGACGAGCTCCAGGGCGTGGTGGCGCACGAGATGTCGCACATCCAGAACGACGACGTGAAGCTGATGACGCTGCTGGCGGGCATGCTCGGGGCGGTGGCCCTGCTGTCCGAGACGATGGGCCGCTACCTGCGCTCCGGCGGCCGGGTCGGGGTGTCGTCGCGCGGCGGGAGCGGGCGGGGCGGGGGCAAGGGAGGGAATTCGCTGGGGGCGGTGCTGCTCGTGCTCTGGGTGTTCACGCTCCTCATCGCGCCGGTCGTCACCCGGCTGCTCGCCATGGCGGTGAGCCGCAAGCGGGAGTACCTGGCCGACGCCACCGCCGCGCAGTTCACGCGCAATCCGGGCGCCCTGGCCCGCGCCCTCGAGAAGCTCGACGCCTCCGCGGTCGCCACGCGGAGCGTCACGCAGGGGGCGGCGCACCTCTGTATCGTGGACCCGGGAGAACGAAAGATCAGTGACCGGGAGGGGCTCTTCGGGGACATCTTCGCCTCCCACCCGCCGATCCGGCTCAGGGTGGCGCGGCTGAAGGCGATGGCCTTCCAGTCGGCGAAGCGGGAAGGGCTCCCGCTTCCGGTCTAGGGCTCGGCCGCCGGGGCGAGCGCCCCGGCGAGTCCTTCGGGATCGAGGGGGAGGCCCAGCACCCGCGTGGCGCCGGCGGCCAGGGCGGCCGTGCCGTCGCCGTCCTGCAGCACGAAGAGCTGGAACGCCCGCCCCGGCGCCGAGGGGAGCTGGGCCGGCAGCGAACGCTCGGTGGCGAGCACGAGCGTCACGTCGAACCCCTGCACCGCGTGCACCAGCGACTCCGGCCCCGCCACGCGCTGCGCCGTGAAGCCCGCGCGGCGCACGATCGACTCCACCACCCGCGCGGTGCCCTCCTCGGGCACGAGGATGAGGGCGCGGCCGCGGGTGGCCGGCTCGGGCCGCGCGGCGGTCGCTTGCAGGTCGATCATCTGGACCCCGGGTGCGTACTCCGCGCTCGCGGCGCGCCGGAGCTCTCCCGCCTTCTTCACGATCTCCCGGATCCGCTCCAGCATCCCCCGCACGGTCTCGAGCCCGGCGCGCTGCGTGGCGCTGAGCGGCTCGCCGCCGCCGAGCAGCAGCTCGAGCTCGGCCGAGGCGGCCATGAGCGGGTTGTTGATTTCGTGGTGCAGGGTCACGGTCATCGCGCCTACCGCGGCCCGCCGTTCGACATGCAGGAGTTCCTGCTCGGCCGCGGCCAGCGCCTCCCGGAGCGACCGCGTCCGGCGGACCCGCTCCACCACCTGCGGCAGCATCGCCGCGAGGGAGGCGTCCTTGACCAGGTAGTCGTCGGCGCCGGCGCGGAGCGCCTCGGCCGCGAAGGTTTCGCTGCCGTGCGCGGTGACCATCACGACGCTGGGCGGGTCGGGCCATGCCCGGAGCGCCAGCATCACCTCGCGCCCCGCGAGGTCGGGGAGGTTCTGGTCGAGGAGGAGGACGTCCGCCCGGGCCGCGGCAAGGAGCGCCTCGCGCCCGGTGGCCACGTGCTCGAGGTCGGTGAAGCCGTGAGCGGTCAGCGCGGCCGCGGCGAGCCGGACCATCGCCGGGTCGTCGTCCACCACCAGGATCCGCAACGCGTTGCGCTCAGCCACGTACACCCTCCGTCTCGGTCCGGAATCCCACCCGCGCGAACTTTTCCCACGTGGTCTTGCCGCGCCAGGCGTCGAACAGGCCCCGGAGCCGCCAGTACAGTGTAATGTGACGGAAGCTGAACGGCACGTTCTCCAGGATCGCGTAGCCCAGGAGCACCAGCACGTCGCGGCGCCGGCCGAAGGGAAGGAGCCCGCGCTGCAGCCGGTCGGCCAGCCCGAAGCGGAACCGCCAGGCGCCCACCAGCACCGCGAAGAGGTTGACCAGCATGCCGTAGCCGAAGGCGGCCAGGAAAAACGCGATCGCGAACGGCCAGTTGATCAGGTAGATCCCGAGCGCCCACTGCAGGAGGAGCAGGAAGGCGAAGAAGAAGTACCCGGTGACCTCGATCATCGGGCCGTAGTACTCGAAGAGCCAGAACGCCGGAAGCGCGAAGGCGCCGATCCGGCCGAACCGGCGGCGCAGCACCATGGCCCGATGATAGAAGAGCGATTCCCGGAGCCCGCGGTACCAGCGCCCCCGCTGCTTGCGGAGCGACTCGAGACTCTCGGGCACCTCGGTCCAGGCCACGGGGTGGGGCAGGAAGGCGATCCGGCGGTCGAGCTCCTTGTCGCGGATGTACCGGTGGAGGCGGACCACGATCTCCATGTCCTCGCATACCGTCCCGGCCCGGCCGCGGACGTACTCCCCCACGATCCGGTGCCGCACGAACGGCGTCAGGTAGCCCCCCGCCCGGATGACCGTCTCCTTCTCGAAGACGGCGAACACCCCGGAAAGGATCAGGATCGAGTCGAGCCGGTCGAGCCCGGTGCGCCCCGTGGTGAAGGAGCGCAGGTACTCGACCATCTGGAAGCGCGCCAGCGGGTGCTTCGGGAGCCCCACGCTCACCACCCGGCCGTTCCGGATGGTGCAGCCGTTGGCGATCGCCACCTGCCCGCCCACCGCCACCACCCGCGGGTCCTCCTGGATGACGCGCATCATTTCCTTGAGCGCGCGCTGGTCCAGGATCGAGTCGGCGTCGAGGCACACGAAGTACGGCGCCGTCGAGGCGTTGACGCCGACGTTGAGGGCGTCGGCCTTCCCGGCGTTCTCCTTGTCGATCACCATCAGCCGGAGCACGCTCGGCGGCAGCGGGCCGGTCGCCTCGTAGAGCGCGCGGACCCGCGCCGTGCCGATGGCCTCGCGGTAGGGGAGGTCGGTCCGCCGGAGCCGGAACGCCTGCTTGAGCGCCTCGAGGGTGCGGTCCGTCGAGCCGTCGTTGACGACGATCACCTCGAAGCGGGGATAGTCGCAGTGCACGAGGTTCGTCACCGAGTCCACGATGGTGACTTCCTCGTTGAAGGCGGGCACGATCATCGTCAGCGGCTTGGTCGAGCCGCTGTCGTCGATCAGGTCGAGGTCCTCGACGAAGTGCCCCGCCACCTTGCGCCGCACCTGCCGCGCCGACAGCACGATGAGGACGAGGGTATAGCTGTTGTAGAGGACGAAGTAGGCCAGGAAGATGGGCTGCGCCGCGAGTGCGATCGCGATGAGGCCGGCCAGGATCGACGCCTGCATCAGCCCTCCGGGAGCGCGGCGCGGACGGCCTCGCGGACCTGCGGGGCCGGGTCCTCGCTGGCCATGCGGACCGCCTCCGGGTCGCCGCGGAGGGCCAGCACTACGCCACCGGCGCGCCGGCGCTCGGGCGCCGGGTCGGCGGCCTGGGTGTGGAGCAGGGCGGCCGGCAGGCCCGCGGCGGCGCTGGCGAGCAGGTCGCGGCCGAGGTCCGCCGGGAGCGAAGTGCGCACGCCGAGGAGCAGGCCGACCACCGCCGTCATGGCGCGGACTTCGGGCGCCGGGTCGGCGGCGAGCGCCTCCAGCCCGTCTGCGCGGCCGCCGGCGGCACAGGCGGCGGCCGCGGCGACCCGGACCGACACCACCGGGTCCTGCGCCAGGCGGGCGAAGAGGCCGGCGTCGACCAGGTCGGGGCGATGGCACCAGAGGACTGCCAGCGCCTCGCGAACCTCCGGAGCCCGGCTCTCCGCCATCGCCGGGAGCAGCGTGGGCAGGCGCGGATGCACGATGTACCTGGCCACCTTGGAGACCGTCACCATCTCGGGGCCGCCGGCGCCGAGCCCGAGCGTCAGGTCGATGAACGTGTCGAAGCTCCCCTCGGCCTGGGCCGCCACGGCCCGCAGGACCACCGTGTCCTCGTCGTCGGGGCGGAGCATCCTGATCAGGCTCGGCAGCGCGCGCTGGGGCGAAAGTCGGCCCATCAGGCCCACCGCCGTGTGGCGGACCGCCGCGGCCGGATCGGACAGGGCGCGGACCGATGCGCGCTCGAGTTCCGCCGCGTCCACCATCCCGGCGACCGCGGTCAGGGCGGCGGCCCGGACGCCGGGGTTCGGGTCGCTCCGCACCACCTGCATGAGCGCGTTGCGGCTCCGGTCGCCCTGGAAGGCGCGGAGCCCGGCCACGAGCCGCAGCCGTTCGGCGGGTTCGAGCGCGCCGCGCAGTCCCTCCGCGAGCGACGTCTCCATCTCCTCCCGCGTGGTGGCGCCGAGCGCCTGGAGTTCGACGTGGCGCGAGGCGCCCAGCCGCTGCGCCAGCAGCCGGAAGCCCGCGTCGTGCCTGATCCGGTCGGCGAGCAGGTCGCGCAGCGCGCGGTCGTCGGCCATTTCCACGAGCCGGCCCACCATGCTCTCCTGTTCGTATCCGCCGAGGGCGAGCAGCGACGCTGCGCGCACTTCGGCGGAGGCGCCCGGCCGGCTCGCCTCCAGCAGGGCGGCCTCCCCGCCAGCGGTGCGCAGCAATCCGGTGGCGAGCGCCGCCCGCTCGCGCACCCGGTTCGACGGGTCGCGGGCAAGCAGTTCGAGGAATGCGGGCCCGGCCTCGGCGCCGTTCAGCCGCGCGAGCGCGTCGACGGCGTGGGCACGCACGTCGTCATCGGGGTCGGACAACCCGGCCATCAGGAGACGCACCGCATCGACCCCGCCGAGTCGCCCCAGCGTTTCGGCGGTGGCGGTGCGGACCGTCGGGTCGGAATCGCGCCAGAGCACCGCGAGCAGCGCCGCGCCGTTCGGGGAGCGAAGCTGCGCCACCGTCCGCACCACGGCCAGCTTGCTCTCGCGGTCGCCGGTCTCCACGAGGCGGTCGAGCAGGTCGGGGACCCGCGCCGGGTCGAGGCGCGTGACGGCGGTGGCGATCGCGCCGCGGAGCTCGGGGTCGCCTCCGGACAGATGCTTGAGCAGCACGGCGGCGGTCGTCGTGTCGCCCAGGCGGCCGAGGGCGAGCACCGCCTCCCGTTGGACGGCGGGCGCCACGTCGGTGAGCAGGCCGAGCAACCCCGGCGCCGCCTCCCGCGCGTTCGCGTCCGCCGCTCCGCGGGCCGCTGCCGCCCGCACGGTGGGCTCCGGGTCGGTGAGGAGCCGGATGAAGTCCGGGCCCGCGCCGCGCGCCTGCGTGAGGCCGAGCGCCAGGGCCGTCGCGGCGCGCACCGCCGGATCGGGGTCGGCCGTGCGCGACCGGATCCGGTCTGCCAGTTCGGGCCCGCCAAGTTGACCGACGAAGTGCATTGCCGCGGTGCGCACCCGCTGATCGGGGTCGTTGAGGTGCTCGAGCGCGGTGGGGATGCCGTCGGTGAGTCCGAGGGTGCGCAGGGCGTCGAACGCGGCGGCGCGGAGCTGGGGCTCGGCGTCCGCCCCGGCGATCTGGTTGAGTTCGGCGCCGAGATCGCGGCGGCCGGCGCGGCTGATGGCCTCGAGCATCGCGAGGCGCACCGCCGGCGACGGATGCGCGAGTCCCTCGGCCAGGAGCTCCCGGGCCCCGGCGTTCCCGAACCGGGTCAGGGTCTGGACCGCCTCGCGTGCGTGCTCCCCGCGCTCGATGTCCGCGATCAGTCGGGCCGGGACGTCGAGCCGCTCGAGGGCCACCGCGGCGCGGATCCGGATTTCGGGGTCGGGGTCGTCGAGCGCCAGGAGCAGCGGCCCCTCCGCCTGCGCACCGACCTGCTCGAGCGCCTCGACGCTGCGCATCCGGACCCACCAGGCGGGGTCTCCGAGGGCCCGGACCAGGCGCTCGATCACCTCCGGCTCGTCGAACTGCCCGAGCGCCTGCGCGATCCGCGCGCGCACGAAGGGGGCGGGGTCGCTGAGCAGGTGGTCGAGCAGGTACCCGACCGCGCGCCGGTCGCCGATCTTGCCGAGGGCGCTCGCACTCTTGGCCCGCACCTCGTCGTCGAGGTCGTTCAGCGCGCGGACGAGGGCGGGAAAGGCGCGCGCGGCGCCGACCTCGCCGAGGATGCTGGCGGCCCAGGCGCGCGCCGGGTGGCGCGCCGGATCGGCCAGGAAGGCGATCATCGGTTCGGTGGCGAGGTCGCCGTGCCGGGTGAGGATGTCGGCGATCCGGGGCGCCAGCCACACCTCGGAGCGCTTCAGCGCCTCGACCAGCGGCCCCACGGCGCGGGGGTCGCCGATCCGGGCGAGGGCGCGGAGCGCGATCTCGCGGACGTCGGCGTCTTCCGTGCGGGTGGCGGCCACCGTCTCGAGCAGCGCCGGCACCGCCTGCGCGTTGCCGACCCGACCCAGCAGTTCGGCGGCGAAGGCCCGCTCGCGCCATTTCGTGGCCGACTGGAGCCGGGTGACGTACTTCTCCACCAGGCCGAGGCGGTCGTAGGCGTCGAGCAGCCAGGCGGGCCGCTCGGTCGCGCCGCGCGCCTGTTCCTCCAGCACCGCCTCGAGCGCCGCGAAGTCCTTGAGGATCGTGAGTTCGCGCAGCTGGGGCTCGAGCAGCGCGCGGTCGCGCTGCGCCAGTCCCGTCACGAGGTCGCGGTAGAGGCCCTTCCGGTAGGCCAGGCGGCGTTCGAGCCGGTTGAGGTAGGAGGTGTACAGGAGCCAGGACAGCACGGCGAGCAGCCCGATGCCGGCCATCGCCGCCGCCAGGCCGAGAATGACCGGGAGCGAAATCACGCGCGGTCCGTCAACTCTTCGATGCGGCGGATCAGGTCGGGGAGGTCGACCGGCTTGGTGACGAAGTCGTCGGCGCCCACCTCGCGGGCCCAGAAGTGATCGGCAGGCTGGTCCTTGGCGGTCAGGATCAGGATCGGGCGGTCCGCGGTGGCGGGATCCGCCTTGAGGGCACGGCAGACCTGGTACCCGTTCATGCCGGGCATCATCACGTCGAGCAACACCAGATCGGGCCGCAGGGAGTGGGCGGTGGCCTTCCCGGCTTCCCCGTCGGGGGCAGTCACGACTCGATACCCGGCCGCGGAGAGGACCCGCTCCAGGAATCGTCGTTGTTCCGGACCATCATCGATGACGAGGATCAGCTTCGCCATGCGTGACCGTGGCTCCAAGGTGTTGTGATCTAATGGATTAGGCATTTGCTTCGTCCGCGCGGCTGCCCACTGGGTGGCGCGGACGAAGCCGGGTCAGGAGTAGCACGAATTGCGCCACCACCCCGGGTCCCGGGGTACTCAGGCGGGGTCGGTGTCCTCGAGGAAGACCAGCGTCTGCCGCCGTGCGATGACCGATTCGAGACCGGCGAAGGCACCGGGGTCCACGGCGGTGCCGACCAGGTCGCGGAGCCGGTCGACCGCGAAGTTCGCCGGCATCTTCTCCTGGTAGGGCCGGGAAGTCGTCAGCGCGTCGAAGATTTCCGCGATGCCGATGATGCGGGCGCCGAACGGGATCTCCTCCCCCTTCAATCCGTCGGGGTAGCCCTGCCCGTCCCAGCGCTCGTGGTGGCTGCGCATGCAGGTGATGGCCGCGTGGAGGTGGGCGAGCGGCGCCAGGATCTGGGTGCCGATGATCACGTGGTCCTTCACGTGTTCGTACTCGGCGGGCGTCAGGGGCCCCTGCTTGGCGAGCACCTCCTCGCGGATGCCGATCTTGCCGATGTCGTGCAGGCGTCCGGCGGTGCGGATGACCTCCACTTCCTCGTCGGACATCCCGAGCTCCGCCGCGATCATCGCCGACAGGTCCGCCACCCGGGCCGAGTGGCCGCGCGAAAACGGATCCTTCGCCTCCAGCGCGTTCACCAGCACCTCGAGCGTGGCGATGGTGACCCGCTCGAGCGTGGCGCGCTCGCGGCGCACCTCGGCGGCGCGGATGGCCACCTCTTCCTTCAGCCACTGGTTGACCTGCGCAGTCTCGATCAGGGTGGCGCGACGGCGGAGGGCCCGCTCCACCGCGCGGGCCAGGTCCACCAGGTCGATCGGCTTGATCAGGTATTCGAACGCGCCCCGCTGCATGCAGAGCGCCGCCGTCGTCGCGTCGGTGACGGCGGTGAGCATCAGGATGGCCAGGTTGGGCTCGATCTCCAGCGCCTGCGGCACCAGGTCGATGCCGTTGGTGCCCGGCATCCGGACGTCGAGCAGCATGGCGCTGATCTTCTGGCGGCCGAGCACGGCGAGCGCTTCCGGTCCCGAGGCCGCGGTGGTGACCTCGAAGCCATGCTGCGTCAGGTAGCGGGCCAGCGCGGTGCGGATCGACTCTTCGTCGTCGACGATCAGCAGTGACGCCGGTCCTTCTGGCATCGACACGGACGGCCTCCAGTGCGGGAGCAGGAGAAACCTAGCGGCGCGAGGGCGCCGCGGGGCAGGGGTGGGGGCGCGCCCCCGGCTACCCGACGAACTCGGCGGTGACGTGCTCGGGGATCAGGCCGGCCGCGAAGGCCCGGTCCAGCAGCGTCTGCACGGCGAGCCGGCCCCGGGGCCCGTAGTCCACGGTCCAGTCGTTCACGTACATCCCGACGAAGGTGTCGGTCCGCTCGTCGCCGATGCCGCGGTTGAACTGCTTCGCGTGCTCCAGGGCCGGCCGGCGGTGGGCCAGCGCGTACTCGATGCTGGCGCGCAGGTCGCGCGCCACCTGGGCGATCACCGCGGGCCCGAGGTCGCGGCGCACCACGTTGCCGCCGAGCGGGAGGGGCAGCCCCGTCTCCCGGCCCCACCAGGCGCCGAGATCCTCCCACAGATGCAGCCCGTCGTCGGCGTAGGTCAGCTGCCCCTCGTGGATCAGGAGCCCGACGTCCACTTCGCCCCGGAGGACCGCGTCCTCGATCTGGTCGAAGGGAATGACCACCTCGGTCACGGCCGGCTGGTAGAGGCGGAGCGCCAGGCAGGCGGTGGTGAGGGTGCCAGGGATCGCCACGCGGAGCCCCTTGAGCGCCTTCTGCGGGTCGGCCGGCGCCTCGGTGCGGGCCACGAGGCGGGGGCCGTAGCCGTCGCCCATCGAGGAGCCGCTCGCCAGCAGGGCGTAGGCGCGGTGCAGGTAGGCGTAGGCGTGGATCGACACCGCCGACACCTCCAACTCGGCGTCGAGCGCCCGGCGGTTGAGCGACTCGATGTCCGAGAGTTCGTGCTCGTAGCGCAGATCGCCGGTGTCGAGCTTGCCCTCGGCGAGGGCGTAGAACATGAACGCGTCGTCGGAGTCGGGGCTGTGCGCGACGTGGATGGTCCGGGTCACTTGGTCTCCGCGGCCTGCTTGAATTCGTTCAGGAGTTGACGGTGGTCGAGGTACTCGGGGCGGTCGGTCCGGGCGATCTGCCGGTCGTAACGCTCGAGAAAGGTGGCGAACGCCGCGCGCTTGCCCGCCGAGTCGGCCGACAGCCCCGCGATGGTCCCGAGCAGGATCGGCCCGAACAGGTGCCCTGGGTTCCGCTGCTCGATGGTGTCGGCCAGGGCGCGGGCGCCGGCAAAGTCCCCCACCTGGATCTCGATCAGCGCGGCGTGGAACTGGGCGTCCGCATCGACCGAATCGAGCTGGGCGTAGGCGCCCAGGGCCATGGGCGAAAAGTTGACGATCGTCACGCTGTCGCCCTCCGCCCCGGCCCGCATCAGCCGGTCGAAGAGCCGGTCGAATCGCTCTCGCGGGCTCAGGGCGCTGATGTCGGGCGGTGCTGTGGTCGCCGTGCCCGCGTTCCCGGCGTTGGCCATCTGGGGCACTTCGGCGGACGGCGTGCCCCGGACCACGCGGAGGATCACCAGGCCCACCAGCACGACCGACAGCACGCCCGCCACCAGCCACGGGCGCCGGTCGGCGCCGGGCACGGCCGCCGTCCGCTGATCCAGGCCGCAGTGACGACAGAAGCGCGCGCCGGGGTTCAGCACCGTCCGGCAGCCGCGGCAGGTCCGGGAGCCGGTCGGTCCACCGCATGCCGGGCAGAATGGGCCGTCGGAACGGGCCCCGCACGCGGGGCAGGAGACGGCGGTGGGCGTCATGGCCTCAATCTAACCGCCCCGACGGGGGCCCGGCACCGCGTCGCCGCTGGCGCCCGGTGCCGGAAGTCGTTACCGTGTGTGCATCTGGGAGGAACCATGGGACAGCCGCAGCACCCCCTGCCGACCGCGCTGCCCGAGGCGCCGTCCGCGCGCCATCTGGGCGACCTGGCCCGCTCCGACGAGCGGTGGCAGGTGTATCTCGAGACCCGGGCGCAGGGTCGCACGGTCGCTGGACGCGTGCATTTCGTCCAGGCCGGACAGACGCGAAGCTCCGCGTGGATCCTGCTCGAATGGAGCGAGCAGGAAGTCCAGGCCCGATTCAACGAGTTCAGCGCCGTCGAGCTCTGGCGCCTGGTGGAGAGTCTCGGCTAGGGAATACCCCGCCGCTCCGCCTCGCCACGGCTCCCCCGGGAACCGGCGGCCCCTCACCTGACGCCGGAACGCACCCCCGGAGTGCTCACTGCCTCGCCGCCTTGCCCTCGCCGCCATCACGCTCTGCCTCCCGACCTGGCTCGCCGCTCAGGCGGAACAGGACACGACCAGAGCCCCCGTCATCCGGGGTATCCAACTGGAGCGCCAGGAGATTTTCGACTCGGTCGAGGCGACCAACTGGTTCGCCCGCCTGTCCAATTCGCTGCACGTCCGTACCCAGCCTGGCGTCATCGAGCGCGAACTCCTGTTCAAGGCAGGCCAGCCCTACGACTCGGTGCAGGTCGCCGAGACCGAACGAAACCTCCGCTCGCTGGGCATCTTCCGCGAGGTGCGCATCGATTCCATTCGCACCGACAGCGGGCTGGTCATGCGGGTGACCACACGGGACGCCTGGACCACGCGGCCCGGCTTCCGGTTGCGGACGGTGGGCGGGCAGGTGTCGGTCGGGGTCTCCTTCGAGGACGACAATTTCCTCGGCACCGCGACCGGACTCGGTGTGTCCTATTCGTCCGATCCGGTCCGCACCAATTTCGCCCTCAGCTTCAACCAGCCGCGCCTGATCGGCCACGCCGTCGGGCTCGCCGCCCGGTGGGAGAACCGGTCGGACGGCACGGTCATCTACGGCCTCGTCGAGCATCCGTTCTACTCGATCGCCAGCCCCCTCGGCTTCCAGGTGTCGGGCGAGTACCGCGACGAGACCGTGCTGCAGTATCTCGACGGGGTCGACGTGCCCGTGGACTCGCTCGATCACCTGATGGCCGCCGTGCGCACGAGCATGGCGTGGGCGCTCCGGCGCCCGGCCCGCGGCTACACCCGCGCCGGCGTGCTGGCGCAGGTCGTCCGGAACAATTACGAGCCAGCCGCCACCATCGCGCCGATCCCGCGGACGGTCACTGCCGCGGTCGGTGGCTACGCGGAATGGGCGCATTCGCGCTTCCTCAAGTCTTCGGGGTTCCAGAGTTTTTCCCGCGAGGAGGACGTGAACCTCTCGACGGTGCTGACGGGCGGGGTCTACGCCGCCCCGGGCATCTTCGGCTATGACAGCGCCGGCGTCGGGGTCTTCGCCGTCTTCCAGACCGGGGCGTCGTTCCGGAACGGATTCGTCCTCCTCAACGGCCTGTCGGACGGGCTGATCACGGCTGCGGGGATCGACTCCGGCGGCACGGTGATCAGCTCGACCGTGGCCTGGAACCCCGATCCGAACTGGCTGGTGCTCCTGCACGGCGAGGGCGGCTGGCTGACCGATCCGGCGCCGGGGTATGAGTTCGATCTCGGGCTCAACACCGGACCCCGTGCCTTCGGCGTGCACAGCTTCACCGGGAACCGCAGCTTCTTCACTTCGGCCGAGGTGCGGCGGCTGATCGTGCCGCGGGCCTTCAACGTGATGCAGTTCGGGCTGGCGGTGTACGCGGACTACGGCGGGGCGTGGTGGAGCGGCAGCCCCCAGCGGACCGGGAAGGACGTGGGCATCGGACTTCGAACGGGGCAGCTCCGGGCGTCGGGGGCGGGGGTGACACGCATCGACCTGTCCTACCGGTTCGCGAACGACGCCATCGGGTCGGGATGGGTCATCTCGATCGGGCGCGGCTTCGTCTTCACCCTGGCCGCGAGGCGGCCCCAGCAGTAAGTCGCGCTGTCGCGTCCGCGGTCTGCGGGGTAGCTTTCGTGCCTGGCCCGCTCTCTTTCGTGGAGTCCCAATGACCGCCCCCGAACCGGAAACCCCCCGCCGCGGCCTCCGGCGCAAGACGAAGCTGACGCTCCTGGCCATCTTCCTGGCGCCCTTCGCGATCCTCGCGCTCTATACCTGGGCCGCGCTCAGCTGGAACTACTCGGAAGGGCAGCGGGCGGGCATCGTCCAGAAGTTTTCGCAGAAGGGGTGGCTCTGCAAGACGTACGAGGGCGAGCTCGCCATGACCTCCGTCCCCGGCGTGATGCCGGTGCTCTGGGACTTCAGCGTCCGGGACGACGAGGTCGCGCAGCAGCTGCGTGACGCGATCGGAAAGCACGTGGCGCTGCACTACACCGAGCACCGGGGCATTCCGACCAGCTGCTTCGGCGAGACGAACTACTTCGTGGACAGCGTCACGGTACGCTGAGCGGGGACGGGGCGAGCCAGCACCAGGATGCGCACGTACTGCCCGAGCACCACGACGACTCCACCCACGTACAGCGACGCCCCGGCGAGCACCACGCCGGGGCGTCCCAACAACGTGCCCGCCGCGAGCCCCCACACCCCCGGCACCAGCAAGGCCAGCGAGAGCCGCACCAGCGGGGTCGAGGTCAGGTCGGCCTGGCTCGGCGCGCCCGCCTGCGCGGCGCGCGGTCCGAAGAGGTTCATCCATGCCAGGAACGGCAGGATCTTGTACAGCACCCCCACCACCAGCAGCACCGCCCACCCCGTGATGGCCAGCAGGCCGTAGGCGGTCCAGGCTCGGACGGACCCGTTGCCGGCCAGGATGGTGGCGCCAAGCGCCACCGCGACCGCGAAGTGCAGCACCGCCGCGGCCACGTGGGCCATCGCGGGATCGACCGGGCGTCGTTCCGCGTGGCGGAAGTAGAGGGCGAGCTGCGCGAGGTAGAGGAGCGCGCTCACGAGCACCAGCGCGCCGCCGCCGCGCGCCAGCGGGGACCACCCGGCGAGGGCGCCGACGGTCAGCCCCGCCAGGCCCGCCATGCCCACCGGCCCGATCCAGCGGAGCGGCCAGGTCGGCGCGCGGGCCGCCAGCAGGAACATCGGCAGCATCCAGCTGCCCACGCCGACGGCGGTGAATACCACGAAGCCGAAGAGCGCGAGGTGGAAGTGACTGGCGATGACGGCCAGCCGGTCGACCGGCCACCAGCCGAGACTGTTGCCGATCCGGGCAAGCGCCACCAGCATGGCGGTGCCCAGTGCGATGTGGCCGGCGGAGACGTACAGGCCGACGATCCGTCCGTGCGGCGCGCGGCGGCGCTGGGGCAGCAGGTTCCAGCTGGAGCCGAACACGCCGGCGAAGAGCAGGCACCAGCCGACGGCGAGCAGCGCCGGATGCCAGGTCCAGAAGCCTGTCACCAGCGCCAGGGTCCCGATGGTGTGCAGCCCCCAGGTGAAGTGCGCCACCCTGACGCTGCGGAGCTCGATGCCGAGCGCGCCCGGGAAGAACTGGTAGAGCGCACCGTAGATGGTCGTGGTGAGGACGCCGAGGGTGAAGGCATGAGTGACGGCGAGCAGGTGCGGCGCCAGGAAGTTGCCGGCGGCCAGGTCGCCGGCGGTCGCCACCAGCCCCGCGGCTCCGGCCAGGAGCCAGAGGAGCGCGGCCGCGAAATGCTCGGCCGGCAGGCGGAAGGGAGGGGGATGAGCCGGGCCCGCGATCGGGAGGCGGCGAGGGGCCGCTGGTGTCTTCATTCCGCGAATTCTAGTCGTCGCGGGGTCGTTCGCCGAGTCGGGAGGCTGCTCGCCTTGAGAATTGCCCTCCCCCCAGCGATGTTAACCGTCCCGGCGCCGTAGCCAAGTGGTAAGGCAGAGGTCTGCAAAACCTCTATTCGTGAGTTCGATTCTCACCGGCGCCTCTTGCCCTATAACGACTTAGGCCCTCCAGCTGGAGGGCCTTTGTCGTGGTGCGGTCGGTGCTGCCGGACGCATCGACGGGCCGCTGCGCGCCCGCTCGTCAGGGCTGCTCGACCGGCGTCCAGGTCGAGTCCGGATTGTAGAGCTCCATGGTCCGGAAGGTCTCGAGCGTCTGGTCGCCCAGGTCCTTCTGGTACACCGTGCCCTCCCAGCTCACGATGAAGGTCTGGATGCCGGTCACCCCGTACTCCGCCGGCGCGGCCACCAGCGCGAAGCCGCCGATCATCGCTCCCTCCACCATGAAGTCCATCGCGCCCAGCGGCGCGGCCGGACCCTGGCCCTTGAGGACCTTGAAGTAGTAGCCGTGAAACGGCTGGCTGCGGTCCGAATAGCCCTCGGTGATGAAGCGGGCGATGCTCTCGCCCACCGGCCCCTCCCACGTCCCGTCGGCGGTCTGCCACGCGAGGCCGTCTTGCTTCCCGGGCGTGCTGATGATGCGCTGCGCATACTGGTTGACCAGCGCCCCGTCGTGCCGCACGCTCGCGTACTCGCGCTCCGCCTCGACGAAGCCCTGGGACACCGTGATGGCGTCGAGCTCGTTCTGGCCGATGCGCCGGCGGAGGATCTCTTCCTTCCCCGCCGCGGCATCGAAGTGCCACTTGCCGTCCTGTTGGACGATCGGGATCGGCATGGGCCAGTCCTCGGTACCGACGTAGAGCGTCGCGGAAGTCCCCGCAGAATCGAGTTCGATGCGCTGCTGCGCATGGGCCTCCGCCGCGAAGCCGGCGGCATGGTTCCGGTCCGTCACGGTATCGGCGGTCGCCACCAGCGGCTCTCCCTCCGAGCCCAGGATTGCCTTCAGCTCCGCCACGTTGAAGGGGTCCGCCGCGGCGACGATCGCCGTGACCGCCTCCTCGGGGGTGGCAAAGGTCCGACCCGGCACCGACCGGGCCGGGCTCTTCCGGTCGCCGCACCCGGCCAGCAGGCCGCACACCGCTGCGGCCACGCCGAGCCGGTAGGCGAAACGCATGGATGTGGTGAGCATCAGCGTCGCCCTCCGCCGCCGCGTCCACCGCCGCCGCCACCGCTGCGCCCGCCACCGCCACCACTGTACCCGCCCATGCTCGACGCGCCACGGGAACTGCTCGCCTTGGCGCTCGCCCCGCTGTACCCACCCTGGCCGCCGCTGAACCCGCTCTGGCCACCACGGGAGCTCGGGACATCACGGCCGCCGATCTGGTCCCCTCGGGTGCCACCGGACGGCTGGACGCTGGCGGTCGGGGCCTGCCTGCCTCCACCCCCGGCCGGCTGGGTACTGGCACTCGGGGCTCGTCCACCGGCGCCACCAGCGGGCTGTGTCCCGGCGCTCGGGGCGCGCCCACCCGCGCCAGCAGCGGGCTGGGTACCGGCCGTCGGGCCCCGCCCCCCTGCGGCGCCCGCGCCGCCCGCCGGTCGCTGGCCCTGCCCGCCACCGCCGTACTTGTTGGAGACGTTTTGGTTCGGGTACGGAGCCCCGCCGCGGTGCTGCGGGTTGTGTTGCCAGTTGTTGTTGCCGCCGCCGCCGTAGTGGTTGATCTGATTGTAGTGGTTGTTGTTGTTGATGATGATCGTGTTGCTGTGCCCCCAGCCGGCATAGCAGCACGAGCCACCCCAGACAGCCGATCTCCACATCACGCCCACCGTGAACGCCACGAGGTACGCTCCCGGGGGCGGCGGTGGAGGATAGTAGATCGGGGGGTAGGGATAATAGGCCGGCGGGCCGTAGACGACCGTTGGGGTATACACCGGGACGTAAATGACATCGGGGTTCGTGGGCTGCACAACGATCACCGTCTGTTTCTCGACGACCTGGGTGTCGACCTTCTGCTGCTCGTTCGACGTGAGGGCGCCCTTGTCCACGGCCTTCTTGCGCATCGCCTGCACGGCCGTCATCACGTCCGTCTGCTGCGCCAGGAAGGCATTGCCGAGCTCCGTGGTCCACTGGATGTCGTCGGCGAGCCGCTTGACCACGTCGGGCACCACGGCCATCGACTGGATGCTCGGATCCCACGGCTGCTTGGCCACCGAATCGGCGAGCGCCTTGTCCTTGAGGCCGGGGTGCTTGGCCAGCCACTGCTGCAGCTGGACGATCTCGAGCGGGTAGGTGGAGGCGACGAGCGTCTGGGCCAGGAGGGGATCGGGGTACAGGGCAATTGGCGCGACGAGCGCCTCGAGCTGCGCCAGGGGGAGCTTCGCCGTGTCGGACCCCGCGGCTGGGACGGCGCCGCCGGCGGCGTTGCCGGAGCCTTCTCCTGCGCCACGAGAGCGCCTGCACCCGGCCCGAGCAGGAGGGCGAAGACGATCGGCAGGAGCCATCCTCGGCTCCGCTGCCTCGATCGGGATCGAAGGGTCTTCAGACTCATCGCGATGCGCTCCCAGGCAGACTCAAGGTTCCGGGCCTCTCGCCCCATGCCATTGGCGCCGGAAATCTGCTGTACCTTAACTCCCGTTCCGACAATAGTGAAGAACCGGCGGCAGGCACGGTGCGTTCGCTATCATTCCCTCGTGCCTTTCCTGCTTCCTCCCGACACGCCTCGCCGTCCGCTCACGCGCTTTGCGCCGGCGCCGACCGGCTACCTGCACCTGGGCCATGCCGCCAGCGCGGTCTGGGTCTGGGGAGTCGCGCAGGCGCTCGGCGGAAAGGTGTTGCTCCGCATCGAGGATCATGACCGGAGCCGCTGTCGAGGGGAGTACGAGCGCGCCCTGCTCGACGACCTCGAGTGGCTCGGCCTCGAGCCCGACCTGGGTGGAGTAGCCGACTACCGGGCTGGCGCGAGCGAGTACCGCCAGAGCGAGCGAGGGGTGGTGTACGAACGGGAGTTCCGCCGGCTCGAAGGCGCGGGCCTTGCCTTCGCGTGCGACTGCTCCCGGCGCCGGCTGCGGGAGGGAGACGGGAACCTTCCGAATGTCGAGACGCGCTACGATGGCCGCTGCCGCACCCGCGGGCTTCCGGCCGGCCTCGCCACCGGAATCCGGGTGCGCATGGAGCCCGGCGTCGAGCGGTTCGTGGACCTTCGGCTTGGCCCGCAGGAACAAGCACCCGCCGCACAATGCGGCGATCTCCTCGTCCGCGATCGGCTGGGCCAGTGGACCTACCAGTTCGCGGTGACGGTGGATGACTGGCTCGAGCAGGTGGACCTGGTCGTGCGCGGAGAGGATCTGCTCGGCTCCACCGGCCGGCAACTTCGGCTGGCGCGCCTCCTCGGCCGAACCACCTCGAGCCGGTACCTTCACCACCCGCTCATTCCCGGCCCCTCCGGCGCCAAGCTCAGCAAGGCCAATCGGGACACGGGGCTCCGGGAGTTGCGGACTGCCGGCATGTCGCCAGAAGAGGTCCTGGGCGCGGTGGCGGCGGCCACCGGCCTCCTGCCCGCGCCGGTCCCTCTGCGGGTCACTGACCTGGCGGAGTTGTTCACGCCCGGCTGATCGAATCCGAACATCCGAACGGTGCAAGAGCGCACCGGAAGGCGCCCCTGCACCGTTGTCACTGCCAAACTGCCCGACTGCCCCGCTGCCTACCCCTGAAAATTCGCCTCGCCCTCCCACCGCGCCATCGCCGCGGAGGCCAGGCAGTTCCCCAGCAGGTTCACCGACGTCCGCGCCATGTCCATGAACGCGTCCACCCCGAGGATCACCGCGACCCCCTCGAGCGGAAGCCCGAAGGTGGCCAGCGCGCCCGAGAGGATCACCAACGACGCGCGCGGCACCGCGGCGACGCCCTTGCTGGTGAGCATCAGGGTGAGGAGGATGACCAGTTGCTGGCCAAAGGTCAGGTCGATCCCCGCCGCCTGCGCCACGAAGAGCGCCGCCACCGACAGGTAGAGCGTCGATCCGTCGAGGTTGAACGAGTAGCCGGTGGGGAGGACGAAGGCGACGATGCGGCGCGGCACCCCGAACTTCTCCATGTTCTCCATGGCGAGCGGGAGCGCCGCCTCGGACGACGCGGTAGTGAACGCGATGAGCCACGGCTCGCGCACCCAGCGCCAGAACGACCGCACCGGGATCCGGAAGATCAGCGCCACGGGCACCAACGCCACCACCACGAACACCACGAGCGCGCCGTAGAGCGTCAGCACCAGCTTGCCGAGGTTCCAGAGCAGGTCGAGGCCGTTGGTGCCGATGGTGCTGGCCATCGCGGCGAAGATGCCGATGGGTGCGAAGCGCATGACGATGTCGGTGAACTTGAACATCGTGTCGTTCAGCGACTCGAAGAACTTGAGGAGCGGCTCTCGGCGGGGTCGCCGGCACCCGCGCCAGGGCGATCGCGAAGAGGATGGTGAAGAACACCACCTGCAGCACTTCGTTCCTGGCGGCGGCGTCGAAGAAGCTGGTGGGGACGGTGTGCTCCAGCACGCCCGAGAGCGTGGTGGGGTTGCTGGCGAGGGCCTGGCCCGCCTCGGCCGAGCCCGAGAGCATGACGCCGGCCCCGGGCTTCACCAGGTTGACCGCGGCGAGCCCGATGAAGAGCGCCACCGTCGTGACGATTTCGAAGTACACGAACGACTTCAGCGCCAGGCGCCCGACGCGCTTGAGGTCGTCGCCGTGGCCCGCAATGCCCACCACCAGGCTCGCCATGATGAGCGGCACCACGATCGACTTGATCATCCGGAGGAAGATCGACGAGAGCGGCTTGAGCGCCGCGCCGACGTCCACCGTGGTCCACACCGTGTTGTCGAGGTAGCCGACCAGCGCGCCCAGCACCGTCGCCACGATGATCCACTGGGCGAGGGAGATCCGGCGAATGAAGGCCCACATCGGGGGGATCCCTCTCAGGTTGGGCGGGAGATGACGCGCCGGACGGTGTCCGCCACGTGCGCGACCGTGAAGCCGAACTCCTCGAAGAGTCGCTCGCCGGGCGCGGAGGCGCCGAAGTGGTCGAGGCTCACCGCCTCGCCGGCCTCGCCCAGCCAGCGGTGCCAGCCGAACGAGGTGCCCGCCTCGACGCTCACCCGGGCGCGTACCGCCGCGGGGAGCACCGCCTCGCGGTATTCCGCCGGCTGCGCCGCGAAGAGCTCCCACGACGGCAGGCTGACCACGCGGGCGCGGACGCCTTCGGTGCCCAGGTGGCGCGCCGCGTCGAGCGCCACGCTCAGCTCGGAGCCGGTCGCCATGATGATCGCCTGCGGCGCGCCGGGCGGATCGTAGAGCACGTAGCCGCCGCGCTGCGCGCCGGCCGCGGCGCCCAGACTCGACCGGTCGAGGACCGGCAGCTTCTGCCGCGTGAGCGCGAGGAGCGTCGGGCCCTCGCGGCGGAGGATCGCCGTCCGCCAGGCCTCGACCGTCTCGTTGGCGTCGCCCGGGCGGAACACCACGAGGTTCGGGATGGCGCGCAGCATGGCGAGGTGCTCGACCGGCTGGTGCGTCGGGCCGTCCTCGCCCACGCCGATCGAGTCGTGCGTGCCGATGTAGATGACCGGCAGCCCCATCAGCGCCGCCAGGCGGATCGACGGCTTCATGTAGTCGCTGAAGACCAGGAAGGTGCTGCCGAACGGGCGGAGGCCGCCGTGTGCCGCCATCCCGTTCAGCGCCGCGGCCATCGCGTGCTCCCGGATGCCCCAGTGCACCGTCTGGCCGGCCGTGCCGGGACCGAACTCTCCGCCGGCGGCGAGCGTCGTCCCGGTACTGCCGGCCAGGTCCGCCGATCCCCCGACGAGGTTGGGGAGCCTGGTCGCCAGCGCCTGAAGCGCCGCGTGGGACGCCTTCCGGGTCTCGACTGCTTTCGCATCGATCCCGAAGGTCGGCAGGCCGGCGTCCCATCCCGCCGGCAGTTCACCCGCCATCATCTGCCGGAACCGGTCGGCATCCTCGGGGTGCGCCGCGGCGTACTTCGCGCGCAGCGATTCCCACCCCGCCTCGGCCTCCGCGCCGCGCGCGGCGGCACGGCCCATGTCCTCGCGGGCCGCCTCCGGCACGAAGAACGGCTCCGCGGGCCAGCCCAGGATGGCCTTGGTCTTCCGGATCTCCTCGGCACCGAGGGGCGCGCCGTGCGCGCCACTGGTGTCCCGCTTGGTGGGCGCCGGGTCGGCGATGATGGTGCGCAGCACGATCAGCGTCGGGCGCTCGGTGCCGCCCGCAGCCTGCGCCAGCGCGGCGTCGATGGCAGCGAGGTCGTTGCCGTCGTCGACCCGGAGGACGCGCCAGCCGTAGGCCTCGAACCGGGCACCGACGGATTCCGAGAAGGCCAGGTCGGTCCGGCCGTCGATGGTGATGTGGTTGTCGTCGTAGATGACCGTGAGCTTGCCGAGCTGGAGATGTCCCGCGAGCGACGCGGCCTCCGAGGCCACCCCTTCCATCAGGTCGCCGTCGCTGGCCAGCACCCAGGTGCGGTGGTCGACCAGCGCCCCGTCCGGCCGGTTGAAGGCGCCGGCCAGGAACCGCTCGGCCATGGCCATCCCGACCGCGTTGGCGAGACCCTGCCCGAGCGGCCCGGTGGTGGTTTCCACGCCGGGGGTGTGTCCGCGCTCCGGGTGTCCGGGCGTCCGGGAACCCCACTGGCGGAACTGGCGGATGTCGTCCAGGGAAAGGTCGTAGCCGGTCAGGTGGAGCAGGCCATAGAGCAGCATCGAGGCGTGACCGCAGGAGAGCACGAAGCGGTCGCGGTCGGGCCAGTCAGGATGCCGGGGGCTGTGCTTGAGGTGCCGGGTCCAGAGCAGGTAGGCCACCGGCGCGAGCGCCATCGGAGTGCCGGGGTGCCCGGAGTTGGCCCGCTCGACCGCGTCCATGGCGAGGACGCGGAGGGAGTTGATGCTGGTCCAGGCGACGTCGCTCTGGAGGGCGGAGACGGTCGGGACGGCGGCGCGGGGCGCGGGAGCTTTGAGCGTCAGGGCCCGTCTCCTGTCGGCGTGAGGCGATGTGGCTGGTGCGGGGTGCGTCCAAAATAACACCCCGCACCAGCCGCCGTCACCCGCGCTACGGCACTTGGTTGATCATCAGGTGCGCGTAGGGTGTGCCGGCGAACATGATCCACGAGCCCTTCTTGGACGGGGTGGTGCGCAGCCCGGTCGTCTTGGGGTCGAAGGCCCACATGATCATGTAGTGCGGAGGCGACTCAATGAATTTCTGGCCCGGCACGATCTTGGCCCACGGATCGTCGGCGCTGATGTCGCTCCCTCCCGAGAGCGCCAGTCGCCGTGTTCTTCGGCGCCGGATCGTGGGCCATCCACGACTGCGCCCAGGCCATCGCCTGCGGGTCGAGGCACATCGCATCCTTTCCTGGGGTCTCCGGCTGGTCCGGCAGGCAGGTGAATCCGTTCGTCCCGGCCTTGAGCTGCACCATCCTGCCGTCGGGACCCGGCGCGATGACCGCCGCGCCTTTGGGAATGTCGGCCGGCGCCGCGGCGAGCGCGCTCCTGATCAATGCGCACTTGTGCATCCTCTGCCTGTGCACCGGGGTGGCAGCCGCGAGGGCGAGGCCGAGGAGGGGGAGGAATGTGACGACACGGGACATGGCAGGACTCCCACGCCGGAGGGCGGCGTAGGGCATCGCGTGCAACCGCACGGCGTCGCGTCGCGAGGCCCTGGGGCCGCAGCGAGAAGATTGGGTGGCACTTCCCGGCCGTCAATAAGGGGAACTTTACGGAAGGACTGTGGTATGCCAGTGGGCGTCCATTCTTCAGGCCGTCAACCTTTGACATTCCCCATACCGGCAGGCAACTTGACGCCCGTGACCGAATCCGACCGCAGCTATGAGATCCAGGAAGTGGCCGAGTTGACCGGCCTGAGCGCGGCGCGTCTCCGGGCGTGGGAGCGTCGGTACTCGGTGGTGCGGCCCGAGCGCCAGGCTAACGGCTACCGCGCGTACTCCGCATCGCAAGTCGCCCTGCTCCGCGCCTTCGCGAAGCTGGTCGAGGGTGGCGAGCGGATCGGTGATCTGGCGCGGGAGCCACGCGAGGCGGTGATCGGTCGGGCCGAGGCGGGCGGATCAGGGCTGTCCGTGCTCGGGTCGATCGTCGAGGCAGTCCGCCGCTACGACCGGGATCGCCTCGAAGCGCTGGTCAGCGCGCAGCTGGCACAGCTCGGCCTGCGCCGCTTCGCCGCGGAAATCGTGCAGCCGCTGGCCACGCAGGTGGGCGATCTCTGGGCGCTGGGGCGCCTGCCGATCGCATCGGAACATCTGGCCAGCGAGGTGATCGTCCAAGCGTTGAAGGAGGGGCTTCGCGACGGCGCCGGTGACGGTCCGCTCCTGCTCGCGGCCGGCCTGCCGGGTGAACGGCACGAATGGGGCCTGCTCACGACCCTCGCGGCTGCGCAGGGCGATGGCTGGAAGGTGCACTATCTCGGCGCCGACCTTCCGCTCGCGGAGGTCGTCCAGGCCGCGTGGGCCCTGCGCCCGGCGGCCGTCGCCCTGAGCGCCAGCGATCCCGACCTCGTCGAACGAAACCTCCCGGCGCTCTCGCACTTCGCCGCCACCCTCCCCCCGGGTGTCCGGGCCGTCATCGGCGGCCGGGGCGCCATCCCCGCAGGGAACAATCTCCGGCATCACGGGTTCCAACTGGAACTCGGGCGCCCGACGCCCTCCGCTCCTCCAGCTTGAGCTGTTTTGAGGGACCCTGTGGCCACTGCTATGTCCGATATCGTCGCCGTCACCCCTCCCGCCGTCCCCGGACGGGCGGAGCGGCCGGCGGTCCGCGAGGTGCTGATCGTCGGCGCCGGCCTCGGCGGGCTCTCCGCCGCCGTCCGCCTTGCCGCGCAGGGCTACCGCGTGCGGGTACTCGAGCGGCACGCCACCCCGGGTGGCCGGTGCGGGCTCTGGGAGTCGGAGGGCTTTCGCTTCGACACCGGCCCGACGCTCCTCCTCATGACGGACTACCTCCGGAAGGTCTTTGCCGACGCCGGCCGGCGGATGGAAGACTATCTCGAGCTTCGGCAGCTCGATCCCAACTATCGGGTGTATTTCGCCGACGGCGCGACGCTCGACGTGACCAGCCGGATCAACGGCATGCTGGAGGGCGTGGAGAAGATCGAGCCCGGCGTGGGCCCCCGCTTCCTCCGCTTCCTGGCGGAAACGTCGAAGCTCTACACGATCGGCCTGGCGGCGTTCGTGGACCGGAACGTCCATCGGCCCCGCGATTTCTTCAACCTGAAGAACGGCCTGCTGCTGCTCCGGGCGCGGGCGATGGAACAGCTGCAGGCAATGGTCGGCCGCTTCTTCCGCGACGAGCGATTGCAGCAGGCCTTCAGCTTCCAGTCGCTGTACCTCGGGCTCTCTCCCTACGAGTCGCCCGCCATCTACAGCCTGCTTCCGTACACCGAGGTGGCGGGCGGGCTGTATTTCCCCATGGGAGGGATGCACGCGATTCCCCGCGCGCTGGCGCGGCTCGCGGAGGAACTGGGGGTCGAGATCTCCTACGGGACCGAGGTGAGCGCGCTTGAGCGCTCCGGCGAGAGGATCGCCGCCGTCCGCCTGGCGGACGGCCGACGCCTCCCGGCCGATCTCGTGCTGGTCAACGCCGACCTGCCGTACGCCTACGAGACGCTGCTCGGCGAGCCGTACAAGAACATCGACCGATTCGATTTCAGCTGTTCGGCCTTCCTGATGTATCTCGGGGTGGACCGGGCCTATCCGGCGCTGCCGCACCACAACCTGGTCGTGCCCTCCGATCTACGCCGCGCCTGCGAGGACATTTTCGAGCGCCACCAGGTGCCCGCCGACCCGGCGTTCTATGTCTGCAACCCGAGCAAGACCGACCCGGCGCTCGCGCCCGCCGGCATGGAGAACATCTACGTCCTGGTCCCCGTACCGAGCCAGGACCCGGCCCGGCCGATCGACTGGGCCGTCGAAGGACCCCGTCTCGAGGCGGAGATGCTCGAGCGGCTGGAACGGTTCGGGCTCACCGACCTCAAGCGTCGCCTCGTGACCAAGCGGACATTCACGCCCGCCGATTTTCATCTCGAGCTGGGCGCGACCCGTGGCGAGGCGTTCGGCCTGGCCCACGGGATCGACCAGGTCGGATACTTCCGCCCGCACAACCGCCATGCGGAGTGCACGAATCTCTTCTTCGTCGGCCAAAGCACCCACCCGGGCTGCGGCGTGCCGATGGTGCTGATCTCTTCGCGGCTGGTGGTCGAACGGATGCTCGCCGAACAGGGTGCCCCCGCGTGAACACCGCGCTGGAGCGGAGCTACCGCGAGGCGGAGCGGACCACGGCCCACTGGGCCCGGAGCTTCTACTTTGCCAGCCGCTTCGTGCCGCTCGCCAAGCGGCGCGCCATCTTCGCGCTCTACCACTACTGCCGGTTCGCCGACAACCTCGTGGACCTGCGTGGGGACCGGCCGGTCGAGGAGGTTCGCCGCGAACTGGCGCTGCTCGGCGGAACCGTCCGCGCGCTGCACGCCGGGGCAGTGCCGGACGACCCGCGCTGGCTGGCCCTGGCCGACACCCTTGCACGCTGCCCGATTCCGCTCTCGCCGCTCCTCGAACTCCTCGACGGCGTCGCGATGGACCTCGAGCCGGTCGAGATCCGGACGTTCGCCGAGCTCGAGCGGTATTCGTACCGGGTGGCGGGCGTGGTCGGGCTGATGCTGGGTCCCGTGCTCGGGGCGGAACGCCAGGGGTTCGAGGCCCACGGCGTCCGGCTGGGGATCGCCATGCAACTCGCCAACGTGCTTCGGGACGTCGGCGAGGACCTCGACGCAGGACGGCTCTACCTCCCCGCCGACGAGCTCGCCGCGTTCGGGCTCGACCGCGCGGCGCTCGAACGGCGCGTCGTCACACCGGAGTTCCGGCGGTTCATGGCGTTCCAGGTGCGGAGGGCCCGCCAGCACTTCGCGGCTGGGGATGCGGTGGTTGGCCTCTTCCCCGCGGACGGCTCGCGGTTGACCGTCCGCCTGATGCAGCGCACCTACGCCGGCATCCTCGACGCGATCGAGCGCCACGATTACGACGTCTTCCGCCTGCGGGTGCATGTCTCGTCGCCCCGCAAGCTCGCCATCCTCGGCCGCGCCCTCTGGCAGGAGTACGCCTCCCTGCTTCCCGGCGCCGACGGAGCAGTCCGCCTGAGCGCCGCGATGCAGCCGACCATTCCACCCGGGCGGTGGGTCGCGGCGGGGTTCGAGCGCTACCTCCGCCGCCTCGCGGGTCGTCACTTCGCGGCGGTGCGCTGGCGCCGTCCGGCCGGCGGCCACGCGCTGCGGACGGACCGCCCTGTCATCTTCGTGGCCAACCACACCAACTGGTGGGACGGTTTCCTCGCCTGCATTGTCGGCCGCGCGCTCGGCACCACGTTCTACGTGCTGATGGAGTCGCGGCACCTCGCCCGCTACCGGTTCTTCCTGCGAGTCGGCGCGCTCCCGCTGGATCGCGCCAGCGCGCCGCGCGCGTACGCAGATCTCGACCGCGCCCGCGGCGTGCTGGGTCCGGGGGCGGGTCTCTGGGTGTTCCCCCAGGGCGCGCGGCGCCCGGCAGCGATGCGCCCGTCGGAGCTGGAAGCAGGCGCGGCGCATCTGGCCCTGACTGCGCCCGGCCCGGTGCAGATCTGCCCGGTCGCCTTCCGGTACGGGTATCTGGGCGAGCACCTGCCCGAGGCGTTCGTCTGGGTCGGGGAGCCCTGGGGCGTCGCCCACGGGAGCGGCGAGCGCCGTGCCCTGACCGCCGAGATCGGGGAGCGGATCGGCGCGTCGCTCGACCGGCTCGACGATGCCCGCGACGCCGAGCACCTCGAGGAGTTCGAGCTTCTCGTCCGCGGCTCGCTCTCGCTCAACAAGCGAATGGACCGGCTCCGCCACCGGCTCGGCTGGCTGGACGGGCCGTTCGAGGAACGCAATGGGTGATCTTTCCGCCTGGCGGGCGCTCCACGTCCTCGGCGCGGTGCTGCTCGTGGGCAACGTCACCGTGACCGGGTTCTGGGCGGCGTTCCTCTACGCACAGCGATCGGTCGTGCCGTTTCGTCCCGTGGCGCGCGCCATCCTCTGGACCGATCTCCTGTTCACGGTGGGTGGCGCCAGCCTGCTCACCTTTACCGGCATTCAACTGGTGTTGGCCCGCGGGTACTCCTTCTGGGCTACCCCTTGGCTGGTGAAGGGCGTCGGCTCGCTTGCCCTGGCCACGTTGCTCTGGCTGGCAGTGCTGGTGCCGGACCAGTTCCGCCTCGAGCGCCTCGCCCCTGACGATTCCACCCGATTGCGGCGCCTCTTCCTTCGGTGGTGCCTCGTGGGCTGGACCTCCACGGCGCTCCTGCTCAACGGCCTCTGGGTGATGGTGAGGAAGTGACGGCCGACCGCTGGCACCGGCGCTCCGGATTTGACATAACAGGCTGTGGCACAATGAGTTATGAGGTTCATCCGGGCCGGCTCCCGCAGGCTCCACTGGATCGAGAGCCCAGGTGGCAGTTGTGTAAAGCCGCCCGGCACGATACTTTTAAGCGTTGAAATGACAACGCATTAGGCGGCCCGGGTGGTCCGGACCGTGTACGACACTTCAGGCAGGGCTTGTGGCACGAACATCCAGACGACGCAGTAACAACAGTTCCAACGCGGCAGCGATCGCCGCCCCATCCTTCCGCCGGTCCTCAGGCCGATCCTACTCCGGCCACCGTGAATGGCTCCTCGCCCAGCATGGCTCCATCTGTGCCTACTGCGGCATCGAGACGGCTCCCGAGGCGATCACGCTTGACCACGTGCGTCCCCGGCGCGGGCAGGATGCCTACGACCGGCCGGACAACCTCGTGTTGGCGTGCCGCGACTGCAACGCCGCCAAGGCCGACACGCCGCTGGTCGCGTTCCTCATGCAGCGGCGCTCGCGGGGCGTCTTCCTCCTGCACTACGGCGAACATCTTTCCGAGCCGCTCAAGGAGCTGGCGCGGAAGGCGTCGGAGAGGCCGATACTTCCCGCCTGACGGCGGGGCGCGGGTTAGAGGGAAAGCGGGTCGGCACAGACCAAGCGGAGGGCTCCCATCCGGGAACCCTCCGCTGTTGTTTCTTCCCCGCTTCCCCGCTTCCCCGCCTATTTCACCGCTTCCCCCACGATCCTCGCCTGCTCTGCGGCGTGCGCCGCCGGGTAGCCCTCGGCGGGGCTGGCCCGCTCCGGTCGCCCAGCATACCGGAGGGAGACACCGGTGGGCAGGATCGCCTCGAGCCGGTCGCTCACGTAGCTCCAGGCCCCCATGTTCTTCGGCTCTTCCTGCGCCCACACCACCTCGCGGGCTGCCGGATACCGGCCCAGCACGGCGCGGAGCTCCTCGGCCGGGAACGGCGCCAGCAGTTCCTGCCGCACGATCGCCGGGCGCACCGGCGACGTCTCGGCCGCCGCGAGAAGCTCGTAGTACAACTTGCCGGAGCAGAGGACCACTCGCGCGGCCTTCGTCGGCGCGGTCGGGTCGTCGAGGACCGGCTGGAAATCTCCGCTCGTGAGATCGGCCAGGCTGGACGCCGCCGCCGGGAGTCGGAGCAGGCTCTTTGGGGTCATGACCACCAGCGGCCGGAACCGTCCGTCCCGCGCCTGCCGCCGGAGCAAGTGGAAATACTGCGCCGGCGTCGTGCAGTTGGCCACCCGCATATTGTGCTCGGCGCAGAGCTGGAGGAACCGCTCCAGCCGCGCGCTGGAGTGTTCGGGTCCCTGGCCCTCGTAGCCGTGCGGCAGCAGCAGGGTGAGCCGGGTGCGCTGTCCCCACTTTGACTGCCCGGCCGCCACGAACTGGTCCACGATGACCTGCGCGCCGTTGACGAAGTCGCCGAACTGCCCTTCCCAGAGCACCAGGGCCTCGGGCGCGGCCACGCTGTAGCCGTACTCGAACCCCATGGTGGCCAGCTCCGAAAGCGGGCTGTTGTAGACCTCCATCGGCGCCAGCGCGCCGGTGAGCCGCTGGATCGGCGCGCAGGTCTCCCCGGTCTTCACGTCGTGCAGCACGAAGTGGCGATGGCTGAACGTGCCGCGCTCGGAGTCCTGTCCGGTGAGGCGGATCGGCACCCCCTCGAGGAGCAGGGAGCCCATGGCGAGTGCCTCGGCGTGGCCCCAGTCGATGCCGCCCGCCGTGCCGATGTCCTGACGACGGCGTTCGAGCTGACGCGCCAGCTTGGGGTGGACGGTGAACCCCTCGGGCCAGGCCAGAAGCTGTTCGTTGAGGGCCTGCAGGAAATCCGCCGGGAGGGCGGTGTCCAGCGGGCGGGCGTCAGCCGCCGCGGGGGCGGGTGCCTCCGTCCGCGGCGCCGCGGCAGCCGCCTTCATCGCCTGCTGGATCTCGACCAGGCGCTGGTAGGCCCGGTCGTTGAGCTCCTCGGCCTCCGGGGCGGTCAGGAGGCCTTCCCGCACCAGCCGCTCGGCGTACTGCGCCCGCGCGGTCGGGAGATCCTTGATCCGGGCGTACATGACCGGCTGGGTGTAGGTCGGCTCGTCCCCTTCGTTGTGCCCCCACCGTCGGTAGCCCACCAGGTCGATCAGCACGTCGCTGCGGAACTTTTCCCGGTAGGCCATCGAAAGCCGCACCGCCGACAGGCACGCTTCGGGGTCGTCGGCGTTGACGTGGATGATCGCCACGTCGAATCCCTTGGCCAGGTCAGAGGCGTGCCGCGTCGAGCGCGAGTCCCGCACGTCGGTGGTGAAGCCCACCTGGTTGTTCGTGATGAGGTGCAGCGTGCCGCCCGGGTCGTACCCGGAAAGGTTGGCCAGGTTGAGCGTTTCCGCGACCACGCCCTGTCCGGCAAACGCGGCGTCGCCGTGGATGACCACGGACAGCGCGGCGGTCGGGTCGTGCTCCACCGTTCGTCCCTTGCGCGAGGTCTGGCGGGCGCGGATCCGGCCGTTGACCACGGGGCCGACGAACTCGAGGTGGCTGGGGTTCGGCAGCACGCTCACGGTGATGGTCTTGCCGCCGGAGCTGCGGACCGTTCCCTCGGCGCCAAGGTGGTACTTCACGTCGCCGGTGCCGGCGTCGGGCTCCTTCGGGCGCGCCTTGTGCCCCTCGAACTCCGAGAGGATGGTCTCGTAGGGTCGGCCGACCGTGTGCACCAGCACGTTGAGCCGGCCCCGGTGCGCCATCCCGATCGCCAGCTCGCGCGCGCCCTGCTCGGCCGCCAGGTCGGTGGCCACGTCGAGCATCGGCACCAGCGCGTCCACGCCCTCGATGGAAAACCGCTTTTGGCCCAGGTAGGCCTTGTGCAGGAACCGCTCGAACGCCTCCACCTCGGTGAGCCGGGCCAGCAGCCGCTTCTTCTCGTCCGCCGACAGCGGGCGCCGGTAGGCTCCCGATTCGATGGCGTTGCGGAGCCAGACCCGCTCGGCGTGGTCGGAGATGTGCTCGACTTCGTAGGCGATGGTGCCGCAGTAGGTCTCGCGCAGTCGGGGAAGCGCATCCGCCAGGGTCTGGCCGGCCACCGCCACGCGGAGGACGCTGGCGGGGATCCGCGCCAGGATTTCGGGGGTGAGCCCGAGCGCGGCCGGGTCGAGCGCGGGATCGCCGATCGGCTCGCTGCCGAGGGGATCGAGCCGCGCCGCGAGGTGCCCGTGGGTGCGAAATGCCTTGACCAGTCCCATCGCCGCCGCGACGTGCGCCAGGTCGGCGGATCCGGTCGCTTCCCGCATCGGCCCGGCCGCCGCGCTCATGGCGGCGGGGTGCATCGGGGCCGCGACCGGCGCGATGCCGAGGCTCGCAGCGATGGCCTCGTAGAACCCCTGTTCGCCGGAGAGCAGCAGCTCAAGCGTGCGGAGATAGCTCCCCGACTCGGCGCCCTGGATGACGCGGTGGTCATAGGTGCTGGTGATGGTCATCACCTTGCTCACGCCGAGTTCGCGGATCCGTTCGACCGGCACGGTGCTGAATTCCGGAGGGTAGCCGATGGCGCCCACGGCGATGATGGTTCCCTGGCCGGCCATCAGTCGGGGCACCGAGGCCACCGTGCCGAGCCCGCCGGGATTGGTCAGCTGAATGGTGCCGCCCGTGAAATCGTCGGGCATGAGCTTGTTGGTGCGCGCCTTCTCGATCAGCGATTCGTACGTGGCGTGGAAGGCCGCGAAGTCCATCCGCTCGGCGCCTTTGATCACGGGCACCACGAGCCCGCGCGTGCCGTCCTTCCGCTCCATGTCCACCGCGATCCCGAGCCCGACGGAGGTCGGCTGCACCCGGTGGGGGACGCCGTCGTAGACGGCCAGCACGTCCACCATCGAGGGGTGCGAGGCCAGCCCGCGGACGATCGCGTAGCCGATCAGGTGGGTGAAGGAGATCTTCTCGGGCCGCCCGGCCGCCTTGAGGGCCAGGTTGAGTTCGGCGCGCCGCGTCTCGAGGGCCGCGACGGAAATCTCCCGGAAGGTGGTGGCCGTCGGGACGCCGAGGCTCTCGTTCATGTTGGCGACGAGGCGTGCGGCGGGTCCCTTGAGCGGGATCGCGTTGGAGGGGGCGGCGCTGGGGGCCGCGGGCGGAGTCGGGACGGGCGCCGCGACGGCCGCCGGAGCGGGCGCGGCCCCGTTACCGCGCACCGACGCAGGAGTCTCTCCGGTCACGCCGCTCTCGAACAGCGTGCGCCACTCCGGGGACACCCCGGCGGGATTCCGGAGGAACTCCTCGTACAGGGCCTGCGCGAATCCCGCGTTGGCCGTTTCGAACACGTTCGAATCCACTCGCTGCTCCAGTGCCTCAGGAGGTCAGGCCGGCGGGGTGCAGGGCCTCGGCGGCGTCCCCGAAAGATAATCGCCCCGCTGCCGGCCATCGTCGTCGGAGGCGCGCGCTCTTGCCTCCCTCTCGGCCTCCCGGTAACCTCCCCCTCATCCCCTGATCACGACAGGATCAACCGATCGCCGCCTTGACTCGCCTCCCGGTGTGGACTCGCGTGCCGCTCCTCGCGGCCGCGCTCGCGGCCTGTGAGAAGCCGACGGGGGCGGCCGTCATCGGCTACGCCTTTCCCCGCGAAAACCAGCAGGCCGCGCTGGTCGCCGCCGCGCGGCTGCCCACCGACACCACGAACGGCAGCATCCGCATCGTCGGCGACTGGGACTCCGGCGGCACCGAGGCGACGGTTGAACTCGCCCGCGCGCACCGCCTGATCGCCCTGCCGAGGGTGGTGGGCGTGGTGGGGCACGCGGCGAGCCGGGGCTCCCTGATCGCGGCGCCGGTGTATGTGAGCGCGGGCATTCCCCTCGTGGTGCCCACGGCCAGCAGCAGCCGCCTCTGGGACATCGGCAAGTGGATCTTTCCGATGGCGCCGGGCGATTCGGTCGAGGCCGAGTTCCTGGGGCACGTGGCGATCGACCGGCTGCACGGCTCCCGGCTGGCGATCTACTTCGCGAACAATCCCTACGGCAGCGGGATCCGCCGGGAACTGCGGGCCTACCTGGCCCGCCGGGGTGTCTCGCCGGTCGACCAGGTGCCGTTCGTCGACGGCGCCGATCTTCCCACGCTCGTCGAGGCCTCCCTCGTCCGGAGCCATCCCGACCTGGTGGTGCTGGTGGGCCGCCAGGTGGAAGTCGCCCGACTGGCCGCGCTCATCAACGACCATGACCCGTCCATCCACCTTCTCGCCGCGGACGGCGCGCTCGACCAGGTCGCGTCCCTGATCGTGACGGCGGGCCCCGCGAGCGATTCGCTGTACCTGACGTCCTTCTGGGTGCCCGACACCACCGATTCGCTGCAGCGGGCGTTCATCAACCAGTACCGTCTCGAGTCCGGGCGCGAGCCCCTCTCGTTCGAGGCGATGCGGTATGACGCCATCATGGTGCTCGCGGAGGCGATCCACGAAGTGGGTCCCGACCGCGCGGCGATTCGCGACTGGCTCTGGTCGCTCGGCGGGTCGCGGCCGGCGTACCAGGGCGTCACCGGCGAGATCAGCTTCCGGCCGGGCGCCCGCCATCGCCTGTACCTCGTCCGCCTGCAGGACGGCGTGCCGGTGGTGGTTCCCGACTCGGCGGTGCTGCGATGACGCACGCCGCCCCCGAGGCCGGCCGCCGCTGGCGGCGATCGCTCAGCATCCGCACGCTGTTCCTCGTCCTGGTCACCATGGTGGGGCTCTACGTGCTGGGCGTGTCCATCTTCCTGGCCGTCCGCATGCACCCGGGGGCGGTCCTCCTCCGGCAGGACACCGAGCCGGTGCTGGAACTCTTCGGGGTGCTCAACGGACGTTCGCAGCGGCTCGAGGCCGAGGTGCGGGACCTGCAGAGCCTCGTGGCGCTCGGTGCGCCGGGCTATCCCTCCGCCCTCGTGCGCCTGCGGGAACAGCTCACCGAGGCGCCGGACGAGCCGAGCACCCGGGCCTACACGGCGGTCCCCGAGGCGATGCGGGCATCGATGGCGGCGGCCGACGAGGCCATCGCGCGGCTCGAGACCGCCGCGCTCGAGGCGGTGAGCCTGCTCGAACTGGGGCGCTACGAGGCGGCCCAGGCCCGGATGATGTCGGTCAACGCGCTGGTGGGCGAAATGAACCGCCACCTCGCGGAGTCGGAGCGGCGCGGGCTCTCGGACCTGGTCCGCCGGGAAGACGAACTCTCACGGGCCACGGGCCAGGCGCTCAACGCCGTGCTCTGGTGGCTCGGCTTCGGGTTCTTTTTCCTGCCGGCGGTGCTCATCCTGGCGTACCGCCGCCTCGGCGCACCGCTTCGCGACCTGGAGGAAGGGTTGACCCACGTCGCCGAGGGAGACCTGCACGCCCAGCTGCCGGTGCGATACGCCGACGAGATCGGGCGCCTGGCCGAACATTTCAACCACATGACCTCGGTCTTGCGGGAGCGCGCCGAGGAGCAGGGCCGGTTCGCGGCCGCGGGCGAGCTCATCGCGGGCGTGGCCCACGAGGTCAACAACCCGCTGATGGCCATCTCCGCCATCACCCAGCAGCGCCTCGAGGACGACGACCTCCGCGCCGACGACCGGCAGGACATGCTGCAGATCCTCCGACAGTCCCGGCGCGCCGGCAAGCTGCTCTCGGGGCTCCTGCGCTTTGCGCGGAGCGCCGGCGAGCCCCGGGCCAACACGGCGAACATCGGCCGGGTTGTCCGCGAGGCGATCGACCTCGTGTCGTACCAGTTCGGCGTGGCCGAGATCACGCTCGACGCGCAACTCGAAGCCGACCTCCCCCGCGTACTGGGGGACCCGGCCCGGCTGGAACAGGTGTTCGTCAACCTGCTCAGTAACGCGATTCACGCCGTCCGCCAGGTCCCGCCGCCGCGGACCATCACCCTGACCAGCGGGCGGACTGCCGACGGCGTGTCGCTGACCCTCGAGGACAACGGCCCCGGCATCCCGGTCACCCTGCAGCACCGGCTTTTTCGCCCCTTCGTGACCACGAAGGGGCGCCAGGGCACGGGCCTCGGGCTCTACATCTCGCGGCAGATCCTTCGCGACGCCGGCGGCGAAATCGAGGTGGAGCCGTCTGCGAGCGGCGGGGCGCGGTTCCACATCCGGCTGCCGGCGGCGCAGGACACCGACTGGCTCACCACGCCGCGGGACCAGGTGCGTCCCGAGCTCCCCGCCACCCTCGACGGGGTCCGGATCCTGGTGGTGGACGACGAGGAGGCGCTCCGCCGGCCGATCGCGCGGTTCCTCCGGCGCCGGGGCGCCGAGGTGCTGGAGGCGGGAGACGGTCTCGAGGCGATGGAACGGCTGCACGCCGCGGAAGGGCGGCTGGATGTCGTGCTCGCCGACCTGCGGATGCCGCGGATGGACGGGGTGAGCCTGCAGGCCGAGATCCGGCGGGAGTTTCCCCGGCTCGCGGAGCGGATCGTCTTTCTCTCGGGAGATCTCTCCCACCTCACCAGCAGCGGCGACGGCCCGGTCGCCACCGACCGCATTCTCCTTAAGCCGGTGGCCCTGGAGGACGTGGAGTCGCGGCTGCTGCAGGTCCTGCGCGACGCGCCGCTGGCCGGCTGATCGCGGTCCAGCGGGCGAGCGCCCCGGCCACCTCGGCCTCCCCCCATTCCAGTTCGCGTCCCAGGAGCGTCGCCACGCGCGGCGCCGCCTGGGCGCCGTGATCGGTGGTCTCGTAGTACAGGTGGATCCGGCGCACCAGGACGTCCTCGACCTCCGCCGCAAGCTCCCGGCGCGCGTGGTGGATGACTTCCGCCTCGATCGCCGGATGGTCGGGATGGAGCCGTGCCAGCAGGGTGCGGTCCGTGCGCACCAGGTTGCACACCGCCGCCGCCTCCGTGCCGTAGTGGGCAAGGAGGTGGTCGGCCGTCTCCGCGGATATCCCCAGCCCGAGATCCAGCGTGGCCTGCCGGAGCGGCGCCAGGTCCGCCGCCTCTCCTCCGGGCAGCGGCTCGACGTCGGTCGCGGCCGGCTCGGGACGGCGCCGGCCGTCTCGGTGGGACAACTCGACCGCGACCGCGTCGACGAGTTCGGCGGCCATCGACCGGAAGGTCGTCAGCTTGCCGCCGGCAATGGTGAACATGCCCCCGGGCCCGCGGCGGATGACGTGCTCCCGGCTGAGCGCGGAGGCCTCGCGCGGGTCGTCGGAGCCGAGGAGCGCGCGCACCCCGGCCCACGTGGAGATGATGTCCGATTCCGCGAGATGGGCCTGCGGAAAGCAGGCGTTGGCCGAGCGCAGCAGGTACACGATGTCGGCCGCGTCGGGGGCGGTGGCCTCGGGGGGGGCGGGCTCGTCGGTGTCGGTGGTCCCGATGTAGGAGAACGCGCCCCAGGGCAGGACGAACATCACCCGGCCGTCGATCGGGCTGGTCAGGGTGATGGCGTCGGTGTGGCCCAGGCGTTCGCGTCGCACCATGACGTGCGAGCCACGGGTCCGGCGGAGCATGGGGGCGGCGGACGGATCCTCGAGCCGGCGGAGCTGGTCGGTCCACGGGCCGGTGGCATTCACGACGACCGACGCTTGCACCAGGCCCTCGACGCCGGACGCGTCCTGCACGACGGCACCCCGCACCCGGCCATCGCTCTGCTCGAGCCGCGTGACGCGGGTGTAGGTGGCGATCGCGGCGCCGTGCTCCAGCGCGGACCGGGCCGTGGCCAGCACGAGCCGGGCGTCGTCACACTGCGCGTCGTAATAGCGGGCCCCGCCCACCAGGCCGCGCTCGCGGAGCATCGGCTCCGCCGCGAGAAGTGCGCGCTTGCCGAGGATGCGGTGCCGCCGCACATTCCGGAACGCGGCGAGCACGTCGTACAGCCACATGCCGGCCGCCAGCTTCCAGAGGGGGACCCGGTCGCCGTGGTGGACCGGGAACACGAAGGCGAGGGGCCGCACCAGGTGCGGGGCGATCCGCATCAGCGTCCGCCGCTCCCGCGTGGCCTCGTGGACCAGGCGGAAGTCGCCCTGTTCGAGGTAGCGCAGGCCGCCGTGGATCAGTCGGCTCGAGTGGGAGCTGGTTCCGGCGCCGAGGTCGCGCGCCTCGACCAGCGCCGTCCGGTACCCGCGCATCGCGGCGTCCCGGGCGATGCCGGCGCCGGTGATCCCGCCGCCGATGACGAGCAGGTCAAACGCGTGGGCCGTCAACCGGTCCATGCTCGCGCGACGGAAGGAAACGTTACGAGTGTCCATGACGTCCGAGGGGCGGCTGCCGCTGCCCAGTACCTGGTTGACCTGGCACGACTACCTGCTCCGGCCGGGTATGCGTGTCCTCGACGTGGCCTGCGGCCAGGGGCGGCACAGCCTCGCCGCCGCGGCGCGCGGGGCGGAGGTGACCGCCTGGGACCGCGACGCCGCCGCGCTGGAGATCGGCCGCGCGCACGCCGCCGCGCGCGACCTGCGCGTCGACTGGCAGGCGGTGGACCTTGAAGGTGACTGGCCCGACTTGCCGCCCTTCGATGCGGTGCTGGTCTTCGACTACCTTGACCGGGGGCGCATTCCGCGGTTGCTTGAGGCGCTGGCCCCGGGCGGCACGCTGATTATGGAAACATTCATGGTGACCCAGCGCGAATTGGGCTGGGGCCCGACCCGGGACGACCACCTGCTCGCGCGCGGCGAACTGACCCGGCTCATCGCCCCGCTCGAGGTGCTCCACGGACGCGAGGTGCTCGAGCCGGTGGACGTGGAGCGCTGGCGCGCGGTGGCGAGTGTCGTTGCCCGGCGGCGCCCCGACTCACCTTCACGCTGAACGATAATATGCTCACGATCCCAGCCGGACGGCGGCCTGCCGTCGTGGCCGGTGTGCGGACACCATTCGCGAAGAGCGGTACGGTCCTCAAGGATGTCGCGGCGGTGGACCTGGCGCGATTCGCGACCAGGGAACTCCTCGCCCGGACCGATCTCGCGGGCTCCGAAGTCGACGAAGTCATCTTCGGCCAGGTGATCCCCTCCGTCCTGGTGCCCAACCTCGCGCGCGAGGTCAGCCTCCTCCCGCAGTTCCCCAAGACGATTCCGGCGTACAGCCTGAACCGCGCCTGCGCCTCCGGCGCGCAGGCCATCGTCAACGCCGCCGACCAGATCATGCTCGGCCGGGCCGACGTGGTCGTCGCGGGCGGGGCGGAATCGCTCTCCGACATCCCGATCCTCCACTCACGCCGCTTCAGCGCGCTGCTCGTCGAGGCCGGCAAGGCCAGGAGCCTCGGGCAGCGGCTGGGCGTGCTGGCCCGGGTCCGCCTGCGCGACCTGGTCCCCGTCACGCCCGCGATCGCGGAACCGTCGACCGGCGAGTCGATGGGGCAGTCCGCGGAGAAGATGGCCCAGGAGAACGGCATCCGCCGCGAAGACCAGGACCGCATCGCCCTGCTGAGCCACCAGCGCGCCGCCGCCGCGACCGCCGACGGCCGGCTGCCGGCGGAGATCGCGCCCTGGTTCGGCGGGCGCGGCATGGACGAAGTCCTCACCAGCGACAACGGCGTCCGGGCGGATACCTCGCTCGAGGCGCTTGCCAAGCTCAAGCCGGTGTTCGACCGCCGCTACGGCTCGGTCACCGCCGGCAACGCCTCGCCGCTCACCGATGGCGGCGCCGCGGTGATCATGATGGCCGATGAAAAGGCCCGCGCCCTCGGCTACCGGCCGCTGGCCACCGTGCGGAGCTACGCCGTGGCCGCGGTGGACCCGGGCTGGCAGCTCCTGATGGGCCCCGCGATCGCGGTGCCGCGCGCTCTCGAGCGCGCCGGGATCGGCTGGGACGAGCTCGGCCTCGTCGAGATTCACGAGGCGTTCGCGGCGCAGGTGCTCTCGAACATCCAGGCCTGGGGCTCCAGGGCCTGGGCGGATCGGCTCGGGCTCGCGGGACCGGTGGGCGAGGTCAACTGGGACATCACGAACGTCTGCGGGGGCTCGATCGCCATCGGGCACCCGTTCGGCGCGACCGGGGCCCGCCTCGTCACCACGATGGCCAACGAGATGCAGCGTCGCGACGTGCAGTTCGGCCTGATCTCCATCTGCGCGCAGGGTGGGATGGGCTTCGCGATGGTGCTGGAGCGGACATGACCATGTTCACTGTCGTCGAAGAGCAGGGCGTCGCCGTCGTCTCGATCGACCAGGCCGGCTCGCCCGTCAACATCCTCAACGCCGCCGCCAAGGCGGAGTTCGAGGCCCTGCTCGAACGGCTGCGCGCCGACGCGTCGGTGCGGGCGGTGGTGCTGATCTCGGGCAAGCCCGACACCTTCATCGCCGGCGCCGACATCGAGGAGTTCGTCGCGCTGCCCAACCAGGCGGCCGCCGAGGCGCTCTCGCGGGACGGGCAGGCCATGGTGGATCGCGTGGCGGCGTTCCCCAAGCCGGTGGTGGTCGCGATCCACGGCGCCTGCCTCGGCGGGGGGCTCGAGCTCGCGCTCGCCTGCCATTACCGGCTCGCTACCAATCATCCCAAGACGCAGCTCGGCCTGCCGGAAGTGCAGCTGGGCATCCTCCCGGGCGCGGGCGGTTGCCAGCGGCTTCCGAGGCTCATCGGCGTCCGCGCCGCGCTCGACATCATCCTGGCGGGCAAGTCCGAGCGGGCGTCCAAGGCGTTCAAGCTCGGCATGGTGGACGAACTGGTGCCGGCGCCGCTGCTTCGGAGCGTCGCGGTGGCCGCCGCGCGCCGGCTCATCGAGTCGGGCGTGCCGCGCCGCCCGCGTCGCGGGGGCCTCGCCGCCTTCCTGCTCGACGGCAATCCGCTCGGGCGCGCGCTGGTCTACCGAATGGCGCGGAAGTCGGTCATGGCCAAGACGGGCGGCCATTATCCGGCGCCGCTGGCCGCGCTCGAGACGGTGCGGGTCGGCATGGAAAAGGGCATGCGGACCGGCCTCGTCGAGGAGCACCACCGCTTCGGCGAGCTGGCGGTGAGCCCGGTCTCCCGCAAGCTGGTCCAGATCTTCTTCGCGACCACCGCGCTCAAGAAGGACGACGGGGTCGCCCCCGGCACCGCCACGCCGCGCCCCGTGCGCCGCCTGGGTGTCGTCGGCTCGGGCTTCATGGGCGCCAGCATCGCGGGCACGGCCGTCACGCAGGCGGGCGTCGAGGTCCGGCTCAAGGACGCCGAGCTCCCGCGGGTCGGGAAGGGCCTCAAGGCCGCGCTCAGCATCCTCGACGGCCGCCTCAAGCGGCGCCGGATCACGAAGCAGGAGTATCAGCGGCTCGCCGCGCTGCTCTCGGGCGCGGGGGACTTCACCGGCTTCCCCCGGGCGGATGCCGTCATCGAGGCCGTCTTCGAGGACCTCTCCGTGAAGCGGACGGTCGTGGCCGAGCTCGAGGGCGTGCTGGGCAATGCCGCCGTCATCGGTACCAACACATCGACGATTCCGATCACCGACATCGCCGCCGGCGCGCGGCATCCCGAGCGGATCCTGGGCATGCACTTCTTCAGCCCGGTGGACCGGATGCCGCTCCTCGAGGTGATCCCCGGCGCCGCCACCGCGCCCGACGCCATCGCGACCGCGGTGCAGTTCGGCCGCCGGATGGGCAAGACGGTCATCGTCGTGGCCGACCGGCCGGGCTTCTGGGTGAATCGGATTCTCTCGCCGTACCTCAACGAGGCGGGGCACCTGCTGCTCGAAGGCACCCCCATCGAGGCCATCGACCGCACGATGACCCGCTTCGGCTTTCCGGTCGGTCCCATCGCGCTGCTGGACGAGGTGGGGCTCGACGTCGCCGCCAAGGGCGGGGGCGTGATGCACCAGGCGTTCGGGGAGCGGCTCAAGCCGGCCGATGCGATCGGGCGGATGCTCGCCGACCAGCGCATGGGCCGGAAGAACGGGAAGGGCTTCTACCGCTACCAGGACGGCAAGAAGGCCGGCGTGGATCCGCAGGTCTACAAGCTGCTCGGCGTCACCCCGTCGGACCGGGTGAGCCCGCAATCGATCGAGCAGCGGCTGGTGTACGCGATGCTCAACGAGGCGGCGATGGCGGCGGGCGAGGGCGTCGTCCGTTCGCCGCGCGACGGCGATATCGGCGCCATCTTCGGCATCGGGTTCCCGCCGTTCCGCGGTGGCCCGCTCCGGATGATCGACGACCTCGGCGCGCGCCAGGTGGTGTCCACCCTCGAGGCGCTCGCGGCCGAGTTCGGGCCGCGCTTCACGCCGGCGCCGGCCCTCGTGGCCATGGCCGGAGCGGGTGGCCGCTACTACCCCGACGATGGATCGCGCGCGGCGTAGCTGGGTGACCCGCGCGGCTGAGAGTGGCGAAGAACCATCCTTTTCACTGGGAGTGCCATGATGCGACGCATGATTCGGCTGGGCCTGCTGGCGCTGCTCCTGGCCCCGGCCGTGCCGGCCTCGGCCCAGAGCTTCCCCACCGACGACCCGATCATCAAGCGGATCTGGGCCCTCGGCATGGACAGTTCCCAGGTCGGGGCGCTGGCCCAGACCCTCGACGACTCGATCGGCCCGCGCCTGACCGGCTCACCGGGGATGAAGGCGGGCAACGACTGGCTGGTCTCGATGTACACCCGCTGGGGCATCAGCGCGGAAAACGTGCAGTACGGCACCTGGAAGGGCTGGAAGCGCGGCACCAGTCACATCGACCTCCTCACCCCGCGGGCCCGATCGCTGGAAGGGATGATCCTGGCGTGGAGCCCCGGTACCAAGGGCAAGCCGGTCGACGCTCCGGTGATGATCCTCCCCGACGCCGCCGACTCCGCCGCGTTCGCCGCCGCGGTCAACGCGGTCAAGGGCTATTACGTCCTGATCAGCGTGCCCGAACTCACCTGCCGTCCCGATTCGAGCTACAAGGCATCGGCGCTGCCGGAAGAGTTCGACCGGATGGTCAAGGAGCGCACCGAGTACCGCGCGGCCTGGGCCGCCCGGGTCAAGCGGACCGGCCTGACCAACAAGACTCTGCAGCTGGCGCTCGAGGCCGCCGGGGCCAAGGGCGTCCTGACCAGCAACTGGTCGCAGGGCTGGGGCGCCTTCCGGGTGTTCGACGGCAAGACGACGAAGGTCCCGAGCGCGGTGCTGAGCTGTGAAGACTACGGGCTGGTGTACCGGCTGACCGAGCGGAAGCAGGGTCCGGTGCTGCGGATCACGGCGGAGTCGCAGGATCTTGGCGAGGTGCCGGTGTTCAACACCATCGCCACGATTCCCGGGACCGACCGCGCCAATGAGTACGTGGTCCTCTCGGCCCACTTCGACAGCTGGGACGGCTCATCGGGCGCCACCGACAACGGCACCGGAACCGTCGTGATGATGGAGGCCATGCGCATTCTCAAGGCCGTGCTGCCGCACCCCAGCCGCACCATCATCGTGGGGCATTGGAGCGGGGAAGAGCAGGGGCTCAACGGCTCCCGTGCCTACATGGCGGACCACCCGAAGGTCGTCGAGGGGATGCAGGCGCTCTTCAACCAGGACAACGGCACCGGCCGCGTGGTGAACGTGAGCGGCGCGGGCTTGCTCGACGCGAGTGGATTCCTCGCCGACTGGTTCTCCAAGGTGCCGTCGGAAATCACCGGCAACTTCAAGACCTTCGGCATGCCGGGTATCCCCGCGGGCGGCGGATCCGACAACGCCTCGGTGGCCTGTTACGGGGCGCCCGGGTTCGGCCTCGGCTCGCTGCCCTGGGAGTACTTCAGCTACACCTGGCACACCAACCGCGACACCTACGACAAGCTCGTGATGAGCGAAGTGCGGAACAACGCGACGCTGACGGCCATGCTGGTCTACCAGGCGGCGCAGGATCCCGAGCAGATGCCCCGCGTGCGCCGGGTCATGCCGGTCAATCCGCGCACCGGGGAGCAGGCGACCTGGCCCGACTGCGCGCCCGCCGCGCGCTCGTTCGCGGAGTACACGCGGTAGGCGCCCGCTACCGCGTCAGCGTGGGGATCAGCTCGGCGTTGGTCTTCGCGTTCCGGAAGAGCGAGAGCACTTCCTGCATCGCGTTGATGGACGTCATGCCGGCCACCCGCTGGCGGAGCGCGTGCGAGGCGGCCAGCGCCTCGGGCGAGAAGAGCAGCTCCTCGCGCCGCGTGGAACTCGCCGGGATGTCGATCGCCGGGTAGATCCGGCGCTCGGCCAGTTCCCGGCTCAGCACGAGTTCGCTGTTGCCGGTTCCCTTGAACTCCTCGAAGATGACCTGGTCCATCTTGGAGCCGGTGTCCACCAGCGCGGTGCCGATGATGGTGAGCGACCCGCCTCCGCGCGACGGGTCCACGCAGCGGGCGCTGCCCAGGAACTTCTTGGGCTTGTCCATGGCCCCCGCGTCGAGCCCGCCGGAGAGCGTCCGGCCGGTGCTCCGCTCCAGCATGTTGTAGGCGCGCGCCAGCCGCGTGATCGAGTCGAGGATGATCACGGAGTCCCGGCCCAGTTCCACCTGCCGTCGCGCGCGCTCCAGCGTCAGCTCGGCCACCTCGGCGTGGCGCTCCGGCGGGCAGTCGAAGCTGGACGCGACGACCTCTCCCGCCCCGGCCATCTCCATCTCGGTCACTTCCTCCGGGCGCTCGTCCACCAGCAGGATGAAGAGCTGGGCCTTCGGATGGTTGAGTGCCACCCCTTCCGCCACCGCCTGGAGCACCGTCGTCTTGCCCGCCTTGGCCGGCGCCACGATCAGGGCGCGCTGTCCCTTGCCGAAGGGACAGAGCAGGTCGATGAGTCGGGTGATTTCGTGGGAGGTGCGGCTCTTGCCGACGGGGACCTCGAGCTGGAGCATCGCCTTGGGGTGAACGGCAGACAGCTTCGAGAATTCCGGGCGCCCCAGGATCTGGTCGGGCGGCAGTTCGTTGACGGTGTCCACCCGCTGCAGGCTTGGCCCGCGGCCCTTGCCGCCGCGGCCGCCCTCGCCGGCGATGGCGTCGCCGGTGCGGAGGCCGTACTGCTTGACGAGTTGGGGAGGGACGAAGAGGTCGCCGTCGGCGGGGGCGTATCCAGACTCGCGCCGCCGGAGGAAGGCGGTCCCGCGGTCGGTCAACTCAAGTATGCCGAGGAATGGGCCGCTCACTGCTCCCCGGCGTTCCAGGAATCCCAGGTCAGGTGACAACGGGTCACGAAGTACTCCGGTGGGTGGCCAGCGCGCTCCAGGAGGTCGTGGAGCATCTCGTGGCGGACGACCATCTCGTTGTCCGCGTAGTTGCCGGCGATGGTGATCCGGGAGACGTTGCCCACCCGTTCCCACAGGCCCACCTTCTCGCCGATGCTGGTCTCGAAGGTAGTCGCTCCGGGCACCACATACCACTCGATCCGGCTGGCGGCGCCGGTCAGCTGGGCGCAGGCCTCGGTGCTCGCGTACCACGTGGCGTACTGGGCCGGGGGGGTCATCAGGACGGCGCCGGCTGGCGGGCCGTCCGGTTCCATGGCCGTGCACGAGGTGGCCACGAACCACAGGCCGAGGATCGGCAGAAGCCGCGAAGGGGTAACGGAGATCGGGCGCATGATCGGTCTCTCCACAACGCCCGATAAGCACAAGGCCGATGGATCGTGTCCCCGGGGGGGAGTGATCCGGTCTGGCCCCGCTTGTCATTCCTGCCTTCGGCACCGAGCTATCTCCGGCCGGCTTCGGCCTGAGACCTCTAGTTTTGCGGCCCCGGATCGCTCCGGGTGTGCTCTTATCGGGCGGGTCGTTGGTATGTGCTGCGGGTGGGGTAAACGCAAGCCCCGGGCCGGGTCTGGCCGGCCCCGGCACGACCGGGCTAACTGCTGTCAGGGGCCACGTTTAGCTCGCTGGAAAATTCCGGAACTTGTTGTCCTCTCACGGGTTAGGTAGCTTCGTGTCGCCGCCAGAGGTTCCCCCGTCGTCCGCCGCGGCCCCAAGCTCAAGGACACCTGCTGATGATGCGCACCTTCCTACTGTGGCTGTCGGAGCAACAGGGTGTGTTCAACTTCCTGCGGCGGAACGGGCTCGCCCGGCGCTTCGCCGCCCGCTTCGTGGCCGGGGAGACCAGCGATACCGCCACCGCGGCCGCCCTCGATCTGAAGAAGCTCGGGATCACGACCTCGCTCGACCTCCTCGGCGAGAGCGTCACCAGGGAATCCGAGGCGGTCGCCGCCCGGGACGAGTATCTCCGGATGCTCGACCGCCTCGCCCCCAGCGGGGCGGAGGTGAACGTCTCGGTCAAGCTCACGCAGATGGGGCTCGACATCGACGAGGCGCTCTGCGCCGACAACATGCGCCGCATCCTCGGCCGGGCGCGCGAACTCAACGGGTTCGTCCGGCTCGACATGGAAGGCTCGGCGCACACCCAGAAGACGCTCGACTTCTTCGAGAAGCACCTGGCGGCCGAGTTCTCGCGGCATACCGGCGTCGTGATCCAGTCCTGCCTCCGCCGCTCGGCGGCGGATGTCGAGCGGCTCGTGGGCCTCGGCGCGCGAGTCCGGCTCTGCAAGGGCGCCTACCTCGAGCCGGCCGAGGTGGCGTTCCCCGACAAGCGCGACGTGGACAAGAACTACGTCGCGCTCATGGAGCACCTGCTTCGGAAAGGCAACTATCCGGCGCTCGCCACCCATGATCCCTCACATGATCGAGCACGCCAAGACGTTCGTGACGCGCGAGGGAATCCCCGCGGAACGGTTCGAATTCCAGATGCTCTACGGGGTGCGTCGTGACCTGCAGGAGCGCCTCCGCAAGGAGGGGTTCAACATGCGGGTGTACGTGCCGTTCGGCACCCAGTGGTATCCCTACCTGATGCGCCGCCTGGCCGAGCGGCCCGCCAACATCGTCTTCATCCTCGGCAACGTGGTGCGGGAGACGCTCGCCCTCCGGGCCTGATGGAAGCCACCCTCGGCGGGTACATGGCCAAGCACGGCCGCGCGGCCGCCTTCGGGGGCAGCGACGGGCACGCCTACTCCGTGGGGCTGTACGTGGACGACGAGCCCGATGCCCGGGGGCGCTACGGCGCCGCGCTCCTGTTCGTGCGGTGGGACGAGGCGGGCGCCGCGCCGGCCGGGCACGTCGAGACCGAGTTCCTCGCCTGGGGCCGGTCGGTGGAGGAGGCGGAGGAACGGCTCAAGGCGCTCTCCCTCTTCGACGTGAAGACCGCACTCGACGAGGCCATCGCCCGCTCGCCGGGAGAATGGTGAGCCCCCTGCTCCCCGGGTTCGTCCTCGAGCGCGACGGCGCGGCCTATCGTATCGAGACGGCGGCCGGCGAGGTCCGGGCGGTGCTCAGCGGTCGCACCAAGCGTGATACGCCCCGCGTGGTGGTGGGCGACCGGGTCCAGCTGACCCCCGATCCGACGGGCGCGCTGTACGCCATCGCGCAGGTGGAGCCCCGGCGTACCCTGCTGGAGCGCCGCGTTCCGCTCGGCCGCGGCACCCGGCCCATCGCCGCCAACATCGACACCGTCTTCGTGGTCACCAGCAACTGCGACCCCGCACCGGTACCCCAACTCATCGACCGGCTGCTCGTCGTCGCCGAGGCCAACGAGATCGCCGCCGCGGTCGTCATCAACAAGGTGGATCTCGATCCGGGCACGTGGCTCGAAGCCCGCTTCCGGCAGGCGGGGTATCCGGTGTTTCGCACCAGCGCGAAGACCGGCGAAGGCCTGCCGGCGCTCCGCGCGGCGATGGCCGGGCGGATCTCGGTGGTCACCGGTCCATCCGGCGCGGGGAAATCGAGCCTCCTCAACGTGCTGCAGCCGGGGCTCGGGCTCCGCACCGGGGAGCTCAGCCGCAAGGTGCGCCGGGGCCGGAACACCACGGTCTCGGCGCTGATGCTTCCGTTCGAGGAGGGATACCTGGTGGATACACCGGGCTTCAACGAGGTGGGACTCTGGGGCATCGAGCCGCGGGAACTGGCCAGCTGCTTTCCGGAGTTCCGTCCGTATCTCGGCGAGTGCCGCTTCCAGGACTGCCGCCACCTGACCGAACCGGGATGCAAGGTGCAAGCGGCGGTCGCCGCGGGCGCGATCGCGCCCGACCGGCTGGAGAGCTATCGCATGATTCTGGCGGAAACGGTGGCCGAGCCGGAGGAGTGGGAGTAAGCGATCTTCTGTCATTGCGAGGAGGCCCCGGAGGGGACGACGAAGCGATCTCGCGGAAGATTGCTTCGGCCATTGCATGGCCTCGCAATGACAGAAGCGAATTGGGCGAAATGCTCCTACTCCCGCTTCCGCGTCCAGCGATCTGCGTCGCGGTGCTCGACCTTGGTCATCATCCGGTCGAACGCGACGTCGAGGTCGATCCCTTCCCGGTTGGCCATGCAGATCAGCACGAACAGGATGTCGGCCATTTCCATGGCCAGGTCTCCCTCCGGCTCGTCGCGCTTCTTCGTCTTCTGCCCGAATCGGTGGTTCACTTCGCGGGCCAGTTCGCCGACCTCTTCCGCCAGCCGGGCCATGTTCGTGAGCGGCTCGAAGTAGCCCTCCTCGTACTGGCTGATCCACGCATCCACGCGGGCCTGTGCTGCCTTCAGGGTCATGAGTGCCGCCGGTTGGGGTGAGGGTGGGACCGGGGCGAGGGCCCCTCGCCAAACGCCCCGGAAGGTAGCAGATTCTCTCACCTCCCTCACCTTCGTCATCCCCTCGCCGGTTCCTGATCATGCGCTCACGCGACCGCATCCTGGCCAACCTCGAATCACTCTATCGCGAGACCTACGAGCGGGCCCGGACCGCCGGCGACCAGCACCGCGTCGAGGAGCTCGACGCCGCCTTCGTCCGGGACCAGCTCATGCTCGAGATCCTGCTCGACATCCGGGACCTCTTCGCCGTCGCGCCTGCCGCCTCCACCTCCGGCTCGTCGGCGATGGAGAAGCTCGAGGCGCTCCGGCGCCTGACCACACTTCGTTAGGACGGGATTTGCCATGCCATCCTCATTCCCGCTGATGCCGCGTCGCGGCCTCGTCACCCTGCTCCTCCTGGCCGGCGCGCTGCCGGCTTGCTCTCGTGTGCCGGAGGCCGCCGTGGTGGCCTTCGGCCGGGTCTGGACCGGCAATCCCGAGCAGCCCTGGGCGGGTGGCGTCGCCCTGCGGGGCGACACCGTCGTGGCCGTGGGCGACAGCAGCGACATCGCGCGCTACGTCGGGACGGCGACGCAAGTCCTGTCGGCCGCGGGCGCCATGGTCGTGCCCGGCTTCATGGACGCCCACACCCATTTTCTCGACGGAGGATTCCAGCTCGCCAGCGTGGACCTGCGGAGCGCCGCCACGCCGGCGGAGTTCACGGCGCGGATCAAGGCGTTCGCCTCCGAACGCAAGCCCGGCGAGTGGATCATCGGGGGCGACTGGGACCACGAGAACTGGCCAGGCGGCGCCCTGCCGACGAGGAGCTGGATCGACTCCGTCACGCCCGACAACCCCGTCTTCGTCAACCGCCTCGACGGTCACATGGCGCTGGCCAACAGCGCGGCGCTCCGCGCCGCTGGCGTCACCCGGGCCACGAAGGACGTACCCGGCGGCGAGATCGTCCGCGATCCGCGTACCGGAGAGCCGACCGGCATCCTCAAGGACAACGCGCTGAACTTGGTCTACGGTGCCATGCCGGCGCCCACCGACGCCCAGCAGGACGCCGCGCTGGCCCGCGCACTCGCCTTCGCGGGGTCCAAAGGCGTCACCGCGGTCAATTACATGAGCGCGCCGGCCGCGTGGCTCGGCGCCTTCCAGCGCGCAAAGGCGGCGGGCACCCTGACCGTGCGCACCAAGATGTTCTTCCCGATTGAACGCTGGCGCTGGGTGGCCGACACTGTGGCCAAGGCCGGTCCCGGCGACGACTGGCTCCGGATCGACGGCGTGAAGGGCTACATGGACGGCTCCCTCGGCTCGACCACGGCGCTCTTCTTCGATCCCTACCTCGACGCCCCGAAGACGCGCGGGCTCCTCACCACGCCGCTCGACTCGATCCGCCGCTGGGTCCAGTCGTCCGACTCCGCCGGCCTCCAGGTCGCGGTCCACGCCATCGGCGACCGGGCCAACGCGTTGATCCTCGACGTGTACGACTCGGTGGCGCTCGTCAACGGCGCCCGGGACCGCCGCTTCCGGATCGAGCACGCGCAGCATCTCCGGCCGGCTGACATCACGCGCATCGCGCGCACCAACGTCATTCCGTCGATGCAGCCCTACCACGCGATCGACGACGGACGGTGGGCGGCCAAGCGGATCGACAGCACCCGGCTGGCCACGACCTACGCCTTCCGCGACCTGATCGACCAGGGGGCGCACCTCGGCTTCGGCTCCGACTGGACCGTCGCCCCGATCGACCCGCTGCTCGGCATCTACGCAGCCGTGACGCGCCGGACGCTCGACGGCAAGAACCCCGAGGGATGGTTCCCGGCCCAGAAGATCACGGTGGCGGAGGCGCTCAGGGCCTACACCACCGAAAACGCGTACGGGGTCTTCGCCGAGGGGCGCCGCGGCGTGCTCAAGCCCGGGGCGCGCGCCGACCTCGTGCTGCTCGACCGGGACCTCACCCTGATCCCGCCGACCGACATCCCGAACACGCGGGTCTTGGTGACTGTGGCCGGTGGCCGGGTGGTGTACCGGGCGCCGTGATGGCCAGGGCTCCCCGGAGGGGTTTCCGGGGGCCTTCACCCCTTCTTCATCCGAGGCTTGAAAGACCGGGTCCGCGGCTTTCTCCGGCGGTCGCGCCGGGCTATGTTGTAGGGTCGATTTCCAGCGGCCGTTCCCGTTCCCGCCGAGGGTGACACCCCCATGGCCACTCGTACGTCGGCGCCCACGAAGAGCGCTCCGTCCTCTCGCCTCGACAAGGCGGAATTGCTGGAAATGTGCCGGCTGATCCTGCTTTCGCGCCGGATCGACGACCGCGAAATCCAGCTCAAGCGACAGAACAAGATCTTCTTCCAGATTTCCGGCGCCGGCCACGAGGCCGTCCTGGTGGCCGCTTCGAAGGTGTTCCGCCCCGCCTACGACTGGTTCTACACCTACTATCGCGACCGGGCGCTCTGTCTCGGCCTGGGCATGACCGCCACGGAACAGCTGCTCTCGGCGGTGGGCGCGGCCGACGACCCGAATTCCGGCGGGCGGCAGATGCCGTCCCACTGGGGCCACAAGGACCTCAACATCGTCTCGGCGTCGAGCCCCACAGGCACCCAGTTCCTGCAGGCGGTCGGGTGCGCGGAGGCGTGGCTCCGGTTCAGCCGGATCCCCGGGATTCCGGGCGCCGACGCGCTCTATCACGGCGACGAGGTGGTCTTCTGCTCCACCGGCGACGGCACCACCAGCCAGGGCGAGTTCTGGGAGTCGCTCAACACGGCGTGCAACCTCAAGCTGCCGGTGGTCTATCTCGTCGAGGACAACGGCTACGCCATCTCGACCCCGGTCGAGGTCAACACCGCCGGCGGGTCCATCTCCAAGCTCGTCGCCGGATTCCCGGGCCTCTTCATCCAGGAAGTGGACGGGTGCGATCCCCTCGCCTCGTACGACGTGCTGAGCCGCGCAGTCGAGTACTGCCGGCAGCGGAAGGGCCCGGCGCTGGTCCACGCGCACGTCATCCGGCCCTATAGCCATTCGCTCTCGGACGATGAAGTCAACTACCGTACACCGGCGGAACGGGCGGCCGAGGCCGAACGGGATCCGACGGTCACCTTTCCTCGCTGGCTCGTGGCGCAGGGCATTGCGTCCCAGGCCGAAATCGAGCGGATCCAGGCGAAGGTCGCGGAGGAGGTCGACGTCGCCACCGATACCGCGCTCGCCTCTCCGCAGCCCGGCACCGACACCATCTACCAGTTCGTGTACTCGCCGGACGTGGACCCGACCTCCGAGCAGTTCGACACCGAGGACGATCCCCAGTTCAGCGGCGAGCCGACCACGATGGTGGACCTCATCAACGGCTGCCTCAAGGACGAGATGGCCCGGGATCCGCGCATCGTCGTCTTCGGGCAGGACGTGGCGGACGTGAGCCGGGAGGAGCATCTCGGCGACGTGAAGGGCAAGGGAGGAGTGTTCAAGGTCACCTGGGGGCTGCAGAAGCTCTTCGGCGGGGACCGGGTGTACAACTCGCCGCTCGCCGAGGCCAACATCATCGGCCGCGCCATCGGGCTCGCCACGCGTGGCATGAAGCCCGTCGTCGAAATCCAGTTCTTCGATTACATCTGGACCGCCTACATGCAGCTCCGGGACGAACTCGCCCTGATGCGCTGGCGGTCCAACAACGCCTTCAGCGCGCCGGTGGTGGTGCGGGTCACCTACGGCGGGTACCTCAAGGGCGGCTCGGTGTACCACTCCCAGACCGGCGCGGCCATCTTCACCGGCGTTCCGGGCCTCCGGGTGGTCTGCCCGTCCACCGCGCTCGACGCGAATGGGCTCCTCCGGACCGCCATCCGCTGTGAAGACCCGGTGCTCTTCCTCGAGCACAAGCACCTCTACCGGCAAACGTACAACAAGGCGCCCAATCCGGGCCCCAACTTCATGATCCCCTTCGGCAAGGCGCGGGTGGTCAAGGAGGGGCGGGATGTCACCCTCGTGACGTACGGCGCGGTGGTGCAGCGGGCGGTGGTGGCCGCCAAGGAGCTGGAGGAGGCCACGGGGGTGAGCACCGAGGTGATCGATCTCCGGACCCTGAGCCCGGTCGACTGGGACACCATCTACGCCTCGGTCCGGAAGACGAGCCGGGTGATCGTGGCCTATGAGGATTCGCTCTCGTGGGGCTACGGCGCCGAGATCGCCGCCCGCATCGCCGACGAGGCGTTTGCGTGGCTGGATGCCCCGGTGCGCCGCGTGGCCGCCACCGACACCTTCGTGGCGTACGCTCCTGAGCTGGAAGACGTGATCCTGCCCCAGGTGGAATCCCTGCGTTCGGCGATCGCGTCGATCGCCGCCTTCTGAAAATGGAGAGCCTATGATTCGCGTCTTGTGAGGTCTGACTCGTGGGTCGGCGTTGGCCGCGCTGGCGCTCGCGGCCCCCAGGGTGCTGGCCGCCCAGGACTCCACCACCTACAAGAACCACCTCTACGACAAGCTCCAGGCGTCGCTCGACTTCACCACCGTCCTGAACAACTCGGAGGCCCGGGTGGACGGCAGCGCCGGCGAGGGCACCGACCCTCAATTTCAAGGACATGCTCGGCATCTCGGGCAGCTCGGTGCAACCGGCCCTCGCTCTCGCCTGGAAGCCGGGGCGGCACACGGAGCTTGATCTTGGCTATCAGTGGATCAACCAGAGCGGAACGCGCAGCTTCTCGGACACGTTGGTCATCGGCGACAACACCGTGTCCGGACAGATTGACGCCAACACCAAGATCGGTTCGAACAACGCCAATCTCGCGTTCAAGTACTCGATCTGGGCTGCTGAAAAGCACAACATCGGGCTCGAGCTCGGGCTGGGAGCCATCTTCTTCGACCTCCAATTCGATGCGACGGCCACGGCTGTGTCGGACCGGACTGCGGCAGCGGCGGAGTCAGCTACCATAACTCGGTGACTGCCCCGACGGGCGCGATCGGCGCCTTCGGCCAGTGGCGCCTGGGCAATCACTGGTACGTAGGGGGGGATGCCCGGGGTATCGGAGGGAGGGTGGACCGGTACGATGTCTCGATCTTCCAGGCGGATGCGTACGCCCGGTACTTCTTCTCGGACCGTTGGGGTGCGGGGGCGGGCTGGTACTTCAACGACGTGACGGTGAATGTTGCCCCCAAGGGGGGAAGCTCCGCGACCAGCGATCTGGCCGGCAAGGTCTCGTTCAACTACACCAGCCTCCGGCTGGGGGTCATCGCTTCGTTCTAGCTGGCCTGACGAGTTGATCGCCTCCTCGATGCTCCCGCCGCGGCTGGCCTCTCTGGCTGACCGCGGCGGCGTGGCGTAACGGCGTGACCTGAAGAGGGGGCCTTTCGCGCTGGGGATGCCGGCACGAGGCAATCGTGTCGATCACCGCTTACTGCGAGTCGGAGCGCCTATGACCCGCTGTCTCGCCAGGATGGTCCCGTGGGCGGCGTTGGCCCTGCTGGCACTCGCCGCCCCCCTGGCCCTGGAGGCCCAGGACTCCATCTCCTACAAGAACCACCTCTACGACACCTTCCAGGCCAGCGTCAACTTCACCACCGTGGTCAACCGCTCGAAGGCCCGGGTCGACGGCAGCTCGGGAATCCTCGGTACCACCCTCGATTTCCGCGACATTCTTGGCCTTTCAGGCACGACTTTCCAGCCGGCGCTGAGTGTCCGATGGAAGCCGGGGCGTCACACGGAACTCGATGCGGGAGTCCAGTTCATCAACCAGAGCGGGCAGCGTGACTTCATGGACACGCTCCGTGTCGGTGACGACACGGTGTCGGGCGCCATCAGCGCTACCACCAAGGCCGGGTCGAGCAACGCCATCCTCGCCTTCAAGTACACGCTCTGGGCGGCCGAGCGACATGCGCTCGGGCTGGAAATCGGGCTCGGCGCGGCATTCTTCAGTCTGAAGATGGACGCCACGGGCACCGCCTGCGACGGCCCCAACTGCGCCGGTGGAACGCTGAACGTGGACAAGAGCCTCACCGGACCGGTCGGCGGGATCGGGGCGTTCGGGCAGTGGCGCCTCGGCAATCGTTGGTATCTCGGCGTGGACGCCCGCGGCATCGGCGCCAAGGTGGACCGATATGATTTTTCGGTGTTCCAGGGTGACGTGGCGGCGGAGTACTTCCTGTCCGATCGGTGGGGTCTCACGGGGGGCTGGTACTACAACAACGTGACCGTGAAGGTAGAGCCCAAGTCCGGCGGCTCCGTCGCGAATGACCTGGTCGGTGAAGTTGTGTACAGCTATTCGAGCCTTCGCCTGGGCCTCCTCGGAGTCTTCTAGCTCTCAGGAGTCCATCGCCTCCTTGATCTCGCTGGCGGCGGCGATGGCGCCGTCCACGTCGCGCGAGAGGGCGCGGGCCTGCTGGGTGGCGTTGGTCAGGTCGCCCAGCACGGCTCCCACCCCAGCGGACTTGAGCCGCAGCAGGTCGAAACGCACGTTCTGCATGGCCAGGATGCAGGACTCGAGGTTGGCCGCCACCTGGTCCCGCCGGCTCTTCAGTTCCGCCATCTGGTTCTTTTTCCGCTCGAGGAGCCCGATCCGCCGGGCCCGCTCCTCGTCGTCCGGCTCCTTCATGATGGCCGCGATCCGCTCTTCCACCCGGCCGAATTCTCCCGTCTCCATGTTCGAGTCCATGGCGTGCAACGTCCTGCCGAGGTCGGTCGCACGCGAAAAGAGCGCGTCCGCGGTCTGCACCACTTCGGGAAGGAGCTTCTTCTCCGCCGCCGGCAGCCGCTCCATGAGGCCGAGGATGGCGGCGCGGTCGCGATAGAGCTGCTGGATCTGCGGCAGCCCCAGGCCGTAGTCCGCTGCCGTCGGGGCGGGGAGCAGGCGAGGGAGCTTGCTCCCGCTGGACGTGAGCTTGGTCTCGGCAGAGTCGTGCGCCGCCGGGCGGCTCAGGACGTCGCGCCAGCTGTACCCCGACTGCCAGAGCGTGGCATAGCTACGGAGCAGGGGAATTCCCATCCCGCCCAGCACGAAGAGGAACCAGGGGTTGCCGAGGCCGGTGGCCACGTTGATCAGGAAGCACCCGCCCGACACCGCGGCCCAGCGTGCAAAGATGTTCCGGGTCTGCTGCACGATCGCCGGCTCGCCGGTGTCCACCGGCGGGCGGTCCTTTTCCTTCTTGTCGACGTCCCACTGCGGGTCGGAGCGGGGCCGGAGCGACCGGTCCGCGGAACGGACCACCCCGCGCTCGGGTGGCCGGGCCGGGCGGGTCCCGGCCAGGGGCCGGAGGGGCCGCTCGGCGGTGGCCGGCCGCGGCGAGGGTCCGCCCGCCGTTCGCGCCGAGCGCCAGGCGGTCCCGGTGGGCCGGTAGCCGGTGACGGTGCGGGTTTCGAGGGCGCGCCGGAGGGAATCGGCAGTCGGCCACCGGTTTTCCGGGTCCTTCTCGAGGCAGCGGCTGATGGCCAGCGCCAGGTCCTCGGGAATGTCGGGCCGCTTGAGGGTGACCAGCGGGGCCGGTTCCGTGATCTGCTTCATCAGGATGCCGGCCACCGTCGGTGCCTGGAACGGCAACTCCCCCGTCACCATCTGGTAAGCCACGATGCCTAGGCTGTACACATCGGAGCGCCCGTCGATTTCGCGCTCCCCGGCCGCCTGTTCCGGGCTCATGTAGGCCGGCGTGCCGATGGCCACGCCGGCGCCGGTGAGGGTGGCGCCGGAGCCGGCCGAGAGCGCCTTCGCGATCCCGAAGTCAGTGACCATGACCCGGCCGCGCGTGCCCTCGAGCAGGATGTTGTCGGGCTTGATGTCGCGGTGAACCACGGAGAAGGCGTGGGCGGCGCTCAGGGCGTCTGCCGTCTCCTTCATGATGCGTCGGACCTCTTCGGCGGGCAGCTGGCCACGGCGCTTGATCCGCGCCCCGAGCGATTCGCCGTCCACCAGGCCCATGACGAAATACACGAGCCCGCCGCCCTCGCTGACGCCGTGAATCGGGACGATATTCGGGTGGGACAGCCGCGCCGCCGTCTGCGCCTCGCGCATGAAGCGTTGCCGGATTTCTCCCTGGAAGGCGAGTTCGGGCGGCAGGACCTTGATCGCCACCCGACGCTGCAACCGCTCGTCGCGAGCCCGATAGACGACCCCCATCCCTCCGCGTCCGATCTCGCCCTCGATCGTGTACGCGTCGCCCAGCGCCTGGCCGAGACGGGAGGCAAGGGGCATGTCGAGAGGATCGCTCATCGGGGCTCGGGTCCTCGGGCGTTGCAGGCAAAGTGGGGATTCATCAGGAACACACCAATCTGTCGCCCCCCGCTCGATAGGGCAACACGCTGCCGGAATTCCCACGACCGGCGGCCAGGACAGAGGCTCCCTGTCGGAATGGCAGAGGGTCGGTGCCCTCGGAGGTTTCGCGTTCCGTATTGCATCCGATGGGCCCATACGGAGGCAAGAGGCAAAGAGATTCTGTCGGTTCCGGGTGGCATAGGGGGTGCACTTGAGCTACCAACTGCGATACTACCCTGCCATTTTCGCCCTCGAAAGAGGGCCTGAGGATATTCGAAATGACTGAACGCCTGACGATCCCCGTTCTCCCCCTCCGCGATGTCGTGCTCTTCCCCGGCGTCACGGCTCCCATCGGCGCCGGTCGGCCCGGGACGCTTCGCGCCATCGAGGCGGCGCTGGCCACTCCTGAAAAACTGGTATTCGCCGTTTCCCAGCGGGAAAACGTCGAACAAGTCAGCCCGGACAACCTCTACACCATCGGTACCATCGCCAAGATCGGGCAGTTGCAGCGCGGCCTGGCCGGCATGCAGCTTCTCCTGCACGGCGAGCGGCGCGGCATCGCCATGCACGTCATCGACAAGGACGGCTACCTCCAGGCCGTGGTCCGCGACGCCGAGGAACTGGCGCCGATCAGCCTCGAGGATCCCGCGTTCGTGGCGCTCCACCGCGAGGCCCGCACGCGCGCCGCCGAGCTGGGCCAGAAGTCGGGGCTGCCGGAGGAGGTCATTCAGCAGGTGCTCGCCGGCGTGAACGACGCCGGACGGTTCGCCGACCTCGTGGCGGGCTACCTCGACATCACCCCGGTGCAGCGCCAGACGCTCCTCGAGACGTTGTCGGTCGAGGACCGGCTCCGGCGTGTCCTCGTGCACATCCAGCGCCAGATCGGCCTCGTGGACGCGCAGGAGGACATCAAGTCCCAGGTCCAGGAGGAGCTCGGCGAGCGTCAGCGCGAGATGTTCCTTCGCGAGCAGCTGAAGACGATCCGCCGGGAACTGGGCGAGGACGACGAGTCCGACGATCTCGAGGAACTGCGGACCAAGCTCGCCGCGCTCGACCTGCCGGCCGACGCGCGCCGCGAGGTGGACCGCGAACTCGGCCGACTCGGCCGGATCGCGCGGGAGTCGATGGAGTCCCAGGTCATCCGCACCTACCTCGAGACCATTCTCGAGTTGCCCTGGAGCGCCCGCAGCGAGGAGCACCTCGACCTCGCGGAAGCCCAGCGCATCCTCGACGAGGATCACTACGCGCTCGGCGACGTGAAGGACCGGGTGCTGGAATTCCTGGCGGTCCGGCAGCTCCGCGGAGCGGAGCGGCGGGAAAGCGGGGGAGCGGGGAAGCCGGAGGAGGCGCCGATAGGCCCCCCATGCCGCGGAAACGGCGGGGTCACCTCCCCGCGTCCCCGCTTCGCCGCCTCGCGGCGAAGCCGCGACCAAGGGTCCCATCCTGCTCTTCGTCGGCCCCCCGGGCGTCGGCAAGACGTCGGTGGCCAAGTCGATCGCCCGCGCGATGGGGCGGAAGTACGTCCGGATTTCCCTCGGCGGCGCGCGCGACGAGGCGGATATCCGCGGCCATCGGCGCACCTACGTCGGCGCGATGCCGGGCCGGATCCTCAACGGCATGCGGCAGGCCGGCACCCGCAACCCGGTGTTCCTCCTCGACGAGGTGGACAAGCTCGGCGTGTCCTTCCAGGGCGACCCGGCGGCCGCGCTCCTCGAGGTGCTCGACCCGGCCCAGAACGATTCCTTCGTGGACCACTACCTCGGGGTCCCGTTCGACCTGAGCGAAGTGCTCTTCATCGCGACGGCCAACGTGTCGCAGAACATCCCGGCGCCGCTGCTGGACCGGATGGAGACGGTCGAGTTCAGCGGGTACACCGAGCGCGAAAAGCTCGTCATCGCGCGGAACTTCCTGGTGCCGCGCCAGCTGGAGGAGAACGGCCTGGACGTGGAGCAGATCGAGATGACCGACGGGGCGGTCCAGGAGGTCATCACCAGCTACACGCGCGAGGCCGGCGTGCGGCAGCTCGAGCGGGAACTCGGCAAGCTGGCCCGCAAGGTGGCCCGGAAGATCGCGGCGCACGAGGTGGAGCGCCTGACGGTCGACCCGGCGGTCGTGGACGACCTGCTGGGCCGGCCCCGGGTCTTTCCGGAAACGGCCGCGCGGGAGGACCAGGTCGGCGTGGCCACCGGGATGTACTACTCCCCGACCGGCGGTGACATCATGTTCGTCGAGGCCTCGACCATGCGGGGCAAGGGAGAACTGGTCCTCACCGGCCAACTCGGTGATGTGATGAAGGAATCGGCACGGGCGGCATGGACCTACGCGCGCTCGCACGCCGCCGGGCTGCACATCAAGGAGGACATGTTCGACCGGGACCTTCACATCCACGTGCCGGCGGGTGCCATCCCGAAGGACGGCCCTTCCGCGGGAATCACGATGGCCACGGCACTGGTCTCCGCCATGTCGGGGCGGCCGGTCCGCAACGACATCGCGATGACGGGCGAGATCACCCTGCGGGGGCATGTCCTCCCCATCGGCGGCGTGAAGGAAAAGGTGCTCGGCGCCGTCCGCGCCGGGATCACCCGGATCGTCCTGCCCCGGAAGAACGAACCCGACCTCGAGGACCTGCCGGAAGAGGTCCGCCAGAAGATCGAGGTCTTCCCCGTGGACAGCCTCGGCGAGGTGCTGGCGCTGACGCTGCGGGGCGCCTCGCTCCGCGAGGGACGCCTCCTCTTCGGCGACGAGAATCCCCGCGACGTGGCCCCGCTGGTGGAGCGCTTCGCGCACTGATCCGGGCCGGGCCCCGCGCCGCGGGCCGTGCAGCACGACGGCCCCGGGTGCATCACGCACCCGGGGCCGTTCGCTTGCAGTCTCGATCGTTCTGGGCCCGACTAGTCCGCGCCTCCGCGGGCAAAGGCCTCCGCGATCCGGCGGATGCCAGCTTCCATCTCCGCCAGGCGCTCGGCGGTCCAGTGCGGTTCGCTGCGCAGCAACTGCTCCATGGCCCTCGCGGCGATACTCACGTCTGGGAAGCCATAGGCTCCTCCCGACCCCGCCAGGCGATGGCAGAGCATTGCGAGCGCCGTCTCCGCGCTCTCCTCACCCTCGCTGAGCGCCCTGAATGCGGTTGCCAGCTCCATCACCCTGGTCGGGCCCTCGGCCTGGTACTCTCGGCGCAGCTCGCGCAGCGCGGCGGCCACCGGATCGCTCACGGCGCCGTGCCGAAATGGTCGAAGGCGAGCGCGGCTGCCGCCACGAAGGCCGGCGCCGTGCTCCAGTGGCCCCGGACCTCGGCGCCAGTTCGCGACGCCATGATGGCGCTCTTGTCGTCGATCACCGCCACCAGCGGCTGGCCCGGCCAGCGATGGCCGGGGTGCGCGGCGGTCACGGCGGCAAAGGGCAGTTCCACGGGGTCGAGCGCGCGGAGGGACAGCGCCACGCCGGCATTGGCCGCCTTGCGGAGCGCCGGGGTCAGCGGCGGGTAGGCGTCGGCCGGCGCGAGCAGCCGCACCGACACGGAGGCGCGGCCGATGTCGTGGGCGATCAACTGGAGCGAGCCACGGGCCGACTCGATCTCGACGAGGGTGGGCGACTCGGGGACGGAGATTTCCGCGAGATGGGTGCGCAGTTCTTCCAGCGCCTGCCCGTGCCGGCTGGTTATCTGGGCCACCAGCGCCGTCGGCGCCTCTGGGCGATAGCGCTTGGGGCGGGTCCCCTCCACCCGGGCTGCCCCCTTGGAAACCAAGCCCTCGAGCGCGCTGTAGGCGTTGGCCCGGGCCAGCCCCGCCGCCCGCGCGATCCCGTATCCGGTGCCCGGCCCCGTGGTGAGCAGCACCTGGTAGACGAGGCTCTCGGTGGGCGTAAATCCGAATGGCATCAGGTTCAGGGTGCGCATGCGAAGTAGTATGGGATGGGACTACGCTTATTGCAAGCGGGCTGTAGGCGGTTCCCCTCAACGAAAACGGGCCCGCCTCAGCGCACCCGTTCACCCATGCCTCCCCGCGTCCCGGCTTCCCCGCCTTCTCAGGCCATCTCGATGCTCCAGCCGAGGTGCTTCGCGATGAGGGCCAGCCGGAACGTCACGTCCACTTGCCGTGACTCGGGGCTCTTGGCCTCGGAGGCCAACGGGAAGGTGTGGTAGCTGATCTTGTGGATGGCCTTCGGATGGCTCCTGAGACCCTTGGGGTGCCAGACGCCGTGGTCGTCGCAGTCCTTCAGTAGTCGACCGAGCACCTTGGTCGCCACCGGGGCCGTGTGGAGCGCTCCGATCCGCGCGAGGAGTTCGATGTAGTGCAGGGCGAGCGGCACGTCGCTGGCCACGCCCTTCCCGTCCGAGACGATCGGGTCGCCCAGCAGCAGGTGCTGCGGCTTCACGGTCTTCTTGCCCACGTGGAGCGAGTACGCCTTCTTCGGCGCGGGCTGGGCCAGGTAGTGGCCGAGCCGCTCCGTGAACCCGGCCCGCTCCCGCTGCAGCGACGGCATCGCCGCCACCATCGCGACCGAGTACCAGCTCGGCGGGTAGGCCTCGGGATGAAGGATGGTCTTGCCGCCCGCCTTGATGAACGGCTTCTCGGAGAGCGGGCTCCTGAGGAACTGCGAGACGGCGCTCGCCACCTTGTGGGCGGAGCCGCGAAGCCGGGGATCCTCGATATGCCCTGCCTCCGCGAGCGCGGCGCAGGAGGCCTCCCGGATGACCCAGCGGGCCCAGGACTCCGCGTGGGTGTCGCCAGCCGCCATCTTCCGGAACTCGAAGAGCAGGGCCGGGTCGTCATCGCGCGAGAGGAGCCGGAAGAGCAGCCGGTCGGCCAGCTTGTACGGCCGCGCGGTCAGGGGCACGCCCATCTGGAGCAGGCGGCGGTACTGGGGGATCGTGCCGATGTCCTTGATGCCGAGCGTGGTCGAGGCGGCCAGGCCGAGAAGGTTGTTGCCCCAGACGCCGTTGTCCTTTTGCTTCTTGACGACCGCGAGGACGGGCTTGGACTCGAGGACCGCCTGCTGGGCGGCCGCGACCACTGCGGGATCGGTCGTCCCGGCGGGAGCCAACTCGGTCAGTGTGCGGAGCTTGATGATCTCGCCGCCGTGCTCGAGCAGCCAGGCGAGTGGCACGCGGTGCTGGGTGGGCAGTTCCAGAGGTGCTCCTGGTCGGAGAAAACCCGAGGTGGAACGCCGCGAAACTACACTGTATCTGGCAGAAGGTCTAGGGGCGGACGATTCAGCTGGTGTAATCCCCTGGCGGTGACGTTACGATAAACGCATGCAGCGCAGTGCGTTATGCCGTATCAATTCAACCAGGCTGCGCTGGGACGATGTCAAGCAACTTAACGTAACTGACGCGTCAGTGGTCATACTCTGTCACGATACTATTTCTTTCCTGTTGGCTTCGCCGGGGCCGTGGACTTCGTGCGCGCTTCGCCGGCCGCGCGGAAGTCGGCGTCCACGTTCCAGGTGGGCTGCGAGGAGGCATCCGCGGCATAGACCACGGTGCGCAGGCCGACCCGGGTTTCCTGGACTGCGCCGTCGAGCGTGTACCAGGGGCCGAACTCGTCCTGGGGCCGGTGGTAGCGCTTGGCGGTGTACTCCGCCTGCACCTTGGCCGCGTACTCCTTCGGCCGGCCGACGTAGTAGTGGCCGGGTTCGAAGGAGAGCGAAGGGACGCCGGCCCGCGCGAAGGGAAAGTTGTCCGACCGGAAGAATGACCCCTGGAGCGGGCCGAGGGAGTCTTCGGTGACCTCGAGGCCTTCGAGTCGTGCCGCCGCCTGCATGGCTCCAAGGAGGGACGACTGGTCCGAGCCGCCGGCGGACACGTCCCTCGTCCGGCCGAAGAGGTTGGCGCCGTCAAAATTGATCATGGCGGCCACGTTCTTGAGCGGCATGAAGGGCCGGTCGACCATGGCCTGCGAGCCGAGGAGCCCGGCCTCCTCCCCGCCGAACGCAGTGAAGAGGATCGACCGCTTGCCGCTCAGGCCGGCCCGGCTCATGGCCTCGGCGATGGCGAGCATCTCGCCCACGCCGGCGGCGTTGTCCCGCGCGCCGTTGTAGATCGAGTCCCCGTCGACCGCGGCGCCGATGCCGAGGTGGTCGTAGTGCGCCCCGACGACGACCGCTTCCTGCGCGAGGGGGCCGCCGTTGCCGGGCAGGCGCCCGATGACGTCGTAGGTGGCGGTCCGGGACATCGGGGCGTGCACGGTGGCGCTCACCCGGATGGGGAGCTCGGTGGGGACGAACCCCTTCTGGCCGGCGCGTTTCATGGACTCGTCCAGGTCGGCGCCGGCGGCGGCGAAGGCCTTCGCCATCACATCGTGCTGCACCCATCCCGCCACCTGGAGCGAGCTGGGCGCGGTCTCCAGGCGCACCTGGGGTCCGCTGAAGCTGCCCTCGACGGTCCCCCACGGGTAGGTCGCGCTCTCCTCCGTGTGGATGAGCAGCACGCCAGCCGCGCCCTGCCGCGCGGCCTCCTCGTATTTGTAGGTCCACCGCCCGTAGTACGTGAGCACCTTTCCCTTGAAGATGCTGGGGTCGTGGAGGCCGGGGTCGTTGACCATCACCGCGACGACCTTGCCCTTCACGTCGATCCCGGCGTAGTCGTTCCACCCGTATTCCGGCGCCACGATGCCGTACCCGACGAAGACCAGCGGCGCGTCCACCGACGTCACGGAATCCCATCGCATCGGGCTCAGCACGAAGTCCGTGGGGTAGGCGAGCGTGGCGCCGCCCAGGCTAAGGCTCGCCTCCGGACTGAACGACACGAGGGGGACGCGAAAGAAGAAGGAGCCGCTGTCCCCCGCCGGCTGCAGCCCGAGCCGGACGTATTGGGCGGCGATGTAGCGCGCCGCGATGTCTCCGCCGCGGGTGCCGGACCCACGGCCCTCGAGGGCATCGCTGGCCAGGAACTCGATATGCGCGCGGATGACGTCGGCGGTGACGGCCTGGGACGCCTTGTCGACGTCGGTCTGGGCCAGGGCGGCCGGCGTGCGCGCGAGGAAGGCGCAGGCCACGAGAACGCAGGTGAGTCGTCGCATGAATACCAATGGGTGTGAAGGAATGGCGCGGGCTACGGCGTGCCGCACTCGACCAGGAAGAGGGTGCCGCGGCTCGTCGAACTCGACTCGCTCGTTAGCAGCATCCGGCGGTCGTCGAGCCAGGTGATGCCTTCTCCCTGCGGCTCGAGCCGCCCGAGGAAGCACTCGCGGCCGCGATCCGGCGCGAGGCGTCCCCCCTCGCCAATCGTGAAGAAGAAGATGGCGGAATAGGTACGCACCGCCACACGACGGCCGTCGGGCGAGAGTGCGGCGTCGGTGACCCACTGCCCGATGGGCTGGATCGGCGTGATCGGCAGCGTATCGAGGCGCTCCGGTACGGCGGCGTGGGTCGCCCAGGCACTGGCGGGCAGCCGGAAGAGCGCGATGCCGTGGGATCGCCCCTTCGACACGAAGAAGAGGGTGCCGGCGCTGTCGGCGTAGATCGCCTCGATGTCGTGCGGGCCGTCGGCATAGTGGAGGCCGAGCGTGTCCGCCAGCGGCGTGGCCGTCAGCACGCCGGCCGTGGCCTTGCCGACCGCCGGCTCCGGAATCCGGTAGAGCGTCACGCTCGGGCGGTTCTCCGGGTTGTCGCCGATGTCGCCGATCACGAGGCAGGTTCCGGCCGGGCAGGGCGCGAGGGTGAGCGCCTCCCAGTCGAAGTTTTCCGCCCCCGTGACCCGGAAGGTGCCGAGGGTGCGGCCGGCGGTGTCCACCGCGTACAGCCAGGGCGCGTTGCCGGAATCGTTGAGCGTCCAGATCACGCCCGGTTGCCGGCGGCTGGCCACCGCGGCCGAGGCCTCGGTCAGCGTCGAGTCCGAGAAGGTGCCGAGCGGCGCCACCCTGGTGGGGGGCGTCACGGTCCACGGTGTCTGGGCCAGCGCGGGGGCCGCGAGGAGTGCCAGCGCCGGCAGAGCGAGGAGCGCACGCATGACTGGAAGTGTAGCTGCGGTCCGCCGTGCGTCCAATCCTTGCTCCAGCCGCGCCGGGCGGGCATTTTCCGTCAGCCAAGGAGAACCACGACCCATGCTCGAAAGCCTCAAGTCGCGCCCGATCACGAAGCTGCCGGACGACATCCGGTTCGAGGGGCGCACGCTGTACCTGACGGAGGACCCCGCCCTCGTCCGGAGCCAGCTCGCTGGGAAGGACCTCGCCTGGACGCCGGCCATCCCGCTCCGGAACGACATCTCGACCGACGAAATCACGCCGGCCTACATCTGCTACTACTACGACCAGACGCTGGGCGACTTCCCCTACCTCGGACTCAAGTGCGGAGAGGAATTTCCCATCACCCGGGGCGCGGTCCGCGCCGGGGGCTTCGTGGCGTCGGTCAGCGGGAAGCGGCGGGGGAAGGGCTCGAGCCGGGAGCAGTCACCCTACGCCGAGCTGATGGCGGGCATCAAGCTGGTGGTGGCCGAGAACATCGAGCGCATCTATCGGGAGAACTGCCAGAACCTCGGCGTGTTCACCAGCACCGATTTTTCGCTGCTCGAGCGAGTGCGCCGCGGCGACAGCATCCCGTTGTCGGTCTTCACCGAGGGCGAGGGCGGCATCACCCGCGGCATCATCGAGCACGGCGGACTCTTCCAGTACAACGTGGCGCGGATGCAGGGCAAGGTGACCGTGCCGGCGGTCGTCACCCCGAAGCGCCCGATGACCCTCGCCGAGAAGGTCATCGCCCGCCGCTGGGTCACCGACCTCTCGGGCGACCGCGTCGGCGTGCCGTACGTGCGGCCGGGCGACGAGGGGTTCGTCCGGACCGACATCCGCTTCAGTCACGAGTACGTCACGCCGATGGCCGCCATCTTCTGGCGGGACTACGTCGGGCCGGAGGAAAAGGTGGTCGACCCGGCCTCGATCTTCTTCTTCCGGGACCACCTGACCTTCCTCGAGCTCGCGATGACCGACGCCCGCAAGTCGGAGGGGCTGCTCGACGTGGCGCTCGAACTCAAGAAGAAGCAGGAGGAGTTCGCGGCCGAGCAGGGGATCCTCCTGTACGGAGAGCTCCCCCGCGTCGGGCCGAACATGGTGGTGCAGGGGTCGGAGGCCATTTGCCACTCGAAGATGCTCGAGCGGCATGTGCTGCCGGGGCAGGTGGTCATCGGGAGCGACAGCCACACGCCGCACAGCGGCGCGGTGGGCTGCCTGGCGTTCGGGGTGGGGACGACGGCCATCTTCAATTCGTGGCTCACCAAGGACGTGCGCCTCAAGGTCCCGCCCTCGGTGCTGATCCGGATCAACGGGCAGAAGCCGGCCAACGTGACGGCCAAGGACTTCATGCTGCAGATCCTGCGGCACCCCTACGTGAAGAACGGGCACGCCATCGGGAAGATCGTGGAATACGCCGGCGATGCCGTTCGCGCGCTGTCGATCGACGAGCGGGCCACCATGACCAACATGGCCGCGGAAGTGGGCGCCTTCACCGGCATCGTGGCGCCCGACGCCGTGACCGTGGACTACCTCGTGCGGGAGCGTGGCCTGCCGCGGGCCGACGTGGAAGCGATGCTCGCGGGGCTCTTCTCGGATCCGGACGCCGAGTACGAGGAAGTCATCGACATCGACGCCTCCTCCCTGGAGCCGATGATCGCGCTCCCGGGCGATCCCGGGAACGGCCACTTCATCCGCGAGCTCGGGGAGCGGGTCAAGGTGGACATCGCGTACGCCGGCAGCTGCACGGCGGGCAAGAAGGAGGACATGGACATGTACGCGACGGTGCTCCGCGAGGCGGCCGAGGCCGGCGAGCGGATCGCGCCCGGCGTGCACTTCTTCATTCAGTTCGGCAGCCAGGACGTGAAGCGATACGCGATGCAGCGGGGATACCTGGACATCTTCCAGGCGGTGGGAGCGGAGATCATCGAACCGTCGTGCGGCGCCTGCATCAACGCCGGGCCCGGGGTGAGCTACGATCGCAAGACGGTCACCGTGAGCGCCATCAACCGGAACTTTCCCGGGCGCTCCGGCCCCGGGCAGCTCTACCTGGCCAGTCCCTACACCACGGCCGCCAGCGCGCTCGCGGGATACATCACCGGCTGGGAGCCGAAGGCGGCGCTGGCCGGGGTGCGCTGAGGCTCAGGGGCCGTTGCTGATGCTGGTGCTGGCGGTGCTCGCCAGGACGGGCCCGGCGGTGGCCTCCGGACGGAGCCCGGACTGGCCGTAGTCGCTCCGGGGGTTCCAGAGCACCCAGCTCCGGATGCCCACATCCGCGGCGGCCTGGATCTGCGCGCGGACGTGCGCGCCGGTGTAATGCGGCGCCCCGAGCGTGAAGGCCTGCAGGTATGGCCGGATGGCCGCCGAATTCGGCAGTGCCGCGCTCCGCCGTAGCCCGTCCTCGAGGGCGCGCCGCACCATCACGTACGGCTCCGCGTTTGGAGAAGCCACCCCGTACATCCCCCGCGTGTAGTGGCTTGGATAGACCATCGGCAGCACCACGTCCGAGGAACTCACCAGGTCCTCCCATACCTGCCCGATCCCCAGGTCACCGGTCGTGACGGTCGTCATCCCGAACACATCGATCGTGAACGGCACGCCGAGCGCGCGCATGCGGCTGCGGACCATGAGCAGGTTCCGGTGCACGCCCTGCCGCGTGGTCTCCCCGGCGCGCCGCGCGGGAAAGACGGCGCTCGCCATCCGGGCGCGCGGCTCGTCCGGGAACCGCACGTAGTCGAACTGGACCTCCGCGAACCCCATTCGGACCGCTTCCGCCGCGAGCTGCGACGCGTACACCCAGACCGAATCGTTGAACGCGTCCACCCAGGCGGTGCCGCGCCGGTCGCGCCAGAGGCCGCCGTCCCGGCTCTGGATGGCCCAAGCCGGCTTCCGTTCTGCCAGGAGCGGGTCCTTGGCCACGACGATCCGCGCGATCGGGTAGATGCCGTGCGCCAGGAGTTCGCGCACCCGCGCCTCCGTGTCCCGCGCGCGGAGTTGCTGCGTGGCGCCGATCGCCAGGGCGGTGGGGACCTTCGACGGATAGGTCAGGTAGCCGGTGTCGTCCTTGAGGTCGATGACGAGTGCGTTGATCTCGGTCTCGTCGGCCAAACGCACCAGCTCGTGGAACCGGCTCCCGCCGAAGGCCCAGGCGTTGACGTAGAGCGCCCGGACGTCGGCGGGCTTGTGGGCCGCCGGCGGCGTCGGCCAGGGGGAGAGGGGATGGGACGGAAACGGGGGGAGCGGCGCCAGAAAGTCGATCCCGAACCCGTCGGGCAGCTCCGCCCTCCAGCGGCCAGATTGGGCGGCGGCAGGGGTGGAGAGGCCGAGGGCAAGCGCAAGCAGGACCACCGGGCCAGGACCACGCACGGGAACGCTCCGGCGCAGGGCGCCATTGCAGGACGCGAGTTGTCGTGCAGGGGGTCAGGGCTGCGGCGTGACGATCCGGATCTCGGTCCGGCGGTTTTCGACGGACGATGTGGCGGGGCCGCCGCCTGAGGGGGCACCCGTCTCGCCCGCGCCGCGGGCCTGCAGCTGCTCGGGGCGCACCCCGTTGCGGAGCAGGTAGTTCCTGACGGCATCGGCGCGTTCGGCAGAGAGCTGGATGTTGGCCGCCTGGGAGTCGGCATCGTCGGCGTGGCCGATGATCTCCACGACGGTCCGCGGATCGGCCTTGAGGACCATGGCCACGGTATCCAGAATCGGCTGTGCTGCTGCGCTGATGGTGGTGCCTTGGGGGGCAAACGCCGTGCCGGGAACGACCCAGGGCCCCAGGCTGCGCCCACTGGCCGCCGCCGCGGCCGCTGCCGTCGGTGCACCTGCTTGCACCGGACCGGGAAGCGCGCCGGCGGCGGGACAGCCGAAGCTGTTGACGGTCACACCGGCCGGCGTGTTGGGGCACTGGTCCACGCCGTCGGGGACCTTGTCGTTGTCCGAGTCCCCCGGGCAGCCGAGCGCGTCCACCGTGGCGCCTTCGGGCGTGGCAGGGCAGCGGTCGAGGCCGTCGGGCACGCCGTCCTTGTCGGCGTCGGTGGGGCAGCCGGTGGCGTCGACCTGCGCACCCGCTGGTGTGTTCGGGCACTGGTCCACCCCGTCGGGCACGCCGTCCTTGTCGGCGTCGCTGGGGCAGCCGGCCGTCGAGACGGTGGCGCCGAGCGGCGTGTTCGGACAGCGATCGAGTCCGTCCATCACGCCGTCGCCGTCGCTGTCGGACGGGCAGCCGTGCTTGTCCACGATGGCGCCCGGCGGGGTCGCCGGGCACTTGTCGCTCCGGTCGTACACGCCGTCCTGGTCGTCGTCGAGCAGCGGCTTGCTCCCCACCATCACGGCGAGCCCGAGGCTGCCGACCAGGTTCGCGAAGCCGGGGGATTCGCTGTTGTGCTGGTAGTCCACCCCTCCGCGGATCATCACGTAGGGCGAAAGCGCCGCGCGGAACCCGCCGCCGAAGACGAGGGTGGAGCTCTTGCCGCACGGCCCCGACCCGGGCACGGAAATCGTGGGGCAGGTGCTGCTGCCGTAGGTGGCGAAGCCGGGGCCGACCTTGAGGAAGGCGGAACTGGCTTCGCCGATCCGGATGTCGTAGAGCAGGGAGGCGGTGCCCGAGGTCACCTTGAGCGAGGGCCCGGCGGCGGTGCCCGGCGACGAGGTCGTCCCCTCGAGTTCGAGGCCGAAATTGTACGGGAGCCAGAGCCCGAGCCGCAGGGCGCCGCCGAACCCGCTGCTCAAGTCCGTCACGCCGGCAAAGGAGGTGCCGGTGGCGGCGGCGCCGAACTCGAGGAGGTAGGCACGCCGCTGCGCGTGGAGCGGCATCGTGACTGCGAGCAACAGGGCGAGGAGGGCGGCGGCGCGCCGGCGGGAAGTGAGCATCTGCTTCATAGATACGGGCAGTCGGCGGAAGGGGCAAGCGTCCAGCGCTTGGAAAGCACGCGGCGCCGCACTACGATTGACCACGGGTCGGCGCACGCTCCCCCCCACCGCCGCAGGGGCACTCCATGAAATTCGTCATCCAGTTCTGCGTCGTCTGAAGCTATCGCCCCCGGGCCGCCGGTCTGGCGGCCGAGCTCAAGGCGGCATTTCCCACCGCGGAGGTTCAACTCGTCGAATCTTCGGGGGGCGTGTTTGAGGTGACGATGGACGGCCGGCTGATCTTCTCGAAGAAGGCGCTCAAGCGGCACGCGGAACCGGGCGAAGTCCTCCGCCTGGCGCGCGAGGCGCTCGGCTGACCGCCATGCGCATCGCGATCTCCACGGGCGGGGGCGACGCCCCGGGGCTCAACGCCGTGATCCGGGCCGTGGTCCTCGCCGCCCACCAGCGCGGATGGCAATGCTACGGCATCCGGCGCGGCTTCGGCGGCCTGCTCGCCAACGACGGCATCATGACGCTGAACCCCGCGGCCGTCCGCGGCATCACCCATCTCGGCGGCACCATCCTCGGCACCACCAACCGCGGCAACCCGTTCCGCTGGGCCACGGCGCGACCCGACGGCTCTACCGCCGAACTGGACCGCTCGGACGATCTGATCGCCGCCTTCCGCGCGAGCGGATTCGACGCGCTGGTGTCCATCGGCGGCGACGGCAGCCTGAAGATCGCGCACGACCTCTGGAAGAAGGGCATGCCGGTGGTCGGTGTTCCCAAGACCATCGACAATGACGTCGTGGGCACGCTGGTGACCTTCGGGTTCGATACCGCGGTGACCACCGCGACCGAGGCCATCGACAAGCTCCACACCACGGCGGAAAGCCACGACCGGGTCATGGTCGTCGAGCTGATGGGGCGCGACGCCGGCTGGATCGCGCTTCACAGCGCCGTCTCCGCCTCGGCCGACATCGTCCTGTTGCCGGAAATTCCCTTCGACATCGACCGCGTGTGCGAGGCGATCCGGAGCCGGGAAGCCACCGGCCGGCACTACAGCATCGTCGTGGTGGCGGAAGGGGCCAGGGCCAAGGGCGGCGAGGCGGTGCTGGTGGAGCGGCGCGCGGCTGGGACGGTCGACCGGCTCGGCGGGATCGGGAGCCGGGTGGCCGCCGCCATCGCCGAGCGGACTGGCAAGGAGACCAGGAGCCTGGTCCTCGGACACCTGCAGCGCGGCGGGAGCCCGACGACGTTCGACCGGCTCATCGCGCTTCGCTTCGGGACGGCCGCGGTCCGCGCCATCGCCGCCGGCGATTTCGGCACGATGGTGGCCTACACCCCGCCGACCATCTCCACCGTGCCCTTCGTCGACGTGATCGGTCGCACCAAGACCGTCCCGCTCGACTCCGATACCCTGCAGACCGCTCGCGACCTCGGGATGAGCTTCGGCGACTGACCCGCCCGCCCTTCCCGTCCGTCGTTACCAGCCGCCCGACAGAAACCGCCCCACGATCGCATGGCCCGCCTCGGTGAGCACCGATTCGGGGTGGAACTGCACGCCGACCACCGGATGATCCCGGTGCCGCACGGCCATAATCTCCCCGTCCTCCGAGGTGGCGACGACCCGGAGGTCCTCCGGGAGGGTGCTTCGCTCCAGGACGAGGGAGTGGTAGCGGGTGGCGCGAAAGGGGTCGGGAAGGCCCGCGAAGAGTCCCGTCCCGTCGTGTGAAATGGCGGATGTCTTCCCGTGCATCGGCCGCTGGGCGCGCACCACGCGGGCGCCGTAGGCCGCGCCGATCACCTGGTGCCCGAGGCAAACGCCGAGGGTGGGGAGGGCGGAGCCGAAGCGGCGGACCAGGCCCACGGCGACCCCGGCCTCCGCCGGCGTGCAGGGACCGGGAGAGATGATGACGTGGGTCGGAGCGATGGCGGCGATCTCCTCCAGCGTGATCGCGTCGTTCCTCCGGACTGTCGGCTCCCCGCCCAACTCGCGGACATAACGCGCGAGATTCCAGACGAAGGAATCGTAGTTGTCGAGGAGGAGGATCACGGCGCGTCCCCGAACGCGCGACGGATGCCGGCGGCCTTGTCGAGCGTCTCCTGGAATTCGGACGCCGGATCGGAATCGGCCACGATCCCGCCCCCCGCGTGAAAGCAGGCCCGGCCGTCCGCCAGGGTGACGGTGCGAATCGCGATGCTGGTGTCCATGGCGCCGGTCAGCCCGAGCCATCCGATGGCGCCACAGTAGACACCCCGCGCCACCGGTTCGAGTTCGGTCAGGATTTCCATCGCGCGCACCTTGGGGGCGCCGGTGATGGATCCGCCCGGGAAGGCCGCCCGGAGCAGGTCGGTTGCCGTACGGCCCGCTTCCAGTCGTCCCGTCACGATCGACTCGAGGTGGTGGACCGTCGGGTGGCTCTGGAGCGCGCAGAGCGCGGGCACCTCCACCGAACCGGGCCGGCACACCTTCGAGAGGTCGTTCCGCAGCAGGTCCACGATCATCACGTTTTCGGCGCGGTCCTTCTCGCTGGTGAGAAGCTCCTCTGCCAGCCGTCGGTCCTCGTCCGGCGTCCCGCCCCGGGGCCGAGTGCCCTTGATCGGACGCGTCTCCACCTGGCCGTCCGTCTCCACGCGCAGGAACCGCTCGGGCGAAGCGCTCGCCACGGCGTAGCCGTCACCTCGGAAGAAGGCGGCGAAGGGCGCAGGGTTGGCGGCGGTGAGCCGTCGATAGAAATCGAAGGGATCGCCGGGCCACGGCGCTTCGAAGCGCTGCGATAGGTTGGCCTGGAAGATGTCGCCCGCGAGGATGTACTCCCGCACCCTCTCCACCGCTCGCAAGTATTCGTCGCGCGTGAACCCGGATTGGACCCGAGGGGGTGGGCCAGGTGCGGCAGTGCCAGGCTCGTGCGTCGGCCCGGCTCCCTGCAGCCGCGCGACGAGGTCACGAATCCGTTCCTTTGGGGACGGCCCCGCTGCCCCGCTGCCCCGCTGCTCTGCCGGGTGCCTCCCCGCTGACCCGTCGTCACCCCGGCGAAAGCCGGGGTCCAGTGCAATCACCCATGCCTTTCCGATGTCGTGATCCCACGCGACCACCCATTCATACGCGCCCAGCCACGCGTCGGGCAGCCCGAGGTCGTCCGAGCGCGGCGCGGGGAGCCGTTCGAGCCGCCGGCCGAACTCGTAGCCGAGGAATCCGGCCACGCCGCACTGAAATGGGGGGAGCCCGGGGATCGGTTCGGCGCGGTGCGCCGCGAGATACTCGGCCGCCTGCTGGAGCGCATCGCCGGCATCGGAAGGGTGCGTGGTCCAGATCAGGACAGGGTCAGCGGTCAGGTAGGAATAGCGCCCGAGGGCGGTGCCGCGGGCCGCGCTTTCCAAGAGCAGCGGATAGGGGAGGTCGAGGAGCCGCGCGCAGGCGTCGGTCGGCGACGGGGCGCTCGGCAGTTCCTCCACCAGGACCGGCAGGGTGATCTCAACTCCCCTGGACGAACTTGCGGGTCGTCCCGCGAAGGGCCGATCCCTTGGCGGGGCGCCACAGGACCAGGCGGTCGATTTCCCGCGCCAGCTCGAGGTCCTTGTCGGTCACTCCGCCGGCCGTGTGCGTGTTGAGCCGCACCGTGATCTTGCCCCAGCCGACTGAAAGATCGGGGTGGTGGTCCGCGGCCTCGCAGAGAAAACCGATGGCGTTGACGGCCATCAGGGTGGTGGGCCAGCCGTCGGTTTCATAAAAGCGGACGATGGCGTTCTCCTGGAACTCCCACCCGGCGGGCAGCCGATCGCCGAGGTTGCTCGGGTCCCAGGTTCGTTCACGCGTGGTCATGGGTCACTCCTTGCCGTCGAACCGCACGCTGAAGCCTCCCGACTGGCCGGGGCTCTCCTCCACCTCGATGTCGAGCCGGGTCAGGTGGGTGTGTCCGGCTGCCTGCAGGGCGTTCCGGACCTCCACCGCAAAGTATTCGGCGAGCATCTCGACGGTGGTGTTCTTGACCGGCACCAGTGCCACGTCGGACCTGGGGAAGACGAAGCGCCCCTTGCCGAAGTAGTCCACGATGACGGCGTCCCCCTCCTCGCGAAGGCCGAGTTTGTCGTTCTGGGTCGGGAGGAGGACCTTGTGGTCCACCGCCTCGACCATCGGCTTGATGACCTGCTTCAGCACCGCGAAGTCGAGCACGAAGAGGCATTCGCCGTCCACGGCGCCTTCGACCACCACCGCCACGCGGTAGTTGTGCCCGTGGAGCGACTCGCATTTGTGGCCGCGGAAGGTGATGAAATGGGCCGAGGAAAAGGAGAGATAGTCCTTGGCGACCGACACCCGATAGGCACGCACGTCAGGAAGTCCTGTGGAGTTGGGAAACGTGGGCCCAAAGGTAGGCCGCCGGCCGGCCACAGTCGAGGGGAGCGTGTCCGGCGTCACAGCGTGACCACCTCGAGCGGGTGAATCGTCCTGCCGTGCGGACACGAGCGCGGCGGGCGCTCCGGCATAACTCCCGCGATGGCAACACTTTCACCGGTTGGCACGGGGCTCGCTTGTCAGGGGAGCGACTCCAACAATTGAATTCGGAGGCCCCATGTTCGCCAACACTCGTCGGCCCCAGGCCGCGTTGCTCTTCGGCTCGGCTCTCGTGCTCCTTGGTTTAGTCAGTTCTACCACCCCCGCCGCCGCCCAGGTATCCGGTGCGGTCGTCATCAACGGCGGCCCCGTCCGCGGGCAAATCGCGGTTGGCGAGCCGGTGTTCGCGCCGCGGCCGATCGTGATCTACCAGCCGGTGCGCGGGCGGCGCATGGAAGTGGCGCGGTACGCCCCGCAGGTCGTCTTCGTCGAGCGCGGCCACGGCCGCCACGGCAAGACCGCCTCGTGGTACGGCCGTCACGGCTATCGGCCGGTCACGCTGTTCTACTCGCAGGGCCAGTACTTCAACCTGATCTACGCGGACCGTGGCTATCGCCGGGGAGGGATGTTCATGCCGGTGACGGCGTGGGAGCGCGCCGGGCGGTTCTACCTGGCGGCCGGGTATGACGATGGCGACCGTGGCTACGTCAGCAGCTACGACAGGAATTCGTCCCGCGGGTACCAGTACGACGAGGATCGCCCGAACGGCGACGGCCGCGACCGGGACGAATAACCGGGGCCGCGAGGCCCCAACTACCGCCTCGCGAGAGGCGTCTACATAGAAGGTCCAGGGGGCGGGTTATGGCGAGGTTGCCATGACTCGCCCCTTTGGCGTGCCGTGGCCTATAGGGGACAGTAATGGTTGCCATTCACCGATTCGTCGAATACTATGGAGCATTACGGCCTGTCTATGGACCGCGGTTGGTTGCCCCCTCCACCCTCTGAGGGTTTGACCTATGAGACTCTATGGAAGCTTGTCCCGAGCCACGGGGCTCCTCGTCGCGGCGCTCGGGCTCGCCTCGCCCATGGCAAGTATGGCTCAGACGAGCGCAAAGCAGCCCAACATCCTCTTCATCATGGGCGATGATATCGGCATCATGAACGTCGGCGCCTACCACCGTGGTCTGATGGTCGGGGAGACGCCCAACATCGACCGCATCGCGCGGGAAGGCACGTTGTTCATGACTGCCTACGCGGAGCAGAGCTGCACTGCCGGGCGCACCTCATTCATCACCGGCATGAACCCTTTGCGGGCTGGCATGATCATGCCGCAGCTGCCGGGCTCCAGCAGTTCCCTGTTGCCCGGCACCCCGGATCTCGCCGTGTTTCTGCGGGATCTCGGCTACAACACGGGCGAATTCGGCAAGAACCACCTGGGCGACAAGACGAACTCCCTGCCGACGGCCCACGGCTTTCAGGAGTTCTGGGGCTACCTGTACCACCTGGACGCGATGCAGGGCGTGAGCTTCCCGGACATCAACAGGACACCGACGGACCAGGCCGTCGTCCCGCCGTGTAAGAACACGCCGGTCCCCGGTCTCTCCGATCCCCCGGGGGCAGTGGACCCGATGACCACGTTGTGCATGACGCCGCCGCGTCCGGTCATCTGGTGCAAATCCTCGGATGGTTCGGAGGCACACCAGAGCTGCAAGGACGAGGGCCCACTGACCCTCGACCGGTCGACAACCGTTGATGAGGAAATTTCAGCCAAGGTCGTTGACTTCCTCGATCGCAATGACCCGAAGAAGACCAACAAGCCGTTCTTCGTCTGGTACAACCCGGCCCGCATGCACATCACCACGATGTTCTCGCCGAAGTACCTGGCGATGCTGGGTACAAAGGGCGGCAAGGACTGGGGCATCAACGAAGTCGGCATGAAGCAGCTGGATGACAACGTAGGCGTGGTGCTGGCCAAGCTCGAGGCGATGGGCCAGCTTGACAATACGATCGTGGTGTTCACCACCGACAACGGGGCCGAGGTCATCACCTACCCGGACGGCGGGGTGACGCCATTCCGGGGCGGCAAGCTGACGACCTGGGAAGGCGGCATGCGAGTCCCGATGATGGCCCGTTGGCCCGGACACATCAAGCCGGGCACCACCAACGCCCAGATCTTCTCGATGTTGGACTGGTTGCCCACCTTTGTTGACATCGCTGGCGGCCCGACTGGCGACGGACTGAAGAAGCAGATCGAGGCCGGCAAGTATCCCGGCATTATCAAGACGACGATCGACGGCTTCGACCAGCGCGCCTACCTGGAGGGCCAGGGCGAATCCGCGCGCGACCACCTCTTCTACTACAGCGGTACGCATCCCTCGGCGGTGCGATACAAGAACTGGAAGTTCTACTACGCCATGGCACCCTCGGATGCCACCGGCGGCCTGCTGGGGGTCCAGTCGTTTCACTGGACGCAAGTGGACAACATCAAGCGGGATCCGTTTGAGGCGGCCGTCGGCGCTACCCAGTTGACCCTCCTGGGCATGGGTGGTGCCTTGGCCGGGCCGAGTACGGCATACCTCTATGACTGGAACCTGCTGCCTATCGGCCAGATGCTGTGGATGAAAGAGCTGATGACCTACAGGCAGTTCCCTGCGCTCCAGACTCCGTCGAGCTACAACCTCGATCAGATCATCCAGGAAATGCAGGAGTCGAAGACCGGCAGCCACGCCGGCGAGTAGCATCTCGCGGGCCACGAATTCAGCAGGCAGGCGGGCGTCCGAATCTTGGGCGCCCGTCTTGTCAGCAACCGCAAACCGATCGTGAGGTGTCGGCATGTTGCTCACTCGACAAGTGCATCGGCTTGGCCCGGCCGCGCTCGGGGCTGCGCTGCTGGCGGTTCATCCCACGGCAGGTTCGGCGCAGGCTGACCCGCTGCCGTCCTGGAACGACGGCGCCGCCAAGACGGCCATCGTCGCCTTCGTTCAGGCCACGACCACCGCCGGAAGCCCGACCTTTGTGCCGGTGCCTGAGCGGATCGCGACCTTCGACCAGGACGGCACGCTCTGGGTCGAGCATCCGATGTACTCGCAGGTGATGTACTGCCTCGACCGGGTCCCGGCCTTGGTGAAGGCCAGGCCCGAGCTGGCCACCGTAGAGCCGTTCAAGACCGTCATGTCGGGGAATCGGGACGCCATCGTGAAGCTCTCGACGGAGGACCTCCTCAAGATTCTGGTGGCCACGCTCTCGGGCATGACGACCGACCAGTTTGCCGCCCAGGCCAAACAGTGGATAGCGTCCGCCAGCGACCCGCGGTGGAAGCGACCGTATACCGAACTCACCTACCTGCCGATGCAGGAACTGCTCAGGTACCTGCGTGCCAACGGCTACAAGACTTTCATCGTCACAGGGGGCGGCCAGGACTTTGTGCGGGCGTACTCGGAACCGACTTACGGCATTCCGCCCGAGCAGGTGGTGGGGACGGCAGGGGGCACCACCTACGGCTACGATTCGAGCGGCCAGCCGGTCCTGACCAAGGACCCGAAGCTGCTGCTCAACGACAATAACGCCGGCAAGCCGGAGGGGATCCATCTCATGATCGGCCGCCGGCCGCAACTCGCCTTCGGCAATTCGACGGGCGACCAGCAGATGCTGGAATACGCCGGGGCGACGCCTGGCGCTCACCTCTCGCTGTTGCTCCTGCACGATGATGCCACGCGGGAATACGCCTACGGGCCCGCACAGGGGCTCCCCGACACCAAGGTCGGTACGTTCACCCAGGCCCTGTACGGCGAGGCGACTGCAAAGAGATGGACGGTGGTGAGCATGAAGAAGGACTGGAAGCGCGTCTTCGCGTTCGAGTAGGAACGTGGTGGAGGGTGTGGGTGATCGAATCGTGACATTGGGGGTTGCGTTCGCGGCGCAGAGCGGTACATCTCACCGGGTTCGTCGCCGCATCGAACTCACCCCTTGGAGATTCGAGCTTATGACAGTAACGTCCCGCATCTTACGCACTGCGGCGGCCGCGCTTGGAATGGCGACGATGGCTGCGACAGCGCCCGCCGCCGCGCAGGCCAAGAAGCCCAACGTTGTCGTCATCATGGCCGATGATATCGGGTGGTCCAACATCGGCGTCTACAACCAGGGCATCATGGCCGGCAGGACGCCCAACCTGGACAAGATGGCCTCCGAGGGGATGCGCTTTACCGATTACTACGCCGAGGCCAGCTGCACTGCGGGCCGGGCCAACTTCATCACCGGCGAACTGCCGATCCGCACAGGACTCACGACGGTTGGACAGGCCGGCTCCACCATCGGCATGCCCGACGCGGCCCCGACGATCGCCACCGCACTCAAGTCGATGGGGTACGCCACGGGGCAGTTCGGCAAGAACCACCTCGGCGACCTGAACCAGTTCCTGCCCACGGTACACGGCTTCGACGAGTTCTACGGATACCTCTATCATCTGGATGCGATGGAGGATCCCTGCCATCCCAACTATCCACCGGCGGCCAAGGAGACGGTGGGCCCGCGCCACTTGCTGCACACCTGGGCCACCACGACCGATGACCCGACGGTGCAACCCCGATGGGGCAAGATTGGGAAACAGAAGATTGTCGACGACGGGGAGCTGTGTCCGAAGCGAATGGAGACGATCGACGACGAGATCCTGGCGAACGCCCTCAAGTTCGTGGATGGGGCGCGTAGCGCGAACAAGCCCTTCTTCCTCTGGCTCAATCCGACCCGCATGCACGTCGTGACGCACCTCTCGCCCAAGTACGAGGCGATGCGGACCCCGGAAAACGGCTGGAGCATCGAAGAGGCCGGCATGGCGCAGCTCGACGATATCGTGGGCTCAGTCATGCAGTATCTCAAGACCAACGGCCTCGACGACAACACCATCGTGGTGTTCACCACCGACAACGGCGCTGAAACCTTCACCTGGCCCGACGGCGGCACGACCCCGTTCGCCGGTGCCAAGGGAACGGTGCTGGAGGGTGGCTTCCGGGTCCCGGCGATCATTCGCTGGCCGGGCAAGGTGCCGGCCAACACGATCCAGAACGGCATCTTTTCCGGGCTCGACTGGTTCCCGACGTTCGTGGCGGCGGCCGGGAATCCCAATATCACCCAGCAGCTCCTCCAGGGTGCCCAGTTGGGCGGAACGACTTACAAGGTCCACCTCGACGGCTATAACCAGATGGACTTGCTCACCGGCAAGGGGCCGTCGGCCCGGCACGAGGTCTACTATTTCGCCGAGTCCACCCTCGGTGCGGTTCGCATCGACGACTTCAAGTACCGGTTCCTCGACCAGCCGGGTGGTTGGTTGGGCGGCACCATCAAGCCGGACTGGCCGATCCTGGTCAACCTCCGGTTGGATCCCTACGAGCGGATGGGGCTCCCGAACGGGGCGCAGGGCTCGCTCGCGTTCTATAACTGGTACGCCTATGAGTTCTGGCGCTTCGTCTTCGTGCAGAAGCAGATTGCCGTGGGCGCGCAGAGCTTCATCGACTACCCGCCGATGCAGGCGGGAGCGAGCTTCAACTTGAGCGCATTGAAGGATGAGCTCGAGCGGAAGATGGCGGCCGCGAAGGCGGCGCAGGGCACTAACTAGTCCTGAATTGCGGCGGCGAGGCGGGCGCCCCGAACAGGGCGCCCGTTTTGTTATCCTTCATCCCATGAATTTCAGGAGATCGGTGGTGGCAGCCGGCACGGCCATCGCCCTGGCCGGGCTCGCGCCTGGCCTCGCGCTCGCCCAGACGCCCTCCACCGGCGACGCAGTCTGGGCCTCGCTGGAGGGGCACGGCCAGCTCCGCCCCAACCTGCGTGCGCTGATCCTCGGAGAGTCCAAGAGCGGTACGGACTATTCCTATCAGCAATGGATCCTCGGCGCCGGACTCGGCCTTCAGTTGAAGGCGTTCGCCCGACCACACCTGGCCGACCTCGACCCCGACCGGGACCACTCGATCGTCTTCGGCGCTGGGTACGAGTACCTCCAAACCGACGAGACGGCCAAGCCGAGTTTCGAGAATCGACTGATCGCGAACTTCACCGGGCGCTGGCGGCCGCCCGCGGAATTCCTGATTACCGACCGGAACCGCGTCGAATTCCGATGGGTCAACGGCGACTACTCCACGCGGTACCGGAACCAGCTGTCGGTGGAGCGCGCCACCCGGCTCGGCGGTCTTCGCTTCACGCCCTATCTGTCGGCGGAATTCTTCTACGACTGGGCCAAAGACGCCTGGAATGAGGAGCAGTACGCGGCAGGCGTCGAGTGGCCCTACAAGAAGGTGCTCAAGCTGAGCACCTATTACCTGCGCCAGGACTGCACGACGTGCAGTCCCCGGAATCTCAACGTGGCAGGCCTGTCCTTGAACTATTTCTATCATCACGACAAGTAGCTCACCCGCTTCCCCGCTTCCCCGCCTATCTTTCCCGCGTGCATCCCACCCGCAACCACTTCCTCCCCCCCGACCCCGACGCCTTCAAGCAGGCGCGTCCATCCCATGGCCGCGTCATCGTGATCGCCCCCACGCGCGCCGCGTGCGAGACGATCGAGCTCGCGCTCCACCTGACGAACGTGGACACCGTGCTCGAGCGGGAGCACGGGGCCGAGTTGCGGGAGTGGGCGGCGGCCGGCCGGGGCTTCGGCATCGTGGCGGGGACGGGCACCGGCAAGACACTCGGCATCCGCCCCGTGGCGGAGACGATTCTCGGCGAGTCGCTCCGGGTGGGTGTGGTCAATCGCGAGCGGGAAGCCACGCCCGAGACCCCTACCTGGAACGTGGTGATCGTCACCACCGGGATCGCGCGGCGGTGGTTCCAGGACGACCTCATCGGCCCGCGCGACACCGTGGTGGTGGACGAAATTCACCAGACCTCGGCCGAGCTGGAGCTTTGCCTGGCGCTGGGGAAGCGCGCCGGCGTGCGGTTCATCTGGCTCAGCGCCACCGTGGACCCGGCGTTTTACGCCAGGTACCTCGACAGCGCGAACGTGCTCGTGACCGAGGCGTTCGACCCCGCCCTCCGCGCCCGGGTGAAGGTGGAAGCCAAGCAGGCCGAAGAGTTTTTCGATGAACGCTTCATGCGGCACCTCCTCCAGCAGAAGCGCGGCGTGGCGGTGTTCGTGCCCACGCGCCGCGAGGTGGAGCAGCTGGCCGCCGACCTCGGCGCGCGCTATCCGAGGCTCAACGCGGCGTTCTATCACGGCGGCGAACCGATCCGCGTCATCCGGAACTTCCTAGAGGGGGATCCCCAGAAACCCTTCCTGCTGGCCATGACCGCCGCGGGCCAGTCGGCCATCAACGTGCGCGGCCTCGACACCGTGGTCATCTACGACGCCCGCTACGGCAACGTGGTGGAGCGCGGCCGGAACGTCCTGCACCGGCTCTACCTCGGCGCCAACGAGATCCTCCAGATGGCGGGCCGGGTCCACGGTCGGGTGGCCAAGGGCGAGGTGTACATCCTCTCCGACCGGCGCATGGTGTTCGAGGAGCTGGTGCCCGGCCCACCCGAGTTTCAGCTGGCGGGAGACGCGGAGCGGGTTGCCATCACCTGCGCCTCCATCGGGGTGGACGCCGCCGACCTCGAACTGCCGGTGCCCCTCGACAAGACGGCGTACCGCCGGGCGCTGGCCGTGCTCGTCGACCGAGGAATCATCAAGGACGGCCGGCTCACGCCCTACGGGCGCGAAGTCGAGGCGATGCCGGTCGAGCGGCCTTGGGGCGAGCTCCTGGTGCGGGCCGATCCCGAGCTGGTGCCGCTCGTGGCCACCGCGGCCAACATCGACTCGCTCCACCGGATGACCCGCGAGGAGCGCGAACTTCACGGTCTCGTGGCCAACGGCAGCGATCACCTGACGGCCGCCAACGTCTACGCCGAGGCGGTCAACCAACATGGATATCTGGGCGAGGTGTACGGACTGCCCCGGCACCTCTTCGAGGACGGGCTCACCGAGTGGGCCGAGAAGCGTGGGGTGCTGGTCAAGTCGGTGGAGGACACCGCACTCGGCGTGGCGGCGGTGTATCGCGCCCTGGAACTGCCGCTGCCCAAGACGATGCCGTACGCCTCGAAGGAGCTGCGCAACCGGTTCATCGAGCTGGTCGCGCGGGTAATGCCGTTCGACCTGGTGATCGACGAGCACACGGTCGATGGCACCGAGGCCCGGATTTCGAAGACGTCGATGGCGGGGAGCTGGGGCGCGGTGGCGGGCAATCTACGCTTCTTCGGGGACCGAAACGGGATCGCGAGGGCCGGCATCGAGGGCACCACGATTCCCTACGACCTGGTGCGACAGAACGCGCGGAAGGGGCCGCCGGTGGTGAGTGTGGCCGGCCCGCGGAAGCACCGGCACCTCGCGGTGTCCCGCCGGCTCACCTACTTCGGATTCGAGCTGGAGACGGTGGTTGAGGAACTCCGCGGCGAGGTCCCGGCGGCGCTCCACGAGCAGGCGCGAGATGCGCTGGCCGACGCCCTCCTCGAGGGAGACACGCCGCACCCCGACCAGGGGCGGATCAAGCGGGCGCTGACCGAGCTGGGGGAACTGTGGCGGCGGTCGGGCGGGACGCTCGAGGCGATCGCCACGCCTGTCCTGCGCGCCCGGATTCGGGAACGCCTCGCGAGCGTCACGAGTTGGCAGGAGTTTCTGGGCACGCGGGTGACGCTCGATGCCGACTCCCTGGTGGACGGCACCACGCGGGCGCGGCTCCTCGAGCTGCCGTCGATGGTCCACCTCCTGGGCGACGCGGTGCCGCTCGATTACGAGGTGGAGGACGGGGCTGGCGTGGTGGTGCTGCGGTTGCGTGAAGGGCAGTTGAGGCGGTTGAAGCCGGAGGACCTGCCGAAGGTGGATCGGCCGCTCCGGTTCAGCGTGCTCCGTGGATCCAAGCCGGCGCTCCACGGGAAATCGCTGGACGAATTGCGGGAGGCGATCCGGACGGAACCGCGTGAGCGGAAGGACCGGCACACCGAATTTCGCGGCCCGCGCGGTCGGGGTGGCCGGGGGAGTACTGGGCGAGGTGCCGGGGGCGGAGGACGACGTGGCGGCCGCGACGGGAAGCGCGGCCGGTAGTCAGGGCAGCAGCGCCAGCCAGAGGCGGTGATAGGCCTCGTGGACCGCTTCCCCGGGCGCACCTCTCGCGAGGGCGAGTTGGAACCCGTCGAGGGCCGAATCGGCCAGCCGGGCGTCGTCGGGGCTCAGCGCCGGAAGATCGAGGGCACGACCGACCGCAGCGCCGAAGGCGGCGATCTCAGTCGGCGCTTCAGTGGGGCCGACGATCCCTGGCGCGGCCGTGAGCGCCGCCCACGCCGCCCAGGCTCCGCTCCGCACCTCGCCCTCGAGCGCGTTCCAGAGCCCATCTAGTGCTTCCGCTCCCGACGCCGACAGGGCGGCCATCCGGCGGGCCACTCTGTCACGAGCCAGCTGGCCGGCTACCCTGCCGAGGAGTTCTTTCTTGCTGCCGTGGTGGTAATGGATCAGTCCCTTGGCGCAGCCCGCCTCGGCCGCCACCAGGTCTACGCTCCACCCTTGGAGGCCTTCGCGAAGGAGGACTTTGGCGGCGGCGGCGATGATCTTGGCTTTCAAGTCGATACCCAATAGTCGTTTACAAACTGACTGAACAGTCAGTCACTAATATCGGATCGAGGATCAATTCGTGCAAGTCGGCGTGCACCTGCTCCTGTTCGTGGTCCAGATCCTCTTCGCGAGTCTGGCCATCATCGGGAAGATCGTCCTGAGAGACTTTTCGCCCGGCGCGATCGTCCTCTTCCGGGTGGTCGGTGCTGCGACGGTGCTGATGACTGTCAACCTGGTGTGGAACCGGCGCTGGGTCCGGAATCGGCGGGACCTCCTCGGGCTGGCGGTCTTGGGGCTGCTCGGCGTGGTGCTCAACCAGACGCTCTTCCTGGTCGGCCTGAGTCATACCACCGCCATCAACGCCACCATCCTGGTCACCACGATCCCCATCTTCACGGTCTTCTACTCGGTGCTGACCGGGCGGGAACCGGCCTCGCGCCTCAAGTTCGCGGGGATCGGCGTGGCGGCCTGCGGCGCGCTCTACCTGATCGGGCCGGACCGGCTCTCGCTGGCCCCCGAACTCGCGCTGGGCAACCTGCTCATCGTGGTGGCGATGTTCTGCTATGCGCTCTATCTGGTGCATTCGAAGGCGATGGTCATGCGCTACGGCCCCGTCACGGTGAGCGCCTACGTAATGCTCTTCAGCGCCGTCGGCACCCTCCCGCTCGGCCTCTCGGGGCTGGCGTCCGTAGATCTCGCCGCTGTACGCGGCGTCACGTGGGCGGGGGTGGCGTATATCGTCGTCTTTCCGACCATCGTCGCCTACTTCCTCAACATCTGGGCGCTCAACCGGGTCTCGCCCAATCTGGTCGCGGCGTACATCTACCTGCAGCCGCTCTTCACGGCGCTCGTGGCGCCGGCGGTCCTGGCCGGGGAACGGGTGACGGCCCGGGCGGCGATCGCAGGGGGAGCGATCTTTGTGGGGCTGGCGCTCGTGATTCTCGGGGAGCAGCGGCAGCGGAGGGAACTGCCGGTGGAGTCGTTGCCGGGGGAGTGAGCTGTCGAGGCGGGGAGTTGAAACGCCGCCAGATTACGCCCAACCTATTACAGAATGTAGGTTTATGCCTCCTGCACGGCATCTCAGTAGTGTCCCTGATTGAAACCTTTTCTGCAACTCTGGCGTACCCTTCGGTATGAACGCCCCTCAGCCATCCAATCCGACCCCACTGCCGTCCGTCTTCTCCCCCCTCGCCAAGGCGCTGCTCGATGGCTTCAGCGAGGGGGTCGTCGTGTTCGATTCCCACGGCAAGGTGCTCTACGCGAACAGCCAGGCCCGCGCCCAGCTCGAAGGCGAAATCGATCTCTCCACCGAAACGGCCGAAGAGCTCCAGCCCCGGCTCGCGGCGCTCGGCGGGCGCATCCGGTCGCTTCGCGTCGGAGCGCTCGAACTCGGCGAGGCGTTGTTCCTTCCGGCTGTCGAGGGGCCGACCACGCTCGCGGCCCGCGAGAAGGACGCCATCGTCCACTCGCTCGACGCGCACGCCTGGAAACTGGCCGAGACTGCCAAGAGCCTCGGCATCAGCCGCACGACGCTCTGGCGGCGGCTCAAGGCCTACGGACTCCATCGTGACGGGCGGAGCCGGTGGGCATCGGAAGCCTGACCGCGGCGGTCCTGCTCTCCCTTCCGCCTCAACAAGCCCAGGATACCTCCCGCACGTTCGCCAGCGAGGCCACGCGCCAGCTGGTGGCGCGCGCCCAGGCACGCCACGCGGCGGACGACACGACCGTCAGCGACTATACCGCGAACATCAGGTACCGGGTGTCGTTTTCGCTGGGCCGCCGGAAGTGGGCCCGGATGCCGACGTACGCGGTGGAGGAACAGGAAGGCACGGTCCACTGGCAGGCCCCGAACGACATCCGGCTCGACATCCTCGGGCGCCGGACCGCCAGCCGCTCCAAGGACGTCACGCTGAGCAGCGATTTCAGCCGCCCTTGGTTCGTGCCCCGCGGCCTCGGCGACTCGGTCCGGATCTTCGGCAACGACTTCCCCTCGCGGGCCGCGCTCCACCCGCTCGCCTCCGACGGGCCAGCGTGGTACCGCTACAGCCTCACCGACAGCATCGCGCTTATCACGCCCAGGGGCACCACCGTCCGGCTCTACGCCATCGAGGTCGTGCCGAGCCGGCCGGGACCCTCGCTGGTGGCGGGCACGCTCTGGATCGACTCCGCCTCTGCGCAGGTCGCCCGCTTCACCTTTCGCTACGTGGGCAACGAGCTCTGGGTGAGCAGCGACGACGAGGACCCCGACATCAGGAAGGCCGGCGGCGCGGCGAAGGCCAACGCGCTGGTCAACCGGATCCTCACGGTCGACTCCGACCTCGAGTACGGGCTGCAGGACGAGAAGTACTGGATGCCCTCCCGCCAGGTGCTCTCCGGCACGGTGCAGATCCCGGTGGTGAGCGACCTGGTGATCCCCTTCGAGGCGATCACCACCTTCTGGGACTACGACATCAACAGCGGGCGGGCGGTCGTCTTCGACACCCCGCTGCCGGATTCCGGCGCGAAGACGACCATGGATCACGAGTCCGACTCCCTCGCGCCGGTGGTGCGCTCGGGGCGGTGGGCCAACGGGCGATACGAAATCCACCGACCGCCGCTCGACACCCTCGAGGGCTACAGCCAGTGGGGCGACTCCCTGCACCTCGACCTGAGCGCGCAGGACGACCAGCAAGTGCGCGAGGTGCAGGCGCAACTGGCCAACCTGACCGAGGCGCTGCCGTCCGACATCACCGGCATCCAGCCGGGCGGCGTCAACTTCGAGCGCTTCGCCGACATCTTCCGCTACAACCGGGTGCAGGGACCGTCCCTGGGCTTCGGGTACGGGGTCAAGGTGCCGTGGTGGAAGTTCACGCGGGCACAGGCTACCGCGCGCTTCGGCTTTTCGGACCTGGTCTTCACCGGGCAACTGGGCCTGGTGCGCGAGGCGCCCTCGGGCCGGTGGCGCATCGACGGCTATCGGTCGATCGACGAAGTCGACCCGTTCTTCCGGGTGAACACCTTCGGCAATTCCATGAACGGCATCTTCGCCGCGCACGACGACGCCGACTACTACCTGGCGCAGGGCGGCAAGGTCAGCTACGAAACCTCCGTCGGCCAGGGGATCGAGTTCTTCGTGCAGGCCCGCTTCGAGGACCAGCGGAGCGTGTCGCGCGAGGCCACGAGCGCCGTCAACGATTTTCTCGGCGGCAGCGGGAACTTCCCCGCCAACCCCGCGGTGACGGAAGGCTTCTTCACGGGCGTCACGGCCACCCTCGACGGAGTGGTGGGACGCGGATTGTGGCGGATCGGCACCGACGGGCTGACCGGCTCGGGGGGCACGAGCGTCCGGTTCATCGCCGAACTCAGGCAGCGGGTGCTGGGGGCGCAGGGGCTGACGTTCAGCGGGCGGGCCGGGATCGCGACTTCCGACACGTTGCCCCAGGCTCGTTTCCGTCTCGGCGGTCTCCGGACGGTGCGCGGCTTCGATTACGGCACCTACGAGGGGCAGGCGTTCTGGTCGGTGCAGACCGACTGGACTCCGTTCCGAGGCAAGGTCCGTCCGGTGGCGTTCCTGGACGTGGGCCAGGCAGGGGCGCCGGGCACGGTCTTGTCCCAGCGGCCCCTGGTCGGCGCCGGCGCCGGGCTGACCTTCTTCGGAGGGATCGCGCGGTTCGACCTGAGCGTGCCGCTCCAGGGACCAGCGAGCGGGCTGAGGTTCGATATCCAGTTCGGGGCGCCGCGGTAGGGGCGCACCGCGGTGCGCCCCTACGCGGGCGCCCTCGCTATCTTCCAGCATGCCATCCCCATTCGTCATCGAGGAGTACGTCCGCTGGTCCGACGTGGACTTCGCGGGGATCATCTTCTACGGCTCCTACGTCCGGTTCTTCGAGCTGGCGGAGACGGAACTCTTCCGCGCCGCCGGCCTCCCCTTCAGCACGCTTTTCGATACTTACGACGTCTTCCTTCCCCGCGTCGAAGTCCACACCGAATTCCACTATCCGCCCCGGCTCGACAACCACCTGGCGGTGGCGGCCTACATCGGCCGGGTGGGGCGGAGCTCGATGACCATCGAGTTCGAGGTGGTGCGACGGCCCGACGGCGTCCATTGCGCCGACGGCAGGATGGTCCTGGTCTGCGTGGACCGCACGGAGCTCAAGCCGCGGCCCCTCCCCGCGGCGCTGGTCAAGCAGCTGGAGCCGTTCACCCTTTCGCGCGCCGAGGTCCGTCGGCAACTCGGCATCGCGGAGCGGCCGGCGTGAGGAGTCGCTGGCTCGCGGCGGGCGCGCTGCTCCTGGCGGGGTGCCTGCCGGCCGGAGACAATGGCACGCTCCACGCGCATTGGGCCGCCGCAGCGGACACCGCCGACCTGACCATGCCGGCCACTGCCACCTGGTGCCCCGGTCCGCGGCGGCTGGACATCCGGGCCATGGCCGGCGACACCGGCGTGGGGCTCGCGATCTACCCGGTCGACAGCGGCGGGGTGGCGGGGGACTACTCGATCGTGGAGCCAGGCGGGCCGGTGCACTTCCGGCCGTCCGCCGGGGTCGCACTCCGCTGGTTCGGGAAGGTGCAGGTCAACGGGTGGTGGGGCGACTCGGGCTCGGTGACGATCGCCGGGAAGCCGGGCGGGCCGCTGTCGGGGCAGGGAACGGGGAGGTTGATCTCGGGACTCGGCGCCGACTCGACCGTGTACCTGGCGCTTCGCTTTCGCGGGCTGATGGTGCGGACCGACACCCTCTGCGACGCGCCTTCTTCGCCACAGGCGCCACCGGCCGACTCGGCGGCCGCGCCGCCGCCGCTCCGGCTCCCGGACTAGATTCGGCCATGGACCAGACCTATTTCCGGCGCGGGTTCGGCCTCAAGAAGGACATCGAGGGCACCCTCACGGCGGACTACGCCAGCGGCGTGGTCGACGCGTTCCTCAAGGGGGGCCACACGCTCGTGGCCGGGCCGCTCACCTTCCGCCTGGCCAAGGAATTCGGCTTCTGCTATGGAGTGGATCGCGCCGTCGAGTATGCGTACGAGACGCGGGCCAAGTTCCCGGGGCGGCCCCTCGCGCTCGTGGGCGAGATCATCCACAATCCGCACGTGAACGCGCGCCTCCAGCAGATGGGGGTGCGGTTCCTGGAGCGGGGCGCCGACGGCGAGTTCGATTTCTCGGGCCTGGCGACGGACGACGTGGTGATCATGCCCGCCTTCGGCGTCACCATCCGGGATTTCGAACGCCTCAGGGCCGTCGGATGCGTGCTGGTGGACACCACCTGCGGCTCGGTGCTCAATGTGTGGAAGCGCGTCGAGTCCTACGCCCGGGACGGTTTCACGGCGGTCATCCACGGCAAGAGCTACCACGAAGAAACCAAGGCCACGGCGAGCCAGGTCACCAAGTACCCCGGCGGCCGGTATCTCGTGGTGTACGACATGGCCGAGGCGCGGCTGGTGTGCGACTTCATCGAGCAGAGAGGCGACGCCGCGGCGCTGGCGGCCCGGTTTGCCGGGAAGACGTCGCCCGAATTCGATTTTGCGCGGGATCTCGTGCGCGTGGGCATCGCCAACCAGACGACGATGCTGGCCGGAGAGTCGCTGGCGATCGCGGCGGAATTCGGGAAGAGCATGGCGCGGAGATACGGCGAGGCGAAGCTCGCCGAGCACTTCCGGAGTTTCGACACCATCTGCTCGGCCACGCAGGAGCGGCAGGACGCCGTGCTGGCGCTGCTCGAGGAGCCGCTGGACCTGATGGTGGTCGTGGGCGGCTACAACTCGAGCAATACCTGCAACCTGGCGGCCATCTGCGCCGCCAAGGGGGTGCGGACCGTGCACATCGAGGATGCCGACTGTATCGACGTGGCGGCCGGATGCGTCCGGCACCAGCCGATCCGGAGCAAGGTGGAGGAGACCGCCACGGGGTGGCTCTCCGGCGTCCGGCGGATAGGATTGACGGCTGGTGCCTCGACCCCCAACAACAAGATCGGCGAGACGGTGGTGCGGATCTGCGAAAGTGCCGGCGTGCTCGAGGACCTTCGAAAGACGGTGACCCCGGGAGGCTGATCATGCTCGAAAAGTCCAACTTCCCGCGCTGGTTGCTCCTCGGCGCGCTTGCCATGGCCGTCGGTGCGACCCTCGCCTGCAACAACGATCCCGCCGGCAGTGACGTTCCCTACATCCTCACTCCGATCACGACCGGGTCCCTGGCCGGCACGCCGGGCCGCACGCTCGCGGAGACCCTGATCGTCGAGGTGCGAACCGCCGACGGTAAGGTGGTGCCCGGCGCCACGGTGCACTGGTCGCTGCCGCAGGGTGGCAGCCTGGCGGTAGTCGGGGCCAGCCTCAACGGCTCGATGACCGGCACGACGGATGACAAGGGCCGGACCTACGCCGTGTGGACGCTGGGGCTGCCGGAGGGCTCGCAGCAGGCGAAGGTCGCGGTGGGGCTCGGTGATCCGGCCACGTTCACGGCGACGGCCACGGCGCTGCACGTGCTCGCCGTGTCGGTGGGGGGAGATTTCGTCTGCGCGGTCCTGACTGACAATCGACCGGCCTGCTGGGGCGCGAATCGCTACGGACAGCTCGGCACCGGAGACACGCTCGCGAGCGCGGCGCCTGTTACGCCGATGGGCCTCACGGCGGTCCAGGACATCCAGGCTTCCGCCTTCGGGTTCACCTGCGCCCGGGACATGGCGGGTGACGTGTGGTGCTGGGGCGCCAACAATTTCGGCCAGGCCGGGCCGGCGGCGGCGCAACCGATGCAACTGGTCCCCGTGCGTGTGGCGGGAGCAGGGGCCGCCACCTCGCTCACCGTGAGCGGGCCGACCGGAGGGTTCGCCTGTGCGGTGCTCTCGGCAGGGGGTGCGAAGTGCTGGGGCAACAACGCCGGAGGCCGGCTGGGCACCGGCGACGCGGTGTCGTCCGCCACGCCGAGGGCGGTGGTCGGCAGCGCCGATTTCGCGAGGATCAGCACCTACGACGATCGTGCCTGTGCGGTGACCACGGCGAGGGAAGTCTGGTGTTGGGGAAACGCCTCGGCCGGCGAGTTCGCACCGTATCCGGCAGGTTCCTACTTCACGCCGATCCAGCCGATCCCCGGTTCGCTCCTTTCCGAAGTCGAGTTGACCTACCTGGCAAACTGCGGGTTGGGCATGAGCGGCGAAGCGATCTGCTGGGGCGGTTCTCTCGACCTTGGCCTCGGCACGATACCAACAGCAGATCCCATTACCGCGCCGGTGCGCCCCGACGCCGATCCACCGTTCGCCCAGGTGGTCTCCGACGGGAGCGGCCTGGTGTTTGGCCGGACACGCGATGGACAGATCGTGTTCTGGGGGACCGTCGGCGGCGATTGGACTCGCTTCCCCACGCAGCTCCAGATGTCGCTACGCGCCGAGCAGGTCGCCGCAGGAAGCACCAACTACTGCATCATCGCGGAGTCGGGTGCGCTGTACTGCGATACCTCGCTGTTCTGGTTTGACCAGGGGAAGGCCAGCTGCAGGCGATGCCTGCGCCGTGACGGTCCGCCAGCTGAGCCTCGGCGGCATCCCCGCCGTTTCGCTCTCCAACGCCGAGCTCGAGGTGGTCCTGGCGCCCACGCTCGGCATGAAGATCACCAACCTTCGCCGCCGGGGCGGCCGCGAGTGGCTCTGGCGGAATCCCGCCATTCCCTACCAGCCGGGTGTGCCCGGCAGCTCCTACGTCGAGACCGCCGACAGCGGCGGCTGGGACGAGTGCTTCCCCACCGTACTTCCCTCGCTCATTCCCGGCGCGCCGGACGGCACGCCACCCCTCCCCGATCACGGGGAGCTCTGGGCCGCGCGCTGGGAGGCCCGGATCTACGAGCACGCCGAGGGGGTGACGGTCGTCGGCACCGCGCGGGGGACGGCGCTGCCCTACGAGTTCACGCGGGAGATCACCCTGGCGGCCAGCGAGCCGGTCGCCGTACTGCGTTACCGCGTGCGGCACCTGGGCGGCGAGCCGTTTCCCTGGATCTGGTCGGCCCATCCGACCTTTGCGGTGCGGCCGGGGATGCAGCTGGTCCTGCCGACGGTGGAGCAGGTGCAGCTGGTCGATGTGCACGGGAGCACCGACTGGCAGCCCGGCATGGTGCTTCCGTGGCCGCTTGGGCGGCGGGGAGGAAGCGTTCGTCTTTCCCGAGCGCGAAGCAGGGTGGGCCGTGATGGCCTACGCCGACGTCGGCCGGTCGGGGCGGATCCTGCTGGAGGACCCGAGGCGGAAGAATGGGTGGACCTGCTGGTGGAGCCGGACGAGGTGCCGCAGGTGGGGCTCTGGCTCAACTGCGACGGCTGGGCCCCGCAGGGCGGGACGCCGTACTACAACTGCGCCCTTGAACCCTCGATCGGAGCGCCGGGGAGACTGCAGGAAGCTGCAGGGGAGTGGGGTCTGGCCTCGACCTTGCACCCTGGCGAGGAGCGGGCGTGGCGGCTGACCGTGGGCCTCTGGACTGGGGAGGACTAGCGGAGCGGCCGTCCGCGCTGCACCTTAGCGGCCCGGCCCACTCCGCCCATGGGATGCTGCGTGATGGTTCGCCCGATGACCGACGCCTACCGCCTGGTGCACGAGGCGGTCCACGACCTGCCGAACGTGACGACCCGGAAGATGTTCGGCGCGGAAGCGTTCTTTCACGGGCGGCGGATGTTCGCGTTCCTCCGTGAGGACCAGGTCGTGCTGAAGCTCCCCGAGGGGGAGCGCGAGCAGCTGCTCGAGTCGCGGGCTGCGCGGCCCTTCCTGGTCGACGAGAACGCCGGCTTCGGCCGGTGGGTGGAGGTGCCGGTGCTGGGCGACTCCACGGCGCGGGCGCTTCGGGCGGTGCAGTCGGCCTACAACGCGGCCAAGCGGCCGGACCGCGAGGGCCCGCGCCGGCGGCGACGGCGGCGTACGGCGCGCGACCGAGGCCTGAACCGAGGCGGCCCGCTCCCAGGAGCGGGCCGCTTTCATTTGGGGGACCGCTCGGTGAGCAACCGCGCGATTGCCGCAATCGTGAGCGGCGCGCTCCCCTCCGCCCGGTTGTTCACCAGGATGTACGCCGGGATGCGCGCTTTGAGGGCCGTCTCGACCAGCCGCACCAGGTCGGCGCGGAGCTCGGGGTTCCTGTCCTGGATCCGGTCGTACGGTGCGAACGCGTCCACCGCCTCGGCGTAGTACCGGCCCGGCCGCAGCAGCGCGCGCGCCACGATGAACGGCGCGCCGATCGCGCCAGGCAAGTCGAGCTGGCCGCCGATGGAGGGCATCCGGGTCCAGGAGTTGAAGCAATGTGCCACGCCGTGCTCCCTGAGCACCGCGAAGTAGGCCGGCGTGAGGTACTCCTCGTTCCGGACCTCCACCGCATACGGGGCGGTGCGGGGCAGCGCGGAAAAGAAGCGGTCGAGCTGGTCGGCAAAGTCTTGGGGCGGCACGCGGGAGCCGCGGGTGATGGCCTGGAACTCGAAGACGAACGGCCCGACGTGGTCGCTGAAGTGCGCGAGGCAGGGCGCCAGGATCGCCTCAACAAAGAGCTCGGGGTTGAGGAAGTCGGGGTTCGGCTCGCCGGCGTGCGCCTTGTCCCGGAGCTTGCTGTGGGTGTGCACGGTGATGCGGTCCCACACCTTGCTCACGCAGCGGAATCCGGCGGGGAGCGCGGCGGCGTACTCATCGAGGGTCTTTTCGGAGAGCGGATTGTAGAAGCTGGCGTCGATCCCCACCGTGCTGAACAGCGGCCACTGGGCGTACTCCGCCAGCATCTTGCCGCTGGCGCCGGTCTTGGGGTACTGCCGGTGGTAGACCAGCCCCTGCCAGCCCGGATAGTTCCACGACGAGGTGCCGAAGTGGATGCCCGGGGGCAAGCCGGCGCGGAGCCGTGCCATCTCCTCCGGCGAGGGCGGGAGGTCGGGGGCCGCCACGTCAGCTGCCCGGGGCGATCCGGTAGATCGTGCCCCCCGCCGTCACCACGTACAGCTCGCCCCGCGCATCCTCGCCGAAGCTGGTGACTTGGCCGTGGGCATTTAGCGAGGGCCAGTTCCTGGGGTCGGTGGCGTGCCCTGCCGCGTAGACGAAGCTCCGGATCCATCCGCTGCAGTAATCGCTGTAGAAGTAGGTGCCCGCCAGTTCCGGAATGGCCTGGCCGCGGTAGACGAACCCGCCCGTGATCGAGCAGCCGTCGTTGTGGCCATACTCCGTCTTCGGAAGCACGAGCCCCGCCTGGTTGCAGCTCGAACCCACGTAGCAGTGGTCCCCCTCCATGATGTTCCAGCCGTAGTTCTCCCCGCCGGCGCTGGCCGCTGGCTGGACGTCCACTTCTTCCCAGGCGTTCTGCCCCACGTCGGCGATGTACAAGTTTCCGTTTCCCCGGTCAAAGCTGAACCGCCACGGGTTGCGGAGCCCCCAGTTCCAGAGCTCGCCGCGCATGTTGGGCTGCCCCACGAACGGGTTGGTGGCGGGAATGGTGTAGGGAAGCCCGTGATCGAGGTCCAGCCGCAGCAGGGAGCCGAGGAGGTCATTCCGGTCCTGGCCGTGGCCCTGGGGATCCCCGCCGCTCCCGCCGTCGCCGAAGCCGGCGTACAGGTAGCCGTCGGGGCCGAATACCACGTGGCCGCCGTTGTGGTTGCTGTAGGGCTGGTCGAATTCGATCACGGCCTGCTCCGAGGCCGGGTCGAGCACGTCGGGATCGGCGCCCGTCGTGAAGGTGGCGATGCGCGAGCGGCCGCCGCCGGTCGGTCCCGGGATCGTGAAGCTGAGCACCACGCGGCCGTCTCTCGGGTGAAACGCCATGCCGAGGAGGCCCTGCTCGGACCCGCCGGTGACGCGGCTGCCGAGGTCGATGAACGGGGTCGGCAGCAGCACGCCGTGCTTGAGGACACGCACCGTGCCGCCCTTCTCCACGACGAAGAGCCGGCCGGTGTCGCCGGGTGCGGACAGGACCAGCACCGGCATCTTGAACCCGGTGGCGACCTGCTCGAGGTGCACATCCACGGACCCCGGGGGAGGATGGCTCCCGGTCGAATCACCGGCGCAGGTCAGCGAGGCACCCAGCAACAGGCCGGCGGTGCTCAGGTGCCGGACGGGGGTGAGCATTCAGGCGGGCTCCTTCCCAGGGGGAGCGGCGGCGCGAAGCGCCGTGGCGGCGGGCGCGTCCATCACCTTGAGGTGCACGTCGCGCTGCGGATAGGGAATCTCGATACCGGCGGCGGCGAGCGCGTTGTTGATCGCGGCGGTCACGTCGCTCCTGAGGATGGACACTCGGTCGGCGTCGACGGTCCAGAAGCGCAGCTCGAAATTGAGCGCGCTGTCACCGAAGCCGGTAAAGAGCGCCAGCGGTTCCGGCACCTTGAGCACGTCCGGGCGCGCGCGCGCCACTTCGAGGAGCAGGGCCTTGACCTTGTCGGTATCGGTCCCGTAGGCGACCCCTACCTCCACGGTGATCCGCCGCTGCTGGTCGGACAGCGTCCAGTTGACCACGTCCTTCGAGATGAGCGACGCGTTCGGAACGATGACCTCGGCGCCGTCGTAGGTGCGGACGATGGTGGCGCGGAAGCCGATACGGCGCACCTCCCCGGTGAGCGTCTCGAGCTGGATGAGGTCGCCCTCCCGGATGGGGCGCTCGAAGGCGAGGATCAGGCCCGCGACGAAATTGCTCACGATATTCTGCAGGCCGAACCCGATGCCGACGCCGAGGGCCCCGCCAATGAGGGTGAGCTGCTTCAGCTCGACGCCGATCGCGGCCAGCGCGAAGAAGAAGCCGAGCGCGATGAGCGTGTACCGTGTGAGGCGACCGATGACGCTCGGGAGCCCGCGAGGCATGTCGAGCCGGGAGAGCACATCGGCCTCGAGGACGCTCGAGATTCCCCGGCCCGCCATCACGCTCACCCAGACGGTCGTGAGGAAGACGAGCACGGAGCCGAGCGACAGGCTGAGCTCGCCGAAGGAGATCGATGCGGCGAGGACGCTGCGCGCGAGCGTGACGGTGGGGTCCCATAGCTCGAAGAGCCACAGGGTGAGGACGACCCATCCGGCGGCGGCCGCCAGGTTGACGATCCGCAGGCCGCCGCGCACCAGGAAGTCCTTCCGCTGGCTCACGAATCGGGAGACTCCCGCGACTTCGGAGCGGGTGGAGACGATCAGGACCCCGTCGGCCACCCGGACGGCCGTGATGACGACCAGCAGGAGGTAGCCGCTGGACAGCACGCCGCTGGTGAGAAACTGGGCCAGGGAGACGTTGCCGAGGACGTTCGAGGCGGCGGCGGCGAGGAGCGCGGCCGCCGAAAGGCGCGCGGCTCCACGGAGCGCGACGGCGTAGGCGTCTCCACCAAGGCCCTTCAGCGGGCCACCCCTGCGGAGCAGCCAGAGGACCCCGATGGCCGAAATCGTGGCCATGAGGAGGTTGCCCGACCGCTGGTACTGCGAGCCGGAGAGGAGGAGTGCGCCCGCCCGCTGGATGGCGAAGAGCAACGACCCCACGATGGCAGGCCGCACCAGGTCGGCCGGCAGGAAGCTCGGGAGCAGTCGCAGGACCGGCGGCACGGTGAGCAGCAGCGCGAGGTCGTAGACCGACAGCGGTGCCCGCGGATAGAACACCAGCACCGCGAGCGTGATGATAAGCGCCGACCCCGCACCGGGGTGATCCAGCACGCGCCGCGCCGAGTAGGCGGGCTGCTCGGTCGTGTGCGGCTCCAGCTTCTGACGGAACCAGAACACCGCGAACAGGATGGCGAGCGTCGAGGCGAGGTGAAGGTAGATCTGCAGCCGATAGGCATCGAAGAAGTAGCCCAGTTCCTGCCGAGTCCGGTCAACGGCGCCCCGGATCGTGGCGCCAAGCCCCAGGGCACCTTCGGGCGTCTCCTGACCCTGCCAGATCGGCGGCGCGTCGCGGCGCAGGAGGTCTCGGCGCAGGGAGGCCAGCTGATCGTTGACCTGGTCGTCCGCCTGCTGCAGCGTCGCCAGCGTCCGCGTGATCTGGGACTGGAGGCGGATGACCTCCCCCAGCCGGGCGCTGACGCTGTCTTCCACCGCGATGGTGTTCTTCAGCACGCCCTGCGCCAGTTGGACGACGTCCGCCGTCGCGTTCGCCTGGATGGCATCCGTGATCGTGAGGCGCCAGCTCGTCTCCCGGCGGCCCAGCTCCACGTGCAGCTCGTTCAGCACATTGGTCCGTTCGCTGACGGTCTTCTGCCAGTTCCGCATCTGCCCGACCCGTCGGGCCCACTCGTTGTGCTTGTCGGTCAGGGACCGCTTGGTCGGGTGCTCCTGGCCGGGCCGTGCCTCCAGTGACATCAGCCCGCGGATCGTGTCCTGCGTCGCCGTATAGGCGTCCTGAATCTCGGCGATCGCGCGTTCACGAGGGAGGCTCTGCCGGATCTCGTCGAGGCGTGCCTCGACGGCCTCGGCCCGCACCGGGATTTCGGACACGGGGATGGCCGTCGGCGGGGCGGCGGCGGTGTCTGTGGCGGGCGTGGCGGCGTCCGGCCTGGGCACCGCAGCGTTCTGGGCCGCTGCGGGGGCGGCCAGGGCCAGGAGGAGGAGCACGAGTCTGAGCGGCGAGGAGCGCATCGGCGTCTCGATGACTGGAAGTAATGCCCTCAAGATAGGCCTCCGGCGGACCTCCGGCACCCTGCTCACCGACCGGCCCGCGCCGGCGTCCGGTCCACCCGCTCGAGGTGGGTCACCGTGACCGTCACCGCGCCGAACTCCGCCTCCACCTTTCCGCGGATGAGGAACGGCCCCTGGTCAAAGAGGACGTGCCCCCGCGTCCGGTAGATCTCGGGAAAGAGCACCGCCTCGACCAGCCCGTCGCCGTCGTCGAAGGTGGCGAACTGCATCGGTTCGTCGGTGACGGTGTGCACCGGCTTGGCGGTGGTGAGCATGCCGGCCAGGACGACGGTCTGTCCCACGTGCCTGGGCAGGTCGGGGCTCCGGACCAGCCGAAAGCGGCGGAGCCGCTCGGCGTAGAGCGCCATCGGGTGGTGCGCGGTGAGGAAGCCGAGGGCGGCGAACTCGTCCTGTCGCTGTCGTTCAGGCGAGTAGTTGGGCAGGCGGGGCAGGGAGGCAGCGAGGCCGGGAGGCAGTAAATCGACGGCCCCGCGACCCCGCTGTCCCGCCGCTTCGCTGTCCACCACCCACAACATCATCGGCCGCGTCATGTCGCCGGCGATGCTGTCGCAGGCACCGGCCTTGATGAGGGTGCGAAGGTCGTCGTTCGAGAGGCGCGCGCGGATGCGGAGATCGGCCACGTCGGTGTACGGCCGGCCCCGCTGCCCCGCTGTCCCGCGGCCCCGCCGTTTCACCTCACCCCCTGCCCCCCTCTCCACCATGTGGAGAGGGGGAACGTCAACGCAGCGCCCCGATGCGATGGCCTCAGCGCCGGACGCCGACAGCCCCGTGACAAACTGCAGGCCGATGCGGACTTCCTTCCCATTCCCCGTAGTGTGGAACTCGCTCGCGTTCACGTCCGGCGGCAGGATCGTCAGCCCCATCCGCCGCGCCTCGGCCACGTACGCGAACGGGTGATAGAACCCGCCCCCGTTGGCCAGCACCGCGGCGATGAACTCCGCGGGATGGTTGGCGCGGAGGTAGCAGGCCTGCTGCGCCACCTGGATGTACGACGCCGAGTGGCCCTTGCAGAAGCTGTAACCGGAAAAGGACATCACCATGTGCCAGACCTGCTCGGTGACGGCGTCGTCCCGCCCGAGCGACTGGGCCCCGCGCAGGAATTCCGCCGCGTAGGAGGCCAGCTGCTTGCCGGGCCGCTTTTTCTGCAGCGATTTCCGGAGCCCGTCGGCGTCGGCCAGCGACATCCCGGCGTACGCCTGGCAGACATGCACCACGTCCTCCTGGTACACCATGATCCCGAAGGTGCCGGCGAGCGTGTCCCGGAGCACCGGGTGCAGCGGCGCATAGGGCTCGCCGTGGAGCCGGGCCAGGTACTGGCGGATGAAGCGGTTCGACGCCGGGCGGATGATGCTGGTGTTGAGTACCAGCAACTCGAAGGTGTCGGCGCGGGACTTGGCGCAGAGCTGCCGCGAGGCGGGGCTCTCGGTGTAGAAGACACCCATCGTCTGCCCGGTGCGGAAGAGCGCCTTGGTGGCCGGGTCCTCCCCCGCCTCCTGCGAGGTGTAGTCGAGGAGGCGGCCGGTGTTGGCGTGCACCGCCTTGATCGCGTCGCGGATCACCGCCAGCGAGCGGTTGCCGAGGAGGTCGATCTTGACGAGGCCGGCGTCCTCGGCCCCGTCCTTCTCGAACTGGATGACGGGCACCGTGAGTTCCGGCGCGCCGTCGAGCACCTTCACCGCGCGCTCCAGCGGGACGTGGTCGGTGAGCGCCGTCGGCACGATGACCACCCCGCCCGGGTGCAGCGAGAGGTGCCGCGGCACGCCGACCAGCGGCTCGGCCTCGCGGGCAAAGCCCTGCCACGCCTGCGGCAGGTCGAGGCCCCGGAAATTGGGGTGGGTAGCGAGGAGGCTGTCGAGCGGCTCTCCCTCGTGATACCAGGGGATGCGGCGGGTCACCTCGCGGATTTCCCCCGCGGGGCGCCCGTGCACCTTGGCCACCTCGCGGAGCGCGCCCCGGAGCCGGAAGCAGTTGTGGTTGGCCACCATCGCCGCGCGCGGGAAGGGATAGCGGCGGAAGACGTAGGCCAGCACGTGGTCCCGCTCGTCCCAGGGGAAATCGAGGTCGATGTCGGGCGGGTCGGTGCGCGCGGGGTTGAGGAACCGCTCGAAGAGGAGCCCGGCACCGAGCGGCTCGACGTGGGTGATGCCGAGGCAGTAGCTCACCACCGAGTTGGCGACGGAACCGCGGCCGCAGTGGGTCGGGCCGTGCGCCACGATGTCGTGCACCACGAGGAAGTAGTCGGCGAAGCCCTTTCATCCCGATGATGGCCAACTCGTGCTCCAGCCGGTCGCGGGTGACGGGCGCGATGGTGCCGTAGCGCCGCTCGGCGCCGGCGTAGGCCAGCGCCCGGAGCTGCTCGAAGGCGTCGGTGCGGTCGGTCATCCGCGGCGGCACCACCCGCCCCAGCGGAATCCGCCAGCGGCAGCGCTCGGCGATGTCCGCGGCGGCGGTGAGCGCGTCGGGACAGTCGGGGAAGCTGTGGGCCAAGTCGTCCGCGTGGCGAAGCCACGCAGACGACGGCGAGGCAGCGGGGCAGCGGGGCGGGGAGGCAGATTGATCAAGCGCCGCAAGCGTCGTGTTCTGGCCGATGGCCACCAGCAGCCGGTGGCGGGCCCAGTCTTCGGGGTTGGCAAAGGCGACGGCGTTGGTGGCCACGACGGGAAGGTCGAGGCGTCGTGCGGCGGCGAGGACGCCATGGCGCTCGCGCCCTGGCACCAGCTCGGCGTAGAGATCGGCCGGGCCGCTCAGTGAGCGAACTTGCTCTAGGAACGCAACGGAGCGGGAAAGGAGAATGACACCTGCACGGTCGTGCGCGACGATCCTGCCCAGCGATACCGCCCCGCTGCCCCCCGGCCCCGCTGCCCCGCCTCCACCCCAGTGGATCTGCGTCACCGCCCGACACAGCGCCCCCCAGCCACCTTCATCCACCGCCAGCGCCACCGCCTCCTGTCCCTCGAGCACCAGGTGCGCGCCGAGGATGGGGCGAATGCCCGCCGACTCGGCGGCCTGCTGAAACTCGACCGCGCCGTAGACGCCGTTGGTGTCGGTGCAAGCGAGGGTACGGAAGCCGCGCGCGATCGCGGCCTCGACCAGCGCCTCCGGGCTCGAAGCGCCGAAGCCGAAGGAGAAGTGGCTGTGGACGTGGAGGTGGGTAAACATGCGGACCGCAGGATTATGAGGAAGGAGAAAAGGGACTTGGGACTTGGAGGGGCGGAAAGAGAAAGGAGTAAAGTGGCGATGATGTCTCCTCTTCTTTCCTCCTTCAACCCCTCCAAGTCCTTAAGTCCTCTTTCTCTTTTCTCCTGCTTGCCTCCCCCACGGCGGATTCAGCTTGAGGATTCGTGCGTAGGCCGGGCAACCCGGTTCGTGGGCACCGGGGAGGTAGCCGGTACTGAGGAGGAATTCGCCGGTGATTTCGCCGCCGGTGAATCGGAAGGTCTGCCTGAACAGCTTGACCCATTCCGGCTTCGTCATAGGGTGATGCGCGTCGAGCCAGGCGGCAAAACCGCCATGGGACGCCCTGAGGGCCAACAGCTGTCGCGCGTTGTGGATGGCGGCTTCGACCTTGAGGCGGTTGCGGATGATGCCGGCGTCGGCCAGGAGGCGTTTGGTGTCCCGCGTGCCATAGCGGGACACCGTCTCGACGTCGAACCCGCTGTACGCCTTCCGGAAGGCTTCGCGCTTCTTGAGGATCGTGAGCCAGCTGAGGCCGGCCTGGTTGATTTCCAGCACCAGCCGTTCGAAGAGCGCCGACTCGTCGGTGAGGGGGACGCCGTATTCGGTGTCGTGATAGGGGCCGTGCCATTCGTGGCCCGGCGCCACTGCGCAGTACGTCGTTGCCATTGGCGTGTCTTTCTGTCTACGGTCTGTACGGTCGGCGGGGTCGTCGGCTCCGGCAGGCACTCTAACCACCCCGCTCCGCTCCCCTGCGTGCTGCCTGCGCCGACGATCCCCGGCCTCCTTCATCGGCCCGGTTTATGGGTCGGCCGCGGTCGTCGGCTCCGGCAGGCACTCTAACCACCCCGCTCCGCTCCCCTGCGTGCTGCCTGCGCCGACGATCCCCGGCCTCCCTCATCGCTCCACGAACGCGTGCCGTGTGCGTCCCTGTCCTCTCGCGATGCCCGGCACACCCCATCGGTTACGAATCTGATCAATAGCAGTCTGGAGTATGATTTGATCTTCTGCTTCCCCGCTTCCCCGCTTCCCCGCCTTCCCGCTGTCCCACAACTCCATTTGCAATTCCATTTCCGCCAGCTGCTCCGCCGCGAGGGCCACGGTGCGGACGGCGATGCGCCTGGTATTGGCGAGCGTGAAGGCGCGACGGGCGGCGTCGAGGAGGGCCACGTCGAGGGCGGCGCCGGGGAGCGTGACGATGCGGCGGCTGGTGCTGTAGTCGGCGTAGGCCAGGTCGAGGCGGAGCCGACGGGTCACGAGGTGCCGGGTCCGGAGGCTGGCGCCGAGGCGTTCGGTGAGCCGGCGGAGGAGGGCCAGGAGCACGCCGAGGTCGTTGGTGTCGGTGGCCAGCGTATGAGCGGCGCGGAACTCCCGCCGGACGGCGGGGGGGAGGACGGGGCGGGGGTCGATGCCGCGCGCCCTGGCGTGGAGCTCGGCGCCGGCCCTGCCGAAGACCTGGCCCAAGGCGGGGGCGCCCACGGCGGCCACCTCGCCGATGAGGTCGAGCTGGTAGTCGTCGAGCCGTTCGCGGATCCGTTCCTCGATGTCAGGGAGGAGCGTCACCCGATGCGGCGAGAGGAAGGCGGCCTCGCCGCCTTCGGGCACGGGGACGACGGCGTCGCGGCTGGTGCGGGTGCCTCCGCCGGCGTCCCGCTGTCCGGCGGCCACGGCGGTCACCAGCTTGTTGGCGCCGACGCCGACGGTGACGGGGAGGCGGATGCCGCTCCGCGCCTCGCGGTGGATGCGGAGGGCCACGTCCACCGGCGGGCCGAAGAGGGCGCCGGTGCCGGTGACGTCGAGGTAGGCGTGACCGTAGCCGCGGGGCTCGATGATCGGCGCGTAGCGGCGGAAAATATCGTGCAGCGCGGCGGAGGCGCGGGCGTAGAGCTTTGGATTGGGCGGCAGGAACACCAGGTCGGGGCAGCGCTTCCTGGCCTGGCGCACCGCCATGCCGCGGGTGATGCCGGCAGCCTCTGCCTCGGCGGAGAGGGCCAGCACGGTGGCGCGGTCGGCGCCGGGCGCCGCCACGACGAGCGGCCGCCCGCGGAGCGCGGGGGCCACGAGCGCCTCCACGGTGGTGCAGAAGGCGGGGGGGTCGATGAACAGGACAGATCGTGACATAAGAAACCAGAGGAGAGAGAAAAGGGACTTAGGGACTTGGAGGGGTAGAAGGTGAAAGGAGCAAGGAGGGCCTCCTTCGCCTTTTCTCCTTCCGCCCCTCTAAGTCCCAAGTCCTTTTTCTCCTTTCTCCTCGAATCCGACCTCCCGCCTGATTGCATCCACCCGCCGCGCCAGCGCGCTGAGATAGTCCCGGCCCGCCGTCTGGCGGTGTCCGTAGCGGCGATTGTAGCGCTCGGCGAGGTCGGGGAACTCGCGAGCGAGGTGCGGAAGGAAGTGGCGCCGCGCCGCGGGGCCGAGTCGGAGCGCCTCCCCGGCCACGCGACGGGCACCAGCTTCCTTCGCCGCGCGGAAGAGCGCGGTCAGTTGCTCCCGGCCGTCGGTGACGCCGGGAATGATGGGGGCCACGAGGAGGCCGACGTCGAGCCCGGCGGCGGCCAGGCGGCCGAGGGCGCGGAGCCGCGCGTGCGGGGCGGGGGAGCGGGCCTCGATGCGCCGGACGAGCCGTCCCTCGAGGGCGGCGAGCGAGATGTGCATCTTCAGCGTGTGCCGCTCGGCGAGCTGGACCAGGAGGTCGGTGTCCCGCGTGATGAGCGGCGACTTGGTGATGATGCCGAGATGGAGCCCGCGGTGCGGGAGGAGCGACTCGAGCAGCCCGCGGGTGATGCGAAATCGGCGTTCGGCCGGCTGGTAGGGATCGGTGGCGGTACCGATGACGATGGGAGCACCGTCGATGCGGGCGGGATCGAGGGTCCGGCGGAGGATCGTCGGCGCGTCGATCTTGACGAGGATACGATTTTCGAAGGACTCGCCCTCACCCCCTGTCCCCCTGTCACCTTCCGTCTTTTCCACGGTCCAGCGGTGCGTGTCGCGGGCGTAGCAATAGGTACAGCCGAATTCGCAGCCGATATACGGATTGACGGACCAGAACGGCATGTGCGTGGCCGCGGGGCTGTTGAGCACCGAGCGGGTGGGGACGGCCTCGAAGGTGACGGCGCGCCCCTCGACCACGCCCAGGACGGGGAGCAGCCTTGTGGGCGGGGGCGGAAGCAGGGAGAGTTGGGCACCCGCGCGGGCGCCCGGCTCGGGATGCTCCTCCGGCGCTGCGGTTCGCGCACCCTCCGCGCCGCGGTCGCTCCGGGCGTCGCGAACCGACGCGCCTGCGGACCATTCCCTTCGCCGAGCCTTACTCACGGTTACGAGGAGGTGCATTACCCGCAGCGCCCCCATCCGCAGGCGGTGCAGGTGACGCAGCCGGAGTTGTGGGCCACGGGCCCGGCGCACTCGGGGCAGACCCGGATACGCTGGTATACCAACGGGTTAGGACGCGTCGACAGGTAGGTGGTGGGCCGGGGCGGCGGGGGGGCAGGCGGCATGGCGTCCTCTTTCGGTTTTTCTTCGGTTTCTGATCCGAATATACCGAAAGAGGTGGAGGGGTCAAGATGGGGCGTTACGGCGTGTGCAGCAGCTGCTGAAGTTTGGGCACCTGCTCCACGGCCAGTGCGATGTCCGGATCATTCGCGATTGCGAAGGCCGCGCCGGCCTCCGACCCCCAGCGCACCTCGGCCACCCGGTCAGCGAGAATTCGTCCCAGACGCTGGCGCACGGCGAGATCCGGCTCGGCGCGCACGCCGAGGGTGGAACGCACCCGTGCGAGGAACGGGGTCACGAGCAGGGAGTCCCACCGCGCCGGGGCGGACATCCAGGCGTCACGGGCGGCGGGGGTATTCGGCAGCGTCTCTGCAACGCTGTCGGCCACGGCGAGCACGAGGCCGGTGTCCGCGGCGGCCGTGAACCACACCGGCAGCGGCGGTGCCTCCCGTACGACGTCCGGCGTGATGCCGCCTCCACCCCGTACTGGGCGCCCGGCGTCGGTGTGGTACAGGAGGAGCGTATCGGTGCCGACGACCGGCTTGCCGGCGAGTTCGCGGTAGCGCTCGGCCTCCACCCCGGTGTAGCTCCGCTGGATGACTCGTCCGCTGGGCGAGGCGATCCGCGCGGTGGTGAGCCACACGACGTCACCATTCGGCAGCGGCAGCGCCATCTGCACCAGCGCCTTGCCGAAGGAGCGGCGCCCCACGATCAGCGCGCGGTCGTGGTCCTGCAGCGCACCAGCCAGCATCTCGGAGGCGCTGGCGCTTCCTTCGTCCACCAGCACGATCAACGGCATGTTGCGGAATTCACCGTCGTCCTTCGTGGTCACGGTCTCCAGCCCGGTCTTCTTTCGCCCTTGCGCATGCATGACGTCGGACTTGGCCGGCAGGAACATCGCGACAATCTCGATCAGGGCCGCCACGTTGCCGCCTGGATTTCCGCGAAGGTCGATGATCAGGACCTGGGCGCCATCGCCGCGCAGTTGTTTGACCGCAGACTCGAACTTGGGCACACCGGCCACGGTGAACTGCTCCAAGCGGACGTAGCCCACGGTCTTGTTCACCATGTGAGGCGGCGGCACGACCTGGTGCTCCACCACGTTGCGCTTGAGCGTCAGCGACAAGGTGTCGGGTTCGATGCGTGGACCGCGCTCGAGCATCAGCCGCACCTTCGATCCCTTCTCACCGAGCAGCTGAAGTTCTACCGTGCGTGCCCCCTTGCCGGTGGTGGCCACGTTATCGACTTGCAGGACCCGGTCGCCCGGCATGATCCCCGCTTGCTGGGCCGGGCTGGCTGGCTGCACCGCGACGACGATCGGCGCCTCCTCCCCGTCCTCCAACAACAGCCCGGTGACGGCCAGCCGGCCGTCGTCCCACGCCTGTCGCACCTCGAAGTCTGAACGCGAGACATAGTAGCTGTGGGGGTCGAGCGACTTGAGCATGCCGGTAATCGCGGCGCGCACGAGGAGGGCGGTCTCCACCGAGTCCACGTAGTTGGCGCGGATCTGGCTCAGCACGCCGGAGAAGGTCTGGAGTTGTTCGTAGGTCGTGCTTTGAGCCGCCAGCGGCGCCGGCGACAGGAGGACAGCGGCGACCAAGAGCCGTTTCATTGAAGAGCCGCCAATTTCTGTTTGGCGATGGTGACTTGGCCTTCCTGGCGCGATGGAGCCACCGCCACGAACCGCGTAAACGCCGCACGGGCCGCGTCCCGGTTGTTGAGTTGCATCTCGGCAATCCCGAGCCAGAAGAGCGGCCGGACGTCACGCGGATTTGCGGCCGAGGCCTGGCGCAGCACGTCTGCGGCGCCCGCAAAGTCTCCCGACCGGCCGAGGGTGACGCCGAGGTCGGTCAGCAGGGAGGCGTCGTCAGGATTGACCTCTGTCGCGCGCCGGCGTTCGGCCACCGCCGCCGGCCAGTTCTTCGCGTCCTCCTGGATCCTGGCCATCTGCACGTGCGCCATGTAGTTGGAGACATCGGCCTCGAGGACCTCTCGGTACAGCTGGAGCGCCTCGGTCGCCGAGCCGCTTCGCTGCTTGAGCGCGGCCAGCATGTACCGGTACTCGTTGACGTCCAGCGGCTCGGTATCGACGGAGTCCTTCTGCGATGGCCGACTGGCCAGCCGGATCAGGGCCTGGATGTCCTCCTCGGCCACCGCGTACTCCTTGACCTGCACGGCGGCGAGGGCGTGGAGCCACAGCAGCGATTCCCCCGCCGAGTCGCGTGGCTGACGCCTGGGCCGGTCGTCGATCTGGGCGCCGAGGCCGCGATAGGCCTCGGGATAGCGCCCTTCGACGAACGCCTTCACCGCATCGAGGTAGGAACTCCAGCCGGCCGGGACACGATAGAGGAGCGCCATGAGGCGAACGTCCACGAAGGGATCGATCAGGAATGCGCGCTGGTAGAGCTGCCGGTTCTCCCGGGCGGCGGCGCGCCGCGCGCTGTCGCCCTTCTGTTGATGCCAATATTCTTCGTTGCGATCCCGGGCCACCGCGAGCGCCAGTTGCGCCTCCGCGAATCGCGGATCGATGACGAGGGCTGTCTGGAGCGACTGCTCCGCCTGGGGAAACTGCTTCTTTCCCATGTACGCCATGGCCAGGTTGTAGTGCGCGGCGGGGTCAAGCGAATCCTGGGTCGCCCGTGCCTGCAGCTCGGGGACCGTCGCCTCGACCTTGAGCGACTGCGCACCCAGCGGTGCGGCGAACGCGATGCAGCACATCAGGAGCGCCGGCATCGCGGGGTGCATCCATGGTCCCTCTGCCGAGCGGAGAGTGATCACTCAGTTGGCCTTGAGTGCTGGATACTTGGCTTCCAGCTGGTTGACCTGCGCCCAGAACCGGTCCGGGGCGATCGCGACGAAGCGGCGATACGCCGCGATGGCCTCTTCCGTTCGGCCGTCGGCTGCGGCGGCCTGGCCCATCAGGTAGGGCACCCGCGCATTGAGCGGCATCGCCTGCTCGGCACGCAGGAGCGCGGCCGTCGCGTCCTGGTAGCGACGCGCGCCCACCAACGTCGTACCGTAGTCGAGCAGGAGCCCGGGGTCGTCGGGGCTCGCTTCCAGCGCCCGCTCGCGCTCCTGCACTGCATCGGACCAGCGGTGCGACCGCTCGGCGATATCGGCGAGTTGTGCGTGCGCCATCTCGAAGGAGAGATCGGTGGTCAGCACCGTGCGAAATTCCTCGCTGGCCTGCTCCGGCTGTCCCGCCCGGCGGAGCATGACGGCCAGCACGTACCTGATGGTGTTGGAGGGGAGGATCGCGAACCGGGTGACCGAGTCGGATTTCTCCCGCTCCAGCGCCCGGTCGAGCAGGAGCCGGAAGTCCGCCACCGCGGTGGCGCTCTCGTTGATGTGCGCGGCCGCAAGTCCGTGATACCAGAGCACGAAGCCGGGGATCTGGTCGCGGTCCTTGTCCGAGGTGAATGTGTAGGCCTTCTCGAACGACGCGTAGGCGGAGGGGTAATCTCCACCCCAGAAGTACTCGAGGCCGACCACCAGCGCCGCGTAATATCGGTCGGAATTGAAGTTGATCACGATGGCGTCGCGGGGAGGCACCACAAGGCCCATGACCCGCATGTCCACCATCGGGTCCAGCAGGAAGGCTCGCCGGAAGCGGCGGTTCGACTCGTTGACCGTCGCCACGAGTGCCGGGGGCACCTTGCCCCGGGCCTCTTCTCCCCAGAGCTTCGGCCGCCTGGCGTAGGGCAGATAGGCGAGGGCGAGCTGCACCTCTGGCACGCGCGGGTCGATCGCGTCCGCCCGCCGAAACGCCGAATCGGCGTTGACGAAACTCCGCACGTACCAGTACCCCATGCCGAGGTCGTACCACACGAGGGGATCGGTGGAATCGCGGCGGGCCCGGGCGACGAGTGTGTCGATCGGGATGGAGAGCGTGAGTTGCTGGGCGGAGGCGGGCGCCGGAAGCAGGACCAACCAAAGCGCGACCAAGCGCAGGCGCGACATGCCATTTCCTCCTGCCTGGGTGGGCCGGGACATCCGGTGACGGTGCCCGGACATTCGATGGCGATCATCCAGGTGACGAGGGGGACGTCACGCTCCTGCCAAGGTGCCGCGCGAGGCGCTTCCCGTCAATGGGGTGTGGTCCAGTCGCCGCCGCGCAGCCCGCTGCGGGCCGCGCGACGGAGCGGCCCCGGCAGTGCATTCGAGGTCCAGGGCATTCTCCCCGAGCGCCGAGGTGCTGCCGCCACTGGTTGCGGGCTCCGGGAGAAGGTGTATGCTTCCCCCGGCTGCAGTCGCGCCGCGTCTCCACCTCTGCGAGGGTCTATGCGAAAAGTCCTGCTTCTTCCCATGCTGGTCCTGGCCGTTGGCTGTGCGAAGGAACCCAAGGTGGAGGCCCCCGCCGCGCCGGCCGGCGCTCACGGTCACCGACGTCACGGGGTCCTACACGGGCAGCACCATGGCCAATGGCACCGACTCCGTCCTCTCCACCTGGACCTCCGTGGCGATGACGAACGCCGCCGGCGGGCTCGAGGGCAAGCTGATGGACGCGAAGGCGCCCACCGACTCGGTGGCCTTCACGGGGGTGCTCTCGGCTGACAGCGTCATCTGGTCGTCCGCACCGTTCATCCCGGCCGGTGCGCCCGCGGGCACCCCGCAGATGAAGTGGATCGCCGTGGGGCACGTGTCGGGCAACACCTGGACCGGCACGGCGGTGACCATGATCGCCGCGACCGACAGCGTGACGCAGAACAGCCACTGGACGGCGACCCGCACGCCCTGAGGCAATGCCGCGAGGGGGACGACGAAGGGCCGGCAGAGATCTGCCGGCCCTTTGTCGTGGCACTGCTCGCGCTGGCCTGATCGGCCGCCGACGGTCGCGACGGCTTCCGGCGGCCCAAGCGCGCCCCGAGGAACCCCCCGCGCGGCGGGATCCTTGTCGAGCGCGCGATCATTTCGCAGAGCACGCTCGCCAGGCGTACTGGTCCGATCGCCCGTCGATCGCCTACTTCCCGCCCGCCTGCGGGGTGGCCCGCATTGACACGTCCCGCCATGCGCCGCATACTAGCCCGCCGCCGGGAACCGGCGCGGCGGCCATCCCCCACCAGAGAGATCATCATGGGTCTCATGCCAGCAGGAGCGAGCAATCCGTTCAGTTCTGTCAGTCAGCAGGCCGCGCTTGGAATCTTCAAGGCGACCGGATCGCGCGATCGCGACGTCCTGTACGCCCAGAAGGAGACGATGCTGGCCCCGTACCAGAATCTGAAGAAGCTGGCGATCATCAGCTTCGCGATCGGCGGGCTGTTCACGATTATGGTGATCATGGCGTGGTTTGGCATTCCGGTGCTCATCGGCGCGTGGCTGCTCTGGCACTTCCAGGCCAAGCAGGTCGCGAACGTGGAGGCGGCGTACAGCCAGTACCTTGCGACCGTGGGCGCGAGCGGTGGGGGAACCGCGGCGTGAGGGGACACACCAGCTCGCCGGGCTGCTTGTTGATGACGCGCAGGAAAGGGGACATCTTACCGGACATCCTCTACCCCACTGGTGCCCATGCGCGCTCTCCACGTCACTCTCGCGCTCCTCGTCCTGACTCTTGGCCTCGTTGCCCCCGCTGCGGCACAGCAGCGCAAAGCGAGCCTCACTCCCGCTCCGACCACGGTCCTCGACACGCTGACGTACCGCTCCCTCAAGTTTCGGGCGATCGGCCCCGCGGTGATGGGGGGGCGGATGTCGGCCTTTGCCGCCCGTCCGGGGTCGTCCACGATATTTGCCGCGGCCGGCACGGGCGGGCTCTTCAAGTCCACGAACAACGGCACCACCTGGTCAGCGCCCTTCGAGGGCCAGCCGGTTGCGTCGATCGGTTCCGTGGCCCTTTCGGCCACCGACACCAGCCTCGTGTGGGTCGGCACCGGCGAGGGGAACGGCCGCAACTCCTCGAGCTGGGGGAACGGCGTCTACAAGTCCACCGATGGCGGCGGCAAGTGGACCCACATGGGGCTCGACGAGACCCACGACATCCCCGCGATGGCCGTGGATCCGCGGGATACTTCCGTCGTCTGGGTGGCGGCGCTCGGCCACCTGTGGGGAAAGAACCGCGAACGGGGCGTCTACAAGACCATCGACGCCGGCAAGACCTGGAAGGCCGTGCTGCAGCTCGGTGACTCGGTGGGCGCGGTCGACCTGGTGCTGGACCCGGTGAACCCGGACGTGGTGTACGCCGCGATGTACATGCGGCTCCGCACCCCCTGGTCCTTCCGCTCTGGCGGTCCGGTCGGCGGCATCTACAAGACCGCAGACGGCGGCAAGACCTGGGCGAAGCTCACGACCGGCCTGCCCGCGCAGACCGGCCGGATCGGCCTCGACATCTACCCGAAGAATCCGCAGGTCCTCTACGCGGTCATCGAGTCGGACGAGGGCGGTCCGCGAGGCCTCGATGACATCAAGAGCCGGTCCGGCGGCGTGTTCCGCTCGGACGACGGCGGGGCCAGCTGGCGCCGGATGCAGGACATCGCGCCCCGGGGCTTCTACTTCTCCAAGGTCAGGATCGACCCCACCACCGACGCCCGCGTGTACATCCTGGGCTTCGGGCTTCACGTGTCCGACGACTCGGGGCACACCTTTCGCGCCGACGGCGCGGAGAAGCCGCACGGCGACCTGCACGCCCTCTGGATCGACCCCGCCAATCGCGATCGCCTGGTCCTGGGCACGGACGGGGGGATCTACTTCTCCTGGGACGCCGGAAAGACCTGGGATTTCGTCAACAACGTCGCGACCGGCGAGTACTACGAGGTGACCTACGACTTCCGCACGCCGTACCGGATCTGCGGCGGGCTGCAGGACAACGGCTCCTGGTGCGGGCCGTCCCAGAAGCACGCCCAGAACGGGATCTGGAACGGCGACTGGTACCGCGTGGGCGACTGTGACGGGTACTACGTGCAGGTGGATTCCACCGATCCCGACATCGTCTATTCCGAGTGCCAGGGAGGCGACGCCTACCGGCTCAACCTGCGCACCAACCAGATGTATGCCATCAAGCCGCAGCCCAAGGAAGGGACGCCGGCCTTCCGCTTCAACTGGAATTCGCCGCTGGCCATTTCGCACTTCGATCCGACCGTGCTCTACCTGGGCGGCAATCGCCTCTTCCGCCTGACCTCGCGCGGCGACCGTTGGGAGGCGATTTCCCCCGACCTGTCGACCGGCAATCCCGAGACGATGATCACGGCGGGCTCGTCGGCGGAGACCTACAACACCATCGTGAGCTTCTCCGAGTCGCCGGTCTCTCCGCGCATCCTCTGGGCGGGCACCGACGACGGGAATGTGCAGGTCACCCGCGACGGCGGCGCCACGTGGACCAACGTGGCACGGAACCTCAAGGGCCTGCCGAAGGCCAACCTCTACGTCGCCCGCATCGAGGCGAGCCATTTCGACAGCGCCACGGCGTACATCGCGATCGACGGGCACCGGAGCGATGTCTTCACTCCGCTCGTCTTCGTCACCACCGATTTCGGGAAGACTTGGCGGCCGCTGGCCGGCAACCTTCCGGCAGGCGGGCCGGTGAAGGCGCTCCGAGAGGACCCGGCGAACCCCGACCTGCTCTTCGCGGGGACCGAGTTTGCGCTCTGGTTCACCGTCGATCGCGGGAAGAGCTGGAACCGCTTCCGGAACGGGCTTCCCACCGTGGCATTCGACGACATCCAGGTCCACCCGCGCGATCGCGACCTGATCGTGGGGACCCACGGCCGCTCGATCTACATCCTGGACGACATCCTCGCACTCGAGCAGTTGACCTCGGCCGTGCGGGACTCGGCGGCCTGGCTGTTCACGATTCGGCCGGCCCAGCCGTTCTGGAAGGCGCAGGAGAACGGCCTGTGGGGGCAGAACTTCTACGTGGCGGAGAATCCGCCGGCGGGCGCGACCATCGACTTCTACCTCAAGGCGTTCAGCCCGGAAGACGTGACGATCACGATCGAGGACTCGGTGGGCGGGAAGGCGCGAGAGGTAGCAAAGCTGACGGCACGGGGCAACCTCGGCCTCAACCGGGTGGTGTGGGATCTCCAGCCCAAGCCAAGCCTCCGTACCGCCGGGCCGGGGGAGCCGACGGAGTACGTGAAACCCGGGCGATACATCGTCACCCTCGCGGCCGCCGGCAAGACCCTGAAGCAGCCGCTCGTGATCGTCGCGCCGGGTCAGTAACTCTGGAGGCGGGGGGCGCCGGACGCCGAATCACCTCGCCTCGCGCCTCCACCATGCGCTGGATCCCCGGCCTCCGCTCAGGAGACTCGTGGCAGGGTCGATTCGAAACAGGGTGAGCGCGTTGTCGCACATGATCTTCTGCCGGTCCTTCTGCGGAATCGCGATCTGCTCCATGAAGTCCAGGTAACTCTCCATGGTGGCGATGGGCCAGTCCGTCCCGAACAGGACGTTCTCGGCTTCCACGCCGTAGAGCAGCATGTCCTGGACCTGCCGGCTCATGTACGTCTCGAACCGGTCGGTGAAGTCGCCCAGCACGAACCCGGACAGGTCGGTGTACACGTTGGCGTTCTTGTACACCACCTCCATGCAGTCGCGAATCCACGGATTGCCCAGGTGGCAGATGACGAAGTTCACGTCCGGGTAGTCCACCGCCACGTCGTCCACGTGGATCGGATGGGCGAACTTGACCTTGCCGCGCGGGTCGTAGGTGTCGCCGGAGTGGATCATGACCGGCAGCTTGTGGCGCGCGGCGAACCGGTATGCTGGTTCCCACATCGGATCGGCAGGATAGAACGGCTGGTAGCCCGGATAGAGCTTGAGGCCCTTCAGCTTCCCGGCCGCGACGTGGGGCTCGAGCGCGTCGAGCTCGGCCGGCACGAACTCCTCGTAGCTGAGCCCCGCCACCACGTAGAGGTGCGGCTGCTCCCGCACCGCCTCGAGGACCCTGAGGGTCGAGGGACGGCCAGGCGTCACCTTGTACGACGTGAGGATGACCGCGATGTCCACCCGGTTGAGCCGCATGGCGCGATTGAGCTCGGCGAGGCGCGCCGGGAGGCTCTCGACGGCGTCCTCGTGGTAGTTGTTCAGGTGGACGTGGCAGTCGACGATCATCTCGGCTTTCTCGTGCGCTGCAGGATGCTGGCCGCCCAGTCCTTGCCCCCCAGGCCAAAGGCCAGGGCGAGGGCCAGGCACACGCCGCCGAAGGCAAGCTCGAACGCAGCGAGGAGGACGTCGCCGGCGAACTGCAGCTGGCGCAGCGCGAGCGTCAGGACGAAGGCGATGGTCGCGCCGCGCGCCAGGTAGCCGATCTCCTCGGCGTGCTCGACGCCGACGTTGTTCAGGTACGTCTCGGCGGTGGCGCCGAGGAGCCGCGACAGCATGAGGCCGAAGACCACGATCACCAGCGCCACGAGGATGTTCGGGAAGTACGCCGCCACCTGGTCGAGCAGCGCGGCCGACACCTGCAGCCCGAGGACGTTGAACACGGCGAGCGCCACCACGAGCATCACGAGCCAGTACGCCGCGTTCGCGATCAGCGTGACGGCCGTGAAGGGGACGCCGCCCCGCATCAGGAAGGTCTCGACGCCCGTCCGCTCGGCCGCCGATTCGAGGCGGATCAGCCGGAGCAGCTTCAACAGGCCCGTGCGCACCATCCGCGCGAACAGCCACCCGACGATGAGCAGGAGCGTCGCACTGACGAGTCGCGGAGAGAGAATGTGCAGTTGGGACCAGGTCAGTCGGAGGGCGTCCAGAATCTGGTCAACGACCGTGCCGCTCATGGGGTGGCTCCCGTCGGAGGTATCGAGTAGGATAATATGGACCGGGACCGACGCCATCCCGGGGCACCACTCTGTGCGCCAGGTCACTTCCTCGCGTCGGCTGATTGTGGAGTATTGGGTGATGACTCCTCCCCTGGCCCGGCCCGCGGGCTCCCCTTCGATCGACGTCCGCGCCATGCGCGCGAGCGACTTCCCGGGCGTCCGCGAGCTCTCGGCGCTGGTGTACCCCACCACGCCGTCGTGGAGCGAGGCGCAACTCGCGAGCCACCTGCATTTCTTCCCCGAGGGGCAGCTCGTGGCGGTGGATCGTGAGTCCGGTACTCTCCTCGGGATGGCGTCGAGTCTCATCCTCTTCTGGGAGGACTACGGCCTCGGCGCCAGTTGGCGGGATATCACCGACGGCGGGATGTTCACCAATCATGACCCGGTGCGGGGGCGAACCCTTTACGGCGCCGAAGTGATGGTGCACCCATTCCTCCAGGGCCACGGCATCGGCAAGGCCCTCTACGCGGCCCGCCGGAAGCTGGCGCGCAAGCTCCGCCTCCTCCGGATCCGGGCCGGCGCGCGTCTCCGTGACTTCCACCGGTTCGTCGGTCGGATCACCGCCGAGGAGTATGTGCACGCCGTCATCCGCGGCAGCCTGGGCGACCGGACGCTCAGCTTCCAGCTGGGCCAGGGGTTCCAGGTGATCGGGGTGGTCTCCGGCTACCTGTCGCACGACCCCGAGAGCCTCGGGTATGCCGCGGTCATCGAATGGGTCAATTCGGCGATCGCGGGCGTGACAGGGTATCGACCCCCGCCCTGGCCGCCGCGTCCCCGGCCCAGCGGGGAATCCAGGAAGCGAACGTCCGGCTCGGGGACCTAGCGGGCCGCCGGCCGGCGATGTCAATTCGCCGGCCCGGATCCCGCTCGCATACCGCCACCTCCCCGCGTCGAGGCATCGAGAAACGCCCGTGGCGACGCCGCCAATTCTGGTCAACCGCGCTCCCGTGCTCACCCTCTGGGCCGCCATCGTCGCCGAGCGGCTGGGGTACCCGCACGCCACCGCGCTGACGCTCGGCAAGGCAGTCGCCGGACTCAACGCACAGTCCAAGGGCCGCCGGCTCGGCATCTACGAAGCCCCGCCACCCACCCCTCCCGGCAGGAAGCCACGGAAGCCCGCCCCGCCCGCCGGAGAGACTGTCCTTCTGCTCGGGCGAGCCGTCGTGGTGCTCAACACCCCCGAGGGGCTCCGGGCGGCGGTGAAGGGAAACCCGGAGAGCCCGGCCAGCGTTCAGCGATATCTGGGACAGAAGTTCGGTGCCGCCCTTCCCGACGTCGAGGCGGCGATGCGCGAGCTCGCCGCGTCCGTGTCGCCGAATCGCCTGGAGGAGACCGGATTCGCGCTCTACGAGCAGTTCCGCCCGGAGATTCCCGAAGGTGTGAGGGGTTGGGGCGCCAAAGGGCGCCTCGATCCGGCCCGGATCAGGGCGCTCGCGAAGCCGCGTTGAGGCGCGGGGACCACCGGCGGAGACGCCGGCCAGGAGGACGACCTTTCCGGCTATGCAGACCGATGTGATGACGCTGCTCCGAGACGCCCTCGCCGGCCGCTACCGCATCGAGCGGGAGCTCGGTCGCGGCGGCATGGCCGTCGTGTTCCTCGCCGAAGACCTCAAGCACCGCCGACGCGTCGCCATCAAGGTGCTCCGTCCCGAAGTGGCGAAGGCCATCGGCTCCGGGCGCTTCCTCCGCGAGATCGAGATCGCGGCCCAGCTGAGTCACCCGCACATCCTGCCGCTGTTCGACAGCGGGGAGGCGGGAAAGCCGGGAAGCCGGGACGAGAGGTTCCTCTTCTTCGTCATGCCCTACGTCGAGGGAGAATCGCTCCGCGACCTGCTGACCCGCGAGAAGCAGCTGCCCATCGAAGACGCCCTCCGAATTGCCCGCGAGGTGGCCGACGCGCTCGCGTACGCCCATCGCGCCGGCGTCGTGCACCGCGACATCAAGCCCGAGAACATCCTCCTCCAGGCAGGCCATCCGGTGGTGAGCGACTTCGGCATCGCCTCGGCGTTGCAGGCCGCGGCCGGCGAGCCGCTCACCGATCCCGGCTTCGCGGTGGGAACGCCGGCCTACATGAGCCCGGAACAATCGGTGGGCGAGGCGGTCGACTCCCGGAGCGACGTCTACTCGCTGGCCTGCGTGCTCTTCGAGATGCTCGCGGGGGATCCGCCGTTCACGGGCTCGACGGCGCAGGCGATCCAGGCCCGGAAGGTGATGGACACGGTGCCCCGCATCCGGACGGTCCGGGAGCTGGTGCCCGAGGGGGTGGAACGGGTGATCCGGACGGCGCTTGCCCGGGTCCCGGCCGACCGGTTCTCGACCGTCTCCGAGTTTTCGGCCGCCTTGGCCCACGGCGCCGTGGCGCGGGCGCCGGTGCGGTCCGTCGCCGTGCTCCCCTTCCTCAACCTCAGCGCGGTCCCCGACAACGAGTACTTCGCCGACGGGATCACCGAGGACGTCATCGCGCAGCTCTCGAAGATCCGGTCGCTCAAGGTCATCTCGCGCACCTCGGTGATGATGTTCAAGAAGCGCGAGCAGAGCCTGCGGGAGATCGGCCAGCTCCTGTCGGCCGCGACCCTGCTGGAGGGGAGCGTGCGTCGCGCGGGCGACCGGGTGCGGATCGTGGCCCAGCTGATCGACGCCGAAACCGACCAGCACCTCTGGGCGGAGACCTACGACCGCAAGCTCGACGACATCTTCGCGATCCAGTCCGACGTGGCGCTCCAGATCGCCACGGCGCTCAAGGCCGAGCTCTCTCCGGACGAACAGACCCGCATCCACCGCGGGCCCACGCGCGACCTCCAGGCCTACCAGCTCTACCTGCAGGGGCGGCACTGGTTCGTGCGCCACACGGCGGAGGGGCTCCGCCAGGCGGTGGACTATTTCAGGCGGGCGATCGCGAAGGACCCGGGCTTCGCCCTGGCGCATGCGGACCTCGCACAGGCCTACACCGAGCTCGCGCTCGCCTCCGGCGGTGGCCTCTTCCGGCCCGAGGAGGGGTTCGCGCTGGCCCGGCAGTCGGTGGCCGCCGCGCTCGCGCTGGACGGCGCGCTGAGCGAGGCGCACTGCATGCTCGGCTTCCTCCGTTACGTGCGGGACTTCGACTGGGGCGCCGCCGAGGCGGAATTCCGGCGTGCGCTGGAGTTGAGCCCGAACAACGCGGACGCCAACGATCTCTACGGCCGGATGCTGGCGGCCCTGGGGCGCCACGACGAGGCGCTGCCCTTCGTGACCCGCGCGCAGGAACTCGACCCGCTGTCCCACCGGACCGACCTGGCGGCGGCCCTGCTCCGCGCGGGTCGCTACGAGGAGGCGCTCCCCGCGGCGGAACACGCGGTGGCCCTCGACCCGGGGTACGGCCGGGGACACGCGACGCTCGGCTGGGTGTACGTGAAGCTCGGCCGGGTGGAGGAGGGCCTTGCCGAACTTCGGCAGGGTGCCGAGCTCACGCTGGACGACGCGATGTTCCTCGCGCAGCTGGGCGAGGCGTACGCCCTGACGGGCAGGGAGCCGGAGGCCCGTGACGTGCTGCGCCGCCTCGAGGAGCGCTCGCGCGAGGAATACGTGACGCCATATTACTTCGCGTATGTCTACACGGGACTCGGCGAGTACGACACGGCGATCGACGCGCTCGAGCGATGCCTGGTGGACCACTCAGGTGGGCTCTACGGCCTCAAGGCGTCGTTCCTTTTTGCTCCGCTCCGGGGGCATCCCCGGTTCGAGGCGCTGCTCAGGAAGCTGCATCTGCAGTAGCCGAAGGTACGGGGCCGACGCGCCGCACGCCTCCCTGTGTCGCTCCCCCTCCTCCGCTCGTCCACAGGGACAGGCCGGCCAGCGCCGGGCACCAGGGACCGAGCGGGGATCCGCATGCGCGATCAGTACCGGGACAAGCGGGAGCTCGTCAACGAGCTGACCGACCTCCGCAAGCAGGTGGCCGACCTCAAGCAGTCCGCCGCGGAACGGCGGCGAGTCGAGGAGGGACTGCGCCACGATCGCGAACTGATGCGGGCGCTGCTCGACCGGGCGCCCCATCCCCTCTGCCTGCTGACCACCGCCGGCGCGCCGCTGCTGGCCAATCATGCCTTCGCCCAGATGCTGGGCTACGCCTCGGTCGGCGAGTTGGTGCGCCTCGGCAGCGACCTCGGGGTGGTGATGGGCGATTCTGCGCTCGCTGCCGCGGCGCCGGGTCAGCCGAGGGACCTCACGTTCCGCCGACGGGACGGCGACGGCCTTGTCCTCCCCGCGATCTCTTCCGTGGTACCCGGCACCGAATACCTCGCCATCACGGTCGTCGCCAACCAGCTGATCGTCTGACTCGCCCTGCCGGTCCGCCGCGCGCTACATTGAGGCGTGACGACCGCCACGGACCCCACGCTTGTTCGCGCCCTCGGCCGGCGCGACCTCACCGCATTCGCCGTCAACCGGGTCATCGGCGGCGGGATCTTCGGGATCCCGGCGGTGCTCTACGCCGGCGTCGGCCCGATGAGCGTCGCGGCCGTGTTGCTGGCCGGCCTCGTGGTCCTCTGCATCACCCTCTGCTTCGCCGAGGTAGGCAGCCGGTACCAGGACACCGGCGGGCCGTACCTCTATGCCAGCGACACCTTCGGCCCTGTCGTCGGGTTCGAGGTCGGTTGGCTGATGTGGGTCACCCAACTGGGCGGCTTTGCGGCGGTGGCGAACCTCTTCGTCAATTACGTCGGGTGGTTCGCGCCGGTAGTCACGGCCGGCGCATGGCGGATCGCCCTCATCGCCGCCCTCGTCGCCCTCCTGGCGACCGTCAACATCCTCGGCGTCCGGCGTGCCGCCGCCGTCAACAACGTCCTCACCCTTGGCAAGCTCATCCCGCTCGCGCTGTTCGTGGTCGTCGGCATCTTCTTTGTTGATGTCCGGCTGCTGATCCCGTCCGTCGTGCCGACCGCCGGCGCGATGTCGGGTGCCGTGCTCCTGGCCATCTACGCATTCAGCGGGTTCGAGGTCCTCGGCGTGCCGAGCGGCGAGGTGCGGGACCCAGCTCGGACCGTCCCTTTTGCGCTGCTGGCCGGTCTGGCCGTGGTGGCGCTGATCTACACCGGCGTGCAGGTTGTGGCGGTCGGCACCCTCCCCGACCTCGCCGCCTCCGCGCGCCCGCTGGCCGACGCCGCCGAGCGGACGTTCGGGAGGGTGGGGGCGTTCGTGATGGTGGTTGGCGCGCTCCTGTCCACCCTCGGCGTGGCACACGCGATTCTCCTGGCCGCGGGGCGGATGCCGTTCGCGATGGCGGAGCGGAAGCAGCTGCCCGCGGGAATCGCCGCCGTGCACCCGAGGTTCCGGACGCCGCACGTCGGCCTGCTCGTCTCCGCGGCGGGGATGCTGCTCTTCACGATCGTGACGACCTTCACGTCTGCCGTGACGATCACCGTGGGGCTCCGGGTGATCATCTACATCGTCACCTGCGCGGCGTTGCCGGTGCTCCGGCGGCGGGCCGGCCGCGCGCCGGGCGCGTTTGTCGCGCCGGCGGGGTCCGTGCTGGCCGTCTGCTGCGTGCTGATCGCCATTGGACTGCTCGCGTCTCGCCCGCGAGCGGATATCATACAGCTCGTCGCGGTGGTGGTGGTCGGTCTCGCGGTGTGGGCTGGCGTCACCAGGCTCGCAAGGCGGTGAGAAAACTCCATTCAGGAGCGTACCCATGGGACTCGTCCTGCTGGTCCTGGCGCTGCTCGCCGCCTACGCCATCTACACCTTCAATGCGCTGACGCGTCTCCGGCAACTGGCGGCCAACGCCTGGGCGGACATCGACGTCCAGCTCAAGCGCCGGCACGACCTGATCCCCTCGCTGGTGGCCACCGTCAAGGGGCACGCCGGTTACGAACGCGGCACCCTGGACGCCGTGGTCGAGGCCCGGAACCGTGCGGTGAGCGCCGGCGGGCCGGCCGCGGCCGGAGAGGCCGAGCGGGTCCTGGCCGGTGCGGTCCGCCAGGTCTTCGTCCTGGCCGAGGCGTATCCCGAGCTGCGTGCCGCCGAGAGCTACCTCGCGCTGCAGAAAAACCTCACCGAGATCGAGGACCATATCCAGAACGCACGCCGCTACTACAACGCGGTGGTCCGCGACCTGAACACCAAGGTGCAGCAATTCCCTTCCAACCTGCTGGCCGGCCCGTTCGGCTTCCGGGCGGCGGAGTTCTTCGGCCTGAGCGACCGGGCCGAAGGGGCCGTGCCGTCCATCGATCTGGGCAACAAGCCGTGAGGCGCCTTGCCCTGCTCCTTGCGCTCCTCTGTTCCGCGGCCCCGGCATCGGCGCAGCGCTCGCTGGCCATCAGGAAGTTCGACGCCAGTATCGTCGTGAACCGGGACGGGACGGTGGACGTCACCGAGACGATCACCGCGCAGTTCACAGGCAGCTGGAACGGGATTTACCGCACCGTGCCGGTCACCTACCACACTCCGCAGGGGTTCACCTGGACGCTGCGCCTGGCGAACGTCAGCGCCACGGACGGAGCCGGCGCTCCGCTCAAGGTCGAGCAGGCGCGGGAGCGGCACTACATCAAGTTCAAGCTCTGGGTGCCGGGCGCCGCCGACACCACCCGGACCGTGATCTTCCGCTACCGTGCGGTGAACGGCCTGCGGTTCTTCGAGGACCACGACGAGCTCTACTGGAACCTGACCGGCGACGAATGGGATGTGCCGATCGAGGCCGCCACCGCCCGGATCGAGTTGCCGGCCGCGGCCACGGGCGTCCGGGCCATCGCCTTCAACGGCGCCTATGGCTCGACCGCCCGGGACGCCGAGGTGGTGACCGAGGGTACCAGTCGTCCGCATCAGCATGCCGCATCCGCTCGGGTTCCATGAGGGCCTTACGGGCGTCGTCGGGTGGGACAAGGGCGCGGTCGTGGAGCCGACGGCCACCGACAAGGCGGCGGGTTTCCTCGCCGCCAACTGGCCGCTGGCCATCCCGATCCCGGTCTTCCTCGGCATGTTCCTGATGTGGCGCCGGGTCGGCCGCGACCCCGAGGAGCGCCCGGTGTCGGCCCAGTACGAACCGCCGCTGGGGCTCACCCCGGCCGAAGCCGGCACGCTGCTGGACGAATCGGTGGACATGCGGGACATCACCGCGACCCTCGTGGACCTGGCCGTGGGCGGGCACCTCAGGATCGAGGAGTCCGAAGAGACGACGCTCTTCGGGCTCATCTCGAGCACGGAGTACACCTTCAGGCGGCTCGACCCGCCCGCGGGCGCGCGGGCCCTCGAGCCCCACGAGCAGGCGATGCTCGATGGAATCTTCGGCGGAGGGAAGCAGGATGTCCGGTTGGCCGAGCTGCAAAACGAGTTCTACAAGCAGCTGCCGGGGATTCGCGACGGGATCTACGACCGGCTGGTGAATCGCGGCCTCTACCGCTCGCGGCCCGACCACGTGAAGGGAAAATGGATCGGGGGCGGGGTGGTGCTCGGCGCGCTCGTCGCGATCGGCGGCGCGGTGCTGGGGGCCCGGCTCAGCATGACGCCGCTGCCGTTTCTCCTCGGCGGGTTCCTCAGCGCGGCGATCGTCGCGCTCTTCGGGCGCATCATGCCGGCCCGGACGGTGGCCGGCGCGCGGGCGTATGAGGGAACCCGGGGGTTCGAGGAGTTCCTGCACCGCGTGGACAGCGACCGCTTTGCGCGCGTGGTCAAGACGCCCGAGATGTTCGAGCGGTTCCTGCCTTACGCCATGGCCTTCGGGGTGGAAAAGAAGTGGGCGAGCGCGTTCAAGGACATCGTGCGGGAGCCGCCGTCGTGGTACGTCGGCGGCAACCCGGCCGGATTCAACACGGGCGGATTCACCAGCCGCCTGGGTGCGCTCTCCACCCACGCCGCGAGCGCGATGAGCTCTTCGCCGCGGAGTTCGGGCGGCTCCGGCTTCGGCGGCGGCGGCTCCTCGGGCGGGGGTGGGGGCGGCGGGGGTGGCGGCGGGTTCTAGCGCCCGCGCCCCCTAGCGGGCCACCGAGCGTCACCATTAATTAGCGCTTCGGATTCCTTCCGCCGTCTCCCGTCGACCGGAGTTCCTGTCATGATCGCAGCCCGCTTCCGCCGATGGCTCTTCGTGGTCGCCTGCCTGACGATCGGTTTCGCGGCCTCGTGGACGCTGCCGGGCGCCGTCGGACGCGGCGTGTCGCAGCTGATGGGGCAGACTCCAACGCAGCAGGCCCCACCCACGGTCTCGGCGACGCCCCCGCCGGTGTCCCTGTACAACGACACGCCGACCGGCACCACGCCGCTCTCGACGCGCCTGACCGGCCTGCTGGGCATCGTGGTGATCCTCGGCATCGGGTATGCCTTTTCCAGCAACCGGGCGGCGATCCGCTGGCGGATCGTCGGATACGCGCTGGCCCTCCAGGTGGGCTTCGCGATCTTCGTGCTTCGCGTGCCGTTCGGGCAGGAGCTCTTCCGGCGGCTCGGCGCGTTCGTGACCGCGGTGCTGCACTATTCCTACGCCGGCTCCACCTTCGTCTTCGGCGAGCTCGGCAAGCCGAACTCGAGCCTCGGCGTGATCTTCGCGTTCCAGATCCTGCCCGCCATCATCTTCGTCTCCGCCCTGTTCGCGATCATGTACTACCTGGGGATCATGCAGGTGGTCGTCCGGGCGTTCGCCCGGGTGATGAGCAAGGTGCTCCATGCGAGCGGCGCCGAGAGCATGAACGTCGCGGCGTCGATCTTCATGGGCCAGACGGAGGCCCCGCTCACGATCCGGCCCTTCCTGGCCAGGCTGACCCGGTCCGAGCTCATGACCGTGATGACGTCCGGCATGGCGCACATCTCCGGCGCCATCATGGCGGCGTACATCGCCTTCGGCGTCGAGGCGCGGCACCTCCTCACCGCGGTGATCATGACGGCGCCGGGCACGATCATGATGGCCAAGCTCTTCGAGCCCGAGACGGAAACGCCGGAGACCTACGGCGACGCCAAGATCGACATCCCGATCACCGACGTGAACCTGGTGGACGCCGCGGCGCGCGGGACCAGCGAAGGGCTCCACCTGATGCTGAACGTGATCGCGATGCTCGTCTCGTTCATCGCGCTCGTGGCCCTGATCAACGGCGGCATGGGCGCCATCCACGGGTGGGTGGCGTGGTTCCCGGACAGCATGCAGACGGTGCTCTCCTGGGTGGGCCGGCCGATCGCCTGGGTCATGGGCGTCTCCTGGGCCGACAGCGGCACCGTGGGCGGCCTCCTCGGCACCCGCGCCGTGCTGAACGAGTTCGTCGCCTTCGCCCAGCTCGGGCAGCTGAAGGGGACCATCGACCCGCGGTCCTTCACCATCGCCTCGTTCGCCCTGGCCGGCTTCGCCAACTTCAGCTCCGTCGGCATCCAGATCGGCGGCATCGGCGCCCTCGCCCCGACCCGCAAGGGCGATCTCGCCAAGCTCGGGCTTCGCGCCATGCTCGCGGGGACGCTCGCGAACTTCATGTCGGCGACGATCGCCGGCATCCTGCTCTGAGCCTGGGAGGACGGTCCGTGGCGCAGGTGCACTTCACCGAGACCATCCAGCGCCACGTGGCGTGCCCGCCGAGCACGGTGAGCGGTGCCACGGTCCGGCAGGTCCTCGACGCCGTCTTCGCCGCGAATCCGCGGGCCCGGGGCTACGTGCTCGACGAGCAGAACGAGCTCCGGAAGCACATGGCCATCTTCGTCGATGGCCGGATGATCCGTGACCGCGCCGGGCTGAGCGACGCGGTCGGGCCCGAGGCCGAGGTGTACGTCATGCAGGCGCTGTCGGGCGGATAGACGCCGGAACCAACCAGGAGCATCACCATGAGCACTCGCCTGTTCGCCGCCACCCGCAAGGGCCTCTTCCAGATCGAGCGCGGCAAGTCCCGGTGGACCGTGAAGAAGGTCCACTTCCTCGGCGACAACGCCACCATGGTCCTCCCCGACCCGCGTGACGGTACGGTGTACACCTCCCTCGGGCACGGGCATTTCGGCGTCAAGGTTCACCGCCTGCGCCAGGGGGCGCGGAAGTGGGAGGAGGTCACCACGCCCGCGCTCCCGCCGCGGCCGGAGGGCAGCGCGCCGCGCACGGACCCGATGGGGCGCACCATCCCCGAGAGCGTGCAACTGGTCTGGGCGCTCGAGGCGGCCGACCCGGCGCGGCCGGGTTCGCTCTGGTGCGGGACGATTCCCGGAGGCCTCTTCCGTTCGGATGACGCGGGAACGTCCTGGCAACTCAACACCGCGCTCTGGGATCACCCGAAGCGGCTCGAGTGGGTGGGAGGCGGGGCGGACTACCCGGGAATCCACTCGGTCTGCGTGGACCCCCGTGACCCACGCCAGGTGGCCGTAGGGGTCTCGACCGGCGGTGTCTGGGCCACCGCTGACGGCGGCGCCACCTGGAAGATCAGCAGCCACGGGATGCGCGCCGACTATTTCCCGCCGGAGCAGGCCCGCGATCCCCACGTCCAGGATGTGCACCGGGTCGTGCAATGCCCCGGGCAGCCGGCGGAATGGTGGGTGCAGCACCACAACGGGATCTTCCGGTCCACCGACGACGCCGCGTCATGGCGCGAGCTGGAGGTGGCCCCGTCCTCCTTCGGGTTTGCGGTCGTGGTCCACCCGCGCGACGGCGGCACGGCGTGGTTCGTGCCCGGCGTGAGCGACCAGCGACGGATCCCGGTGGATGGGCGCGTCATCGTGAACCGTACCCGCGACGGCGGCCGGACATTCGAGGCCCTCACGAAAGGGCTGCCGCAGCGCCAGGCGTACGATCTCACCTACCGGCACGGACTCGACATCGACGAAACCGGCGACCGGCTGGTCTTTGGAACCACCACCGGCTCGCTGTGGCTGTCGGAAGACCAGGGCGATTCCTGGCAGACGGTGTCCGAGCACCTGCCGCCGGTGTACGCGGTGCGGTTCGTGCGTGACGCGTAGCCCGGTGATGCGCTGCCAGCGCCTCGCGGTGGCCATCCCCGAGCACTCCCGCGTGAGCAAGGCGGCGGCCCGATGAGCGCTCGGGATGAGGCCGGTTGGGCCGACATCGGCGCGGTGGAAGAACTCCGGTCGACGCCGCTCCGGCAGGTCACGATCGGCCGGACGAAGATCGCCCTGAGTTTCAAGGATGGCCGGTTCGGTGCGGTGTCCGGTGTCTGCAACCATGCGGCCGGTCCCCTCGGCGAGGGGACGCTCGACGGGGAGTACGTCGTTTGCCCCTGGCACCATTACAAGTTTCACCGGACCACCGGCGAGGGCGAACCGGGGTACGAGGACGATCGCGTGCCCCGGCACGAGCTGCGGGAGGAAGGGGGCCGCCTGCTGCTCAACCTCACGCCCGCCACGACCCGCCACAAGCCGCCCCACGAGCGCCATCCGCTGGAGCGGCCCCTCGTCCGCGAACCGGGCCCCGTCCGCGTCCTCGGACTCTCCACCACCGCGATGGACGCGGCGTTCCCGCGCTACTCGACCTCGGACGCGCTGCTCGGAATCGCGCTGGCGCACGCCGGGGTCCTCGGTGCGGAGACGAAGCTTATCAAGGCGAACGACCTTCGGGTGCGGCACTGCGAGGGGTATTACTCCAAGAGCGCGCACGCCTGCACCTGGCCCTGTTCCATCACCCAGATGGACCCCGACGACCAGATGGCGGAAGTCTACGAAGCGCTCGTCTTCTGGGCCGATGCAGTGATCCTGGCGTCACCCATCCGGTGGGGCAGTGCGAGCTCGCTCTACTTCAAGCTCATCGAGCGGATGAACTGCATCCAGAACCAGGTGACGATCCGCGACCGGGTGCTGATCCGGAACAAGGCGGCGTCGTTCATCATCACAGGTGGGCAGGACAACGTGCAGTCGGTGGCGGGGCAGATGCTGATGTTCTTCTCCGAGCTGGGCTTCGACTTCCCGCAGTTCCCGTTCATCGCCCACAGCCGCGGCTGGTCCGCCGAGGACATGGAGCAAAACGTGGCATTCGTCCGGCAGAGCGACGAGCTGCACGAGGGGGCGCGGGAGCTGGCGGCGAGGACGATGGCGAAGGCGGCGGCGCTGGTGGCGGGCAAGGAGGGCGCGGAGCGCACGCCCCGCGGCGGGCGGAAGGCGCACCGGATGCAGATCGTCGAACTGCCCTAGGCACCTTCCAGGAAGACGTCGCGCCGCTGGGACCAGGCGGCACCGAGGGCGGTGAGGATGCCGGCGCCGAGCGTAGTTTCGGCAAGGGGAAAGGCCAGCCGCTCCTCCCGGGCAAAGTGCTCGCGGGCAAGGGCCACGGCGTCGAGCAGTTCGCGGCGGGCCACGGCGAGTTCCTGCGTTCCCTGCGCCTTGGTGAGTCCCCCCGCGATGATCGTGTGCTCCTCCTCCATGGTGTCCAGCAGCCCGGTGTCGGCGCCCGCCGACCGCATCCGGGCGAACAGCAACTCATCCTCCAGCCTCGCGTGGGTCACCAGCGCCGACGCCAGCAGCGCGGCCTGCTCCCGCACCTCGCCGGCGGTGCCCGCGTGCGGCACCATCTCTTCCAGCCGGTCGAACTGGGCGTAGAACGCGCCGTGTTCCCCGAGCAGGGCATCGGTGAGCTTCACGGCGTCACCACCACGCGGATCGCGTCGCCGCCGCGGAGCGTGTCGAGCGCCTCCGCAATGCGCTCGAGCGGGAAGCGGTGCGTCACGAGGTCCATGAGCCGGACGTGGCCCTGGCGCACCATCTCGATGGCGCGCGGATAGTCCACCGGGCGGCAGCCGAGCGACCCGAGAACCTCGATTTCCCGGAACATGACCCGGCCGGCGTTGAGCGGGAGAGTCTCGGGGCTGTAGCCCACCAGCACCAGGCGCGCCGCCGGTGGTCAGGCTGTTGAGGGCCGCCTCCTGGGTGACCGCCTTGCCCACCGCCTCGAAGGCCACGTCGACGCCGCCGCCGCTCAGCGCGCGGATCTCCTTGTCGAGCTTCTTGGTCGTCGCGGCGTTGAACACCGCCGTGGCGCCGAAGCGCCGGGCCGTCTCGAGCTTGGCGTCCTTGACGTCCACCGCGATGACCCGCCCGCCGACGGCCGACGCGATCTGCACCAGCGAGAGCCCGACCCCCCCGCAGCCGAACACCGCGACCCAGTCACCCGGGGTGACCCGGCCGCGGCGCACGACGGCGTGATACGGCGTCGTGACGGCGTCGGCGATGATGGAGCCCTCCACCAGCGGCACGTCGTCCGGCATGAGCACCACGTCCTTGGCCGGCACCGCGACGAACTCGGCGTACCCGCCGTTGATGTGGTTGCCGAGCATCTGGCTGTTCTCGCAGATGTTCTCGCGGCCTGAGCGGCAGAGCGTGCAATGACCGCAGGACAGCACGGCGGGAATGAGCACCCGGCTGCCCGGCGTGAACGCGGTGACCCCGGCGCCGACTTCGGTGACCGTGCCGGCCACCTCGTGACCGAGGATGATCGGCGGCGGCTTGAAGGTGGGCGTCCCGTGGTCCACGTAGTGGAGGTCGGTGTGGCAGACGCCGCAGCCCGCGACGCGGATCAGCACCTCGCCCGCGGCGGGCTCGGGGGTGGGCACCTCCTCGAGCCGGAGCGGCTCGTGGGGCGCGTGGAAGACGGCGGCCTTCACGCGGGCCTCCTGGTGTACACGACACGGTACTTTTGCAGTTCCTCGTGGCAGTCGCTGCACTCCTCGCGCAGGTCCTCGGCGGTGGGCGCTTCGAGCCGCACATCGAAGCCGAGGCTCCGGTAGAGCGCCGTGGCCTCGTCGAGGCGAAGTCCCACGGCCAGGAACCGGCGCAGCCACCCCTCCCGCACCAGTGCGTCCTCCTGGAGGGCCGCCGGATCGAAGACCGGGAGCGCGCGACCCATCAGGCGGCCACGCCGGCGGCGGCCCGCTTGACCAGCCGCTGCCGGCCGAGGACGGCGGCGCCGATGGCCGCGGTGAATTGCGCGAGCGGCTCCGGCGGCACGTTCACGTCCTGGCCGAGTTGCTCGCGGAGCACCCGCACCATGGTGGGGTAGCGCATGATCCCGCCGACCAGCGTCACCTCGGGCTCGAGGCGCACCCGCTTCATGAGCTGCACCGAGCGGGACACCAGCGACACCATCGCGCCGTGAAGGATCTCGGCCGGGGGCCGCCCCATGGACACGTGATTGATCACCTCTGACTCGGCGAATACGGCGCAGACGCCCGAGATCGAGGCGGCGTCGGCGGACCCGGTGGCCAGCGCACCGATCTGCTCGGTGCCGAACCCCAGGTAGCGGGCCGTCTTTTCGAGGAAGGCCCCGGTCCCGGCGGCGCACTTGTCGTTGAGCCGGAAGGCCGCGACCCGGCCGTGGTCGTCGAGCCGGCTTGCCTTCATCGTCTGCCCGCCCACGTCGAGTACGGTGCGGGTCAGCGGAAAGAAGAACCGCGTCCCGCGGCCCTGCGCGGTGAGGTCGGTGGCCTGAAGGTCGCGGAAGCCGACCTGGTAGCGGCCGGCGCCAGTGCTGACCACGTAGGCCACGTCCCGGGCGGTGAGCCCGGCGTGGCGGAGCAGGGTGGCGTAGGCCTCCTCGGCGGCGGCGTCGAGCCGGAAGCCGGTCGAGATCATCGTGGTGGCCACGAGCGCTCCGTCGTCGCCCACGAGCGCGGCCTTGGTGTACGTCGAGCCGACGTCGATCCCTGCCGTGAGCGTCATGACGCCGCCCTGGCGGCCGTGGCCGCCTGTCCCGCGAGGATTCGGTCCATGGCGAAGAGCGCCGCGCCGAGGGCGCCCATGTAGTGGGAATCCTCCCCCACTTGCAGCGGGACGCCGAGCAGTTCGTTCAGGATGGCCACCATTGCGATGTTGCGCGCCACGCCACCGGTGAAGGTGACCCGCTCCTCGACGCCGACCCGCGTCAGCAGCGCCACCGAGCGCGCCGCGATGGAACGGTGCACGCCCATCAGGATGTCCTCGATCTTCTTCCCCTTGGCGGCCCAGGCGAGCACTTCCGACTCGGCGAAGACCGTGCAGGTCGTCGAGATCTTGACCGGCCGCTGGCTCTTCTGCGCAATGCCGCCCAGCTCGCCGAGCGGGATCTCGAGGGCGAACGAGGCGGCCTGGAGGAACCGGCCGGTGCCCGCCGCGCACTTGTCGTTCATGCAGAAGTCGAGGACGTCGCCGTTGGCGTCGACCCGGATGGCCTTGGTGTCCTGGCCGCCCATGTCGAGCACGGTGCGCGTGCCAGGGAAGAGGTGCGCCGCGCCCCGCGCGTGGCAGCTGATCTCGGTGACCTGGTCGTTGCCGAACGTGACCTTGTAGCGCCCATACCCGGTGCCGATCACGTAGCCCACGTCGGCCTCGCGGACCACCGCGTCATCGAGCGCGGACTGGAAGGCCTCCTGCGCCGCGGTCACCACGTTGGCGCCGGTCATGATCAGCGACCGGCCGACGATTCGCCGTGCCTCGTCGATCACCACCGCCTTGGTCTGCGTGGAGCCGACGTCCACCCCGCCTGCGTATCGCATCCGTCCTCCGGTCAGGCCGTCGCCGCGGCGGTGCGCAACCGCCGGGAGTCGAGACCCTCGAAAAAGGCGTCGATCCGGTTCTTGAGCTGGGCCTCAGACACCACCCGCCGGTCCATCATGTCCGACTCGATGAACAGGCACTGGACGTCGCGGGCCTTCATGATCGCTTTCCGGCTGCCGGCGAGGCTCGTCGAGACGGTGCGGCAGCTCTTCACCGGGTGATACACGATCCCGTCGGCCTGGAACTGGTCCACCTGCTCGATGAGCGACCGGTCGTGGAAGAGCATCGCGTCGCCGGCGTGGCGCACGCCGACCAGCACCCCTTCGGCGAGGCTCTCGACCGGCCGGGCCAGGTCGTACTGGAAGCCGAGGTCGAGTCCGCCGGCGGCGAACCAGAGGTAGCTCGACGCCACGAACACCCCGCCCCGGTCCGCGAACATCTCGTGGAACCGACGGAAGATCGGGTAGCAGGGGACCCCGACGAACAGGAGGCGATACTGCTCCTCGGCGATCGTGCCCATCCCCTGCGCGGACTTGTACTCCATCTCTTCCACCAGGCGCTCGAAATACTCCGCGCCCTCCCGCGTGCCGCGGAGCGCGTTCAGCACGCCGAGGTAGATGGTGCCGTCCACCAGCGCGTTGAACAGGGCCGGACGGGCCTGGTTCAGCTCGAGGATGCGCTGCCACGCCGCCGCCATCCGGTTGGTGTACCCGAGCACCTCGCGAAGGCGCTCGAGGTCGAACAGGCGGCCGGTGATCTGCTCGCAGCTGGCGATCAGCTCGCGGAGCTGGATCTCGAGGTAGCGCCGGTCCGACTCGAAGGCCGGGGTGCCCCGCGCGGCGCCGCCGTCGGCGCTCCGGGAGCCCGGGATGTCCAGCGTCACCATCGGGATCTTGTAGTAGCGCTCCCAGAACTCGGCCCACTTCACGTAGGTGTTGCAGGCGTTCGTGGCCAGCGCCAGCGCCGGCTTCGGGATGCGGCCCATCGGGTGCTTGCCGCCCTGGAGCTGCATCGCCACGTCGGCCTTGACGTACCCGCAGACGTCCGGCGAGTAGCCATAGTCCTCGGCGGCGCCGAGGTACTCGTGGGCGACGTGCCGGACCGCGGTCTGCAGCGCGTTGATCTCGGGGAAGACCAGGTGCATGTCGAACGAGCGGAGGATCTCGGCGAGGCTCCCCATCACGAACACGTAGGCGGCCGGCTCGCCGCGCTCCGCGGCGGTGTCGAGCCGCGCGAACCACTCCCGCATGAGCTGCGCGCCTTCCTGGGCGCCCCGTCCGACGATCGCCTGCTCGGTGGTGGGCACGGATCCTCCTCAGTCGAACAGGATGCTTTCGACGAACGTCTCGAGCTGCAGCTGCAGCTGGTCGAAGCCGGACATCTTCTCCTCGAACTCGGTCACGAAGTACGGGATGTGGGCCTCGTCGAGGGCCTTGGTGTAGGCGACCTGCTCGTCGAGCCCGGGTTCGCACATCTTGGCGGCGGCGATGATGGCCGCCTGCGCGCCCGCGCCGTGCAGGCGCTCGAGGAGCATGTGCTCCTTGGGCTTCCGGGTGTCGTGCTGGACCGGGCTGTAGGAGGAGCCGTCGAGGTACGCCTCGGCGAGCGCGGCGAGGGGATCGAGCGCCTCGTTCACATCCCGGGTCAGGTAGCGGAGGCCGATCAGCAGGTCGTCGTCCACCACGTAGCAGGACTGTGCGATGACCGACAGCAGGTCGAGCGGCGGCTGCTCGCAGAATCCGCCCTCGAGGATGACGCGGATCTTGTCCTGCGGGCGCGTCGTCCGGGCGCGGATCTGCGGCACCAGCGCCCGCAGGAGCGTGTTATGCTCCTCCCGCGGGAGCAGCGCGCCGAGGGCCACGAGGACGTACGCCTCGTCCACCGGGAGCAGCCACGGGGTCGTGCGCTTGATGGCGTACACCTCGCGGAGGAGCCGGCGGTTCTCGTTGAACACCGCCACCGAGCGCTGGAGGTCCGGCTCCGTCACGCGCCGGCCCGCCACCGCCTCGATGTCGCCGAGCAGCCGCGCGTATTCGTCGCGCAGGTAGGGCGCGGTGCCGGCGGAGTTGGCGTTCTGCGGGAGATAGAGGATCTGCGCGGGGTAGGGGAGGTTCCGGCTCCAGACCCCGGCCAGGTTCCTCGCCGAGTCGCAGATGGGGTGCGTCACGAACATGTCGAGCGGGAGGCGGCCGTCGAGCGCCACCTCGAGGGAGCTCCGGAGGATCGAGCACAGATAGGAGCCGAAGTGCGAATCGGCCAGGCGCATCTCCACCGGCGCGCCGCGCACCTTGACCGGCAGCATGCCGGCCGCGTGCGCCAGCTCCTCGGGGAAGTACACCTGGAAATGTCCGAGGACCTTGCGTCCGGACTCCTTCCAGGCGTGGACCGTGGGGAAGGACGGGTCCTCGAGCAGGTCCCGGCATTCGCCGAGCGCGGCGTCGAGGGCCAGGGCGGAGACGCCGGCGACGTCGAAGGTGGTGGCGGTGGCGCTCATGCGGACTCCTCCCAGGCGGGCGGCCGCTTCGCCATGAAGGCGGCGAGGCCCTCGCGCGCGTCGGCGAGCTGCATCAGGTCTTCGAGATAGATCGACTCCGCCCGCGCCAGCCCCGGGGCAAACGCGAGTTCGGCTCCCTCGGCCACCGCGCGCTTGGCCAGCCGCATGGCCGGGCCCGACTGCGCCGCCAGTCCGGCGAGCACCGCCTCGGCGCCGATGTCGAATTCGGCCGCCGGGAAGACGCGGCTCACGAGGCCCATCCGGAGCGCCTCGTCGGCGCGGAGGCTCCTGCCGGTGAGGACGAGGTCCATGGCCCGCTGCCGCCCGATCAGGTGCGGGAGCAGCGCGGCGGCCGCCGGCGGGAAGACCGCGAGCTGGATTTCGGGCTGCCCGAGCCGGAGGTCGTCCCGCGCGAGCACGATGTCGCAGGCGAGCGCCAGTTCGCAGCCTCCGCCGAGCGCGGCGCCGTGGACCACGGCGACGACCGGCGCCTCGAACCCCACCAGGCGGCGGATGGCGCCGTGGAACAGCTCGAGCATGCGCCCCACGCGGTCCGCCGTATGGTCGGCCACGTCCACGCCGGCGGAAAACGCCCGGCCGGCCCCCGAGAGCGCGAGGACCTTGAGCTTGCGGTCGGCGGCGGCCCGGGCGAGCGCCGCCTGGAGCGCCTCGAGCGTGGCGAGATCCAGCACGTTCACCGGCGGGCGGTCGATCACCAGCCGCCCGATCCCGCCGTCCCGCGTGTAGCGGACGGTTCCCGTCGCGACGTCCGGCATCACACCCTCGCCGCGCCGTGCGGAGCGAGCGCCACGCCGCAGGCGCCGCAGAAGGCGAACCCCGTCGGGATTCCCTTCGCACCGCAGGACGGACAGTCGTTCTGGTAGGGGCCCCACAGAAATTCACTGGAGCCGCCGGACGCCGCCTTTTCGCGCAGCGCGACGTATCCGGCGGGCCGCTTCTCGACGAACGCCCGCATGCCCTCCCACGGCTCGGTGCTGGCGTAGTGCAGGGCCAGCCAGTCGCGCGCGTGGCCGATGGTCTGGTGCCAGGCCAGTTCCTTCCAGAAGTTGACCTGCTGCTTGGTGTACCGCTGGCATTCGGGGAACTGCTTGAGCAGCTGCGCCACGAGGTCCTGCACGGACTCGTCGAGCTTGGCGAGGCTGATCGCGTAGCCGTCCTTGCCGGCCTGGGCCAGCGCGACCTGCTCGGGGGAAGCGCCCGTGATGAACGCGCCGTCCTTGGTGACCGAGGGCACCACGCGGTTGACGAGGCCCCACTCCAGCGCCTTCGCGGCCGGAATGCGGCTGTTGAGGAAGAGCATCTCGCGGGCGCGCCGGTCGCCGATGTGGATCGGCAGCCACTGGGTCGCGCCGCCGGCCGCCACGCTGCCCACCCGGGTGCCGACCTGGCCGAGCCAGGCGTGCTCCGCCATGACGGCCAGGTCGCACGCCAGCTGCGATTCGTTGCCTCCGCCGGCCGCCATGCCGTTGATCCGGGCGATGACCGGCTTGCCGGAGTTCACCAGGCTCTCGATCCAGGCGCGGAAGAGCCCCATGTACTTCCAGTAGTCCCGCGGGCGGGCCGTGTAGACGTCCTCGTACTCCTTCACGTCACCACCGGTGCAGAAGGCAGCGTGGCCCGCCCCGGTGATGACGATGACGGCCACCCGGTCGTCGAAGGAGGCGTCCTGCACCGCCGTGGCGAGCTCCCGCAGGGCCTGGGTGCTGTAGGCGTTGTGGTTGTGAGGCCGGTTGATCGTGACCGTGGCCACCCAGTCCGCCTTGCGGTACTGGACCTCCGCGAAGCCGAACGAGGCGGCGTCCCGGGACTCGAATTCACGCATGGGCTTTTCCTCGTAGCGTAGGGCGCATCATCAGGCCGCGGCGACGACGACGTCGCCCTGGGCGCAGACCGCGGTCACGTAGCGTTCGGCCGGGCCCGCCAGGACGTCGTGATAGCTTTCGAAGAGCCGCGCCGCCGCCTCCCCGTTCCAGTCGGTCGGCAGCAATGGGCGCGGCAGGTAGGGGTCGTCCAGGGGGAAGGCGCGGTACTCGTGTACCAGCAGGAACCGGCGGCGAAAGCAGTCGGCGGGGGCGGTGCACGGCTTGTGGACCCCGGCCCGGGCCCCAGTCATCCCGCACTGGCGGCAATGATCGAAGTCCTGCCGCCACCGGGCGATGAACGCGGCATACCGGCGGTTGAGCGCGTCGAGGTCCCAGCACTGCGCCACGAGCCGGGCCGCGGAGGACCCCCCGGTGTGTTCGCCCCGGAAGACCTCGAGGTGCCGGGCCACTTTGAGCTCGGCGGCGATTTCGCCGATCTCGGCGCGGACGTCACGGGGCGAAATCCAGACGCCGTTCGCCAGGGACCCGCAGCCCAGCCAGGACAGCCGGACCCGGAGGGCGTCACGCAGCCGGCGCCGCTCCTCCGGGATGGAGAAGGTGATGACCGACCACTGGCCGTCCCAGGTGGCAGCGGCGGCCGGGTGATAAATTCGCTCGCGGCCCGAGGCGAGCAGCCGCTGGCCCTTGGGTGTGAGCCCGTACCAGCTGCGGGTGCCCCGCCGTTCGGCAGTGAGCCACCCCTTCCGCGCCATCCGCGAGAGGACGGTGCGCACCGCCATCGGCGAGAGGCCGAGCTGGCCGAGGAGCGTGATCAGGGCGCCGGTCCACACCGGCTGCTCCCGCTCCAGCAGGTAGTCGCCGAAGAGGGTGAACACGAGGTCCTGCGACCGGAGGCCGGGCACCGCCTTACGTGCCATATTCACTACGCTCGTATGGAGAGTGACATATAACACTCTTGCTACGAACGAATGTGGAGTGACATATTGGTCCTGTCAAGAGCCAGGGTGGCAGGGGGGCCGGGGGCCAGCGGGTCGGAGCGCAGCGACCGGGGGAAGCCGATGGGGATGTACTACGAGGAGTTCGAGGAGGGCCTGACCTTCACGACCGCCGAGCGGACGGTGACGGAGGGGGATGTCCGGGCATTCGCCGAGCTGTCCGGGGACAGGAACCCGATTCACCTCGACCCGGCCGCGGCCGTCCGCGCGGGGTTCGACCAACCAGTGGCACATGGTGCCCTCGGCCTCGCGGTCGCGACCGGCTTGGCCAACCAGCTCGGGCTCACCCGCGGCACCCTCGTGGCCCTGGTGGGGGTCGCGTGGCGCTTCCGCGCCCCGATCCATTACGGGGACACCGTCCGGCTCCACCTGCGGGTGGCGTCCCGCCGAGCCAGCGGCAATTCGGCCCGCGGCGTCGTCACGCTGGCGGTCGAGCTGCGGAATCAGCGGGATGAAGTCGCCCAGGAGGGGGAGTTCGTCGAATTGGTCGCCAGAAAGCCACAGACACCGGAGCCGTCATGAAGCGATCGATCCTTGGAGTCCTTGCCGTCCTGGGCTTTGTCCACCCGGCGGCTGCCCAGACGCCGTCCGGCTGGCGGGCCCACGACCTTTCGCGCCCACGGCCCCCGCTCGTCACCCCGGGGCAGGCGGCCCCGCCGGTGCCGGCGCCATCGGACGCGATCGTCCTGTTTGACGGCACCGGCCTCGGCGCCTGGCGGAACCACGACGGCGGAAAGGCGGGCTGGGTGGTGCGTGAGGGTGCCATGGAGGCGGTGCCCGGCGCGGGGTTCGTGTACAGCCGCGAAACGTTCGGCGACGTGCAGCTCCACGTGGAGTGGGCGGCGCCGGTGCCGCCGAAGGACACGGGCCAGGGCCGCGGGAACAGCGGCGTCTTCCTGATGGAGGAGTACGAGCTGCAGGTGCTCGATTCCTGGCACAACGACACCTACGCCGACGGGCAGGCCGGTGCCGCCTACGGGCAATACCCGCCCCTGGTGAACGCCTCGCTGCCGCCGGGCACGTGGCAGTCCTACGACATCGTCTTCCGACGCCCGCGGTTCGATGCGAGCGGGGTGCTGCTCACGCCCGCGCGGATGACCGCGTTCCAGAACGGCGTGCTGATCCAGGACGGGGTGGCGCTGTGGGGGCCGACGAACTGGCTCCAGGCCAATCCCTACAAGGTGGGAGCCGATCGCGGGTCGATCGGGCTGCAGGACCACGGCAACCCCGTTCGCTATCGGAACATTTGGGTACGGGCACTCCCTGAGGGGCCGGCACCCACCCCACCGCCCCTTCCCACGGCGGTCGCTCTGCCCGGCGCGGACCTCGACCGCATGGTCGGCGCGTACCGGAATGGCGGCACGGTGTTCACCATCTACCGCACGAACACCGGACTTGGGGTGGACATCCAGGAGGGCCGGCAGCAGCCGCTGATCCCGCTCTCGTCCACGGAGTTCGCCCTCGGTGTCACCGCGGCCACGCTGACCGCGACACCGGGCCCCGGCGGGCGGCCGAGCCGCCTCACATTTCGGATGGGCGCGACCGTGTTCGACCTGACGGCGGACGCTGGGAATCGGCCGTAAGTATATGAGAGTGTTTACTCACTTACTACACAACTAATATAATGGTCGATGTGCATGACAATAAACACTTGTATTACTTACAGTTATAATTAAAGACGCTAAATGGACCGATTTCGATGAAATCGCACCGTCTCCAAGAAAGAGGTGCGATTTTCAATCTGTGAGAGTATCCACTCGCAAAGATCAGGTGCACGATTCCCGGGCGGTTCGATGCCGGCCGTCGGGACGTCCGACTCCCGTAAGCTACCGGCCGCATCTTCAGCATCGACCAAGGCATCGGTGCCTGTATCGCCTCGTTGCAAGTGGATCAAAGCGTACCGGATCGATCTGATGATTCTGGCTGATGCAGCGACCTAAGTCCTTGTCAGGTAACGCCGATTCATTTTCGTCCCGACTGGCACCGGCGTTGCCAATCCAAGTCATACCTTTTTCGAACGAGCTCGCATGCAGGATGTCGTCGCGCTGATCTTCCTGACGCTGCCTGGCACCCTCACAACGACTCCAATGGCCACCGCCCCCGATACGGGGCTTGCCGCGCCGATCCATCTGATCTCGCCGGTTCCAATGCCGACGTCTCTGATGCCCGGCGCTGTGCGACTCGGCGAGGAATTGAGCGTCTTTCAGGACACGACGAAGCGAAAGCGGGCGGTGGCGGTGGAGTACAGTGATGCGTACAACACGCGCCTCAAGATCCACCAGGTGCTGAGCTGGACGATGTTGCCTCTCTTCGCCCTGCAATACGCCAGCGGCAACCAGATTCTCCAGTACGGCTATGCCGCACCGAGCTGGGCCAGGACCATCCACGGGCCGACGGCGACGGCGCTCGCCGTCGTCTTCGGGGCGAACACGATCACGGGGGCGTGGAACCTGTGGGACAGCCGGAAGGACCCGTCCGGCAGGGCCCGGCGCTACATCCACTCCGCACTGATGTTCATCGCCGACGCCGGCTTCGTCTATACCGGAGTCCTCTCGAGCCAGGCGGAGACCTCCTACGACGCTCGGCAGCAGCACAAGAATGTGGCCATGTTCTCGATGGGTGTGGCGACGGCCAGTTGGTTGATGATGCTTCTCTGGAAGGACTGATCCATGACTTTCGTTCAATCTCTCGCCCACTTCGCCAAGCCGTGGGCCGACGCATACGGTAATTCCAAGGTGTTGATGGACGGTGTCACGTTCCTCCACGTCGCCGGCTTCCTCGTGGCGGGAGGGCTTGCCCTCTCCGCCGACCGGGCCGTCTTCCGGGCCGCCCGCGCCGACGAAGCGACCCGGCGCGTGCAGGTGTCGGAACTCAACGCGGTGCACACCCCCGTGCTCGTGGGCCTGGCCGTCGCTTTCCTCACCGGGGCGCTCCTGTTCTTCTCGGACGTGGCGACGTTCGCGACCGCGCCGGTCTTCTGGGTCAAGATGGGCTTCCTGGTCCTGCTCCTCGGCAACGGGGCCGTGCTCAGCCGGGCGGGGCATCGGGTGGCGGGCGGCGACCTGGGCGACAGGAGCTGGAAGGTGCTCCGCCGCTCTGCGGCGGCGAGTTCGGCGCTCTGGCTCGTGGCGGTGCTCACGGGCGTGATGCTGGTGAACCTGTGAGCGGCCACGACTGCGGCGGCTGCGAACAGCCCGGCCGCCGCGACTTCCTCCGGAGCGCCGCCGCGCTCTTCGCCACCATGGCGGCGCTCGGTGCCACCCCGTCTGCCGCCGAGGCGATGGCGGTGCAGGTGGGGAGCGCCCTCCGCGTGCGCGGGAGCCGGGTGAGCTACCCGATTCCGGCGGCGGACGGCGCCACGATCGACAAGGACCAGCAGGTGATCCTCGTCCGGTTCCAGGGCGTGGTGTACGCCTTCAACCTCTCCTGCCCGCACCAGAACACCGCGCTCAAGTGGCAGGCGGACGAGCAGCGCTTCCAGTGTCCGAAACACAAGTCCCGGTATCAGCCGGACGGCACCTTCATCTCCGGTCGCGCCACGCGCGGCATGGACCGGCTCGCCATCCAGCGGGAAGGTGAGACGGTCGTGGTGAACGTGGACGTGCTCTACGAACAGGACAAGGATCCCGCGGGATGGGCCGCGGCCAAGCTCACCCTCTAGCGAGGGGCGGGAGGCATCATGTGTGACGGCTCATGCGGCGCGCGGGGGCTCACCCGCCGCGCCTTCCTCGCGGACACGACGATGGCCGCCGTGGCGGCTGTGCTGACGTCGGCCTGTGGGAACGGGATCTTCGGCGCCAGCGGCGGGGGCGGTGGTCCGGTCAACCTGACGGTCACCGTTGCCAGCTTCCCCGCGCTGGCCACCGTCGGCGGGATCGCCCGGGTGGACGGGAACAGCTCGAATCCGGTGGCGGCCATTCAGAGCCCGGCGGGCACCTACCGGGCCTTCTCGATGGTGTGTCCGCACCAGGGCACCACGATCGACATCCGGGGCAGCGGATTCCGCTGCCCCAATCACGGCGCCACCTTTTCCGGCACGGGCACCTGGACCGGCGGGCAGAACACGAGCAACCTGACCGAGCTCACGGTCGCGTACGACGCCGCGGCCGGGACGCTTCAGATCACCGGCAACGCGCCGTCGGGCGGCGGTGGCGGTGGCGAGGACGACGACTAGCGCGCCCTGCCGGAACTCCGCCGAGGCGCGGCAGACGTTCAGTCGACCGATCGCCGGTGACCGGAGAACTCCCGGGCGCCGGCGATTCGTGCGTTGGGCCCCGGTGTCGTCTACTGCGCCGGGGCCGGGTCGAGGCGCCGGATGAGGCCCTTCGGGCCCACCAGCCATCCCCGTCCGCCCTTCTCCAGGCTTACGCTCCAGTAGCTGAGCGTGTCGATCAGGGCCCAGGTGTGCGCGTCGTCCCAGGAGATGGCGGCTCCCTTCGGGCCGACCGCCACGAGGGCAAAGTGCCCTCCCTCGCCGGCGTATGCGGCGCCGTACACCGACCCGGGGAAGGGAGGGGGTGTCCCGGCCTCCCAGTTCATCCCGCCGTCCGAGGTGACCGCGACGTTGGCCGAAAATTCGTCGGGCTTCGCGAGGTTGCCGCCAAGCGCCACACCGTGCTGCGTGTCGCGGAAGGCCACGGTGGCGATCCCCGCCGAGGGTCCGCTGGCGATCGGCGTGGCGGCGCCGCTCCAGGTGCGGCCGGTGTCCGTGGTGCGAAACACCATCGCGGGTCCCGTGGGAGCTGCGCCGGTCCCGAACCAGGCGAAGCGCTTGTCGAGCGCCACCAGGCAGGTGCCGCTGGCGGCAAACGCACCCTCGCCGGGTCGCGCCGGGGGACTGGCCGCCGTGGGAAGGTGGCCCCAGTCCTTGCCGTTCCGCGTGATCAGGAGCTCGAAGGTGCCGTCGATGCCGTCGCTGAGTGCCACGCCCTGCTTGTCATCCCAGAAGTCCATGCAATCGTAGAAGGCCTTGGAGTTGCCGTTGCGGAACTGCAGGGTCCAGTGCGCGCCGCCGTCGCTGGAGTAGTAGATGCGCGACGCCGGCCCGCTGCCCGCGCTCATCAGCCAGACGCGCTTGGCGTCGATGGCGTGGAGGTCGCGAAACTGCATCGAATCGGCGTCCGGAACGACGCCCGTCGTCCAGGTGGCCCCGCCGTCTTCGGTCCGGGCCCAGGTACCCCCGTGCCCGCTCGCCCAGGCCACCTTGTCGCTGAGGGCGTTCACCGCCTGCAGGAGTTGCCCGGTGCCGACGACCTGGGTCGTCAGGGTGGGGAGCGGGCGCTGGACGGGCGCCGGGGAGGGTGGCGCCGACGAGCAGGCGGCGAGGGCGAGCGGGAGCAGGGCGAGCGCGGACGAGGCATGTCGCATGGCGGCTCCGTGGCTGGTGGTCATCCCCGCCGAGTGGCGGCGGGTTCGGGCGGCGCGGAAAAGTCCCCCTCGACTGGGGGGCGGAAGTACAGGTCGAACGCGAGGAAGAGCGTCTTCGAATATGGAAGGAAGGCGAATGGCGCAGCGACCATCAGGATGACGCCGCCCGTGGTGAGCAGCCCCCAGGGCGGCGACGGCCAGGTGGCCAGCACGACGGCCAGCCCCAAGCCGGCGAAGAGCAGTTCCGACGCCACGATGTTGAACATGTAGGACCCGACCCAGTAGCCGTCCTCTCCGCGCTCGAACCGGAGCCCGCAGCGGGGGCAGCTCGGCGCCAGGCGGAACCACGAGAGCAGCACGGGCCCGCCGCCGCAGGCCGGGCAGCGGAGCCGGAGGGCGCGGAGGAAGAGCCGGTGGGCCTTCATGCTCCCTCCTCCCGGACGACCACGACGGGCACGTCTTCCGGGAGCCACTCACCGGGGGCGGCGCGAACCTCGGCGGTGCGGACCTGCTGGACCGTTCCATCGGCGATTGCGAGCAGCCCATCGTGGCTGAAGTGCAGGTAGTAGAGCGTCGGTCCGGCGTTCCGCGCATGCTCGGCCACGAAGCCGGCGAAGGCCCGGGGCCAGTGCCCGGGTGGCTGGGCCCGGCGCTCGAGTGCGCGCCGATGCAGGTCGAGGGCGCGTAGCACGCGCTCCCGGCTGTAGCCGAGCGCCCGGTAGCGCTGGCGGAGCCGCGCCTCGTCCTCCCGGGCCACCGGATGTCGCTGCGTCACGAGATCGCAGGAACAGCCGCCGTGGAGCACCCGGGCCACCGTCTGGATGTCGGGCAGGAGCGAACGCAGCACCGCCTGCTCCGCGGGCGGCAGGAGATCGGCGGTGAGTCCCGCTGGGAGCATCGACCGCACCTCACTCAGGGTGAGGGGGCTGGCGACATAGAGGAAGAAACACATGGAAATTCAGCGACTCCGGTGGTGGACGTCGGCCCACACGTGCAGCCTCACGCCCTCGGGCGGCCGCCTCGCGCGCGGCGAGCATTTCCCGCCGGGTCTCCCAGCCGATGGCGACGAGCATCGCGAGGCAGAAGACGAAGAGGCCGAGGCCGAGGAACCCGAGCGGCCCAGGGAGGATGTCGCGGAACGCGGCGACCGCCACGACGAGGGCCAGGGAGGCCGTGACCGCCACGGCGATGACGAGGCTCCGGTTCCTGCCCCGGGGCATGGCAGGCGGCCGCTAGATGGGGAGTTCCTCGCGCACCAGCACGAGGATCGCGGCCAGCGGGACGACCAGGTACTTCCGTTCCTCGAAGGTGATCTCGACCGCGGCCTTGCGGAAGAAGATCGCGTGGTCGCCCACGCGCGCCTGCATCGGCCGGTGCCGCGCGGTGTCGCGTCGCGTGGACTTCCAGGGCTCGTCGTCGAGGGCGCTGAAGTCGGGCATCGGCTCGCCGGGACCGGTGGCCACGATCAGCCCCGACTGGATCTGCTGGGCGTCGAGCGCGGAGGCGGGGAGGTAGAGGCCCACGCGCGAGCGGTCCTCGCCCTCCTCGGGCGTGATGAGGACCCGGTCGCCCACCACCAGCAGCTGCTTCTTCGGGAAATCCATGGACGCTCCGCGCGCCGGCTACATCTCGTGAATCGTCACCAGCTCCGTCACCTTGAGCTTCCGGGACCCTCGCGGCAGGCGGAGCTCGACCTCGTCACCGACGCGCCGGTCCACCAGCGCCCGCCCGAGCGGGGAGGCGAACGAGATGTGGCCGGCGTCGATGTCCATCATCTCGGCGAGGACCAGCACGTAGGTGTCGGTCTCCTGGCTCTGGAGGTCCAGGACGGTGACGCGGGAGCCCAAGCCGACGCGGTCGGTCGGGGTCTCGGTGTTGGCGAGCTGGCTGACCTGGTTGAGCCGTTGGTGCAACTGCCCGAGACGAGCCTGCACGAATTGCTGCCGCTCGAGGGCCGCCTTGTACTCGGAATTCTCGCGCAGGTCCCCCATCTCCACCGCCTGTGCGATGGCCTGGGGAAGCGTGACAGTGAGCTCATGGGTCAGGGCTTCGATTTCCCGCCCGAGCTTTTCGCGCATTTCCGTGATCATGAGGCGTTCCGACAAAAAAAAGGACGTGCCCGAGAGAAGGATTCACTCTCCGGGCACATGCAGGTTTCTGACTCAAAGATGCCGAAGTCCGGGCGATTTGAACAGGTGGCGGGCTAAGGCGCGATTTCACAACGCATTAGCCGTGGTTCATCTCACCCCCTGTCCCCCTCCCCACCATGTGGAGAGGGGGCACGCCTCTGCCGGTTTCCTGCCCCGCTGCCCCGCTTCCCCGCCTTCGTCCTACGCCGCCATCTGCTTCAGCAACCCCAGCGCCTTGTCCACCTCGGCCGGCGAGTTGTAAATGTGGCAGGCGTGCCGGACGCCGACGGTGTCGCCCATGCTGCGTACCCGGACCCGGCCCTTGTTCCAGAGATAGTCCTGGATCTCGCCGCCGGTCTTGCCCTTGAGCCCGTAGACCGTGGTGGCGCAGGTGAGCTCCGGATGGGTCGGCGAGACGATGGTGGCGCCTGGGATCGACGTCAGGCCGGCGCGGAGCTGGTCGGCCATGGCGACGTCGCGCTGCTGGATGCGCGCGGAGCCGATCTGGTTGTGGAACTCCACCGCCACGCCGAGTCCGATGAGGAGGCTCAGGTTGCCGGTACCGTACTGCATCAGCCGGTACATCGGATCGGACTGGTCGTCCCACGCGCTCGACGCGAGGGTGGTCCAGAGTTCCTTCTGCCGCTCGGGGCGCACGTACAGCAGCCCGGTTCCCTTGGGGGCGAGCATCCATTTGTGTGGCGAGGCGAAGAAGGCGTCGCACCCCATGTCCTGGACATCCACCGTGAGGTGGCCGAGGGACTGCGCCCCGTCCACCACGCCCCAGATGCCGCGTTCCCGGGCCAGGGCGCAGAGCCGCTTCACGGGATAGCGAATGGCGCGGGAGCTCGAGATGTGGGGGATGGCCCAGACCCGCGTGCGCGGGGTGGTCGCCTCCAGGTACATCTGGATCAGCTGGTCGGGTGATTCCGGCGGTTCCGGCACCGTGACCTGCCGCACCACGATGCCGTCGCGGCTGGCGCGGAGGTCGTAGCCCTTCCGTCCGCCGGGGTGGGCCTGGTCGGTCACGACCACTTCGTCGCCGGGCTTCAGGTCGAGGCCGTTGGCCACGAAGTTCATCCCGAAGGTGGCGTTCTGGGTGAGCGCCAGGTCGCGGCCGGTGCAGTTGAGCACGGTGGCCAGCTGGTCGCGCCGGGGCATCTCGGGGTAGTAGCCGGTGAAGTAGTTCTCGTGGTCCGGCTTGTAGTCCCACTGGGCGATGTCGCGGTTGATGTGCTGCATGCTCGCGATGACCGCTTCCTGCACCGCCTTCGGGCTGGAGCCGAGGGTGGCGGTGTTGAAGAACGCCTCGTCGGCCGGGATGGTGAACTGTTTCCGCAACTGGCGCCAGAACACTTCGTCGTCGGACGGGCCCAGGTCGGCGGGCATCAGGGCCGGCGCCGCGTGGAACCCGTCGAAGCGCGGCAGCACCAGCGACGCGGCCAGGGGAGCCGAGAGCAATCCGAGGAAGGAGCGGCGATTCGTCATGGGCTACCGGGTGTGAGGGGTGGACCACGTTCACGCCTGAAGCGTCCGGGCGCAAGACCCCTCTCCCCAACCGGCGGCCCTGTCCTTACTCTCCATCGCCATGCGATCCCTCCTTGTGTTGCTGCTCCTCGCAGCCCTCCCTGCCGCCCTGCCCGCCCAGGCCGCCGTGGCCAACACCGACTCCCAGGTCGTGGCGTCCGACAGCCTGGCGCGGCGGCTGCTGGTGGACGTCCGCTCGCTCGACAGCACCATCCGGGTGGACGCGCGGTACGCCGGCTCGAACAACTTCACCGGCGCGCCGCTCCCGGGGTACGACGCCAACCGCGCTCTGCTCCGGCGGGAGGTGGCGGCGGCGCTGGCCCGGGTGCAGCGCCGGCTCGCCGCGGAGGGGCTCGGCCTCAAGATCTGGGACGGCTACCGCCCGGTGCGCGCGACGCAGGGGATGGTGGCGTGGACCGAACGCACCGGCCAGACCTGGCTCCTCGATTCCGGGTACATCGCGCGCCGGAGCCGCCACAACCAGGGCGTGGCCGTGGACCTGACGCTCATCCACCTCCCCTCCGGAGCCGAAGTGGACATGGGCACCCCGTTCGACACCTTCGGCGATGTGGCCCACACGGCCAACGCCACCGGCGCGGTGAAACAGTCCCGCGAGCGATTCGTAGAGGTGATGGCCGCCGAGGGATTTACCAACTATCCCATGGAGTGGTGGCACTTCACGTACGAGGTCGAGGGGCCGGTGCCTTTCGACCTCGTCATCAGCCCCGCACCGCTCACTGCCCAGACACGGAAGTCGCCATGACCTCTGCCGGTCACAGCCTTGTCGCCCTGTTCGCGCTCACGGTCCTCCCCGCGGTGGCGCTGCCCGCGCAGGTCGGCTCGCCGGCCGGTCCGGTGCCGGTGGCCGACCTGGTGGCCCGCCGGGCCGACCTGCTCAAGCGCATGAAGCACGGGGTGGCGGTGGTGCCTTCCTCGCACGAGCGGGACATCGAGACCGATTACCCGCAGGACAGCGACTACCGGGAAAATGACGACTTTTTCTACCTGACCGGTCTCGAGTCGCCGAACAGCTGGCTGGTGCTCATCGCTCGCGACACGCTCGAGCCCCAGGTGTACCTCTATATGCCCGCCCGCGACACCGCCCAGGAGCGGTGGACCGGTCCGCTGCTCGGGCCCGGTCCCGAGGCGTCCGCCATCACCGGCATCCAGGAGGTGCGCACCGCCGACCTGGCGCACAAGCAGATCCGGGGCTTCGTCCGGTCATCCACGGTGCGGGGCGGCAACCTCTATCTCGTGCTGGGAGCGCCGGCCGCGGCCGATACGTTCTTCACGCAGCTCGCCCTCGGGAGCGGGGCGGGCGTGACCGACCTCCGGCCCTCGCTCGCCGCCATGCGGGTCGTCAAGGATTCGGACGAGGTCCGCCGCCTCCGGATGGCGGCGGAGATCAGCGCCAAGGGCCATCTGGCGGCGATGCGCGCGGCGCACCCCGGCGCGTGGGAATACCAGCTCGAGGGGGCGGCGGAGGGGACGTTCCGGAGCCTGGGGGCGGAGCGATTGGCCTACCCCAGCATCGTGGGGACCGGCATCAACGGCACCACCCTGCATTACGACAAGAGCCGCGGCCAACTCCAGGCGGGCGACCTCGTGGTGATGGACATGGGGGCGGAATACGGGTACTACGCGGCGGACGTCACCCGGACGATCCCGGCGTCCGGGCGCTTTTCCCCGCGCCAGTTGGCCATCTACAACCTGGTGCTGAACACCCAGCAGGCGGCCATGGACTCGGTGCATCCCGGGATGACCATGGGGCGCCTGAGCCAGATCGCCCGCGAGTACATGAAGGGCCACTCCGGCGACCTCTGCGCCCCGGGCACCTGCGACCGCTACTTCATCCACGGCCTGGGTCACTGGATCGGCATGGACGTGCACGACGTCGGCAATTATGCGACGCCGTTCGTCCCGAACATGACCTTCACCATCGAGCCCGGCATCTACATCCCGGAGGAGAAGCTCGGTGTCCGGATCGAGGACGACATCCTGGTCACGCCGACCGGTTACGAGATCCTCTCCAGGGGGGTGCCGCGCCTCCCGGCGGAGGTGGAAAAGGCGATGAAGAAGTAGGGCTCAGCCCTTCCGCAGCTTCCACGCCTCGAGGTTCCGCCTGATCTGCCGGGTGTGGACCTCGAGGTGTTCCGCATAGATCCGCAGCCAGTCCTCCGCTCCGTACCCTCCCGACTCCGTGTGCCTCCCCACGCGCGCCCAGTCCTGTGCGGTCATCCGGCGGAGGAGCGGGACGGTGTTGGCCCGCACGGCGGCGACCGTGGCCATGGCCGGCGCGAGCGGGTGGGCGTGGTAGTCCATCGCACTGGCCCACCGGTCCTGGTCGTACCCGACGATCATCGGATCCGGTTCGGCAATGAGGTACCGGATCCGCATGTGGCTGTTGGTTTCGCTGTCGGCGCAATGGACGATCACCTCGTGCACCGACCACTTCCCGGGCGCCGGCCGCCACTGGAGCGCGGCGGTGGGCGCATCGGCCAGGGCGGCCGCCAGCAGGGCGGGGCCGGCCTCGTATCGCTGGATGCAGGATTCGCGTTCGGCAGGCGTCACGGGGTCCTCCGGCTGGGGGGCGGAAGTCGGACAGTTCCGCTCGGAAAATAGGTCCGTGGCGGCCGGGGTGGGCCGCGCCCGGATTCGATTGGCCGTTTCATTGACGCCGAGGGCTCTGGTCGGTAAAATTGGGACTGCTTGGCCGCTCTTCTCCCGCATTCTTCGCCGAACAGGACGAACGGAATGGCCCTCAGCGCCCCCTCCCTCCGGCGCATTGCCCGGTGGGTGCCCGCCTTGTGCGTTTCCCTCGCCGTGTTGGCGGTGGCGGGATGCGCGCCGATCTCGTATCCCCAGACGACGCTCGCGCCCAAGGCCGACTTCGCGGAACTGCTCGACCAGGTGTTCCGCCGGTCGTTCGAGCTGGCCACGATCGTCTTCTTCCTGGTCGAAGGCGTGCTGGTCTGGGCGCTGTTTCGCTTCCGCGGCAAGCCGGGCGACGCGGAGCCGGCGCAGACCCACGGCAACGCCGTGCTCGAAGTCGTCTGGACCGTCATTCCCGCCGTCATCCTCGTGTTCATCGCCATTCCGACCATCCGGACGATCTTCAAGACGGCCGAGGTCCCGAAGGACAACCCGCTGGTCGTCGAGGTGATCGGGCACCAGTGGTGGTGGGAATTCCGCTACCCGGAGTTCAACCTCGTGACGGCGGGGGACATGCACGTCCCGACCGGCCGGACCGTGGACCTCCGGATGACCACGGGCGACGTGGTCCACAGCTTCTGGACGCCGCAGCTGGCCGGCAAGCGCGACGTCTTCCCGAAGCGGGACAACCGCCTCTGGTTCCGGACGACGGTCGCGGGCGAGTACCCCGGGCAGTGCGCCGAGTTCTGCGGCACCCAGCACGGGCGCATGGCCTTCCGGGTCATCGCGCAGGACTCGGCGGACTTCCAGACCTGGCGGACGGGCTTGGCGGCGATTGGCGCCCCGGTCGATTCCACCGCCCCGGCGCCGGCGCTGGACTCGCTCGCGGCGCAGGGCAAGCAGCTCTTCCTCACGAAGGGGTGCGTCGGCTGCCACATGACGGTGGCGGTGGGGGCGCCGACCATGACCGGGCCGAACCTGGCCGGCGTGGGCGACCGGACCCACATCGCCTCGGGCTGGCTGCCGAACACCGACGAGAACCTGACCCGATGGCTGCACAACCCCCAGGCGGTAAAGGTGGGCGTGCTGATGCCGAACCTCGGGCTGACGGATGACGAAATCACGGCGCTGGTGGCGTACCTCCGGACGCTCCGCGCCGTGCCGAAGCCTGCGACGGTCGCCATGACCGCCGCCGGCAACTGACGAGAGGGCACGCGATGGCCACGATTGCATTGGGGCACGCCGGCACCGACGCCGCACCCGCCGAGAAGACGGGGCTGTGGAGCTGGATCACGACCGTGGATCACAAGCGCATCGGGATCCTCTATGGCGTGACGGCGTTCCTCTTCTTCCTGATCGGCGGGATCGAGGCGCTGCTCATCCGCTGGCAGCTCGGCGCGCCCGAGAAGACCTTCCTGTCGCCGGAGCTCTACAACCAGCTGTTCACGATGCACGGGACCTCGATGATCTTCCTCGGGGTCATGCCGCTCTCGGCGATGTTCTTCAACTACTTCATTCCGCTGCAGATCGGCGCCCGGGACGTGGCCTTCCCGCGGCTGAACGCCTACAGCTACTGGGTGTTCCTCTTCGGCGGGCTGGTGCTGAACTCCAGCTTCCTCTTCAACGCCGCCCCGGACGCCGGCTGGTTCGGGTACGCCAACCTGACGTCGAAGCAGTACAGCCCGGGGCTCAACGTCGACTTCTGGGTCATCGGCCTCCAGATCCTCGGCATCGCGTCCCTGGCGGCGGCGGTCAACTTCTTCGTGACGATCATCAACCTCCGCGCACCCGGCATGAAGATGATGCGGATGCCGATGTTCGTCTGGATGAGCCTCATCACCCAGGTGCTGCTGCTGCTGGCGTTCCCGATCATCACGGTGGCCCTCGTGCTGCTGATGCTGGACCGGAACTTCGGCACCCACTTCTTCGTCCCCTCGGGCGGCGGCGACCCGGTGCTCTGGCAGCACCTCTTCTGGCTCTTCGGCCACCCCGAGGTGTACATCCTCATCCTGCCGGCCTTCGGCATCGTTTCCGAGGTTCTGCCGGTCTTCTCGCGCAAGCCGCTCTTCGGCTACGCCGCGATGGTCTTTTCCGGCTGCTTCATCGCCTTCCTCGGGTTCGGGGTGTGGAGCCACCACATGTTCGCGACGGGGATGGGCCCGGTCGCCGACACGGTCTTCTCGCTCGGCACGATGCTCATCGCCATCCCGACGGGGGTCAAGATCTTCAACTGGATCGGGACCGTCGTGGGCGGATCCATCCAGTACAAGACGCCGATGTATTTCGCGCTCGGCTTCGTGGCGATGTTCATCATCGGCGGGCTGTCCGGCGTGATGCACGCCTCGCCGCCGGCCGACCTGCAGCAGACCGACACCTATTTCATCGTCGCCCACTTCCATTACGTGCTCTTCGGCGGCAGCATCTTCGCGCTGACCGCCGGCGCCTACTACTGGTTCCCGAAGATGACCGGCAGGATGTTGAGCGAGGCGCTCGGCAAGGTGCACTTCTGGCTGATGTTCATCGGCTTCAACCTCACGTTTGCGCCGATGCACATCCTCGGGCTCAACGGGATGCCGCGGCGGGTGTACACCTACTCGGCCGAGATGGGCTTCGGCTTCTGGAACGGGATCGAGACGGCCGGCTCCCTCATCCTCGGCTTCTCGTTCCTGGTGTTCATCATCAACATCGTCAAGACCCTGCGGAGCGGGGCGATCGCCCCGGCCGACCCGTGGAACGGCGCCACGCTGGAGTGGTCCATCCCGTCGCCCCCGCAGGAGTGGAACTTCGCGGTGGAACCGACGGTGGACAGCCGCGACCCGCTCTGGGAGCTGAAGCGCGCCCAGGGCGGCACGCTGCCGGAGCCGGCGCGGGTGAGCGGCAAGGGCATTCACCTGCCGAGCCCCTCGTACTGGCCGGTCGTCACCGCCATCGGGACGGCGCTGACGCTCATCGGCTTCCTGATGCACGTCAAGCTGGCCGTCATCCTGGCCGGTGTCGCCATCACGCTGCTCGGCATCTTCTCGTGGGCGTTCGAGCCCGCCGACCACTAGATCACTTTCGACTGAGACGGACGGTCCCTTGGCGCACGCACCCGCACACGCGATCCATCCCCCGACGGCCACCGGGCTCGATACCCGGAAGCTGGCCATCTGGACGTTCATCGGATCGGAATGCCTGTTCTTCGCGACGCTGATCTCGAACTACCTCGTGTACAAGGGGCACAGCCTGGTCGGGCCGCTCCCGCACGAGACTTCGCAGTGCATGCGCGACGGGCAGATGACCACCTGCGGGCCGATCTTCGAGATCCCGCTCGTCACGGCCGGCACCGCGGTCCTGCTCTTCAGCTCCTTCTTCGTGGTGCTGGCGCTCGACGGCGCGCGGGCGGGCAACCGCAAGCAGCTGGTGGGCTGGCTCTCGGCCACGGTGTTCTGCGGGCTCTTCTTCGTCGGCATGCAGGTGTACGAGTTCACGCACTTCTACCACGAAGGCCTGGGCTACACCACGAACCTCTTCGGCTCGTCGTTCTACACGCTGACCGGGTTCCACGGCACCCACGTGACCATCGGCGTCATCTGGCTGGCCACGATTCTCGTGCTCGCCATCCGCGGCAAGCTCCCGGCGGAGAAGGCGCTGAACCTCGAGATCGCGGCCCTGTACTGGCACTTCGTGGACGTGGTCTGGATCGTGATCTTCCCCGTCGTCTACCTGATGAGGTGACCGGCATGGACGCGCAAGTCGCCACCCACCAGCACCACGAATCGGGCGCCGCCGGGTACGTCCGGATCGCGCTCGTCCTGTTCGTGCTTACCGCGCTCGAGGTGCTCGCCTTCGAGACGTCCCGCCGTGCCGGCTGGCCGCTCCATGACGTGATCCGCCCGATGCTCGACGAGACGCTCATCGTGCTCTCGGCCATCAAGTTCGCGTTGGTCGCGATGTTCTACATGCACCTCAAGCAGGACAGCCGGATCTTCAGCGGCCTGCTGGTCTTCCCGCTGATCATCGCCGCCGTCGTGATCCTGGCGCTGCTGGGCCTGTTCACCTACCTGCGGATGCTCCACCCGACTGCCTGAGGCGGCCGGCCACGGCGGTACTCCGCGGCCCCGCACTCGCGGGGCCGCGTCGTCTTTCCACCCCGAGGTCCCATGCGCCTCGTTCGTCCGCTGGTTCTCCTCTCGCTGTTCGCCGTTCCTGCCGGTGCCCAGGCCACCCGGGCCCCCGACTTCGACGCCCTGGCCGCCGAGGCCACCACCTGGCTCCAGGAGTACCTGCGGGTCCGCACCGCCAACCCGCCGGGGAACGAGACCGAGGGCGCCAGGTTCCTGCAGGGCGTGCTGGCCAAGGAGGGGATTCCCTCGGAAATCCTGGAGTCCGCACCGGGGCGCGGCAACCTGGTCGCGCGGCTGCCCGGTTCCGGGACCAAGCGGCCGCTCGTCCTGCTCAGCCACATCGACGTGGTGCCGGCGGACTCCGCCCGGTGGCGTTATCCTCCCTTCAGCGGCGTGATCGCGGACGGCGACGTCTGGGGTCGGGGCGCGCAGGACACGAAGGGGCTGGGCATCATGGAACTGGCGACGATGGTGGCGCTCAAGCGGCGGGGCGTGGTCCTCTCGCGCGACCTCATCCTCGTGGCGAACGCCGACGAGGAGCTGGGCTCGACCGGCTCGGTCTGGTTCACCTCGAACCACGCCGACCTGCTGCGGAAGGCGGAGTTCCTGATCAACGAGGGGGGCGAGAACCGGATGGGCCCCGACGGGAAGACGCTCTTCTACGGCCTGGACGCGACCGAAAAGGTCCCATTCTGGGTGCGGCTCACGGTGCGGGGCACGCCGGGGCACGGGAGCCAGCCGACCCGCGACAACCCGGCGCAGCGGCTCTCGCGGGTGCTCGGACGCGTCGCCGACTGGGAGACCCCCCTGGTCCTGACGCCGCCCGCGGCGGCCTATTTCCAGGCGCTGGCCACGCGGGAGAACGACCCTCAGCACCGCGCCTGGCTCGCGGACCCGGCCGCCGCCCTCCACGATCCTGCGGCCGTGGCCTGGCTCACGAGCGACCGGTACCGGAACGCCATCCTGCGGAACACCGTGGCGATCACCGTCCTGCACGGCTCGGGGAACACCAACGTGATCCCCGCGGAGGCCTCCGCCGAGCTCGACGTGCGGCTCCTCCCGGGTCAGCAGCCGGAGGAGTTCACCGCGCAGTTGCGCGCCGTGATGCGCGACAGCACGGTGGAGATCACCCCGATTTCGCGGCCCCGCGCCGCCCGGTCCTCGCCCGTGGACGGCCCTGTCCTCGACGCCCTGGCGGCGGCCGTGGCGGCCATGGATCCCGGCACCCTGGTGCTCCCCAGGATGCTGACCGGCTATACTGACAGTTACGATTATCGTGCGCTGGGGATCTCGGCCTACGGGCTCGACGCCTGGCGGACCACCGAGGCCATCAGCGCAACCACCCACGGCAACGATGAACGGGTGCCGGTGACGGAAGTCCGGTTCGGTGTGGAGTTCTTCTACAGGATCGTGGAGCAGCTCGCCCGCTGACACGGTGGCGGCCGCACGACCCCCGTCCGGGAGGTTTCATGGCACGCCTGATCTGGTATCTGCTGGTGCTGGCGTTCGTGGCCGCGCTGCTCGTCGGCGCCTCCTACGCCGCGGCGTATTCGGCCATCGGCACGCTGCTCGGCGCGCCGCCGCCCCAGATGGGCACGCAGAAGGCGGAGCTGCTGTGGAAGGGCGCGCCGGAATTGCCGGGACACCCGCGCGTCTGGAAGTTTTCCTTTGGGCCGACCGTCATCCCGGGCGCCAGGTCGGTCACGATCTACGTGGATCCGAAGGGAAAGATCATCGAGACCGTTCCAAAAAACCTTCCGGCCCGGCTAAAGATCTTTCAAACGCCGGAGCTCTGAAGTCCCTCGAGATTCGCCGAAGGTGGCGAGCGCCATTGCGATCGTCGTCTCATAACCTTCGCCGTCTTCGGCTCCAAACAACAGCAGGCCTGCCTCCTCGAGGCAGGCCTGTTCTGCTTCCTCGAATGGGCCGAGGTCGAAGGGCTGGGGGGGCAGGGCGGCGTAGGCGGGGAAGTCGGACTGGATCGGGCAGCCGTTGGGAATCACGCTGCCGTCGGGTGCTTCGAGGCCGAGTCCCATCAGGCGGCACACCATCGGCCGGCCCGGGTACACGGCGCACGCGCCGTCCACCAGGCAGGGACACGGTTCCGGGGCGAGCGCGTCGCAGAGGGCGTCGAAGCGCGCCTCGCCGAGTGACTCGACCGCGTGCGGAGCCGCCCACGCGGGCTCGACCGCCTGCTGGCGGTGCGCGGCGGCCGTGGCCTGCGCCTCGACCACCCGCCGTCGGTCTGCAGGCAGTGCAGCCACGGTCTCCCGGAGCAGGAGGACGTCTGCCGCAGAGATGTCGAACGGTCCGAGACAGCAGGCGGTGCATCCCAGCCCGCAGGGCAGCACGCCGGGGTGCCGGCGGCGGGCGTCGTCGGTCCAGGCGTCCAACTGCTCGAGCAGGGCGCGATAGCGGAGCGCCGCCGGACTCACGCGCGGCGTGCGGCGGCGAGCGCCAGGCAGAGCCAGCCGGCCAGGAACGCCACACCGCCGAGGGGGGTGATCGCGCCGAGCGTGCGCACGCCGGTCAGTGCAAGCGCGTAGAGGCTGCCCGAAAAGAGCACGGTGCCGGCGACGAAGCACCAGCCGGCGGCCGTGGTCAAGGCCCCGGGCAGGCGAGTGGAGGCCCACGCCGTCGCCACGAGGGCAAGCGCGTGATACATCTGGTACCGTGCGCCGGTTTCGAAGACGGCGAGGAGGTCAGCGCTCAGCCGCATCCTGAGCGCGTGCGCGCCGAACGCGCCGGCGGCCACCCCGATGAAGCCCGAGAGGGCGCCCAGCATGAGAAATCGACGTTCCATCGAGGCGCTCCTATCGGGCCGCGCTGCCGGCACGGCCCCGGTCGATCCAGGCCCCGGTCGCGGCCAGCGCCAGGAGCATCACGATGGCGCTGACGCCCATCGCCTCCACGCTCGGCGGAGGAGGACCCAGCGTGGTCGCCACGTACGCGGCGGCGAGGACCGCGGTGAATCCGACCGCCCACGCGCGGCGCACCGGATGCTTCCGGCTTCCCCCCGTCAGGTACAGCGCGAGCCCGATGCCCAGCAGCGCGAGTTCGACCGTGAAGGTGAGCGGGATGCTGTTCCAGAGCCCCAGCCCGATCTTGCGGGTGTCATCGCCGGCGAGCGGCAGGTCGGGCACGTGGACCACGGCGTCCAGGAACCAGTGCGAGGCCACCGCCAGCGCCACGACCAACGCGGCCCGCCCGTGCCGGCTCGTGTCGCGCGTGGGCCAGGTGTACCACGCGATGCCCGCGGCGGCGGCCCAGAGTCCGGCGGCCAGCAGGCTGTGAGTGATGGGGTACGACACGAACTGGAGCGGCGAGGCGGCGGTCCAGCCGGGTGCGATCACGACCCGTTCCCAGCCAAGGAGGATCGTGGCGCCCCAGGCGAGGTCCACCAGCTGCACGGCAAGGAACAACGTGCCAAGCGACAGCTTCGGCTCGACGCGCTTGAGCGCGAAGGCCATCCCATAGTGCCCGACGAACATGGAGGCTAACCCTCCTGCGTGGCGAGCGCCTCGGGGGAGACGGCCATGCCCATCGCGTGATAGCCGTTGTCCACGTACACGACGCTTCCGGTGATCGCCGCCGCGAGGGGGCTGGCCAGGAAGGCGGCGGTGTGGCCGACTTCGTTGGCTTCCAGCTTGCGGGCCAGCGGGGCGTTCCTGGAACAGTACTCGATCATCATGTCGATGAATCCGATGGCCGAGGCGGCGCGGGAGGCGTACGGCCCGGCCGAGATCGAGTTGACGCGCACGCCGAACCGGCGGCCCGCCTCGTAGGCGAGCGTGCGGGTGTCGGCTTCGAGCGCCGCCTTCGCCGTGGACATGCCGCCGCCGTACCCGGGGATGACCCGCTCGCCGGCCATGTAGGTGAGCGAAAGGAAGGAACCGCCTTCGCGCATCATCGGGCCGAAGCTGCGGACGAAGGACACGTTGCTGTAGGCGCTGACGCTGATGGCGGCCAGGTACCCGGCGCGAGAGGTCTCAATCAGCGGAAGCTTGACCTCGGGCCCGTTCGCGAGCGAATGGACCACGATGTCGAGCGGCCTGGCGCCGAAGTCGTTCCGGATCCGCTCGACCAGGCCCTGGATCGAGAAATCGCCCTGCTCCTTGTAGCGCTTGTTCTCCCGGATGTCCGAGGGGACGTCGGCCATGGTGTCGAAGGCGGCGTCGAGCGGGTAGATCCGCTCGAACTCGAGCCGCCGGCCGTCGCTGAGGCTCATCGACTCGTCCATCTTCCCGCGCTCGAGGAGCTTCTGGAAGATGCCGAGCGCCGGCGGCCAGGAGCCGAGGCACACGGACGCGCCGGCTTCGGCGAGCGACTTGGCGATCGCAAACCCGAACCCGCCGTCGTCCGAGACACCCGCCACCAGGGCACGCTTGCCGCGCAGGTCGATTGAAAGCATCCGGGGGCTTCCGCTTGTTGAGGGTGCGCCAAAGATAGTCCGGCCCGCTGGGGGAGGTAAGAAGCCGGGCCCCGCGGGTCACTCCGTCCGGAGCGCCTCGAGCGGCGTCCGGCGGAAGAGGTCCACGGAGCTCCAGAGCCCGATCCCGGCCGTGAGCGTCACGACGCCGGCGGCGAGGAAAGCGAGCGAGGCGGCGGGCAGCGCGAAGGGCGTTTCGAAGAGCCAGTGGGCCAGGGCCCATCCGGCGCCGACCGAAAGCAGGAGGCCCGCCAGCGCCGACAGGAGCCCCAGCGCCAGGTACTCCGCCACGGCGACGCGGACGACCTGGGCGCGGCTGGCGCCGAGGGTCTTGAGCAGGACCGTTTCGCGGAGCCGCTGCGCGCGGCTGGTGGCGAGCGAACCGAGCAGGACGACGAGCCCCGCTGCCAGGGTGAAGAACGCCATGAACCGGATGGCGGCGCCCACCTTGCCGAGGATGTCGTCGAGGGCACGTTGCACCGTGGAGAGGTCGAGCGCCGACACGTTGGCGAAGCGCTCGACGATCGCCCGCTGGAGCGTGCCGCGGGCCGATGCGCTGTCCACCCGGACCAGCGTGACGAGCGTCTGCGGCGCGTGCTCGAGCGCGCCGGGACGGAAGACGACGAAGAAGTTCGTCTCGAACCGCGCCCAGTCCACCTCGCGCAGGCTGGTGACGCGACTGGGGACGGGCACGCCCTGCACGTCCCAGGTGATGGAATCGCCGAGCCCGACGCCGAGTTCCTCGGCGAGTCCCGACTCGACGGAAATGGACGCCGGCGCCCCTGGCGGGTCGCTGCCGGGGCCCCACCACTTGCCCGCGACGACGCGCTCGCTCGCCACCACCGAATCCCGGTACGTCGAGCGGTACTCCCGCCGAAGCGCCCAGCCGGCGGGGCGGTCTTCGCGCTCGACCGTGTCCGGCTTGTACGGTTGCACCGGCTGCCCCTTGAGGGCCAGGATCCGCATCGGGACGATCGGCACCGGCGGCGTCGGGTCGTAGCCATGCGCGCGCAACAGCGAATCGATGCCGGCCGCCTGATCGGGCTGGATGTCGAAGAGGATCATGTTCGCCCGACGGGATCCGCCGTCGACGCGGAGGGCGCGCAGCAGATTGTGCTGCACCAGCAGGAGCGTCGCGAGCAGAAAGGTGCCGAAGCCGAGGGCCAGCACGACGGAGACGGTCTGGTTGGCGGGCCGGTAGAGATTGGCGAGGCCCTGCCGCCAGACGTACGCCAGTCCGTGGGGAAACCAGCGCCGGAGGCCGCGCACCAGGGCGAGCGCCGACAGCCAGAGACCGAGCACGGCCAGGCCGATCCCGAGGGCGAAGGCGGCGCCGCGCATGAGCTGGCCCGCCTGGAGCACCGCCATCAGCACCACGCTGCTGCCGAGAGCGGCCGCTGCGAGGATCGACCAGCGGTCCCGCGGCGGGCGAATGGCCGGCTCATAGGGACGGCGCAGCGTGGCGAGCGGGGAGATGTGCCGGACGCCGAGGAGTGGCAGCAGGGCGAACGCCAGGGCGGTCCAGAGGCCGAGTCCGACGCCGGCCAGCACCGCCGGCCACGAGACCGCGTGCGACACGGCGACGGGAAGGAAGTCGCCGAGCACGCGCGGCAACGCCTGCTCCACTGCCAGCCCGAGTCCCGCGCCGAGCAGGCTGCCGACGAGGCCGATCCCCGCAGCCTGGACCAGGAAGAGCCCGAACACCTGACGGGTGCTACCCCCCAGGCAGCGGAGCACCGCCACCGTGTCCATCTTCTGCCGGATCAGGACGTGGATCGCGCTCCCCACGCCGATCCCGCCGAGCAGCAGGGCCACCAGCGCCACCAGCCCGAGGAATCGCCCCAGCCGGTCGAGCGCGTTGCCGAGGTTGCGTTGCTCGTCGTGCACGGTGCGGACGCGCACGTGCAAGGGCCGGAGCGTCGGGCGGAGCGCCACGGCGGTGGCCTCGGCGTCGGCGCCCACCGGCAGGCGGAGATACGTGTCATACTCGGCACGCGAACCGAAGCGGAGGAGCCCGGTCGCCTCGACGAGCGTGCCGGGGATGAAGACGCGAGGCCCGAATGCCGTCGCGATGCCCACGTCGCCCGGGACGTGATCGACCGTCCCGGCGATCGGCAGGCGGAGCGCTCCGATCGCGAGCGTGTCGCCCACGGCAGCGCCGAGCGCCGTCAGGAAGGCCGGATCCACCAGGGCCACGGGCGCCGATTGCATCAGGCCCCAGGCGCCGGCCGGAGAGGTCGTGATGGTGCCGAAGAAGGGCCAACCACCTTCCACTGCCGTGACGCGCACCAGGCGAACGCCGGAGTGCGCCGTGACATATCCCATGGCGGCGAAGGTGGTGACGGTGGCGCGCGCGGCGCAGGGCTCCGCGCCGGCGCAGGCCAGTGAATCGGCCAGGCGCCGGAGGGAATCGCCCGGCGCGCTGCGCGAGGCCAGGGCCAGGTCCGCGCCGAGCAGCGAGCGGGCTTCGCCGGAGACGGCGGTGCGCAGGTTGGCGGTGAAGGTGTTGATGGCCACGAGGGCGGCGGTGCCAGTGGCGATGGCGGCCACCAGCAGCAGGAGCCGCCGCCGGGACGCCCGCGCCTCGCGCCAGGCCAGGTGCAGCAGGGCGGAACGGTTCACGCCGGCGTGTCCGACACGAGCCGACCGTCGGCGAGCCGGAGAATCCGGCGCGCCCGCGCCGCCAGGTCGGGATCATGCGTCACCAGGACGAGCGTCGTGCCGGCCTCCCGGTTGAGTGCGGTCATCAGGTCGATGATGTCCGCGCCGGTCCGCTGGTCGAGGTTGCCCGTCGGTTCGTCGGCGAAGAGCAGCTTGGGCCGGGTGGAAAACGCGCGTGCCAGAGCCACCCGCTGCTGCTCGCCGCCGGAGAGCTGCGCCGGATAGTGCCCGGTGCGGTCGCCGAGTCCGACCCGGACCAGCAATTCCCGGGCACGGCCTTCGTCCCGTTCCCCGCGCAACTCGAGCGGCACCTGGACGTTCTCCAGCGCCGTCAGGGTGGGGATCAGCTGATACGACTGGAAGACGAAGCCCACCTTGGCGCCGCGAAGCGCGGCGCGTGCGTCCTCGTCCATCGCCGTGAGATCGTCGCCGTCCAGCCAGACGGCCCCTCCCGCCGGGCGGTCGAGTCCGGCGAGGAGCCCGAGCAGCGTCGTCTTCCCGCTGCCGGAGGGGCCGACGATCGCCACGAATTCCCCGGCATCCACCGTGAAGCTGATATCTTGGAGGACAGTCAACGTCCCGCTGCCTGAGCGATATGTCTGCTTCAGGTGTTCACACCGCAGCATCTGGGCTCCCATGATGGATCTGTTCCTTCGAAAGATACCGCACTCCCTGGGCTTCGCCGGACTGGCGCTGTTGCTGACAGCCTGCGGTAGTCGTGATACGCCGAAGCCCGCCGAGCGTTCCCCCGCGGCCACGGCGCCCGCGCCGGTCATCCTCGTGGTGGGGACCAGCCTCACGGCCGGGCTGGGCCTGGATCCGTCGGAGGCCTATCCGGCGCTGCTGCAGCAAAAGGTTGATTCGGCGGGGCTCCATTACCGTGTGGTGAACGCGGGGAACAGCGGGGAGACCTCGGCGGGAGCGGTGCGGCGGGTCGAGTGGCTCTTCCGGCAGCCAGTGGCCGTCCTGGTGCTCGAGACGGGCGGTAACGACGGACTGCGGGGGCTGGATCCCGACTCGCTGCGCGCGAATATCGAGGCGATCGTCCGGCTCGCGCGCCGTCAGGCGCCGCCGCCCGCGGTCCTGCTCCTGGGGATGGAGGCGCCGCCCAACCTCGGAGCGGACTACGCGAGCCGTTTCCGGGGCGCCTACCGGACCGCCGCCCGGGAACTCGGTGTGCCCCTCGTTCCGTTCCTGCTGGTGGGGGTCGGCGGCGTCGATTCCCTGAATCAGGCCGACGGAATTCACCCGACCGCTTCGGGGCAGCGGCGTGTCGCCGCCACGGTCTGGGCCGCGCTTGAGCCGTTGCTCGAGAAGGGGGGACCATCCCGATGAAGATCCTGGCGTTCAGTGCCTCGCTTCGGCGGGGGTCCCTCAACGGCCGGCTGATTGCGCTCGCCGTCGAGCTGGCGCGACGCGCCGGGGCGGAGATCGACCTGGCCGACTTCCACGACTTTGACATGCCCTCCTACGATGCCGATGTCCAGGCGGTGGGCATGCCCCCGGGAGCCGACGCATTTGCGCGCCGGATCGAGGCGGCGCAGGGCCTGATCATCTCATCCCCCGAATACAACTATTCGATGCCCGGACATCTCAAGAACGCCATCGACTGGATTTCCCGCCGTCGCCCCAATCCGCTCCGCGGGCGGAGCGCCCTCCTGCTGGCGGCCTCCAACTCGCCGGCGGGCGGCATCCGCGGGCTGTGGCAGCTCCGCATCCCGCTCGAGGGCAACGGGGTCTTCGTCTTCCCGGACATGTTCTGGCTGAGTTCGGCGGAGTCGGCGTTCACGCCGGAGGGGGCGTTCGTGGATCCGAAGCGGTCTGCCGGCCTCGAATCCCTGGTGGGCAGCTACCTGAAGATGGCGGCGGCGCTGGCCACCTGATCGGCGGTGAGGGGCACCGCGAGCGTGCCGAACAGGTCGTCCGGGGAGCGGGCGTAGCGGAGGTCGATGAAGTGCACCACGGGGCGTCCGCCCCGCCGGTCCACCAGGTACGTCGGGAAGCGCGCCCACTTGAGGAACACCTCCGCGTCGGGCAGGGCCGCCGCCGCGGCGATGGCCGGGTCTTCGTCCTCGTCGAGCGGGTCGTGTTTCGGCCAGTGGCCCTGCTCGGCGAGGTTGCCGGTCGCCCCGATGCTCCCGACGAGGTAGTCGTCGCCCTCGTCCACCACGACGTCGCGCGAGAAGGGCGTCACCGGGCGCGGCGACGCCAGCACCCGGACCGACGGCACGCCCTGCGTCCGAAGCTCGAAGCGCACCTGTGCCTCGGCGAGCCGCCCCACCACGAACATCCCCAGCGTGTACATCGTCGCCACCGCCATTGCCGCCTGGGCCGGCCAGGTCCACGCCTCGCGCCCCTGGCGTTCCCAGCGAACGCTGAACAGGACGCCTGCAGCCAGCATGATCCAGACCCAGACATCCACGATGAACAGCGTGTCCCCGTAGAACCACCGGTCGGAGAACGGCATGAGCAGCCGGACCCCGTAGGTGTTCAGCAGGTCGAGGAGCGGATGGCTCGCGACCCCGACGGCGGCGACCCCCACCAGCGGCCAGAAGCGGGCGCCGCGCTTCGTAAAGGTCTGGTCGAAGCGCACCACCGCCCAGGCGAGGAGGAAGGGCCAGATCGGGAGCGCCAGCACCCCATGGGTCCAGCCCCGTCGGAATCCGAGTCCGGCGACGCTTCCCCAGGCGAGGCTCACCACGTCCAGGTCGGGTAAGTTGGCCGCGATGAGCAGCGTGACCGTCGCGAGGGGGGAGCGCTTCTTGAGTCCCGCCTGCGCCAGCGCGGCGCCGACGAGCGTGTGGCAGACATTGTCCATCAGGGCGCATCCTCGGTGTCCGTCGGTGAATTGTCTGCGTCCAGGATGCGGCGACGCTGTCCTGGCGTCAGCATGTCGCGGTCGATGACCCGCTCCACGATTCCTGCCACGAACACGTAACCACGGCCGTCGGCCACCAGCCAGCGCTGCCACTCCAGTTCGTCGAGCGCATTGTTCACCTCGGGCGTAGTGAGCGAGGTGGCGCGGACCAGGCGCGGGACGGTGACCCTGCCCCCGAGCACGGCAGCTGCGGCGAGCACCTGCTGGGCGCCGGCGGAGAGCCGTCGGTACCCGATCCGGATAGCCGCCACCACCGTGTCCGGCAGGTCGCCCGGCGTCGTCTGGGTCAGCGTGTGATACGGCGCCGGCCAGGCCCCGGGTTGCTGCGGAAGGTCCTCCAGCCCGGCGGCCACCGCGTGCAGGATCTCGATCGCGAGCAGCGGCACGCCGGCGGAATCGGCGGCTACGCGACGCGTGAGCCGTTCGACCGCCTCGTCGTCGTAGTGGGGAAAGACGGCACGCGCCATCGCGGCGAGCCCGCCGTGCTGGAGTGGACCGAGCTCGATCGTGCCGCCTGGGATGTCCCGGCCGAGCCGGGAGCGCAGTGCGTCGAGGAGTTCCGAGGGCGGGGCGGATTCCGCCGTGACCAGCATCAGGATCGGCGCGGCTGGCAGGTCCCGCGGGAGCGAGGCCAGCGTGGCCAGCGACTCCGCATCGAGGAGATGGCTATCGTCGGCCACGATGAGGAGCGGCTGCTCCTCGGCCGCCGCGCGGATGAGCTCGCTGAAGGCGCGGGGCAGGGGTGTGGGCTCCGCGCCCGGCGCCCCGCGGAAGCGGTCGCCCCATTCGGGAACCTGCGCCGCGAGCGCGGCATGCGCCGCGGCCGGTGCGGCGGCGATCCCCGTGGTCTCGAGGAGTCCTCCCCGCGCGAGGCCGAGGAGGCCGCTCCACGGAGCCAAGTGATCCGCCTCGACGCCGCGCACCGTGAGGCTGGCTCCGCCGTCCAGTGCCGCGCGGGCCATCATTTCCTCGATGAGACGGGTCTTTCCGAAGCCCGCGTCGCCCAGGATCACCGTGACGGCGGTGCGACGGGTCGCGAGACAGCGACGCCAGGCTTCCGTGAGTTCGGCCAGCGGCCCCTCGCGGCCGATGAGCGGCAGCCGGCGGGTGAGGGCGACACGCGCTTCGTCGCTGTCCGGCGCGGGTCCCATTCGCTCCTTCCGGATCCGGCCCGCGACGGCGGCCAGCTCAGAATCGGGAGCGGTGTCCAGTTGCTCGCGCAGGAGCCGGGTGTGGTCCTCGAAGCGTCGGAGCGCGCCGGCGCGGTCGCCCGAGAGCGCCAGGGCGCGGATGAGCGCGCTGGCCGCCTGGCCTGAAGTGGGCGAGAGCGCCGCCCCGCGTTCCGCGAGTGCCAGTGCCTGCCGGGTCCTGCCTTTCGCGAGGTTGAGTTCGGTGGCGCGTACCAGGGCGGTCACTGCCCGGCGTTCCCACGGTGCCCGCTCCGCCGTGAGCCAGTCCTCGAACGCGGATTCACCTGGCACCGCAAACCCCTCGAGCAACGCGCCAGCGACGAGGGCCGCCGCGGATTCCCACTCTGCGGCGGCCTCGTGCCTGGCGAACGCCGCCAGGTCCGTTTCCACGGCCTCCGGGTCCAGCCGTACGGTGGTGGCATCGGTGTGCAGCGCCTCCTCGCCCATGGCGCGGCGCACCACGCGCAGCGCCTCGTTGAGCGAGTGACGCGCCGCCGATTCCGGCTTGTCGCCCCAGAGGAGGCCGATCAGGTGCTCGCGCGTGCGGGTGTGCCGCGGGGACAGCGCCAGGTACACCAACAACGCCAGGTTCTTCTTCCAGAGGAGTTCGGCGGGCGGCGCCTCGCCGTCCACCGAGAGTTCGACCGGCCCCAGCAGGCGGCAGGAGATCACCGGCACCCCGCGCCGTAGAGGGAGTCGGCCACTCCAGCCTGCGGGGCGACCGAGGCGTCGGCATTGCGCCACAGCTCGCGCACCCGGGCGAGCATTCGGCACGCCTCGGCGGGCTCGCCTGCCTTGAGGAGGAGCCGGGCGCGGGTCACGCGCGCCGCCACGCTCGCCACGGCGTCGACTTCCATCTTCTGCGCCTCGTGCACGGGAAACCGGTAGGTGTCCGAATTTTCGTACCAGAGAATCTCGCGTTGGGCCTCGGCCTCGTCGCCCGCCGCCTCGTGCCAGCGCGCGCGCGCGAGGTGCAGGACGCTCCGCGTGAAGATGTCGTTGCCGGGCCTCGGCGAATCGTAGTCGAGCAATCCGGCGGACGCGGCAAGGGCGCCCTTCGGGTCCGACTCCCCCTGGAGCAAGGCAGCGGCGAGCCGCCCGAGCCTGGCTGCGGCGGTATCGGTCGTGCCAAGCGCGGTCAGGCTGGCGACAAGCCCTGCCGCTGCGGTCGAGTCGTGCCGTTGCATGGCGTCCAGGGCAAGAGTCCACCTGGCGCGCGCGGCGGACGGCCCCCCTGCGGCCTGTCCCTGGAGCCAGTGACGCGCCGAGGATTCCCGTGACGCAGCCGCTCGCCCCGCCCCCAGCACGGGAAGGATGAGCGGCCATTGCCGTCGCTGCAGCTCGGCCTCCTGCGACCTGAACGCGATGGCCGCCGAGTCGACGAGGGCCAACCCGTCCGTCACCCGCCCCCAGGTGAATTGCGCGAGCGCCTGGGCCTCGAGCCCGCTGGCTCGGTCCCTGGCGAGCAGCCGAGAGGCGATCACCTTGCCGATCTCGTGTTGCCCCTCGGGGAGGTCCCACGCGGCACAGAAGCGGAAGAACCGGCCAAGTTGTCCGATGTCCTCATCGGAGGCAAACCGGCTGAACAGCCACAGCTTGAGACGGGCCCGCCAGGGAACCCACCGGAGATCGTACCCGAGCTGGAGGAAGTCGACCACCGGCGGCTCGCCCTCGACGTGGGTGCCCAGCTGGATCCGGGCCGCCAGCCACCGGCGTGCCGCCTCGCGGTCGCCGAGGCGGGACTTTCCCCACACGAGGTGATCGTAGGCCGGCGCCGGCGTGCCGCCCGGACTGGACGTGATCGCCTGCTCGAACATGTCGAGCGAAGCCGTGAGGCCTCGACCGACGAGCGGCCCGCGGTGAAACAAGTCGCTGGCGAAGACAAGCGGCAGCGCGCCGCCGGCGCCGAAGGCGTCCGTCAGGGAGTCGAACGCCCTGAAGCGCTGCGGCAGGTTCGTGTCGCTCATGGCGTGGACGAGGCCGGATTCGAGCGGCGGCAACTTGTCGGCACAGCACCTGGCGAGGGCAGACGCCTCCTCCCAGGAGCTCTCCCGTGCCCAGAGCCTGGCGACGAGCAGCCGCCACCTCGCGAGCGCGAACGACGAATCGAAGGCCACGGCGGCCGCATAGCTTCTGGCCGCCAGGTGCCAGGCATCGGCGTCGAACAGCGCCTCGCCCGTCACGAACTGTCCGATCGCTTCCGGGCTGTTGCTGGCCAGATTGGTCGGCTCGGTGCCGGGGGGTGCACCGAGTTGCACGCCGATCGCGATCGCGGCCTTGCGGCCGAGGTCACGGGCGTCGCCATGCACGACGGAAAGGGGAATGGGGGTCAACGCCGCGCCGGATCCCGAATCCGGGATGATCAACTGGAGCAGCAGGGTGTCGCCGCGGCGCGTGATCTTGCCGGAAATCGCGCGCCCGACGTCGAGTGCGCGGGCGGCGGACGCTGGCTCCTCGCCGGGGTGGTCCCGACGCCAGTCCGCCGCCCGGTCGAAGTCCGCGCGGGTGAGGCTCGGGAACGAGTAGAGGTTGATGTAGGTCGCCTCGGCGACCTCCCGGCCCAGCGGGTCGGTCGGGGCGCCCACGACGCTGAACGGCAGCACGGCGAGGGTCCGGTGGTCGCTGGGTCGCGAGTGGGGTGGGGCGAAGTGGACCAGCAGTCGGCCGAGGACGACGACGGCGGTGATGATGCCGACAGTCGTCAGGAGCCGCCCACGGCGAAACCGCGCCCGGTCGAAGACTCGGCGCGCCTCGCGCATCGAGCCCCACCGCCTTGCGGGATCCACGGCCAGCCCACGGAGGAGCAGGCGGGCCATGGGCCGGGGGACACCGCGCCAGTTGGCGTCCGCCGGGCCCTCGAGCGCCTTCCACCGGCGACCGGTCGCCGCCTCGTAGAGCACCGCCGCCGCCGAATACTGGTCCGATCGTTCGGTCGCGGGCTCGCCGCGGAGCTGCTCCGGGGACATGTAGGCCCTGGTCCCGACCAGGGCTCCGTCTTCGGTGAGTTCCTGGGAGTCGTTGGTGGCGTCGTGGGCAATGCCGAAATCGCCGAGGAGCGCGCGGTGGCCCACGAAAAAGATGTTCTGCGGCTTGACGTCGCGGTGCACAATCCCGGCGGCGTGCGCGGCGGCCAGCGCCTCCACCAGGTCGCGTGCGAGTCGCAGGACCATGTCAACGGGAAGCGGGCCGGCGGCCAGCCGGTCGGCGAGGGTTTGCCCCTCGATGAAGTCCATCACGTAATACGACAGCCCATCGCGCGTTTCTGCTCGGTGGACGGGCAGGATGTTCGAATGCTGCAGCCGGGCCAGGAGCTTGGCCTCGCGCAGGAACCGCTCCCGCGCCACCGCGGTCGCCAGCTCGGGCCGGAGCACCTTGACCGCCACCCAGCGGTCGAGCGCCACGTCGTGCGCCCGGTAGACGATCCCCATGCCACCGGCAGCGATCCGGCCTTCCACCTCGAACTCCGGTGACAGAGCCCGCCGCAACCGCTGGAGCAGTGGGTCGTCCAAGACGCCTCGATGCAATCGGAGAAAGCTGCAAACGGCTGGTGGTCAGGGGGATGCGCTAATGTCAGGCCCGCGGGGAGGCGCGTCAAGGAGACCCCGTGCGGCGGGGGCGGCGACCGCGGCCTGGCGGCCTCGCACCCCCTCCCTCTTGACGGGCCGGGCCATATGTCTTAGTGTATCGCTACACCAACACACTAGGCCATGTTCGAACACCTCGATCCGGCACTACCAACCCCGCTGTACGCCCAACTCGCGGAGCGGCTTCGCGCCGCGATCGCGACCGGGGACCTCGCGCCCGGCGAACTCCTGCCGTCGGTGCGGCAACTCGCCACGCGCCTCCGGCTGAATCCGGGCACGGTGGTGCAGGCCTATCGGGCATTGGAGACCACTGGCCTGGTCGAACTGCGGCAGGGATCCGGCACCTACGTCAAGGAGCTCTCGCGGTCGCGGCGCTCGACGGAGCAGGCGGCCGTTGCCGCCGGCCTCGCGCGAGACATGCTCGCGCGCGCCGCCGGCCTTGGGCTCTCGGGCGAGGATCTGCTCACCGCCCTTCGCAACGCGCTTCGGGAGGATCGGCCATGAGGGATGCCGTCCAGGTTCGCGGGCTGTCGTACGAGGTGGGTGGGTTCGCGCTTCGGGACCTGAATCTCACGGTGCCGGCGGGAGCGGTGTACGGGTTCCTCGGTCCCAATGGCGCTGGCAAGACCACCACCGTTCGCCTCCTCCTTGGGATGCTCCGGCGAGCCGGCGGCACGATCAGGATCCTGGGGGACGAGGTGCCGGCGGACATCGTCCGGATCCTTGCCAGGGTCGGCTATGTGCCCGGAGCGTCCCCATCTCTACCCCGAGCTCACCGTCGCCGAGATGATCCGGTTTCACGCCGCCTTTCATCCGCGCTACGACCACGCCGCTTCGGACGACCTGCGAGCCCGCTTCGGACTGCCGGCGGATCGACCGCTTTCCCGGCTATCGAAGGGAGAGATGGGCAAGCTGATGATCCTGCTCGCTCTGGCGCAGCGCCCCGACCTCCTCGTGCTCGACGAGCCCACGGACGGGCTCGATCCCGTGGTCCGCCGGGAGGCGCTCTCGGCCATCCTCGAATACGTGACGGAAACGGGCGCCAGCGTGCTCATCTCGAGCCACCTGGTGCACGAGCTGGAGCGCTTCTGCGACTGGGTGGGCGTGCTCGACCGGGGCACGATGGTCGCCGAGCTGCCGATGCAGGAGTTCAAGTCGGGGCTCAAGCGGCTCCGGGTCGCCGGCGGCGTGGTGGCCACCGAGGCGCCGTTCTCCCTGCTCGCCCGCGAGGCCGCCGGCCTGGGCGGGGAATTGTGGACGGTGCGGGGCTGGCAGCCGGAGATGGTCGCCTGGTTCGGCGAGGCCGCCCCGCTGCGGGAAGTCATCGACCTCGATCTCGAGGAGGCGTTCGTCGAGTTGTTGCGGTGCGCCCGCAACCCCAACTGGCGGGAGGACTGATGTTTCGCGCCGTCCTGGCGAGCCAATGGCGGGAGAGCCGGCTCGCGGTCCTCCTGCTGGCCGGGCTCGCGTTCGTAACCCCTGTAGTATGCCTGTGGGGCAAGTGGTCGCCGTCCGACCCCTGGATCTATCAGGACCTGGTTCGCGCAGTGTGGCAGTGGGGCATGGCGTATCCCATCATCGGGCTCGCCGCCGCCCTCGCGCTCGCACTGGGCGTGTGGCGGCCAGACCACCGGACCAGGCACGTCTACGCACTCACCCTTCCGGTCGCGCGGCCCCGGTATCTCTTCTTGCGCTACGGCGCCGGCCTCGTCTTCCTCACCGGCATCGGCCTGGCGCTCTGGGTCGGTGGCGTGGCGGCCACCGTCCGCCTCCCGCTGCCCCCGGTGCTGCACGCCTATCCAGGGGGCCTGGCGCTCCGGTTCTGGCTGGCAGGATTGATGGCTTACACGATGTTGTTCGCCTTGAGCGGGGTCACGGAGCGGGCGGCGCGGGTGATGGTGGCGGGATTCCTCGTCCTCGTGATCGTCACCGCCGCGGCGGACGCGATGAACGTCCACTGGAGTCCGCTGGGGTGGACGGTCGACGCCCTGTTCGGGCGATACGGACCGCTAGGGGTGTTCCGTATCCGGTGGATGCTGATCGATGTCTAGCGGCCGGCTGTTCGTCGCACTCGGCGCGGCGCTCCTGGGGACCGGTCCCGCGGCGGCCCAGGACAGCGCGGCCGCGATCCGGCGCATGGAGATTCGCCTGGATTCACTCCGGGGAATCGTCGCTCTCGCCGAGAGCGCCCAATGGCGCCTGACGCAAGTCCGACACCGTGTCGGTGGGCGCGCTGCGCATTGTCACCTCCGCGGCGCTGCGCCCGGTGTACGAGTTGGCCGTCCCCGAGGCGTGGGATTCACTCCTGTCGCGCTTCGGCCCCGCGATTGCCGATCACCCTCCGTTTGGACTCTTGGGATCCGGTCCAGTTGGTGTGAGGGGGAGCGGTGCGCTCGATCCCCACGAGCTCGCTCGCGGCTGGGTGCGGATGTTCGCGGACCAGTTCTGGCGGGAGCAGGACGCCACCATCGTGGGCTGGCTGCACGGCAGTTTCCCCTCCGGTCCCTTGGGGGAGGAGGATCTCGCCGAGCTGTCGGCGCGAATGGCGGTCGTGCCCGCGCGCCCCAACGCGGGATGCCTGGCTGGAAACGTGTCCGATTGCGCCACGGCGCTCGGTCTCGGCGTAGGACCCGACACGCTGTCGGCCTGGTACGACTCCACCGCCTGGCCTGGGCTGGCAGGGCAGTCGGGGGACTCCCGTCCGCGGTCGGAATTGAGGCTCCGAAATCTCTGCCGAGTGGGCGACTATGCGGCGTGCCGCGCTGTGTTGGTGCGCGGGCCGATCACGGCCCCGGTCGGCGCCTCGGGGCGCCGGTTGCTCGTCCAGCTCGCGCTCGAGGCGGGCGGCCCCGAAGCCTTCCGGCGCCTCAACGCCGATCCCGCTGCGCCCCTGGAACGGCGACTGGAGGCCGCGGCGGGCCTCCCGCTCGACACGCTGCTCGGGCGGTGGATCGATGTCGTGCATTCGGCGATGCCCGACGCACAGCGTCCTGCCGGCGCCGAGTCGGTGGCGACCTTCGCGTGGTGCGCGGCGCTGCTGTTGCTGGCACTGCGGGGGCCGAGATGGCGCTGAGCAACCGCACCCTTGGCGTCCTCGCCCTGTTGGCCGCGGGGTCCGTCATCGCGACGTGCGCTCCCCCGACCGCCGTCCTGGCGGCGCGGAGGCGCTTCCTACAGGCGTCCGCCGAGCGAGTCCAAGTCCGTGCGCTGACCGATTCCTTGAACCGGCTCAAGCTCCGGATGGGGGCCTTGCAACTCCGGGAAGAGGTCGATTCGGCGCTCGGCAGCTATTCACCGGGTCACGCCCCGGACGTCGTCGTATTGGGCGGTCGCCTGGCGGCTGAAAAGGGCGCGAGCGCCGAGCGGCTGCTCGACTCGCTGTCCCTTCGGTCGGATTCCGGAATGGCGATCCGCATCGTGCTGGTTGATGCACAATCTCATGGCCTCACGCGGTGGTTCTCGCTCACGCTCCTCCCGGAGCATGACGCCGACGCGGGATGCACGATCGTCCGCGTCGTGTTTCCCGGGGACACGACGACCGAAGCCGACCGGGCACTGGGCTGGCTGTCGATGCCGTGGGGCGGCAGGGAGGGGCCCTGCTGGTTCCTCGCGAGGTTCGGGCTCCCGGGCCCCGAGGTGCGTGCCTGGCTGGACTCCCGGTACTGGGATGTGGCGGGCGCCGTGCCCCCGACGCCATGGCCGCTTCTCCGGGAGGACGAGGTCAAGGGGCGAGTGGACCCCGCCCGGAGGGCGGGGGGCGACATGCACGGCGCGTTCATCAGCGGATCGGTAATGTTGCAGGGTTGCGCGCACGATCGCCCCGACCTTTGCGAAGCGGCGTTGCTCAGCCCGCTCCGCCGGGGATTGCTGCCGCCCGGTATCGCCGCCGGCTACTCCCTCGCGCATTACGCCCAGGCCGAAGGGAACGGGCAGTTCGGCTTTCCTCCCGAGGCATCGTGGTCGGTGCTCTCGCGGATGGTCGAGGACCTGGGCCCGACGCGGTTTGCGGCGTTCTGGAAGAGCACGGGCCCCGTGGCCGAGTCGTTCCAGGCGGCTTCAGGAGTGTCGCTCGGGAGGTGGTTCCGCGAACAGTTGAGGCGCGAACTACGGCAGGCCGACGTGGAGGACGCCGGGGAGGGGGCGCATTGGCCCTCGACCATCGTGTTCTTGGTGCTGGCGCTCGCAATTTCGTTGCTGCAGGCCGAGCGCCGTCAAGTACGGTAAGGGGCGTCATGACGGCGCTCGCCCAGCCCTACTTCGCTGGCGGGTGGCTCAGCGTCCAGACGTAGGCCGCGACCGCCTGCACCTGCGGATCGGAGATGGAGCTGCCCCCCCTCGGCGGCATCATCACGCCGGTCTTCGACTGCTTCATGGGGACACCCGTCTTGATCTGCTGGACGATTTCCTCGTAGCTCCCGCTGGAATGGAGCCAGACCTGGTCAGTCAGGTTGGGCCCCACCCGACCCGTGCCATCCGGGCCGTGACAGGCGAAACACGAGCCCGCACCCAGGAAGATGGTCGCCCCCTCCTGGACCATCGAGGGCGTCACCTCGCTCGGGAGCGCCGCGCCGGCCTGGGCGTGGAGCGGACCTTGCCAGGCGCCCCCCCAGAGGAGGGCGGTAGGCACCGCGACGACCATTGCACGCATCAACATGATCGGCTTCCTCAGAATGCGGTGGTGAATCCGGCGGTCAGCCGGTTCAGTTCCCGGTCAAACTCGTAGCCGTACTCCCCATACAACCGGAAGTTGCGACGGATGAGGTACCCGCTCCCGACCGCGATCGACTCGTACCGGTCGAGGCCGATCGGGGTGCCGAGCTTCACGTTCAGCACCGGCTGGTTCGCCGTGATGTAGTTGTAGAGGGCGTACCCGTACCACCGGCTCCCGGTCGGGCGCATCAGCAGCTCGGCAAATCCGCCGTCGGTGTAGACGGTCGGTTCGGTCGGGAGGAAATCCGCCTCGCTGTCGGTTCGGGTCACGTATTGCAGGTTGAGCTGGAAGACTCCCGTCCCGAAGGTGGCGTCCGCCCCGAACATCCGGATGGTGTTCTCCTGGCCGGGGAAGCCGTATGGCTCGCCGTTCTGCGCCCCCGCATATCCCAGGACACCGAGCCGGACGTGGGTGCCGAAATCCCGGCTCAGGTGCCCGAAGAGGTTCTTGTTGGCGTCGTTGTCATAGCGCAGCAGGTCGTCGGCCGCCGGGATGCCGTCGCCGTTCACCAGGGTTCCGGTGAGGGTGAAACCTGCCAAGTCTGCCGAGGCCATGAAGCCCCGGTCATAGGTCAGGTTGGCGGGCTGCATTCCCACCAGGACCTTGTAGATCGCGTAGTCCTGGACTTCGAGCCGCAACTCGCGCTTGAAGATCGGGTCGGACACCTGGAACTGTCCGAACGTCAGGTCCACCGGCGCGCCGCGGATGTCGTTCCACGACACGAACGCGTCCTCGATGCCCGCAACGTCCCCGCGCTCAGCCAGCAGGAAGTAGATGTAGTACGAGAGCGACTTCGAGAGCGTCCCGCCGGACAGGAGCTTGAGGTTGAACGGCGACTGGAAGTCGGTCGCCGCCTTGCCGTCGGCGTAGAGCTGGGCGTAGGCGTCGAGGCGAAGGGCCAGCGGCAGGCTGGCCGGAAGGGTCAGGAGGTCATCGCCGGTGGCGATCGTGTCCCGCGGCTCCTCTCCGGGAGCCATCCGGAACCCGTTGGCGGCGAACTGCGCACCGAAGTCCGTCAGCGCGGGGAAGGGGTTGTGGCAGAGCGAGCAGGAAACCCGGTACTTCCGGGCGAACACAGGAAGCGCCGATGCGTCGCTCGGCAGGGCGGTCCCGAGTGCGAAGGCAAGGACACCGCCGAACGCCGCGATGGTCTGGGAAGTCATGGCACCTCCAGGTAGTAATGCCTCGCGCGACACCCGATCCACTCGCGCGGACCATGTCGAGCACCTGGATGGACTATGCCATGGGGAGGATGAAGAAGCCGAGAAGCCGTCCTGAAAACTCCCGGAGAACCATCAGGGCGGACGTAAGTCGGTATGCCTGCTAGTCGGCCCGCCGCAATTCCACCCGCCGGTTGAGCGCCCGACCCGCGGCGGTCGTGTTGGTCGCGACGGGGTCGGCCGGGCCGTATCCTCTCGCCGTCAACCGATCGGCAGGCACTCCGGCGGATACCAGGTATGCCCGCACCGCGCGTGCGCGCTCGTACGAGAGACGTTCGTTGTTCGCGCGCGATCCCGTATCGTCGGTGTAACCCGCCACCTCCAGGCGGACTCCGGGCTCCAGCAACAACGACGAGGCGGTGCTCCGCAGCGACGACTCCGCTGCCGGGGTGAGCATCGCGCTGCCGGTCTTGAAGGTCACGTCGCGCAGGATCATCCGGGGCGCCGGGGGGGCTGGTGCCGTGGCCGGCACCGGGCATCCAAGCGCGTCCACCCGGACGCCGGAAGGAGTCCCGGGGCAGCGATCGCCGTCGTCCGGTACCCCGTCGCCGTCCGAATCTGCGGGCGGCGCGGGTGGCGGGCAGCCGAACTGATCCACGGCGGTGCCGGCTGGCGTGGCCGGGCAGCGATCGAGCGCGTTCGGCACACCGTCGCCATCGAGGTCCGCATTGCAGCCCGTCTGGTCCACCCGTTGCCCCGGAACCGTCCCCGGGCACCGGTCCACGCTGTCGAGCACGCCGTCGCCGTCCGAATCCCGCGGGAGCGGGCACCCCGTGGGATCCACCGGCTGCCCGGGGGGCGTGTCGGCGCAGCGATCATCGTGGTCGGGCACGCCGTCCCGATCGCCGTCCCGGGGTCCCATCCGCCCCGCGTAGATCGAAATCCCCGTCTGGGCGCCGATGTCCCACTGACTTCCGGAGCCACTTCCCGGCGTGCTCATGTAATCGGCGGCCGCCTCGAAACGGAGGCCCAGCCGCGGGCCGAGCCCGAATCGCAGCCCGATCAACCCACTCGGTCCTTCCTGTTTCTGGTCGAGACTCCTGCCGTACTGCCGGCTGGCATACCCCACGCCGAAGAGCGCCGTCGCCTTGCCCTGGAGCGGCAGGTGGACGAGGAGCCGGGCGTCCAGGCCGCTGGCCGTGACCGACGCCGAATCGGGGAGGTTGCTCACGACGTAGTTGCCTTCGAGCTCCAGCGAGAGGTGCCGGGTCACGAAGAGGCCTACCTCGGCTCCCACTCCCAATCCGTTCGTGAGCGACAGTGAATCCGGAAAGAACGAATACCGGGCGAGCGGGACCAACTCGACCGTGCCGCCCCGCTGGGCGGAGGCTGGAGCGGACAGGCACATCGCGACCAGCGGCACCAGGAGCGCGGCTTTGCGGGGAATCGGAACCATGGCACAAGATACCGCCGCCCAGGGTACGCGGGCCACAAGGGAGTGGGCTAGATTACACGCCTCCCCAGCCGACGGTGCGGAGTCCCGAGATGCTTTCCGTGTATAGCCGCCAAGGGCGGGCCGCGATCCTGATCACGCTCCTCGGACTGGCGCTCGTCTTTGCGCTGATGCCCTTCATCTCAGGAATCCTGAGCGCTCCGGTCTTCTACGTGGTGTTCTCGCCGTGGTACAGCCGGCTGCTGCGCTGGATGCGGCCGTCGCTCGCGGCGGGACTGACCGTCCTGTTCGCCGTGCTCCTCATCATGGTGCCCGGCGCATGGCTCGTCACCCTGATCGTAGGCCAAGCGCAAGACGCCCTCACCGCGCTGATGCACGGCCCTTTCCTGGATCGGCTGCAGACCCTGACGGTCGCCGGGCACGCGGTCGGCCCGCAACTGGTCGAATACGGACAGACGATGCTCGCCGACGTGGGTCGGGGGGCGTTCGCTGCCGTCGGCACGATGACCCTCATCGGCTTCAACCTGGCCATCGCGTTCTTCATTCTCTTCTTCATGCTGGTGACCGGCGGCAACAGCTGGCTGGTGGTTCGTCCGTACATCCCCTTCAGCGCCGCGAGCGCAGAGTTGCTGCGCGAGCGGTTCAGGGCCGTGACCATCTCCACCGTGGTCGGCACCGGGCTCACGGCGACGATCCAGGGGGTACTGGTCGCGCTCGCCTTCATGGCGACGGGACTGCCGAACGGAGCGTTCTGGGGCGTCGTCACCGTCGTCTTCGCGATCCTGCCGGTGGTGGGCAGCGGGTTGATCTGGATTCCCGGCGGCTTGGCGCTCCTCCTGGAAGGCTCGGTCGTGCAGGGCCTGGGCTTGCTGGCCTTCGGGGCCGTCGTGGTCGGCAACATCGACAACATCATCCGGCCGATCGTCTTCCGCCGCTGGGCGCAGACTCATCCGCTCATCACCATTCTCGGCGCCTTCGCGGGCGTCCGGTATCTGGGCCTGATCGGAATCCTGATCGGCCCGCTCGCGCTCTCCTACTTCTTCGAGCTGGTCCGGATGTACAACGAGGAGTATGTGGATTTGAGCGGCGACGACCCGCCGGTGCGGCCGCTCGCTTGACGGAGCCGGGGCGTCCCTCGACGCTTCGCCTCGTGCTGGCCTGGGCGGCGGTGTACTTCATCTGGGGCTCGACCTACCTCGGAATCCGCCTGGCCATCGACTCCATTCCCCCGCTCCTGATGGCGGGCTCCCGGCACCTCCTCGCCGGGCTGATCCTCTTCTCCTGGAGTTCTGTCCGCCATCGCCTTCCCATTCCCGGGAGCGAAACATGGCTGCGCGCCGGCATCCTGGGCCTGTTGATGCTCGTGACCGCCAACGGGGCCACCACCTGGGCCGAACAACTGGTGCCGAGCGGGCTCACCGCGCTGATCGTGTGCACCTCTGCCCTGTGGTTGGTCCTGCTCAATTGGCTCTGGCGCGGCGCCGAACCGCCCACCGCGCGGGTGGTGGCGGGCCTGGCGGCTGGCTTCGGTGGGGTGGCGGTGCTGGTGGCGCCGGGCCATTTCGCGGGGGGCGCACACGTCGACTTGCTGGGCGCCGCCGTGCTCACGGGAGCGGCCCTCAGCTGGTCGATCGGTTCGATCTACACGCTCAAGCTTCCGCGGCCGACCCACCCGAACCAGTTCGTCTCGATGCAGATGATCGTGGCGGGTGGGGTCCTCGTGACCGTCGCGCTGCTTTCGGGGGAGGGGGCCGGCTTTTCCCCTCACGCGGTCACCACGACCTCACTCGCTGCCTACCTGTACCTGACCGTCTTCGGGTCGCTCATTTCCTATTCCGCCTACTTCTGGCTCCTGGGTCATACCACGCCATCCCGTCTCGCCACAATTTCCTACGTGAATCCGCTGGTGGCCGTCCTGCTCGGATGGGCGCTCGCCGGGGAGTCCCTGTCGCTCCGCACCGCGCTGGCTGCGGCGATCATCCTGCTGGCCGTCGGGCTGATCAGCAGCCGGCCGGTGCGGCAGGCTGCGTGAAGCACTTGCGTCCGGGGGGCGCCTGTACACTCTTTGGAAACGTCGCCCGCGCCGGTGCGCGCCGGCCACCAGGGAGGGCTGCCGAATGCCGTCGCCCCGCGTGCTGATCGAGTTGCCCGCCTGGGTCGATCCGTTCGTCGACTGGCGCCGCCGGTATGCCGAAGTCGAGGAGCGGATGGATCTCGTGGTGGCTCTGGGCGAGGAACAGGTGCGCCGCGGCACCGGCGGGCCGTTTGCCGCCGCGGTGTTCGAGCGGGACACCGGGGCGCTGGTGGCGGTCGGCGTGAACCTGGCCGTGCCCCGGCACAACAGCGCCCTCCATGCGGAGGTGGTCGCGTTGATGATGGCCGAGGCCCGGCTCCAGACGCACTCGCTCGGCGCCGAGGGGATTCCGCCGCACGAACTCGTCTCCTCCTGTGAGCCCTGCGCGATGTGCCTCGGCGCCACGCTCTGGAGCGGTGTGCGCCGGCTGGTCGTCGGCGCCACGAAGGCCGACGCGGAGTCGATCGGGTACGACGAAGGCCCGGTCTTCCCGGAATCCTATGCCTACCTCGAGCGCAAGGGTGTCGAAGTGGTGCGCGGCGTGCGCCGCGAGGCCGCCCGGGCGCTGTTCGCGGCGTACAAGGCGGCGGGAGGGGAGATCTACTGATGCCGATTCCACATCGTCGCCTCGGAGCGACCGACCTGGACATCACGCGGGTCGGCCTGGGTGCCTGGGCCATCGGCGGGCCGTGGGCCTTCGGCTGGGGCCCGCAGGACGACGGCGCATCGGTGGCCGCCATTCATCGCGCGGTCGAGCTCGGGATCAACTGGATCGATACGGCCGCCGTCTACGGGCTCGGGCACAGCGAGGCGGTCGTCGGGAAGGCGCTCGCGGCGCTCCCCGCCGACCGCCGCCCGTTCATTTTCACCAAGTGCGGGCTGGTCTGGGACGAAGGTGACCGGAAGGCCGAGCCGCGACGCGTGCTGCGCCCCGCGTCGATCCGGCGCGAATGCGACGCCTCCCTCAAGCGGCTGCGCGTGGCGCGCATCGACCTCTACCAGTTCCACTGGCCCGACGAGACCGGCACCGCCCTCGAGGATTCGTGGGACACCATGCTGCGGCTGGTGGAGGAAGGCAAGGTGCGCTGGCCGGGCGTCTGCAATTTCGACGTGGCGCTTCTCGATCGCTGTGCGGCGCGGGGACCGGTGGCGTCGCTGCAGCCGCCGCTCTCCCCGATCCGCCGCCGGGCGGCGGCAGCGGAACTCCCGTGGTGCGCCCGGCACGGCACGGGGGTCATCGCGTATAGCCCGATGCAATCGGGGCTGCTCACCGACGGCTTTTCGGCCGAACGCCTGGCCGCGCTCCCTCCCGACGACTACCGGCACCACGGCACCGAGTTCATGCCGCCCCGGTTCGCGAAAAACCTGGCGCTGCGGGACGGCCTCCGTCCCGTGGCGGCGCGGCACGGCGTGTCCGTGGGGGAAATCGCGATTGCCTGGGTGCTCGCGTGGCCGGCGGTCACCGGGGCTATCGTGGGCGCGCGCTCGGCGGCGCAGGTCGATGGCTGGATCCGCGCCGCCTCGCTCGACCTCACGCCCGCGGACCTCGATGACATCGCCGCCGCGATCGTACGGACAGGGGCGGGCGAGGGGCCGGCACGCCCCTGATCTCGGCGGAGCACGGTCGGCGGACCGACCTTCTGTCATTGCGGGGAGGCCCCGAGAGGGGCCGACGAAGCAATCTCGTCGGCTCCCTAGCGTCCCGGCGGAAAGATCGAGACTGCCGAACCGACGGCCAGGTGGGTGGAAGCGGGCTGGCGTTGATTGAGCTCGGCCCACTCCGGCCCGTACAGGGCGCCGAAGTCCACTTCGAAGTCGAGTGTGCGCACGCGCCGCAGCGCCCACGCGGGGTGCTCCACGCGGAGCACCATCGGATCCCCCCGACGAGTTCGTCCAAACGCCCAGCGCCGGCCGAGGAGGTCGTGCACCGGCCCCTCGAGCGGCGCGGCATCCGAATTCTGGTCGGCGGTGACGCGCACGAAATGTCGGCCGTTCTTCCAGCGCCACCGGTGCTCCACCACCAGTTCGTCGCCGAGACTCGCCGTGCGGCTTTCCATCTGGGCCGAACGGAACGGCTCGTTGAACCGGAGCCGTCCGATGGCGGCCGCCAGCGGGCTCGGGACCAGCTCGCGAAGCACGGCGACCCCCCGCCGGTCTCCCTGCCGCACGTACGTCCGGAAATTGATCTCCGGAAAATCCACGAATCCCGGAATCCGGCGGCCGCGAACGCGGGTGTCCACGAAGTCGAAGGCGATGAGGCTGACCTGGGCCCGTCCGTCGACCAGGTCGGGCTCGACGTCGCGGGGCAGCCACGGACGCACCAGCCCCTCGTCGACCGGGTATGTGAGCAGGATGAGGTTGCTCCAGCGGGCCGTCAGTGACGGGCGGCGGCGCTCGGGCAGGACCGGGGGCGAGGAGGATATCATACGTTGCTTCACTAGTATAATGCGATGCGGGAATGCCGGGCGGCGCCGGTCCGATCCGAACGCACGGACTCGGCCGGTACATCACGGAGGTGCGCTGGGTGAGTGATGCGGGAATGGTGTCTGCGGGACGGCGGATGGGTCGGTGGGTGTGGGGCGCGATCAGGCGGAGTCTCCGGCCTTCGGGCCTGGTCCTGGTCTACGACCCGGGCTACGCCGTCCGGGTCGGCACCAGCCCGATCGACCCGCTGCGGGCGGAGATGGTGCTCGCCTTCCTGGTCGACCAGGGGCTGGTGCGCCGCAGGGATATGGCGCGCCCGCTGGCCGCGTCGCTCAGGAACATCCGCCGCGTGCACACCGACCGCTACCTCGAGTCGTTGGAGCGGCGCGAGGTCCTCGAGCAGATCGTCGGGACGCCGCTCACCGACGCCGAGGCCGAAGGGCTGGTCCAGTCCCAGCGGCTCGCGGCCGGCGGAACGGTGCTGGCCAGCGCCATCGCCGCGCGCACCGGGCAGGTGGCCGTCAACCTCGGTGGCGGGTTCCACCACGCCGCGTCCAATCGCGGCATGGGCTTCTGCGCGCTCAACGACATCGGGATCGCCATCGCACGGCTCCGGGCGCGGGGGTTCTCGGCGCCGATCCTGGTCGTGGACCTCGACATCCACGACGGCAACGGGACCCGGCTCCTCTTCGAGGAGGACCCCTCGGTCCACACCTTCACGATCCACAACCAGGACTGGTCGCCGAGCGAAGCGGCGTCGGCCACGGTGATGCCGCTGGGGACCGCCGTGAGCGATGCGACATACCTCACAGCGCTGCGCACCGCCCTGCCCGAGGTTATGGGGCGGATCCGGCCGGGGTTCGTCATCTACGTGGCGGGCGCCGACCCGGCGACCGACGACATGCTCGGTGACTGGAACATCACGGCGGCCGGGATGCTCGCCCGCGACCAGTTCGTCGTGGAGCAGGTGCGCCGCAAGGGGGCGGAGATCCCCCTCACCATCGTGCTGGGCGGCGGCTACGGGGGCAACGCGTGGCGCTACACCGCGCGGTTTCTCGGGTGGCTGGCACTGGGACGAGTCGTGGAACCCCCAACCAACGCGGAGATGCTGCTCCGGCGCGCCGAGGAACTCCATCGCCTCCTGCGCGAGGGCGCGCGGCGGCTGCCCCCCGCCTCGGACTGGGCGTTCACTCCCGAGGACGTCGCCGCGTTCATGCCGGGCGCGGCCGCCCCGAGACGCCTGCTCGGTCGGTACACTTCCCAGGGAATCGAGCTCCTGCTCGAGCGCCTCGGCGTCCTGGGCCAGGTGCGCGCGCTGGGATTCAGCCTGCCGACCCTGGAACTCGATTTTCACCTACCCGATTCGGACTGCGTGCGCCTCTACGGCGACGCGGCGAAGACCGAGCTCCTCATGGAGGTCCGTTTCCGCCGTGACCAGTCGCGACTGCCGGGCATGGAGGTGCTCTATCTCGAATGGCTGCTCCTCCAGAACCCGCGGCGAGAATTCAGCCGCGGTCAGCAGTCCATCCCCGGCCAGAAACACCCCGGCCTCGGGCTGCTGCGGGACGTCACCGCCTGGCTCGTGGTCCTCTGCGGCGAACTCGGGCTGGATGGACTGATGTACGCCCCGGCCGGGTACTTCGTGGCCACATTCGGCAGCCGGTTCATCGACCCGGTGCGGCAGGCGCAACTCGAGGCGATGCGGCGTGCCCTTGCGGGCCTGCGGCTCGTCGAGGCCAGCCGGGCCGTGGAGGAACGGCGGGTTGTCGACGCCGCGACCGGTGCAACCGTGCCGTGGGAGCCGGCGCCGATGGTCATTCCCGTGTCGCCCCGGCTGCGCGAGCGTGTCGAGGGGCCCGAGTACGAGGCGGTGCTGGAAGCGGCCCTGTCCTCGCTCTCCTATCGCCTCCGGCTCCCCTCCGAGACCGACGCCGATGCCTAGCACCCCGACGTGCAGGACCCCCGTCGCGTGAGGCGTGAACTCCCTCTCTTCGCGACCCTGCTGCTCTGCCTCGCCATCCTCCTGGCCGCGGCAGTGCCGAGCGTGGCCTGGCGGTTCCTCCCACCCCGTCCGCTCGGCGTGGCCATCCTCGACAAGACCGTCCCCGATACGTCCTACCGCGGTCACCGCGCGGTCGTCTGGGTCCTGAATCACCTGAAATTCGTCCACCCCGCCTCGCTCGCCCCCTATGACGCGGCCAGCGACTACGCCGGCTTCGTCCCGCTCACTGGTCGGGCCTGGTCGGTGCGGCCCCTGCCGCCGGATATCGGGTCCGACCGGATCATCTACCTCGCCGACACCTACGGCGTGACGTCGACGGATCTCGGTGAGGGTGGTTCGGGCCGGGCCGGCCGCCTGTTGTATGGCGGGCTCACGTCCGACGAACTGGACGTACTGACGAACGCGGCGCGTTCCGGCGCGACGCTGATCGGCGAGTTCAACACTGCGGCGGAGCCGACCGTCGATTCGATCCGCCTCCGCGCCGAGGCGCTCTTCGGCTTCCACTGGACGGGGTGGACCGGTCGGCGCTCCTCCGCGCTGGACGGGGACGTGCCCCCGTGGGCCGTGACGGCCTGGGAGCAACAGGCCGGCCGACCGTGGCACCATCGAGGTCCGGGGTTCGTGCTCGCGCACCGGGACGGGCGCGTACTCGTCCTGGCCGCAGCCGACCTTCGGGACGACGGGCTCGACATCATCCCGACCGCTGCCGGGGACTCGCTCGGGATGCGTTCGGCCGCCGCGCCGGACGGCTGGTTCGACCTCGTCGAGCCGGCGGGCGGCACGGAGGTGGCGCGCTACCTCTGGCGGCTGACGCCGCGCGGGGACAGCCTGCTTTCGGCCGCGGGAGTGCCCAAGGTCGCGACCGCGGTGATCTCTTTCAAGGCCGGCGCATCCCGCACCTACTATCTGGCCGGAGATTTCGCCAACACGGCGGTCGTCCCCACCTGGACCGGGCTCCGGTGGGCCCCGGAGTTCTACCGCCGGCTGCCCCGCTGGTGGCTCCCCGCCCGGGAGTCGTTCTTCTGGCGCGGCTACGTCCCCCTGCTCACCTCGATCCTGGAGTGGGCCTCGGGCGGCTGACCCGCGGCGGCCCTCCGTGACCATCGGGCGAGGCCGCCTCTTGCGTCTCGGCATCTCCTGTGTGCATATTTATCCATTATGCACACTTCATCCGGCACCATCGCCCTCGCCTTTTCCGGCGGGCTCGACACCTCCTACTGCGTCCCGCGGCTCGCGGAGCAGGGGTGGACCGTCCATACCGTGTACGTCAACACCGGCGGCGCCTCCCCAGAACAGCGCGCGGCCATCCGGCGCCAGGCGGACGCCGTGGGCGCCGCGGCGCACCACGAGGTGGACGCGCGCCAACTGGTGTTCGATCGGTTCGTGCGGTTCCTCATCCAGGGCAACGTGCTTCGGGGCGGCGTCTATCCGCTCAGCGTGGCCGCCGAACGGACCCAACAGGCGCTCTCCGTGATCGAGGTTGCCCGCGCGATCGGGGCGGGGGCGGTGGCGCACGGCTCGACCGGCGCCGGCAACGACCAGGTGCGGTTCGACGTCACGCTCCGCGTCCTCGCCGCCGACCTCCGGATCGTCACCCCCATTCGGGACGAAGGGCTCTCGCGCGATCAGGCCATCGCCTATCTCACCGCGCGCAATCTCCCGGTGCCCGCCAAGGCAGGCGCCTACTCGATCAACGCGGGACTCTGGGGCACCACCTGGGGCGGCGGGTGGACCCACGACGCGTGGGCTGGCCCGCCGGCGGAGCTGCTCGACCCGCCGGCCGACGCGCCGGCGCCGAGGGAAATCGTGCTGGGCTGGGAGCACGGCCTCCCGGTTGCGCTCGACGGGACGCCGCTCGTGGGCGCCGAGCTCGTGCAGGCCCTCAACGAGCTCGCCGGCGCCTACGGCTTCGGGCGCGGCATCCACGTCGGCGAGACCGCCCTCGGCATCAAGGGCCGGATCGGCTTCGAGGCCGGCGCGGCGCTGCTGCTCATCGCGGCACACCGCGAACTGGAGAAGCTCGTCCTCACCAAGTGGCAGGCCTTCTGGAAGGACCAGCTCGCCACCTTCTACGGCGACCGGCTGCACGAGGGTCAGTACTTCGACCCTGCCCTCCGCGACATCGAGGCGCTCCTCACCCATTCCCAGCAGCGGGTTGTCGGGGAGACCCGCGTGCGGCTGGCGCCCGGCCGGTTCCAGGTGGTCGGGACCCGGAGCCCGCATTCCATGATGGATCCCGCCGTCGCGACCTACGGCGAGGAAAACCGGCTCTGGAGCGGCGAGGAGGCCCGCGCCTTCGCTCGCGTGGCGGCGATCCCCGCCCTGTTGGCCGCGCGCGCCGGCGGGCCCACCTGATGGTGACCACGACGCGGGTCCGGCTGGACCGGATCAGTTCATCGACCAAGAACGCACACCTCTCGACCGAGGTCATCGTCGGCCCGGAGATCCTGGCCGAGGAAGGCTACGTGCTGGCCGTGCGCATCCTGGCCGACAAGTCTTCCTACAACACCGTCGAGGACCTGGCGGGCCGGATGGTGTCGCTCCGCAAGGGCGACGTCCTCGCCGGCACGCTCGGCAGCCGTCGCGCCCTGCGCGGGTACGCCGGCGAGGTGCCTGCGCACATCGCGGTGGGCGACACCATCGACGTGCTGAACCTCGGGGGCATCCTCGGGCGGTGCACCTCCGCCAACCCCGACATCGGGCCGCCGTTCCCGGCCGAAGTGCTCGGGGCGGTGCTGGCCTTCCCGGCGCTCGGCGACCGGATCGGGCGGCCGGCCCACATCCGCGACGGCTCCATCCCCTCGAGCGACACGCTCACGGCCGGCGCCCCGGTCGTGTACGTGGCGGGCACCTGCATGAACGCCGGCAAGACGGTCGCCGCGACGGAGCTGGTGCGCGGGCTCTCGCGGAGCGGGCTCCGCGTCGCCGCGGCCAAGCTGACCGGCGTCTCGCTGATGCGCGACACGCTCGCCATGCAGGACGCCGGGGCCGTGGCGGCCGTCACCTTCAATGACGCCGGTGCCGCCAGCACGCGCGCCGGCATGACCGTGCCGGTGGCCAAGGGGCTCTTCAATCACCTGCTGCAGACGACCCGCCCGGACGTGATCGTCGCCGAACTCGGCGACGGCATCCTGGGCGAGTACGGCGTGCAGGACATCCTGCGCGACCCCGAGCTTTCCGCCGCCGGCCGCGCGTGGGTCATGGCGGCTCCCGATCCCGTCGGCTGCTGGGGCGCCGACCAGTTGATGCGCGGGGTGTACGGCCTTCCCATCACCGTGCTCACCGGTCCCGCCACCGACAACCAGGTGGGCCGTGATTACATCAGCGCCTCGCTGGGGATTCCCGCGCACAATGCGCTCCGCGACGCCGAGGGGCTCCTGGGCGCCGTGCGCTCGGCGCTGGAACCGCAATGAAGGTCGCCGTCGTCGGGGCCGCCGGTTATGTCGGCGGCGAGCTGCTCCGCATCCTGCTTCAGCACCCGGACGTGTCCGAGGTCGTGGCGACCAGCCGGAGCCAGGCCGGCCGCCCCGTGGCGGAGGTACACCCCGGCCTCGCCGCGCTGACCGAGGCACGCTTTGCGGGGCTCACGGCAGGCGAGGCCTCCCGGGCGCAGGACGTCGTGTTCCTCGCGCTCGAGCACGGGGAGTCCTCGCGGCTGGCGGCGGAGGTGTTTGAATCCGGCCCGGGCCTGGTGGTCGACCTGGCCGCCGACTTCCGCGTCCGCGACCTCCGGCTCTACGAGCGCTACTACGGCGCGCATCCCGCGGCGGAGTTCGTCACCCGGTTCGCCTACGCGCTGGCCGACGTGCGGGGTGCGGAGCTGCGCGGCGCCGCGGCCCTCGCCGCGCCCGGATGCTTCGCCACGGCGGCCCAGCTCGCGCTCTACCCGCTGGCCCAGGCCGGCGTCACCGGCATTCCTGCGCTCTTTGGCGTGACTGGCTCGAGCGGCGCGGGTGTCCACCCCCGTCCGACGACGCACCATCCCGTGCGCGCCAACAATCTCTTCGCCTATTCGGTCCTGCAGCACCGGCACGACGCCGAGGTCCTGCAGGGCTGGCGCGGCTGGACCGGGAATCCCGCAGCCAACGCGCGGCTGATGACGCACTCGGGGCCGTTCGTCCGCGGCATCCACCTGACGCTTCACGCCACCATGCCGCCCGAGGTCGCCGCGGGCGTCGCGGAGCGCTATGCGGCGGCCTACGCCGGGCGGCCGTTCGTCCGGCTCACCGCGGCGCCCCCCGAGCTGACCCACGCGGTCGGCACCAACATGGCGCTGATCCATGCCGCGGGAGACGCCGCCACCGGCGAGGTGCAGGTCATGATCGCCCTCGACAACCTGATCAAGGGCGCCGGCGGGCAGGCCGTGCAGGGGATGAACCTCGCGCTCGGCCTCGACGAGTCGGCCGGGCTTCGGCTGGCGGGGCCGTTCCCATGCTGACCCGGCCGGAGGACGCCCTCCTCCCCGTCTACGCCCCGATGCCGGTGCGCCCGGTGTCGGGCCGGGGCGCATGGCTGGTGGACGAGGACGGCGCCGAGTGGCTCGACGCCTACGGCGGCCACGCGGTGGCCGCCACCGGACACAGCCATCCGCGGGTGGTCGCGGCCATCACCGAACAGGCCCAGCGGCTCTTTTTCTATTCCACGGCGGTGACGCACCCGCTTCGCACCCGACTGGCCGCGGAGCTCGCCGGCCTCTGCCCCGATCCGCTCGGTCGCGTCTTCTTCTGTAATTCCGGCGCCGAGGCCAACGAGAACGCGCTGCACCTTGCGCGGAAGGCGACGGGTCGCGCCGCCGTCGCATCCGTGACCGGCGGATGGCATGGCCGCACCGTCGCGACGCTCGCCTGTTGCGACGGCGAGCGATATGAGGCCGGAGCCCGCCGTGCCGGCATGGCCCTCTCGGCGCGCGTCGCGTTCAACGACCTCCGATCGCTCGAGGCGGTGCTGGATGATTCGATGGCGGCGTTGCTGGTGGAGCCGGTGCAGGGCATGGCCGGTGCCCGCGATTGCAGCGTGGAATTCCTGCAGGCCGCCCGGCGAATCTGCACCGAGCGGGGCATCGCGCTCCTCTTCGACGAGGTGCAGTGCGGGGTCGGCCGGAGCGGGGCCTTCACCGCCGCGGAGCTGTACGGCGTCGTCCCCGACGCCCTCACGATGGCCAAGGGCCTCGGCTCCGGCTATCCGATCGGCGCCGTGGTCGCGGGCCCGATGCTCACCGCCGGCATCGGCATCGGCGATCTCGGCAGCACGTTCGGCGGCGGACCGGTCGCCTGTGCAGCCGCACTCGCCACGCTGCAGGTCATCGCCGATGAAGGGCTGATCGCCAACGCCGCGCGCGTCGGCGCGCATATCGCCGACGGGGCCCGCGGGCTCGGCGCCCGGAGGGTCTTCGGGCGCGGCCTCCTGATCGGACTCGACTTCGGTCGCCCGGCGGCCGAGGTGCAGCGCGCCCTCTTTGCCCGGCGGATCCTCACCGGAACGTCGTCGGACCCGAACCTGCTCCGCGTCATGCCCCCGCTCACCCTCACGACCGGGGAAGCCGACCGGCTCCTCTCCGGACTCCGCGAGGTGCTCGGATGACCAAGCGCGACTTCCTGGCCGTCGAGGACTGGCCCTTCGCCGAAGTGCAGGCGGTCCTCGCGCTGGCCGCCCGCGTCAAGCGAGGCGAGGTGCTCGGCGGGCTCGAGCGCAAGGTGCTCGCGATGGTGTTCCTCGACCCCAGCCTCCGGACCCGCACCAGCTTCGAGACCGGGATGTTCCTGCACGGCGGGCACGCGGTGGTGCTCGAGCCGGGCAAGGGGAGCTGGGCGCTGGAGACCGAGGACGGGGTCGTCATGGACCGCGACACCGTCGAGCACGTAACGGAGGCCGCGCGCGTGCTCGGCCGCTACGCGGACGCCGTGGCCGTGCGCTCCTTCCCCCGCGGCGACGACTGGGCCACCGCACGCGAGGATGCGACCCTCCGGCAGTTCGCCCGGCATTGCGAAAAGCCGGTCATCAACCTCGAGTCCTCCCGGCGGCACCCCTGCCAGGAGCTGGCCGACGCCTTCACCCTGCGGGAGCAGCTCGGCGAGACCCGCGGAAAGAAGTTCGTCCTGACCTGGGCGTGGCACCCGAAGGCGCTGCCCACCGCGGTGCCGGTGAGCGCCGCGCTGGCCGCCGCCCGGATGGGCATGGACGTGACCATCGCGGCGCCGGAAGGCTGCGACCTCGATCCGCAGGACATGGCCCGCGTCGCCGCGCTCGCGAACGAGGCCGGCGGCGGCGCGCCCCGGGTGGTGCACGACCAGGACGCCGCCATCGCCGGGGCCGACGCGGTGTACGCCAAGTCGTGGGGCCCCGTCTCGCTGTACGGACAGCGGGACGCCCAGCGGGCCTGGTTCGACCGGCATCGCGGGTGGCGGCTCACCGCCGAGCGCGTGCGATCGACCCGCGGCGGCAGGGGCCGGGTGATGCATTGCCTTCCGGTGCGGCGCAACGTGGAGATCGACGACGCCGTCCTCGACGGGCCGAATTCGGTGGTGGTGGACGAAGCGGAGAACCGGCTGCACGTGCAGCGGGCGCTCCTTCTCACGTTGATCGGGAGTGTACGGTGAGCATCGACACGTCGAAGGGCATCGCGGGCCTCAAGGGCGCGCTCCGGTACGTCCGGGCCTACCGCGACCAGGTGTTCGTGGTCAAGCTGGGCGGCGAGGTGCTGGCGGACACCCGCGCGCTCGACAGCATCGCCGGGCAGGTGTCGCTCCTGTCCAGCCTCGGCATCCGGATCGTGGTGGTGCACGGAGGCGGGCCGCAGGCCACCGCGCTCAGCCGCCGCCTGGGCGAGGAGCCCCGCATCGTCGCCGGCCGGCGCGTCACCGACGACAGCGCGCTCGAGGTCGCGAAGATGGTGTACGCCGGGCAGCTGAACGTGGACCTGCTCGCCGCGCTGCGGGCGCACGAGGCGCAAGCCGTCGGGTTGAGCGGCGTGGACGCCGACCTGATCACGGCGCACCGCCGTCCGCCGGTGCAGGTGGTGGACGACGGGGGCAAGACGCTGACCGTCGACTTCGGCCACGTCGGCGATCTCGAGCGGGTCGATCCACGCGTGCTCCACACCCTGCTGGAGGCGCGGTTCGTCCCCGTGGTGGCCAGCCTGGCCGGCGATGGCGACGGCCGCGTCTTCAACGTCAACGCCGACACGGTGGCCGAGTCGCTGGCGGTGGCCCTCCACGCGCAGAAACTGATTTTCCTCACCGGCACGCCGGGCGTGCTGCGCGACCGGGAGGACCCCGCGAGCCTGATCGCGTTCGCCGACCCCGACGACCTGGCGGGGCTCCTCGCGAGCGGCGTCATCGCCGGGGGCATGCGACCCAAGGTGGAGTCCTGCATCCGGGCCGCCACCGGCGGCGTCGAACGGACCCACATCATCGACGGCCGTGCGCCCGACGCGCTCTTGCTCGAGGTCTTCACCGGCGCCGGGTGCGGCACCATGATCGTCGGGCGGAAGGAGAAGGCGACCTACCTTGGCGTCGACCTGGCCGACTGAGATCGAGCTCCTCCGGGAGCTGGTCGCCATCCCCTCCGTGAGCGGTGAGGAGGAGGCGATCGCGGGGCACGTCGAGGCCGTGGCGCGCGGCTGGGGGCTCACACCGGTCCGCGACGCCGCCGGCGTGTCGGTCCGGATTCCGGGGCGGGCCCCCGGGCCGACGCTGGCGCTCGTGTCACACCTCGACGTCGTCCCTCCCGGCTCGGGATGGACCCGGGATCCGTTCACCCCGGTCATCGAGGGGTCACGGCTCTTCGGCCGCGGCTCGGGAGACGCCAAGGCCTCCGTCGCCTCCATGCTGACTTCCGCTCACGATATCGCCGGCGAGGGCGGCCCGCCGCGGGGAGACCTCCTCCTGCTCTTCGGATGCGGCGAGGAGACCCGCAACACCTCGATGCCGGCACTCGTGGCCCGGGCTGGTCCCATCGATGCCGCCGTTGTCGGCGAACCCACGAGTCTCGACCTGGCCATCGCGCAGCGCGGGCTGATGATGGTGGACCTGGTGGCCCAGGGCGACCAGCGCCACGCGGGGCGCGTGGCGGATGACGGGCCGTTCACCAACGCCCTCGTCGTGCTGGCCCGCAACCTGGTCCGGCTCGAGACGCTCTTCAGCGACCGGCCCCATCCGTTGCTTGGGCACCCGACCGTGACGCCCACGATGCTCACCGCCGGCGTCAGCCGGAACGTGACCCCGCCCGAGGCCCGCGCCGTGCTCGACGTCCGCAGCACGCCGCTCTGGAGCCACGCCGAACTGGCCGAAGGTCTGGTCGCGGCGCTCGACTGCGAGGTCATCGTGACGTCGGACCGCCTGGTGCCCTGCGAGACGCCGGCGGGCTCCCGGCTCCTCGCGGCCTGCCGGGCGGTGCGCCCGCAGGCGGCGCGCTACGGCAGCCCGACCTGCTCGGACTGGGTCTTTCTTCGCCACGTGGATGCGGTCAAGTGCGGTCCCGGGAGCAGCCAGCGCTCACATACGCCGGACGAGAGCGTAGATTTGCCTGAAGTGACCGCCGCCCGCCGGCTCTACGCCGATCTCGCACGGGAGTACCTGGCATGACCCGTCGCCGCCCCGTTCCCCGCACGCTGTGGACTGCAGCCGAGGACACCGACCGCCTCATGCTGGACTACACGGTCGGCGAGGACCGGCTCTGGGACCTCCGGCTCCTCCCGTGGGACGTGTACGGAAGCCTCGGCCATGCAGCGGGGCTCCGCGCGTCGGGCCTCCTCGCGCCGGCGGCGTACACCAGGCTGCGAGGCGCCCTCCGGGGAGCGCTTCGCGCGGTCGAAGAGGGCGTGCTCGTGGTGGACTTGGTGCACGAAGACGCGCATAGCGCGGTGGAGGACTGGCTCACCCGGCGCAACGCGATCGCCGGCGAACAGTTGCACACCGGTCGCTCGCGAAACGACCAGGTGGCGTGCGACCTCCGCCTCTTCCTCAAGCAGCATCTCCTCGACCTGCACGAGTCGGCCTGCGACCTGTCGGAGGGGTTGCTCGCGTTCGCGGCGCGCCACCGGGACCAGCTGTGGCCGGGGTACACCCACACCCGCCGCGCGATGCCCTCGTCGGTGGGGCTCTGGAGCGGCGCCTACGCCGAAGGGCTGCTCGACACCGTCGAATCGCTGCCCGCGCTGTGGGCCCGGGTGGACCGCTCCCCCCTCGGCAGCGCCGCCGGTTACGGTGTGCCGCTGCCCCTCGATCGCGAAGCCACGGCGCGCGCGCTCGGGTTCGCCGCCGTGGAGCACAACGTGGCCGCGGTGCAGCTCGGGCGCGGGAAGCTCGAGGCCGCCGTGCTGGCCTGGTGCGGCGAACTCGGACACGACATGGCGCGGCTGAGTTCCGACGTCATCCTGTTCAGTGCGGAGGAGTACGGCTATCTGGTGCTGCCGTCCCGGCTCGCCACCGGATCGAGCATCATGCCGCACAAGCGGAACCCCGACCTGTTCGAGCTCACCCGCGCCCGCGCCGCCTCGGTCCATGGCGACCACGCCGCGGTGCTCCATATCGCGTCGCGGCTCACGGGCGGATACCACCGGGACTTCCAGCTCCTCAAGGAACCGCTCTTCCGGGGCATCCACCGGACCGCCGAGGCGCTCGAGATGCTCTCGATTGCCGTGCCGGCGCTGGGTGTGGACGGACGCCGGTGCGCCGCCGCGCTGGAGGGCGGCGCGCTCGCCACCGACGAAGTGATGCGGCGCGTCGAGGCGGGCCTGCCGTTCCGCCGCGCGTATCGCGAGGTCTCCGCGGCGCTCGGCGACGGAGAGCGGTTTGCAGCGCCGTCCGCCCGAGCACTGCTGGCCAGGCGGCGGTCCACGGGCGGGCTCGGCAATCTGGGGCTGCCGGCCGCGCGGGCGCGGCTCCGGGCCTGCCGCCGCTGGGGGCAGCGTGAGCGCCGCCGCTTCGAAGCCGCCCTGCACCGGCTCGCCGGCCGCGGGCCCGGGAGGAAATTGTGAGCAACGACCGGCGCCAGCGGCACCTGAAGATCCTGGAACTGATCACCACCCGGGCCGTCCGGACCCAGGAGGAACTGGCCCAGGCGCTGGCGGAGGAGGGCTGGTCGGTCACGCAATCGTCGGTGAGCCGCGACATCGCCGCGCTCAGGCTCGTGAAGGTCAACGGCGCCTATCAGCGGCCGGTGGTCGTGGCGAGGCCGGGGGACGATCCCGACCAGCGGCGTATTGCGGAAGGGCTGATCGGGGTGGAGTCGGCGGGGGACGCGCTCGTGGTCCTGCGGACGCCGCCGGGAGAAGCGAGCCGGGTCGGGGCGGCGCTCGACCGGCTCTCCTGGGCCGGCGTGATCGGCACCCTCGCCGGCGACGATACCATCTTCGTGGCGGTTCGCGATGCGACGGCGCAGCGCGCCGTGCTCCGCGAACTGCGCAAGGTCGCCGCGCTGCGCTGAGCGCCGGCGCGCACCATCAATCTGAATGAGGCCCGCATGGCCCGCACGACGTTCATCGAGCACAAGGGAGTCCGCATCGCCTTCCTGGACTTCGCGCACGTCGAGTCAGCCGAAGAGGCGCTCGCGGCGATCGAGGAGGCCGGACGGATCGTCCAAGCCGAGCCGTTCCGGAGCGTGCGCACCCTGACCTACGTCGAGGGAAGCCGATTCAACGGCGAGGTGCTCGAGGCGGTCAAGCATCTGGCGGCGAACAACCGGCCGTACGTGATCGCGGGAGCCGTGGTGGGGTTGTCCGGACTGCAGAAGGTGGTCTACACCACCGTGATGCGGTTTTCGAAGCGATCGATTCCAGCGTTCGCCAGCATCGATGCGGCGAAGGACTGGCTGGTGGTGCAGCCCTGATTCCTCAGTCGGCCCCCCGGACGACCCGCCCGCCGTACCGCACCGCCGTCATCTCCGCCAGGATCGCCAGGGCCGTCTCCGCCGGGGACCGCCCACCGAGGTCGAGCCCGACCGGACCGTGAAGCCGGTCGAGTTCAGCGTCTGTCAGCCCGGCGGCACGCAGCCGCGCGCGGCGGCTCGCCTGCGTCTTCTTCGATCCGATCGCACCGACGTACGCGGCTGGCGAGCGGAGGGCGATCAGCAACGCCGGGTCGTCGAATTTCGGGTCGTGGGTGAGGACCACCACGCAGGTTTCGGCGTCGATGCCCGTCCGGGCGAAGGCCTCATCGGGCCAGGCCAGGATCAGCTCGTCGGCATCGGGGAACCGCTCGCGGGTCAGGAACGAGGCGCGGCCGTCCGCCACGATCACGCGGTAACCGACCGCCTGCGCCATCGGCGCCAGGGCAGCCGCCACATGCACAGCGCCAAAGACGACCAGCCGCCTCGGCCGCGGAAAGACCTCGAAGAACACGGCCACTTCCGCTCCGTCCACCGGCAGGCGGACGGTCCGGGACCGGCCGGCCCGGAGCGCATCCGCCGCGGCGCGACCTAGGGGTGAGGTGTCGCCCGTGTCGGCGTTGTCCATCACGGTGAGCTCCCCGGCCCTCGATCCCTCCAGCACCGTGGTCACCACCACGCCGCCATTCCCCTCGGCCGCCGCCAGCACCGGCCCGGGGATCGCCGGCTGCACCAGCACGTCGAGGGTGCCGCCGCACGAAAGCCCCACTTCCCACGCCCGTTCGTCGCTCACCCCGTAGCGGACCGTGGTCTGCGTGCCGCGAAGCATCGCGGCCCGCACTTCCTCGGCGACCGCTCCCTCGACGCATCCCCCCGACACTGAGCCCGCGATGCTGCCGTCCGCGGCCACGAGCATGGTGGCGCCCTCCGCCTGCGGCGCCGACCCCCAGACCGCCGTGACGACGGCCCGGCCGACCGGTCCGGTCTCCCGCATCCGCCGGTATTCCGCCAGGAGGTCGCGCACTGCCGCCCTACCTGTTCCGGCCGTAGCGCTCGTGACTCGACACCCAGTCGGAGGAGGAGATCGCCGAGGCCAGCGAGATCTCGCCCGCCAGCACGACGCCGGCGATGATCTCCGCCAGCTGGTTCACCTTGCCCCGCCCCTTGCATCCGAGCATCTCGAGACATTCCGACTGCGTCGGCAGTCCGGTGCCGCCACCGTGGGTCGCGATGATCAGCGACGGGATCGTGATCGAGAGGTACATGTCGCGGTTGGGCGTCAGCTCGGCGTAGAGGATGGCGGCGGAGGACTCCGCCACGTTCGCCACGTCCTGGCCCGTCGCGATGAACATCGCGGTGATGCCGTTGGCGGAGTGGGCCCCGTTGTTGTTCGCGCCGCTGATGAAGGCGCCGACGTTCGCCACGCCGTGGTGGTACACGAGGCTCTCGGGCTCGACCCGCATCTGCTGGATGAGGACGTCCCGCGGCACCGTGACCTCGGCGGTCACCCGCTTGCCGCGGGTGCGCATGATGTTGATCTGCGAGGCCTTCTTGTCGGTCGCGAAGTTGGATTCGAGGTAGAAGTGCTTGATCCCGGCGAAGTTGTCGAGGATCCAGCTGCAGGCGGCGAAGGTGGCGCGGCCCACCATGTTCTGGCCGGCGGCGTCTCCCGTGCTGTAGTTGAAACGCAGGAAGACGAACTTGTTGGCCTGGTACGGGTCGATGTACTGCAGCTTCGCCACGCTCGACGTGGCCTCGGCCTCCTCGCGGATCTTGGGCAGGAACTCGGCCACCCAGGCGACGAACTCACGCCCCGCCCGCGCGTCGTCGAACACGAACACCGGGGCGCGCTGCATCGCGTCCCCCACGACGGTGCAACGCGCGCCACCGGAGAGGTTGACGACCTTGATCCCACGGTTGTAGGAGGCCACCAGCGTGCCCTCCGAGGTCGCCATGGGGACCAGGAAGTCGCCCTTGGCGTGCTCGCCCAGGATGGTGATCGGCCCGGCAAGGCCCAGGGGGACTTGCGCCACCCCGATGAAATGCTCGCAGTTGCCCTTCGTCAGGTGCGGGTCGAACGAGTGCTTGGTCACGTGGTTCAGCCGGGCGCCCGTCTGCTCCGTCACGAACTCCTGCCGGGCGCGGATCGCCTTGTCGCTGTAGTCGTCCTCGCCGTCCCTCGGGATCCGGACCAGGGTCTGGGAGCCCTCCTGGATGGTGTCCTCCACGTCGAAGCTCAGCTTGCCGAAGGGCTTGGTCTTGACGCTGAGCTCGATGGTGTGCTTGCCCGGCCCGACCGGCGGGCGCGCCGCCACCAGGGTGAGCAGCATGCCGAGGGGAAAGGTGATCGGCGTCTCCGGCGACACTCCGGCGGCCGGCGCGATCCGACCGTCCGGAAGGTGGACCGCCACGTCCTCGAGGCGCACCGGGATCCCGTCCACGACGACCGACAGCACCGCCGTGATCTCGGCATTGCTCAGGCGGTTCTTGATGCCGAAACGGACCCCCCGTTCCACGTTGGTCAGGCTGCCGAGGGTGTAGAGCTTCTTGAGTAGAAGGGTCGGGATGAACATGCAGAGCTCCAAGGCCGGGACAAGGCGGAATCGGTTCGGGGACCACCCTGTATCTATCACGAAATCAACGACTTCGCCAGCGGAGCCGGGGCCGCAAGGGCCCGGGTCGGCGGGAGCGGGGGACCCGGTCGCCGGGGGGGCCGGAGCCTCCGATTGCCGCGATGCGGCAAAGTCGGGTTGACATTTTGCCGCACTGCGGTATATTCCGGGCACTTCAAGGGGGATGCATGGCCCGGCTGGTCAAGCGCTACGGCGGCGGAAGCCGCAAACTCTACGACACTGAGGAGAGCCGGTACGTCTCGCTCGACGAGGTGGCGGAATGGGTGCGCGAGGGTCAGGACGTGCAGGTGCTGGACAGCGCCACGGCCGAGGATGTGACCCGGCAGGTGCTGGCCCAGATCATCCTCGAAGGGGAAAAGCAGGGCGTGTCGCTCCTCTCGGCCGACCTCTTTCACGAGGTCATCCGGCGGGGCGAGGCGGCGCTGAGCGCCCGGATGGAGCAGCTGCAGGAGGGAGTGGACCGGCTCTTCAAGGCGTCGGTCGACCACCTGCCGCCGGTCCGCGAGGCGCGAGACGAGATGGACGCCCTCCGCGAGGGCATCGCGGGACTCGAGCGCGCCCTCCGGGACATCGAATCCGCCGCGCCCCGGGCAGGGAAGGGCAGGAAGAGTACAACGTCCCGGCGCCGCCGGGCTGAGGGATAGAACGAGGAAGCGCAGTACCAACCCAGAACCACCGGGCCGTTCACAGCCCGTCACCAGGAGGAAGTTATGCCACGCACGACTCGCAATTCCACGGCCCTGACCGTGAGGGACAACGCCCAGCACATCTGGCTCGCCGGCCTCGGCGCGCTGGCCACCGCTGGCGAAGAGGGCAGCAAGGTGTTCGATGATCTCGTCGTCAAGGGCGCCAAGCTCGAGAAGACCGGCCGCGCCCGCCTCGAGAAGGTGCTTTCCAAGGCCCAGGGCCGTGCCCGCGTGCTGCGCGGCGAAGCCGAAGGCGCCATGGACAAGTTCCGGGCCCCGATCGATGCCGGGGTGTCGACCGCGCTCAACAAGCTCGGCGTGCCGACCCGCAAGGAAATCCTGACCCTGACCCGCCGGGTCGAAGAGTTGACCCGCACGGTCCAGGGCACCAAGAAGCGGGCCGCCCGGAAGACGACTCGCCGCGCCGCCAAGTAAGGGTCGCGCCATGCCCGCCAAGGCGCGGCGCACAGGCAAACGCCGCCGGATCGGTCTCGCGCTGGCCGGCGGCGGCCCCGAGGGTGCCGTGTATGAAATCGGCGCCCTCCGGGCCTTGGACGAGGCGTGCGACGGCCTCAACCTCCACGAACTCGACATCTACGTCGGCGTCAGCGCGGGGGCGTTCATCGCGTCGTCGCTCGCCAACGACCTGACCACGACGCAGATGGTGCGCGCGCTGGTCAAGCACGAGCCGGGTGAGCACCCGTTCGTGCCGCAGACGTTCTTCACCCCCAACTACCGCGAGTGGGCCCGGCGGAGCCTGATGCTTCCCCGCCTCTTCGCCGACGCGATGCTGGAGTTCCGGCGTGCGCCGGAGGAGCAGACGCTCTTCGAGTCGCTGACCAAGCTTGCGCGGGCGCTCCCGGTCGGCCTCTTCGACAACGAGCCGATCCGGCGATACCTGCAGCGGACCTTCAGCATCAAGGGCCGCAGCGACGACTTCCGGAAGCTCCGGCAACGGTTGATCGTCGTCGCGACCGATCTCGAGAGCGGCCGGCCGATTCTCTTTGGCCAGCCGGGATGGGACCACGTCCCGATCTCCACCGCGGTCCAGGCGAGCACCGCCATCCCGGGCTTCTATCCGCCAGTCCGCATCGAGGGCCGGAACTGCGTCGACGGCATCCTGTTGAAGACGCTGCACGCGTCGGTGGCGCTGAAGGATGGCGTGGACCTCCTCCTTTGCGTGAACCCCCTCGTCCCCGCCGACCTGCGGGACGCGGTGGAGGCCGGGCAGTTGAAGGAGGGAGCGCTGCTCAAGAAGGGGCTCGCCACGGTCCTGAGCCAGACGGTCCGGACGCTCATCAACTCGCGGCTCGAGGTCGGGATGCGGGAGTACCAGACCCGGTTCCCGGAATCCGAAGTCCTGCTCTTCCAGCCGGAGCGGAACGAGTTCGACCTGTTCTTCAGTAACATCTTCAGCTTCCGTTCCCGCCGGCGGGTCGTCGAGCTCGCGTACGACGCCACGCGGCGGAACCTCCGGGCGCGCCGCAAGACCCTGGGCCCGATGCTCGCGGCCTACGGCATCACGCTCCGGGACGATATCCTGGACGAACCGCGGGACATCTGGATGAGTGTGGGCTTGGAGCAGTTCAGCGAGCGCGATCCGCTGACCAGCCAGTTCGCGACCGCCCTCGGCCGGCTGGAAGTGGCGACGACGAGCGAATTCGCCGTGGCGCCGGCGTCAGGCCGGCGGAAGCGGGGGGCGGGGAGGTAGCGGGCGGTCCGAGAGGCGCCACATGAAGGCGCCCTGTCGTTCTGCCCGCTCCGCCCGGGGGATGCCGCGGTACCCGCACGGCGGCCGGCGGAAGATGCGCGCGAGCGTCAGGAGCGGCCAGCCGAACGGCAGGTAAAACCCGATCAGGTCCCAGTCCCGCAGGATCCGGTGCAGCGCGCTGCGGGCCGGCGGGCGGTCAAAGTCCCGCGCGCGCCGCACGAACGCCACCGGCCATCCGGTCGGCAACACCCAGCGAAGCTTTCCCCACCCCGCCTTCAACGCCTTCCAGAGATGCGGCCCGTCGTACGGTCGCTGGCCGTGGATGTTGACCAGTTCGTCCAGTTGAACCTGCATCTCCTGCCGCACCCGCTCCGCCGTCCGCTGCAGCGTGGGCCGGTCCGGCTGCTCGAGGTCCGTCATCCCTGCCTGCTCCAGGTAGCCCGCCACGTCAATCGGCGCGCCGAGGACGAAGATGGTGCGGGCAGGGAACGCGAGGTACCAGATCCACGGGAAGATGATGGCGAGGATTCCGGCGGGGAGCGGGAGGAACGGCACCCCGAAGGTGCGCTGCATGAGGCGGTCGAGCGGGGGAAAGACATACCCGAAGGGGTTGATCCATTCCGCGTTGATCATGTGCAGCGGCACCACCGGGGTCCGGTGCCTGGCCGCGAGCAGGACAAAGCTGGTGCTGAAGCGCTGCAGCTGGTAGCGGCGGTTGAATCCCTTCCCGATGCCGGGCACGCCCTCGGGGAAGTACAGGATCCGGTCCCCGCGCGTGAGCAGCCGGTCGAAGTTGTCGAACAGCATGTCCACGCCGCCGCCGCGCCGCCAGAAATCGTCCAGCCCGAAGGGGCGCATCCACCAGGTGTAGGAGAGCTCCTTTTCATACACCGCGCGGAGCTTCTTCCGCGGGTCGAATCCGTCGGCACGCCAGATCGCCGCGTCGAAGATGATCGCGTCGTAGGGAAAGGCGTTGCCGCTGTGGTTGGCGGCCACCACCACCGGCCCCTCCGCCGGGAGATTCTCCAGTCCGAAGATGGCCGGCCGGAAGTAGTGGTCGAGAATCGGCCCGACCACGTCGTCGACCATCGTCTTGGTGAAGGCGGGGTCGAACGGCTCCCACGGCTCCGGCGGTTCGATCGGCGGGGTGGCGGGCGAGGGGACGGGCGCGCGCACCGGATCAGCTGCCCTTGCGGACGGCGAGCACGAAGGCGATGACGAAGAACGGCACGTAGAACGGCCACGCTTGGGCGCCGACGAAGCCGAGGATGATCGCGCCGGAGACGAGCGAAAACCCGGCGATGAGCGTGCCGCGGAGCCCGGCGAAGGGATTTTCCGTGGTTCGCTTCGTGGTCTTTTCGAGCACTCGAAGCCCTTCCGTGATGAGCAGCGGCATCTTGACCAGGGCGTCGACCAGGTCCGGGGCGCCCCGGAGGCCCTCCGTCGCCAGCCGGATCGGGCTGAACTGCTGGACGAACACGCGCCGGACATGGCGCTTCGACACTTCCGCCACGTCGAACCCCGGTAGCAGCACCTGGCCGACGCCCTCGAACGTGATCAGTGCCTTGACCATCAGCACCATCTCCACCGGGAAGAACATCCGGTAGGCCGCCCCGCGGCTCACCGACTCCAGGATGAGCTGCCCCAGGGAGAAGCTGTCGAAGTTCGCGTTCCTCCGCCAGCGGCTGGAGATCTCCGCGACGTCACGGCGGAATCCGGCCGGATCGCCGCCGCGGCCCGGTTCCGCCGCCGCCGAGAGATAACGAGCCGCGTTCTCCGCGTCGCCCATGACGAGGGCGTAGTAGTAATAAAGGAGGGTGCGGCGGAGCTCGTCGTGCATCCGGCCGACCATCCCGAGGTCGATGAACCCCGCCTTGGGCCCGTCGAGGACGATGAGATTGCCGGGATGGAGGTCGGCGTGGAAGAAGCCGTCCTTGTAGATCATCCGGATGATGGCCTCGGCGCCGAGGTCGACCAGGCGTTCGCGGTCCTCGAGCGACATCGCCTGCACCCGCTTCGAATCCGGGCGCTCCCCGTCGAAGAACTCCATCGTGAGGACCCGCTCCCCGCTGAATTCGCGATAGATCGTCGGGAAGACGATGTCGGGAGCATCGGCGAAATTCGCGGCGAACGTCTCCGCGTTGTCGGCTTCGCGGCGGAGGTCCACTTCCCGAAGCGTGTATTCGGAGAACTCACGGATGATCCGCCTCGGCCCGTACCGGGGAAAGGCGATTTCCAGGACGAATCCGGCCATCCTGAGGAGCTTGGCGTCCCGACGCAGGATCGCCGGGATGCCGGGCTTGACCACCTTGATGATGACCGCGTCGCCGTCACGGGTGGTGGCGCGGTGCACCTGGCCGATCGATGCGGAGCCGAGGGGGACCTCGTCGATCTGGAGGAACATGTCGTCGAGCGGCCGACCGAGCCGCTCGGTGATGAGTTCGCAGAAGAGCGGGAAGGGCACCGCGGGCAGCGTGCTGAGGAGGTGCTTCAACTCCTCCGTGACGGACTTCGGGAGGATGTCCTCGCGCAAGCTGAGGATCTGCCCGAGCTTGATGTACGTCGGGCCGAGCCGCTCCAGGCGACGGCGGAGCTGGACCGGAAACGGCAGGTCCCGGAGGCTCCGGTCCAGGAACGGCCGCGTGATCACGTTGATTACGCGGAGAAAGAAGAAACCGATCCCCTGGGTGTTTCCCGCCGCCTTCCGATTCGCCACGTCGACCGACAACGCGCCGAAGACCAGCCCAAAGAGATGCCGCTGCGTGGTCAGGAAGCGCCGGAAGAGGCCCTGCCTCGGCAGGGCCTGATACACCTCGAACGGGCTGGCGGTACCGGGCTCGGCAACAGCGGCGGGATGCGGCATCAGTCTCTAATAACCCGGTTCACGCGGGGCGCGTCAAGAGGAGGGCGCATCGGGCAGTTCCCGCGCGTAGGCGGGGAAACGAGAGCGCATCTCGCGCCCGAGTAGTCCGCCATGGCCGAGGCCGGCGACAGACTCCGCCGTGAGGATCTCGCCGGTCATCATTCGCGGCAACAACAAGTCGGCCACCGTGGCCATGCCGAAGGCGCCGCACCGGGGCAGCCCGAGAATCTGGCTGTTCCCGAAGCGGCCGAGCCAGAGCATCGAGCCGGGATGGGCCGGGACACCGCGACGGACGACGCTCCCGCCGAGCGCGTCGAGGGCGGCGAAGAACGGAGCGAGCACGTCACCCGCGGACACGCCGCCGACGAGCAGCACAGGCACCTGTCGCTGGTGGGCCAGCTCCTCCAGGGCCGCACGCGCCGCCGCCTCGGCGCTCGCCGGGTCCTCGGATGCGACGTCCCAGGTGCCCAGGAAGGTGCCGCCCAGCGACTCGGCCCGGAGCCGCGAGGCCGCTTCGAAGCGGGCCCGCGCGTCGGCGCCGAGTGGTTCGGCCACGAGCGACGCCACACTGGCGCCGGTGTACGCCGCGACGTCGATGAGCGGGGCGTGCTCGCGGGCGCGCCGCACGCCCTCGTCCACCGCAGCCAGCGGAACAATGTGCGGCGCCACCTTGACGCTTGCGATCACCTCGCCCGCCTCGACCGGCTGCCACACCCAGCGCGTGAAGACCTCGAGCGGATCGACGGCATTGACCTGCGCCAGTCCGGCAGGGGAAAGGGTGAGGACGCCTCGCCGCGCGGCGACCACGTCCACCCGGCTCTGGTGCGGCGCGAGCGCCGAGGCCCCGGGTCCGATGACGGCGGCGGCGAGGCGCAGCGCCGCCTCCTCCTCGTGCAATTCGTGCGTGTCGGCCCAGGCGAGCCGGACGGGGCCGGGGATCGCTCCCAACCGGGCGGCGGCAAAGAGGGCCACCGCGTCCGCCGCGTCGAGGCGCCGTCCCTTGCCAAGGGTGCGATCATCGAGGTCGATTCCGGCCAGCACGACGGCGCCGGGAAGGGCGTCGGCCGGGAGGGCCAGGAGCTCAGCGGCGGTGAGGCGATAGGCGCCGGTCCGCGGGGCCGCGGCCAGGCGGGTCGCCACGTTCTCCCAGAACGTCTCGGTGAACCGGCGCAGCACATCCTCCACCATCCCGCGGCCGAACTTGGCCAGCATGCCGTGGACGCCGGTGGTCGAGCGCCATTCGAGCCGGGTGCGCTCCGGCCCGATCGCTTCGAGCCGCACGGTGGTCTCCACGTCGAGCGTCGAGCCCGGCCCCGTGCCCTGCGCCCGAAGCCGCAGGCTTTCCGGGTGGACCAGGTCGTGCAACTCCGCCTCCAGCACCACCTGCACGCGGATCAGTCCCGAGCCCACGCCGCACTTCACGCTGTAGCGTCCGGGCCCCCGGACCTCGAACGACTCAGCGCCCGGGGTGCACGCGGCCAGCGTGTCCCCGTCCTGCAGGTGGCGCCAGACCGCCTCACGAGGGGAGGGGAGTTCCGGAGAGCCGCCGAATTCGAAGATCATGGCAGCGTCCGTCCGAGCCGGGAGAGATCCGACTGCGTGTCCACGTCGGGATTGGCGCCGTCCACGTCGACGTGAAGCACGAGGTGTGGCGAGCGGGCCAGTGCCACGCCGAGGCCCTGGTCGCCGGTCAGTCCCTCGGCGAGGCCCCAGGCGTCCCGGTCGAGGAGGACTGGGTGGCCCGGCTCGCCGGGCGCCTCCGAATAGCGCGGGCGGACCACGGCGCTTCCGCCGAGTTGCCAGGCGCGGATCACCTCTTCGGCCGCCTCGGGCGGCGTGGCCGGCTGGTCAGCGAGGAAGATGAGTGCGCCCTCGGGCTCCGGGGTGAGGGCGGCCAGCGCACCGAGCCCGAGCCGGAGCGAATGCGCCAGCCCGCGTTCGGGGTGGGAGTTCGGCACCAGCCGGATTCCCGATTGGCGGAGGAGCGCGGCCACGGCATCATCGCCCTCGCGGGCCACCGCGGTCACGCCGCCGACCCTGCCGGCGTCACGCAATGCGGTCGTCGTGGCGATCACGTGCGCCACCAGCGGACGTCCGCGCCAGAGCGCGAGCAGTTTGTGGCTGCCGAAGCGGCTTCCGGCGCCGGCGGCGAGGATGAGTGCGTGCGGGAGCATGGCCTGAAGAATAGCCGGAGCCCCGGCGGTCCTGCGCGGCGGGGGCTATCGGATGGCGAGGTAGGTGAGTCCGGCGATGGCCGCGCTCATCGGGATGGTGAGGATCCAGGCCCACACGATCGTGCCGGCGACGCCCCACCGGACGGCGCTCAGCCGGTTGGCGGAGCCGACGCCGACGATGGCGCCGGTGATGGTGTGCGTCGTGCTCACGGGCACGCCCAGCCCCGAAGCGATGAGGACGGAGATGCCGCCGGCGGTCTCGGCGCAGAAGCCCCCGAACGGGCGGAGCTTCGTGATCCGCGTCCCCATGGTCTTCACGATCCTCCAGCCGCCCAGCGCGGTGCCGAGCGCGATCGCGGAGTAGGCCGCCATTTCGACCCAGAGCGGGATCGAGTCGGCGTTCGGGACGTACAGGTGATGCATCAACCCGGTCTGGTCGATGAACAGCGCCTGGGTGGCGACCAGGAGGCCGACGACGATGCCCATCGTCTTCTGCGCGTCATTGGCGCCGTGGCTGAGGGAGTAGAGCGCGGCGGAGATGAGCTGCAGTCGCCGGAACAGCTTGTCCATCGGCCCGGGGCTCTGCTTCCGGAGCGCCCAGGAAAGGGCCACGGTGAGCCCGAGACCGAGGACCATGCCGAGGAGGGGCGAAATGAATATGAACAGGATCGGCTTGACCCAGCCGGCGGCGATCAACGAGCCGGCACCGGCCTTGGCCACCGCGGCCCCGCCGAAACCGCCGAGCAGCGCATGGCTCGAGGAACTCGGGAGGCCGAGGTACCAGGTGATCAGGTTCCAGGCGATGGCGCCCAGGAGGGCGGCCAGGACGACGTTCGCGTCCACGACGGACGGCTGGACCAGTCCCTTGCCGATCGTCTTGGCCACCGCGGTGCCGACGGTGAACGCCGCCACGAAGTTGAAGAAGGCGGCCCAGACGACCGCCACCCCGGGCGACAGCACTCGCGTGGAGACGACGGTGGCGATGGAATTGGCGCTGTCGTGAAAGCCGTTGATGAAGTCGAAGACCAACGCCACCCCGATGATGGCGATCACGAATCCGATGGACGGCGTCACGGTCAGGCGTGCTTGATGAAGATGGACTCGAGCACGTTGGCGACATCCTCGGCGTAGTCGAGGGTCTTCTCCAGCGTGTCGTAGATCTCCTTCCAGCGGATGACCATCAACGGCTCGGGGTCGCCCTTGAAGAGGTCGCCCAGCCACTGGTGGTAGATCGCGTCCCCGTCCTCCTCGAGTCCCTTGACCTTGATGCAGGCCTCGAGGACCTCGCCGTGCTTCGACTTGTCGAGATGCTTGACGCCGACCAGGAGCTGCTCCGTGGCGCCGACGATCGTCTCCGCGAGGAGGATCGCTCCCTTCGGGGCGTCGCCGGCATGGAAGACCTGCACCTTGCGGGAGCACCCGTCCATCAGGTCCATCACGTCGTCGAGGCGGGAGGCCAGGGTGTGAATGTCTTCGCGGTCGAGCGGCGTGATGAAGGATCGGTCGAGGCGGGTCACCACCTCATGGGTGATGATGTCGGCTTCGTGCTCCAGGCGCTTGATCGCCTCCACGATCGGGAGGCGCCGGTCCATCTCGGTGGCGAGCAGCACCTGCAACTGCTTGGCGGCTTCGACGTTGAGGGTGGCGACCTTGGTGAAGAGATCGAAAAACCGCTCATCCCGCGGCAGGAGGCGCATTGCAGAGTCCCGGTAGAGTTCAGGGTACGGAGTACCGGGCGGGAAGATAAGGAGCCCGGCCACCGCCGCAAGATGATCCGGGGCGGGCCGGGTCGGAGCCGGATCGATAACCTTAAGCGGTCAGAAGACTTAGCAGGTCGTCCGGCTGGTGGAGCCAGAAATCCGGTGCCGCCGGCTCGAGGTCGGGGCGCCCGAACGGCCCCCAGAGCACCGCCGCGGTCCGCACCCCGGCGCTCCGCCCCGAGTGCATGTCATGGACGCTGTCTCCCACGTACACGGTGGTGGCCGGGTCGGCGCCGAGGTGCGCCACCGCCCGGTCCACCGGTTCCCGGTGCGGCTTGGGATTGACCACGTCGTCGGCGCCGATCACCACGTCCATCGCTTCGTCGAGGCCGGCCAGGCGCAGGCCCCGGAAGGCGCCCACCCTGTTCTTGCTGGTCACGAGGCCGGTGGCGCATCCCGCGGCGCGGACGGCGCGCACCATCTCGACCACCCCGGGGTAGACGGTGACCCGGCTGTCGTGGTGGTAGATGTTGTAATCGCGGTAGGTGGCGATCATCGCCTCCATCTGGGCCTCGTCGTGAGCCCATTCCGCGAACTGCACTCGGAGGGGCGTGCCGATTCCATCGAGCCATTCCTTGTCGGCACGGGGCGGAAGGCCATGCACCTCAAGGGTATGGTGGTAGGAGTCGATGATGAGCTGGATCGAGTCGATCAGGGTCCCGTCGAGGTCGAAGAGGACGGTCTTGAGTGATGGCATGGGGGAAAACGTAGCGGGGGCGGGGGTGGCGCAGCAACGCACTGCGTGCCCCCGTCCCCGCTCGCCTTCGCCGAGCTCAGGACAGCTCGGAGCCCAGGTGCCGGACGAACCACTCGCGAGCGAGCCGCGCCACCTCCTCCAGCGCTCCCGGTTCCTCGAAGAGATGCGTGGCCCGGGGGACGATCTGCAGCTCCTTCGGGCATCGCAACTGCGCCAGCGCCGAATTGTTGAGCGCCAGCACCTCGGGGTCCGCACCGCCCACGATGAGGAGGGTGGGGGCACGCACGCTGGTGAGCGCCGGGCCGGCAAGGTCCGGCCGCCCGCCCCGCGACACCACGGCGTGGACCACCTCCGGCCGGTACGATGCGGCGATGAGGGCCGCCGCGGCGCCGGTGCTGGCGCCGAAGTAGCCAAGCCGCATTCCGGGTTCGACGAGTTCGCCGGCCAGGCGATCCGTCACGTGCACCAGGCGCTCAGCCAGGAACTCCACGTCGAAGCGCAACTCGCCCGTCCGGGCGTCCACCGCTTCCTCGGCGGGCGTCAGCAGGTCGAACAGCAGCGTCGCCAGGTTGGCGGATTCCAGCTGCCGGGCGACCCACTGGTTCCGCGGACTGAGCCGGCTGCTGCCACTGCCGTGCGCGAACACCACGATGCCGCGTGCCCCCTCGGGGACGCTGAGATCCCCCGCCAGCGTGCCGCCGGGTACGGTCACCCTCAGATGGCGGTGCCGGGCGGTCCCTTCGGTCGTGTTTGACATGGCAGGTCTCCCCTGGTGATTGCTCAGAGCGCACTGGGGAACGTTTCGGGAAGCTCTCCTCGCTCCCAGAGGCCGCTGTCGCTCCAGCGGTTCGACCGCGCGCGTCACGTCGTAGTGCAGCATCACGTCGAACTCCGCCGGCAGGTGGACGTGGTAGTAGTGACTCTGCCGCTCGGTATCCGGCCGGTAGATGACGCCGATCGCGCGCTGGAGGCGCGGTCGGGCGAGCGCGCTGCGGAGCGGCTCCCTGGCCGGCTCGACCAGGACGTTCTTGCCGCCGAGTTCGTGGAAGAGCGCCTCGAAGCTGTCGCGGAGCGCCGGGCGGACCCGCTTCCGCTCGGCGGGCTCGTCCCAGTTGGACGCGGCGGTGACGGTGCCGGTGTATGTGCTGAAGCCGACCAGCACCGCCGCCTCGCCGACGCGTTCGCGCACCAGCTGGCCCAGGTTGAGTTCGCCGGCCCGGCTTCGTTCGGTGGCGCGCGCGTCGCCGATGTGGGAGTTGTGCGCCCAGACGACCACCTTCGGCACCGGCACCCGCGTGGTCAGGTGCGACACGAGCGCGCCCAGCGTCTCGGCCATGTGCTCGTCGCGAAGGTTCCACGATGATTCATGGGACCGGAACATGGCGCGGTAGTACTGCTCCGCGCTGGTGATCAGCCGTGCGTTCTGTTCGGCGAAGAAGAGGTCGTCCGGCGTGACGCGGTGGTCGCGGCGGGCATACTCGGCGGCGGCCCTCCGCAGCTCCGTCAACTGCGCCACGACCTCGCGCTCGCATGTGGGTGTGAGGCCGAGCGTGGTGGCGTGGCCGTAGGCCTGGAGGTCCTCCCCGAAGCGGTCGAAGCAGCCATATCGGTCGGCGGCGCGCTGGGCGGCCTCGGGGTCGACGACGCGCAGGTACCTGAGCACGGCGTCGATTGAGGTGTGCAGGCTGTAGAGATCGAGCCCGTAGAAACCGACCCGCGGGGCGGACGCCCGCAGCGCGTCGTTGTGGGCACGGAGCCACCCGATGAAGTCGAGGACGTCCGCGTTCCGCCACATCCACTGGGGAAACCGGATGAACCCCTGCAGTGCCTCGGTGGCGTCGGCATCCTGTCCGGTGCCGGTGACGTAGCGATGCACCCGGTTGGCGTCGGGCCAGTCCGCCTCCACCGCGATCGCGGAGAAGCCCTTTTCCAGGATCAGGCGCTTGGTGATCTCCGCTCGGATCCGGTAGAACTCGTGCGTGCCGTGGGATGCTTCGCCGATCAGGACGTAGTGGGCGTTTCCCACGCGGGCGAGCAGGGGGTCGAAGTCCCGTGGCGACCCCGCGAGCGGGTGCGCCGAGGACCGCAAGGCGGTGAAGGGATCCGATACCGCGACGGCTGGCATATGTCCTCCCCGATGGCGCCGGGCTAGGCCCCCTTCGCGGCCGGCGCGGCATGCCGCCGGGCGGCCTCGAGCAGGGTGCGCACTTCGTCATCGCTTGTCTGGCTGAAATCGTCGTACCACTCGCCCACGCCTCCGAAGTAGGGAGGCGTCAGCACGGCCACCACCTCGTCTGCCACCTGTCCGAGCATCTCCATCGCCTCGTGCGAGGCCACCGGCACCGCGACGATCACCCGCGCCGGAGCGTGGGCACGCACCCCCGCGACGGCCGCGGCCATCGTGGAGCCCGTGGCGAGTCCATCGTCCACCAGCAGTATCGTGCGGTTCCGGAGCTCGGGGGCCGCTCCGGTGCCGCGGTAGAGGCGCTCGCGCCTGGCGAGTTCCAGCGTCTCGGCGGCCGCGACCCGGTCCACGGTCGCCGTCGTGATGCCGAGCCCCTCGATGACATCGCGGTTCAGGACCCGGAAGCCCCCCTCGGCAATGGCGCCCATGGCCAACTCCTCGTGCCCCGGCACGCCCAACTTCCGCACCACGAACACGTCCAGCGGCGCGTCGAGGGCGAGCGCCACCTCGTAGGCGACCGGCACGCCCCCCCGGGGCAGCGCCAGCACCTGGATCGCCGCGCCGGGTGGGAACTCTCAACGCCCGGGCGAGCTGTCGGCCTGCGTCCCGCCGATCACGAAAGCGGATGACCATGACCTCCCCCTTCTTCCTGCGGCTCGCAGGACCGCCGAGCGTCGCGCGGATTGCGCTCAGACCATCGCCGGGACAAGAAACTCCTCGGCTCGCTCAGTTGATTGTAGGCCAGTAGCGCATTAAGGGATTGCATACCCGGGCTGATGGATCCTTTATTGATTCGCAGCAGGGCGGGGGCGGGGGCGTTCCGCAACGGCCGCCGCGTCCCCAAACGTGCCGGGCCGAGCCACGCACTGGCGCTCTCGTCGCCCGAGCCGTCTATTCAGGTCGCTACCGCTCGCCACAGTCAGCGCACCTCCAGAGGCGTCATGCCGACTCCGCCACGGTCCAGCCGTCCCTCCAAGCGGTCCACGTCTCCCACTGCACCCGCCAGCCCCTTCCGCCCGCACCCCTGGCATGGCATCGCCGTGGGCCCGGCGCCGCCGGACGTGCTCAACGTCTTCGTCGAGATCACGCCGTTCGATCTCATGAAGTACGAGGTGGACAAGGTGTCGGGGTACCTTCGGGTCGACCGGCCACAGCGCACCTCCTCCCAGCCGCCGAGCCTGTACGGGTTCATCCCCCGGACTTACTGCGGCGAGCGGGTGCGGCGGCTCACCCCGGAGGCCGATCGCGGGGATGGCGATCCGCTGGACATCTGCGTGCTGAGCGAGCGCGCCATCAACCGCAACGAGATACTCGTGCGTGCGCGGATCATCGGAGGGCTGCAGATGGTGGACGGCGGCGAGGCCGATGACAAGATCATCAGCGTCCTGGAGAACGACTACGTCTGGGGGGCTGCCCGGGACATCGCCGACGTGCCTCCGGTCCTCATCGAGCGGCTGCAGCACTACTTCGTCACCTACAAGCTGGTCCCCGGCGAGTCGGTGCACGCCCACGTGGCCGGGGTCTACGGCCGCACCCACGCCCGGAAAGTCGTTCGTGCCGCCATGGCGGATTACGCCGCCGCGTTCGGCGGATAACCGATGCCCAGGAGTGCTGATCTCATGCGAACACGTCATGTGCGCCACGGATGGCTCGGACTCGCCGTCGCCCTCACCGTATCGATTTCCGGTTGCGCAAAGAACACAGCACCGACCGCCGTCTCTCCCAGGTTCTTCACCGCCCCCGATTCGGCGATGAGGGCCCTGCCGTTTTCGGAGGCGGTACAGGTCGGCTCGCTGCTGTTCGTGTCCGGCCAGATCGGCGCCGTGCCTGGAACCCTGACACTGGCCCCCGGCGGCATCGGGCCGGAGTCGAAGCAGGCGATCGAGAACATCCGCACGATCCTCGCGCGGCACGGCGCGACACTCAAGGACGTCGTGAAATGCTCGATCTTCCTCGCCGACATCAAGGAGTGGGCGGCGTTCAACGAGGTGTACCGGCAGTACTTCTCGGCGCCCTATCCGGCGCGGAGCGCCTTCGGGGCGAACGGGCTGGCCATGGGGGCGAGGGTGGAAGTGGAGTGCGTGGCGGCGGTGCCGGCCGCGCACTAGTACCCGCTGGCCGGTGCGGGGCGGGCGCTTCCCGCCCTGCAGCCGGGCGCCCAACTCACACCCCGCTCACGCCTGCCTCACGCCCTCCTGGTATGTAGCAATTCCCGACCAGACGAATCCGGGCTTGGCCCTCGCAGGCAGAGGGCTCCTGCCGGAACCTCTCGCCGTGGGTGTCAGGGCCCGGAAGGGCTTGGTTTCGAACCCACCGACCGCTTGGAGGTAGTCTATGACGAGAGTTCCCGCGGTATCCTGCCTGGCGGTTGTCCTGGCTGGCCTAGCGGCCTGCAACGACTCCGCCGGGACTGACCCATCCACGCTGGCCCTGACGGCCGTCGCGGTCGAGGGAAGCAACGGGCAAAGTGGCCTCCGCGGGACGGTGCTCCTGCGGCCGCTCCAAGTGAAGGTGGAGTCCAGTGGCAGGCCGAAAGCTGGAGTCGCGGTGACCTGGGAGCCGTCTGCAGGCAGCATGCTGATCAGCTCGAGCTTCACGGACTCCGTCGGTATTGCGAAGGCCTCATGGATCCTCGGCACCGTGCCTGGGGAGATGACGGTCGCCGCTTCGGTCGAAGGGGTACCCGGCCCACCGGTGATTTTCACGGCGACGGCGCTCCCCCTGGTGGCGCTCGCGGCTGACCTGACCACCGACGGCCAGACCGGTGTGGTCGGGAAGGCACTCGGCCGGCCGCTCCGGGTCCGGGTGCTGTCCGAGGGATGGCCGAGTCCCGGCGTCACTGTTCGGTGGCAATCCATGACCGGGGTGGATTCCAGCGTGACGGACGTTGATGGCTTCGCAGTGGCCGCGCCCATCCTGGATACCCTGGTCGGCGTTGAGACGATCACGGCGTCGGCGGCCGGGGCGACAGGATCGGCGATCTTCACGGTGACCGCCATTCCCGGTCCAGCCATGGCGATCGGCAAGGAGTATGGCGACAGCCAGACCTTGCCGGCCAACTACCCGCAATTCAGCATGGTCAGGGTAGTAGTGGCGGATCGCTACGGGAACGCGGTTCCGGGCCAGGCGATCGACTGGACCGTCGTCAGCGGGCCAGTCGCTTTGCTCTCGGCGACCGGGACGACCGATCCGTCAGGACGGGCCTCTGCCTGGTACACGCCGACCGGGACTCCTGGGGCGATCTCGGTTCGTGCCTCGATTCCCGGTGGGCAGCACGCGGCGGATTTCTCACTCACGGCGGGGCCGAAAACGTGGGTGGTCCTGTGGGAGGACTACACATTCGTGAGCGGCCAGAACGGCAGCCAGCCGGCGGTCGATACTGTTGCCGTCGGCACGACAGTGAAGTGGTATCTCAGCCCCTACTATTTCGACTATGACAGCCACGGTGTCTCGCCGGTGGGAAATCCCTCGTTTCCGGGCGCCGACTTCAGTGGAAATCCGTCCGAGGTCAACCTGAACTTCACCCAGCCGGGAACCTACCACTACGCCGACCCCTACTACCCCGGGGTCACGGGGACGCTGGTGGTGCAGTAGCTCATGTGCCCTCGGGTTTCCTGAACACGATCAATCCCGTCAGCCTCGGCCGCAGGGCCCTGGCCGGCGGGGTAGCCCGGGGAAGGGAAGCGAGCCGTGCAAGCAGTTCCCGGTCATTCAGTCCGCCGAGCGTCTCGTCAGGCGCTCCTCGCCGGCAGTGTGGCCGCCGGCGCAGAACGCCAGCGCGGACTCCAGCAGCGCGAGTCGTGATGCATCGCGTCGCATGGCAGCGGCGCCGGCGAGTCGACGGAGGCGCCTTCCGAGATGGAGGCCTGCGCGGCTGGGCGGGCTGCCGGCGAGGCGATCGGCCGAGGCCTCCTCTGAGCAGCATCCGGATCTCGGCCGACAGGGATGCGATGATCTGATCCGTCTCGGCGGTCGACGGTGGGGCCGCTGCGGCGGCCCCCACGGCCTCGGCGATTCGCGCGGCCACGATCCTCGGCTCTCCGGACCAGCCGTGACCCTCCCACCACAACACCGTTGACACTGTTCGGCCCGCTCCCCCCTCCAGTGCGATCCCCGCAAGCACCCCTTCAAGCTCGGATGCCACGCCGGCGACGCCCTCGACTGGGGTGCCGGCTAGGGTGGTGGACAGCAGGTCGCGCCAGCGCCACCGGGTGGTGCCCGCGGGGCCGAGTCCATGACGTGCAGGGAGCCCGGCCTTGGCCAGGAGCCGCTCCAGTTGGTGGAGGCGGTCCTCGAAGCCCTGACCAGGGGCGATCTGGATCACGTCGACGGATGGGTGCGTCGCTCCCCTCCGAATTGCCCGCCCGTTACGCTGCGCGAGGCGAACGTCGGTCCAGGGCAAGTCGTAGTGGACGATGCGCCCGGCCGCCTGGAGGTCGAGCCCCTCGGCGGCGACATCGGTCGCCAGGAGGACGACGGGTCGCCCGACCGCCGCGGCCGCGCCCTGCAGCGGGCCGGGACGAAACCAGTTGAGGACGATATCTCGGGGCATACTCACTCGGCCGATGCCGCTCCGCTCTCCCGTGCACCACGCGACAGTACGGTCCTCCAGTTGGCGTCGAAGGATATCTGACGGTTTCGCGTGCCCCGACGAACACGATCGACAACCGACCGTCCGACAGTTCGCATCGCAGGAGCGTCGACTTGGCGTCTGGCCGGTCGGCCAGGGCGCGGACATGCCTGATGGCGCCCTCGAGCGCTGGCAGATCGTCGAGCCGAAGCTCGCCCGTGCCATCCCCGCCGGGCAGGAGCGCCCACATGAGCAGCTGATCGTCGGCGCCGAGGGTGAATCGCCGAAGGCTTGCCCTGTCGAGCTGCTGGCCCGAGTTCCGGGCGTCACGGGCGTGAAGCAGGAGGCCGCGATACCGGCGCAACGATCCCTCGAGCGCGGTGGCGCTCGAGGACGCAGCGCGGTGGAATACGGAGCGCACGAGCGCGGCGATTCCCGGATCGGCGGAAAGCTGCAGTGACTCCAGTTCCGGAAGCAGCGCGATGGCACCGCTGTCGGCCACGACCGTTCGGACTGGCGCTCTTGGGCCGGGCATCGCCGTCGAGACGCTGGACGACGAACCGGCCGAGAGCGGCGGGAACGGCGTCTCCCGCGAACGCCGCCCGCATCGACGGGACGCCGTCGGCCGCCAACGCGTCGTCCCGGACGCCGAGATGGAGTTGGTGGTAGAGATCGCGTGAGTGGTTCACCACCGGCGTGGCGCTGAGGAGCAGCACCCGGCGGCCGAGGAGCCACGGGGCGAGGGTGCGGTAGCGCCGGATCGTGGGATTCCGGAAATGATGGCTCTCGTCGATGATCACCAGGGGTGGATTGCCGGGCGGGAGCTGTCCGATGGAAAGCCGCGAGTGTGACCAGACCGTCAGGGGAACTCCCAGCTGGCTCGCCGTGCCCTTCCACTGGTGGATCAGTGCCGCAGGCACCAGCGCCACGCTCGGCGCGCGCCCGGCGACGAGTGCGATTGCGAGTGCGATGTACGTCTTGCCGGTCCCGACCGGCTCGGCGCACAGGGCGGCGCCGTATTGCCGAAGAATGGGCAGCAACAGCCGGAAGGCGTCGGCTTGGTCCGGGTCGAGCCATGGCGGCGGCGTGTCGGTGGCGCGGCGCGCTGCAAGCGAGGCCGCCAGGGCACGGGCGACACTTGCCGGCACGGCTGGCGGCCCCGCCCGGACGAGCCCGGGCAGGGGATCTGCGAGGGGGTTGAGCGCTTCAGCGACGACGAGGGGAGCCCACCCCCACCACCTCGGACAGCAGGAGCCTGTCACGCGGCGCGAGGGCGAGCCAGTCAGCAGCGAGGGCATCGAGTTCTTCCTGCACATCGGCTCCGGCGGCGCCACGTGTCGCAAGCGCCGAGAGCCTCGGGTCGCCAAGCACGCCCGCCGGAAGGGGGACCGCCCCGACGGCCCGCGCGTTGAACCGGGCGTATCCGCCGCTCGCCTGGTCTGCAGTTGCGCGGGCCGCCGCGCGGATCCACGTGGTGTTGAGCCAGGCAGAGAGCGCCAGGGCCGCACCCGGCTCGCGGCAGATCACCACGTAGCAGGTGTTGAGCGGGACATATCTCTGCGCGACGGATCCGACCAGGACGGCGGCCTCCAGTCGGGGCGCCAGGTCGGGCCAGATCACGCGAGGCACCTCGCGGCCCGCTGCCGCACGGAAGAGAGACCACGGCGCGTGCCCGTCGTCGTCCGCCCGTCTCCGGAGTACATCGGCGTGCCGGGCAAAATGGCGCGCGGCCGCGGCGGGCAGCGCCTCGAGGACGCGGCCCGCGGGGTCGTGGGTCCAGATGATTCGCCCGGCCGGAGCCGCGATGAACGGACGGACGTCCCGTCCACGGACGGCTGGCCTCAACAACTCCGCTTCCATGTCGTCCGGTGGCGAGAGGAAGAGATGGTTGGCGCCGGTCTTCACTCCGAGCTGGATTCGCACCGAGTCAACGAGTGGCGGATGCTCGCGCAGTTTGGAGAGCACGCGATGCAGCCCGCCACGAGTGAGAATCCAGGGCGCACCGGGCTGTTCCGGTGCCGCGGTCAAGACCGGGGCGTCCCCCTGCAGGCCGAGCCGCGTCTGGTGAGTGGAGGGGCGGGGATGCTTGCGGACGACCACGGCGAGCGGGTAGGTGGTGGCGTCGAACTTCGCTTCCGGATGCTCGGAGAGGTCCGCCGTGACCAGCAAGGTGCCGAGGTCGGCGAAGGCGGTGCGCGCCATCGACCCGTAGGCCGCCGTGGCGATCTTGGAGGGCACCAGCATCGCGAGCACGCCACCGGGCGCGGTCAGTTCCCAGCCTCGCTCCAGGAAGGCGACGGCGAGGTCCGGCTGGTGGTGGTAGCCTCGTCCAGACCCGGCTCGCCACCAGCCGAATCGTTGCCGCAGCCAGTCGCGTCGTGCTGCCGGAATCGCCTCCGCGCGCACCCACGGCGGGTTCCCCACGACCAGGCTGAACCCGCCGCTCGCCATGACGTCTCCGAAATGGATGTCGAAGTCGAACGTCGGCACGGCGCAGTCCCTGGCGAGCTGCCGCCGTGCCGACCGCAGGGTCCGAAGATCCGCCCTCGCCCTCCGCAGTGCCGATCGCTCCCCGGCGGACAGCTCGGTGCGCCCGCCGAACAGGGTTGGCGCGCGGCCGGCGGCGATCATCGCCCGCGCCAGTCGTTCCTTCTCCGCAATGGCGGTCTCGAATCGCTCGGCGGCCGCCGCGGCCTCGAGCCGACGCAGGAGCCGGATCGCGTCCCGCTTCGGCGCTCCGGTCGAAACTGCGGCGGCCCTGCGTGCGGCGGCAAGCGCGGACGCCTGTTTCGGGGCGTGCACGGGATGGCTCAGCATGAAGCGAAGCGGATCGGCGAGACTGTCGCCCTGGCGGACAAATGCGTCGAGGTTGGGCAGGGGATCCACCCGCTCCGGTGATCCGTCAGGCTCGGTCCCGATCACGGCCAGCCAGAGCCGCAGTTCAGAGAGCCGGACGGCAGACGGATTGAGGTCCACGCCAAAGAGGTTGCGCGACAGAATTCGCCGCCGGACGCCAGCATCGAGGGGCGCACCAAGGAGCCCGGCGAGGCGATCGAGCGCGCCGAGCAGGAACGCGCCCGAACCGACCGCCGGATCGAGGATGGTGATCTCCTCGAGATGGCGGACGGCCATTCCCTCTCCGGCCTCGAGCCGGGCGCCGGCCTCCGCGTCCGGCACCCCCAGCCGGCCCCCGACGTAGCCGGCGAGCGCGGCATCCACCAGGGAGCGCACCAGCGCCGGCGGCGTGTAGTAGGTGCCGCTCGACTTCCTGGCGCCCGGCGCCATGACCCCTTCGAAGACTCGACCGAGCATCTCCGGGGCGATGGCCCCGGCGGCGTCGGAGGCCGCCGTGAAGTGGTAGCGCTCGAACAGGGTGTCGAAGGCGTCCCGCCAGACGCCGTCAGGGAGCGTGGCCTGATGCCGGCGCTCGAGCGGATGGGGCTCGAAGAGGCCGCCGTTGAGAAACGGCACCCGGCCGAATCCACGGGCGCGGCTCCCGCGGGCCGCAAGTGGCGTGTTGAGCGTGCCGAAGAAGAGGGGAAGGAGGAGGTCGTGGTGGATGCGTCGCCGCCGGAAGAGGCAGTCGTCTACGCGCGAGCGAAGAAAATGATCGGAACCGTCCAGCCAGCCCTTTGCCTGCACGAAATACAGGAACAGCACCCGGGTCAGGTGGAGCAGGGCGAGTTCGTGTCGATCCCGTTCGGGAATGGTGGCCCGCATGGCCGACGTGAAGCGATCGCGGGTGGTGCGGAAGGCGATGAAGAACTGTCGGCCGAGCCGCTCGCCGGAGAGCGCTTCGGCGGTTCTCGCCGCGATGGCCAGCGGGCCGCCGGGCTCCGCGTTGCCGATCCTCGCCAGGCAGCTGGTGGCCAATTGGCTTGGCTGGTCGAGGTCCACTTCGAGTACCGGCGCTCCGCCGAATCCGACTGATACGGCGAGCCGTCGTGCCGTCGGGTCGAGGCCGAAGACGCCGCAGACGCGCCCCCGTTCCGCCAGTCGCCGTGCGAACCGGGGGGCTGACCGGACCGGGTCTGCCGAGGTGACGCCGTACCAGGTGAAGTCCCCCAGCCGGCCGACGATCGCCGCCTCCGAGGAGAGGTCGGAGCCGCGGGCGAGGCCGAGCGATCTGGGATCGAAGGGTTCCCAGAGCGGCTCATGGCCGAGCGCGGCCACGAGATGCGGAAGGTCGTGGAGCGCCAGGATGGCGCGGACGGCGTGAGTCGACAACACGATTGGGGTCCCTGTGGCGGGTGCCACAGGATGGCGGAGAGCGCGGAGCGTGGGTGTATCCCGCGGACGCACGATGGCGCGTAACTGTCGCCAGGGCACTTGGTGCGCCGAGGGCTCGGCGCCCCGGGTTCACTCGCCTGGGCGTCGTTCGGCTGCGTTCTCCAACGCCCGCTCGATCCGGCGGTCGGGGACGAGCCACATCAGTGCCACCAGCACGTAGGCGGCGAGCGAGATCCACGGCAGGACGAAGGCGGTTGGGATGGCCAGCAGGTAGATGACCGGCGACAGCTTCCCCTTGAGGTCGCGCCCGATGGCGGCCTCGAGCAGCGACCCGGGTCCCTCGCTCCGGATGATCGTGCCCTGGAGGATGAAGTAGGCGATGGCCGCCAGCAGCAGGACGGCCCCGTAGAGGGCCATCGGAGTCGGTGCGAAATGGTTCTCGCCGACCCACGCAGTGACGAAGGGGAAGAGCGACAGCCAGAAGAGCAGGTGGAGGTTGGCCCACAGCACCGCGCCGTTGACGCGGTGCACGACCCGCAGCATGTGGTGGTGGTTGTTCCAGTAGATGCCGATGTAGACGAAGCTCAGCACGTAGCTGAGGAACACCGGGACCAGCGGCTGGAGCGCCCGGAAGTCGGAGCCGCCCTGGGGCACCCGCAGCTCGAGCACCATGATGGTGATGATGATCGCCAGCACGCCGTCGCTGAACGCCTCGAGCCGTGTCGGGCTCATGGTTCCGGCGCCCTAGTAGTTCTCGAGGACGAGCATCGAAAGCTTGTCGAGCGCGGCGTGCTCGGGCTTCACTTCGCCGTCGGGAGTGAAGCGGATGTTCATGGCGCAGAGCTCCTCGAGCGCCGTGCTCTGCTCCGCCGCCAGCGGCAGGATGTAGGGCTGGCCCGCCGCGCGCATCCGCGCCACCTCCGCGATCAGCCAGTCGGGCTTGTCCTGGGCCCGTTCCAGTGCGGCGAGCATGTCGGCGGTGATCGTCAGGCGCATGGTATCTCCGATGGATGTTGTCGGACAAAGATTTCCCTTTTGCGCCGGCCGCGCAACCGGCCGCTCACTCTGCGGAGTAGGTCCGGCCCCGCCACTCGATGCGCCGCTCGCCTCGCCGCGTCGAGCGCGCGAAGATCCACCCCGACATCGCCACGCCCAGCGGATAGGTGAGCGCGTAGAGCGGGTTGACGCCGAACCCGCTGAAGAAGATGAACCAGAACACGGCGCTGAGGCCCACGGCGAGCGCCGCGGCCCCGAGCAGCGGCGCCGCCACGCCCGCCAGCGCCAGCAGCAGCACGGCGGGCGGCAGCAGCCAGAACAGCGCGCCGACCGCGAACATCAGCGGGATGAGCGCGCGGCGCACCGGCTCGTCCGGAAAGGAGCGACGGCCGCCGACGTACACGTTCTTGGACCATCCCTCCACCAGCCCCGCCAGGCTCGTATACATCCGCGTTCCCAGGTACGGGAGCGCGAACGCGAAGATCTGCGGTCGCCCCGCGCGGAAGTAGGCTTGCGCAAGGGCAAGATCCTCCGCCACCTCGTGCCTGACCGCCTCGTGCGTGCCCACCGCCTTGTAGCCCTCCCGCGTCACCAGGATGAACTGTCCGTTGGCGATGACCTCCCGTGCCCTGCGCGCCCGGTTCACCGACGCCGGGTGGAACCGGATGGCCAGGAGGGCGCCGATGATCGGCATGATCACCCGCTCCCAGAACGATCCGCAGATCATTCGTCCGATGACGGTGACCAGGTCACGCCGCTCCGAGTCGAGCATGCCCACCGCGCGCGCCAGCAACTCGGGGTGGTGCCGCGTGTCGGCGTCGGTGAAGAGCAGGAGGTCGCCCTGGGCGGCGCGATAGCCCTGCACGCACGCCCACGGCTTGCCGAACCACCCCGCGGGGAGTTCCGAGCCTTCCAGCAGGCGGACCCGCGGGTCGCGACCCGCATAACCGCGCACCACGTCGGCGGTGTTGTCGGTCGGACCGGTCGTCCACCACGAGGATCTCGAACGGGTGGTAGCGGCTCTCGAGCAGCGAGTCGAGGAGAGTCGGAAGGTTGTCCTCCTCGTTCCGCGCCGGCACGATGATGGAAACGAGCCGGCCGCTGGCGAGGGGCGCGTGGCCCAGGTCGGGCCGCCGGCTCGCCAGGCGCACAAAGGCAAGAAACGGGGCCGCCCATGGGAGGGCGGCCCAGGCCAAGGAGGGGAGGTGCACGGGACCTACTGGTTGCGGGTGACGGCGGCCAGCTCGCACTCGAGCTGCTCGACCTGGCGGCCGACCTCCTCCGGGTCGACGGCCAAGCCGGTCGACGGGACGCCGTTCTGGGCGAAGATCGTGGCCACCAGTGCGTCGGTATACCCCACGACCGCGACTCCGATCCCCTTGTCGAGCACCCGGTTGAGCTGGAGCATCAGGGCCATGGCCTGCCGCGCCCGCATCTTGGCGAGTACCGGTGCCAGGTTCTTGATCAGGAGCTCGCGGAGGTACTGCATCTCCTCGACCACCTCGCCGGCGGCAAGCCCGCGGGCAGCGGCCAGTCGTCCGAAATGCTCGCAGGCGTGAAACCAGACGGGCTTGGCCTCCCGGCGCACCGGACCGACCATCTCGCCGAGCAACTCGATGATGAGGCGCAACTCCCGCTCGATGACCGGGCGGGGTATTGTGGTGGAGGTTTGCATGCGGTCGCCCAGCCAGTCCGCCCATTGGGAGACCATGTCGTCCCGCAGGTCGTTGATCACGCGGCTGGCGGCCAGGAGGGCCGGGTGGGAAGCGCGCAGAGCCTTCCTCCGTTTGAGTGGCGTCTGCAATCTACAACGGGAGTCCGAATGCGGTCAAAGAATTTCGTTCGGCCACCGGTCCTCGGGCCCGGCAGCCGGGTGGCGTTGGTGGCTCCGGCCGGCCCGCTCCTGGAAAAGGACGACCTGGCGCGCGGGGAGGAGCTTTGCCGCGCCCTCGGGTTCGAGCCGCAGCTGGGCCCGAACGCCTACCGCCACTACGGCTATCTCGCCGGCAGGGACGATGAACGCCTCAGCGACCTGAACGCCGCCATCGCCGACCCGAAGGTGGACGCAGTCTGGTGCCTCCGCGGCGGGTATGGCATGACGCGCATCCTCGACCAGGTGGACTTCGCGCCGCTCAGGAAGCGTCCCAAGGCGATCATGGGCTTTTCCGACATCACCGCCCTCCTCAACGCCGCGCAGGCCGAGGCCGGGCTCGTCACTTTTCATTCTCCCATGGCGCGGGCTCCGCTCACTCCCTTCAGTCGGTGGCACTTCGACCGGGTGATGACGACGGTCAATCCCGCTGGACGGCTGGGTCGCGTCGCGCCGCCGGCCGATGTCCTCGTGCCGACCGACGGCCGGGTCGTCGGCCTGCTGCCCGGTGTCGCAACCGGCCCGCTGGTGGGGGGCAACCTCACCCTCCTCCAGTGCCTCATCGGCACCCGGTACTTCCCCGACCTCGAGGGCGCGCTGCTCTTCATCGAGGATGTCGGGGAGGACCTCTATTCCGTCGATCGCATGCTGGCGCAGCTTCGTTCGATCGGGGCGCTCCAGAAGGTGGCGGGCATCGTCGTGGGACAGTTCACCGAGCTGAAGCGTGGCACCGATGACGGCGCCCTCGGATTCGACGAGGTGCTCTCCACCTACTTCGCTCCGCTCAGGGTGCCGGTGGCCTACGGCTTCCCGATCGGCCATGTGGACGATCAGTGGACGCTCCCCCTCGGCGTGAACGCGCGCCTGGACGCGACCGCGGGCGAGGTGGAGCTCCTCGACGGCGCCGTCCGCTAGCGCATGGCCACCCCGTCCCTCACGCGCCATCGCCTGCCCGGCTACCTCGGCGACGTCCTCATCGACGTCCGCACCGGCGACCGCGCGCACCCTCGGCCCGCCGTGCTCGTGCTGCATGGCTTCAAGGGGTTCAAGGACTGGGGGATGTTCCCGCCGCTCGCCGAGCGGCTGGCGCGCGCGGGACTCACCGCAGTGAGCTTCAACGTGAGCGGAAGCGGGGTCGACGACGCTGGCGCGTTCGCCTTTCCGGAGCGTTTTGCCCGCGCCACCTACACCGGCGACCTGGGTGACATCGCGGCGGTCGTGAACGCGTCGGCTGGCGGCGCCCTCGGCTTCGCTCCGCCATCGTCCATCGGCTTTCTCGGGCACTCGCGGGGCGGCGGGCTCGGCGTCCTCGCCGCGGCGGCCGAGCCGCGCATCGCCGCGCTCGTCACTTGGGCGGCGATCAGCGACGTGCACCGGTATTCGCGGGAGGACATCGCCGCGTGGCGCGCCCGGGGGCAGATGGACGTGGTCAACAGCCGGACCGGGCAGGTCCTGCCGATCCTGACTGATGTGCTCGATGACGTGCAGCGGAACGGGGCCGGATCGCTCGACATCCAGGGCGCGGCCGCGCGCCTGCGTGCGCCCTGGCTCATCGTGCACGGCGAGCGGGATCCGACCGTCGATGTGAAGGAAGCGCGCGCGCTCCACGCCGCGAGTGGCGGCCAGGCGGAGCTCGCGATCGTGCCGGGCGCCGGTCATACGTTCGACACGGTACATCCCTGGCAGGGCCCGACCCCGGCCTTCACCGAGGCGGCCAATGCGTCGCTGGCCTGGTTCGGGCGACACCTCCGTTAGCGGGTGAATCCCGGCATGGGGACCCGCCGTATCGTGAGGGTCCGCGGTAGGCCCACTTCGCTTCGAGGCTCCATGCGCATCTCGTCTCGTCTCACCAGCGCGTTCACCGCGGCGTGCCTCTCCGCCTGCACTCCTGCCGCTCCCCCGCCGCCCGACCCTGCGGCTGTCCGGGCGTCGCTGCTCGCCGCCGATCAGGCGTTTGCGGCGGCCACCGCCGCGAAAGGCCTCGAGGGTTGGATGGCGGCCTTCGACGACTCGGCCATCCAGATGGAGCCGGACATCCCCTTCACCCCCGGAATCGAGCACATTCGGGCTGGCATCGCGCCGGCCTTCGCCGACACCAGTTGGCACCTGAGCTGGGAGCCGACCATGGCGTTCGCGAGCGCGGCTGGAGATCTGGGCTATACGCTCGGCACCTGGAAGAGCACGCGTACGGCCGCCAACGGCGCCGAGCGCGTGAGCACCGGCAAGTACGTGACCGTTTGGCGCAAGCAGGGCGATGGGAGTTGGAAGGTGGTCTTCGATGGCGGGAGTACGGACACCACGCCGAAGATCCCGGGGGCCATCACGGCCCCTTGATCGGCGCCGCCCGCTCCGACAATATCCGATCATGCCAATCTACGACTACCGCTGCGAAGACTGCGGAACCGATTTCGAGTTGCTCGTCCGCTCCGACACCACGCTCGAATGTCCCCGCTGCCACGGGGCGCGTCTCGAGCGCAGGCTCTCCCTGCCCGCGCCGGCTGCCGCCGGCAGCCGCCAGCAGGACGCGAGTGGCGCCGGCCAGTCCGGCGGAGGCTGCTGCGGCGGGTCGTGTCACACCCACTGACTCCGCTCCGGGCCCGGCTGGAGGAAATCTTCACCGGCAACGTGCCGGTCACGGTCGAGGACCCTTCGCTGGCCCGCGCCGCCGTCGCGGTGCTGCTCGTTCCTGATCCCGATTCCATTCTTCTCATCCGCCGCGCGGAGCGCGCCGGCGACCCCTGGTCCGGGCAGATGGGATTGCCTGGGGGCCGCAGCAGTTCCAGGGACCCCGACCTCCTCGCGACTGCCATCCGGGAAACGCGCGAAGAGGTCGGGATCGACGTGTTGCCCGCCGACCTGATCGGTGCACTGCACGACGTCGCCCCGCGTTCACCACATCTGCCGCCCCTCATGGTGCGGCCCTTCGTGTTCTGCCTCCCGAATCGGCCGTCGGTCGTTCCCAATGTCGAAGTCGCCGAGCACCTCTGGGTCGAGCTGGCGACGCTGCTGTACCCCGGGGTCTATCGCCCGGTCACCATTCAGTTCGGGAGCGTCCCACGGGAGTTTCCCGCCTATCACGTCAGCCCGATTCCCGTCTGGGGGATGACGGAGCGAATCCTGGCTCCCCTGGTCGATATGCTCAGGCAGGGTTGAGCCGGAAAGCGTTGCGGTCGCTTGTGTTTAGCATAGCAATAAAATAGAATTAGGCCACCCTAACATCGGTGGCCGCATGTCTCCTGCCGCACCACACGATGCGCTCACGCGCTCGGTCGAAGATTACCTCAAGGCCATCTACCGCCTCACGGAAACTGGCGCCCCCGCGGCCACCAGCGACATTGCGAATCTGCTCGAACTCGCGCCCGCTTCGGTCACTGGAATGGTCAAGCGACTCTCCGAGCAGGGCTTCCTCGAGCATCTGCCCTACAAGGGTGTGCAGCTCACTCCTCCCGGCCGCCGCGCCGCGCTCCGCATGGTGCGCCGCCACCGGATCCTCGAGGCGTACCTGGTGGCATTCCTCAACTACACCTGGGACGCCGTCCACGAGGAGGCCGAGCGGCTCGAGCACGCCGTCTCGGACGCCCTGATCGAACGGATGGCGCTGGCACTCGGGAATCCGAGCGTGGACCCGCACGGCGACCCGATCCCCGCGCCCGACGGCACCATGGCGGAACTGGTGTACACACCGCTGAGCGAGGTGCCAGTCGGAGAACTGGTGGAACTGCGGCGGGTCGAAACCGGCCACGCTGAGCGGCTGCGGTACTTCGCCGCTCATGGCTTGGTGCCGGGGGCGACCGTGCGGGTCACCGGGCGGCAGCCGTTCGGCGGTCCCGTGGCCGTGCGTACCGATGGCGGGGAGCAGGTCCTCGGCCATGAACTGGCGGCGCTGCTCCTCTGTGCCAGCGCAGGGTCCCGGTGAGCGCGAGCGGCCCCCCGATTGAGGAGATGACGAGCGGCTGGCGCACGCCCAGCCGCTCTCCGAGCCTGCCTGAGTCCTTCCGGACCGTGGCGATTCCCGCCGGGGCGTCCTGGTGGCGGAAGATGTTGGCCTTTGCGGGGCCCGGATACCTGGTGGCCGTTGGCTACATGGATCCTGGCAACTGGGCCACCGATCTGGCCGGCGGCTCTCGATTCGGCTACACCCTGCTCAGCGTGATCCTCCTGTCCAACATGCTGGCCATCCTCCTCCAGAGCCTGGCTGTCAAGCTCGGTATCGCCACGGGACGCGACCTGGCCCAGGCCTGCCGCGACCACTACTCGCGCCGGATGAGCTTCCTGCTGTGGCTGGGGGCGGAGGTCGCCATCGCGGCGTGCGACCTGGCGGAAGTGATCGGGTCGGCCATCGCGCTGCAGCTGCTCTTCGGAATTCCGCTCCTCTGGGGCGTGTGCATCACGGCGGTGGACGTGCTGTTGATCCTCCTCCTGCAGCATCGCGGCTTCCGGTGGATCGAGGCCGTGGTGATCGCGCTCGTGGCCACCATCGCGGCGTGCTTCGGGCTCGAGCTCTTCCTGGCGGCGCCGGCGCTCGCCGAGGTCGGGCGCGGCCTGATCCCGACGGCCGGCATCCTGTCGGATCCGAGCCAGCTCTACATCGCGATCGGCATCCTCGGCGCGACGGTCATGCCGCACAACCTGTACCTGCACAGCGCCATCGTGCAGACCCGGAATTTCGGCGACACCGAGGCGGGGAAGCGCGAGGCCATCAAGTTCGCCACCCTCGATTCCACGATCGCGCTCGTCCTCGCCTTCTTCATCAACGCGGCGATCCTCATCCTGGCCGCCGCCACTTTCCACCAGACCGGCCACCAGGACGTCGCTGACATCGGCGACGCATACCAACTCCTGTCGCCACTCCTGGGCACCGCCATGGCAAGCACGCTTTTCGCGGTCGCGCTGCTCGCCTCGGGCCAGAATTCCACGATCACCGGCACGCTGGCGGGGCAGATCGTGATGGAGGGGTTCCTCAACATCCGGCTCCCGGCGTGGATTCGTCGCCTCATCACACGACTGGTGGCCATCGTCCCCGCGGTCATCGTCACGGCGGTGTCGGGAGAACGGGGTGTGGGCCAGCTCCTCATCCTGAGCCAGGTCGTGCTCAGCATGCAGCTGACGTTCGCCGTGGTCCCGCTCGTCCAGTTCACGGGTGAGAAGGGCAAGATGGGAGTGTTCGCGAACCCGCGCTGGCTGCAGGTGCTCTCCTGGTCGGTGGCGGCCCTGATCGGGCTGCTCAACGCCTGGCTCCTCGTGGCGATCTTCCGGACCTGGCTCTGAGAAGCCCCTGACCGCCGGAGGTGATTGACCGTCCCTCGGCGTCCTGCGCTCAGATCCCGATTCGCATCAGGAGCCCGGCGGTTCCCCAGCGGTACGCGCCGGTCGCGGAGAGGTAGGCGCTGTTGCTGATCCCCGCAAACGCCTCGATCCGGTCGCGGTCGGCAAACCAGTACGCGGCGCGTCCTTCCAGGTGTCCCTCGAATTGCCAGCCTCCGCCGAAGCCGATCTGCTGGACGCCCGCGCCTGCGCTCAGGCGCGTTTCCCAGGTCGGACCGATGCGCGCATACCCTCCGCGGGCTTCCACCACGGTGAACCGGTCCGGCGAGAAGTACCCGACGCCCGGCTCCTGGTACCACACCATCCGACCCATCCCGCCGGCGAAGAAGTGCATCGGAAGCTGTTTCGTCACGCCGAGGACCGCCGAGGTGCGGACGTTTCCGTCGCTGAACCACCCGGCGCCGCCGCCGGCGCTGAGCGACAGCCCAGGCGAGAGCGTCGCCTCGAGAGATCCGTCCGCGGCATCGACGTCGAGGTCGGCGCCGATCAGGTAGGCCGTTTCGGCGTAGGGAAAGTGGGAATAACTCACGCCGATGCCGAGCGAGGGCTGGATGCGATAGCCCACGGCGAGTCGGCCGGTGGGAACGGTGCGGGACAGTCCGGCCCCGGGCCAGAGCCCCTGGGCGCCACCGGCCACGGTCAGTTGCCACCGCGGCTGGAGAAACGTGGCCCCGAACTCCGCGGTCCCTCGGGTGGCGTGGATGGCCGGCTCCGAGCTTCCCTCGTACGCGCCGACCGACGCGAAGCCTCTTATCCGGTTCGAGATCGGCGACGCGACGCCGACGACCTGCCACCACATCGTGTTGTGGTCGCTGTCGTCGTTCCAGCCCAGGGAAACCTCCACTGCGCCGAGCTCCGTCCGCGCGATGTCCTGCCGGGTCCGCAGGGCATCCCGGTTGGTCCGCCCGATGGTCACGGCGCTGTCGGCCTCGGCCATCGCATCGAGTTGCCGCCCCGAGGCCCGGTAAACCTGGGCCAACCCCATCCGGGCCGTCACGTCGTCGGGACGGTAGGAGAGGGCGCGCTCGTAACCCGCGATGGCCTCCGTGTTCCTCCCTTGCCAGAAAGCCGCCTGCGCACGGCCGTCCAGTGCGTCGGCGTTGGTCGGATCGCGCCGCAGCACCACCGAATAGAGCGAATCGGCGTCGGAGAGCCGGCCGCTCCAGGCAAGCGTCTTCGCCTTGCCGGTCAGCCCGTCGAGGCGGTCGGGATAGAGGGCAATCAGGCTGTCCCACTGCACGAGGGCCAGAGGATATCGTCCGGCCCACGTGAGCACCTGCGCCTGCGTGGCGCGGACATCCGGGTCCGCTGGATCGGCGACGCGCGCCTGGGCCAGGAGAGTGAGGGCGGAATCGAGGTTGCCGTCCCACGCGGCGAGCACGCCGAGTCGATAGGCCGCGCGGACCGAGGTGGGGTCCTGGGTCAGGGCGCGCAGGTAGGCGTCCCGGGCGGCCCCGTAGCGACCCTGGTTCCACGCGGCGTCTGCCTCGGCGACTTGCGCGACAAGGCGATGCGGCGGATGGACGAGCGCGAGGAGGGCCACGAGCCACATGCTGCGGGTCACGCCGGCTCCGAAACGGAAGGAGGAGAGGCCGCGCGCCGTCATCGGTCGGGCCATGTCGCCTGCAATGAATCGTACACTGGCTTGAGCCGGCTGTGGGAGACCGGCTCCTCCCACGTGTCCCAGGTCCAGAGCGGGAACGAGGCTGCGCGCCAGAGCCGCCCGTCGGCGGTCGGCAACGTCGCCACCGGTCCGTCGGCCCCGTCCTTCCGGTACAGGAGGGCGCCGATCCGGAAACCATCGGTCACTGCGGTCCCGAAGTCCCCGCCCGATTGACCCGGCCGGTCGAAGAGGACCGTGCGGCTCGACGGGTCGGTGACGTTCAGCAGCCCCCACGGCAGGCGGATCTCGATGAGCCCGGCGGCGCCGTCGGTGTACCAGTCGGCGAGGGTGCTGCCGGATTCGGGCCCGAAACGCAGCACTCCGCGATCGTAACCCCGGGCCGGGAAGAAGGTCCCGTCGCGCCCGAAGCGTGCGCGGTTCGTGATGACGAACATCGGGTCGAACTGCCCGTCGGCCTGCACGCCGATCGTCACCGGCCGGCGGTGGAACTGGCCGAAGTCGTCTCCCCCGCGAATCGCGGTCTCGCCGACGTACGGGTTGTAGGACGGCAGGATCCGGAGCGCGGCGTCGGACGGATTCCGGAGGTCGAGCAGGAACTCGAAGCCCACTTCGCTCCGCATGTGGCCTTCGGGCAGCGCCGTCTGTCCCCGCGCGCTCAGGTAGGTATCGAGGGCCACTGCGATGCCCTCCGCATTCCAGTCGATCGGCCCGGGCGGCAGCTCCAGGGCCAGGTAGAGATAGCTCGCATCGCTCCCCGCGCGAAGCCCTCGAAGGGCGCCGCTGGCCGAGGCGAGCTCGCGGAGCGCCCGCCACCGCGCCGGGTCACCTCCGAGTATCGGTCGACTCGTCTCGGTACCGGCGTACTCGCCCAGGATGCCGTAGTTCTGCTCGGCGTCCATCATGTTGTGCCAAAGCCGTGTGCGTTCGGCGGGTGCCTCGAAGTCGATGACGATCCAGTTCCGCTTGAACCATTCGTCCATCCAGGCAAAGATGATCGCCCCCGCTGCGCCGCTTTCCCGGATTTCCCGGGTCAGCCTTGCATCGATCGCCGCCATCGCCTGCTCGTCATGACCGCCGTGGCCCCAGCCCTGCGGCTGCTGGTGGGCGTTGCCCCGGCTCGATGGCACGCCATACTCCGAGATCACGAAGGGAATGCCGGCGTGGTGCCGGTGGAGGTCGCTCAGGTAGCCGAAGTAGTTCGAGGGCCCCTCGCTCGAGCGGGCCTGGTTGTATCCGGGGTCGTAGAGCAGGAAGTCGGGGTAGTACGGATAGGCGTGATAGCTGGCGAACCACCCGGCGGGGTTGCCGGCCGTGGGATGGACGAGATTTGCGTCGAGGCCGATGGCGTCGTTCTCGTACTCGAGCTGTTGGCCGGTCGCCGGCCGGCCCGCCCGGCCCCGCCACAACCGCTCGTCCGCGCTTCCTGCCTCGGTCGGATGCGTCAACGGGTCGAGCGTCGGCCAGTTGGTGTATGCGATTGGCCGAATCGCGTTCCACTGGTCCATCTCGTAGGACAGCATGTAATCGCATTGCTCCGCCATCCAGGCGTCCATCGCCGGGCTGCGTTCCGCCGCCAGGTAGCGACCCGCGTAGTCTCGCCTGCCCGGATGCGCCGAGTCGTAGGCCGCGACGGCGTACGGCTCCCACTCCCTTCCGATGATGTAGGCGAGCGTCCAGCGCGACACGTCGGCGTCGTAGCGCCCGGCGGCGTGGCCGGCGCGCGTGGCCAGGTCGGCCGAGCCGTGAACCAGGTCGACCACCCTTCGCATCTCGCTTCGGAATGCCTGCTTCCATGCCACATTGTCGAAGTCGTGCTCCGGCGGGAGCTCGGTCCACACGCCGTGGATCAGCCAGAGCGGCCGGTCCGGGTGCCCGAGGTTCCACGCTCTCAGCGCGCGATAAAATGACGGTGGCAGGATCGTGTACAGGCGGAGGGCGTTGGCGTGCATCGTCGAGAGGGTGTCCAGCCACCCCGCGTAGAGCGAGGAATCGGTCGGGAACTCCGACGGGAAGCGCCCCGGGAGCGCCACGCCGAGATTCACGCCCTGGATGTAGAAGGGAACCCACCGGCCGTGGGCGTCGAGGATTTCAAACCGCTCCCCGACGGTGCGCGCCGGAAGGGCGAGCATGCTTGGGCGCCGGCGCGGTGGGAGTGGCGGTCGTGCTCCGTCGGGAGCGGCCTGCTTGAGGAGGGCCTGCAGGTCGGTCCGGTCCGGTGCGAGCCTCAATGCGGCTCGCGCTGCTTTGGCGGTGGCAGTGGGATCCGCGCGCCGCCAGGCCGACCTGGCCAGGCCTTCCCAAGCGTCCACCTGCGCGGAGTCGCGCGAGATCACCACCGTGAAGATGGAATCTGCCGTGAGCAACTCCCCGCGCCGCAGGGCCACGAACCCGAGGCCAGTCATGGCCCCGAGTGAACCGCAGCGGGCCATGGAGCGGAAGCCGGTGTCGGCGGCATCCAGGGAATCAGCCCGGTAGGACGTCCAGGCCCGCGCCAGCTTGGTCGCGACGGAGTCGGGGCAGTTCGCCTGGCCCCGGGCCGGGGACGCGATGATGGCGAGCGCGAGGGCCAGGAGGCTGCCGCGCCTGAGAGGGGGTAGTAGATTGTTCACCATGGAGGCTACCCCAATGTCGAATGCAGCGACCTCGCCGGCAAGCGCCGGGCAGGACACCCGCGAACTCGGGCGCACCCTCGTGGACACCTTCGGCAAGGGGTGGTCCAAGGGAGACGTCCCGCTCCTGATGTCGGTATTCAGTGATGACCCGACGTTCGTCGAAACCCCCTTCAGCGCACCGAGGCAGGGACGGGAAGCCATCCTTCAGTACTGGCGGGATGTTCCAGTGCACCAGGCCGAGGTCACCTTTTCCAGTGGCGAGATCTATGCCGCCGGGCCCTGGTTCTCGACGGAGTTCAAGGTCACCTTCCGCCGCCGTCGGAGCGGGGAGTGGGTCGAGGCCCGCGGGGCCATGTTCTGCGAGACCGCGGATGGCCGGATCTCCGAGCTCCGGATGTACTGGCACCGCTGGGCCGGAGGACGCGAAGCGTAGGAGGCGTCCCCCTCGAGGGACGAGTCACCGGCGGGGCCAGATCACAAGCTATTGACTGGCAAAGGTTTACAGGATGGCACGACCCTCGCTGTTTCAGCGGGGGATCGCCGGCGATCCCAATCTGCGACCAGCCGGCACTGCCAGGAGGCCTGATGTTCACCACTCTGCTTGGATCGATCGCCGCTGCCGCGGTGCTGGCTGGCGGCCCTCCACCCCCGATCACGGTCTCCCTCAACAACGGCGGGCAGTACAACCGCGGCGAGTATGCTCAGGTCACGTTTCGGACCGCCGCCGACGGCTACACCCTCATTCTTCAGGCCGATCAACAGGGACGCATTCGGGTCCTCTTTCCACTCGACCCGGGCGACGACGCCTTCGTCCGGGCCGGAAAAAACTACAAATTGACGGGTCGCGATGGCCGGGGCGCCTTCTACCTGGACCAGGCCGGCGGCAGCGGGATGGTGTACGCGGCCTGGTCGAGCACGCCGTTCCGCGTGGCGGACTTCGTTCGTGGGGATCACTGGGACTACGGCGTCTTCGATCAGTACAACGCGAGTGACGACCCGGAGAGCCAGCTGACGGATGTCGTCCTGTTGATGACCAGCAAGGGATTCGACTACGCCATCGATCGCTACATCGTCTATTCCCTGTCCGAGGCGATCAACTCGGACTATTCGACCTACATCGGCGTATCGGGCTGGCCGTGGCCCACCTACTACAACAGCGGGTGGAGCATCGGGCTCTCCTTCGGGCTGCCCTGCTGCTACAACAGCTGGTATGGCTACTATCCCTGGTACGGCTATGGCTGGGGGTACCCTGGGTATGCCTGGGGGTATCCGGGTTACGGCTGGGGCTATCCCGGATACGGGTACGGCTACCCCGTGTACGGCGGCGGGTATTACCCCGCGGGCGGATACTATCCCGGCTATGGCTATCACCCCGCGTATGGGGGTGGGTACCCGGGCTACCGCCCATACACTTTCAAGCCCGGCGGGACCGTGACGAATCCGGGCAATCCCTATCGCCCGCGCGGTGACGCGTTCGCCCCGAATACCTTGGGATTGCAGACAGAGTACCGGGGACGGGCAGCGGCACCCGGTGCTGGAGCACCCTCGGGCCGGTTTGGGGTTGATGCGGCGACAATCAGCGGACATGCGGATGCTGGCAGGCGCCCCGTAGCCCAGCCCAAGCCGCAGATCGAGTCCAGTCGCCCGCAGACCGGCGGCGCCGCGACGCCGTCCGCCGGGGGAATGACGGGCACCGGTCGCCGAAGCACCGGCGGCGCTCCGAGCGCGGCGGGTCGGCCCTCGACGGGAGCCACCGGGGGCGCCCCGAGCACCGGCCAGGGGAATGTCTCCCCTCGTGCACGCTCCCAGACGGTAACACCCGGAGATGCGAGCCGGGCCCACGGCTGGGGATCTAACGGGCAGGCTCTCCCACCCGTCACGAACCGGCCGCGTGGAACGAGCACCACCAGTGGCGGGGCGCAGGGTGCTCCGGGCGGAGCACGCAGCACCGATGGACGGCGCACCGGCACTTTCGGTGGACCGGCACCGAGCAGGAGCCCGTACGGCGGCCAGCCGTCAGGACGGAGTTCCGGTGGCACCGCAGCCCCTCGAAGTGGCGGCGGTGGTTACACCGGCGGCGGCGCCCCGGCACCGCGCAGCGGCGGCGGTGGCTACACAGGCGGTGGTGGCTCCCGAGGCGGTTCTGGTGGCGGCGGAAGCCCTTCAGGAGGTGGAGGTGGTGGGGGAGGCCGTCGAGGACGGTAGTTCTGAGGCCCCGGAGCACTCGCTCCGGGGCCTCATTCGTCGGTAGCTGGCGGGCTGCTGCGCCCTATCCCATATTCCTGCAGGCCCACGGAGAGGGACCAATGCCGACTCCAGCTATTGCTCGCTCTGGCGCTGATCCAGGCACCGAACGCCTCGAGTGCGCTCACCGCCGCCGCCATTCGCGGCGACGGCCCGAAGTTCGTACTCGCGACCCAGCCAGTTCTGGCTCCCCGTGCTGCGGTGCGGGCAGAGCCCATCCCGCTTCGATTCGGTTCGACTGATGCGTGGGGCTGTGCGTACGGCTCTTCGTACTACTGCCGCCACCCGACCGCCGTCGTGGGCCAGTGGACTACCTTGCAGGCCCCCACGCTGGATCCCTGTCCTTGGACGGGACAGTGCATTGCGCTGTACCCCTCCGGATCGAGTATCGATGCCGGACGGTTCATGGCGTGGCAGTGGCGGTGGGGCCCGATCATGGAGTTCATGGAGACGAACCGCGGCCTGATCGATGGAAAGCCGATCGTGGAAGCCCGGGCACGCCAGGCCGCGGCTCGAAACGCTGCGCTCTCTTCGCCGCAGACCCGGGTGTCGGTTCCCGCGAACGCTGGAGGGAGCCACAACCCGCCGACCCAGACCTACAGCCCACCACCCGCCGCTTCCCACAGCAACCCGTCCGGCGGACGGGGAGGCGGAAAAGACCTTCCCTGATCGCCGGGCGGGTGGGTGCGTGACCCAACACGGGGCCTCGGCGGTTGCCGAGGCCCCGCGTCACATGCTCACTTGGCGTGCCGCTTGGCGTAGTCGAGGCCCCATTCGAGCAACTCCGCGCCTCGTAGTCCCACCCGCATCGCCAGCGCCACGGCGTCGTCCTCGTCCATGTCGTGGTCCCGCATGAAATAGGGGATGAGCGCTCCGCCCACCCGGTTGCCGCTGCCGCAATGGAAGAACACCGGCCGAGCCGCAGGATCGCGCAGAACCGAAAGGATGCGCTTCATCGTGGCGTCGTCCAGCGTGTTCCCCGAGACGGGGATGTTCACATATTTGAGTCCGAGCCCCGCGACCACCGCCGGTTCATCGAACGGGCGCGGCTCCATCGGGTCCCGGACGTCGAGTATCGTCACCGCGCCGGCCGCCTTCGCCGCGCGGATCTGGTCGGCCGTCGGTTGGCCGCCGGTCACCACGCCGGCCGTGGGCGAGCAGGCATTCGCGATGCCGGCGACGGCGGCGAGCAACGGATCGGTGGCGGGGGGCATCGGATGCAGTTCCGGTTGTGGGAGGGAGGTCAGGCCGTCTCGCCGCGATACGCGATGACCCGGACCCGTTCGAGGGTGATCAGGCCGCCGCCCATCATGGCGTCGATGTCGGGCAGCACCGCCTGGATCTTCTCCTCGGCGTCCACGCATTCGACGACGATAGGCAGGTCGAGCGACAGCCGGAGCACCGAATCGGTGTGAAGCCTCGCGGTCGCCCCGAAGCCCATGATGGCCCGTGTCACGGTCGCGCCGGCCAGGCCGCGCGCCCGCAGCAGTTCGACGATCGCGGCGTACAGCGGCTTGCCGTCGTGCTTGTCCCGCTCGCCGATGTGAATCCGCATCAGGGTACCGTCGCCCGACAAGCCGTGCATTGTGCGCCTCCTAGAGCGAGCGCCGCAGGGAGAGTGCCCCGCCGGCGAGGGCGAAGCCCGCCAGCGTCGCGGCGATCGTCAACGCAAGGCTCAGGCCGGTGTAGAGCGCCAGGCGGGACCACTCGCCCTTCTGCAGCATCACGGCGCTCTCGAAGCTGAAGGTGGAAAACGTGGTGAATCCGCCGCAAAAGCCGATCGTGAGAAAGGCGCGGACTTCCGCGCTGACCGCGGGCGTCTCGAGGGCGTAGCGCACGATGAAACCGAGGAGCAGCGCTCCGGTCACGTTGACGGCAAGCGTCCCCACCGGGAACTCGCCGGGGGCCAGGCGCTGCATCATGCCGCCGAAGAGATACCGGGCGGCGCCTCCGAGGGCGCTGCCCAGCGCGATCCAGAATACCATGCAACTCCCCTGTTTTTGCCGGCTTGACGGCCTCGACCTTACCTGCCTCCCGCGACTCCTTAGATTACTTCCATGCTCCGCCTCGCGATAGTGCAATTCCGCCCCCGAAAGGGGGCGTACGCCGAGAATCTCGCGCAGCTCGAGGCGTCGCTCCGCGAGGTGGCTGCCGTCGCCGAGCCACCCGATCTCGTCGTGCTCCCCGAAACCGCGTTGAGCGGCTACTTCCTCGAGGGCGGTGTCCGGGAGCAGGCACGCACGGCGGAGCAGGTGGCGGCGGACGTAGCCGCCGCGCACCTCGCTTCCGGTGCGCCGCCCCTCGACCTGGCGCTCGGCTTCTACGAGCTCTGGAAGAATTGCCACTACAACAGCTGCCTGTACCTCTCGCTCGGCGCCGACGTGCCGGTCATCCGTCACGTCCACCGAAAGGTGTTCCTGCCGACGTACGGCGTGTTCGACGAGGAGCGGTTCGTCGAGTCGGGCGCCGAGGTCCGCGCCTTCGACACCGCCTGGGGCCGCGCCGCGATGCTGGTCTGCGAGGACGCCTGGCATTCGCTGATGCCGACGCTGGCGGCGCTCGACGGCGCCCAGGTCCTGGTGGTGGTGAGCGCCACCCCGGCCCGTGGCCTCGACAGCCCCGACGCCCCCGCAAACCTCGAGCGCTGGGAGCGGCTCGCCTCCGATGCCGCCGCGGAGCACGGGATCTACGTGGTCGTGGCACAGCTGGTCGGGTTCGAGGGGGGCAAGGCGTTCGCGGGCGGCTCGGTGGTCGCGGGACCGACCGGGCGGGTGCTCGCCCGGGGCCCATTGTTCGAGCCCGGTGTTGTCCGCGCCGACCTCGACTTCGAAGAGATCACCCGCGCGCGGGCGGACCAGCCGCTCCTTGCCGACTTGCGCGGCCGGCTGCCGAGGCTGCTCGCCGAGCTGGGCCGGGCGCCAGGCAGTGCGGCGGCCGGCGCCACCTGGGAGCATCGTTCGGCGGGCCGCGTCAGGCCGCACGCCGTCATCACCGCCCCACCGCGGGATCCGCTCGCGATCAACCCTGAGCTCGCGCAGCGCTGGCTCGTGGAGTTCATCCGTGACGAAGTCAGGCGCCGGCGGGGGTTCGAGGGCGTGGTCATCGGCCTCTCGGGGGGCGTGGACAGCGCGGTGGTGGCGTACCTTGCCGCCGAGGCCCTCGGCAAGGAGCAGGTGACCGCCGTCCGGATGCCCTACCGCACGTCCAGTCCCGACAGCCTGGCGCATGCCCAGCTCGTGATCGACGCGCTGGGCATCCCGAGCCGAACGGTGGACATTTCCGCCGGCGTGGACGGCATCGCGTCGGCCATCGGGGGTCCGCCCGACGCCGCCGGCCTCGGCAACGTGATGGCGCGGATGCGGATGATCACCCTGTTCGACCTCTCCGCCCGCCTCCGCGCGCTCCCGCTAGGCACCGGCAACAAGACCGAGCGCCTGCTTGGCTACTTCACCTGGCATGCCGACGATTCGCCGCCGGTCAACCCGATCGGGGACCTCTTCAAGACCCAGGTGTGGGCCCTGGCCCGGCATCTCGGCGTGCCGGCCGTGATCGTGGACAAGCCGGCCAGCGCGGATCTCGTCCAGGGGCAGACCGACGAGGGCGACTTCGGCATCACCTACGAGAAGGCGGACGGCATCCTGCACTGGCTGCTCTCCGGCTATCGGCCGGAACAACTCGCGTCGCTCGGTTACACGGCCGAGGAGGTCGCGCGAGTCCGCGGCCGGCTCGAGGGGACCCACTGGAAGCGCCGGCTCCCCACCGTGGCGATGCTGAGCCAGACCGCGATCGGTGAGTATTACCTCCGTCCCGTGGACTACTGAGGAGCCGGCCATGCTTCCCGAATCGCGACCGATGTCATATTCCCGCTCCGAGCTCACCCGGCTCGTGATGCCCCACATGCAGAACGTCCTCGGCAGTCTCTTCGGCGGGGAGCTGATGGCGATGGTGGACCAAGCCGCGGCGGTCGCCGCCATCCGCCACGCGGGCGGGCCGGTCCTGACCGCCGCGATCGACCGGGTGGACTTCCGCGAGCAGATCCCGATCGGGGCGCTGGTCACCCTGTTCGGCACCGTGGATTTCGTCGGCAACAGCTCGATGGACATCACGGTCGAGGTCTATTCGGAAAAGGTGAGCACCGGTGAGCGACGCCACACGCACACGGCGCACATCGTCTTCGTGGCGATCGACCAGAACGGCCGGCCGAAGCGGGTGCCGAGGCTGGTGGCCGAGACGCCTGAGGAGCACGCGCGCTACGAGGCGGCCCGCAAGCACCGGGAGGGGTTCCGCCGCCCGTGAACGCCTCACGCGTGACCGCCGTGTTCGGCGGCGGGGGGGCGAAGGCGGCCGCGCAGATCGGCGGGCTCCGGGCGCTGGAGGAAGCGGGGCTCCGGCCTGCGCGCTACGTCGCGACGTCGATGGGCGGGGTGATCGCGGCGGGCGCGGCCTCCGGGGCCTCGGCCGACGAGCTCTCCCGGCGCTTCCGTGCGGTCAAGGCGGTCGAGGTGGCCCGGCCGCGCGCCTTCACGCCGCTGGCGGGGCTGTGGTTCCCTTCGCTGCTCCGCGGTGAGCCGCTGCGGGAGGTGATCGGCCGGCTGGTGCCCCAGCGCCGGTTCGACGAGTTGGCGGTCCCCCTCACGCTCACCGCGGTCGACCTGGACACCAGGGAGCTGGTGCTCTTCGGCGCCGGGGGGCTGGACGTTCCGCTGCTGGACGCACTCACCGCCACCACGGCCCTGCCAGTCTATTATCCGCCGGCGGAGGTGGCCGGGCGCCGGCTCCTGGACGGCGGGCTTCGCGCCGTCCTTCCGCTCGATGTCGCCGCCCAGTTCGAGGCGGACCTGGTCGTGGCGGTGGACGTCGGGCCCGGCTTCGACGAAAAGGCGCCCCGGTCCAAGCCCAAGGGGCCCGGACTCCTCCTGGCCCACGACGCCTGCGAGGGCATCCTCATGGCGCAACAGGCGCAGGATACGCTTGCGCGGTGGCGGGCCACTCCGGGCCGCTGCCGGCTCGTCCACGTGCGGCCTCTGCTCCCGCGTCAGGCCACCTTCGCCGCCGAGCTGTTTTCGGAGTTCGAAGCGGAGGGCTACCGCGCCACCCTGGCGGCGCTGGCCCTGGAGGGGTCGAGTGCCTGACACTCCCCGGCTCTTCACGGTGGACGAGGCCAATCGGACGCTGCCGCTGGTCCGGCGGGTCGTCGGCGACCTCCTGGCGGAACATGCGGCCTGGCGAGACGACGTCGCGCGCTTCGAGGTGGCCATCACCGCCCAGCCGAGCGAGGAGGCGGGCGAGTCGGACGAGGCCAGGGACGCGCGCACCGCGGCGGAGGGCCACGCCCGCCGGATCGACGCCTGCCTGCAGGAGCTCGCCGCCATCGGGTGCCTGTTCAAGGGGTTCGACGGCGGCCTGGTGGATTTTCTTTCCCTGCGGGACGACCGGCCGGTCTATCTCTGCTGGCGGCACGGGGAGGACGCCGTGTCACACTGGCACGAGGTGGAGGGCGGCTATGAGGGCCGCCGTCCCATCGATGCTCACCTTCTCTCGGAAACGACCTGACATGCGACTCTGGCTCTTCCTCCATTTTCTCGGCCAGGTGCTGTGGCTGGGCGCCGGCCTCGGCTCGATGGTGTACGGTATCGTCGGCAAGAAGGAACCCGGCCCCGTCCTCGCCGGGATCGCACGCGGCCAGGTGGCGGTGCACAAGCTGCTGATCGCTCCCGGCGCCTTCCTCGTGCTCCTCTCCGGCGTAATGCTCTCCCTCCAGATGTACGGCTCCGCCATGAGCGGCCCCGCGCCCACCGTCTGGATGGCGACCATGCAGGGCGCCGGACTTCTCGGCTCGCTCATCGTGCTCGCGTTCGGGCTCCCCACCATTTCCCGCCTGGGCCGGGTGTCCCCCGAGGGCCCGACCGCCCCGCTGTATCACGCCATCCGCCAGCGGCACGTGGTGATCTCGATCGTCTCCGGGACCCTCGGCCTCATCGCGCTCCTCGCGGCCAGCTTCCCGCTCCGCTGATGAACCGCCGCGACCTTGTCCGGGCGGCGGCATTTTTTCCCGCGGCGGCGTGGCTGCCGCGACTGGGGTCGCCGGCCGAGGCGGGCCGGCGGGCGGTGCTGCCGCCGCCCTCGGATGACGAGGCGTACTGGGCCGAGGTGCGCCGCCAGTTCTTCATCGCCGACGGCATCTTCATGAACACCGGCACCTATGGCGCCTGTCCCAAGCCGGTGCTGGACGCCGTCGAGGCGCACGAGCGGGCCTTCGAGACCATTTTTCATCAGCAACCATTCGACGTCCACGCCCTCCGGGCCCAGCTGGCCGGCCTGGTGGGCGCCCCGCCCGAGACGCTCGCGTTTACCCGCAACACCACGGAGGGCATGAACGCGGTGGCCCGGGGGCTCGACCTGCAGCCGGGCGACGAGATCCTCCTGACCACGCAGGAACATGTGGGGGGACGGTGCTGCTGGGAGCTGGTGGCGGCCCGCTACGGGCTGGTCCTCACGCAGTTTGAGCCGCCGGTCCCCGCGGCGAGCGAGGACGCGCTGTTCGACGCCTGGACGTCGCACGTCGGTCCGAAGACGCGGGTGCTGAGCATCCAGCACGTGTTCTTCAGCACCGGCGCCATTCAGCCGGTCCGCAGGCTCGCTGCCTGGGCGCGGGAGCGCGGCATCATCACCGTGGTGGACGGCGCCCACCCGCCGGGCATGCTGGCGCTCGACATCCAGGACCTCGGGTGCGATTTCTACGCCTCGAGCCCGCACAAGTGGCTGCTGGCGCCGAAGGGGTGCGGCTTCCTCTACATCAGCCCGGCGTGGCTCGACCGCCTCTGGCCGCTCATCGCGAGCGGCGGTTGGGACGACCTGTCGCTCAAGGGCGATCGCTTCGATCACGTGGGGACGCGGAACGACAGCCTGCTGGTCGGGTTCCAGGCCGCCGTGGCCTTCCATGACGCCATCGGGAGCGAGCGCATCGAGCGCCGGAGCCGCGGGCTCGCCACGCGCCTGGACGCCGGCCTCCGGACCGTGCCGAAGGTGCGCATGGTCTCGCCATCCAATCCCGAGCTTCGGAGTGCCATGGTGTCGTTCGAGGTGGAGGGCAAGACCGGCGCGGAGATGCAGCAGCGGCTCTGGGCGATGGGACCGGTGCGGGTCCGGCACGTCGGCGAGGACAACCTCGACTACACGCGCCTCTCGACGCACATCTACAACACGCCGGACGAAGTGGACAGGGTGGTCGCGATGGTGGGGGATATCTCCCGCACCTAGTTGCGGCCGACCACTGCGGGTCTCCGCTAGAGGATGGAGAACCGGGGAAACACCACCAGCTTCGCCTGATCCAGCACGAGGGCGAACACCGCGCAGGCCCCGAGCACCGCCGCCACCATCCCGACCTGCAGCGGCGCCATCAACCAGCCCATCGTCGCAAGCACGCTCACCAGGGCCAGGTCGCCCAGGCTGGCGAGCAGCATCAACCGCCCAGGGGCGAAGCGCCAGAACGGCCCGTCGCTGCGCAGCGCGTAGATGCCGGCCTGGTTGGTGAACACCAGGATCAGGAACACCACCGTCTGGAGCTGCGCCGGGCTCAGGCCCTGGGTGGTGCGCACCCACCAATACAATGAGAACGTGAACACCAGCGACAGGGCCGCGAACACGCCGGCCGCGCCCACCAGCCGGTGCACCGCCCAGCGCTGCGGCCTGGGCGCCGGCTGGACGCGGTCCGTCGCGATGGTCATGGTGAGAAAATCGTTGGTGAACAGCAGCAACACGATCAGGGTGGCCGACATCACGAAGCCGCCGGTGAGCAGCAGGCCCAGCGTCAGGAACACCACGATCTCGAACACCTTGAGCGTCTTGTTGAGGGTGTAGGTCAGCATGCGCCGGTGCACTTCGCGGCCGGTTCGCACCACGGTCAGCACGCCGCCCAGCCCGGGATCGGTGAGCACTACGCCGGCGGCGGCCTTGGCCACGTCCGTCGCGCTGGCCACGGCCACCCCCAGTTCGGCCTGGCGCAGCGCCGGCGCGTCGTTCACGCCGTCGCCGGTCATCCCGGTGACGTGTCCCGCGCCTTGCAGCGTCGCGACGATCCGGTGCTTGTCCTCCGGCAACACGCGGGCGTAGAGGTCGCAATCCTCGGGATTCTGTGGGTGCGGGCCCTGCGCCGCGCAGACGCGCGTGCCCAGGCCGAGCCGGGCGCCGATGGCGCGCGCAGTTTCCTCCGAATCGCCGGTGGCCATGCACACCCGCACGCCGAGGCGGGTGAGCTGGGTGATCAACCCCGCGGCGTCCGGGCGCGGGGGGTCGGCCAGTCCCACGACGCCGAGGAGCTGCAGCGCGTCGGGCGGACCGGCGGCGACCGCCAGCACGCGCGCGCCGCTCTCTGCGAGCTTGCGTTCCGCAGCCTCGAGCGCGGCCTGCTGTTCCGCGCCGAGCCGGCACAACGGGCCGATGACGCTGGCCGCGCCCTTGAGCGCATGCCAGGCGTGTCCGTCCACGGTGTAGACGCCTTCGCTGCGCCGCGTGCCCGGGTCGAAGGGGTGGAAGTCCTGCCGCGCGGGGGCGGCATCGAGCAACCGGCGCTCGCGCGCGGGGCCGAGGATCGCCAGGTCGAGCGGGTCCTGGGTGGCGTCGTCGCTGGCCAGCGCGGCGGTCCGTAACACGGCGTTCTCGTCGGCGCCGGCCGCCAGTGCAACCGCGCCGGCGTAGCTCAGGGTGTTTTGCGTCAGCGTGCCCGTCTTGTCCGACACCAGCGTATCCATCGCCGCGGCTTCCTCCACGGCTGGGAGGCGCGTCACCAGCACGCCCTGGCGCGCCAGCTCCTGGCTGCTCACCGCCGTGGCCAGGGTATACGTGGCAGGCAGGGCCACGGGCACCGAGGCCACCAGCAGCATCAGCGAGAACACGGCGGTGTCGGGCAGCGGAAGGTGGTGCCAGAGCGCGAAGGCGATCACCAGCGCGACGAGCACCGCGTCGAAGATGACGAGCCGCTTGACGATGGCGAAGATGGTGCGCTGCATGTGACTGGGAGGATTCGAGGTGCGCACCAGTTCGGCCGTGCGGCCGAAGAAAGTGTGCGTGCCGGTGGCGGTGACCGTGCCGCTGGCCTCGCCCTGGCGGACGATCGCGCCGGTGTAGGCTGGCTTGCCGGGGCCGGCGTCCACCGGCAGCGACTCCCCGGTCAGCGCGGCCTGATCCAGCGAGACGGCGCCGCCGAACAGCGCCAGGTCGGCCGGCACCAGGTCGCCCGCGCGGACGTGCACGATGTCGCCGGGCACCAACTGCTCCGAGGGGAGTACTTGCCACTGGGCTGCGCGCAACACCCGGGCGCTCACGTGCAGCTGCTTTCGCAACAGCGCGAGTGCGTCCCTGGCGCGCTGCTCCTGCACGAACGCGACCGCCGCGTTGAAGCCCAGGAGGGTCGCGATCACCAGCGCCTCCACCCGGCGTCCCAGCAGGAGCTGCAGCACGATCACCGCTTCCAGCATCCACGGTACCGGGGCCCAGAACCTGGCGGCCAGTTGCCGCCACGCTGGAATGGTCTTGTCGATGATGGCGTTGGGGCCGAACCGCGTGAGCCGCTGCTCGGCCTCGGCGGCGGACAGTCCCCGTGCCGGGTCGGTGGGAGGGAGCGCAGGTGTCGCAGTCATCGCCATGGAATGTAGTTAGCGCACGCCGGCATGAAGCCCCACGATGCCGCCGGTCACTTTGCGCCCCGCGTTCTCGGCGCCTTGAGTCCCGTCATGCAGACCGTGCGCACCGGGCAGGCGCCGCACCGCGCCACCCGCGCCGTGCAGACCAGCGCCCCGAGTTCCATGATGGCCTGGTTCAAGGCCCACGCCGAGGCACCGTGGCGCGTGTGCATGGCGGCGGCGGTGACCCAGAGTTTGCGTTGGCCGGCCGCGCCGCGGGCCCGCGGATGGAATGCGCGGCGGAGCACGCGCGCCACGTTGGTGTCCACCGCGGCCTCGGCCCGTTCGAAGGCGAAGCTCGCCACGGCCCCCGCGGTGTAGCGGCCCACGCCGGGCAGGCGTTGCAAGGCCTCGGTGTCCGACGGAATGCGCCCATCCCGCTCGTCGGTGATCACCTTCGCCAGCCGGTGCAGGTTCTCCGCCCGCCGGTAGTACCCCAGCCCCTCCCAGCTCTCCCGCACGGCCGCAGGCCGGGCCGCGGCCAGCGCGCCCACCGTCGGGTATTGCTGGAGGAAGCGCGGCCAATAGACCTCGACGCGCGATACCTGCGTTTGCTGCAGCATGAACTCCGACACCAGGATCGACCAGGGGTCTCGCGTCTTCCGCCAGGGGAGGTCTCGGCCGTGACGGCGGAACCATCGCAGCAGGCGGCGGCGGAACTCGGCGACGGGGCGCGGGGCGGTCTTCGGGGTGGACTTCGCAGGCATGGGGGGGCAAGATAATAGCGATGCCAACCGCCATTCTGCGCCTGCCGCGTGCCGTGGGTCGATCCGTCATCGGCTCGCTGGCGCACGTCGGCCGCTTCAGCCTGCTCATCGCCGAACTGGGGCGCACCCTCGGCGAGTGGCGGATCTGGCTGCCCCGCACCATGGACGAGGCCCGGAACATCGGGGTGGGCAGCCTGTTCATCGTCCTGCTGGTGTCGTCCTTCGCTGGCGCCGTCACCGCCCTGCAGACGGGCTACCAGTTCCAGGGCAACCTCCCCTACTATGTCGTCGGAACGCTGGTGGTGGAGTCGATCATCCTCGAACTGGGACCGGTGCTGACGGCGCTGGTCCTCGCGGGCCGCATCGGCGCCCGGTACGCCGCCGAGCTGGGCACGATGCGGGTCACCGAGCAGATCGACGCGCTGGAGAGCATGGGCCGATCCCCCGCCTCCCACCTGATCATCCCGCGGGTGCTGGCGGGGCTGGTGATGATCCCGGTGCTGACCATCTTTGCCAACGCCATCGGGGTCCTGGCCGGGTGGTGGTCCGCCAAGCAGGTGCTCCCGATCAGCAACGCCGACTTCACGTATGGCGCCCAGTTCTACTGGCGCCACTTCGACGCCTGGTATTCCATCATCAAGGCGTTCTTCTTCGCCGGCGCGATCACGCTGATCCCCTGCTACATGGGCTTCAACGCGCAGCAAGGCGCGGAAGGGGTCGGCAAGGCGACCACGACCGCGGTGGTGGCCACCTCGGTCGCGATCCTCATCCTCGACACGCTGCTCGCCAAGCTGCTGCTCCACCCGTGATCGAGCTCCGCGACGTCCACAAGCGCTTCGGGGAGCAGGTCATCCTCAACGGGGTGAACTTCACCGTCAACGAGGGGGAGACCGTCGCGCTCCTCGGCCCCTCGGGCACCGGAAAGAGCGTGCTCCTCAAGCACATCATCGGCCTGATCCATCCCGACTCCGGGACCATCCTCGTGGACGGGCTCGACGTATCCACGCTGTCCCGGAAGGCGCTCGCGGCGCTTCGCATGACGATCGGGTACGTCTTCCAGAACGGCGCGCTGTTCGACTCGATGAACGTCTTCGAGAACATCCGGCTCGGCATCACCGACCCGGCGCTGAACCGGGACAACAGCTATTGCGCGGCCCGGGTGCCCGAGTGCCTCGGCCTCGTCAACCTGGCGCCCGAGGTGGCGGGCAAGTATCCCGCCGAGCTCTCCGGCGGCATGCGCAAGCGGGTCGGCATCGCGCGGGCCATCGCCGGCAAGCCGAAGTACCTCCTGTACGACGAACCCACTTCGGGGCTCGACCCGGTCAACGCCGACATCATCGACAGCCTCGTCAAGCACCTCGCCGACACACTCGGCGTCACGAGCGTGATGGTGACGCACGACGTGCGCGGCGCGTTCCGGGTCTCCGACCGGGTGGCCCTGCTCAGCGGGGGGTCGATCGTGCTCCAGGGGTCGCCGAAGGAGTTCCTTGCCTCGGCCGACCCCCGGATCAAGGCGTTCCTCGAGCGGGATTTCGACTCACACTCCTTCGCGGCCTGAGGGCATATGGACCTGCACTACAAGCGGGAAGCCGCCGTCGGCGCCATCGTCCTGGCCAGCGCCGCCGTCTTCGTCGTCGGCACGATGTGGCTCGGGGGCAAGAGCTTCGGGCCGCGAGACGTCGTGCCGGTCCACTTCGCGGACATCGGCAACCTCAAGACGAGTTCGCCGGTCAAGGTGTCCGGCGTGCAGGTCGGCAAGGTGGACCGCATCGTGTTCGAGCGGGTGGGGAGCGTGCGGGTGGAGCTCGCGCTGAAGGAGAACGTGCCGCTGCAGGCCGACGCCAGCGCGTCGATCGAGGCGGTCGGCGTCCTCGGCGACGTGGAGATCGTGCTGAACCCGGGCAGCGACAGCGCCCCGCTCCCTGAAGGGAAGGTGCTCGAGGGCGCGATGGAGCCGGGCATCAGCGGGCTGGCGACCACGCTGGGCGACCAGGCCAAGGCGGTCATGACGGGCGCACAGACGCTCCTCAACCAGCGCACCGCCGACGATCTTCATGCGACGATGAAGGCCATGCAGCGGTTGATGGGGGTGTACAGCGACACCAAGTCCGGCCCCACCGCGGAAATGACCCGGCTGATGACGTCCCTGCAGTCGGTGAGCGCCCGGCTCGATTCCACCCTCGCCAGCCCGGCGCTCCAGAACACCCTGCAGCACATGGACACCGCGTCGGCCGACCTCGGCCGCCTCACGCGCCAGCTCACCACCACGACCGCGCGCATGGACACGCTGGTCCTCAACATCAACGCGGGGAAGGGGACCCTGGGGCAGGTGGCCACCAACACCGCGCTCTACGACCAGCTCAGCGCCACGCTCAAGTCGATGCAGGCGCTGCTCGACTCGATCCAGGCCAAGCCCGGCAAGCTCACCGTGCAGGTGAAGATGTTCTGAGCGCCGCCTAGCGCTGCACCAGCCGCAGGAACTCGTTCCGCGTGCTGGCGTCCTCCCGGAACACGCCGCGCAACGCGCTGGTGAGTGTCCGGGAGTTCTGCTTCTCCACCCCCCGCATCATCATGCAGAAGTGCGATGCCTCGAGCACCACGCCGACGCCGCGCGGCCGAAGCGCGTCCTCGAGCGCCTGCGCGATCTGGTCGGTGAGCCGCTCCTGCACCTGCAGCCGGCGGGCGAAAACGTCCACCACGCGGGCCACCTTCGAGAGGCCGACGATCCGGCCGTCCGGGATGTACGCCACGTGGGCCTTGCCGAAGAAGGGGAGCATGTGGTGCTCGCACATCGAATAGAACTCGATGTCGCGGACCACCACCATGTTCTGGTGGTCCTCCTCGAACAGCGCGTCGCCGATGACGTCGGCGGCGTCGAGCTCGTACCCTCGGGTCAGCCAGCGCATCGCGCGCTCGACCCGCTCAGGGGTCTTGAGCAGCCCCTCGCGGGACGGGTCCTCGCCGACGAGCGCGAGCATGTCGCGCACGGCGGACTCGAAGCGGGTTCCCGTGGCGGGTTCATTCCAGGTCAACCGGGCGACGGCCATGACGGCCTCCGGACTGGGGTGGCGTGAGCGGATGGAGTAGTAACCCGCGGCGGGAGCGGAAGGTTCCACCCCCGGGTGCGGCCCCGCTTCCGCGACCCCATGCGGGGGTTATCTTGAACCCGCCATGACGCTCTCCCTCACCTTCCTCGGCACCGGCGCCGCGATTCCGTCGCTGGAGCGCAACGTCGCCGCCATCGCCCTGGCGCGCGAGGGCGAGACGCTGCTGTTCGACTGCGGCGAGGGCACCCAGCGACAGATGATGCGGTACGGAGTGAGCTTCGGGCTCCGCGACGTCTTCTTCACCCATTTCCACGCCGACCACCTGCTCGGACTGACCGGCCTGGTCCGCACGCTGGGCCTCCAGGACCGCAGTGACCCCCTGCGTCTCTACGGACCCCGCGGCGGGCGACGCATCCTGGAGCACGCCCTCGCCGTCGGGATCGAGCGCAACAAGTTCCCGGTCGAGATCGAGGAACTCGCCCCCGGCGACCGGGTGCGCCGGCCGGACTACGAGATGGTGGCCGTCGAGGCCGACCATCGCGCCACCGCCCTCGGGTACGCACTCGTCGAGCATACGCGGCTCGGGCGATTCCGCCCCGAACGAGTGCGCGAACTCGGGGTCCCGGAGGGCCCGCTGTGGGGACGGCTCCACCGGGGGGAGACCGTGGACCTGCCGGACGGGCGCCGTGTCGGCCCGGCCGACCTCGTCGGGCCGCCGCGGCCCGGGCGCACCGTGGTCATCACGGGCGACACCAGGCCCTCCGCCAATTTCGTCGCGGCGGCGGCAGGCGCTGACCTGCTGGTCCACGAGGCCACCTTCTCGCTCGAGGAGGCCGACAAGGCCGAGCAGACGGGCCACAGCACGGCCGCCGCGGCAGCGGCGGTGGCGCGGGACGCGGGCGCCAGGCGACTGGTCCTGACCCATATCTCGGCCCGCTACTCCCGCGAGGCGCCCGAACTCCTCGCGGAGGCGCAGGCCATCTTCCCGGCGACGGTGGTCGCCCGCGACGGGCTGGTCGTCGACGTGCCCTTTGCCGATGCCGAGGTTGCCGAATGACAACTGCCGCTCGCCGCCTCCCGATCGTGTTGCTCGTCGGGGTGCTCGCGGTGCTGGTCTGGTCGGGAATCGCTCCCCACGACCGGTTCACCTGGGTGCTGGAGGTGCTGCCGGTCCTGATCGGACTCCCGGTCATCCTGGCCACCGGGAAGCGCTTTCCGCTCACGACGTTGCTGTACTCGCTGCTGGCGGTGCACGCCTGCATCCTGATGGTCGGGGGGAAGTACACCTACGCGGAGGTGCCGCTCGGCTTCTGGATGGGAGAGGCGCTGGGCTTCGCGCGCAACAACTACGACCGCCTGGGGCATTTCGCCCAGGGCTTCGTGCCCGCCATCCTGGCGCGGGAAATCCTGAGCCGGACTTCACCGCTCCGCGGCAGCCGATGGCTGCCGTGGGTGTGCATCGCCTTCTGTCTCGCCTTCAGCGCCTTCTACGAACTGACCGAATGGTGGACCGCGGTGTCGACCGGCGACGCCTCCACCGCCTTCCTGGGCACCCAGGGAGACGTCTGGGACACCCAGTGGGACATGTTCATGGCGCTCATCGGCGCCGTGACCGCGCTCGCGACCCTCTCGCGCGCGCACGACCGCCAGCTCGCGGCGTTCCTGCCCCCGGGATGATGCCGCCCGGGGCATCCCGGGCGGCCTCGCTCGCCAGCCAGCGCGGCACGTCGAACTTCTTCTCCGCCGCCGTCAGCGACATGTAGCGCACCGTGCCGAAGACCGGCCTCCGGTAGAAGGGCCGGTCGAACTTTCCCAGGATCCAGTGGAAGCCGGCGTAGCTGTTCGGGTCCCGCCCGTCCAGCGAGTACTTGTTGTTGAGGTGCTCCATCGAGCGGAGCGCCACGGCGGCGTCCGTGCTCCAGTGCAGGATCGCCTTCCCCCAGAGCATCCGCAGGTAGTTGGGCATGGTGCCGTCGCGCACGTACGCGCGCTGGGCCGCGTTCCAGAGCGGGCTGGCCGTCTGGCCGCGCTCCAGTTCTTCAGGCGAGTAGCTGGCCGGGCGCGGATCGGCGGAGTGATCGTCCAGTTCCTTCCGGGCCCACTCCGGGACCGCCGACACGGTGCGGTGGCGCGGGTCGTGGTGGCAGAAATTGTGGGCCAGCTCCCGCCAGACGAGGAGTTCGTCCTCGAAGCGGGCGTACTGGTCGGCAGGCGCCGCGTCCCGCACGCGAAGGAGGACCTCCTGCGGGCTGATGTTCCCGAAGTGGAGGTAGGGGGAGAGCCCGCTCACCGCCTCGGGGCGGTTCGGGTCGCCCCGATCCTCGGCGTATCGCACGAGCCCAGTCTCCAGGAAGGCGACCAGCCTCGCCCGTGCGGCTCGCGGCCCGCCGCGAATGACGGGAGCGGGGCCCACCGCATGGTCGACGTCGCACGCAGCGGCGAGCGCGGCAGGCGCCATCGCACCCGTGCCGGGGAGCGTGCGCTCGAAGGGGAACTCGACGGCGCGCCGGACATCCGGCTCGACGTCGCCGGCCAGGTGGAGGAAGTGTGGCAGCGCCGCGGCCACTTCCGTCCGGAAGCCGCGCGCCGTCGGGTGCTGGCGGCTGATCTGCGCCATCGGCACGATGGTGCAGCTGTCCACCGCCACGACCGGCGCGGCGATGCGCTCGCGAAGCCGGCGCGTCTGGCGCGGCACGATGAACGTCGGGAAATAGTCGGTGACGACCAGGGCGGCGCGTCTCGCCATCGCCTCGAGTGGCGAGGGCGGGGCCGGTTCGCCCGGTGTGCGGCGGCGGCGCTCGAGGTGGAAGCCGTATGAAATCCCGCGCGCGGCGAAGTCCGCGACCAGGTCGGCCGCCGATTCGAGGATGAAGGTGTGGAAGCGGTCGCTGGCCCAGGGATAGTCCGGCCGCAGACCCTGGTAGACCACCAGCGGAAGGCGCAACGAGTTGGCCTGCTCCGCTGCGAAATTGAGCGCCGGGTTTTCCCTGGCGCGCATCGTCGTCTGGATCCAGTAGAGGACGAACTCGCCGGAGACGGCCCGGGTGCGGGGGCCGAGGTGGACCCGATGGTCGGTGATCGGCGGGGGAGCAGGCATTGGCCCAGTACCCCGAAGCTCGGGGCAGGTTGCTCCCGAGGCTGTTTGTCCAATGTTTGTGCCGTGGAACTTAGACAGAACGGTGGTGTATTCAGCTTGTCCGGCCCGATGGAGGTCCGGCCAAGCGCTCAAAACTCAATTACTTGGAGAATCCACCGATGCAAGTCACCCACCTTCTCGCCCTGGCGTTGACCGTCGGCGCGGGAACTGCCTGCAGCGAAGATGCAACCACGGCCCCGACCGCGAACTCCTACGTCAAGGTGATTCACGCCTCCCCCGACGCCCCGAACGTGGACGTCCTGGTGGACAATGTGGTCGTGCTGACCAACGTGCCCTACCAGGCGGCTTCCAGCTACCTCGCGGTTCCGGCCGGCACGCGGAACATCAAGGTCAATGCCACCGGTACCTCGACCTCGGTCATCAACGCCGATGTCGCCGTCGTGGGCGGGATGTACTACACGGTCATGGCCACCGGGTTGGTCGCAGCGATCGAGCCGCTGGTGCTCACGGACGACTACGCCAGCCCGGCGGCAGGGAACGTGAAGGTCCGCCTGGTGCACGGCGCGGCGAGCGCGCCGACGGTGGATATCTACGTGACCGCTCCCGGCGCCGACATTTCCGGCATCGCGCCGACGCTCACGGCTGTGCCTTTCCGTGGCTACTCCGATTACCTGGAAGTCCCGGCCGGCAACTACCAGGTCCGTGTCACGCTGGCCGGCACCAAGACGGTGGCGATCGACTCTGGCACCCTCGCCATTGCGGCGGGGCAGATTCGTACTGGCGTCGCCCTGGACGCCGTGGGCGGTGGCGCTCCGTTTGCCGCCATCGTGGTGGCCGACAAGAATTAGCTCATGGGCAGGGCCGGGGGAGATGTTCCCCCGGCCTGTCCCATGTCTCCAACCTCCCCCCCGGGGGGGATCAGACGTCCTGCCTTCAGGCCTTTCGTATTCAACCTGCTGAGCGGCAACAGATTCCGCTGCCGACCCCGCTCCCTCCCTGCCCATCCGCCCCGCCCGCTTACGTTGACGCCCACCCGGCGCCCCGCTACTTTACCCCGGCTCGCTGGGGGCTGTAGCTCAGCTGGGAGAGCGCTGCAATCGCACTGCAGAGGTCAGGGGTTCGATCCCCCTCAGCTCCATACACTCTGCCCCGTGGTGTAACTGGCAACACGCCTGACTCTGGATCAGGAGAGTCCTGGTTCGATCCCAGGCGGGGCAATGCCCAGGGTTAATAGCCCTGGGCGTTTTGTATTCGGCGGGGCCGAATGGTGGCTCGGCGGCGGGGTGGTCCTTCAGCCCGGTCGCGCGGTGTCTCCGGCGTCCAGGGCTTCCAACCGCTCCAGGTCGCTCACCGAAACCAGGGCCGCCACCGGCTTCCCGTGGCGCTCCAAGACAACCCGTTCTCCATAGACCAGAACCTCGTTCAGGAGGTCGGAGAAGTTGCCCCGCGCCGTCGAGACTGGAAGTGTGGTCCGCTCCATATCTCCTCCACATGTTATTTTGTACGTTACGTACATAACGTACAATATATTGTCGTTGAGTGCAAGATGGAGCTTTGGTCACCTCTTGCCTCTCTGTCCAGCCTCCCGCGCGACCATCCCCGCCTTGGCCGCATCTACCTCCCCGTAACCGACAACCTTCGAGGGAGACAGCCAATGACTCGTTCGTGGATCACCCTGGCGCTCGGCGCCCTGATCCTCCTGCCGGCGGCCGCGGCCGCCCAGGACCAAGACGTGACGGTGTACACCGTGGGTGACCGGCCCCGGATCGGGGTGGTGGTCGACATGCAGGCCAGCGCCGCCAACAACAAGCTGGGTGCCACCGTGCAGTCGGTGACGCCAGGCGGGCCAGCGGCCAAGGCCGGACTCGAGACCGGCGACATCATCACGAAGTTCAACGGCACCAGCCTGGCCGGCGCGGCCGGGGACAACGCGGAGCAGTCCGGCCCCGGCCAGAGGCTGGTCGCACTCGCCCAGGCGCTGTCCCCCGGCGACAGCGTGAAGCTCGAATACCGTCGAGGCACGGCGAACAAGACGGCCACGATCGTCGCCGCCGATCTCGGTGGTGCGGCGTGGTCGATGAGAACCGGCCCCGGCGGGCCCATGACCTTCGACATGCAACCCATGATGCGGGATCGCCAGATGATGCAGCTCGACATGGAGCGGTCGATGGAAGACATGGGCAGGCCGTTCCGCTTCGAGTTCGATCGCGGTGGCTTCGGGATGGACCTGGCGGAGATGAACGCCGGACTCGGGGAGTACTTCGGGACCGCGAAGGGGGTGCTCGTGCTCGAGAATCCCTCCGACTCGACGCTGCCGCTCAAGGCGGGCGACGTGATCCTGGCCATCGGTGGGCGCGAGCCGGCCAGCGTTGGGCAGGCACAGCGGATCCTCGCCAGCTACGACTCGGGCGATGTGGCCAAGTTCGAGATCATGCGCATGAAGAAAAAGGTCACCTTGTCGTGGACCGTGCCGGCCGGCTCCCGCATGAAAATGCCGGGCAACATGAGGTGGCGGACTCCCATGCCCCCGGGTGCCCCGGCCACGCCGGGTGCGGCGCCGCGAGTGAGGGTGCGCGTGGTCCCCTCGGCCCCGGCGCAGCCTGCAGCCGTGGCCCCGGCTGTCCCATCGCCGCCGCTGCCCGCGCGGAGTTGAAGCAGGCGGGGAATGCACGAAGCGGGGGTGCGCCGGATTCGGCGCACCCCCGCTTCGACTTCCGCGCCGGCCTACTTGGAATCGTCGGTCGGCATCTGGCTCTTCGGGCGGATGAAGAAACCGTAGATCTCTCCCGTGCGGCCGAGGGTGAAGACGATCACCACCGGCTCGTCCATCTGCTCGAATTTCGCCTCGCGCAGGTAGCCGGAGAGCGAGTCCTTGCCGACCACCCGCTCGCTGACCACCGACTGTTCGCTCCCGACCTGGGTCAGAAGCTGACCCTGGAGGTCGTTGAGCTGCGTGGCGCTGATCTTTTCCTTGACCGCCGCCGAACTGTGGGCGATCAGGCTGTCGCCGAGGCCGTCGTAGAACCACGCCGTGTACTTCCGGCCGTCGGCCAGGGTGGCGGCGGAATCGAGCCGAGCGGCCGGCGGTGCGCTCGCGGCGGCACCCTGGGCGGCGAGCGGCCCGGCGAGAAGGAACGCGGGCAGGACGAGCAGAACACTGGGACGCATGGATTCCTCGAAGTTGGACGGGCTGGCCGGGGGGTGATCCGGCGATCCGCGCCGGCGGGGTCAGATCGGTCGGGGGCCCCGGAGGCGTCCGATGACGACGGTGATGTTGTCGCTGCCGCCGCGCGCGAGGGCCAGGTCCACGAGGGCTCGGCAGGCGCTCTCCGCCGATTCCGCCTTCATCAGGTGGTCCCGGATTTCGTCGTCGGAAACATGCTTGGTGAGGCCGTCGCTGCAGAGGAGCATCATGTCTTCCCACTCGATGTCCAGGGTGGAGACCACCGGCAGGGCCTCCTTGCCGCCCAGCGCACTCCAGAGCACGTGCTTGAGCCGGCTCTGTTCTGCGGCCGCCTGCGAGAGCGCGCCGGCATCCACCATCGCCTGCGCCATGGTCTGATCCTTCGTCACCTGGGTCAGCACGCCCCCCCGGAGGCGGTAGGCGCGGCTGTCGCCGACGTGAATGACGTACGCGCGCGGCCAATAGATCGTGACCATGGTGAGGGTGGTGGCCATCCCGCGCTTTCCCTCGGCCTCGCCCGCGTCCTTGATGGCCTGGTGCCCATGCTGGACCGAGCGGCGGAGCCGCTCGACCACCCGGCTCTCCTGCTCTGATTCGGGGGCCGCATAGAGATCCATGCCGTGGATCACGTAGTCGGCGATGGCGCGGAGTGCGGAACCGCTGGCCTCGCCGCCCCAGGGAGTGCTCCCGACGCCGTCCGCCACCAGGAAGACGTATCCCCGCGCGCCGCTGATGAGCGAGCCCAGGTCGTCGTGGGGCAGGGTGGTCTGGTGGAGCTGGAGCGACTTGTGGAGGCTGGCGACGAGGAAATGGTCCTGGTTCTGCTGGCGCACCAGGCCCTGATGGCTCATCCCGAAGATGTCCACGTCCTTTCGGGTCGGGCGCTGCGGGTTGGGAACGGCCTCGGCCATCTGCTTCTCCTGGTTCCCCAACTTCCGCCCCCGGCCGGCGCTTGGCAAGCCGGGGTCGGGGACGGGGGCCGCTTCCTTCCCTGCCGACCCATTTGGAGGCATTATTAGCGGGATTCCCCCCTCCGGAGTGCGCATGGCCGAACTGTCGGACCGCCTGCACGCGGCCCTCGGCGACAACTATCGCGTCCTCCGCGAACTCGGCGGCGGCGGCATGAGCCGCGTCTTCCTCGCCGAGGAAGCGCGCCTCGGGCGCCGTGTGGTCATCAAGGTCCTCCCGCCCGACATGGCCGCCGGCGTGAACGCCGAACGGTTCGAGCGCGAGATTCAACTCGCCGCGTCGCTGCAGCACCCGCACATCGTCCAGTTGCTCACGGCGGGCGCCAACGCCGACCTGGCCTATTACGTCATGCCGTTCATCGAGGGCGAGTCGCTCCGGGCGCGGCTGGCCCGCGAGGGCGCCCTGCCGATGGGCGAGGTGCTCCGGATCCTGCACGACGTGGTGGACGCGCTGGCGTACTCCCATCACCACGGCGTGGTCCACCGCGACATCAAGCCGGACAACGTGATGCTCTCCGGCAAGCACGCCCTGGTGACGGACTTCGGCGTGGCCAAGGCCGTGAGCGCCTCGAGCGGCGACGGGCACACCAATCTCACCTCGCTGGGCATCGCGCTCGGCACGCCGGCCTACATGTCGCCGGAGCAGGCGGCGGCGGACCCGCGGGTGGACCAGCGGGCGGACATCTACGCCGTCGGCGCCATGGCGTACGAGATGCTCTGCGGCCGGACGCCCTTCGTGGCCCCGACGCCGCAGGGCATGCTGGCGGCGCACATTGCCGAGCGCCCCGAGCCGCCGGTGCGCTACCGGAACACCATCCCGCCCGCCATGAACGACCTGGTGCTCCGTTGCCTGGAGAAGAACCCGGCTGACCGGATCCAGACCGCTGATGAGATCGCCGCGCGGCTGGCGGCAATGACCACGCCGACCGGCGGGACGACGCCGATCTCAACGACGCCGGTCTCGACTGCGCGCCTCGACGCCGAGGCCGCCGTGCGGCGGTCGTCCCCGGGGCGGGTGCTGGGGCTCTTCGCGCTCGCCTCGCTGGTGGTGATCGCTACCGCGTACGGCCTCACGCGGGCGTTCGATCTTCCGGACTGGATCTGGCAGGGCGTGGCGGTCGCGATGGCGCTCGGGCTCCCAATCATCGCCTACACCGGGCGGGTGGAACGGAAGCGGGCGGTCGCGATGACGATGGGGTCGCTCCGGTTCGAGCCGGAGCCGGCGCACCATGGCTGGTTCACCTGGCGTCGGACCCTGCTTGGGGGCGGGCTGGCGGTCGGGTTCGTGGTGCTGCTGGCGGGGGGCTACCTGGTGTCGCGAAAGCTCGGTATCGGCCCGGGCAGCACGCTGATGAGCGCCGGCGTGCTCGCGGCGCAGGACCGCATCATCCTCGTCGAGTTCGAGAACAGGACCAGCGACTCGACGCTCGGGGCTTCCGTGACCGAGGCACTCCGAATCGACCTCGGCCAGTCCAACGTGATGCGGCTCATGGAGCCGGCCGACCTGCAGGCCGCGCTCCAGCGCATGGGCAAACCGGCCGACGCGACGCTCAACCAGGCTCTCGCCAGCGACGTGGCGCGCCGCGAAGGCATCAAGGCGATCATCACGGGTGAAATCACCTCGCTCGGCTCGGGGTACTCGCTGGCCGCGCGGGTCATCGACGCCAATACCGGCGAGACGCTGGTGCCGATCCGGGAGACAGCGAGCGACGCCTCTCAGCTCATCGGGGCGGTCGACAAGCTCTCCAAGGCGCTGCGGGAAAAGGTCGGAGAGTCGCTGGGCCGGATTCGCGGCGGCGATCCGCTCGAGCAGGTCACGACCTCATCGCTCGAGGCGCTGCGGCTCTACACCGAGGCGGTCCGGGATCATGCGGCCGGCCGCTCAGAGGACGCCGTCAAGCTCCTCCGGCAGGCGGTGGCGGTGGACAGCACCTTCGCCATGGCGTGGCGGAAGCTGGCCGTCGTGCTGCCACAGGCCGTCCTCGGGGGTGACAGCGAGGCAATGGACGCCGCCCGGCGCGCCTACCAGTTCCGCGACCGCCTTCCGCCCGTCGAGCGCGGCCTGACCGAGGCCTACTACTTCAGCGCCGTCACCGGCGACCAGGACAAGGAAGAGGCCGCCTACCGCGCGGTCCTGGCCGAAAATCCCGACGAGCCCGCCGCGCTGAACAACCTCGGCCTGCTGCTGACGTCCCAGGGGCGCGCCCAGGAGGCCGAACCGATCCTCCGGCATCTCGTCGCGACGTCGTCGCTCCAGAGCGGGTACCTCAACCTGCAGGCCGCACTCGTTCTGGAGGGCAAGACCGCCGCCGCGGACTCGGTACTGAACGAGTTCCGGCGCCGCTGGCCTGAATCCACGCGACCCGATGACATGACTCGCTTCGCGGCCTACATCCATCACGACTACCACGCCGCGGATTCCCTCATTCGGAATCCCAAGCGCCGGGAACCCGCATCGCAGTCCCAGCGGGTCGCGCTCCAATACGAGCAGATCGCGGTGGCGGCCGCCCTCGGGCGCATCGCGGAATCGGAGCGATTGGCCGCCCAACTCGTGCCGGCGATGAATGCCGCCGGGGCCCGCGTTGCGGCGTTCTTCCTCCAGACGTCGGCGGCGCAGGACAAGCTCTATTTCCTCGGAGACCAGCAGGCCGTTGCCCGGGCGACCGATTCGCTGATGCCCAGGCCGGTGTTCGACAGCATCTCACCGGACCAGCGCCCGTTCATGGGCGTCGCGTACGGATACGCCGTCGCCGGCAGGGCCGACCGGGTCCGCCAACTCCATGAGGAGTGGGTCAGGGTCCGCCCTGCGGACCAGCGCACCCCAGCCGATTCGGTGTACTGGATCGCATTGACCGCCCAGGCGGAGGGGCGCTGGCGTGAGTCGGCGGCGGCGTACGACACACACCGGGCGCTGAGCAGGTGCCCGGCCTGCGATCTCACCGACGCCGCGCAGGCGTGGGAGCGCGCAGGCGAGCCCGATTCCGCGCTGGCGCGATACGAGCTCTCGGTGACGGTGACCGACCCGCGGACCGGCCTCAACGACGCCCCCTGGACCGTGGGGCCGACATACAGGCGACTCGGCGAGATGTACGAGGCCAAGGGGGACCGCGCCAAGGCGTTGCAGTACTACGGGGATTTCGTGAACCTCTGGCAGGACGCCGATCCCGTCCTGCAGCCCCAAGTCAAGGAAGCTCGCGCACGGATGGCGGGGTTGGCTGGGGAGAAATAGGGCGGGGAAGCGGGGATGCGGGGAAGCTTGCGCAGTCTGAACGAACGGGCGGCAGCCACTTTGGCCACCGCCCGTTCGCAATTCCTATCTCTCCGCGTCGCCGCCGATGCTGCGCTACTTCAACCCCATCAGATTCTTCTTGAACCCCTCGCCGGGGCCCGGCTTCGGGCCGATCCAGGCCTTGAAGAGCGCGTCCGCGAATTCCTTCCCCGAGATCGTGCCCTTCACCACGCCGGCGACGCTCACCTCGGTTCCGGTGCCCGGCAGGTAAGTGAACACGAACTGCTGCTTGTCCTTGATGTCTTCCATGTAACCGCAGAGCGTGGTGAAATCGGCCTTGATCTCGGCGGAGGCGTCGGGCGTATTGTTCGTGAGGGCCTCGTCCCAGGCCTCGCACATCTTGTCCTTGCCGACGTCGCGCACGAACTGCATGACCATCCGGCGCGGGGAGTCGGCGGCGAGGACCGCATTGGCGTCGGTGGACTTGGCGGCGAGGTACAATCCGGCCACGTACACCTTGAAGATGGCCTTCTTGCGGAGCGCCACGCCATTGAGGACGAGCGAATGACCGGCGACCTCGACGGTGCCGGGCAGGGTGACACCGTTGAAGGTGGTGTCCATCGGCGCGGCGGTCAGGCTGCCGGCGAGGGCCAGCAGGGCGACGCTGAGCATGAGAATCCTCCGAGGTGAATACTGCGAACCGACACTCAGGTCGGGAACCATCTCCCTCAAGATGCAGCCCGGACCGGCCAGGGGGAAGGGCGCGAGCGGGATGGAATGCCCGCCCTGCCGCCATCGCGCGCGGCGGGCGATCTTATTCCGATGAAGCCGATCCTGATTGAGGCCTGCGTGGAGTCCGCTGGCGCTGCCGCCGCCGCCGAGGCCGGCGGGGCGGGCCGCGTGGAGCTCTGCGCCTCCCTGTCGGTCGGCGGACTCACCCCCGCGGATTCGCTCATCCAGGAATGCGTCCGGCACCTCTCCATTCCGGTGTTCGTCCTGGTGCGCCCGCGGGCGGGGTCGTTCGTGCTCGAGGGTAGGGAACTCGACCTGCTCGTCGCGCAGGTGCGTCGGGCGGCTGCCTTGGGGGCGGCCGGGATCGTGGCGGGGGCGCTCACTCCCGAACAGACCGTCGACATCCGCGCCGTCGAGGCACTCCTCGCGACCGCCGCCCCGCTTTCCGTCACCTTCCATCGAGCCTTCGACGAGATTCGGGACCAGGCCGGCGCGCTCGAGGAGCTGATCAACCTCGGAGTCTCCCGCGTGCTCACGTCGGGCGGGGCCCCCACCGCACTCGAGGGTGCCGAGCGGATCAGGGCGCTGGTGCGGCAGGCGGCAGGCCGGATCGGGATTCTGCCCGGCGGGACGGTGCGGGCAAACAATGCCCGGTCGCTGGTCGAGCGGACCGGCGTCGGCGAGCTGCACAGTCGCACGTCCGACGACGTCGGGGCCGTCCGGGAGCTGGTGCGCGCCGCGAACGGCGGTGCCCCTCTCAGCTGAGCCGCGTGGCGCCGGCCGCGGGCTGGGTCACGATGAACTTCGCCCTCCGCGCGGCCGCCGGACATTCGGCCGCATAGGCCGCCAGCCACTCGCGCTCGAATCTCGCCTCGTCACCTGCGTTCACCAGGGCCCAGACGCTGCCGCCGAACCCGGCCCCGAAGCTCGACGCGGCCCAGGCGCCGAGCGTCCGCGCCGTTCTTGCGAGCACGATCGTCTCGACGACCTGGTTCTCGAGCCCTTCCTCGGCGCCTCGCTGCGAGCGATCCACCTGCCGACCGAATTCCTCCAGGTCGCCGCGGTTCAGCGCATCGGCCGCCGCCGGTATGATGTCGAACGATTCCGCCATGAACTGGGCGTACCGCCGGGCGAGGTATCCGTCGGCGTACTCGGGATCGGGCGCCGCGCTCAACAGCTGGGCGATGCCCTCCCGGGCGCCCGGTTCGAGGGCGGCACGGGCGAGCACGTCCGCGGTCGATCCTGACGCCGCGCGCCAGAGCTCGAGGATTCGACGCGTGGCGCGTGAGGCGCGGTTGTAGGCCGCCCGCTCGGGCCCGGTCTTTCGCGCCTTGACGCCGCTCACCGCAATGACGAGGCGGAGCCCGCCGGGCCACGGGATCGAGCTCTCGAAGGTGACCGGGCAGAAGCCATACTGGCTCAGGAATCCGGCCCGGCAGCAGAGAATCGCGGTGTGATCCTGGCTGCCGCCTTGGGTGCCCACGCCCGTGTCGCCCGCGAAGGGTCCGAAATTCTGGCCGTTCTCGACCGAGCCGAGGTAGCCCGCGAGGGCCTCGGGAGTGGCGAGGTGGCGCTGCCACGCCTGGCTGGCCTCGAGCTGGTTGGTTTCGGCGAGCGCGAGAAAGGTGGCCACGACGAGCGCGCTCGAACTGCTCATGCCGGCGGCCGAGGGGAGGTCGCTCGCGATCGCGAGGTCGGCGCCACGCCGTGCTCCGGGGAAATCGCGCGCGATGCGCCGCGCCACCGTCATGGGGTAGCCAGCCCACCGGCCGGCCAGCGGCAGCAGGTCCGGGTCGAGCGCGAAGGCGGCGCGAGCGCCGCTGACGGCGTCCCGCAGGCTGACGGTGCCGTCGTCCCGGGGAGACATGCCGACCACGAAGCCGCGGTCGAGCGCGGCGAGGAGGCTCCGGCCGCCGGCGTAGTCGGTGTGCTTGCCGAGGATCTCCACCCGGCCGGGCACGTGCCAGAGCACCGGATCGTGGGCCCGGGCGCCGAGGGCGGCGAGCACACTCTCCTCGAGCGGGCGCTCGCTCAGAGCCGCACCTCGACACCCGCCAGCCGCCGCGCCACCTCGGCCACGTCCCCACGTTGCGACAGGTCCAGCACACCGGCGGCGACCGGCACCACCCGGAACCGGCTTCCGAGATGGTGCATCGCGTAGCGGACCGCATCCTGGATTTCGAGTTCCCCGCGTGCCGAGGGCGTGATCTGCCTGCACGCCTCGAAGATCGTGCCCTCGAACACCCAGGCGTTCATGCTCACGCGGGCGTGCGGGCCGAACGCCGCCGCCGTGGCCGGGTCGGGCTTCTCCACGATTTCGGAGAGAAATCCATCGGGTGATTCCCGGATGAGGGCGTATTGCGCGACCCGCGCCGCCGGAATGTTGCCGAGCCGGACCAGCGCCTCGGCGTCGAACCCGGCCAGGCCCTCGGCCTCGAGCGCGCGGAGGGCGGCGAGCACCGGGACCGGGTAGTAGTTGTCGGAATTACAGACGAGGAAGTGGCCGTGGCCCGCCGCCTTTTCCGCGGCGAGCACGGCGTCGGCGGTGCCGAGCGGCTTGTCCTGCACGGCAAACGAGACGCCGATCCGCGTCACGCGGCCCGGCGTCTCGTAGTACTCGCGGACGGCCTGGTGTTCGGGGCCGATCACCAGGCAGGCTTCGCGAAATCCGGCGTCCGCCAGGGCGGAGAGCACGAAGTCCAGGAAGGGCCTGCCCACCGGGATCATCCCCTTGGTCCCTGCCGCGGCGGCGGCCTCCTGCTCCGGCAGCAGCGCCGCGTCCGGATCCGCCTGGCGCATCCGGCTTCCGAGGCCCCGCGCCAGGATGACGGCCTGGATCATCGCATCCCGCCGAATGGTTACTTGACGCGCTCGAGATACTCGCTGGTGTTCGGGTTGACCCGAACCTTCTCGCCCTGGTTGACGAACTCCGGGACGTTGATCGTCACGCCGTTGCTGAGCGTCGCCGGCTTGGTGCTGGCCGTCTTGGTGGCGGTCTTCATGATCGGGGCGGTCTCGACCACCTCCAGCTCGATGGTGCTGGGGAGGTTGATGGCGATCGGCTTTCCGCCGAGCCACTCGACCATGAACTTCATTTCGGGCTGGAGCCAGGGAGTCAGGTCGCCGGTGATTTCCTGATTGAGTGTGACCTGGTCGTAGGTATCCTGGTCCATGACGTGGGTGCCCTGGCCGTCCTGGTAGAGCACCTGCATCTCCTTGGTGTCGAGCCGGGCCTGGTCCACGAAATCGGAGGCGTTCAGCCGGGTGTCGAACGTGTTGCCGGAGATCAGGTTCCGAAACCGCACCTGGACGAAGGCGCGGAGGTTTCCCGGGGTGCGGTGCGTGAAGTCCATCACGCGGCACGGCTGTCCCTCGATCAGGATGACGTGACCCTTGCGGACATCTGTAGCCTTCATGAGTTCTCGAATCCCTGCGTTGGGGTGTGCCGGCCCAGTCGGGGGCCGTTCTGCCGGCCCCCAAGATACACCGGCCGGCGGGCCGGCAGGAGGGGCGGCTCGATTGCGCCGGATGCAGGGCCGGGGGAAATTGCGGCATGACGACACTCCCAGAATCGGCACCCCCGGCCCCGATCGTCCCCTGGCTGGAAGGTCCGGGGCATCCCGACATCCGCGAGTGGCTGGCCGGCCCGCGTTCCCGACGGAGCGAGCTGGCGCGCCTCGCCCGCATCTTCGCGGAATTCCTGCGCGGATTTCGCGCCCTGCATTTCGTGGGGCCCTGCGTGACGGTGTTCGGGTCGGCGCGGATGGCCGAGGGGGACCCGCACTACGCGCTCGCGCGGGCGATGGGGGAACGGATGGCCGGGCTCGGACTGACCGTGATCACCGGGGGCGGGCCCGGCGTCATGGAGGCCGCCAACCGCGGGGCGCGCGAGGCGGGGGGCCGCTCGATCGGCTGCAACATCAAGTTGCCGCAGGAGCAGCGGCCGAATCCGTACGTGGACCGCTTCGTCACGTTCCGGTACTTCTTCGTGCGCAAGGTGATGCTGGTCAAGTACAGCGTCGCGTTCGTGGTGATGCCCGGGGGATTCGGCACCCTCGACGAACTCTTCGAGTCCGCGACCCTGGTGCAGACCGGGAAGATCGCCGCCTTCCCGATCGTGCTCATGGGCACGGCATACTGGGCCCCGCTGCTGGCGTTCCTGCGCGAGACGCTGGCGGCCCAGGGGATGGTGGACCGGCGCGACCTCGACATCCTCACGGTCACCGACTCGGTGGACGACGCGGCGGCGGCCATCGAGCGCGGCGTCGCGGCGCTGCCGCGGGCGCCGCGGCCGCCCAAGCGGCGCCGGCTGCTCTTCGAGCGCTAGCAACGCCGAGGGGGGCGCGGATCGCTCCGCGCCCCCCTCGGCCTGCCTCGATCCAGGTCAGTCCTTGACGAGGATCAGGAACTTCGAGGGCGCCCAGAACCCCTCGGGCGAGGCGATCTTCACGCCGCCGGTGAGCTTGCCCTTCGAGTCGGGCTTGTTCTCGATGTACTCGGTGTTCTGCCGCGAGACGATCTTGTAGGTCTCGGTCGTCATCGGCGAGGGGATCTCCATCACCACGCGACGGTCGACGGCGGTGAAGTCCGCCTCGTTCAGCACGCGCGCCGGCTGGAGGGCGTGGCTGCCGAAGAACAGGAACTTGGAGCCGCCCTCCTCCACGATGATGCCGCGGGCCTTGAGGGAGTCCTTGGTCCCGATGACGTAGTACACCGTGTTGGCGCGGTCGGTGATGGCCGTGACGGTATCGACCAGCGCCGCCTTCTCGACGGAGAGCGTGGCGACCTCCTGCTTGGTCGTGGCCAGTTCCTCGCTCATGGTGGCGATCTCGACTCGCTGGCTCGCGATCATCTGCTGGTACTCGGCCACCGCCGACTCGAGCGAGGCGAGGCTTGCCTTCATGCTGTCCGACTGATTGCTCATCCGCCGGATGCGGGCCTGGCTCGCGCCGAGCCGCTTCTCGGCGTCGTTCAGCCGCTCGGTCATCTCCTTGACTCGCGCCAGGACGATGGCGCGCTGATCGGCGACCGGCTGCTGGCCACCCTCCGCGCCCACGACCGGCGACACCCCCGCCTTGAGGCCCTTGACCTTGGCCATCTCGGCGTTGATCTCGTTCATCAGCCGCGCGTTCTCGGCGACGGCCTGGAGCAAGGTGTCCTTTTCCGCCGACAAGGCCGTGACTTGATCCAGCTGGGCCTGCACGGCAGCCTGCTTCTGCTGCCGCTCGGCGGCGGTGGTGCAGGCGGCGAGCGTCAGTCCCGCAAGAGCGAGCATCGCGAGAGCGCTGCGGCGAATGGTGATGTGCATCACAATCTCCTGGAACAGGTTGCGCGAATCGTAACCCCCTATAGAAACCGGGAGGACGTCATCGCGCAACCCGCTCCAAGGATGGAGAAAGCGAAACGGCCGCCCGGGGGCGGCCGTTCGTGCTAGCGGGTGGCGGGAAGTCGGGTGAGTCCGATCCCTTCGAGCAGCGGCTGCAGCGTGATCGGCACGGACGACGCGGGCTGGCCCGACCAGTGTTCCATGCGTCGCGTGATCCAGCTCTGCAGGTCGGTGTAGCGCGCGGCGGCGTCGGCGTCGTCGAACCGGATGGTGTTCCCGTCGACGCGGTAGTGCCCTGACTGCGATTGCAGCAGCGCGAACACGGCATCGATCTGGCCGATGAGCCGCACGCTCTCTCCCGCCTCCTCCTGGGACTCCTTCAGCACCGGATGGGTCATCCAGTCCCGGAGATCGGCGGCGGAGGCGCCGGCGCGCTCGACGGTCCTGGCGGAGTCCTGGTAGGCGCGCTCGATCGCGGCCTCGCGCGCGTGATACTGGCGGACGGCGGCGCCCGCCGCGTCGAGCGCGCTGCGCGCGCCGGCGAGGCCGTTGGCCGTCGTGAGTTGCGTCTGGCTGAAGAGGCGGACCAGTCCGGTCCGGTCCATCTGCGCCGAGAACTCGCGATCCAGCGCGGCATAGGCCGCGGCGTAGCCCCGCGCCAGCGCGGCGGCGTCGCCGGTCCCCGACCGCGACGGGCCCGTGCCCGCGACCACTTGGTCGGTACCGGCTCCGGACAGGTCGATGGCGGGCGCGCTCGGAAGCGCCGGCCCCTGCTGCACGCTGTCGTGCGTGGCGGTGGCGGGCGTGCCGCGGCTCGCCGCGGGGGTGGCAGTGAGTCTCGTCGGCAGCGGCTCCGGGTCGGCCGGAACCGGCTCCGTCGGCGCCCCCGCGAGCCCCGAGGAGGGCGCGGTCGCGGAGGCCAGCGTCACCATGCCTTCGGTGCCGTCACTGTTCCAGTTCATGAACGCGAAGGTCAGGAGCGCGATGATTGCGGCGGCCGCCACGAAGAGCATCGGCTTGCGACGACGGCTGACCGGCGCCAGCGGCAGTACGGGCTCCGGGGCGTCGAAGTACGACGGAGTGGACTCGACCGGCGCGAAGGCCGCCGGGCGCGTCGCCGGCACGACCTGAGCATCGGCTTCCGTCTCCTCCACCGGGACAATCGACTCTTCGGCGCTCATGAAATCGTGCGCCTGTTCCAGATCCGCGTCCGCCACCATCTCCAGTTCGGGGACCGGGATCTCGTCGAGGCGAATCTCGATCGGCAGGCCGAGGTCGGCCGGGGCGATCTCTTCGATCACTTCGATCGGAGCGGGGGCGGCGGCCTCCGGCACCGGCTCTTCCTCGCTCACGACCCGGTCGTCGCGGATCACCTCGAGCACCGGTGGCAGGGACTCGGGCTTGGGCATCGGCTCGAGGTCTTCGAGCCGCAGCATCGTGCCGAACACGGGCTGGTCGTCCGCGGACACCGGGGGCACCGGTGCCGGGCTCGGCGCGACCAGCGACAGCGCCGGCGGCGCCGCTGGGGCGATGGGCTCGGCACGCTGCGCCGGGCTCGGCAGCGGATCGAGCAGCACCAGAAGCCGGTTGAGCTCTTCGAGGTCGGTGTCCGCGGGCTGCTGGGCGGCCGGCGGCGTCGGGCGGACGCCGGAGGTCGCGACGGGGCTCGAGGGACGGGTGAGCTTCAACCGCGAGGGCCGGACGGCCGTTCCGCCTTCGGCGGCCATCTTGTAATGGGGGTGGCTCTGAATCGAGAGCCAGCGCTCGGTGCGCTGGTGATAGATCTCCGCCTCGGCCGTGACCTCACCGCGCTGTACCCCGGCGGTGAGCTCCTGGATCGAGCGGTAGACCTGCTCCTGGCCTGCGGCGGTTCGGATGCGATACATACTGCCCCCAAGATGAGTCGGCGGGCGCCCAGCTATTTGCCCACCGTCAATACAGGCAACAGTTAGGCCAGTTATAACACGTTGTAATGCAATAGGTTGCAATTTACGATGTCTAGTTATTGCGGCTTTGTGCAATGGCTGTCGCTGCGCGAATCCCGCACCGGGCGCGCGGGACAGCACGGGGAATGCCCCCGGACTGGACCCGCAAGTCCTTGTATCTCTTGGGGTAACAGCTTATCCTGCCGCCACGATTGGAAACCTTCAGGCGCAGGGAGGGACGTGTGAGCGACGAACCGATGTATCTGCAGCGACTCCGGCAGCACCGCGGGGGCCAAGGCAAGGGGAACGCGGGGGCAGCGGGCGCGGCGGAGGGGCTGACCGTGCAGGAACAGGAGGCGCTGCGCTGGGCGCGTGAGGCGGCCGGTACCGAGCTCCGTGCGAAGAAGGACATCCCCGGCGCGAAGTACGTGATCGTGATCCGGGTCCAGGCCGCGAGCGGCGTTGCGCTGTCCTCGTGCGAGGGCGTGCCGAGCCGCGAGGCGCTCATCGAGCGCATCAAGAACGCGGCCTTCATGAGCGAGGACGTGGTGGGCGCCTACGAGGTCCGTGGCGGTCGCCCGCTGACGATCGGCAACGAGGACGGGCAGATCACGCTCAAGGCGGGGCCGCCGCGTCCCGGGGCCAATCCGCTGCCGCCCGAGAAGATGCTTCGCCAGGCGACAGAGGCCGCCGCCGAGCGCGCCAAGTCGCGGCCCCGCGACGACGATCGGGGTGGTCAGCGGCGCCGCGGCTAGGGTGACCGCCTCGCTCGACTGCCTGCTCCGGCCCCGCCGAGTGGCGGTGATCGGAGCTTCGCGCACACCAAACACCATCGGCCACGAAATCGTGGCCAACCTGGTCGGCTACGGGTTCACGGGGACGGTCTACCCGGTGAACCCCAAGGCCGACGCCATCCACTCGCTCAAGACCTACCCTCGCATCGGCGCCGTCCCCGACCCGGTGGACATGGCCGTCATCACCGTGCCCAAGCAGCACGTCCTCCAGGTGGCCGAGGAGTGCGGTGAGGCCGGCGTGCGTGGATTGACCGTGATATCGGCGGGGTTCCGCGAGGTCGGTGGGGAGGGGGCGGAGCTCGAGCGGCGGTTGATGGAGGTGGTCCGGCGCCACGGGATGCGGATGGTGGGGCCCAACTGCATGGGAGTGCTCAACGCCGCTCCGGACGTGTCGATGAACGCGACGTTCGCCCCGAGCATGCCGCCCTTCGGGCACGCGGCGTTCGTCTCGCAGTCGGGTGCGATGGGGCTCAGCGTGCTCGACTACGCCAAGGAATACGGGATCGGCATCAGCCAGTTCGTCTCGATGGGCAACAAGCCCGACGTGAGCGGCAACGATCTCCTGGTGCAGTGGGCCGACGACCCCTCGGTCGGCGTCATCCTGATGTACGTGGAGAATTTCGGGAACCCGCGCCGCTTCCTCGACATCGCGCGGGACCTGACACGGCGGAAGCCGATCATCGTGGTGAAGTCGGGGCGCTCGAAGGTCGGGGCCCGCGCCGCCGCTTCCCACACGGGGGCGCTCGCCGCGAGCGACGCCCTGGTGGACGCCATGCTGGCGCAGGCCGGCGTGATGCGCGCGGAGACCGTCGAGGAACTCTTCGACCTCGCGATGGCCTTTTCCGGCCGCTCGCTGCCGCGTTCGCGGCGCACCGCGGTGGTCACGAACTCCGGCGGCCCCGGCATCCTGGCCGCCGACGCGCTCGAGCGGCACCTGGTGGAGCTGCCGGAACTCGCGGCGCAGACGGTGGCGCGCCTCAAGCCGCTCTTCCCCGAGGAAGCCTCCCTGCGCAACCCCCTCGACATGATCGCGAGCGCCACGCCACCGGGGTACCGTGCCGCGCTCGCCGCGCTGCTCGACGACCCCGGCGTCGATTCGGCGCTCGCGATCTTCGTCCCGCCCCTCGGGATCAAGCAGGCGGACGTGGCGGAGGCGATCGCCACCGTGGCGGGCGACCATCCGGAGAAGCCGGTGCTGGCGGTGCTGATGGGCCGGGAGGGGTTGCCGCAGGGCAAGGCCGAGCTGCACGAAGTCGGCGTGCCGGCGTACATCTTCCCGGAGTCGGCGGCGCGGGCGCTCGCGGCACTCTGCCGCCAGCGGGAGTGGGCCGAGCGCCCGATTCCGGCGACGGAGGAATTTTCGGTGGACCGGGAGACGGCGACCCGACTGGTGGCGGAGGCGCGCGCTGCCGGCCAGTCGCGACTGGGCGAGGCCGAATCGCTGGCGCTGCTCAAGGCCTACGGCATCCCGACGGCGATGGCCACCCTGGCGCGCACCGCGGAGGAAGCCGTGGCGCTGGCCGCGGCGGCAGGCGGGGCCGTGGCGATGAAGATCGTCTCGCCCGAGATCGTGCACAAGACAGACGTCGGTGGCGTGCGCGTGGGGGTGGAAGGGGAGGCGGCCGTCCGGAGCGCGTTCGAGGAGATCGTGGCGTCGGCTCGCCGCGCCGTGCCCGAGGCAAACATCCACGGCGTGCTGGTGCAGGAAATGATCCGCGGAGGCCGGGAGACGATCGCCGGCGTGACGCGCGATCCCTCGTTCGGGGCGCTCGTCATGTTCGGGCTGGGCGGGATCTTCGTGGAAGTGCTGCGGGACGTGGTATTCCGCGTCGCTCCGATCCACCGCCGCGACGCCGCCGAGATGATCGCGGGACTCCGGGGCGTTCGCCTGCTGGACGCCCTGCGGGGCAGCGCCGCCGCCGATCGCCGGGCCATCGAGGACGTCCTCCTCCGCCTGTCACGCCTCGCCGGGGACTTCCCGGAAATCTCCGAGCTCGACGTGAACCCGCTGCTCGCCTTCCCCGAACGCGCCGTCGCAGTGGACGCCCGGGTGCTGCTCCGCGCCTGACGATACGCTCGCGGGGTGTACCCGGCTCATCCCTCCTCGATGCACCACTTCCGCTCACCGCACCCCGCAACTCCGCAGAATCGATTTCGGTTCGGCAGCCTCGGGGAAGAGCGCGGCCGCCTGGCGGGCGTACGGCACGGCATCGGCGCAGCGGCCGCGCCGCCGGTACGATTGCGCCACGAGGATCTGGATCCGGTAGTTCCCGGGGTCCATGGCCGCCGCGTCCGCGCGCGAGTCGAGCCGTCCCCACACCGACAGTCGTTCCATGGCGCGCACCTGCATGGTGCTGCGCCAGGTGAGTGTGACCCCGACGGCGAGCACCAGCACCAGCGCGGCACTCCGCGAGCGCCAGCCCGCCAGGCGCCGCCTGGGGAAGGGGTCGACCGGCAACAGAGCGCCCGCCAGGCTCCACACATAGAGCGCGGGAATGGCGAGGAGCAGGACGGCGTCGAACGCGCCGACCACAGCCGTCGCCGTCATCGTCGCCGCGAGCACCAGCGGCGCGAGGTCGGCGGTGGTGCGCGGGCTGCCCAGCCACGCGCCCGCCCCGCCGAGGAACAGCAGCGCTCCCGCCGCGGTGATCAGGAGCAGTCCGGGCAGCCCCCGCTCCGAAACCACCGCCACCCAGTCGCTGCTCGGCCAGGGATTGGCCGTCATGCCGGCGGCGTCGAGCGACGGGTCGTTCGGCCCGGCGAACGCCGGATATCGCACCGGCCAGTTGCCCGGCCCCACCCCCAGGACAGGGTCGTGAAGCGTCATGCCGAGGCTGTTCTTCCACTGCACCAACCGGCCCCGCCCGCTGCCCTCCTGATAATTCGCAATGCCCTTGAGCGTGTCCAGGTACGGGGAGTCGCTCCGCCAGTCGAGCGCGTTGGGGAGGGCCAGCGCCAGGACGGCCCCCGCGACGACCGCCAGCGCGGTGCCCCGAAGCCGGCGGCGCACTGCCTCGTCCTGCCAGAGGCCGCCGGGCAGGAATCCGAGCCCCAGGAAGACGGTGGTCGCCGCCGCGCTCGCGAGCCAGGCGGCGCGCGAACGGGTCAGGACCAGGAGCGCGATGCTCACGAGCGTGCCGCAGGAGGCCAGCCAGTAGCCGGCGCGGCTGCGTGCGGCGAACGCCCCGGCGACCAGCGCGGGAAGCCCGATCGCGGCGAGGTGGGCCACGAAATTCCGGTTCCCGAAGGTGCCGCCCGGAGCCCGGCTCAGGCTGAGCAGGTCCGAATCGAGGAGGCCGTAGGCCTGTCCGAGCGCGGTGAGCACACCCGTCACGACCCCGGCGGCGAGGCCGGCCACCAGGAACCGGGCGAGTCCTGCCCGGCCGAGTTCGCGGGCGGACCAGAAGAGCACCAGTCCCGACCAGGTGATGCCCACCGCCCGAAGCGCCAGCCAGCGATTGGGGGCGAACGCGGCCGAGATGAGCGTCAGCAGCAGGTACGCCGCCAGGAACGGCTCGATCCGGGACCAGGTCCATTCCCGGCGCCCCGGAATCACGAGCAGCGCGACCACCAGCGCCGTCACGTGGAGCACCACTTCCTTGGGCAGGAAGAACCGGTCCAGTTCGAAGGCGCGGTAGGGCACGACGACGAGGACGACGGCGAACGCCCCGAGGATCAGGAACAGGGCGGCAAGTCGCTCGGCGCGGCTGGCTGGCACGTCGGGGTGGCTCCGGGGTCGGGGGTGCGGACGGGGGAATAGTATTGTGGCCCGTCGCCGGTGGAAACTAAGATTGGTCATGGCCTTTCCGCCGCTGATCAGCACAGCCGCCCTCCAGCGCAGGCTCGCCGACCCCCATCTCGTCCTGCTGGACGCCAGTTGGTACCTCCCGACTTCGGGTCGCGACGCCCGGGCCGAATACCTGGCGGGGCATCTTCCCGGCGCGCAGTTCTTCGATCTCGACGCCGCGAGCGACCCGGGGACCCCGCTGCCCCACATGCTCCCGACAGCCGCCGAGTTCGAGCGCCTGGGACGCGGGCTGGGCATCAGCCGGTCCAGCGCCGTCGTGGTGTACGACGGGTCCGGCACCAACCTCAGCGCGGCGCGCGCCTGGTGGATGTTCCGCACCTTCGGGCACGAGCGGGTGGCAGTGCTGGACGGCGGGCTTTCGCGGTGGCGATCGGAAGGCCGACCGCTTGATACCGGCGAACCGCCGGCGCGCACCCCGGGGACGCTCCGTGCGGCGCTCCTGCCAGGGAGGGTCCGCACGCTGGACGAGTTGCGCGCCCTGCTCGCCGAGGGCCGGACCCAGCTCGTCGATGCGCGGCCGGCCGGCCGGTTCAGGGGGGTGGACGCGGAGCCGCGTCCCGGGCTTCGGAGCGGGCACGTTCCGGGGAGCGTGAACCTCCCGCACGGCGACCTGGTGGACGAGGCGGGACTGCTGCGCCCCACGGAGGAACTCCGGGAGCTCTTCCGCAATGCCGGCATCAACACCGGCAGACCAGTGGTGGTTTCCTGCGGGTCGGGGACATCCGCATGTGCCCTGCTGCTGGCGCTCGAGGTGGCCGGCGCGCCGCCAGGTCAACTGTATGATGGCTCCTGGTCCGAATACGGAGCCAGGGACGACCTGCCGGTGAGCCGGGAATGACCGAGGGGCTTCCCACCCTCACGACGGCCCGGCTGGTTCTCCGCCCGTTTGCGCCGGAGGACGCCGCCGGGGTGCAGCGGTTCGCCGGCGACCGGGAGGTGGCGGCCAACACGATCAACGTCCCTCACCCGTATCCCGACGGCGCCGCCGAGATGTGGATCAACTCCCACGCCGCGCTCTGGACCGAGCGGCAGGGAATGACCCTCGCTGTCACCGAGCGCGCGAGCGGCGCGCTCGCGGGGGCGATCGGGCTCATCATCACCGCGGCCGACCGCCGCGCCGAACTCGGGTACTGGATCGGCCGGCCGTACTGGAATCGCGGGTACGCCACCGAGGCGGGCCGTGCCGTGCTGGAGTACGGTTTCGGGCCGCTCGGACTGCACCGGATCATGGCGCGGCACCTCGCCAGGAATGCGGCGTCGGGCCGGGTGATGCAGAAGCTGGGGATGACGCAGGAGGGCGTGCTGCGCGGTCACGTGCTCAAGTGGGACGTCTTCGAGGACCTCGTCGTCTATGCCGTGCTGGCCTGAGTGAGCGGGGGGCGGGTGGACGTCGCGATCGTCGGCGCCGGCGCGGCGGGGCTCATGGCGGCCCTCTTCGCGGCGGGTGACGGACGGCGGGTCGCCCTCCTCGAGCGGACTCGCGACGGCGGGCGCAAGATCCTGATCAGCGGCGGCGGGCGTTGCAACATCCTCCCGTCGGACGTCGAGCCCGAGTGGTTCGTCACTGAATCCTCTCCGCATTCCCTCCGCAACATCCTTCGCGGCTGGCCGCTGGGCGCCCAGCGAAGATTCTTCGAGGACGACCTGGGCATCCGGCTCGCGCTCGAGCCGGACACCGGGAAGCTCTTTCCCGCCTCGAACCGCGCCCGCGACGTCCGGGACCGCCTGGTCGACCGCGCCAGGGCGCGGGGCGTCGAGCTTCGCTTCGGCGCGCTCTTCCGCGACTTGGCCCGCGCCGAAGACGATTGGGAGCTGACGTTCGACGCCGGAGCGCCGCTCCGTGCCCGCACCGTCGTCCTCGCCACCGGCGGGCTGAGCGTGCCGCTCACCGGCAGCGACGGCACGGGACTCCGGCTGGCGGAGCGGCTCGGGCACCGCATGCACGCGACCTATCCGGCGCTGACGCCGCTCACGACCGGCGTGTCGCGGTGGACGGAGCTCTCCGGTGTGTCGCTCGACGCGTTCCTGACCGCACCGCCCGAGACGCCGCGCTACAGCCGACCGCAGGGATTACTCTTCACGCACCGCGGATTCAGCGGACCGTCGGTGCTGAACATCTCGCACGTGGCCACGCGCCCGCGCGCGGGGGCACCGCCGCCAATCCTGGCGCGGTGGGGCGGCATGGGACGTCCGGAGTGGGAAGGCGAACTCGCCGCGGGCGGCCGGACACACCTCGCCACCGTGCTCCGGCGGCACCTGCCCGAGCGGCTGGCACTGGCGCTGCTGGCCGAGGCGGGGGTCTCTCCGGACCGGCTGCTCGCGCAGTTGCGGCGCGAGGAACGCGATTCGGTGCTCACTGCGCTGACCGCGATGCCACTGCCGGTCACCGGGAGCGAGGGCTACCGAAAGGCCGAGGTCACGGGCGGCGGCGTCGCGCTTGGCGAGGTGGATCCCAGGACCATGGAGAGCCGCCGGGCGCCGGGACTCTTCCTGTGCGGCGAGATGCTGGACGCGTTCGGGCCCATCGGCGGCTTCAATTTCCTGTGGGCGTGGACCACGGGCCGGGCGGCGGGCCTCGGCGCGCTGCAGCGAGTGTCGACATGAACGACCGAAAGGGTGTGCATGCTCCCCGAGTTGAGTGAGCGATTGGAGGTGCTGGACCGGACGCGGGAGGCGTTCCTCACGAGCATGCGCTCCCGGACCGAGGCCGAGAGGCGCTTCCGGCCGCCCGGCGGAGCGTGGTCGATGCTCGACGTCACCGAACACCTCGTGCTCGCCGAGGAGCGGAGCCTGCTCGGCATCCTCAAGGGTCCCCGCGCGGGGACGCGGGTGACGCCGGTCGCGCAGGTCCGGATGGCCGCCGTGCGTCTCGTGCTGGCCACCAGCATCCGGGTCAAGGTGCCGGTCCCGGCGGTGGTGCCGGCGGGCGTGGCCACGCTCGACGAACTGGAAGGGCGCTGGGGGATCGCACGGCAGGGCATCGCGGCGGCGTTCGAGCCGATCACCGCGGCAGACGCCGGCGCCGCCCGTTTCAGGCATCCGCTCGCCGGGTGGGTCACGGCGCGGGAGGGGTTGGGTTTCCTGAGCGGACACATTCGCCATCACGCCGCTCAACTCGACCGCATTCGCCAGACTCCCGAGTTCCCGACCGAGTGAACCCGGGCAGGATGCGGCGCGACGGGAAGGGGCTCCCCCCCGGTAATTCCCGGATGGCTCGTGTGCCCGGCCGGTGCACCGGGCATCGCTGGCATCAATTGACAGGACTTGTCAGGGTTCCTACGTTGCCAAGGTTCCCACTTCCCTTGGCGTTGAATGCCGGATGTCCTGACGCTTAAGCAACTTGCCGAGCACCTCCAGCTTTCCGAGCGGACCATCTACCGGCTGCTGGGGCGTGGACAGTTGCCCGGGTTCAAGGTCGGCGGGCATTGGAGGTTTCGCCGGGCCGTCGTGGACTACTGGCTCGATCTCCGGATGGGGCGGATGAACCCGGCGGACCTCTGGGCACGGAAGCCGAGGGGAGGCGCCGGCGCTTTCCCTCAGCAGCGCATTGGCGGTGGAGAACGCCTTCCTGCCGCTGCCGCTGGGCTCGCGACGGGAGATAATCGCGGCCCTGATCGAGTCCGTCATCTTCCCCGAACCGGTGGATCTCGACGCGATCAAGGAACGTGTCTGGGAACGGGAGCAGCTGGCGAGCACCGCCACCGAAGATGGGGTCGCCTTCCTCCACACCGCCCGGTGGGAGCCCAGGACGCTGCACCGAGGCGACTTGTTCGCCATCGGACGCCTCCCGACGCCGGTCGATTTCGGCGCGCTGGGTGGCGGGCTCACCGACATTCTCTTCCTCTTTCTCGCCCGCGACGCCCGGCAGCACCTTCTCTTCCTCGCCAAGGCGGCCCGGCTCTGCCGGCACCCGGGATTCCTGGCTACCATGCGGGCGATGCCCTCCGCCGCGGCGGCCGTGGCGCTGGTGCGAAACACCGAGCGCCTCCTGTTCTATAACACCTCGCCGACCCCGACATAGCCCATGCAGATCACCCTTCGCCAGGCCGCCACCTACCTGAGTGTCGACGAGCCCACGCTCCGTCGCTGGATCAAGTCGCGCGGGCTTCCCGTGCACCGGGTCAACGAGCGCATCCATCTAAACGCCATCGAAGTCTGGGAGTGGGCGATGGAGCACGGCGTGCCTGCGTCCCGGCGACTTCTCGAAGAGGCGCGCCGCTCGCCGGACGAAGTTCCTCCCCTGTCTTCGCTGCTCGAGGCGGGCGGCATTCACCGGGACGTCGAGGGGACGGACAAGAGCGAGGTCCTGGCGGCGATCGTCGCTCTGTTGCCGCTGGGGCCGGAGGTCGATCGCAACTTCCTCCTGACGGTCCTCGACGCACGCGAGGCCATGGGGTCGACCGGCATCGGCGACGGAATCGCCATCCCCCACGTGCGCAATCCCATTCTCCTGCACGTCGACCAGCCCTTCGTGACCTTGTGTCTGTTGCGGCGACCGGTGGAATTCGGGGCGATCGACGGCAAGCCGGTGCATGCGCTCTTCCTGGTGGTGAGTCCCACCGTGCCGTCGCACCTGCGCGTCCTTGCCCAACTGGCCTTCGTGCTGCGCGATCCCCGGCTCCGTCAGTTACTGCAGGAGCGCGCCCCGGCCGAGCAGATCCTGGATCACATCCGGGGACTCGAGCACCAGACGACGGGGGCCTTCCCCGTCGTGCCGGGTGGGCCACGATGACTCTCCCGATCCTCCTCGGCGTGGGCCTGGGGCTCATCCTCCTGGGCGGGACGGCCAGTCTCGTGCTCGCCCGCGTGCCACGGTTTGCAGACCTGGTCACGGGCCTGCTGGTCGTCCGAGGGCTACGGGGCGCCGGGGTCGGCACGACGTGCTGGCGGGCGGCATCGTCGTCCGATTCCCACGACCGTGCCCGGGGGACCGTGGGCCATCCTGCTCGACCCCCTTGCCGGGTGGTTCCTGCTGCTGATCGGCGTGGTGGGGGCGGCGGCCATGAGCTACGGTCTGCGCTACATGATGCCGGAGCGGGGCCACCGGCCGGTCGGCGTCGCCCATTGCCTGGTGGCCGTGATCCTCGCGGCGATGGTCGTGGTCGTCGTGGCGCACGCGGCGGTGCTCTTCCTGCTCGCGTGGGAAGTCATGGCGGTGACTGCCTATTTCCTCATCCTGTTTGAGGGGGAACGGGCCGAGGTGCGGCGGGCGGGCTTGATCTATCTCGTGCTCACTCACACCGGGACCCTCGCGCTGGTCGCGATGTTCCTCGTGTGGGGACGAACCGGACCGGACCTCACCTTTCAGTCGCTTGCGGTCGCGGCACCCGCCCTCCCCTGGGGAAGGGCCTGGTGCTCCTCCTCGCGCTGGTGGGCTTCGGGGCGAAGGCCGGCGTCGTCCCACTCCATTTCTGGCTGCCCGGCGCACATGCGGCGGCACCCTCGCATGTCTCGGCGCTGCTGTCCGGCGTGATGCTCAAGATGGGGATCTACGGACTGCTGCGGGTCCTGAGCCTGGTCGGCCGGCGCGGCGTGTTCGGATCGCTCCCCGGGGTGGTGGCGTTGCCGCTTTCGATGGCGCTCGCCATCGCCGCTGGGGTGCCGCCACAGCACGGCCTCTACACGGCGATCGTGGCGGGCGCGGTCGTGGCGCTCCTGGGCGGCTCGCGGGTCCAGGTGACGGGCCCGACGGCGGCGTTCGTGGTGATCCTCGTGCCAATCGTGCACCGCTTCGGCCTGGCGGGGCTCCTCGTGGCGACGATGATGGCCGGCGCCATCCTGGTGGGGCTGGGCGTGCGCGCATGGGGAAGCTGCTCCAGTTCATCCCCGTTGCCGGTCACGGCGGGGTTCACCGCGGGGATCGCCGTGGTGATCTCGGTGTTGCAGTTGAAGGACTTCTTCGGGCTCACGACGGTGGGGGCTCCCGAACGCTTCACCGAGCGGGTGCAGCAACTCATCGCCGCGGCGCCGGGGGCCCGGTGGGAGGAGGCGCTGGTCGGCGCGGGCACCCTCGCCGTGCTGATCCTCTCCTCGCCGTGCTGATCCGGCCCCGGCTGCATTCGAAGATCCCGAGCCCGCTCGTGGCCCTGGCCCTGGCGGCAGTGGCCGTGGCGCTGGTGCGGAAACTCGTCCCCGGCTTCGACGTGGCGACCATCGGGAGCCGGTTCCACTACCTCGCCGACGGCGTCCAGCATGACGGCATTCCGCGGCTGCCGCCGATGCCCGTCGTCCCCTGGCATCTTCCCGGCCCGGACGGGGCGCCGCTTCCGTTCACCTTCTCGCTGATCCAGGACCTGCTTCCCTCGGCGTTCGCGATCGCGATGCTGGGTGCCATCGAGTCCCTGCTTTCCGCGGTGGTGGCGGACGGCATGGCCGGCACCAAGCACGATCCGAACGCGGAACTCGTGGCGCAGGGCACGGGGAACCTGGTCGCGCCGTTCTTCGGCGGCTTCGCCGCCACCGGGGCGATCGCGCGGACGGCCACCAACTTTCGTGCCGGTGGCCGCTCGCCGGTGGCCGCCGTGACCCACAGCCTCGTGGTGCTGGCGGCGATGCTCCTGCTGGCGCCGTTTCTCGGCGCGCTGCCGATGGCCTCGCTGGCGGCCCTCCTGCTCCTCGTCTCCTGGAACATGAGCGACCTGCCGCACTTCATCCGCGTGCTGCGCGTGGCACCCCGGAGCGACGCGCTGGTGCTCCTGACCTGCTTCCTCCTGACCGTGCTGTTCGACATGACGGTGGCCGTCACCGCCGGCGTGTTGATGGCCGCCGTCCTCTTCATGCGGCGAATGGCGGATCTGTCCGGCGCCAGGCTGATCGAGGAGGGCCAGCACCCGGCGCTGCGAGAGCCGGTTCCGCCGGGTGTCGTCCTGTATGAAATTGCGGGACCGCTCTTTTTCGGCGCGGCGGAGAAGGGCCATGGAGTCGCTGCACGCCGCGAGGGGGGAGAGGCACCGAGATATGCCGGATCAGCGCGGGCCTCCGCGGGCGAGGCGAGCGTGGTCCTGCGGAGCTCGGCGCGGTGCCGGTGATCGGATGCGAGCGCGCCTGCGGAGCCATCGAGGCGCTGGCCGGAGCCGGAAGACGCGTGCGCAGAATCGCGGAATCGCCTCGAGTCGAGCGGCTGGTCAACCTCGAATCGGCGACCTGGCGCCATCGCGGGCGACATGCCTATCAGCCGGCCGCCGCGTACTTCGGGCGGATGCGGGGCGAATGCCTGAACCTCCTGATGACCTGACTGGCAATCGGTACGGGCGTGGCCTCATCCGGCCGGGGGGAGTGCGGTTCGACATCCGCCGGAAATGGTGACCGACGTGCGCGCCGGTTGGAGACCCTGGCCGAAGAGCTGACCGCAGTGGGCGTTTGATGCTCAAAAACGCGTCGGTCAGGCCCGGCTCGAAGGCGTCGGCGTCGTGTCGCGAGAGACCTGCGTGGACCTGGGACTCGTGGGCGTCGCAGCCGTGCCTGCGAGGTGCCGCGGGATGTGCGGCACGACCACCCCTACGGGGTGTTCCGCTTTGCCCACATCCCGTGGCCACCGCCTGGGCTGGCGACGTACTGGCGCGCACGCTCGTGCGCTGGCTCGAGGTGCAGCGGTCACTGGCGTTCGTGATTGAGCAGGTGAGTGCGCTGCCAGGGGAGGCATCCTGGCGGCATGCGGGGCGCTCCGGCCCGGCGAGCTCGTGGTGGCGCTCGAAGAAGGCTGGCGCGGGGAAATCGCGCATGTCGTCATGACCGACGATGGGGGGCGCGTGCGCCGCCACAAGGTGGTGGATCCGTCATTCCACAACTGGGGAGCGGTGGCGGCGGCCATGCCTGGCAACCAGATCTCCGACTTCCCCCTCTGCAACAAGAGCTTTAACCTCTCCTACGCGGGGCATGATCTCTGATGCTTGATTTTCTGCGGACGCGGTTGGCCCAGCGTACCCGGACGTCTCCATTCCCGGACGGGCCGTCGAGTTTCCGGACCGGTTCCGCGGTCGTCCGGTGCTGGACGCCGGCCGCTGCGGAACCGGGTGTCAGGAGTGCTGCGCCGCGATGCCTTCCCAGCTGGTGGTCCTCGGGTCGGACGGCGGGCATCGCTCGACGCCGAGGCGTGCCTGTTCTCTCCCGAGGAAGCGACCGTCTGTCAACACGGAGCGATCTCCTACACGAAGGATCACCGACTCGCCACCCGCGGGCGCTCCGACCTGGTGAGCGGGACGGGCGAGTTGCCGGGGCTCGAGGCACTGGAGGCCAGCAGTCGCCGGCTATTTGGCCGATCGCTCCGGCTGCGCTCTGTCGCGGCAGGTAGCTGCAACGGGTGCGAATCCGAGCTGGTGGCGCTCAGCAACGTCGTTTTCGACATGGCCCGATTCGGGGTGCAGTTCGTGGCCTCACCCCGCCACGCGCACGGCCTGGTGATCAGCGGGGCGGTCAGCCGGAACATGCGGGATGCGGTGTATCGGACGTATGAGGCGATTCCGGAACCGCGACTCGTCATCGCGGTCGGTGCGTGCGCGATCAACGGGGGGCCCTTCCGCGACAGCCCCGAGGTGGGGAATGGCGTGCCAGCAGACCTCCCGGTGGATCTCTGGATCCCCGGGTGCCCGCCGCACCCGCTGACGGTGCTCGACGGACTGCTCCGATTGCTCGGGCGGCGCGAGCGGCCTCACGGATCTCCGAAGGCCTGAACACGGCCGGCCGGGGCGCATGATCCGAGGAAGGACGGGCCAGCCCCGAGGCTTCCGGAATCGAGAATGCGTCCTCGTGCGGGTGCAGGACCAACCCGCCAAATTCATGGCGCGTGCGGGCATCGTGGCGGTGCCCGGCCAGCTGGCCTTCGCGGCGACGCTGGAGGAGGGGCTGGCCCTCGCGCGCCACCACCTGGCAAGGAGTTCGTGATGCGGCGTGCCATGTCGTTGTGCCTGCTGGTGCTGCTGTCCGGCTGCAACCGGGACACCTTCCGGTCCCGGCCCCTGGAGCCCCCGCAGGCGGGGAAGAGCCCGAACATCGGGGCGCCCGACCAGGTCCGGTTCTCCTCCGGGCTCGGCGTCAACCTGGCGGAGATGACCCGGACACCCACCGGGCTGTACTGGAAGGACCTGGTGGTCGGGACGGGGACGGAGGCGGTGTCCGGCTCGACCGTCGCGGTGGATTACACCGGATGGCTTCCGGACGCGCGGCAGTTCGACAGCAGCAAGAACGCCGGGCAGCCCTACCGCTTCGTCCTGGGACAGGGGAGGGTGATCCCCGGCTGGGACCAGGGAGTGGCCGGGATGCGGGTCGGCGGGCGCCGGCTGCTGGTCATTCCGCCGGAACTCGGCTACGGCGCGAGCGGGGCCGGCGGCGTGATTCCACCCAACGCGACGCTGGTCTTCGATCTCCAGTTGCGCGACGTCCCGGGACAGGTCGCGTCGCCCGTGGCACCGGCGCCGCGGTGAGCGCTTCGCCGAGCGTATGCCCTGGCGATCATTCGCTACGTGCGGCCGTTGGAGGAGATCGTGACCCACCAGGAGGCCCACCGGGCTTACCTCCGGGGGCTGGAGGAGGAGGGAGTGCTCCTGGCGTCCGGCCCCTTCGAGCCGAGACGCGGGGGGGGCCTGCTGCTCCGGGTGGGGGAGGGCGACGCCCTGGCCGCGCTGACGCGGGTGCGGGACGGTGATCCCTTCACCCGGCTCGGTCTTGCCCAGTACGAACTGCTGCCCTGGAACCCCGTTATCGGGCGGGAGCGACTGGACCGGCTCTGACCGTCCGGCGAAAACCGCTCTATCTTTAGCTGTTGCGGGGGGCGAGTGCGGTGGTCCTCCCGGCGGCGCCGATCCGCGGGCGCCGGACGCGAACAGAAGTGCATGGACCGGCCTCGCCGAGCGGTCCCGGATCCGGCCGCGTGTCGGCGGCCTCCTTTCAACCCGTCGTGGAGCTGCTCATGTTGCGCCGCCTCCTGCCGTTCCTGACCGTCCTCGTCGCCCTGTTCGCCGGGCCACTCTCCGCGCAAGACGCCTCGGCGCCGGGCGAGTATCCCGGGCTCGAGACCGGGAAGATGTGGACCTTCGACCAGCCGCCGCTCGCCTACTGGGCCAAGCGCTACGGATTCCAGGCCACCCCGCAGTGGCTCGACCACGCCCGCTTGAGCTCGCTGCGCATGAACAGCGGCTGTTCCGCGTCGTTCGTCTCGCCCGACGGCCTGATCCTGACCAACCACCACTGCGCCCGGGCCTGCGTCGAGTCGTCCACCAAGCCCGGCGAGGACCTGCTGGGGAACGGCTTCTACGCCCCGACGCGCGCCGACGAGCGGGCCTGCCAGGGCCTCACGATCGACCAGCTCCAGGAGATCACCGACGTCACCGACAGCGTGGCCCGCGCCGTGCCGGCCGGCGCCACCCCGACGGCGGCGGCCGCCAAACGGAGCGAGGCGATCGGGCGGATCGAGGATCGCTGCGGCAAGACGGCGCCCGACGCCGCCTGCCAGGTGGTCACGATGTACCGCGGCGGGAAGTACATGCTCTACCGCTTCCGTCGCTTCTCCGACATCCGGCTGGTCTTCGCGGTGGAGAGCCAGACGGCGTTCTTCGGCGGCGACCCGGACAACTTCACGTATCCGCGCTACGACCTCGACATGTCGATGGTGCGCGCGTATGTGGACGGCAAGCCGGCCAGGACCGACTACTTCAAGTGGGCCAAGCAGGGCAGCAAGGAGAAGGATCTCGTTTTCGTCGTGGGCAACCCGGGCTCCACCGGCCGGCTCAACACGATGTCGCAGCTCGAGTACCTGCGCGACCTGACGTATCCCGCCACGCTCGATGCCTTCCGGCGGCAGATCTCCGTCTACAAGCAGCTGTCGGCCGCTGACAGCGCGCGGGCGATGTCGCTGCGGAACACGATCTTCGGCCTGGAGAACTCCCAGAAGGCGGTCACCGGCTACCAGTCGGGCCTGCTCGACCCGGCGCTGATGAACCACAAGAAGGAATGGGAGGCGAACTTCCGCCGCTCGGTCAACGCCAATGCGACGTACAAGAAGGCCTACGGCGACCCGTGGAAGGAAATCGAGGTGACGCGGACCTCCATGCGCCAGCTCGACGCCAAGCGCCGCTACTACGCCACGAACGCCTATGGCACCCGCTTGTTGCAACTGGCCGGCCTGATCGTCCGCACCCCGGCGGAGGCCGCCAAGCCGGATTCGGCCCGGCTCCCGCTCTTCCAGGACTCCCGGAAGGCGATGCGGGACCGCGCCATCAACTCCACCACGCCGATCGACACGCTGCAGGAGCGGCTGCTCCTGACCCAGTGGTTCGAGGCGATGAAGGCGGCGCTCCCGGCGTCGGATCCGGTGCTCACCGCGGCGCTCAAGGGCCGGACGCCGGCGGCGGCGGCCGCCGCGATGGTGAGCGGCTCCAGGATCTCGACCGCCGCGGAGCGCGACGCCCTCATCAAGGGCGGGGCCCCGGCCATCGCGGCGTCCGGCGACCCGTTCATCGCGCTGGCCACCACGATCGATCCGCTCGAGCGCGCCCTCACCAAGCAGTGGACCACGCTCGCCGACCGCGAGGCGTCGCAGGACGAACTCGTGGCCCGCGCGCTGCTGGCCGTCTTCGGCAACAGCGTCTCGCCGGACGCGACCTTCAGCCTCCGCATTTCGGACGGCGAGGTGCTGCGCTACCCGTACAACGGCACGATCGCGCAGCCGTACACGACCTTTTACGGCCTGTACGACCGGGCCGACGGCTTCTCCGGCGTCGCGCCCTTCGACCTGACCGCCAAGTGGAAGGCGGCCCGCGACTCGATCGCGCTCTCGACGCCGTTCAACGTGGCCGGCACGCCCGACATCATCGGCGGCAACTCGGGCAGCCCGGTCATCAATGTCAACCAGGAAATCGTGGGCCTGATCTTCGACGGCAACATCGAGATGCTGCCCAACCGCTTCCTGTACACGGAGCGGGTGGCGCGCTCGGTGTGGGTGGACAGCCGCGCGATCATCGAGGCGCTCCGCAAGGTGTACGGCGCCGGTGCGCTGGCCGACGAGATGACGGGGAGCTGATGAGCACCACGGCGCTGCGGTCGCGCCAAGGGCTCCGGGCCAGCCGGCGGTTTGCCGCCGCGCTGGCCTGCGCCGCCGTCGCGGGGTGCTCCATGAACCCGGCGACCGGGCCAAAAAGAGCTGAACCTGGTGTCCGAAAGCCAGGAGGCCGCCATGGGCCTCCAGGCCGCCAAGGACGTGGCGCTCACCACCGGCACCTACCAGGATTCCGCCTGGCAGGGGTACGTCTCGCAGCTCGGCAAGCAACTCGCGGCCACGTCGGAACGTCCCCAGCTCCCCTGGACCTTCACGGTGGTGGACGATCCCGAGGTGAACGCCTTCGCGCTCCCCGGCGGCTACATCTACGTCACGCGGGGGATCCTGGCCAACATGAACTCGGAGGCCGAGCTGGCCGGCGTGATGGGCCACGAGATCGGCCACGTCACCGCGCGCCACTCCGCCACGCAAATGAGCCGCGCCCAGCTGGCCCAGCTCGGACTGGGCCTCGGCGTGGTGCTCCGCCCGCAGTTGGCGCAGTACGCGGGCGTGGCCACGCAGGGCCTCCAGCTGCTCTTCCTCAAGTACACCCGCGACGACGAGACCCAGGCCGACCTGCTCGGCTTCCGGTACTCGGTGCGCGGCGGATACGACCCCCACGCCATGCTCGACCTCTTCACGATGCTCGAGGGGGTGGATGCGATGAGCGGGCAGGGCCGCCTGCCGGCCTGGGCGACCACCCACCCCTATCCCGAAAATCGCCTGGCGCAGGTCCAGCGGATGCTCGACAGCGCCAAGGTGGACTACGGCAGTCTGCGTCGGGACCGGCCCTCGTACCAGCAGCGCCTCGAGGGAATGGTCTACGGCGACGACCCGCGCCAGGGATATTTCGACGGGCAGGCGTTCTATCACCCGGAGCTCCGCTTCCAGGCGCTCTTTCCGGACGGCTGGCAGACGAACAACGGGTTCACCGCGGTCACCGGCCTGACGCAGCAGCAGGACGGGCTCCTGCAACTCGGGTTCGGCAGCAAGGACCCGCCGATGACGCAACTGGCGGCGTTTCTGCAGCAGGACAGCGTCCACGCGGGAGCCACGAGCCGGGCACCGGTCAACGGGCTCCCCGCGGCGAGCGCGCAGTTCACCGCCCGACTGGCACAGGGTCCGGTGCAGGGCTACGTCGCCTTCGTCCAGTACGGCGGCAACGTCTACCGGCTCATGGGGATCTCCACCACCGATCGAGCCGCCGCGTACGACCAGGCGATTCGGAACTGGATCGGGAGCTTCCGTCCGCTCACCGATCCGGCCCGCCTCGGGATCCAGCCGATGCGGATCCACCTCGTGCGCCTGGCGGGGCCGATGCGCCTTGCGGCGTTCAACACGCGGTATCCCTCCGTCGTCCCGATCGAGCGGGTGGCGCTGATCAACGGCGTGCCCGAGGACGGGACACTGCCGGCGGGGCTCGCCAAGCAGGTCGTGAGGCGATGACGAGCCGGGTCGCGCGGTGACGGCGGCGGTGGCGCCACGGCCCGCCTTCGGCGCCCTCCGCCACCGGAACTTCAAGCTCTTCCTCGCCGGGCAGTTCGTGTCCCTCTGTGGCACCTGGATGCAGACGGTGGCGCAGGGATGGCTGGTCCTCCAGCTCACCCACTCCGCGTTCAAGGTCGGCCTGGTCACGACGGTCGGCACCCTGCCGGTGCTGTTGTTCACGCTCTATGGCGGCGTCATCGCCGATCGGGTCAACAAGCGGCGTGCCCTCCTGCTGTTCCAGAGCCTCCTCCTCCTCGAGGCGCTCGCCCTGGCCGTGCTCACCGCCACCGGGCGAGTCACGGTGGGGTGGGTCATGGCGCTCGCTGCCGCGCAGGGTCTCTTCAGCGCCTTCGAGATCCCGATCCGCCAGTCCTTCCTGTCGGAAATGGCGGGCCGGGAAGACCTGATGACCGCCATCGCACTCAACTCGTCCGTCTTCAACGTGACCCGCGTGATCGGCCCGGCAGCGGCCGGGCTCCTGATCGCCGCCGCCGGCGTGGCGGCCTGCTTCTTCGTCAATGCCGCCAGCTATCTCGCCGTGCTCTGGATGCTCGCGATCATGCGGCCGCCCTTCGTCGGCGCCTCCGACGCGCCCGTGGAACGCTCCTCGTTCCAGGGCGGCCTGCGCTACATCCTCGACACCCCCGAGCCGCGGCTCCTCACCATGCTGACCACGACCTTCAGCATCTTCGGTTTCTGCTTCGCGGCGATGCTGCCGGTATACGCGGACCAGGTGCTCGGTACCGGCGCGACGGGCTACGGCGGGTTGATGTCCGGCGTGGGCGTGGGCGCGGCGGCCGCGGCGCTCTTCGTGGCCGCGATGGGGCACCGGGTGCACCGCGAGGGCCGGGTGTTCGCGTTCGCTTTGCTCTTCGGCGCCTCGCTGGTGGCCACCAGCCTGGCGACATCCTACATCCCGGCGCTCTTGCTCCTCACGGTGGCCGGCTGCACCTGGGCGCTGACGGCCATCCTGACCAACACGCTGCTCCAGACCAAGGCGCCCGATCACCTGCGCGGGCGGGTGATGGGGTTCTATTCTTTCATGGTCGTGGGGATGGCCCCCTTCGGCGCGCTCCAGGCCGGCTGGGTGTCGGAACATTTCGGCGTCCACACCTCTCTCGGGCTGGGCGGCGCCATCTGCATGGTGGCGGCGACCCTGGGGTGGCGCAGCGCGCGGCGGCCGGCCCGCCCGGCATCGGACGAGCCTCCCCTACAGCAAGCGGAGCGATGATGCTCATCACCATCTCCCGGCAATTCGGGGCCGGCGGCTCGCTGGTGGGGGGGTATGCCGCGAAGGCGCTCGGCTGGACCCTCGTGGATAACGACTTCGTGGGGCGGATCGCGACGCGCTCCGGCCTGCCCGAGGCGGAGGTGGCACGGCGCGACGAACGGGCACCAGGATTCCGCGAATGGCTGACCCGGGCGCTGAGCCGCGCCTCGCCCGAGCTGTTCCTCCCAACCCCCGAGACGCCGCTGGCGGAGGTGGAGGAGGCCGCGCTCGTGAAGACGACCGAGTCGGTGGTGGCCGACCTGGCGGCGGAAGGCCGGGTGGTCCTGGTGGGCCGGGCCGCGTCAGCCGTGCTGGGACGCAAGGAAGACGCCCTCCACATTCGCGTGGTGGCCCCGCGGGAGGCGCGCATCCGCGCCGTGATGGCCCGCCAGGCCCTCGGACCGGCAGAGGCGGAGCGGCTGATGGACACCACCGACCAGAACCGGGCCCGGTATCACCGCGAGTACTACGATCGTGACTGGGCCGACCCGACGCATTTCCACGTGGTGGTCAACACCGGACTGCTCGGCTACGACGGCGCGGGCGAGGTGGTGGTGGACATGGCACGGCGGCTCGGCTGGATCGGACGCGCCTGACGCGCCACGAATCGCGATGGGTCGAGAGACGGAGGGGAGTCTGGATGCGAAGTGAACTGATGGTCTGCGGCCTGCTGGCGCTCGCGGCGTGTACCGGAGAAAAGCCGGCGCCTGCCACCCCCGTCCCTGACACGGTGGCCGTCCCGGCGGCCGCCGATAGCGCCCGCCGCCTCGACAGCGCCGCGCCACACGGTGATTCGATCATGGTGCGGGACACCGCCAAGGGCATCTAGCCGCCCGACGGTCCGGCCGGTCAGCGGGTGGCCATGATCCGGCGAACACTTGCGACGATGGCCTGGCGATGATCGACGGACGGCCGCCAGTTGAGCTCGCTGTGCGCGCGGTCGGAGGTATACGGATTGCCGCCCCGCCAGAAGCTCACCGCACCCGTGAGGGTGCCCGGATAGAGCCCGGGCCCGATCAATTTCAGCAGCGCCTGCATTCCACGCGCCGCCGCGAGCGCGGCTTCTTCCGGCACTCGCACCGTGCGCACCGGCCGACCCACTCCCTCCGCCAGCGCCTCCACGAACTCGCGCGCCGTAATCTCTCCGTCGTTCGTGACGTTGTAGATCCGGCTGGCGGCGCCGGGCGTCTGCAGCGCGCGGATCGCCGCGTCCGCCACGCTCTCGGCGTGGACCAGCGCCATGGCCCGGTCTCCGGCGCCGACCGTGGGGAGCCATCCGTGCCGCGCCACCGCGGACAGCTTCGGCAGGAACAGCCGGTCCCCCTCGCCGTAGATCACGCACGGCCGGAGCATGACCGCCTCGAGCCCGAGGGCGACTTCCGCGCGCACCGCCTCCTCGGCCAGGCGCTTGCTGCGGGCGTAGTAGTCGTGTTCCTCGAGCGGCCCGAAGGGCGAGCGTTCTCCGCGGCTGCCCGGCGCGTCGTCGACCGCCTGCCGGCCGTAGACCGCCACCGACGAGACATGCACGAGCCGCGCGCCCATCCGGCGCGACGCCTGCGCCGCGAGCCGGGTGCCCTCGACATTGATCTTGAAGAAGGTGGGCCAGGGGGCCCGCGCGGAGATCAGCGCGGCGACGTGAATGACCCCGTCCGCACCGGAGAGCGCGTCCCAGACCCGCGGATCCTCGACGGCGCCGAGGAGGGGCGTGGCGCCGAGCTCCCGCATGCGTGCGGCTCCCGCTTCGCTCCGCACCAGGGCGTCCACCTCGATCCCGCGGCGCCGGAGCTGGGCCACCACGGGTCCGCCCACCAGGCCGGTGCCCCCGGTCACGAACACCCTCATCCTTCGAGATCCGCCGCGCTGAACGGGAGGTCGGTGATCTCGGCGCGCGCGCCTCCCGCGGTCACCCGATCCCGCGGCCCGAGCTCCCGCCTCACGATGCCGAGGCCGAGCACGCGGTCAGGCAGGGCCAGGAGGGAGCCGATCCGGCCGACGCTCTTGTCCCCGGCGAGGATCGTGTCGTCCATCGGCCGGTCGCCGTGCCAGCGTATGCCACGAAGCTGCCGGTTGGCGTGCCCGCGAAAATGCAGCCGCGCGACCGTTTCCTGCCCGGTGTAGCAACCCTTGGTGTACGAGACACCACCATGCTCGTCGAACCGCACCTCCTGGGGCAGGGTGCGTTCGTCGATCTCCGCACCGAGCGCCGGCCAGCCCGCGAGGATCCGGCTCCCTTCGGCATCTGCCACGCCGCCGCGCGCCATCCCGGCGGCCTGAAGTACGCTGCCCACCCCTGCCATGGCTTCGGGCGTCCCGAGGAGCAAGATGGCAAATGGTCCGTGTGTCGGGACCGCGGCGAGGAAGCTCCCCGCCGAAGTCTCGCCCTGCAGGACCCCCCCGGGCACGGGGAGCCTGCCGAGGGGCAGGACGGGCCATCGCTCTGCCGCGGCATCCCCGAGCAGGTGGAGCGCCGTCGTCGTCGCGGAAATTTCCGATGCGGTGGCGAGTCGGGGCGGCAATGAGCGCAGGAAGGTGGTGGCGACGAGGTCTCGGGCGGCGGCGGGCAGGACGAGGGTCAGGTCATCGCCAGTCCGAAGGGACCAGCCGTCGGCGACGATCATCCCTTTCGGCGTGAGCAGCGCGCCGTAGGTGAAGGCGCCTTCCTCGGGCTGGAGGAGGTCGTTGGTCCAGAGTCCCTGGAGGCAATTGAGGGCACCGGGCCCCGTGATCCGGAACAGGGCGGCCTGGGCGCCGGCCAGGACGGCGCCGCTCCGGAGGCGATGCAGTTGTTCGAAATCGAGTACGGTGACGGGGAGCATCGCCGAAAGCTAGCGACCCGGCGCCTCGGCGGAGTCGTACGCGCCGGACAGCTGGTAGGCCATGTCGAGCAGCTCGACCGGGTGCGCCACCCGCGCAGCGACGCCCGCCGCCAGGAGCCCGGCTCCGATCTGCATCAGGCAGCCCGGGTTTCCCGTGGCGATCATGCCCGGGACAGGCACGACCGACCCGATCGATTCGAGCTTGGCGGCCAGGACTTCACGGGAGAGTCCGGGCTCGAGGAGCGAGTAGATGCCGGCACTGCCGCAGCAGCGGTCGGCCCCCGGGAGTTCGCGGAGCCTGAGCCCCTCGATGGCCCGAAGCACCGCCAGCGGGGCGGCGTGCACGCGCTGCGCGTGCTGGAGGTGGCAGGGCGCGTCGTAGGCCACGTCGAGGTCGAGCGGGCCGGCCGGCCGGGGCCCCCGGTCGGCCAGCAGTTCGGTCACGTCGCGCACGCGGCCCGCGAACGCCGTTGCCTCCGGTCCCTCGAGCAGCGCGCCGTACTCCTTGAGCAGCGCGCCGCATCCCGCGCTGTCCACGGCGATGAAATCGGCGGCGCCGAACGCGGCGACGTTGGCGCGGGCCAGGGTCCGCGCCCCGGCGTGGTCACCCGCGTGCTCGTGCAGGGCGCCGCAACAGCCCTGTCCGCGCACTTCCACCACCCGGTAGCCGTTGACCTCGAGCGTCCGTCGCGCCGCGGCGTGGACATGCGGAAAGAGGGTGTCCATGACGCAGCCCGCGAACAGCGCCACCGTGGGGCCGGACCCGCGGTTGGCCGCGGCGCGGGGCAGGGGGGCCGTGGGGCGGAGAGGCGGCGCGGTGGATGCAAGCATCCCGAACGAGAAGGACAGGCGTCCGCCACCGGCGAGCATGCGGGGGAGGCCGGTGGACCGCAGCCACCGGGCGATGGTGAACAGCGGGCGCCAGAGCAGCTCGGTGGAGAACACCCCTAACACGACGCGCGCCGTGGCTGGCATGCCGCGCGCGTCCGCCAGGATGCTTCGCGCCGCGGCCAGTCCCTGGCCATAGGAGACGCCCGACGGGCAGGCGGGCTCGCAGCCGCGGCAGCCGAGGCAGCGGTCGAGATGGTGGCCGAGCGAGGCGTCGGTGGGGAGCAGCTCGCCGTTGGCGAGCGCCCGCATCAGCACGATGCGTCCGCGCGGGCTGTCGTTCTCGTCGCCGGTGGCGAGGTAGGTCGGGCAGGCGGGCAGGCAGAATCCGCAGTGGACGCACGGCGCCAGCGGCTCGGCGATCGACGCGGACGCTCCGCCGCTCACGCGTCCGCCCCATCAATGGCCACCACGAGCCGGCCGGACGGATCGAAGACCTCCCGGAGCTGGGCCACCAACGGGCCCACGCCCTCGCGGTACGCGCCGAAATGTCCGATGGCCTGGCGCACCGCCCAGGGGGCCCGCTCCACGGTGAGCGGCACTTCACGGGCCGCCGCGAGGCCGCGGAGCGTGCGCAGCCGGTCCGGCGAAGCCTCGCCGGCCCAGCGCAGGCCGCCCTGCAGCGCGCCGGCCCAGACCAGTCCTTCGTCGAGGTGCTGGCCGACGAGGTCGATCATCTCGTCGAGTCCCGGGGCGAGGACGCCGAGCCGCAGCGTCACGGCCGCTCCGCTGGCGGCGTGGGTGGCCAGGTGCCAGAACGCGTGCGCTCCGTCCTTGTCGAGCTCGGCCCATCCGAGGTCGGTCACGGCAAGGAGCAGGGCGCGTTCGGCGTCCACGCTGGCATCGGAGCCGACGAGCCGCGCGGCGAGCACCCAGTCGGAGTCCGCCGCCACCGCGGGCGAGAGCAGTTCGAGCGCCGCCGGCTGCGCGTGGGCCTCGATGAGGTCGCGCGCTGCGCTGGTCAGGTGGTCGCGCGGGCCGCGCGCGAGCAGGGTGGCCTCGGCGTGGGGACGGGTGCGGAGCCGGAGATGCAGCGTCGTCAGCACGCCGAAGGCCCCGAAGCCCCCGACTTGCAGTCGCGTGAGGTCGTAGCCCGCCACGTTCTTGACCACGGTCCCGCCCGGGCGAACGACCCGGCCGTCTCCCGTGACGGCCGTGCAGCCGAGGACGTGATCGCGCACCGGACCGAACCCGGCGCGGAGGGCCCCCGCGGTGGCGGTGGCGAGCACCGAGCCGATCGTGCGGTCGGGGCGTCCCGGCGGGTCGAGGGCCAGCCACATCCCGTCGGCGGCGAGGCGGCGCTGGAGCGCGTCGACCGCGACCCCCGCCTCGACCGTCGCGACGAGGTCGGCGGGGTGGACGGCCAGGATGCGGTCCAGGCCCCGCGTGGTGAGGGCAAAGTCGGCGGGTGCGTCCGCCGGGAGCCAACTCCCGTGGCCCTCCACGCGAACCCGCCACCCGGCCTCCTCCGCCACGCCGAGGGTCGCCGCCACGGCGTCCACGCTGTCGGGCACGGCGCGCGGCAGGCCGTCGGGGTCCCGGCTCACCGCCGCCCCCCCGAGGAGCGCGCGCAGCCGATCGAGCACGGCTGAACTCATGTCCGCGCCCCCCGGTGCCATTCCCGGCAGGCGTGGAGGGGGATCACCTTGCCGGGATTGGCCCGCCCGCTTGGGTCGAAGGCGTTGCGGACGGCACGCATGGCCCCGAGGGTCTCCGCGTCGAAGGCATCGGGCATGTACTCGATCTTGTCGCTGCCGACGCCATGCTCGCCCGTGATGCTGCCGCCCACCGCCAGGCACGCGTGCATGATGTCGCGGTTGGCGGCGTGGACGCGCGCCACGAGCGCCGGGTCTCGGCTGTCGAAGCTGATGTTGGGGTGGAGGTTGCCGTCGCCGGCGTGGAACACATTGGCCACGGTGAGTCCGTGGCGAGTCGCGATGGCGGCCACCTGGTCGAGAATGTCGGGCAGCGCGCTCCTCGGCACCACCGCGTCCTGGACCGCGAGATCGGGCGCGATCCGCCCCATGGCACCGAAGGCCTTCTTCCTTCCCTGCCAGAGCCGCGCCCGCTCCGCCGGCGTCTCCGCCTGGCGCACTTCGGTGGCGCCATGCCGAAGGAGGAGCGTCTCGACCGCCGCGGCTTCTGCCGCCGCCGCCGCCGGAGAGCCGTCCACTTCGACCAGCAGCACGGCGGCGGCGTCCACCGGGTAGCCGGCGGCGTAGATCGACGCCTCCACGGCGCGGACGCACGCCTGGTCCATCATCTCCATCGCCGCCGGGACGATGCCGGCGGCGATGATGCCGCTGACGGCTTCGCTGGCGGCACGGAGGGTCGGGAACGCGGCGAGAAGGGTGCGGACGGCGGGCGGCAGCGGCTCGAGCCGCAACGTGATCTGGAGGGCGATGCCGAACATCCCTTCGCTGCCGACGAACAGCCCGACCAGGTCGGGTCCCCACGGCTCGCCGCTGGGTGAGCCCAGGCGCGCCAGCCGGCCGTCGGGCAGCAGGATGTCGAGCGCGACGACGTGATTCGTGGTGACGCCATACTTGAGGCAGTGCGGGCCGCCGGCGTTCTCGGCCACGTTCCCCCCGAGCGTGCACGCCGTCTGGCTCGATGGATCGGGCGCGTAATAGAGTCCGTGGGGCAACGCCGCCTCCGAGAGCCGCGCGTTGACGACTCCCGGTTCCACGACCGCGCGCCGTGAGGCAGGATCGAGGCGCAGGATGTGGTTGAGCCGGGTGAGGATCACGAGGACCGCGTCGCCGCCGGCCAAGGCGCCGCCGGAGAGGCCGGTGCCCGCGCCGCGCGCCACGAAGGGGACGGCGGCGAGGTGGAGCAGTCGAATGACGTCGGTGAGTTCGCGCCGGTCGCCGGGGAGCACGGCCAATGCGGGGCGCGAGGCGTGGGTGGGAAGCCCGTCGGCTTCGTACGCGGCGAGTTCGGCGGGCCGGGAGCGGACCCAGCGCGGACCGACGATCCGCGCGAGTTCGGCCCGAAGCGCCTCGCTCACGTCGCGACGACGATGTCGGGGTGGGGGCCGCCCTTTCCGTTGGTGCGCGCCCGGCTGTGGACCCGCGCCCGCGCCGCGGCTTCCATGGCGAGCGGAGGCAGCAGTTCCAGGAGCAGCGCCACCCGTTCGGAGGCGGTGCGGAGCTCGAGGAGACGGCGCTTCACGGGAAACTCGAAGTCCACCGCCGCCGCAACCTGGAAAGAGAGCGCCTCGGCGTCGTCCGCCCACTCGGTCCGGTCGCCCGGCCCGCCGAGGGTCTCGATGGCGTCGAGGTAGCTCGTGGCCACCTCGCGAAGCGCCGCGTGGACCTCGGGTGGCACCTCGGGACCGGGCAGGTCGTCGAAGGTGTCCACCAGACCGATCAGGTACGGCGTGGAGCCGGTGACGCCCTGGCGCAGGAGGAATCGCCGCTCGCCCACGACCACGATGTTCGAGCGGCCGTCCGGGAGTTGCTGGGACGCGCGCACCCGCGCGACGCAGCCCACCGTCCCCGGCAGGGGAGGGCTTCCGTCGCGACCGGCAGGCAGGAGGCCGAAGCGCTCGTCGCCGGCCAGGCAGTCCGACAGCATGGCGCGGTAGCGGGGCTCAAAGATGTGCAGCGGGAGCGGCGTCCCCGGAAAGAGCACCATGTCGAGCGGGAAGAGCGGGAGCCGGGAGGGCATGCCGGAAATCTAGCGCATCATCAGGGCGGGAGGCATCCGCAGAAGCCGACGACCCTCCCCGCGGCTGGGCGGAGAGGGTCGGTCCGGGGTCCGGGACGGCGCGGCGGTCCCGCTTACGCGGCGCCCCACATCCCGTTGAGGCCCTTCACGTCGGGGGCCTGGCGCAGCTTCTCGAAGGCGCGCTCCCGGATCTGGCGGATCCGCTCGCGGGTGACGCCCAGCAGTTCGCCGATGCGCTCGAGGGTCATCGCGTCGGACCCCTCGTCGAGTCCGTAATACAGATAGAGGATCTTCCGTTCCCGCGGGGTGAGGTAGCGGTCGAAGAGCCGGTCGATGAACTCGCGGGTCAGTCGGGCGTCGGTGTGCTCCTCGATGTCGTTGCCCCCGGGTCCGGGGAAGCGCTCGCCGAAGGTGCTCGCCCCGCGGTCGCTCCGTTCGACGGGCGCGTCGAGGGACATCTCGCCCGAGCTCATCCGCCGCGCCAGCCGGACGTTCTCGACCGAGTCGTTCAGCGCGGTGGCCACCTCCCGGTCGGTGGGCTCGCGGCCCATCTCCTGGGCCAGGAAGCTTTCGGCGCGGGACATCTTGATCAGCGCGGAGTTCTGGTTGAGCGGGATGCGCACGCTGCGGGTCTGCTCCGCGAGCGCCTTGAGGACGGCCTGGCGGACCCACCAGACGGCGTACGAGATGAACTTGACGCCGTGGTCGGGATCGAACTTGCGGACCGCCTTGAGGAGCCCTTCGTTCCCGATCGCCACGAGCTCGGAGAGATCGAGGCCGTGCCCCTGGTACTTCTTCACGTAGGAGATGACGAAGCGGAGGTTGGCCGTGACCAGGCGCTCGGCCGCCTTTTCGTCTCCATCCTGGGCCCGCCGCGCCAGCCGCTTTTCCTCGGCGGGGTCGGTGATCATCGGCAGCTTCTGGATGTCGTGGAGGTATTGGTCGAAGGCCCCGGTCGGAACCGCACGAAAGAGGGGTTTTGCCTTGCTGACAACGCCGTGGGCCATGGTCGTCCCCGTGGGTGGTAGCGCGAGCAGAACGCGGTTCTGGAATTGGGAGTGCGGTGCCGCGGAATGGCGACCGGTGTGCGAATATAGGACACGCCTAAAAACTGGTCAAGCAATATTTTCTTTCCACATCACAAACTATTCACCTTGAATGGGTTGGAAAATTCCTCCACTTTTGCCACAAGTCCAAGTGGGCGGAAAAGGTGAATGAACGTTGTAACCGATTCTAAATAAATCAGTTACCAATTCACACGAATTAGCTATTTTGTGGATAGATGTGGATTCAGGCGGCGCCGGCACTGCGGAGAGCGTGCACAATTGCGGCGGCGTCGCTGACCGGAATGGTCCAGCGCGCATCGTCTCGCGCCATGACGCCGATTTCCTTCGGAAGCGCAAAACGAAGCTGCGTTCCGGAGCGTTTCTTGTCGAGTCGCATCGCGTCGAGGAGGGCATTCGCCGCGAGGTCGGCGGGAACGTGGGTGGGGAGGCGGAGGACGCGAAGTCCCGCGGCGATTTCCGCCGCCAACCCCTTCCTCGCGATGCCGATGGACTCCCCGAGGTGCGCCTCGGCCACGAGCCCGATCGCGACGGCGTCGCCGTGCGACACGGCGAAGCGCGAGAGTTGCTCGATGGCGTGCGCCACCGTATGCCCGGCGTTGAGCACCGAGCGCCGACCCGATTCGCGCTCATCCTCGGTCACCACCGCCGCCTTGATCTCCACGCTCCGCCGGATGAGCGGGGTGAGCGCCTCGGGGGTGCGCGCCGCGAGGTCCGGGGCCCTGGCCTGGAGTTCCGACCAGTACGCGGCGTCGGCCACGATCCCGTGCTTGGCCATTTCGGCCAGCCCACCGCGGTAGTCGTGCAGGGGGAGGGTGGCGAGCACGGTCGGGTCCGCCAGCACGCCCGCCGGCGGGTGGAAGGCGCCCACCAGGTTCTTTCCCTGCGGCGTATCCACGCCGGTCTTCCCACCGACCGAGGAGTCCACCATGGCGAGCAGGGTCGTCGGGACCTGCAGGAACGGAATCCCGCGCGCGAACGTCGCGGCGACGAACCCGGCCAAGTCGCCCACGACGCCACCGCCGAGGGCCACGATCGCCGCGTCGCGGGAAAATCCGGCGGCGGACAGCGCGTCCGTGAGGGCTTCCCATCGTGCCCGGGTCTTCGAGGACTCCCCCGGTGGCACCGACAGCACGAGCGTCCACGGCCCGCCGGCCAGCCGGTCGGCGAGAAGCGTTCGCACCGTCTCGTCGGTGATGAGGGCCACGCTCCGTTCGGGCCAAAGGCTGCGGACGCGCGCAGGGAGGTCGTCCAGCGCCCCTGCGCGGACGGTTACGTCGTAAGCGCCCAGCGCGTGGGTGACGCGGATATCCGGCACGGCTACCACGTGTCGTCGGCCACGCCGGACCGGTGGTTGGCCAGCCGAGCGAGGGTGAAGAGCAGGTCGGAAAGGCGGTTGAGGTAGACGATGAAGAGCGGCGGCACTTCGGCCTCCCGGGCCAGGTGCACGACGCTCCGCTCAGCGCGGCGGCAGATGGTCCGCGCGAGATGCAGCGCGGCGGCCTGCGGCGTGCCGGCCGGCAGCACGAATGCCTTGAGCGGAGGGAGCTCCTCGTCCGCCGAGTCCATGGCGCGCTCGAAATCAGTGACCCGGGTGGCGGGCAGTTCCGCCTTGGCGAGCGCCGCGGCCACCTTGGCGGGATCGGGCGTGGCCAGGTAGCCCCCGATCGCAAAGAGGTCGCGCTGGACCTGCTCCAGCAGCGGGTCGAACCGGTCGCCGGGCGCGGCGGCGCGGGCCACGCCGAGGACGGCGTTCAGCTCGTCCACGTCGCCGTACGCCGACACCCGCGGGTGGTCCTTCGGCACCCGACCGCCGCCGAAGAGCCCGGTCTGGCCCTCGTCGCCTGTCTTCGTGTAGATCTTCATCGCCGCTGCCTCGCGCCCCGGATGATGGCGAGCATCTCGCCGGTGTCGGTGACCTTTTCTCGTGGCGCTCCCCGGGCCGCGCCCGCCGCCACTTCCTGCGCGTCGAGCGCCTGCCAGTCCGCCCAGGTGACGACCTCGACCCCCCGCGTGCGGAGCAGGTCGTGCACTGCGTCCGGCGCCGGTGCCGGCGGGGCGGGAAGTGCGCCGCGTGCGGCGTCTTCGAGCAGGCGCTCCGCCGTCTCGGCCGCGTCCGGCTTGTTGGTGCCTATCACCCCGCTCGGCCCCCGCTTGATCCATCCCGCCACATAGTGCGCTCCCACGACCGTGCCGCCCGGGCCATCGAGCACCCGGCCCCGATCGTTCGGGATGACGGCCCGGATCGTGTCGAACGGCACGCCTTCCACCGGCAAGGCGCGATATCCCACCGAACGAAACACCAGTCCCACCGGCACCGACTCCTCCTCGCCCGTGGGTATCGCCTGGACGCCGCGATCTCCCGGCACAAGGCGATTGGTTCCCAGGACGATGCGCTCCACCCGGCCGTCGCCCTCGAGGCGGAGCGGCGAGGTGCAGAACCGGAACTCGATCCGGCGCGGCCGCCCGAGGAGACCTCGCTCGACGAAGCCGTGGAGCGTCTTCAGGTTCTTCTCCGCCTCGCGGTCGGGGTTCGCCTCCAGGGCCGCGCGCGTGGCCGGGTCCAGCGCGAGATCCGCCGGCCGCACCACCACGTCGGCGAGCGGCAGCTCCCCGAATTCCTTCAGCTCGGGGTTGGTGAATGCGGCCTGCGCCGGACCCCGCCTCCCGAGCAGGTAGATGGTGCGGACACGGCTCGCGCGGAGCGCCGCGAGGGCGTGGGCCGCGATATCGGTCCGGGCCAGCTCGTCGGGATCGCTCGCCAGGATCCGCGTCACGTCCATCGCCACGTTGCCCACGCCCACCACCGCCGCCGATTCCTGGCTCAGGTCGAACTGGCGGTGGCGAAAGTCGGGGTGCCCGTTATACCAGGCCACGAACTCCGTCGCGGTATGGCTGCCGGGGAGGTCCTCGCCGGGGATGTCGAGGCGGCGGTCGGTCTCGGCGCCGACCGCCCAGACCACGGCGTGATAATGTCGGGCGAAGTCTTCCGCGGTGATGTCGCGTCCCGCCGTCACGTTGCCGAAGAAGCGGAACGCGGGGTGCGCCGCGACCTTCTCGTACACCCGGGTGACCGACTTGATCTTGGGGTGGTCCGGCGCCACGCCGCCGCGCACCAGGCCGAACGGGGTCGGGAGCCGGTCGAAGAGATCCACCGAGACCGGCTGCTCCTGTCGGAGCAGGTGCTCGGTCGTGAAGAAGCCCGCGGGGCCGGAGCCGATGACGGCGACGCGGAGCGGCGCCTCGGCCACCCTACTTCTTCCCCATCTGCACGACGAGACTGTCGATCTGGGGAAGCATGACCCTGCTGCCGAGCGTGTGGTTGTTGGCTTCCACCGAGAAGGTGAGCGTCCGGCCCGGGAGCTCGATGTAGCCCGAGAGCGTGTTGACCCGGCTGATACTGCCGGTCTTGGCATGCACCAGCCCTTCGAGCGGCGTCCCGACGAAGCGCGACTTGAGGGAGCCGCGCTGGCCCGATTGCGGGAGTCCCGCGGAGAACGACGCGAAGTGCGGGTGACGATGGATCCACGCCAGCAGGCGCGCGAAGGACAGCGGCGACACGAGGTTCGCGCTCGAGAGCCCGGAGCCGTCGCGCAGCGCGAACTGGGTAGAGTCGAGCTGTACGGAATCGACCAGGAACTTGCGCTCCACCGCCAGTCCGCCCTTCCAGGATCCACTCTCGCCGAACTGGCGGCCGAGCTGCTTGAGCAGCATCTCCGCGTACCAGTTTTGGCTGGTGTTGAGGATCGGGAAGATCCAGTCCTTCAACGGGCGGGACTCGACCTCCGCCAGCGGCGCCGCCTGGCGCGCCGCGCGGTAGCGCGTCGAGTCGGTGGTCGAACGCGTGCTGCCGAGTATGGCGATCCCGCTGTCGGCCAGCACAGACCGCAGCGCCAGCGCGGTGAAGAGGTCCGGGTCCGGGAGGGCGAAGTACTCCTTGCTCCCCTTGGAGTCGAGGGCCACGTCGCCCTCGGCCCAGACGTGCATCGTCCCCGGCTCGCGGTAGAAGTCGATCGTGGTCGGCTGGCCGGCCGCGACGGTCCGCGTGCGGTTCTCGAACGCGACGGTGCCGAAGTCCGGCGTGAAGCTGATGACGGCGGGGGCGCCGGCCGCCGCGCCCGGCGCGTAGGTGAAGTCGATGCTGTTGTCGTTGAAGCCGAGTCCCGAGACCGGCGCCGCGTACCACCAGTTGAGGTCGTACTCCTCCCAGTCGCCGTTGACCAGGTCGCCGGAGAAGTAGCTGCCGTCGCCCACCAGGTCGCCGGTCACGCTCGTGATGCCGCGCGCGCGGAGCGCCGAGGCGAGCACCCGGAGCCGCAGGAACGGGTCGGTGTCGCAGGCGCCGGCCACGCTCGTGTCCACGGCGTAGCATCGCTTGCTCATCGTCGGGTCGCCGCGGCCGTAGAGGACGAGGTCGCCGCGGACCACCCCGCCTTCCACCGGCCCGCTGGAATAGACGCTGGTGCGCACCGTCCAGTCGGGCGGCAGCAGCGCCGAGCCCACCGAGGTCACCACCAGCTTGGTGTTGCTGGCCGGGATGAACATCCGGTCGGCGTTCCGGGCGTAGAGCTGCTTGCCGGAGGGATCGAGCAGGACGACGCCCCAGAGGTTGCGGTCGAGCGGGGCCCTGTCGAGGCGCGTGTTGATCCGCTTTTGCAGCGCCTGAGCGCTGGCGGCGGTGGCGCCGAGGACGGCGGCGAGGAGCAGGGCCAGCAGGGCGCGGCGGGAGTCAGTCATACGAGACCCGCGGATCGGCTTCGGCATAGAGGAGGTCGGTGAGGAGGTTGACCAGCACGAACACGACGCTGAGGAAAAGAATGCTCCCCTGCACGGCGGGGAGGTCGCGCTTGGAGATGGCGTTGAGCACGTACCGGCCGACGCCGGGCCACGAGAAGATGGTCTCGGTCAGGATCGAGCCCGTCAAGTAGCTGCCGAAGTCGAGCCCGACGACCGTGATGACCGGCAGCAGCGCGTTGCGCAGGCCGTGGCGGAGCACCACGCGGCCCTCGCCGAGGCCGATGGCCCGTGCGGACCGGATGTAGTCGGCCTGCAGCACTTCCTGCATGGCGGCGCGCGTCATCCGCGCGACGACCGCCACCGACCGCATGCCGAGGGTGAGCGCCGGCAGGATCAGGAAGGCGAGCCCCCCGGAGCCGGAGGGGGGGAGCCAGTGCAGGTTGACGGCGAACACCAGGATGAGCAGCAAGCCCACCCAGTAGACCGGAAACGACACCCCGAGATACGCGCCGAGGGTCATGACGCGGTCGAACCAGGTGCCTGGCCGCCAGGCCCCCACGATGCCGACGGCGAGACCGGTGCTCACGGCGAAGAGCATCGCGGCGAGCGCGAGCCGGAGCGTGTACGGGAAGCGATGCAGCAGGTCCCGCAGGATCGGGCGCCCGGTAATGTAGCTGTTGCCGAGGTCGCCCCGCAGCACGCCGGCCGAGTAGAGGAGGAAGCGCCGGGGGAGCGGCTCATCGAGGTGGAGTTCGGCGCGGAGCCGCGCGATCGTCGCGGAGTCGGCCCGTTCGCCGACCATCGCCTGCACCGGATCCCCGGGGGCCACGTTGAGCAGCAGGAACGCCACCACGAGCACCCCGAAGAGCGTCGGCAGGACGAGCAACAGGCGTCCGGCGAGGAATCGCGTCACGGGGTCCGCCGCACCGTGCGCCAGCGCTGGCCGTTGAAGATCGCGGGCACCTCCCACCCCTCGACGTTCGGCCGCTCGGCCCACAGGTCCACCGGGAACCAGAGAAAGATCCACGGCGCGGCCGCGAAGACCTGCGCGTCGATGGCGCGGCTCAGGCTGTCCTTGAGCTCGGTGTTCGGGGTGCGGCGCGCCAGGAGGATCATCTTGTCGATGGCGGGATCGCTGAAGAACGCCCGGTTCCCGCCGCTGCCGGCGTTCCCGGAGTAGAAGGTGGGATAGTTGAAGCTCTCGGGGTCGGGATAATCGGCGTACCAGTCCGTGAGGAACAGGTCCGCCTCGCCCTTCGACGAGGCCGCCCGGGCGCTGGAGGCGTCCCGTTCGACGATCTCGATCGTGACGCCCACCTCGGCCAGGCTCTGCTGGATGGCCTGCGCGATCCGGGCGAGCTCGGTGCGCTGGGTCCGCCACAGCTTGAGCGTGAGCCCCTTCCCGTAGCCGGCCTCGGCCAGGAGGGCGCGGGCGGCGGCCGGGTCGTGCCGGTAGGGCGCGCGCGTGCTGTCGTATCCCTCGATGCCCGGGGGAATCGCGCCCGCCTCCCGCACGCCGCGTCCGGCCATGATGTTCCGGAGCATCGTGCCCACATCCACGCCCATGTTGAGCGCCCGGCGCACCCGGACATCCTTGAGCGGGCCGCGCCGCGTGTTGATGGCCACGTACAGGGCCCGGAGCGCCGCGCGGCGCTGCAGCTCCGGCCCGTGATCCGCCTCCCAGCGGGCCGTCTCGCTGAAGGGGACCTCCACGACCGCCAGCTGTCCGAACTCGTATTCAGCCGCCTGGGTCAGCGGCTCGGGAATGATGCGGACCCGCAGCGTGTCCGACAGCGGGCGGCCGCCCCAATAGCTGGGATTGGCGGCCAGGAGGAGTTCGTCGTCGTGCGACCACGAGACGAAGCGCCAGGGACCGCTTCCGTCCGGCGCCTCGCTGAAGTCGGGCCCGATCGACTCGGGCACCACCGCCGCGGCAGGCATCGCGAGGAGCTTGGGGAAGATGTTCAGCGGCTCCTCAAGAGTGAACACGACGGTGGAGTCGTCGGGCACGGCGATGCCCTCGACGTCGGTGGCCGTGCCGGCGGCGAAGGCGGCCGCCCCCTTGATCGGGGTGAGATTCCAGGTCCGCGACCCCTTCGAGGCCAGGCGGAGCACCCGCAGGTACGACGCCCGCACGCTGCCGGAGGTGATGGGGCGGCCGTCGTGGAAGGTGGCGCCCGTGCGGAGGTGAAAAGTGTACTGCGCCCCGGCGGAGTCGGCTTCCCAGCGGGTGGCAAGGCCGGGCACCAGGCCGCCGGCGGGGTTGAACTGGGTGAGGTTGTCGAACAGCATCGCGACCATCTCGCCGCTGGGCACGTCGGTCGAGAAGGCCGGGTCCAGCGAGCGCGGATCGGCCGTGAAATAGTAGGTGATGGTACGTGGTCCGCCTCCGCCCCCGCACGCGGTCAGGACCAGCAGGGCGGCAACGAGGGAGCGCATCATCGGCAGCGGATCCATGCGGGTCGGCGGCGGGGAATCGGCGCACCGGAAGGAGGCGGAGCCAGGGGCCCCTCCGCCGTGGCGTAAGATGGTGAAACTAGGCATCTTACAGCATGCCGTCAATCACGCGCTGGCCCGCGTCACGGAGTTCCGCCGCGTGAGCATGCCCCGGGGCGTGCTCGGCGCGATGTTCGCCATCCTGTGTTCCGTCCAGCCGCTCGCGGCGCAGGACGAATCACTGATCGTGCGCGGGCTCAGCTTCAAGGGCAATCACGCGCTCGACGACGTGCAACTCTCCGCCGCCATCGCCACCACCAATTCCAGCTGGTTCGTGCGGGCGGGAGTGGTCAGCTGGATCGGCCTCGGCGAAAAGCGGACGTTCGACGAACTCGAGTTCCAGCGCGACGTCCTGCGGCTGACGCTGCTGTACCGCAAGTCCGGGTACCTGAACGCCCAGGTGGACACGCTCGTCCGGCGCACCCCGAAGGACATCTACATCACCTTCGTGATCACCGAGGGCCCGCCGGTCCGGCTGGATTCGCTGGATGTCCTCGGCGTCGATTCGCTCGCCGGGCGGAAAACGCTCGTGGGCTCGCTCCCGCTCCAGGTGGGCGACCCGTTCAGCCGCATCGCCCTGGAAGCCACCGCCGACACCCTGGTGCGGCGGCTGCGCGACCGCGGCTTCCCGGACGCCGTGTCGTTCCAGAGCTTCGAAGTGGACAAGACCCGGCTCACCGCGAAGGCCGCCATCGACCTGCAGCCCGGGCTCCTCTCCGACGTGAGCGCGGTCCGGGTCAGCGGGACCAGCCGCGTCAAGCCGGACGTCGTCCGTTCCCTGATGGCGACGCGTCCCGGCCAGCAATTCTCGCAGCTGGACCTCTTCCGGAGCCAGTACAACCTGTACCGCTCCGAACTGTTCAGCTTTGCCTCCGTGGGCATCGACAGCACGCTGTATGACGTCACGTCGGATTCGGTGCCGCTGCAGGTGCGCGTGGTGGAGAGCAAGCCGCGCCAGGCCCGCGGAAGCGCCGGCTACGCCACCGACGACTGTCTCCGTCTCGGGGCGGGGATCACCTTCCGGAATTTCGCCGGCGGCGGCCGCATTCTCGACTTCAGCGGCCGGCTTTCGAAGATCGGCGTGGGCGAGCCGACGGCGTGGGGCATGGAGAACAACGCCCTGTGCTCCCAGCTCAAGCCGGACACCCTCGGGTCGGGGCAGGTCAACTACAACCTGGCGGTCTCCCTCCGCCGGCCTGCGTTTCTCTCGCCGCACAACACCCTCGCGACGACCATCTTCGCCGACCGGCGCTCCGACTACCTGGTCTACCTCCGTCAGGAAGTCGGCGCCGGGTTGAGCCTCAACCGCGAGACCTTTCGCCGGGCCAGGCTGTCGCTCACCTACGCCTACACCTACGGCAGCACGCAGGCGAGCCCGGCGAGCTTCTGCGTCTCGCTGGACGTCTGCAGCGCCGACGACATCGCGCGGCTGAGCGCCAAGCTCGGCCTCGGGACGCTCACCGCCTCCGCGACGTTTCCCTCGGTGGACAACCCGCTCAACCCGTCGCGGGGGACGCGGACCACCGTCCAGACCACGATCAGTTCCCAGCTGCTCGGTTCGGCCCCGACGCAGGAGTTCCTCCAGCTGGTGGCGCAGCGTGCCTGGTATCACACGATTTCGCGCAACGCGGTGCTCAGCTGGCGGATCCTCGGCGGCGCGCTCTGGGCCCCGATCACGCAGTTCGGGCTCGAGGAGACCCGGTACGTGCCGCCCGCCAACCGGTTCTATGCCGGCGGTCCCAACGACGTCCGGGGCTACCAACTGAACGGGCTGGGACCGATCAACTACCTGGTGGTCAACGACAGCTTCCCGCTGGACTCGATCGGCACCGGCTACATCCCCCAGGGCGCGGTCCGGTACTCGCCCGTCGGCGGAAACATGCTCGCCGTCGGCAACGTCGAGCTCCGCCTGCCCTCGCCGGTGTGGGGCCGGCTGCTGCGCTGGGTGATGTTCGTGGACGCCGGCACGCTCTGGGACCGGTACGCCACCGGACCCTCCCTCCGCGTCACGCCGGGGATGGGCTTCCAGCTGGTGACGCCCCTTGGCCCGATGCGGCTCGACGTGGGGTACAACGGCTACGCCCGGCAATCGGGGACGCTTTATCTGGACCGGCAGAACAACCTGCTCAAGATCCGCGACAACTACGTCCCGGGCGGGAATCCGGACCGGTTCGTGGTGCACTTCGCCATCGGGCAGCCGTTCTGATGCGCCGCCGCGTCGCCCACTTCGTGTTCGTGACGGTCTTCGGCACGGTGGCGCTCGTCGTGGGCGTGCTCCTGGCACTGAGCGTCGCGCCCCCGGGTCGCAATCTCCTGGCCCGCACGGTCACCACCCTTTCCGACCGGGTGTTCCGCGGCCATCTCGACATCGGCGAGGTTTCGGGGAATTTCCTGACCTCTCTCACGCTGCGGGACGTGGTCCTCTCCGACAGCTCCGGGGGGCGCGTAGCCGCGATTCCGCGGCTCGACCTGCGCTACCGGCTGCCCAACCTGCTCGCGCGCCGGTTCGTCTTCTCGCAGGTCGTCGCGGAGGACCCGGTGATCGAGCTGGTCCGCCACCGTTCGGGCCGGATGAACTACGAGGAAGTGCTGCACCTCGGCGAGGGCCCCGGCGGCGGCCCCTCGCCGCTGATCGAGATCGAGGACCTCCAGCTCCACCGCGGCACGCTCACGCTTCGCCTCCCCTGGAATCCGCCGACCTGGGTGGCGCCGCGCCTCGGCGACTCCGTCCTCGCCGCGCAGCGGGCCCTCCCCGGCAAGGCGATCGTCGCAGGGCCCGAGGGCCTCGAGGAGGTGCGGCGCTTCGACAGCCTGGCGCTCGGGCTGTCCCGGCTGGTGATCAGTACGCCGGACCACAAGCCGCTCAGCATGGAGATCGACACCCTCGGCGTGCGGGTCAGCGATCCCGGCGTCCGAGTCGAACAGGCGCGCGGCCGGGCCCGGATCCACGGTGACAGCCTGGTCTTCGAGATCACCCGCGGCGCGCTGCCCAACTCCCGGTTCCAGGGCGCGGGCGCCGTGACCTGGCCCGAGGGACCGCTGCTCTTCGATTTCGGGATGCGCCTGAGCCAGCTCGACCTGGTCGACCTTCGTTGGGTGTCTCCCGACTTTCCGGCGCTGCACGGGAGTTCGGTGGTGGTCGCAAAGTCGGTTTCGGCGGAGCGGGTCGAGTACGCGCTGCAGGATCTCCATCTCGAGAACGACACCACGCGCATCGACGGCTCGGTCGTGGCAATCACCGACGCACGCCGCGGGCTCGGCGTGCGGGACATGGCGCTGAGGATCCAGCGCCTGGATCTCGAGGCGGTCCGACCGTATCTCGACACGCTGCCGCTCATCGGCAGCATCTCCGGCACGTTGGGCGGCAGCGGCTTCCTGTCGGACCTGGACCTCGCGTTCGACGTGTCGATGACCGACAACGGGGTGCCGGGCGGGGCCACCAGTCACTTCGTGGGCCGGGGGCACCTGCTCATGGGCGGGGTGGAGGGCGTCATCTTCCGAAAGTTTGCGCTCACCTCGTCGGACGTGGACCTCCGCACGGTGCAGCTGCTCACGCCGACGGTCACCCTGCAGGGACGCGCGCGGCTGGCCGGCACGCTCGACGGCCCCTGGAAGGACGTCCTCTTCACCGGCACGATGTGGCAGCAGGACGGCGCGCGCCCGCCCAGCGCGGCGGACGGCTGGATCCGGCTGGACACCCGCACGCTGGTCACCGCGTTCGACGGCGACCTCAACCTCGACTCGCTTTCGTTCGAGGGCATCCGCGCCGGGTATCCGACGCTGACCAGCCTCGGCTCGATTTCCGGGCGCGTGCGCCTGACCGGCACACTGGCGCGCATGGACCTCGACGCCGACGTCCACGGCGAAGTCGGGGAGCTGCAACTCCGCGGGCCGGCGTTCGCGAGTCCCCCGCTCTGGGGCGGGGATTCGCTCCGGATCGACTTCCGTCACGTGGACCTCCACGCGCTCTCGGGGGTCGGCCCCTCGACCGACCTCTCGGGCGGGCTGCTGGTGGCGGGCTCGATGGACACGCTGCGGGCGCCTGAAGGCATGGTGACCGGCGCCCTTGGCCCCGGCCGCTATGGCGCGTTCCACCTCGACACCGCCGTGGCGCGCCTCGCGGTGCGCGACAGCCTCCTGGTCGTGGACACCCTCGAAGTGCAATGGCGCGGCGGCAGGCTGGAGAGCCACGGTTCGCTCGGCTGGGTCTTGCCGCACGAGGGGCAGCTCGACTTGACGGCCGACATCGACAGCCTCCAGGCGTTCGACTCGCTCCTGGTCCGCGCGCTGGCGCTCGAACCGGACACCACCGGTGCGCGGTTGCTGGGCCGGGGCCGCGCGGACCTGTCGGTGAGTGGCGCGCTGGATTCGCTCGTGGTTTCCGGCTTCGCCGACGCTTCGCAGGTGCGCTTCCGCGGGGTCCGGCTCAACTCCCTGTCGGCGACCCTCGGGTGGGTCGGCGGCTCCCGGCCGCGGCTCAGTCTGGAACTGCTCGCCGACACCCTCGGCGCCGGCAAGGCCGCGGTCACCAACGTCCGGGCGAGCGCGGCGGGGTGGAGCGACTCGCTCAGGTGGTCCACCTCGTTCGAGAGCGGCGAGGGCGTCGGCTTCGGGGCGGCGGGCGGCTATCGCTCCGACTCGACGACCCGTGTCGCCTCGCTCGACTCCCTCGCCGTCGGCCTGACCGGGCAGACCTGGCGGCTCCGCGCGCCGGCCTCCGCCACGACGAACGACTCGGGAACGGTGCTCTCGCCACTTCACCTCGAGGCCGAGGAAGGCTCCGGGGCCATCGACCTGGCCGGAAAGCTGCCGGGCGAGGGGCCGGGCGACTTGCGGCTCGACGTCTACGGGCTGGCCCTCCGCGACGTGACCGGCCTGATGCAGCGGGACACCACCGGGGTGTCGGGCTGGATCGGGGCGAACCTCGAGATCGGCGGGACCCGCGCGGCGCCGACCATCGACGGGACGGCGTCCCTCGGCGACGCCGTCTTCGGCGACTTCCACTCCCCGTTCGTGCAGGGCATCCTGCACTACGAGGACCGGCTGCTGCAGGGCAACCTCTCGATCTGGAAGACGGGCCAGCGGATTCTCGGCGTCACCGCATCCCTCCCGCTCGACCTCGCGTTCGCGCGGGTCGCACACCGCCAGGTCGACGGCCCGCTCGTGCTGCGCGCCCAGGCGGACAGCCTCGACCTCGGGGCGTTCGAGGCGTTCACCACGAGCGTCCGCCGGGTGTCGGGCGTGCTGCGGGTGGACGCGAGGGTCGAAGGCACATGGCAGGCGCCACGGCTGGCCGGGTTCCTCGACGTGAACAACGGCAAGGCCTCGGTCCCGGGGCTCGGCGTCCGGTATTCGACGATCGCCGGCCACGCACGGCTCACTGGCGACTCGCTCGTCCTCGACTCGCTCCTCCTCCGGACCGAGCCGGGGTCCGGGTCCTTCCGGACCACCGGAGCGCTCCGCTTCGAGTCGCTGACCAACCCGACGCTCGACCTCAAGCTCGACCTCGACAACTTCCGCGCGAGCGATATCCGGGGATTCCTGACGCTGGAGGGGAGCGGGCGGATGCGGCTGGCCGGGCCGCTGTCCGCGCCGCGACTGACCGGTCGCGTCACCGCCAACAGCGGGGCGCTGTACTTTGCCGACCTGGTGTCGAAGGACGTCGTGGACCTCGACGACCCGGAGTTCCGCGACCTGCTCGACCAGCGGTTCGAGCGGCTGCTGCTCCGGGGGCGCGCCAGCCGGAACCGGTTCGTGGACTCGCTCCGCGTCGACAGCCTCATCTTCAAGGTGGGCGACGCCTTCTGGCTCCGGTCCAACGAGGCCAATATTCAACTGGGCGGCGAGGTGCGGGTCGACAAGATCCGCCGGGAGTACCGGGTGGACGGCCGGATGGACGCCCTGCGCGGGAGCTATACCCTGGCCATCGGGCCGGTCCGGCGTGATTTCCAGGTGCAGAAGGGCAGGGTGCGGTTCCTCGGCACGCCGGACCTCAACGCCGACCTCGACATCGAGGCACAGCACACCGTCAGGCCGCTGGACGGCACGCAGGACATCGACGTCATCGCGAAGATCACCGGCACGCTCCAGGAGCCGAAGCTCGAGCTGACCTCCACGGTGCTTCCGCCGATCTCCCAGACGAACCTGGTGTCGTACCTGATGTTCGGGCGGCCGGCCTCGAACCTCTCGAACACCGGCGGGGCCGGGGACCAGACGCAGGCGCTCAACCTCGGGCTCGCCTACGTGTCGAGCGCGGTCAGCAGCGAACTGCAGCGCACGCTGATCACCGATCTCCGGGTGCCCGTGGACTACATCGAGCTCCGCCCCGGGACGGCCGGCGGGGCCTACGGGTCCTCCACCGCCACCCAGCTGGCGGCGGGGTGGCAGATCGGCCGCAAGAGCTTCCTGACCTTCAGCGCCGGCATCTGCACCACCGGCGGACAGACCAGCTACAAGAACATCGGCGCCAGCTTCGAGTACCGGTTCGGGCGGGGCTGGCGGTTCCTCGCGAGCTTCGAGCCCTCCACCTCCTGCACCGCGGACCAGCAGACCTCGCCGCTCACCACGAACGATCGGTACCAGGCCGGTCTCGACTTCCTCTGGGAGCAGGAGTTCTAGCGTGCGTCGAGCCCTCCTCATCACCAATCCCGCCGCGTCGCGGACCCATCCGACGACGGTCCGGGAGGTTCGCGACGTGCTTCGCCGCGGGGGCTGGCAGACCGAAGTGGTGGCCACCGGCGGCCCGGGAGACGCGCGCCGCCTCGCGGCAGAAGGAGTGGAGGCCGGGGTGGACGCGGTGGCGGTCTTCGGCGGTGATGGCACCACGATGCAGGCCGCTTCGGCCCTGGTCGGCACGCGGGTGATCCTGGGGTTGATCCCCGGCGGCACCGGCAATCTCCTGGCGGGCAACCTGCGGATTCCCTCCAGCCCGACGCGGGCCGCGGAGATCCTCGCCCACGGGCAGGTCAAGAAGCTGGACCTCGGGCGCCTCGACGCCTCGGGGGAAAGCCACTACTTCGCGGTGGCATGTGGCGCGGGGTTCGACGCCCGGGTCATGGCGGAGACGCCGCCCGCGCTCAAGCATCGGTGGGGCATGGCCGCCTACGTGGCCACCACCCTTCGCCTCATCAGCGAGGTGCGCAATTACCGCTACCAGATCCGGGTGGACGGCGTCGAGTACGAGGCGCACGCCGCGCTGGTGCTGGTGGCGAATTGCGCCGAGGTCATTCCGCCGCTGCTCCGCTTCGGCGACGACGTCCGGCCGGACGACGGCCTGCTCGACGTCGTGGTGCTGCGGGCCGACAGCTTCGCAGAAGGGGTGCACGCCTTCTGGCACTTCCTCCGTCGAGAGGAGGGGCCTGGCTCCCGCATCGGCCACGTGCGGGGGCGGGAGATTCACGTGGAGACCGATCACCCCACGCCGGTCCAGCTCGACGGCGACCTGGGCGGCACCACCCCGATCACGGTGACGGTCGTGCCGGGCGCCATCCGCGTGATGGTGGCGGGGCCGTCGTGAGCACCGCCCCTCGCGGCGCCGCCCTGCCAATGGAGGTGCTGGCCGCCATCGCCGCCGCGACGGCCCGGCTCCTCGAACCGGCCGCGCTCTACGACGTGCTGCAGGAGCAGGTCGGCCGGCTGGTGCAGTGTGACGCCTTCTACCTGGCGCTCTGGGACGCCGCCAGCGGACGGATGCGTTTCGTGGCGCACACCGACCGCGGCGCGCGATTGCCGCCCTCGGAGGCGCCGCTGGGCGAGGGCCCGACCAGTCGGGTGGTGCGCGAACGGCGCACGCTGGTTATTCCGCAGCCCGACGTCGAGGATCCGCCGCGCGGGAATCCCTTCGGCTCAGGGGAGCTCAGCCGGTCGGCGATTCACGCGCCGATGCTCATGGGAGACCGCCTGATCGGCGTCCTCTCGGCCCAATCGTACCGTGACAAGGCGTACGACGCGGAAGCGGTCCGCGCGGTCGAGGCGGTGGCGGCGCACGCGGCGATCGCCATCGAGGCCTCGCGCATCGCCGGGACCACCCGGGAGGCGGCGGCCGCGGCGCGCGCGGCGCTGGCGGGGTCCGAAGCCATTCGATCCCTCGCGCACGATCTCTCCGGCCTCGGAACCCTCGACGCCATGGTGGAGCGCGGGCTGCAGGCCGCGCTGGCGGTGGCAGACGCCGCCGGCGCCATGATCGCGGGCCGCCCCGGTGAGCACCAGCACGGCCTCGTGGTGCTCGGCGCGGTGGGGCGCGAGGCCCGGCTCTACCGCGTCGGGGACGTGCTCGGCGAGCGCGACCCGCAGGTGGCGGTGGCGCGGCTGGAACGGGCGCGGGCGACCGCGGACCTCGAGGGGGATCCGGGCGCCGGTCCCGACGCCCGACGTCCCCGGCCCCCGCGCCCCGGCGCGATGGTGCCGATGCGGTTCGGCTCGGTGGTGACCGGGGTGCTCACCGTGTCGGGAGCCGGCGCCGAGTGGCCGGTGCCGGGCGACGACGACCTGCTGCTCCTGCAGGCGGTGGCCGACCAGGTCGCGGCCGCGGTCAGTGGGCTCCGGCTCCGCGGCGAGCTGCTCACGCGGCTGGACCAGATCGACGCGCTGGGGCGCGTGGCGCACGCGCTGACCGGCGTCGAGGACGCCGATCGCACCACGCACTTTCTCGCGGAAGAGGGGCTCCGGGTGTTCGGCGCGGAGCGCGCCGGCGTCTTCCTGGTCAATCGCCCGCAACTCACCGCGTCGTGCCTGGCGCGGGTGGGGTTGTCGGCGGAGTACGCCAGGGCGATCGAGCGGCAGTTCCGCGCGCTGCCGGCCTCCCAGCCGCTCCTCGAGGGACGCCCCGTGTTCGTGGAGCAGGCCCGGCGCGACTTCGCCTCGCCGATCGCCGCCGCCGTCCAGGCGGAGGGCTACGCCTCGGCGGCGCTGCTGCCGCTGGTCTTCGCCAATGAAACGATTGGCGTCCTCGCGTTCTTCCACGACCGGCCCAAGGAATACGTCGCGGAGGAGCGGCGGCTGGCGGTGGCGTTCGCGGACCAGGCCGCGCTTGCGATCGGCAAGAGCCGGCTCTTCGACCTGGTGAGCCGGAGCCGGCGCGAGTGGCAGAGCGCGTTCGACGCCGCCGGCAGCGGCCTGGCCATCCTCGACGCCCAGGGAGGGATCGCCCGGGCCAACCGGTTCATCGCCGAGCTGGCCGGCGTGCCGGTGACCGAGATCGTGGGCCGCCCGTTCCGCGGTCTCCTGGCCGCCGAGGGGACGGGGATGCCGGACCCGCTGGGGCTGGCGCGGGAGGCCGGTACCGCCGTGACCGACCTCGTCGAGGCCGCCGACGGCCGCGCACTGGTGGTCACGGCGACGCCGCTCCCGGAAGGCGGTCACGTCGTGGCGGTGGACGACGTGAGCCACGTCCTCCAGCTCGAGCAGCGTTACCGGGCATTGTTCGCGACGGTTCCGGTCGCCATCTTCACGCTGGACGCGGCGGGCCTGATGCGCTCGGTCAACCCCGCCGCCCGGTCCCTGGGCGGTTTCACCGAGGCGGCGCCGCGGCTGGCGGACTTCCTCGTTCCCGCCGAGCGGGACTACGTCGAGCGGCAGTTGCTCCGGGTCCGCGCCGGGGAGCGGCGCGAGTTCGTGATGCAGCTCCGGCGCCCCGACGGCAGCGTGCGCCAGGCGAGCGTGGTCGCGGTACCCGCGTCGGGGGAAGGCGAGGCGGTGCCGATGGTGCTGGCGATCGCGCGCGACGTCACCGACGAGCAGCGCCTTCGCGAGCAGCTCGGCCACTCGGAAAAACTGGCCGCGCTCGGCCGCCTCGTCAGCGGCGTCGCGCACGAGCTGAACAACCCGCTGGCCGGCATCAGCGCGCTGGCGCAGGCGCTGATCCTCGACGAGCCGCTCGACGACGGCAGCCGGCGGGTGGTGGAGAGCATCCGCGCCGAGGCCACCCGCGCTGCGAAGATCGTCACCGACCTGCTGACCTTCGCGCGGCAGCGGCCGCTCCAGCGGACCGAGGTGGACCTGGAGGCGCTGGCGCGGGAGGTGATCGCCGGGGCCGGTCGCCCGAGCGGGGCCTGGACCGTGGACGCCGCGGTCGGCCTTCCGCGGGTCCACGCCGACGCCGACCAGATCCGCCAGGTGATCCTGAACCTGCTGACCAATGCGGAGCAGGCGATGCAGGGGGCCGGCGGGCGGGGATCAGTGCGCCTCTGGGCCGACGACCTCGTCGTGTCGTTCGAGGTGGCCGACACCGGACCGGGCGTGGCGCCCGACGTGATGGCGCGGATCTTCGAGCCCTTCTTCACCACCAAGCCGGTCGGGGCGGGCACGGGCCTCGGCCTCTCGATTTCGCACGGCATCATCCGCGCGCACGGCGGCGACATCCGCGCCGAGAACCGCCCGGGGGGCGGGGCGCGATTCTGGTTTGAATTGCCGCGGCACCCCGGCCGCGGCCCGAGGTGACACGATGATCGGTTCCGTCCTGCTGATCGACGACGACGCGGACGTGCTGCGCGCGATCGGCAACTATTTCGAGCAGCTCGGCTGGGAGGTGACCCGCGAGCTGAGCGGCGAGGCCGGCCTGGCCACCTATGACCGCCTCCGACCGGAGGTGGTCATGCTCGACCTCCACCTGCCTGGCATGGACGGGATGGAGGTGCTCGAGAAGCTCCGCGAGCGCGACGCCGGCGTGATCCTGCTCACCGGCAACAGCGACGTTCCGACCGCCGTCCGCGCCATGCAGCTCGGCGCCGAGAACTTCCTGACCAAGCCGGTGGACATGACGCACCTGTCGGCGGCGGCGGCGCGCGTGGCGGACAAGGCGCGGCTCCGCCGGGTCAACGAGGCGCTGTTCCACCAGGGTGGGGCGGGCCGCGGGCTCGACTCCCTCGGCAGCTCCGCCGCGATGAAGGCGTTCGCCCACCAGGTGTCGCTGCTGGCGCAGAGCGAGCGCACCACCGTGCTGCTCCTCGGCGAGAGCGGGAGCGGCAAGGGATGGGTGGCCCGGATGATCCACAACCTCGGGCCCCGCTCGAAGATGCCGTTCGTGGAGGTCAACTGCGCGGGGCTCAGCGCGACCTTCCTCGATTCGGAACTCTTCGGGCACGAGAAGGGCGCGTTCACCGACGCCAAGGACCGCAAGCAGGGGCTCTTCGAGATCGCCGACCGCGGCACGATCTTCCTCGACGAAATCGGGGACCTGAGCCTCGAGCTGCAGCCCAAGCTCCTCAAGGTGCTGGAGACGAAGACCTTCCGGCGGCTGGGCGGCACCCGGGAGATCACCGTCGACGTACGGCTGATCGCGGCCACGAACAAGGACCTGGCGGCCGAGGTCGAGGAGGGCCGCTTCCGGGAGGACCTCTACTACCGGCTGAGCGTGATGCCGGTCCGGTTGCCGCCGGTGCGCGAGCGCTCCCACGAGGACCGCCTGGCGCTCGTGACGCGGATCTTCAACGGCCTCCGCGCGGAACTGCCCGACGGTCCTTCCCAGATCGGCGGAGAGGCGCTGGATCGCCTCATGGGCTACACCTGGCCGGGCAACGTGCGCGAGATGCGCAACGTGCTCGAGCGCGCCCTGATCCTCGGCCGGGGGCAGGCCGCGGTGGGGGTGGAGCACCTCCCGGGCGAGTTCCGCGCCCGCCCCGGTCCCGGCGACCGGCGGCACACCCCGCTGGCGCTGGAGGAACTGGAACGCCAGCACGTCGAGCGCACGCTTCGGCACCACAGTGGCAACCGTACCCGGTCCGCGCAGGAGCTCGGGATCTCGCGCGCCACGCTGATCAACAAGATCAAGCGCTGGAACCTGGACATCTGAGCGGAGGGCCCATGGCGGAAACCCACGAACACGACGGCATGAAGTGCCGCGCCTGCGGACGGGAGGAACGCGCCTCCGAGGGCTACCCCTGCGTCGACTGCGGCACGTTCATCTGCCTGATCTGCTTCTTCCACGGGGTCGACCGGTGCGCGGCCTGCCAGGAAAAGCGTCGCGAGGCGAACCTCGCATGAGCGCGGTCATCACCCGCGCCGCGGTGGCGCCCCTCCATGCCGAGCCGTCGCTCCGGTCGGAGCAAGTCACCCAGACGGTCCTCGGCGAGACGGCCACCGTGCTCGCGACCGATGGGATGTGGCACCGGGTCCGGCTGTCGGTCGACAGCTACGAGGGGTGGCTCCACCGGGGCTACGCCGTCGAGTGCGACGACGCAGCCGCGGCGCGCTGGCGCGCGGAGGCCACCGGCTGGTCGGAGGGAGCGGAGATCGACACCGCCTCGGGCCGTCGCCGCCTCCCCGTGCGGGCTCGCGCGGCGTTGGAGCACGGGCGCGTCCGCCTGCCCGACGGGTCGGTCGGCTCCCTGGTCTCCGGGCACGTCCTGCCGATGGAGGAAGTGGTGCGCGCCGCCCGGGCCGTGCCCGCCGAACGCTGGGCCGAGCGGACCTTCGCGGGGGTGCGCTACGAGTGGGGAGGCGTCACTGACTTCGGCGTGGATTGCTCCGGCCTGGTGCAGACGACCTTCGCGGCGCGGGGCATCAGCCTGCCGCGCGACGCCGCCCAGCAGGCCCGCATGGGGACCGAGGTCGCGCACGAGTCGATCCGTCCCGGCGACCTCCTCTTCTTCAGCGACTACGGCCAGGGGGTGACCCACGTCGCGTTCTTCGCCGCGGGAGATTCCCTGACGCATTCGACCGTGGCCTGCGGCGGCGTGCTCACCGAGCCCTGGACGGCGGGCCACCGGGCGGCGCAGCTCCGGCCGCTGCTGGTGACCGCCCGCCGAATTCCGGGGGCCGCCGCCTCGGCATGACCCGCACCCTCGTCCTGTTCGATATCGACGGCACCCTGCTGCTCACCTCCGGGGCGGGCCGTCGGGCCATCACCGCCGCGCTCGCCGACCGGCTGGGGAGCGGCGACGCCTGGCGCCGGATCCGGTTCGACGGGAAGACCGACCCCCAGATCGTGCGCGAGCTGCTCGAGGCCGCGGGCGACCCTTCGGCCGACGACCCGTCGGTGATCGCGGAGGTGTGCGAGCGGTACGTCGCGCACCTCGAGGACGAACTTGCGCGGGCGCCCGGCGACACCCGGCTCCTGCCGGGGGTGCCGTCGCTGCTCGACCGTCTCGAGGCGCGCGGCGATGTCGTCCTCGGGCTGCTCACCGGCAACGTGGTGCGGGGCGCCGGGCTCAAGCTCCGCGCCGGCGGGCTCGACCCCGCGCGATTCCAGGTCGGAGCCTACGGCTCCGACTCGGCGCACCGGCCCGATCTTCCGGCGATCGCGGCGACTCGCGCCGCGCCGCTCTTCGGCGGGGCTCCCGCCGGCGCGGCGGTCGTCATCGTGGGCGACACGCCCGCCGACGTCACGTGCGGGCTCTCCATCGGCGCGCGCGCGATCGCGGTCGCCACTGGGAGCTACGCGGTGGACGCACTCGAGGAGGCGGGAGCGCACGCCGCCTTCGTCGACCTCTCCGACACCGACGCCGTGCTCGGGGCGCTCCTCGGATGAGTGAACAGGGTGGCCCGGTCCACGAACTCGAGGTCAAGGCGCCCGTGGCCGACCCCGCCGCGCTCCGGCGCCATCTCCTCGAGTCGGGGGCCGTCGCGGGGTTCGAGGGGATGATGGAGGACCGGCTGTTCGACCGGGAGGATGCCCTTACTGCGAGGGACGAAGTGGTCCGGGTGCGGACCTGGCGGCCCAGCGGTGCGCCCCCGCGGGCACAGATGGCGTGGAAGGGGCCGACCCGGCGCTCGCCTGACGGGTACAAGCTGCGCGACGAGCTGGAGTTCCCGGTCGAAGGCGATGGCGCCGCGCCATCCCAGTTCCTCGGCGCCCTCGGGTACCGGGTGTGGCGGGCCATCGACCGGTTCGTCGAGGTGTACCGGGTGCGCGAGGCCGAGGTGCGCCTCGAGTGGTATCCGCGCATGGATGTGATGGTGGAGGTCGAGGGCACGCCGGCGAGCATCGAAGCTGCAATCGGCGCCTCGGGGATGCCCCGCGCCCTATTCGAGCCCGAGCCGCTTGCCGAGTTCGTGCGGCGCTACGAACTGCGGACCGGGGAGCCGGCGGTACTGGCGGTGTCGGACCTCAAGGAAGGGCGGCCACAGTGGGAACGGCGGTGAGGGACGGCGTGCAGCTGCCCGAGTTCGGCCCCGCACTCGGGCGCCTCGTCCTGCCGGGCGAGGCCGGCGGAGTCGCCGGGCTCCTGGCACCGGTGCGCATCGCGCTCGTCACGCGGGTCCTGACGGCGGCCGGCGAGGCACGGCAGGCGATCGCGGCGGGAGACGAGCGGACCGCGCACGCGGCACTCCAGCCGTCGGTGTGGGTGGCGCTCTGGGATCAGGCCGCGGAAGAGTCGGCGGCGCTGCTGACCGCCGAGGTGGACGGACGCATCACGGCGGCCGCCGTGTCGGCGCGGATGCCGGCGTGGCGCGTCGAACGCCATCGGGTTACCCCGCAGGAACATCGGGCCATGCATGCCCGGCTCGGCGCCGTGGCGGGCGCACTCCTGCGCACGGCCGGCAGCCTCGACGGGATATCGGGTGCCGCGTGGGCGAACCAGGCGCTGGCCACGGCGCGACGGCTGGAAAGCGCGTGGGGCGACCTCGTGCGGGTCGCGGAGCGGGAGCTGGCCGAGTGGGAGGCCGATGTGCAGGCCGTGGCGGCGTGGAAACGCGCGCGCTGGCCGCTCTGGGCCTTCTCGGCTGCGGTGTTGATCGTGGCGACGTGCCTCGGGCTGGTCATCGGCGGCTACTTGCCGGTGCCGGCGTTCCTGCGCCCGTTCGCCGAATACTGGTGGCGGCGCTGGTGAGTGTCATCGGCGTGGGAATGGATGTGGTGGAAGTGGAGCGGGCGCGCTCGATCCTGGCGCGGCACGGCGACCGGGCGATGGGCCGGTTCCTGACCGAAGGGGAGCGGGCCTACGTGCTCAAGCAGCCGGATCCCGCCCCGCACTTTGCCGTTCGTGTCGCGGCCAAGGAGGCGGCGTACAAGGCGCTGCAGTCCCTGCCGGGAATGCGCGGCGTCAGCTGGCATGACCTCGAGGTGGCGCGGCAGGAGGACGGGCGTCCCACGATGACGCTGTCCGGCGCGGCCGCGACGATCTCCCCGGACCTCTCGCTGCATCTGTCGCTGACGCATACCCACGGAGTGGCGGGTGCGGTCGCGATTCTCTCCCGCGATACCCCTAGCTAATACGAGCGGCGGACTCTACTTTCCGGCCTTCACTGACCAAACTACCTGATAATGATTCTCATTAGCGCAACCCGATCTCTCCTCTTCCTCGCCGCGATTCAGCAGGCGGGTCAGTCGCCCGCACCACAAGGCGATCTGGCTCCCGTCGTCCAGCGGATCGCCACCACTGTGCAACTCGCCGCCCAGGAATACCGGATCGGCATGCAGGGTGGCCGGGTCGTCGCTCCGGCCGAGATCGAGGAGAGTCTCCTCTTCCTCGCCGAAGCGCGCCGCACCGCCGAGCGACTGCCGGCAGAGGCGGCCCAGCCGACGGTCGCCGCGGTCGATCGGCTGGCGGCGTCGGTGCGCCGGTCCGCCGATCCCGATTCGGTCGCCGCTTCCGCCCACGCACTCACCGCCGGTCTCGCCGAACAATTTCACGTCGATCTCGACCAGGTGCCGACGACCACGCCGTCGCTCGCCCGGGGCGCCCAGGTCTATCAGCAGAACTGCGCCGGTTGCCACGGGCTCGGCGGCCGCGGCGACGGCCCCGAGGGGCTCGGGCTCACGCCGCCTCCCGCGGCGCTGACTGACGGGGTCCGCCTCGTGGCCGTCTCGCCGCTCGACTTCTACCGCCGCACCACCATCGGCGTGGCTGGCACGGCGATGCCCGCCTTCGAGACCCGGCTCAGCGCGGACGATCGGTGGGCCGCCGCCGCCTACGCCACGCTCCTTCGCTATCCCGCTCCCGCCGGCGAGGTGCCGGCCGCTCTCCGCGTCTTCGGCACGACGGCCCGGATGACCGACAACGACATCGCCGCCGTGCTCGGCCTCCCGGTGGATCAGGCGGGAGCGAGGCTGGCGGCGGTGCGGAGCTTCCACCTGCAGGAGACCGGTGAGGAGGCGGGCGCCGTGTTCGCCCAGGTGAACCGGCAGCTCGATTCCGTCATGGCGCTCGCCGCCGCGGGGCAGCCTGCCGCGGCGAGCGGCGAGGCGTTCGAGGCCTACCTCACCTTCGAGCAGGTCGAGTCCGGCGTGCGCGGCAAGGATCCGGCGCTGGCCAACGGCCTCGAGGCCGCGTTCGCCACGCTGCGCGGCCGCGCCGGCGGCGGGGCGACCCAGGGCGAACTGCAGGTGCTCCGTGCGGAACTGAACACCGAGCTGGCGCGCGCAGAGCGGGTGCTCGGCAAGCCGATGACCGGGACCGACCTGTTCGTCCAGTCGTTCGTGATCCTGCTGCGCGAGGGCCTCGAGGCGATCCTCCTGATCGGGGCGCTGATCGCCTTCCTCGTGAAGACCGGCAACGGACAGCGCCGTCGCGACATCCACGTGGGCGTGATCGCCGCGGTGGTCGTCTCGCTGCTGACCGCCGTGGCCTTCGAGACCATCTTCCGCTTCTACCCGGCCAGCCAGGAGGTCCTCGAGGGGGCCACGATGCTGGTGGCCACGGCGGCGCTCTTCTACGTGAGCTACTGGCTGCTGTCCAAGATGGAGGTGGCCAAGTGGAACCGGTTCGTGAAGGGCAAGGTCCAGGACGCCCTCACGTCCGGATCGGCGTTCGCGCTCCCGTCGGTGGCCTTCCTCGCGGTCTACCGCGAGGGCGTGGAAACCGTGCTGTTCTACAAGGCGCTGATGGTGGCGGGGCCGGCCGGCGGCGCGGTGCTGCCGGTGACGGCGGGGATCATCCTGGCCTCGGTGGTGCTGGGCGTGGTCTATGTCCTGATCAACCGGTTCGGCGTCAAGCTGCCGCTCAAGCCGTTCTTCGGCGTGACGAGTGCGTTCCTCTACTACATGGCGTTCGTCTTCGCGGGGAAGGGCATCGCCGAGCTCCAGGGGGGCGGCATCATTCCGATCACCGTGGTCTCCTGGGCCCCGCAGGTCGAACGCCTGGGGATCTACCGCACGGTCGAATCGCTCGCCGCCCAGGGCCTGCTGCTGATCCTGCTGGTCGCCGCGGTGGTGTGGACCTTTTATCTCGAACCGCGCCGGCTTCGCGTCACGCAGGAACTGGTGCCCGAACCCCGGCTCCCGGGGGAGAACGCGGACGTCCCGACCGCCGCGGCGAGCTCGACCAGCGGAGTGTCGTTCGAGCAGGACCTGCTCCGATCCCTCGAGCGGATGGACGCGGACCTGGCCGAACTTCGCGCCGAGGTGGAGCGACTCAAGGCCCGCCTGCACGCTCGGCGGTAGACCCGTCGTCGCCGGTTCTGTCTGCACCCATCAACGCAAACGGCCCGCCGAATTCGGCGGGCCGCTTGCAATGAGAGGTGGTAGATCGCCCCCTGAGTAAATCGAAACGAACGGATGTGTCCGTTTCTACCCTTCTTCGACCTACCACTTTTTTCTGGAGCCGAGGACCTGGCTCCTTCCTGCCTCTTGTATAAGCACCGTTTGTGCCATCCGTCACAATTTCGTAAATCATTTGCTGGCAACGCATTACATGTCTCTGTGATGACACAGAAAAACGCCGAAATCGTCTAGTTTCTTGACGGTTTCGGCGTTCAAGGACCAACTGATTGTGCCACAAGTGTTTACATGGCAGTCAAACTACTTGACAGTCGCGGTCTTTGACGCCGTGAGATAGGCGCCCGGGGCGATGGAGCTCGTGTTCCGGAGGCGGAGGAACACCGCAATGCCGGCCAGGGCCACGAGGACGCTCGTCAGCTGCGCCAGGGTAAAGCCGGCCAGGAACCTGTCGTCCTTGGCCCGGAGGATTTCGATGAAGAAACGCTCGACCCCGGCGAGGAGCAGGTATACGCCGAAGATCGCGCCGGTGCCCCACGCCTTTCTCCGCAGCTTCCAGAGCAGCATGAACGCCAGGAACATCAGCCCGACTTCATAGAGCTGGGTCGGATGCACCGCGAGCACGGTGTTCGGGTCGATTCCCTCCGGCACGTGCACCCGGAACGCGGCGAGGTTGCCCGCGGTGGACGGCGGCTTGCCCTGCGGGAACGAGACGGCCCAGGGCAGCGAGGTGGGGCCGCCGTAGTCGTCGCCCACGAGGAAGCAGCCGACCCGCCCCAGCGCGTAGCCCGCGGCCAGCGCGGGCGCCATGACCTGCATCGTCCACCGGGCGGGCACACCGAGCCGCCAGCTGTTGAACAGCACGGCCAGCACGCCGCCGACGAATCCGCCGTACCAGACCATCCCGCCGCGGGCCAGGAGCGCCGCCGGATCGTGGACCAGCGCGGCGTACCACACCTTGGCCCCGATGACCCCGCCGATGAGCGCGGCGAAGATCACGTCGGAGGCGAACTCGCGATTCAGTCCCCGCCGATCGAGTTCGAGCGAAATCAGCCAGCCGCCCATGAGGAAGGCCACCATGAGCATGAGGCCGTAACCGGTGACCTCGAGCGGACCCAGGTGGAGGTTGAACGGATAGACCGGCATGGGTGCTCCGCGTCAGGCGGCGGGAGAAAGGAGTCCGGGAATCGGCAGGTCGTCACGGGGCTCGAGCCCGGGTCCGCTGCGCTCCCCCTGCGCCAGGCGCCAGGCGCCGGCGGCGGCGATCATCGCCGCGTTGTCGGTGTTGAGCCGCGGGGAGGCCACCGCGACGCGGACGCGATCGCCGAGCCGCTCCCGGAGCTTTGCGGCGAGGGCCCGGTTGCAGGCCACGCCGCCGCCGATCATGGCGGTGGGGTAGCCGAGTTCCTCGGCGGCGGTGGCCGTCTTCTCCACCAGCACCTCGAGCGCCGCATCCTGGAAGCCGCGTGCGAGATCGGCACGGTCGGCCTCCAGATCGCTGCTCTGGCGCACGGCCCGAAGCACCGCCGTCTTGAGGCCGCTGAAGGAAAAGTTCCAGCGATTGGGCCCGTCGCCGGCCAGGTCGCGAAGGAGCGGCCGGGGAAACACGAACCGCTTCGGGTGGCCGGTGGCGGCCAGGCGTTCGAGGGGGGCGCCGCCGGGATATCCCAGGCCGAGGAGCGTGGCGACCTTGTCGAAGGCCTCGCCGGCGGCGTCGTCGAGGGTCTGACCGAGCAGCCGGTACTGCCCCCAGGCCGGCACGTCGAGCAGAAGGGTGTGGCCGCCGCTCACCAGCAGGGCCACGAACGGCGGCGCGAAGTTCGCGGTCCTCGAGGGTGGGCGCGAAGAGGTGCCCCTCCATGTGATGCACGCCGAGGAGCGGCCGTCCGGTGGCCCAGGCGAGCGTCTTCCCGTACATCAGGCCGACCAGCAGGGCGCCGACCAGCCCCGGCCCCGCGGTGACCGCGATCGCATCGATGTCCTCGATGCCGGTGCCGGCTTCGGCGAGCGCGCGATCGACCACCGGCCCGATGGCGGTCAGGTGCGCCCGGCTCGCGAGCTCAGGCACCACGCCCCCGAAGACCCGGTGCACGTCCTGGGAGAGGATGACCACGCTCTCGAGCGTGGGTCGCCCCTCCTCGAGGCGGAGGACGGCGGCGGAGGTCTCGTCGCAGGAGGTCTCGATGCCGAGGACGCGCACCCGCGGCGCTCAGCTCTTCTCGTCGAGCAGGCGCTCGATCAGCTCGCGATTGACCTGCGAACCCCAGTCGTGGGCGCCCATGATCCGCTTGACGATGCGCCCGTCGCGGTCGAGGAGGAAGCTCTCCGGGACGCCGGTCGTCTGGTAGTCGCGCTGGATGAGGCCGCTCTGGTCCTGGAGGATGTCGAAGGTGATGCCCAGTTCGGCCGCGAACGCCTTGACCGTTTCCGGTCCGGCCTCGTCGATGCTGACCGCCGCGATCTTGAACCCGCGCGGGGCGAGTTCCTTGTAGGCCGCCTCCATGGCGGGCATCTCCTGGCGGCAGGGGCCGCACCAGGTGGCCCAGATGTTCACCAGGGTGACCTGCCCCTTGTAGTGCGACCGCAGCGAGATCGAGTCGCCGGTCGCCAGGTCCACGACCCGGAAATCGGGCGCGGCCCCGCCGACCGCCACGCCGTACGAGTCGGGGCTGTTCTTCACCAGCGCCACGGCGCCGCCCACCATCGCGACCACGATCGTTCCGACGATCAGCCACTGCCTGGACATGTGCGTTCTTTCCTCAGGCCCGTGCGAGGCACAGGCGGTGAAGTTCACTGGTGGCGGCGCGGATGTCCGCGGCGCCGAAGACAGCCGTGCCGGCCACGAAGGTGTCGGCGCCTGCCGCGCGGGCGGTGCCGATCGTCGCGGGGGTGATGCCGCCGTCCACCTCGAGCCGCGCGCCGGAGCGCCGGGCGTCGAGCATCGCCCGGAGGCGGCGGATCTTGTCCGTGGCCCCCGGAAGATACGACTGCCCGCCGAACCCCGGGTTGACCGACATCACCAGGACAAGGTCGAGGTCGCCTGCGACCTCTTCGATGGCCGCGAGCGGCGTCGAGGGGTTGAGCGCGAGCCCCGCGGCCATGCCCCGTTCCCGGACCGCCGCGAGGTGCCGCTGGACGTGGATCGTCGCTTCGGGGTGGAAGGTGAAGACGTTCGCGCCGGCCGCGGCGTACTCCTCGATGTAGCGCTCCGGGTGCCGTACCATCAGGTGCACATCGAGCGGGCAGTCGGTGATCCGGCGCAGGGCGCGGATCATCGGCGCCCCGAAGCTCAGGTTGGGGACGAAATTCCCGTCCATCACGTCCACGTGCAGCCACTCGGCGCCGCCGGCGAGGGTGGCCTCGACCTGCTCCCGCAAGCGGGCCAGGTCGGTGCTCAGGACGCTGGGCGCGATGATCGGGTTCACGGATTCCTCGCCAGGGTGAGGTCCACGCGGCCTCCGCCCGGCATCCGGACGCCGGAGCCGGGTCGCTGATCGAGCACGGTCCCGTCGCGGGTGCCGGGCCGGGCGGCGTAGCGCACGTACCCGACGCGCAGCCCCGCCGCCGCCAGCCGGTCCGCCGCCTGGTCGCGGGTCAGCCCCTTGAGGGTCGGCACCTGAATATCGGCGGGGCCGCGGCTGACGACCAGCGTCACCGAGTCTCCGGGCTGCCGCACCACGCCGAAGCCCGGCCGGCTGGCGACGACCGTCCCCGGGGGGGTGAGCGCCGAGATCGAGTCGATCCCCTGGATCCGGAAGCCGGCTTCGAGCATCACCGACCTGGCCAGTTCCACCTCGAGGTTCACCACGTCCGGCACGGCCACGGCGTCGGGTCCCGTGCTGACCGAAAGGTGCACGACCGAGGACGGCGGGAGCCGGGTCTCCGGCGGCGGATCCTGCCAGATCACCAGGCCGGCCATGGCGGTCGAGCTCGCCATCTCCTCGTCGCGGCGCACCCGGAACCCGGCGGCTCGCAGCGTGGCCTCGGCGGAGGTGAAGGGCTGCCCCAGCACCCGGGGCACCGGCTGCGTCGTCTCGGTGATCGGCGCGGGGAAGATCACCAGCGCCGCGATCAGATATCCGAGCAGCGACGCCCCGAGGACGATCCCGAGCCCGAGCATGGCGCGGCGGCTGAGCATCGGCCGGTGTTCGGGAGCGAAGCGGCGGAACCTCACGCGACTCTCCGGAGCCGGGCCCCGTAGGCGCCGTCAGTCCCGTGGCGGTGGGGCAGGAGCACGAGGTCGCCCTCGGGCGACAGGCACTCGGCGGGGACCGCCCGCGAGGGATCGCGGCGGAACTCGGGGTGTCGGGTGAGGAAGTGCGCCACCTGTTCTTCGTTCTCCTCGGGCTCGAGCGAGCAGGTGGCGTAAACTAACAGCCCCCCTGGGCGGACGACCCTGGCCACGCCCTCCAGCAACGCCGCCTGGGTGCGAGCCAGGTCGCGGAGGGCCTCCGCGGTCACGCGGAGCCTCGCGTCGGGATGCCGGGAAAAGGTGCCGGTGCCGAGGCAGGGAGCGTCGAGCAGCACTGCGTCGAGGGGCCGCACCGGCGGGGCGCCGGCATCCGCGACGATCACCTGTTCGTGGCCGGATCCGGCCCGGCGCAGGTTCTCCCGAAGGCGTGCCAGCCGGCGACGGTTTCGCTCCGCGGCCACCAGCAGGCGGGCGCCGCGCCCGAGGGCGATCGCCTTGCCTCCCGGGGCCGCGCACGCGTCGAGCACGCGCCCCCCCGCCGGGATGTCGGCGAACCGCGCCACCAGCGCCTGCGCGGCGTCCTGCACGAAGAATGCGCCCTCGGCGTACCCGGGCAGTTCCCCGGGCCGCGTCGCCTCCACGATGACCCCCGCGCCGAAGGGCGCCGGCGCGCTTTGCACCCCGGCCGCTTCCAGCATCGCGGCCAGGGCCTGCACATCCTGCCGGGCGGGCTGCAGCACGAGCGGGGGCCGTCCGTTGTTCCACCGCAGCAGGGCGGCCGTCTCTTCGGCGCCGAAGCGGGCCACCCATCCCGCCACGAGCCACTCCGGATGGGTGTGCTCCCGCGCGAGGATCGCCACCGGGTCGGCGGAACTCACGAGCGGTCCCGGCGTCGCTTCCCGCCCGAGGCGCCGGAGCACTGCGTTCACGAAGCCGGCCGGCGCGTTGCCCGCCATTTCGCGGGCGAGTTCCACCGCCGTGCTCACGGCGGCGTGGGGCGGAATGCGATCGAGGTGGAGGAGCTGGTAGGCGCCGAGCCGGAGGAGGTCGCGGAGCGCGGGGGCCACCGAGTCCCAGCCGAGCCGGACCAGCCGGGCGAGCCGGTCGTCGAGGGCGTCCTGGTACCGGAGGACGCCGGCCGCCATTTCGTGCGTGAGGCGGCGATCGGCCTCGGGGAGCGCTTCGATGGCGGCATCGAGCGCGGCGTCGAAGGGGCGGCCGTCGCGGACTTCGCGGAGGATCCGGAGCGCGGCGCGCCGGGGCTCGAGCCCGACGCCGGCCGCCTGGTTCAGCGTCAGCGCAGCATCCCCGTGGTCGGACTGGAGGGCACGGCGGTCTCGCGCTTCGGCATCCGCCCCGCGCGCCAGGCGGCACGGCCCGCCTCCACGGCGTGCCGCATGGCCCACGCCATCATCACCGGGTCGGCTGCCTCCGCCAGCGCGGTGTTCATCAGGATGCCGTCCACGCCCTGTTCCATCGTGAGGCAGGCGTCGCTCGCGGTGCCGACGCCGGCGTCGACGATGACCGGCACCGAGAGGCGGCGCTTGATGGTGCGGATGGAGTAGGGGTTGAGCAGGCCGAGGCCGCTCCCGATGGGAGAGGCGAGGGGCATCACCGCGGCGCAGCCGATCTCCTCGAGCCGGAGCGCGGTGATCAGGTCGTCGTTGGTGTAGGCGAGGACCTGGAATCCCTCCTTGACGAGGGTGCGCGCCGCCGCGAGCAGGCCATCGGTGTCCGGCAGCAGCGTCTCCTTGTCGCCGATCACCTCGAGCTTGATGAACTCGTTGAAGCCCGCCTCGCGCGCCAGCCGCGCGTAGCGCACCGCCTCGTCGGCGGAATAGCAGCCGGCGGTATTGGCCAGGAGGAAGTAGCGCTCGGGGGAGAGGTGGTAGAGCGCGCCCTCCTCCTTGGTGCGATCGAGGTCCACGCGGCGTACGGCCACGGTGACCACATCGGCGCCGGACGCCTCGATGGCGCGGACCATCTCCGCGTTGCTCCGGTACTTCCCGGTGCCGACGAGCAGCCGGGAGCGGAAGCTCTGGCCGCCAATCGTGAGCGGGGCTTCCGGGGTGGGGGACTCTGCGGTGGAAGTCATGCTGGAAAGATAACGGCGCGGCCGCTACCCGCCGCCCACGAAATGCACCAGCTCGATCGCGTCCCCGTCGGCCACGGGCGTGGCGGCCAGCTGGGGGCGGCGCACGATCTCGCGATTCCGCTCGACGACCACGGCGCGGGGGTCGAGACCGAGGTGGTCGAGGAGCCCGGCCAGCGTCATCGGCCCGGGCACGGTCCGCTGCTCGCCGTTGAGTTCGATGGACAACGTGCTCATGCGGCGTCGCCCCAGGGTGCCAGGAGGGCCATCGCCGCGGCGTAAGGATCGTCGGCGGCCCAGAGCGCCCGGATCGCAGCGACGCCCCAGGCGCCGGCGTCGCGCACCGCGGCGGCGGTGCCGGCCGTGATCCCGCCGATGGCAATCACGGGGCAGCCGATGGCCGACACACGCTCGAGCACCCCGAGTCCGAGCGGCGGTGTGCCGGGATGACTCGGGGTCTCGAAGATGGCGCCGAGCAGAAGGAAATCCGCCCCGGCATCCACGGCGGCCCGGCTCTCCTCGATCCCGTGCACCGAGCGGCCGATCCATCCCCGTGAAAAGACCTTCCGCGCGTCCGCCACGGAGAGGTCCCCCGCGCCGAGTTGCACTCCCTGCGCGCCGACGGCCAGCGCCAGGTCGGGCCGGCCGTTCACGAGCACCGCCGCCTCGGGCGGCGCGGCCAGCGAGACGAAGCGCTCGGCGCTCCGGGCGAGGAACGCGCCCGAGCTGTGCCGCGCGCGGACGTGGAGGGCGGCGGAGGGTCCGGCGGCGGCGATGGCCGCCGCCCGGATCCCGACGTCGGCGTCGGCCAGCACCGTGTCGTCGGTGATCGCGTGCAGGCGGGGCAGGGGTCTCACGAGAACCGGGCGCCGGCGCCCAGAGGGCGCCCCCGCAGCCACTCTGCGGCGGCGAGCCGTCGCCGGCCCGCGGGCTGCACCTCGACCACCTGCACGGCGCCCTCGCCGCACGCCACGATCAATGCGGGCCCCGCCTCCAGCACTTCGCCGGGGTCGCCCCGTCCCTCCGCGATGCGCGGCGTGAAGAGCTTCAATTCCCCGGCGGCCCCCTCGGACCAGGCGCCCGGCCACGGGTCATAGGCCCGCAGGTGCAGGGCGACGTCCACGGCGGAGCGCTCCCACGGGACCCGGGCCGTGACGCGGGTGACCTTGGGTGCGAACGTCGCCAGGGCGTCGTCCTGCGGCACGGGGGCGGGTCCGTTGCCCTCGAGGGCGTCCACCACCTCGAGCAGCGCCTCCGCGCCGAGTTCGGCGAGGCGGGCCGTCAGCGCGCCGGCGGTGTCCTCGGCGCCGATCGGCAGCTCGCGCCGCAGGTACACCGGCCCGCTGTCGAGCCCGGCCTCCATGCGCATGATGCTGACGCCGGTGAGGCGATCGCCGTACAGGATGGCGGCCTGGACCGGCGCCGCCCCGCGCCAGCGGGGAAGCAGCGAGGCGTGGACGTTGATCATTCCGGCGGCCGGAATCGCGAGGATTTCCGGCTTGAGGATGTGCCCGTAGGCCGCCACCACGCCCAGGCGGGCGCCGGTGTGGCGCAGGGTGGCGGCGAAGAGATCGCCGACCGGGCGTTCGGGCTGCAGGACTTCGATCCCGGCGGCGAGGGCCGCTTCCTTGACGGGGGGTGCCACGAGCCTGGAGCGGGAGCGACCGTGGGGACGGTCGGGCTGGGTGACCACGGCCGTGATGTCGTGGCCGCCGCGGCGGAGCGCATCGAGCGAGGGAACGGCGAACTCCGGTGTGCCGAAGAAGACGACGCGCATCAGGGTGTCCGGCCGGACGGCCGCGCGACCTCCCGGAGGTGGCCCGCGCTCTCCTTGTGGTCGCGGCGATACTTCGCGACGAGGAGCCGGCGCTTCATCGGACTCAGCCGGTCGAGGAATAGGATCCCGTCGAGGTGGTCGATTTCGTGCTGGATGGCGCGGGCCCGGAGGCCGCTGGCCTCCATCCGGTACGGCGTGCCGTCCCGCCCGACGGCCTCGAGCACAATCCGCTCCGGCCGTGTCACCTCGGCGTACACGTCGGGGATGGAGAGGCAGCCTTCCTCCTCGCTCTCCTTGCCGGACGCCTCGACGATTCGCGGGTTGATCATCGCGAAGCGCTCGCCCTCCGCGTCCACGACGGCCACGCGCACCGCGCGCCCGACCTGGTTGGCCGCGAGCCCGACCCCTTCCGCCGCGTCCATCGTCTCGAACATGTCGTCCACCAGCCGGCGCACCTCCTCCGTGACCTCGGCGACCGGCGCCGAGGCCTCCCGGAGGACCGGGGAGCCGAGGAGGTGGATGGGCAGCGTGGCCATCAGACCTGGGCGCTGGGCGCCGACGTCTCACCGACCTGGACGATGCGCGCGCGATGCACCACGACGGTGCTCGTGCCGCTCTCCACCGTCACTTCGTCGTCCTTGATGCTCTTGACCTTGCCCATCAGGCCGCCGGCGGTGACGATGTCGTCGCCCTTCTTGAGCGCGGTCAGCATCTCGGCGTGCTTCTTCCGCGCCTGGGACTGCGGGCGGAGGATCAGGAAATAGAAGACCGCGCCGATGAGGCCGATCTGGAGCAGGAGGATGGACATCCCGCCGCCCTGTCCCGCGGCCGGCGCCATCAGGCTCAGCAATGCATGCATCACGATTCGCCTCGCAATTGGTAGCGGCGGAGCCATTCCCGGCTCCAGCCGTCGAACGTTCCGTCCAGGACATGCGCCCGGGCCTGTTCGGCCAGGCGGATCAGGAACCGCACGTTATGGATCGACACCAGCCGGAGCCCCAGGATTTCACCGGCCACGAAGAGATGCCGCAGGTATCCCCGGCTGAACGTTCCACAGGTCTCGCAGTCGCACTCCGCGTCCAGCGGCTCCTTCGAGAGCCGGTGCAGGCTGGAGCGCAGGTTGACGCGGCCGGTCGAGATCCACGCCGACCCGTGGCGGCCGTTGCGGGTGGGGGCAACGCAATCGAACAGATCCACCCCCCGCGCGATCCCCTCCAGCAAGTCCTGCGGAAATCCCACGCCCATAAGATAACGCGGGAGGTCCATCGGCAGGACGGGGGCCAGCTCGTCGAGCACCGCGTGCATGACCGGCTTCGGCTCGCCGACCGAGAGGCCCCCGATCGCGATGCCGGTCCACGGTCCGCGCTCGAGAATGCCCTCCAGCGACGCGCGGCGGAGGTCCGAATGGGTGCCGCCCTGGACGATCGGCCACAGGGCCTGAAGCGGCGGGGACGCGGGGACGCGGGGAAGGTCCTCGGCTGCGGACTGCAGCTCCATGTGGCGGGCCTTGCAGCGGTCCAGCCAGCGGAGCGAGCGCTCCATTCCCTCGCGGGCCAGCGCGTGGGGCGCGCCGCCGGGCACCACGTGGTCGAACTGCATCGCGATGTCGGCGCCGAGCGCCCACTGGATTTCGACCGCCCGCTCGGGCGTGATCGTCCGGTAGCTGCCGTCGATGTGGCTCTGGAAGGCCACGCCCTCCTCCTCGATGGTCCGCAACCCCTCGAGCGAGAACACCTGGAAACCGCCGCTGTCGGTCAGCATCGGGCGGTCCCAGTGGGAGAAGGCGTGGAGCCCGCCGAGCGAGCGGACGACGTCCTCCCCGGGCCGGAGGTGGAGGTGGTAGGTGTTGCCGAGGATCATGCGGGCGCCGGCCCGGCGCACCTCGGCGGGGTGCAGCCCGCGCACCGTGCCGTAGGTGCCCACCGGCATGAACGCCGGCGTGGGGACCTCGCCGTGCGGCGTCTGGAGCGTGCCGGCGCGGGCGTGACCCGCCGTGCCTTCCAGCGCGAAGGAAAACATCGGGAGGGCGTGGCCGGCGGTCATCGGGCCGTCGCCGGCGTGCGCACGCACATCGCATCGCCGTAGGAGTAGAAGCGGTAGCCGGCCTTCACCGCGTGGCGGTACGCCGCCATGGCGCGGTCGTATCCCGCGAACGCCGCGACCAGCATCAGCAGCGTGGAGCGGGGCAGGTGGAAGTTCGTCAGGAGGTGGTCCACCACCCGGAAGCGGTAGCCCGGCGCGATCAGAAGGCGGGTCTCCGCCGTGCCCGGCGCCACCGTGCCATCGGGCAGCGCGGCACTCTCCAGCGCGCGCACCACGGTGGTGCCGACCGCCCAGACGCCGGCGCCGCGCGCGCGCGCGGCCCGGATCGCGTCGGCCAGCGCCGGGGGAATGTCGAATCGTTCCGGGTGCATCGGGTGCGCGGCGATGTCCTCCTCCTCCACCGGCTTGAAGGTGCCGGGACCGACCTCGAGATCCAGCGTCGCGATGCGCACGCCGCGATCCCGCAGCTCGGCGAGCAGCGCCGGGGTGAAGTGCAGCCCGGCCGTCGGCGCCGCCACGCTGCCCTCGCGTTCGGCGTAGACCGTCTGGTAGCGGTCCTCGTCGAGCGCCGTCGGGTCGCGGTCGATGTAGGGCGGCAGCGGCAGGCGGCCGAACCGCGCGATCGCCTCGTCGGCGGGCAGGCCGACGAACCGCACCCGCCGCTCGCCGTCGGGAAGCACCTCCAGCGTCTCGATCTCGGCGCCGTCCCCGAGCGCGATCCGCTTGCCCGGGCGGAGGGCGCTGCCGGGCTTGCCGATGGCCACCCAGCTGCCGTCCGCCGCCGGGTGGATCAGCAGGACCTCGGCCGGCGCGCCCGAAGGCCGCGCGCCGAGGAGCCGGGCGTGACGGACCCGCGTCGAATTCAGGACCAGGAGGTCGCCAGGCGGGATGAGCTCGATCAGGTCCGAAAAATTCCGGTCCTGGCACGAGTCGCCGTCGAGCACCAGCAGCCGGCTCCCGCCGCGCTCGGCGCGCGGCTCCTGCGCGATGCGCTCCGGGGGGAGGTCGTAGTCGAAGTCGGCGGTGCGGAGGGGACGGTCAGCCGTCAAAGATCGTGGCCTGCCCGGGCGGCGGCGCGACGCCGAAGCGGCGATAGGCGTTCGCCGTGGCGCAGCGGCCGCGCTGGGTGCGTTCGAGGAATCCCTGCTGGATGAGGTAGGGCTCGTACACTTCCTCGAGGGTGCCGGCGTCCTCGCCCACCGCCACCGCGAGGGTGTTGAGGCCCACCGGTCCGCCGCCGAACTTCTCGATGATCGCCCGGAGGATCCGGCTGTCCATGTCGTCGAGCCCGAACTCGTCCACGTTGAGCCGGGCCAGCGCCTCGCGGGCCACCGGTCCGGTGATCTGCCCGCTCGCGCGCACCTGGGCGTAGTCGCGCACGCGGCGAAGCAGCCGGTTGGCCACGCGCGGGGTGCCGCGGCTCCGGCGCGCGATCTCGAGCGCGCCCTCGGCGTCGGTCGGCACCTGCAACAGCGCGGCGGATCGGGCCACGATGCGCTCGAGGTCGTCCGCCGGATAGAAGTTGAGGCGCTCGACCAGCCCGAACCGGGCGCGCATCGGCGGCGTGAGCAGGCCGAAGCGGGTGGTGGCCCCCACCAGCGTGAAGCGCTCGAGCGTCATCGGGATGGTCTGGGCGTTCGGTCCGTCGGCGATCCGCACGTCGACCCGGAAGTCCTCCATGGCGGAATAGAGGAACTCCTCGAGGGCCGGGCGCATCCGGTGGATCTCGTCGATGAAGAGGATGTCGCCGGGGCCGAGGGTGGTGAGGAGGCCGACGAGGTCGCCCGCCTTCTCGAGCACCGGCCCGGACGAGGTCCGGAGCTGTACGCCCATCTCGCGGGCCATCAGCATGGCGAGCGTCGTCTTGCCGAGGCCGGGGGGCCCGAAGAACAGGGTGTGGTCGAGCGATTCGCCGCGGCCGCGGGCCGCGTCCATCGCGATCTGGAGCGAGGTCTTGACCTGCTCCTGCCCGATGAACTCGTCGAGCCGCGACGGGCGCAGCGCCGCCTCCGCTCCGGTGTCGTCGGGGAGGGCGTCGGGAGTGGTGACCTCGAGGCGCTTGGCCATGCTCGCGCGGCGGGGGCCTAGCGGGCCCGCGCCACCCAGCGCACCGGCGTGTCGGACGGCGCGATCTGGTGCCGGGCGTGGCAGGTGACGCACCGGTCGGTGGCTGTGTCACTCGTCGAGGGGACGAGCTTGCGGTTGGTGACGCCGCAGCGGGTGCAGACCCATTCGGCGGTGCGGGCGGTGACGGTCATGCGGAACTTCCTCCCTTGCCGGCGGCCAGGCGCTGGAGCGCCCTGCGCACGATGAGTGACGTATCCTCGGTGGCCCCCGCCTGCAGGACGCCGCGCACGGCCTCCTCTGCGGCGGCGGGGGCGTACCCCAGGCCGGTCAGCGCCCGAACCGCCGCCTCGCCGGCGCGAGGCGGCGGGGCCACGGCGGTCACGGGAATGTCGGCGAACTTGTCGCGGAGCTCCAGCACCAGTCGCTCCGCCTTCTTCTTCCCGACGCCGCTCACGCTCGACAGCGCCGCGAGGTCGTTGGCCAGGATGGCGCGCACCGTCCGGTCGGGCCCGAGCGCCGAGAGCACGGCGAGCGCCAACCGGGGCCCAAAGCCGCTCGCGGTGAGGAGCCGGCGGAACACCAGCCGCTCGCCGGGCGTGTCGAACCCGACCAGGAGCCAGGCGTCCTCGCGGACCACCAGTTCGGTGTGAAGGTGCACGGCCCCGCCCGGCGCGGGGAGCCGGCCGAGCACGCCGAGCGGGACGAGCACTTCGTAACTCACACCACCCGCCGTGTCGATCGTGGCGGTGTCGGCGTCGAGCCGGCCGAGGGTGCCGCGGAGCCCGCCGATCATGCGAGGCGCACGCGCCGGGCCCGGGCGCTCGCGCCGCCGGAGAGCAGGTGGTGCGTCAGGGCGACGGCGACGCCGTCGGCGGCGTCGGACGGGCTGGGCGGGGACGAGAGCCGGAGCAACTGGGCGACCATGTAGGCGACCTGCGGCTTGGCGGCGGCGCCGCGGCCCACGACCGTCTTCTTCACGAGGGCGGGTGGATATTCGCCGATCGGCAGGCCGGCCTCCTCGGCGGTGAGCAGGATGATGCCGCGCGCGTGCGCCAGCACCACGGTGGTCCGGACGTTCTTCCCGTAGAAGACCCCCTCGACGGCGACGGCGTCGGGGCGGTGGCGGCCGAGCAACTCGACCATGCCCTCCCGGATGGCGCGGAGCCGGGCGGGGAGCGGGTCGCTGGCCGGCGTCCGGATCACGCCGCACTCGACGAGGCGGACCCGGAGCCCGGCTCCGGCCTCGATGACGCCGTAGCCGGTGACGGCGGTGCCCGGGTCCACGCCGAGGATGATCACGCGCGACCGGTCAGTTGGCCGCCTCCGCCAGTTCGGAGTCGATATCGAAGTTGGAGAAGACCTTGGACACGTCGTCGAGCTCCTCGAGCACTTCGATGAGCTTGAGCAGCGCCTCGGCGTCGCGGCCCTCGACCCTCACGGTGTTCTTGGGCACCATGGCGAGCTCGGCCTCGTCGATCTTGACGCCGCCGGCCCGCAGCGCGTCCTGCACGGCGTGGATGTCGGTCGGCGACGTCGAGACGACGTACTGATCGCCTTCCCGGACGAAATCCTCGGCGCCGGCCTCGAGGGCCGTCTCCAGCGTCCGCTCCTCGTCGTGGCGGGTGGCGTCGATGTAGAGCTGCCCCTTGCGGTCGAACATCCAGGCGACCGAGTTGGTGGTGCCGAGATTGCCGCCGTTGCGGCTGAAGGCATGGCGGATGTCGGCGACGGTGCGGTGCGGATTGTCGGTGGTGGCCTCGATGAAGAGCGCGGCGCCGCCGGGGCCGTAGCCCTCGTACGCCACCTCCTCGATGTTTCCGCCCTCGAGTTCGCCGGTGCCCTTCTTGATGGCCCGGTCGATGTTTTCGGCGGGCATGTTGACGGCCTTGGCGGCGTCGATGGCGGTCCGCAGGCGCGGATTGCCCCCAGGGTCGCCCCCGCCGGCCTTGGCCGCAATGGTGATCTCACGGATCACCTTGGTCCACGAGGACGCCCGGCGCGAGTCGGTGACCGCCTTCTTCCGCTTGATTTGCTTCCACTTGCTATGCCCGGCCATGGCCTGCTCCATCGGCAAAATCAGACCCCAAGAATAGCCGGAGGACATGCGCCCGGCAACGCGCGGGTTGACCGGGAACGGCCCCACCCGCTACTCTCCCTCCCCTATGCGCTACCGACACTTAGCCCTCGTGGCCCTGCTCGCCGCCGCCTGCAGTCCCGACCCCGGCCGCGGCCAGCCCTCGCTCAGCCAGGCGCTGCCCAATATCCCGCTTCCGCCGCAGTCCGAGGTGCTCTCCCGCTCCGGGTCGACGGACGCGCTGCAGATCACCTTCCAGAGCGCGAGCACACCGGAGGCGGTGTTGGCGTACTATCGGGTGGTGCTGTCGAAGGGAGGCTGGACGCTGGAAAGCGATACGCCCGACGCGGGAGGCGCCGCGGCGCTGTATGCGCTCAAGGACGGGCATCCGATCTGGGTGCGCATTACCCGCGCTCCCGGCGCGCCGGGCTCGATCATCCAGATCAGCGGCGCGGTGGTGGAGCAGAAGCAGGACGCGGCTGCCACGCCCCCGGCGGACAGCGCCAGCACTCCGCGCTGAACCGCCAGGAGGTCGCGCTAGCTCCGACGCCCCGGCTCGTCCGGGGCGTTTTCGTGTCCGCCCTCCGCGAGCAGCGCCTCGATCGAGGCCTTCATGCGGGCCGAGGCCTGCCCGTCCAGCTGGTAGAACAGGTGGTCGCGCTCGAGGTCCTGCGCGGCCCGCATGGCCGGGGTCGGGTCGAGCGCCCGCGCCACCGCCGCCCCGAGATCCTCCGGGCGGCCGACGTGGACGAAGGCGTCCTTCAGGAAGGCGCGATTATCCTCGCCGAGGAGCGGCATCCCGTCGCTGTGGCGGAGCTGGTCGCTGGGCAGGTCGTAGATGATCCCGGTCTTGCCGAGGGCGAGGAAGTCGAAGACCGTGCTGGAGGCCTCGCTGAGGAGCGTGTCCGCCGCGGCCATCCACGGCACGATGTTGTACTCCTCCATCGGGACCAGCCGCGCGTGCGGGAACTTGCGCACGCGCCGTTCGAAGATCCGGTGCTGCTCGTGCGGCGCGTATTTCCCCATCCAGCTGTAGTGGTGCAGCTTGATGACCAGGTTGCACCGGTCGCGCGTGGCCTCGAACACGGCGTCCTTGACGTCGTAGAGGCAGGTCGGCTTGTAGGTGGGCGCGAAGAGCACGGTCGGCTTGGCGGGGTCGAGGCCGCGCGAGGCGAGGAATCCCGCGCGATCGGCGTAGCGTCCCTGGAAGATGTGGTCCAGCTTGGGCAGGCCGACGAGCCGGATCTCGCTGCGTCCGAGCTGGCCCGACTCCAGGATCTTCTCCTCCCGGTAGCGCCCCTCCACGAAGATCTGGTACCGGGTGTCCCGGTGCTGCGCCAGGTTGCGATAGAGGATCGTCTTGATCCCGGTGCCGTGGTTCAGGAAGCAGAGCAGGGTCCGGCCGTAGGCGGCCGCGTCCCGGATGGTGTCGCCGGCGATGACCACGTCGAAGCCGCGCTTCTCGGTGGTGAACCGGTACCCCTCGCGCACCCAGTCGTCCACCACCGGCGGACGGTACGGCAGGTTGAGGATTCCCCAGCGGCGGATCCGCTCCTCGTCGAGGGCAAAGAACACGTCGTACCGGTCGTCGGCCCGGAAGAGCTCGATGACGGGATCGAAGGCGGCCTTGTGATAGACGAAGCCGATCTTGAAGAGCAGGCGGATCCGGGCCATGGGTGCCTCCTCCTCAGGCGAAAGTGGCGCGGCGCGAGAGGGCGTGTCGATAGCTCTCGGGGGTGTCGATGTCGAGCCACTCGCAGCCCGGCGGCAGCGTCACGGTGCCGAACCCGTCGTCCCGCACCATTTCCCGCACGCCGTCGCTGATTCCCTCGCGGCCCTGCCCGATCGCCAGCTCCAGCGCCACGCGGAACCGCTGGTCGAGCCGGAAGATGCCGCAGTCGAGCACGTCGTAGTCCACGAGGTCCTTCCCGATGTCGGCGATGCGGTCGCCCTCCCGCCGGACCTTGGTGGCGTCGTCGAGGTCGAAGCACTGCCCGATGCGCGGGTCGACCAGGAGGAGGTTGGTGCCCGCCGGGGCGTCGCGGATGGCGGCGAGCGCGCGCGGGCTCACCACGTGGTCGGCCATGGACAGCAGCACCGGCTCCTCCGGCGCCAGGTGCGCCAGGGCGAGCTGCACGGACAGCCCGTTGCCCCGGTGCCACTCCGCGTTCTCCAGCAGCTCGACCGTGACGCCGAAGTTGTCGTTGTCGCGCAGGTGCTCGGCGATGAGATCGCCCCGGTAGCCGGTCACCAGCACGAACTCCCGGACCCCGATCTGCGCGAAGTTCCCGAGGATGGCGGCCAGGATGGACGCGTCGCCGAAGGGGAGCAGGGTCTTGGGCTCCCGGCCCGTGGATTCCCAGAGGCGGCTGCTCTGGCCGGCGGCCGTGATGATGGTTTTCACGGGGCGGAAGTTCGCGCCACCCGGGCCGCCTGCGCAATCGCGTCGCCGGCGTCGGACCCGAGCGTCTCGCGGGCCGGCGCCACCAGCTGGGCCAGCGCGATGGCGGTGGTGGCCGGGTCGGCGTCCCGCATCTCGGCGACGGTGGCGCTCAGCGCTCGGCGGAGCGGGGCGGGGAGGGTGAGGCTCGCGAGCCGCCGCTCGAGGGCCGCCACCCGGCGACGGGCTGCACGCTCGGGGAGAGGAGGGCTCAGGGAGAAGTCGAGGGCCACGCGCACCGTGAGCCAGAGGGCATAGACGCCGTCGCGGCGCGGGCCGCGCGCCACGCCGGGGAGCAGCGACTCGAGCGCGAGGGCGGCGGGCTCCCGCGGCCGCGCCCGGGGAAGCTCCGCGCTCACCCCGGCACCAGTGCGGCCAGGGCAGCGCGAACCTCGTCCGCGCTGATCCCCCGAAGGCAGTCGTGGTGACCCAGCGGGCACGCCGGACCACCCATGCGGCTGCAGGGCCGGCAGGGGAGGTCGTGCTGGACGACCCGCGCATGCGCGTGGTAGGGAAAGAAGCCGAAGGCCTCGACCGTGGGTCCGAAGAGGGCCACCACCGGCGTTCCGACGCCGGTGGCCATGTGCATCACCCCGGTGTCGCCGGAGACGAGCGCGCTCGAGCGCCGCAGGAGCGCCCCGGTACCCTGCAGGCCGAACTGTCCGGCGGCGTTGAGCACGCCTGGCACCGCGTGGGCCACCGCCGTGGCGGTCGTCACGTCCTCCGGCCCGCCGACCACCAGCACCTGTCGGCCCGCCGCCGCGAGCGCCGTCGCGAGCGCCGTCCAGCGCTCGACCGGCCAGCGCTTCGTCAGGTGCGCGGCTCCGGGAGCGAGGGCGACGATGTCGCGGTCGGCGCGCACCCCCGCGGCGTCCAGCCAGGCGGCGGCTTCCGCGCGGGCGCCGCCGGCCAGGAAGAACTCCGGGGCGCCGGCGTCGGGCGTCACGTCGAGGCCGGCCGCCGCCTCGAAGTACCGCTCGGGCACGGGCGGCGTGCCGGCGGGGTAGTGGTTCTTCCGCGTGCGGATGAGCAGCGCCCGGGCCACCCGATGCTTCGGATACCCGCGCCAGCGGCCGGGGAGGAGGACGCGGAGGAGGCCGCTCCGGAGGCTCCCGTGCAGGTCGAGGTGGTGGGTGTAGCCGCCGGCGCGGACCCGGCCGGCGAGCGACGCGAGGGATTCGCCCGGGGCGGCCGCCAGGACCGAGTCGAGGCGGGGATTGTCGGCCAGGAGCGGCGCGAAGCCGGACTTGGTGAGCACGTCGATCCGGGCGCCGGGGTGGCGCGCGCGGAGGGCGCGGATGAGCGGCGTCGTGAGGAGGATGTCGCCGATGGAGCTGAAGCGCACCAGGAGGATCCGGGGCACGCCGTGGGGGCCGGTGTCGGGCACGGCGGGAATGTAGGCCTCGGCGTGGGGGGCCGCCAGCGCTGTGCCGCGCCCCTCGCGGCGGTTAGCTTTCGTCCATGGCACGCCCCAAGAGCATCCTCTGGGTGGACGACGAGGTCGAGAGCCTTACGTCCCACATCCTCTTCCTCGAGGAGCACGGCTTCACGGTCGACAAGTCCGCCCACGGCGACGACGCCCTCGTCCTCCTGCAGGCGCATCCCTACGGCGTGGTCCTGCTCGACGAGCAGATGCCGGGGCGCCGTGGGCTGGAGATCTTCCAGGCCATCCGGGCGGTGGACCACTCGATGCCGGTGGTGATGGTCACCAAGAGCGAGGAGCAGGACACCCTCAAGGACGCCATCGGGGCCGAGATCAGCGACTACCTGATCAAGCCCGTGAATCCCCGCCAGATCCTGTCCGTGGTGACCCGGCTGCTCGAGGGCGACCGCATCCGGCAGCAGCGGCTTTCCCGGGACTTCGCCACCCGCTTCCGCGAGCTCGACACCCGCCGCGGGCAGAACATGGCCTGGCGGGAGTGGGTCGAGCTGATCGCCGAGCTGGCCGAGTGGGAGGTCAAGCTCGGCCGGGCCGACGAGCCGGGACTCCAGGACGCCCTCCGCACGCTGCAGGACTCGCTCCGCCAGGACTTCGCGAAGTTCCTCGGGCGGCATTACGGTGCCTGGCTCGACGGCTCCGAGGAGGACCGCCCGGCGCTCTCCGTGGACATCGTGGCGGAATTCGTGCGGCCCACGCTCGACGCCCACGGCAAGGCGCTGCTCGTCGTGGTGGACTGCCTCCGGCTCGACCAGTGGGCGATGATCCGCCCCATCGTGTCCACCCGGTTCGACATCGAGACCACGCACTACTTCTCCATCCTCCCGACCGCCACGCCGTTCGCCCGGAACGCCATCTTCAGCGGGCTCTTCCCGAACGAGCTCGCGGCGCGCCATCCCGACTGGTGGCGGACGGAGGACGAAACGGGCCTCAACGCGCACGAGCAGCCGCTGCTGGAGGAGCACCTGCGCGAGCTCACCGGCCGGCACGTGCCGGTGCGCTACGAAAAGGTGTTCACCGCCGCCGACGGCGAGGGCCTGCTCCGCCGGCTCCCGGCGCACCTGGCGCAGGACGGGGTCACGGCGCTGGTCTTCAACTTCATCGACCAGCTGACGCACGGGCGGACCGAGAACTCCACCCTCTTCGAGGTGGCGCGCGACACCCAGGCCCTCCGCAACCTGACCCGGACCTGGTTCGAGCGGTCGCCGCTGTGGGACGCGCTGCGCGAGGCCGAGCGGCGGAACGTGCCCGTGCTGCTCACCACCGACCACGGCTCGATTCACTGCCACACGCCCGCCACGGTCTTCGCGCGGCGGGACACGACCAGCCACCTCCGCTACAAGTTCGGCGAGGACCTCCGCGCCGAGGACCCCGATGCGGCGCTGGTGGTCGAGGACCTCGAGAAGTTCGGCCTCCCCGCCAAGACGCCGGGCACGCGGCTCCTCCTCGCCACCGGCGACCGGTTCTTCGTCTACCCGACCAAGCTGCGGGAGTACCAGGCCCGGTACCGCGGGGCGTTCCTGCACGGGGGCGTCTCGCCGGAGGAGGTCGTGCTGCCGATCGCCCTGCTGACCCCGAGGCGGCCGTAGGCGTGCAGACCGAACGCCGACTGCTCCGGCAGGTGCGGCCGTATCGCGCCGAGTTCGTGCTGGGGATGATCACCTCCTTCATCTCGTCGCTGCTCGATGGCACCACCGTCGTCATCCTGATCCCCCTCCTCCGGCTGCTCTTCGGCACCACGGGCCAGCTCGGGTCCACCGGTTCTCCCGCGCTGACCCGCTTCACCGACTGGCTGCTCGGTCCGCTCACGGTGGGCGTCCCGGTCGGCGTCGCGGTGGCGCGGCTCCTCGGCGTGCTGGTGGTGGGCCTCGTCCTGCGGAACGTGATGGCCTACTCCGCCACCCAGCTCCAGGTCGCGCTGCAGGAGGGGCTGGTGCGCGACCTGCGCGCGGCCCTCTTCGAGCACCTGCTGAAGCTCGACCTCGGCTACTTCCAGCGGATCCGGCAGGGACAGATCCTCTCGACGCTGACCACCGAGGTGGACCAGGTCAAGGAGGTGGTGACGGCGGCACTCGCCCGCTTCTTCCAGAACATCGTGCTGATCGCCACGATGCTGGCACTCCTCAGCCAGATCAGCATCCGGCTCACCCTGCTCACGCTGACGACGGCGCCGATCCTGGTGCTGGGGATGCGCATCGTGCTGGTCCGGCTCCGGCGTCATTCCCGGGACCGCACCGAGGACCGCGCGGGGATCACCTCGATGGTGGCGGAGCAGGTGGGGGCCATCAAGCTGATCCGCGCCTACGGCGAGGAGGAACGCCAGGCGTCGAAGCTCTACGCGCAGCTGACGCGGTACCGCCAGAAGGTCCTCAAGACCCAGCGGTATTCCTCGCTCACGGGCCCGATGAGCGAGATCTTCGGGGGGCTCCTCGTCATCCTCATCATCGTGGCGGCGACCCAGCCGGCCCTGGTGGGGGGCGTCCGGCTGGCGCCGGAGGCGGTGATCGCCTTCCTGATCGCGTCCCTCAAGCTGATGTCCCCGATCAAGTCGATCGCCCAGTTCCCGGCGCTGATGGCCATGGCGCTGGCCAGCGCCGAGCGGGTGTACGCCACGCTGGACGAGCCGGTGTCCGAGGTGGACGCCCCGGGCTCGGTGCCCGCCCGGTTCACCCGGGACATCGTGTTCGACCGGGTCTGCTTCCGGTACGGCACCGACACCCCGGTGCTGCACGACGTCTCGTTCCGGGTGGCCAAGGGCGACGTGCTCGCCATCGTCGGTCCTTCCGGCGCCGGCAAGAGCAGCCTGGTGGACCTGCTGCCCCGCTTCCGGGAACCCTACGCCGGCCAGATCTTCCTCGACGGCGTGCCGCTCGACACCATCCAGCGGGGTTCGCTCCGCGCGCTGCTCGGCGTGGTGAGCCAGGACACCGTGCTGCTCAACGACACCGTCGAGGCGAACATCTCGTTCGGCTCGCCCGGGGCGACGCGGGCGCAGGTCGAGGCGGCGGCCCGGGCCGCCAACGCGGCGGAGTTCATCGCCGGCCTTCCCGCCGGCTACGACACCGTGCTCGGCGAGCGGGGCACCCGGCTCTCCGGCGGCCAGCGCCAGCGGATCAGCATCGCGCGGGCGCTGCTGCGCGATCCGCCGATCCTCATCCTCGACGAGGCCACGAGCTCCCTCGACACCGAATCGGAACGGCTGGTCCAGGAGGCCATCGACCGCCTGATGCACGACCGGACGGTGCTGGTCATCGCGCACCGCCTGGCCACCGTGCGTCACGCCGACCAGATCCTCGTGCTCGAGGACGGGCACGTGGTGGAGCACGGCACGCACGCGGCGCTGATCGTGCGCAACGGGCTCTACCGTCGCCTGCATGACCTGCAGTTCCGCGAGCCGGAGCCCGCGGCGTGACCCGTGTCCTGGTCGTGGCCGCGTACGACGACGCGCTCAACGCGCACTCGGCCCAGCGGGAACGCGCGCTCGAGCGGCACTCGCAGACCGTCACCCGCTTCGACATCACGGCGCGCCCGGGGCTGCTGTCCCGGCTCCGCGGGAGCGACCTGGTGCGGCGCCTCGACCGGGAACTCGAGGTGGCGGCGCCCGACATCGTGCTCGTCGTGCGGGGCGAGGCGCTCTCCGCGCAGGCCGTGACCGCGCTCCGGCGCGACCACCCCGGCACCTGGGTCAACTGGGTGCCGGACGACATCCACGGCCTGGCGATCGTGCAGCACGCCCTGCCGGCCTACGACATGGTCTTCGCGTCGGGCACCGACGTGGTCGATGTCCTGTCCTCCCAGCTCGACCGGCCGGTGCACTATCTCCCGCTGGCGGCCGACCCCTCGGTCTACAAGCCCATGCGCTCCCGCGACCAGTACCGCGCCAACGTGGTCTTCGCGGGCACCGCCACGCCACGGCGCGAGCGCCTGCTCGGCGAGCTGGTCGAATTCGGGCTGGCGGTCTGGGGCCCCGGATGGCGGCGGACCTCGCTCCGCGACTACTGCCGGGGCGAGCAGCTCGACACCGAGAACTTCGTGCGGGCCTATGCGGGGGCGTCCGTGGCGGTCAACATCCACCGGTCCGCCGACGCGGAGCCGGCGGTGCTCGAACGGGGCGTCAATCAGCGCGTCTTCGAGCTGGCGGCGATCGGCGTGCCGCAGGTCGTGGACTTCCGCGGCGATCTCGACCGGCTCTTCACCGACCGCCAGGAGGTGCTGGTCTACCGCTCCGTGCAGGAGATGCGGGCCCTCGTGGAGGAGACGCTGCAGGACTCCGCCGCGGCCGAATCGGTCGCGCGCGCCGGGCGCGAGCGGCTGTTGCGCGAACACACCTACATGCACCGCCTCCGGCGGCTGCTCGACGTGGTGCGCGAGGCCGCCCGCCGCGCCTGAGGGGCACTCCATGAATCCTGCGAACGCGTCTCCCCGGTCGCGACTCCCCCTGACGGTCGTCATCCCGACCCGCAACGAGGCCTCGAACATCGCGGACTGCGTGGCGAGCGTCGCCTTCGCGGACGAGGTCGTCGTGGCGGACTCCGGGTCCACCGACGACACGGTGGCCGTGGCCCGGAGCGCGGGCGCCACGGTGCTCGAGCGTGCCGGCGCCACGATCGCCGCCCAGCGCAACGCCGCCATCGCCGTGGCCCGCAACGACTGGATCTTCGCGCTCGACGCCGACGAGCGGATCACGCCGGCCCTGGCCGCGGAGCTCGAGGCGGTCCTCGCCGCGCCGGCCCACGCCGCCTACCGGGTGCGCTGCCAGAACTACTACCTGGGCGTGGAGCAGACCCGGGGGCACTGGTCACGGGACTGGCACGTGCGGCTGTTCGGGAAGGACCGGCGGTTCATCGAGCGGCGGGTGCACGAATCGCTGGAGCCGGTACAGGACACCGGCGACCTGACCGGCACCATCCTCCACCATCCCTACCGTTCGCTCGCGCACCACCTCGAGAAGATGCAGCGCTACGCCGAGTGGGGCGCCAAGGACTTGTGGGACCGCGGCAAGCGCGCGAGCTGGAGCGACCTGGCGGTCCGGCCGCTCTGGCGATTCATCAAGTCGTATGTCATCGCCGGCGCCGTGATCGACGGACGCCGGGGGTTCGTCCAGGCCTCCCTGAGCGCCTACACGGCGTTCCTCAAGTACGCGCTGCTCTGGGCGCGGGAGCGCAACCCAAGCTGAGCGAACCCTCGCGATGACCGGGCGGCCGCACCTCCTGATCTGCCTCGACTTCCCCCCGATGATGGGCGGGATCGCCCGGTGGATGCAGGAGATCGCGCTGCACTACCCCACCGGAGGGCTCATCGTCTCCACCGGCGAGACCCCCGGCAGCGCCGAATCCGACGCCCTGTTGCCGAACCGGGTGGACCGCCTCCCCATTCCCGTGCCCCGGCTCAGGCGGATCGGGTCCGTCGTGCGCTGGTCCCGGCGCGTGGTACACCTGGCCCGCGAGTCGGGCGCCGAATTCGCCTGGTGCGGCAACGTGCGGCCGGCGGGCTATCCGGCGTGGTGGGCTCGCCGCCGGCTTGGTCTTCCCTACGGGATGATCTTCTACGGGCACGACCTCCTCGCCACGCAGCGCCGCTCCCGCGCCCAGGTGCACAAGCCGGCCCAGATGCGCGCGCTGTTGCGCGGCGCCTCCGTGCTCGTCGCGATCAGCGACTTCACGACGGGGCTTTGCGCCGACTACCTGGACGAGCTCGGCATCGGCGAGGTCCGGGCGCGGCTGCACACCGTGCCGCTCGGCACCGACCCGGCGCGCTTCCGGCCCGGCCTGCCGACCGACGACGTGCGCGCACGCTACCGGCTGCCCTCGGGAGGCCGGTGGCTCGTCACCGTGGCCAGGCTGACGCCGCACAAGGGATTCGACACCGCCCTTCGGGCACTCGCGGCGCTCGGTCCCGGATTCGAGGATGTGCGGTACCTGGCCATCGGCTCCGGCCCGCAGGCGGCCGAGCTCCGCGAGCTGGCGGGGAGTCTCGGCGTCGACGACCGTTTCCACCTCCTCCAGGGCGTGCCGGACGGGGACCTGGCGGCGCTCTACAACATCGGCACGCTCTACGTCGGCCTGTCGCGGCGGATGGGCCTGCAAGTGGAGGGATTCGGCATCTCGCTCACCGAGGCGTCCGCATCGGGGCTCCCGGTGCTGGGGGGGAAGAGCGGCGGGGTGGAGGACGCGGTGCGGGAGGGAGAGACGGGACTGCTGGTCGACCCGGAGAGCGTGGACGACGCGGCCGCCGCCATCCGCCGCCTCCTCGGCGATGCCGACTTGGCGGGCCGGCTCGGGGCCGGGGGCCGCCGGGCGGCGGAGACCTACTTCAACTGGAGCCGGGTGACGGCGGACTTGCGGCGATTGGCAGCGGCTGCGATCGCACCCACTCCCCGGTGACGGGGCGGGCGCTGATGGCCCACGTCGGGCAGTTCCGCACGTAGACGCCGTCCAGCGGCGACCACGGCTGGCGGGGGGCGATCACCTCCGCCTTCCCAGCGGCGTCCATCCGGAAGATGGCAGGCGCCCGGAGCGCGCAGGCGCCGCACCCGATGCACCGGCTCCGGTCCACGTGAATCCGGACCGGCGTCTGCGGAAAGATGCCGGTCTCGGGCGCCTCCATCAGCCGCTGCAGTTCCGGAATCAGCTGCCGCATGGCGCGGTACCCCTCGGCGACGAGCTCCTGGGTGCGGTCGAAGACGAACATGGGGTAGTCCTCGACGCGCGGGTGCACCATGAGGAGCGGCGGCTCCCGCCACGTCCGGAGCGTCCGCTCCAGCATCGTTTGCATCACGATTTCGAGCCCGCGCGCGTACGTGGCCGCGAATCCCGCCTCCTGGACATCCGAGCGGAGCGCCAGCGAGGCGCTGACGTCCACCCCGACGACGGGGCCGGGGCCGCACGAGGTGGCCGCCTTGACGGGCAGGTTGTCGGCCACCGCGCCGTCCACGTACCAGCGGCCGGCGATTTCGCGGGGCGGCAGGATGCCCGGCAGCGCGCAGCTCGCGAAGACGGCGTCGGCCACGCGCGCGTAGCGCAGCCCGGGCAGGCCCCAGAGGACCTGCATCCCGGAATTGATGTCCACCGTGTTGACGATGAGAGGGTGCTCGAGCTCGTCGAAGGTCTTCTCGCCGACGAGCTCGGTGATCAGCAGGTCGAGCGGCTCGTGACGGTACACCGCCGGCGAGAGCATCCGCTTGAGCGCCATGTCGGCGTGGGCCACGCGGAAGACGTCCTTCCGCCGGAGCCGGAGCGCCCGCTCCCGCATGAAGTCCACCGACCGCCCCGCCGCCCACGCCGCGGCCACGAGGGAGCCCATGCTGGAGCCCACCACGCCGGCCGGGCGAAGCCCGGCTTCCTCCAGCGCCTGCAGGACGCCGATGTGGGCCAGGCCCTTGAGGCCGCCGCCACCGAGGACGAGACTGAAGCCGCGGGAACTCGACATGGTACTAAGGTAACTATCTTAGGTCATGCCTTCCCCCCTCGCGGCGCGGTGGCGCCACGACCGATTCTTCCAGCTCGGGCTCGCGCTCGTCGCGCTGGTCGTGGCCGCCGCGGTGCTGGCGCCGTTCGTCACCGCCGGCAGCCCCTACATCGGCGATCCCACCACGTCCTACCTGCTCCCGCCGAGCGCGTCTCACCTGCTGGGCACCGACACCCAGGGACGGGACGTCCTCACGCGGGTCATCTACGGCGCGCGCATCTCGCTCGCGGTGGGCATCATCAGCCAGCTCGTCGCCTCGGTGCTCGGCGTCACGCTGGGCCTGGTGTCGGGATACTACGGCCGGCGGACCGACGCCGTCGTGATGCGCCTGGCGGATGTCACGCTCGCCTTCCCGACGCTGCTGCTGCTCATCGCGGTGGCCGCCGCGGTGAACCCGTCGCTCCCGGTGGTGTTCGTGGTGATCGGCGTGGTGGGATGGGCCGCCATGGCCCGCCTCGTCCGCGGGCAGGTCCTGGTGCTCAAGAGCGCCGAGTACGTCGTGGCGGCCCAGGCGCTGGGAGCCACCGACCGGCGGATCCTGTTCCGGCACCTCCTGCCCAACGTGCGGGCCCAGGTCATCGTGGCGGCCACGCTCGGCATGGCGGGCGCCATCATGGCCGAGGCGGCGCTCTCCTTCGTGGGTCTCGGCGCGCAGCCCCCGACGCCGAGCTGGGGGGCGATGGTGGCCGACGGGCGGGACCTGCTCCGCGTGGCGCCCTGGGTGACCTTCGCGCCCGGGGTGGCCATCGGGCTGACGGTGCTCGGATTCAACCTCGTCGGCGACACGCTCCGCGAGGCCTACGACCCCAAGCTCAGGACCGAGCGATGAGTGCTCCAGATTTTGCCGCCATCCGGCGCGAGGAGTTCGCCGGGATCACCGACGCGATCTACCTCAACAGCGCCTCGACCGGCCCGCTGCCAGCCCGCACCGTGCGCCGCGTCGGCGAGTACGCCGCGCTCCGCGCCTCGCCCTTCCAGATGAACGACCACGACCTCTTCTCGGAGCTCGACCGGGCCCGGGAACTGACCGGCCGGCTGCTCAACGTGTCGCCCGGCGAAATCGCGCTCGCCTTCAACACCAGCTACGGGCTCAACGTGGCCGCGCGCGGGCTGCCCCTCGAGCGGGGCGACATCGTGGTCGCGAGCGACCGGGAGTTCCCGGCCAACGTCTATCCCTGGATGCGCCTCGCCGAACGCGGCGTGACGCTCGAGCTCGTGCCGGTGACGCCCGAGGGGTGGCCCGACGAGGCGAGGCTCCTGGAGCGCATGGCCGACCCGCGGGTGCGGGTGGTGGCGGTGTCGCTGGTCCAGTTCAGCAACGGCTACAAGGTGGACCTGGCCCGGCTCTCGGCGCGCGCCCGGGCCACCGACACCTTCCTCGTGGTGGACGCGATCCAGGGTCTGGGCGCGGTGCCGGTGGACCTGGCGGCCACGCCGGTCGATATCCTGTCCTGCGGCGGGCAGAAATGGCTGCTCTCGCCCTGGGGCAGCGGGTTCGTGTACGTGCGGCGGGAGCTGATCCCGATGGTGGAGCCGGTGGTGATGGGCTGGATGGCGTTCGAGGGCACCGACGACTTCACCCGGCTGACCGACTACGACCCGCACCTTCGCGAGGACGCGCGACGCTACGAGATGGTGAGCCTGCCCTTCCAGGACTTCGCGGGGTACAACAGCTCCGTCGGGTTGCTGCTCGAGGTGGGCGTCACGAACATCGCCGGGCACATCGCGGCGCTCCACGCGCCGGTGCTCGAGTGGGCCGCGCGGCGCGGCGTGCGGATCTCGTCGCCCACCGGGGCGCACGCGTCGGGCATCCTGTGCGTCGCCATCCCGAACGCCGCCGAGGCCTACAAGGCCATCCGGGCCCAGGGCGTCACGGCCAGCGTGCGCGAGGGCGCCATCCGCCTCAGCCCGCACCTGTTCAACACGGCGGACGAGATGGCGCGCGTCATCGAGATGCTCGACCGGCTCTGAGCTCGCGGCTGAAGCCGCGGCTCGGCTGGTGTCGCTGAAGCGACCTGGCGACGCCGTCCGCATTGCCGGAGCACGATCGTCACCCCGGCGAAAGCCGGGGTCCAGCATCACCCGCTCCCAGTTTCCCCAGCTGCCTTGTGGGGAGGGGGATGCCCAGCCCAGATTCGACAACCCCGCGTCGGGCGGCCGGCCTCTCACACCTTGCAGGCGGAGTTGATTCATGACCTCCTTCCAGGACGCACTCCAGGCGGGCTACGGATTCGACGGCCCCTCAGTCACCCTCGGCGCGGCGCTCGAGGGGGCCACGGTGCATCCGGCGCCCAAGGTCCGGATTCCGCTCGCCATGATGAACCGCCACGGCCTGGTGGCGGGGGCGACCGGCACCGGCAAGACCAAGACGCTGCAGCTCCTCACGGAGCAGCTCTCCGCGCAGGGCGTGCCGGTGTTCGTGGCCGATATCAAGGGCGACCTGTCGGGCCTCGCGATGCCCGCCGAGTCGAATCCCCGCATCGCCGAACGGGCCAGCAGCGTCGGATGGGACTGGAAGGGGGCCGGCGTGCCGGTCGAGTTCGTGAGCCTGACCGGCCGGCTCGGCGTGCAACTCCGGGCCACCGTCGCCTCCTTCGGCCCGCTGCTGCTCGGCAAGGTCCTGGCCCTCAACGAGACCCAGACCAGCGTGCTCTCCCTCGTGTTCAAGTTCTGCGACGACCAGGGGCTGCCGCTGCTCGATTTTGCCGACCTCCGCTCGGTGCTCCAGTTCCTGAGCAGCGACGAGGGCAAGCCGGCGCTGGCGCAGTACGGCGGCATGTCACCGGCCACGGTGGGGGTGCTGCTCCGGAAGATGGTGGAGCTGGAGGGGCAGGGGGCCGAGGCGTTCTTCGGCGAGCCGGAGTTCGACGTGCGGGACCTCCTCACCTGCACCAGCGACGGCCGCGGGGTGGTCACCTGCCTCGAACTGGCCGACGTGCAGGACAAGCCGCGCCTGTTCTCCACGTTCATGATGTGGATGCTTGCGCAGCTCTTCCACCAGCTGCCCGAGGCGGGCGACCTGCCCAAGCCGAAGCTGGTGTTCTTCTTCGACGAAGCGCACCTCCTCTTCAACGAGGCGCCGAAGGCCTTCCTGGAACAGGTGGAACAGGTGGTGCGCCTGGTCCGCTCGAAGGGGGTGGGGGTGTACTTCGTGACCCAGACGCCCAAGGACGTGCCGGAGGATGTCCTGGCCCAGCTGGGCCACCGGGTGCAGCACGCCCTCCGGGCCCACACTCCAGACGACGAGAAGAACCTCCGCGCCGCGGTGCGGACCTTCCCCAAGACGGAGTTCTATGATCTCGAGGAGACCCTGACCTCGCTCGGCATCGGCGAGGCGGTGGTGACGGCACTCGACGTGCGCGGGGTCCCGACGCCGGTGGTGGCCACCCGGCTCATCCCGCCGGCCTCCCGGATGGCGCCGCTCACGCCGGAGGAACTGCAGGCGGACATCCGGAGTTCAGACCTGCTGGCGGAATACGGCAAGTCGGTGGATCGGGACAGCGCGCGGGAGATGCTGGCGCGGCGGATCGAGAAGACGGCGGAGATGCAGGCGCCGGTGGCGCCGGCGCGCTCAGGCGGGGCGGCCGGCATGGGAAAGGTCCTGGGCGGCGCGCTCGTCGGCAGCCTGGCGGCGACGGTGGGGCGAACGGTCGGGCGGGAACTGGTGCGCGGAATCTTCGGCATGCTGGGCGCGCGGCCGCCCCGCGCCCCCCGGCGCACGACGCGCTGGTAGGCCTTGCGGGATCCGGTGGGCTGTCGGCCGGCTCGGGTTGGCCCTCCGGGCAGGACAGTTCGCGCCCCCTCCGCATCTGCGTTGCTCCGGGTGTCGCGAACCGACTGCCCTCCGGACCATTCCCTTCGCCGGACTTCAGCGGGCGTTGGCGGGCCCGGAAGATGAGGGAGGAAGGGGATCGTCGGCGCAGGAAGATCGCAGGAGTGTGGGGCGGCGTGGCTAGAGAACTTCCGGAGCCGACGACCCCGATGACCGCGCTGCGAAGGATCGCGGGGCGATTCAGAGCATGGTCGGCCGGCTCGGGTTGGCCCTCCGGGCAGGACGGTTCGCGGCCCCTCCGCACCTGCGGTTGCTCCGGGTGCCGCGAACCGACTGCCCTTCGGGCCAATCCCTGCGCCGGCCTTCCTGAGTCGTTTGCGCGCACCGATGACCTGGTTGCTCCGGAGGCACGTGAGTTCACGGGTGGCATCTCTGCGGGATCTTCCCGACCTGTGTGAACTCCAGTGCCGGAGGAGCAAGCGGGTCGAGGGGCGCGAAATCGCCTAGCCCAGTTTCAGCAACGCGTAGTTCTTCTTTCCCTTCTGCAGCATCACGAAGCCACCCGGCAGCAGGTCGCCCGCCGTCAGCAGCCGTTCCACGTCGTCGGTCTTCTCGCCGTTGACGGCGAATCCCTTCCCCTGGATGCCGCGCCGCGCGTCGCTCTTCGACGAGGCGAGGCCCGCGGTGACCAGCGCGTCCACCAGCGGCAGGCCGGTGTCGAGGAGGTCGGGGGGGAGGGTCGTCGTCGGCATCTCTCCGGTCAACACCTCGAAGACGCCGGCATCCGCGCTGCGGAGGTCGGTGCCACCGAAGAGGATGCCGCTGGCGGCGATGACCCGCCCGGTGGTGTCCGGGCCGTGCACCCGCAGCGTGATGTCCTCGGCCAGCACCCGCTGCGCGGTCCGGCGGCTCGGGTCGGCGGCCTGCACCTGCATCACTTCCGCGATCCGCTCGGCGTCCAGGAAGGTGAAGAAATTGAGCAGGCGCTCGACGTCCCGGTCGTCGGTGTTGAGCCAGAACTGGTAGAACGCGTAGGGGCTGGTGCGCGCCGGGTCGAGCCAGACGTTGCCGTCTTCGCTCTTGCCGAACTTGCCGCCCGACGCGGTGGTCAGGAGCGGCATCACGAGGCCGTGGGCCGAGCCCCCTTCCCGGCGGCCGATCAGCTCGATGCCCGCCGTGATGTTGCCCCACTGGTCGCTGCCGCCCATCTGCAGTTCGCAGCCTTCCGCGCGGAAGAGATGCCAGAAGTCGTACGCCTGGATGAGCATGTAGGAGAACTCGGTGAAGCTGATGCCGGTCTCCATCCGGCTCCGCACCGATTCCTTCTGCAGCATGTAGTTCAGCGTGAAGTGCTTCCCGGTGTCCCGGAGGAACTCCATCAGGCCCAGGGGCCTGAGCCAGTCGGCGTTGTTCATCACCCGCGCGGCGGCGGGCCCCTCGAAGTCGAGGAAGCGGGCCAGCTGCGCCTTGAGGGCCGCGGCGTTCCGGTCGATCGCCTCCACCGGCAGCACCGGCCGCTCGTCCCGCTTGCCGCTCGGGTCGCCGACCATCCCGGTGCCGCCGCCCACCAGCGCGATGGGCCGCCCGCCGAAGCGCTGGAGCCAGGCCAGCCCCATCACCGGCAGGAGGCTCCCGACGTGGAGGGAGTCGGCCGTCGGGTCGAAGCCGATGTACGCCGTGACGGGCGGACCGGCCAGCCGGGCCGCGAGGCCGGGGGTGGCGTCGTGCACGAGCCCGCGGGCGGTCAGGGCGTCGAGGAGGGTAGGCATGTGAAGAAACGTACGCGGACGATTACCTTCCCTCAATGCTCGGTTCCCTCCGCTCGGTGGTCCTCCGCTGGTGGAACACCCCGAAAATCCGCTGGGGCGTCCTCCTCTCCCTCCTGGGGATCGTGGTGTTCGGCGCCGCCCTGGTGCTGGGCGCCTGGGCACGGGCCTGCGCCGGCAACCGCTGTCCCTCCATCGAGGGCCTCGGCTCCTACGACCCCGACCAGGCCTCCAAGGTGTACGCCGCCGACGGGCGCCTGATCACCGACCTTGGCAAGGAGCGGCGGACCGTCGTGTCGCTGCAGGAGATGTCCCCGGCGATCGTGGCCGCCTTCCTGGCCACCGAGGACAAGCGCTTCTACCAGCACCACGGCATCGACTGGGTCCGCTTCTTCGGCGCGGTCAAGGCCAACATCCTGGCCGGCGGCGTCCGCGAGGGCTTCTCGACCATCACGATGCAGCTGGCGGGCAACCTCTTTCCCGAGGACATCAACCGGCAGGAACGCTCGCTCGGCCGGAAGATGCGCGAGGCCCGCGTGGCCCGGGAAATCGAGGACAAGTACTCCAAGCAGAAGATCCTCGAGCTCTACCTCAACCAGATCGACCTGGGCAACCGGGCGTTCGGCGTCGAGGCGGCGTCCCAGCGGTACTTCGGCAAGTCGTCCCGCGACCTCAACGTGGCGGAGGCCGCCACCCTGGCCGCGCTCCCCAAGGCGCCGAGCCGGTACAACCCGCGGCGGCACCCGGCCCGGGCCCTCCAGCGGCGCAACCTGATCCTCGGGCTCCTGGCGGAGAACGGCACCATCACGCGGGCCGAGGCGGAACGCTGGAAGGCCTACCCGCTCCTCCTCGCCTCGCGCGACGACTTCAGCGGCGTGGCGGACTATTTCGTGGAGTACGTGCGCCAGCAGCTGGACGCGCGGTTCGGCCCCCGGCTCTACACCGACGGCCTCCGCATCTACACCACGCTCGATCTCGACATCCAGCAGGCCGCGGAACGGGCGATGGAGTCGCAGCTCACCGCGATCGAGACCGGCACCTACGGCCCCTACCACCACGAGACCTACGCCGCCTACCTCGAGCGGAAGGCCGAGACCGACGACGACACCGAGCACACCACCACGCCCTATCTCCAGGGGCTCGCGGTGACCCTCGACGCCAAGACGGGCTACATCCTCGCCATGGTGGGCGGGCGGGACTTCGACGACAGCAAGTTCAATCGCGCCACCCAGGCGCTCCGCCAGCCCGGATCGACCTTCAAGCCGTTCGTGTACACCGCGGCGGTCCGGGCCGGGGTGCCGCTCTCGACCGTGATGGTGGACGAGCCGATCACGGTCGAAATGCCGGGCTCGCAGGGCGCGTGGGAGCCGCAGAACTACGACAACAGCTTCGACGGCCCGATGCCGCTCCGGCAGGCGCTCTACAAGTCGGTCAACATCATCGCCATCAAGCTCGGCATGGAAATCGGCGAGGAGGCGGTCATCTCCGAGGCCACCCGGTTCGGGCTCGTCGCCTCCCCGATTCCGCCGGTGCCGTCCATCCACATCGGGTCCGCGGTGGTCAAGCCGCTCGAGCTGATCGCCGCCTACACGGCGTTTGCCAACCAGGGCGAGCGCGCCACGCCGATGGGGATCCTCCGGGTCGAGGACCGCCAGGGGAACATCCTCTGGCAGCCCAAGCCCCGTCTCGATCCGGTCATGGATCCGCCGCTCGCGTGGATCATGAACAACGCGCTGCAGGACGTGGTGCGCATCGGCACCGGGCACACGGCGGGAGTGGGCCTCAATTTCCCGATCGGCGGGAAGACCGGCACCACCAACGACGGGAACGACGTCTGGTTCATCGGCTACACCTCCGACCTCGTCACCGGCATGTGGTTCGGCCTCGACACCCCCGACCGCATCAAGCCGAACGCGCAGGGCGGTATCCTCGTGGCGCCGGCGTGGCGGCAGATGATGGCGGAGGTGTACGAGCGGCGGCCGACGCCCGGCGGGTGGAGCCAGCCGGACGGCCTGGTGAGCGTCGAGATCGACCGAACCACCGGATTCCGGGCCTCGCCCTACTGCCCGCCGGCGGTGCGCGCCATGGAGTGGTTCCTGCCCGGCACCGAGCCCAACGAGGCCTGCCCCGTCCACGTGCCCCTCAAGGGGGCGGTCCTCCCGCCGGGCGCACCGGTTCCGCCGCCCGGGACCTCTCCCACAGGACAATGACGTGCCGCCCCGCCGGCTGAGCGCCCGCTGGGTGCTCCCGATGGGGGCCCCGCCGATCCGGAACGGCGCCGTCCTGCTCGATGCCGACGGCAGGATCGCGGCGGTCGGTCCCGATGCCGAAGTGCCGTCCCCCCCCGGCGTTCCGCAGTCCGACTGGCCCAGCGCGGTCCTGCTTCCCGGTTTCGTCAACGCCCACACCCATCTCGAGCTCACCGGATTCGCGGGGCTGGCGGACGAGGCCGACTTCTCGGCCTGGATCCGCCGGATCCGCGCCCTCAAGGCCGAGCGCACGCCGGCGGAGTTCCTCGCCGCGGCGCGCGAGGGGCTCGCGAGTTGCCACGCCGCCGGGGTGACCACGGTGGCCGACACCGGCGACTCGGGGGCCGTCATCCAGGCGCTGGCCGAGGCCGGTGGGAGCGGCGTCGCCTACCATGAGGTGTTCGGCCCCCATCCCGACCAGTGGCGCGAGAGTCTCGCCGGCCTGCAGCAGCGGGTGGGGGAGCTCCGCCGGTTCGTCTCCGACCGCGTCCGCCTCGGCGTGTCGCCCCACGCGCCGTACACCGTGAGCGCGGAGCTGTACGTGGCGGTGGCGCGCTACGCGGAGCGCGAGGGGCTGCCGATGGCCGTGCACTTGGCGGAATCCGAGGCCGAATCCTCGCTGCTGCACGACGCCTCCGGCGCCTTCGCGGACGCCTGGACGGCGCGGGGCATTCCCCTCCCGCCGCTTCCCGGCAGGTCCCCCGTGGCCTGGCTCGAGACGCACGGGGTGCTGGGGGAGCGCACCCTGGCCATTCACGTGGTTCGGGCGGAGCAGGGAGACGTGGACCGGCTGGTGAGGACCCGGACCGCGGTGGCGCACTGCCCCCGGTCCAACCGCCGGCACGCTCACGGGGCGGCGCCGCTGGCCGCCTTTCTCGAAGCCGGTCTCCGGGTGGGCGTGGGCACCGATTCGGTGGCGAGCGTGGGGGTCCTCGACCTCCTCGCCGAGGTGCGGGCCGCTCGCGCCCTGGCCGGACTCGACGCCGAGGCGGCGCTGGCCCTGGCCACCCGGGATGCCGCGCGCGCAATCGGGCTGGGGGAGGAGGTCGGCACGCTCCAGGCGGGGCGCTGGGGGGATGTCGCCGTGGTCGCGATCCCGGATGCCGACACCGCCGAGGCGGCGCTGGAGGCCGTGCTCGCCGGCGGCCCCGGCGACGTCGTGGAAACGGTGCTGGCCGGGCGGACGGCGCACCGGCGCTGAGCGCGCCGCGGCCTCCCTTGCTGGCGCCCGTAACGGCCGTTACGATTCCTGCAACCGACTCAACGCGGGATGCATCGCATGCGCTGCCTCGCCCTCAACGCTTCCTTCGAGCCACTGACCATGGTGCCCGTTCGCCGGGCGCTCCGGCTGGTCATCGAGGGCAAGGCCGAGATCGTCGAGGCCGACGGCCCGGAGTGGGTGCGAAGTGAGCGGCTGGCCGTTCCGCGGCCAGCCATCATCCGCCTGGTCAAGTTCGTGCACGTCCCCCGCCGCTTCCGCCGCCACGTCACCAACACTTTCCTCTTCGCCCGCGACGAGTACCGGTGCCAGTACTGCCACCGGACGCAGCCGGAGTTGCGCCAGCGCGAGTGCCTGACGCGCGATCACCTGGTGCCGATCTCGCGGGGGGGCGGGAACGAGTGGACCAACGTGGTGACGGCCTGCAGCAGCTGCAACACGCGGAAGGGGAACCGCCTGCCGGAGGAGTGCGGCATGCTGCCGCTCCATCCGCCGCGTGAGCCGCACTTCGTGCACCTCTCCTGGGCGGTCCGCCGCCTGAGCCGGACCCAGGCCAAGTACATCCGGCTGTTCTACGGGGAAGCGGCGCTGCACGCGCTGCGCGGACACTAGTCGAACGGCAGTCATCCCGGCGCAAGCCGGGATCCATTCTCGTGACATACAATGGACCCCGGCTTTCGCCGGGGTGACGGTATTCTGCAGGGCTGCCCCGCTGCCCCGCTGCCCCGCTGTCCGTCCGTCCCGCCTACTTCACCTCGAACGTCGCGCTCTTCCCCTCCACCCGCATCAGCGGCAGCCCGGCCACGCGCAGCACCAACCGCCGGGCGGCGCGGCCCACCGCATCGCCCAGGTCCCCGCTGCTGGCATCCCCGGATTCCGGATCGCCGCGCAGCACCCGGTCCATCTCGTCGAGGTCCGCGTCGGAAAGCGTGGACACCTGCAGGGTGGCGGCATAGTAGTAGTCGCCCTTTCCGTCGGGGCGCACCGAAATCCGGTAGGCCACTCCCAGGGCGCTGCCCAGGGCGGTGAGGTCGGGGTAGCGCTGCTGGCGGGTGCGGCCCAGCAGGACCGTCGTCACCGCGTACTGGTCGAGCAGCGGCTCCCGCTGGACTACCACATCCCATTCCAGCGAGCGGACCGACGCGTCGAACCACGAGCCGCGCGAGCGCCAGAGTTCGAGGCGGTAGTGCAGCCGAAGGGGCAGCCCGCTCAGGAGTGCCGATGTCCAGCGCTCGTCCTGCAGCAGGCCGGCCACCCGCGCCTCGGGCAGCACCCCCGCCTTGCGCGCCGGGTCCGGCACGAGGCTGACCACCAGCTGCACGCCCTTGGCGCCCTGGGCGGCCAGCGGGGCGGCAGCCAGGAGCAGGAGCCCCACGGCAAGGACGAGTCGGCCCGACCGGCGCATGCTAGAAGCGGCGCTGGAGTCGGACGGAGAGCCGGAGCGGCCCCTCGCCGGTGATCGACTTGGCCAGGTAGGCCCCGATGAAGCCGAAGTCCACGCCGGCGCCGATGTCGGCCTGCCAGAGGTCGAGCGACGGGAGCCGGTTGTTGGGCACGTGCCCCGGCCCCGTGCCGCTCAGCCAGGCGTTGCCCAGGTCGGAGAGGAACACGATGTCGGCCGTCTGGATGCCGACCACCCGGTCGCTGCTGCCGGCGTCGCCCTGGTGGAGGGTGTAATGCCAGCCGAGGTTGAGGCGGGTGCGGAACTCCACCTGGAAGAACATCTCGCGGTCACAGAGGCCGGCCACCGCGGGGTTGGGGACGCCCTCCGGCGTACAGGTGATCTGGCGGAAGGCGTCGCCGGGGAGGACGGAGGGTCCGCCAAGCGAGATCCGGCGCTGCATCGGGAGGGGATCGCCGGCGACCCACCCGTTGAAGACGGCGCGCCCGCTGATCAGGTTGCTCGGCGACAGCCGGAAATAGCGCCGGAAGTCGAGCTGCATCGTCGAGTAGGAGTAGCTGCCGTTGGTCGGGATCGGCCCGCGAATGCCGGCCGGGAGGACGACGGGGGCGACGTCGTCGCTGTGGCCATATTCGAGGCTGCCCCGGGCAAACCATCCCGTGGTAGGATCGCGCTTGCTGTCCCGGGTGTCGAGCGTCACCGTCCCGGTGGTCAGGTAGTACCGGCCGTCGTCCACCAGGGGATTGGGGCGCCAGTGGTCGGAATTGTTGAAGAGCGACCAGGGATCGTTCGCAAGCACCGACGACTGCAGGTCGCTGTTCCACGACAGGTCCACCCGGAACTGGCGGGCCGGGATGAGGAATCCGTAGAGGCCCAGCACCTCGCTGTTGTAGTAGTCGTACTGGTCGCGCTGGAGGAGGATCGAGGACCAGCCCGACTCGGACCGGGAGAGCGTCTGGTCCGGGATCACGTCGATCACGCTCGCCGCCCGCGCCCCGAAGCCGTAGCCGACCTCGCCGCTCCGTTGCCATTCCAGCCGCGCCTTGTAGCCGAAGTCGCTCCGGCTGTCCGACTGGTCGCTCGTGGTGCGCACGATGCCGGTCAGGTCGAGCTTGAGGCGATCACGCTGGGTGGCTTGCCAGTCGAACGCGGGGCCGATCGTCAGCGGGAAGCCCTCCACGCGATCGAAGGTGCCGCCGGTGGAGGCGCTGATCGTCGTGCGGATCTTGCCGACGCCGAACGTGGTCTGGGCGGTTCCGAGCGCCTCGAGGTTGGGCGGCTGCTGCACGGTGAGGCTGCCGTCGCGCAGCTTCGCCACCGGCGCCACGTCCCAGTACACCTGCTCGGCGCCGCTGAATTCGCTCCCGGGCTGCCGTACGAACCGTCCACCCACCACCAGCACATCCCCGGTGAGCCGGGCGCCCGGAAGCAGGATGAGGCTGCCGTTGATGATGGTGACCGGGCCGTCGATGGTGCCGCCGACCTTGAGGATCCCCCGGAGGAGCGCGACCGGGCCCCTGAGGCTGCTCCCCGCGGCCAGGGTGGCGGAGCCGTTGAACCGGGTGGTGGCGGAGTCGTTCCAGGTGGCGAGGAGTTGATCGAGGACGCGGGTCGGGAGGCCGCCGAGGGCGGTGCTGTCGGAGAATGGCGCGTCCGGGTCGATCACCATGACGCTGTCCTGGGCGTGCGCGGGCCGGGCGAGGAGGCACGCGAATGCCAGCCCGATCCACGTGCGCATGGCCCAACCCGCGCTGTCGCCCATAGTCCTCACCCCCTGTCCCCCTCTCCACCAAGTGGAGAGGGGGAACGTAGGCCGGCACCCCAACACCCGGTCGTCACCCCGGCGTCCACATTGCCGTCACCCCGGCGAGCACATCGCCGTCACCCCGGCGTCCACATTGCCGTCACCCCGGCGTCCACATTGCCGTCACCCCGGCGAGCACATCGCGTCGTCGGCCGGCTTGGGTTGGTCCTCCGGCGGAAGCCGGGGTCCATCTTGAATTCACTCTGCGGTCGGCCGGCTCGGGTTGGTCCTCCGGGCAGGAGCAGTTCGCGAGCGGTCGTCGAGTTGGCAACATCGCCCGACCGCTCACTGACTGCCCTCCGGACCAATCCCTGCGCCGGCCTCCTGCCGAGCTCGCTGTCACCCCGGCGTCCACGCCGTCACCCCGGCGTCCACATCGCCGTCACCCCGGCCCCCGGCATTCGCCGGGGCAGGGTCGCCGGGGTCCAGACTCAATCCTCCGCGCCGAGTCCCAACCGCTTCATCCGTCGGTACAGGTTTGCCCGGTCAGTCTGCAGTATCCGTGCGGCCTCCGCCACCTTGCCGCCCGCCTGTTCGAGCGCCACCTGAATCAGCGCCCGCTCGTGGTTGTCGAGGGAATCCGAAAGTGATGCGTGATGGGCCGGTGATGCCGGACGTAGGGGCGCAAGGCGTTGCGCCCCTACGTCCAATGGACCCCGGCTTTCGCCGGGGTGACGGCCGGTGCCGGGCACCACCTGTCGCACCGCTTCGGCGCCGATCGGGCCGTCGGCCAGGATCATCAGCCGCTCGACCACGTTGGCGAGTTCCCGCACGTTGCCGGGCCACCGGTACCCCGCCATCGCTGCGATCGCCTCCGCGGTGAACGGAAAGGGCTGCTGCGGGCGGAGCCGACCGGCGAAGTGGCGGACCAGTGCCGGAAGATCCTCCAGCCGCTCGCGCAGCGGCGGCAGGTGGATCGGGAAGACGTTCAGCCGGAAGAAGAGATCCTCCCGGACCTTGCCGCGTGCCACCGCCGTGTCGAGCGGGTGGTTGGTGGCGGCAATCACCCGCACGTCCACCCGGGTGGTCCGTTCGGCGCCGACCCGCTGCACCTCTCCCGTCTCCAGCACGCGGAGGAGCTTGGCCTGCGCGGCGAGGTCGAGGTCGCCCACTTCGTCGAGGAAGAGGGTGCCGTGGTCGGCCAGTTCGAACCGCCCCATCCGGCGCTCCGTCGCGCCGGTAAAGGCGCCGCGCTCGTGGCCGAACATCTCCGATTCGACCAGTTCCCGGGGAATCGCCGCGGAATTGACCGCCACGAACGGCCCCGCGGCCCTGCGGCTGGCCCGGTGAATGGCGGCGGCCACCAGCTCCTTGCCGGTGCCCGACTCGCCGGTGATCAGCACGCGGGTGTCGCCGGGCGCCACCTGGGCCACGAGTTCGCGCACCCGGCGGAGCGCGGCGGAGTCGCCGACCATCTCGTCGCGCCGACCGAGCACGTCGTGCAGGGCGCGGTTGGCGGCCTGGGTGCGGGAGAGCTCCAGCGCCGCCTGCAGGGTGACGAGCACCGATTCCGGGGTGAGGGGCTTCTCGAGGAACTGGAAGGCGCCGAGCCGGGCGGCGCGGACGGCGTCGGCCAGCTGGGCCTTGCCGCTCATCATGATGACGGGGGCCAGAGCACCGCGCTCACGGAGCGTCTGGAGCGTGGCCAGGCCGTCCGGGCCGGGCGGCATCATGAGGTCGAGGAAGATCGCGTCCGGCTCCCGCTCGTCGACGGCGAGTACGGCGGCGTGGCCGTTGGCGGCCTCGGACACATCGTGCCCTTCGGCGCGGAGCAGCGCGCCGAGCATCCGGCGGATGTTGGCTTCGTCGTCGACGAGGAGGATGGAGGGCATCGAGGAAACATAAGGCGGGGAAGCGGGGAAGCGGGGAAGTCCACCCGACCCCGCCTCCCTTGGGAAAGCCCTGGTTCCGGTCGTCACCCCGGCGAAAGCCGGGGTCCAGGTCGTCACCCCGGCGAAAGCCGGAGTCCAGGTCGTCACCCCGGCGAAAGCCGGGGTCCAGATCCCTGCCCAGCCAGCCTCACCACGAATGTCGCTCCACCGCCGGGAGTTTCCCTGACCTCCACATTGCCTCCGTGCGCCACCGCGGTCTGTCGCACCAGCGCGAGGCCGAGGCCGGTGCCTTCGTCCTTGGTGGTCCAGTACGGCTCGAACACCTTGCCGCGGCGTTCGTCCGGAATGCCCGGTCCGTGGTCCGCGATGGCGACGATCACGCCCCCGGCGCCGGGGGCCACGCGCACCTCGAGGGTGCCCTGGCCGTCCATCGCCTCGACGGCGTTGCGGAGCAGGTTGCTGAAGGCGCGCCGGAGGGGATCGTAGTGGCCGACGATGCGCGGAGTGCCCGGGTGGACCTGGAGGGTGGACTGCACGCTCGGAGGGACGGCGGTGCGCACCAGCTCGTCGAGGAGTTCGCCCAGGTCCACCTCCGCGGCGGGGCCCTCGGGGAGCCGGCCCAGCTCCGCGAACTCCCTGGCGAGGCGCTGGAGCCGGTTCGACTCGGCGGCGAGGACCTCGATGGCCTCCGTCTGCTCGGGGCGCGCCGTGGCGGCCAGTGACTTGACGGCGAACCCGATGGGGGTGAGCGGGTTCTTCATCTCGTGCGCCACGCGGCGGGCCACCTCGCCGAAGGCGCGGATGCGCTCGGTCTCGAGCTCCCGGCTCCGGCCGAGTTCGAGCTCGGAGGCCATGGAACGGAGTGCGGTGCGCAGCGCCTCGAACTCGGGAGCGCCGCGGAGCTGCTCGACGTCGGGAATCGGCTCGTGACGCGAGATGTGGCCGGTCCACCCGACCAGTTCGGTGATCGGCCGGCTGAGTTGTCGCGAGAGGTGCCCGCCGAGTCGGACGGCCACGTACACGTAGAGGGCGCCGAGGGTGAGGAGCAGCGCGGCGAGGCCGGCGTAGTAGTAGCGGCCGTAGGCCTCGGCGGCCTGGGTGCGGACCAGGGCGCGGTTGAGGGCGTCGGCGTGGGTCGCGAGGGCGCGCCGCTCGGCGGGGCGGAGGCGGGTGGTGTCGATCGTTTCCACCAGCACGCGGCCGGAGGCGCCGACCCCTTCCACCGCGGCGCGTGCCGCAGTGGCGGGGTTGTTGGTGCGGATGGTGAGCGCCCAGCCGAAGATCGCGATGGCGGTGGGCACGGCGCCGAGCGCGATGAGCACCAGCAGGATGCGCTGGCGGAAGGTGAGGGTCAGGCCGCCGCGCGGGCCTGGCGTCATGGGTAGCCGATCCGGTGGACTCCCCAGGCATCGCCCGCCCAACCAAGCACGTACAGCGCCCCGTCGGGCCCGACTTGCAGGTCGGTGATGACGATTCCGCCGTTCCAGAACGCGTACACCGCGTTGGCGTTCGCCGGGTCGAGACGATCGACCCATCCCCGCACGTAGTCCGCGAAGAAGTAGCTCCCCGCGTACTCGGGCGGGAAACTCATCGTGGCGGGATTGGAGAAGGCCGAACCGACGATCGCCTGGCCCACGACCATCGTCGGATTCGCCTGGTGACCGTAGGCAAAGAGCGGCGGCACGAATTCCGGGGCTCCGCCCGGGCCCTCGACGGTCGGCCAGCCGTAGTTGGCGCCGGGCTGGCCCTCGTCGATTTCCTCCCACGTACTCTCGCCGACGTCGTTGATGAACATCCGCCCGGTGCCTGGCTGAAAGCTGAAGGTGAACGGATTGCGAAGGCCGAGCGCCCAGATGGCGCGACCCAATCCCTGCGCGTCGAGGCGAAACGGATTGTCGTCCGGGATCGTCCCGTCGTCATTGAACCGCAGGATCTTGCCGAACGGATTCGCGAGCGTCTGGGCGTTTGCGCCGGTGCCGTTGTCTCCCACCGCCACGTACAGCTTTCCGTCCGGGCCGAACCGCAGGGCGCCACCGTTGTGGTCGATCGCCCGGCTCAGCGTCGGAAGGTCTACGAGCACGGTTTCCCCGCTGGCGGCGGTGTCGCCGTCCGCACGGTATCGGACGATCCGGTTGTGGGCTCCACTGTCGCTGGAGGTGTAATACAAATACACCCAGCCATTGGACGCGAACTGGGGATGGAACGCCACGCCCAGGAGCCCGCGCTCGCCGTTCGCCGAAGTGTTGACGGTCACGAACGGGGTGGGGAGGAGCACCCCGTTCTTGACTACGCGAACCGTCCCGCCCTGCTCGGCGACGAAGAGCCTTCCGTCCGGCGCGAAGGCCATGGCCGTGGCGGGGCCGGTGATGCCCTCCACGAACACGGATTGGCTGAACCCGGCGGGGAGCGCGGCGCCATCGAACGTGACCCGCGCCCCGGCCCAGTCGGAAATATTTCCGCTGGCGTCCCTCGCCCTGGCCTGGATCAGGTGCACGCCGCTGGCGTACGCGGTCGTGGCGGGGATGGTGGCCTCGTACGGCGCCGTCGAGTCCTCGCCGAGCGGCTGCCCGTCCAGCTGGAACGCCACGGCGACCACGCCGACGTCGTCGGTCGCATCGGCGCTCACCGACACCGCGCCGGACAGATCTTCCGTGCCGTCGGCCGGGCTGGTCAGCCGCACCACCGGGGGCGTGCCGTCCGTCCCGGGCGCGATCACCGTGACGGTGACGGTGGAGGACGCCGTGGCGCCGCTGTCGTCCGTGGCCCGGGCGGTGAGGGTGTGGACGCCGAGGCTGGTGGCCGTCCAGGGCTGGGCATAGGGCGCTGCGCTGTCGGCCGCGATCGAGGTGGCGCCATCGAGAAACTCCACCGCGACCACGGCGCCGTCCGGGTCGGCCGCCGTCGCCGTGAGCGTGGTCGAGGTCCCCTGGATCAGGTGCGCGCCGTCCACCGGCTGGACGAGTGTCACGGTCGGCGGCTGGTTCACCACGGCGACCGGGTGGTAGCGTGGCGGTGTAGATGGCGTCGGTGGAGGGAGTGACGACGGTGTGGAGCGGCGCGCCGGAGTCCGACCAGGCCACGAACTCGAGACTGTCGCCGGCCACCGTCTGGGTGGGAGGAGCCCCGAGGTCGCGCTCCATCCCGCTCACGGCCACGAGGCTGAGCGGCGTGACCCGCGGCTGGCCATCGAGCGTGACGGTCAGCCCGCTCGGCACCGAGGCGAGCGACAGGGTGACCTTGTGGGGCTGCACGTCCACGTAGGTGGTGTCGGCCGCCCCCTGGGCGTCGGTCACCTCCAGGTAGATCCGCAGGAAGATGTTCTCTTCGTTGTGGCCGCGGGGCGGAATCTCGATGTCGCCGGCGGCGATGTCCGGTGTCCGCGGGAGGAACGGGTGGGTGTGTGTGTCGTGGTGGAGGTCCGCCCACCAGGTGAGCCGGCTCGCGGGGAGCTGGCCGTCCTCAGGGTCGGTCCCGCCGCCGGCAAAATGGACGGTGTCTCCCCCGGAAAAGAGGGTGCCGGTCGCGGGCAGCGTGATCGAGGCCACAGGCGCCTGGTTTTCGGCGGGGCGGACGGAGTCACTCGACGTGCAGGCGACGAGCGCGAGGGCCGCGGCGGCCAGCGCGCAGCGGCAGGGAGGGGCCGCGCGGCGACAGGCGTGCATGGTTGACAGGCCTCCCCAATCTGCGGGTGGGCGCGGCTGCTCCTGGTGGTGGCGCTCCCGGCATCCATTGTCGCCGGGTGAGGCGGGGGCGTATGCGCCAGCCGTCATGGACGCCCGATGCGGTGCACGCCCCACGAACCGCCCAGGTCGCCGAGCACGTAGAGCGCGCCGTCGGGGCCCACCTGGACGTCCGTGATGGGTGCCGTGCCATTCCAGAAGGAATAGACGGCGTTGCCGTTCGCGACGTCCATCCGCTTGACCCACCCCGCGACGTAGTCGCGCGAAGAAATAGCTGCCGACGTACTCGGCGGGGAAGAGGACCGTGCTCGGGTTGTAGAACGCCGAGCCGACGATGGCCTGCCCCGACGACCAGGCTGCGGGTTGCTGGAGTGCCCGTAGAAGTAGATCGGGTCGACGTAGGTCGGTGCTCCGCCCGTCCCCTCCCGATTGGGCCAGCCGTAGTTGGCGCCGGCGGCGCCGTCGTTGATCTCTTCCCAGGTACTCTCGCCGACGTCGTTGATCAGCATCCGGCCGGTGCCCGGCTGGAAGCCGAAGGTGAAGGGGTTGCGAAGGCCCATCGCCCAGATCGACCGGTTGATCCCGTCGTGCTGCCGTAGAAGGGGTTGTCGGTCGGGATCGTCCCGTCGTCGTTGAAGCGGAGCATCTTGCCGAAGGGAATGGTCATGCTCTGCGCGTTCGCGCCGTTGGCGTTCTCTCCCACGGCGACGTAGAGCTTGCCGTCGGGGCCGAAGTGCAGGGCGCCGCCGTTGTGGTTGGTGGCGCTCGACAGGTCCGGCAGGTCCACGAGGACCGTCTCCACGCCGGTGGACACATCGCCGTTGGCGGTGTACCGCACGATGCGATTGTGCGGGTTCGGCGAACTGGCCGTGTAGTAGAGGTACACCCAGTGGTTGGTGGCGAACTGCGGGTGGAAGGCCACGCCGAGGAGCCCGCGCTCGCCGTCGGCCGTGGTGTTCACCGTCACGAACGGCGTGGCCAGGAGACGCCCCGTTCGTGACCACGCGGAGCGCGCCGTCCTGTTCGGCAATGAAGAGCCGGCCGTCCGGGGCAAACGCCATCGCGGTGGCAGGGCCGGCGAGTCCGCTCACGAAGGTGGTTCGGCTGAATCCCGTCGGCAGGGTGGACCCGTTGAAATCGACACGCGCGGCCGACCAGGGCGAGAGGTTTCCGGCGGCGTCGCGCGCCCGGGCCCGGATGACGTGCACCCCGTCGGCGTAGACGCTCGGTGGAAGGCACCGTCGCCTGATAGGGGGCGGTGAGATCCTCCGAGAGCGACACGCCATCCACCTGGAAGAGCGACGCCCGACCACGCCGACGTTGTCGCTGGCGGTCGCGGTGAGCGTCACGGGAGCGGCCAGGTTCAGCGTCCCGTCCGTCGGGGCGGTGAGTTGCACCGTCGGTGGCGTGCCGTCGCCGCCGGCCGGCACCACCGTGACCGAGACTGGAGTCGAGGTGGTCGTCGCGCCGCCGTTGTCCGTGGCGCGCGCGGTCAGGGTGTGCGCGCCCAGTGTGGCCGGCGTCCACGTCACGCCGTACGGCGAACGTGTTGTCGATGCCGAGGGAAGCCGTTCCGTCGAAGAACTCGACATTGGCGATCGTGCCATCGGGGTCGGAGGCGGTCGCCGTGATGGACGACAGCGTTCCCTGGGTGATGGTGGCGCCCGGAGCGGGTGCGGTGATGTTCACGATCGGGTGCTGGTTGACGATGGCCACGACCTGGTAGGTGGCGGTGTAAGTCGCGTTGACCGTGGGCGTCACGACCGTGTGCAGGGCCGCCCCGGCGTCCGACCACGACTGCCACTCCAGGCTGTCCGCGGCCACCGACCTGGGGAGTCGGCGCGCCGAGATCACGCTCCATGCCGACGACGCCAAGGAGGCTGAAGCGGTGTCACGCGGGGCTGACCGTCGAGCGTGATGGTGGCACCGGTCGGCACGGAGGCAAAGGACAGCGTCACCTTTCGTGGCTGGACATCCACGTACGTGGTGTCGGCTGCCCCCTCGGCGTCGGTCGCGACGAGATTGATGCGGAGAAAGATGTTGTCTTCCGTGTGTCCGCGCGGCGGAACATACACCGCGCCGCTCGCCACGCCGGAGGTCGGCGGCAGAAACGGATGAGTGTGGGTGTCGTGGTGAAGGTCCACCCACCAGGTGAGGTGGCTCGGCGGCAAGCGGCCCGTCTTCTGGATCGGTGCCGCCACCGGCGAAATGAATCGTGTCCCCGCCGGAGAACAGTGTTCCCGCGGCGGGCAGGCTGATCACGGCTGTCGGGGCCCGGTTCCCGGGCCCGTCACCCGAGTTACAGGACAACAGGGCGAGGAGAACGATCGGCAGTGCCCGCTCGTATCGGCCAACCGGTCTGCTCGTCATCGGATGACTCCCGTCTCCTCTTCCGAAGCTCCGGCTCGGGCCATGGCGGCCCGCGCGGCGCCCGCCATCACGGCGCCGACCAGCACGCCGATTCCAGCCGCCGCCCATTCGCTCCAGTGCGCCGGGAGGAACCCGGCGGCGCGCGGAACCGCCGCGAAGAGCAGCGACGCGGTGACGGGAATGACGGCGATCGCGGTGCCGCTCGCCAGCAGACTCCAATAGGCCAGGACCGCAAGGAGCCCGAAAATCCATAGCGCGGTCAGCGCAGGAGTCCCCGATCCGAGTCCGGAGTCCCAGGGGGCGACGAGCGCCCAGCCCCAGCTTGCGCTGAGCGGGAGCCGCCAACTGGTCAACGCCCGGCCGGTTCGGGAGCTCAACTGGAAGGCGCCGTCGCGGAGCGCCCCTTCCGCATCCACCGTGTCGCCGGGCTGGCCCGCTCAAGCCGCCATCGAGCACGGCCAGGGGGTTCCGCAGTTTCACGATCGTGGCACGCATCCGCACTCCGAATGCAAGGTCGTCTCCGTCCTGGCCGATCAGCATCACGGTATTGTGTCGTTCGTCGACGATCATGCCGATGGGCGCCAGGCCAGCCGGCGGAGTCCCCAGGACAGCGCGGAACGCGAGGGCGGGCCGGGCGGCAACCGCGTCCTCGATCCGCCCCTGATCGAGCGCCGGGCCTGGCAGCAGGGGCTCACCACCTGCGGTGACGAGCAGCGCCCTTCCCGGGAACACCTCGAAATTGCCCAGCTCCGGCGCCCACGCCCCGAACCACCGGACGCCCTGGGGATAGGTCGGGCCCGAGTGCCCACGCGGTGCCCGACCCAGATCCAGACGAGCACGACGGCGTAGAGCAGGGCCAGCCGCCTCGATCGACGCGGGCTGGGGAAGACCAGGTCCTGCCATCGGGCGGCGAGGAGTGCGCCCAGGCCGCCGCCCAGCGTGTTCGACAGGATGTCGCCGAGGCTGGCGTCTCGGCCCGGAATGAACTTCATCTGCAGCAGTTCGATGCCGGCGGAGAGCAGCCCGGCCAGGACGACGGCGCGGCGCCAGGAGAATCCGGCGAGCCCGAGGCCGACTCCCAGCGGGACGAACAGCAGGATGTTGAGGAGGAAGTCGACGCTGCCCAGGTCTCCGCAGAGGATGCAGTCGAGCGGGGTCGCCGCGGCGCGGGCGGCCTCCTCCGGGGCCGGCAGCAGGGTCATGAGCCCGATGAAGGCCAGGCTCAGGACGAGGACGAGGTATCCGAGGTGGCGTTGGCGGCGGGACATGAGGGCCTTGGAAGGAGGTCGGGACGCGCCTGTCCGGCACGACCCCTGCGTAGATAGTAACTTCTGAGGAGCCGGAATGACCAGACACCGATCCCCCGGGAGTCGACCGCTGATCCAGCCGCACCGGTTTTCCGTCGACGTGGAGGAGCATTTCCACGTCAACGCCTTCGAGCGCTACGTCGACCCGGGCCGACTGGGAGCGTCAGCCCAGCCGGGTGGATGCCAGCACCGACCTCCTGCTCGACCTCCTGGCGCGCCACGGGGCGAGCGGGACGTTCTTCGTGGTGGGCTGGCTGGCCGACCGGAAGCCCGCGCTGGTGCGCCGCATCGCGGCGGCGGGGCACGAGATCGCCAGCCACAGCTGGTGGCATCGCCGGGTGCCGACGCTGTCTCCCGCCGAGTTCCGGGAGGACGTGGCGCGCACCAAGGCGCGGCTGGAGGAGATCACGGGCCAGCCGGTCCGCGGATTTCGCGCCCCGAGCTTTTCCATCCTGCCCGGCATGGAGTGGGCCTTCGACATCCTGCTCGAGACCGGCCACACCTACGACTCGAGCGTGTTCCCGATCCGACGCCCCGGCTATGGCTGGCCCGGGCGCGCCCGCCGCGCCGTACGACATCGTCCGCCCCGCCGGCACGCTCCGCGAGTACCCGATGACCACGCTCGACCTGCTGGGGCTTCCGGATCCCGGCCGCCGGCGGAGGCTACCTCCGGCAGTTCCCCTACGGCGTCATCCGCCGGGCCTTCCGCGACCACCAGGCCAGGGGCAGGAGGGGATGTTCTACGTCCACCCCTGGGAGGTGGACCCGGAGCAGCCGCGCGTGGAGTGCGACTGGCTCACCCGGATCCGCCACTATCGCGGGCTGGAGCGGACGCTGCCCCGCCTCGAGCGCCTGCTGGGCGAGTTCCGCTTCACCGCGGTGCACCCGGCGGCGGCGACGTGACGCCGGTCGCTTCCGTTCGACGGCGCGCCGGCGGAATGGGATGCCTTCGTCCGGCAGCCAGCGCGGGCTGGACCCATTTCCACCTGCACGGCTGGCGGGACGTGATGCGCAACGGCGCTGGGGCACGAAACCATCTACCTCGCCGCCCGGGACGGCGGCGCGCTGACGGGCGTGCTTCCGCTGGTCCGCGTCCGGAGCCTCCTGTTCGGCCACTACCTGGTTTCGATGCCGTTCGTGAACTACGGCGGCCCGCTCGGCGAGCCGGACGCGGTGCGGCTGCTCGCGGCGGAGGCGGTCCGGCGTGGCGGACGCGTGACGGTGCCAGGCTCCTCGAACTCCGGAGCGCACGGGAGCTGCCGCTCGACCTCCCGGTCTCCCATCGCAAGGTGACGGTGGTGCTGGACCTGCCGGCCGACGCCGACGCACTGATGAAGGCCTTCCCGGCCAAGCTGCGGAGCCAGGTGCGGCGGCCCGAAAAGGAAGGCGTGACCTACGCCTTCGGGCCCGACCAGGTCGCGCCGTTCTTCACGGTCTTTGCCCGCCACATGCGCGACCTCGGCACGCCGACCCAGGGCCGCGCAGCTCTTCGAGGCGATCGCCGGGCCTTTCCGGAGGACGCCTGGTTCGGCTGCGCCTGGCTCGGCGGACGGCCGATCGCCGCCGGGGCCGGCTTCCGCTGGGGAGCCGAGTTCGAGATGACCTGGGCCAGCGCGCTGTCCGAGTTCAACCGCACCTCGGCCAACATGGGGCTGTACCGGGCGTTCATGGAGCGCGCGATCGCTGAGGGCTGCACCCGCTTCAACTTCGGCCGGTGCACGCCGGGGAGCGGCACCCACCGGTACAAGCTCCAGTGGGGCGGGCGCGACGAGCCGCTCTGGTGGTACCAGCACACCCCCGGCGGCGCGCCGGCGGCCACGCCATCGCCGGATCAGGGCGCGTACAGCTGGGGGCCCCGGCTCTGGAAGCGGTTGCCGCTGCCGGTCGCCACGGCCCTCGGCCCCCGCATCGTGCGGCTCATTCCGTGATGCGCCTTCCGGCAACTTCCGGCCTGGTCGCCGCTCACGCTCGGCGCGCTCCTCTCCGGATTCCGCGCGGCGTGGCTCACGGACGGCCGTGGTGCCCGTCGTCGAACTCGACCAGGCGCTTCGCTCGGCCTACTGCCCCGAAGGAGCTCTACCTCACCGACAGCGGCACCTCGGCGCTGACCCTGGCGCTGCAGGCCGTGCAGCGACCACCGAGGCGCCCCCGTCGCGCTCCCGGCCTACTGCTGCTACGACGTCGCCACGGCGGCGGACGGCGCGGGAACACCGTTCCTCCTGTACGACCTCGATCCGGACACCCTTTCTCCGAACCTCGACTCGCTTCGACAGGCGTTCGAGGCCGGTGCCCGCAGCGTGGTCGTCGCTCATCTCTACGGGGTGCCGGCGGATCTTGCCGCGGTGCAAGGCGCTGGCGAGGGAATTCGGGGCGATCGTGATCGAGGATGCCGCGCAGGGCTCCGGATGTGAGTGGCAGGGGAGGCCGGCGGGCACCCATGGCGCGCTCGGGGTGCTGAGCTTCGGCCGAGGCAAGGGGGTGACGGGAGGCAGGGGAGGAGCACTCCTGGTGAACGACCCGCGGCTCCTCGCATCCGTCGCTGGGGCTGCGGAGGCTGCGACGGGCCCGCGGACCCCGCGCGGCTCGCTCAGGGACTATCTGCTGCTCAAGGCGCAGTGGCTCTTCGGCCGGCCGTCGCTCTACTGGATTCCGGCCTCGCTCCCCTTTCTCGGGCTCGGCGAGACGATCTACCGGCCGCCGCACCCGGTCGGCGGAATCTCGGCGCTGGCTGCCGGAGTGCTGGTCCGGACGATGCCCCTGGTTCCCGACGAGGTGCGCCGTCGGCGGGCCACCGCCACCCGGCTCCGTGGAGAACTCTCCGGCGGAGGCCAGGTGTCGCCGGCCGCGGGGTGGGACGCGGGCTGGCTCCGGCTTCCGGTCGTACGTCGGCGTGCCGCGAATGCCGGTCTGGTGGCCTCCCTCGCGCGTGACGGCGTGCTCCGGGGATATCCGCAGGCCCTCGCCGACCTGGCGGGGTTCGGAGCCCGCCGGCTCAATCCCGCCGACGCCTTCCCGGGGGCCCGCCTGCTCGCGGAGCGGCTGGTGACGGTTCCCACTCACCGGTTTGTCGAGGGTACGACGGCACCTGCCCTCTGAGCCTGGCCCGGCCGAGCGGTCGCTTGCTCACGAAACCGATGTCCTTGGGGCCCCTAACGCGTTGGCACACAGTATGCTAATCTTATCCTCCGATTCCGGATTGGCTGGAGTGTCGGGAGGTGGCCCAAGTGATGGGGGCGGCGGGGTTTGGTTGGGCTGGTGGCTTGGCATAAAGTGAATCGGCTGCATTGGGATCCATCGTTCGGTCATCACGGCTCTTGCCCACCAGCCTTGTCATTTGCCGCGCTTCCGTCCTCGGGATCGCGGTCCTCTTTGCTGCATGTGCCTCCGGTGACGTAGCTCCTCTCGAGCCGCCTCCCGTCGTCCAGCTGAACGTCCTGCCCGATCCCGCGGTGGTGAGCCCCGGCGAGACAGTCCCATTCCGTGCGGTCGCAATCCGCCAGGGTGGCGACTCCGCCATTCCACAGGTCACCTGGTCGGCCACCGGCGGGAGCATCGACGCCGGCGGCGTCTATACTGCCGGCAGCACGGCGGGCACCTACCGGGTCGTGGCGACACAGCAGGGCGGGGCCCTCGGCGACACCAGTGCCGTCATCATCACTGCCACGGCCCCGACGCTGACCCAACTGACGCTGACGCCCGCGACCGTGAGCCTCCAGCCGGCCGCGACGCGCCAGTTTGCGGTGAGCGGGATGTGGAGCGATGGGAGCACGACCACGCCGGCAGTGACCTACACGGCGACCGGCGGGACGATCACGGCGGGCGGGCTGTACACGGCGGGGAGCACCGCGGGCAGCTTCCGGGTCATCGCGGCCCAGCAGGGCGGGACGCTTGCCGACACCAGCACGGTGACGATCGCGGCATTGCCGCCGACGTTGCTGCAAGTGGTCCTGAACCCCTCCAGCGCGTCGGTCACCGCCGGCGGGACACGGCAATTCAGCGTGAGCGGAGTTTGGAGCGACGGCAGCACAACCGCGCCGGCGGTGTCCTACAGCGCCACGGGTGGCAGCATCACCAGCGCCGGGCTGTACACCGCAGGCGGTACCGCGGGGGCCTTCCGCGTGATCGCCGTGCAACAGGGTGGGACGCTCGCCGACACGGCCGCGGTGACCATCACGACGCTTCCACCGACGCTCGTGCAAGTGATCCTGAGCCCCGCGAGCGCGTCGCTGACCACGGGTGGAGCGCAGCAGTTCGCGGTGAGTGGCCTGTGGAGCGACGGCGGCACGACGGCCCCGACCGTGACGTACACCGCCACGGGCGGCGCTATCACCAGCGGCGGCCTCTACACGGCGGGCGGTACGGCCGGCTCCTTCCGCGTGATCGCGACGCAGCAGGGCGGCACGCTCGCCGACACGTCCGCGGTGACCATTACGGTGCCGCCGCCGACGCTCACCCAGGTCATCTTGGCGCCGCCCAGTGCCTCGCTGCTCACGGGCGGGATCCAGCAGTTCAGTGTGAGCGGGGTATGGAGCGACGGAAGCACCACGGTGCCGTCGGTGACCTACACCGCGACGGGCGGCAGCATCACCAGCGGCGGGCTGTACACGGCGGGGAACACGGCTGGCAGCTTCCGGGTGATCGCCGACGCCAGCAGGGCGGGACCCTGGCGGATACCGCCGCGGTGACCATCACGGCCCTGCCTCCGACGCTCACGCAGGTCATCGCTCACGCCGGCGACCGTGCGCCTCCAACGGCCGCGACGCAGCAGTTTGCGGTGAGCGGGGTGTGGAGCGACGGGAGCACGACGGCGCCGGCGGTGACGTACAGCGCGACGGGCGGCAGCATCACCAGCGGCGGGCTGTACACGGCGGGCAACACCGCCGGCAGCTTCCGGGTCATCGCCGTGCAGCAGGGCGGGAGCCTGGCGGACACGGCCGCGGTGACCATCACGTCGGTGGCGACGGGCCACAACTACACCACCACGTTTCCGCTGACCGAGAATCCGATCTCGGACGGGGGGCGCTGGATCAACGGGGGCACGGTGGGCCTGGACTGGACGAATGTGTCCACCACGCCGGGCCATGCCATCGGGCACCAGGTCGGGGCGACCTACACCGACGCCACCGCGCTGCTCACCGGCCCGTGGGGGCCGGATCAGCAGGCCACGGGGACCGTGTTTGCGGTGAATCAGCTGGATGGGTGCTACCAGGAAGTGCGAGCTGCGCCTGCGGAGTGCGCTCTCGGCGCACGTCAGCACGGGCTACGAGATCAGCTTCAAGTCCACGTCGGCCAGCACCGCCTACGTGATCATCGTGCGCTGGAACGGCCCGCTGGGGGACTTCACCTATCTCGCCAATCTGCATGGGGCGCAGTACGGGGTGCAGAACGGGGACGTGGTGAGCGCCCGGGTGGTGGGGAACGTGATCACGGCGTACAAGAACGGGGTGCAGATGGCGCAGGCGACGGACAACACGTACACCACGGGCACCCCCGGCATGGGCTTCAACCTCGAGAACGCGCCGCCGGGCTGCAGCGGGACGAACGGCGACTACGGGTACACCAGCTTTACGGCCACCGATACTCCGTGAGGGTGTCTGCGCGCATCCAGATGACACGACGGGATTGGACCGCACCACCAGCTCCGCTTCTCAAGCCTTCGATCCAGGTCGCCAATCGTCACTCTGGGTGATGGCTCCCGCGCGACGAGCATGAAATTCCTGAACCTCATTTATGCATGGCTGCCCTTCAGGGAGCCACCGGAAGCGCGAGCCCGGCGGTGGCCTGTCTCCGTGGGATCGTCTGCGGCGGCAGCAGCGCCGGAACCCCCGGTTGAATGTGGTGGCGACGCTCGAACCCGCCTTGCCCGCCGACGCACGGCATCACTTTGCCGGGCGGCTTCGACAGTGATTCGATCCCTGAATCCAGCTGGGGCATTGAACCAGGGCTGAAGCCAGGCGTTCGCGAAGGCCAAGCCGAACTCTTTCAAAATGCGGGTGGAGGTGAGTGCCTCGTGCTCGGGTCGACCGGACGGGGAACCGTGGCCTCACTCTCATCCTGATGCGCCCCGGCCAGACCGAACAAGCCGCTACCGAATGAAGCGAGTCGTTGTCGCAGCTCCTCCAAGTCAATCCATGCGCACTCGTGTCAATCCACCGCAGCATCCAACTCCCCGAGGGGAGCGCCGGGTATGCGGCGCTTTCCATCGACAGATGTGACGACGATCACATCCATCTCGCTCAACGATCTGCATCCTGAGGTGCAGGGCTGATTCGGCTCCCCCTGTGCAAGCGCGGTTCAAATCTCCTCGGGGAGTTGGCCCTCATCCGAACCCGCCCTTCATCGTTGCTCCCTCCTTCGGACTAGCTCGCAAATCGTCTGATCGGACGATGGTCGCCAGGCGCCGAGCATGCGTTCTTGATGGTGCATCTGACACGACGTCCGATTCAGGGCATTCCTGTGTGCGCGCCATCGACGGTGCGGCCTGTCATGGAAGTGTCTGCGGCGGTCCCAGCGCGGTAGTCCTTGGTCCGGCTTGGCCATCACTCTCCGGCTCGCTCGGCTCGACGAGTTCCGTCGTCGCCGGGCCGGGTGAGTCCGATAGAACTTTGAGGTGGATCTGATGACGATGAACATGAATCGACTCGGGTTGTTTGTCCTTGCCTCGGCTGTCGCCTGCGCAGGGGACCAGCCACTGGAGAGCAACCCCTCCTTGCCACCGAGCGTGGCGTCCGCGGTTGTCGCGCGGACCTACAGCACGACCTTTCCCCTGACGGAGAACCCCATTTCGGATGGCGGTCAGTGGATCAACGGGGGGACGGTGGGCCTGGACTGGACGAACGTCTCGACCACGCCCGGGCGTGCGATCGGCCATCAGGTCGGGGCCAGCTATACGGACGCCACGGCGCTGCTCACCGGGGCCTGGAGCCCGGACCAGCGGGTGACCGCGACGGTCTTTGCGGCGGGGGCGCTGAACGAGGAGTGTTACAGCGAGGTCGAGATGCGCCTGCGCAGCAGCATCAGCGCGCACAGCAATCGGGGGTATGAAGTCGGGTTCAAGGTGTCGCAGAGTTCGGTGGCTTACCTGATCATCGTGCGCTGGAACGGCGCGTTGGGGGACTTCACGTATCTGGCCAACTTGCACGCCGCGCAATACGGCGTGAAGAACGGCGACGTCGTGAGCGCGAGGTAGTCGGCAACGTGATCACGGCCTACAAGAACGGCGTGCAGATGGCCCAGGTGACGGATGCCAGCTGGCCCAGTGGCAACCCGGGCATGGGATTCAATCTTGAAAGCGGGTCCGCCGGCTGCGCGGGGACAAATGACCAGTACGGATTCAGCAGCTATGTCGCCTCGGATATCGGAGGGACGACACCCACGGTCACGGCACTGGCGGTGACGCCGGCCACGGGGACCCTGCAAAGTGGGCAGACCCAGCCATTCACTGCAGTCGCGACCCTCAGTGACGGGAGCACGCAGGCCAATCCGAGCGTGACGTGGAGCGCCACCGGCGGGACGATTACGACGGCCGGCGTCTACACCGCCGGCGGAACGGCTGGCAGCTACCGGGTGATCGGGACGAGCCCGGCCGGCCCCGCGGATACCAGCGCGGTGACCATCACGGCGCCTACGGTTGGCGCGCGGACTTACAGCACGACCTTTCCCCTGACGGAGAACCCCATTTCGGATGGCGGTCAGTGGATCAACGGGGGGACGGTGGGCCTGGACTGGACGAACGTCTCGACCACGCCCGGGCGTGCGATCGGCCATCAGGTCGGGGCCAGCTATACGGACGCCACGGCGCTGCTCACCGGGGCCTGGAGCCCGGACCAGCGGGTGACCGCGACGGTCTTTGCGGCGGGGGCGCTGAACGAGGAGTGTTACAGCGAGGTCGAGATGCGCCTGCGCAGCAGCATCAGCGCGCACAGCAATCGGGGGTATGAAGTCGGGTTCAAGGTGTCGCAGAGTTCGGTGGCTTACCTGATCATCGTGCGCTGGAACGGCGCGTTGGGGGACTTCACGTATCTGGCCAACTTGCACGCCGCGCAATACGGCGTGAAGAGCGGCGACGTGGTGAGTGCCACGATCGTGGGCAACGTGATCACGGCCTACAAGAACGGCGTGCAGATGGCCCAGGTGACGGATGCCAGCTGGCCCAGTGGCAACCCGGGCATGGGATTCAATCTTGAAAGCGGGTCCGCCGGCTGCGCGGGGACAAATGACCAGTACGGATTCAGCAGCTATGTCGCCTCGGATATCGGAGGGACGACACCCACGGTCACGGCACTGGCGGTGACGCCGGCCACGGGGACCCTGCAAAGTGGGCAGACCCAGCCATTCACTGCAGTCGCGACCCTCAGTGACGGGAGCACGCAGGCCAATCCGAGCGTGACGTGGAGCGCCACCGGCGGGACGATCACGACGGCCGGCGTCTACACCGCCGGCGGAACGGCTGGCAGCTACCGGGTGATCGGGACGAGCCCGGCCGGCCCCGCGGATACCAGCGCGGTGACGATTGCGCCGACCACCGTCACGGTCACGGCGCTGGTCGTGACGCCGGCCTCGGCGAACCTGCAGGGGAGCCAGGTCCAGCAGTTCACCGCGGTGGCCACGTTGAGCAATGGGGGCACGCAGGCCAATCCGAGCGTGACCTGGAGCGCCACCGGCGGGACGATCACGACGGCGGGCGTCTACACCGCCGGCGGAACGGCTGGCAGCTTCCGGGTGATCGGGACGAGCACCGGCGGCCCCGCGGATACCAGCGCGGTGACGATCGCGTCGACCACCGTCACGGTCACGGCGCTGGTCGTGACGCCGGCCTCGGCGAACCTGCTGAGCGGGCCAGGTCCAGCAGTTCACCGCGGTGGCCATCTTGAGCGACGGGAGCACCCAAGCCAATCCGAGCGTGACGTGGAGCGCGACCGGCGGGACGATCACGACGGCGGGTCGCTACACGGCGGGTCGGCGGCTGGCAACTACCGGGTGATCGGGAGAACATCCAACGGACGGGCGGATACCAGCGCGGTGACGATCGCATCGACCACCGCCACGGTCACGGCGCTGGTGGTGACGCCGGCCACGGGGACCCTGCAAAGCGGGCAGACCCAGCCATTCACTGCGGTCGCGACCCTCAGTGACGGGAGCACGCAGGCCAATCCGAGCGTGACGTGGAGCGCCACCGGTGGGGCAATCACAACGGCCGGCGTCTACACGGCCGGCGGAGTGCCGGGAACGTTTCAGGTGACCGCCACCCTGAGCGGCGGATCGCTTGCCGCCACGGCCAGCATCGCGGTCACCGCCCCGGGCGGGAGCCGGACCTACAGCACGAGCTTCCCACTGACAGAGAACCCGATTTCGGAGGGCGGGCAGTGGATCAACGGGGGCACCGTGGGCCTGGATTGGACGAATGTTTCTACCACCCCGGGCCTCGCGATCGGCCTGCAGGTCGGGGCCAGCTATACCGACGGGACCGCGCTGCTCGCCGGGACCTGGAGCCCGAACCAGCAGGCGACCGCGACGGTCTTCGCCTCAGGGGTGCTGAACGAGGCATGCTACAGCGAGGTGGAATTGCGCCTCCACAGCAGCTTCAGCGCGCACAGCAGTCGAGGGTACAAGGTGGGCTTCAAGGTGTCGCAGACCTCGGCGGCGTACCTGATCATCACACGGTGGGGTGGCGCCTACGGTGACTACATTTACCTGTTCAAGGCCATCGGGGCGCAGTACGGCGTCAAGAACGGCGACGTCGTGAGCGCGAGAGTCGTCGGGAATGTCATCACCGCCTACAAGAACGGCGTGCAGATGGCCCAGGTGACGGATGCCACCTTTGCCAGCGGCAGCCCGGGCATGGGATTCAATCTGGAGAATGCACCCGCCGGCTGCGCGGGGACGAACGCCAAGTACGGCTTCACCAGCTTCACCGCAACGGATGGCATCGTCCCCTGAGGTCCGACAGAGACGTCCTCCCTCCGGTCGGACGAGGAACCGGAGGCGAGGCTCCCGACAGCGCTCGACTGTACCCCGCCCGAATAGTCCCCGGTTGACTGCTCGGCGGCGCGCCAGGCTCGCCGCCATCAGCCTTTGCCCGGGGCGTTAGCATTTCCTGGCTCAGGGAAGTATCCTTCCTCTGTCGGGCCTATCGGGCCCGCCGCCGGTTCAATTGCGGAGCGTCGCTTGAATGCTGCGGTTCGTTTCTCCAGCATGACACTGCTTGCCCTGGGCAGCTGGGTGGCATGTGGAGAGGACTCCGGCCCCCATTCGACCTCCGCTCTTACGCAGGTGATCCTGTCGCCGGCCGCGTTGAGCCTTCTGACGTCCGCGACGCGCCAGTTTGCGGTGAGCGGGGTGTGGAGCGACGGGAGCACGACGGCGCCGGCGGTGACGTACAGCGCGACGGGCGGCAGCATCACCAGCGGCGGGCTGTACACGGCGGGGAACACCGCCGGGAGCTTCCGGGTCATCGCCGTGCAGCAGGGCGGGAGCCTGGCGGACACGGCCGCGGTGACCATCACGTCGGTGGCGACGGGCCACAACTACACCACCACGTTTCCGCTGACCGAGAATCCGATCTCGGACGGGGGGCGCTGGATCAACGGGGGCACGGTGGGCCTGGACTGGACGAATGTGTCCACCACGCCGGGCCATGCCATCGGGCACCAGGTCGGGGCGACCTACACCGACGCCACCGCGCTGCTCACCGGCCCGTGGGGGCCGGATCAGCAGGCCACGGGGACCGTGTTTGCGGTGAATCAGCTGGATGGGTGCTACCAGGAAGTGGAGCTGCGCCTGCGGAGTGCGCTCTCGGCGCACGTCAGCACGGGCTACGAGATCAGCTTCAAGTCCACGTCGGCCAGCACCGCCTACGTGATCATCGTGCGCTGGAACGGCCCGCTGGGGGACTTCACCTATCTCGCCAATCTGCATGGGGCGCAGTACGGGGTGCAGAACGGGGACGTGGTGAGCGCCCGGGTGGTGGGGAACGTGATCACGGCGTACAAGAACGGGGTGCAGATGGCGCAGGCGACGGACAACACGTACACCACGGGCACCCCCGGCATGGGCTTCAACCTCGAGAACGCGCCGCCGGGCTGCAGCGGGACGAACGGCGACTACGGGTACACCAGCTTCACCGCCACCGATACTCCCTGATGCGGATTGAGTCTTAGGACGTTGGCCCTTTCGGGGCCTTCCCATCCGTAACGAAGATGTGTTTCCCCAATTCACGTGATACCCAGGCCTGCGCATTGCCGGGCACGTGATTATCCTTGTGTCTCCCCGGCCAAGAATCGGCCCGGGGTTTGTTTTGGCCGTATGAGCCCAAGGGGGGAGAGGGTGGTGAGGGCTGGTTGGGCTGGATGTTGGGTGTTGAGTGATTAGGCTGCAGTGGCGACCATCGATACTTCTTCCGGAAATGCAATCACAAATGTGAACGCCTGGCGACTCGCGCTGCTGGGCGTCGCTTCATTGCTTCTGGCCTGCGCTCCCGGCGATCTCAAGGCCGGTCTCGGGCCAGGAGATTCGTCCCCCACCGAACGGCTGGTCGTCACACCCGCGTCCACCACCGTGGCCACGGATGGGATGCTGACGTTTTCCGCTCTCATCACTCTTCAGGACGGCGCCACCGCGGCGCCATTGGTCGAATGGAGCGCCACAGGAGGCACGATCACGAGCGGTGGGGTCTACACCGCGGGGAGCTCCACCGGGACGTTCCGGGTGATTGCGGTGCAGCAGGGCGGGGGGCTGGTTGGCTCCTCTTTGGTGACCGTGGCGTCTGCTGCCGGCATGTATTTCAACTCCTCCGAGGCGGGCTGCGGCACGGACGCGAATGTGGTGTTGTGCGACGACTTTGAGGATGGCGATTGGTATGGCAAGGACTGCGACCAGGCTACCAATACGCCATCGACATAAAGTTTGGCATATGAGCCATCATAAGTTCCGACCACATGATGCCAAGCTCCAGTTCCAATTGTCCATTTGGGCGTATTAGCCTCAACGCCTCCAACTGCGTTAAAGACTCTAAACCACAATTGATTATTATTCCATACCTGTAGCTTTATTCCGCCAATTCCACCCCAACTTTGAGTAATTTCCACAACATCGGGATACTGCATTGTCTGGCTCGGAAGGTTAATCCAAGCTTCAACAGAAACAGCTGGTCCAGTAAAAGAGGAGAGTGAAGGAATACTGACGTAGTTGGTTGACCCATCAAAGCTGAGGGCTTGACCATATTTTCCTGCTGCCCAAGTTGCCCCATAAATTGTGCCATTGTTTCGCTTTTCCGCTGCTGTCAGCGGCTATGGTTCCAATTCCTTCGTCGAAGCGCCACCATCCTACTAATCCGGGGTGGGGGTCTATTATTGCGGCTTGTGCTTGGTTGTTTGTTTGCCATAGGGCTACTAGGGATATTGTTAGGATGGCGCATATTGTTATTGTGATTATTGAGCGTTTTTTGGTCCAAGCGAGCTTGCTCATAACTAGTTCTCCTCTCCCGAGTGCTTATAAGTTATATTCCTGGTTGGGGATAAACATTTTTCTCCACAAAGGCAAAGCTGTTTAAGGCCATGTTTTTTTATTGTTCTGCAAGTTTTTTGTCTGATCTAATTCAGCTTTAACCATAAAGGTCATTCGAAGTTAACTGTGTGTGCGAGCATTTAGAAACGGGAAATATGTTTTTGCTAACTTGTGGTCTTGCCAATTCCAAGTTTAAATATTCGTTTAGTTACCCAAATCTGAAGGCTCTCAAAGGAGGGGCAACTTGAATTTTAAGCGCGTACCTCAATGCATCTACTGCATGGTCTCTCTCTTTCACTTCTACTTTATACTCCAACAATTCACTTATCAAATTGACACAATGTCTCGCTATGAAAATACGCGGCAAGCCATCGCCAGCTTTCGGAAAACGTGCACCAAGTTCTCTTATTCCATCTTCACGTTTACGCAAGTACGCTGAAGCTCGAACAGGCAACAAGTTTACGCTCTGGAACTCCAGCGTTGAACTTAGCAATAGCCTCAGGCTCCCTGCCGTCACAGAAGACCTCTCCTCTTCCGAATAGAGTTTGGAACTCGCAAAGTTTTTGACGTAAGTCTTCTTTGTAATCCATTTTGAATTCGAGAAGCTGTAAAATCCTTTATTAGTTAAAAACCACTTATCTGTTTGCCATGTCTATCCAAGTGCCTCTTCCTATTCTTATCACTAAAGAAAACAAGTGGTTCGTTGCTTCATGTCCCATCTTGGATATTGCTACCCAAGGAAAGACCGAAAAAGAAGTTAAAGAAAACATGACAGACCTCATAAATGATTACCTCAACGACCCAGACACTCAAAAACCATCTATGGAAGATTTACTTTCTTTTTCGCTGACTAATATTCCTGTAAAAATACCAGAAGGTGTAATCCATCGCAAAGCTTCGACCAGCGCGCTCTGGAATCCTCAAAGGTGCACGCGCGTTAAAAAAAATGGAAACTACAATAAAAACAAGTAAACCCTTGCCCTTGTTCTTATCAGAATTTTTATATTTGTCTCTTATACCACTTATCGTGTTGGCGAATTAGATGCGCGACTTTGATGTAGTGCTTTTGGAAGATGAAACGGGCGGCTACGTAGCTATAGTGCCTGCTCTGCCGGGGTGTCATACGCAAGGTGATACGTTGGTTGAAGTTATGGAAAACGCCAAAGAAGCCATAGCTCTTTACTTGGAAACCCTTACTGTAGAGGAAAAGAAAGATTTGCTGAAAGAAAAAGTCGTGAGCATTCAAAAAGTGAAAGTTTTTGCCTAAAATTCCACCAATAGATTCCAATCAGTTAATTAAAATTCTGGAACGTCAAGGCTTCAAAGTTATCCGCCAAAAAGGTTCACATGTTATACTCATAAACGATGAGAAAACAAGAATAGTTATCCCAATGCATCCAGGAAAAGACCTCAAACCTGGACTGACCAGAGCCATACTTCGAGAAGCTGGAATAAATCGCGAAAAATTCTTCAAGCTCTTAAAAGAAAAATAATCACTCATAATTACTTTGTTTTACAGTTATTTCTATGTTGAATATTTTTTGCTGTGGTGCAGTTTCTTTGACTCCCCCTCATAAACCGTATGATTGCTTTTAAATCACATTTGTCTAATTTGTTTTGCACCATTTTGTTTTAAGATTTTGTATTTCTCTAAAATGTGGGTCATCTGAGAATACAGGACATTGGTGGATTTGGGCGGTGGCTGCAATTATGCTGTCGGCCATCGGTATCTGATGGATGCTTCTTAATTCTGCACTCTTCACCGCTATTCTATAGTTAACGTCTATTACTTCAAAATCTCGACGTATAGTGCTGCTTCTCAAAGCCGCAACTTCCTTTCCTTGTCTTTTTAAATTAATGCGGTGAATCTCATGAATAGTAAGTGAAGAAACAACTCTCTCTTTAACTGTCTTGAGTTCTTGCTTTAGTTTTCCTACAAGTTCGGGGTCGTCTGAAAAGAAATACTCAACAAAGAAGCGGGTGTCATACAAACATGCGTCATGCATCTTGATTTCTCATCTCATCTAACGCTTTCTTTATCTCGTCAACATTGCCTTTTCCAGCTCCACTTCCCGCTAAATCAAAAATGCTTAGGCGTTTTTTTATCACAATTTTGCCCATTTCCTCTATGACTTCTACTTTGGAGCTCTCTTCTATGCCGAACTTCCTTCTCAGCTTAACTGGAATCGTTATTTGTCCCTTTCGGGTAACTACAACCTCATTCGAAGTCATACTTCATCAAAAGTTCAACTAACAAAAAGTACTACTTAAACATTTATCCACCCAAAAACAAATACATCAACATCAAAACAACCCCCAAAGAAAACCTAAAGAACCCCCAGACAACTACACAATATAACTTCTATCTTAAGGCAAGCTGAAAGAGGCTCCGATAGTCCATATTAAATTAATTATGGTGCCAAAGTATTAAAGTAACTTATTCTACTGAATTACTTGTGGTTATAAATGACAACGGCAATAAAAATTGAAGAAACGAAAAAAGCAAAAGTAGAACGGTTTCAGGCTTCTCTTCTGCTTGAAGAAAACATAAAGATAACCATGCAAGAAGTCATAGGTCTAATGATCGATTATGCACTCGAAAACGAGGAAGAAATCATCAAGAAACTAAAAGAACTGCCAGTTCTTGAAGACGACCCAGCATGGAAAACATTGGATAACCCAAAACATTGGGGAGTCAAAGACTCTTCACAAAGGATAGATGAATTCATCTACGGTTGCTGAATGTCCATGGCGATTTTTGTTGACACAGGAATATTCGTAGCCTTGCACAACGCGGACGACGAATTTCACTCAAGAAGCAAAGAGCTCATGAAACAGGCTTTGAAGAGCAATTTCGGTCGGATATTTACTTCAGATTACATAATAGATGAAGCAATTACCACGGCACTGGTGAGAACCAAAAAACATGACTTAGCCCACGATTTGGGAGGGTTCATAATCGAATCACCCAGAATAACAAAACTATGGGTCGGAGAAGACGTTTTCAAGTTGGCATGGAAAAAATTTAGCGTTTTCAAGGATAAACCCCTGAGCTTCACAGACTGCACCTCCATAGCAATCACTGAGACAAAGGGGATCAAGCAGATTATGAGCTTTGACCGCGGCTTTGACGGATTAGTTAATAGAATCTGCTAATTTGTACTTAGAAGTCACTTTAAGTTATTTGTGGTAACAGATACCTGTCTTCATCTCCTGGATTGAAGTCCGCTTCAATTAATTGGCCAAACCTGAAAGCAGACAAGGGCACAGTAGACTTCAAAACAACCCCATACCGTATACCGCCGACATCTCACATGTCCCCTCTCCTGCCTTCTCAAAATGCGAACCCAAATCCCGCAGAGCACGCACTTTATTCCCCATAAAAACAGATACGTAACCATCAAAACAGCCGCCAAAGAAAACCCCAAGGAACCTCAGACGACTATGCAATATAAGGAATTCTCATTTAGACAAAAACCGAATATATCAAACAAATATTAGCAAAATTAAAAACGGTTTTTCTGCAGCTAAACGGTTTAGCGGCTAGAAGATCTGGGAGCGCAAGAACGACCAAAAACGCCATAACGAATCTTAAGCGACTTAACATCAGGCACATTCTCGAACATGCACTGAGGTATCAAACGGAAAACTACCCGTTCCAACAATTTGCAAACCGGCCATAAACAAAACGTTCAGCAAGACCTCCAGTATGCGTTCGCAAAATCTCAGCAATATATTCCTTACTTAAAGTCAAATTCTCAAAAATACTCCAGCGATAAACCTTCATTTCTGGACGAAGCAGACTTGGGATTCTCTGTAATATTAAACAGGTCACTTCCAGGATTATCCGTAGTTGTCGTTAACCAAATACTGGGGTTAACTCGGAACACTGCAGCGTCCACTTTTTCGAAGACGCCTAACTGACGTCAACCAAGCAGTATCCAAATGGCGAACCAATCGGGCTTCATCAATGTGAATATAATCAACGTTAGGACCCTCAGCTCGCTCAGGATCATCTAAAGACACAAACCACCACTGCGACCCATTCCAAAACGTAAGGCGCATATCTCCACGATTAAACTCTGCAACATACGGATTCTGCTCAAAAGGAAAAGGACAACCCAACAAGTCCTTGCTCTCTAAGGTTGGAAACAAGATTCGTTTAATCATTGGGAACGACGGCTCAAAAATGTACCCTACACTTCCAGGGTACGAAAGCGCCCACGCTAAATCCTCATAGCACCCAACCAGAGTCTTCCCGATCCAGTACCGCACAAGCAAGCTCGCTGAGTAAAACGTTTCACGGCCAGCAATAAACGGCAGCTGAGCCGGATGCGGGCAAAACTTCAAAAAATCAAAGCCTTGACGCATCGGAGCCTTTGGCTGCATCTCGATTCGCCTTTTCAGTTTTCTGTTTATTCACCGAAGCAAGCAAAGCCTCCTTAAGCACTGGATCGACCAACTACAGACCTGAGCCAAACACTCAGTTAGATCAGCTTCAAAATTGGAGAAATGCAATCTAAAAAAATACTCAACAACTTCATCGGCGCCGTCACCTCCCAACACCCCCGGAACAGCGCAACGAAATAGTTCCCTAACACGCCTAAGAAAAACTTCCAGGCTCTTAGAAATCAAATCCACATCTTCAGCCAGAAGCTCCAAAGATCCAGTTTGGCGATATTTTTCTTCTATCTTATCGACTCTGCGAAAAAGAATCTTTTCTGGCTCAGAGAAAGAATCGAAATCAAGATGCACCAAACTGCCAACCGTTGGGTCTTTAAGCTTCTCAATCAAACCCTCAACTCTCCTATTCAAACCCAGCACTTTCACGGCACAAATACACCTCTCTTTGCTTTTTCTTCCAAAGCCTTCAACTTAGCCAGGATCTCAGGCAAAACAACTGACTCATAGATTAAACAATTAACCTTAAGCATCAAATTCAAAGCACTAAGCTGCACTAACGGATTAGTTGAAGAGAGAAGGCGTAGGCTTGCCTGACGATAAATGAAGTCATTTCGATTAACAACCTTAGGCAAAACATCCTCTGGCTTAATTGTGCTGCACAGAATTGGCTGCCACTCTGATCGAGTCTTAAGATCATTGTACACTATACGTTTTGAACACGTGTATTTCTGGCTTACCTGCTTTGAAATCTGGGCTTTGGTTAGTCCTAATGCTTCAAAGTTTAGCTCATCTAAACGTCTTTTATCTTCATCCAAACGTCTTACCTCCAACGGCAACAACTTGTCGCAAGCCTTCCAACCCAACCTGCAGAACCGCATTCTGGGCGGATGTTTCGCGTATTTCACCGAAATTCTTCATCGATGTCTGATATCGTGCTAAACCCTTAAAAGGCTTAAAATCAGCAACATTCACGCTAAAATATTTCACAACTCAAAACCCAAAAAAGCCCAAAAACCCAAGCTTTAACAAATCTAAACCCAAAACGGGCACATCCAACTCAACCAACCCCCCCAAAATTGCAACTTTCTTTCAAATCCAAAAAATAAAATATTCTAATCCACAACTTTTCCACTTCCCCCATTTCTCTACAGACAGATCCAAAAATGACGCGAATGCACAAATTTATTGAGCATTTATCCTACTCTTAGCCATTTTGCGTCATAAGCCGTTAACTGCGCAGGAACTAAACTGAACTCCACAACATTTGTGCCTGCAGTGTTGGGAACTACCAGGTGAAACTGTAATCCAAAAACCCCGTTGGCTAAGGAATTATTGGATCTTCCCAACTTTGAGGTTGTTGGAACCCAAATCATCAAGGTTCCTTTTCACAAAAACACTTTTCTTAATGCTCATTTGAAGACTTAAATATAAAGTACATCTTTGGTCGATAGAGGCCAATATGCCGTATCAATATAAATGCCCAAACTGTGGAAAAACGTATCTTCCAAATGAAATTGGCAAAAGTATGTTTTGTCCAAATCCAAAATGCGGAGCATACGGAATTAAAGGTGTGGCAAATCAAATTGTTTATTATCCGCCGGACCAAAAACCCAATGCTCGCCAAATTAGCTCTTGTGAGCATACTTTTGATGAGTACAAGCCTATGCTAAGTAAGGCACACAAATTATGTTCCAACATTATCAAGAAGGCTGGTTTCACTCCAGAACCCCTTAAAACTGCACTAACCAGTGAATCTTACAGATGGTTCTGGAAACCAAAGAAAGTTAGATTTTTAGTTGTCGGGGAATCACATGTTTACACTAATCGCAAAGAAAACAAGGCAAAAATGTTGTTAGATAGGTTGCCGGAGAAATACCCGCGGGATTCACCGTTAGATTTCGTAAAGTTGGTTTATTGTTTAGGATATGGAGAACCTTATGTTATAGACAAACCGCAGAACATTGAAAACAATGCAGGTACCAAACAATACTTTGATTTGTTTAGAAGTTGGGTGAGGCCATTTCTGAAGCAGAATGGCAATTCTTCATTGGAATTGAAGCTGGAAATCCTAAAAACGATTCAAGCTAAAGGGATATGGCTTCTAGATGCTTCATGTCATGCTTGTGCTATGGGAAAAAATGAACGCTTGCCTTCAAGGATAGTTGACAGAATAATTCCCATTTCATGGAGTGATTACGTGAAGCCAATTATTGATGACCTTTCTATTGATCCTAAAAATGTCTGGATAATTGGCAAAGGATTACACGATATTTTAAGCGGTGAATATGTTAGGGCATCTAACTGGATTTATCAGCCAAACGTGCGCTTTTCAGATTCCCAAAAGTACACAGAGAAAAATCAAAGAGAAGAAACTCTAATTAAGGAAATAAGGAAAGTATGCAAAGCCACAGGCTAAATGCGTCATCACCCAGGTTCGTACCAAGTTATGATGAACATGTCAATGAATCTTCTCAACGTGAGTTTGTTAGGAACCTAAAACCTCATTTTACGTCTATTTCAGAGTTATTTAGAGGGCAACAGACTACGGAGAAGAGAAAGGTGCAATAAACCCTCGCACGCGCGAAAGACCACATTAGATTTTTGCGAAAATGTTTTCAAGAATTCAAAGGACACTCTACAGAGTCTCTAGTTTGTCTGTACCCATTTTGCATCGTAGGCTGTCAGTTGGGCTGGCGCTAAGCTGGTTTCAACGATGTACGTGCCTGGGGTTTCGGGGACTGTCCAGGTGAAACTGTATTCGCCGATTCCGTTTGCTGCTACGTTTATTGTTTGAAAATCAAAATAGCCATAATCGCCAAAACCCGAGACTGTTAGCGTCAAAATGCCCTCTAATGCTGGGTTATCCTGATTAAGCACAATAACCGAAAGCGTTAACGATTGTCCTTTTGCATAAACGCCTTGGTTTGGCTGAACACACAAGAGAAGGTGCGTATTACCCCACAACGGATGATCGTTTAGCCAGTTAAAAATTTGCATCTCCCTACCCTTAATCAAGTTGGAGCGTCGTGGACCAACACCCGGCACTTCAACATACTTCACCAGTATAGCCGCGTGCACTCAAACTCTGGTTCAGAGAACGCGACTGACTCACGCTTAACTACTGGATCAGCTGATCCATGAGTAATCATCACGGGCGTGTGAATGAACCGCACCTCATTTCCCAATGCACTCTCATTTGCATAAACCTGAGGGACCTGCACCGGAGTCCCACCGTAAGCCGCCACTAAGTGAAGTCCTGTAACCTGAGTGTCATCATTGTAAAACTGGGTGAAATTCGCTATTCCGTGAATGTCAACCAAACTCGCGACAACTTGATGGTTGAACATGGCGTACTTGAGTGCTCCGCCTCCGCCCATGCTGTTCCCCATGACATGTACATGGCTGGCATCAACGCAGTAGCTGCCTTTCAACTGAGTTCAGAATATCTGTAATGTCCCGCCTTGACGGTTCAGTGTACCAATTGTCATAGTCACCGCGGTTTTCGCGGCATTCAACAGCAGCAACAATCCACGTGTGGTTTTGGAAAACTTTACGCATCTCCGGAGCGTATGTCGGATCCGAATACCTGTATCGACTTGCTCCATAACCATGCAAAAAGAAGACAAGCGGCGTCGGAGCAGAAACATCAAAATTATCAGGCATATCAAGCCAATAAGTTCTTGTGCTGCCATCTAAGTCGACGTCAAACGTTTTGTCTCCTCTGAAAACACTAATGGTAATTATTCTCTTTTCGCTAATGCTGCTCATGCGACACCGTCGGTGCAGTTTATCCACCACCACCAATTACCATTTGGAATCGGCAAGTGCTGGCGTCACCGTTGTGAGAGACCCGTTAACTACGTTAATCTTGGTGGCAAAAACGCTTGATAGGACGCATTCTGCAGCCACAAAGAACAATTAAACGTCAACTGACTAGGATGAGCAACTGCAAATTTGAAATCAGGCATATTATCCACAGTGGTTATGCATCATCAGGAGATTGCAGACTAACCAAAAACCCTTCACCTGAGCCTGTCATATCGTAATCCAACGTAAACTGGCTATCTGCGTCATTCTCGTAGCTGTTGAGGTATGGCGAAAACGTCGTCACGTAGATCTTATCTTGGGAAGGACTAGAATCTAAGAATTCGCAAGAAACCGTTTCCACCGTTAGCTCTTGCCTGGTAATCCGCCAAAAGCTGAGGACACAACATGACCATTCTACCGTGTCGACTCTCGTCTCGCCTTCGGCGAATGATTGTGACCGCAGAGAACAAGAAAGACCTGATCAGCATGAGGCTGCCACAAACCTGCTCCATATGTTGCCCCCAACTGTTGAACGAGCTTCCAGCTATTTCAGATAGTCATGGGTGGTAACGATTACCCTTCTATCTGGATAGCCGCTATTGTGCTGTTAGCCCACGCAGAGCACAGCATCGCTTGGATGATACTGAAAATGAAAAATCAAGTAGTCATCTCCTCCACCCGAAAACAACTCATAATTGTTCGCGTTGCTGCTTCGAGTAGTGACCGCCATACCAAATTTTGCCTGTGAATCGGCTGTACCCAAAAAACGTGTAGTTGTAAGTTTCCGCCAGAAGTTGCCATCATGGTTTCCAGGCAAAACAGCCCAAGGCACATGACCATCCAACTTGCTCAGGCTGCGATTCGCGTTCTGCCACTGAGACCGACCACATTTTGATTCACTATGTCTCCTTCATGCGTGACGAATACTACATTCAAGTTCTCTGCCTCATTGACAATCCACTGAGTCTGATTGTCAAATATCCCCGGGTAACTTTCACTGTAAAACTGAGTGTCCGGCAAGACTACAACCGTGAAATTCTCAGTAGGACCCGCTCCCAAAGCTTGCATATCAAATTCAGCTGTGGCTACACCCGCTGGGTATCCTGCAAACCTTGGAAAAGGACCGCTGAACAAGACGCAACAATCAGCAAGCAGACGGCAAACCCCCACAGAAGCAGTTCCCAGCGCCGAATCCACCTATCTGCCTCCCACAGAAGTAATCCAAAAAACAAAACTTAAAGATTCACAATGGCAGCACCAGAAACCCCACTTACCGTAGAAAAACTTACTTATGAGCCACTTGAGCCCTTTGCGAGATGGCAAATGCCACAGACCTTCTCCCAATCAAACCCACGAACAAGACAATGCAACTAGTCTCTTCTGCAGACGACAATATGAACCATATTTCAAACTCAACAATACTCCTTCAAGAAGATTCAATTTAGATCAACCCAAACAGCATCATTAGCCCTAAACACCACAAGTTACCTGAACCATGACGGTTAAAGTCAGAGTTGAAAAGAAAATCAGGTTCAACCGATTCATCACAGTCACCGAAAAGTCAACGCCTGCCCAAGCACGCTCTTATCGTAGGCTGGCGTCGTTGGGGTAACCTCGGCTCTCCCAGTACCCCCGATAATCCAAATCGTCTGATAGCTCAATTTGAACTATCCATTTAATCCACTTATACCCATATTGACTCTCTGCAACCAACATAAAAGGGAACCCTCTTACAGGCGGAATTTCTAACCCATTCATCTTGTACGCCAACAATATGTTATTGTCTTTTACGTATTCAATCGGGAAAGAAGTGGAGTAGCCATCAACTGCATACAAAATCACAACTTTTGCTTCTGGCTGGACACCAACTTCATTAAACATGTCTTTAAGCAAGATGCCTTCCCAGAGAATCTTTACACTCCAACCCTCCACACAGTGCAACGTAACAACTTTCTCGTATTTCTGGTGGTTCACAACCTCGTCATACGTATACAATTTTGGGGCATCGACTAGCCCTGTAACGTTTAATTTGTAGGTTGTCTTGTCGATGATTTGGGGTCCTTTGATAGAGTTCTCCCTAAAATCGTTAATTGCCGAAAGATCTTCTCCTTGATACTCCTGAATCTCACTGGGAAGCAAAGGTTTGGGCAATGTAGACAACCAGTAAACGCCGAAAACAAAGCCAGCTAAGACGCTGACAAGAAGCAAGGCAACTATAGTCTTTTTGTTCTGGCTAAAAATCTTCATCCTGAACAATAAAATGTTGCTTCGCCACATATTTATAACTACCCAAAAACGTGCGCTATTTCCAAACATAGAACACACGCACTCTTCTATGGTAACAAGGAACGCATTTTTGAAAAGCAATCTTTCGCTAAAAGTTTGCACATTTATCTGTTCATAATGAAAAAAGGAGTCAACGCGGCTCCGCTATCTAAAAGATATCGAAACACGCGATAACTCTTAACTACTAAGAAGATCAAGACAAAAACAAGTAAATTTATCTACATGTATACAAATATATAGTAAATGATCACTTATGAACGAGACAACAACGATTCGGGTTTCAAAGAAAACCGCACAGACGCTTGAACACCAACGGGAAAAACTAAACGCAAAAAACCTCGATGAAACAATACAAATACTAGTTAAGAAACAGCGCAAGGCAATTCTAGACAAAGGATTTGGAATCGCCAGAAATCAAATAAAACCCTTTACCGAGGAAGATCGCGGTGAAGATCGTTATTGATACCTACGCATGGATTGAACTGCTGATAGGCAGCGAAAAAGGCAACAAAGTAAAAGAGTTAATCGAAAACGCTGAAGAAGCATATACTCCAAGCACAGTTTTAGCCGAAACTGCCCGAAAATTTCTCAGAGAAGGCACCGACGAAAAAACCATCAACTCATGGCTTGAAGTAATCACCGCTGCCTCAGTAATAACTCAAATAGATTCAAAAACAGCCCTTGAAGCAGCAAAATGCCAGATAGTACTCGACAAAAAAGCAAAAAAATCCAAACAAAACAGTCCAAGCTTATTCGACGCCATTGTATATGCCACCGCCAAAATAAATCAATGTAAAATCATCACCGGAGACGAACACTTTAGGAATCTGCCAGAAACAATCTGGATCGACTAACCCCCGCAGCAAAACAGTACACTTGCATTCACTCCATACGATAATATGAACTGTTTTTCAATCCCAAAAAAACCCTAAAGGCTCACGTTGCCTCAACCCATACTGCATCGTAAGCTGTCAAAGCCGCAGGAACCGTACTCACTTCCATAACGTAGGTTCCAGCAACGTTTGGAATACTCCAGCTAAACCCGTATTCTCCAACGGTATCAGCAGCCACGTTTATCGATTGAAAGTCGTAATAGTAGTAGTTGTTTGGACCGGTGACGGTTAGGGTTAGAGTTGAATTCAGAGGCGGATTCAACTGGTTAAACACGGTTACCCTGAAAGTCACAGACTGCCCCATAGAATAGGTAGCCCCTGAAGGTTCAGAATTTAATAGGAGATGCACTGGTTTTGCGATGCTCCGCAAGGCTGCTTCGGCATTTACTAGTCCCCACCCAAACGTGTTATCTCTGCCAGCAGACCCCAAATCATCGGCCGTTGACTGCAAAGCGCTTCGTACCTCATCAGGAGTTAGTGTAGGGTCTCGAGCCAAGAGCAGTGCAGCAACTCCCGAAACATGCGGCGTAGCCATCGAGGTTCCTTGATAGAAATAATAGGCCCAATTTACCGTAGTATTGCCAAAAGTATTCTGCAAGACCCCATCCGGGTAGCCGTCACCATTCTGGTCAACTCCCGTGTTTCCGCCTGGAGCAACCATGTCCAGGGAAGACCCATAATTTGAGTAGGGCGCCCGCGATTCATTGTACTGCGTAGCCCCCACAGCGATGACGTAGGCATCATAAGCAGCTGGATAATCACAAGCGGGGTCCCCAATTCCATCTGTTCCACCATTACCGCTGGCAGCACAAACCACAACACCATTATTATACGCGTAGGCCACAGCACTTTGCAAAGCGGATGACCCAGGACCTCCCAAACTCAAACTGATAACGTCAGCGCCATTGTCCACCGCATAGCGAATACCCGCAGCCACTCCATCCAGTGATCCAGTACCCGCAGAATTCAGAACCTTCACAGGCATAATTGTAGTCCCAAAAGCAACCCCAGCCACACCCAACCCGTTGTTTGTAGTCTGAGCAATCGTCCCAGCAACATGAGTTCCATGGCCATTGTCATCATTAGGATGGGCATCGGAATTAATGAAGTCCCAACCATCAACATCATCTACAAAACCGTTTCCGTCATTATCTACCCCATCTCCAGCAACCTCATCCGCATTAAGCCAGAAACAGGTTCCAGCTAAATCAGGCGCCCGCTCGTACCGCGTGGTCTCCCAAGACCCAGCACCAGACTCAACATTATCATAAAAAAGCGTCCCCGAACCATCCGTCAACCTGATTTCATCAACAAAAAGCGCGCCATCAGAATTAAACCCACCATCCTCATCACTGTATGAGTCGTCACTGAAAACTCTGAAACGAACCAAAATATTGCTTCCCTTATAGGTCGACAAATCAACAGAATCCGCCCTCCACCTTACCTGTCCCAACGTTGAAGGTCCCGTGTAACTCTTTAACTGAGTCCAACTCAAACCCCCATTGGATGAAACCTCTACATACGCATAATCATAACCGTTCTCCAAATGCTGGCGATACTGGTACGAAAAAGTAACGGTTCCGGTGGCCGAAACTAAATCAAATGCATGTTGCAAATACTCCTTCCAACTATTTCCATACCCCGGCGGAGTAGAAGAAACACCGTAAAGATCAGTCCACGCAGCCGGAGCCGAAGTCACTCCACACCACCAAGAACTCCCTGAGTACGCCTTGTAAGTACTAATATGCCAATAGGAAGGCGCAACATGATTCTCGTAAGCCACGCCAGTATCAACCACAGCCACCACAACCCCTGCTGCACCCCTCGAAAGATCCCAAGCTTTCTCCATTCCGATTCCGCCGTAAACGGGATTGTCCAAATGCCACTGGTACCCGTAAACCGGATCATTAGGAACCAACGATGTCTGATAGTAATAATTCGGTTCTGCAAACTCCACCAACGGATTTTTCCCCAACAAATCCGCCCACTCCTCAACAGATCGCGAAGCTGGCATTCTCCACCGCTTAACCTGATTCAAAACTCCTAAACCAACATCCTCCGCACCAAAAACTCCCCTCAAACCAGCAACATCAACATCAGATGTTCCACTTTTGAACTTAACAAGTAACTCGCCAGGAACATACTTGTCACCAAAATCCAGACGGTCAATATCTGATTTAGTGTAGATAGGCAACTGTGCCGCGGACAAGTCAGTTTCTACGGGTGAGGGTTCAAACGGAAAACCCATCAAAGGTAAAACAGGTACGGCTACAAACAGAAGAACCAGCAATAACGCCAAGAATCGCCGTTTCACCGAATCCCCACCAAGTTCATCCTATAGCCGCGGTCATAAATAGCTTATTCCAATCCAAGTATTCACCTTCTACTCGAACAGCTAAACGATAGAGGGCGCTTTGGGTACATCCTCGCCTCCCCAGACCCAACTTCGCGCGCGCCAAGTTATTGGAAAGAGAGCATTAGAAATGGAAAATACGTTTTTGTTCATCTGTTTGTCTTTGCCATAAACAATTCGTTCTAGTCACCCAAATCTGAATGCGTTTCTTCGTCATCCCAAACCAATTCAATATGAACATCAAGTCCAATAGTAAATCACCAGAATGATGCCAGCTACAATCAACAAAATCCCAGGGACTAGAAAAATGTACTTGTAGAAATAATAGTAGCTTTTTATCAAGATTTGCTCGTCGTTAGGGATGGAAATATCAAGGTTTCTAATCTGTAAACCATAAACGCCGCTTTCTGGAATTTCTAAGGCAATAACACCATTTCCGTCAATTATCACTTCTTTAGTGACATTTGCCACGTTACTGTCCACCACTTGAGCAGAAATTTTGTTGTCTCCACCATAAACAGAAACGTCCAATTTGACATAAGAGCCTGCAACAAAATAGCCAACTTCCTGAATCCAAGTTGCACCGTTTGCCAAATTAGGTCTTGACTCATAATAAGCAGACGAGTGAAGGAAAGTCTGGAATGGCAGAAAACTTGCAGCAACGAGAACTATACCTAATATGATGATTGAAATGCTCCATTTCAAAGGTAAGGTAAGCTGCATAGATTTTCATATAGTTGATTAACATATAATGCTTTGTAAGGGAGCGCTCAAACCCCCAAACGAGTTCATTTTCAGTGGGAAACGCGTTTGCCCAAGTTTTTTCCGAGCTTGTTGATGAAGTGCTAAATTGAAAGTTTGAATGCTCGGTTTACTGCTATCTCAGCAATGTTCACGGTGCATTCCGCAATTTTTTTTATGTCATCACGGATAGAGCACATGGCACAAACCAATTCAGCAGTTTTTGGCTCCCCCGTAAATGCTTTTGATGTTATCTCTACATCCATCTTCTCGATTTTCTTTTGACGCTTCATCAATTCAACAGAAAATGGAACATCTTTCGAGAGAAACGCCGAGACTGACTTTGCATACAGATCAATCATTTCGCTGCCCGCCACTACCATTAACTCAAGTACGTCATTTGGAATCGTTTGCTGTCTTCCATCCAACATTATCAAGTGGCGAGTAATGTCTGCAGCATAATCTGCCGCACGTTTAATGTTATACGTCAACGATTGGTAGTCTAGGCAATCCAATGGATCTATGCGAAGTTCTGTCGCTAACACAGGGTTTTGGGCAGCATTGCGAAGTAAACGGATAATGAAAAAGGAAAATTGGTCCACGTCATCGTCCAGAGAGTAAACAGTTTTCGCCAACGCCAAATCTCGGTTCTTTAATGAAGTTATGGCATCCTCACACATTGACTGGGAAATCAAATGCATTCTCTGCATGGCCTGTTCAAGCGAGGCTTTAGACTCATCTGTAAGACTCTGAATGTAAACACCCTTTGTATCTGACTCCATCACTCTCATGAAGAGCTTTCCTGCTATGTTTCGAATTGCTTTTGATTGTTGGATTGAGAAAATCTTTTCAGAAACAAGCGTTATACCCGAGTAACCATTTAGGAAAGAGCCTATGATTTTTTGAGTTATTAGGCCGTCTTCTTCATTCTGACCGATGTTTAGAGTTATTTCTTTGGCGGGTGTTTTATTTTTGGTGCTTGGATAAATAATTAGGGAGCGATCTCCTTGAATGGCGAAGGAGATGGAGTCGCCTTTTTTTAAGTCGTTTAGTTGCATCCATTCTTTTGGTAGCGAAATTACTAGCGATGATTTTCCTAAAGACATGACTTTTCTTTCCATGCTCTCCCTCTTCTTCATGACACACTTTGCTCTTCATATTCGAAGAACGTATATATGATATATACTTTTGTTCAGAAGGAGAAGAGCAAGAGTTTCCGGTGTGACGATTTTTGATCATGACCATTAACCTGATTTGCCATTTCAAATTGAGTTTTTGTAACTAGGAATTGACTTGAACTGACAATTCATCCTATTTTTGAGTTTATTCTCAATTAAGCTGCAGTTTGTCTCTTACGCACCTGTTCGCGCCATGTTATGTTCCGTTAAGTCGTTTTAGGTATTGGTTACAGAAACCTTAATAATATATACAGTATATACAGTATATATGGTCTGGGATCATGTCAAAACTTGAATCAATCAACAAATTCCCCGACGCAGAAACAGAAACACACCAAATACTAAGCAAGCAACAGCTATCCCCACAAGTAACAAAGATCGATATCTACGCTCCAGAAATAGCAGAAAAAGCAAAAGCGGGACAATTCGTCATACTACGAGTAGACGACGAAGGAGAAAGAATACCACTCACTCTCGCCGCATGGGAAAACAAAACTGGCACAATCACACTAATATTCCAAGAAGTAGGCCTCTCCACAAAAAAACTAGGCTGCCTACAAATCAAAGATGAAATAATGAATTTGGCAGGACCACTCGGCCACCCAAGCGCCATCAAAAACTACGGAACAGCCGCCGTCGTCTGCGGAGGCGTCGGTACAGCAGCAGCCTACCCAATAGCCAAAGCACTAAAAGAAGCTGGAAACACAGTCATATCAATCATAGGCGCAAGAAACGAAGGCTTACTTATCTTAGAAGACGAAATGAAACAGGTCTCAGACGAACTCTACGTCTCTACAGACGACGGCTCAAAAGGACACAAAGGCTTTGTCAGCGACGTCCTAAAATGTCTGATCTCCAAAAAGTACAACTTCGACATAGTATACGCCATAGGCCCACCTATAATGATGAGAACCACATCAGAAGTTACCCGCCCATATGGCATCAAAACAATTGCCAGCCTCAACCCAATCATGGTTGACGGCATGGGCATGTGCGGCGCCTGTCGCGTATCCATCGGAGGCGAAACCAAATTTGCATGCCTCGACGGCCCAGAATTCGATGCCCACAGCACCAACTTTGACGAACTAATGGGACGCCTAAAACTTTACCCACCGGAAGAAAGACTGGCGCTAGATTTCCACGAAAAAATTCCAGGAGGAATATGCAAATGCAGACAACACTAAAACCACATCCCCAAAACCTCACCGTACCAATGGAGAAGCTCGACCCGAAGAGTCGTGCCTGCAACTTCAACGAAGTCGCATTAGGCTACACCGAAGAAGAAGCATTGCTCGAAGCTAAAAGATGCCTAAGCTGTCCCAAACCACAATGCGTTGAAAGCTGCCCCGTTGGCGTCGAAATTCCAGCCTTCATAAAGCTCATAAAAGAGAGAAAATACGACGCTGCAATAAAGAAAGTGAAAGAAAAGAACAGCTTCCCAGCTATCTGCGGAAGAGTATGCCCGCAAGAAGAACAATGCCAAAAAACCTGCGTTCGCGGAAAAACTGGTGACCCAATTTCGATTGGAAGACTCGAACGATTCATCGCAGACCTAGAACAGAAAAGAGGGCTAAGTATTCCACCGATTAACAAGCCAACTGGAAGAAGAGTTGCTGTAGTCGGGGCCGGACCAGCTGGTCTAACAGCAGCAGCTGATTTGGCAAAGCTAGGTCACAAAGTAACAATCTTCGAGGCACTGCACTTGGCTGGCGGAGTTCTTGTGTACGGTATCCCAGAGTTTAGACTCCCCAAAAGGATAGTTCAAGCAGAAGTCGACTACATCAAAAAACTGGGCGTGCAGGTACACTCCGACGCGTTGATAGGTAGACTGTTTACGATTGAAGAACTATTCAAAAAAGGATTCGACGCCGTCTTCATCGGATCAGGCGCCGGACTACCAGTGTTTCTGGGAATTCCAGGCGAAAACCTCGGCGGAATCTATTCAGCAAACGAGTTCCTGATAAGAGTCAACCTCATGAAATCATACAAGTTTCCAGAATTTGACACACCCCTCAAAGTCGGCAAACACGTAGCAATCATAGGCGGAGGCAACGTCGCCATGGATTCAGCTAGATGTGCATTGAGACTTGGAGCTGAGAATGTCTGCATCGTTTACCGACGATCAAGAGAAGAACTACCCGCAAGAGAAGAGGAACTAGTGAACGCCGAAGAAGAAGGCATAACATGCAGATTCCAAGCAGCACCAACAAGATTTCTAGGAGACGAACAGGGCAAAGTCAAAGCCGTCGAGCTCGTCGCTATGAAACTTGGCGAACCAGATGAATCCGGCAGAAGACAACCAGTTCCAATCAAAGGATCAGAAGTCACAATGGACGTAGACACCGTGATAGTGGCAATCGGCAGGACTCCAAACCCAATAATTCAAAGCGTAACCGAGAACCTCAAAACAACAGCCAAAGGCACCATAGTTGCAGACAAAGAAACGGGAAAAACCAGCCTCGAAGGCGTCTACACGGGCGGCGATATCATGACAGGCGAAGCCACAGTTATTAGCGCGATGGGCGCAGGCAAACGAGCAGCAAAAGCCATAAACGAGTACCTACTAACCAAGAATCAACCCCTTTTTCCAGAGATACCCTATTCCCACTTTCAGATTAGCACGCATTGTACTGACTCAGAACTCAATCAATCAACGTGCTTGCGAAAGCGTTAACAACATGAAATCTCTAAACTATACTCGAGGAGTTGCCAAAGGATGAAAGCATACGTGGGTTTAACCTGCAAACCAGGGGCTTATAATGAAGTATTGAAAAAGCTTCTTTTCAGCCTTCACATCGACCAGCAAAACGTGTTTTTACTCTTCGGTCCGGTTGATATACTCATTGGATTTCCCAATTTAGCGAGCGTAGAGGAGTTCGTGGAGAAATGGGTTACTCCCATCAGAATGATAGGTGCGGAAGACGACTTAATTACAAAAACGATGAGTCTCATAGTGGCATCTGAGGGACCCAAACTTTCCGAAAAACCATTCGCCTTTCTCTTCCTGAACACTAAACCACAGAGCGCAGAAGATGTAAAGACGAAACTGCTTACCATCCCGGATGTTTTGTCAGCTGATGTTGTGCTTGGACCTTTTGATGTAATATGCTCGATAAAGGCAGAAGATCGCGAAGATCTCGAAACTACCGTCTTGCTCATACAACAGATCGATGGATTAGTAAGCTCAGCTACGTCCATAGTCTCACCCATCAAGTTTCTGCCAGACTGGTGACACTCTACCTTCGCGAATTACTCCCTTTTTAATGCTGTTTCTTACAATAGAATTAGAAGGGCACGCGCTGCGGGAAGCCAAATTAATCAGAGAACGTTGACTAACTCGATCGGCTTGCAGAAAGCTACATATCTGTAGAGGTAGTTGACGAAAAAGAACCCCAAGAAACCTCAGACGATTACGTAATCTGATTTCTTGAATTTCCTCCTTAAAGGGAGGGCCAAGTTCTTTTGGTTGTAGCCTGAGAGTAGGGGTTTATAGGCGGGTTTTGCACCCGTGCATTTCACATTTTGGGTTTTTCAGATAGCTTCAGGACTTTTGCTGCTTCGGGAAGCTTGTCTTTGTATTTCTCTGCTTCACTCAAAACGTCTTCGCGCCACGACTTGCCCCAAGCTAAACACCGGCGGATCTGCCTGGAGCCTACTCCATTTCTTTTATTGGAATTGCGACTTTGCATTTTTTTAACAATTCTGTGTCCTGTGTAACTAGTTTTATGTTTTCCTTTTCAGCTATATACGCGTAGGAGGCGTCATAGAAGGTTAGATGTCTTTCGATGGCCACCGCCAAAACATCGGCTAATGAATCAATATCTATCTTTCTTAAAGACCCAATTGCCTCGGAGAAAATCGCTGCTACTCTTTTGGGGTCTTTGAGCTTTTTTTGCTGGTTCTCTTTCCAGAGTACGTTTCCAATCTCGTATTGGGTCAAGGAACTTGCTGCGCATTCCTCAGGGTTGAACCCTGTGCCAGAAACAAGCAACGGGTAGAGTGCTGATGTATCGATCAGATACTTACATTTCGTGCCGTGTCGCTCTGACATCGTTTACCCACTCTTCTGGTTTAACGTCCATCAAGCTGCTAAGTTCTTTGGCGACCTTCCGAGCTTTTGCTTGCTTTTCAGCCACTAGTTGCTCGAGAAGCTTCTCCACAGCAACTCTCAAGTCAACACCAAGCTTCTCGGCTTCATCTTTCAAGCTTTTCTTGACCCGGACAGACAAAACCTCAGTCACCGTATACACCAACAACATAATGTATACACACTGTGTATAAGAATATTATCCTCCCGCCACAACTACTCTCTATTTCGCCTTCTACTATTTGAGGAAAAAGAAGGCAAACAGCATCTCAGTTTGTCTACAAATCTACATGCATCAAACCCGCGCTTAGGGGATCAATAAAGTTTATTCTTGCTTCTTGACGAACAACTTTCTTTAGCTTAAGCAGTTCCTCGTCATGAGTGTAGAGGACTGGCACTTTGTTGGCTAGAAAGTTGGCGACTATGAGTGCATCTCTTCCTCCAAGACCATGTTTAACTGAAAGTTGCAGGCCAATCTGAGTGGTTTTTCTGGTTTGATTAAAGAAATGAACATATGGGTGTCTCAATAGCAAAGTTAGTCGTTCCAAAGCCTCCTGAGGAAACCACTTAAGATAGAAAACCAAGACATGATAAGTCTCATGAATTACCGTTGGATTTAACGCTACAATATTGTCTGGAGACAAATTTTGTAATAAGCCCGCTTACTTTTTTATGCTCAGGATAGGCAGGATCCATGGCGACGCAAAGTATGTTTGAGTCTAATCCAACGATCAAGACTTCGTTCTCCAAATTGCCTTTATTTCCTTTGGTGACACAAATTTTGGCTTGCCCTTCCGTTTGGGTTCTGAGGAAATCACTCTTCGAAACTCCTCCAAGAAATCCCTTCGCTCCCCGGGAAGCAGCAGATAACCTTCAGGTGTCTTCTTTAGAACAGCTACGTCTCCAATTTGCTCGCGAATCTCGACGGGGATGCAAAGCCTGCCTTTCGAGTCTACTTTAAGGTGAACTTCATCCAACTAATTTCCCACAACTAAGAAGTGGGACAGACAAGGATTTAAAACTTACTTTGGCCCCCACTAACGCATCAGACAAAACATAATCGCTTTCTACGATGTCCTTGTAAACTCCGATTTTTTGTTTGGACCAGACGCGGTCGCGACCATTTCAATGACTAACCCGATGTTTTATCCGGAGACTAATATTTTCCTCTACTGGGATGGCCAAAGCTGGATCAACGTTCAAAGCAGCTTCGTAGCGCCACACACGATTATTGGCACCGTTCCAGTTTCAGCTCTCTGGGGAACACCCATAGCAATAGCGACCGAAACCATAATCCCAACACCTGCAGCCACTTCAACGGCACCAACTAGTGAAGACCAAACCCACGGCGAAACAAATTCACAAACCCGAATCATTGTGGCAATAATTGCATTGTCTATTATTGTTGTCATAGCTGGAGCCTCAGTCTTGCTCAAGAGGTAGCAAAATCGCAAAACAAAGAACTAAAGAAAAAATACGCGCGCTCTTGTTCAACCCCTTCTGTCACATTTTGAGGGGGCAAGAAACAATAAATATCCACCACGTCAATGGCTCCACCAATTTACTGCAAATAGAGCATATAAATGGAAAACACGTTTTTGCTCACCGGTTGATTTTTGCCAACTCTAAATTTGAACAATTAGTTTTAGCGCCCAAATCTGAATGCGTTAAGAGGCGCCGTTAATTTCAAAGAAATCCCATACCGTATGCCATCCACAGTGTGGTCACGTTCCTTTAAATCAGCATTGTATTCCAGCAGCTCACTTACCGCGCTGACGCAACGACTAGAAATGTAGAATCTCGCCGCCATCCCCTGCCTTCACAAGCGAGCACCCAAAGTATCCATCATTCACCAACCAGCACAACCGCATCCGCGTCGACGAAAATTTTCACTAAACAAAAAACCTTACAAACCAGCAGCTTCAAAAACATCAAAATCGGGCGAAATCCACCAGACTTCAGGGTAGGTAGTTCGCTTGGGCTGTATTACTTATTGTGCTTGGTGATTGTTCTCAGATTTGAGGGCTCGAATTTGAACTCTATCATAACTTCTTAGGGCCAAGTCTAGTTTAATTGCCAAAGAGACGAAAACTGCGTCGTAGACCGTAATTTTGTTCCTTTTCGCTATTGAATATGATTCCTGCATTATGCTTTCGTTAGGGGATAGAATCTTTATTTTCCCAGCTTCTATAAGTCCATAGAAAATGGATATGTATGGTTTACCGTTTTCCAAGTCTTTCAAAAGATTTTCATGCTTCCAAATGGCGTTTGTTACTTCGTATACCACCAACTCAGGCGCCACGATCTGATCATCTGACAGTAACTTTTCGTTCTTAAGCAGGCCCTCAACGATGAAACTGCTGTCGGCAACTATCAGCGGCGTCTATCCTCCCTAATTAGCCTCACTTCTTCCTCAGTTGAGGTTTTGATCGGATTTTCGGCTTGCAACTTCTCCAGTTTGCAGAATAACTCCTCGGATTTCTTATTGTTAAGATAGAGTTTCATCCCTTGCCTTAATGCGTCGGAGAGTTTGCCATATCTCTGCAGTTGGCGCTTTTCCTCTTCGGATATTCTTACGCTTACCATGCTCATAGTCATACATTACGTAAGACACACTGTACGATTTAAGTTTTTAGAACTCTAATATGCAAATCAACTCAATCGAGCTCGCTTTGGCTTTCAAAAAAGGCTACATAACTGTAGAGGTAGTTGACGAAGAAAAACCCGAAGAAACCTCAGACGACTACGTAATCTGATTTCTTGAAATTCCTCGTTAAAGGGAAGGAACAAGTTCTTTTGGCTGTAGCCTGAGAGTAGTAGGGGTTTATAGGCGGGTTTTGCACCCGTACATTTTCACATTTCGTGTTTTTCAGATAACTTCAGGATTTTTGCCGCTTCGGGAAGCTTTTCTTTGTATTTCTCTGCTTCACTCAAAACGTCTTCGCGCCACGACTTGCCCGAAGCTAAAGGACAGTGATCCTTAAAGAAATCAGCTTTAACCATCTCGAACCATCTGCGTTTCCCTTCAAGTTTGTGCTGCTCCAACAACTCTAGCTGATTTGGCGGAGCAAGATGGCTGAATTGATGGATAACATTAAAAAAGTAATACCCGCATAAATGTAATGCGATGATAAAAGTTGGAAAATGAAGTCGTCGTAACAAAGAAAGGTCAGACAACCATACCCGCACGCCTTCGCAAGAAGTTCAAAATAGAAGAAGGCACACACTTAGAAGTATTCGAAACCAACGAGGGCATACTGTTAAAACCAAAAAAATCAATATGGGACATGATAGGTTCAGGGTCGGCATTCGCCACTCCAGAAGAAATGAAGAAGCTACTTGATGAACTCAGGGAACAAGATGAATAAGGCGACATATGATAGCAGGTTCTTTGTCGAATTCTTTTACTCAAAAGATGAAAACTTGCAGCGAAAAATAAAAGACGAAAAGAAACGCAAAGAGAAATACATCTCAACAATAGTAATCCATGAAGTGTACAAATTCTCTCTTGCTAAAGAAGGAAGAGAAACTGCAGCATTACGAGCAGAATTGCTGAAGAGTGACTTCCGGGTCGTCCCAGTTGACGCTCAAATAGCACAAATCTCTGCGGAACTAAGACACAAATACAACTTGTCTATGGGTGACAGCATGGTTGCAGCTACAGCATCCACGTTGAACGCCGTTTGTATCTCAGATGATCCACATTTCCACAAAATCAAAGAAATCCAAACAACCTGGATCTAAACTTCTATATACCTACCGTCTTGATTTCACAAGAACTCATTTCTTAGCAGATCCTCTGACAAATTAGACCTTAGAACCTAAATTCAAGACTTCAGCAGCTACAGGTATCTCTCCCATCTTTTGTGCCCGCATTACCTTCGCTTGGGGGTCTAAGCGGAATTTGAAGGCGTAGTCTTTTTGGTTGTAACCTGAGAGTGCGGTTTTAGGTGGGTTTTGCACCAGCATATTTTTGATCTTCCGGGGATATTAGTTACAGCGCGCGCCTTGTTTTCCAGAAATGCCTTTAAGAAGCCCTGCAAATTTAAGCTGGACCTCTTGAGAGGTTGGCAACATGCGAGATATTGACTTAGACAAAATTGCAGGGCTATCGAGCACAGATGTTTCTCGCAAATTGAAAGAAGAAGGCTTCAACGAACTACCTTCTGAAGAAAAACGAAGTGCTCTCAAAATTGCCTTTAGCGTAATAAAAGAGCCAATCTTCTTGCTGTTAGTTGCCAGTGGAAGCATCTATTTTTTGCTTGGAGATGTCACTGAAGGCTTAGTCCTGCTGAGCTTCGTTTTCGTAGTCATGGGCATTACCGTTTATCAGGAACAAAAAACCGAAAAAGCATTAGATGCACTAAAAACGCTTTCCAGTCCACGAGCGCTAGTAATCCGGGACGGAAAACAAACGCGAATCCCCGGAAGCGAAGTTGTCTCTGGCGACATAATGATTCTTGCGGAGGGCGATCGAGTTCCAGCGGATTCCATATTGTTAACCTCCAACAATTTGATGGTTGATGAATCGCTCCTAACTGGTGAATCAGTACCAGTCCGAAAAGTTGCCTGGGATGGCCAAGAACAGCAATGGCGACCCGGAGGCGACGATCAACCCTTTGTCTATTCAGGAACCCTTGTTACTCAAGGGCAAGCCGTTTTAGAAGTCAAAGCTACAGGCGCGAGAACCGAAATGGGCAAGATCGGAACGGTCCTCCAAAAAGTTGAAAGAGACGACACCAGACTAAAACAAGAAGTCTCCCATTTAGTCCGAAACAGCGCCATATTTGGCCTTAGTCTCTGTGCATTAGTTATCGTAGTTTATGGGTTCACCAGGTTAGATTGGATAGAAGGAATTTTGGCTGGCATTACTCTGGCAATGGCTCTTTTGCCTGAAGAATTTCCAGTAGTCCTCACTATCTTCATGGCTTTGGGTGCTTGGCGAATGTCAAAGAAAAACGTGCTCACCCGGCAAGCGCACGCAATTGAGAATTTAGGTGCAGCAACCGTGCTTTGTGTCGATAAAACTGGAACTTTAACCTTAAACAAGATGTCTGTCGCAAAGCTTCTCACCGATGGTCAAGTATGCGAAATCGATTCTCCGTTAAAATTGCCTCCGGATCTTTGTCATGAATTAGTCGAGTTTAGTGTTCTTGCATGCAAGGAGGACCCCTTTGACCCTATGGAAAAGGCGGTGAGAAATTTTGTTGAAGGCGACTTCGCAAAAACTGAACACGTTCATGGTGACTGGGAACTCATTCAAGAGTATCCATTATCCCCAAAACTGCTAGCTATGTCCAACGTATGGGTCTCACCTAATGGACAAGACTACATTATTGCCGCTAAGGGCGCACCTGAAGCAGTTGCCGACCTTTGTCATTTTGACCAGAAAGATATGCAGGAGCTGACGGGTCAAATCCAAGCACTGGCCAAAGATGGATTGCGCATACTTGGCGTTGCTAAAGCTGTGTTTCAAAAGACTGATTTACCAATTCAACAGCACGATTTCAAATTTAGCTTTTTGGGGCTTATCGGTTTTGCTGATCCAGTTAGGCCAAACGTTGCGGGAGCAATACAAGAATGCTACACTGCAGGGATACGAGTAGTTATGATCACAGGAGACTATCCTCTCACTGCGCAGAGCATCGGGCGACAAATAGGCCTAAAATCTTTAGATAACTGCATAACCGGACCAGAACTTGAAGCAATGAGTGATGAACAACTAAAAGAACGAGTTCGGAACGTTAACATTTTTGCCCGAGTGGTTCCTGAACAAAAACTCAGAATAGTAAATGCCTTCAAAGCCAATGACGAGGTTGTTGCGATGACGGGAGATGGCGTGAATGATGCTCCCGCTTTGAAGTCAGCAGACATAGGTATTGCTATGGGCGGAAGAGGAACTGACGTTGCCCGCGAGGCTTCGTCGCTAGTTCTGCTTGATGACGATTTTACATCGATCGTCGGCGGCGTAAGAATGGGGCGACGAATATTTGACAATTTGAAGAAAGCGATCGCCTACATTTTCTCAGTTCACATTCCAATTGCGGGTATGTCGGCTCTTCCTATTCTGTTTGGGTGGCCGCTTATCCTCCTGCCAGTTCACATTGTTTTCCTCGAGTTCATTATTGACCCCGCTTGTTCCGTGGTTTTTGAGACTGAGCCAGAAGAGAAAGACGTCATGGAGAGAAAACCCCGAAGCATGAATGCGAAGCTGTTCAATAGGAACGCGACTGTGATTTCTTTCCTCCAGGGCGCTGTAGTCTTGGCGATAGTCATATCGATATTTGTTAGCGCCAATTCGAGAGGTCTTGGTGAAGAGACAGCTAGGACGATGGCGTTTGCAACTATTGTTGCTGCAAATTTGGCGTTAATTTTGACTAACCGCTCATGGACTCAGACTATCGTGGGCACTTTACGTAAACCTAACAAGGCCTTCTGGTGGATACTTGCTTTAGCATTGTTTGCCCTTGGACTGATTATTTATGTTCCGCCACTTAGCAGCCTTTTCCGTTTCAATGCTCTGAATCCGATCGATTTCCTAACTTGCTTAGGTGCAGGACTTGTCAGTATAGTTTGGTTTGAGATATTCAAATTGATCAAAAAGAGTAAGGTTGGAAAATGAAAATTACCCCCTATTTATTGATTAATTATCGTAAGTCTTAATGATTAGAGTCGACAATCATTATCTTGCATGCCAACCAATAATGAAATCAGGGGCAATACACTAAAAATTTACTTGTATTTGTTAAAGCATGGGCCATCTGATCTTAGAGACATTCAACGCGGAGTAAAATTAGCCTCCGCCTCACTAGCTTCATACCACCTTGGGAAACTTTCTGAAGCAGGCTTCGCAAAACAAGACAACTACGGAAAATACTGTGCAATAAAAGAAGGCGCAGACAAAATTCTAGAAGGCTATTCCCGAATGGGTCCCACAATAGTGCCACAACTATTCTTTTTCACACTTCTCTTCACAATCATAGCCGTATTCTTCTCGTGGGTGGCTATTTCAAATTCAGGATTCATAGAATACTTGGTGGCAATCATCTTTAGCATGCTTGTGGTTTTCTGGTATGAGACTACAAGACTCTGGAGAAAACTCGCCGCTTAACTTCGATCCAAGTTCAATTCAATGATTAAAAACCGTTTAATGCTGCGTTCAGGGGTCTTTAATTTTCATTAAAAAATGTATGCTCTTATTCTCACTTGCTTCCTCTTATTCAGAGGTAAAGTAAAATGTCGATGAAATGGAAAATGAAATACACTTCAGTCGCAATCATCGCTGCCGTAGCAATAATATCAATTGCTCTATTTGCGAATCCCACGATGCTTCCTCAAACCGTCAAAGCAGCAACTTTCACAGTAATGTTAACCGACCCCCCAAATGTTCCAGACGGAACAACTTTGGTGAATCTAAATTACTCAGATGTTTCACTCCACGTGACTTATCCAAACGGTACTATTGAGTGGCTTCCTGTAGGAACTTCAGGAACTGTTAATCTGCTTTCGTTAATCAACATGACTGAAACAATAGCCTCTACGACAATCCCAATTGGCTCCGAAATAGATAAGCTACAATTCAAAATAGACAATGTGGAAGCAGCTGTAAAAGGTACGCTATACAATGTGACTGCTTTGTCAAATACGCTTGTTGTAAAAGTAACCGATGGCCATATCAACACGACTCTCTCTGGAGTTCTGATAGATTTCAACCCAACTCTTGTCCAAATAAGGGCAGCTGACGCTAATGGAACCATAGTGAACTATTACGTGCTTGTCCCAAGTGCCGTTGCAGCCATAGTTGACGACTTAGACAAAGCGCAGGCTCAGGTGGGAACGATTGTACATTTAGATGATGACGATATTGAAGAACTAGAACATGTACACCGAGAATCTTCAGACAACTTGAAAGTTGTTTCATCCTTGCTTTCGGTAAGCGGAGACGTAACTTCTCTTTCGGTTACCCTTAAGAACGAAGGCACCTCTGCGGCTCGAGTCTTTGGATTGACGCTGAATGGAAACTTTGATTCTGCGGTCACATGGCAAAGCAGCGAACACGATGACGATGAACATGACGATGAAGAAGATGAAGCCGAAGAGATTGCTAAGAATATTCATGTTGAGACAGTTCCGTTTAAGGTTAGCGGCTCATCGTTAACTCCGCTTTTCGGTGACGACGACGATTATGATGAAGAATTCGAGCATGATGATGACGATGAAAGGGCGGAATTTTCTGCGTTTAGTGTGCAGCCTGGAGAAAGTATTACTGTGACCTTTAATGGTGTGATTGTTCTTCAGCCAGAAGATGACGACGAAGGTGGATATTCAGATATTGTTGTGACCCCAAGAGCAGGCGTAAGTTACACTTTGAGGCTGATGGGTGAAGGTTCCCAAACCTTCTCGGTCACGGCTACATCTTAGTTCCCACAAGACTCAATCTCCATTTTTTTCTTTTTTAATTTAGCATTCTGACATTTGTTTGTCGTTTGTTTTTTTTCTTCGTTTCTTTCGGTTTTTCAAATAGAACCAGAAGTCATGACTTGATCAGTAACAACTGTTTCAGATTAGTCCAACAACTTTTTTCCCGCTCATAGTCTTAAGATGCCCATTATTTTTTCAACTAAGTTAAGTACCTGGTCTACTATTCCGCGTAAAGGTCCGAGTTCACTCATCATTGCCCGCAAATTGCCTATGTCAGACGCATTTACCGTTCGAGTTAGCAACGCAACAAAAACAAAAATAACCAAGAAGAACACTACCCCAATAATTAGTCGCATCCAACTGGCAAAGCCCAAAGAAGAAACAATCGCGTACGTTAAAGCTGCTGCGATACCCGACGAGAGAAGTATTCTGGTGGATGAGCGCCAGTCAACTGAGACGTCGTAGTGTTTTTTTGTCCAGAGTAGCGAAAGGAAGATGCTTGGAAGTCCTGCTGTCAGTGTCGTGACGATTAGACCTAAGACGCCAAAGTGCATGATGAGTATGTAGCCCATCGGGAAACCTATGGCTGCGGTAATCAGGGTCAAGTATAGATTGAGTTTGGTTTGGCCTTGGCTGTTAATTAGGTTGCCTGTGCTGAGATTTCCAAATGCAGTGTACAGGTAGCTTGCGGCTAGTAAAGCCAGAAACAACGGAGCTGCATTGTATGTTTCGCCAAAAAGCGTGGAGACTGCTGGTTCAGCTATGCACATTATAAGTGTTGCGACGGGTACGACTAGAAGTGAAGCGTATTTTATTGAGAATTGGAAGACATTTTTAATGGTTTCTCTGTCTTTTTGTGGATCGAGTTTGCTGAAGGCTGGGAATAGCATGGTTGTTATTGGCGTGGCGAAGAAACCTATCAAGACAACGAAGTTTACGGCGATTCCATAGTTACCGATCATTACGTTGTCTTTGGTGTTGAATATTGGCAGCAAGAAAGCGTAGTACTGAGTTAGAAAACCGCCTATTATGGCTGATATTGATAATGGTGCTCCGTACTTGACCATGGTTTTTATGTAAGCCTTAATTTCCAGTTTATTGGAGTATGGTTTTGGAAACTTTCTATATATTGACCATATAAGTAGTATCCCGATGATTCCACCAACAGTGTGAGCAGTAACGTCTCCTGTGACGGCTCCAGACGCCGCAAAACCTACTTCTACAAGTGCGATTAAGAGGATTGTCTTGATTAGGGATTGGCAGATTAGCATAACGTTGTTGAGCTCCATTTTTTCAATTCCCGTGAATGCAGCCGTGGCTGCGTTAGTTAGACCGCCTGCCAAGATCACGAATGAGGCTAATTCTATGAGTGGGGCTATCTGTGGGCGTTGAAAGACAGTACCTGCCAAGAAGCCTGAGAAAGCAAAGCAGAGCACTGATAATGTTAATCCTAATGCAAGCTCGAAGATTAGCCCAGACGCATAAACGCTTCTGACTTCTGCTTCTCTACCTTCAGCCCGATATTGCGCTGCGAAACGTACCATCGCCGAGTTTACACCCCAATCCCTAAAAGTTCCGATTAGAGTTGGAACAGTCAAAACTACAACGTACAAACCGTACAAGTCGGAACCCAAGAGTCTGGCAACGATTATGGTACCTACAGCAGAGATAATAGTGGACGCAACCAATCCCCACAATAAGTGAAAACTGCCTTTAGCTGAAACCTTCGCCATTTGTGCCGCTTTGCTCATTTCAGTTTCTTTTCCGACGACTCTTTTGGGTTTGCAAGTTGACAGATGTTCGCTTAAGGATGTTTATCATTTTCGGTTTTGGTTTTTGGGATTTCAATCTTAAAAATAGGTTGCACTCCCTAATTGGAGTCGCTGGCAGTGAGTCGGTGGGATCGAAATTGAAGCAAGCTCAAGCGTTCTATTCTGGCTCAAGAAAACTGGTTTCATGCGCACGTTTGAGGGAAGGAGCACAAAGTAAAATCTAAATGTGCTATCCGCGGCTAGAAAATCGGGGGCAAAGGCTGGAGAATCGCAGATAAGACCGGAAAAGAAAGTAGAAAAAAATTTCTGGTATTATGCACAGTAGCGTTTTCTATTTGTCGCTTACTTCTTTCACTTTGATGTGCCGTCGAAAATGCGCCATGCTCGTTTTGATGTCAAGCCAGAAGTGAAATACATCTTCGTTGCCAATTCTGTGGCTGTGAGGTTCAGGCTGCACATGCGACGCGATCATGCTAAAGCATACATCAGAAATAATCACTTCATAGTTGCCGTTTGGGAGAAGCTGAACTGTTACGTGACTTTCATCGATCGGCAAGTTCCCATAGGTACCCGGGTTTTCAATTCTTAACTCTCGCTCGAGCCAAAGCTCAAACAATTCAGTGTTTGGTCGCTTCGGATTTTTTATTTCCTTGTTGATATAGGCTAGATACTCTTCTGGAATCGTTAATTCAAATAATTTCAAAGCGTACACCAAAAGCTATTTTCTAAGGATTATGCTATTCTCTATAAATATGCATTGGAAACTATTTCATTAACGATACATGTAAGGTTATTTGGCAGACCTTTCTATTTTCTAGTCCGATTGCTAAGTGATCTGAATAGTGCACATCCTTGAGTAGCAGTGGATTTTATCTGAATTCCATCGAAATGTAGGTTTCAGTCGTTGGTTGCTGAAACAATGTTCAATTTGTCAAAGCCCACAAATTGCAGAACAAATTGTTCTTAATTGGTGAGGGTCTAAATCAAGTTTCGTAAAACCCGTAATCTGATTTCTTGAAATCCTCCTTAAAGGGGAGGTCCCTTTTCCCAAAATCCACCATACACAAAGGTCGCCAAATTCTTCTTGTAAGACAACAGACTTTAAGTATTACTTTTACTTTGAGTATTACTGGAGATTCCAATGGGGCAAGTCGTTACGGTAACCAAAAAAGGACAAGCAACTATACCTAAAAGGTTAAGGAAGAAGTACGGAATTAAAGATAAAGTAGTGATAGAAGAAGGTGAGAAAGGAATTGTTTTGAAACCTCTTCCTTCACCAGACAAAGATTTCGGATCCCTAAGATCCTTTTTCAAAGAAAAAACCTCCAAAGAACTGCTCAAAGACGCAAGAAAAGAAGAATTCAAAAAAGACAGAGAGCTGAATAAACTTGCCAGAACGTCTAACCTTTGATTCTGAAGCAATCCTAGCCTTCTACTTGGGCGAGAAGGGCGGGGAAATTGTCAGAGACTGCCTGATGAAAATTCAAAATCGCGAGGCTGAAGGCTACATAAACGTGCTTAACTTAACTGAAATCTACTACATTTTACACAGATTGAACCCCGCAATTGCCGAAGAAAAACAGGCAAACCTGCGCCTCTACGGCTTAAAGGTGGTTCCAATCGAAGATGACGGCTTATGGCGTGAAGCTGCCAAAACCAAAAGTGAACATTCATTATCACTCGCAGACGCCTTCGCCGCTGCAACAGCGAAAACACATAATTCCACACTGATAGTTGGCAGCGACCAAGAATTTCAAGACCTAGACATTAAACTGCTGAAAATTCGAAAATAAATTCTTAAAATTCACCTGGGCAAAATACAAAGTATTCAAAAGAAGCAACTGACGCCCAAGTCAAAGTTAACCTCGAAAGCTGTTATTGATGGAATTAAAATAATGTTGACTCGGGAACGCATTTTTTTAATGCTCCTTTAGCCCGAACGTGGAGCTGTGCGCGCGCCAAAAGCACAAATAACTTGTCATTGGCAGCGCAAGCGGCAAATTATATATAGACGGCGTATTGAAAAGCCTCAGCAGGGAGATTGGATGGAAGATGAGCTCTGGCAAAGCGTTTAGCCTCTTCTTTATAATGATAATGGCACTGGCATTATTGCCCCTTTCAATCATAGAAACCAAAACAGCTTCAGCCCAAGGTACCCCGGGAATTTTTGAGGGAAACATTCCGGTTCAAGGCGCTTATCTGCAGGCTATTAACACGTACCCTGGCGTCACGCCTGACTCAGACAATGACAGTACGCTTGACGTAGGCTGCTCGTGGGACGATGATTTTGACGGCGTTGCTGAGCAACACGTCGTTGTGGATCCCCTCATTGTTGACTTGGAAGCCCATGGGTTCAGTTCCGGAGAAAATATAATGATTGGCTTCAAGCAGAGCATATACTCCACAACAATCAACTACTTCATGTTCTATGTCTACGGGCTGTTCAGCTCTTCAAACGTGCTTGAGACAAAACAATATACTTACCCTTCATCAAGCGGAAAAGGATGGCCCATGGTGGGGCCAGTGAACAGGGTTCCAGGAGCCATCGACGCCGCGCTGGGCGGCTACAAACATGGACCACAAGATGACACAAACGCCTGGAAGCAAGGGCAAGAAGTTACGAATGATATTCCACAAGACTTTCGCGTAGGAGCGGGCTATCAAGAGTCAAACAACGGCGGCAAAAATTACGATAAATGGACCCAGAACAAATGGTGGTTTGGCAACTACTTCTGGATACAAATCCCACCAGGCGCAAAATTCCTCTTCTTCCAAATAGCAGGGTCTTGGAACGTCGGCGACGCAGGAAACTGCAAGGTTCAGATTACCAAAGACACCGATGGCGATGCGCTCCCAGATTGGTGGGAGATGATGGGGGAAATCGACTTCAACATGGACGGCACCTATGATCTCAAACTCCAAAACGCCGATTACCAGAAGAAGGACATCTATGTGGAGGTCGATTATATGGAAGGTCACAAACCTATCCAAGCGGCGCTAGATGATGTCGTAACCGCTTTTCAAACCTGTCCAGAAACAGTAGAGGACGGCCCCATCAATCTTCATGTTGAAGTAGACACAACAACCGTATGCCCCCACTACGATTATCTAAGATTTAGCGACGTCAAAGACTTCAAATCCAAAGCGGGATTTGGAACGTTCGATCAGCAGCAAAGCGTAAACTCCAAAGCCATTTTGCTCGCCAAGAAGTACACTTATCACTACTGCCTCTTCATCCACAGTTTAGAAGTCTTGAATAAGACAGTCTGGATTAATACCACTTCTAGCGGAATCGCCGACCGTCCTGGAAACACCTTTGTGGTTTCGCTTGGGGCCTGGACTGGAGGCGTAGGAAGTCGCGATGAGCAAGCAGGCACATTCATGCATGAGCTTGGCCACAACCTGGGCTTAAAGCACGGTGGAGATGACGACGTCAATTTTAAGCCTAACTATCTTAGTGTAATGAACTACCAATTCCAGATGTCAAAGACACTAAGGAACAGGCCATTGACTTATTCAAGCGCTAAGCTGCGAACCCTCACCGAAACTGGTCTAGACGAGACCACTGGGTTGAATGCCGCAAATTGGGATTGGACCGTGTACAGTGGCGTGCTCAATGCAAACAACGTCACAAAGTATGTTCCTTTGGCAGTCTCAACTCTAGGAGCCATAGACTGGAACAACGATGGCGACGAGAACGATGACTATACCCAGGCTAACATCAACAATTTTCCGCGGTATGACTCTGCGAACACTGATGACGAAATCCTTTATGGTTTTGATGATTGGACAAACCTGGACTACAACTTCACAGAGAGTCAGGCTTTCAAAGGTGGTTTGGAATCTTGGGATATTAGCGATATTGAGATGACTTGGGAAATCGCTCAAGCCATGGAGGAAGACGCAAAGAACATGGTGGGAGGACCAACTGGTCCGGTGCAAATTCTCGATATCGATGGGTCAGTTCAGCCTTCGCCCCAGCAGGAAAACACCTCATCGCCTATTGACACCAACGTTCTTGTTATCGTTGCTGTCGTGGTGATCATTGCTGCAGTTGTAATTGGGTTATTCGTGCTAAGGAAGAGACGAAAATCTTCAGCATAGTAATAATACGATTGGAAACCTTGATGCGGAAGCTGGGAATTCAACCCGCTCGAGAGTAGAGATGTCTCCCGCAAAACCCTTTTTCTTTATCCTGCTTTAAGATTCGGTGTGCAATAAGAGGACGATATTTGGCAGCAGGCTACGCCTCAGACTTCCTGCTACGAAATCTAAGAATCGCAACTATCAATACGAAGACTATACAAACAACAGCTAATATGAAAATTGCCAAAATTCCAGAAATGCCGCTGTCTTGTCTCTGAGCTTCTTTGACAATGCTGAATTGCTGAACTTGCACTGCAGTATTAACCCCATCAGTGACTTTGATCTGCAACAAATATTCACCCGGACCCAGATAGTCCTTAGCCACAAAATCTACACTTGAACTCTGAACCCTACTCGCCAGGCTCTGCCAAACTTGGCTCTCAACTTTCTTAATTAGCACAGTGGACCAAACGGGGTCCCCATCCTCATCTTCTGAGCTCCAAACTATCTTGTGAGATTTCCCCACTTCAAGATCACTCAGCGGCAAAGGTGACTTGATTTCAAGCGTTGGACAATGGGCACTAACAGTTCTACTAAACCAAACTTGACCTGAAGAATCCACCAATTCTATCTTGCCAAGATCATCCGTCCACTCAACCGCAGTCAGAAACGGAACAGCATCAACAATCTTTTCTCCACCTGGCTCAATATTGCAACTAAAACTACTATTGAATGGATAACTCCTAAAAACCTCCCCACTTCTTCGATACATCACCAGAGAAAAATCCCCTACACCTTCAGTGCTGGGATAACTCAAGGTCTGATTGTACAACTTTTGAAAAGGCCGACCCACAACCGTACCATTGCTATAAACTAACATAGAAACCAAAAGTGATTCCGGAGGATCCCCACTGCGCCTAGTGTAATAGTACACATTCTCATAAGAGCTGGACGACCAATAATCAGATGCCTCCCGACCAGAATGATCCATAATATCCCAAGCCGAGACCAACACGGGCGTGCCAATAGAATACGTTGGATACGCCCATGCTTCACCTGGAAGAGGAGCCAAAACATAACTTGAAGTACCCCTCAAATCCCCCGTAGCATTCAACGTTTCCTTAAAAATCTTAATTATTCCGCCTTTTTCCTCGTTAAAAAACACGCAATCATCATAGGACACTGCAATTTTGTAGCCATCGTAAATGTCAGGATACCTATAGGTGTGGCTGAGCTCATGAGCAACTATTGGGAAATACGTATATCGACCTGGATCCAAAGCCGCGGAACGCTCAACATAAGCAACGTGGTAGCTTTGATCAGAATAACCATAAAACCTGTGGTAGACAACGCCCACCGTATGACCACCTTCCTCCGCAGATATGGCACCGTCAGGAACTATGGCTATAACTCTGCCATATCCCTCATCAGCAGCAGTCTCGCCAAGAGTATCAGCATCCCACCAGCCTATACTATACCCAGAGGCATAGTACTCAGTGTCTCGACTAACAGTAAACACGCAAGGAAAAAGCCCATTTAAATAAACTTCGTAGGGAGAAGCGGTGCCATTCCAATAAGGCTCCCGAACAAGCTTATTTGCAAGCTCCATTTTCTCTTCAGCAGTAAAACGCCGGATGCTACCATCAACATCAGGCTCAAGAAAAAGAATCTTTACCGTCGTCGAATACGGAGACTCAGAAAGATAATACGGCGCATAATAACCTACATGAAAGGAACCCTGAATAAGACGAATGCTCGCAGCATCCCAACTATTGAAGTCGTAGGGGTCAGCTGCTAAGAAAACAGTAACATTAGCATCCTTAACCAGTGGCTTGGGCAAGAAGACCTCACTTGAACCCACAAATTCAAACAAGTATGCAGTCTTAGGTCGCCCGTCCACCGTGGGCTCCAAAGTCACATTCTGGCTCAGAACAATATAGTCAACCCCGCCGATGACTTCAACGTGATGAACCAACAACGAAGTCGACCACAAATCCTGCCTCAACTTCAAGCTAAAAAAAGTGTTAACACTAACTTTGCTGTCAAGAGTGTAGTTAAACTTGAAAATAGACTGCTTATTTGTCACCAAAGAAACCCCATGTTGAGTTACCGGTATCAAGTTTGAAATAGTGAGAAGCGGAGGCTTAGTAGTTACTTGTACTGTAAGGGCTGTTTGGGCAGAAAGACCATTCTGATCAAAGACGCGGGCAGTAAACAAATGCACGCCATAATCGAGACTCACAGTGTAACTCATCTCATGCTCAACAACACCTGAACCGGCGGCAGTCCAAGTTGCTGGATGAGCACCAGGACCAGCCAGTTCAAGGCTACGAAGCCCAACATTGTCTGTAGCTCTAGCGGTGACGGTGACAGTTTGAGGCGCAAAAAATAAGCTGCCTGAAGGAGTTGTTGTTAACGATAAGGACGGCGGTATCTCGTCTGTAGGTTCAATTGTTGGAGTAGGAGTGGGCGAAGGTATCACTGAAGTTTCGAAACCAACTTCAATTTGAGGCACTCGATTAACATAATCAACTCCCCTAAATTGCCGGCTAAGAAAAGTGCAATTACAAAAGTTCCCAGAGGTCTCATTGTAAGCCTTCAGGAGCAGCCCATCATTGTAATAGCTATTATTGTACCATCCTTTGACAAAATCGGTAACATCTATCCACACGCTATCAGGGCCTGGACCAAACCTCTTATGAACCGAAGCGCCCAAAGGGGAGGCGCTGCTTGGCATATTTCTCCAGGTGAGGCTATCCTCCCACCAAGGAGCAACAACACGCCGAACCTCAACATCCCCAGATCCCTCCTGCAAATACAATCGCATGCTCGCACTTTTAATCGTGGCATTTCTTGGAATGCCCGTCAAATTAAACTTCAGAAAAGAATAGCCGCTGACAAAGAATTCTCTCGGACCAGGATAATACACATTCAAGAACTGACTCCACCCGTTGTTCTGATCTGGAAGCCCATCCTCAACAAAGGAATCCTTCTCGGCATAGAAACTCCAATAATGAGTTGCGCCAAAAACAGAATTAGAAAAAAGACCGGCTGCTACCGAAAAGACAAACATCAAAGAAAGCAGCAAAGATCCAAGCTGCGTTCTTGAGCTTTTCGCCCCCAAACAACTCCCCTTTTCCTATTCAGCCTATTCACGATTTAAAACTATTCACACGAGGGAGTTGCGTGCTTCAAAAAAATTAGATTAAGAAACGGCGCACGCTCCATTAAGGTTCCACATTATTTGAGATTATTATGCTACTTGCTTGCCGCAGAAAAGGAGACGATCTGTTGTAGGCGTGAACGCGAATGTTTGTGTCAAGTAATATCTTCATATATTTCTTCTCGGGACAGTTTTCCTTTAGCGGATCCAAGATCCGGCGGATTATCCAACTTTTCAAGTGCTCGCTTAGCAGCACCGCAGCGGCGCACAACACTCAGCTTGGCGACGCCTCTTTCAATTACCTCAATATGCAATACGTCACCATCAACTAGCCCCATTTTTCTCGCACACGTCGAGGGAGATACACTTTGTCTTCGTAGTACGTTAGTCTCTGTCACAACAAACCCTAAATTACCCAATAAAATGGGCAAAATAAAGCTATCGCGCTTAAAGATCTACGCCGTATTTGAAAGAGTAGTTTCTTTGGTCATAGCCCAAGAGTACAGTTTTTAGGTGGGTTTTGCACCAGCATATTTTTGGGTTTCTGGGCTTATCAGATAGTGTTCGCCCCATTCTGAGAGATTTCTGAGCGACAGTTTTCTCATTCATCACTTTCATAAACTCATTGTTCATATGTAAGCTTCTTGTGGAATATTGTGAACTAATAACCACTATACTTATATTTATCTGTGCATTTATCAACTATTAATCTAAAATGGTGAAAATATGTTTGCAATTGTGGATTTGGTCGCAATGGCTGTAATCATTGGATCTTTCTTAGTAATCGCCTACAACATCCGGACAGGACTAAAAAACTGCGCTTGAGAATAGTGAGCAGACGAAAACCCCAACGTTGAAGGTGTTTCTGTTCTCTTTCACACCTCGGAATAATTTTTATTACCCAAAATCCAAAGTTTTCTTGCCCAGCGTTTATGAGCGAATATTTTAAGGTGAAAGAAAATGGAAAGCAATCAAAAGCGACTCCCACCACAAATGAAAAAAACTCTAAGCCTTCAGGACTTAACGATAAACGCGATGGCTTTGATTGCGCCAGGAGCTTTTCTATGGCTCAACTACCAAGCGCAGGCTGCACAGACAGATCCATCTGGGGTTTCGACGGCTCCAGAAATATGGTTTGGGCTTTTCTTGGCGTTGATTCTGTCTTTCTTGACGGCGGCTTGTTACGCGTGGTTGTCACGACGTTATCCAGATGCTGGAACTGGCAGTTCTTACTATTTCGCTCAACGAGCATTGCTTGACAGAGGAAGCAGCAACCGAAGAGCGCGAGACGCAAAATTCATAGTAGGTTGGCTTTCCCACCTCTACTATTGGGTTTACCCAGGCGTCATGGTCGCGTTCATGGGCTTCTTCTTGACCTATATCCTGCAAGCCGTCGGATTTGCCATAGACCCCCTAACACAAGTAGCAATCGTGGTTCTATTTTCGCTTGGCGTAGGCTTCATAGCATACAGAGGGATTCAAGGGTCTACCCGGACGAACCTAATTATCAACATAGTGCAACTTGCAATGCTCGTTGGCGTGACGGTTTTGGCTCTCACTTACCGGTTCATAAACCCTGATCATGTAACATTCTATTACTCAAACTTGGGTAGCATCGTCTTGCCTCAGAACATGAGTCACGTTCTCTTCCAAGCAAGCCTTGCCATACTCGTGCTCGTGGGATTTGAATCAACGACCGCACTAACGTCTGAGGCAAAAAACCCCAGAGATGTTCCACGCGCCGTGATACTCTCATTGGTTATTCAAGGGGTATTCGCTTACCTACTTGGCTTCTTCGGAATACAAGCATGGATTAACTCCAAATACACTTTCGCGTCAGCCGCAACTTCAGGCGGACCATTGGGCGATATAGTTCGCATTTCAGCCAACGCTTTGTTCGGCGGTGGTGGCTTCGTACTCATGCTAGTAGTTGCTGCAGCGGTAACCGCTGCATTATTGGGGACAACTCTCGCATGCCTCAACACCGGCGTAAGAGTAACATATGCAATCGGCCGTGACACCGAAGTCCCCCAACCCCTCGGCAAGCTAGACATAAGATACAAAACACCCTCCATAGGCATATGGGTACTCACAGCCATCTCAGCAATCATCGGCGCATTCGGCGTTCTCTCCCTCAGAAACCTAACCGCAGTGATGCTGCTCTCGAACTTTGGAACATTCCTGCTCTACGGGGTAACGTGCATCATAGCCGTTGTCGCCCTTTCCAAAGAGCGCCGCTCAATACTAACCAAATACGTGGTTCCAATCGCCGGATTTGTCGCCAACATGGTCATGCTGGTCGCCGTTATCTGGCTAGGCGTCATTGGCGGAGGTGACACTCAGTGGGCAGCTCTTGTGGCAATAGCCGTTACCGTAGTATGGATGCTTATAGGGCTGGGCTACTACGCCGCCAACTCTAAGAGCACATCCTCCTCAATATTCCCGTTCCCAGGCAAAGAAGAAGCGGAAGAACAAACCAAAAAATACAGCATAAATGAGCCTTGAACCGGCGCGCTACATTGGTGACAGCACTATGGATGTCTCTGTGCGGATTACGTTGGGGTCTTTCTCAATTATCTTGTATACTACCTGATTGATGTTCTCTAGCGCAGGAGCTTCTAAGACTACTATGGCGTCGTATCTGCCAAAAATTGCATCTGCAACCACGACCTCTCTGACTTTATCTTTTATTCTCTGGACTACCTCCAGAGAAGTGCCAGGTTTAGTGCTCAAAAGAATATAGGCTTTCATTTTCTTTCCACCCTGATCAAATCTTGACTAACGCTATTCTCGCTAGGCGTTAGCATAAACTACTAGCTTCTGAATATATAATTCTGTTGTCGTGGATGGAAGTCAACTAAGAAAATTCAGAAAGTAATGGAAACAAGTTCTCTCTATAAACAACTCATACTTGAACCAACTCGAACCACCTGCACTACACTTCAAGTTTCTGCCGCTCCAAAACGCTTCGAAAGCGCTATACAATGTGCCATCCAATCGGATCTCGAACCTTAGCCTTTCTTTCTGAGGCTTTCAAAAGAGACTAAATAGCAGCAGAGGTAGTTGATAGGAAGAAGGGGAAGTAACCCCGCGAGAATGCCCAATCTATGCCCTTTCAAGCATGGGGCAACCCCATCAAAACAATCTGAGCAGCGTCTAGTTTGTTTGCAGGTCCACATGGTTAGGATCGGTGTTTGCGACCCACATTCGGCCAAGATGGAGAATTTTTCCGTCATACATTAAGTCGAGGTTTATGCGGCTATTCTCAAGCATACGCACCGGCAGCTGCGGCTTATACCTTAACAGCAGGGCTTCTCGGCTTTGAGGGCATCTAAGTCAATAATCACCTGCAAAAAGCTGCAAGTCCTTGGTTTTCTTTGCATTTCACGCTCAAAAGCCACAAGTTGCTTGATCCTCTCAAGTTTTTGGCTCAGGCTTAACTTGTTAAACTCGTCTCTCTCCAACTGATTCTGCCGCTGCATGGCATAGTTGCGTTGGCTCTCAATGTAGGAGCGGACTCGAGCTAAATCACGCTTAACGGTCCGGCCACTTACACCCAACTCAGCGGCAATCTGATCAATCGTTAGGCCCTTGCCCTGCAGCTCTAAAACTCTTCGGCGACGCTCACGCTCCAGCTTGTACTTACGTAGGCTCTTGTAATTTTTGCCTACTCGCCTATACTCGGCTTTGCTTTTTGCGTTGCTGTGCTTTAGCGTGTCAAAGACGCGTCCAACCACGCTTCAAACCCCCTTCAACCCTCTCCAGACACCCATTAATGTCGACGAATTTGTCCTGCCGAAAAGCCCAAAAACAGCCAATTCCAACAAAAACACCCCAAATTCAACATATTCAACCCCGTCAGTCTCGTAAATAATTTTTCTTTTTCCATCATTTTAGGAACAACAGTGACATATTTAACCATAAAAAATACAAGTTCAACATGTTGAAAGGAAAATCGCTTTTCAATTTTTGTCACCCAGCAAGCGTTTTTGAAGAAGTAGTCAGCGAAGGCAAAAAGAAAAGAGCTCCTGAATCGTCGCTTTTAGAAACATTATTCAAAAAAGAAATATTTACCGAGATTGTTAGCGTCAAAATGCCCTCCAAAGCCGGGTTATCCTGATTGAGCACGGTTACCGAAAAGGTTAACGATTGTCCCCTCTCGTAGATGTTTAGCAGAAATTCCCATAAGTTTTTTATTGGATGCGTCGGAATGAATCCTGAGGGTCGCGGGGCTCCGTGAAAATCTTCAGTTACACCGAAGAAGTCGAAGGCAACGCTCTTCACGTACCTGTGGACCTTATCCGTACCTTCGCAATCCTGTGCGTTGTTCTGATTCATGCTTCCATCGAAAGTTACGACCAATCCATCATGACAGACCCCATAATAGCTCTTTACAACGGAGCAACATCTGCCTACCAATCCGTCGCAGTCGCGGCGGTTCCGCTTTTCGCCATGCTCAGCGGAGCTTTGCTGCTAAGACCGTCCAAGGTGAACGAGCCCATTCGAGTTTTCTTCAAGAAGCGTCTTGGTCGTTTAGGGTTGGCGTTCGCGTTTTGGAGTGCGGTCTATTTCGCTTGGAGCTTCCTCGTCGATGGAACGCCACTTACTTGGCGGGCGTTGTGGGGCGGCATATTCGTGAACGGCGCCTACTTCCATTTCTGGTTCTTCTACCTGATAGCGGGACTCTACTTGGCGACGCCCATCCTTCGGACGGTAGTTGCCGCTGGGGGACGCCACATTATGAGGTATCTTGTGGTTTTATGGTTTTTAGGAGTCTCCGTCATGCCTTTTGTCCTACTAGTAACCGGCTACGCCTTGAACAATGATCTCTTCCTCTTCACAGGATTCATAGGGTACTTCGTGTTAGGCGCTTACCTGCGGGGCGTCAGTGCACCATCTTGGCTTTTAGTCGCAGGTTTGCTTGGGGGCATTTCGTGGACACTTGTGGGCACATACTTCATGACTTATCCGCTGAACTGGGTGGGGCAATACTACTTCTTCTTCGATACGGTTTCCATAAACGTGGTTATGGTGTCAGTTTCCATCTACATGCTTCTAAGTAAGGCTGTAGTGGACTGGCCCGGAAAAGCCAAACATCCCCGCCTGCACTCTGTAGTTCACTTTATTAGCGCCAACACCTTGCCGATTTACCTGTTCCACGTAATAATTCTGGAATCGATTCACAGGGGCTACTTCGGCTTCACGCTAAGCCTTGTGACGATGAATCCAATTGTGGAGATTCCGCTGGTAGCTGCACTGGCTTTCATCATCACGATGGCGCTAGTTTATCCGATGAGCCGCCTGCCAATCTTATCAAAGTTGATTGGTTCACAATCAATCTAAAATCCTTTCTTCGTGAAGATTCTCTGCAAAAAGGGCTACAGAGAAAGTTGCACGTACTTGCCAAAAAACAAAGGCCGATGATCCTTAGCGCGCGTACGACAACGCAATCCAATTTCTCGAAATCCTCCTCAAGCGAGTAGGCACGTAAAAAACTGAGAATCATAAGCGACGGTTTTGAGAGAACTTTTCATGCCCAGTAAGAATCTTTTGACAATGTTTTGGAAGTATTTTCCTCTCAGTATGGTTTCACTCTGGTTCTGTTGGTTAGCCCGATCAATGCGCGCGAGTAAATAGTATATGCTCTCATTTTCTAAGTTTTAACAAATAGTTCCTGTTGGCCGCAATTTCGTTTAAGAATGAATGCATAACTTCAGATTTCGCTTTAATGTCTAATCCCTTCAATTTCGCTCGTGCATTCTCCAAAACGCTTTCAAGCTCACCAATTTCCAACACAGTCGCGGCTATGCAGTAGAAGGATTTTGAGCGTCCTTCGTTGAATTCTGACAGAATTGCCCCGAGCAATTTCTCTCTTCTTTCTTGTTGTTTCTCGAACTCCTCCATTCCATTCTTCTGGATAAAAGCTATGTTGTCTTTAAGCCTCTGGTAGCTGAGTAACGAGTCGTGTTGTTTGCCCGCTTCTCTGAATTTTCTCCACTTGGCACAAGTCTTATTTTCATCGCAGAACCCGCAGAAATCTATCCTTTTTTTCTTAACGGCACAGGTGTGAAAAGGGCATACTGCACCCATTCGGAATTCGCTTTTGCAACCTTCGCACTTGCTCTTAGTTTCCCTATTGAAGGCGGGACAGAGTCTGCAGGAAAGACCACAAATTCCGATTTCAATGTAGCTTTTCTTCATCTTGGACTTCACTTTGTCGTGATTAAATTGGTGTTTGGTTCTGTATTAAAAATTTGGTGCAAAAAAAGAGTTGGTTGGATTAAAATTGAGTTAACTGGAAGACTGTACTTTCTTGTTTAATCTTTTCACAACACATTCATTAGCAAATAACATACTTTCAGAGACTGATTTTAGAAAACGCGCAAAACATAAAAAGTCATAACCACAAACAGTCAAAATGTGAAAAAACAAATCATCACACTCATACTCGTAGCGGTGAGGGCTAAAGCCGCAAGTAATGATGCCAAAGCGCCAAGCACAACAACATACTCTAACATAGACAAGTTCGCTGACTACCGTCCTGCTTTATTTAATTCTCACAATTTTCTGCATAGAATAACAAATTAATGATTGTGGACGCAAATGCGCTAGTCAAAAGCTGCTTTCCAGGAGTTTGGCTGTATTTCTTCTTTTTGAAAAGTATTAAATCTCAACATAACAATCTAAAATCATGTTCCGAAAGAAGCAGCCTGAGAAAGGGCTTGTTGATTCTGAAGAGAACGTGAAGAAATGCCTGTGCTCAGAATGCCCTACGAATCCTGAGAATGGATTATTCTGTGTAAGAGGCATAACCTCTAAACAATTGGAGCAGGTACGGGCTTTGGGGTGCATTTGTGCTTTGTGTCCAGTTTTCCATGAACATAAACTCTCCGGATGTTATCTCTGCTTAAACAAGGCCATTGTAAGAAGCTGACACGTCTTGATTTCAATTAGCAATCCTTAATGAAATGCCTTGTCAGAAGACTTTAGGACTTTTGCCTTTTCGGGCAGCTTGTCTTTGTATTCCTCTGCTTCCCCTAAACGTATTCACGTGACGACTTGCCGAAGCTAAAGGCTGGCGGATCAGTCCAAGAGCGTACCCCATTCCTTTGTTGGAATTGCGAATCTGCATTTTTTAACAATTCTGTGTCCTGAGCAACTAGTTTCATTCTCCTTGGAGTCCATGCCGTAGGCATCGGAAAACACCTATTGAACTTCATTGCTGAGCTTGCGTCTCTGCAATTTGTAGACGTCAACTCCTGTTTTCCAGAAAAGTCTATATTAAATACAATTGTACAACCACTAGAACAGATCTATGTTCATGCTTCATCGACTTATTCGACAACTTACTCAAGTTATCAACAAAAGTCTTGCCTTAAAGGGGAAGTCGATGTGAACCTTTACTTGGTGTTCGCGCCTATTGTGGGGCTTCTTGCAATAGCCTTTGCCATATACCTGATGCATGACTTGCTGCGAAAGAGCGAAGGAACGGCAAAGATGATCGAAATCTCCGACGAAATAAAAGCGGGCGCCCATGCTTATATTGCTCGACAGTTTTTTGTAGCGGGTCTATTTGTCACCGGTATTACACTCACTTTAGGTTTTGTTCTTGGTTACTCTGTAGCCATTGCATTTTCTTTGGGTGCTATCCTATCTGGGTTGTCAGCTTACATCGGCATGAGGGTTGCAATCTACATGAATTCTCGAACGGCGAACGCAGCCCGCCACAGTTTAAATGAATCTTTGGAAGTAGCCACTAAAAGCGGGACCGCAGTTGGACTGTCACTAACTGGAATAGGTCTTCTAGGTGTGGGTTTAATGTACGCAATTGTCGGTGACCCGTTTTTACTCTTGGGACTGGGGTTCGGGGCTTCCCTAATTGGTCTGTTCGCGCGAGTTGGCGGAGGAATATACACCAAAGCAGCCGACATAGGAGCTGATCTCGTCGGCAAGGTTGAAGAAGGAATACCTGAAGATGACCCACGAAACGCAGCAGTCATAGCTGACCAAGTTGGCGACAACGTGGGAGACATTGCCGGAACTGGCTCCGATGTACTGCAATCATACATCATGGCTCTCGTAGCAGCGATGGTACTTGGAATATCGGTTTACGGGTTTTATGGGGTAATATATCCTCTTGCAGTTGCAGCTGCCGGAGTTGTTTCCTCGTTAATCGCATCGTTTGGGATTCGTTCAAAGAACTCGAACGCCCAAGCGGCGATTTACCGAAGCATGTATCTGGCGATCATTCTAGTCAGTTCAATTAGCGCACCGATAGCTTTCTTCCTTTTCGGTGGCCTAAAGGAATTCTATGCTACGGTCGTGGGCATAATTGCTGTGGTTCTGTTAGCATGGATAACACTATACTACACGTCTGTAAGCAGGAAACCCGTTCAAGGGATAGCTAAGGCGTCGGTTGCAGGACCAGCCATGAATATTATTTTTGGCTTCGCAAGGGGTTTTGAAAGCACAATTTTTTCCATACTTGTTTTCACCTCAGCCATAGTTCTTGCATATCAATTCAGCGGGTTATACGGAATATCGATGGTGGCGGTTGGTTTTCTTTCAATAACAGCCACGTTAATTGCCATGTCTGCCTATGGACCAATAGTTGACAATGCCAAGGGGATTATAGAACTCTCAGAGCCGCACGAAGCGGCTTTAAAGTCTATTGACGAGTTGGATTCCGTAGGAAACACCACTAAAGCAGTGTGCAAGATATACGCTCTTGGCACCTCAGCCTTCGCCCAAGTAGCAATTTTCTCCGCCTTTGTCCAGGCTACAAACCTGACAGCTATTAATGTGGCAAATCCAATGGTGACCGCAGGCCTTCTATTGGGCGGGATGCTGTCCTTCATGTTTGTCTCACAGATACTCCGGGCGATTGGAAATTCGGCCTTCAAAATGGTGGAAGAGGTACGCCGGCAATTTGCCAAGATACCTGGCTTGAGAGAGGGCACGGCAAAGGCCGACTACGCCAAGTGCGTCGACATTAGCACCAAAGGAGCGCTCAAAGGCATGTTTGTCCCGGCCATATTCGCACTTATCGTTCCTCTGGTAGTGGGCTACACGATAGGGGTTGAAGCCGTTGGAGGTCTAATTGTGGGCAATCTGGTTACAACAATTCCTTTGGGTCTTATGATGATTCAAGGAGGCGCCGCCTGGGACAACGCCAAGAAGTATGTTGAGAAGGGCAACTTGGGCGGAATTGGAACCAAAACACACGAAGCCACCGTTGTCGGCGACACTGTTGGCGACCCTTTCAAAGATGCCGCCGGTCCCTCATTGGACTTCCTGATGAACCTTATCGGTTCAATGGCTATACTTTTTGCCTCATCGTTCATGACAATCGCCTTAATTCACTAACGAGTGCGCGCTGGTGGAAAACCTGCATGAAAACCTATGATCGCCCAAAAGTCAGCTGGCTTCTCTTCCGCGCGCCAGACTCTCCCAAAGTTGAAAGATAAATCATTCATGGTTACTGTTGAACAAGGAGCTGGAAATCACCATTTCTGCTGTTGCTCTGTTGCAGGCAATTGGTATGTTGTATAAGACTGCTATTCTCAGAACAGCTTTTACGTCAACGTCGTGAGGTTGAGACTCAAGTGGATCCCGAAAGAATATTAAGCAATCTATTTTCCGTTGGCGATAATGGCTCCAAGCTCCATGTCCCCACCATAAGGTCCGCCCTTGAGCAAGTTCACTCAGCAAGATAAAAGAAATCATCATGAAGACGGGAGTCAGCGACCGACTTCTTGGCACAGGGAAGCTTTACCCAATAACCGAAGAATATCCCTATGCTCCCAAACTTCGCGTTTGCACATTCAACTCAGAGGATGTTTCATGTTAAGAGGCATTCGCGGACTAAACACAATTTTTGGGAATCGCTCGCGCTCATCATCAAAATGTAAACGTATAGGGCTTTTGTAGAATATTATGAATCTGTTGATTGTTGAAAAAGCAAGAGGGCTCATTGCAAAGATACCCCATTTTTCTTCTCTCATCAATATTTTTGTTCATCTTTCTAAAGTCTTGGTATTTTTTGGAAAACCATAATGTACTAAAGTTATCTTCTTTGATGTTTCCAATTGTACATGACTGACCACGATCCTGGAAACAGCAAGGATGAACATTACCATTCCCATCTATCATACTAAAAAGCCATCCATAATAACATGGCACATCCTGAGTTTTCTGTGAGTCTATCAATTCCCCCTTTTCTATGTCCAGATGGATTCCGTATTCTTTTGCCGATTTTTGGGCTTCAACAAGGTATTCTTCCATTTCTATTACTTGCGAATGGGTCAACCCTAGCTCTTCAGCGATTTCTCTTGACCACGAAATCAGTTTCTTTATTAGGGCATTCTTTACACCCGTCTCTTGACACAGTTCAACAAATTTTACAATATCACGATAGTTTCTATTACAAACCACCATTGATAATCTAATATGAGGAAAAACTGTGCCCTTTTCTTTCTTCGTTCTTTCAATGAGAGATATCATAGACTTTATTCTTTCAAAAGTCCCTTCGGTTTCAGTCAAGTGTATTTTTGGATATGTTTCAGGTGTCCCCGCATTTACACTGACATTAAGGTAATCGAGCCTCAGATCAACGAGCTTCTCAACGTTTTCTTCGTTTAACAAAGAACCATTAGTTATAACGATACATCCAAGATTGCACTCTTTGACATACTTGATCTTCTCAATCAATTGGGGATCCATAAATGGCTCAAGGTAGTCAATTAAAATGATTTTAGTCCCCAGAATGCTTAACTCTTTTACTAACCTCTTGTAAATATCCATGTCCATGTAGTAATCTGGGCTTCGTATCTCATCTCTCAATTTTTTTCTCATGGGAGAAAACCATTCACAGAAAACACATCTATAGTTACAATCATACGTGCCCCCCAAAACAACTAAGTATGGACCTACAAATGCTCTTTTTGCCAATATTCCTGCAAAAACCTTTGATTTATACAAAAGGCCTGCGTCTTTTGTACTTAAAAAGGGGTCGCTCAAGTATTTTCGCCACTTAGTGAAACAGCTTTTTTAGTAATTCGAACCTGTTCAAATATGCAATATCAAATGACAATCCTACACCTTCGCTTCCCTGGGCAATTTGGGAAAGGGTTGCAGTATCTATTTTTAATCTGTTAAGGAAATCATCTATGACCTGCATGCTTTGCCTAACATACAACAAATGAAATTCAAAAACCCTCCCGCTTTCGGAGGCTTCCAATAACGTCTCAACAGCATTTTCCTGCAAAAGTGTCTGATCGTCTAAGAAAATCGGCAACTCCACAAAACTGTATTTATCAAACCGTTGCAGAACCTTTTTGGACCTTACATTAGACACATACTTCAAACCAAGCACATCAGCTGCTTGATAGGCATTTTCATTAGCAATTAACCATGGTGCTCTAAAACCTTCAACGTTGACTCCGATTTCCCTGAATACAGAAACAGCCTGGGACAAATCTCTCATCATCTCAGCAGATGGCATATCATAAGGCACATGTCTGTAACCATGGAGCCCTATTTCATGGCCTGCATCTTTTATCCTAAGTACCTCATCTTTATTCTGCTCTGCACAAACCCCAGATATGAAAAAAGTCGAGGCAACATCATGCCTTTCAAGTACAGACAAAAGTTCATGTAAAACTTCCTTTATATGAGGAACAGAGCCCCAAGCCCATATATCATTCCGCAAGCCCTTCAAGTCTATCGGATTTGAAAACAGCCAATGAAGATTTGAAATCAGCTCGGGTAACGGAACCAAGCAGAGTCGCCATCGAACTGATGAGGCTTGGGAATTATATTTAAGAATATCGAAAATGCACCCGTTCAAACGGGTACGTTTTTGTTTTGTCAAGAAACCTTTACAAAAACTGCTTTAAGCAGAGTCAAACCCATAGTCATTTGAACGCTATGAGAAAGAAAACATTCATGGCAGCAGTTATTGTGTGTGCACTTATAGTTTTACTAGTTGCGATGCAATTTGTTGAAGTGGCAAAAGGCAATCCAGCATCCTTTGCCAAATTATACGATAAAGTCGTCGTGACTGTCCTATCTCCAACAATAAAAACCTACAACACAAACACGATTCCTCTCAGTTTCACAGTGGAAACAAACAACGAAGTTGAAACTCCAGCCACATATGTCCTGAACAATCAAACACCAGTTACTGTGGCGACCAGGGTCGTTTCGAGCAGAATCGAGACTGGTTACAGGTCAGGAGGCCCTGGCAGCGGGTACAACGAAAGCTTCCACTTTGCTCGTTATACCCTTCAAGGCGACACGGTCCTATCGGATCTAGCAGATGGAACCTACACATTGACTGTCCAATGGCAATATGCAACAAGTGGCAGGGCTACGCTCATTTTCGCAGTTGAAACGCGCCATCCGTCTCTCCAAATTGCGTTGCCCAAAAACACTCAGACGCCATCAAATCCATCCCCTAACACTTCACCTTCTCCCTCTTCAATTCCATCACCATCTTCTTCTCCAACACAGTTGTCTAGTCCAAATCCTACGACCACGATCTCTCCTTCCCCAACGAATTCTCCTTCGCCGACGATAAAACCCAAAGAGTTCCCAAAAACTTGGGTTGAAGAGGCTATGGCAGTCGTTCGGGTTGAAGCTGTTTTGGCCGTCGTCATCTTGGTGGTTGGGGGTTTGGCAGCTTACTTTGAAGCCCAGCCAGAAAAGCTTAGTCTCCAGGGTACTGATGGCAATTCAGCCGAACCTGCAGGCACCAAGCGGAGCCACTAGGAAGCTGCTGCGGTTGTTTTATAATGAGAGCGCAGCGATATTTCAAGTGAAAAATGATTCAGATTGAGGAAATAAGCAAAATGCTAAGGACAAGCAGAAGCTCCCTGTTGCTATTCTTCATGGCTTTCTTTGCAGCCATCTACCGAGCTGTCTTAGTTATGCATGAAGGCTTTCCTCCTGGATCTGACATCGGACTCCACAACAGCCTCATTCATTCAATAACTCAAGGGGGCAGTACGAACTTCATGTGGAATTACTACCATATGGGTGGTGGCAATTCAATCACGTTCCCTGGATACCACATATTTGTTTCTTACATTATCCTTCTGACTGGCTTGCCTGATTACTTGGCTCAGGCATCTGTCGCTATTCTTTTTTCTTCCTTGACAGTGATTGTGGCTTTCTTAATAACTCGGAAAGTCTGGAATGAATCTGCCGCCTTAATAGTTGCTTTCCTAGTCGCGGTTTCAGCGTTTGACATTGACATGCTTTTGTGGTCAGGCTATCCCAACATCGTAACATTGATGCTTATTCCGCTGGCTTTCTATCTACTATTAGAAAAGCCCAGATTTCCACGGTTACCCCTCATAGTTGTTGTTTCACTGGTTTCGGCTGCAGTATTTCTAACACACTCACTCAGCACCTTCATGTTCACAACAATAATTCTCGCCACGGTCTTCACTACTCTCTGTTTCCCAAGCAGAGTGGGTATTGGTAGAAGAACCGTTTTGGAATGGCTTGTTCCCATTTTTGTAGGCGGGTTAGTAGTCTCTCCCTTCCTCGTTCAGGTAGCTCCCATCTACTTAAACCCGAACTCAGCCATTTTCACTGGTGGTTTACCAGAAATTCAACAAGCACTGCTTCCCATCAGGCATGTCCCGTTAGATCTTGTTTTACCTTTTTTCGTTTGTTTTTTCCTGTACTTTGTTTTTTCCAAGTATGTCCATGAAAAAATAATTCGTTTCCCTACGATTCTTCTCGTTTTGTGGTTGATTATCCCAGCAGCTCTTTCGCAATCTTTTATCGTTGGGTTGTACACGGACTATCAGCGTTTTCTCTATTTTGCAGTCCTGCCACTAATCATTTCAGTCGGAACTGGTATCTGGCTTGGAGCCCGCTTGCTAGCAAAAAGCACAAGTTGGCTTTTATCAGTTGGAAAAAGACTGCTCCAAAAAAGATTCAGCGAAAGCAAGATTCTAAGATGCATTAGTTCTCCTCCATCCAACAAAACCACAGTGACGCTTTTTGCGACCGCCCTAATACTGATTGCCTTTCTAGCGCTACCCAATTTCTTTATGACTCCCCCTGATGGTTTCTTGCTTCAAGGTCACTTTCAAGCCATGAACAAACCAGGATATGACGCAATACAGTGGATTAAGAAGTACACTCCGACAAACTCCATTTTCGTAGCTGACGCCTGGTATGGTTGGTGGCTAGGAGGATTCGCCCAAAGGCCAACCATAAGCGCAGTTGAACCGCAGTTCTTAGCTAATTCTCGAGAGTTTGAACCAGCATTGTTGGCTTCCCGGCTCCTTGACACCGATTACTTGATTGATAATGGCTTGATTCAAATTAGAGAAGACGGAGGCTACATTTCCAGACATAACCCTCAGATCCTGGCCAAGCTGAACAACTCGTATAATCCCTACCCCGCCCTTAACTTCTCCAGCAGCGAGACAAAAATATCTCTTTGGAGAAACGGAAACCTTGTCTCTGTTAGGCTTTCAGATATCCCGCTGAGGGAAATGCATATGGAAAACTCCTCGACCTACGCCACTATTTATGTTGCTTGGGGAAACGAGCTTCTCAACTACACCCAAGAATACACGGTATACCAAGGCGTACGCTTCATAAACGTCACCCAAACCCTATCACGCAATGACCCCACCGCTAACTTCTCCACATTAAGTCTTAGCGCACAAACCCAAAGCTATCTCATTTCAGACAACACCAGCTCCATCGAGCTCTTAGACCACTATTTCCCGGTTGAAAGCCAACTAATCTTTTCAGGAGACCGTCCGACAGCCACGCAAACCGCCGAAAACCTCACAATACTTTGCGACCTAAAAAACCAATCAAAGGTGACCGTAAACTATTATGTCGGAACATTCGAGTACCCGTACTACGGAGAAAACGCCCAAACCTACAATGGTCGCCAAAAAATACTCACGGATAACATGCAAACCTATTCATTGAAAGTTGCAGAAAATCCACTGGACATTTTTAATTACCACCAAGCAATCGCACATCTAAATGCTTCCTACATTGTCATACGCGATTATTCGCAGATTTCAAAGTTCGCCAAAGACCCCACGTTCAACCAGTTATTCATAAACAAAAAAGTAGCTATATTCCAAATAAGATCCATCCAGCTCATCCCTAAAAACTGATTGAAACAACCAACAAACAAACAGCAAAAACCCTAAACATTCTCCCCCGTTCTTTTCTTTCACCTGAATCTTTACGAAATAACTTTGACACAAGAAATCTTTACAAAAACCGTCTTAAGCAAAGTCGAGTATCTAGAATCAAAAATCGTGATTGAAATGGAACAAGTTGAACTCTCCGTTGTCGTTCCAGCCTTTAACGAGGGAAACTCTATCGAACGCGCCCTCTCCAACCTGGATGACCTATTCAAAATCGAAAAACGGAGCTACGAAATCGTGGTCGTTGACGACGGCAGCAAAGACAACACTCTGCAGAAAGCATCGAATTACGCCGGAAAAAATGGTCACGTAAAAGTACTGAGCTCTGATGAGAATAATGGCAAAGGTTACGCTGAGAAAAAAGGCTTCATGAAGAGCATCGGCGATGTGGTCGTTTTTGCTGACAGCGATCTAGAAATAGATATAGGTGTTGTTTCAAAGTACATTGAGGCATTAAATCATGGAGACATAGTTATTGCCTCTAAATGGCATTCTGAGTCTCACGTCGAGATATCGATGTCGAGGAGAATTCTTAGTCATTGTTTCAATGTTTTGGTCAAGATACTAATTGGCGTAAACATTAGAGACACGCAAGTGGGACTCAAGGCAATTAGGAAGAGCTCTTTTGAGAAGATTATTCCTAAATTGATAGTCAAGAGATTTGCGTTTGATGTTGAATTGCTAGCCGTTGCAAGCCTCTACGGATTGAAGATCGTTGAGATGCCAGTACGGCTTAGGCTAAACGCATCCCTCAAGCTTAAAGAAATCCTCAAAATGTTCAGTGACCTCCTAAAAATAACCTATAGATTAAGAGTACTTCGAATATACGGAAAACCTGTTCCTCACTTCAACTATGAGCACGTTCAAAGATCGCCAAGGTTTTGCAAACAATGAGAATTTTGGTTTTTAATTGGCGTTGCTGGCTTAACCCCGAGATGGGGGGAGCGGAGGTTTTCACTCACGAGGTTACAAAACGATGGGATGATGCTGGACACGAAGTGACGCTATTTACCTCCAAATTTCCCGGATGCAAGAACGAAGAAACCCTGGATGGAGTGAGAGTAATAAGGTCTGGAAGCCGCTTTTCAGTATATGGGGAAGCCAAGAAGTTCTATTCAAAACGCTTCAAGTCAGAACGCTTCGATCTCATAGTTGATGAAATAAACACTAGACCCTTTTTTGCGCAGAGTTTTATCGAAAACGGCGAGCATGTTGTAGCACTAATTCACCAATTAGCTAGAGAGTATTGGTTTTACGAAACAAGATTCCCTTTGAATGTCTTAGGCTACTACCTCGAAAACAAATGGTTGCGCAGATATGCTAGCATACCCACAATTACTGTATCAAACAGCACCCGCGAAGATTTGGACGCTATAGGCTTTAAGAAGGTATTCGTAATTCCTGAAGGGCTGAATTTTGAGCCTTTGACTAAGCTTTCTCCCAAGAACAATCATCCCGTCATAGTATATGCCGGGCGACTAAAGAAAGCTAAAAGACCAATCCATGCAATAAAAGCATTTGAAAAGGTAAAAGAAAAACTGCCTGACGCAGAGCTTTGGATAATTGGTGACGGCCCTATTAGGTGTAAGTTGGAGGATATGCATGTCCAAGGGACAAGATTCTACGGGCGCTTAGATGATTTCGAACGCCAGAGACTAATAGAACAAAGTTGGGTTCTGGTTAATCCAGGAATCCGAGAAGGTTGGGGGCTAAATATTATTGAGGCCAACGCTTTGGGCGTGCCTACTGTAGCATATTCCGTGCCCGGCCTGAAAGACTCAGTTCAAGACCAAAATACCGGCTTTCTGGTGAAAAACGGGGATAACCAAGCCATGGCAGACAAGCTGTTAATTTTACTCACCAATGAAAAACTAAGAGTCATTATTTCTAAAAACGCACTAGAGTACTCACACAACTTTTCTTGGGATGTCACTGCTTGCGAATTCCTACGAATTGCGATGAGCACAACTCATAAATGAATAGCATCAAATGTGGAGACTCAATAACGCGGGGGAGATTGGGGTATATGTTCAAGGCAACCAAAAAAGATGTCTTGCTACTGGCAATCTTCGCTTTCGCGTTTGCATACCGTATAATTCTCCTGCTTTGGCAAACATATCCGCCAGGCGCTGATATTGGCTTTCACGCCGGCGTCATAAACTCAATTACACAGTCAGGCAACACAAATTTCCTGTGGAATTTTTATCAGATGGGCGGAGGCGTGGAACTTGAATTTCCGGGATATCACATTTTTGCTTCAGAAATAATAATTTTGACTGGCATGCCCAACTATTTGGCACAGGCCACTATTGTGGCTTTATTCTCGTCACTAACCGTTTTGTCTGCTTTCCTTGTAACTCGAAGAGTATGGAATGAATCGACCGCCTTCATTGTCGCGTTCTTTGTGGCTGTCTCACGGTTTGACATTGAAATACTCTCATGGGGAGGCTACCCCAATATAATCGCCATGTTTTTGATTCCTTTAACTTTCTACATGTATCTTAAAAGAGACAAATTTTCAACGACGCCTTTTCTTGTATCAACCTCTATTTTAGTTGCTGCAATATTTCTGACTCATTCCTTGAGCGCCGCCGTTTTCATTGGCATAACCGCCATTACTTCTTTCACCGTATTGTTTTTTCCTAAAATGTTTGATGGATCCAGAAGAAGCATCCTCTACTGGGCGCTGCCGATATTTATCGGAGCCATTCTTGTTTCGCCTTTTTTGGCAAACGCAATACCGACTTACTTGAACGCTAGCGCGCCATTAACAGGATCCCCTGCAATTGAACGGGCTTTGCTTGCAACGCAAACAGTTCCTCTCGACACGGTGTTGGCGCTTTTTGCCTGCATTGTGCTGTTCTTCTTACTATCGAAAAAATATAAACGACGGTTCTTTTCGCTTCCAGTGTTTCTTCTTATCATTTGGCTTTTGGTTCCATTACTGTTAACTCAGGGCTACCTGATTGGGTTATACGTGCAATACATTCGGTTTCCATACTTCCTCATTATACCAGTGATAATTCTCTTGGCTGCAATAACTCATTACGCTTCAGTGTATTTGGCAAGAATATTAAGTGCATACCATGGCTTAAACGGGCAAAGCAGGAAAACAAGCCAGTCCTCTAACAAGATATTGCGAAGAATCTCACCTAAAATAAGCTACAAAACAGTTCACGGTGCCTTATTAGTAGGCTTTCTGCTAATCTTGCTCTTCCATCTTCCAATCTTTTCGGTTCCTTGGGAAGGCGTCCCAGTCCGAAATTTTTACCAAGTTATGGATAACGCTGGCTACCAAGCGATAGAGTGGGCTAAGCAAAACACGCCAGTAGACTCGGTGTTTGTTTCTGACGCTCATTACGGGTGGTGGCTCGCAGGATTTGGCCAGCGACCGACAATAACCGCCGTTGACCTACAGTATCTGACGCTCGCCCGCGAAGTGAACATATCAAGAAACTCTTCTTACCTGCTGGACACGGACTTCGTGATTGACAACGGTTACATTCAAGTTCGCGAAGACGGCGGATACGTAGGCAGACACAACCCCATGTTTTTAGTAGACTTGAACTGGACCAACTCCCCCTATGGCTTCTTCCAATTTAACAGCAGCGAAATCACATTACTTTCCCGCGAAGGCAACAACGCAAAATCCACAAAAGTCGCTGAACTACCCGTCACCGATATGCAGCTAGTCGGTGCCAACAGCGACAGCCCATCCATAATTGTCAACAAGGCAAACAGCGAATTTACCTACTCAGAAATCACAACAGTCACAAAAGGAAAACAGTTCGCAAACATGACAATAACGGTTCAAAGCTACAACCCCAACGTTTCCATAGACTGGCTTAACTTCGTCATCGAATCACAAGGAACATTCCAACAACCATTCAACAACACCCTAGCAATGTTGGATCCAGCCATCAAGGTATGCGGACAGCTGATTTTTGCACAATCCCAGCCGGAAATAAGCAACTTTAGCCCTCAAAACCCCTGCATAACTCAACTATCCTACAGCCTTCATGGAAAAACAGGGGCTGAAATCCAACTTCTAGTTGGAATATACACAGTATCTGACAGCGACATTCAGAACCCAACGAGCCCATATGGTCTCAGAGGAACCCTGAGTGCTAACCTACAAAATCCCACGACGTTTCCAGATTTGCCAATAACCACATTTGACTACAAAATAGCCCTACAAGAATACAACGTTTCATACGTTGCAAACCGCAATTTTGAGTTAAACCGCAAATACGCTGATGACCCAAAATTCAGCCTCGTATTCATCAACAACGAAGTCGCCATCTTCAAGGTTAAAGCTAACTGCTGACTGAGACTCAAACTCTTAAACTCCTTTCTAGCCAACTCATTCTGCCGCCGCAAAGCAAAAGCACGTTGACTCTCAACGTATGAGCGGACCCTAGCCAAATCACGCAAAACCGTCGGACCACTCACCCCAACTCAGCGGCAATCTGCCCAATCGTTAGGCCCTTACTCTGCAGCTCCAAAACTCTTCGGCGACGCTCACGCTCCAGCTTGTACTTACGTAGGCTCTTGTAATTTTTGCCTACTCGCCTATACTCAGCTTTGCTTTTTGCGTTGCTGTGCTTTAGCGTGTCAAATACGCGTCCAACCACGCTTCAAACCCCCTTCAACACCCTCCAGACACCCATTAATTCGACGAATTTGTCCTGCCGAAAAGCCCAAAAACAGCCAATTCCAACAAAAACACCCCAAATCCAACATATTAAACCCACAGGTCCCCCCATATTTTTTTCCTTTTCCATCATTATAGGAATTACAGTGACATATTTAACCAAACAAAACACAAATTAAGCATGTTGAAAAGAAAACCGGGTTTTGATTTTGTCACCCTCAAAAAGCAAGGGATGTTTTGAAACAGAAAAGTTGGAAGACTACTTTTTCTTCTTCTGTTTTGGCGGCAGAGTCGAAACGTATTTCAAGGATTTGTCTAGCCATTTATCCGAGTTTCTCGTCTGAATAGAGTTTGCCTCTCTTGTAAGCGAACTCAAAACAAAGTTGACTACGCATTCAAATTAGCGTGCCTGCATATTTGCTAAGCGGGTCTATGCCGTATTTGAAAACATAGTTTCTTTGGTCGTAGCTAAGAGCAGTGATTTTATACATTGTTGTTGATGAGTTACAGTCACATATGTTTAAGAGAAGTTACTTCACCCTTGAAACTAAGGAATTTCTTGCGAGGTGATTTGAATTGAAGAAGTTTATGGTTTTATACATGTCTCCAGTCTCCGCTGAAGCGCAAATGAACGTGAGCCCTGAAGAGATGAAGAAAGGAATGGAACCATGGGTAGCTTGGTTTAAGAAAGGCGGAAAGGCTTTCGTTGACGCTGGAACACCGTTGGTAAATGGGATGCATTTCACTAAGAAAACCGCTACCAAAGGCAAGACAGAAGTAACTGGCTATTCTATTGTGCAGACAGAGAATATGGAGGCAGTCAAAGCATTGCTAGCAGAATGCCCGCATTTTATGATGCCCAAAGCAAGCATCGAAGTCCTTGAAATGATGCCTATGTGATTTCCTATATGATTGCATTTCTTCAGTTCAACTTATCTTCCTTTTTTCAGATTTTTTTTCTCATTCAAAATCGACAAGAAGAAAAGGGGAAGCGCATTATCTTACGAAGACGAAAAGAACCAAAAAGAGCCGAACCGTATTGCCTGCATAAACTTAAATCGAGCACCCACTAATAATTAATGGAGCTGTTTTTGATGGAACAACAAAAAATTATTGGGACCAACTGTTACAACTGCATTTGGATATCAAAAAAAGGAGAATCGGTTGATCTCAAGGAATTAAATGTCCAGGGCGGAATTGACCCAAAGAACAAGGAAGAAACTCAAAAAGCTAAACAAGCAGACCTCATAACGTTGCCAGGCGGAACAAAAGCTGACGCAACAAACAAGAAATTCTGTTACAATGAAGCGATAAAAATGTTCGTTACTGTTCGTATGTGTTGCGGATATTGGGATAATGCCGGAGTCAAAAGACCCTGGAAGAAAACTAAAAAATAGTCTAAAAAGCACGCGCAATCCCACCCAAAATCAACCACTTCCAACCCAACCACCCCCAAAATTGCAGCTTCACTGCAAACCCAAGTAGTCTCCAATCGCGCTCGCTTTGGCTTTCAAAAAAGAAAGGCTAATAGGGGAACTTTGTTTTTCGGGTTTTCGCTCTCAGCACTTCATCCTGACGGGTTACGCTTTCTGGGTGCGTTTTCATGTGTTCTACTATATCGGTTTCCGTGTAGGGTGCTTCTTTTGTCCATCCACACACTGGACACTTAAATTCTCGTGCTCCGGATATACTCATGCGCTCACCTCTATCCCCTGATTTCCAGCCAAACAATCTACTTCCATTTCAGCTATCTTATTTATGTCATGTGCCGTGATAATTTTTCGCTTCTCGGTTGGAGGGTTATTTTCAAAATGTCACTCTACTTGTGCAAATCTCCATCTTTATGTAGCATTCTTTTTTTGTAGGCTGTCAAAGAGAAAGAAATGGCAAGTACAAGAATAGTGACTATCCATACAAGAATCTCTGGGGTCGAGGGTGAGGGGAATTCAGTAAGTCTTTAATAAGTTTAACAGAGAAAGTCATATTGGGTGAAGATTTTGGAAGCATACGTTTTGATAAAAATAGCTACTCAAACAGACGTTTGCGGTTTCAGCCGCTCAGTCCTTGAAAAGATAAATAATAAATTGAGGGGTATCAAAAACGCCAACTTGCTCTTCGGCGATTTTGATGCTATCTTGAAGTTGGACATGCCTAAGATTCATGATGTTGAGAATCTGGTTATGGAAGAAATCCAGATGATTGAAGGTGTTGAGTCGACGCTTACTCTGCTTTGTGTGGATGAGGAAATTTTGGAGTAGGAGTGATGGGGTATGGAAACTGGTTATATTCTTTTTAGCATAAAACCTGGAATGAAGAAGAGCTTTCTCCAAAGTGTCAAAAAGATAGCAGGGGTAAAAGAGGCGCATATCGTGCTGGGCAATTGGGATGCCGTCGCGGAGATTGAAGCGGAAACTATTGGGGAGATGGAGAAAGTCTACTTTAACGAGATTGACAAATTACTGGGCATAACTCAGTCTAGACTGTACATAAAGGCGTGTCCAAGAACGAGAAAGTAAATAGATGCGAAAGAACTCGGCGGGCATTTTGGGCTGTTTTGGGTCCAGAAAAATAAATTGCTAAGATCAATGACATTTTCTAACTTCTCCACCTTTTTCAAGATAATGAAGCTGGGATTGGATTTGAACCCCACCCGAGTGGAGATGTCACCCGCAACACCCATTTTTATCTGGTTTTTCTATAAATTAAATGGTTTAGCCGGTGTATCTTGGACTTTTTGGCCAATAGCTGACATAATAACTCCTAAAATCAACCGCCAAGCAACTATGGTAATATAAAAGTTTTCTCCTAAACGCTTCAATGATTTCAGTAATTTTTATAGTTGGAAACTAACTTGTAACGGGGGAAGCATTTGCCTAAGCAGACAGCTTCTGATTCGGAAGAGGTTCTGGAAAAGGAGAAACGGGCTAGGGAAGTAATAAAAACGTGCCGAACAGACCGAGGCTTCAATGCCAGCACCCATCTTTATCATCAGCTTTGGCTGAGAGACCTTGTTTACTCGGAAGATTCCCTGCTACGACTCGGATACCAAAAAGATGTTGAAAATCACTTATCCGAATTTATAGCCTTGCAGCGCAGCACCGGCCAGATGCCGACAGTCATTGATTACAGCCCAAGCAAAGTGATTCGTCAAAGATATCAACGCTGCCCATCTGATGCAGAAATTCTGTTTATAATTGGAATGAATAAGCTCGTAGCTGTCGGGTGTGACGAGTTTTTTGATGAAAATTTGGAATCAGTGAAATTATGCGTTGCATTTATCGAGAATAAACTGGATTCACATAAGCTTATTCCCGGCATGGATTGGAGGGATGCAATGCCAGTCTACATAGGCAAATACCTTTTGGCAAACCAGATGCTATTGGCTGACATGTACGAATTGCAGGGGAACTTGCAGGCGTCGAATTTAGTTAAGGAAAATGTAAACAAGCTCTTTTATTGTGGAGATTTAGGTTGGTATGCGGACTCCATACATTGGAGTGGAAATGAGTTAAAGATGGATCGTCACTTTGACTCCCTCGGCAACGCCTTAGCAATCCTCAATGGAACAGCTTCAAAAAAAGTTTCAGAAGGCATACTTAAAGGGATTAATGTTGCAAAAACACCTTTTGGCTACAGAAACATCATACCATATTACGTATTTAACAGGGAGAAGGCACTGGCAACATGGTACAAGACATGCCAAGTACCATTTGGCGTATTTCTCAGAAACAGGATCGGTAAATACCAAAACTCAGCAATATGGCCATTTGTCGAGATAAGAGTGATTAATGCCCTAAGAAAACTGCAAGCCAAAAACGAAGCTGAAGCAGCAACCAATATTATGATTAAACGCAAAGACTTCAACGAGTTGTACGATCCAACAACCGGAGCGCCTGAAGGAAGCGAAGGGCAGCTCTGGACAGCAACGGCGATACTTGCGGCTATTAATTATATCAGGTCTTGAAACCAAGTGAGAATCAGATGTTCTATGATTCATTTTGCTCTCAGAGTTTTATTTTTGTTGAGGCGAAGGCTAAAAAACACGTCGGCGTTCGAACGATTGCAGCACTGTAACGAACCAACAAAGGGAAAGAGAGAAAAATTAGCTAACTGCGAGCAAAACCTGTTCCGCAGGCTTCTGTTTTATTTTCTGTCTTCTCACTTGCCCCTTCCTGACCCTCCACACGGAAAATATCTTTCCAAGTTAAGCTGTTGAACCCGCTGGGCACACGCCAAAGCAAATCTTCTCGCACTCCCCTCAATTTTGTCTTTGAATCGATCTTTCTAACATCAAAACTTTTCAACCCCAAGCCACGCTGCCAATCAGGTTCTACCCTGAACAGATAAGGTTAGGGAGAGATTTCGGAATAAGTTAATTAAGTCTAAATCAAAAGAAACGATGTAGACCCAAAAACATCCTTCAACAACAGGGGTCTATCAACTGGCAGGTGTCAGAAATGGCTGATATTCAAGAACAAAAGAAAAAATCTAATTCAACAGTTCTAATAATCGCTCTTTTAATCATGAGTCTCCTAGCGGGTGGCTTAATCAGCTACGCAATAACCCTCAACTCCTTCTCCGACGACAGAAAGGCTCTGCAAAACCAGATTTCTAATCTTCAAACCCAAACCCAAACTCTGCAAGAAAACGTCAACCACCTCCAAACAGAACTCACAGCAACCACAGCAAACACAACCGGCAACAATGCAACATTGGAACAGTTGTCGGCTACAATAACGGAAGCACAAAACAAATTATCCAGCTTACAGCAGCAAATAAACAATCAACCTGCAAGCGATTTGAGTCAAAACATAACTGCCCTAAACTCAGAGATTGCTGCAATACAGAATACCCTGTCACTTATTCAGCAGCAAATTAACACACCTCAAGCTACAAACAGTCCTACTGTTATTTACCAAAACATAACCTACGTGTCCGGAGAAGACTTTTCGTTAAGTCAGCTGTTTGATCAAGTTAAGGCCTCAGTGGTCGTGGTACAGGGAAAGATTAGACAAGTGGACTTTCTCGGACGCGTCTACTATACCCAAATTCAAGGCTCAGGGTTCGTATACAATCAAGCTGGGCGCTCCGTAATCTTAACCAATAACCACGTAATCAGCGGCGCCATCAACATAACCGCCACATTCACCGACGGAACAATTTTCTCGATGACCGTTCTGGGCACGAACTCGACAGCAGATATTGCCATACTCACCCCGACAACCTCAATAGCCGCTTACAAACCTCTGGAAATCATCAGCTCCACAACACTCAGAGTCGGAGACCCAGTCATCGTTGTGGGAACACCATATGGTCTAGCCGGCTCAATGAGCAACGGCATAGTGAGCGCTTTGAACAGAACACTCACAACCGACACCAACACAGAGATCTCAAACATAATTCAAACAACCGCACCACTAAACCCAGGAAACTCTGGAGGCCCAGTCATGAACTATAAAGGCCAAGTCGTGGGAATCGCCACCGCCATTGCATCAGAGTCACAAGGAATCGGCTTCGCCGTGCCATCGGACTCAATTCTATCCGAACTGCAAAGAGTACTGTCAACCTAGAAGCATACCATATTCAAAGCAGAAAGAAAAACACACGGCGCAGCCATCTGGATTTGCCTGCTTTCGTTTCAAGAAAAACTACACACCCTACTTGCCGAAGCTACGGGCGGGTGATCCTTGAAGAAATCACAATTCGCACGCGCTCAAGATGTCAACTTAATTGTCAAAAAGGAAAGTACGCCATTCCAGTCTCGTAACAGTTTTTTCTCTCAGATATGAAGGATAATATAAATATGAGTTTCACATACTGAAAACTGGGCGATTCAAAATGAATAAACAAGATCTAATTGCAAAAGCTCGATCTGACCCCACTTTCCTCAATCTGCTCCGAACTCAACCTGCCAAAGCCTTAGGCGTGAAAGAATTAACTCCTGAACAGATAGCTATGATCAAAAGCGTGGTAGCTTCGGCGACAACAAATATTGGTCCCATAGGACCCGGGACACTTACTGAGAGCGATAAACGACCTCCATTTTAAATAATCCTAATTTTTTAGCATTATTTTTTCTTTTACTTTCCTGGTAGCTTTTTGCTTCTTCAGGTATGAGCCCTTGCACGATTATTTGCACCCTATCGCAGACGCCCAAATTCTTTTGGCTCACTCATTAGATAAGAGTTTTGCAAAGCTTAATACCAACTGCCCGGCAAATGGATTCTGGTAATATTATGCCCGAACCAAAATTTGAAACATTTCAAGACGCAAAAGGGAAATTCAGATTCCGACTAAAAGCCGCAAACGGAGAGATTATCGCCGTAAGCGAAACCTACAACTCCAAAGAAGGCTGCGCCAACGGCATCGAATCCGTTAAAAAGAACGCGCCAATAGCCAAAGTAGTGGAAGCAAAGCCGGAGTGAGCGGCCCGAAAAAAATCCCGTTGTTCTTAGAGTAGCCCTCTTTTTCAATATTCTTTACTTCTTTTATATCTGCTTGAAACCCTAGAATCAGTTTAAGCGTCGCTACTAATCAAACTGGTCAGGTGGGTCACGGGCACCTAAAGAAAAAAACCGTTTTTCGTTTAAGGAGCTCTATGGCACCCGGATTCAAGGAGCAAGCGTTTTCCCACAAAAGGGACAAAACGCAAAACACCCGGAAGGCAATTCTTTTCCACAGCTTTGGCATGCAGGTGCAAGCGTCTTGCCGCAAAAGGGGCAAAACACAAAACTTCCAGAGGGCAATTCTTTTTGACAACTAGGACAAGAGCCACCTGTCTTCTTAATGGTTTTTCTGGCCTGTTCAGAAACCTTATTTCCCACTTTTGATGCCGTTCCTTGGGCGGTCTCCTTCGCTTTTTCAGCGACTTTGCTTGTAGCATCTTGGGCGGCTTTTGTGGCTTCTTCCTCAGCCTTCTGCTTGGCTGCTTCCTTAGCCTTTTTCAATAGATCATCAAAGAATGGCACGTGAAAGTATCCCCAAACAGAACATTATCCTCTACGCCTTAAAAGATTTTGGCGTGTTTGCAGCGAAGCGCTAGCGCTGGTCCTATTATGTTATCTTTGCACGCGTGGGTCTAGGTGGGGGTTGCCTTACCTTGAGCGCGCCAGGGTAGGATATTTTTAATATGAGGCACACGCAATGAATTACCTGGAGGACAGAAATTGAATAAACAAGAACTCATAAAAAAAGCACTAACTGACCCAAGTTTCCGAACTTTGCTCCAGACTCAGCCCGCCAAAGCCTTAGGCGTGAAAACCCTGACCCCGGAAAATACGCTATTAGTTAACAGTGCCCTTGCCAAAATCAAAGCTGTAGAAAGCAAGGCAGGTGCGTTGGCTGACGAACTATTATGTGCAAACGGTGGACCATGCGGGATAGCTTCGCCAGCAGAGCGCGCGCTGAAGAAAGGTGGAAGAACTCAGTAAAAGTGGAATCATAAATTCTTCATTTTTTTCGTGAAGGATAATCCATTCATTTTTGCCTCGTAACATTTGGAAATTCATCTAGCCAAAGCAGGCAACCAAACCTCTGAATCTATAACTAGGTTACTTCTCTCAACCCATTTTGAAAGTGCGCAGCTAACGATTTCTGCTATTTGCGAGTACATTGTTCAATTCCAAATACTCTCTTGATAGACAGTACTTGAGCATCTCGCGTTCGTGCATACTCTTAAGAATAATTTAAATATGAAGCCATATACTCAAGAATCGGGATTCAAAATGAATAAATCTGAACTAATCGACCGAGCTCGCAAAGACCCCAATTTTCTCAAATTGCTCAAGATTGATCCTGCCAAAGCCTTGGGCGTAACTAGATTAACTCCTGAAAATTTGAGATTAGTCAAAGAAGTGATAGAACAAACCAACGGAAAGGATCTCATTTAATAATTGATGAAGATTTGGCGCTTGAAATAATTCTTCCGCGCTAATCTGGCTTTTGTTAATTAGCTTGTAACATTCGTCCGAATGAAGGACAGAAAGACTGCCTGCGCCAAGATTCCTAACACCGATTTTTTTAGTCACAAAAAAGTGGAAGGAAATTTAATTCAAGAGAGCATTTGCAGATTATTGCAGTTTTAATAGATCGTTTTTTGAAATTCTGGCTCCTTTGACTTTCTTCTTCGCTGCTTCTGCCTTCTTCTTTGCTTCTTCCTCAGCCTTCTTCCTATCCTTATCCATTTTATCTGAAACTGCCATCTTAATCCTCTGAACCAACAAGTGAGCAATTGCACTTAAAGATTTTACTCACATCAGTCTATTCTAGTTCGTTGCCTCAACTCGGATATCTCTTAAAAAAATAAAAGATTAGGGGCGGAGTCTTCCCTCCATAAAAACTGTGTTAGCCTTACCGTCGCTTAAGGGGATAATATCTAGCTACTTTATCAGGCAAGGTTGGGTCTTCTGGGTGTTTCTTTATGTGCTCTAATATGTCTCTTTCAGTAAAAGGTGCTCTGATTGTCCACCCGCATACCGGACACTTAAACTCTGGAACTAATGGTTTACTCATACCAACAACTCAATACCAGTTTCATATCAAACCTTCTATTATATTTTCTGAGTTCATTTTGTTGCCTTTTTTCTTTTAAAGTTCTGCCAAGATTCCTTGTCTAATCTGCGCCCATTCCAGGTTCAAAAGTTACTGTAAATATGTTATTCTTCCTTCGACTTGTTTTTTGATGTTTTGATTGTTCTGAACATACTCAATTATAATGTCTTGAGCCGAGGTTGAAACCAGCTTTGGATTACAGCCCTGGGATAGCTGCTCATGTGACAAGTTCAGGTTGGCTGTTGAGTTCTTGAAGTGGTATCCCTGCAAACAAACGGTGTAGAACGTATCGGGGAGCACCTCGGAGCCTTTGACTGTTAGAGACACCAGCTCTTTTTGCTTTTCATCGTAAACTGCTTTGACCGCACCGTTCACCTGGAAACATTCCCCTTCCCCGTTTCGGTTTTCCGCACGCATTATGTGGCTAAAAATGGTTCTCAACTGAAATCCAGTTATCATGTACCTTGAAAGAGAATCATCAAACGGAAAGCAACTGTGCAGGTCTTTGAGGGTAACTATCGGACCAAGCTCTTTTGATCGTATTGATCCGCTTCCGACAAGGGCAACATCACAATCAGCTCTCTGTGCAAAAGCGTCGGCAGTCAAATTTCCCAGCGAAGTTTCTACTTCTCGGTTTGGATGAGTCAAAGGAACTGCAAATTTACCTGTAATTGTATTGTATTTCAAATCCACGGCGTCTTGAAAACCGCTAATAAACATATCCAGTTTGGGATCTGGCTTGGCCAAATTGTTATCGATGGGAATCAAGCGCCAAGTATAATCAACTATTTTGTTGGTGTCGTCATCAACTACTATGTCTAGGCGTCCAATTTGGTCTGTTCCGACGCCTGCTTGAACAATTAATATACCATTTACAACCGCTGGCTGCTCAAGGATAGTGTGAGAGTGCCCACCGATAATTATGTCAACCCCTGCCTCGGGAGCAATTAGCTTCGCCAGCTCTAAGTCAGATTCGAACCCAATGTGAGTTAAAATGATAGTCAAGTCTATGTCATCATTTTTGTACAAGTTACATATTTTTCCGACCTCCCGACTAGCTTCTTCAAGAGTTACAAAGCTGCTGATGAGTTCGTCCTGCTTAAGCGAATCCATCACTTTTTCAGTGATTATTCCGGTGAAAAGAACATCAAAGCCAGCCTTCTTGAGGATCAAATGAGATTGCATTAATCTTTTGTTATACTTTTTTATGTACAGGTTCGCGTTGACAATTGGGAAATTCGCCACTTTTTCCAGAAAAAGAAGATGCGGTAAACCGTAGTCGAACTCATGATTACCTAAAGCGACAACATCCGGAGCTAAATAATTCATGATCTCCATTGTGGAAATTCCTTTGTACTCCGAGTCGATGACTGAGCCTTGAACCATATCTCCAGATATTACATAGAAAACGTTCTCTTCCTCTTGCCGCACCCTGTTGATATAGCTCGACAAGAGAGATAAGCCACCAATCAACTTCCCCTCCTTACCTTGGATTTCCGCCAAGAAGTCCCCATGCATATCATTTGAGTGAAGTACCGTGAATTTTTTTGTGTTCATAATTCTAGCTCCCCATGGATTATGCTAACGTGCCTTTCTTAAGTCTTGTTGACTAGAAAAACATGCCACAAAAACCATTCAAAACCATTCCAAGATTAGTCTTAAATACATAATCAGACAACAAGAAGGGGGGAGAACAAAAATGTCTACAGCAGCGAAAGCAAAAAATCGTGAACTAATTTACAAGGCCCTAACCGACCCCGCTTTCCGCACTCTGCTTCAAACCCAACCCGCCCAAGCCTTAGGCACAACAACACTGACCCCGGAAAAACAAAGAATGGTCACTAGTGCACTATCCGCAATTAAAGAAATAGACGCCAAGATTAACAGCATCGCCGACGAACTTTTGTGCGCCAACGGAGGACCTTGCGGAATAGCGAAGGTAGACACAAACAGGACCGTTCGCATGGGCTAAAAAGAGCGGAATTCTAATTCTCCATCTTTTTTATGTAAAAGATCAACGCTTTCTTTTCAATTCCCAATCACTAGAAATCCGCCCAGTCAAACCAGGCGACCAAATCCCCGATTTGGACTCGGGTCTAATCAACAAAGAAGAAACAGTTGATCAAGAATCCAGATCTGAAAGCCTCGGAAGCAAGAAAGACTCACAAACCAAAAAATCAGTCGCCACAGGAAATCCTATTCTTTCAGAAAGGGTAGAAATTCTGGTTAATGCTACACAAAAATGCAATCTAAACTGTGATTACTGTTTTGTCGACAAAGGAAAATTCAATTACGGTACCAACAGACTGGAATCGTTATCCTCGGAAACAGCAAAACACCTAATTGAAACTTTGCCAGGCAGACTCCCATGGGCTAAACACTTCTGCATACACTTCTACGGAGGCGAACCCCTACTAAACTTACCCGCCATAAATGAAGCCGTCCAAACAGCTCTGCCGAAGGGAAATCTCTTCTCATTTGCCATAACCACAAACGGCACCATATCTACCAAAAAAGCCATGACCATTCTGAAAAAAGGCAGATTCAACGTAATACTGAGTATAGACGGACCTGAACACATTCATGATACCTACAGACGAACAAAACAAGGCGCCCCTACACACAAAAAAGTGTTGAAATTCTTACAAAAAATAAGATCTGAAAAACTCTTTGTCCGAGGTTCTAGCGTTGTTCGAAAAGGGTGGTCACTGAAAGAAGCACACGCCTACCTCAAAACTCTACCAGTGGACGCCATAAAAGCTCAAGCCGTAAGATTGCCACCCTCAAACCCCATAGCGCTAAGCGGAAAAGAAAGAAATGACTACTTTAAACATCTTAAGCAAATAGGCAAAGAGACAATTAAAGGAATAAACCAAGATAAAAACCCAAAAGACGATCGTTTCAACAACAGAGTGCTACAACTCCTGTGCAAAATCATGCGAGAGTCATTCTGCGGAGCAGGAACCCGAACCTTCGGAATGTCCTCTGACGGAACCATGTTGCCATGCGTATTGCTCGCCGGCAAAAAAGGCGCAAGTTTAGGCAACATAAACGACGACAGCACATGGGTCAAAAAGGGACTTGAATGGGCAAAAAAACATAAACCAAGAGAGAAATGCCAAGAATGTTGGGCTCTTCCACTCTGCGGAGGAGGTTGCCCGGCTATGCTTTCGGTTTGCGGAGAAGACGAATGTGAACTTGTTCGCGCAAACTGCGAAATCGCGCTTGAAATCTATGCCAGTTTCATAAACAACCTCGAAGACCTCTTGATTTTGTCAGGTGAACTGTAAATGACCGCAATTGATTTCAAAATTCTAGGGCGCCAAATAACATTCGACTCCGAAATAGTTGCTCCTCCAAGCATAGACGAACGCTTGTTCCCAAAACCATGCAGTTTAGCGCTGGATATCTCAGGTTCCTGCAACCTAAAATGCGTATACTGCGCCGAAAACTCCACGATGCCAAAACGAGAACCAATGGAAATAGAAACCCTCAATCTAAGCGTAGACTCAATTTTTGATTGGTCAGAAAACAAAAACGGAGTCTCAATCCATCTTGGCAGTGGCGAACCACTTCTAAACTCCAAACTCGTTCAAGCATTGGATAAGAGAGCGCGGACGCGCTCAAGTGAGCGCCATCAACCCTTATCCTTGTATCTAACCACAAATGGCACTCTACTAAACGATCAAATCACAAAATTGCTCATTGCGGGCAACTGGAACGTGAAGATAAGTATAGACGGCGACCAAGCGACGCACGACCGCCAACGCACAAGCAAAACCGGAGAAGGCACATACCGCACTATACAACATGCAGTAAGTCACTTCGCAAAGCAGATACCGGAAAGTTTCAGCACAACTTCAGTTCTATGTCACGGGACAGATCCCAAAGACGTTTTCTATGCAATAGCTTCAATGGGTGTGAAAAGCATAGAGATGGTTCCAATCGCTGTCTCGGAGGCTTACAAGTTTGCCTTGCGACAAAACGACTTTGACGCCTATAGAACCTTCATATTCGACTATTCACAGCGGATTGCCAGAGGAGAACAGCTACCAGTCAACATAAGATTTCACAAAAGACTCCTCAAAACCCTTGGATACGGAAACAGCAGAGTGCCCTGTGGCGCCGGTCGAACCTTCTTCGCCGTTGGACCACAAGGAGACATTTACCCATGCTTCAGATTCATTGGACTGTCCAAATACCGACTAGGCGACCTATCGGGAATAAACTCCGAACGTGTAAAATGGTTCACCGCTTCCTCGGGGCGACCCTACGACCAAAGAACAGAATGTCAAAAATGCTGGGCAGCATCCCTCTGCGGAGGCCCCTGCTACGCTTGCGCCGATCTTTTCGGTTCAGGTTCGGCTTTGCCCTCATACTGTGAAATAGTCCGAATCGAAAGCGAAGCCGCCTTGTGGCTATCAAGTTACCTGCGAGAAAAGAACAATGAGAGACTCGTCGAACTCATGGGCATCAAGATTCAAGAGGAGTAACAGTTGCGAGTTACCCTAGTTAAGCCACCCGAACAATCAAGGATGAATTTTGGAACATTCAGTTTAGCAGTGCTCGCTTCAGCCGTCATCGATACCGCATCCATCAACATCGTGGACGCAACAACTCTCTCAATAGAAGAAGCCACAACCCAAATCATCCACAATAACCCCGACGTAATAGGCATCACAGCCATGGGCTTAGAATCTGTCAACCCAGTTTGCGCCCTAGTAGAGGCAATCCGCAAAAAGGGCTTTAAACAACAAATAGTCGTCGGTGGACACGGAGCATCAATGCTACCACAACCAATTCTACAAAGCGGCGCGGACGCCGTTGTTTATGGAGAAGGCGAATTAACCTTCAGAGAAATACTACAATCAGGCATTTCAGACATAATCCAAGGCATCTATCTGCCAAAAGATGGACACCTATTCAAGACCACCCAAAGAGGCTTCATCGACATAGACGAACTCAAAGAACCCGCACGAACTCTTTGCCCATCGCACCAAAGCAGCATTCACCTTTTAGAAACGAGCCGAGGATGCCCACACAGTTGCTCTTTCTGCGAGACTAGCCGATTCTTCTCATGCACTTGGAGAGGAAGATCACCCAGCCACGTAGTCAAAGATATTCACAAACTAGTGGAAGACGGCGCCATCATCATCCAGATTGCAGATGACAATTTCACAGCGAATCCCCAGCGGGTCTTTGAAATATGCCGCCTACTGAAGAATGAACAACTTCCACTGTTCTTCTTGTTTTCAGCGCGCTCCGACGATTTATCAAAGAACCCCAAACTCATCCCAGCTCTCGCAAAGGCAAACTTTCTGCGAGCCTCAATAGGCGTCGAAACCGTGATACCCAAAATCGCTAAATCAATAGGGAAGAACATAAGTCTCAAACAGCACATCCAAACTTTTGAGGCCTTGAAGAAAGCAGGCATTTTCACGGTTGCCTCGTTTATAGTTGGTCTTCCAGGAGAAACCGAGAACATGCGAAAAAGTTACGTTGAACTAGCTCTCAAGCTGGCTGACTCCGCTACTTTCTTGCCCTTCCAGCCTTTTCCAGGAACTCCAATGGCTAAAGGAGATGGGGAACCGGAAGAGTGGTGTGTAGAATACGCCGCGAAGTTGACAAGAGAGTTCAGTCAGCACCCAGCATCAATAGAGAGGCTGACCTTGGCAGCAAAAGAGGCATCGGTCAGAGGAATGCTGTCCAGAGCAAGTCTGCAGAATAGATTAATTGAGAGTGTTCCCGCCAAACAAAACAGGCCAATTACGGGCGAATTGGTCATAAAGACTAGCAAGAATAAAAGTGTTAAGAGTTTGAGATGAGAAGAAATAAGGAAAGTGTCAAGTATGAGCAGACTCGGATTGAACCAGAACCTTAGGTTTCGAATAATTATTGATGGTTACACCGTGGCAGAATTGGGCAAGATGGGGGCGGTTGGGGCAAAATCCGTCACCCTTCAAGCAGGACGAACACAGAACACCACTTTTGTAGATTGGGCAAAACTATCCTGCGGCTCCGCAAGGCTCCCGCTCACCCCATCAAAAAGTTACCGGAAAAACATACGCATTGCGGTCTACAATGAGGCTGGACAAAAGACGATCACGTGGAACCTTCAGAACAGTTGGGTTACCGATTACCAGGCAATGCCTGAATTAAATGCGGGAGCAAACGCCGTGGCAATCCAAACCATAACAATCGAATATGAATCGTTCACTCGTGACCCACCTATCTAATTGGCCCATTAAACAATGCTTAAAGCCGGTTTGGATTTGAATCATAAGGAAAAGAAACAATAAAAAGAAGACCGCCCAAAGAAAAACAATATTGAGAAAAATTCTGCAAATCTTTCTAATTTCTTCAATAGTAACTAATGACTTGTTGAATTCTGTTAAATGTGTAAACCCTCAATGATCTGCAATTCCTGAGCTCCCACCACCTCTCGGCAGCTAACGAGCGGCACTCAATTACCTAGAATAGTTTCAGAATTTTCGAAATTTAGCCTATAGCAAATCCATTTTACTCGCTCAGAGACTAACATAAAATGGCTAATTGACATTTTCACGCTTGGCAAATAGGCAAGAAATAAACAGTTCCTAAAAACCGCAAACGTTTTAAACAAATATTCTTAAACATGAGTGCTATGTCGCTGTTTGATGCATTCAAGAAGATAAATGAGGCTTTAGAAAAAGGTAAATCAACTCCTCCAGCTCCAACTCCCCAAGACCGAAAATCCCAAGACACAGCCAACCAAACGGACAAATCCAAAGTCTTCCCAAAACAACGCTACAAACGAATTGTGAACTGGCTGAAAGCAAACTACGGAGACCAATTTAAGGAAGGGGCTTCAACTGACGAAATCGAAAAACAACTTTCAAAAATATTCAAAGATGTCGTTGAACCAAACTACATCTCCCAGCCAGAATACGTCAAGGGCTGGAAAAAATACATTGAGCAAAGGCAATATGGTGACTTGGTTCGTGTAGAATAAGTGGGCAAGACAAAGGGCGAACCTTGGCTTACCCCAGAGATAATAAAAGCTTACTACGAATCAACCACTATCGATTTTTCTGTGCTTTCCAAAATCAACTTTAGGCACTTCAGACTTCGCCTCGCAGATGGCACATTCTACAAAATCGCTCGCAAGATCAGATCCTGGAAAGACCTGAAACAACAACTCTTGAACAATTTGCCTTTAGACGTCTACTATTCTAGCTCCTGTTGGCTTAACCCACACAAATTGGGAAGCAGAACCGAAGGAAAAATTCTCAAAAACATTATGATCTCCTGTGACTTAGTTTTTGATGTTGATGTCAACGGAAAGGAAATACAGTCCCTTGAGCAAGCTAGAAGAGAAGCGATTTCTATAGAGAACTTTCTCCTCTCCAAAAAAATCGATGCCCGATACTTGGCTTTTTCTGGAAGCAAAGGTTTTCACGTCGTAAGTAATGACCCATGGAATGAAGAACCAGGTTTCGAAGATCCTGTAAAAAGAGAAAAAAATGCTATCGAAAAAAGAAAAGAAATAGTCAAAGAAGCAAAGGCTCAAGGACTATTCTTCGACGAGAAAGTCACCATCGATACACGAAGGATAATAAGGTTGCCGGGAACCATAAACTCCAAAACAGGCTTGCCATGTACGGTTTTAAGCCACCGACAAATGAAACTTGACATTGAAAAGATATTTAAGTTAGTAGCTGCAAATAGCACCATTACTCCCATGATTCCCAGTTTAAGGGAAGATGATCAAGGGCTTCGCCCAGCAAAATCTCTGAGGGAGAACGATGGCCGATTGGGAGTTAGGCCAACCCTCATAAACAAACACTATTTTTCAACGTTCATGACAAACAACATTCCAAATACGCAGCTAAAAATCCCAATTCTAGAGATTGGCAAGTGGAAAAGCATTACTGCAGTTTGCCGCCTACTCCATAAAATTCAAAGCCAATATGGAATTGGCAACGTTTTCATATTTGACGATCAAGACAGGTACGTCGCGTTTAGCTTGAAAGCGGTTTCAAGAAGACGCTTGGAAAAGATTCTGTATAACGCTGGATCCTTAAACTTTAATGCCTGCAAAAAGTACGGGTGCACCTACTTCAGAGTTGGGTCAAGTATTGGGCTTGATGGAAACGTTATACAACCAGCGCCAAAACTCATCAAAATTCTTGAATCTGATCTACATGGGCAGGTCAGCAGACCACACTTCGAATTTTTGGTTTCAGTAGGTATCAAAGTTGAGGCACCCCAGCAAATGTTGTGCGGACCAACCAAAGATAAGCTTGAACTGATCCATGGCGTCATGGAATAGGTGCCCAAAGTGCCAATTTATGGACTTTCAGTATAAACCTTCGCTTGCGCTGAAGGAAGTGTATCAGTTTCACTTAAGGGTCAATCAAAACAAAACTGGTCTTCAGCATATTCAGAATAATTTCGTGAGTAAGGCAAGTTTTGGCGCTTAAGAAAGGCTACATTGCTGTAGAGGTGGTTGACGAAGAAAACCTCTGCATAGCGTTAATTCAGACTGCAGGCCGCAAAATGACCTGGCGCAACCTCAATCAAACTAGGCTCTTTCTCGGCACAAGCTTCCTCGGCATATCGACATCTAGTGTGAAAACGGCAACCCGAAGGAATGTTCACAGCTGAAGGCACATCGCCAATGAGTTCTGAGGCTTTTCGCTTACGCTCAGGATTAGGCACAGGAATAGCAGCCAGCAAAGCCTTCGTATAGGGATGCACAGGATTAGAGAAAATGGCGTCCTTGTCGCCTAACTCCACAATTTTCCCCAAGTACATGATAGCAACACGGTCAGAAATATACTTAGCAACTGCCAAATCATGAGTTATGAAAAGGTACGTCAACCCAAAATCTCTGCGAAGGTCACGCATCAAATCAATAATAGCAATTCGCAAAGACACATCAATCATGGAGACAGGTTCATCTGCCACAATAAACTCCGGCTTCAAAACCAACGACCTTGCCATCGCTGCACGCTGTCTCTGCCCCCCACTCATCTGATGAGGAAACAAATCCGCAAACTTCTCCGCAGGAGACAACCCCACACGCTCCAGAATTTCCAAAACTCTAGTACGTTTCTCTGAACCTTGGGCTAAGCGATGAACCTCGAGTGGGTTACCCACCGCATCTCCGATTCTCATTCTTGGACTAAATGAAGCGTAAGGGTCTTGGAATATCATCTGCATCTTCTGCCTCAAAGTCCGCAAGGCCTCTCCCTTCGAAGCTGCGACGTCCATCCCTTCAAAGAAGATCTGCCCACCTGAGGGGGAAGCTAGCCCAAGCACAAGCTTTCCAGTCGTGGTTTTTCCACAACCACTTTCTCCTGCCAACGTGAAAATCTCGCCTCTCCGAACCGAAAAACTCACGTCGTCGACAGCTCTAACAAAATGCTTGGACTTTGTCAGGAGCTTCTCGAGAAAACTCTTCTCAACTGGAAAATACTTCCGAAGGTGCTCTACCCGTAGAATCTCCTCGCTACTGGTGCTCACTGTCTGCCTTCTCCTTCAAATAAAAAGCAACGAACAAAATGGTCTTCGCCAGTCTTCACGAGCGAAGGCTGCTCTTTCCTGCATCGGTCAAAAGCAAAGGAACAACGAGGACAAAACCGGCATCCGCCTGGCAACTCCCGCAGGTCAGGTGGAAAACCAGCAATGGCTTCAAGCGTCTGGTCAGCAAGTTCGATGTTCGGAATTGACTTCAATAAACCTTTGGTGTACGGATTCTGCGGCTCTTCATACAAAGTCCTGCTTCGGGCATACTCTACCACTTGCCCAGCGTACATGACTATAATTCTGTCGCTTCGTTCAAGCACGATGCTCAAGTCATGCGTGACAAGGATCAGTGCCAAACCATAAGTGTCGCGAAGCGTATTCAGCAAATCCAGAATCTTTGCCTGCACAATCACATCCAAAGCCGTTGTCGGTTCATCAGCCACAATTATGCTCGGGTTCAAGGCAATAGCTAGGGCAATCATCACCCTCTGTCGCATTCCACCGCTCAGCTGATGAGGGTAATCACAGATTCGCTCAGGCTGGATTCCAACGTCCTTCAGCAATTTGGCCGCACTCTCCAACGCTTCCTTCTTGGTCACTTCGGGCCTGTGAGTGCGAATCATTTCTACAAAGTGGTCGCCAATCTTCTTCACGGGGTTCAACGAGGTCATGGGATCCTGAAAAACGTAACACACGCCAGTGCCCCTAAGGTTGCGTAACTCGTCCTTCTTCAACTTCATTATCTCTTTTCCAGAGAGGAAAACTCTTCCCTTAACGATCTCGCCCGGAAATGGAACCAAACCGATTAAGGACAGACCCAGCGTGGATTTACCTGATCCAGACTCACCTACAATACCCAACGTCTCAGCTTTCCCCAACGTGAAAGACACATCATCAACCGCTCTAAGTCTGCCTTGCAGTGTTCGGTACTCCACAGATAATCCTTCAACCTTCAGCAAGGGTTCCGCCATCATTTCTCCAACCCCTGCTCCAGGCGCGGGTTCAGCACTTCGCTTAACCCCTCGCCCATAAGCGTGAAACCCAAAGCCAAAACGATAATCATTATTCCCGGAAAAGCAATCACCCACCAATTCCCACTTGGCAGAAGGCTTCGTCCATTCGTCAAGTCCCATCCCCAGTCTGGCACGTTCACGGGAACACCTAGCCCAATAAAGGTCAACCCCGCAGCCGTTAGAATGGCGTCAGCAAAATTCACCGTGGACACAACCAAAATGGAAGGCAAAACGTTAGGAAGAATGTAGCGCCTAAGGATTGTGCGTCTCTTTGCTCCGATGGAGTTGGCAGCTTCCACATATGGGAGTTCCTTGATGCTGAGGACTTGACTTCGAATCACCCTGAAATATGACGGAACATAAACCACCGCTATGGAGAGCGCCATGTTTATGACACCCCTGCCAAGAACCAATGAGAACGCTATGGCTAGAATAATTCCTGGAAAAGCATACACACTGTCCATTATAAGACTAAAGAACTTATCCACAACACCTCCAATATGCGAAGAGAACAAACCCAAAGGAACTCCAACAACCAAGCAGACGGCGACCGACACTATCGCAACCTGAAGCATTACTCCGCCCCCTGCAATTACTCTGCTCAACATATCTCTGCCTAAATTGTCCGTGCCCAAAGGATACTGCGCGTTTGGAGCAGTCAAGGGTTTACCAACGTTGATTTTGCTTGGGTTATACGGTGCAATCCAAGGCGAAAGCAGAGTCATGACAACTACGAAAGCAGTCAGGATTCCCCCCAGAATTACCAGTTTCCCCGCTAGCCCTCGCCGCCTAGCAAACGAATCAAGACCCGGAATGATCCATGCCAGCATACTCTTCTTGATTTTGGTTTCTTTCATTCATTGCACCTACAGACGGATCCTCGGATCCAGGTAAGCGTAAAGCAAATCCACAACTAGACTAACGATTGAAACAAATAGACCAAAAACCACGACGGCACCTTGAATAGCAGTGTAATCGCGAAAGTTTATACGGTCAACCAAATACCGGCCCAAGCCTGGCCAAGAAAAGGTGGTTTCAGTCAGGACAGCGCCGCCGAGAAGAAGAGCAAACTGTAGTCCCATCATCGTGAGTACTGGGAGCAAAGCATTCCTGAACGCGTATCCATACGTTACGGTTGAGTCTTTGAGTCCACGCGCTTTGGCCGCGGTTACGAAGTCAAGGCGCATTGTTTCAAACATGTTGCTTCGTGTGAGACGGATGAAGATTCCGCACAATACCAAACCCAAAGTGAGTGATGGCAGCAGCAGGTATTTCAAAGAAACACCAAACTTGAACAAGTTGCCCTCAAGCAAGCTGTCAAAAGCGTACAACCCAGTTGAGAAATGTGACCCCCCAGCGATCAACCCTATTGGTTGCAATCCCGGCGAAATTCTCCCTCCCGTGGGAAGCCAATGTAGCCATACTCCAAAAACCATCTGCAGCATCATGCCCAGAAAGAACACGGGTATAGCATACGTGATTATTCCAAAAAACCTTATCACATGATCTTTTGGCTTGTTATAGGATTTGGCAGACTCAACGCCTAGAAAAACCCCGACAAAGACTGCTATGAACATCGAACAAATAGCCAACTCCAATGTTGCAGGGAAGGCTGAGAAAATCTGCTGCCCCACCGGGGAATAGTCCTGCATAGACTTGCCCAAGTCTCCTCTAAACAATCCGAAAATATAGTCGAAGTATTGCGCATAAAGCGGTTTATCCAATCCCAGTTGGGTACGCATAATGTTCATAGCTTCGGGGGTTGCCATTTTCTCAAAGTGCATCTGTACAGGGTCACCCGGCAAAACCCGCATCACCAAAAAAACGGTTGTGAGAAGGATAAAAATCATTGGTATAGTGAGCAAGACTCGCGTAATTACATAAGTTCGTAAAGTCATTTATTTCACGTTTTGTGAGCGTTTGAAGTATAAAAGAAAAAAAGGGGATTGTTGGTATATGGTTTGCTATTTTTGCGACTGTTTTTCTATCCCGTTGCGTAGAGGAGCCAATTGCGCCATTGCTGCGAAATGTCGAGATACACGCCAGCCACATTTGTCTTAGTCACAGCGTATGCCCCGCTTTGATACAGCGGAATCAGCGGGCAGTCAGCGACTATTAAGTCATTAATTTGGCTGTAGATTCCAGCTCTGATGGTTTCACTGGTGTTACCTCTTGCGTTTGCGACAAGTGCGTCCATTGTTGTGCTGTTATAGTTTATGTGGAGCCATGAACCGCCAGCAGATTGGACGAATGGATAGATGTAGTCATCTGGGTCGATGTAGTCTGGGTACCAGCCCATGATATATGCCTGCATGGTTTCTTGCGTCCGCGCGTTTCGGTATCCCGCCCAGTCGAGGCTTTCTAAAGTAACGCTTATCACGCCGCTTGCCTCAAGCGAGTCTTTAATCACGAGCGCTTGTTCGGCGCTTGACGGGTAATGCCCCGAAGACTCATACCAAAGCTTGAATGACAACTTGTTGTTCGCGGAGTATCCCAGAGGCGCCAGAAGCTGCTGTGTCAGGGTATAATTTGGAGCGCCGAAGGATTGGAACGCTTCGTCGTGTCCAAACATGCCAAGCGGAATCATACTATAGAGTTCCTGCGCTTGCCCTTGGAAGACAGTTTGTACCAACGCATTTCGGTCAATTGCGGAGGCTATGGCATTTCTGATCTGCACATTGTCGAAAGGTGCGTATTTTTCCTGCATGCAGAAGTATTGGATGAACGCTCCAGTGCCACTCCAGACTTTCAGGTTGGGGTTTTGCTGCATGCTAGTTATGTCGGTCGTGGCAAGTTGCCTGAACGCAATGTCTACATCACCTGATTGAATGGCTAAGGCGAGAGAAGATTGGTCTGCGTACATCTTTATGTTGATGTTCTTGGTCTTCGGATAGCCACCGCTTGCATTCCAATAGTTGGGGTTGGCTTGAAGATCTATTTCACTGTCTTTTCCTGCAGTTCGGACCCAGCTTTTGAGCGTATAAGGTCCCAGTCCCATAGGGTTGCTCCCTCTCGCGTTTCCATCACTGTACACGACGACGTCGCTTACGTCCCATGCTGCCCCTGCTTTGGTAGCATACTGTGGATCAACGATACAAGAAGCTTGAGAAGCCATCAGAGAAAGGAAGGCTGCGAACGGAATTTTCAGGTTGAACTGAACTACGTAGGGTGAAACGGCGACTGTGCTGTCAATAATATCACCGTAACCTATACCTACGAAGGGTCCGTCTGGGTCAGCGATCTGGATGTTTCGGTCGAAAGTGTATTTCACAGCTTCAGCAGTGAACTCTGAACCATTGTCAAAGTGGACACCTTGCCTCAGGTTGAATGTCCAATGCAAGCCATCATCCGAGACGCTCCAAGTAGTTGCTAGCCCTGCAACAATTTGGTCGCTGCCAGCCGCGTATTCAACAAGCGGAGCGCCTAGCGACTGGATTATTTCCCATCCGAAGAAGTCATAGGCGCGTGCTGGGTCAAGGCATGTCTCTACCGAGTCGGTTGTACCAATTATCAGCGTCTCCTTCACCGGAGCGGGCGTCGCTGTCGCTGGTGGTGTCGCGGTCGGACTTGGAGTTGGTGTGGCTGCGGGCTGAGTGTTTGTATAGTAGTAGGCTCCTGCTACGCCTGCAATGATTATCACCATAATCACTATGGCGACCGCAAGCATTTTGCTTACGGCCTTTACATCTTTCAAGTTCAATATTTTCACCCTAGCATTATGCTTTGAGTCGAACTGCATATAAAATTTTGGTGCAGACCGATTCACCGTGCGCATATTTGATGGTTAAACCCCAGAATAGAACTAAGCCTGCCAAAGCCATAATAGCTGCAGCGGGCATAAATCACATTTCTAATCAGGCATTCTATCCTTCACAGTTACTACCGCCAAAGCAAAAAACAATAATGCTATTCCACCGATAATAATGAACTCTGACGAAAGGTTACTTATTCCGTATCCTTTCAACATTATGCCCTCAAATAATTTGTTAGCGTAGTACATAGGAACGAAATGCGCAATTGTCTGCACCCACCCGGGGAAGCTAGAAACGGGTATGAGCATTCCACTCAGAGCCATGCTAGGCAAGGTAATCAACGGCACCATCTGAACTGCCTGCAGCTCATTTTTCGCAAAATTAGACAAGAACACAGCCAAAAATATGTTGAGTAAGGCAAAAAGAACAGCTCCAAGAAAGAGCAAAACAAAGCTTCCTTGCACAATTGCTCCAAAGATCACTAATCCAATAAAAAGAACGACACACGTCATCCCTATCCCTAAAATAAGAAGTGCAAGAGAGAATCCGAGAAGCCGCTCAAAAGCCCAAAGAGGCGTAGCGTAAAGCCTTGACAAAACGCCCGAAGTGGTTTCTTTAACCAAAGTTATGATGGATATAATCAGAACTACCTGAGTGAGCACCAGACCAATCACCGCAGGAATGCTCACGTCAAGTCCCGAGAACTGAACTCCCCCAAAAGCAAACTGTTCATCGAGAACAACCCCACCACTGCCAAATGTGTTTTGCAGGGAACCTTGCAACGCCGCCAGAACAGTGGCTTCAATCGTGGGATTGGTTCCGTCCAAGTAAGCCGCGACAGATGCATTGAGGCTCTGTCCAGTGCTTCTCAAAAATAATGCTTGGGAAAAGTTAGCTGGAAATGTTACTGCTGCATAATAGGTTCCATTATCTACGCCTGCCTTACCTGAGACAAAACTTCCCAAGTCGACCTTCACTCTATTATCCAACTGGAGCGAAGACAAGATAGATTCACCAAAATGCAGGCTAGTGGAGTTTTGACCCGCAGGAAAAGTGTAACCGGCGTCTTGATTGTCAACTAGTATGGGGAGGTTTTTTGCAGCTCCACCAGCGACAAGACCGAAAATGAGCATTATTATTGCAGGCACAAATATCATTTGCAATATCGTGCGCCTATCTCGGGAAATCTGCGTTAAAACCCGCCACGTGACAGCGACAACTCGACTCGGTGAAAAACTCCTGGCCTTACTCGTCTGCCACCGCCCCCTGACTAAGCTTCAGGAAAACCTGCTCAATAGAAGAAGCCGAATTTCTCCGCTTAATCTCATCAGGCGACCCCTCCTCAACGAGCTTCCCCGCGCGCATCAACCCGATCCTGTTTGCCCTTTCCGCCTCATCCATAACATGCGAAGTCAAAACAATGGTTAATCCCATCTCCGCCAACGACCGGAAATAATCCCAAAAGAAAGCACGAAGCACCGGATCAATGCCAACAGTTGCCTCGTCGAAGAACACGATCTCGGGTTGATGCACAAGAGCACAGGCTATACTGACTCTGCGCTTCATTCCTCCCGAAAGGTTGGAGACAGTGGTCTTTCTCCGATCATTCAACCTCAAGATTGGCAAAAGTTCATCGAGTCGCTTAAGGAAAGACCCGTGGTTCATACTGTAAAGCTTGGCGAAGAACCAAATGTTCTGCTCAACCGACAAATCGTTATACAAAGCGTATTCCTGCGGAGCCACTCCGATTCTGGTTGAAACTAACCGACGCTTTTTCGGAACTTGAAGACCCAAAACCCGTATATCGCCTGACGTGGGAAAGAGGCTTCCAGTGAGCATGCTGATGGTTGTGGTTTTGCCTGAACCATTAGCGCCAATTAAAGCGTAAATTTCCCCTTTACCTATTCTTAAATTAAGGCCATCTACAGCTTTAATTGTTCCTTCCTTGTAGACCTTGACAAGATTTGAAGTTTCGATAACTGGTTCCCTTAGGTAACTAGAAGGACTAGCCAAACCTTCGCCGCCTCAGTAACCACATTACAGTTTAGCCATTATAGCTCTTTTGTCACTACTCAGAAGCAACAATTCGCAAAATCTGATAAATGAGACAACTCCAACTACCGCAAACATTTCATGAACGTTCTTGATTCAAAAGGAAGAAGTCCCTCAAAACATGTTCGTTACCGTCAAACTTGCCAACTGCCACTCACGTTTGCTTGGCTGGAGGTGGCTTCAATTTCTTCCTTAAGAAGACCAAAAGCACCACAAAGAGCAACGTCGCAACAACTGCTGAAATGAAACCCATTATCATCCAAGCCTCCCACGCCGGCATGAACGTGCTCAGGTACTTGAGCGATCCAATGATTAGAAAGAGAGCAGCAGATCCAAGTAACAGAATTCCGAGGGACACCAATACACAGACAATTATTCCTGCAATCAGAAGCCTCTGGAAGCGCTTCTTAAGAGCAGTCTCTGTTTCACGCACGTAATCTTTGAGAATCGCTTTAACCTCATTAAAGAATGAGTAGATCATTTCCTTCATCGTTGCCAACTAATACACCTCATCAAAAAACAGCTCCGACCACACAAAACGTTTCGTTCAGATCCAGTTGGGTTAATGATTTCTGGTATTTTTGTTTTGCGTTCCTTAGATTCTGAAGTATTTTCCGTAAAGGGTTATGCCCACAGCTAGAATGGAAGCACAGAACACAGACACTATTGTCGCGTCTAACAGTACGGACAGACTAGTGATCGCTGCTCCTCTCAAGAATAGCGAGGTCAATGCGTCAGTCACGTAATAGCTAGGGACGAATTTGCCTGCCACTTGGGCGCCAGAGCTGAGGGAAGCGCCAACGAAGGTGCCCAGGAACAATTGAGGCAGCACAAATAGGAAACTTAAACCTGTGGCGGCACCCGAGGATTTCGCAATGGTAGCCGTGATTAGGCCAAAGCCTATGTTTGAAAGAGAGAACAGAAGCACCAGTATGAACGCAAATAAGTAAACAGGTATACCAACCTGCGGTCTGAAACCCATAACGTACACCATGACAAAAACCAAGGCAGCCTGGACCAGCGCGATACCCATGTAGGAGATCACTTGGCTTGTCATGAACTCGGTTGGCGTGGTGGGCGTGATACGGATACGTTTCATCATGCCATTCTCGCGATCCTGGGTGAACGATTGCGCGACCATCATGATGAGAAATATTGATGCAAAAGTAAACATGCCCGGAGCAATGAAGTCAAGTGTTGAGGGAACCTTCACATCAATCAGAGACGCAATCTCCAAGCGGAACGGGATCACGGGTGCTTGCTCTTTCTGACCAGCAATTGCTATCAGAACCTGCTGGATAATAGGCGGAATAGCCTGAGTGGCTACAAGAGAGCCCTTGTCCAAGTAAAGCGCAACTGTAGCATTCATCCATGTGCTCGGCGCGTCAGGCGCTGCTTGATACGAAGCGAAACTCTGGCTAAAATCTGTGGGAACGATCATAATCGCTTGAATACTGCCCTGGGACAAATCGCTTTGAGCCGTCTGATTGTCAGAGTACATTTGGAGATTCAATATCTTGGTCTCCGACAATGTGGTGAGGAGTGTTTGCGATGCGTTTATCGAATTTTCTTGATCCATGTTAACTACGCCAATATTGTAAGTTGGCAGTCCACCTCCGCTGAAGGCAGAGCCGAAAGCGAATACGAAAACTATCGGGAACAAGAAAATCATGAAAAGCACCGCAGGTTCGCGAATAGTCTTCTTCATTTCTTTTTTCGTTAAAGCCAACACCCTTTGAAGCTGCATCTATATCTCCTCCCTTATCCTTCTCCCAGTAAGTTTAATGAAAATCTCTTCCAAGTTAGCTACTCCTCCATTTGAAATCAAATCCTTAGGCGAACCAATCGCTATCAGCTTTCCATGGTCAATTATACCGACGCGATCACAGAGCGTCTCAGCTTCTTCCATGTAATGCGTAGTCAAAATGATAGTTTTTCCTTCCTTCTTGAGTTCCCTTATGAAATCCCAAACTGCGTGGCGAGACTGCGGGTCCATGGCTACCGTTGGTTCATCTAAAAATGCGATTTGCGGATCGTGAATAACAGCAAGGACAAGGCTTAGTCTACGTTTCATGCCGCCACTATATTTCTCAGCCTTTCTCTTAGCCTCTTGAGTTAGCCCCATTTTTTCCAAAAGCATAGCACGCCTCTTTTTGAGAGTTTCCTTGTTCATGCTGTGCAGATTACCGAAGAGGTCAACGTTCTCGGCGCCGGTCAAATAAGGATAGACCGCGGTCTCCTGAGGGCACACTCCAATCAATTCCTTAATCTTCCCGCCCTCTTTTTGAACGTCGTAATCACCAACCTTTGCAGTGCCTTCCGTCGGTTTTGTCAAGCCGCAAAGAATGTTTATGACGGTAGTTTTGCCTGCGCCATTTGGGCCTAACAATCCGAAAAGCTCGCCTCTCTCAACCTTCAGGCTTAAGCCATCAACGGCTTTGACATCTTCATATTTCTTGAAAAGATGATCGATAATTATAGCTGGTTTTGTCATTCTTATCACTCTTGGAAGGCTGCTGCAAACATAGGCGACTGAGAATTTAGATTTTTGCCACCTCCCCAGAACTTAAAAACGCAAAATCAGGCCGCTGGGATTTGAACCCATTACAGTTTATAATTGGCTTTGGCAAAAAGAAAACGCGAGAAAAACCTTCATTTTTAATGGAGGATCATTTTTGCTATTTTATGGCAAAATGACGTTCATATGCGCGATTTTGAAAACAAGCGAAGCTTGGTTAATAATGGTATCTTCTTGACAGTCATTGCCACGGGCATCCCATTAAAAAGTTGTTCCTTAAAAAGAGCCTTTAATGATTCATCTCTGTTCAACTCCGATATAAAAAGAGTCCATACCCTCTTCATGTTCTCTCCATAAAATCGATTCTGGGTTTTTTTGCCATAACTCAACTCTTCACCAAAGATCATTTTCCAACCTTTTTGATAGGCGGAAAGTGCGTTCAACGAGAAGTCTGATTTATCATAGTTTTTTTCCAAAGTCTCGACAGCTATGTCGGCTGATTTGAAAGCAAAAAAGATCCCTTCCCAATTAGTTTGATCTACAAGCCCTGCAGCATCACCCAGCAAGAGGTACCGATTTCCATAAGTGACTTTAAGCGGGCTGTTTGGGATCATCGCACAATGAAAATCACTTCCATCAAATAACCGAGGACTGCAATTAATGAGTTCCTTGGATGCTATTGGATGATTTCTAATAAAATCAAAAACAACCTCTCTCTTCCCTTTGTCAAGCGAACCCGTCACAAGTCCAACTGAGACACCCTCCCTCTTCGGAAAAACCCAAACATACCCACGATTCGAGTACACTGGATCATAATAGAATTCGGTTCTGTTGCCAATCGACCGATCCACCTGAGATTCAGACATAGAAAGCTCAACCTGCACACCCATCAAAAACTCCGGCATCTTGATTTGAAGTTCCCGAAACATAGCCGGCGCCATCCCGAACGCACCAACCAAGAGTTTGGAACGAAGGATTTTGCCATCGCTCAGCTCAGTCTCAACGTAATCACTCAGAAACCGAATCTTTCTAGCGCCTACCTCAAATGTCGCTTCGGTACCGACATCAATAGCACGTTCCACTAGCCATTTGTCAAATGACGTCCTATAGACCGTAACGCCAACCGGCTCCTCAAAATCTATCTCCGTCTTTTCCCCCGTAGGCGAAATCATATGAAAACTCTTGATCTTCCGCTCCACCAATTTCGGAGGTACTTCACAAATTTTTAAGAATCGTTTTGAGATTCCGCCAGCACAACATTTGTACCGACCAAGCGCCTTCGATTCAACAAGGGAAACAGAATACCCTTTCCTAGAAGCCTGGTACGCGAAATGGGCCCCAGCAGGTCCTCCTCCTATCACTATCGCATCCAGCATCAACTTCACCCTTAATAGATAGTGCGCAAACTTGTTCGATCAACAATCGAACTATGAATTATTAGGGCATTATCTCGATAATATATGTTGATCCAGAAAGAAATCAGCTCTAACCATCCTAACCAGTTCGCCGTCTCAACTGCTTTGAGGATCACTCATCCACCTCTTTTCTCTCTTGTCTCATGTCAGACAGAAGCATACGGACAACGCGCACCATACAAACACAGAGAATAGCAGACCCAAAACCAGAAAAAGGCTTCTTAGTTTGTTTGCAGGTCTACATGTTTAGGATATGTGTTTGCAACCCACATTCGGCCGAGATGAAGTATTTTTCCGTCGTACATTAAGTCAAGGTTTATGCGGCTGTTCTCAAGCATGCGCAACGGCAACTGCGGCTTATACCTCACCGCGGGCTTCCCGATTTTGAGGGCATCCAAATCAACAATCACCTGCAAGAAACTGCAAACCCTAAGCTTTCTTTGCATGTCACGCTCAAAAGCCACAAACTCCTTGACCCTCTCCAACTGTTTCTTGAGGCTTAAGCTCCTAGACTCCTCCCTCGCCAACTCATTCTGGCGCCCCAAAGCGAAGGCGCGTTGGCTCTCAATGTAAGACTGGACCCGAGCTAAATCACGTAAAACCGCTCGACCACTCACACCCGACTCCCCCGCAATCTGCCCAACCGTCAAGCCTTTACTCTCCAACTCCAAAACCCTCCGGCGACGCTCACGCTCCCGCTTGTACTGGGGCAGACTCTTGTAGTTCTTACCAACTCGCTCATACTCAGCCTTTCCCTTCACGTTGTTGCGCTTTGACGTGTCAAAAACGCATTCACCACAACCAAACCCCCCTCAACCTCCCCCTGACCACCATGAAAACGACTAATTTGTCCTGCCGAAAAGCCCAAAAACAGCCAAGCGACTCTATAACAACCCAGACAACCGCGACTTGGTCCTATCCGTGCATGAACAAAATGAAGAAAAAAAGGGATTGTGCGGGAACAACAATCAACTGGCTGGAGGCGGTGGCGGATAATAAGGTGCAGCTTCTGTTTTCTTGTTTGTCAGCAGTCTCCAACCCAGCAACGCTAGAACTGCTCCAGCTGCCAATTCAAATATAGCTGCGACAAGTGCCATAGCGTCCTCTCCGTATCTCAAAGCATAGGGTCCATAATATGCAAAATCAGACAACGCCCAGAAGAAGAACGAACCAGCCCAAAGCAGCAAGAAGTACACGACCAACTTCTCTTTAGATAGAGTCCCGAGGAAGCCACTTTTCAGAAGCTTCACCGCAAGCAAAGCCAGCACCACCCCAGCTAACAAATCCATCAGATTAGCAATTATTGCCAACACGTCTGCAGCCCCTTCCACATGAACTGCATTTACCCACAGTCCGTGTATTGCCCAGAAGAAGAACGTAGCAGCCCAAAGCAGCAAGAAGTACACGAGCAGTTTTTCCTTAGTCAAAATCTCTACGATATCTTTTGCTATGCCCATAAATTTCTCCCCTTTCCAATATCATCAAGTTTGTTTAAAAAACTTGTCTAGCTACTGCAACCCTATGACCTGAAAGGGTCAAATAACGCCTTCTTGTCCATGAAGGATAAAGAAAAGAAGAGCCTTGCGAGAGTTGCACTCAAACTTGCTTGGTTACAGGTGGCTTCAATTTCTTCCTTATGAAGAGGAAAAGCACCACAAAGAGCAGTGCGGCGACAACTGCTGAAATGAAACCCATTATCATCCAAGCTTCCCACGCCGGCATGAACGTGCTCAGGTACTTGAGCGATCCAATGATTAGAAAGAGAGCAGCAGATCCAAGTAACAGAATTCCGAGGGACACCAATACACAGACAATTATTCCTGCAATCAGAAGCCTCTGCAGGCTCTTCTTAAGAGCAGTCTCAGTTTCACGCAAGTAATACCGCGCCAAATATGTAATAAAAAGCTTGGTTAGAATTTGGTATCTATCTTCTTTGGAGTTAAGCATTGCGAACGCTTAAGTTAACATGCCCATCAGAAGCTTCAGGTAATCGTTTGGTGTGCCGTTATCAAAGAAATACCAATACGGTTCAAACTGGATAGTTTCTGCTCCCATGTTTTTTGCCAATAGGGCGTGTTGTGTCAGTGTTGAGATAGGCATGTTTAGGGGATCTGTGCCGTAGCGTGTTACATAGTACCAAGCTTGGACTGAACCACCCCAATGTTGGAACATATTGTGCATTAGCATGAATCCATCTGCCGGTTCAAGCTCTCCAGAGTTAGTAGAAAAGGAAACTGTAACCACGTCCTCACACCCTTTAGTGCAATTTTGGATCGCAGCGAATGTTGCCACATCGGGTAAGGCGTCTATCTTCCATTCTGTCCAGAAAATTTTCAGGTTGTTTGTCTTGCAGAATTCAAGAAGTGACGTAAGGTAAGCGGTTGGAAAAGGGGTTCCCGGATGCTCGATGTGCCAGGACATAACTTCGGATATTCGCAGTTGCCTAATGTTCGCCACCTCCATGGCTGCCTGTATGTCGCCAATTGACAACATCGGGGTAGGAGTGCTAGTGTCGCCACCGCCAAAAACATTCAGCATAATAGGTATGCCATTTTTTCCCCCAAAATTGCCCGCGATCCATGATAACTCTTCGGTCCAGCTCTGGTGTCCCTTGTATTCGGGCAACAGGAGAATATTGTATTTGCCTTTATTGAGAGCCAAAAGTTGATTATAGGTATAAGTAACGTTTGGAAGGTGACCCCAAGTGTATCCGGGTCCTTTTTCCGAGGCGTGAAAAACAAGAGTTTGCAGCTGCGAATTATTCAAGTAATTTATCGATTGTAGGTAGTTTACTTGATTTTGCAGCTCAACCATACTGGAATTTGAGGAGTCTAATTGGGCATTTGCAAGAGCAAGCCGATCTTCAAGATCCAGTATTTTGGCGTTTAGGGTTGCAATACTGCCGACTAGTTGATCCTTTTGTTCAGCAAGTGCAGCTATTTGAGATGTTGCATTTTCCAGTTGGGTGGTTAATGAGGAGATTGTGATGTTGTTTTCCGCTATTTGAGCAGTCAAGTTGTTATTGGTGGATTCCTGAATTGCCAATATGTTATCCTTTGCGGCTATTACCGCGGTGTAGTTTGCTATTGCCCCAACTAAGCTTGCTGCTAATAAGATGCAGACGACTGCAACCGCCAATTTTCTAACTGCAATTATCATAGTCTTGCCTCGATTCGATACTAGTTATTGAGCTATTATGTTTTTCACAATTTTGAGCTTGCAGGTAAAGACGCGGCACTGAGCAGCAATTGTTTCGAGGTCAAAAGCAAATGTCGAAGGACACTTAAAGCAGAAGCGTCCAGAACATAAGTTAGTGTGATTTGGATTGAACTGGGTAGATAACTGTGTAGCCATAGGGAACCTTGTTGACGCCAACAACGTGGACCTGCTTAGGAATGAGAACATTGACCTGATAATAGATGTGAGAACCGCGTTCGATCTCGATTTCTCGGAGATGCGCCACACACTCAATTGCGAAAGGGCTAAGAAGATAACTACCCTTCTGGCCGCCTTGGCTAGCCTCAAGGCGAAGGTGCTTGTTCACTGCCTTGAAGGAGTTGACAGAACGCCCTTCATCGTCATGCTCTACATAGCCCAGAAAAACAGCATGACCCTCAAAGATGCTTATGAACTGGTGAAACAGAAGAGACCGAAAACACGCTTTCACTGGAACTGGGTAGAAGACTATGAGAACTTTCTCCAGAACTCAAAAGAATAATGCACCACGATAAAGAGCAACAATTGCGACATGATACTACAAAAAGAAAAAAGGGGAAAAATGTACGATTAATCGAAAACCTAAATTTTCTTCTTGGCTATTGTTGATCTGAAAGTTTTTCCGCAACATTCACATAAGGCAATTGTGAGTTCTGTTCTTTTTCCTTGTTTGTCTGGTCTTCCGGCCATTTTCCAGGTTTTTTTAGGTACTACTTCTTTTCCACATTGAGGACATTTCGCCATATTCTTAGTCTCCAAGATTTAGACGCGGAATTACGATTAGAACCTTCACCAATAAAAGGTATTCGCAAAGCGGGCTTCAATGGTGGGCCTTTAACAACTTATAGAAAAAGCGTGAGCATGACAAGTTTATTAACTCTAAATATCAACTCAAAGAGTAGGTGAACGATATGGGCGTGAAGGAAAACCTTCAGTTGATGAAAACACTTGACGACGCATGGAACGCAGGACCTGGCAGCCCGCTTTGGGAGACTTTCAAGAAACGCCATAGAGAAGACGTCGCCGTGTATTGGCCAAATCAACCCGACCCTACAAGAGGACGACACAACCACGACGTCGAGGCTACCGAGTTCTTCAAAACCTTCGACAACCGATTAATCAACAACCCATACAAGATTGCGATCGGTCAAGGAGATCACACGTGCACGGTCGCTGATTGGACCGTAACTATGAAAGGACCTATGCAAGGTGCGGATGGAAAGATTATCCCGCCTACTGGTAAGACGGCGAAGCTAGAATTTTGCACAGTTGCCACCTGGAAGAACGGCGAAATCGTCGAAGAAAGGCTATTCTATGATGTTGTGGGGTTTATGAAACAGCTTGGGCTGTCCAAATAAGTCAACACGACATAGTTGAAATCAGATATGTCGAGGTGAAAACTCATGAGCAAAGCTGAAAAACACGAACCAAAAACGAAAAGAAAAAGCACTTTTCAGGAAGAAATAGAGAACAAAGACAAAGCATTCGTTCTATTCTATGCAACCTGGTGCCCATTTTCCCAGCGGTTTTTGCCAATCTTTGAAGAGTACTCGAAGAAGAATCCGAAAGAATGCCTTAGCGTTATTGTGGACGAGGAACCGGATATCTGCGAAGAATACGCCATAGAATACTATCCAACGGTGATTTTGTTCGAAAAAGGAAAAGTGCACAAACGCTTAGATGCTGAGCCAGGAGTTGGCTTAAATAAAAAGCAGCTTAAGGACCTTGCTGAAAAACAGTAAGAGACTTATGTATTCCCATTTTTGGACGGCGCCTTTTTCAGTATATTCTCGCCCTCAGTGAACCCTTCATCAATGTTAGAACCGTCACAGAAGGGCTTGGTTTCGGATTTTTTCGAGCACAAAGTTTAAGCTGTTAAGAAAAGTGTCACATTTTGTATCCGGAAAACAGAGGAACCTAAATGAAATCATTGGTTGTGTATTATTCTCGAACTGGCAATACCAAGTTTGTAGCTGAAAAAATAGCCATGGACCTCGGAGCAGACATCGAGGAGGTTGTTGATCTAGCAAACAGGCGTGGGTGGTTTGGCTTCCTAAAGGCCGGGTACGAAGCTACTCGCGGTAGGGAAACAAAAATTGGGGAAATGCAAAAGTCGCCAAGAGATTTTGACTTGATTGTGGTTGGTTCGCCAGTTTGGAATAGTAGACCTTCATCAGCCATAAGAACATACTTGAAGCGGAATGATCTTTCGGAAAAGAAGGTGGCGATTTTTTGTACAAACGAAGGGAATGGGAAAGAGAAAGCTCTTGCAAGGATGAAGCCCCTTGTATCTGGCGGAAACTTAGTCGGGGACCTCGTGGTGTCTAAGACTTTTGAGAACCAGGAAGAAAATGAACGCAAAATTTCGACTTGGTGCACCAAACTCAAGTCTTTTTAATCTTTTTTATATTGAGGGTTTTTCAAGTTCCCTGGCATACACTTTTGCGATTGACGCGAATATCACAAAGCAAAGTTTTTCGTATTACAAGCTAGCACCAGCGCTGAGATGAGATTCCATGATTGGTACTTGACTGTCAAACGCGATAGAAGTTTAATAATCTTCATCATAAGGAATTTGGCTGATTGCTTTTTTGACTTTTTCAAGTGTCATCTCGAACAATCCTAGGCTTTTAGGAATCAAATAGGCTTCTTTTGTAGCCGTATCAAGAAGCATACCGTCCCCGCAATTTCGGCAGCGGTAAACTTCAAATGGTAGCAAGGATTTTGCGCCCTCATCTTTTGGTAGCAGATGACCACATTTCAAACAATGGAGTTTCATGCTTTAGCACAACATCCTAGGACTCTACACATTAGACAATTTTATGTTTTGCTTATAGAAGACTAGGAGCAGTAGTTTTGGATTTGGAGAACAAATTCTAACGCACACACATTTCCACGTGGGAAACGAAATCACCCTATTTTCAGGCGTATTCAGAACGTACAGTAGAATTTCAGTGTGAAAAAAAGCCTTCTATGCCAAAAGCAAGAGGAATGCCGCAATTAAGAGTAAACCTCCCATAAGCATTAGAATTTTGACTGCATTGCTCGGGTTTTCTGTTTGCTCTTTCCGCTGTTCCCAATCTTGCCTGCTCAAAGAGGCAGGGGTTTTATAATATTTGCCATAGTATACCTTATCCATAGAACCTGAAGCCCACAGTGTGCCCATTGCGAGGAGAACTCCGCCCTCAATAAATAAGAGAACACTCAATGTGATTCTCGAATCGTTCCCAAAAAAGTATCCAGCGTTAGACCAAATTTGAGAACCAAAGAAATAGACTAAGACAAGATCTGCAAAAATCATGGCAATCCCGAAAACGGAAGCTCTAACTAGAACATTTCTCCATTTAGAAAAACCTTTCATCATCTGTGACAAAGGTAATTCCTACAAAGTAGCATTGAATATTCCTTGCTCTTAACTTCTCCGTTTACTTGGGCTAGATTTTAGTTTCGAGAAAAATGGCTAGGAAGTTGGTGGACACAGGCAAATTCAGTTGTTGTAGATTGGACCAAAAAAATAGCCTGCATTGGAACGCGATTGTAGAAACAAGAAAACCAAAAATCTAATGCCCTCCGACTTTCACGGTGAAAAATAGAACTGTTAAGAATCGGGGTTCAGGCAGGTATCAGGGAAAAATTTAGTTCCAATTCCTAAGTCGTTTTGTTCATTTCTCTGAACTTGACAACCTTGCTTTTGGCTCTGTCCAAAAACATTTTTCCTTTCTCAACATGCAGATAAGCAGCAAGAGTGTCCAAAGCAGCCATCCCATGAACCACCTTTGCGTTTGGCAGTGCACTCTTCATTCCTCCACAACCCGCCATGCAACTCAAAGCAATTGCCGCATCGGAGTCGCACTGAGGAGTCCGACGAGCAGCAGAGAAATAAATTTGCACTCCGTGCGGTTGGTGAGACCAAAAATTGATAAAGGCAGAAATTAGAAACTACAGTGCAAGGGAAGTTCATGAAACTAAAGTTTTTAGGTGCCACGCATCAAGTGACGGGATCAAGCTACTTGCTCGAGGATGCTGGAGTCAAGATCCTGGTCGATTGCGGAATATTTCAGGAACGAGACTTTTCCAGCCGAAACTGGGAACCTTTCCCAGTTCCTCCAAACCTAATCCAATATATCCTGCTCACCCATGTTCACCAAGACCACTGCGGACTTGTTCCTAAGCTTGTCAAGGAAGGTTTTGCGGGACAAATCCTGCTGACCCCTGCATCTGAAGAGTTGTTCCCGATAGTGATTTTGGATTCTGCTCGGATTCAGGAAGAAGATGCTGCATTCAAGAAAAAACGCCACGAGAAGGAAGGCAGAAAAGGAGCATACCCGGAAATCCCTTTGTACACCGTCCAAGACGCAGAAAAGTGTTTTCCCCTCCTAAAGGCTGTTCCATATGAAGAGCTTACTCCGCTCAACGACCAGATCAAGGTATGTTTCCACGATGCTGGTCACATTCTTGGCTCAGCCATGATTGAAATCGTGTTCCAAGATGACATCGGTTCGCGTAACATCATCTTCTCAGGCGACATCGGTCAGTGGAACAAGCCCCTGCTAAACAATCCCTCTGTCTTTGATCGATCAGACTACGTAGTCATGGAGTCAACATACGGAGATCGAGATCACGACAGTACACAAGATATTGACGAAAAACTCCGGGAGGTCGTCAACGAAACGCTAAATGCAGCTGGGAACCTCATTATCCCCTCCTTTGCAATTGAACGTGCCCAAGAGCTACTATACCGATTCAGCCTATTGGCGCATACACGAAAAATCCCATACATTGTAACCTTTCTGGACAGCCCAATGGCCGTCGAAGTCACGAAGGTATTCGAACAAAACAAGAAATATTTTGACAAAGAAACACAAGAGCGATTCAAGAACGGTCTATCCCCCTTTGACTTTCCGGGACTGAAACTTGTCGAATCAGTCGAAGGATCCAAAGCAATTAACCAGATCAAGGGATCAGTCATCATTATGGCTGGTTCGGGGATGATTACAGGAGGACGCATCAAGCATCATTTGGCAAGAGAGATAACTCGTCCCGAATCCACGCTTCTCTTTGTGGGCTACCAAGCAGTCGGAACACTGGGACGACAGATCTTGGAAGGCACTTCACCTGTCCAAATTCTAGGGGAATCCTATCCAGTGCGGATGAAGATCGAGAACATCGATGGCTTGTCCGCCCATGCTGGCATGAGCGATTTGCACCGCTGGCTAGACAACTTCAAATCCCCGCCGAAACATGTCTTCCTAACTCACGGCGAAGAAGGGGCGCTCTTGAGCTTAGAGAACTTTCTGCATTCAAAAGGCGGATGGGTAGTAACTGCTCCTGCGTACTTGGAGGAATACGACCTCTAACTCCAACATTAATCAAGCCATCCCTTCCACTTAAAATACCACAACTCCACCGCCCCAATAGCCAGCATTAAGCCTATAACGATTACAAACCCCATAGGATCTTGCGTTGCCGGCAGCCCCCCTACGTTCATTCCTAACAAACCAGCAATAAGACTAAAAGGCAACGTAACAGCAGAGACAATAGTCAATATTCGCAGCCTTTTTTCCACACGAGAACTACCTGCCGACTGATAAGCGTCATACAACCCGTTTACCCGAGTCTCCAAACGATGAACGCCACCTTGTGCAATCTCGAGTTCCGACTCCAGATCCTGAATGTACGCCTTACGATGAGGCTCCCGCAACGCCTCATTATCAGAAGAATTTAGACCGGAAACGCAATAGAGCTGATTTTCAATCAAAGAAATCAGCTTATCAACCTGCCACCGCAAATCTGTAAGAACACGGCCGTCAACACTATCCGGATTGTCAGCCAAAGCCTTAGCTACATTCAAAGTCTTGTCACGGACCACGGTTTCTGCCCGAATGCTCAAATCCGTGAGCTCATCGAGAATTAGATAAACAATCTGAATCAGATGACTCACATTGGGCGTTTTCTCCGCTGCAATTTCATTAATAAGATTCTCAAGGGCAGGAATTGGACAAGATCTAATTGTCACTAACACTGGACTCTGAAGCACTATTGTGAGATATGATGGATCCAAAGCATCTAGATCAAGGACTGCGGGAAATTCTAGTAGAACAGCTCTACCATATGAAATTACACCAGGCGTGTCCTCCAAGTCTAGGCAACGATTTATCATCACGGGGTGAAGATCCAAATGCGCGAGAAAACCTTGAAGTTCCTCAGGTGTAGTTTCTTCGACATCAAACCAGCATTCACCCAGCTTTCTTATATCAGCAGTTGGCCAGCCTGTGATAGTTGGCTGTTTCTGCAGCTTCCCCGAACTAATCAAAAACCAGTTAATCTTCAAGGTTAGACCTCTCACCAAATTATCCTTTCTTTCTTGTCGACAATATTCATCAATGTCCCCAGTTAATTAGATTTTATGGCTCATTCCTCACGCACACTCAAGCAGAACTTGGCCTATTCAAAGTCTTGCTGCAACTCTTTTTCGGCTTTTCTGAGCCCTTCAAGCACGCCTCTAAGATCAGAGACTTTTTTGCCAATCTTCTCGATTTTTTCCAAGTAAACATCCTTCTCAACGTTATTGTACATAAGATCCAATTCCAAAGAACGAATACGATTTTCAACCTTAGCAATTTGATCCTTCAGATCCAAGAATATTAAATCAAGCTCCTTGTTAAGCTCATCAATTTCCATAAATGCCGACTTTCTTTCAACCATGCTAAGATCCCTACATCAAAAGGCGTTCTCGAAAAACGCATCAAAACCTTCTATAAAGTAACGTTGCCCTGTGTCTTTAAAACTTTTGACAAAATGCATTTGCAGAAACTGTCACAAACAATCCATTCCTTCTCAAACAAATGGTGGCAACCCAAAAAAGTAACAAGGAGTTTTGAGAGGAACTTATTTTTCATGTGCTTCTCCCGCTTTTGTTGGAGTCTCTTGCATATAAGAACCTGTCTATAACAGGTTAGGCTGTCTTAGCTCGCGCTGTTCCAGATCAGATCCATTCCAGAAAGAAACGTTCTATTGGCTTCTTGTCTTTTCATGCGTTCTTGCGTCTCAAAAGTGGGCAAATTGAAAGAAAGGCATTTGGAACAGAGTACGCTCAAGTTTTTATCTTTGTTCCTATCGCGTCATCATCCTTTTGAAAACTGGCAATGCTATCGCAATCATCACTATGCCGAACACGATCAGTATTATGAGTTCTGTGGATATTTGTGGTATGCCTGCGCCAAGAACCATGACCTTTCTAAGCGCACCTGACGCGTATGTTAGGGGCAGGAAACTGGAGATGGTTTGCATGAATCCTGGCATCTGCTGTATCGGGAAGAACACGCCGCTAAGGAACATCATCGGGAACATCAGGGTCATCATGAGCATCTGCGCTGTCTCTTGGTCTTTGGTGAATGAGGTTATAACTATGCCCAACCCGACGAAACTAAACACGCCCAGCAACAGTAACCCGAAAACCAATAGGATGCTTCCTTGAATAGCAACGCCAAATATGCCAATAGCTAACGCCAAGATTATTACACCCTGGATTAACCCTCTGGCCGTTTGAGCTATCGTTTTGCCCAACAGAATCGAGAGCCTATTTATTGGCGCAACCATCATACCGTCCATTGTCCCAATTTCCTTCTCTTGAGAAATAGCAACTGGTAGCCCAGTCATGACACTCATCATAACAGTCATAGCCATGATGCCTGGCGCAATGAAGTCGAAATAGCTTGGGCTGCCTGGAACGATACCCTGACTTTGCACGCTAATGGGTTTTACGACTGCAAGGGCGCTCGTTGCGTTCAGGGTTGAATTCATTATCAGTACTTGTTGTTGAGCCATCATAGTGCCCATACTATCGAAGACACCAGAAAGTACACCTCGGATTGTCGCGGAAATCTGTGGATTGGATTCGTCGGTAATAATAATTACGGTTCCCTGCTGGCCACTATACACGCATCGACTAAAGTTTTCGGGAATCACAATGCCACCGCTGAGTTCGCCTCTCTGCACCAAATCTTTAACTTCATCTAAACCTGACGCCGTGGTAAGAGTCATCATGTCTGTCTGAGCATTAATGCCTTGCAGGGTCGCAAAGAATGTCTGGCTTGCGTTTGTTGAGCCGTTGAAACCAGAATCCTCATTTACCATAGCAATTGACATGTTTTTTATGCTGACACCGCCAGTTGGGTAAATGAATCCGACCATAACCATCATGAACAATGGCATAACAACAAGGAGGACCAAGCCTAGCCGGTTTCGGAATAGCTCCATAAGGTCTTTCCAAGCGATTCTAAAGCTATGGCTAAGAATTGTTTTTGCAGTCATCTTCTATCACCTAACTCTCCTTTGTGCTCTAAAATGCTTTGGACCATGTTCCAGCGGAATCTTCTGGTCTGCGCTGTCCCTAACTTCATGCCCCGTAATGTGCAAAAATACGTCTTCAAGAGTGGGTTGCAGATTCGCCATCGACGTTATCTTTGCGTCCTTTTTCCTGACGGTGTCAATTATGTTGTCGAAAGCTTCCGTTCCATGAACGATCGTATGTAGGGTCATGGAGTTTTCTTGGGTTACAGCATCTACACAGTCAAGTGCTTTAATTGACGATATTATATCAGGGGTTAAGTTCGCGATTTCAAGTTTAATTATCATAGTGTCCGCTCCTGAAATAATCTTTTTCAGATTCGTAGAAGTATCCAACGCTACAATTTTTCCATGATCGACGATAGCTATCCGGTCACATAACAAGTCAGCGTCAGCCATCATGTGGGTAGTTATTATGACAGTGGTTCCCTGTTCCTGATTGAGCTTCTTTATGAAATCTCTTATTTCATTCGAAGATTGAGGGTCTAAGCCCAGTGTTGGTTCATCCAAGAAGAGAACATGCGGCATGTTCAGCAACGCCCTCACAACATTCATCCTTTGACGCATACCAGTCGAGAAGGTGCCAACCTGAGCGTTTTTCCACTTAGTTAGATTGACGAGCTCCAGCAACTCATCGATTCTCTTCGTTAACACATCTTTTGGGATGTTGAAGAGACTGCCAAAAAACCAGAGGTTCTCTTTTGCAGTTAAACGATTATAAATAATCATTTTCTCAGAGACTATACCAATTAGCTTACGAACTTCAGTGTCATGCATTACCGTATCGTAACCACCGATGACGGCCGTTCCCTTTGTCGGTCTTGATAGCGTGGAAAGCATTCGCAATATCGTGCTCTTACCAGCTCCGTTAGGTCCTAAAAGCCCAAATATTTCGCCTTTTTTAACGGTGAATGAGATGTCGTCTACTGCTGTAAAATTTCCGAAGTTCTTCGTCAAGTTATTAGCTTCAATTATGTTGCCGTTATCCATTTACAGGACCAATTTTTCTAATATTATTCTATGCAATATATTGTGGTAAAATATAAATATTGCTTGCCGAACACTCTATGCTTGAACAATAATGAAGGCAGAAACTGTCGATAAAACAGCCCAAAACTGGCTCAAAGAAGCCCAAAAAGGATACATACGGATAGGTATCCTGATCCTGCTAAACAAGAAACCATCCCACGGCTACGAACTCATGAAAGAATTCAAGAATCGCTCCAAGGGCTTATATAAGCCCACACCAGGCGGAGTCTACCCCATTCTGCGCGACCTAGAGCAATCAGGATATATTAAGGGTCAGTGGCAAGCTCAGAAGAAACGAAGATTCAAAGTCTACACAGTCACAAGTTCGGGAGAGGCCATCCTCAAACGAGCCATTACGAAGCAAACAGAAATTTCCAACAATATTTATAACCTGTTCCAAGAATTCGCCAAAGACGTTCTCAACGTGGAAATGGCAAAAACACCCCTGTCCAACATGCCTTCGATGTTTTCAACCTTCCTAGAAGACAAAGAAGAAAACCTTCAAGACTTAGAGGCACAACGAAAACAGATCAAGGAAACGATAGTAACTATGCGCCACCGACTCAAGGCAATTGGAGAAGAAATTTCTCAATTGAAGAAACAAGGTACCCCTTCTCCGCGAGAAGAGTAGATATAACATCCCTAAAGACAGCAAGATTGTGGCGAATTCTTGCAATACCTTCAAAATAATACGCCTAAAACACGACGTATTCATAAAAACAAGCCCAAAACTCCCATATCCACCCATACATACCCCCTAAAATTGCAACTCCCTCGCAAACCCACAGATTTGCAGATCGTCAAGCGTATATACAAGTCATAACCGTAGAAAAATCATGAAACCCAACGATTCTTCCTCGGATAGTCGCCCCACACAGACCAACCCACACCCCCGAGTCGTTATAACCCAGGGTGAAGCAACCGTCAAGAAAACGCCTAACAAAGCATGGCTGTCGATTTCCACCCAAACCCGCAATGCAAAAGCAGAAGACGCACGCAAAGAAAGCGCCAAAGACATGGTCGCCCTCCAAGCGGATCTACGCGCAACCGGATTATCAACCGACGCCATAAAAACAACATCCTACACTCTCACACCAGAACTCGAATGGAAAGACGGCAAAGGAACAGTCAAAGGCTACATCGTGAACAACCAAATCGAGATACGCATCGACGACCTCAACCGACTCAGCAACGTAATCGACACAGTCAACGCCACACGCAATACGACCTTAACCATTTCCGGTCTACTCTTCGCCCTAAAAAATCAGCAAGCAGCCGAAACCGAAGCGCCAAAACTCGCTGTTCACACAGCACTCACAAGAGCCCAAGCAATCGCCCAAGGCGCACAATTATCACTTGGAGAAATCCTACGCATCGAAGAGCTAAACATGGGCGACGTACACCGCCCAGAACCATTCCTAATGCGAACAGCGATAGCTAAAGCAGACGACAACGTTGAAACCCCTATGACAATCGAGGAAATCGAAGTCCAGGTCAAGGTAATCCTCACAGCCGAGCTTAAACCAAGTCAGCTGCCGCCATAACATTGTGCGCGCGCTTTGTAGAGAAGGTTGTTATGCGTTCTGGGTCTTTCGATCAAAAAATATGTTCTTTCCTTTGACGCATAAAGGTATCCCTTGGATTTCATCAGCTTCCAACAGTCCCATTTTGGTGGCAGCAAGACCCACGCTCCGCATGATTCTGTTGTCTACGTTTAAATCACTTGCAACCTTCACAGCAGAACCAATAGCTATGCCCAGATCTATCAGCTTCGCTTGATAATTTATCCAATCCTTGATTGGATTTCCAAAACAAACGCCTATCAAGACCACAGCTCCCGCGTCCCTCACGTTCTTTGAGTCTCTTGTTTTTCCCATTTGCTCCATTGTGTTCGCCAATTCATCTTTCTCTTTGCCTGTTATAACGGTCGCTTTTATCTTGTCATCTCCCATGGCTTTCGGGGCGGTTCTTGCGGCCACAACCATGAGTTTTGCCACATTCAACAAAGCGTCACACTCTGAATCTTCGGAAGTTAGAATCATATTTTCACCGCGAAATCTAATATGCTTCAATTTAGGGTTCGCGTCAAATAAGACTATTGCTCAACAAAATGATTCACTTCTATTTCATTAAATGCCCTCACATTGTTTTAGCATATTGATTTACTATTTACTATTTCCTTCTGCGAAGACATTCAACCAGTTTTGGACACACAAAGCAATCCGTGGGATCATCACCAGGTAGTAGGCATTCTTGTGGTTCTTGCTCAGCTTGTTTTTCTTGTTCAGCTTGTTTGATTTCCGCGGGGTCCGAAGAAATCCCTTGTTTGAGCTGCACCTCTTCAAATGCTTTCTCAACACCATTTGGTTCAAGCTCAGTTGCTGCATTCAAACTGACTTCTGTGTTCGGCACTTGCACAACAACAGGTCTGATTTCACCCTGAACAGACCTATAAGCCTCTCTCAATTTATCTGAAATTTGAGAACTAAATAGCAGAGCTGTTACAGAAATCGCGATTCCGACATAGTTCCAAGGAGTTATCTCCAATAGCGCCCTATTCAAAACAAAAGCATCGCGAAGCGTCCAAAAGAGGTACCACGTGAGTGACCAAACAAATGGAACATACCATATTTCTCTGAACGTTTTCAGTGTTTCGGGCCATCTGCTAACTCTCGCGGCGTTTAAGCTGACTGCCGCACTGATCACGGCTGCAATTTGTCTCTTGGAATGATTAACCGTGGAGACTCCTCAAGCAATGTTATAGTTGACTATTAAGAAAAGACTTGTGAAGATAAAATAGGTATTCAGAAACCAGACTCATCCTGCATTTTTATCAACGTCCGTTTTTGCTGTGGATCTAAACCTCCAATTCAGATTAACAGTTCATAAAGCATACTAATCAAAGAAAAGAAAGAACTTGACCAGCTCTTCCGTTTACATTCCTGAAAGGTTCGTATGGATACTTGGGAAACCAAACCACGATGTCGAAAACAAGCATAACCATCCCTTTGCTAGTAGCGAGTTTCGTATTGACAGCTTGCTCGCCCATGAAAACCGCACGCGTGGTGAGCCCAAATCCAACTCCCATTCCAAAGATAGCGAAGAGGAAAGGAGAAGAAAAAAGATGAAAAAATCAACGAAAACAGTATTCACACTAGCTATTCTACTAATGCTTGCTACGGCTTCAAGATTCTTTTTTACACCGGTTAGAGCAGATACATCCACCCTATACCCTGCTGCAGATTCCTATGTATACAAATACTACAACATCGATGAAGGCAACTTTGGCCCCCTTACTACTTTAAATGTGAGATATAGCGCGAGTCCCCTACACGCGGAAAGAGCCTTCATCAAATTTGATCTTAGTAGTATACCCGCGGGCGCGACTATTACCAAAGCATATTTGCGCCTGCACAAAAACTCTGGCGGGACCACTATTTCGCCAGTTTATGCTGTTTTAGACGATTCCTGGAGCGAAATTGAGGTAACTTGGAACAATATGCCTGCATTTGGATCTCAACTGTCTACTGCAACGTCCGAAAGTGGTAGCTGGTATCGCTGGGATATCACAGCATTTGCTAACAGTGAACTCAATACAACGGACAAGTTGCTTAGCCTTGTGATAAAAACAGCCGAGACGTCCAGCATTTCCGAAGTATTGTTTGATAGCAGAGAGGCAGCGGGAACAGATAACGACCCGAGACTCGATATAATTTATACGCCTGCCCCTACTCCGACTCCTACTCCTGAACCCACTCCAACGCCTGAACCTACCCCAACGGAAACTCCAACTTCTACCCCTACCTCGACTCCTGAACCCACCTCGACTCCTACCCCCACCCCTGAACCTGAACCTACCCAGGCACCCACTCCTGAGCCTACCCCGACTCCCACCCCTACTGCATCACCAACTCCCGAAATTACTTCTACTCCAACCCCTAACCCCACTTCAAGCCCAGAACCCACCCCAACACAAACGCCTAACCCTACAACCACTCCTCAACCCACGTTACAACCAACTCCTTCACCAACACCTGCAATAGAACCGGAGCCCACTCCAACAGAACAGCCAATATTGCAGCCTACACCAACCCTCAATCCTTTCCCAACCAACACAGCTGGACCATCTCCCAAACCTACACCTACTCCAGAAGCAACCCCCACACAAATCCCAAAATATAAATTCGCATACCCAACCAAAGGCAAAGAATACTCAAATCTGAGAGCCCCCCAAACAATAACCCTCTGCAACTACACCACTCCACCAGATACTGGTACCATCGTGCAAATTAGCATCTACTTGTGGGGAACTCCAGAAGGATCAAACGTTAGGGCGGTAATATTTGCAAACGATCCAAACACCCAGCTTCCGCTTACTGGAGAACCACTTGCACAGAGTTTGGAGACCTTCAACGTTACGTCAGCATCGGGTGAATACTACAACTCCACAATGAACTATTCAGGTGAATGGTTCAACTTCACCATGAACTTTCCCGCTTCTCAAAATACCGTGTATTGGTTAGGGTACTACTCCGACGACTACACTCGATACTTTTTTGATACCAACGATAATTCCCTTTCCACGACTTCTCAACCAAAAAATGATCTAACAAGTTCGCTTCCCAATACCTGGGCTTATGAAGGAAAATCGGTCATGAGCCTGTATGCTCTCTACACCTCTGCGGAACCTCAGCCTACTCCAACCCTCCCTCCAGATTCAACGGATATTCAACCAAACTCTGCCGAACTCGCCTCCGCTGAAGGTTTTCAGTATACAGTTGTGGTTTTAGCAATTATTTGCGGGGAGTCAACTATTGCATTTGCCTACCAGATCCATAAGAAAAACAAGAATAGTCGCCATAAATAGCCCGACAATAGCGCGCTAATATCCTATCGAAGAACTTATGTCCTCAACATGATAATAGAAATCATGTCGCGCGTTTTCAATGGATATTTGGGATTTTTTCATTGTATGAATAATGATTCCTGCAGGCTTTTGAAAATCGATCGATCGCCAAAAAGTGTGCCCCCTATCGTTGAAATAGAAAAATGGGGTTTAGGTCGCGCGCGATTGAAAGCTAGCGTGGAGGTGGCGGCGGTGGAGGCGGGTAATTGCCTGGGACGATCTGCTGCGGTTGAGTTGTTTTCTTCTTTCTGCTCCTTAGCACAACAACGACAGCCACGATCACTATGACCGCAGCAATGACTCCTATGATGATATATAGCAAGTTGCCTCCGAGCGAGAAGGTTCCCCCTCCCACTCCGATGCTGTCAATTATCGACGTCACCTGATCTCTGCTTTGAGTACTTGAGCCGTATATTGCCATCACGTTGAAGCAATAATTGTTCTTAACGAAGAACATGTCTAATACGTAGGTGTCAATAGTTTCGTCATAGCTCCTTGCGTATCCTGCGGGCACGCCAGCAGCTTGAACTACTCCGCTGTCGGTTACGTCATAGTCGGAAAAGTCTCTTTGGAACAGCGTCACTGCTGCATCTTCCAACTCTGAATTCGTGTAGTTTTCTTGCACCTTTTCGTAATATATTGCAACGTCGTCGTCAGTGTCGGAGTTTACATACTCTAACAAGCCTGCGCCCGCGGGGTCGAGCTCCGATGGTGCGTTGGGGTAAGCTGTGTCAGTATCCAGTTTCCACCCGCTTGGGACGGTTACAGTTGGTTTGGAGAGGGTTTGTGCTTGGCAGAGACACGCAGTTGATATTACAACTATGCAGACCAAGACTGTTAATGCATAATGTATTTTCATTTTTTTCCTTTCTTCCTTTTTATCCCTAGGTCAAATGGTAGGTGCTAGAAGAAGATAAGCTTTTTAGATGATTCTTGCAACCCCCAGCTCTACGGGATACTTGCATTTTGAATGAACTTATCTGGCAGTTTTTTGGTTACTTTAGAAGGATTTTTATTTAGAACTAGATAAATAGCGGTTTGCAGTGAGCGGGTGGTTGGGAGAATGAGGTTAAGGTTTTTCCTGATAGGAAGCGTTGTTTTTCTTGCTTTTGCAGTGTTCGCACCGACGGTTCTGGTGAATGCGCAGTCAGATCAGGATATTTGGAAAGTTTACGATACAATCGAGCCGACTCTTGATCAGGTCAAATGGTCTGAGACAGGCACAATAGCGTCGCCTGCTTCGTGGATTGAGGATGGAACTTGGGTTATTGCTTCTATGCGTCAAAGCTTAGTTAGCCAAAATGATATCTTTGTTTCGCTCTATGAGCGGTTCGATTGGTTGCGTGTAAAATCAAATGCTGAAGAATATTATGGACTTCAGTTTAGCTCCTTTGATGATTTCTCAAGTACCATCCAAGCAGATACGGGTCCTTGGTTAAGCCTTTCATGGGGTTTGGATACTCAGTGGTATGGGATATCGCAGAACACTACCAAGGTCGTCTCTTCTTTCGATCAAACCAGTGGCAAGGTTGATTTGTCAATTTGGATTCATATTTTGCGTGTTCCCGAATACCTCTCGGGCAGCGATAGATTGACCGATTGGTTGACAGGCTTTGATCTAACCCCTGTGTCAATAGGGAACATGAAGCTTTGGGAACTGTATGAAGATTGGAGTTCAAGCGGAACAGGTTACAGGCTTCAGTTTGAGGCTCCTGCCAACATCCTTAGTCATAACGGCAATAACTACACTTGCACGATTGGGGTTGCCACTTCATTCGTGAATAAGGCATTCAAGAGTCGATCAAGTCATAGACATAAACATGCCTCCCGAAACCATCGTAAAGGAGTTTTCTCCTCAGCTCCTGAGCGTCTCTTTGGGCAATAATGTGGGCAGTTTTGTATTGCAGAATGGTGATTTGTACCCGGAAGCTTTCACGGTCCTGAGTGCGCCGCCTTCAGCGAACCTTGCAGCTCAGGTGCTGACTGCTTTTTTCACGACGCCGGCTGGTTTAGGGGCTCTAGCTTCGCTTACTGTACTTTGTGTCACAGGGTTGCGCGGTAGACAAATCTACCGTAGAAGCGCCTTGTATCATCGGCTCTACCGCAGCATGGTAACGCTTTACGATCTCTACAGTAAAGACGAAGCAAAGTTTCGGGCGGAAATAAATGGCGCGTCAAAAACAATCTTCAAAATGATGGTCGAAGACAAAATCACCGACGAACAATTCGAAAAACTACTCACAAGACGAGATGACCTGCTAGAGCGCGCTCAAAAAGAACAACTCCCACCCCCGCCCAACCTGTAGCTATTCTTCTTGTTTCTCCAAAGGGGCGCTCGCTAAAGAAAACCTCACTGTTCTTCTCAAAGTAATCGCCATTCGCGCTATCTGATGTCTAAGCAGACAAAACTCTCTTCACTTGGATGTGCACCAAATTGTCTCTGTAATTTATTTGATCCAAGCGCATTTCATAAAAGCAGCTGGTATGCCCAATGGACAATGGGAGCTAGACAGACCGTCCATGAAACACTGACTTAAACCTTATAAGACAAATACTTACTATCGAATAAAGGTGGAAGAACATCCTATGTCTAAACCTGAAAAGAAAGCAATGACCAAGGATCGATTAATCGACATGCAAGTAATCGACAGTGAAGGAAACATCGTCGGAAAAGTTCAAGACATCGCCTTCGTTGTAGGGAAAGTAGGCATGAACTTGATCGTGGAGACAAAGAAAGGGGAAAACACTGAAATCCCTTGGGAAGGTATTCAAGCTGCCGGAGATTTCGTACTACTGAAGCCGTCCGTTGGATCTTTTCAATCCACACCAAGCCAACCAGCGGGAAGCCAGCAAGCTCAACCCACTCAACAACAGAATTGCCCAATTTGCCAAGGACCTCTAACCTGGGTTCCCCAATACCAGCGCTGGTACTGCTATAACGACAAAAAATACGTTTGAGAAAGCAAAAAGAAAATCAGCCCTCAGATTATTTGTCTAAAGCTAGCGTGCGCTCGAAACTACTAGAAAAAGCGAATTTTACCATTTGCTAGTTTTTCTTCAAGGTAAATTAGGGCATATAATCTCAGCCTTTGCTTAGGGCGGCGGGGGAGGTGGAGGTGGATATGTGCTGAATTGTGGATTGCCAACTGGTTCCTGTACTGGGCGAAGGAAGTCTTGGAAGTTGAAGTGCCCTCCAAGAAAATCTCTGAATACTATCGAAAAAGGCACGAAGATCAACAGAACATCGATGATCAAAATGGTGAAGGGACTAAGACCGCTAGAGAATAGAGCGATCAAGTTCCAGAGAATATGGTTGCACAAACCTATCAGCGGGAATAGCACAATCAGAAAGAAAGGAGTAACTCGACTGCTCTTTCCCCGAGATAACAAGACAAAAATGCCCACACCCACAAGTGCCGACCAGACAACATGCATAAAAGGAACGCTAATCCATCGCGCAACGATGAGTTCCGCTACAACACCTCCGGGAATTACTTGTCCATTTACCACTTGTCCCCTAAGCGAAGCGTAAGAGATGGTATACACAATGTTTTCGGTGATGGAGAAGCCCAAGCCCGCTGCTGCGCCCAGCAATGCTCCATACCTGCGACTGGGAATTGTCTTCCAAATGAAAACGGCGACGATGACTATGCTTAAACCTTTGAATATTTCCTCGGTGAACGGAGCAATGAAGCCTAGAAGGGCAACGTTCGTGACAGGGATGCCTGTAGCAAGTTGGGTAACAAATGAAAGACCAAAACTCAGGGTTGCAGACAGAATCAGAGCGATTATCAAGCCTTTCTTTAGAATAGCATTGGAGACTCCTTGTCTGGCGTATTCTATGCTCGTTAGATTTGCCCTTATGCCCGGAAAGAAGTTGGTTGACGGACCGTGAAAAGCCTTCTTGGCAGGCGTTTCCGAGGGGGGAGGAGGCGGAGGCGGAAAAGGATAATTTTGCTGGGCCAAATATATCTCCAATTACAGTTGGAGAAGAAGTGGTTTTAAGCCTTTCGAGGAGTGCCAGCTGGGAATACGAAATTTACCATAACCGTGTGCCCATTGAGGCCACAACTGCGTAAAAAGTACTGTATAGAAAAAGCGCGCGTGCGCGCGCTACAGGTTTTTGGTTTCACGGCTTACACATATTTCTGGTCGACGGGGCAATACCATCTTTGATACTGTGCAACGTAGGTCAAAGGCCCTCCGCAGGTTGGGCAAGTTGGCGTTGAACCAGATGTTGGTGGCGGTGGAGGTGACGGTTCTCTTCTTTGGACTTTAGCTCGATAGTCCCTTCTCAGGGCTGATATGCCCATAACGCATATGACCCAACCTATTATTGCAAAGACTGCTCCTACAATGGCAAAGGCGACGTGTGCAATGACCAGCAGAGACATCAACGATCCGACCAGCAGCAGAAGGAAACCCCAATAGAGTGTATCTAAACCATCTTGCGAGAAGCTCGGCATAGACGACATTTTTGTGCCTCAATTGTTAGTCCTTTGGTTTTAGTATATAAGTTTTGCATTGGACGATACTTAACCACGCGCCTCGGTTCATGCTTATTTACTTTCGAATGGTAAGACAATCGATCCAATTCGGCAAAGACGCCTAAGCTCGCTTCCTTCGCCTGAAAAGCAAGTATCCTACAACGCACAACAGTATTCCCAGCGGAATCAGCAGATACGGCAGCCAAGTGAGTATTGGCACTTTGAAACCAAGCTGGAGATCAGCGTTGACTCCACTTGAACCATCTGCATTCATCAAGACGATCATCTTCATTCCTGCGCTTTGTTCCCAAGTGGGATCCCAATAGATAGTTGCTGTATCAGCGGTAACAACGGACTCTATCCAAAAACTTTCATCTGCAGGAGCACGAGCTGGAGCACCTTGATGCACAATTTTGGTTGAAGGAACACCTATTTCGGCATAGTAAGGATCAACCCACCAGTGCCATCCTTGATCAGGCGTTTCATACCGGAACTGATCTACGTACGCTGCTCCATCTGAAGCCTCAGTCCATCCGGCGAAAACTTGTTTTCCGGAATCAACCGCCGTAGACAAACCATTTGGTTTCGGCAATGTTATCATCACCCAACCAGCCGAAGGATCCCGTCGACTGCAGAGGCGCGACCCACAAAACAAAGGCGTTAGCGGAACTCCGAACTTCATAAACATTGCTGATGGCGTAACCCTCTGCATCTGTCCCCGCATTATAGTAGAGAACTGCTGCTCCGCCTGCAATTGCCACAATTCCCAAAATGATGAGTAGTAAGCCCACAATCAGTAACAATATTCTTTTTCTTTTGCCACTTCCAACCACTGAAGTCTTTCCAGCATTCAAATTTTTTCTCCCCTGAAAATCACTATCAAACGTTTCAGTATAAAAGCCCTGTCAAAAGATAGTGGTTCCAAAGAAGCTTAAATTGCTAGAAGTGGCATCTACATGAATCGAAAGCTCATCATCTCAAAAATATCCAAAACCCATTTGGAATAGTATCTATACAGTCACAAAGAAAAAAAAGTAATTTTAGCGAATCAATTCGCTTTTCTTTGCAGTTTTTGCCGCATCTATTGGGGTTGTTTTGTTCCCGCTCTTCTCAAACTCCAAGAGAATTTGCTGCCAGCAAGAGGTAGATACCAGCAATCAACGCGATTAGACCTAAGATTATTCCGATTGCGCCGCCTATCTTCTGTTTCTTGTTATATGCCATTGCACCCAAGACAATCGCGACGAAGCCAAAAATGAATGCCCCTATGAGTATCGGTATGAAAAGCGCAATAAGGCCGATTATGATGCTTGCTATGGCAAATAGGTTTCCGTTTTTCTTTCCCGAATCCGTCATTTGTTGTGGCTGAGGAATAGGTTGATAGTAAGGTTGCTGTTGAGGTGGCGGTGGTGGGGGAGCAGCGTATTGCTGCGCAGTAGGTGCGGTGGTTAACTCTTGTTGTGCGCCGCATTCAGAGCAAAATCGCACTGTCGGAGACAATTCAGCGCCGCAGTTTGAACAATATCTTTTTCTTGTGGACATATCAAACCCTGTGGCTTTCACATTTGTTGCAATTTGTATTTAAGCTTAAACCCTTCTACGCAATTCTATTCTCTACAAGCAGATCGCGGGCTAAAATATTGTAGATAAAAGGGTCTCAGCGTCTTGATTTAGAATACACTACTAACCAATGACTTCCCCGCAGCTCCGGCAAACCAATAGCTAGCATAAATCTTTCGTTTTTGACAACATTTGGAAAAACATAAAACCAATTCGACTGAAGTAGCAATCAGCAGGAGGATAAACTTTGGCCTCAGGTCGTCGAGAAGCCCTGTTGTTTGGGATTCTGCTGCTTGCCGGCAGATTAGCATGGCTTGCGGCCTTCGTCTTAGTTCCAGACTTCCTGTACGGGGCATCGCTTTTTGGCGGCATATTTGGAGTGCTAGCGCCATTTGGTCTAATCATCTTAGGCGCTCTACTGATTTGTGCCAGCGTTGCCGACACACGAAAAAAGAAAAACACGTAGAGTTAATTACTTAGACCTTCTGGGGCTGTTTCAGCTGTGCATCTCTGCAGAGACTGGACAATTGGCTTAAGATAGTTTGTCGCGATTGAAAAAACTTGATAGCCATATTAGCCGAATTCAACTTGTTTCCCTTTTCGATAAGCTTTTAAACAAAATCAAATGTAATTCCAAATTGGAGTAGGGAGAGAAAAATATGCAAAAGAAATTCTTAAGGCATATTCTACCTAAGAAACCGCTTGGGAACAGGCGTTATGTTTTGGTTTTCTTCTCAATTGTTCTGCTAGCCTCCTTCTTCGTCTTTCTGACAACTCAGCCCTTTTCAAAGGCGCAAACAAACGAGACATTAGCTTCGCAGTATGCGCCTGTCCTTCACTCTACAGCAGGCGAAAAATTCTACCCCACCACTGTGGATTACGTTATGGGAAGCTGCGAACTTAAACAACGTGTTTCTTCAGGCTCGCCAGTAGTTATCGACGCTTCACCTACACCAGAAACTTTGGGAACGTTCACGCAGGACAATTTGTATCTTGATAATTCACTGTTAACCCTGGAGAACATAGCTGCTGACTACTCCAGCAAAACCAGCAGCCTAGGGTACACAGCATATGTTCACGTTGTGGATGGCGCTTCAGGCAAGACCATTCAGTTCTGGCTTCTTTACGCCTTCAACAATGGGCCTTTGAATGACCACCAGGGAGATTGGGAAGTAATACAGGTATTTCTAGATTCATCTGGCTCTCCCATAGAAGTTCTGCTTTCGCAGCATGGCAGCGGAGAAAATGCCGTCTGGAATGACGTTGAAAAGGTTGACGGTCACCCAGTTGTTTATGTAGCACAAGGTTCTCACGCTAACTTCTTCCGAGCCTACCAAGGAAAAATCGGAATAGAAAACGACCTCGTCGGGAATGATGGCAAAACCATCGCACCTGCCGATCTACAACTTGTAATGCTAGGCGAACCAGGGCAATCCGGTCAAAATTGGCTATCTTATAGTGGTCGCTGGGGATATTGGGGGACTGACCAGGAAGTGCTCTTAGGTCGAGCTGGACCGTTGGGTCCGGTTTTCAACCAAGAAGGAACCAGGTGGGCTCAACCCGAACAGTACTTGGCTTCAACATTTTCAGTTGACAGCAATTACTTCATACTTGCCTGGTTCGTCGCGAATTTCCTGCTTTTGTTCCTAATTTACTTCGCTGCAAGAGCAGCCTGGAAGGGCTGGAGCATCATTAGAATGCACAAGAAAGACGGGCTAAGAGTTCGTAGCTTTCTAAGAGGCCGCGGAGGAATCGGATTAATAATTGGCCTCATATCTGTCTTTATCGCTTTCCTTGCATTATTCCTTCCATGGTACACCATAACCGCGTCGTCGGAAACGGGTGCGCTATCACAAATTGGAGGCACAACGTTGATGACAATCGACGGCGTCCACGGAGTAATAGTAAACACATTCTTCGCAGGTGTAACCTCTGACTCAAGCTCCGGATATATGAATATCTTTTCGGCACAATTACCTTTCGCAATTATTCTGGGTGTAGGAGTAATACTTCTTGTTCTGGATGTGATTGGAGTAAAGAGCGGCAGAAGCATGGGCAAGAAACTAATGATTGGCGTAATATCAACGCTGCTACCAGTTATCCTCATTTTAGTGTTCGTTTCTCAACTTCCATCTTTCCTGCCCTTCGCATACGGACTGTTTCCAGGACAAAGCATTCCACCGCAAGTCGCTGACACCATAAACTCAATTGCCGCTAGTCCAATTCGCGGCACCGGAATCTCAGTAATGCCAGTAATCGGCTTGACCTCAGTTGCCTGGGGCTTAGACATAGGTGCATTTCTATTCATCGTTGCCGCAGCGCTAAAGCTAGCAGGCGGGATAATAATGTACACCACACCAGAACTGCAAAGAACTCCAGCAAAACAAGAGAATCAGCCACCAATACAAGATCGGCCACTTCCACCTCCTCCACCACAGACCTGAGCATACTTATGGAAGTCTAAAATGGGGCAGACGATAAACTGCCTACTCGAAGATCACTGAGGGAGAAAGATGACCCACGCTCGACCCCTATTTGCCTACGTTGGGTAAAACGGGTCCTTAATTCCAAGATAGCTGGAATATTAAATATGTTAATTGGGGAGTACAAGTTTTTGTTTAATCTTTTTTTAGAAATATGTGCTTCACAAATTATAGTGCGCCAGTAAATCCTGGTGTTAAACAAGGCTTATATTAAGAATTGGAGCATAGAAAACTTGGGGAGTATTCTCTTGAGAATCAGAGTTTGGACGTTTTTCTTGATTCTGGTGATAAGTTTAAGCTTAGCAGCTTTGGCGTATGCTGAAACCGGAAGTGTATACTTCAAAGAGGAATTCAACTATGCCAGCTTGGACAAGATGCAAGAGGCAGGCTGGACATTGCAGCGCCCCGCAGGAATCAGCGTTAGCTCTGGAACAGTAGTCCTAGACGGTGTCGGGGGAGACTGTGCAATTCACTACTCTAAGAACTTCCCAACAGGGAAATACGATTGGAAAGCCGAAGTAAAATGCGTGTGGCTGGGCCACGGTCACAGCGTTTTAAGCGTCTTCGTCGCGACTGAGCATCACGCCTATGGCTGGGCTGCGGACGGTTACTACAACTATTTTTCGTTCTACCGGGACAGCAAAAAGATTCTCCAATTTGGAACTTACCAAGAGAAAGCCAAACAATACGTTGCCTTAACTATGATTAGGCAAGCAAACACCTTTTCTTTCTACTTCAATGGAGTGCTTCAGAACACCTACATTGAGGAAGACACCCAGCCGTCTGCCGTGACGGGTTTGGACCTGGTTTCTCCCTGGCAAGGAGACGCAAAATATGACTATCTCCAGATTGGAGAAACAAACGCCGCATTTGCATCGTCAGAGCCTGTTATATCAACGGGCAGTTTTCCCATGGTTCCTGTTCTTGTTGGGGGCGGAGTTATTGCCACCCTTGTAGGAGGCGTTCTAGTATATTATTATGTGATAGTTGGGGGAGGCGTTGGCGGAGGAGGTGGCTCAGGGCCTGGAAGCGGCTCACCGGATAGTGGATCACCAGATACCGGATCACCCGCAGGTAAGCCCCCTGGCATTGTCACCGCCGGAACTGGTCCAGGCGGACCGCCAACAGCTCCTTTTGCAACTCCAACTACAGCTCCTTTTACGACTCCAACTACAGCTCCTTTTACGACTCCAACTACAGCTCCAGGTACAGTACCAACAACAGCTCCCTATACTACACCAACAACAGCCCCAGGAACAACCCCAACCACGGCTCCCTTTACAGCACCAACAACAGCCCCCTTTACGACTCCAACCACAGCTCCCGGCACGACTCCAACCACAGCTCCCGGCACGTCACCCACGACTGCGCCCTATTCGGCGCCAACGTCAGCTCCAGGTACAGTACCAACAACAGCTCCCTATACTACACCAACAACAGCCCCAGGAACAGCTCCCACAACTGCCTCTCAAATAATTCCCACACCACCACCGACGCCATCCATCAACACTGCATCCAAAATCATAACCGAATACTTCAAAGGCGCCTGGAAAAACAGCATCGTCTCAAAAAGCACAATTATTAGTCAACTAACGAATTTGGGAATGAGCAATGCAGATGCTCAGAAGGTAATTGACAAGCTAGTAAAAGACGGAATAATCAAATTGACTAAACCCGGGTACTACACTGCAGTATAAAGCCACACCAGAGTTAGGCTTGTATTATGTTTCTAGCGCGCGACAAAGCCAACACAAAATAGAACACGGAACTCAAAAATATTCATGCAAAAACAATCCAAAACACACCAACCACCGAAAACTACGACGAATCGAGGTTCAAATTAACCCCTGATTCTTTCATTGAGCTCGAGAAGAAATCTGAACTGAAATCAACCAACAGCTTGATTAGAAGAAGGTTTTTGGAAGCCAGACGTTTCCACAGTTCCTGCTGGCTCTTTCCCCGAAAGAAACTAAAGCATTTTCATATTAATGCTGTAATAATGGTCTTCTTAGTCAGATAACAAAGGTTAATATTACTTTCATAAATAAAGTGGCTATGGAGAAGTCAACATGGTCGCATCAGAAATAGCTGCATCTGCTACGCACAGATTTTGCAAAAAAGCTGGCGCCGACAGAGTAAGTGAAGCAGCTGCAAAAGAGCTTGCAAAAGCACTTGAAGGTATTGGTGCAAAGATTGCTAAAGAAGCACTTGATTATGCTGTGCACGCCGGAAGAAAAACCATCAAAACGGAAGATATTAAGATCGCTACTAGAAAAGTCACAGGAAAATTGTTCTTCGACTACTACTAAAAGAAGATTTCTTCAAAGTATTCTTTGGCGTTGGTCTAAGTCCTCTGGCCCAAATCAAAAAATGAAACCCTTGAAAAGATACTGGTAAACATAATCCAATATTGAGATGAAGATTAAGCGCGCTATTCTTTTAACCAATTATGATTATTGTATTCCTGAGTGTGGCGGGCAGGTTCGTATGAGGAAAAAGGGTTTGGATGAGAAAGAAGGCTCTTACCAAAAAATGGTCGACATAGCCAACGCAGCCGACAAAGGAACAAGCACGCTATGTTCTATGGGATCCACAAAACAATTGCCGTTCTCTTTTGATGATCTTCACTTTGTACCCGCTCAAATCTTCAAGATGCCTCTCAACGAAAACGAAAAAGTAAACATGGAAGTCGTTATTGGACCCGAAGCGAAGAAGCCACTAGAAGTTTCTTCACCTATCATGTTTAGCGGAATGAGCTACGGATCCGTATCGAAAAATGTCAGGTTGATTCTGGCAAGAGTCGCATCAAACTTGAAGATCGGACTAAACTCCGGCGAAGACATAGTCCTCCCAGAAGAGCTCAGCCTCGCATCAAAACAACTCATCGCCCAATATTCCACAGGAAGGCACGGACCCACCGAAGAAATTCTGAGGAAATGCTCAGCAGTGGAAATTAGGTTAGGCCAAGGAGCCTATCCAGGATGGGCAAGTATGTTGCCTGCCGCAAAAATGTTGCCTGAAGTAGCCAATTTGATGGGACTAAAAGAAGGCGAAGACGCCTACTCTCCCGCACGCCATCCCGACATAGAAAAAGGAGACGCACTCAGAGAAAAGATAAGTTGGCTAAGAGAGCTGACGGGTGGAAATCCAGTCGGGGTCAAGATAGGTTGCGGAAACGTGGAAAAAGACGTCGAAATTCTAGCCGAAAGTGGTGCGGATTTCATTTCACTTGACGGCTTTGGTGGCGGAACAGGCGCAACCGAACTTTTCGTCAGAGAAAACGTCGGAATACCCATTGTCGCTGCACTTCCAAGAGCAGACAAACACCTGAAAAAAATCGGAAAGAGAAACAAGTTGAGCCTAATCGCTGGAGGCGGACTGAGAACTGCACCGGACTTCGCAAAGTGTCTAGCTCTGGGAGCAGACGCCATCTACATCGCAACCTCGGCTCTAATAGCCATCAACTGTCAGCAGTACAGAATTTGCCACACAGGACTCTGCCCAACGGGAGTGACCACAAATGACCCAGCTTTGGCTCAAAGACTAAACGTCGATGAGGGCGTTCGCAGACTGGCAAACTTCATTAATGTTTCAAATCAAGAAGTTGCCAGTTTAATGAGAATCGTCGGGAAAGACGATGTCAAGAAGGTGGGGTTGGAAGATATAGTTGCAGTCAGGAAAGACCTCGCAGAAGCTACAGGAGTTCAGTGGATAAATGGAAAAAATGTTTAATCTCGAAATTGCCCACAAGCGGTTCAGTTAGGGTTAATGGTAACGTCTGATAACCGACTCTAGTACCCACCCCCAGGCAGTAGAGAAAATGTTATAAGAACTCTCTGCAGATAAATCGAAACAAGGTAGTGCATATGGCTGTACCCACAGAATTTATAACTTCAATGTTGCTCTGGTTTGTTCGCGCTTTTGTGTCAAGCATAATCTGCGTGGCAATCGGGCTTCTCGCAATAAAAGCTATGACATACATAACAACAAAAATTTCTGAATTCCAAACTATAAAAGGAAACCCAACTGCCACAGGTCTTTTCGTAGGCGGTTTTTTCATTTTCGCTGGACTTGTGGTGTTCGGGTCCATGGTTAACCCCTTCTTCTTGTCTCAATCCGTGATGATAAGCTCATTCTTTAATTTCCAGCGCCTCCTAGTAGTAGTGCTAAGCTTCTTCGTAAGCTTATTCTTCGGAGGGCTGTTCTATTTCGTATTTTCAAGACTTTCACCCTTTGGCATAGATTTGAACGATGTAAACCAATCCCCAATCGCAGTTGGAATTTACCTATTCTGCTACGAAGTATTTCTGGGGTTAATCGTACTCGGAAGCCTCATGATACCGCTAGGTTGAAAGAGGGAGAATCGTGTCCTGGTCACGAAAAATTGCTGCGGGAATTGTCCTACTGTTTGTTTTTTCTTCCGTTAGCTTAGCTCAAGGCATTCCAAGTGGCGGTGTTTATCCTCCAGAATTTACCTCAAAAACAAGCCTTGGTTACTTAGAATGGTACGATAGTTGGGGATACACGAGGACCAACAGCGCAGGCAGCAGCGGTTTTCTCCCAAATGTTGCATATGAATCACTCGGAGACTACAAGGAACGGGCATACAGCATTGGCGAAACGTTCAAGACTACTGATCCGCAAAAAGTAGACAGAGCCGAAGCAATCCTCTCCTACGTTCAAAGATGGACTGATTACGGATACGACCAGGACAACGTCGTCATGGGTGGCACTGCCCAGCCAGAATGGGCTTGGAACGCAGATGAAATGGCTCACGCGTTTGACGAAACCACGGGCTCCGTAGCAACTGGAGATTGCGAGGACATGGCTTTCCTTTGTTCCACTCTCTATTTAGCAGCAGGCTTTGACGTGGTAATAGTTTCACCACCCGAACATGTCGCGCTAATGATTTGGCTCCCCGAATATTCAAACGCTAACTACTATTGGGACGTAAATGACGGAAGGGGAGAGGGATGGATTTGGGTCGAACCCACCGGCGATAACAATCCTTTGGGATGGACACCCCCGGATTTTACCGACGGAGATTTTGAGGTTTTTTCGCTCGCATCTTCGAGCAGTTCCTCAACAATAACTGACGTGTACTATACTCCACAAGACCCGCAAGCAGAAGATGCTGTAACGGTAACGGTCTCAGTGTCTCAAATTAGCTCAATCAGCAGCGCTATTCTGCATTATTCAATTGATGGCAGCTCATATAGGACACTCGCAATGGCATATACCGGATCGTCCTACCAGGCAACAATACCTGGCCAAGCAGACGGCACCGCTGTATCATTTTATGCTTCAGTAACTGATACAGAAGGAAATGAATCACAATCCAACGAATACAACTACACAGTGGGCGGAGGGCAAATGGAGATACCAGGCTTTCCATTCGAATCAATCATTGCTGGCTTAGCCATCGGACTCATAGCTATATTCTATTTCAAGAAAAAAAGCCGCTCTAACTGAAACTGGACTTTTCCTTCCCTCTACGCAGCCCACCGGAAGTAATGCTGAGGAAGAAATCCGCGAACTCTGGCAATAAGCGATCGGCTACAGAAACGAGCACAACGACCCCAATGATTCCCAACAACAGACTAAGCGGATAATGAGCCAAAGTCCACGGTAGTATTTCAAAGTAGACAAGACTAAACTCGAGAGCTATTCGCAGAACGTTCGCAGCATACAGAATTGCGGAAACAACAGCTATTGCGAGGATTTTCTTTCTCCACGAAGCTTTTGGAAGGGGCAAGAGCAATCCGAAGAAGATAGCCATAACTTGCACTCCAGTGCAGTCCTTCACTATTTTGATATTATTTAGAAATACGCTTTCGCCAACAACTTTCGTCTGGACATCCACCCCGAGGGAATTGAGCAAAAACCCAGTGTGATCAGCGGTTGCTTTTTCAAGAAAGAAATAATTAGGCAGATAGTATATTGTCAAGATAATGACGGCTGCAAGGATGACGTAAAGAAATATCTTTCGAAGAGGGCTATTCTTGGTTTCAACCATTTTGCTGCTGGGCATCTTGCTCCTATTTATTGGGGCTTCCTTATATCTGTTGAATCTAATTGCAGTCGCACAGATATGTGTCTTAATAGGGCTTTTTCTTTTTGTGATAGGCGTAATCTTAGAGAAGAAGAAATCGGGACCACACAACTAGGAGGCAAATGCTAATAGGAAACAGTTCTTGTCAAGGAAACGACGATGCAAAGGATGGTCAATTGGCGAAGTTGAACCTTCAAGCGGAACAATTGGAAAAGATAAGACGCCTCACAAAAGTTGGAAAAGACCACAATTACCGGTTTTTAGGGTACTCCTTGGACCTGGAAACAAGCGAAATTCACGACGTGCTCGAGGAAGGCTCTTCAATGAGCCAATGTGGTTTCCAAGCCATTGCCGGTCTGGTGGTTCATTATTCTTTAGCTATCGAAACTCCAAGAAGAGGCAAATTGGTGAAGTTTAAAGACTTGCCTGGAGGATATGCTTATGAAAACGCGTTTATTCAAAGAGCAGTTGACCCGATTGCACAGGTTTTTGGCAATGCACCGTTAGAGCTTGCTGAAGCTGCGAAGTTGTTTGGAGGAAAACGCTTAGATTATGGAACTTTATCTGTGGAGATTCCAGCTTTAGAGGGAATCCCAATAGTGTACATCTTGTGGGCTGCAGAGGAGTTTTCGGCATCAGCTAATGTCCTCTTTGACGAGTCAGCAAGTTGTTTTTTGGATACTGAAGCTTTGGCAGTCTTAGGTGAACTAACAACCCATCGCCTATTGAAAGCGTATTCAATTCTAAAAGAAAAAAACCGCTAGAATTCTCCTTAAATAACAACTTTTGTTGTTCGAATATTTTTCTTAACATACATCGTTACCAAACGAAATTGAGCAAATCCAAATTTGTATATATTAGAAAAAGAAAAAAAGATTGGGTGGTTTTGGGAAACTAGAATCCAAATCCAGCCAACACTTAAACTTAGATAATTAAATAAGGTTTCAGACAACATACTTGGCTTCATGAGTAAACGTGTCGATTTTCGCAAGCTGACCGAAGAGAACTGCAAAATTGCCATTGTTTCAACAAGTCATCTCCCTGAATTGGAGCAGGAACTTAAGAAACAATACACGGCAGGGAATCTTGATGAGCAATTCAGCCAAGAATACTTGTCAAGATTCAAATTTGCTCCCCCACAAGAGTTGCCGGACAGCCAATCTCTTATAGTTGTTGCAATGCCAAGATCACCAACTCGGGCAACTTTCATTTGGAATGGAAAGCGACAATCTTTCATACTGCCTCCGACCTACACGGCGTATGACGAGAAAAGGCTCTACATTGAACGTCTTGTGGCTGAAGCTGTAGGTAACGAAGGCTACCGAATAGCCACTCCTATATTGCCTTTAAAACTTCTTGCTGTACATAGCGGAATAGTTGAGTACGGGCGAAACAACATTACTTACGCTTCTGGCATGGGGAGTTTCATACGGCTTACGGCTGTTTACTCAGACATGCCCTGCGAAACAGACAATTGGCGAAAGGTGCAGATGATGAAAAGCTGCCAAAACTGCAAAATCTGCCAGAAAGCTTGCCCGACAGGAGCAATTCCCACAAACCGTTTCTTGCTTAGGGCGGAAAAATGCGTTACTTTTCACAACGAGAAAAAAGGAAACATACCTTTTCCTGCTTGGATTAATCCCAAGTGGCACAACTGCATTGTAGGATGCATTATATGTCAGAAGGCATGCCCAGAAAACGAGCCCTTTTTGCAGATGGTCGGAGAGACAGCTGATTTTGACGAAGAGGAGACAAAGCTTATCCTTAGGGGCGTACCCAGAGAAGAATTGCCTGAATCTACAGTGAAGAAACTGCAGACTCTAAGTCTCACCGACTATTTTGACGAATTGCCACGCAATCTTTCAGTACTCATAAAATAGAATTGAGCCCAAGTCGTGTACTCGATTCCGACTATATTCTACGTCGTTTAAGAATCAGTATGGAAACAGTGACAACCGTTATTGTCAATATCACTAATGCCATGATTAAACCCAAATTGTTAATTTTCACTGTTGTGCTAGCTCGATTTCCTATAGCTACAATTCCTTCGGGTGCTGCAAATAGAACCGTATCTTCAGCAACAGCAGGCAAAGCTCGACTGCTAATTGTCGAATAAGTCCAAAGCAGAGTACCATTATCCGCATTAAGACAAAACAGTTTATCTAAATCAGGAACTATCACTTTCGTGTCCGCAACCGAGGGAACGCTTGTCAGCCAACTAAACTCTTCTCCAAATTTCCAGATGAAACCCCCATCTTTTTTGTTTAAGCAATAAATGTAACCACTATCGCACAAAAAGACCTTGCCATACGCGACAGCCACATCTGACGTATCTTGCTCTGCATCAAACCTCCAAATCAAAGAACCATTCAACTCATCAACTGCCTGAAGAGACGACCCAATACTCAAAAAAACCTTGCCATCATCCACCGTAGGAGTATGGTATGTCCAATGTATGCCGACCGGTTTCTCTCCATATTCCCACAACAAGGTTCCATCGGTTGCATTAAGAGCAGAATCCATCGTGAAGACTCGCCCATCAGCTATAGCCAAATGAGCGACTTCGGCAAGATGCGTCTCGTATTTCCATAAGAAATCCGCGTTTGTGGCGTTTATGCAGAATAGCCATCCGTCACGATTGTTGAAAAACACTCGTCCATCCTCGACTCTCGGCGTATCAAGTGGTTCGCCATAACCATAAATGGAGTATTTCCAGATGATGTTACCAGTGTCACCTTCGATGGCCCAGATTTCCCCGCCAAGTGTTCCGACATAAACTACGCCAGAAAGGACCGTTGGAATAGAAAATGAACCGAGGCTCTTTGTCCAAAGGATAGTTCCATCTTTCTGGTTAAGAACTGTAAAATTAACAAATTTTCCTCCAGTGCAGTAAACTTTGCCATCGGCAACGATTGGAGTGGGACATGTAACTCCGTAACTTATCCAAGCTGTTTGATTCGTAGGAGGTACTTTACTCTGGCTAAAGCCAGTGTTTTGATTGTCATGTCGAGGAGAAGACCAAGAAGTGTCCAAACTCGAAGCTCCACACTGAACTATCGCAATAATACCTATAAAAAGGACTTCAAAGAGTATCGCGCCCCTTCTTCTCACAGGGATCACTCTGCACTTTATTGTCATTTTTGAACTTATTAAGTAGCGCGGGCTATGGAAAAACATAAGTGAAGAAACACGGAAATTGGTCTCTTGTAATTGAACGGCTCATTGTGAATTGTGTGCTCACAAATCAAAGATTGCCCGACTACATCAGCGAATACGCAAACGTCGGAATTGGTGGCGAGGTCACAACATCTTAGGAATTGCCTGACTGGATGATTGCAGTTCGCAATACTTTGGCTGTTTTGATGAGGGCTTCTGCTTGTTTTTCTGTCAGATTCGAATCTTTGTGTTTCCTGAGTCCTTGGATGTATTTCTCTAACGCTTTGGTTGCTTGGTGGCCACATAACACATTTCTATCGCATATATTAACTGTCAATACTTATCCCCAAATAGTGATACGTCAAACCTAAACATAACCGTTTCAAATGATAAACAACACAACTGCTCTACACCTCAACACTGAAGTATAAACAAAAAACACAATTTGGAACAACTGAAACGGCTAAAATTTAACCTTAAAATGCAAACACAACAGTAGCCATGTACAACAAAGTGCTCAACAAACGACGAAACAGCCACCAAACCCTGTTCCGGGGCAAAACATTATTTTCTCATAAAAACATAACATCCTGCAACCAAAAGAACGTGGTTTCAAATGGTCAACAACTCAACTAGCAACGGCTGGTCGATTAAAGGTCTAGGAGCAAGCGACCCCGATCCAGACTTGAAAGAGAAACTGATGCTCTTCGGCCAGTTCGTCGGCGACTGGGACATAACCCAAGCCAGATACATACAAACCGACGGAAGCGAGGTCAAAATGAAAGGAGAGGTCCACTTTGGATGGGTCCTTGGCGGGACCGCGATACAGGACGTCTGGATGGGCTACCAAGAGAACTCGCAAAAAATCATTCTTTTCGGAACAACAATCCGATTCTATGATCCAAAGATCGACGCCTGGCGCAGCACTTGGCTCTCGCCAATAAAAGGACTAGTGCGAATTTTCTTCGCTCGGAAAGTTGACGATGAGATTATTCTGGAAAGCAAAACCGCTGAAAGTTATCCAGAGCAATGAATTTTTTCCGAGATCAAGCCGCGGTCTTTCCGATGGCACTCCGAGGAAACTCATGATAGCGGCAAAACTTGGCTGCTCACCGAGGAAATGCAAGTCCAAAAAACTACCGAAGGGCGATAACCAAGATATTCATCGGCGGGTACTAACAGAAAAAGTGCTTAGGTTTAGCCACGCTTATGTCGTGATTCGATATTTCTTGCCCTTTCTATTCCTTCTTCAAGTTTTCCTTCACTCTAAACTTCACAATTTCTTTCACCAATTCGAATGGTATTGGCTCGTCTAGTGGAAATCTAACGGTTCCTTTGCTCGTTTCGTATTTAGCAAGTCTTTCTTTGAATTCAACAATAGCCGAAGGAGTTGGAAAAAATCCAATATGATTTTTAAATGCAGCGAAATGCACCAAGTTACCATTTAACCTAAAAGTTGGCATTTGATACCTAAGTGTTTCTTCAACTTCAGGTGCAACATCTCTGATAACCTGCCTGAGTTCCTGCATAATGCCTTGAATATTTTCAGGAAAGGTAACTATGTATTCATCTATGGTTCTGAACACTTTCTTGGATACCATATATCTTCCCAACCGAAAATGTTTCATCGCGATGGCTTTTCCGCCCTAACGTGCCTATTCTATGAATTTTAGCTGAAGTTGACTTTGACAAAGTGTGTTGAACAGCTTATGCACGGATCGTAAGCCCTGACGAGCATCTCGAGTCCGAGTTCTATTTCCTTCTCTGACTTGTCCAGCAGTTTTGGAGCGAGAGCTTCTAGGTCTTTCTGGATGTTGTTGTGATTTTGGTTAGTAGGTATAATGCAGTTTGCACTTTTACACACACCTTTTTCATCATAAGTGTAATCATGGAAAAGGATCCCACGGGGAACCTCAATTGCCCCCACCCCCCTTCCAGCCCTAACCTTAACCCCTGGTCTCCTTTCGTTTTTCAATCCTCCCGCCACAAGCTTGTCGATTATGCGAATTGATTCCTCGCGGGAATGGACAAACTCGACGAACTGGGCAATGCTATTCATGAACGGATTGGTGTTTATTGATCTGAGTCCGAATCTCTCTCCCCACTCAAAAGCTTTGGGAGACAGTTTTTGGCTATTAAGATTGAATCTTGCCTAGTGCTCCGACCATGTAGGAGTCTCTGGCATGTTTTGCGTATTTGGCAGTTGATTGCGGCACCACAAACTCGTTCGTGACCTCTTTGTAATTGGAGACAGGGGTGGTGCCAGTATCTGTCGAGCCAATTACCCCGTCATAGAGAGCATACTCCTCATCTGATTTCAAGGCGACATACTCTGTATCCCTGTTAAAGACTGGGAGAGCACTCGCCTTTGACAACAATAATTCGCCTACCCGATTCTGAGCGTCTTCCAATCCTACCAGCTTTTCCTTTGCAGCAATCATTTGTCTCTCGGAAGGTGTTTTCCAGATACCTCCAGGCACAAGGTTGACGGGATGAGTTGTTCTTCCACATATCAGATCCGAGATCTCGTTAGCCACTCTGTGCAATCCCACAATAGTCTTCAACGTCTCTAGGTTCGACTCTGCCAACGGAAAGACGCTCCCAACACCAAACAGGTCAGGTGCAGTCAAGTACCCGAGGTGCAGAATATGACTTTGCATGTTCTCGCCGTGTATTGCCAGTTTTCTTATCTCCCCGCTCTGATCCGAAATGGAGAGTCCCATGGCAGACTCAGTCGCTTTCAATGATGCTAATGTGTGACCTATTGAGCATATGCCACAGATTCGAGAGACTATCTGAGCGATTTGGTGGTAGGGTTTCCCTTGAACAAAAGATTCAAAAAGACGTGGTGCTTCGGTGACGTTCCATTGTACTTTTTCAACATGTCCTTTCTTCACATTTAGCAGGATATCACCGTGGCCTTCTACTCTGGTGAGGTGTTTCACATGTAGATTAATGTCTTTTGTCATTCTTTGGCCCTCCACTGGCTAGTACCCATTTTTTTCATTACGCTTTCTATGTGTTTCACGCCGTCGAAGCTGAAGACTTTGGCTGCCTCTAGTACATCTTCTGGCCGGAAGCCGGCATTAAGATAGGCTTGGAGACCAAACTTTATGACGGCCTCGTGTCCGATCACAGAGTGGCATCCTTCGCATTTGTACCCTCTCCGAGTGCAGTAGGCCTCGCAGTTGGCGTATGTTATCGGTCCAAGGCACAAGACGCCTCTTGAGAGAAAGCACCCTTCTTTTTGGTTCGGACATTCGGCGCAAACTGGAACGCCATTCAAGTCATATTCTCTGCAATACTCGGCGAAATTGCAGGCGCCGCTTTTAGGGCAATTTCTGCAATCTTGAGTGTGTTCGGATAATAGCAGTTCGACTACTGTCCGTCTAGCTTGATAGACTGCTTCGCTTTTTGTAGAAATCTTAAGTCCGTTGCCAACAGGGAGAGTGCAGCTTGAGTAAAGTCCGGGTCTTCCGCCTCCCGTTACCTCAACAATGCATAAACGGCAGGCTCCTGATCTGTTCTCGTCGTAGACTGCGTTGTAGCAGAGAGTTGGAATCTTGAAACCGTTCCTTAAGGCCACCTCGAGAACTTTCTCGCCCAGCTTGCAGATCAATTCTTTGTCGTCTACAATTATCTTGGCGCTCATTGTCTTCCCTCCAGGGTCATTATGTCACATCTAAGACAACGCTTTCCTTCCCGCGAAGCGCTGCTGTCTCCCATTCTGCGCACTACCTCATCAAAACCTTTGGTGTGTATTGAAACATGAAGTCTTGGTGCCGTTTTCCTTTCCATTTTCTCTTCGTTTTTGGGTGTTTTCATTGCATACTTGATCTTGGTTTTCCTTCTTAGCTCTGGAAAATGGTCTTTTCCACTGAGCAATTTGTCAATGTTTCTGGCAGCTAGCTTTCCATGAGCGACGGCTTCTATTACGCTAGCCGGACCCGTGACAACATCGCCTCCGGCGAAGACGTTTGCCTCCTTTGTGGACAGCGAATACTTTTCAACTTGTATTTTGCCCGAGCTATCCGCAAATCCTTCAGGAAAATTCCTAGAAAAGTCTGTGTCAATTGCTTGACCTATTGCGGATACAATTGTGTCAGCTCTGATTTCAGCAGTTTCACCTGTTGGTACCGGGATTCTTCGACCCTTCTTGTCGTGACCCGTCATTCTCATCTTCATGAAAACTATGCCGACCGCTTTGCCTGGCTCGAACACTATCATGTGGGGAGAGATCAGTGCGCGAAATTCGATTCCTTCCATGGAGGCAGATTCTTGTCCTTCTCCATAGGCAGGCATATCTTCCATGCCTCTCCTGTAGCAGATTATTACTTCTTTAGCGCCGAGGCGTTTAGCAGTCCTAGCAACATCGATTGCGACATCTCCGCCGCCGATTACTATGACTTTTTTGCCAAGGTGGGGTTTTTTGCCTCTTTTGACCTCTGCAAGAAACTCTAACCCTGAAACTACTCCGGCAAGTTCTTCTCCTTCGATTTCGAGCTTCTGACTTTTCTGAGCACCTATTGCCACGTAAAACGCGTCATATTCTTTGGCTATTTCGGTGAATTTTATGTCTACCCCAATTCTGGTGTTTAGCTTGACTTCAACGCCAAGATTTATGACATTTTGGATTTCTTTCTCCAAAATTTCTTCTGGCAATCTGTATGACGGTATAGCCCATCGCGGCATTCCCCCCAGAGCTTCAGAGCCTTCAAATATGGTTGTTTTATAGCCAAGACGAGTAAGGAAGTAAGCAGCGGAAAGTCCAGATGGGCCTCCTCCTATAACGGCAACCCGTCTTCCATTGGGTTTGAGTTTTGCTAACTGGGGTATTTCGCCTTTTCTTAGGGCTTTATCAGTGCAATATCTTTTTAGCTCCTGTATATTCATCGGTTCATCTAGTTGTCCTCGCTGACATCTTCCTTCACAAGGATGTTCGCAGACTCTTCCGCAGACGGAGGGAAAAGGGTTGTCGACCAAATTAAGGGCGTAAGCTTCAGAGTATCTTCTTTCGTTGATTAATTGGATATAGCCCGGAACGTTGGTTCCGGCTGGGCAAGTATTTTGGCATGGAGCGTCAAAAAGAGCTGCGCAAACGGATGCCTCACACTTCCGTTGCCGTATGTGTTCAAGGTATTCCTCTTTGAAGTATTTCAGTGTGGTCAGCACGGGGTTGGGTGCTGTTCCTCCCAATGCGCATAAACTTGCGTCTCTAATTTGGATCGACAAGTGAGAGAGTATTGCAAGGTCTTCCTCCAAACCTTCCCCCATTGTGATCTTCTCCAGGATTTCTAGCATTCGTCGTAGTCCGAATCTGCACGGAGTGCATTTGCCACATGATTCTTCAGTGGTGAATCCGAGGAAGTATCTGGCTACGTCTACCATGCATGTGTCCTGGTCCATTACTACCATTCCTCCCGAGCCCAGTATTGCACCTAGTTCCTTTAGCGTTTCATAATCTATCCCTACATCGAGATGGCTTGCTGGGATGCAGCCTCCGGAGGGTCCACCGGTCTGGACGGCTTTGAACTTCCGGCCATTTTGGCAGCCTCCTCCAATGTCATATATGACCTCTCTAAGAGGGGTTCCTAAAGGTATCTCTACGAGTCCGGATCTTTCTATTTTGCCGACTAGTGAGAAGACTTTTGTTCCTTTGCTTTTTTCGGTGCCAATTTTGGAGAACCAGTCGGCGCCTTTGTCCATAATGAAGGCGACTGTATTCCAGGTTTCGACATTGTTTACATTTGTGGGTTTGCCGAAGAGACCTGATTCGGCAGGAAATGGAGGTCTGGGATGGGGTTCTCCCCTTTTTCCTTCTATTGAGGCTATTAGCGCTGTTTCTTCTCCACAGACGAATGCTCCTGCTCCTTCCATTATTCTTAGTTTGAATGAGAATCCTGAGCCGAAGGCATGCTCGCCGAGGATACCTAGTTCTTCGGCTCGTTTGATTGCCTTGGTTAGTGTTTCTACAGCTAACGGGTATTCGGCTCTGACGTAAATGTAGCCCTCGTCGACCCCCATGGCGTAGGCGCCAATTATCATGCCTTCTATGACGGTGTGAGGATCTCCTTCTAGAACTGCCCTATTCATGTAGGCACCTGGATCTCCTTCGTCTGCGTTGCAGATGACGTATTTTTTTTCTCCCATCGATTTTCGGGCTATCTCCCATTTTAGTCCTGTTGGGAATCCAGCTCCGCCGCGACCCCTTAAGCCTGAACGTTTTATCTCGTCTATTACTTGTTCCGGCTTCTTGTAGTAGAGGGTCTTGAATGCTGCTGTGTAGCCTCCTCTTGCAATGTATTGCTCTATGCTTTCTGGATTTATTATGCCGCAGTTTCTGAGGACTATTCTTAGTTGTTTTGCTAGGAAGGGAATTTCTCGGTATTCTGATATTCCCATCCACATGTTTTCTCGAAGGATTGGGTAGTGGTCGCTTACCGTTGGTTCTCTTGTTATCTGTCCTAAAGCGTAGTTAGCTATGGGTTTTCCGCTTATAACATGTTCATCTATTATCTCTTTCATTTTCTCCTGGTTCATTTCTCTGTATGTTACTCTAGGTCTGCCTGGCAGCTCTACATCGACCAAAGGTTCTGCGTGGCAAAGACCTATGCATCCAACGGTTGTGATTTCAACGTCAGCTCCGATCTGTTTCAGATAATTCTGTGTAAAAGTCATAAGGGATTGACCGCCACTTGCGATCCCACATGTGCCTAGACCAAATATTATCCTTGGTTTCGTGCAGTTGATTTGGTTTCTTCCGATTTTCGCGAGCTCTTCTAAATCATCTATTGTTTTGATCTTCACAAAATCACCCTATTCAAATTTACTGAAGATGTCTGCTAGATCTGCAGATCTTACCCTGCCGAATGTATCATTGTCAATCATTATTGTGGGGGATATTCCGCAGCATCCCAGACAGCGGACAACTTTTAAGGTGAAGCGTTTGTCCTCAGTGGTTTCTTTAACTTTGACTTTCATGAGTTCGCTGATTTTGTTGAGGAGGTTTCTTCCGCCTTTCACGTGACAAGAAGTGCCTTCGCAAACGTGAATGGTGTGCCTCCCCGCTGGGCTGAGGTTGAATTGGGAGTAAAAAGTTGCTATTCCATACAGGTCGGTGTAGCTGGTGCCTATTCTGTTGGCAACGTACCTCATGTGTTCTTCACGAAGATAACCGTATTTTTTCTGGAGTTGTTGGAGTAACCTTATCTTTGCGGTTTTCACATCCTCTATCCCTGCGATTATCTCCTCGATTTCCGTTTTTTCTTGTTCGTTCATACTTTTACCTCCCATATGGACTCCAGCCAATTGCAGCGGTCCTCGATGATTTTTTCTTCAACTGTCGGGTAATTGCCTCCGCCATTGAGACATCTTGCTAGACACGGAAACAAGTCAATGAAGTTGCTTTTTGTTCTGTCAATTTGGGGAACTACGTCTTTTGAGATTCTGATGCTGGAAACATTGGACTCCACTGTTAGCTCTACTGGGCTGAATCCCGGGTGATTCTTGCCGATTTTGATTTTCCTTTGATAGTTGTCTTTCTTAGAGAATTCAGGGTCGATCTCCATCTTTTTGAAAAGTTCGTCGAGTTCCATCGCTGATATTACGTATTTGAATCCGTTGACTCCTTTTAGGGCAGTACATGGGCTCAGAAGACAAACTGGTGTTTTGCTTTCCTCTTTGAGTAGCAAATTCCATGGGGCGTTTTGCTCTGACCATGATATTTTGGAATTTGGAATTCTGTCTTTTACGTAGTTGAAGGCTGCTTTGCACCAAGAAAGCATCCTTTTTCCTGGATTGCCTACCTTGGTGTCTAGAGTAATGGATTCGAGAAGGAAACGGTCGTATTGTATTGCGCTGTCGAATCCTGCTTCTTTGAGCGCACCTATTAGGTGTCTTTCGGCGATTAATGGTTCGATCTCTCTGAGAAACAGATTCTTCTCAACATAGGAAGATAAGGTGATCGAGTCAACTGCTATTTTCATTTTTTCTTTCTTTTCCAGGTCTTTGATCAGTTCTGGAATGCAGGATCTTGTTTCAAGTGAACCACATGAACAACAGGACACGCATTGGCCGCATCTTATGCAACCGTTGTTGTCGAAGCCAATGTTTTTGGGGGTGCTAATTACTATTTCAGGACCTTTGCCTACCATCCCCAGAGCGTCTATGCCAAGTGCATCTCTGCACAGTGCATCGCATCTCCTACAGAGGATGCACTTGTGAGGATTGTATAGCACAAGGGAGCGGTCGTCTATGGGTATTGGTTTCTGTGCAACTCCGAATCTGCTGTCCATTGGAGTATGGAGAGGCATCCAGCTCAATCTGTTGATGTAATAAAGAATCTGCTCTTTCCTTACTGGACAACCCCTGATGTAGAAGTCAACAGTCACAACCTCGTTCAGAGCCTTGGTCTTGCCTAGGTCGAATAGCCTACTATTGCTGGGATAATGTTTAGCGTAGACATCTTGGAGAGAGGCCGTAATAGGTGAAGCGTTTCTAAGCTTGTTTACACAACCTGTTGAAGCGCAATCCCCTAGCGCAACCAGAATCTTGGCCTTAGATCTAATCTCTTTGAGGCGTTTTGCGTCCATAGGTCTTTGGATGGAGCCTTCCACGAATGCAAGATCGCATTGATCCGAGTGCTCCTTCATCGCCTCGCGGAAAGAAACCACATCAACCTTCTCAACTAAATCGAGGATTTGCTCCTCTAGGTTTACTATCTGCAGCTGACACCCTTCGCAGCTCGCAAAGTCATAGATGGCAATCTTTGGTTTCAAATAACCATTCTCCCCCGTAAAAAAAGCTCTCCATTAGTAGCGGGTAAATTTTGGAGGTTAACTACCAACCCCAAATCCCTTACTCCTATTCTTTGAGCAATCTATTTTAGCTTTTTCAAAGAATTTCAATGAGTAAGATTCTTGCGAGTACATCTTTCAAAGGAAAAGCCCTTCGCTTTATGCATTTAGGCTATTCAGGATGAAACACAAATTTCAAGAATCTGATAGGGACTACTTTAAACACGCGCCTTGAAGATGGACGTCGTTTTTGCATGTATAATCAAAAGACATTTTGTATTTACAGGCGTGAGTCATTCAAACTAAGCAACCAACAAAAAACAACGTTTCGCTACGATGAGTTGTATAGTAGCGCTAAATTCGGAATTCTCAGTAGATATGACTGCACTTTTTATAAATACATGACTTGTTCATGTATCTAACGCTAAGTTTTTAGCGTAGTTCAGCGCATTATTAGTCGAGGGTAAATTATGGCTGAACATCAGCGCGCATTTAGATGCCCTTATTGCAACTGGACTTTTGTAGCTAGACCACCTGACAGTTGGCATTCTGAATATTCATTCGATGAACCTCTGATAAGCAATAATAATGGCGAATTGAAAAAGGAAGGAATGGTCTGTCGAAATCCAAAATGCGGAAAATTAGTAACAATCTACTGGTACGCACCAATTGAATACTTCAATACTATGTAGCTTACAGCGAATTCAGCTAGCAAGCCACGAAATTGATGGCAAATCTCTGTTGCTTGTTCTACTTTAAGAAAGCCAAGGGTCCCGAATGTCCCTTTCACTTGTTTGACCGTTAAAAAATCGGTTAAAAAGATCAGTCTCTTAATTATTTTTTGTAATGCAGAATGTCGCTGGAAATTCTTCTTTACCTTTCGCTGGTATCTGCCTTCGTCGTTTTGATTGTGCAATTGTAAGCTTGGCACCTACAACTTTGACACAATTAGGCTTAGCAGGGAATTCTGTCGAAAAGACCCAGATTGATCCCGCTACCAAACTACAACCTTCCAGCAAACCAACCAACCCAATTTCCCCATCCGATTACCTGGTTAATGTTACACAGGTCCATTAGAGCTTGTTGCCACAGTGCGAGCAGTAATCTGCGTTAAGATCATTTGCTGCGCCACAAACCGAACAGTATCTTTTCACGAACGAGGAAGTTGACTGCGCAGATGAAGAAGTTTGGGGCTGAGGCGACTTCATAGAGAAGAAACCCACTACTGCATAGATCCAGCCTACCAAATACACAAACACGCCAACAAAAATAATTGTCAAAGCCCCGCCTATTAGCATAAGTTGCCCGGCCGTCTTGAAGTCTCCCACGCTCGATTTCTCGCCCAACGCATCGAAAGCCCGTTTGTAAAATATGCTTTGTATCAGAGCTAGCAAGAAGGCGCCCAGCCATACGGCAATTACAAAAACGATGAAAGAATAAAGAAACGGAGAAGTGGCTGGGGTGCCCGGCGTGAAAGTACCCTGGCCAAACAGGGGGCTTATTGTGACAAACAAGAAGCCAAATACGACTAAGACAAACACGGCTCCGCCGACAATGGCGGCGAGAAACCCGTAGAGGACGTCCTTGAATATGGCCGGGGTTCGGTAATAGTTGGCGAAGCCGTTCATGGCAACCATGAAAAGGACAAAGCCCACCAAACTCAGAATTGAGAGAGGCATCGAGACGAATAAGGCAACCGACGTTAACCGCAAAAACGTCGCAGTAACAGCTACGATTGGGGACACTACTGTTCCCAAGATTATGAGCAACGTCGCTGCACGTGCCCTGGACCTGTTGAGTTCAAACGACATTAATTGGCCTCGGGTGTACTATTAGTTGTTTATGGATAAACTTTTCCAAACAAAAAAAGAGTGTTGGAGATTTGTTTTCAGATTGCTACCACAAAGACGGCAACGGTCCGAATCCAAGCGCTACAAGTATGACAGACAGTATTATCGAGATGATCCAGTAGATAATACCTGCAATGATTGCAATTACCAGTCCTTTAAGAAGTCCGCAGTCAAAGAAGTGTGTAATCAACACCAGCCAAACCACAATCATGATTAAGGTTCCAAGTATTGTTCCGAGTATGCCAGTCAAAAAGAAACCAATGACAGCACCAATCACTACGCCCAGAATCCCAATCCAAACCGCGTCAGTGAATTTTGCCTTATCTTTGCCAACAAACCATTTTCCAACCATCCAAAGCACTGGAGCTAGAATCACAGCAGCTACGACAATTTGTATTAGCAACGACACATAATCCATAATTCTCTCTTCCCTCCCAACTCCTATTTAGTTGGTTTTCTTTTTAAAACTTTATCACAGGAAAACCAACCATGAAAAGAGACGCAAAAATACAAAACGGGATTAGATTACAACTCAACCTTTAAGCAACCAGCTTGGAATAGCCGCTTCTTTCTTAGAATTTCGGTCGTTTCCTAGAATAGACAAAAACAGTCACGATAATAGCAATCACTATGACGCCACTCAGAACTATTATTGGTATTGGGTCATCAGGCTGAGTGCTATTCGTCGCTGAACTAGTTGGAAATGGCTCCGCTGTGCAATACTCTGAAGACGCCTTAGGAGTTGTTGCTGGGTTGTTTGAATTAGCAGCGGGGTAGTCCTGGCACTGTTTGGTTGGAAGCTCTTTAACTCCAGGGATCCACTTAGCTGACTATTGTTTCCACGCAACACTGAGGGGCTTTGAGGGAATAGTGAAACGTGCTAGTTCCCCATTTTTCCTAAGACTATCCGAGAAAACAGAAAGAACAGTGGCAATGTTGTTGTAAGACTACAGCCACATAAACTTAAGAAACATCAACCCCGCTAACACACTGAACAGGCGAAAGTTATGAAAAACAAAGAGCCACATCAGCCCCATACGTTAGGAGCTCCATCATCTCAGGAAATACCAGTTAAAGGAGTAATACCGAGCCAGATTCCTTGCCCGATCTGCGGCAGAACCTTCAAAACCAACTCAGAGATGGAAAGACACAGAGACACAACACACCATGAAACAAAAGGACACGAATAATTATGCAAAAAAGGCTAAAAGCGTTAATTCTAACCGCAAACAAGTTTGAAGACATGGAGTTGTTCTTTCCATATTTCCGTTTACTTGAAGAAGGATTGGAAGTCGATATAGCAGCACCTAAAAAAGGACACATCGAAGGAGAACACGGTTACGACTTGGAGATCGAGAAGACCTTTGACGAGGTCCATCCAGAGGAGTATGATTTGTTGTTGATACCTGGGGGGTCGCCGGACGGAGCTCCCTCGGTGGTTAGGATAGACACCAAGGCCCAGGAAATTGCCAAGTCGTTTTTCAACTCCAACAAACCCGTATCTTCTATCTGTCATGGTCCTTGGCTCTTGGCTTCCTCAGGTCTGGTAAAAGGAAGACGCTTGACTTCCTACTGGCATGATGGCGTTCCAGAGGACATAAAGAAAGCAGGCGGCATCTACGAAGACAAAGAAGTAGTTGTTGATGGTAACCTTGTCACATCACGCTATCCCGGGGACTTGCCAGCATTCATGCGAGAAACAATACGGATGGTCAGCAGGATCCTAAAATAGTCCAAGAAAGCATAAAGAACAATATTTGTATTTTTGGGTTTTTCCAGTAAATTTAGACCCCTCCCAAAAATTCTATTTGATATCAGCTTCTTTTGTTTACACATGCATGACATTTTCCATCATATACGGAGATAATATCTCCGTGTTGTGGGCATTTGTATTATTCTTCCTGTGTCTTCAGAAATTCTTCGACGCCTTTTTCTTTCAGGTATTTCAGGTTTGCAAGCATGCTCATACTATATTGCTTTCGGTAGCGTTTATCTAATCGATCCAAATTTTGGCAAGGAATATCTTCACATTCGAAGCAGAACTTGACCTCACCCTTCTGTAGTTTCTTGCAGCCCTTTTTTATGAAGCAGTTTTTGTTGAGAGGTCGGCACCCTTGGCAATGGATCTCTTTGCTTTTTTCTTCAGGGATTCCCTCGGGAATAGGCTAAATACCTCTTACTAAGCCCACAATTCATTCCGCATGGCGTTAGGAGTTCAGGCGAAAAGCTTCCCTGTTTCATAAATAACTAGGCATCCGCGTTCGTTTTAACAATTGCTGAGGAATCACCATGCAAGAGTCGAATGCTCATTTTCGGCTACCCCATCCCCTCATGCATATTTCTTATCTATAAGGAAGGCTTCAGCTAATCCGCGGTGCACAATTCTAGTTATGAAAGATGCGTACCAAAATTGCTTATGAAACGATAACGCAACATCAAAATCAAAAGCCGGCATCTAATTTCAGCCAACCCAGAAACCTAATCACCAACAAGACTCTTAGATGGATCCCAAAATGCTACCGAAAGTTTTTATCCCTAAACGTAACAATCAGACTCTCGAGACCTGACCAAAATGACGAGGGGATTTTGCGGTTCCTGCGGAAGAAAGATCGGTGGAGTATTCCAACAAACAGCCTGGCAATGCCCAGCCTGCAAGAAAGTCTACTGCAACCCTTGTTGCCCCAAAGTGGGTTTAGTCTTCAAAAAACCTGCGTGCCCAAACTGCGGCGTAGAGCTCAAGAGATAGCGATTCCATGCCTATCCTTTCTCCCGACGAAAAAACAATCGTGGTCGAAAACGCGCGACACAAGGGTGTATCAGGGCAACTCTTCTTAACCAACAAACGGCTCATTTTTGAGCACGTGTCGGGAATAATGTCAAAAAGAGCTTACGTAACTTTGGATCTTCCACTCGAAGGAGTCCACAACGTAGCCATCGAAGGACTGACAAAAAAACACTTGACCGTCTACGCTAAAAAAGGATTTATCGGAAGTTTTCCAGCTAAATTAGATTTTTCTGTAAATGGTCCAAATCGTTGGCACGAAAAAATAATGTTCGCGCTAGCAACACGACTAGGCAGTATTGACAAAAGAGAAAGACTGGAAGCCCTGCTGGATTTTGGGGCACTAAAAGACTTTATGACCAAGGGCGGACTGGTTTTGCAGACGGTAAAATGCCCCGAGTGTGGGGGGCCCATCAGACTACCTGAATCTGGAAATCAAACAACCTGCATCCATTGTGGAAATACCATTTTGGCACAGGACATATTGGAAGAAATAAAAGAACTCATCTGAGTCTTTTTTGGAATCATGCAGCCAGATTGGGAAAACCTCCCTCGTATTTTCAGTGTCGAATCTTCCAGGCAAAAACTATCATCCCCTAATTGAAAAGTTCCTACTTACGGAAAAAACTTCGGAACGAATTTTTCATTGGTTGGAGACGCCACTTTTCCAGAATTGGTCTCTCCCACGTTCGTGCCTTCAAAAACAATCAAAGACAATAATTCTAAAGAGTATTATGTGATTTCGCTATTTAACATTGCATCCAGGGTAATTCTATTCTTTACATTTCGCTGACAAATTCTTTGAAAAGCTCTAGGGCATCAGGCAGATTTTTCCTGCCAAACCCTATCCTGAAGTATTTTTGTCCGTAGGCAAATTTTGTACCGGGAATCAGTAGAACTCCTTTCTTATTGATTAGATCCTCGCAGAAGGAATCTATTTTTCTATTGATTTTTGTTTCCACAAAAGCCACCGGTCCAGCTTTGGGTCTACGCCAGGTGAACTTGTCGACATGATTCATGAAGAATTCGTCAAGCAGCTGCAAATTGTTCTCGATTATCCCCAAGTTTCTGTCGAGTATAGCGTCCTTTTTCCTCAAGGCTATCAATGCAACAAATTCGCTCAACGCACTGTTTGAAAGTGTCGTATAATCCTTCAGCTTCACAATTCTATCAAGAATCGTCTTTTCTCTGATGCTCAACCAGCCTATTCTGAGGCCACCGAGTCCGAATGTTTTTGACAACCCCGACAAAGAAATGCATTTGTCGTACACGTCGGAACCTGTAGGTAGCCTGTCTTCTTTTCGGTATTCAAGCATTCGGTACATTTCATCTGAAAGCAAGTAACAGTCATTTATTCTTGCAATATCGATTATTTCCGCAAATTCTTCAGGAGTAAACAAAGATCCTGTAGGGTTTTGAGGCGAATTTACGACAATCAGTTTCGTCGACTTGTCTATGCTTCTTCTAAGAAAATCTAGATCCCATTGCCAACGATTTTCAACTGTCGAAGGCGACCAAGCAACAACTTCACAACCTATAGCTCTTGGAATGGCACATAATGACTGGTAGCATGGAACCTGAACAATTGCTTTGTCGCCTGGGCTAAGCAAGGCGTTCATCGCAATGAATATTCCTTCCTGAGGTGCAGCAACCACTATTTCGTCGGGGGTCACATTTTGAAATATGGCAGAAATTTCCTTTCTGAGAAGTGCATTGCCTTGAGCTTCAGAATAGCCCAACCTTAGAGAATGAAGTTCCGCGAGCTCTTTTTCCGAAAGAATCTCGTTAACTGCGTAACTTTCGCAATCAGAGGCGCCCATTACGTATTTGGCAGTGAACTCATGTTTCGCGAAAAACCGCTCCAACATAAATTCTTCGATTCTCATAGAAAACAACTTGTCACAACAATCTCTTAAAAGTGACTAATGCCTCGCGCGTTGCGAAATCGAGCCGTAACGGTAGAGTGACATTAGACAATTCTAATAAGCAGAAACTCCTCATAGAAGGTGATAAGGACTTGTAAAGACGTTGTTTGTTTGGAACAAGCCGGTCTTAACCTTCTATCGTGACAGACGACAGCAACCCGAAAGAGATCCCTTTGCGGTCGTCCAAGCAAAAAAACTTACAATAGACGAATCAGAGACCAAGACTATAGAGGGAAGCATTAAAGATTTCTTTGCCTTGATGGGTGATCTCGATTACATCTTTTCAGAAGAAGGGCAAAACGATCGATACATCGTATGCTGGTTTGACCAAGAAGAAGACAACTTGAACCGAGCTGGCAGACGTTTAGCAGGTGTCAAGTTTAAGAAAGGTACAAAATTTGAGGTTGAAGACCGAAAAAAGCGAACCTATAGTGCCAGTTTCACGGCTGAATATGGCACATTCATGCATACTTCTAATCTATCCGAAGTAATTGTAGGTTCAGTAGCCAGAATGTCTGTTCCCACTGTTACTCGTTCGACGACCGTTTTTGAAATTGCCGCTGTTATGGCGGAAAGGGACATAGGCGCCGTAATAGTTGCCAGAGACTTCGAACCTTTGGGTATAGTAACTGAAAGGGACATAGTTGGCAGGGTAATGCTGGCAAATAGAGACCCACACGAGGTCCTTGCTCAAGAAATAATGACTGCGCCGCTAATTACCATCAATTACGAGAGAACGATTGAGGAAGCGTTGGAAATCATGCAGCGAAATCGTGTGAGAAGACTTGTTGTTGTCAAAGGCGAGAGTTCGGTTGGGTTGTTGACTGAAAGGCGACTGTTGCTCGCATGTTTCGTGGGGCGCACTGAGTCGTCTTAAGATCCCCAGATTTGGTAAAATACACGAACTCTCAAAATAGCATTTTCATTCTCTCCAGATTGAAAATTGTGGCGATCCATACTCTGAATTGGATTCAAATCTATCTACAATCAAAATAGCAGCCGGGGTCTTATGCAATCAGTGCTAACTGTACAGACTCAAAATTGGGCGTCGAAAATGTTATGCATAAATATTGCCTATATGATGGAATAACTAATGAAAAACGCTAAGCCCGATCGAAAGGATTTATTCTTGTCTGCTAATTTGCATAGAGATGTATCGATGGATAGGAAGGTCGAGATTTTAGACACAACGCTCAGGGATGGAAGGCAGAACATTAGAGCTACTATCTCCGAGCCGGACATGATGGAACTCGTGAAGATGCTGGATGATCTGGGCGTCCAGATAATCGAGCTAGGCTTTCCCTCAAGGTCTTCGAAGGACATGAAGGCGTTCAAAGACGTTCGAAATCTGGGCTTGAAAAATTCGAAGATTTCAGCGTTCGGCATGACGAGGAGAAAGGGGATCAGCGCAGACGAGGACCCTAATCTCGAATGCCTTGTTGAAACTCAAACGGAAATTGTGACGCTTTTTGGCAAGGCTGACCCTTTGCATGTAACAGCCGAACTGGGCACGAAGCCTCAAGAAAATTTGGATATGATTTACGACTCGATTAACTACCTCAAGCGAAAACCTCACATAAAGCAAGTTATTTTCGATGCCGAGCACTTCTTCAAAGGTTTCAGACGCCACAGTGACTATGCAATGGAGTGCCTTAGGATAGCAGAGTCGGCAGGGGCGTACCCTTTGGTGCTTTGCGACACCGACGGCGGAACGATGACGACCCCGCTCAGAGAAACTGTGGCGTACGTCGTGAAGAACTTCAAGAGTTCTGGAGTGCCTATCGGAATACATACACATAATGACTGTGGACTCGCAGTTGCAAACACTCTCGCCGCTGTCGAAGCAGGAGCGACCCATGTGCAGGGAACTGTCAACGGAATAGGCGAAAGGACGGGCAACGCAGACCTGATGCAAGTCATACCGAATTTAGAGATGAAGATGGGCTACAAAACAGTCAAATCTACCGACTTGACAAAGCTGAAAGGCATTTCTGATGCAGCAAATGCATTGCTTCATTTGTCTCCTCTCAAGGATCGACCTTACGTTGGAGATGACGCTGCTGCAACCAAGGCGGGCACTCATTCTAAGCACCCTGAAATGTACCTTCACTTCAGACCTGGGGACGTAGGCAATGTCACAAAGCTCTACGGATCCGAGATGTCCGGAAGACACAACTTCATAGCCAAGGCAAAGCAGTTTGGGATCGAATTGAGCAAGGAAGAAGCAGGATTAGTGATGGGGAATGTCAAAAGGAAATCTAGGATCGGATACCAGTTGGAGAAGGCAGATGCGAACCTTTACATTATGATGCTCGAGTCCAAAAACGACTGGATAGACTCGTTCGATGTTACTTCATGCGAGATCGCTTCAGCTTGGGAAGGCAAAGAGCGTCCTGTTTCTTATGGACTTGTGGCTATGGATATTGGTGCAAGAACAGAGGCGTATGTTGAGTTCGGGAAAGGGCCGGTCAATTCTTTTGACAAGGCATTGAGGAGATGCCTGAGGAAAACTCATCCCGAGATAGGTAACATGGAACTCACTGACTTCTATGTAGATGTGGTTGATATTAGCAAGGGAAGCAAATCAAGAGTTAGGGCAAACGCAAGGATATCGGTCAATGGCAGCCCATGGACTTCTCAGGGACTGTCGTATAACATTCTTAAGGCGAGCGGAGAAGCACTCGTGACGGGTTACAAAGCCTGCATAGAATACATTAGACGCGCAAGAGCGTGAAATGAAGAACCTTGGGAATCACAGGTGTACATATTAGAGATTCACAAGCATTATTAGTTTTGTCAGCTTATCTATTTCTGGATTTGGAGGTCTTTTTATGAGCCACAAAAGTGATTTTCCATCCTCCACAAAGAATGATCGAAGAGAAGCATTGAGTATTTTCAGAGAATTATGGTCTGAAGGGAATTCTCCTTTGCATCGTATGTATTCTTCATGGGAAGAGCTGGAAAATAATGTTGAAATTGAATCAACCGCAGCATCTGATGTTGAAATGTACAAGGTTCAACCTTGTCCTTATTGCGGTGCCAAGCAGAAGGTTTCTAGACCGTTAAGAGGCATTTTTTCATACTGGAATTGCGAATCATGCAAACGTTCCTTTTTCGTTCACAGCGATTTCAAAGTCAGAAAACTAACCGATGAGGAAAAAACAGATATTCCGGGTGCATGGATCCAAATAGTTGAAGATTTAGCCAAGAAGAAAGTTGCAGTGGTGTTGAAATTAGAATAGCCCTCAGTAGACTTTGACAAAGTTGAAGGCTAGGGATATAAAATTGGCGCTTTCCCTTCCGTCTATTCTGTAGCGCTTGCTTTTCGACTGTTGGCTTGCGCGGGGTTTTCTTTAACGTGAGTGATAATTGACGTGAAATTCTGGATTTTTTCAAGGATCAAATACGTAAACATGGATTATCATCCAAACTCCCAGACCACCTTTTCCATAGCGAAGGTGATGTGGGGGTTCTGTGTTTCATTTGGGGAACTGTACAACGTGTAGGTGAACGGGTTTGGTAGTTGATGTTTTAAATAAAACTTATTAAACAGATCATCAAGTGTGATATATTGACAGTTAATATATAATATACTGAGAGAGAGAACATGGTAAACGTATTCTCCGCCCCAAAAAAGAAAGAAGAAAACACAGAAAACCTGAAGCAAACAAGCAAACAAGAACCTTCTTCAGAACCGTCAGAACAACCAGCGGCACTCATCCAAAAGCTGAAGTTGGAAGAAGCTCAACTGTTCGAAGAAAAACAAAACCTTAGCCAACTCAAAGAACAACTCCAAAAGAAAATTAAAGATCAAATAGAAAACAGCAAGAGCAATCTGCAGAAATTGAAAGCGGAAATCAGCGAACTAAAAATGGAATGTGCCCAGCTAAACGAAACTCTGCAAAACGAGCTAATCGCGGAATAAAACGAACGATAACTCAAAATGGTTTCAAGAGAACGAAAATCACGTCAATTAGCCAAGGAGGGAAATGAACGAAATTTGAATCGTTGACAAGTTCAGTCGAAGGCAACATAGTCCGCCTTCTAAAGAAATTTAAGGAAAAGCCGGCAGTCTTTCTAAGCAAATCGGACGTAATGTGCTATATGTATTACTTGCTTGTGACTGATCCATTCCTCGGGTACTCCCCTTTAATAACAAACCTTTCATCCCACGTAGAAAAATCCAAAACGTTTCTGGTTCATGCAGGCCTCGACGTTTCAATCGAAGACCAAAACAGACAGGTAACACTCTCAGTAGGCGAGTCCCAAAAAGAAACAGACCTCTCCAAATGGGATTTCCCAGTTGGAATCGAAGTACAACATAACATCACCGACACCCCAAAAACACTATTCAATCTAGAAGAAAACGTTAAGAAACTTTCAAACTTCAAAAGAGGCTATCTTCTATGGCTAAACTGGGATAACCCAATAATAGACGAAAATATTAACCTGGCAAAGAAGCTGACTGGTGAACATGATAACCTCAGATTCCTCTACGTTGACTTGTGTTCAAAACCGCCAAAATCAAACGTAAAAATCTAGCAAACAAACACTGTGCTTGAAGATTTCAGGGATTCTAAGATCTGTTTGTCTCTGCTGACCCTGATTGAGAAACGATTTTCGATGTGGCACTCTAAACGTTCCTCAAAGAGCCATAAAGACCGATTTCGCGGCCAAGTGCCCGTCTATTTGTGCACCAGAGACGCTAAAGCGTTTATTAACACGAAAGTTTAATCTCCGTTTGGGAAAGTATCATGGCTTATGATAGTGTTGGGTTGGCGATAGTTTTTGTGTTGGGGCTTTTGGGAGTTTTGGGTGGCGTTCCTCAAATCCTTAGATTGACAAGACCCAAACCCCACCTAAAAATCACAGATGCTACTATCTCAAAATTGGCTGACGAAAACTACAAGTTTCAGTTGCACTTTGAAGTTGAAAACGAACGGAAACTGTGGAATAGAAGTGGCGACGCAACCAACGTTACATCTGACTATTATGTTGTGGACAAAGACAGCGTTCAACGAGGGGGCACCTACGATCAAGCGGTTTCCCAGTACCTACTTGCGGGACTGAAAACGGTAAAAGACACAGAGATGTACCTCGCATTGGTGCCAGAGGGAAACCCCTACAGGATCATTTTCCGAGTTGCCTGCAAGGAAGGATATTCAGCGACGAAAAAAGTTGCTTTTGAAGCAAACCCCATCTTGTACAAATAATCGACAATCCGCTCTGAAATCTTACCTTTCAAGGGAGTTGCTTCTTCAACGTCAAAACTAAATGCAATCATGTAGTTCTTCAGTTCCCACCAAATGAAACCAACCTCACCACAAGGAAACTGCAGAAGCGGTGCAAGTTTGTAGCTGTGCAAACGTTACAACTTGGAAATATTAGGAAACTTGAAAATACGCTACTTTGCTTAGTGACTAAAATTCCTCGGCAATAACTTCTGTTTGAAGAGAAGAGCAAGCAAGGTGGTTTGAGCCTTGACTCAAATCAAAGTCGCCGTTAAACAAGCATTCGACCCTGTAGATTCAATAATTTTTGAAGCTGCCTCAACCCTGAACGCTATTGAAACAAGAAACAGACATAAGGAGTATATCCGCTAATATCCAGTCAAATATCTTTATGCGTCGTGCGGAGACTTTATGTGCGCAAATGGCGGGTAGAGACCCTGGTTTTATAGGTCGTTAGGGAAAGCTTTGCTTACATTCGATTCGACTGCACAATTCTTTGTATGCGTTTTTCTTGCCCAGCTTAAACGCGTTTAAGTTTTGTTCAACTGTCTTCTTCGGGACCGCTTCTTTGATACTCTCAATTATTACGTTCTCTTCAATTGGGAATGCCTCTAAGGCGGATAGGCACCCAAGAAAAACAGTATTTTCGGCGTTCACGTTCCCGCTTTCCTTCGCAAGTTCAAGAGCATCAACCACTGCGACATTGGGAGTCCAGCTTTGAAGGTTGCCGACGATTTCTTCTAATGTAACATATTTCGCGGTTTTGTCCAAAACAAGTTTGGAGGTCTCAGTTGGCGGATGAATAATCCGTTTGTTTAGAAGAATTGTGCCCTTCTTCTTTAGGAATTCAATATAGCGCAGCGCCTCTATTGCTTCAAGACTAATCATAATGTCCGCACTCCCATACGGAATTAAAGGTGAAAATGCATCTTTTCCTATTCGCATGTGAACAAAGACGCTTCCGCTTCTCTGTGATAGGCCATACATTTCACCAGTTATGGCTTTGATTCCTGACTTTGCACAAGCATTCCCTAGCACGCTGGTCAGCAGAACGAGGCCTTGTCCGCCGACTCCACACAAGAAAATGTCGTAGCTCATGTTTTGACTTCCCTTGATTTTATTGAAGAGATTGGACATAGTTTGGAGCAGACTGAACATCCATCGCATAGTTCTTGAGATATACGGGGTTGCCGGTCTTCGTCGATTTCGTAAGCGGGGCAATAGAATGTTCTGAGACATGAGTAAGGTCTTTTGCAGATGTTCTTGTCAACGTAGAATGGAACGATTTTTTCTCCTCGTTTTCGCTTGTTTCGGTCACCAAAGAGGGCACATTCTCTTCTAGAAATCACCACGGACAAGCCGTCAAACTCTAGTGCCCTATTGAAGACCTCTACATTGCTTTTGACATCGTATGCGTCTACTGTTTCGACGAAATCAATTCCTATTGCCTTGCAGATACCTTCGATAGATACTTTCTTTCCCTCTTTTCCCCCAGCAATTTGAGTTGTTGAAGGATTCGGTTGTTGCCCAGTCATTGCGGTAACAGAATTGTCCAGAATAATTATGGTGAATTTGTTTCCGTTGTGTACTGCGTCTATTATTGCTGGAATTGTTGCATGGTAGAAAGTTGAGTCTCCGATAACTGCGATGGGTCTTTCGTTTATTGAGTAGGATAAGCCATTTGCAATTCCGACGGATGCCCCCATGCAAAGTGAGCTGTCAGGATGTGAAATTGGTGGGAAGACCCACATTGAATAGCAGCCTATGTCGCTGGCAAAAAAGTGGCCTCGTCCCTTTGCGGCTTGAATTCTGAATGCTTGATTGAGCGCCACAAAGGTAGCTCGGTGGGGGCAGCCTGCGCAAAAAGTGGGATATCTGTCAGGAATGATCGATTTTAGCTTTTTTGCTGCTTCAATTGTTGCTTCGTACGGGGGATAGTTCAAGCCTAATATTGATGACAAAGCTTTTGCGACTAAGTTTGGGTTATATTCCCAGGCTTCGGAAAATATCCCTGAGATTTTGCCATGTATTTCTAATTCAGGCTTAACTCTTTTGGCAATGATATAAATTTCTTTTTCTAGAAATGGAGATAATTCCTCCACAACCACCAGTTTCTTGATTTTCTTAATGAAATTAGTAATTGTCTTTTTTGGAAGTGGATAGGTGGTTCCGAGTTTTAGAATACTCACTTGGGAATTTAGGTTCAGAATTTTTAGTGCTTCCTGCACGTATAGGTAAGAAACGGAGGAAGCAATGATTCCAAAGTTAGTATCATTGTTGTCTAAAGTATTGAATTCGGAGTTCTCAAATTCTTCTTCTAGTCTAATTGTTCTATCAAGCATTTTGATCTTGTTTTGTCGAGCAATTTCGCCTAAAGTGAAGTATTTTTCTTTCACGTCAGCCCAATTCACTTTTCTGAAAGGTGTTCTTTCGATTTTTTCCAGTTTTACAATTCCGCTTTGGTGATTTACTCTTGTAACGGTTCGGACAATGACGGGTACTTTGAATTTTTCCGAGATTTCAAAAGCTTTCTTCACCATGTCTTTTGCTTCTTGAGGCGAGGCGGGTTCGAGCATTGGAATGTAGGTTGCGGGGGCAAATAATCTCCCATCTTGCTCGGTTTGCGACGAATGAGCATGGGGGTCATCGGCAATTATTATGACGAGGCCTCCTCGAACACCTGTATACCCTAATGTGAACAAGGTATCTGAAGCGACGTTTGTGCCAACGCTCTTCATAGCGGTGAGACTTCGCATACCGGCAAATGAGGCTCCAGCGCAAACTTCGAGTGCCACTTTTTCATTCGTGGAAATTTCCATTTTGTAGTCAAAAAACCCAGCTGCGTCCGAAAATGTATCTAGGATCTCAGAGGCGGGTGCTCCAGGGTAAAATGCGGCAATTTTGACGTCTGCTTCCAAGGCGCCTCTGAATATGGCTTCGTTGCCGAGCATAAAGACATTTTTGTTTTCGTTTGAAATCACGTCTTGAAGTACCATAAATTGCTATTTGCCTCTTTAGAGTTATAAGCTTGAGCACTCTATCAGGTCGTACATCGAACCTGTTTTTTGCCAAATTCAGATGGATCAATTTTCTTTATCGCTTCGCGCAATTCTAATGGGAGATCTGTTTTTTGGTAAAGTTGATGATCAAATGCTACCACGGTGACTTGAGCGGAAGCAGTCATGATTCTTTCGCCATCTTCGGAATTTTTCTTATAGAATGTGTGTAGAAGAGTAAACGAAGTTTTTCCAAGTCTTTTGATCGTCGTCTCGATGTCAACGAAGTTCTCGGGCGAGACCTGGGAGCAATATTCAAAGGTAGCAGCTCTTCTTGGAAAAGAAATTTTTCTTTCCTTGTAGAAACGAATCGCGCTGAAGCCGAGTTTCTCAAAAACTCCCGCTTCACCTTCTTCACAATAACGAATGTATGCTATCCAGTTTAGTCTGCCGAAAGCATCAGTATCATCGGGAAGAACTCTAACGTTCTTTTTTTCGTACAACATCTTATGCAGATTACTGTACTTTTGTACAAATAAACATTCAGCAAAATTCTACAATTGAATTCGAGGTTGCTGTTCTCTGCTTCTTATGCGACTACACTAGTATTTGATCCCACTGCGTTTTTGCTTTTCGAGTATTAGAAAGAACGCCGCCTCAAACTCTCCATTAACGTTTCCTATTATTTGAATTGTAATAATCGAAAAGTGCCATTTCCACTTCAGCAGATCCAACTACTAAGTCATCAAAGACTGTAAGCCATCTTTCAGGGAAACACTTGGTTTGTATTTCAAGATTTTTCTTGCTTTAGCGATGTCCGCGTAGCTATCCTTGATTTCGCCGGCACGAGGTTCTTTGTGTGAAATCTGCAATTCCGCACCAGCCAAGTCCGACACAGTTTTCGCCAACTCGTTGATGGAGGTGGGTTTGCCCGTGCCGATGTTGAATACTTGACTCTCCGCTTTGGCCATGGTCAAGGAAGCCAAAATACCTTCGACGATGTCTTTGACATTGACAAAGTCTCTGGTTTGGGAACCATCACCAAAAATTACCAAGGGCAATTTCTGTTTTGTGCGGTCGATAAAGCGCGTTATTACTCCGCTGTAGTCGTTGTTGGCTTGCCTTGGACCGTACACGTTAAAGAAACGCAGAATGACAGATTGCAAGAGCTTCTGTTTACTGAAGTCTAAGCAGGCTTGTTCTGCTTCAAGCTTGGATTTGGCGTAAGGCGATATCGGGTTAGTCGCTGCTTCTTCTTTGGTGGGTAATGACGCAGGATCACCGTATACGGCGCAACTTGAGGCAAACACAAACCTATCGACGCCTTCTTTAGCGCTTAAACGTAGCAAGTTCCGGGTTCCTGAGAGGTTGACGTCAAAAGTTAAGTCAGGGTTCTCTACGGAAAGAGTCACACTTACTATGGCAGCCAAATGAACGACTGCGTCTACGTCGATTAGGCTTTTGGCAACAAAATTAGCGTCCCGGATGTCACCCTGTAAGAATTCGGCTTTGCCCGAGATTAGGTGAGCTCGGATATTGTCTAGTTTACCCGATGATAAGTTGTCAATTATTCTAACTTGCTGGTCGTCTTTAACTAATCGATCAACGAGATGGCTGCCAATGAATCCAGCCCCGCCAGTTACTAGAACCTTCATTGTAGCCTTATGCTGTGCTTAATGATAAAAAAGCTTCTGGCCATTTTCTCAGCGCATTTGCAGAAACTTGGTCGGATTGTCTCATAAAGAAACATGGAGTTGTTGTGTAGGTCTGTTTACACTAAAGCTGAATTATTCAACTTGCAGGTTTACTCTAAGGGTGAGTGAAAATTAAGAAAAGTTTCATAATTGCGGTTCTATTGATATCCGCGATTGTCCCATCTACATTGTTTATTAATTTTACTCTGCCTGGACAAGTGAATGCGTCGACTGGTACTTATGGCAATGTTTCAGTTGGCAGTCAATCTTTCTACATGATTGGTTCGGATAGCCTAAAGTGCCACGAGTATATTTGGTGACATTCTTGTTTTCAATGCGAAGGCAACTTGACAAATGCATGAAGGGGGCTTCTCAAAAATTGTTAAATGAGATAAATATGCATTAGGAGCGTTCATGGGTTAGATGGGGTAGCTTGACGTTGGTTAGAAGATCAATATTTGACAAAATATTCAGGGAGATGCAGAGTATTCATTTTCGTTTGGATGATTTGGAGAAGCATTTGTCGGAGTGGAGTCCGGTTCCTTTGGAGATTGCTGAGGCTGATCTTATCGCTTTGTCTGATCACCTTCGCAAAACCTACCTGACTATCGCTTCTAAGGGCGAATGCAGCGCTAACGTGGTTTCCGCTTTGACGGGTCGGTGCCGGGCGCTGGAGAGTAATTATTTGAATCAGCTTTGTCGTATGGGGTGGTTGAACAAGCGCAAAGTGTCCAAATCGACGCTGTTTTATTTGGCGTTGAAGAAGCAGCCTAAAACAGAGGTTGCGGTTGAAGAGACCTTGAGTTCAGCTGTTCCTATTAGTCATGTTGGGGGAAATTTTAGGAAGTATTTCTCGGAACCCTGATGTGATGAAGACACCGAATACGCGAGAAAAATCTTCGTCAATGCGTATCCCCATGAGTATAGTGTAGTATGAATTCATATTCTTTATATCTACGCTCGCGAATAACAAATTCTGGGTCGAGGGCCTTGGCGAGAAAAAGACTAATCAGACTTGCACTCATTCCCATTTTAGCACCCCTATTCCTAATCGGTTGGGCACTGGCTCATGTTGGGTCTCGGCAGTCCGAGACCAGAAGAACTCGTTCTCGTCCAAGAACAGTAGCCGCCAAGAAAGAAGCCGCCATTGAAATGGGCATATTGTCAGAAGACAAAGAAGAATTAGTCATAGCCGAAGCTTCTTCCAAGAAAAAAACTTTATCCTAGAATAAGCGTATTGCTTGTTGCGTTTGTTCTCTAAATGCCAATGAGTAGGATGTCCTTTGTCGCGGTGAGGTAGAAATCGAATTATTTGTGTGTAGCGTTCCCCAGAATCTTGGTTTACGACATTCGTTCTAGCAGATTTTGGTTAAAAGTTTTTTATGCACGAGAGAACTAGTAAAGGTGGAGTTTTTATGAAGTTCGGTGAAATCGCTGTCCTGCTAAGGGAAATTGTTGATCGATGCCCAAGTTTGGACGGAAGTACTATCACGATAGTTCCGCAGAAAGCTATGTTTCCATTATTCAGGGGATACCACATTAACATCAAAGCAAACCTTCCTCCCGAGGGAATTGGCTGTTTGAGGAAGATAGTGGAAGGTCATGATTTGGCCATGAAGATTAAGAGTGACTCGGTTCTAATCTATGAACCTGCCTAACTTGTGGTTGCCTCGTGGAAGCGAGTTGACCATGTGCCTATGATGATATCTACGTCAGTATGAAGGGGACAGGTGGTGCTGTTTCCCAAATGATTTGGCAATAAATTGAATTCTGAGGCGCACCTTGTTTACTCGCGAGGTAAGGGGTTTGGTTTGCGGTGAAGTTGCAATTTTGGGGGGGTTGGTTGGGTTGGAATTGGTTAATTTGAGCTTGGATTTGTGAATAAGGTGTGTTTTAAGCATATTTTTTTGCAAGTGGTTGCAAGGTTTTGTTGCATTTTTGCGGTGTTTTGGCGTGTTTTTGTTGTTTTCGGACAAGAAGAAGTCTGTGTTTTTGTGTTGAGGAGGAATTGTTTGAGCGCATATTTGAGTGGTGGGTTAACTTGAAGCATTGAAAATCATTGTTACTTGGAACTATTTTCCGAGGACATGTGAAAAAAGAAAAAAGGGTTTGAATGGGGCTTATTTCTTGGGCTTTACCGCTGCTTTGGGCTTAGCCTTTGCTTTAGGTTTGGGTTTTTCTTCTTTAACCGGCTTCATCGGTGCACTGCAGCAGACTATGTCACATGTTTCGCATCCGCAAGGATCTTCAACCAAAACGACGAGCCCGCATTCATCACATTTATATTTCTCGCCTTTCTTTTTTGCCAAAAATTTCACTCTCAAAAGACGCCTACAGATACAATGGCTATTGGAGATATAAAATTTTTCGATTTTTCACAAATTGTTGCGCACCAACAGCCGCAACACTTTATCTTTACCGTACCACATGAGTTGTGCGTAGTGGGTACGTCTGCGTGGATTTTGCTGAAGCATTAGAGTTTTCCAAGAAATTTCCTGATTGTAATCCCAAAATTTTCAAAGGATTTGATGAGTGGGAAATATACGATAAAGAAACAGAAGGCTACGTAGTTTTGACTAAAGAAAGTTCATGTCTCTGTCAACTAGAAAATTACGCTAAAAGCCATAGACTAAGCTTGGAACGTTTCAAGAATTGCTGGATTATTCATACTCTCTACTAGCGGGGGTCTTAAGAACGATTTCTCTACAGAAGGCGCCTATGAAACAACCAAAAACGATAAACGCACCTTCTCAACCTTCTTAGAAATCATTAAGGAAACAAACATGAGCAGCAAGGCAGCAGACATGGCTAAGGTTTCGGCTAAAGGCGGCTTTCACCTACTATGGGGACTAGTTATATCCACCCTGATCTCCTCTGTGGGCACAATCTTCATCGCCATACTGCTAGGCCCAGACAACTACGGACTCTACACTGTCGTCTTAACCCTTCCTAACATCATAGCTATCTTCCGAGATTGGGGAGTAAATGCAGCCATGACCCGAAGCGCCGCCCAGTACCGAGCCGAGAACCGTCACAACGAACTGCGAAGCATCTTCATCTCAGGACTAATCTTCGAAATCATCATGGGATTGCTGCTCACAGTCGTTTCCGTTGTGCTATCAGGCTACCTAGCAACTACATGGTTTAACCGACCCACAATCGCTCCACTAATCCAGATTGCATCCCTCTCAGTTTTCGCAGGAGCATTAACAACAGCCGCTCTCTCACTATTCACAGGCATGGAAAGAATGGAGCTAACAAGCATAGTTTGGGTAATCCAGGCAATAATCAAGACCTTGGTGATTGTTGGGCTAGTCCTATTAGGGTTAGGCACTGCCGGCGCAACGATTGGGTATACCTTTAGCACAATCTTGGGTGGGTTAGTTGGCGTACTCCTCATGGGTATGCTCTACAGAAAACTGCCCAAACCTGTCAGTTTTAGACTTGAAATAAAAGCCTACATAGGCACAATGCTCGCGTACGGAATCCCTGTTTCGCTGTCGGCGATGCTGAGCGGTTTTCTAACCCAATTCTATGTGTTTCTGCTCCCAATATACTATTTCGTAGACAACGTGATGATTGGCAACTACGGCGTTGCCCAAAACTTTGTTATACTGATAACCTTCTTCGCCACTCCAATAACAACAATCCTGTTTCCTGCTTTTTCAAAGCTTGATGCCCAAAAAGATAGAGAGACCCTCCAAAACGCTTACCAATACTCGGTCAAGTACGCTTCAATGCTTGTAGTGCCCGTGTGTGCGTTGATTATGTGCCTGGCGGTTCCCGCGGTTTCCACCATTTTCGCCGACAAGTACGACTATGCGCCTCTATTTCTTGCGCTGTTAGCAATCTCGTACACGTATACGGCTTTTGGTAACCTTAGCAATGGTAACCTCATTAATGGTCAAGGGCAAACCACATACATTCTTTACTTGACAATTCTGACATCTGTGATCGGTTTTCCCATGGGGTATCTGCTCATCATGAACTTTGGTGTTTTAGGCTTGATTGCGTCGTCGCTGACGGCGGGACTTCCGGGTTTGGTTTTGAGCTTGCGTTTCATCAAAAAACGGTACGGCGTCACTATCGATTGGGCTTCGTCGGCAAAGATTCTGGTTTCATCTGCTATAACTGGAACTGTAACCTATGTAATTGTTAATCAGCTGGGCTTCGCTAACTGGCTTCGCTTAGCAATAGGCGTGGCGGTTTTCCTGATAGTCATAGTTCCTACGGTTATTTTGACGCGCACCATTAGCCGTCAGGACATAGCTAACATACGCTCGATGCTCAGCAGTTTGGGCCCCGTAAGCGGAGTACTCAATAAGGTCCTCACGCTCTTCGAGAAGATAATGGACGCACTAAAGGTCAGCTAGTAGATTGTACTTTTCAGCTAAACTTTTTGCAGTTTTTACGTATCGAAAAATGTACAACTTTCCTATTTGCTAAGGCAATAATTGAGACAAGGTACCAACATCTATTCCCGAATAGAAAATAAACGGTACATTTTAAAGACAACAAAGCCTAACAAATAAACAATAAGCAGGCAAATCATTATGAAAGCTCTTGTCCTTAGCGGTGGAAAAGGCACACGCCTACGTCCCCTCACGTTTACATGTGCCAAACAACTAATACCCGTAGCTAACAAACCCATCTTGGGCTACGTCCTTACCCAGATAAAACAAACGCGTATTCACCAAGTGGGAATCATAACCGCCCAGGAAACGAGCAGCTACGTTCAAGACTACGTTAAAGACGGCGAAGAATGGGGGTTAAACATCACCTACATCCCACAAGAACCTCTAGGACTCGCGCATGCAGTAAAAACAGCCCAACCTTTTCTCAAAGCAGATCCCTTCATTATGTGTCTAGGTGACAACGTCACCGGGCAAGGCATAAAAGACTTTGTCACCAAATTCCAGAAAGAAAACCTCGATGCCCTCATAATCCTCAAAGAAGTCGACGATCCGTCCAGATTCGGGATAGCCCAACTCGACAGGAAAGGCAATATAACCAAACTCGTAGAAAAACCAAAAACTCCGATGGGTAACCTCGCAATCATCGGCACCTACCTTTTCTCCGACAAAGTACACCAAGCCATAGAACGCATCAAACCAAGCTGGCGTGGAGAACTAGAAATCACTGATGCTATCCAGGAAATGGTGGACATGGGTTTCAAAGTCAAAGCCGAAATCCTCAATTCCTGGTGGCTAGATACAGGCAAAAAAGATGACATCCTCTCAGCCAACGCAAAAATTCTTGACGAATATACAAAACGCGACATAAAAGGCGTAATCGAAAACAGCAGTATTGACGGACGGGTTTCAATTGACATAGCAGCAAAAATAGTTAACAGCACCATCAGAGGACCCTGTGCAATAGGGAAAAACGCCTGGATAGAGCATTCGTTTATAGGACCCTTCACAAGCGTGGGCGACAACAGCAAAATCACCAACTCCCACTTGGAATACAGCGTAATCTTGGAAAATGTCACAATCGAAAACGTCGAACGCCTGGAAGACAGTCTTATTGGAAAAAACGCCAAAGTAACCAAGAACAAAAAAAGCAGTACTATTAAACTCCACATAGGAGACTACTCCGAAGTAGACGTATAGCAAGGTATACACTGGTAACCGTTAAATAACAAACCAACAATCAAACAAGTAACCACAAGGAACGGTGAATCAAAACGCTACCAGGAATTGTAATTAAACCACTAAATCGCGTGCCTGACGAAAGAGGTTCCTTCGCAGAAGTCTTCAGGAAAGATTGGAAAGACCTCCTCGAAAACGAAGTTGCGAATCAGGCAAACCTCTCTACAACTTATCCCGGAATCATCCGAGCATGGCACAGGCACCACCGCGGGCAAACGGACTATTTCTTGACGTTGAAAGGTGCCATCAGAATAGGCGTTTACGACGACAAAACAGGTGAATTAGATGAAATAGTCTCCACAGCCCAGAACCTACAAATCGTCCGTGTTCCTGGACATTATTGGCACGGCTTTAAAGCCCTAGGAAATGAACAAGCCATGCTGCTTTACTTCACCACAAACCTATACGACCCCAAAGATCCAGACGAAGAACGCAGACCCTGGAACGACCAGACACTTATCCCAAAGTCTATCAACGGGAAAAGAGGCGACACGCGAACGGGAAAACCTTGGGACTGGGACTACCCACCCCACAAGTGATGCAGCATGAGACTTCTCATAACAGGTGGACTCGGCTTCATAGGAAGCAACTTCTGCAGATACATTATCAACCATCATCCTGACTACGAAATAGTAAACCTTGACAAGATGGGGATAGGCGCAAACCCTGCAAGCCTGCAAGACCAAGAAAACAACCCCAAGTACCGCTTTGTAAAGGGCGACATCTGCAACCCTCAACTCCTGCACAAAGTCATAAACCAAGTTGATGCAGTCGTGAACTTTGCCGCTGAAACGCATGTGGACAGAAGCATCAGTGACCCCTACACTTTTCTGCAAAACAACACGATAGGAACCTACACTTTGCTCGAGGCAGTTAGGAAGCATAATCCGCGCATGCGAATGGTTCAAGTATCAACTGACGAAGTCTACGGGACAGCAACTGAAGGCTCCTTCAACGAGAAAGACCCCCTTAACCCTTCAAACCCCTATTCTGCTTCAAAAGCAGCGGCTGACATGTTTGCCCTTTCATACCACAAAACGTTTGGCCTCAACGTTTCGGTAACCCGCTGCACAAACAACTTTGGTCCTTACCAGCTTCCTGAAAAACTCATCCCCAAAACAATTATCCGCGCTCTCAGAAACCTCACCGTCCCAATTTACGGCACGGGCACAAACATCCGAGACTGGATATACGTTTTAGATCACTGCTACGCTGTAGCAAAAGTCCTTGAAAAAGGCGAAGCAGGAGAGATCTACAACGTTTCGGCAGGCAACGAAGTCACCAACATACAAATCGTTAAAGACATACTTACCTCACTCAAAAAACCCGAAAGCCTCATAGCATTCGTGGAGGATCGTCCTGGTCACGACAAAAGATACAGCTTGGACTCATCCAAACTCAGAGCCAAATTGGGCTGGCAGCCCCAGTCTTCATTTGAACAAGCCCTACAATCCACTGTGAGCTGGTATGTGGAGAACGAGAAATGGTGGAAGCCTTTCGCCACTGAAAATATCCTTTCGGCGACTCCGTGGAAGAGCAGTGGAAACCGATGAAGCTGCTCATCACAGGCGCAAGTGGCTTGTATGGTTCAAAGCTTGCCGAGTTAGCCGAGAATAGGCAGCACAAAGTTTACGCAGCATGCAATCAGCATGAAACAACTCACGGGATTCCTCTCAAACTCGACGTAACCGACGAGGCAAGAGTAGAAATCGAAATGATGACAGCCAAACCAGATGTTGTCGTTCATGCAGCGACAATGACTGATGTAGACAAGTGCGAGCTAAACAGAGAGTTTGCCTGGAAGACAAACGTAGATGGCACAATTAATGTGGCGAAGGCGACGAAGGCAATTGGGGCTTTTCTTTTGTACATTTCCACAGACTATGTATTTGACGGCGAGAAAGGCTGCTACAAAGAAACTGATCTGCCCAGCCCACTTAGCTATTATGCTTACACGAAGCTGAAGGCTGAAGAGCAAGTCACAGACATCATGGGTGAATGCTGTATTGCGCGATCCAGTGTCATCTATGGTTCGAATCCTGCGGCTGGCAAGGTCAATTTCGCACTCTGGGTGCTAAATAAACTGAGGCGCAAAGAACAGGCTACGGTGTTTGTGGATCAGTGGAACTCGCCTACACTTAACACTAGCTTGGCTGAGATGACTCTTGAGGTGTTGGAACGTAGACTCACAGGCGTCTACCACTTGTCTGGGGCTTCGCGTATAAGCAGGTATGATTTTGCGTCGGCGCTAGCTACGACTTTCGGTTTTGATGACTCGTTGCTGGTTCCCACACGAATGAAGGATATTAGTTTTCCTGCGAAGCGACCTATGGATTCATCCCTTGACACCTCAAAAGCTGAGCAGACGCTGAGGAACACGCCTTTGAAGACGGCTGAGGCGTTAGAAAGGTTAAGAGTCGAGATGAGTTGAGCGTCGCCTTGGTTAAGTGGCTTATTTGAAGTGTTGTTTAATTTCTTCCAGTGTTAAGGTGGCGACTTCGTTTTCTTTGAGTGCCTTCTCTGCCTTTTCAACTTCCTTAGGCTTCAGCACGAGGACGAATTTGCTGTCGTAATGCACGGCTGATGAGTAAGCGTATTCAATGTTTACGCCGTTTTCTCCTAGAATCTTGGTTATTTTTGAAATGGGATTCTTTTCGGTTATGAGGATGGCGGTTACTTCGGTGTTTTTCTTTGACTTTGCCAGGTTGAAGTTCGAATCTTCTAAAGTATGTGCAGCTTTTTCTGGGTCTGCCGTTATCATGCGGATTACGCCATATTCGCCTGCTTCTGCGATGGATAAGGCATAAATTTTTATTTGGAGCCTGTCGAGGTGACCTAACATTTCAGATAGTGATCCGGGTTTGTTGTCGAGGAAAACGCTTACTTGTGGTATGGGCATCTGATACACCGAGTTTTAATTGTGCCTAAACAATATTTATGCTTTCACATACTCTCCTTTGCGATAGGAACTGTTTGGGTTCTAAGCCTTGGGCTTGCAGAGGAGTTAACTGAAAGGCCTGAAAAAGTCAGTTAAAATACAACAGGCTATCCGCGACTGATTCTCGGCGAATTAAGAGATGCGCTTGCGTAGTAGGTATTGAGCGAGGCAGTTTTTGGATTTCTCTAGAGGATTTTGCCGTTCGTAGGTAACCGATCGCTAATTCAGAATTGGCGTTGCAAGAGTCGGCTTTATGTTATGCAATAATCTCAGGTTCCTCTTTTTCTGCATTTTGTTTCGAAATTTGATCAGAAGACCAAAGTTTATGATATAGATAAAAGCAAAGATTTTCTAGATTAGTTGCCCTATATTACTTAAATAGTTAAACGCATGTTCTATGTTTAAGAAAATACAACAGGTAACTGAAAAGGGAGTTAAAGAGAAAGACTTGGCTTTTCACCTTTAGACATACTTTTTCAAATCCACTTCCGTCAGGAAGGGATTGTATAAGTTTGGCTCTAAAGTAAAAGGCTCTCAGTTTTGACCCGTGAATTGTCGAAGCTTTTCATTTGCCTGGAGGAGGAAATTGTTTTGCGCACGTATAGAGATCGTTTGGATATAATTGCGGATGTCCTAAGTGTGGCAGGCAGGAATCCTAGGAAAACTCAGATCATGTATCAAGCCAATTTGAGTTTCAGTGTCCTGCAAAAGTACCTCGCAGAGATAGCTGAGGCGTCTCTGGTCAGTTTCGAAGTTGAAACTCAACGTTTCACTTTGACACCTAAAGGCCGGGAGTTTCTAGAAGCTTACAAAATCTACTCTAAGACGAGTCAAAGTGCTGAAAAACGAGTCAGCGAAGCTGCCGCAAAGAGGAAAGTGTTAGAGAACTTGTGCTCCATATGTCCAAATCAGTAACCACCCCATTGATCCGTCTTGTGTAGTGTGAGTTTATGAGAATCATTATCCATAGCCGACAAGGTCTTCTTCTTGCAGTTGTTTTCTTGTTTTCCGTAGCCTTTTTAGTCCCTTCGCACGTTCATGCAGATCAGACTTCTGCTCTATCAGACCTCAATTCAACCAGGCTTAAGCTTGCTGACTGCTATTCCGCCGCCAAGGCCGCGGAAGCTGCAAGCGCCAATATTTCCCTGTTGACGAGCTCACTGAACAAAGCGGGGTTGCTGCTTTCACGTGCAGAATCGGCGTATTCCAACGGAGATTTTTATGGGACTCAGAGTCTTGCAGCTCAAAGCCAAGGTGAGCTTGTCGATTTTGTTTCGGTAGCGAATTCTTTGCAGGTTGCAGCAGCGCAGCGGCAAGAGCAGGATTTTCTTTGGAATTTTCTCGCTTCAATTGGGGGTGCCGTTGCAGTTTTGGGTGGCAGTGTCGTGGTGTGGGTTTTGTTGAAGCGGAAATATGGAAACGGTAGGAGTGCAATTGCATGAATCTGCAGCAGTACAAAGCGTTGTTCATAATGATCACCGCCGTTTTGGCTTTGCTTGTTGCTTCACCTGCGCTGCAACGGGTGCTGGTTTATCCGCAAACTGAGTTTTTCACTGAGGTTTGGCTTCTGGGTCCTGGGCATACAGGCGAAGATTATCCTCACAATATAACGGCAAGTCAGAATTACTCGATCTATTTGGGTGTTGCAAATCACTTGGGATCTTGTGGGTACTATGTTGTTGACGTGAAGTTTCGGAATGAAACGCAGTCCGCGCCCGATAGTCTTAACCGAACCCCCAGTAGTTTGCCGTCGTTGTATAGTCTCCCGGTATTTGTGGCGGACAAGGAGTTATATGAGATGCCTGTTAATTTTGCGTTTGATTACTCGTTTGAGAACGTGAACCGCGTGGTCTATACCAACGTGACAGTGCCTGGAGAACTTGGCCAAAACTCGACAATCGAGCAAGTAGCCCAAAACGTGACTATGCCTCAAGCGAACTTCAATAGCATGAAGTTCAATGATGTCACATTGAGTTTAGGGGACATATCTTCAGACTGGAATTCAACGTCAAGCCAGTTTTACGGAAATTTGATTTTTGAGCTCTGGATCTACAACAGCACAATAAGTGGCTTCCAGTATCACGAACGATTCGTTGACTTGAAGTTCAACATGACATCCGCAGGATTGGATAACGTATTTGGCAGATAAAACATTCTCAAGGCAGTCCGAGGATATGGTGATATGAGCTTCCAAGGTAACACAATTTGCTATTTGAAGATCTCGGATTAGTTGTCGAAAGAAGTGCGATTGCTTTGGATTGCTACGGAAGGTTCTCGTGGGTTCTATTTCGGAGCTCTCGTAGAAAACTCTGATAAGTTATATAAGACAAGTCATCAGTGGCTAAATATCAGTGTCCTGTGGTAATTAATGGGCGATAGGATTAGCTCTTCGGAGTATTGTGATTTGCAACATAATCTCTGCAAAATCTCAGTGATTGTAGCTTCGCTTAATGAAGAAGAAGGGATAGGGCTAACTCTGGAAGAGCTTAAAAAGAATCTAGAAAACCCCCACTTGATTGTTGTTGATGGAAAAAGTGTTGACAAAACTGCTGAAATTGCAGAGAATATGGGTGCCGATGTTTTTCTTCAAGAGGGAAGAGGCAAAGGCGACGCTATATTTCAAGGACTCAAAAAGCTAAGCCCTGAATCCCAATACGTGATTTTTATTGACGCTGATTTCACTTACCCAGCAGAGTATCTGCCTGGAATGATTAAGGTGCTCGATCAAGATCCGAAAGTGGGGATGGTTCTTGGAAATCGCTTCAATAGCGGAAATTCCCAGCATTATCCTCATAATGCCTTCTATCTTGGAAATAGATTACTGGCTTTGGCTCAGCAAACAGTGAACGGTATTGACCTTGAAGACCCTTTATCGGGTTTGCGCGTCGTCAGGCGAGAAATTCTTGAAGATTGGAAAATTAAGAGTAAGGGGTTCGATGTGGAAGCAGAGATGAACTATCGTGTTGAACAAAAAGGGTTCAACATAGTAGAAATTCCAATATATTACAGAAGAAGGCTAGGCGAGAAGAAACTGAAGTTGAGGCATGGCTTAGGAATACTCAAAAGGATTATTTCAGAGAGTTTCTATACTTAGTACTGCTCGGCTTGCCGCGGGATTTATTGTTAATTTTCTTTATCCAGAATTCGATTTTAGAAACGCGAAAAACTCTTTTTGACTAATATAATTTTGGGAAACGCGATCTCACGTTTCGTTTTGGTTTCCAAATTTTTGTCAATTCTAAGGAGTTATGGCACTGACGATGGAAAATGATAAAGAGAAACTGCGAGTGGCCGTCGTTGGACTAGGCAAAATGGGGCTTCTTCATGCTTCTCTGTTGAACGTCTTTCCTAATGTTAACTTGGTGGCAATATGCGATAAAAGCCGACTCATGCGGGCCATGGCAAGCAGAACCTTGAGAAAGACTCTCATAACTGACAATTTAGATGCTTTTGCGAGTCTAAATCTGGATGCAGTCTACGTTACCACACCCATACCCTCACACAGCAGTATTGTTAAAGAAGTTTATTCAAAGAAAATAGCTCGCAACTTATTCGTCGAGAAAACTTTGTCGTCAAGCTACTCAAAATCTGAGGAATTGCTTCGGCTATCGCTGGGTCTTCAGAGCATCAATATGGTAGGATATATGAAGCGATTCTCCGTTACCTTTAGAAAAGCTAAGGAGCTTTTTGACCAAGCGACCCTCGGCGAATTGCTTTCCTTTGAAACATATGCTTACTCTTCCGACTTCGCAGGAGTCAAGGATGATTCTTCAAAATCCATTGCTAGGGGTGGTGTTCTCATCGACCTAGGGGCTCACGTAGTCGACTTAGCTCTCTGGTTCTTTGGAAACTTGAAAGTGACCTCAGCTTCAATTGATTCATTAACTGGAGCCGGCGCAGTAGACTCTGTGAGTTTTCGAGTTCGCGGTCCAGATAGCGCCGACGGTTTGTTTAATATCTCATGGGTCAAAGAGGGATACCGCATGCCTGAATTCGGTCTCAAACTAAAAGGCACAAAAGGCGCCATGACAGTTGACGATAACAGGGTTAAAATTGAAATGACAAATTCGAAAACGACAGAATGGTACAGGCAAGACCTATATGACAACGTCCCCTTCTTGCTGGCGGAACCCGAGTATTTTCGAGAAAACGAGAGTTACATCAACTCGATAGTTAATAAGATAGAAGTTGAGCCCAACTTTAAGACAGCTTTGAAAGTTGACAAATTAATTGAAGAAGTGGGGCGCAAAACGAATGAGTAATAAACAAATGAGTTTTCTTGTAGGAGATAACCCGTTTCATGGCATAAGCCATCTCTCACAAGAAAGAGCTCGGGCAAGGTCAGAAAACGACTCCATGCTCATCGGAGAACACGCTTCGCAACTTGTGAACATCTCTCTGCAAAACGGGGCAAGCGGTTTCATGTTCTCCGTAAGTGAAACCACTCTTTCAATTCTCAAGAAAATACAAAAAAACAACAAACCCGAGTTGTACGCCATTGTACCTTACGCCTACGAATATGCAAGATTGGCGACTAGCGCAGGAGGCTTCTCCGGATTAGCAAAAAAAGTCATTCGCCAAATCATATTTTCAAAAAATATATTTACTGTTGCCAGAGACTCGATCGGACTTATGCGTGCGGACCCTTCGGCACTCTTGAAGACTTACCTAATTTACGAAATTTCCCGCATAAAATCAGCAGCCGGAAAAGACTGCAACTTGGCATCAGTAATGCTTCATGAAATACTAACTGATACCGCCCTTGCATTCGACTTGGATTGGCTTTTTAGGTTTTACATAGATTTCTTATTGAAGCGAAAAATTCAACCCGGTTTCGAAACAAGAAACTTTCCCTACCTCATAGACAAATTCACTCAATGGCACATTGACTTAAACAAAATGGTAATAGCCGCTTCCTTCAACAAAGTGGGCTTTCAGATGAATTCTTCAAAGATTGCTTGCGAGAAAGCGTTAGAACGTGCAAGCGGCGCTAAAATAATTGCAATGAGCATACTCGCCGCTGGTTATCTTAAACCTCTTGAGGCCATGGAGTACCTTGTGAACCTTCCCAACATAGGGGCAGTTGTAGTTGGAATATCTAAGGAAAAGCAAGCGACGGAAACGTTCAGACTGCTAACGCAAAGCTTCAATCAAAAATAACTGAACGGATAATTGAATTACAATCTCAATCACATTTTTGAGAAGAAAAATAGTATAGAAGAGTAAGCTTTTGGCTCTCAACATTACTGAATTAATGTATTGTTGGACCCTTTTAAAACGTTCATGTGCTGAGCTAATTCTTATTTTTATTTCTTGAAATTGTTGTTCAAAGTTGTGATTTTGATCATGTTGAGAAATTGAAATAATTGAACATGATCATTGCTGGATATTAATTTGCAACTAAGCGTTCTTGACTGAGAGTCAAAAATGATAGATCAAATACGTTTGTGTATGCTCGCGCCCGAGTTTTTCCCGGTGTGGGGTGGTGTTGGGTCGTATACTGTTGAATTACTAAAGTCCTTACCTGAAAATGTAGATATCCACGTCGTGACCCTAAAACGCGATATACAGGGATTTTCTGGAAAAGAATATACTAGTGAGGGCATCAGCTCAATATTGAATAGACCAATACAGATTCATTATGTGGGGAAATCTAAGGAGACCTTCTTATACAACCTGCCTTTCCAAATGGCCTGCCTTAGAAAAATTCCATCGCTGCACAGGAAATACCATTTTGATATAATGCATTCACATCTGTGCCACATGCCAGATGTTTTCCTTAAGCTCTTCGTTAGACTTGCTATCCCGACAGTTCTGACAATACATGGTACCATTCAGAGCTTGAGAGATCATGCTCTTTTGGCTCGTGCTATGTTCGGAGGCCTCGAATCAAGCGAAAACTCGATACTCACCTTCTACCCGGCAATTGAGCTACTACAACAGAAATACGTTAAACGAGTAGACAGATTAATCGCCGTTTCCAACGCAACAAAAAAATTTGCTGCTAAGGATTTAAACGTAACCGAAGACAAAATCAGTACAGTATATAACGGCGTTGACACAAAGCTTTTTGGTCCACCCAACAAAAGCCAATCAGATCAAAGGTACTCAAAGCCTACTGTTGTCTACATAGGACGCATAATAGCAAAGAAAGGAATAAATGTTCTAATCAATGCCATGCCTGAAGTCCTTCGATCTTTCCCAGAAACACAGTTCCTATTCGTAGGCGGCGGAAACGTTGCTTTTTACCATGAAATGATGGTGAAAAATGGAATCCCTGAAAACAGTTTTTCTTTCGTTGGTCACATAGGATATTTTGAACGCTCAAAGATCCTGCAAGAAGCTACAGTTTTCGTAAATCCTTCATTCTTCGAGAATTTTTCGATAAGCATTCTTGAAGCAATGAGTTGTGGTTGTGCTACCATAGCCTGCAATGTTGGAGGAAATCCTGAGTTAATTGACGCAGAAAACAACGGCCTCCTGGTACCGCCATTCAGCTCCAACAGTTTAGCCAAATCCTTGGTCTCTCTTCTGGAAAACGAAACCTATAACCGGAAAATGGGAACCAATGCAAGAAAAACAATAGAAGCTTCTTTTTCATCTAATACCTGTGCGAAAAAAACTTTTGAAGTCTACAAGCAGACTCTTGAAAACTACTAAATGTTTTCCCTCCCACTAAGAGTAACCCAAATGACCTATAATTTCAGGTTAGGCGGGATTAAGTGTTTATCGAAGCTCTAGAATAAGCAGACTCAATTCGTAGAAGCATTTAGAATAACCTAAGAATCTGCTACTCCTAACGGTCAATTGCACGATGGGTGCGGGCCATTTTGCACAATATGCTTCCATTTCGGAAAATCAAACAGAACTTAGCCTCGACAACAAGTGTTGGCTTTGATTGTTATCTCTTGTTCGCTGGATTCTTCGCTGGAAAAGGCGAAACACCAAGGTACCCTTCAAGCTGATAGGGAACGTTACCAACTCTTCGAAAGTTTTGGCTCAGTTGTACTTCTAACCCAAGACATCGAAGAATTTACAAGCGAACTTGGAAGAATTACTCATGTACCTTGTGCCACTTCAAAATTCAAAACGATACAGACAATTCTCTCAGAAAACAAATTGCCTAGATGGGTCTCCTTCTACTTTTCAAGCTTCAATTGGTTATTGCGAAACCGTGGAAAAATTAATGTAGTAATTTCTGAAAACTTGAATTCCCCAACGCCCTTTCTGTTTTCTTCGCTTTTCGGAATTCCAGTTTATGTTCACTATCATTACGATGTAGCAACTCAAGTCTCTAAAATTAACAAAAGTCACTTTGAAGGTGTAATGTTGCTCTTTTTGGAAAAAATATGTTTCAAAAGAGCAGCATGTGTATGGGTTACAGCGTCAAGTCTTGCAGTAAAAGCAAAAATGTTTGGGGCAAAGAGGGTTACTTTGTTGCCTAATTGGTTTGATTTTAACGGGGAGTTGAAGAAACCATTTGGCGAACATGATAAATCCGGACAAAAGTTAGTTTTTGTTGGGAGGCTCCACCCTGTTAAGCGCGTGAATTTGCTTCTCGAAGCATTTTCCCTGCTCAAAAGATCCTTTCCCGATGCAAGTTTGAACATTGTTGGCGATGGAAATGAACGTCAAAAACTTATTGCGTTAGCAAAAGATCTTGATCTTGGTAAATCCGTACAGTTTTTAGGTTTTCAGAATCACGAAACAGTGCTTGAAAAAATGAGACAAGCTGACTTGATGGTTCTGTCTTCCAAAATGGAGGGCAATCCGAAGGTGCTGATAGAAGCTATGATGCTTAAGGTGCCAATTGTAGCTACAAATGTTGCTGGCATAAGGGACATGATTCAAAATGGGTTTACAGGGCATCTTGCGAACAGTGATTCACCTGAAGATCTGGCGCAAGCTATGGATTATGTCTTAGAAAACAGAACATACGCGGTCAAAATCGCAGAAAATGCTTATGACTTTGCCAAAAAACATTTTTCGAAAGAACAAGCATTGAAGCGAGTTCAAGAAGATTTTTTGATTAGTCATTTAAGAAGGCTTTAAGAGAAATTGCAGAAAAGCCTATGTCTATCTCCAATAACTAAAGATCAAGCTTCCAAGTTAATCTCAGTCCATAACGCGCGATGCAGACATCGATTAACAGTCGGATATTCTAAAAAATCGCTGTTGAAAGGCTAAGAATCATGAATCTAAAAATCCTCGCGATTTCAGATGAACCCATTTACCCCAATAATCTGTTGCCGAGAACCCTAATTGATATTCTTGAAGTTCTAGGAAAATGTGGTTGTAAGGTTCAGTTGGTGCAGCCAGGCTCTAGTAATTGGGTAAGAGACGAAAAACTTTTTCGTGTAATCACGTTTTCCCGAATACCCCACTATTTTACGAGATTTTTTAAAGTGCTTCAAAGATCAAATGAAACCCTGTTCAAAGCCGCAGCGTCTTCATTAAACCCTAAAGTTTACCATATACTTTGGGAACAAGCAAGGTTCACTGATGTCATTATGTGTTATGACGTCCAATACGCGATACCCGCCATAATTGCGGCTAAGCTTACGAAAAAGCCAGTTATACTTCTCGGAGACATCCTATACATTTCTTACTACCGAGGAATAAAAGACATTCCGCCTTTTCAATTATGGATGCTATTAACGTGGGAAAAAACTGTTGAACACCTTGTGGACAGAATTGCAGTTTGGGGACCTGATGATGAAAAGTTTCTTTTATCTTCAGGAATAGCTAAGAAAAAGATTACGATTATTCCTCTAAGCATTGATTTGAAAAGAATTGAAAATTCAACAAAAGAGCCAAATGATGAAATAGCCTACTGGAAGCTTAAAACATACAAAGAAGACGGTTTCAAGATATTGATGTTTCATGGTAATCTGAACTATGCGCCGAATCGATTGTCAGTTGAGTACATAGTTAACGAGCTAGCTCCATTGGTGCTCAAGAAAAATAACAAGGTTGTCTTTGCCATTGTGGGTGCGGCCCCGGAAAATTACAGAAATCAAAATAATAGAGTCATTTTTACAGGACGAGTAAACAACCTTTTCAGTTGTTTAGAATTGGCAGACGCAGGAATAGTGCCCTTGATGATTGGCACAGGCGTTAAGAATAAAGTCCTCGAATATTTTGCGTTGTCAAAGCCTGTTGTCACCACCGAAATAGGCGCGGAAAACTTGAACGTAAGAAACATGTTTCATTGCATCATAACCGACATTGAGACCTTTTCGGACAAAGTTTTATACCTTTTGGGCAATCCGGATCTATCAGCAACGCTGGGTCAAAACGGGCGAAACTTCGTCCAAGAAAATCATCAACTACGGAATTATGAACGCTATGTAGAACTGGCATGTGTTTTGTCAAAATCAAACATTAAGAATTAGGGACTTGAAATAAACAGAAAAACGTTGCTAGACACGTCTCTTGAGTTTGTCGCTTCAAACTGATGTAGAGCAACGCATTCTGCGTGCGTTATAACAAGAACACAGCATGTCGAGAGTTTTTGCGTCTCCTCGAGCTTAGGTGATAAAAATGAACATTTTATGTCTGGGCCCAGTTATGAGTAAAACCCTATGCGATGACTATTTTGTGTATAAAAGGCTAAAAGAAAAGGGTGCAAAAATAGCATTCATAACAGGAAAAACTTCGGGCGCAAGAGCAAACGGCATAAAACTGCCATCGTACGAAATAGATGACGGGATTCCTATCCACAGGTTCTACAGCGACCCATACGAAATTGCTTTTCTGCCTAGACGCAGATTGAAAAATGTATTGAACATTGCCGAACAACTCAATCCCGACATAATTTATTGCAAAGGCGCAGACATCACGCAGTTAGCTTCCATGGTTAGTAAACGCCTAAAAATTCCTTTAGTCGTGCATGTTGAGATAGCGAGCGGAATAATCTCCGAGAAATTTGTTGGCAGTATGAAGTTGCGAGCAATCAGATTGTTATCTGGGCTGCCCATCAGAGGACCACAACTGTGGTCTTGGGCATGCAAAAAAGCTGATGCACTTATTACATCTCACCCTCCAGATCAGCAAATACTGGACTCGTTGTCAGAACATGGAAAACCGGTTTATTACTTGCCTTGGCCAGCCAATATCCCTGAAGGGTGCAAGCTCCAATCGAAAAGAGAAAGTAAAAGAGGAATATACGCAGGTTTACTAGTTCCATTTAAAAACACTCAAGAGTTTGAGTGGGTGTTGCCACTCATCCTTAAAAAAACTCCCACAAAAGAATTCGTCGTAATAGGAACTGGGACTCACTCTGTAATAATACAGAAACTCAAACAACAATTTGGGGATGCAATCAAATACATCCCAAGCTTGCCCAGAAGTGAAGTTATAGAAATGGTATCGGGAAGCTATTATGCATTCACTCCAGTTGCAAAAGGAGGCTGGGGTTTTATGGGGGATTGCTGGGCGACAGAAACTCCTCTTATTATGTTAAATAATGTTTTCATGTCAAAAGAACTAGATTCATGTGTGGCAAGAAACGGAGAAGATCTCGTGCAAAAAATCAATCAACTCTATGAAGATCCTTTGTTTTATCTGAAACTGCAAAAAGTAGGCTCCGATGCCTACAGCAAACGGACTGCTGACGCAGTTGGTGATGAACTCTTTGCTATCCTATCGAGGACCATAGATAACATGCGTGAGTGATCTTCCGATCAGATGTAGTTTCGAAAAGAAGGTCGCAAAAATCCTCATGACACAGACTGAGTAGATTTTAATAAATTCGATTAGCCTTCCTCAAACAAGCCAAGCAAAGTAGTACACTTAGAAAAAAAAGCGAATTTGCGCCATCAAGTAGTGAACTCCTATGCCAAACCTTTGCATATGCACAGACGATTCGTTGGGGGACCTTACTGGAGGCACAGACAGAATTATCAATTTGGCGAAAAATGTCTCACGGCACGGATTCAATGTTTATTTAGTAGATCGTTCGGTTAGAAAATCATTTGGTTCACTTTTCCTTGATAGGGACAGATACTACCAAATAGAAAGTGGGATACTAAAAGAAAGGGCATATCCACGATCCATGAGATTTTTGTTTCCTGGACTTGTCAGGCTCTATCAATATATTCTTAATAGATTGGTGAGTCTATTCACTTTTTCATCTTTTTCAGCTGTTGGTTTGTCTTATTTAACAGACCCTTATCTTTTCGCCAAATTGCTTTATGTTTGTAGAAAGCAACGAATAGACCTGGTTCAATGTGAATGTACCGTAACCGCACCTTCTGCTTATGCCGTCAAAAAGCTGCTCAATATTCCTTTAGTATATGATGCACATAACGTAGAAACAGAAATGACGCGGAGTCTGGCGAATGCGAGCAGCACTTACATTGCTCTGCTGAAATTCGTGGAGAAAACAAGCTGCATGGTGTGTGATTTAGTTTTTGCAGTTTCCGAGATCGACAAAAAGATCTTCGTATCTTGGGGAATCCGCAAGAATAAAATTGATGTTATTCCGAATTCTGTTGACTTCACCAAATTTTCAGCATCGCTGGATGGCGACAAAATTAGGAAAAAGTATAACCTCGCCGAAAAGGTTGTGATGATTTTTCATGGAACTTTAAGCTATCCCCCTAATCACGAAGCTGCAATGATTCTAGAAAAGAGCATTTTACCGAGAATAGTTGAAAAATGCCCTAACATTTGTCTCATTTTGGTAGGAAGAGATCCGCCAAAAATGGATGATCCAAGCATAATAGTCACGGGTTTTGTGGAGAATTTGGAAGAGCATATTGCTGCAGCTGACATTGGGGTCGTGCCTCTGCTAAAGGGAGGAGGAACAAGAATTAAGATAGTTGAATATATGGCAAGTGGAAAAGCAGTTGTTTCTACTTTTAAAGGAGCTGAAGGTCTCAATCTTCAAAACGGGACTGATATACTCATGACTGAATCCCCTGATTCGAAGTTTGTTGATTTAATCTTAGAAATGATTACGAACAGATCTCTTAGAAGAGAAATTGGAATAAATGCGAAAAAGAAAGCAGAACTATTCTATGATTGGGAGAAAAATGCAGAAAAGGCAGTTGAAATCTACAGCAAGCTTGTCTATGCTTATAGCGTGAAACGTCATGGCAAGAGTACACTTGCTGCAAGTTAGGCTTGATTTGTTAGCGTTTTATCTGCTTATCTATAGCACGATAGCTCGCGCTTCAATGCTCTTACGCTTTTTTTACCGCTCAAAGAACATTCAAAACCATAAGAACCAAAAGAATTAGAAACCTCGGCAATTAGATTTGACATTCTTTTCTCTTTGAAGGTTCAGCGCATGAGAATGCTATTCGTCTGTTACTCAAAATCAAACACTACAGAAAGTTCCGCCTACAATCGTCGCGTACTCCAACTCGAAGCGCATTGCAGAAAACTTGGAGCCAACACAAGCGTTCTCTTTCTTGGGGACTTGTTCTTTTCATCCCCAGTCTTGATCCAACCCCTGAATCTTCCCTTTATTCTTCGTTACTTAAAGGGCTTTGACGTAATAAGCGCAGAGGGACACGGCCCCGCCTACTTTTTTGCCTTAGCGAGACTAGTAATTGGAAAAACCCCTTTGGTGGTTTACGATGTGCATAGTGACGCTCTCACGGAGAGTCTTCTGGCGAAAAAAGGGCGATTCGATTTTCGCGGTTTTTATAGTAGTTTCCAAATGCGTTTAACAGAATATATAGCATCAAAAGCTAACCACTATTTCATCGTTGCATGGCCTGATCTCAAGAAACGACTTCTCAAGCGAAATCGTCGAATTCGAACTGAAGATGTCGAGATCATTCTGAATGGCGTAGACTTGAATCTGTTTAAACCTCAAATCGACGCAACAAATATCATCAGGACCAACGTCTTCACAGTCACCTATGCTGGGTCATTCGTTAGTTATGAAGGCACCGATCCTTTGATTCGAGCAGCAGAAATGTTAGGCAATGAATCAATTTATTTCAAACTTATCGGTTTTCGCGAAGACGAGTCAAGCATAAAAAGAGAAATTCAAAAAAGACTGGGAGAAAAAGCAACACTCCTTGATTGGCAACCACAAAACAAGCTTATTAGTGAACTGCAAAAATCGGATATCTTGATTATTCCAGCTGACGCAAGTAGTCACGAGCAATCCCAAAATAGATTCGGGCTTATCCCAACCAAATTTGCAGAGTTTTTGGCCCTAGCAAAGCCAGTTATCGTAACAAGCCTTGATGATACGTCAAAAATAGTTGAGAAATTTGACTGTGGTTTTGTTTGTGAACCCAACGCTGGGTCCATCGCGAAGGCTATTCTTAGAGCGAGAGACACGCCGCCTGAATCTCTTATTATAAAAGGTCGCAACGGAAGAAGGTTTGCTGAGGCAGAGCTTGACATAGACTTGATTTGTAAGAAGTACCTTCAGTTCCTTGATAGAATCAGGAAGGACTAGAATTCCAAAATAACACCGCACGCTAAATTAACGATGTCATCTTTTTCAATTAATTGTAATGAGAACAAGCTGGTTAGCAGATAAGGGTCACTGTTGAAGTGAACAACTTGAGGATGAAAACATGAGCTCTAAAGAAACAATATCGATTGTTAAAATACGAACCGAGTCCGAAATTTATGATGGTGTACGTTCCGGGTTAAAGCTAATTGGAAATCCACTGTTTCACCGGGATGATGTTATTGCCATAAAACCCAACTTGTGTTGCATTAAAGGTCCTGAGACTGGAGCGACTACGGATTTAAGGGTCGTTGAGGCGATAATACGGCACTTACAGGATGAATTTTGTGTTTCGGACATTTCTGTTGTGGAATCTGATGGAACTCAAGTGCTTGCTGATATGGCTTTCAAATTGCTGGGATATGAAGATCTGTGTAAGCGGCTAAATGTAAAGCTAGTTAACTTGTCTAAAGATCAATTTTCGTATAAAACATATGAGAAAAACACCTTCCTGAAAAGAGTCAAGGTCCCTGCAACACTAGAACGAGCTAACTGGCTTATTTCAGTGCCAAAGATAAAGATTCACACAATGTGTTCACTCGGAGGAACCATGAAAAACCAGTTTGGTTGTAACCCCGTTCCTAGGAAATCAATCTACCATGGGCATTTGAACGATTGCATAATTGATCTAACAACAGCTTTCAAGCCTCAACTGATTATAGTCGATGGGCTAGTTGGAATGCAGGGCAGGGGCCCTGTCAGTGGAGTTCCAGTTAAGATGAATATTCTTATTTTTGGGAGAGACGTCGTTGCGGTGGATCATTTGTTAGGTCGATTAGTTGGCATAAACCCCAATAAAGTTAAGTACCTTGTTAATGCCAAAAAAAGAGGATTGGGAACAACCAATTACCAAGTCATAGGAGCAAGCGTAAATGAGATTGAAAAACGATTTTCTCTTCCGCCGAAAAAGGGCAATCTGTATGGGCTATTCTCTCTGTAAACCTAGGAATTGAGAAAATGTCAAGCAGCAAAACTAAAGTTGCCGTAATCGGTGTTGGCGAAATAGGAACAAGAGCCCACGTTCCATCATATCTACGCAACGAAAATGTGGAATTGGTCGCTTTAGTAGATGCCGACAAGAAGAAGCTTGAAAAAGCCGCCAAGAAGTTTAAGATGAAGAACTGTTTTTCATCATTTGATGAATTAATTCAAAACCAAAATATCGATGCCGTCAGTGTTTGCACCCCGCCAAATACTCACGCTCAAATTGCAATGAACGCTCTCGCCAACAATGTTCACGTGCTCTGCGAAAAACCCCTGGCCATCAATATCGATGACGGCAAGAAAATGCTTGAGACAGCGCAGAAAAAAGAAAAACTCCTGATGGTTGGTTTCAACCTCCGTTTCCAACCCAATTATGAGCAGGCAGCTAGACAATCCAAAAATGGCTGTCTCGGTCACACATACCTCGTCGAGTTTAATCTTCAATCACCAAATCCATTGCTGGGATGGAGCAAATCTCCTTGGTTTTTTAGCAAAGAATCAGGTGGAGGTGTTCTGCTGGACAAAGGACCACACGCGTTTGACATGATCAACTTCGTATTCGATGATTTTCCCTGCGCCGTTTCTGCATTTTCCTCATCTTTCTTTCACTCCTCTGTCGAGGATTCATGCGTTTGTGTATTGGAGTATCCCACAAACAGAATCGGAATTGGAATTATGAGTTGGCTTCCATCCGCCGGCGTCGAGTTACTAAGTGTTCACGGGACCTCTCAAAACCTTTTCGCATCGCCAGAACTATTCTTTGCGACAAATGCAACTGATCTGCCAGAGGTCTCCCTGTTCCGAAAAGCCACCAAATTGCTCGTTAACATGAAAATCAAAAACATTCCACCCTTCAAGACAAGCGCGGTGGACACTTTCCAACTTGAAATAGACAGTTTTATACGACAGATACGAAGCGGCAAACACGACTATTCATCTGCTTTAAGCGGAGCAAACGTCTTAGCCGCATACAATGCCGCCAGACAATCCTTAGAAACAGGAAAGAAAGTGAATTTTACTCCATTACGAGATTCTGAAAAAATGCAGTACCGGGATTAAGTGTTGGCTTCACGTGTGCAATCGCTTTTATTCTTCTTTTTTTACTTAAGAAGTCAGTAAAATCAGACCTATATGGTTGTTTGAAAACTAAAAAAGATGCTTGTTTATTTGTTCTTTGTTTGTTAGTTTATTTTGTCAGTATCTCGCCGCTGTAAGCGCTTAGAACTACGTTGGTTACTGAAGCTCCGTTGAGTTGATATGTGTTTCCCAGGTTAACGGTGTATGAGTTGCCTGTGGGGTTAAACAGCACTTTTCCACTTTGGTAGTCTCGCATGTAAACGCCTTGGCTTTGGTAGTACGCACCAGTTGGTGAGCCGAGGTTGATGTTGTCCATGATTGGGTAGTAGCCGTGGCTGCCGTCGAAACTGAACCAGTCGTTAAAGCTGAATACGGATTGTGGATTGTTATTCGATATGAGTGCGCCAGCTAAGCAATACTTTACTAGGTTGTTAATCTGAGAGGTTGTTCCCGAAGATGCGCCTGAAATGTACCAAGCGATTTTACCGTTGCTAGTGATGGTGCTGTAGTAGTCTATTTGGCTGATTGCGCCTGAAGAAGTGGAGTGGTCATCTGCGCTCTGCCATGTAGCGTGTGTGAAGCCTTCTATCATTACGCCGTCAACTTGAGCAACGTAGTCATAATTGAAACTGTCGGTGTTTATGATTATGGTTTTATCTGGGAACGCCGCTTTGATTTGTGCCAGGAAGTTAACTGCGTTAGTGTGCCAACTGTTCAAGTCTGAGGCTTTGAATACTGGTGTGCTGCCGTCGCTAAATCTTGCCCAAGGAACCCAATCTGCATCTATTTGTCCTATCGTGTTGTCTATGAAGATGCCAGTAAGCGGATAAGTGTTCAAGTTGTTTGAGACGTATGTTATCCAATGTTGTCTGAATCCTGCGTTGCTGATATCCATCAAGAAGCCGCTGTCGGATGGGTTCCATATTCTGCCGCCTGTGACTGCGTCGTGAATAAACCAGTCTTCATGAGTGTTGCATTCAATCCAGTCTGGACTGCAATAGTCCGGAGTTGGGCTATATTCTACTTGAGCTAATCGCTGATAACCGAATGTGCGCATACCTGCGTCTTTGAATTGTTGATACGCTTGAGTTGGATAATTTTGCCATTGGTAGCTGCCAAGACACATATCTTTAAAGTGTGCTGCTGCGAATGTCCAAGCTTGGGGATCTTGCCAGACCCCGTTCCAAGTCATGTATCCAGCTATGCCCGCCTTCTGGATCGACTGCATTCCAACCGAAGAGTAACCTATTGTTCCTGTGCTAAAAAAGGAAATATTTGCGGTGGCTAAACCTGACGTAGAGGGCAATGGTATTAGGGCGCAAACAGTTATGGCTATTACAAAAGCTGCAACCAAAGGGGTGTTGGATTTATTCATGCCTTTCACTTTTGTCATTCGACTGAGGGTCACACACCATAGATATATAGTATCTTCATATATAAGATATATGGTTTGTGCGCAAATAGACTTACTGACTATGGAACGATGAATCATGAATATTGCAAAAATTATTATCAATATTATATGGGAAAACGTAGTATCAAAGTTTATTAAGCGTAATTGCAACGTTCAGATTGGTGCATACGCATACGGAAATCCCAAAGTTGTAACTACACATAATGGCAAAGTGGTAATTGGCAAGTTTTGTTCAATAGCTGACGATGTTCTAATTGTTGGCGATAATCACTCTTATAGAAAAGTGGCAAATTTTCCCCTGTCTTGGTGGCTTGAAAATGTTAAAAAAATTCCCTTTCAAAAATCACAAGCTTCATTCGACCAGCGAAAAGAATTGCCCATTGTTATAGGTAACGATGTATGGATTGGTGCTGGTGCAATAATTCTTCCAGAAGTGAAAATTGGCAATGGGGCTATTGTAGGGGCTGGGGCAGTTGTCACACATGATGTTCCAGCATACGCAATAGTTGTTGGAGTTCCAGCGAGGATTTTGCGATATCAATTCACACAAAACCAAATCGATCAACTAGAAAAGATAGCTTGGTGGAATTGGAATGATGACAAAATCGTTAAGAATATTAAAAATTTCTATTCCGATGTAGATGAGTTCATAAAGGAATTTGGGCCTCCGAAAATAGATCCAACCAAGAAAAAATGCTCTGACAACAACTGACCGTATTGAGTATATTAATAATGAGTAGGTAAACATGAAAATTAGAGATTATGTTTTAGTAATTTCGCTAGTCCATTTTCTTCTTTACGCAGCAATCGGATTCGACATTCCGATTATGAGGCAACTGCTGGTTTTTCTTTATTTGTCATTCATACCTGGTTTTGTTTTTCTCGGTGTTCTAAAGATTGGAAAAACCAGTTTGCTAGATCTTGTCTTGTATTCCGTTGGTTTAAGCATTGCACTCGTAATGTTTATCGGCTTATTTGTCAATGAGGCAGCGTTTTTACTTGGTTTTTCGCAGCCATTGTCAACCACTCCGATTCTTCTGACAATGAGCGGTTTTACTTTGGTCTTTTTTGTTGTAGGATGTAGACGAGGAATTGCAGGCATTTTGGACTCTATAACATCTGCGAACCTGAGCGAAATTCCGGCAGTGCGGGCTATAGCTTTGTTGCTACTTCCCGTTATTGGAGTTGTCTCAGTAGTATTCGTTAAGGATGCAATTTTTCTTATCCCAATAGCAATCGCAGCATTGTTTGTTGTTTGTACTCTTTCTACCAAACTTATTCCCATGAAGCTTTATCCACTGCTTATTTTTTCGATTTCGCTTTCCTTGACACTGATGACTACTCTAATGTCTAAACATATTATGGGGCAGGATTCTGTTCTCGAATATTATGTTTACAAAGTAACAGCAACTAATCAGTACTGGTTGCCAATTACGTCTGGGGATTTTGCCCAGAAAGCCTTCAGTTCAATGCTCAGTATCACAATACTTCCAACGATATTTTCCAATTTGTTGAACTTAGACGGGGAATTGCTGTTTAAAATATTATATCCAATTGTTTTTTCTGTGGTACCTGTAGTATTGTATAGAATTCTTGCAAAAGAAGGTTGGAAGTTAACGGCTCTCTTGTCGTCGCTTTTTTTGGTTTCGAGCCCGTTGGTATTTTATGGAACTTATCCGATGAGTCTTAATCGACAGCTAATAGGGTCTGTCTTCCTTCTCTTATCAGTTTTTGTTTTGGTGGGAAAACAATTTTCAAGCAGAAACAATCAGATAATCCTATTAATCTTTGGCGCAGCAATAGCGGTGTCTCATTACACAATCTCGATTATATATTTGTCATTTCTTGTTCTGGTTTTTGTGTTCGTCAAAATCAAAAAGAAGCCTGAAAGTTTGGTAAGCTCTACAATGCTTCTAATGCTCTTTGGGGTGACTTTCTTTTGGTACATCGTAGTCCAGACGGGAATTATTGATTCGCTTAGCGGGACAATCAGCAATATCCTATCTAGTTTCAACGCAGATCTCTTCGACGCCACGGCGAGACCAAACGTTCTTTTTACCACTCATCCGATCCAGACATTTGCAAGCGCAACAAATTGGATTTTGTACATAGGTGTACATTTTTTCGCAATAATAGGAATTATCACCGCACTACTAAACAAACAGGACGGAAAGCTTGACTTTAAATATCGTATTATGCTTCTCTTTTGCTCAACGCTTCTTTTCTTGACAATTGCGGTTCCAAATTTTTCTGCCACGCTAAACTTCGAAAGATTTTACGAAATCGCTTTCCTGTTTTTGCCACCGTGTTTTGTTATTGGTGGAGTAACTGTTTTTCTAATATTTAGAAAAGTATTAGTCCGGACCATGGTTTTTCGCAAGGTTAGTGTCAAAAAAGTGAATGTAGCGATGCTGCTTATCGGTCTTATTATGAGTGCTTATTTTCTTTCACAATACGGATTTATTAATAAATTTGCTGGAGGGAGTCCCCAATCAATTACGCTCGACTGGGATAGACTAAAAACATCAACTGACCCCCAAACTGCAATGAATTTCTACTTCAGTTTCACCCCAGAACAAGACGTCGCTAGTGCATCTTGGCTATCTAAATTCAAAACAAATAGCTCTGTGATATATTCAGATTTCGTGTCAGCGTCTCATCCACTTAAGGTCTTTGGTTTTATTCCAGAAGCCAATTTGATGATTTTGCATCTTTACGATACCACGCTGGAATCAAATTCTTATATCTACTTAAGAGATTATAATGTTATTAGCGGCTTCGTTATCCCATATCCAAATTTGGTGTTTAATACCTCGGAATTGTCCACGGATCTCAATAACTGCAATTGCGTGTATACAAATGGTGAAAGCATGGTGTATGCTTCTAAGGTAAAATGAACAAAGTCCTTCTTGTCGCTTTTTCGCGATCGTAGCTTTCTCCATCACGAAAATGTCCAAGCAGCAAACCAATTCTTCAATGGTAATTAGAGTCGCGCGGTTACTTGAATTTGAACCTCAGCAATATAACATGCCTCCTTAGGATAAAAATCGTAACGAAGTGTTCCTTACCAGTCAGTTTCCTGAAAAGCGGCGCGATTCAATTGGAAGAATTAATGCCACCACCCCCAGAGAAAATCGGAGGGCGCGAAAACGTTCTTTTATTACTCATTCTTCTCTGATTGTGCGCGCTCAAAAAGCAGCGCAAGTTCTATTCTTATGCACATTCAAACCGTAGTAAAAGGCGCTTATAACACGGCATGAGAGCCCACCCGCTTTCAACACTTCCCATATCCTCGCGATAGTTCATTACAAGAAGGTTGGCTTTCTATTCGGCAAAGAATAATTTCCTTTGATCTCTTAAGAGCAATAGCAATTGTGTCCGTTGTATTTGCTCATATGCATTATTTTATGCCTGGCAATAGTTTTTGGAATAGTACACAGAGCATTTTCATGTACGTGGGATTGGGAATCTTCACGTTTATAAGCGGATTACTAATAGATCTAACATACTCTGGAAAAATTAAAAATTTCTCAGATATATTTGTTTTCTATAAGAAAAGGGCCACCAGAATACTGCCTCTAAATTGGATTTCTATAGTCCTTTACGTACTCCTCACGTTCACATTTGTTCCACTATTGATTCCAAATCTTGCTATATACTATCCTAAAGCGAATGTGAATTTTTCAGGGCTCCTAAGTCAGTCTGTAGGATCTCAATTATTGGTTCAGAACTCTGATTCTATTAACTGGTTTGTAGGTCTAATCGTGGTTTGTTATTTAGTTTATCCCTTAGTTATAAAATTTTCAAGGAATATTGTCCAGACAATTAGCCTGTCTTTCTTGTCTTTAATAGTACTTGTATTCCTTAGATTAACGTTCGGTTTAATCGACGATAGGCTTCTTATGTTTTTTATGATATTCGTAGGCGGGGTGCTGGTAAATCAGTTAGATCAAAGTTGGAACAATTACTCACATAAGAAAATGGCGCTTTTCTTGATCGTAAGCGTTGTTTCTAGCTTCATCTTTTATTGGAGAGGAGGAGTTAACTTTTACAATCGTCCGCTGCTTGACAATTCCTTCATTAATTTTGTTATTTACGAAATTATTTTACTGGACGCCGCAACAATTTCTGGTTGCATGTTTCTTCTATTATTGCTGAATAGAAATCGAATGCGCTCACTGCTTCAAAGGTTTGGTTCAATAATTACTTTTGTTGCAGTGTCTTCATATTGTGTTTATTTATTTCATTTTCCATTCTTTACCATCGGAGCAGGTTTAATTGAATTTTTCAAATTGTCTTCGTTTAGTTTTGACATTTTGTTCTATTTCCTAATAATTCCACTAACTTTTTTCCTTTCCTATCATATACAGACAAAAGAGAAAGAGTTTTGGAAAAGACTGTCGGGCCATTAATCTCGCGTACATGGCTGTTAGGGCGCATGCTTGTTCCTAAAATGGTTAGGAGTGGTTAGAAGTTTGCTTTCCCCGTTCAGGGGGATGTCAAGGCATGTACTTTGAATCCGAAACGTCCATCGCGTTTAAGAGCAAAAAGGCTACTTTTGACCATTTTTCACCAATTTAGGAACAGCCACGCGCGCCAAATGTAATCATTTCACGAGAAGCGGTACCCGGAGAAAAGATTGGTAGACAGAAAGATAGCTCCGATTACGGGTGAACACGAATTGAAAGTCTTGCTAGTTACTCCCTCATATGACCCAATTGTTGGGGGTGCAGAGACTTTTGTGCGCAGATTGGCTGCCAAATTGAATGAATTAGGAATCCTTGCAGATGTCATGACGTTTAATATGAAGAAGAAATGGAAACCATTCTTGAATGAAACTTCAGAGAAGGGTCAATTCACGGTGTTCCGAATTCCCGCAATTTCTAACCCCCTTGCTTTTCTCCCAATAAACCCTTTGCAACTATTATTCAGATTTAACGTTGTCCCCAAACCAGGGTTCACAAGGCTTTTTTGCGGCTATGATATTATACACTTTTGCGACGAAGAAGACCTAAGCTTTCCTTTGTTTTCGCTTTTCGTGAAGAAACCAAAAATAATGCACATGCTCACACCTATTGGCTTTGAGGCAATAAGTCGGAATTTCTTTCAAAGGGAAATATTCAAGCGAATTGCTGATGTATATATTCCTGATTCTTTTCAAATTCGCTTTCTTCTACAAATGGGTATCCCAAAGTCAAAAATAGTAAATATGGAAAGCGTAGGCGTAGACGTTTGCCTTTTTAAACCAGATGAATCAAAGAGGCTTAACTCTCTTGTCTTGTTCGTGGGAAGGCTACAAAAACTCAAAGGCATACATGTTTTGCTGCAATCATTATCATCCTTGAAAATTCCTGTCCACTTGGTAATTATTGGCCCATTTGACCCGCGCAATCCGCAGTACTCAAATGAAATTAAGAATAAGGTGAACTTGATCAATTCACAAGGAATACATGAAGTGAAGCTGTTGGGTTGCATGCACGAGAAAGAACTTGTAGCTTGGTATCAAAAAGCTGCCATACTTGTCACCCCTCATCTGGACGGAAGTGCAGGTCTTACAACTATAGAAGCATTGGCCTGTGCAACTCCTGTTATTGCAACTGGAAAGTTGCTTGTCAAAAATGAGGTCAACGGTCTCTTAGTCCCCCCTAACAATGCTGAAAGACTAGCAAGTGCTCTTAATGAATTGCTGATAGACGAAGAGCTTAGAAAAAAATATGGATGCAAAGGGAGAAGAATTGTTGAGGAGGAATATTCTTGGAGCGAGATTGTCAAGGATCTAATCAAAGTCTATGAAAATTTGTCAAAGAATAGGTAGGTATCTTTAATGTATTCCTATTTGTCTATATCATTGCGCGTTTCTGAAAATCTTCAAGACAATTCCAGAAGCTACAGCTATTTCCGTGAGGTGAAAAAAATGCGACTGAAGATAAGCTTTCAGGGGAATAGCTTGATTGAGTGCGAAAATCTGATAGGTCGCCGATTTAGGATGGCAAGGCAGCACAATAACCGTGGGAAAACAATTCGTAGTAAGGAAGAAGTCTTAACATAACTAGCCCAGTTTTGCACTTGTGCTTCTGTTCACCATATACACGCTAAAGTTTAGATTCTACGTTCAAGCTTTAGCGCATGTGAATTAGAATTGAAATTAAACAAGAAAGTAAATGGCATAATTTTTTTAGTAATCATGTTAACAGCAGTTTTGTTTGCCTTTAGCCCCCTCACAACTGGGTCCAGTTCCTCTACGAGCCCGATTTTTGGTGTTTCTTCTGTGGGTGGCAGCGTTATCGGTACAGGAGGCACCGCGGCTAAGACTGGTGCGGCCTTCCAGCTCCAGGAGGCTGGGACCGTTGCTAAGATTACGGCGTATATTCGTGGTTATGGTACTGCGAAATGCGCGATTTACTCAGATTCATATAGCCAGCCTAACGCGCTCATTGGTGGAACTACTCGGGAAGCGTCTGTTCCTGGGACTGCTGGTTGGGTAGATTTTGTGTATGACACTCCAGTTTCGCTACAGGCTGGATACTACTGGCTAACGCTCATTTATGATTCTGGCTGTAACTGGTTCTATAATAATGGCGGAGTGAGTGCTTGGAAAGGGGTATCTTACTATAACGAGCCTGCATCGTCTTTTGGTTCTCATGCAGACAGGTCCGATTCTATAAGTATATACGCGACTTACGGTTCTTCGGGTTCTTCTGTTTCTTCGGGGACTTTTGGTGTTTCTTCTGTGGGTGGCAGCGTTATCGGTACAGGAGGCACCGCGGCTAAGACTGGCGGATACTTCCAGTTTAATACTGCGGGAACTGTGACGAAGATAACGGCATATATTCGTGGTTATGGTAACGCGAGAGCTGCGATTTACTCAGACTTAAACGGTCAGCCTAACTCACCAATAGGCGGAGCTACACAGCAGATGACTGTACCTGCAACTGCTGGTTGGGTTGATTTCGTGTACTCTACTCCCGTGTCTTTGCAGGCTGGATACTACTGGCTAACGCTCATTTATGATTCTGGCTGCAGCTGGTTCTATAGCAGTGGCGGAGTTAGCGCTTGGAATTGGATAACTTACTCTAATGAGCCTGTATCGACGTTTGGCTCTCACACAGACAGGACCGATGCGATAAGCATCTATGCGACTTACGGGGCTTCGGATTCTTCTTCGGGTTCTTCGGGTTCTTCTGTTTCTTCGGGGACTTTTGGTGTTTCTTCTGTGGGTGGCAGCGTTATCGGTACAGGAGGCACCGCGGCTAAGACTGGTGCGGCCTTCCAGCTCCAGGAGGCTGGGACCGTTGCTAAGATTACGGCGTATATTCGTGGTTATGGTACTGCGAAATGCGCGATTTACTCAGATTCATATAGCCAGCCTAACGCGCTCATTGGTGGAACTACTCGGGAAGCGTCTGTTCCTGGGACTGCTGGTTGGGTAGATTTTGTGTATGACACTCCAGTTTCGCTACAGGCTGGATACTACTGGCTAACGCTCATTTATGATTCTGGCTGTAACTGGTTCTATAATAATGGCGGAGTGAGTGCTTGGAAAGGGGTATCTTACTATAACGAGCCTGCATCGTCTTTTGGTTCTCATGCAGACAGGTCCGATTCTATAAGTATATACGCGACTTACGGTTCTTCGGGTTCTTCTGTTTCTTCGGGGACCATGAGTAGTTCACAATCAATACAGAGAGCAGGTATAGCTGGGTACATGACATGGAATGGTGTATGGATGGATCCTCAGGCATTTGCTTTTGCCAAGGCTCATTTTGACACCATGTTACTTGGCAGCTATCAATGGCAAAATTATCCCGTAAACGCAATTCAAGACTTCAAGAACGCCGGCATGGGGCCACTTGGATACACAAGACTCGCCGAAGTACAATATTCCCCAACACCAGCATATTGTAGCGCAGATTGGGTTGAATGCAACACTCATGAAGACTGGTTTATCCATGACGCAGTCACAGGCGGCAGAATATGGGACCCATCCGTTAGCGGTTTCTTGATGGATATTGGCAACGCAGGCTTTAGACAACATTGGATAACGTATATTACAAATAATCTTAACATTTACCAAGGCTTCACCGGAATATTCATCGACGTCACAATAGGCACTATGAATGCAGATTGGGTTCCTTGGGCAAGATTTAGCGACGGCAGCACACCAGTATTCAAAGCCTCAGACTTGAACAGTTGGCACACTAACGCAGTTAACTTCCTGGCACAAATCAAAGCGGCGTTCCCAACTAAAACCGTCATAATAAACACTGATGGAGACAACTTGGATTACGTTGCTAAAGTTGATGGAGTAATGATAGAAGGCTTCACACACGCTACATGGCAGAGCGCAGATGACCACTCCACTTCTTCAGGCGCAATCAGCCAAATAGACTACTACAGCACCATCACTAGCAACGGTAAAATCGCTTGGTACATTTCAGGCGCATCTTCGGGAACAACCTCTCAGATTAACAACCTAGTAAAGTATTGCTTAGCTGGCGCACTCATATCGAATAACAATCCACAATCCGTATTCAGCTTTAACGACTGGTTCAGTTTCGACGGCAGCCACGGCTACTACCCAATCATGGACAACATCAACCTCGGCTCACCAACTGGTGCGTACTACCAAAGCCAAGGCGTTTACATGCGAGACTACCAAAGTGGAAAAGTGCTGTTTAACCCCACAGGCAACTCATACACCGTTAACCTGGGAAACACATATCAACTCAACGGAGCTTCAGTAACCAACGTAGTTCTAAGCGCTTACAGCGGCGAGATACTGACAAAATAAACTAACAAACAAAGAACAAATAAGCCCCTTTTTATTTATCCACATCAATCATTAATATGACTTACTAAAGCAAAAAAAGAGTGCAGCGCGCGTCAAAATATTTGTCGAGACTACTATTTATCATGAAAAAGCAAGGTGTCTAGATGAATATAAGTTCTTATGAACTCAGTTGTTTGGGTAAATTGAAACGATTCATTACCGAGTCCAATTGCCTCCCGTTTCTTGAATATAGCGTATGTCGAGATCTAGCAATCGATTACACGGTTGAAGAAATTCTTGACATTTTTTCTAAAGGTGGGTTTGTTTTTGTTGCCAAAGAAGCAGAAGAAATTATTGGAGTGCTTGTTTCAGAAAGATTGGAGTGGGATTCAATTCACTTTGGCGTCGAAACTGCAAAGATTAATTATTTATTGGCATCTGGAGATTATTTTAAATCTCTCAATACAAAGCAGAAACTGCTTTCGTATCTGTTGAAAAAATGCTGTGATAAACTTATACTGCATTTATCAGCAAGAGTTAACAAGGAAGACTTATCTAGCATACATGCACTTGAAAGTAGATCTTTCCGGCTGATGGATGTTCTAGTTACCTATTCTCTTGACCTCAGAAATGGACAAGGTTTGGAAACCGTACCAATTCATCAGGTTCGGTCGTTCAAAAAGTCAGATCTCCCTAAACTAGTTGAGATATCTTTGGAATGCTTTAAGGAAGTACCAGTAGCAACCGATCGATTTCACGCAGATCGTACTTTGCCTGCTAAAAAAAGCGATGAACTTTACATAAAATGGTTGATCAACTTTTCGCAGGATCGTTCCAATGAAATACTAGTGGCTGAGGTAGACGGCGAAATTGTTGGATTTAACTTGTGTACAGTTAACCAATTGCTTGCGGACAAAATTGGTTTAAGACTTGGATCAATGGTTCTCACGGCCGTTAAATGTTCCCAAAGAAACAAGCTTGTGGGCATCTCCTTGCTGCGGGCTTCAATATCATGGTTCCGCGACAAGGCAGATATCGTAGAGTCGGGCGGGCAAGTAAGTAATTGCCCAATTCAAAGGGCTTGGACCAAAGTGGGTTTCAAAATAGTCAAATCCCAATGTACTTTTCATTGGTCGGTACTACCAGATAGGTTATGAAAACAGCTTGAGGACTCTGATTACTAAAACATGATCAGGAAAATACGATTTTGTAGGTGTTTCTGAATGAGGACCTTAGTAATTAGTCAACCCACTTATCTACCTTGGTTAGGGTATTTTCGCATAATGAAAGAAGCTGATGTCTTTGTTTTCTTGGATAATGTGCAGTTTGAACAAAGGTCATGGCAATGTCGAAATCGCATAAAATCTGCCACTGGAAATTTATGGTTGACGGTTCCAACCCATCATGAGGCGAAATCTAAGATTTGTGACGTAGACATAGATAATACAAAACCATGGACGAGGCAGCACTGGAACGCGATGAAGACCTCTTATGGGAAAGCTCCGTATTTTAAGACATATTCACCTTTCTTTAAACTAGTATACGAAAGGGAGTGGACAAAGTTGGCAGAACTAAATATTTATGTCGCGCAGTACTTGGCTGCTCAGTTAGGGGTATCTCCAATATTCGTGCAAGCCTCAAAAATTGGTCTGGAAGGAAAAAGAACACAGTTGCTTCTTGAACTCTGCAAGATGTTTGACGCGGATCGTTACTTGTCTTCCATCGGGGCAAGGGAGTATATGAAAGAAGATGGTGCTGCAGAAATTTTTGATAAGGAAGGCATCAAAGTGCAGTTTTTGGAGGTTAATACCATAACTTACCCGCAACTTTTTGGGGAATTTATCCCGGGTCTAAGCGCTATTGACTGCTTATTCAATTGCGGTTCCCACGCAATGAAGATAATGTCTGACGAAAACGAAACAACATATCATGAACTTGGTCGGTAATTATGAAGTCTACATTCTTTAGTATCTGCTTAGTTGAAGAGCAGCATAGATCGAAAACACGTCAAATAGTTTCCAACGTTTTGTCTCCATATTATCGTGCGTCGCTGAAAATCTTCATAAAGAACATGAGCTGCACAGTTCTTCACCTGAGGTGAAAACGCGCAAATGAAGACAGTCTTTTCCGGAAATAGCCTCATTGAGTGCGAAAATCTGACTATGTTGCCCCCCACATTCACCATAGGAGAGAACACTATAATCAGGGGGAAAACAATACGCATTGAAGACAAGGTTTCAATTGGCAGCAATACCATTATTTCTGCAGACGAAGTATCAATAGGTAGAGCATCAGAAATCGAGGACAGTTGTAAAATAATGTTGCTTGGTAATTGGTCAAATTTCACAATTGGCGATAATTGTTTTATAGGTAACGATTCCAAAATAGTAATACCTGCTTTAAGGGCAGGAGATTATGTCACATTGCACAATCACCTCTTAATGAACGGGTACAAACCTTGTAGGATAGGTCATAATGTTTGGGTGGGTCAAAACTGCATTTTGAATTCGACTGAAAACCTAACGATAGGAAACAATGTTGGAATAGGTGCTTATAGTAGCGTTTGGACTCATGGCTTCTGGGGGGAAAAAATCGAAGGGTGCCGTATCTGCAAAACTGCCCCGACAACTATTGAAGATGATGTGTTTATAGAAGGCAGTTACAACGTAATCTCTCCAGGCCTAACAATTGGTAAAAAATCGGTTGTGCTTACAGGATCTGTTGTTACAAAGGATGTTTTGCCGTTTACCTGTGTAGCTGGCACGCCTGCTCGCGATATTACCGAAAAATTGACTCCGTATGCAAACGTTACGTTAGAACAGAAGTATCGGATGATGCGTGAATTCATGGTGGATTTCATCGCTTCGATTGCAGAGAGGAAAGTCATAAAGCTGTCTAATGGGTGGCATATCCAAGAGGATATTGAAAAATTCGACATTCTTTTCTACGAAGAAGTTAACGATGATAACATTAAAGATGAGGATGTTACAAAAATAGTGTTCACGAAGAAAAATGATCTTAAGCTTCAGTCTTTTCGCAACATTACAGTGTTCGATTTATCCACTAAAACATATACAAAGAAAAGAACAGATTTAGAAGCTAGAATAATTCGCTTTTTGCTTCCAAACAGAGCTAGGTTTTTACCTGCGTAAACAGCAAATTCCTAAAGCAATTTCGATACGCTCTCTCTTGTCCTATGGTTTAATGTGCGCGCTTTAACCCTAAAGCCGAGAAATCAACTGATTCAAACGGGCGCGGTCAATACTTTTTTCGAAGAATGCACTGAGAATTTATTCGCCTGTTGGCGACGCAGTAGGTGCGCCTAAATTACTTAATGCAAGATTCTTTCATTAAGTATTTATTTCTGCTATCTAAATGCAAACCACCGAAATGGTTGAAAGAATGCATTAGTTGATCAGGTTAGCTATACCTTTTTGTGAGGCAAAAGTTTGTTCAAATATGAGACAGATTATCATCCTTCTTACAAGGAATGGAGTTCGTTCTTAGAAGAACATGATAGTGACAACCTCCAACAATCGTTTGAGTTCGGTGAAGTCTCAAAGTCAATCTAACCAAACACCAAAATTGTGAGGCTTCTGCTGAAGGAAAATGAGAAGTCTGTTGGGTTAGTGCAGGGCTATTACAATCAAGGGAGCATTTTTGGTGGGTCACTCTATGTCGAAGGCCATCATGGAACTGGTCCTGTAATCGCAGAGGGACAAAACAGAGAACGAGTTTTCAGGCAATTAATCTTGGCCTTAGAAAAATACGCCATTATGAATAAGATTCCTGAGGGCTTTATAGTTTACAACTGTGAAATGGGGAATTTGCTACGAAGCTTGGGCTATACTCTTTTTGCCAGCCACTGTGTCTATAAAATTTTCTTGTACAATAACGTTGACCAAATCTGGCAAAGACTTGACCATAACAAGAGGAGAAATATTAAAAAAGCCACAAGCTTAGGTGTCGAGGTTACTTACGGCACCAAGAAAGAGGGACCTCGTCTCATTCTACGAGATGCTTCAACTCACGAGCGAAAGGGAGGGCTTCCAAATTCGCCCCTTCAACTATTATGACGAAATACTCAAAGTCTTTGGGAAGATTGGAAAAGCAAAAATCTTTACGGCTTATCTCCGAAACCAACCAGTCGCAGGGCTTTTTGTTGTTACCATGGGCAATACTATGCATGCCCTTTCTGCGGGGTCTCGTCCAGAAGCCTGGAGAGCCAGACCAAACGATATCCTTCATTGGAAAGCAATTGAACTAGCATGCAAAGATGGTCTTTCATGCTACAACCTGGGTGCCGTTCCCGATCCTCCAGAGGGAGGTCTATGGAAATGGAAAAGCGAGTGGATGGGGCAACTCGAAAAAATGCCCATTTGCCACAGAGTTTACATGCCAAAACTAAAGCTCGTAATTGATACTTATAACCAAATGATGTACAGAACTATTGGGCGAGCGCGGTGGCGCAACAGTAAGAAAACTAGCCAAACTGGCATCGCAAGGAAAAATCTTCGTAATTGACATTTCACATGATATGGTCGAGTATTCCGAAAAAGTGAACGAAAACCTGATTGTCCAAAATATCTCCACACAATTGAAGGGTCGGTTGAGACAATGAGTTTTCCCGATAGCTATTTTGATTTGATGACAGCCTTTGAAACCTACTACTTTTGGTTTGATTTTCGCAACGGCCTAATGGAAATAAAACGGGTTCTGAAGCCGGGCGGGAAACTGCTTTTGGTGAACGAAATGGTCAAGGACGGGCTGTACGAAGTTGAGAACGCAAAACTGATTGCGGAGACCCATGTTCGCCTCATTCCCTTACAAGAAATACGAAATATTATGCTTGCGATTGGCTTGGTAGTGTCCAAGTGCTTACTGAAGCTGAATCGCCTTGAAACGCAGTTCTTGCCCAAAAAGCGGTAGCGCGCCAGCTGTGCCAAAATTGTTTTCAAAGGGATTCTGTTCGCGTTTTATGATTTTCAGGAAATCTTGAGCCCCACAGTTTCTAACAAGTGCAACTTTTTGGGGAAATTATTCTGGACCTGAGCGCTGTTGACTGCTTGTTCAATTTCGGTGCCGACGCTTTGAAGATAATATCTGGAGAAACCGCAATTTTCTTTTACAGTTTGTAACCAACGATTGTTAAGTAATAATGGCTGTTTATTAACGAGAGAGAAGAAAAATAAAAGGAAGGGGTAGTTGAAAAATGCTAAAGAAACCTAGGCGCTTTCTTTCTTCAACGCTATCTCAAATTAGCAGCCGTGGACACGAGTTTATTATGAATAGTTCCTACTTTGGAATGCCTGGGTTCGTGCAGTTTGAAGTAACAACCAAATGTAATATTGCCTGCAAAAACTGCCTGAGGACGTTGGAACATGCTAATCAAGTTGATCGTGATATGCCACTTAGCTTCTTCAACTCTATTATCAACCAGTTGAAGTATCCGACCAAATCAGTACACATTGTCGGTATGGGCGAACCTCTTTTAAACCCTGAGATTTTCTCGATGATTACCTCTGCCAAGAAAAAAGGATTTAAGGTGAGTCTAATCGACAATTTTACTCTGGTCAACAGGGAAAAATCACTTGAATTTATTGCTTCAGGCCTCGACTTTTTGTATATTTCTTTTGACAGCGCTTCTAAGGAAACTTTTGAAGAACTACGAACCGGTGCATGCTTCGAAAAGATAATAGACAATATTGAAGTCTTCGTCAAAACAAAGAAAGAAGCCAAAGCCAAAACACCAGTTTTTATCTTCAAATCTACCATTTCTAAATTCAACTTGCACGAACTACCACAACTCATGAAACTCGCAGAAGACTTGGGAGCAGAGGGAATAAATTTTGGAAAAATGATGAGTGAAGAAGATTCCTCCACGAAAATTTTACTAAATCGCCTAGATGCGAAAGAACTGCCAAAAAGTAACATATTTGTCGACCCTTGCGAAATGAGCGATTCCTACTTATGTGACGCACTCAGAGGATGTTACGTTACAGTTGATGGAAAAGTCTTGCCCTGTGGTCTCATACCCGAATCGGCGCCTAGAGCAAAATATGATCAATTCCAGCTCGGAGACTTGCGACTTAACACGATAAGCGAGATATGGCAGTCGCCCAGTTTTAGGCAATTCAGAAAGAAAATTAGATCAGGGCAATATTTGCCCTGGTGCAAAACGTGTGCAGGATATAAAAGCCGCTAAAGAAGTTTCTAGTAGAGTCAATATCTTTCTTCCTCTAGAAAGGCTACAAGAGGTCAGGGGCGATTTAAATGGAATCAATCAACAACATTGTTTGGCGTGTCCTCAAAACAAGACCTTTTGAACCTATACGTCCAAAAATCTTGCGTTCAAATGTATACCTCTTGAAAGGAAAAATTCAATCTAATCTTGATCTCTCAGTCGTGATTCTGGGCTCAAAAGAAAGCAGAGAATATTTCTCAAATCTCATTTTTGTCGATAAGCCAAAGATTGAATTTCTTGGAAAACAAACTCAAAATAACCTTGCCTCACTAACCAAGACCGTGAATGGAAACTTTGTAATAGTTGAAGCCAACTGGCTTTCTACGCGTTTTTTTCTTAATAACGCTTTTTTCGTATCGCCGCGAATTGACTTCGTGTTGAATATTGCTCGCTCAATGGAGACCATTCAAAATGGATTTTCTGAAAGCAAAAAGCGAGGGATGAAAAAAGCGGCTAAAGCCGGCTACACGTATGAAATTACTAAGGATCCAGCGAAGATAGAATCGGTCTTTAATGACATTTACTTACCACATATGGTTAAGAGACATGGTAAATCTGCGCTCCCCGTAAGTTTTGCCGAATTTAAAAGATTATCATCCGAAGGTGATCTTTTATTAACAAAACTGGGTCAAGAGTGTGTTTGCGGAGCTCTACTTGTTCGTAATGGAGATGAACTCCATGCGCCAGTTTTTGCCATAAAAGAAGTCGATCGCAAACTAGCTTTGGGAAGTTATGCATTGTACTATTCTTGCATTAATTTGGGTATTCAACGGGGATTTGCAAGATTGGATTTTGGCGAAACTCCTCCTTTCATAAAAGATGGAGGATTTCAATACAAGAAAAGCTTTGGGATGCAAATAAGACCCGCGCAAGGACCTAATGCTCAGGTCTTCGGCATAAGATTCTCAAACATGAGCGGTCCCGTCAGGGATTTTCTTGAAAAGAACCCCTTTGTATTTGTGGATGAAAATAGTCTGAGCGGTCTTGTTTTTCTTGAGTCTTTCAAAGATTTCTCTGATTCCTTTTGCATCCCCGGTCTTTCAAGTTTGTATATCATTTCCTCTGATCTTGACTGTGCCAATATGCCGAGTTTCAACCTTCGGAGAATATCATTGGATAATTATTCGGGCGAAACAACTTCCGCCTTGAAGTTGTTGATAAAGATGTGCAATGAAGAAGGCTATTATGTGTACCGCATGTTTTTCCAGAAATAGCAAGCTCCGGCTTTTTTTCAACAGGTTCACTCGCGCTATTCACAATTGCGCCAGCTAAAGGCTTGAAGTAGAGCTATCTTTGATTGTAACTGTTACTGTTGTTGCTCATTCAGTTGAGTAACTGGTTCTATCTTTTTGCATGGTTACACTAAGGAGCACTCGGAGTTTGAGCTGGAGTGGAAGTTCCCTGTGTTATTGGTGTTTCAGTGGGCTCGGGGAAGAATCTAAACAGCAAAATCAGTCCCATAGACGCTAATCGAATCGGAGCGAGCTGTGAATAATAATATGAATTATTAATACGGCAGCAATATAAGACTGTGCGGATGAAATAACAAATTCAAAGAGGAATAACATTAAGGGGTTAATTTAATGTCTGAAAGAAAACGAATTCTGATAACAGGAGGCGCAGGTTTTATCGGAAGTCATCTGACGGAGAATTTAGTCAAAAATGGCCATTCAGTAAAAATATTGGATGACTTCTCAACAGGCAGCGTTAACAATATCATGGAACTTTTCAACTATAAGAACTTTAAAATGATACGTGGTTCCGTAACAGACAGAGAGCTTGTTGCAAAAGCCGCATCGGATGTTGACGCAATCTTCCATTTGGCAGCCCAGGTTCATGTTGACAGATCCGTTATTGAGCCGAGAAAAACCTTTGAGGTAAACACGATAGGTACTTTAAATGTGCTTGACGCTGCTTTAGAAAATGATATCGAACTGGTAGCGTATGCATCAACCAGTGAAGTTTATGGCTCAGCCAAATATGCGCCCATGGATGAGGATCATCCACTAAATCCAGCTTCTCCGTATGCTGCGAGCAAAGCTGCTGCAGATAGACTCTGCTTTTCATATTACAACACTTACAAACTCCCGGTGGTAATAGTCCGTTGTTTTAACACTTATGGACCAAGACAAAAGAACAGTGGTTATGCTGCAGCTATACCAAAATTCTTGCATAGGGCCTCGTCGCGTTTGCCTCCAATTATTTATGGCGATGGTCTTCAGACGCGGGACTATATGTACGTGAAAGACACTGTAAAGGCTTACACCCTCGTTTTAGAATCTTACAAAAAGGTCTTAGGGCAGGCAATCAATTTTGGAACGGGACAAGAAGTCAGCATTCTAGATTTAGCAAAGGCAATTGTTGAGTTGTCTGGCAACAACCTTTCTCCTGTTCATACGGCTTCGCGTCCGGGAGAAGTGAAAAGACTCTGCGCAGACACAACTTTGGCCAAGAAAATGCTGGGCTTTGAGCCTGATTATACGCTGAAAGAAGGGTTGAAGGAATTCTCCAAATGGTATGAAGAAGGAAGATTTGATGAATGGACATCATACACGAGTGGCGGGGAGACATAACCCGGATGCAGCATGATGAAATTCCTTTTTTCTTACCTAGCATAACAAGAGAAGACAAGAAGGCAGTGTGTGATGCTCTAAGTTCGCGTTGGCTCACTGGGGGTCCTAGAGCCAGAGCCTTCGAAGCAGATTTTGCTGACTACGTAGGATCCAAATATGCTGTTGCAGTAAACAGTTGTACAGCAGCTTTGCACCTTGCTATGAGGGCACTAAACATAGGCGCCGGAGATGAGGTAATAGTGCCCGACCTCACTTTTGCTGCAACCGCAAATGCCGCCATTTTCTGCGGAGCAAAACCCGTTTTCGCTGATATTGATGAAAAAACTTTCAACATATCCGCGGAACAGATATCCGAGAAAATAACGTCGAAAACCAAGGCAATAATTCCAGTGCACTATGGCGGTCAACCTTGTGACATGAAAGAAATCTTGGAAATAGCAGAAGATCATAAACTCTTTGTAGTCGAAGATTGCGCGCATTCCCTCGGTGCAACCTACGGAGGTAAACAGACAGGCACCTTCGGCACAATGGGTTGCTTTAGCTTCTACCCTACGAAGATAATAACAACACTTGAAGGCGGAATGGTTACAACCGACGACAAAAAAATCGACAAGAAACTGCGCCTCTTGCGAGAGCATGGCATGGACCGAAATGCCATAGAAAGAGAATCCAACTCCAACTGGTTTTATGACGTCGTCGATCTTGGCTATAATTACAGACTGACAGAGCCGCAGGCAGCGTTGGGCATGTCACAATTGAAGAGAGTAAACGACGGGATAAAACGACGAATTCGCCTAGCGAGTTATTATACTAGGCACCTTAGCAGCCGCAGTCTTGGCATAGGAACTCCATCCATGGCACCGAATCGATCCCACATTTTTCACCTTTACACAATAAAGATAGAAGAAAACTCGCTTGGAATAACCAGAAATGAAGTGTTTAAAAGCCTATCAAACGCTGGGATTCAATCCAGCGTACACTATACTCCGCTACATAAGATGTCCTTCTACAAGCAATTTCTTAAAGAGGCACCTCACTTTCCAGTTGCTGAAAAAATCTACAAAGAAATCCTTTCCCTACCAATATATCCTACACTTAAGAAAGCACAAATAACGACTGTAACAACAAAGATTAAAGAAACTCTAGAAAGAAAGGTACACTAATCTCGTGCCCTATGGAAGGTCGTTGCGCTTTTACGAAAACTTGTGACAGTTTCTCCTTGGCCGTGTTACAGATGCTCGTGAGGATTGACGGTAGCCAAGCCAATTAGCGCGATAGTCAAGTAGTGCATTCTACCAAGAAATATCTTTGTCATAGTTAGTGGTTAAGAATATGAGGGGGACAATACTACAGCCAACCTATTTGCCTTGGCTGGGCTATTTTGAAATTCTTGATTCGGTAGATGTCTTTGTTGTATTTGACCATGTTCATTTTGAAAGAAAGTCTTGGCAGCAAAGGAATAGAATAAAGACGTCTAATGGTGTCGTTACTTTGACTGTGCCTGTGATGCGAACAGGAAGAAATACGCGAATTTGCGACGCAGAAATTTCACATAGCCATGGAAATCCGTTGGAGAAGCATTGGAAGACGATAAGGTTTGCGTATAAGAAGACGCCGTTCTTTAGCAAATATGAATCGATCTTTCAAGACATATACTCCCAGAAATACAGTCTGTTGAGGGACCTAAATTTCGCTCTAATTAAAGCAATCTCTGAAATTCTTGGTCTTGACAAGAAGATAATTTTTTCATCACGCCTAAATTTGAATGATGAGAGTATTGGTAAGACCCAAAAGGTAGTCAATCTATGTAAAAAGCTTGAAGTAACATCTCTGTATGACGGAAAAAGCGCGGCTGAATTCCTGAATCTATCTTTGTTCGATAAAGAAGGCATTTCGGTAAATTTTCAAAACTACAAACATCCAACATACCGTCAGTTATGGGGAAATTTTGTACCTTATTTGTCTGTAATTGATTTACTTTTTAACGAAGGCGGTTCAAGTTTGGAGATTATTAGACGCGGAAGCGCGTCTGGGCGAGAGGTCGTTGAAACCAGCTAGCTAATAATTTATTTTTGTCCGTAAGCTAGAGTCAGTGTGTTCGAAGTGTTCTTTTCAGTTGGCGTTTGAGCTGGTTTGGACGGGATTGTCATGCGCGCAAAATTCCTGCGCGGAACGCCCTATTTCTGAGAGTCATGCCTTGCAGAAGTAGCCTAGCCAATGGTCCATGACTTCTCCCAAGTTGCCCATCACCCTCCTTCCTTGTATGTCATAGATCTCCACATCTTTGAAGCCGACATTAAGCAACTGTCTGATTTGTTCATCGGGTGCGATGAAATAAGTCTGCAGGGCGAATCCAAGAGCACCATCATTAATAATGAGATATTTTCCTTCCTTTCGTCTTAGCTGCTTGTATATGGTTCTGTTGAACCAGCGTGAGAGTAAAATTCGTTGAAGCTCTTCCAAAAGCATTAAGGGGTGTCTGCTGAACCTGAAATTGAAGATGTGCTGTCCATAATTCAGATTATGTGTTGAAAAGGAAAAGTAACCGCCCCCTTTGGCAACCCGATGTATTTCAGATAGCATTTTCATTCGGTCCTCATGGTTTACATAGTCAATGCCGTTGCAGGTAAACAAGATAAAATCAAAGGTGCCGTTCTTAAGTAGGCTTAAGTCTCTTGCATCCATCACCTCAAAATTGTATTTTGGCAAGCGCTTTCGACAAGCATCCACCATCATCTTGGAGTAATCTATTCCTAGATATTCTTTGACTAACGGCGCGAAATATGCGGCAGTACGCCCTCCACCCACACCTATATCAAGCATTCTCATCTCTGAAAGTCGGTCTTTCAGCTTGGCGAGAACCACCAGCTCTGGTTTATCCCAGAAACATAAATTGGAAAAATATTCCACCACGTCAGGGGATTCATAGACACTTTTGTTTGATTGAGCTCCCACAGCGCACTTGCCATACCCCAATACTCTGGTCTTCAGTCTCTCAAATACCAATAGAACCAGACCCCTTATTCGAGAAGCTGAGGGGCGGTTTTAAGCCTTTTGATGTTATTGACGGAGCAAGACTTTAGCGCAAACATGAATAACTCCAAACAATCTGAAAGTGAACCAAGCTACATAATAGCGGCCGGTGAGATATCTCCCGCCCTTTTTGGCTCTTGCTAAATTTCGTATAACAGTTTCTAGCGCGCTGTTATGTGGTTAAATCAATTAGACTAGTAGTGCGTTCTGCCAAGTACACTTTTTCAGCATTCAATTTGTTTGCCTTTTGTTATTTTGATTTGCTGTTTTCTTTTGCATTTTTCTGATCGCAACTGTGGCGGCAATGATCGCAGTCGCGACAACTGCTGTGGCTACAGGGTAAGTTATTTCGGCTGAACGCGAAGGCGATGGTGAAGGGAAAAGACTCTGTGACGGACTTCTCTGAGGCGTTGAGGATGGGTTTGGAGAGGGACTTGGGGCGAGAGAAAACGTGGGAGTTGACGAATAAGACGGCGAAGAAGAAGGCAACGTCGAGGTCGGTTGTGGAGAAGATGTTGGCGTAGGTGTTGGGGTAGGTGTTGGGGTTATTGTGGGTTCAGGAGTTGGTGTGGGAGTTGGCGGAGGAGTTGAAGACGGTGAAGGTGCGGTTGATGATGAAGGAGACGGCGAAGGGCTACCAGGATTTAGAACGTAAATGTTCATCTGTGCCTCATTAGTTGTGACTTGAACGCCCGCTCTGAGCAACGCGTCTCTCGCCTTAGGTAGCCATACTCCAAAAGCTTCCGTGGCTACCCCACTTTTGTTCGTACTTTCCGGATCAAGTGTGTGCGTGTCCGAATACCCTATCCTTTGAGCCGCTTGGACCAAAACGTATTTGCTCGCCCAATAATCCAAAGCCACCGGGTCGGTACTGGCTGCTAGAACATTGGTCCTTGTTGCAAAGTTGTAGGGGGTACTAGGTCCGGCTCCAACATAGTTATCAGGAATAGCATTTACCCAGATAGCACACAAGATGTTTAGAGTCGGCATCCGAGTCTCAGCCATAAGCGTACCCATTCCGCCACTGGCGATGCTCTCATGACCATTGGCGAGACCGCCATTTATACCCTCAGTTTGGACGCCCATATAATGTTTAACTGCGCCGGTTACTCCGTACATGTTGTGTGACTTCAGAACTGGCATGTTAATTACCTTTAGCCTGTTCTCGTATTCTTGGCCGTTCCATATTCCGTTCTTAAAACTGATGTAGGTTCCGAAAATAGTCCGAAACTTGGGGTAGGACACTTGTATGTTCGTTATATTGTTCGGATTGGATTCTAAGATGTAGCCATCTTTCATGTCACCAGCGGTATACTCGTCTACTTGCGTCTTCCTTATTGGCATCCAATCGTAGGTCGAGACATTGTATTTCGCTGAATAGCTGTCAGCGACATCTTGCGGGCTTTGAGTGTGATCTTCTGCGTTATTGTTTGCCCCATTCATGAATGTTTGGAATTGGCCGTTGTCCGCAACTACTATTTCTCCGGTGAACCCGTTTGGGTGACTAATTATGGCTTGAATGAGCTGCCTTAATACATCGGTGTCAGTTCCGCCCCGCTCGTCCCACTCGGCGTTTATTTTAATTAGGACTACGTCGTTGGATTGAATCATAGAGTAGAAATCCAGTCCATTTGAAGCCATAAGATTAACTAGGTTGCTCGCAGTTGCTGTCTGTCTCCCGTTGACGACGAAAATGTTCGATGGCGATGAAGCGGTAGCTGCGTGGCTTGAAAGAATCAAATTGATTTCCTGGTTGGGATTTTGAGCGTTCACTACTCGGAGGTCCTCCCAATATGGCACGGTTACTAGAATTGATGTGAACATGATTACAACTAAGCTTAGCACTTTACCCCATTTAGTCAAGTACTTAAAAGTCTTTAGTGTAACTCCAACCAAGATTGCTGCTAGAAGAGGGAATGCCGCTAAGCTATTCGCTAATGCAGCTTGTTGACAAGGATATGCTATTCTCGAGGGTTTCGACCCAGTGCGGAACAGTAGCCACAGTAGACTGGCAATTCCCAACATTATTATTCCTTTTTTTGCATGCCTCCTCGTCCTGTGCCGCGAAGGAATGGCAAGCGCATCGTGCATGTAATGTTTTTTGTTTAGCAACGAAAATCCTCTACAGAATATTCTGGCTTTTTAGGAGCTACCGCCCATTGTTCTAAGACTACACAATTGTATTCCTATGATTTATTAACACTTATACTTATCATAGAAGCGATGTTTCAAGGGTACAAAAGCAAATTGAACTGGAGTAGCTTTTGCGCAACTAGCAATTCATGTTTCCGCCGTGCCGTTCATCATTCTGTCCGAAAAATTAGTGGCAGATAACGAGCACCTAAACCATATGCCACACGCTCCAAACCGCACAGAATTCTGTTCGAAAACATGTAAACGGAATATATACCTGCATGATAACAAGAATTATAAGTGACTTTAAATTCAAAGCAATCTGATGCAGCGTCGGAATAGAGTAGTAGCATTTTTGGTCATGCCGTTAGCTGTCTTTCTCTGGTTCATCGGCTGGTCGCTGACTTATTTAGGCTCAAAACAAAAACCGGTACAAATGAAAGCTCCGAAGCAAGAAAACGTCGTTTTCACAGTCTTGCCACCAGAACATCAAATCATACACCAAAAACTAAAACCCAGAACCTAAAAAACTGCTGCTACCACACCAAGAGCAACACCACACAAGAAAAATTGACTCCCTCAAATTTAAGCCAACATGGATTCCTTTTTCGGGGCCAATTGAGAATGTACAATTATTTGACGCTGTCTTCATATTTCGGATATTGAATTGTTTTCCTATTGGGAACATTATTTATACTACTATCTAGCGCCTATGCTACTTAACCACAAAGAAGTTGGGAGCAGATTGACGATCCTAGTCCAGAATCCAGAAACCAGCTACTCAGTACAGCTTATAATTGCTGCATTAAACGAAGCGCCTGGGCTTGGTCTCACAATTACCGAGATGAAAGACACTTTGGGTGAAATCTCGGTTCTCGTTGTTGATGGCAAAAGCATTGACCGAACCGTTGAAATAGCCAAGAACTTGGGCGCGACTGTGGTCTATCAAGATGGAGTCGGCAAGGGCGACGCCTTGGCCAAAGCTTTTGAACATGTTGATCAAAACCTTAAATATGTTATTCTTACGGATGCAGACTATACATATCCCGCCGATTCCGTCCCAAATATGATAAGAATTCTTGAAGAAAACCCTATTGTTGGCATGGTATGTGGCAATAGGCTCAGTGATCAAGTTGACAAGAATGCTTTGCACCGCGTGTTTCGCATCGGAAACAGAATATTGGCTTTTAGTCATAATTTGTATAACGGCCTAAACCTTCAGGATCCCCTGACTGGATTGCGGGTTGTTCGTTCCGAAGTCTTGGCTGATTGGAAAATAAAGTCTAAGGGATTTGACATTGAGGTTGAATTGAATAATCTTGTTAGACGGCGCGGTTTTTTGATTGAAGAAGTTCCAATAGGCTATCGGGCACGGCTAGGCGTGAAGAAACTCAAGGCAAGACACGGCATTTCCATCCTGAAAAGAATACTGCTTGAAGCAACAATTTAGCTGAATAGACGTCATACTTGTCGGAAAGCCCACTGCTTGTAAACATATCTGCACTGCAAAAAAGAAGTTGAGAATATGCATGGGAACAGCCCTGATCAAAGTTCGACCGAGCTTCTGTCCAACACAAAGACAACCAGTTAAACAATAAAGGCTCAAAATCAGCACATAGAATTCCAGAAAATTGACACAGTCAATACAACTCTATTGTACACTGGTATATACGTTGTTACGTAGCTCCATTGAAATGGCTAAGGAGGCGAATACCAATAATACTTATTGGAGCTAAATAACAGGCGTGGGCGATATGGATAAACTGGAAATGGTGATCTTTTCGGTTTCGGTTCTTCTGGGAGCTGCGGACCTGCTAACCACCATAGTCGGCGTCGCTGGCAGGGGCGCAGTGGAATCTAACCCTCTCCTGGCTGGGTTGACCCAAACAAACCTTGCAGCATTTGCAGTCATTAAAGGCACGGCGGTTCTGTTGTTTGGGGTGATGTTTATAGGCGCACAAAAAATCATCGGCGCACCAGGTGCCCCCGTCGTAGGAAAATTCTTCGTTAGGTCAGCCTCGTTCGCCAGTTGCCTGTTCATGACCCTCGTCGTCACAAACAACATGATAGTGCTCCTCAAACCTTAAGAAATTTCAACTAGGTTGCGAGGAAATCGCAAAGGCAATGTACCTAAATTTCGAAATAATAAATTCTTATAGAATACCGACAATAACCAGAAAGCTGTCTGTTTAGGCAAATAAAGAGAAAAAGGAGCTTGGAAATACTTTCCCTTGCAGTTTCCTATTGGGTGCCAGTGATGACTATGTTGTTGCTGAAGGTGGATAGTGAACTGGCGCTTGCAGTTGCGGTGAGTGTGATGGTTGCCGATGTGCTGTTGCCTCCAGGTAGGCTGGTTGTGGTGGGGATCCAAGAGATGCTTAGGTAGGTTCCGGCGTTTGATGGGGTCCAATTGCCATAGGCCATGGATAAGGTTTCAGCAGAGTTCCCGGTGTTCTTGATATAAATAGTCTGAGTTACCGATGTCCCGGGAGATATATTCCCCCAATTGATTGATGTTAGAGCAACTGTGCACGCTGAGTTGCTATATACGCCCAAGTTTATGGCGGTTATGGTTCCGGTTGAGGGTAACGTTTGGCTTGTTGTTAGCGCACCGGAGGTAACTGCGATGAGCATTATGCTTGCCATACCGATTGCGATTAATGCTCCAGTTCTAACTTTTTGGGTTGCCATTTTTTATGGTCTCCAATTTCCAATTAACTTTATAGTTTATCTTAAGTATTAATAAACGTTACTTGGTTGAGAATACAACAGTAGCTCTGAACGACACGTATACAAATCCAAAAAACCACAAGCACAAAGAACCATAGAAACCATAAAAAGAACTATAAACTCGTTAGAAACCGGTCTTCACGGATTCTCTTCTAAAAGCTGTTCGAAAAAAGATTCTGGATGTCAATGACCTGCAAATTGGCTAGGTTGAGTGTAGCCAGCCCCGTCCGCCCTTCTTAGGTTGCTGCACCGCGCGCTTCTCAGGTACGTAAGACGCCGCACGCCTGTGAATATCGGGCTTTGGGCTAGTAATTTTGTTTTTGATGAATTTGTTCCAGCCGCCCACGTGAGGATCGGGTTGAACAAAACGTTCAGGGTTGTCTACTCGATGTTGCTCAAGTATCTCCTTGAAATTTAGCGCTTTGAAGTCTCTGGTTGCGTGAATAATGGTGCCCCGCTCGACTCGCAAAGACTCGTAATTGGCCACAGAAACTCCTTCAGCTCTCTGCCTGTCATCAAACCGCTCGCTCCACAATTGCTTCCATTCGACTTTTAGCTCTTCCACTAGCTGTTTTTCAGCCTTAGCTCTCTCGTCTCGAGAAGCAGCAGAACCCGCCTTGGTGGACTTTGCAGTATCTTCCACAGTTATCTCCCAATCAATCCCTTGTCCAGCTACTATTTAATCACCATAGTAATATAAATCTTAACAAGTATTCTAGAACAATACCCAAACTTTTCTATAGCCGCCAGCATTCATCCCTTTGCCCATCTCCCCCCAAAATTACTCAAAATTGAGTAATTTTAGCTTCTTGCCTCATCAGCTGTTTCAGCTGGCTTGACAGAACCAACAGCACAGTTACGTATTGCCGGCCATTGCTGCGCGCAAGTTTCTGCATAGCTTTATATTTTCACCTTTCTTATATTCAAAAGTCCCAGCTGGAGAATTGTTGCTTGCTAAAATGCGTAGAAGTCTCAAAAACGTTCGGAGGACTCCAAGCAGTAAAAAAAGTTGACCTATCCGTAAACCCAGGCGAAATCTCCGGGCTAGTGGGCCCCAACGGATCAGGAAAATCAACTTTGCTCAACCTCATAAGCGGCGTCTACAAACCCGACAGCGGCAAAATCCTCTTCAACGGCGAAGAAATCTCCAACATGCCCCCATATGCAATATGCGCACGAGGCCTAACAAAAACTTCTCAAACAGTGCAGTCCTTTCCAGACATGACCACCCTGGAGAACGTTCTGGCGGGCGTACTTTTCTCCGAGAAGAAACAGACACAGAAAAGACACCCTGAAGACCGAGCAAGAGAACTCTTAGAATTCGTGGGCATCCAAAAAGAGAAATTTAACTCTTCCGCAAAAGACCTCAACGTTATCGAACTGCGCAGAGTCCAACTTGCACGCGCGCTAGCTACAAACCCCAAAATGCTCCTCCTTGACGAACTTCTCACGGGACTTACTCCAAAGGAAAACGACGAGGCCATAGCCTTGATTAGACTCATCAACAAGCAAGGCATAACTATTCTGATGGTTGAGCACGTAATGAAAGTAATAATGGGATTGTGTAGCAACGTGACTGTTTTGCATCATGGCGAAAAAATCTGCGAGGGAACTCCTGGAGTGGTCTGCAAAGACGAAGAAGTGATCAAGGTCTATCTTGGCAAGAAATACCAGTTCGGCGAGGACAATGGAGATGCTTAAGCTAGAAAGAGTCGCGTCAGGCTACGGCAAAGTGCAGATACTCTGGGACGTTTCATTCCAAATCAAAGAGAAAGAAATAGTCAGCATAATCGGGCCCAACGGCGCAGGAAAAACCACACTCGTCAAAACCATCATGGGAATGATTCCCGCCACAAGCGGCGTTATACGCTTCAAGGACGAGCCCATACAGAAGTTGCCCCCGTACGAAATTGTCCAGAAAGGATTAGTCATGATTCCCGAGGGAAGAGAAATCTTCCCAAGAATGACAGTCGAAGAAAACCTACTCTTAGGCGCCTACACCATCAAAGACAAAAGCGCCGTGCAGGATTCGAAAGAAAAAGTCTTCCAGATTTTTCCAATCCTCAAAAAGAAAGAAAAAGCACAAGCCCAAACGCTAAGCGGCGGAGAGCAACAGATGCTGGTCATCTGCAGAAGTCTCATGTCTAACCCTCAACTACTAATTCTGGATGAGCCTTCGCTGGGATTAGCCCCGATTGTGGTGGAAAAAGTTCTGGATACCGTAGCAAAAATAAACGAAGATGGCGTTACCATCCTGCTCGTGGAGCAAAACATACGCGACTCCCTAAGCATCGCCGACCGGGGTTACGTGTTAGAGGAAGGCAAAATTATTTTAGAAGGCGAAAGCAGAGAACTTCTAATCAACAATCATATTAGAGAAGTCTATTTGGGGCTTTAGGGGAACAGAGACATCGTGAGCGACAAATACTGGAACAAAACCATCGAAACCATGTCTAGAAAACAACTCAGAGAACTGCAACTAAGAAAACTCAAAGCCTCAGTAAAACACTGCTACGACAACAGCCCATTTTACAAAAGAAAACTCAAAGCAGCAGGCGTAACTCCTGACAGCATAAAGACTTTGGAAGACATCCAGAAAATTCCGTTCACAGTCAAAAGTGACCTTCGCGACAATTACCCTATGGGTTTGGTTGCCGTCGACTCCGCAAACATCGTTGAAATTCACGCTTCCAGCGGAACAACGGGAAACCCAATTATCGGCGCCTACACGCGAAGCGACTTGGAAGCTTGGCAGGAAGTCATGGCACGCTCAATTTACACCGTAGGCGGAAGAAGAGAAGACGTCATCCACATCGCCTATGGCTACGGTCTATTCACCGGGGGCTTAGGTTTTCACTATGGGGCCCAGAAAATTGGAACCGAAATCGTTCCTGCAAGCGGTGGCATGACTCAAAGACAAATAAAACTCATGAAAGACTTGGGCGTGACAATACTCTGCTGCACCCCAAGCTTCGCGGTCTACCTTGCGGAGACCATGGCTAAAGAAGGCGTCAACCCGAAAAAAGATCTAAAACTCAGAGTTGGCATGTTCGGCGCCGAACCCTGGTCGGAACGAACACGCGAAAGAATCCAAGCCGCATTAGGAATCGATGCCTTCGACATCTACGGATTAACCGAGCTGTCGGGTCCCGGCGTCTCATGCGAATGTCCCGAGCATAAGGGTCTGCACATTTGGGAAGACCACTTCCTGGTCGAAACCATTAACTCCGAAACAGGCGAAGTATTGCCTGAAGGCGAAGAAGGCGAACTCGTCTTCACACCCCTCACAAAGGTCGGCATGCCGCTTCTAAGGTACAGGACACGAGACATCTCAATCATAGAAACGGACATGTGCCCCTGCAGACGCACTCACGCTCGAATGATGAGGGTAACCGGACGCTCAGACGACATGCTCATCATACGCGGCGTCAACGTCTTTCCCTCACAAATCGAATATGTCGTTATGGGCTTCCCTGAACTCGCAACCCAATACCAAATATACATTGATAGACCCGACGCGTTAGACACGTTTGCCGTGCGAGTCGAGCTGACTGAAGAAGCCACCAAAAACTCCCAGTTTGAAGTGGAGGGGCTTAAACGCAGAATTCTGAGCAAAATTAACAACATCACCGGACTCAACCCTGAAATCGAAGTTGTAAAATGTGGGGAAATTCCTCGAACCGAGGGAAAAGCCAAGCACGTGTTTGATAACCGAAAAGGCAAAATCTAAAGGATATTACGCTAATGGCTTCGAAGATAGCAGTGAACAAACCAAACAGTTACTTGCTGTTAAACGGAGATGAAGCAGTCGCCCGCGGCGCAATTGAAGCAGGAATCAAGGTCGCGGCTGCCTATCCAGGCACTCCTTCCACAGAGATTCTCGAGACCATCGCCGAAGTAGCTAAACAGTTCGGTATCTACGCGGAATGGAGCATCAACGAGATAGTTTCTGTTGAAGTCGCAGCTGGCGCATCAATGGCTGGCGTCAGATCTCTCGTCTCCATGAAACATGTTGGCATGAACGTGGCAGCAGACGCGGCAATGACTCTTGCCTACACAGGCGTAGTCGGCGGAATGGTTATTGCAGTCTGCGACGACCCCGCCATGCACAGCAGCCAAAACGAACAAGACACACGCTACTTCTCAGTCCACTCAAACATACCACTTCTCGACGCAGGCAGCCCACAAGAAGCCTACGCGATGACCAGGGCAGCATTTGAAGTGAGCGAAAAACTCCAGCTACCCATAATCGTTCGCTTAACAACCAGAGTAGCCCACGGAAAAGCACGCGTCCAAATTGGCGAATTCCAAAACCCCAAGACGAAAGCTGAATTCGACAAGGACGGATCAAAATGGGTGATGGTTCCACAAAACGCCCTACGCCAACACCGCATCCTAAAAACCAGGCTTGAACAAGCAGAAGCAATGGTCAACCTATCCAAGTTTAACGTCCTTGAAGACAACGGCAAAACCATCGGCATAATAGGCAGCGGCATAGGATACTACCACACCAAATCCCTACTTGAATCCCAAAAGTTTTCCTGGTTAAAACTGGGGTTCGTGTACCCGTTTCCCCGCGACTTAGTTAAGAGATTCGCCTCTAAACTCAAAAAAGTAATCGTTGTCGAAGAACTCAGACCCTACGTCGAGGACAATTTGCGTGGTCTGAACGTCGAGGTTTTGGGAAAGAATAGACTTGGATTGGAGGAAATTGGTGAGTTCACCCCCGACGGGCTGCGGGAAGCTTTCGCCAAACTCGAATGCGCAGAGAAAGCAGAACGACAAACAGACCTAAACCTGCCCCCCAGACCGCCGGTTCTGTGCCCGGGATGCCCCCACCGAGCCTTCTACTACGCTTTAAACAGCGTTAACCAATACATCAACTGCGACGCCGACAAATGTATCGGCTGCGACGTATGCGAATACGCCTGTTCATGGGAAAAAGAAGGGACCTTCAACCCAACAAAATCCAGAATCCGAGCACTAAGACTCGATGTACTCTCGAACATGGCTTTGACGTGTCGCCTCTGCAAAGACGCCCCGTGCGTTGTCGCTTGCCCCAAAGACGCATTAATCCAAACCAAAGAAAGAGGAGTCGTTGCAGTTGATGAGAATAAATGTGATGGATGCGGCTGGTGCATAGAAGCCTGCCAATACGGCGCCGTAACCTTACATTCTGGGACGCACAAAGCCATCATCTGCGACACCTGCAGCGGCGAACCCAAATGCATCGAAGAATGCCCAGAATCCGCCCTGAACTTCAAAGGAATGTCCAACGACAAAATAGTCACCGGAGACATAGGCTGCTACACCCTAGGATGTTTGCCGCCAGTGAACGCCGTCCACACATGCCTATGCATGGGGGCGGGAATTAGCCAAGCAGCGGGCATGGTTCACGCCGGCGTAAAAGACAAAGCGTTCGCAGTTATAGGCGACTCCACATTCTTCCACGCCGGCATGCCAGGACTACTTAACATAGCATACAACAAAGCAAACGTCTGCGTCATTATCCTGGACAACAGAACAGTTGCCATGACTGGGCACCAACCCACCCCCGAATCAGGCAAAACAGCCATGGGCGACGACTCAAAAATCGTCAAAGTCCAAGACATAGCCAAAAGCCTAGGCATAGACAGAGTAGACGTCGTGGACCCGTACGACATCAAGAAAACCACGCAGGTGCTCAAGGAAACCATGGAGTATAAGGGTCCAAGCGTCATAATTTCCGAACGCCCCTGCCCACTAAGAATCGAGAAAGGCTCCATCAGAAAAATTCAGGACACCTGCAACGGCTGCGGCGTCTGCGTAAAAGCCTTCGGCTGCCCAGCCATCTCACTAACAGCCACAAGCGCCGAGATTGACGAAACCCTCTGTCAAGGATGCGGCGTCTGCGAACAAGTGTGCCCCTACGATGCAGTGAGGAGCAAGGAAACATGAAACTGGACCTTGTCTTCACGGGAGTAGGCGGTCAAGGCGTCGTCGTGCTGAGCGACATATTCTGCGAAGCCGCGCTCATAGATGGCTTTGACGTGGCAAAAGCTGAGATTCACGGGATGGCCCAACGCGGCGGCTCAATCAGCGCACACGTCAGAATCGGAGACAAGGTTCTCTCCCCACTTATTGAACGCGGCAAAGCCGGCATAATCGTGGGTTTTGAGGTCCTAGAAACGGCTCGAGCGTTGCCCATGCTAAAGCCCACGGGCACAGTTATCGTCAACACCAAGTTCATCCCTCCCAACTGCCTATCGGTGAGTTCAGAGAAGCCCTTGAAAATCGAAACACTGCTAAACATGATCCAGGACAGGGCTCCTAACGTCTACAAGGTTGACGGACTTGAAATCGCGGCTAAGCTTGGGAACCTGCTGGTTCTAAACACCATCATGCTGGGCGCTGTGTCAGCCATCCCAGAAATCCCCATAAAACAGGAATCTTTCCAACAGGCCATAGCAGGCAGACTCAAAGAGAAATACATAAAGTTAAATCTGCAAGCCTTCCAGCTAGGTCGCCAAAGTGTGTTTATCAGTTAGTTTTATTAGCTATTCCTATCATCATAGGAAGGAAAAAGAGAGGACATTTGAATGCAAAAGAAAATATTGGCTCTGGTTATAGCTTTGATAATAGTTGCTTCAATAGGCACCGCAACAGCACAGGCACCCCAAGCTTCTACGAACGCGCGACCCATCGTCATTGGCTTGGTTGCGCCCGTCTCCAAATCACCCGTGGGACAGGACATGTATCGAGCTGCTCAGCTCGCCGTTAAAGAAATTAACGACGCAGGCGGCGTACACGTCGCAGAATGGAACACAAACGTCAACATTACAATAGATTTAGCTGACACAATAGACGATGCACCCGGCAACGCAGTGAGCCCCGTAACACGGGCAGTCACTCAAGACAACGTTGACCTTCTTATCGGCGGATACGGCAGCGCAGGCACTCTAGCAAACGAAGTCGTAGCTATCGAAAACAGAGTTCCCTACATCATAAGCGGCGCTTCAAATCAACTTGTTACTCGAAGAGGACCACAAGGTAACTATGGCGGATTAAGCTCAACTGACCCGCAAGCAATTACCGACGCAGAAGGCATGAGCTACGTCTTCCACTACTGCACAACAACGTATCACTACAGCAAAACAGTGGTTGACTTCTTCGCAAATGTTATGAAACCCATGGTTGCTCCAGATCGGGACTTTAGGCTGGCAATCTTGTTCCGTGACGACGCTTTCGGAAACGGAGTGGAGCAAGCCAGTAAATACTGGATAGCCCAAGAAGGTTTACCCATAACCATCAGCGCGGACGCAGACTTAAAATACCCGACCACCACTACCGATTTCCAAACCCAACTCACTCAGATAAAAGGGACACAGCCTGACGCAGTTTTCGTCGTAGACAATCCTGACAGGACACCTACCATCGTTAAACAGGGATTAAACGAAGTAGGCCTCAAGACAGTGTACATCGCGGTTGAAAACAACGAGGACCCAGTGTTCTACGAACTCTTGGGTCAAAGTGGCGATGGCCAACTGCTAGAGTCAAAATTCGCTCCCTACGCTGGACCACCGTTCTACTTGCCAGATATGGAAGCTTATGTTAACAGCTTCAAAAATGCGTACGGCGTAGTTCCGGGAATGATGGGTGCAGACACTTATGATGCCTTTTTCATCGCTAAGGCGGCAATAGAAAAGGCTGGAACAGTAGACAAAGTAGCTGTTAGAACCGCTATCGAGCAGACAAACTTGGATGACATGCTGATAATTACTGAGACAGGAAAAATTGAGTTTAGCACAGGCGTTAACTACCACGAAATTGCACCCGTAACCTTTATTGAACAACTTCAATGGGACGCAACCGCAAACCAACTGAAACCATCAATCGTCTGGCCACAAAGCGTACCGGGCGTCGGAACAATCCAGCAAGACCAATTTGTGTTGCCAGCAGGCTATCCAGTTGTAACTCCCAGCTCAACTTCCACAGATGGCACCCAAAACCCAGATTCAACTATGATCTACATAATAGCTGCTGTAGCAGGCATCGCTGTAGTTGCAGTAGTTGGCGTGTTCTTCCTCAAAAAAGGCAAGAAGTGAAGCAGTAGACTTCACTTTTCTCTTTTCTCTTTTATTTTGAACTAATCTCTTCCCAAAAGAGACATCTTGTTCCAATTCAAAACTTCCATTTGTTTGAGTTTGTCGTTTTTCTGTGGTAGAACTGGTCGGATACGAGGTTACTCTCAATCATCGCTGGCTTTCGGAGGTTGCTTCTTAGTACATTTTAAATAGTTAACTGAGGAAAATATGTGGAGTTAACTGTCCGATGGGGAGGAATTCGAGGTAGACGCCACTACAATAATCTTGACGCTCATCTGGGGCGTTGCAATCGGCTGTGTCTACATACTCCTGGCAACAGGACTGAACTTGATTTTTGGAGTAATGAAACTAGTTAACTTTGCACATGGGCAACTCCTCATGATCGGTGCCTTCATAACCTTCACGTTTTCAGTCTACGCCGGCTTAAACGTATACATCGCTATTCTGTTGGCAATGGCTGTGGTGGCGGCTATCGGAATTGTAGTCGAGAGACTAACGTTCCGCAAGGTCTTGGGCACAGAAAAACTCAATGAGATTTTCATAAGTCTCGGGTTAATCTACATTTTTGAAAATGCCGCGGTGCTTGCCTGGGGCGATAAGTCTAGACAAATTGTAAGTCCACTGAACAGTCTGAGCCTAAACTTGGGAAGCATGTCCATATCCTATGATAGACTGAGCGCAATGATAATAACCGTGGTTATTCTCGTGGGGCTTTCGCTACTCGTAAAGAAAACGAAAATTGGCTTAGCCATTCGGGCAACCAGCCAAAGAAGCACCACCGCTAAGCTCATGGGCATTAACACCAACAGGATTTACATGTTCACGTTTGCTCTTGGCGCTGCCTTGGCAAGTGCCGCAGGCGCATTGTACGGTATTATTCTGCCTTTCAGTTACCTTTCGGGCGAGTTGCCAACAATCAAGGCTTTTGCCATCATTATCCTTGGTGGCTTAGGCAGTATTCGGGGAGCCATAGTCGGCGGACTTCTCTACGGAATCGCGGAACAGGTGGCAACGCTGTTCTTGGGCGGTATCTGGGCCGATGCAGTCGCATTTGCGTTGCTTATCGTGGTGCTTGTAATCAGACCGACTGGAATATTCGGGGAGAAAGGTGAGTAACATGACGCCCATCAAGAAACTTGGGCAAATTCCGCTTTCCAGAACTCTTCTCATAACAGCTGCAGTTGTAGTTGTAGCCGCCGTCCTTCCATTCCTTAATTCAGGTTCCTTTTTTATTTCAGTTGTAACGAGCATCGTTGTTTTCGCGATTTATGCCTCAAGCTGGAACCTTCTGGCTTATTCAGGACAAGGGTCGCTTGGTCACTCGGTGTTCTTAGGGATTGGAGGCTTCGCATCAGCCCTCATCGCAATTAACCTAAACATACCGCCCATTATAGCGTTGTTCATAGGTGGTGCGTTCTCAGCCGGCATCGGCTTTTTGATAGGCTTAACCTGCGTCCGGCTGAAAGCTTGGTTTCTAGCTATGGTAACATTTGGCTTCTCAGTAATCGCGGTAAGCTTGTTTAGCCAATTTGACTCCATAATGCACGGCATAAACGGCTTTCGCACTCCCATTCTTGTTTCCAGTCCGTTTGAATTCTACTATGTAGCAGTTGCATTTGCATTGGCAACTATCGTTCTGATTTACGTGATAATGAAGTCACGCATGGGCTTAGCTTTCAAAGCTATAAGAGAAAACGAGGCGGAAGCTAAAATGATTGGAATAAACGCGGCCAAATACAAACTACTTGCTTTCGTCATCAGCACGTTCCTCGCTGGCTTAGCAGGAGCGCTCTACGTGTACAACCCTGCCTTACGATACGTCGACAACTCCATTTTTCTGCCAACAAACTCCTTTACTCCATTAATTATGAGCGTGATCGGAGGATTGAGCACGATAGAGGGTCCAATCATCGGCGCTGCAATCTTGGTTTCTGTACAAACGATCTTGTCAATGCCCTCGGTTACGAACTACCTACAGAACTCCCTTGGCTCAATTTTTCCCAGCGTAAGCAACGTGGGTCCACCTCTGACTTTTCTTGGAATAGGAGTGTTCCTTGTGCTTGTCGTGATTTTTGCTCCTAAAGGGGTGACCTCGATTATTCGCGAAACGTACCGACGTTTACGTGGCAAGACGAAGGAGCGAAAAGAGGCATGAAAGGAACAGACAACTTCAGGGAACATTTAGGTATCCAAATCCATGAGGCTAAAGACGGATACTCAAAACTATCTATGAAAGTCACCAAGGATCACACAAACGCTCACGGCTTTACACACGGAGGCGTCATCTTCTCTTTTGCCGACTGCGCATTCGCAGAAGCCTCAAACTTCGGCGACAACGTTGCTGTGGCGGTGCAGGTAAGCATCAATTTTCTCAGGCCCACAGTCGAAGGAGACACTTTAACAGCTGAGGCAACTCGCATTTCAGACGGGAAAACATTTGGAGTATACTCTATAGCTGTTCGAAAGGAAGACAAAACCGTCGCTATCTTCAATGGATTAGCTTACAAAAAGTAATGACCCGCTCAGCCGCGGTTTTGTCTTATCCTACAGAAAATTATTATAGCCAGATTTAACCTGCTAAATCAAGCAGCCAGAGGAAAAAACGTGAAAAAAGCGCTTTCAGTTGCGAAATTCGGCGGCAGCCTTTTAGATGTTGACGGGAGGGGCGTCCCCAAAATCATCAAGAGCATAAGCGAACTCAAAAACGCGGACGGTTTGGGTCCAATCGCCGTGTTCTCAGCCCCAACCGGATGCACCGACGAGCTGATTCGTATCGGCGAATCCTGCGCCCAAACGAACCATTCATCGGTTAATTCGATTTTTAAGATTTACGAGAACCTCGCAGCCAAGTACGCTGGAGGTGAGCATTTAGAGCAGGCTCAAAAGGAGCTGGATTTCTACAAAAAACAGACCGAAGAAGCGCTTCGTGGGGTTAATCGACGATTCAGCTGGAAACATTAAAGCTAAGGTTCTCACGTGCGGAGGAGAATTAGCCACAGCTGCCTTGATGAACTGTATCCTGCAAAGCCACGGTTTAGACAGCGAAAACCTGCCCGCGAACGATTGGCCGATCGTTACGGATGATGACTTTGAAGATGCTACCCCTAATTATGAATTGAGTTTGAAGAGAATCGGAGCTTTCACAAAGCCTATAGGGGCTGGAAAAGTGGTTTGCATGGCGGGCTTTTTGGGATCAACCTCTGATGGGTTGGAAACAGTTTTGGGAAGGGGCGGCTCTGACCTTTCAGCCGTTTTCACTTCATGCCTGCTGAAGCAGGAGTATGAGACGGAGGCAAAGTTGTTTAAGGATGTGCCTGTTCAAAGTGCTGACCCAAAGGTGGTTAAAGGACAAAAAACAGAGCATGTAAGTTCACTGACGTATAATGAGGCTCACAAGGCTTCAATGATGGGAATGAAAATTGTTCAGAGTTCCGCAATAGCCTTAGCTAGGCAGTTCTCGGTAACCCTTAAGGTGGTTCCCATCGACGAGCCTGAAGAGTACTCTTTGATTCAGTCAGGGAAATCCCGGCGTTCAAGTCGTTAAGTGTTTGACGGGCAAAACGGGCTGTGCAATTCTGTCGATGCATGATGAGAAGAGTCGCTCGTTGGAGGATTCGTTGAGAATTTGGGAGCGCCGTAACGATTTCATGGATCTTGGGGCCGAGACGCTAGAGACTGGTGAAAGAATTCGTGACTTTCTTTTTCTGGATTCAGATTACCTAAAGAAGAACTCCGAGAAATTGAGGGGCTTTGATGAAGATTTAAAGGTGGAGTACGGTTTAGGCGTGGTTACGCTCATTGGAGACCGCATGAAGGATTCGCATGGGATAGCTTCAACCGCCATAAGCGCTATCCAAGGCTTAAACATTAAGCGTGGAATCTTTGCACCTCACACTTCACAAATCATAATCGTGGTTGAGGACAAGAACGTGAAAGCGGCGGTTGCGGCGATTCACCTAAAAATGGCGGAGCTAAACAAACCCATAGCCTAACAATTTAGGAAGTAAATGCAGTTCCAAGGAATGGTGTACGCTGAACAAAAAGTGTTATGAACCACCGACCAACTACTCATAAGTTAGTTTATCACTTTAGAGTTGGAAACAACGTGAATTCGACCGCAAAGCAAATAGCCAGACAGCGTGTACATGTGCTCTTCCAGCAGGCATCCCGCAGCTACAAGACCAATCCTGATCTAGCAAAGAGCTACCTCTTAACTGCCAGAAAAATAGCCATGTCAGCAAGAATGCGTCTCCCCTCCGCCTACAAACGCAGCATCTGCAAAGGATGCAACACGCTCTTGGTTCCAGGCGAGAGTAGCCGCGTCAGGATTCAGCAAAGAAGAGAGCCTCACATCGTCGTCACTTGCCTCCGATGCGGCAGTCAGGTGCGGATTCCCATAAAAACAAGAAAAGGAAAGATGAAGAATGAGTAAAATAACGACCAAAATGAAGCGACACGTCAGGCATGAACTCAAAGAAGAGGGACCCACCATCTGGGTAGGAAAAGAAGGTTTGACGCCGGCGCTTGTAACGCAAGTTGATACCCAACTGGAAAGAGCCAAGATGGTTAAGATCAGGATCCTTAAAAGTGCCCTTGCATCCGACACCGCCAAAGCAATCGCAACCCGGACGGCGGAGCAAGTTGGAGCGGCATTGGTGGAGGTTAGGGGTCACGTGTTCATTATCTATAGGCGACGTAAGAGGCATCCTGAGGCAGTCAGTAAGCCTTAGGCCAGATTGCTTTGGCGCACTTTGTTTGGTCGGCTGTTTTTGGCCATTGAGTAGCGTATCAATGATGTCTCTAGACGGTTAGACGTTTCCTGTCCAACAGTAGGTACACAAATCTTCTTTTTCCAGGTTGCTGTTATTTGGCGCTTCAATTACGGCTCTAACCATTTCCTCTAGTGTAAGGAAATGCAGCGTCGTGAACCCTATGCTGGCTCTTATGTCTTCAACCATCTTCTCGTAATTCGATGTTGTCGAATCAAGATACTCTGCAAAATTTCCGTATTGTCCGATGTTTTCGAGGCTTTTGTGGGTGGCCAGGTCAGTATTTTTGGTTGATAGGTCAAAAATGCAAGGATGCAGCTGAGGCGGAGATGCTATTCTTCCATGTATTTCCTTGGGTTTGAAAGGCCAGATTTTTTCTCTTAGAAGGTCTCGCAGTTGCGTTCCCCTCCTGATTGAGTCGTCCACCAGAATTATGCTCATATCTCTAATTATTTGGGGATTAGGCACTTGCTTGTATTTTGCTACAAGTTCTCGTTTCCGTTGGACAGGCGGAATGTAGCTTCTTCCCCAACCGGGCGTATACTTGATTAAGGGGCGCCTTAGCGGGGCAACCAAATCAAGGATCCCGTTTACTTTTGTTTCAAGTTCTTTTGAGCTAATCTTGCCTTGGTCAAATTCTGAAAGCAGGTCTTTGACTTTTTCCTTGGCAAGTTCTATTTTTCTTTTGACGTACCCTACTGAGTGTGGAAGCCCTGAATCAGCAACTCCGAGCACCAAATCTGCTTTTACGTCGTCTTTTTCAGCCAGGAATCCGCCGCACCGTTCCCTGACTATTTCTGAGTTTATGCCATAGAAGTCTGATGCTGGAAAACCTGAGTAAATATGAAGAAATGGACAGAATCTCTTTTTGCCGTGGGTTGGTTCTCTCGTCTTCAGGCCTTCTTCTCCAAGGGAGATTATTTCGCGGTAGCCAAGAAATTTTGTAACCTCATACCCCAAGTTCGGGAAACCCGTCGTCTCTGAAGCAACTGCCCAGCTTTGATTTTTATGCCCGACCGTTAGAGGAAAGGTGTCCCCGGCTGCAAATATCGAGTTGTCTTTTTCGGAAAGTAAAAGCAGGGATATTGAGCCTTCAATTTTCTGGTACATCTTCCCTATGCCATCAACGATGCTATTTCCGCTGCATATTAGTTCGCCAACGATCTCAGTTTGGTTAAGAGTGCTTATGCCTGCTTTTTGTCTTGACTTTTTGAAGGTTGCCCCGTTCTCGACCAGTTCCCAGTACAAGTCTCTTGAATTTTTGATCAATCCAACGGTGCAAAGGGCAAAAGTTCCTATTTTTGTTTCGAATTTGATTGGTTGCTCCTCTTTTATGTCGCTGATGACGCCTATGCCCAAATTGCCTTTCAGTTTTCCGTATTGTTTGCTGAATTTTGATTTGAACTGACTATTGCTTATGTCGTGGGAAAGAACTTCTATGTCACCGTTAAGGATACCTAGGCCTGCAACTTCGGTTCCGAGATGGGTGTTGTAGTCGGTTCCGAAAAACAGGTCTTTCGTGCAATTCTCTTTTGAGGCTACTCCAAATAGACCGCCTAACATGTAGATGCATCCGCGTGTCGTGGTTTCAGTGTTTATCTAAAGGATTTTCCTTAATCAAGGTTCTGCACCAATTTCTGTTAAGAAACGTGAATTTGGAGCAGCGTGTTCCAACGCCACTACCAGCAGAATTCGAAGAAGGCATGGATCCAATTTCGTAGTAGACGTAATTTCGGGAAAATCTGATATAATAGTTCCTAGCATACTCAAAACCCCACATTTGGGGGAGCGGGAGCTAATGAATAAGGTTCAGATGATGGAGCTCCTCAATGAAATAGTAGCTTCTTGTCCAGCAATCGCCGTTGACGGTTTTTACACGCGTGAAATCAGGTCATCCTCAGCCGGAGATGTTGAGCTTAGATTGCTCGCGTCACTTGATAGGGATTCTCGTAAACGCCTGAGTCCCGTAATAGAAAATCGTGGGTTACGGCTGATTGAAGAAAAAAATCTACTAATCATATACTGACAAATCTGTTTTCGGGCAGGTTGCCTGAGCAGACCCTACTTTATTAATCTGTTTGATTTGGGTTGTCAGGCTGTGCGGTCTTTTCTTACTCCAGACTTCATCATGTAGTACCCAATCAGTATGAAGATTATTCCACCAACAATTATCGGGACAAGATACGATACGAAGCTGTAGGAGAAAGTTGAAGTGTACTGTCTTGAGTAATTTAGATAGTTTACGTAGCTAACAATGATTTGCCAGACTGCAGTGAATAAAACCAGAGAAGCGAAACCTAGTACAATCAAGCCCAGCCAAAACAGATTAGTCTTTTCACCCTGGAACATCGGGTTCACCTTGTTCTCGGCATATGTGCTGATTCGCTTCTTAACACTTTTTCACTTCACAAACATTATGATACTTTTTCTCCGCTACTTCTTTTTGAACACCGTTGAAAAAGCTAACACTTTCTTGATATCTGCTGCTTGCACATTGTTTGAAGAACTCCTGCAAAGTTGAATATTCTGGTTGGAAATAATTGACACTTTTCATGCAATCTTGATGATACAATTATCGTTTTGATTTATACAGCTATCTCAAGTTTCTGAATCCAAATTCGAATTGAGTCCATACTTTTCTCTGAAAATTGCAGAGTTGCTGTCAATAAAAAGTATTAAGCATAAACCGAGCATTGAACAAACTGGGTGTCGGAAGAGCAGTGTTTGTGTCAAATTCATGGAGCCTTCTCCCTTCTCAAATCTCCATTTACCCCTCCGCAAACACTGCTCCCTAACCCTTTGTTCTTTCACTCTGTAACTTGGAGCTCTTTGTACCATTAAGTCTAAATTCTGGTGGAAGTTATTGGTAATTTGTTCTTAAGTGATTTTGGAGAGAGATAGCTGTGTCGCAAAACGAAAAAGGGATTGAGAAGGCCCAAGTTAACAGAATGGCTAGTTTTGTTGATTACCAGGAAGGTTCCATAGTCAGCCGTACAATAATAGATAAGAAAGCTGGAACCATAACCTTCTTTGCTTTTGATAAGGGACAGGGGTTGAGCGAGCACGTGGCGCCGTATGACGCTTTGGTTAGTATGCTCGACGGCGAAGCCCAAATTTTGATATCTGGGAAAGCTTTTGATGTTAAAGAGGGCGAAATGATTATTCTTCCGGCGAAGAAACCGCACGCGCTCAAAGCCACTGCGAGATTCAAGATGATGTTGGTTATGATAAAGGCCTAAACCCGACTGGGATTTTAGGTGAACCAAAGGAACAGTATTTTTGCTGATTTGTCAAGTAGGATGGGTTGGGGGCGGCTGTTGTTGGTTCTACTGGCTTAGTTCTTTTGCTAAGACGACGTTTTCGATGACCCCGTCTTTCTCCATGCCGATGAGTTTGCGCTCAATCAAGTGTGAAATTACGCGGTTGGTCTGTAGCCAGCTTAGTTTGGCTTCTGTTCGGATGAATTTTTGTGGGTACTTACCGTTGTGAGCTAGTAGAACTTCGACAACTTTTCGTTCGTCATCATTTAGGGTTTCTAGAACTGTGTCCAACTGGTCGGCTGCGGGTTCTGGGGTCGCAGGTGCGGGATTTTCAATTGGGATGCTGACTTGCGGTTGGGCAACTGGGCTGACCTGTTCAACTGCAACAGGCGTCGCTACAACAGGTGCAGATGGAGCAACTTGGGCTGAAACCTTCATCCCTTCGTTAGGGTTTAGAACTTGGCGCAGAGTCTCAGCTTCTCTACGCATATAGGCTACTTCGCCCTCAAGAGCAGCTGCTCGGCTCTCCGCCTCCTTTCTCAAGTTTTCAAGTTCGGAATTTAGCCGGGAACGCTCAGCCTCGAGCGAAGTTATTTTATCCTTTAAGGCCTCAGATGACACCATGGAAACTCTCCACGCATTTTTTGGTGCGTCTTTGCTTATTAACTTTTGCCGTAAAACATTTTGGCCCTGTTCAATGCTTGCTGTTGCATTTTTAGGGAAAAGGTGTAGTTGCCTTTCCACGTTCTAGCATTGATGAGGTCTAGAAATTACTCATTTTTGAGTAATTTTGGGGGGATGCCTTATGCCTCATGTTGCCAATGCAATATGCAGTGACGCAGATAGCAGTTTTAATCCAGTTGCGACTTCAATTACAACCTTGGCATAGTTCTTTTTGGCTTGCGAAGTGGACTTGACAAACGCGTGAAGGGGATTTTTCAAAAATTGTTAAATGGAGTAGGGCTGCATTAAGTGCCTTCAAGGGTCAGATGGGGTAATGGGCGATGGTTAGACGGTCAGTATTTGACAAGATATTCAAAGAGATGCAGAGTATTCACTTTAGGTTAGACGACTTAGAGAAGCATTTGTCGGGGTGGAGTCCGGCCCCTTTGGAGATAGCTGAGGCGGACCTTATCGCTTTGTCGGATCATCTTCGTAAGACGTATTTGACTGTTGCTTCTAACGGCGAGTGTGATGCGAACGTCGTTTCCGGTAAGACTGGTCGATGTCGGGCGCTGGAGAGCAACTATCTCAATCAGCTTTGCCGGATGGGTTGGTTGAACAAGCGCAAAGAGTCCAAGTCGACGTTGTTCTATTTAGCAATGGAAAAGCGACCAAAAACAGAGACGTCGGTCAAAGGGCCGCCCGTGAGTTCAACTGCGCCTTTCAGGCATTTAGGGGGCGATTTTAGGAAGTATTTTTCGGGGGTTTGAATTGATGGACACAAAACAACTTTGTATGGTAAATCGCGGGATCATATTTGTCACATTAGAGTTTGCATCTATTTTTCGGAGGCGAACACTTTGACGAGAAGACGTATAGTCACGATTGCACTCCTGCCCTTTTTGGCACCTATCTTCCTAATCGGGTGGGTTATCGCGCACATAACGGATAAGAAATTGGCCGTCGAAAAAGCGCTTAGCCAAAAACTGTTAGTTGCCAGGACAAAGAGGATCACCTTAAATTAGGGCTGCTGGCAGCTGGAAGAGAGAGATTTTTGCGTCGCCACAGGTAATCCCTTGGTTTTGTAGACGTTTGATTTTGGACAGTTTGTTGTTTCTCTGTTTAATTCAGTATTGATTCGTCTTTCGTAAGATTTATATCTCACTTGGGACTACTTGGTTTTGATGCCAATGAAAACCCAGCCAAACAGAGCCCCACCTGAAGAGCAAGAATTCCAAAACGCAATAATCATAGACGCAGCCCCCGCCGATCCCACCGCAGAGACGACAAGAATATGCTGGAACACAGGTGAACAAAAGAACTGTCCAGGCTGTTATCTAAGCAAAGGTTGCAAAGCAAAAGCATAATCCAGCCTGAAAATAAGACCAAATTCACTTCTAAAAACGTTTAACCCTCTTCCACCTCACTGCAATGCAGGCTAAAGGCGAACATCTCCAGCTTTTTGGAGCGCGTTGCGGTTTTTTGGAGCATCAAGCCTCATTTTGGGTTGCAATACGCAATTGCTAATTCATAAAGCTTTTAAACAGAAAACTGCCAAGTAATTTTGACGCGTATGACCAAATCTCTGCGCAAGGAGCAGGCTTCAATTGAGAGCCTATATCAAGCCATTCTAATTGATGCCACGGTCGAAAAGTCCGACATGCCAAATGTTGGTGCGCAGAGGGTTTGTTGGAACACTGGTGAAGAGAAAAACTGCCCCTCTTGCTATCTCAGTAAGGGATGCAAAGCAAAAGCCTAAGTGCTCGTGTCTTTGCGCTAGAAAAATATGAAGGTTTTGTAAGGGTTAGGTTTGTTTGCAGGTTTGGCATACTCTCTGCAGGTTAGGTCCATAATTTCTGGGTTGAAATTTTCGCCCACACACAACGCAGTCTGCTTCAACAATTGGCTTTGGTTCAAGCGTTTTTAGCCTTCTTAGAATTTCCTTTTTCACTTCTGCGTCATCTTGGCTCTTCAAAGTTTCAGTTAAGAGTCGTTTAGCTACCTGAAGAGCTTCATCCCCAAAGACCCTCACAAAAGTGCAAAGCGCGCCACTTCTCGACTTCAACTCTTTAGGCAGCATACAAACAAAATTTGCAGGATACGTTCCAGCTCTATTCAAGTCAATCACTGCAAAAACGACGCTCTCTTCAAGTCGAGAAGCCCTGCTAACTTGTTTTTTTGATACCTTCAATTTCAGCTTCATGCTACGGATCTCTTTTTTAAACCTGTTCGGGTTTGAATCAAGACCCTCTTTAAGCGGTGGGTTAGTTAAATCAGTTTTGCTAAAAAACCGGCTTGACTATTGAATCGAACTTGTAAGGGATCTCAACAGTTTGAGGTCGTCCTGCAGGTGGTCTAATTTTTCTTCGATCCTTGCGAGTCCGCTGCTTATTTCCCCGTTTTTTCCCAGTGCTTTTGCGATTGAGGCTATTTCTTTGGCGACTTTGTGGAGGTCTTTGTCGTGTTCTTTTATGACGTTTAGAATGAAGTCTAGTGCATCTAGGGTTTCGTCTTTGGAGGGGGATTTCTTCGACGTTATTCTTCGCCTTACCACTGACTGGTTTGGCGTTTGACTGCTGATAAATCTGCTTTCTTCTGGGGAATGTATTTTTTTTCGGAATATTTTCTGTCTAATAACAAGGATAGTCTTTGGGGAAATTTGCATTATTTGAATTGTGGTTGCCTCGAGCCCCTGCTATGAGTGGAGATGTCCCCGCAAAGCCTCTTTTTTCATGTGCTCCCGGTGACAAAAATTAAACGTCTTTTTCTTTTCAACATGCTTGAGTTTATATTTTGTTTGGTGAAATATGTCACCGTTGTTCCTAAAATGATGGGAAAAGAGAAAAAATACTGGAGACAGGTGGGGTTGAATATGTTGTTTTTGGGGTGTTTTTCTGTGAATTGGCTGTTTCTGGGCTTTTCGGCAGGACAAATTAGTCGTTTTCATGGGGGTCTGGGGGAGGTTGAGGGGGGGTTGGGTGTGGTTGAATGCGTTTTTGACACGTTAAAGCATAGCATCGTGGAGGGCTAGGCTTGCTAAGTCAATGGAGTTTTTTTCAGGTTCAGCGTGAACTGCGTGATCCTTTTTAATTATAGCCTAATCTTACTGTTTGTTGCGCGTTTTGTGTGGTCATCTTTTCTTTGAGTTTCATTTTCCAGCCGCAACTTTGGCACTCTTTTGTGCGCAGCTTTGAGTCAAAATCTAGTGTTCTTCCGCATACAGGACAGCCTGACGTTTTCCATTCCTCCGTTGAGATAGGGAACGGAAAGGGATTTAACGAGTATTCCCAAAACTGCATTATTCTGAGAAAGAAAATCCAGACAACTATGAGACTCTGCGCTTATCTATGCTTGAAAGAAGACTAACAAGCAAGCAACATCGCGAGCGCGTGCTATGTTGTTGTGTTGATCTCGTTTACATTAAAGCTGAATTATTCAAGTTACATGGTTTCTTGAAGGAGGATTAATAATTAAGAAGAGTTTAGTAGCTACGGTTCTTCTGCTTTCCGTGTTAGTACTGTGGTCGATGTTTGCTGGTTTTCTTTTGCCCATGCAGGTGAATGCGGCGACTGCGACTTTTGGCAACACCAATGTAGGCAGTCAGTCTTTCTACATGTCTTATAAGGATGCGTCTAAGGTTCAGCTTTCTGGGCCGGGAGTAATCCAGAGCATATCGGTTTATTTTGCGTCATCCAGATTCTATGCAAAGGCGGCCATCTACTCGGACTCGAACGGTGCACCTGGTTCTCTTATAAGTCAAAGTACCCGCAAGTATGTGGGGTCAACTGGCTGGACCACGTTTAGCGTTAACCAGAAAACGCTGTCTAGTGGAACCTATTGGCTTGCAGTTGTTGCTGACAGATCAAGTGCCAGGGGAAGAAGTAACTTATGTGGGTTCCGAAATCAAGCATGTTGAAAGGCAAAGTCGAGTTTACTTTGGAAGTGAGTTTAGGAGTGTGTTTGGAAGCTTAGGGTTGAGAGACACTGGTTCAGTGAGCATATACGCCACTTACGCTTCCGTATCTCCTTCTCCTACGTCCTACATCCTACTCCGAATCCAACTTTGCATCCGACGCCAATTCCAACTCCCACTTCCACACCTGCACCCACACCGACGCCAAATCCCTCAACCCCAGCATCACCCTCGCCCACTCCATCAACAACGCCAAATCCCTCGCCGTCAGCTTCGATAGGAGTCTACAGTGACCAAGGATGCACAAAGCCCATCTCTTCGAGTAGCTGGGGATCCTTAGCACCCGGCGCGACATCAACCGTGTTGTTCTACGTCCGCAACCAAGGAAACACTCCAGTCACGCTCTCCAAATCTATATCCAACTGGAATCCAACGACGCTCGCAAACTACCTCACGCTCAACTGGAACTACAATAACCAAGCCGTAGGCCCCTCTGAAGTTGTTGTCATAGCCCTTTCGCTGACTGTTGCAGCAAATGCTCCGGTAACAAGCAACTTTGGCTTTAACACGATCATAACAGCAACGAGTAGCTAACGCTATCTTCCTTTTTTTATGTAAATTGAGGCTTTCGAATAGAATTTTCTTTAGAATAGTAGCGTCATGTCTCATTTTCAGTTTTTTCTCGCCCAATCGCTTCCGGTACCCAATTGGGATTTCGATTGTCTCAAATCCTGCCTACTTACCTGATGATTCAATTCAAATTTCGCATCAAGACTTTTCGACTTAATTGCCCATTTCCTTAGTATATCTGCACGGATAACTCGCAAACCGGTTAATGGATCTTGCAAATCTACTCCATTAAGAAGACTGTGAGAAAAAGCCAATTGGCAGAGTTAAACCCGTGTGACTGGGAGCCAACACTTACATTCTAACGGTTTTGCAGACTGGGCAACCCATTACGAATATCACATAAGCGCAGAAGCTGAATTCGATTTGGAAGTTCTTTTTCTTTTGACAAAAATGGCATAGATAACAGTGGCCGCCACAGTCACAGCGACGCCAGCGGCAAGCGCAATGTAAATTGACGGAAAAGGAGCTGATGTTGATGGTGTGGCTAAAGCATGGATGACGCCGTTGCCGACTACGTAGATAACGCCTTTGGCGATTGCTGGAGAACCGGCGGTTCCGGCTGCGTTGACGGGAGAGAAAACTCCTGCTGGGTAGCTCCATATTTCGGAGCCGCTTGTGGCGTTGAGACAGTAAAGGTTACCATCATAAGACCCCGCCAAAACGCATCCGCCTACAACTGCGGGTGCCGCAATTACTTGGGCGCCTGATGTGTAGTTCCATATTTGGGTGCCGTCTGAGGCGTCAAGGCAGTAGACGAGGAAGTCTGAGGAGCCAATGTAGACCTTACCGTATGCAACTGCAGGGTCCGACACCGCGTTTCCCCAGTGGTAGTTGTGGGATGGCCCATTGCTATTGAACTCAGTCGTGTAGTTCCATATTTTGGCGCCGTCGGAAGCGCGAAGGCAGTAAGCGTTGCCATCGGCAGAACCCGCATACACGTAGCCGTCCGCCACCGCAGGCGAACGCACAGCCCCGCCAGTGCTGAAATTCCAGATTTTCGAGCCGTTCGCCGCGTCCAAGCAGAAAACGGTGCCATCGTGGTTGCCCACGTAGACGTAGCCGCCGCTAACCGCAGGGGAAGTTCCTGATGCGGTGTAGCCGATTGAGAAGTTCCAGACCTTATTTCCATTTGCAGTATCAAGACAGTAGATGTCGCCACCGCTCACAGCATTAAGACTGAAGATGTTGCCGTACGATGATACAACGTAAACCAAGTCATTAACAACCGTGGGGGAAGAGTCAAATGAGTCTCCCGTTGAATAATTCCACAACTGCGACCCGCTAGAAGCGTCAAGACTGTAAACGCCGCCGTTCACGGAACCCACATAGACTCGTCCGTCTGCAACCGCAGGAGAACCCGCGTAGTTTAAAATCGGAAAATTCCATGTGTTTGCGCCTGTGGTTGCATCAAAACAAGAAAGGTTGTATTGCGGAGATCACGTAGACGAAGCCGTCGGTGACTGTTGGAGAATGAGGCGTTGATGCTGGATCAGGTTCAAGCGTGTAATTCCATAGTTGCGTTGGAAAAGTTGTCGGAGGTGTGCCGTTTGAGTAGCCTGTGTGGGCTGCGTCGTGATGGTACATTGGCCAGTCATCTGCAGAGCCACTGTCAGATGAAGAAACCATTGGCACATTTAGCATTTGATTGGGAAAGGCACCGAGAATAATAACTAATAGAGTAGCGGTCGTTAGAAGGGTTTTTTTGCGCATAGGCATCAGTTAGACTGTTGGGTGTGTTTGCCTAAAAGCGTGTTTGTAAAGATTTCTTGACACAAGAAAAACTTCATGCGAAGCGCGGCGCTTCGTGAAATTTGAACTGGATGCCCCTCAAGGATCGGTGTCCGGCTGCTGCGTCAACATAATCTCTCCAGGAGCATACCAGGTCTTCTTGTAAAGGCTAAAAACCCGCCAACCGAAAATTTTCCACAAATCAAGAAATCCCATTCGCCTAAAACCTGCCTTTCTAAACGTCGCCAACGAGCCCAGATTGCCTCTCAGGGTTGAAGCAAAAACGGCTCCTGCATTATGCGCCAGTAAGTAGTCGGTTCCTGCCTCCACAAGTTCGACTGCTACGTTTTGTCGCCGAAATTCTGGGTGAACCGCAAGCCACAGAACACATCCAAACCTGCCTTCGTCTATCTTAAACTCTATCAGTTTGGCAAATCCAACAACCTTTCTGTCAGCTTCGCTAGCAAGCACTGGGCTCTCTGAGCATTTAGCATTTGATTGGGGAAGGCACCGAGAATTATAGCTAAGAGGGTGGCCGCAATTAGAAGGATCTTTTTGCGCATAGGCATCAATCAGACTATTGGGTGTGTTTGCCTAAAAGCGTGTTTGTAAAGATTTCTTGACACAAGAAAAACTGATTTGAAAATCCAATATGATTATGGTTGCCATTGTACTCCACATTCAAAGGATGATGCTCAGGCAATAGCCAATAAATCTGCGTATCTTCAAATGTTCTAACTTCAACTGAGTGATCAGGATTATTTATTGCTCGAAGAGCATAGCTGTTGGGATTTTCAAGCAAGATGTATTGGTCTGGTCTTTGATCAAGTCTTGTTGCATCTATAAAGTAGGATGGATGAAAAACTGAAATCATAACTAACATTCCAAGTTTAGATAGAATTAGTGTTAGGATAAAGAAAACTAAAGCAAAAGTTGTTTTAGATTGTTTTCTGAGAATGATCATCCACTTACTTTCTTTGAATTCGTCTAAATCAACTGGAGGCAAGGTCATTTTGGCAATGAACGTGAACACAGAGTCTAAATCTACGGCTATTGCTTTTCGTCCAATGCTTCAATTGCAGTAACTCCACTTCCAGAAAAAGGGTCAAGAATGGTTTCGCCTTTCTTGGAATAACGTTAAATATAATCTGCCGCAACATCGTGTGGTTTTTTCTTGCCCAGTATTTATGCATTAAGTACATTGATGTATGTGCTTCAAAATACTCAAGAGACAAGCTTCAGGTTTCTAAAAAAGTAGCACTATTTAACCGGCATT
>CAWETL010000005.1:0-336067 GCA_963812085.1 uncultured Gemmatimonadales bacterium
GGGCGCGCTGGCCGTGGCAGCCGCCGCACCGTGGGTTCTAACCGAGGACGGCGCGGCCGCCGCCGCGCAGCGCCCTCCCAGTTGATGCGCAGGTCGTTCAGCCACACCAAGGGGATGCGATTCATGCACCGACGGTACATTGCGGCCCTCGCCCTGACCCTGGGCATGACCGCCTGCGGGGCCAATGCACCTCCCCAATCCACGTCGTCCTCATCCCACCCCGCTGCCGGCGCGCAGGCGATCGTCGGTCGCTGGGCTCTAATCGCGATGATGAGGAACGGCGTAGATGTGACCAGCGGAGGCGTGACCCAGGATGGAGCGGTGAGGTACTACACGTTCAAGATGAATCGGACTTTCGTCATTCAACTTGGTGACTCGGTCACGGAGACTGGCACGTGGTCGATCGATACTACGGTGTCTCCGAAGACTTTCGACCACACGCCGAACAAGGACGGGAAGCCGGGCCCGCTCGTCCCCGGCATCTACGAGGTCGGCGGGGACGTGTTGAAGATCTCGATCTTGCCACCAAATGCCGACAACAAGCGGCCGGCACAGTTCGAGGCCGCGCCGTCCAACGGCTCGTTCCTGTTCGTTATGAAGCGCGTTGCGCAGTAGCGCGGCCTGACCAGCGCATGCAGCTGACGAGGGCGGGCGCGCGCTGGCAGCTGATGCGGAGGTCGTTAGGTGGTCGCGCGTGTTCTTCTGAATACTCTGTCTCGATGACCAGCCATTGCCGGAGAGCACTATGAAGCGGCTCCTCTACAGTCTCCTGAGCACGGCGGTGGCCATTTCGGCGTGTGCGCCACCGCCCCAGGACAAGCCAGCGACCAACGCGCAAGTGACGCTTCAGGCCTATGTGGATGCCTGGAACCGCCATGATTCCCTAGCCTTCGACACTCTGCTTGCCCCGACCGGGGTTCATGAGGATCTCGCCTGGGGCTTCCGGGGTGAGGGACCCGCGGCCGTTCGCACGTTCATGCGGGACGTCATCGCAGTCAGCCCGGACTTCAAGTGGGAGATCACCCGGTCCTTCGCCGACGGCCAGAACGTCGCAGCTGAATGGACGTGGACGGCAACGTACACGGGACCCAGTCCAATTGGACCTGTCACACATCAACCCATCTCAGGTCGCGGCGCCGCCATCGTCCGCATCGAGGATGGCAAGATCGCGCACTTCACGGATTACTATGATGTCGCGAGCTTCTTCCCCCCGCAGACCCGGGGTTCCGTGCCCAAGTGAGTCTCCTGGATCACGGCGCGCCACCTACCCCTGTATGCAGTTGACGAGGGCGCGCCGACACTCCGGACCGGCGCGCCGCTGGTCAGGACTCAACCCCGACGACCAGTTCATCGAAATTATCGGGGCTGACCTGCCGGGGTCATCCCCTACCATGTGACCTTCGCGAAAACACGTTCCCCCGGGCCCGGGCTCAGTCTACGACTTCGCCTCTCCGCAGTTGACTGCGGGCTCCCCGCTCCTAGGAATCGGGCGTTGACTACCATCATTGGCCCACGCACCATTCGCATCACCCGACAGTCGATCCTTTCCCTATTCGACAGGCACTACACCTTGAGCGGCAAGAGGCACCCCCAGGCCCCGGCCCAGCAGCCGACGCCCCGCGAACGGGAACTAAGTGGTCACATCTTTTCGGTGTCCGCCGGCCTCGTCGGCGTCTGCCTCACGGTCATCGGCTTGTTCCACCTGTTCCGGAAGCCAGGCGAGATCCAGAGCGTCGCCGACAACCTGATCGCGATCGACGCCATCATCTTCCTCTTCGCCTGCATCCTCGCCTACCTCGGCATCCGTTCCGGGGACGAGCGCCGCTGGCACCGGCTGGAGAGCGCCGCCGACGGGCTGTTCCTCATCGGCATTTCCGGCATGGTGCTCATCTGCTCCCTGATCGCGTACGAGCTCATCTAGCGGCGCTTGCCCGGTCAAAGGCGCATCACGAATACCCGGGCTCGGTGCATTCGCCACCGGTCACATCGGGTCAATTCTTTCCCCAGTTGACGATCGGGAAAATGGGGAACTGGCCGCCCTCCTTGATGATGTTCACGAGGCCGATCTGGACTCCGTGGATCTGCTTCGCGTAATTCACGAAGGCGAGCTGGAGTCCGTTCACCTGGGTGCTGGAGTTGTAGAGGCCCCACTGCAAGCCCTCGACGGCCCCCGAAATGTTGATCCAGCCCGTCTGGAGTCCCTCGAACGCACCCTTCTGCACGTTGACGAAGCCCGACTGCCAGCCGGTGAACGTGCCCGTCACCAGGTTGACCCCGCCCCACTGCACGCCCTCGGACGGACCGCCGGTGGTGTTGTTGACCAGGCCGAGGTCGAGCCCGACGACCGCCGTGTTGGTGCCATAGATGAGGTTGAAACGGAACCCCTTGACCGCCTTGTCCGCAGGTACGATCTGGATCGGTGTCACGAGGGACAGCTGGATGGGCGCCTGCGCGTGGGCTACCGATGTGGCTCCGGCCACCAGGAGGGCGACGAACAGCCGAGAGGAACGCATCAGGAAATCCCCCGAATGAGAGTTGACGGTGGAACACTCTAGCACGGCTCGACCTGTACAATATGATTCGGAGCCGCGCTGGCTGCTTGACCAGCTGCGACGTAGGTTCCCACCCCATGCACCGCCGCTCCTTCCTCTCCGCCGCCCTCGCCGCAGCCGCGCTGCCCCGCGCCCTCCGCGCCGCGGGGCGGCTCTCGGCCGGTGACCTCTACGCCCTGGTGCTGGGCTCGGTGCAGGACGCTGGGTTCCCGCAGGTCGGCTGCTACACGCCGAGGTGTGACGCGGGCCGCGCGCTCCTGGCCGCCGGCCGCGGGCGGTTCGTGTCGTCGCTGGCGCTCATCGAGCCACGCGCCGAACGGTTCTACCTGGTGGACGCCACGCCTGACATCACCCGCCAGCTCGACCTGATCACGGGACCCTCGTTCCGCCGGCGGGCCGCGGAGCGGCGGCCCTTCGACGGGATCTTCCTGACCCACGCCCACATCGGGCATTACGCCGGGCTCGCCATGCTGGGCCGGGAGGGGCTCGGCATCCTGGAGACGCCCGTCTACTGCACCCAGGCCATGGCCGGCTTCCTGGCGTCCAACTATCCGTGGCGGTTCCTGGTGGACCAGGGGCACATCGCGCTGCGGCCGTTGGCAGTCGACGAGTGGCACCGGATCGACGCCTTCCTCGAGGTCCAGCTCTGGCAGGTGCCGCACCGGAACGAAATCGCCGACACGGTGGCCTTCGTGTTCCGCGGCCCCGCCGCCTCGATCCTCTTCCTGCCGGACATCAACGCCTGGAGCATGTGGAACCGGAACGTCGCCGAGGCGGTGGCGAGCGTGGATGTGGCCCTCGTGGACGGCACCTTCTGGTCGCTGGACGAGCTGCCCGGCCGGACCATCGACGAGGTACCGCACCCGCTGATGCTGCAGACGATGGACGTATTACAGGGCGTGGTGGACCGGAAGCAGACCCGCGTGGTGCTCACCCACCTCAACAACACGAATCCCGCGCTGGACGACGGCGGCCCCCAGCAGGCCGAGATCGCCCGGCGCGGGTTCGGCCTCGCGCGGGAAGGGATGCGGTTCGATTTGTAGTTTGGCGCGTCAGCTCTTCTTCCGCACCCCCGTCACCGTCTGCGCCGGCTGGTCTTCGCCCATGTCGTAGCCCTGCAGCTTTCGCTGCACCGTCCCGACCAGGCTGTCGCCCTTGAGCTTCAGGTTCCAGGTGCTGACCACCGTGGCCGTCTTCATGTCGCCGTTCATGTTGAGCGTGGCCTCGGAGGAGGAGATGAAGGTGGTCTCCCCGGTGGAGGCCTTGCCGGCCAGCCGGACAGGCGGGCGCGGAGGCATGTCGGGAGCCGGATCTCCGGTCAGGGTCCCGATGAGGGAGTCCCCCTGGGTCGCGATGCTCAGCACCCCCGTCCCCCACAGCACGGTGGCTTCGCCGTTCTCGACGCGGGTCCCCCGCGGGTAGGAAAGCTGCCAGGTGCCGGCGAACGAGGGCGCCTGCGCGGCGAGGGCGGTGCTGGTGGCGGTGAGGGCGATCAAACCGAGAAGGGCGCGAGTCATGTTTCCTTGGCTCCGGTGACAGGGGAGGAATGCCGGCTCGACAGGCGGGCTCCGGCTGATGATGCCCGGACCCCGCCCGGGTCGCAGTGGACCCGCAGGGCCTCGCGGAATGTAGCTTACGGACATGCCGCACCCGATCGTCATCGTCCCCTTCCGCCCCGAGCTCGCCCCCGCCTTCGGCGAGCTCAACCGGGCCTGGATCGAGCGGCTCTTCCGGATGGAGGGGGCGGACCGGAAGGTGCTCGCTCACCCGGAGGAGGCCATCATCCGGCCGGGCGGGCAGATCTACTATGCGATGGACGGCAACGAGCCGGTGGGTACCGTCGCCGCCATCAAGGTGAGCGCCACCACCTACGAGCTGGCCAAGATGGCGGTGAGCCCCGAGTACCGGGGACACGGCCTCGGCGAGCGGCTCGGCCGGGCGGTGGTGGACTTTGCCCATCCGCGGCCCGGGCAGATCTGCTTTGCGCTGGACGGCGAGGCGGCCGTGGGCACCGCCGCCGCCATCCGAGTGACTCCCACCACCTACGAGCTGGCCAAGATGGCGGTGAGCTCCGGGTACCGGGGACGCGGCCTCGGCGAGCGGCTCGGCGGTCGCTTCGGAAATCCAGGTGAAGACCAGCCGCCGAGGGCGCTCGATCGTCCGGTAGGTGCCGTGGTGGGGATAGTCCTTGGTGGCGCCGTGCATCAGGATGGAAAACTGGCCGCCAACGCGCGCGTCGATGGTGGCGTTGGAGGGGCCGCCGCCCAGGCGCATGATCTCGGCGACGCTCGCGGGGTCAAGCCAGGCGTCGAACAGTTCCTCCTGGCTCGCCGCGATGCTGCGGCGGACGACGACGGTGGCGGCGTTGGTGCTGGTCGTGGCGGTGCTCATGTCCGTTCTCCGTGCGTTGGGGGCTTGGGGTGCTTGCGGCGCCGGGTGACCAGGGCGTCGAGCGCGGCGAGCCGGTCGTCCCAGAACGCCCGGTAGTGCTCGATCAACGCCCCCGCCTCGGCGAGCGGCGCGGCATTGAGGGAAATCACGGGTCCCGCCGCCGCACCCGCCGGACCAGCGCGGGCGTCAGCTGCTTGATGTGCTGGAGGTGGAGTTGAGGGAGACCGGGAAATCCGCCGCGAGCTCGGTGACGCGAGCCTCGGAGCGGGCCAGCCGGGCCAGGATGGCCCGGCGGGTCGGGTCGGCCACCGCCCCGAAGACGGCGTCCAGTCGACCAGTTTGATATTCAACCTACGGGTGAATGTATGATCCGGCCGGACCTGTCACAGAGCCTTCCGGCGTCCGGTAGGTTTGCGGCACCACCCGTCCCCTCCGAGGAGCCGAAGTGCCCCACTCCTATCCGCTCGCGTTGGTCACCGGCACCAGCTCCGGCATCGGGGAAGCGCTGGCCCGGGAGCTCCTCCGGCGCGGCTGGCAGGTGATCGGCGCCGCGCGACGCGCCCCGTCCATCAACGATCCCGGCTACACGCACCTGCACGCCGACCTCGAGGACCTGGCGGCGCTCCCCACCCTGCTCGCCGCCCAGGTGGGGCCCCGGCTCCACGACCGCGGCGTGAACCGCGTGGCGCTGGTGAACAACGCCGCCATGATGGGGCTCCTGGGTCCCGTGGCCGTGCTGGACCCGCTGGTCATGCTCAGGGTGTACGCCGTCAACGCCGGCGCGCCGACCCTGCTGATGGGATGGCTCCTTCGAAGCAGCCCCGCCCACATTCCCGTCCGGATCGTGAACGTTTCCTCGGGCGTCGCGACGGCGGCGTATCCGGGCACGGGCGCCTATGGGAACACCAAGGCCGCGCTCCGGAACGTCGGGATGAACCTCGCCGCCGAGCTCGACGCCGATGCGCCGAGGGGATTCGCGGCGCGCGACGCGACCATCCTGTCCTACGAGCCGGGCACGGTGGACACCCCGATGCAGACCGCTGTGCGAGAATCCCCTGTCGAGGTCCTGCCGATCGTGGGCTTCTTCCAGCAGCTGGCCGCGGAGGGCCACTTGGTGGCCCCCGCACTCCCGGCCGCCGAGATCGCCGATTACCTCGAGGCCGATGGCCATCCGCGGTGGATGGAACGGCGGTATGGGTCGCCACCCGGCGCCGAGCCGGCGGCCTGAGCGATCGGGGACCGGCCTGCCGTCCATTCCGAGGTGGGCCGGTTGGTGTAGATTGTCCGAACGTCGGACTTCCCTCCTTGCAAGGTTGCCCATGCGCTCGCGAATCGTCGTGCTGCTCACCGTCCTGCTCGCCGCCTGCGGCAAGTCCACGCCTCCTGCGCCTTCCCAGCAGGCGGTGCCGCCACCGACCCCTTCCGCGGCGGCCCCGACGACATCTCCCACCGCGATCTCGCACGGCGAGGCCCCCATCGGCGCGGCGCTCACGGCGCCGGACCGGGCGGCGGACGCCCCGCCCCCGGGAGGGAGCTCGCACCGCAAGATCCGCTTCGTAACGGCCCACGTCCGTCACGAAGTGGCGCCCGGGGTCATTTACGAGGCCTGGACCTTCGACTCCATGGTGCCCGGCCCGACCATCCGCGTGAGCGTCGGTGACACGATCGACTTCACCCTGGTGAACGGCGCGCCGATTCCGCACTCGATGGACTTCCACGCGGCGGAGATCGCGCCCGACCGCGCCTATCGCAACGTGATGCCGGGGGACAGCATCCAGTTCCGGTTCGTGGCGCGGGTGCCGGGTGTCTTCATGTATCACTGCGGCACGGCCCCGGTCGCGTCGCACATCGCCAACGGGATGTACGGCGCGTTGATCGTCGATCCGCACACGCCGCGCCCCCCGGCGCAGGAGTTCGTGCTGGTCCAGAGCGAGTTCTACATGACGCCGCCCACCGGGCCCGATTCCGTCCACAGCATGGACTGGAACAAGGTGCTCGACGCCTTCCCCGACTACGTCGTGTTCAACGGGGTCGCGTCGCGCTACGCCACGCACCCGATCCCCGTCGCGCCGCGCAAGCCCATTCGGCTCTTCGTGGTGAACGCCGGCCCCAACCGCATCAGCTCGTTCCACGTGGTCGGCGCCATCTTCGATCGCGTCATCGCCGACGGCTTCGGGCGGCCCTTCGAGGGGATGCAGACCTGGAACGTGCCGGTGGGGGGCGGGGCGATCTTCGAGCTGCACCTGGCGGAGGACGGGCTCTATCCGTTCGTGACGCACGCCTTTGCCGACGCCACCAAGGGCGCCGTCGGCGTGTTCAAGGCGGGGAATCCCCAGGGCACAGCGACTCACTAAGCTCCCGAAGGAGGCCCCCATGGAAGCCTGGCGCCACATGTTGATGACGTTCTTCTACGGACTCTCGACCATTCTCCCGTGGTTTGTCGCGGGGACGGCGGCGTTGGTCGTGGTCTCGCTCACGCCGTTCGGTCGGGGGCTGACCCGATTCCTCCAGGAATCGCGGCACGGCCAGGGGCTCTCACCCGAGCTCGAGGACGCGATCGCCGCACTGCGGAACGACTCCCTGGAAATCCTCGAGCGTCTCGACTTCCTGGAGCGCGCCCTGGCGCAGCGGGACCTGCCGCCCGGCGCGCCGAAGCCGGCGCTGCCGCCCGCGCCGAGGAGCATGGACACGCCCTCGGGCCGGGTGCGGACGCCGGTGTAGCTGACGGGGACCGAACGCCGCGGCTCAGTCGATGAACCGCGACCGGACGTCGGGACTGGGAAGGGGACAGGCGTCGTACCGGCCAAAGAGCCGATGGCGATGCCGGGCGAAGAGGTCGTAGGCCCAGTCGCGAACGGCGCGGGGAGCCAGCCGGACGACACCGGCCGCCCGCCAGGGCCAGCCGAGGTACTCGGCGATGGCGAGCACCGCATCGGAACGCACCAGCGGGGAGGGTGCCCGGTCGCCGGGCTCGACGAGGATCAGCGAGTCGATCTCCCGGAGAGAGGGGTGCTCCTTCAGCACCTGCCGGGCAAACTCGCCTTCCAGCGGCGCAAATCGCATCCAGCCGCCGGGATCGCGGGCCAGGATGAACCGGACGGCCCCCTCGCAGAAGCCGCAGAGGCCGTCGTAAAGCAGGACCGGCTGTCCCACTGGCCCTCCTTGCCGCCATATTGCCCGCTGCGCCGGGCGCCCGCCCGGTTCAGAGAATATTAGCCGGGGCGTACCCGCCACCCCGCGGAGGCTGGATGCGGTACCTGTACCTGCTCACCGGAATCGTCATCACCGTGATGGGCGCCTACTACGTGCTGGGCACCTATACCCCCCTCGGCGACTGGGTGGACGACACCGGCGCCATCGTGGGCCTCGTCCTGCTCTTCCTTGGCGCCCTCAACCTGCTCAACTACTGCTACGGCGCCACCGCGCGCGGCACCCGATGGGCCGCGATCGGCGCCAACGCCGCCATGCAGACCGTCATGTGGCTCACCGGGCCGGAGCCGTCGCCCGCGGAGGCGCTGCTGATCGGGACGCTCGTGCTGGCTGCGCTCCTGTCGCTGAGCCCCCGCGCGTCGCGCCCCCGACCCACCGACGGATGACGGCTCACCGCCTCGCCACGCACGACGACATCCCCCCGCTGGCCCGGCTGATCAACGCCGCCTACACCGTGGAGGCGTTCTTCATCCGGGGCGCCCGCACCACCGAGCGCGAGCTCCGGGACAAGCTCGACACGCCTGGCGCCGCCTTCCTGGTGGTCGACGGCGGGACGCCGGGCACCCTCGCCGGGGCAGTGTACGTCGAGCTTCGCGGCGATCGCGGCTATTTCGGGCTGTTGTCGGTGGATCCCGCGCGCCAGGGCGAGGGACTGGGTCGGGTGCTGGTGGAGGCGGCCGAAACGCGCTGCCGTGCCGCGGGATGTGCGGCGCTGGACATCGACGTGGTGAACCTCCGGACCGAGCTGCCTGCGTTCTACGAACAATTCGGCCTCCGGCCCGTGGGCACCGCGCCCTTCCCCGCCCCGGAGAAGCTCACCCAGCCGGTGCACCTCATCGTGATGAGCAAGCCGCTGGGCTGAGGTCTCCGGCTCAATTGTCCAGCAGGATGGCGATCGGCCGGAGCGCCGGGATCCGCGAGAAGATGACCTGCAGCATCACCATGATCGGCACCGCCAGCAGTGCCCCGACCGGCCCCCAGACCCAGCCCCAATAGAGCAGGCCCAGGAAGATCGCCACGGGGTTGAGCGGAAGATGCCGCCCCATGAGGTGCGGCGTGACGAAGTTCCCCTCGACCAGGTGCAGGCCCGCGATCCCGCCCACCACCAGCAGTACCTGCGCCGTGCTGTCGAACGAGACCAGCGCGGCCACGCCGATGAGGACGGTGACGGCCAGCGCGCCGGCGTACGGGATGAAGCTGAGGAAGAACGTCGCCACGCCCCAGAGGATCGCGCCGGGTAACCCCGCCGCGGCGAGGAACGCCCAGGTGGCCACCCCCACGCCCGCCCGGGTCACGGTATTCAGCAGCACATACCGGGACATCTGGGATTCGACCTCCGCCAGCACCGCCTCCATGTTCTCCGACCCCGCCAGGTCGCCGATCAGGTGGGCGAGCTTTTTCCGGAATCGGGGCAGCATGGCGAGCTGGAAGAAGGTCAGGAAGACGATCGAAATGGTCATCACGGCGAAGTGGGTGGTGCTGACGCTGAGGCGTTCCAGCAACCCCGGTGTCCTGATCTGGATGGGGGCCGGTCCGCTGGGCGGCACCGGCTGCGTGGCCTTCTCGACCTGCCGGGCCGTCTCCTGGATCGGTCGCAGCATCCGCCGGACCTTGGTCTGGGCCTCGGTCAGGATCTTGGGCGCCCCCTCGATCCAGTCCGACGCCGGTCCCGCCAGCATGACGGCCCCACCTGCCAGGCCCGCCAGCGTCCCGAACACCACCAGCGCCGCGCCGAGGGTGGTCGGCACCCCCAGCTTGCGCAGGGCCCGCACCGGTGGATCCAGCAGCAGCGTGAACATGCCGGCGATCGCGATCGGGATCAGCAACCCGGCGCCGAGCCGGAGCGCCGCGGTGAGCAGGATCAGGAAGATGCCGGTCAGGAGCAGGGGCGGGCGCGAAGAGCCGGAGGGGCGCGCTCGTACGGGTTCCGACATACGATGATCCCTCGCTCAGGGGGTTCGACCTCGCCGAAAGCGCGGCACGGGGACTCCCCGCGCCGCGCCTCCAGCGGTACTCGGGCGTCGCGGCGCCCCAGCGCTACAGCGTGAAGTTCAAGCCCGCCGACACCTGCGCGGTGGAGTTGTCGTTCACGATGAACCGGAGCTCCCCGAACGGGTGCACCCGCCCCTTCAGCGACTCGACGCCCGCGAACAGGTTCAACCCGGCATTCGAGCCATCGCCACCGCTCTCCATGATATTGAGCCCGCTTCCGACATAAAACCAGCTGGCCGACTGGGCCAGGGCGCGCCACTTGAGGTCGGCGTTGAAGCTCCAGAGCGAGTTCGGGCTGGTGAAGAAGACGTCGAACGACGGATAGAACTCGAGGTGGCTGGCGATCGGCAGGCTGAACTGGGCGCCGACACCGACCTCGTCCAGGTCGAACTGATACGATACCCGGGGGCCGAGGTGCAATTCCCTGGTCTGGGCCTGCGCGGTGCCGGCCACAGCCGACATGAGTACCAGCGCGGTGCCGATCATCGATAGCCGCAACGTCATTCGTTGACTCCTCTGTAGGCCTGCGTGAGTATGCTGGAAGTGTAGTCGGGACTCGGTGAGCCACCATCGCTCCTCGGGGCTAGTCCGAGGGCCCACCCTTCGATGGACGCCGGGCGACCACCGCCGAGGCCCGCGATGGCGGCCGTCTCCCGACGGTCGCCGCCGCGACCCTCCAGCTACTTCTCGACGATCGTGTTGCCGGCAAGCGTCACCGCGGTCTGCGCGAGCAGCCTGCCGTTGACCGATGCGCCGGTCTTCAGCGTGATGGCCGTTTGCGACATGACCTCTCCCTCCATGTGCGCGGTCGTCCCGATGGACACGATTCCGGCGACCTGCCAGAACACGTTCTTGGCCTGGGCGCCACCGGCCATGATGACCCGCGCCCCGGAGGCCTGGGTGACCCCGCCGGCGACCTGGAAGATCCAGACGTCATTGGCGCCGCCGGTGAGCGTGACGTTCTTGGGAATGGTGACCGTGTTGGACCACTTGTAGAGGCCGGCCGGAAGCGTCAGCCCGCCGAGATTGCCGGCGGCGAGTTCCGTGTGGTCGGGCGTGAGCCGTCCGGCGGCATCGGCGTAGGCAAGCTGCATGTCGCCGACGGCCGCGGTCAGGTTCGACGGCGTGGGGACCGCGTAGTCGGCCGCGTAGACGCTTCCGGTCACCTGCGGTGAGGTCGCGAAGGCGCCGCCCGCCGGAAGCACGAGGGCAAAGCCGGTGATGAAGCTCGCGGCGGCCGGGCTCAAGCCGACGTTTCCGGTGATCGCAGATGTCGGCACGTTCGAGGTGGCGGACTTTGCCAGGATCACGTACGTCCCGGCCGTGCCGAGCACCACGGGCGCCGGGCCATGCCCGTCGGCCGCGCCGGTGCCGGTGCCGGTCCCCGGCGTGGTCGGGGAGAGGTCTACGGCGGGAGCGGTACTTTCGCCGCAACCGGCGGTCACGGCCGCCAGGACGAAGGCCCCCAACCAGGCACCCCGTACCGAATACTTTGCCAATCGATTCATGCTGTTCTACCGTCACTTCCCTTGAAGACTGCGTGAACCTGCAAGGTGCACAATGAACAGATGAGCCAGCCGGCGACGCCGCCTCCAACCGCGCGACCCCTTCCCCCAACATCTCGTCACCCCCGCCGCCGACTACCTCACTCTGCGTGTTGCTCTCGTCGTCGTTCAGCTGCCGGAACCGCACGAGCGCGATTCCTGGCAGTCAGTATACGACGCTGGGCCGGCAGGGGTTATCGCACAAGGGGGTGAAATACGAGGGATAGCCTGATGCGGTAGACGCACCGCGCGTTCTCACTCGGAAGGACTACCGGTCACGAGGAAGCGCGGGGGCCCCGCCGGAAGCGGGGGGCTGTTCGGGGCAGACTACGCGATGCCGCCGCGGTGGGCGTGGGCGGCGATCTGCAGGCGGGTGTGCAGTTCCAGCTTTTCCATGACGTTGCGCACGTGGCTCTTGACGGTGTGGGTCGCGATGTTGAGCCGGTGGGCGATCTCCTTGTTGCTGAGGCCCTCGCCGATGAGATCGATGACCTCGCGCTCCCGTGGCGTCATGCGCACGTCTTCCTCCACGTGGGACCGCTCCTGTCCCGCGGCCTCCCGGGCGATCTGCGCGAAGAGCGATTCGGTCATGCGGGGCGGCAGCACGTTCTTGCCGGCCGCCACCGACCGGATGGTCTCGACGAACTCGTCGAAGGTGGCGTCCTTCAGCACGAACCCGGACACCCCCGCGTTGACGAACTCCCTGATTTCCTCGTTGACCGGGAGGAGGTCCATCACGATGATCTTCGCGCCGGGGTGCTCCTCCATGAGCGTGGCGGCGAGGCGGAGGCTGTCCTGGTCCCGGAGGCCGACGTCGAGCAGCAGCACGCGCGGCCTGGCCTCGGCCAGCTGCGCCGAGCCGGCGACGTCCGAAGCGACGACGTCGATGTCCGGCAGCCGGTTGAGCATCGCCGTCAGCGCCTCACGCACCAGGCGATTGTCGTCGATGATACCGACCGAGATGGGGGCGCGAGGAGTCACGGGGCCTGGCCGGTGCGGGTGGCGGCGGACAACTCCCGCCAAGGTAGCACCTTTTCCCTAGCACGGTCGGGCGATTGCGAGGCGTCCTTGCGCCACCTACGTTGCGGCACCAGTCCCAGAGGAGCCACGGTGCCGGACATCCAGACGCTTTCCGCAACGCGCACCGACGCGCCCACGGTGGACGTCCCCGCGGCGCAGCGGCTCCTGCTCGACATCATCGACACCGTGCGGGAGCCGCTCATCGTCCTTGACGCCGCCTTCCACGTCACCCAGGCCAACCGGGCGTTCTTCCGCACCTTCAAGGTCGAGCCGCGGGATACGATCGGTGAGGATCTCTTCACGCTCGGCGACGGCCAGTGGGACATTGCACCCCTCCGCGAACTGCTGCGTGACAAGCTGGCCGTGGAGCCGCAGTTGAACGATTTCGACGTGGACCACGTGTTTCCCGGCATCGGCCGCAAGATCATGCTGCTCAACGCCCGGCTCGTCTCCCAGGGACCCTCGTTTCCGCGGATCATCCTCCTGGCGATCGAGGACATCACCCAGCGGCGCTTCACGGAATGGCGCCTGGCCGAGCAGCACCGGGAGCTGGAACGGTCGAACGCGGCGCTGGACGAGTTCGCGTCGGTGGCGTCCCATGACCTGCAGGAGCCGGTGCGCAAGATCCTCTCGTTCGGCGACCTGCTCAGCACGACGGCGGGACCGGCGCTCGACGCCAACTCGCGGGAGCACCTCGCCCGCATGCTCGGCGCCGCCGCCCGCATGCGGACCCTGATCAGCGACCTGCTCCTGTATTCGCAGGTGACCACGCGGGTCCAGCCGTATGCCCGCACAGACCTCTCCCGGATCGCCAGGGAGGTCATCGCCGACCTCGAGACGTCCATCGCGGAGTCCGGCGGTCGCGTGGAGGTCGGGGACCTGCCGGTGATCGACGCCGATGCGCTCCAGATGCGCCGACTGCTGCAGAACCTGCTGGGCAACGCCCTCAAGTACCGCCGCAAGGACACGCCGCCGGTCGTCCGGCTCAGCGCCTCGAGCCCCGGCGGCCCGCTGTGCACGATCACCGTGGCGGACAACGGCATCGGGTTCAACGAGAAGCACGCAGGAAAGATCTTTCGCATGTTCGTCCGGCTCCACGGCCGTGCCGAGTATGACGGCTCGGGCATCGGCCTGGCGATCTGCCGCAAGATCGTCGAACGGCACGGCGGCACGATCGCCGCGGCCGGTACGCCCGGCCGGGGTGCGACCTTTACCGTCACCCTGCCGGTCACGCAGGCGGCCATAGGATACACACCATGAAGCAGGACAAGAACAAGATCCCGATCACGATCCTCATCTGCGACGATGACGAGGACGACCGGATGCTGACGCAGCAAGCCCTGGAAGACGCCCACGTCTCGAACAACATTCGCTTCGTCGAGGACGGCGAGCAGTTGCTCGACTACCTCTACCAGCGCGGTGCATATGCCGGCGAAACCGGAAAGGCCCCGCGCCCCGGACTGATCCTGCTGGACCTCAACATGCCGAAGATGGACGGGCGCGAGGCGCTCAAGATCATCAAGGGAGACGCGACGCTGAGCGATATTCCCGTCGTCGTCCTGTCCACGTCGGGATTCGACCAGGACATCATCCGCAGCTACCAGCTGGGCGTGAATTCCTTCATCACGAAGCCGGTCACCTTTTCCGGGCTGGTCGAGGCGATGAACGTGCTTGGCCGCTACTGGCTCGAGATCGTCGAATTGCCGCCGGTGGCCGCGTAGGGCCGCCTCACGACGAGCGTCGGGGACGGACGGCGCGGACGATGAACAGCAGCACCACCGCCCCGACGAAGGCGACGAATATCACTCCCGCGAGGCCGCCCCAGGGCGGCGAAATGTCCAGCCGGCCGAAGAGCCATCCGCCGACGACGGCTCCGAGGATGCCGACCACGATGTCGCCCAGGAGGCCATATCCCACGCCCCCGATGGCGACACTCGCGAGCAAGCCGGCGACTGAGGCCGACGATGAGCCAGGTGACGAGATCCATGGAATACTCCAGACTGTGGGTCCCGCGTGCGGGACTATTTCTTCGACACTTTGCCGATCATGGTGACCAGGAGCCAGATAACCAGGACGCTCACCACCGCGGGAGCCCACATCCACCCGGTGCTCCAGCCGTATTGCTGCATCATCAGCCGCCTCGCTTCAGGAGCACCTTGGCGGCCTTCTCGTGGGCCGCCTGGATCTGTTCAAAGACTGCCCGGGCCGCATCCCGCGTCTTGTCGAGCGCGGGCGCGGCACGTGCGCCGACCTTTCGAGCGGCCTTCCGGGGCTTTGTCACGCCCGCTTCCGCGCGCCGGCGGCGAGGAGCACGACACCGCCGGCCACGGCCACTCCCGCCGCCCAGGGCGGTATCGACTGCTTTTCGTCTGCGGTGATCTTGATGTCGCCCATCTTGCATCACGTCGCGGCGGGTCGTGAAGTCCGCCCCCTGCACCAGCACGAAGGCGCCCAAGGCCGACCAGCAGCAACCCCGGCCACCAGGCTCATGGTGCGGTTCATCGGGACGCCACGGTCAATGGACCGGTGAGCGTCAGTTCGATCGGCGAACCGGCGTTGACGACGACGTCACGGCTCGCGGTCTCGTTCGCGACCACCGCTCCACCCGCACCGCCGATGACCGCGCCGATGATGGTACCCTTGGCATTCCCGCCGATGACGGTTCCCGCCACGGCGCCGATCGCCGCCCCGGCGGCGGTCTTCTCCACTTCGCCTGTCGTGACCCCACGTCCCTTGAGGGTGTGGGACACCGATGTGACCTCGGCGTCGAGCGGATAGGTCTTCCCGGCGATCGTGACGTTCGCGACCCGCAGCGTCAGGCTGCCGTCCTGGGCGCTCCTGCTCTTGGCCGGCGAAATCTCGGTGATCACCAACTCCACGGTGGAACCGGCGGGGATCACGACGCGGCCGGAGCTGTTCTTGACGTCCGCGTCCACCGTCGTCATGAGCGACTGGCCCGCCTCGTCACTTCGGGAGGTGATCGTCCGGGACGTCGTCACGTCGACCGTGGTCCCGTGCGCGAGCGTCCGGTTGACCGGCGCGCTTCCGGCCTGCGCCTGCCTGCGTCGCCGGGCCGCAGGCCATGAGCCGGGCCGCGACGAGTCCGAAAATCATCAAGCGTGCCATCTGAACCTCGAGTGACGGGAACGGCGCGCATGCGCCGGTGTGTTCATCGCTCCACGACCGAACGCTACCCGTCCTGGCGTGGCGGGCCTATCGCTCAATGGACTGGATTCGGAGCTAGCTCCAAAGGAGCAGGGGACGGAGAGGCGGGAAGAGGACAGGCGGCTCGGCCTGTCCCCCATGGTGCAAGTGCGGATGGGCAATGTCGCCCTGGCGGCGCCGGGCGACAATCCATCCAACGGATGAAAAGGGATGGAGTTCGATCGAGGGAGCGCTACCGTGGCGGAGCTTCGGGCGACCCCCGGCCGTGGGAGAACGCCGCCACCTCGAGGCGGCTGTTCAAGGCCAGCTTTTCCAGTACGTTGTGCACGTGACTCTTGACCGTATGCACCGCAATATTCAATCGGGTCGCAATTTCCTTGTTGCTCAGGCCCTCGCCGAGCAGCACGACGACCTCGCGTTCCCGGTTGGTCAGCCGCACCGACTCGAGGACGCGGGACTTGCTCGTCACCGGCGCGTTCCGGACGATCTGGGAGAACAACGAATTGGTCAGCGCCTGCGGCAGGACCTCGGCGCCGTCGGCCACGGCCCGGATGGTCGCGAAGAACTCCTCGAACGAGGCGTCGAGCATGATGAAGCCGGAGGCCCCTGCCCGCACGTAGTCGGCGACATCCTCCTGCAGCGGGAGGAGCCCCATGACGATGACCCTGGCCGACGGCACCTCGCCATGAACCGTCGCGGTGAGGGCCAGGCTGTCATGATCCGCGAGCCCGAAATCCAGCAGCACGATGTCCGGCGTGGCTTCCCGTACCTTCGCCAGGGCTTCCTCGATGTCCGCCGAGGCGGCCAGGACCCGGAAGCCCGGCTGCGCGTGGATCATCGCGGCCAGCCCTTCGCGGAGCAGCCGGTTGTCGTCGATGAGCACAAGGGAGATCGGCGGCCGGGGCGGGGCGGCCACGGCGGATCGTGCCCTGGACGGCTTACTCTTGGGTTTCCGCTTCACGGGTCGATCCTCGGCCTGGACGTGAACGATGGGAGACTCCGCGCTCCATCAGACCTGCTTTCGAATCCCGGTCACGAGCAACGCCACGCCGACCCCAACGGCCAACCCGCCAGCCCAGGGCGGAAGCGTTCGCCGCTCGTCGGCCGTCAGCTTGAGGTCCCCCACCTCCAGCACACTGCGATTCGTGGTGACGCTCGCCCCCCGGATGAGCGCGATGCCGCCGAAGCCGAGCAGGATGAGGCCGGCCCCGATGCTGAACCACCGGTTCATGGCGAGAAGTCCTTTCGCGTGAGAGAATTCACCGGGCCGTCCCCTTGGATGGCGGGCAGCGCGGTACTTGCGCCGACGACTGGAACCCGCCGACAGTACCCGGTAATGTCCAGCGCGTACTGTTGAACCCTGTTTCCACGAACGCGAGGGCTTGCCATATGACCAGCAGGATCGCCTGGCTCGTCCTGGTGCTCCTCGGCGTGATCGCCGCTCCGGCGCACGCGCAGCAGGCCGCCGGCACGCCCAAGCCCGGGGCGGCGCCGGATTCCGAGGTCATGACGCCGGCGATCATCGACCAGGGCCGGAAGCTGTTCCATGGACGAGGCACCTGTTTCGCCTGCCACGGCGACAAGCTGCAGGGCGGTCCCATCGCCCCGTCGCTCCAGGGCCCCAAGTGGCGTCACATCGACGGCACCTTCGAGTCCATCGTGCACCGGATCGATGAGGGCTACCCCGGAACGGCCATGGTGGGGCACCCCGGCAACATCACCGAGGCGCAGGTCCTGATGGCGGCCGTCTATATCTACGCCGTGAGTCACGGCGTCGCCAAACCCTAGCTCCGCACTCCCCGCCCGACATACCACCCGACCACCGCACCATACAGCAGGTGACCGGCGAGGCTCCCCATGAGCCGGCCGGCGTCGCCGCGCGAGAAGACGCCGGCGCCCACCAGCGGCATGAGGACCACCTGCGCGCCGACGAAGACGAGCCCGCCGTACGTGGTGCCGCGCACGACCGAAGGCCCGGGCAGGCGGTGTTCCACTTTCGACGCGTAGAGCAGTGCCAACCCGATCCCGACGGCGAAGTGGATGAGCCATCCGCCGGCAACCCCCACGGGCAGGTGGGCGACCGTCGCCGACATCACCGTGCTCAGGATTCCGCCCTCGGCCATGTGCGGCAGGCCGAGCAGCGGCTCGACCAGGAAGAGCATCGTCATGGCCAGGGTGCCGAGCACCCCTGCGGTGGCCGCGCGGCGGGCGTTCATGAGTCTCCCGGTGTCGTGGGGTGGGACATTACGCCATCAGGTAATCGAGCACGTCTCCAGCCGAATAACGCGTCCGGCCCGCCAGGAAGCCGCCGATCGACTCGAGGTCGTCTCCGCTGGTGACCAGCGGGTGCTCGAGCACCCCGCCGGCACGCACCTGGCCCAGGCCGATGTCGGCGGTGAGCGCGTTGCACAGGCAGTGGCGCCCGGTGGTGTCCTCTGCCTTGCCACCCTTCTTGACGTAGGCATCCACCGGCTCGGCGGGGCAGCGGAATCCGATCTTGCCCTCGGGCGTGTAGTACGGCACACGAAGCCCGCCGATGTCGCAGATCCGCTCGCGATCGGCGTCGCCGTCCGGCCCGCCCGGCCAGCTCACCACCTTGAAGGGGTACCCCGTAGGCGAGGCCCGCGGATCGGTGGTGACCGTGACCTCGCCGCGCGCCGCGTGCACCAGCACCGCACGCTTCAGCTCCTCGTCCAGCCCCGATTCGTCGCAGTAGGCAAAGAGCGTCCCGACCTGGATGCCTGCGGCGCCGACCGCAAGCGACTCCGCGAGGCTCCCTGCCCGGCCGGTCCCGCCGGCCAGCCAGAACGGAAGGCCGAGCTCCGCGATCTCGCCGAGGTCCACCACGTCCCTGTCTCCGTACATCGGTTCGCCGCGCTCGTTGTACTTCGCCGTGCCGCGTGGCGGGGCGTTGTGCCCCCCGGCGGTCGGGCCCTCGATGACGAAGCCGTCGATCCGGCCGCTGGCCTTGCGGGCGAGCATCGTCGCGAGGGAGTTGCTGGCGATGATGGCCAGGAACTGCGGACGGCGGAGCTCGGGCGGTGCCGTCTTCCAGCACGCCATCGGATCGAAGGTGAGCCGCTCCTCGCGGCCGGCGGGGAGGCCCTCCACGTCGAAGCGGAGGGAGGCCGCCGCGTGTTGCGCGAGCTGGTCGAGCGCGACGGGGATTTCCCGGGGGATGCCGGCGCCCATCAGGATGACGTCCACGCCGGCCAGCATGGCGCCGTAGAGCGCGGGAAGGGTCGGAATCTGAATCTTGGTGAGGAGGTTCATCCCCACCTGTCCCGAGTGCCCTTCCTTGGCGAGGTAGACCTCGACGAATGCGCCGAGGACCGTCACCATCTGCCGTGGGTGGCTCATCACCTGCTTGTACATCGGGAGCAGCTTGTAGGGCGTGCCGGGCCGGCGGCCCTCGGGGAGGAAATACAGCCGCAACACGTCGTCAGCGACGCCGGGCATCGGGAAGGCGGCCATCGCGCGCCGCACGTGGCCGCCGGCGTCGCCGTCCTGGAGCCGGCGCACCATCACGGTATCGACGGCGGTGCCTGAGATCACGCCCAGCTGCCCGCGCAGCGACACCGCCCGCGCCAGCCGCCAGTCGGAGATGCCCACGCCCATGCCGCCCTGAATGATCGGGGAAATCGAAGGAGAAACCACCATCGGACCGGACCTCTTCCGGTTGCCGGGCGTGGGTCTACCGGCCACGTGCGCCTCCACCCGCCCCCACCCGTCGCCCTGTCGAAGGAAACCTAATCGCTGCCGGTTGGTCAGGCGCACCGACTCCAAGGCCCGCGCCCGCGTTCCCACCCCAGTGTTGCGCGCAATCTCGGTGAACAGCGAGGGCATGAGGGCCTCGGGCAGGACCTCGCCCCCGGCCGCCACCGCCCGGATGGTCGAGACGAACTCCTCGAAGGAGGCGTCCTTCATCAGGAACCCCGAGGCCCCCGCCCGCACGAAGTCGGTAACGTCCTCAAGCGTAGGGAGGAGTCCCATGACGATGACCCGCGCCGTGGCCACCTCACTCCGCACCGTGGCGATGAGGCTCAGGCTGTCATGGTCCGCGAGCCCGAAGTCGAGCAAAACGACATCCGGCCGAGCCCGCCGCACCTTGTCCATCGCCTCTGGCACGTCGGCGGAGGCTGCCAGCACCGCGAGGTCGCTCGGTGCGGATCAAGGCGGCGATCCCCTCGAGGAGGAGCCGGTTGTCGTCGATCAGCACGAGGGCAATGGGTGGCGCGCCCGGTTGAGGACGGGGGACCGATGGGGTCGCGCGTTCCGGTATCCGCCTCATCGGACGCTCCTCGGAATTCGCGGTGGAAATGTGGAGCCCGGCGTCGTCGGTCCGGGGACCGCGGTCATATACATATATCTGCCGGGTCCCTAGTGCTCCACCGTCGGTCCCCCGGGATAGAACGCCCCCCGCTTGACCACCGCCCGGATCCGCGTGGTGTTGGTGATGTCGGCCACCGGATCGGCGTCGAGAACCACCAGGTCGGCCAGCTTCCCGGCCTCGACCGTCCCCCGCTCGTCGAGGGTACCCATCGTCCGAGCAGCCGTCCGAGTCGCCGCCGCCAGTGCCTCGGTGGTGGACAATCCCGCCGCCTGCACCAGCAGCCGGAGCTCCGTGTGGAGGTTCGGCTCCACCCAGGCGCCCTCGTCGCCGCTCCCCAGCGAGTCCGTCCCCGCCACGATCGGGATGCCGGCACGATGGGCCCGCCGCGTGATCTCCACCGCGATGGGCCGGAGGGCGCCGCGCTCGCCGTCGTAGATGAAGAGCGTGGGCTCCATGATGGTGCCCCTCCGCCGCATTTCCGAGAAGAGCGAGTCGAAGGTCGGCGTGTCGAACTTGCCCTGGATCGGCCCGGCCGAGTCCTTGACGAGCGCGGCGTACCCGTCGCGTCCCAGCTGACGGGCCATGAGCGACGCGTGGGACATCACGTCCACCCCCGCCGTGGCCGTCTGGAGCGGGGAGACCTGCGCCATCGCCGCGTGCGCCCACACCAGCATCCCCTGGCGGTGCGCCTCGGCGGTGGCCGCGGTGACCAGTTGCGGCGTCAACTCGGCGTACAGCTTGATGGCGGTGGCCCCGGTGCCCCGCGCCTCGGCCACCGCGAGCCGCAGGTCGGTGGTCGAGTCGATGGCGCGCATCCCGGGCATCGAGCCCGGCACTTCGCCGGCGCTGGCCTGGGCGGTGCGCGGGTCGGAGAAGAAGGCCGGCCCGGCCCAGAGCGCGGCAAAGTAGAGGTCGGGACTGGCGATGTCCCCCACCTTGGCGTCGCGCTTGAGCGAGGCGAGGGCGCGGGTGTCGCCCGCCATGTCGCGCGCGGCGGTGATCCCGCCGAGGAGCGCCCGGCAGAGCCGGCGCTCGGCGCGCGGACGGGCGTCCTCGCCCGACACGTCGCTCCCGACGTGGACGTGGGTGTCCATCAGGCCGGGGATGACGTACTTGCCAGGGAAGGCGCGGACGGTCGCGCCCGGAGGGATCGGCTGCGCTCCGTCCTTGAAGACGCCGGCGATGCGCGGGCCGTGGAGGAGGATGGTCGTGCCGGCCCGCCCTGGAGACCCGGTCCCGTCCCAGAGCGTCACGCCGGTCAACGCCACGAAGCCGGTGTCGGCCTTCTGGGGAGCGCACCACGACTGCGCGGAGAGGGGCGTGGCGACGAATGCGGCGACGACGAACACGGCGAGGTGTCTCACGAACTCCTCCAAGGCTGTGGGCGGTCGATAGAGGGTAATGCCGCCCCAGCGAATCGGCGAATATTCCATGACACCCGACCGGGGCGCTTGACCGGCCTCGGTCACCACGTAGCTTCTCTCACCCCCCCCCGCACGACTGCAGGTCGGCCCGTCGCTCGAACCCTGTCCACCCTGAGCGCACACGAGACTGTGACCCGCCAGAACGGAGATGCACGGTGCTGAATCGGACTCTGCTCGTCATCAGCGTGCTCGGCGCAATTGCCGGGGCCGTTCCCTGCTCGGCCCAGGTTCCGGCGGCAGTGGACACGACGCTCGGCGACACCGTGCTCGTGGACCAGCCGCTGCACGGCCCGGTGGACTCGCTCCGAATTCACTTGGTGAAGGGCAGCCAGTATCGCGTGGCGCTCTGGCCGGCCGACGCGCGCCTCTCCGCGTACACCGAGGATGGCCGATCGGCGGCGTTCGCACCGCGGACCCGGGAGGGCAGCGCGACCCGCCCGACGGTGGTCGAGCTCTATCCGCCGGGCACCGCGGACTACCTGATCATCATCGCCTCGAGCGCGGGAGCCCCCGGCTCGAAGGTCGAAATCTGGTCCGACCGCAAGCTCGCCACCGCGCACAAGGAAGCGCAGGACCGCGCCTGGGGAATCGGGCTCGGATTGATGGGCGAGGTCTATTCCGCGTATAGCGACATCGATGGTTACCCACCCGAGGGTGGCACGGGCCTCGGAGGCTGCCTGCTGATCGGGAGCAGCGGCCCCGTCAGCGGATGCCTCGGCTTCGACAACCAGCCGCGGAGCGGAGAAGCCGGCAGCCTGACCTGGTACTTCATCGAACCCCGATTCCGCTTCCTCACCTCGAACGCGTTCGGCCGGCCGTTCGACCTGCTCGCCACCTTCCGCATCGGGCAGGGTCACCAGGCGCGCCTCGGGGTAGACCCGAGCATGCTCGCGCCGGGCGTCCTCGTCGCCTACCACCTCGACGATCACCCGGGCGCCCGCGGACTCCGGCTCGTCCTCCAGGTGTACGGGGCCCTCCTCGGCAACACCGACCTCGCGCAGAAGCCGTCGTTCATTTCCGGATCGCTGGGGCTGAACTGGATTCCGTGAACGGCTGAAACGAACCGGGGGCGGGCCGCACGGCGGCCCGCCCCCTTGGTCCGTCCCGCGGGAAACGTCTAGTTGGCAGTGCCTGCCGGTGCGCTGCCGAACGGGGGCGGCGGAACGACGTACTTGGCCGGCACGTCTCCGGTGAGCGCCTGGAGATACGTGATGATGGAGGCGACCTGGTCCGGGGTCAGTTCCTTCCCGAGCTGGTGCCGCGCCATCAGCCGCACCCCTTCGCCGAGCGAGTCGACGCCGCCCGAATTGAAGTAGGGAGCCGTCTTCGCGATGTTCCGCAGGCTCGGCACCTTGAACACCAGGCTGTCCGCCGGGAGCTTGGTGACATCATACCTGCCGAGATCGGACGTGTTCGGCCACGGCTGGACCACGCCCATCCGCTGGAACATCATGCCACCCATGTACGCGCCGTTGTGGCAGCCCTGGCACCCCGTCGCGAGGAATTCCTGGAGGCCGCGCTTCTCGGCCGGCGTCAGCGCGGACTGGTCGCCCGCGAGGTACAGATCCCACCGGGAGGGCGTCAGCAACTGGCGCTCGAAGGCGCCGATCGCCTTGCCCACGTTGTCATAGGTCATCGGGTTGGGCTCACCCGGGAACGCGGCGGCGAACGCCTCGCGGTAGCCCGGGACCTTGCCGAGCCGCGCCATCACGTCGCGCGACGACGGCATCCCCATCTCGATCGGGTTCAGGATCGGACCCTTGGCCTGGGCCTCGACATCCGCGGCACGCCCATCCCAGAACTGCGCGATGTGGCCCGCGGCGTTGTACACCGTCGGGGCGTTTCGGCCGCCCTGCTTCCCCGTGACGCCGGTGCTCACCGGCTTGCCATCGGCGCCGTACGCGTCGAGCAGGTGGCACGAATTGCAGGACTGCGTGCGGTTGGCCGAGAGCTGCGTCTCGTAATAGAGGCGCCAGCCGAGGTCGACCTTGGCCGGCGAGGTGGGGTTCTCCGGTGCCGGAACCGACGACGGCAGGGGGGCGAAGACGGCGAGTTGCGTGGAATTGACGGACAGATCGGAGATGACGGGCGCGTCCTTGCCGCGCTGGCACGCCAGCGCGAAGACGGCCACGAGGACGATCATGAGGTTCCGCATGGGGCGATCCTTTTTGAGCGGATGCCCCAAACTGCAGCGGGAACCGTAAATCGATCGGGAAACCTTCGTGAAGCTATGCCGATCGAATCCTGATCGCCGTGCCCCACGGATCCCGCGTCAGCACATCGACCCCGTCCCGTTCGAGCGGGAACCCAGCGCCAGCGATGCTCTTCCCTGCCGCCGCGACATTCGCCGCATCGGGAAGCTCGATGACCCACTCGAGCAGCCGCGCGTCCTCGGCGCCGGGCGGGCTCCGCCCGGGTGCCGGCCCAGATGTTGGTGCCGAGGTGATGGTGGTAGCCGTCGGCGCCGAAGAAGAGCGCGCCGGGATACTCCCACACCGTGCGGTCGAAGCCGAGCGCCTCGGAAAAGAACGCCGAGGCGGCCGCGAGGTCGCCGACGTGCAGGTGAACGTGGCCAATGGTGGTGCCGGCAGGCATGCCGGCCCAGGGGGCTGGTCCGGCTGCCTCCAGCAGTCCCGCCACGTCCACCGGATCGGTGGCCATCATCAGTTCGCGGCCGATGCGCCGCCAGGTGTCGCGCGGCCGGTCGGCGTAGACCTCGATGCCAAGGCCGTCGGGGTCGTGCAGGTAGAACGCCTCGCTCACCAGGTGATCGCCGGCGCCGGCCTCGGCGCCGATCTCGCCGAGGTGCCGGACGAACCGCCCGAGCGACGGGCGGTCGGGGAGGAGAATCGCGAAATGGAAGAGCCCCAGCCGCCCGCGGTTCTTCATCGGACGCGCGCCGGGGCGTTCGTCGAGCAGTACGAGCGGCCGGTCGCGGCCGGTCGCGGCGAGGACCGCGTGGCCGCCCTCGTGCCGCAGGGTGCGGAACCCGAGCGTGCGCTCATAGAACGCGAGCGAGCGCGCCAGGTCCGCCACCTGGAGCCGCACCGGGCCCAGGTGCGTCCCCACCGGCAGGCGATAGCCGCCGGGCGCCTGCCCGTAGCTGCCCGGCGTGGCGGGTTCGGCGCCCGCCGTGTTGCCGAAGATGTCGCGCGTCGTGGCTCCCATGGCTCGTGCTCCTCAGGTACTGCGCCGTTCGCCGCTGCGGGCGGACAACGCGCCATCGATAGAGTAGCGCCCCGCACCGGCGATCGCGAGCGCCAGCGAGGCGGCGAAAAGCGTCAGGACGAACTCATAGCCCTTCGGCAGAAAGAAGCCCGCCGCCCGGTGCACGAAGATGAACGCGCCGAGCATATCGATGGCCAGCCCGAGCGCGACCAGCCGGGTCAGCAGCCCGACGATCAGCGCGAGCCCTGCGAAGAACTCCAGCAGCGCCACCGCGGGTCCGAGGATCGCCGGGAGCGGGATGCCCAACTGGCCGAAGAACCCGGTGACCCCGGCGAAGCCGAAGCCGAACAGTTTCTGGCCGCCGTGCATGACGAAGATGACTCCGACGGTGACGCGGAGCACGCTGACCGCGAACTCCGCCTGGGCGGCGGTGGTGCGGAAGAAGCGCATGGTGGAGCCCTGCCCTTCAGGAAAACGGTGGCGAGTGACCGGCGACCGATTAGTGTCGTAACACCTAACTGGACTGAATATATGTGTTATGACACTGAACGTCAAGGCCCCCCGCTGGTTCCCCTCGCGGACCCCCCCATATTGGTAGTTCGTTCCCCACGCGCCGCGGAGCCACCGAATGCTCAAGCTGGACCACGTCACCAAGCGCTTCCGAGGGGGCGTCACCGCCGTCAACGACCTCTCCCTCGAGCTGGGTGCGGGCGTGGTCGGTCTCCTCGGCCCCAACGGGGCCGGCAAGACCACCCTGATGCAGCTCATCGCCACCATTACCCGCCCCACCGAGGGCCAGATCCACTTCCTCGGTGTGGACACCGTCAAGGATCCCGAGCCCCTCCGGCGCGCCCTGGGCTACCTGCCGCAGGACTTCGGGGTGTACGACAATCTCACGGCCTACGAGTTCCTCAGCTACTTCGGCGGGCTCAAGGGCGTCACGAAGAAGGGCCGCATCGACGAGCTGCTGGAACTGGTCAACCTGCACACCGTGGCCCACCGCCCCGCCGCCACCTTCTCGGGCGGCATGCGCCAGCGCCTCGGCATCGCGCAGGCGCTGCTCAACGACCCCGCCCTCCTCATCGTGGACGAGCCCACCGCCGGCCTCGACCCCGAGGAGCGGGTGCGCTTCCGGCACCTTCTCTCCGACCTGGGGCACGGCAAGCTGGTGCTGCTCTCCACGCATATCGTGTCCGACGTGGAGTCGCTGGCGGGGACGATCGCGGTCATGCGGGAGGGACGGCTCGTGACCTGCGCCGCGCCGGAAGCACTGCTCCAGTCGGCCCGGGGCCGGGTGTGGGAAGCGGTCGTCTCCTCCGGCGCCTACGAGGAGGCGCGCGGACGGTTCAAGGTGACGCGGGCCGTCCGCCAGGCCGACGGCGTGCACGCCCGGGTGGTCTCCGGGGAGAAGCCCTTCCCCGGCGCCGAGGCGGTGGAGCCCGACCTCGAAGACGCCTTCGTGCACCTGATGCAGTCCGGGGCCTGAGGCCATGACACCGATCCGGGGCCAGGTGCGCTCGATCGCCGTGACCGACCTGCGGCTCCGGCTCCGCCGGCCGGCGACGCTCTGGCTCATCCTCATCTTGTCGTGGCTGGCGTACCTGCTGATTCCCGACCCGTCCGAAGGCCGCGCGCTGATGGTGGTGGACGGGGCCCGCGCGCTCTACACCTCGCAGGTGGTGGCTCTCGCGACGGCCGGGCTCGCGTCCATCTTCCTCACCTTTGCCGGCTTCTATCTCACCAGCAACACCCTGCGGCGGGATCTCCTCGCGCACACCGGCGGGATCATCGCCGCAACGCCGGTGGGTTCGGGCACCTACCTGGTCGGCAAGTGGATCGGCGGGGCCGCCTACCTCGGGCTGGTCACGCTGGTCTACGTCCTGAACGTGATGGCGATGCACCTCCTCCGGGGCGAGGGGCCGCTCCAGCCCCTCACGTATCTCTTTACCTACCTGCTGACGCTGGGGCCCGCCATCGTCGTCGTCTCGGCGCTGGCGCTCTCGTTCGAGTGCATGCCGCTCCTCTCGGGCCGGCTGGGCGACGTGGCGTACTTCTTCGTCTGGATGGTGCTGATGGCGATGGGCGCCATGGGCGAGGGATCGGGTGCGGGCCAGTTCCTGGATGTCATGGGCATCGGCTTCATCCTGCATCAGGTGCACGCCGTGTCGCACTCGACGCAGCTTGCGATCGGCATGACGCCCTTCGACCCCCGCGTGGCGCCCTGGGTGCTGCCGCCGATTCCCTTCTCACCGGGGGTGCTGGCGCCGAGGGTCACCACCGCGCTCCTCGCGGTGCCGATCCTCCTCGTGGCCCGGCTCGGCTTCCATCGCTTCGACCCGGCCAGGGTCACGAGCGGCAGCCAGACCTCGGGCGGCCGGCTGATCCAGCAGCTGTCGCAATTCCTCAAGCCGCTTACGCGGACGGTGTCCGCCGTCGGCGCCCGGATCGTCCCGCCTGCTCCAGGCGCGCTCCGGCCGATTCTGGCAGAGACGGTGATGACGCTCTGCCAGTCTCCGCTGGTGCTGGTGGCGTGGCTCGGCGTCCTCGCGGCCACGGTCGTGGCCACGAACGAGACCGCGCACCACCACCTCCCGCTCATCGTCGCGGTGATCCTCGCCATTGCGCTGGCCGACCTCTCCACGCGGGACCGCTCCGCGGGCACCCAGCCGATGCTCTTCAGCATGCCCCGGGTCAAGCCGGACTACGCCTGGATCAAGCTCGGCGCCGGCGCCCTGCTCGCGCTCCTCTTCTGCCTGCCGCTCGCGCTCCGGATCGCGCTGCATGTCGCCGGGCGCGGCGCTCTCGCTCCTGGTCGCGGCCGCCTTCATGGCGGCGCTCGCCACGGCGCTCGGGTTCCTCACCCGCACTCCCAAGGCGTTCATGGGGATCTTCCTCCTCTTCCTGTACCTGGTGCTCAACGGCGCGCAGGTCCCCGCCCTCGATTTCGCCGGGTGGAACGGCACCGCCACCAGTGGCACGCGACTCGGCTATCTCGCGGCGACGGCGGTACTGGCCGCGCTGGCCGCCGCCAAGCACCGGTGGGACCTCGCGCGCGAGGGCGCGTGAACGTCGACGAGATCCGGAACCGCCTGCGATCCGCGCTGGGCACGCGTCTCGAGCTCGGCGATCTGCTCGGTGCCGGCGCCTTCGGGGCCGTCTTCCGCGCCCATGACCCCGTCCTCCACCGGGACGTGGCGGTCAAGGCCCTGAACCCATCCCTGGCCTTGGGCGACACCGCCGACCGCCTGCTCGACGAGGCGCGCCTCGTGGCCGCCGCCGAACACCCGCACATCGTGCCGCTGTACGAAGCGGGGTTCCGCGACGACGTGGTCTACCTCATCATGAGGTATTTCCCCGACGGCACCGCCGGAGCCCGCCTCGCGCGCGAGGGCGCGCTGCCGCCCGCGGAGGTCGCGCGGCTCGGCGTCGAAATCGCCGACGCCCTGGCCACCGCGCACGCGCGGGGCGTGGTCCACCTGGACATCAAACCCGACAACATCCTGCTCGACGGAGACGGCCATGCGGCGGTGGCGGACTTCGGCATCGCGCGGGTGACGGCCGGCGCGGCGGAATTCGGGCCGGTGAGCGGCACCCCGCACTACATGAGCCCTGAGCAGGTCGCCGGCGACCGTATCGACGGCCGGTCCGACATCTATTCCCTCGGCGTGGTCCTCTATGAACTGGCCACCGGCCGGCGCCCCGTCACCGGCGATTCGGCGGCCAAGGTCATGGCCAACCAGGTCAGCCAGGCGCCGCAGCCGCTGACCCGGGTGGCCCCGGAGCTTCCCGCGGCGCTCTCCGGAGTGATTACGCGCGCGCTCGCCAAGGACCCGGCGGAGCGCTGGGCGTCGGCGCGGGAGATGGCGGACGCGCTCCGGGCCGCCAGCGCGGCCGACCAGCTGCTTTCGCCTCGCCAGGCGAGGCGCCGCAGGCGGCGCAGGTGGTTCGGACGTTTCGCCCTGATCATCGGCGGCCTCGTTGCCGGCATGGCGCTCATCGTGTACGCCGGCTTCCGCCTGTACGCTTCCTTCAGCGAGGGCGACCCACCCGCCGTCGACGCGATGGCGCCGCTCATTCCCCCGGCAGTCCTCGATTCCCTGCACGCGCTCGGCGCGCTCACGGCAGGCGACACGGCGCTCTATGTATTCGCGCCCCACGGCCATGGCCTGCGAGACGCCATCGTCGCGACCAGCAGGAATCTCATCCTCGCCGGCGGTGGCGCACCGCGCCGCTATGCGAACGCCGACGACTACCGTATCGATCTTCGGCGGGCCAGCGGCCAAGGGTTCTTCATCGTCCGGCTCCCCGGATCGAACACCGCCGACACGGTCTATCGCGGCATGTCCGGACTCGAACTCCGGGCCCTCGGGCTCGCCCTGAGCCGAACACTTCGGTAGGTACCGCACCTCGCTCCACGCCACCACAATCCGGAGAGCGCATGTCCGAACCGACCCACGGCACCGGCCTCAAGCGCGTCATGGGGCTCCGCGACCTGGTGTTCTTCTACGTCGCCGGGATCGTGGGCCTGCGCTGGGTGGCCGTCGCGGCGGCGGCCGGCCCCAGTTCGCTGGTCATCTGGGTGATCGCCGCGGTGGCGCTCTTCGTCCCGCTCGCGTTCACGGTCCTCGAGCTCTCATCGCGCTATCCGGCGGAGGGCGGGATCTACGTCTGGACCAAGGAGGCCTTCGGAGACTTCTGGGGCTTCATGACGGGGTGGACCTACTGGGGCGCCAACCTGACCTATCTGCCGGGTCTCCTCTACTTTGCCGCGAGCACGGCGCTGTACATCTTCGGCGACCGCTTCGCCCATCTCCAGGACAGCGGGACCTACTTCATCATCGTGTCGTTGGCGGGGCTGGCCCTCGCCGCGGCGATGAACATCGTCGGGCTCCAGGTGGGCAAGTGGCTCCCGAACCTCGGCGCCATCGGCACCTGGGTGCCGATGCTGATGCTCATCGTCTTCGGACTCGTGGCCGGCTGGAAGTACGGCTCGGCCACCCCGATCACCGCGGCGAGCCTCCTCCCCAGCACCGGGCTCAAGGACATGATCTTCTGGTCGACGCTCGCCTTCGGGTTCAGCGGACTCGAGTCGGGCTCCTTTCTCGGTGAGGAGATCAAGGACCCCCGGCGCACCGTGCCCCGTGCCATCGCAATCTCCGGTGTGCTCATCCCCGCCATCTACATCCTGGGCACCCTCGCGATTCTCCTGGCCCTGCCGAGGGAGCAGGTGACCGGGCTGGGCGGCTTCATGGACGCGCTCACGGGCGCGGGCCGGCGCATCGGCCTCACGGGGCTCGCGCCCCTCGCGGCGGTGCTGATCGTGGTGAGCACGCTGGGCGGGGTCGGCGTCTGGCTCGCCGCGCCGGCGCGGCTGCCGTTCGTGGCGGGGATCGACCACTTCCTGCCGAGCGCGTTCGGACGGCTGCACCCGAAGTACGGCACGCCGTACGTGGCGCTGCTCCTCCAGGCCGGCGTGGCGGTGGTGTGCACCGTGCTCGGGCAGGCGGGAGAGACGCCCAAGAAGGCGTACGACATCCTGGTGAGCCTCGGGATCATCGCCTTCTTCCTGCCCTACCTCACGATGTTCGCCGCGATGATCCGGCTGCAGCGCGAGCCGGCCGGGCCGGAGGTCATGACGGTGCCGGGCGGGAAGCCGGCCGCCGATCCTCTGCGGCGCGCTGGGATTCCTCACCTCGCTCGCGGCGATCGTCCTCGCCGCCATCCCGCCCGAAGGTGAGGCGCACCCTGAGCGCTACCTGGTGAAGGTGCTGGGCCTGAGCCTGCTGCTGGTGGTGGCGGGGATGGTGACCTACGGCATCGGCGCCGCGAAGCGGGCGCGGCAACAGGTCGCCTGACGCCGGAACAGGGGTGCACCACGACCGTGGCGGGCGTCAGCCGGGAGGCCGAGCCACCTGCGTCGTGTGATGCCGGGTGTGAATGGCCTGGAAGATGAGGTAGTCCGAGAGCGCCACCGCACCGAACGCGCCGGAGCGCACCGGCCCGAAACCGGCGTCCCTGGTCTTCACGGCCTGGTTCAACTCGTGAATTGCCTCATGGATCCTGGCCCTCGCCTCGGCCGGCGTCGCGGCGCCCCGCTCTGGGTTCATCGCCTTGTTGGTGCGGGTGCCCCGCGGGAACCTCCCGCGCCGCACGATCCAGTTGAAGAAGAGCCCCCGCATGACGGGCTGCAGGATCGGCGGAAAGGCCGGGAAAAGCGTCGGTTCCCCCCGGAGTTCCCGAGTGGACTGCTCGAGCGCCCGCGTGACGTGCTCGACCACTTGGGAGGGCGACCACTTGCCCCGCGCCCTCGGCACCTCCCAGACTTCACTGGCGCCATCGGCGGCGGCACAGAGCTCGTCGGCCGCCTGGCGGTTCTGCTGCATTGCTTCGGCGACGCCGGCCATGCTCGCGGCTCCCGTATACTGGTCAGGTCGAGGTTACCCGCGGCGGGGCAAAGGGCAAGAGGCGATGGCCCGGCGACCTGCCTGACTCCCCCATTCCCCAGGTGGCTCCATGCGACGGTGTCTCGTCCTCCTGCTCCTCGCCCATCCCTCCCTCGCCGCGGGCCAGGCCGCGGGAAAGTTCCCGCCCGACTCCGCGACCAACCTCCAGGTGATCCCGAAGGGAACTCCGGTGCGGGAGGTGCTGGGGACGATGCGCGGCATCACCGGCGCGCTCGGCGTGCGGTGCGTGTTCTGCCATGTCGGGGAGGAGGGGAAGCCGCTCTCGGAGTTCAACTTCGCGTCGGATGACAAGCCGACCAAGCTCACGGCCCGCCAGATGATGCGGATGGTGGAGGAGGTCAACCGCCGCCTCGACACCCTTCCGATGCACGAGATGGACAGTTCCCGCCTGCCTCACGTGGAGGTGACCTGCCGCACCTGTCACCGGGGCGTCGAACTCCCCATGCCGCTCTCCACGCTGATCGCCGCGACCGCGATCGACGCCGGAGCGGATTCCGCCGTCCGCGCCTATCGCGCGCTCCGGGACAAGTATTATGGCCGGGACGCCTACGACTTCGGGGAGGGATCCCTGATCGTGGCCGCCCTCCAGGTGGCCCGGGTGCAGAAGACCGACGACGCGCTGGCCCTGCTCGCGGTCAACGAGCAGGAATTCCCCGGTTCGTCTGGGGTGTACGTGGCGCGCGGCAACATCCTGCTGGCGCGGGGGGACACCGCCGCCGCGGCCGGGGCCTACCGCGAGGCGGTCAGGCGGGACTCCACCAACAATGAGGCGCGGGGGCGGCTGAAGGAGATCGGGCGGGCGCCCTAGGGCCTTCCTCCCGGGTTTCTTCAGGCGGGCTTCATCGAAAGCCAAGACGCACCCGGGGCGGGACGTCCAGATTTCGGCTGCCCTTATCAGGAGAGAGCCCGATGTCGCCGCGCACCGTTCATCCACGCACGCGCAAGCCGGCGTCCCACGCCTCGCCGCGGCTCACCCGCGAGGAACGCCGAGCTGCCGGCAAGGCCCTGCGGGAGAAGCGTCCGCGCGTCGGGCACGGGGACTGGACCCCCTCGGCCCGACGCCGCGACCCGGTCGCCCTGATCATCGAGTCGAGCAGGGGCCGACTGCCGGAGCTCGTCCCCATCCGGTACGGCCGGATGCTGGCCTCGCCCTTCACCTTCTACCGCGGCGCCGCGAACATCATGGCGGCGGACCTCGCCACGACGCCGGCCACCGGCATCACGGTCCAGGCCTGTGGCGACTGTCACCTGATGAACTTCGGCATCTTCGCGACGCCCGAGCGCCGGGTCATCTTCGACATCAACGACTTCGACGAGACCATGCCCGGCCCATGGGAGTGGGACGTCAAGCGGCTGGCCGCCAGCATGGTCCTCGCCGCCCGGTCAAACGGCTTTGCCGGCGCCGATCAGCGCGACGCCGCGGAAGCGTGCGTCCGGGGCTATCGCGAGCACATGGCGGAATTCGCCGAAATGAGGGCAACGGAAGTCTGGTACAGCAGGATCGACACGGAGACGCTGGCCGCGTCCTTCACCGACAAGACCAGTGTGGCCCGGTTCCGGAAGCGGCTGGCCAAGGCGACGTCGCAGTCGGCGGCTCTGGACGACTTCCCGAAGTTGGCGGAGTCGCAGGGTGGGCGGCCTGTCATCAAGGACAACCCGCCGCTCATCTATCACCACCAGATGCTCGACACGCCCAAGATCCGCTCGAACATCGAGGCGGCCTACGCTGACTACCGGAAGACGCTTCCCGACGACCGCCGGGTACTCCTGGACCGGTACCAGGTGGCCGACTTCGCGCTCAAGGTCGTGGGCGTGGGAAGCGTCGGTACCATCTGCGCGGTGTTCCTGCTCATGGCGGCGGGCGACGACCCGCTCTTCCTGCAGGTCAAGGAGGCTCGCCGGTCGGTGCTGGCGCCATCCGTCGCCAGGGGAAGGTACGCCAACGACGGCCAGCGCATCGTCGAAGGGCAGCGGTTGATGCAGGCCGCCAGCGACATCTTCCTCGGGTGGACCCACGGCAGGAGCGGGCGCGACTTCCACATTCGCCAGCTCCGGGACGTGAAACTCAAGCCGATGGTGGAGATCTTCAGCCGCTCGACCCTGGCCGAGTACGGCGCGGTCTGCGGCTGGACACTTGCCCGGGCCCACGCCCGTTCCGGGGACCCCGCGATGATCGCCGGGTATCTCGGCAGCAAGGATGTATTCGACAAGGCGGTGTCGAAGTTCGCGACTGCCTACGCCGACCAGGCCGAGCGGGACCACGCGGCCCTGGCCGCGGCCGTCCGGAAGGGACGGATCGAGGTCGTCCTGGAGCGCTGAGCCAGCCACCTACCCCACCCGACCCGGCGCCCGACTGGCTCCACGCCCGCTGCACCCGGAGGCTCGGGGGGCCGTGGCGTGCCGACCCGGGACGACCTAAGTTCCGCTGTCGGCTATACCTGCCCCCTTTTCCAAATCCGGAGCCGTGAGCGAGACCCAGGATCGATTGCAGTCGGCTGTTTCCGACCGGTACCGCGTCGAGCGCGAGCTCGGCGCCGGCGGGATGGCGACCGTCTTCCTCGCACAGGACATCAAGCACGACCGCGAGGTCGCGATCAAGGTGCTCCACCCGGAACTCGGCGCCTCGATTGGCTCCGAGCGCTTCGACCGCGAAATCCGCCTCGCCGCCAAGCTCCAGCATCCGCATATCCTCGGCCTGTACGACTCCGGCGAAGCGAACGGACTCCTCTATTACGTGATGCCGTTCGTGAAGGGCGAATCGCTCCGCGACCGCCTCGATCGCGAATCGCAACTCCCCATCGAGGATGCGATCCACATCGCCCTCGAGGTCGCCGACGCCCTCGGCTACGCCCACGAGCGTGGCGTCATCCACCGTGACATCAAGCCCGAGAACATTCTGCTCTCGGGCGGGCACGCCCTGGTGGCCGACTTCGGCATCGCCCGGGCGGCCACGGAGGCGGGCGAGAAACTGACCCAGACCGGCATGGCCGTCGGCACCCCGCTCTATATGAGCCCGGAACAGTCGATGGGCGACACCGTCGGCCCGACGGCGGACATCTACAGCCTCGGCTGCGTCCTCTACGAGATGCTGATCGGGACCCCACCCTTCACCGGACCCAATGCCCGCGCCATCATGGCCCGCCACGCGATGACCCCCGTGTCCGGCCTCCAGGAGGTCCGCGCGTCGGTGCCGGACGAGGTCGAAGAGGCCGTCCTCGCCGCGCTGGCCAAGGTGCCCGCCGACCGCCCCCAGACCGCCAAGGCCTTCTGCGAACTCATGGGTACCCCGCTCGGCGCGACCGCCACGCGGCGCGCGAACGTCCGGGTGACGAGCTCGCGGAATCCGACCGCCGGCGCGCGCATGACCCTCGAGCAGTTCGAGGCGATGAAGGCGGCCGAGGCGCAGGCGAAGGCCGCCCCGTGGAAGAAGCCGTGGGTGTGGGCGGCGGCGGCACTCGTGCTCGTCAGTCTGGCGTGGGCTATTGGAAACTCCGGCCCGGCGCGGGCGCGGTCGTCCCCGGTGGCCCCGATCCGCACGACATCGCTGTCCTGTACTTTTCCGACCTCAGCCCCAACCACGACCTCGGCTACGTCGCCGACGGTCTCACCGAAGGACTCATCGGGGCCCTGAGCGAAGTCCGGGGTCTCAGTGTCGTTTCGCAGGGTGGCTCGGCGCAGTTCCGCGGAAGGGAAGTTCCGCGGGACAGCATCGCCCGGGCCCTGCAGGTCGGCACGCTCGTCGAGGGAAGCGTCGAGCCGGAGGCCGGCAACGGATCCGGGTCACCGTCCGCCTGGTGGATGGGAGCGGTGCAGACATGGGCGACCACGCGAGCTTCGAGCGCCCGGCGAGCGACCTGATCGGCGCGCGCGACTCGCTCGCCACGCAGGCGGCAGACCTGATCCGCCAGGAGCTTGGGCAGGAGGTGAAGCTGCGCGGGCAGCAGGAAGGCACCCGGAGCACGGCAGCCTGGTCGCTGGTGCAGCGCGCCGAAGTGCTCAGGAAGTCGGGCGAAGCGGCCGCGGACAGCGGCGATAGCCTGCGCTTCCAGGCTTCCTTCGGCTCCGCCGACTCGCTGCTCGCCGAGTCCGAAGCGCTCGACCCCAAGTGGGCGGACCCGGTCATCCTTCGCGGGCGGCTGGCGTACCTCCGTTCCCGCCGGTACCTCAGCGATCCCATCAACGCCGGCAAGTGGATCGAGACCGGGCTCGGGCACGTCGCCCGGGCAATGGTGATCGCCCCCAACAACGCGGACGCCTTCGAGCTGCGGGGCAACCTGCAGTATTGGAAGTATTTGCTCCGCCTCGAGCAGGACCCGACCGCCGCGGCGGCGCTGCGCGCCCGTGCCAGGAGCGACCTCGAGCAGGCCACGCGGCTCCGACCCACGCAGGCGGGGGCCTGGGCCTCGCTCAGCCACCTCTACGGCAACGACCCGACCACCAGCCAGACGGACGTGATCCTCGCCGCACGCCGCGCGTACGAGGCCGACGCCTACCTCGCCAACGCCCCCAAGATCGTCGAGCGCCTCTTCTACGCCTCCTACGACCTCGACCAGCCGGTCGACGCCACCCACTGGTGTGACGAGGGAAAACGGCGATTCCCCGCCGAGCCGGCCTTCACCACCTGCCAACTCTACCTGATGACGATGCGGAGCCAGACTCCTGATCCGGCGAAGGCGTGGCAGCTGTCCGGGAGTCCGGTGTTGGCGAAGGCGCAACCGGGAGGCTCGGCCGAATTCCAGCAGGCCGAGGCCAGGATGATGGTGGCCGCCGTCCTGGCCCGGGCCGGGCTCAAGGACAGCGCCAAGGCAGTGGCACGAAGCGCCCTGCTGAGCACGGAAGCGGACCCCACCCGGTTCTTGTACCTGCAGGAGTCGTTCGTGCTGGTGCTCGCGGGCGACAAGGCGGGGGCGGTCCAGGCCCTCAAGACGTTCCTGGTCGCCAATCCGGAACGTCGCACGGATTTCGTCCCCGATCCGGGGTGGAAGTACCGGAGCCTGGCGGGCGACCCCACCTTCCAGGCCCTGGTCGGCTCGCCGTAACGCTCCCGTCATCAACCTGTCGCAGGTTTCCCGCACTGCCTGAGGCCTCTGCGCACCTCTGGCGGCGCTGGGAGTTTCGTATACCTTTGCGCTCGGCGATCCATCAGGAACAGCAAGTAGCCGGGCCGGCAGGCGGCGAGAGGTGCCCCGAGGGGCGCTCATCAGCCGCTGCCACCCGGTCCATCCCCCCGGAGGAGTTGATGCACCCCAGGATCCGATACTCGCTCGCCGCCGCCGCGTTCGTCTTGTCCGCCTGTGCGGGCGAGCAGCTCGCGCCGGACCGCGTCACCACTCCTGACGGGATCACCCAAATTCAGCCCGGCCCGTCCATGCTCGTCGTGCTCCCGGCGGAATGCGCCACCGAGGCCCGAGCGCAGGGTGCCATCGACAGCCTCCTCCCCCAGCTCTTCGGTCCTGGCGGCGGCCGGCGCGGCAAGGCACAGGGGTACAGCAACGCCATCGAGAAGTCCCGGCGCGATGGCGACACCGCGGTGGCGCAGGACAATGTGGACTCATTGGTGAACTTCACCCTGTCCACCTACTATGCGAAGAACCTGATCGGCGGGCAGAGCACCGCGACGCAGGACCGCGTGGTCAAGTTCATCTACCTTCTCTACTGCTCCAACAACATCTCCCCGATCCCTGACCTGAGCGGCATCTTCAGTGCGGGGAACACGGTCCTGATCCGCAACAGCACTCCGACGACCGTCGTGAACGACCCGCTCGACTCCGCGGCGGTGCAGGTGGAGCACGGAGAGGTGCCCAGCACGATCTTCGGCACCTTCGTGTCAGTCTACAAGACCACCAACCCGCTCCCCACGAGCCTCGACTGGTACGGGATCGACGGCTACAAGCAGGGCGCCTTCGAGTTCGTCGCGAACCCGGCGGTCACCTTCACGTCGCCAGTCCTGACGGGCGTCTGCATCTCGTACGACGCCGATATCGTCTCGCCCACCGACCTGCGCCTCGCGCATGGGGTGGAGACCGGGTACGTCTCGGTCGTCCCCGGCAATTCCGTCGTGACGACGAGCGGTGGCACCATCGAGATCGGTGCCTACTCCGACCCGGGCCCGCTGGGGCTCGCCTGCGATCCGCTTCCTGCGCCGCCCGTCGCCGCCAAATCGGTGTTCGGCCGCGCCCTGCAGCAGTTGGCGCGAGTCTTCGTCCCCGGTCCGCTCTTCGCCGCCGTCGGCGGAGGCGGCACGGGAAGCCAGGTCGTGAAGTTCAGCCCATTCGCGGCGGTCGACGTGAAGCTCGCCATGGCCGGCAGCGGGCCTGCCTCGCCCCAGTACATCGCGGTTGGCGACAGCCAGACCACCGCACCGGTCAGCGTCACGGTGAAGACGCGGAAGGGCCTGACCCCGATTTCCGGGGTGTCGGTGAGCTTTGCGCCCGGCACGGCGTTTTCCCCTGCCTCCGCCGCAACCGGGGCAGATGGCTCCGCCGGCTCCTCCTGGACCCTCAAGGCCGGGACCAACAGCGCCACGGCCACCTCCGGCGCGGCCCCGTTCGTCTTCGTGCCGGCGGTCGCCTCCTTCTCGGTCAACGCCATCCAGCTATTGGCGCTGAGCGTCACGACCTCGGCGCTCCCCGGCGGCCAGCAGTCCGTGGCCTACGGCCCGGATACACTGGCGGCCACCGGCGGCACCGGCAGTTACACTTGGGGCCTCGCGCCGTCCAGCGCGCTGCCGGGCGGGCTCTCGCTCTCGACCGCCGGCGTGCTGTCCGGCACGCCGACGGTCTCGGGCGCGTTCAGCTTCACCGTCCGGGTCACCAGCGGGTCCCTGACCGCTGACAAGGCGTTGAGCATCAATATCCTGCCGGCCCCGGTCGTGATCGCCACCGCCTCCCCGCTCCCGGCGGCGACGGTGGGCGTGGCGTACGCGCAATCCTTCCTGGCAGAGGGTGGCACCGGGAGTTACTCCTGGCTGGTGTCCTCGGGGGCGCCGCCGGCCGGGCTGGCGCTTTCCGCGGCGGGGGCACTCACTGGCGTGCCGTCGGCACCCGGCTCCTCCACGTTTGTGGTGCAGGCGACCAGCGGGCCGGTCTCGGCGAGCAAGTCGTTCACCCTCACGGCCAGTTACCCGACGGCGCTCGCACTGGCGTTCCAGTCCGCGCCCTCGAAATCGGCGTGCTATGCGGTCAATGCGGCGCTGGCCCCCGCCGTGAGCGTCAGGGTCACGGACCAGGCGGGCCGGGCTGTCGCCGGCGTCACCGTCAACATGACGGCGATCATCAACAACGGGTCGTGGGTCGCCGTCTCCCAGCCGACCGCGGTCACGGGCGTCGAAGGCGTGGCCGTCTTCAACACGCTCTCGATCAACAAGACCGGCGGCTACACTCTCAGGGCGGCGACGCTGGCGCCCTGGCCCGCGGTGAGCGTCCAATCGGGCAAGTTCAACATCTCGCCGGCATGTTCATGACCTGAGCTCGGCGCGGATGGCGATCGACGAGATCCGCTCGACCTCGCGCTACCGGCGGCTGCTCGAGGCGGCCGGTGCGCTCCCCCTGGTACCCGCTTCACGGTAGCGCTTGGATCGCCCCGGGACTTCTTCACGCTCGATTCCGCGTCGTCTTAACTGGACCGCGCAATGCTGGGGTGGACTTGGCCGGAGGCCCCAGTGCCCGCAGTGCCGGACGGACCGCTCCCCAACGCCGACGTCGCCCGCCTGCTGCGCGAAATCGGCGACCTGCTTGAACTCGACCAGGCGAATCCCTTCCGGGTGCGGGCCTACCGCAACGCCGCACGAACCATCGACACCCTCGCCGAGCCCATCGCCGTCGTGGACACCCGGCCGGACACGGTGCTGGAGAACCTGCCGGGCATCGGCGAGGATCTCGCCCGGACCATCCGACAGCTGGCCTTCGAAGGCGGCGTACCCCTTCTGAGCAAGCTCCGGAAGCACATCCCGGCCGAAGAGCTCGAGCTGCTGCAGGTGCGCGGCCTCGGCCCGAAGCGCATCCAGGCGCTGGAGGCCGCGCTGGGCGTCAGGTCGGTGGCGGAGCTCCGCCGGGCGCTCGAGGAGAACCGCGTGCGCGCGGTGCCCGGCTTCGGCCCCCGCTCCGAGGCGAAGCTCCGCGCCGAGCTGGCCGCGCGGCCGATGGGGGCACCGAGGATGCCCAGGGCCACCGCGGCCCGGTATGCCGCGCACCTCATTGAACAGATGAAGGGCGTTCGAGGGGTCCACCATGTGGAACTGGCCGGGAGCTTCCGGCGCTGCCGTGAGACCGTGGGCGATCTCGACCTGCTGGTCGTCACCACGTATCCGGGGCGGGCCGTGGAGGCCTTCACCACCGCCCCGGGGGCCAGGCAGGTGCTCCAGCGGGGCGAGGCCGGGGCGTCGATCCGGCTCGCCTCGGGCCTTCAGGTTGACATGCGCGTCGTGCCGAAGGAGAGCTTCGGGGCGGCGCTCTACTACTTCACCGGCTCGAAGGCCCACAACATCGCCGTCCGGGGGATGGCGCTGGAGCGCGGCCTCAAGATCAACGAGTACGGCGTGTTCAAGGGGGAGGAGCGCATCGGCGGGCGCACCGAGCGCGAGGTGGCCAAGTCGGTCGGCCTGCCCTGGATCCCGCCGGAGTTGCGCGAAGATCGCGGCGAGATCGAAGCGGCCAGGCAGGGGAAGCTCCCCGACCTCGTGGAACTCGGGGACCTGCGCGGCGACCTCCAGATGCACACGACTTCGAGCGACGGCCGCGACGACCTGACCTCGATGGTTGGGGCCGCGGCGAACAAGGGGTACGAATACATTGCGATCACCGACCATTCTCCCGCCGTCCGGGTCACCAGGGGGATGAACGCGGCCGGATTCCGGAGGCAGGGCGCCGCCATCGACGGACTGAACGAACGCGCCACACAAGCTCCGGGTACTCAAGAGCGTCGAGGTGGACATCCACGCCGACGGTTCGCTCGACCTCGACGACCGCACCCTCGCCGGTTTCGACCTGGTCACGGCGTCGATCCACTCCGCCTTCGACCTGCCGGCCGAGCAGCAGACGAGCCGCATCCTGCGCGCGCTGCAGCATCCCGCCGTGCACATCATGGCGCACCCGACCAGCCGTCTGATCGGGGAGCGGGCCGGCATCGACGCCGACTGGGACCGCGTCTTCCGCTCCGCGGCGGAACTTGGCGTCTGGCTCGAGGTCAACGCGCAGCCCAGCCGGCTGGATCTCGACGATGTGGCCTGCCGGCACGCCGTGAGCCTCGGCGCCATGCTCACGATCAGCAGCGACGCCCATTCCGTCTCGGAACTCGACCTCCTCCGCTGGGGGGTGGATCAGGCGAGGCGTGGCTGGGTCACGGCGCGATCGGTCGCCAACACCTGGCCGCTGAAGCGGCTCCTCGAGCGACGGCGGAGCGGGTGACACGCGGGTTCGCCTCGATCCACCGTGAGGCGATGCGCCGGCAGCGACAGCGCCCCGGGGGTCTTCCCCGGGGCGCTGTCGCGTTCAGCCTCTCTGCCCCTGGCACGAAGCCGCGCCTAGAACCGGTAGGTCAGCCCGCCGTAGAGTTGCGTGAGGGTGCTGGTGCCGGGGTTGGCCGGATCCTGCTGGCGGAGCGCCGAGAACGAGAAGTACCACTGCCGCGCCATCGCGACGTCCACATCCAGTCCGTACCAGGAAGACTTCTGGAGCTGGGTGTAGACGGGATTGTCTTCCTGGCGGATGCCCGCGTTCAGGTCCAGGTGGACCAGCGTGACGGGATCGGCGCTGATATGCCCGGAGTACAGGTGGCCGGTGGTCTGCATGGCGCCGGGGTTGACGGCGCTCGAGTCGTTCTGGTTCTGGTACCAGGTGGCCCGGAACGAAAACCCCAGGCTGAGCGGCGCGACCCGGTTGGCGCCGAACGTGGCGGTGTAGGAGTTGGCGTCGAGGACGGTGGCGCCGGTGCTTCGCCGCCAGTCGCCGCCCAGGTAGAACTGCCGGCCGGCGTACTGGACGCCCATCCCGTAGCCCTCGCGATAGGCGTCGTCGAAGTTCGTCTCCGGGTTGGTGAAGTCCCGGATGAGCCGCACGTTGCGCCGCTTGTCGTAGGTCGCGTTGATCGAGAGCCAGGGCTTCGGACGGGCCGACACGTTCGCAAACTGGCTGGTGAAGGAGAAGGTGCTCGACTCGGCGTTCGGCCCCACGAGCTTCCACGGCCGGTAATAGTCGATCTCCTGGAGCAGGTAGAGCGACAGGTACCGGTTGCTCACGTTGGCCTGCACGATGCCCCACTCCCGCCGCTGGGTGCTGCCCTCGTAAGAGCCGACGGCGCCGAGGGTGAACGCCGTGGCGGTCATCCCGCCCGGCGCGTTGTGCATCGTCATGTACGCGCCGTAATCGTGCACGGTGCTCGAGAAGTCCAGCGTCGCCGCGTCCGGCTCGAAGCCGGCGAAGGCGCCGAAGGAGGTGTGGCGTCCGTTGAGTTCCATCAGGCCGCCGTCGAAGAGGCCGATGGAGCTGATGTAGGTGAGGTACTGTCGGCCCGCCGCGGCCCGGAACTTCGCGTCCGGCGCGTTCCAGAAGAGCACCGCCTGGTAGGCCCTGGTGTGACCGTCCACCGTGGTGTTGCCGGCGGACGAGGTGGTGGTCTGCCGGGCGCGGAGGTCGAGCGCCAGGCCGAGCGGCGTGCCGCCGATGGCGAGGCCATACAGGCGCGCGTCCAGCGAGGGCTGGTTGAACCCGTTGCTGCCGACCGGCTGGCCCGGGGCCTCCGTGCTGGTCGTGGCGCGGAGGTACCGGCTTCCGATGCGGCCGTGCAGACCCTGCCCGCTCAGCCGGCGCGCGTGCGGCACGATCGGCGTGGCGCTGGCGATCTGCTGCGGAGCCACGTAGCGGTGGAAACGGACCTTGTCGCCCAGCGCCAAATCGGCGGTGCCCTGCATCAGCTCGCAGTCCGACTTGTGCGACGCCAGGAACTTGACCCGCAGGGTGGCCACCACCGAATCGCCGCGGATGACGACGACTTCCGACCCCTCCACCAGCCCGTCCTGGCGGCCCGCCGCGATGTAGATCTCGGTCCCGGAGATGAAGCTGATGTTCGAGTAGACAGCGGCAGTGTCGGGCTCGGCCGGCGTGGTGTCCGCCAGCGAGACGACCTGAGGGGCCGGGCTTGAGTTCGGGATGCTGATCGCGGCCGGGGGCGGATTGAGGCCCTCCTTCATCGCGGTCGATGGCGCCCTCGCCGAATCGATTGCGGCCGCGGGCGGCGTTGGCGCGGGTGCCGGCGCCGCGGCGAGCGAGATCGTCGTTGGCGGCGGCTCCTCCTTCACCGGCGGGGTCACGACCGGTTGGAGCGCGACCACCGGGAGAGCGGCGGCCGGCTTCGGCGCAGGCGCTTCGGGCTTCGGCGCCTGGGTCGGCGCCGTGGCCGGGGCCGCCGCTGGCGTGACAGCCGGGGGTGACGCGGCCGGGATCACGGGCGCGGGGGTGGAGGTGGCCGGCTTCGGCGCTGGCGTGGCGGCCGAAGCGGGCCTGACCGCCTTCAGCGACAATACCATCGCGGCGCCTGAGGGCGGGACGCTGGGAGACGAGGAGGTTGGCGACGCCGCGGGCGGCGGCGCCAGCGTCGTCGGCTCGGGCCCGCTCGCCACGGCGCGCGGCCCCCGGACCACGCTGTCGATCTGCGCGGCGGCCACCATGAAGGTGGCGCCCGACTTCTGACTCTTGATCGTGACGCCGTTGGGCCCGTTGTCGGCCAGCAGCGTTCCGCGGATCGAGCCGCCGCCGTGCAGGTACACGACCGCCGGGCCGGTGGCCGCCTGGGCGCCGAGCGGGGCGGAGTCGGCACCAAACCCCTGCGCGTGGGCGTTCCCGGCCCAGACGACGGCGAGCAGGAGCGCCGCAATCATCCATCCCGGTTGTACGGAATGCAGGTGCGCGGTCCTCATGGCGTCGAACCGTTCGCGTGACAGCCGGAGCGCACGCAGTCGCTCGGCGTGTAGTTCTTGCCCCGGTGCGTGTCGGTCTGCACCTGCGCATGGCAGTTGAGGCAAAGCAGCGACGGCGTGGAGGCGTACGGCTGGCCGAGCCGGTGGCATTCCTGGCACTGGCTCCACTTGCCCAGGTGCTTCCCGCTGTAGATCCGGAACTGGGAGATGCTGCCGTCGTGGGCCAGGAACTTGGCGTTGGCCCAGTTGGCCACCAGCCCGTGACAATCGGTACAGTTCACCGAGAAGTTCGCGGCCACGTGGTTGGGATCCACGGGCGCGACGAAGTCGGCGTGGTGACAGCCGTCGCAGGTCTGCTTGACCGTCGAGTACGGCATGGTCGTGTGGCACTGGGTGCACTGCACCGCGGTCGTGCTGTGCACTCCCGTCAGCGCGATCGGCGCCGTGGGATGGTTGAACGTGGCCCCGGTCCAGTTGGCCACCACCTGGTGGCAGGACGCGCAGTCCGTGCTGTAGCCGGCCGCGGTGTGGCTCGGGTTGGTCGTGGCGACGTAGTCGGCGTGGTGGCAGCCGTCGCAGGTCTGCTTGACCGTGGAATAGGGCATCGTCGTGTGGCACTGCGAGCAGTTGACCAGGTTGGCGCTGTGCGCCCCGGTCAGCGCGATCGGCGAGGTCGGGTGGTTGAAGGTGGCGCCGAGCCAGCCCGCTGACAGGGTGTGGCAGGTGGTGCAGGTCGTGGAGAAGTTCCCGGCCACGTGGTCGGGGTCCTTCGCGCCCACGTAGTCGGTGTGGTGACAGCCGTCGCACGTCGTCTGGACGGTGGAGTAGGGCGTCGTCGTGTGGCACTGCGTGCAGGTCAGCAGGTTGGCGCTGTGCACCCCGGTGAGCGCGATCGGCGTCGTCGGATGGTTGAACGTGGCGCCGGCCCAGTTGGCCACGACCTGGTGGCAGCTGGCGCAGTCGGTGCCGTACCCGCTGGCCGCGTGGTTCGGGTTGCTGGTGGCCACGTACTCCGCGTGGTGGCAGCCGTCGCAGGTCTGCTTGACCGTGGAATACGGCGTGGTGGTGTGACACTGGGCGCAGGTCACGAGGTTGCTGCTGTGCGCCCCGGTCAGCGCGATCGGCGTCGTCGGATGGTTGAACGTGGCGCCGAGCCAGCCCGCGGTGAGGGCGTGGCAGGTCGTGCAGGTCGTGGAGAAGTTCCCGGCCACGTGGTCGGGGTCCTTCGCGCCGACATAGTCGGTGTGGTGGCAGCCGTCGCAGGTCTGCTTGACGGTCGAGTACGGCGTCGTGGTGTGGCATTGCGTGCAGTTCACCAGGTTGGCGCTGTGCACCCCCGTGAGCGCGATGGGCGTCGTGGGGTGGTTGACCGTGGCGCCAGCCCAGTTGGCCACGACCTGGTGACAGCTGGCGCAGTCGGTGCCGTACCCCGCCGCCGTGTGGCTCGGGGTGGTGGTCGCCACGTACTCCGCGTGGTGGCAGCCGTCGCAGGTCTGCTTGACCGTGGAGTACGGCATCGTGGTATGGCACTGGGTGCAGCTCACCAGGTTCGGGCTGTGCGCCCCCGCGAGCGCGATCGGCGAGGTCGGATGATTGAAGGTGGCGCCGAGCCAGCCGGCCGTGAGGGTGTGGCAGGTCGTGCAGGTCGTGGAGAAGTTCCCGGCCACGTGGTCGGGGTCCTTCGCGCCCACGTAGTCGGTGTGGTGGCAGCCGTCGCAGGTCTGCTTGACCGTGGAGTACGGCATCGTGGTATGGCACTGCGTGCAGGTCAGCAGGTTGGCGCTGTGCACCCCGGTGAGCGCGATCGGCGACACCGGATGGTTGGCCGAGCCCAGGTTGGCCGCGTTCCAGACCGTGGTCGAGTGGCAGCCCTCGCAGGTCGTCGGGAAGTTCGACGCCACGTGATTCGGGGCGGTGTTGTAGTTCTGCTGGTGGCACGATGCGCAGGCCGTCGGCGTGCCGATGAACTGCATCTGCCCCTGGGGGCTCGGCTTGTGGCAGGCAGTGCAGTCGGTGGAGAGGTGACTGCCGGAGAGCGGGAACCGGGTCAGCTGGTGCGCCTTGGCCATCTCGTCGCGGTCGGTGAACGCGCGGGTCGTGTGGCACCGCGCGCAGTTCGCCCCGAACTCGCCCCGGTGGTTGTCGGTGTGGCAGGACGCGCAGCTCGCGCTGGTGTTCTTGAAGTTCAGCGAGACGTGGCACCCGCGGCAGGTGGTCGCCCCGTGGGCGCCGGTCAGCGGGAAGCCGTAGCTCGCGTGGTTGAACTGCTTGCTGACCTGGATCGCCGTCCAGCTGCTCGACTGGTGGCAGACCGTGCACTCGGTCTTGAGGTCGCCGTGCGGCGAGGTCGTGCGCTCCTGCGCCGCGAGGGGACCCGCGAGCAGCACGACGAGGCCGAGCAGGGTGAGGTGCCTCATTGGGACTCCTTGCCGTGGCAGCTCTCGCAGCTTCCCGAGAGAGGGCGATACAGCATCACCTTCGGGGTGGCGCTCTTCGGGCCGGGCTTGTGGCACTGGACGCACGGGACCTTCTCGTGGGCGCCCTTGAGCGGGAACGAGGCGTCCCGGTCGTGGTCGAATTTTCCGGCCGGCGCGAAGGCGTCCACCGTGTGGCACGCGGCGCACCCGCCCGTACGGGCGTCGAACTGGGTCCCGTGGGGCGTCTTGTGACAGTCCACGCACTCGTGCTTCTCCTCGAACCGGAGCGTCCCGAACCGGCCGCCCCCGAGCACGAGGCTGGACTGCTTCTGGGCGGCCGGCGCCCGGGTCAGCTCCTGGTGGCACGCCGAGCAGGCGGTGGCCCGGTGGGCCCCCTCGAGCGGGAAGCCGAAGAGGGCGTGCACCGCCACGGTGGTGGTCGAGGGACGGAAGGCCCGCGTGCTGTGGCAGGCCGGGCACCCTGCCGCCTGGGCGCGCGCGCCGCCCGTCACGAAGCGCCCCTGGTGGGGATCGGCGTGACACGCGACACAGTCGATTTCGGGCACCGCGAACAGGAAGTTGGCCTTGCCGAGGACCACCGTCCGGCTCATCGGGCGCAGGCCAGTCCGGCTCACGCCGTGGCAGGCGGCGCATTCCACCTGCTGGTGCCGGCCGTCCAGCGGGAGCTTGAGCGTGGCGTGGGCGGCGCTGTCGAAGGTGCTGGGCGTCCATCCGGTCACGCGGTGACAGGCCGAGCACTGGCCGCCGTCCGCCCGGGCCTTCAGCTGGCCGCCGTGGTCGTCGGCGTGGCAGTCGGTGCACTTCGCGTACGCCGGGCGCATCACCACCTTGGCGCTGCCGTACTGCGCCACCGCCGTCGTCGCGGTGCTCCGGGTGTGGCAGTCGCCGCATTTCACTGCGGCGTGCTTCCCTTCGAGCGGATACTTGGCCGCCGCGTGGTTCGCCACGGTGTAGGTCGAGGGCACGTACCCGTTCACGGTGTGACAGGACGCGCAGTCCACCGGCTTCCCGGCCAGCGTGGCCGTCCCCTTGTGGGCGTCGCTGTGACAACTCGCGCAAGTCGCGAACGCGGGCTTCTTGAGCGCGGGCGTCGAAAAATCCTTGTGGCACGCGGCGCAGGGCACGGTGGCGTGCCGGCCCGCCAGCGGGTACTTCGTCCGCGCGTGGTCGAAGCGGTTCTTGTCGATCACCTTGAAGCCGGCGGTCGTGTGGCAGTCCGCGCACTTGGGCCCGAGCGCGCCGTTGTGCGGATCGGCGTGGCAGGAGGCGCAGCTCTCGAACGGGACCGGCTTGTAGACCGGCACGAGGTGCCCCTTCCCGTCGCTCTTCGGCGCGAGGCGCGGGTCGAGGTGGCACTTGTCGCACTTCACCTCGGCGTGCTTGTCGGTGAGCGGATAGGCCGTGGTGTCGTGGTCGAAGCCGGGCGTCACCGTCCAGCTGGCGGCGTCGTGGCACTTGGTGCAGGTCGCGCCCAGCGCCGAACGGTGCACGTCCTCGTGGCAGCTGGTGCAGGTCGTGTCGAGGCCGGTGTAGCCCACGCCGGTCTTCCGGGCGGAGAGGTTGGCGGGCGGCGACACCTGGAACTTCGCGACGTGACAGTCCTGGCACTCGGCCGCGGCGTGCTTCTGCCGGAGCGCCCAGCCGGCCCGCGTGTGGTCGAACTTCTCCGCGGATCCTTCCGGCCACTTCACCATCTTGAAGTCCTTCCCGGCGTGGTCCGGGTGGCAGGTGGCGCAGGGCGTCGCCTTGACCTCCGCGCTGCCGTGGAAGCCGCGGCCGCGCTCGCCCAGCCACCCGATGTCCTTGTGGCACGCCACGCACTGCGGCCCCATCGCGTCGCGGCGGTTGCCGTGACACTGGGTGCACTGCGCCGGCCCCTCCAGCGACGCGTGGGCGCTGGCGAGCGGGCCGGGCGAGATCTGGGCGCGAAGGGGCGCGGCCATGATCACCCAGTACACGAGCGCGAGAACACCGGCTCGGCCGAGGCCACGAATGCCATGAGGAAGGCTCCTCCCTACCAGAACCACGTGGCGCCCAACGACACGACCACTGCCACGTGAATGACGACGGCCACCAGCGCCGTGACGGCCAGCGGACGGTGGGCCACGTGCCAGAAGCGAAGCACCTTCTGCGTGGCCCCCAGCATCCGCGACTGCTGCACCAGCGCCATTTCCCGGTTGGCCAGCCGGAGCACCGACCGGAGCGCGGCCCGGTCGCCCTTGCGGTTGAGCGGCCGCCGGAGGCGAATTTCCTTCCGGAGCGCCCGCGCCGCCCGCCGGCGCCGGAGGTCGTCGGCGATCATCCGCCGGAAGGTCTGCCAGAGCCCGAGTCCCTCGGTCGGGGTCGGGTCGGTGACGAGCGCGGCCTCGATGGCCCCGACGTCGAGACCGGTCTGCTGCGCGATTTCCTCCAGCAGGGCCTGGCGCTGCGCGGCGATCTCCTCGATCGTCAGCTCGACGCCGGCCTGGCTCCGCGGAATGCGGGCGTAGAGGTACCGGCCCACGATGCCGCTGGCCCAGACCACCATCATCGACCAGAACCCCAGCCCGATGATGCCGCCGAATTTCCAGGTGGCGTGCATCGCGACCAGGAGCGGCAGCCCCAGCGCCGCCAGGGAATGCACGTCCAGCCACTTCGCGACGGAACCGGTAAACGCGAGCCACCGGAACTTCTTCCGCAGCGGGTACAGCCAGAGGAAGAGGAAGATCCCGAGCGCCACCAGCCCGGCGCTCTGCCCGAGATAGCCCGACGGCTTGAACCAGGCGTGCAGCGGGTCCCGGACCTGCTCGCTCCTGGGCGACAGGTAGTAATGCGAGCCGAGGAGGTTGAGTCCCGTCAGCAGCGCGACGAAGACCGCGAGGAACACCGCCCCGCCGGAGCGCTTCCGCTTCGGCGTGCGGCGGATCGGCGTCGTGAGCCGGATGGAGGGCGGTGCGGCCGGCCGGTCGCCCTCGCGACGGTCGGGTTGCGCTTCCTTCGGCGTGGTGGCCTGCAATGCTGGCATCGGGCGTCCCGGCATGTGGTCAAAGCCGACGGCATCCGCAGCGTCCCTGAATTCGGGGCGAGGCGTGCGATTGTCGGACGGGTCGGTAAGGGTACGGACTCTCCCTACCGCAAACTTCCTACCCAATCCTGACAACGCGGTCGATTTGGCCTAACTATTGAGCCGGTAAGCAGATATGGCACGAATTCCGCACGGCCATGGAGGGTAGGGTGGAACGAAACGTTCCAGCTGCAATGCCGTGTTCCGGTATTCTCCAATGATGTCCGCCCGAACCCGATCTCAAGGCGCACAAATGCAACTTTCGTCACATTGTATGTCCTGCGGGGCCCCGACCAACGGGAATTTCTGCCATGCGTGTGGTGCCCCGACCGGGCCGGCACGCTGTGCCCGCTGCCAAGCGGTGCTCTCGCAGGGCGCCGCGTTCTGTGCAGGGTGCGGCGCGCCGACCGGGAGCTCGAAGCCCCGCTCCACCGGTTACGGGGCCTGGTACTTCGCCGCGGCGGCGATCGTGGTGGTCCTTGGTATCTTTGTCTTCTCGTTGTCGCGAAGCCCCGTCGCCCCGAGCATCGCACCGGCGCCCGCGACGGCACCCGCGGCGCAGCCGCCCGACATCAGCGGCATGTCGCCCCGGGAGCGGTTCGACCGGCTCTACGACCGGGTCATGAAGGCGGCGCAATCGGGCGACGCCGCGACGGCGGCGCAGTTCACCCCGATGGCGCTCGAGGCCTACGCCCAGCTCGACACCATCGACGCCGACGCCCGCTACCACGCGGCGCTGCTCAAGGCGCACGCCGGCGACCTGCCGGGCACGCTCGCGCTGGCGGACACGATGCTCGCCAAGTCGCCCGGCAACCTGCTGGCCTACATGGTCCGGGGCTCGGCGGCGCGGTTCGGCAGGGACGACGCGGCGCTCCGCCGGGCCTACACCGATTTCCTGAGGCACTACGACGTGCAAATCAAGCAGAGCGACGCCGGGTACGTGGAACACCACGCGGCCATCGAGGACTTTCGGACCCAGGCGACGGCCGCCCGCAGCGCGCCCTGACCGCTCCTGTATGCTCACCTACCTGATCTACGCGGTCTTCGGCCTCTTCCTCGTCGGGCCGCTCGTGCTCCAGGTCCGGCGCAACCACCGGCGGGAGCGCGAGGCCCTCGCGGCGGCGGAACGGGGCAAGCTGCATTCGAGCGGTCCCCGGGCCCAGCATCCGCACATCGACATCTCGCACTGCATCGGGTGCGGCGCCTGCGTCGAGGTCTGCCCCGAGGGCGACGTGCTCGCGGTCATCGGGGGCAAGGCCGCGATCGTCAACGGCCACAAGTGCATCGGGCACGGGGTCTGTGCCGAGGCCTGCCCGGTCGGGGCCATCGAGATCGTGATGGCGGACCCGAGCGTCAGCGCCGACATGCCGCGGCTCTCCAGGGAGCACGAGACCAACGTGCCCGGGCTCTACATCATCGGGGAGCTGGGCGGCCTCGCGCTGATCAAGAACGCGGTCAACCAGGGCCGGGAGTGCGTGGACACGATCGCCCGCCGAGTCGGTTCGCTGCCGAGCGCCCCGGGCGTACTCGACGTCTGCATCGTCGGCGCCGGTCCGGCCGGGCTGAGTGCCTCGCTCCGGGCCGTGGAGCGGAGCCTCAGCTACGTGACGCTCGAGCAGGAAGAAATCGGCGGCACCGTGGCCAAGTACCCGCGGCAGAAGCTCGTGATGACGAGCCCCGTCGAGTTTCCGATGCACGGAAAATTCAACAAGCTCGAGATTTCGAAGGAAAAACTGATGGAGTTCTGGTCCTCGGTCATCAAGAAGGGCGACGTCCAGGTCCGGACCCAGGAAAAGGTGGAAACCATCGTCCGGGGCGCCGATGGCACGCTCACGGTCACGAGCTCGAAAGGCAGCTACCGCGCCCACAGCGTGATCCTGGCCCTCGGCCGTCGCGGCACCCCGCGCAAGCTGGGGATCACGGGAGAGGAACTGCCGAAGGTGATGTACTCGCTCATCGAGGCCGACGCCTACGTCAACGCGAAGATCCTGGTCGTCGGCGGCGGGGACAGTGCGGTGGAGGCGGCCCTCGGGCTCGCGCACCAGAAGGGCAACCAGGTCACGCTCTCCTACCGCCAGGCGGAGTTCAGCCGGATCAAGGAGCGCAACGCGCAGCGGATCCGGGAGGCGGCCAAGTCCGGGAAGGTCCGGGTCCTCTTCAACTCCAGGCCGGTGGAGGTCCGCGCGGCCTCAGTGCTGATCGAGGTGGAAGGCAAGGTGTCCGAGCTGCCCAACGACTGGATGTGGGTCTTTGCCGGGGGCGAGCCCCCGAACGCCTTCCTGCAGAAGGCCGGCATCGCGATGGGCGCGAAGGACATGACGAAGGAGGGAGGGGACGAGGCCCGCCTGGCCAAGGCGGCGCAAACCGCCTGAGCCGGGACGACGCGGGGCAAAAAATGACGAACCCGGCACCCTCGCGAGAGGATGCCGGGTCGTTTCGTGCTACCCGCCCGAGATCAGGGCGCCTTGGTCGCCGTCATCTGGAGCGTGGCCACCGAGTCCGCAGTCTTCACGGCGTAGTGTGCGACGTTCTGGCCGACGAGCTGGCCGTTCACCAGGTGCAGGACGCCGTTCGTGGTCACCTGCACGCCCTTGCGGAGCACGCTCTCGTAGGGGCCCGAGGCAGTGAGGAGGCTGTCGCCCGACACCGTGACGCTGAGCGGCATCGCGGGACGGTTCGGGAGCGTGATCGTCCACCCCGCCGGGTCGGCCGTGGCGGTGATCGTGCCGGTCACGACCACATTGGTGTCCCCGGCGATCGTGCCGGACAGGTTCCACGTCCCGGCGAGGCTCGCCACGTCGATGCTCGGCGCCGCGGGCGCCGCCGCGGGCGCCTGCTCGGCGGGAGGCGCTTCCTTCTTTGCACAACCAGCCAGCAGAGCCGCGCTCAGAACCAGGACGAGACGACGCATTCCACCCTCCCCAGCGAGTTAGATGACGCGGTGGGCGCACCGCGCGCCGCACCAGCACGCAAACATACGGCCCGGTAGCCCGGGCGGCAAGCCGCGGACGCTGGCAGGGACGCCCGGCCTGCTGTATACTGGCAACCGAAGGCTCCGGACCGGCCGGTCCGCGCCCGCCGCCGCCCAAGGAGCGCCTCCCATGCTGCCACGCCCCGCCCTCTTCGTCCTTCTGGCCTTCGGTTGCGCCCGCCCGCCGGCCCCGCCGCCGCCAGCGGACCCCTCGCCGGGCTCCGCCAGCGGGGGCCAGGTATCCGAGATCCGGCTCGAGCGCATCCCCGGGGGCGTCACGGCCACCGGCCCGGGGTACGTCTTCACGCTCCGGCGGGAGGGGCTCTCCACCTACGAGGGCAAGAGCGGGGTCCCGATGCTGGGGAATTACCACGTCGTGATCCCGGCGGCCGCCTTCACCCAGTTGGCGGACAAGCTCCTGGCCAACGGGTATTTCGCCCGCCGCGCCGTGTACCTGAGGGGCCAGTGCGCCGACGTCCAGGGCGTCCGCGTGACGCTGACCATCGACGGCAAGGCGGATACCCTGGCCCCGTCGTGCCCGGGCCCGGAGTTCAATCAGGAGATGGCCGCGCCGATCGACTCCGTGGCAGGCCGGCTACCCTGGACCGTCTCGCTCAAGCTCTGAGCATGACGTGAGCGCCGTGCTCATCCGCGACGCCACTCTCGACGACGCGCCAGCGCTCGCGCCCCTGCTCGCCGTGCTGGGATATCCCGCCGACGCCCCCACCATCCGTGCCCGCCTGGAGCGGCTCCTCGCCGGCGGTCCGGTGGACCGCGTGCTGGTCGCCGAGGTCGGGGGAGGCCTCCAGGGATTCGCCGCGCTGCACGGGACGCCGACCCTTCATCGCCCGGGCGTCGTGGGGCGGGTCACCGGGCTCGCCGTCTCCGGCGACCGGCACGGGCGCGGAGTCGGCCGGCTCCTGGTGGAAGCCGCGGAGGCCCACTTCCGCGCGCTCGGCGCGCAGCGGATGGAAATCACCAGCGGCCCGGCGCACGAGCCGGCGCATGACTTCTACCGGCACCTCGGCTACGAGGATCAGGGGGTGCGGTTCGCCAAGTCACTCGGTCGACACGCCAGCAGACCATAGGAATCGTTCATGCCCGTGATCGTCAAGACTGCCGGACTGCTCGTGCTCTCGAACATCTTCATGACGTTCGCCTGGTACGCGCACCTCAGGAACCTCGGCCAGAAGCCCTGGATCGTCGCCGCGCTGGCGAGCTGGGGAATCGCGCTCTTCGAGTACCTGCTCCAAGTGCCGGCCAACCGGATCGGGCACACCCAGCTGGACCTGGGGCAACTCAAGATCCTGCAGGAAGTGATCACCCTGGCGGTCTTCGTGCCGTTCGCGTGGCTGTACATGAGGGAACCGGTGCGACTCAATTTCCTGTGGGCCGGCCTCTGCCTGTGCGGCGCGGTCTTCTTCGCCTTCCGGCGCTGAGGACACCATGACCATGCGCGCCGCCGGCCCCTTCGAGGTCAAGCTGAGCCCCCAAGCGCCGGATCCCGGTGACGCCGGCGGACCGTTCAGCCGGTTGCTGATCGACAAACAGTTTCACGGGGACCTCGAAGGCACGAGCCGGGGCCAGATGCTCGCCGCCGGCACCGCCACCAAGGGCTCCGCCGGCTACGTGGCGCTCGAGGAGGTGACCGGCACGCTCGGGGGCCGCCGCGGCACCTTTTTCCTGCAGCACAGCGGCGTCATGAACCGCGGCGCGGCGGCGCTGGCGCTCACGGTGGTGCCCGACTCCGGAACGGGGGAACTCGAGGGGCTGTCGGGGTCGATGACGATCAACATCGATGGCGGCAAGCACTCGTACGAATTCGAGTACGTGCTGCCCGGGGCGGGCTGATGGGACCGGCGATCATCTGGGCCTTCCTGACGGGGATGATTACCGCCGGGTCGTGGGCCGTCATCACCGCCGCCCAGCGCGAAAAGCGCCTGGCGGATCGCTACGCGGCCATGCTGGAGCACATGGAGGATCAACTGGCCGAAATGCGCGACGTCGCCGGGCGCATGGAGCAGGTCGAGGACCGGATGGAATACACCGAGCGCCTGCTCGTCCAGGAGCGCGAGGCCCGCACGCTCCCTCCCCCCGGCACCTGAGCGGACCGCATGCCCCGGCTGATCGCCTTCCTCCGCGCCATCAACGTGGGCGGCCACACGGTGAAGATGGACGCGCTGCGTCGCCACTTCGCCGGACTCGGCCTCAAGGGCGTCGAGACCTTCATCGCGAGCGGCAACGTGATCTTCAGCTCGGGCGCCGCCGACCTCGGCGCGCTGGAACGCCGCATCGAGCGCCGGCTCCACGAGGAGCTCGGGTTCGAGGTCGCCACCTTCCTCCGGACCGAGGCGGAGGTCGGCGCCGTCGCCCGGTACCTCCCGTTCCCCGCGGAGCGGATGCGCGCGGCGGGCTCGCTCAACGTCGGGTTCCTCGCCGAGGCCCTCGGGCCGGCCGAGCGGAGCGCCGTGATGGGGCTGGCGACCGACATCGACGACTTCCACCTCAGCGGACGCGAGGTCTACTGGATGTGCGCCAGGCGCCAGAGCGAGTCCACGATGTCCAATGCCGTCTTCGAGAAGGCGCTCAAGCGCAGGGTCACCTTCCGCGGCCTCCGCACCGTGGAACGGCTCGCCGCACGGCTCGGCGCTGCCGGGGCGGAAGCGTGAACGTCCTCGAGACGCCCCGCCTGGTGCTCCGCCGGCTCGCGGACGCAGATGCGCCGTTCATCCTCGAGCTCACCAACGACCCTGACTTTCTCAAGAACATCGGCGACCGGGGCGTCCGCAGCCTCGACGATGCCGTGCGGTACATCCGGAACGGCCCCATGGCGATGTATGACCGGCACGGCTTCGGGCTGTTCAAGGTCGAACTGAGGCGCACCGGCGAGCCCATCGGCATGTGCGGTCTCCTCAAGCGGGACGTGCTGCCGGACGTGGACATCGGGTACGCGTTCCTGCCGGGGTTCCGCCGCCAGGGATATGCCGGGGAATCCGCCGCGGCCACGCTGGCCTACGCCCGGGACACGCTCGCAATCCCGCGGGTCGCCGCCATCGTCTCGCCCGGCAACCTCGACTCGATCCGGCTCCTCGCCAAGCTCGGCATGGCGTTCGACCGCCCGGTGCGCCTCGCGCCCGACGATGAAGAGATCGACCTCTTCGGCCCCTGCGCTGGAGGACCCGTGCATCCGAACGCCACCCTGATCGACACCTTCTATCGCGCCTTCCAGCGCCGGGACCACGCCACGATGGCCGCCTGCTATGCGCCGGATGCCTCCTTCCAGGATCCGGTCTTCACCCTCGAGGGCGCGGCGGTCGGCGCGATGTGGCGGATGCTGTGCGAGCGGGGCAAGGACCTGCGGATCGAGTACGGACAGATCGAGGCGGACGACGCCGCCGGAAGCGCGGCCTGGTCGGCCTGGTACACATTCAGCGGTACCGAGCGGCCGGTGCATAACCAGATCCGGGCCACCTTCGCCTTCAGGAACGGCAGGATCGTCCGGCACACCGACCGCTTCGACCTCTACCGCTGGGCCGCGCAGGCGCTGGGACTGCGCGGCATGCTCCTGGGCTGGACGCCGCTGGTGCAGGGCGCCATCCGGCGAAACGCCGCCAGGGCACTGGCGCGGTTCACGGCGGCGCGCTGACGGCTCTGGCCGAACGGACTGAGGGCCCATAGTTTGGAGGGCGACAACCCAGCTGTTGCTCCAGCTTTCTTGCCCCGCCGACCGAGAGCCATCCACCCATGCGCCTGATCGCCATCGCGCTCGCCCTCACGCTCACGTTGCCAGCCTCCGCCGCGGGCCAACAGACCAAGGCGGACTCCAGCAGGCGCGACAGCATTCCGAAGTCGCCGCCGGGCGCGGGTGGGATGTCCGTGCCGAACGCCGACCCCTTTCCCAGCACCTATCGGCCCTTCCCCTCCCGGCCCACGCTCATCCGGAACGCCACCATCCTGACCGCCGCCGGCCCGCATCTCACCGGCGGATCGCTGCTGCTGGAAAACGGCAAGATCACCGCCGTCGGGATGGACGTCGCGCCGCCCGCGGGCGCCGTGGTGATCGACGGGACGGGCAAGTACGTGACGCCCGGCATCATCGACGACCATTCCCACCTCGGCGTGTACGCGGCGCCCGGCGTCGACGCGTCCAGTGACGGCAACGAGGCCGTCAAGCCGAACACTTCATACGTCTGGGCCGAGCATTCGGTGTGGCCCCAGGATCCCCAGTTTCCGCGCGACCTGGCGGGCGGGGTCACGACGCTGCAGGTGCTCCCCGGCTCGGCCAACCTCTTCGGCGGCCGCAGCGTGGTGCTCAAGGTGGTGCCGGCACGGAGCGTCCAGGGGATGAAGTTTCCCGGCGCCAAGTACGGCCTCAAGATGGCGTGCGGAGAGAATCCCAAGCGAGTCTACGGCGACAAGGGGGGACCGCAGACCCGGATGGGGAACGTGGCCGGCTACCGCCAGGCGTGGATCGACGCGGAAGCCTACCGCCGTGCCTGGGATGATTACCTCGCCAACCCCGCCAAGGTGACTCCGCCAGCCCGCGACCTGGGCAAGGAGACCCTCGCCGAGGTACTGCGCGGCAACATCCTCGTCCAGAACCACTGCTATCGCGCGGACGAGATGATGCAGATGATCGACATCGCGAAGGAGTTCGGGTACCGCATCCGGTCGTTCCATCACGCCGTCGAGGCATACAAGATCGCCGACGTCCTCGCGCGCGACTCGATCGGCGCGTCGGTGTGGGCCGACTGGGGCGGCTTCAAGATGGAGGCGCTCGACGGGATCCCGGCCAACGAGGCGCTGGTCTATCGCGCCGGCGCCCGCGCCATCACGCACTCCGACGACGCCTCCGGCTCGCAGCGGCTGAACCAGGAGACCGCCAAGGCCATGGCCGCGGGCCGGGCCATCGGAATCGACGTTTCCGAGGACGAGGCGGTGAAGTGGATGACGATCAACCCTGCCTGGGCCCTCGGCCTCGACGGCGTGACCGGATCTCTCGAAGTGGGGAAGAACGCCGACGTCGTCCTCTGGTCGGGCGACCCGTTCAGCGTCTACACGCACGTGGACAAGGTCTGGATCGACGGCGCGATGCTCTACGACCGCCAGGATCCGGCGGAACAGTGGCGCACCGACTTCGAGCTCGGCTACGTCACCGCCGACGGAGGGTCACGCTGATGCGACTCCATGCGCTCGGCTTCCTGGGGATCATCCTGGCGGCAACCCCCGCCGCCGCCCAGACGGTGGCCATCACCGGGGGCACGGTCTACCCGGTGAGCGGCCCACCCATTCCCCGCGGCACCGTCCTCATCCGGAACGGGCGGATCACCGCGGTCGGAGCCGCCGTCGTGATCCCGGCCGGCGTGCCCACCGTGGACGCGACCGGCAAGTGGGTCACACCAGGACTCGTCAACGCCAGCACCACCCTCGGCCTGGCGGACGTCGGGTACGGCGGCAACTCCAACGAATCAGCCGCCACGGGGAAGGACGCCGTCTCGGCCTCGTTCCAGCCGTGGCTGGCATACGATCCGGCCAGCGTGCTCATTCCCGACAACCGCGAATACGGCGTGACGACCGTCGCCATCTGGCCGGGCGGGAACCTGATCGCCGGCCAGGGCGCGATGGTGGACCTGGCCCCGGGCTCGCTGCGCGACGTCCTCCTCAAGGCGCCGATCGGCATGGCGGGCCAGATGGAGGGGAACAGCAGCGCCGGCGTCGGCGCCCGCGGGGAGCTGATCGGCAAGCTCGCGGAGCTGCTCGGCGACACGAAGGTCTTCATGGCGAACAGGGTGGCGTATGACGCCGCGCGGATGAGGCCGTTCGCGTTCCGCCGCGTGGACCTCGAGGCCATGATCCCGGTCGTCACTGGGAGAATCCCCCTGGTCCTGGCCGTGGACCGAGCGGCCGACATCGAGGCGGCCCTGGAATTGGCCCGTACCTACCAGCTCCAACTGGTCCTGAGTGGCGCCGCGGAAGGATGGAAGGTGGCGGCGCAGATCGCGGCGGCGCGCGTCCCGGTCCTGACCGGCGCGATGAACAACATTCCCGGCTCCTTCAACGCGCTCGGCGCCCGGCAGGACAACGCCGCGCTGCTCCGGAAGGCGGGCGTCAGGGTCATCCTGATCGGGAACGCAGGCGGCGGGCAGGAAGAGGGGTTCAACGCGCGGAACGTGCGGTTCGAGGCCGGCAATGCGGTCGGCTACGGCATGACGTGGGACGACGCCCTGGCCGCCGTCACCCTCGCCCCAGCGGTCGCGTTCGGCGTGTCGGACAAGGTCGGGTCGCTGCGGGCGGGGCTGGAAGGCAATGTCGTCGTGTGGAGCGGAGATCCGTTCGAGTTCTCCACGCGGGCGGAGCACGTGTACGTCCGCGGGGTGGAGTCCACCGCGCCTTCGCGGCAGGACCTGCTCACCAAGCGCTACATGCGCCTGCCGGCGAGCTACGGCGCACCCTAGCCGGGCGTCAGGCCACCTGGTCCGGCAGCGCGCGCCCCTCGCTCCACGCCACCAGGTTTTCCATGGCGCGCAGGCCCATGGCGGTGCGGCTCTCGACGGTGGCGCTGCCCAGGTGCGGCAACAGCACGACGTTGTCGAGCGCCAGGAGCCCCGGGGAGACGGACGGCTCGCGTTCATAGACGTCCAGTCCCGCCGCCGCGATCACGCCGCGCGCCAGCGCCTCCACCAGCGCCGCCTCGTCCACCACGTCCCCGCGGGCCGTATTGACCAGGATGCCGTGCCTCGGCATCAGCGCGAGCCGCCGCCGGTCCACCAGGTGTCGCGTCGCCCCGGTCGAGGGCACGTGCAGCGAGACGACATCCGCCTGGGAAAAGACGGCGTCCAGTTCGAGCGGCACCGCGTCGAGCGCGGCGGCCTCCCCCGCGGGGAGCGGCGTCCTGCTGCAGTAGACCAGCCGCATGCCGAACCCGTGCACGGCTCGCCGCGCGACCGCGCGCCCGATCCGCCCCATCCCCACGATGCCGAGCGTCTTGCCGGAGAGCCGGGTCCCGAGGTGGTGCATCGGGCGCCACCCTGTCCACGCGCCGCTCCGGAGTTCCCGCTCGCCGCTCCCCAGCCCGCGGGCGGCCATCAGCATCAGCGCGATCGCCAGGTCGGCGGTGTCGTCGGTCAGCACCCCAGGCGTGTTGGTGACGGCCACGCCCAGGGCACGGGCGGCGGCCAGGTCGATATGCCCGTACCCGACGCCGAAATTGGCGAGGAGCCGCGCCCGGACCGGCTGCGTGCCGAGCACCGCCGCGTCGATGTCGTCGGACACGGTGCACAGCACCGCGTCGGACTCCGCCAGCGCCTGCCGGAGCCCGACGGCGCCGAGCGGCGTGTCGGCCGCGTTGAAGCGGCACTCGAACCGCTCGGCGAGGGCCTCCTCGACGGCGGCAGGCAGGCGCCGGGTGACGGTGACGACGGGGCGAATGGGCTTGGCCACGGGACACTCCTTGGACGACGGCCGGCGGGACCGCATACTACGGGATGCGTGAACTCCTGCTCGATCTCTACGGAGCGGCGCTCCGCGCCGCAGACCCGGTGGCGGTGGTGCGCCGGGAACTGGCGGAGCGCCCCCTGCCCTCCTCCCTTCCGGTGCACCTCATCGCCCTCGGAAAGGCGGCCGGCGGGATGGCGAGGGCGGCGGTGGCGCACTGCCACGAGGCCGGGCTCCCGTTCGCCGGCGGAGTCGTCGTCTCCCCCACCGCCGTGCCACACGCCAACCGGTCGCTCCGGATTCTAATCGGGGACCATCCGGTTCCCGGAGCCGGTTCGGCGGCCGCAGCCGAAGCGGTGGCCGACACAGTCGGGACGATGCCCGCGGAGCGGCAGGCCCTGGTGCTGGTCTCCGGCGGCGCCTCGAGCCTCGCCGCGGCTCCCGTGCAGGGCGTCACTCCCGCGGACCTCAACGCCCTCTGGACGTTCGTGCTCGCGAGCGGCCTCGACATCCGCGCCATGAACGCGCTCAGGAAGCGCTGTCTCCGCTGGGGCGCCGGCCGCCTGGCCGCGGCGCTCGCGCCGAGGCCGGTCACGGTACTCTGCATGTCGGACGTCATCGGCGACGACCCCGGCACGGTCGGTTCGGGACCCGCCGCGCCCGATCCGCTCTGGGCCCGCGACATCTTCCCCATGATCGAGGCGGCGTTCGGCCGTCAGGACATTCCCCCTTCGGTCCGCCGGCTTCTCGAACTGCAATCGTCCGGAGCACGCCCCGATACGCCGAAGCCCGGCGACGCCGCGTTCGAACATGTGACGACTCACGTCATCGCGAGCAATCGCCTGGCGGTGCGGGGTGTGGTCGCCAGGGCAAAGGAGCTCGGGCTCTCGGCGCTGGCAGGGGCCTCCGACCTCTCCGGCGAGGCGTCGGACGCCGGCACGAGGATCGGGGCGTTTCTCCGGGCGGGCGGCGGGGGGGCGAATTGCTTCGTATGGGGAGGGGAGACGACCGTCGCGCTGGGCGCCGGGCCCGCGGGACACGGCGGCCGCTGCCAGGAACTTGCGCTGGCGGCGGCCGCCGAACTCGACGACGTGCCCGGCGTGGCGCTGCTCGCGGCGGGAACCGACGGTCGGGACGGCCCGACCGATGCCGCGGGCGCGCTGGTGGACGGGAAGACCTGGGCCAGGATCGCCGAAGGCGGCCGTGACCCGGAGGCCGACTTGCGCCGGCACGATTCGTACGACGCGCTCGAGGCGGCGAACGCGCTGCTCAAGACCGGGCCGACGGGCACCAACGTGATGGACGTGGTGATCGGACTCCGCCAGCGGAGCGGGAACGGCCCCGCCGTCGGCTAGGGGTGAACTTCCCCGGGGGGCTGGTAGTCGCCGCCGACGATCACCGTGAGGTCCACCCGGCGAAGGGTGTCCGGCGCCCACTGCACCTTGCCCGTCCCCAGGATCCGCGCCGCCCGGCGCGCGGCGGTGCTGTCACCTCGGCGCACGAGGAGCAGCGTCGAATCGGCGGGGGGGCCGTCCGCCGTGCCGAAGGAGACGACGTCGAGCCCGCCCTGCCGCAGGACGCGCGTGACGGTGCGCGCCAGGCCGGGGCGGGCCGTTCCGTTGATCACTTCCACCTGGGAATGATCGCGCTCCCCCGGGATGGGGAAGGCGTGGTCCGGCGCCGCCTTGCTGGCGGACCGGGTGCGAACGACGAGAACCGCGAGGAGAAGCGCTCCCGCCCCGATCAGGACGAGACGGCGGACAGGCTGTTCCAAAACCGGACCGTCGGTTCCGGCAGGGGCCAGCCGGAGCGCACGAGGTAGGCGAGGCGCGCCCGCGCGACCGCACGGAGCACGCCGGAAACGTCCCGGGGAAAACGCAGCGCGAGTTCCGCCCGCTCCTCCGCGTCGAACGAGCGGCCCGGCTCGAGGAAGTCGGCGCAGTAGAGCACCCGCCCCACCATGTCCCACTCCGCGAGGCCGATCGAGTGATACCGGACGGCGTCGAGCACGCCGCGATCGGTCTCGCCCTCTGCCTTGGCGCGCGCCGCCGCCGCCGGGCCGTGCCACAGCTCGATCGGGCCCCACGAACTCGCGGCCCAGGTGGACAGCGTCTCCCGGCTGGCGTCCCGCAGGGCATCGTGGAGCCAAACCGCCTTGAGCCACCGGTTGCGTTCGGAGTCGGGCACCCCGATCGCCTCGGCCCAGGTGGACACCAGGCCGGCGACGCGTTCGATGTGGGCCGACCGCTTGGGGGAAACCTCCGCCCAGGCGGGCAGCGTCGGCCGCAGCGCCGCCGAAACGCCCGGAGATCCGGCGGCGCTCACCAGCTCAGCCTTCGGCCCGGAGCGGCGGACGGACCGGGCGGTTCTTCTCGTCCACGAAGACCACCGTGGGCACGTGGCGCGTCGCTTCGGCGTCGTCGAAGATCCCGTAGGAAATGACGATGACGAGATCGCCCGCCATGCCGAGCCGGGCGGCGGCCCCGTTGAGCTGGATGACGCCGGAGCCCCTCGGCCCCGGAATGACGTACGTCGTGAACCGCGCGCCGTTATTGACGTTCACGACCTGCACCTCCTCGTACTCCCGCAGGTCGGCGGCGTCGAGCAGGTCCTCATCCACCGTCAGCGAGCCCTCGTAGTGGAGGTCCGCCGAGGTGATCGTGGCGCGGTGAATCTTGGACTTCATGAGATGGCGCTGCATCACGCGAGCCCTTCTCCGAGTATGACGTTGTCGATGAGCCTCGTCGATCCGACCCGCGCGGCGATGAGCACGAGACAGCCGGCCGCCGCCGTTTCGGCGGGCGCCAGCGCGTCCGGTTCGACCACCGCAATATACTCCGGCCGCACGCCCGGAAACATCTCGAGCGCCTGGCGGGCGCGCGACTCGAGGCGACGTCCGTCCGTCTCCCCGCTCGCCCAGGCGTCGTGCGCCGCGCGGAGCGCCGCGCTCAATCCCACCGCCTGCGCGCGGTCCGGCGCCCCCAGGTACGTGTTCCGGCTGCTCAGGGCCAGGCCGTCCGGCTCCCGCGTCGTCGGCGAAACCAGGACGACCACCGGCCAGTCGAGATCCCGCACCATGCGCCGGATCAGCGCCGCCTGCTGCGCGTCCTTTTGCCCGAAGATGGCCACGTCGGGGGTGACCAGGTGAAAGAGCTTGGCCACCACCGTCAGCACGCCGGCGAAATGCCCAGGCCGGACGGCCCCTTCCCATCGGTCCGCCGCCGGGCCCGGCACCACCCGGGTGTCCGACCCCGGGGGGTACATGACGGAGACGTCCGGAAGGAAGAGCGCATCCACGCCGCGGCCGGCCGCCAGGCTCCGGTCCCGCGGCAGGTCGCGCGGATAGCGGTCGAGGTCTTCTCCCGCCCCGAATTGCAGCGGGTTGACGAAGATGCTCATCACCACGACGTCGGACACCCGCCGGGCGGCGTCCACCAGCCGAAGGTGGCCCTCATGCAGGAAGCCCATCGTGGGGACGAACCCGATGCGCAGGCCGGCGGCGCGCTGGTCCGCCCCCCATGCCCGGATTCCCGCCCCGGTGGTGAACTCGCTGGGGGTGCTGTGGCGGTTCACTCGAAGCCGTGCTCGGAGCCGGGGTAGCGGCCGCCGCGGACATCTTCCGCGTACGCCGACACCGCGCCGCGGATGACACCGTCGAGGTCGGCGTAGCGCTTGAGGAACTTGGGACGAAAACCGGCGTTGAGGCCGAGCATGTCGGGCAGGACGAGCACCTGGCCGTCGCAGCCCGCGCCGGCGCCGATGCCGACGGTCGGGATCACCAGCGCCTCGGTGATCCGCGCTGCCAGGGCCGACGGCACCAGCTCCAGGACGACGCTGAAGGCGCCCGCCTCCTGCAGGGCGAGCGCGTCCGCCATGAGGCGGTCCGCCGCCTCCATCTCGCGTCCCTGCACCCGGTAGCCCCCGAGGGCGTGCACCGACTGCGGCGTGAGCCCGATGTGCCCCATGACGGGGATGCCACGGTCCACCAGCGCGCGGACCGTCGGCGCCATCGTGGTGCCGCCCTCGAGCTTGACCGCCGGCGCCCCGGTCCGCTGGAGGACGTGCCCGGCGTTCCGGATCGCGTCCTCGACGGTGACCTGGTAGGTGAGGAACGGGAGGTCGATCACCACGAGGGCCCGGCGCACCGCGCTCCGCACGGCGCGGCCGTGGTACATCATCTGGTCGAGCGTGGCGCTGAGGGTCGTCTCGCGACCCGCCACGACCTGGTTGACCGAGTCGCCGACGAGGATGAGGTCCACGCCGGACTCGTCGAGGATGCGCGCGGCGAGGGCGTCGTAGGCGGTGAGAGAGACGATTTTCCGGCCCGCCTGCTTCATGGCGGGAAAATCGAGCGTCGTCAGGGGGCGAGGGTGGTCGCTCATCGGGTGTGCACTTCCGCCAGTCCGCGCTGCCAGAAGTCGCGGTGGTGGAGCTCCGGGTGCGGGATCGTGAGTCCGGGCTCGGCCACCGCCCGCCGGCCGAACTCCAGGATGTCGAGGTCCAGGGTCCGCGAGGCCCAGCGTGCGCCGCGGACCCGGCCGGCCGCCTGCTCGATGGCCTGGCAGGCCGCGAGCAGCGCGCGCGGCTCGAGGTCGGTCTCCAGCAGCACGACCTGGTTCAGGTAGGGCGGCTGGTCCAGCCCGCCGAGGGGAGCGGTCTCCTCGACGGTGGAGGCGCGCACCAGGCGCGTCCCGGACAGGGCGGCCAGGGCCGCGCGCGCCGTGGCGAGGTGTCCGGCGCGGTCCCCCAGGTTGCTGCCCAGGGCCACCGTCACCTGCTCGGACACGCTACGCGCCGACGGTGAAGTGGCGCGCGATCGACTGCAGGTGGGTCGCGACCTGCTCGAGCTTGCGGATGGCGCCCTCGAGTTCCTCCTGCCCCTCGGCCGCCCGCCCCGCCTGCGCGGCCATGGCGGTCGTTTCCTCACGGATGCGCGCCGACACCGTGGCCAGGTAGCCGATCTGCTCCTGGAGCTTGGCGAAGGCGCCTTCCTGCTGCCCCGCCGTGTCGCCGATGCGCTGGGCCGACGCGCCCGCCTCGCGGGTGACGGTCACGATGCCCTCGAGGGCCTCGACGGCGGCCTCGCCCAGCTGCTCGACGCCCTCGACCGCGCGCTCGCCGTGGGCCATCTGCTTGGTGATCTCGGTGACCTGCTCCGCGATGGCGGCCAGCAGCACCCCCGCCTCGCGCGCCGCCACCGCGCTCTGGTCCGCGAGCTCACGCACTTCCGCCGCCACCACCGCGAACCCCTTCCCCTCCTGGCCCGCGCGGGCCGCCTCGATCGCGGCGTTGAGCGAGATCAGGTTCGTGAGGTCGGCGATCTCACGGATCGAGCCGATGAATCCGGTGATCCGCTTGGTCACGCCGCCGAGTTCCGCCACCTGCCGCGAACTCTCGGCCACGAAGTGCTTCAGCTCGACCAGCCGCTGGATCGCATCGCGGATGGTCTCGCGGTTGGCGGCGGCGGTCTCGGCGGCCCGGCCGCTCGCCTCGGCGGCCCGGCGCCCCTGGACGGCCATCTCCGCCGATCCGGTCGCCAGCGCCTTCGTGGCCTGAAGCCCCGCGGTCACGAATGCGTCCTGTTCCGCCAGCCCGTAGCGGAGCGACTGCGACGCCGCGGTCAGCGCGTCGGCGGAGGCCCGGAGCGATTCGGTCGCCCGGGCCAGCGTGCCCACCTGTGCGCCGATGCTGTCCACCGTGGTGACGAGCGGGCGGCGCAGTTCGGCGATGTGGATCGCCGTGGCGACCTGTCCGGCCAGCGTGGCCATCGCCGCGAGGTCGCGCGCCCGGTACATGTGCCGCTTGTGGTGCTCGAGCTCGAGCGTGCCGATCACGTCGGCCCCGAAGCGGAGCGGCAGGATCACCAGGCTCTGGGTGTCCGCGCCGGCCATCGGGAGACGATCGTCCTGGGAGGTGTCGTGGACCACCACGGTCTCCCCGCTGTTGAGCGCCTGCCGGCGGAGCGGCTCCAGTTCCGCCGGGACCTCGCCCCGGCCAGCGCGCCCCACCTCGCCGCGATAGGCCATCGTGATCCGGTCGTCGTCGTCGCGCCGGTAGATCCGGAGGTCGCCCCAGTCGAGCAGCCGGTGGGCGAGCCGCTCGATCTGCTGGAACGAATCCATCAGCGTCACGTTGGTCGTGATCGCCGTCTCCATCAGGTGGACCTTGTTGAGGTCCTCGGCGGCGATCGCTTCCTCGAGAATCCGCTTGGTCAGGAGCCCGAAGCCGCCGACCACGGCAAGCACGGCGGCCCAGCCGGGCGGGCTGAGCGCATGGAGCGCCCCGACCACGATCGCGGCGGCGCCAAGGGTGAGCGAATAGGCCACCACCTCGTAACGCAGGATCAGCAGCCGCTCTTCGCTCTCCAGCTTGTCGCGGAGCAGGAGCGTGAAGTAGAAGAGCGCACGCGAGGTGAAGAAGTAGGTGCCCGCGAGCGTGAACGCCGGGAGCAGGAAATCGAGCCCCAGCCCGGGCTGCCCCGCCAGCCGCCACACGACGGAGAAGATCCCGTACGCCGCGGCGAAAGCGATCGACTCGCGGCCCGCGTTGACCAGCCCCGCCACCCCGGGCTTGCGGAGCCACAAGGTGTCGACGAGGTACACCCCGACGGCCAGCCCGGCCACGACCTGCGACGGCACCGCGACGAGCATGCCGGCCAGCACCGGTACGGCGTGCTGGGTGAGATAGGAGTACTTGCTGAGGCGCACCGGGGAGGCGCGGAGCGCCATGACGGACAGGAGCACGACCACCGTCGGGATCGGCTGCTGCAGCCAGCGGAAGTCCGCCAGGAGCGCGGCCGCCACGAGCAGGCCGCCCGCCGTGACGAGGAAGCGGGCGTAGCTGGCGAGGACCTTCGAGGTGTCAAACAAAGCAGTCGCCCACGACCAGGCCGTAGCGCGCCGGGTCGGTGACCTTCACGATCGAGCGCGCAAAGCCGCCCTGGCCGTCACCCTCGGCGAGGTCTGCCGGGAGCCCCGGCGGCGGGAGCACCGCGCCGTTGACGTCGATCACGATCCGCACCAGCGGCCGGTTGAGGACCGTCGGGTCGGGGTTCGGCCCCGCGACGACGGCCACCTCGAGGGTGTCGAGGATGACGCAGGTGCCGACCGGGTAGATGCCGATCAGGTTGATGAGCGCCTTGACCAGCACCCGGTCGTAACCCCGGCGCGGGTTCTGCCACATCTCCTTGAGCACCTCGTCCGGCTGGATCGGGATGGTCTGGTAGCTGCGGCGCGTGGTGGCGGCGTCGAAGCCGTCGGCCACCGCCACCAGGCGGGAATACAGGCCCAGCTGCCGGGCCCGGATCGGCCGGGGATACCCGGTGAGGTCCGCCTTCATGTGGTGTTCGTGGGCCACCAGGATGGCGCGGTAGGGCGTTTCCTCGTAGCGCCGGGAACTGAAGAGCGTCAGCGTGCCGAACCAGGGGTGGCGCTGCATGAGCGTCCACTCCGTCTCGTCGAGGCCGGTGGTCTTGTTCAGCACGTCGATCGGGATGCGGGCCTTGCCGATGTCGTGCAGCAGCGCCGCGAGGCCGAGGTCGTAAAGCTGCAGCTTGGCGAGCCCCAGTTTCTTGCCGAGCGCCACGGAAAAGATGCAGACGTTCACCGAGTGGGTGAACGTGTACTCGTCGTAGTCCCGGATGGTGGTCAGCCCGACGATGGACGTTTCGTTGTTGAGCACCTGGTCGACCACGAGCTGCACCGCGCGCTTGACCTTCTTCAGGTTGGCGGTGCGGCCCATCCGGATGCTGTTCACCACGTCCTTGGTGACGGCCACGCTCTGCGCGTAGGTCCGCTTGGCCACCTCGCGGGCCTCGGCGCTGTCCTCCGGCTCCTCGATGGCCGAGAGCGGCTCGAGTTCCATGTGCCGGATGTCGGCGCGCTGCAGCCGCGCCATCAGTTCCTCGAACCGGCTGCCGCCCGCCTCGCGGGTGCCGAGGCTGAGGAACACGCTGAGGAGGGCCTGCCATTCCCGCCGCTCCACCCCCCGCAGGATGCGGAAGGTGCCGATCTCGAAGGTGCGCAGCAGGCCGAGCACCTGGCTGAACGAGGCGTAGTTGTCCAGTTCGAGCCGGAGCCGCACGTCGTTGACGAAGAGGAAGTCGCCGGAGACCCGGATCTCCACCTCCTCCTCGGTGCCGAGGAGCTGCTGGCCGGCCGCCAGGAGGTCGTCCAGCGCCTTCTGCACGGTCGTGTTCTCGAGCGGATAGAGCTTGAGGCTCCGGAGCGCCGCGTAGAGCGAGAGGAGGAGGCCCCGCCCCTCGTGCCGGAGGTTCAGCTCCGCGGGATTGGAGTCGTGCGTCATTCGGCGACCCCCCGGAGCGCGGCGGTGACCGCGTTCTTCACCTGGCGGTCGCGATCCTCCGCCACGCTGGTGAGGACGGCGCGGGCCTCGGCGGTGCCGATCTTCCCGAGCCCGAGCGCGGCGCACATCCGCACGTCGGCGCTCCGCTTCCGTCGGAACAGGCCGCGCCGGACCAGCATGTCGCGGAGGGTGGCGAGGCCCGCGGCGCCGGCGATGGCGCCGTACGCCTCGAAGAACGCCCGGCGCTCGTTGAAGTCGATGTCCTTGCGCCCCTTCCCCTGGACGACCTCCTCCACCCGGCGGAGCGCACCCTTGTACCCGCGTGCGCCCAACGCCTTGAGCGCGGACACCCGCACGGCGCGGTCGTCGTCGCCGATGGCGCGTTCGAGCAGCACGAGCGCACCCGGCGAGCCGATCTGCACCAGGGCATCGACGGCCGCGAGGCGGATGACCGGCTCCTGGTGGCCCAGCACTTCGCCCAGCCCCGCCACGGCGCCCTCGAGCTTCAGCCGGCCTGCGAGTTCGACGGCGCCCGGCAACGACTGCGCATCGCCGGACCGGAGGAGCCGCAGCACTTCGCCCTGGTTGGCCGAGGCGATCTGCTGGACCGCGGCCTCGACCAGCGCCCGCACTGGCGGGGAGGTCAGGCGGGGCGCCCATTCGACGAGGGTCGCCAGGGCGCCAGGCCGGAGTTCGCCGAGCAGCTCGGTGATGTCCGCGTCGCTGGGGCGCCCGGTGCCCTCGTCGAGCGCCTGCATCAGCTGGCTGACGATGGCGGGCTCGCTGAGTTGCTCGACGAACTTCACCAGCCGGGCCCGGTGGTCCGCCGTGAGCCCCGCCGAGCGCTCGACGAGCGTCCTCGTTTCCCGCAGCACGCCGGCGCTGGCCCGGAACTCGCCCGCGTTGAGCATGCTGGGGAAGAGCGCCTCCAGCACGCCCAGGATCTCCTCGCGGACGTCGCCGCCGGCTTCGGCCTCGAACAGGTCGTAGAGGGCGGTGAGCGACGATTCGCGGAGGTCGCGGGAATACTCCAGCGCCATTTCCCGCGCCAGGTACTCCACCTCGGTGTCGTCGAGGAAGTACAGCGTGGAGTCGAACTCCTCGATGTCGACCACGCCCTTGGGCCGCTCGGCCGCCTCCGCCGCACCCGCGGTCTCGCCCTCCGGCTGGTCGGGTTCGGCACCCGCCAGGTCCTGCCGCACCTCCTCCGCGAGGCTGGTCCCGTCCGCGAACTTCGCGTTCGCCACGAGCTCCTCGGTGCCGTAGTCCTGGAGGAATTCGGCGAAGCGGCAGTCGACGAACTGGAAGTCCTCCGACCAGAGCAGCGTAAAGAGGTCATCGGCGGCGTCGGGTGCGAGTCCCCGGACCTGGTTGATCACCCGGAGCAGCCGCGGCAGCTCCTCCTGCTCGACGCCCTTGCGCAGCGTCAGCACGCGGAGTCCGTCCTTGTAGAGTGTCCACGCCAGGCTGTCGGACTTGTTCAGTTGGTGATAGACGAGGGCGCCGTCCCAGACGAAGTCGGTTTCCTGCACCGACAGCACGAGCTCGTCGATCGCCGACCAGACGGGCTGAAAGGCGACCTGGAGGTTGCTGGCGGCGCGATGATACATGGGGTTGTTCGGCAGGTACATCTGGAAGGCGCGGGCGGCCTTGACCAGCGTGCGCAGCAACTCCTCCACCTGTTCCGGTGGAAGGACATGCTCGATCTCCGCGCCCGCCGGTTCGTTCAACGCGCGTCTCCCGTCATCGCCGCCCTGCGGACGGCGGATTCCGGCCGCCAGGAGCCCAGCCGGGCCCCGACCATATGTTCAACTGTCACTGCAAAGTAAGACGCCCCGGTGTCCACGGCCACCGGGACCGTCCGGCTTGACCTTCGGGGAGTGTTCGGGTACCTTGATTCGGGCTCTCTTCGGTCATCCGCTCGGAGGCACCTCCATGCCACTCACCCGCCGGCAAAGCGACATCCTGGCGTACCTGCAGACCCACATCGAAGACCACGGGTACGCCCCGAGCTTCGAGGAGATCGCCGAGCACTTCGGCTTCCAGTCGCTCGCCACGGTGCACGAACACCTCACCAATCTGGAGCGGAAGGGGTACATCCGGCGCTCCTACAACGAGAGCCGCTCGATCGAGGTGCTGCCGCCGAGGGGCACGGCCGTCGCCAGCGAAATCCCGGTGCTGGGCCGGGTCGCGGCCGGCACGCCGATCGAGGCCGTCATGCACAGCGAGACCCTCGCGGTGCCCAACGAGATGCTGCCGGCGCGCGGACCGAACTACGCGCTCCAGGTCCGCGGCGATTCCATGGTGGATGCCCACATCATCGACGGCGACTACGTCGTGGTCCACGGTCGCCACGCCGCCGAGAACGGCGAGATGGTCATCGCGCTCATCAACGGCGCCGAGGCCACCGTCAAGAAGTTCTACCGCGAGGCGGGCGGGTGGATCCGGCTCCAGCCCGCCAACGAGACGATGCAGCCCATGCGATTCCAGGAGGGAGACGTCCTCATCCAGGGCGTCGTCGTCGGCGTCATCCGCAAGTACTGAGGCGGGCCCCGCACTCCTTCCCCTGCTCCACCCCCTCAGGCGTCAGCACCAGACCGCGGGCCGGCTCAGACGGCCACCCGCGGCCAGCGCGCGTCCGAACATCTCCCTGCACTGCGACGGTACCGCGGTCCTGGCACCTCCCGAAGGGGCGGACCGGGAGGGGTGTCAACGGATGAGAGGGGAAGGAGAAGCGATCCTCCGGCGGGGCCGGAGCCGGGCTCCAAAATCCTAGCGGCCGATCGCGCCTTTTGTCAATTCTGACAAGCAGTTGCGCGGGTTGCCGGGGGGTGCCGAGCCGGGGTAGATTTCCTCCCGATGAGCCGGACATTTCTTGCCGAGTTGCAGTTCGACGGCGGTCGGTTTCTCGGCTGGCAACGGCAAGCGTCCGGCCGCACCGTCCAGGCCGAATTCGAATCGGTGCTGGAGCGGCTCGCGGGACACCGGGTGGTAGCGCACGGGGCCGGACGGACGGATGCCGGCGTGCATGCGCTCGGCATGGGAGTGAGCTTCAGCCTCCAGGCCAAATGGGAGGCGGAGACGGCGCGACGGGCGCTCAACGCGCTCCTGCCCCGGGACTGCTGGGTGGCCCGGGTTCGGCAGGTGCACGCGGGGTTCCACGCCAGGAAAAGCGCGCTGGGACGGGAATACCGGTACGACGTCGGCGTGGACGCCGCCGGCATGTCGCCCTTCCGGCGCCCCTACGAATGGGCGCTCGGCCGTCCCCTCGACGTCAACGCGATGCGCACGGCGGCCGCCGGCCTCCTCGGCGAGCACGACTTCCGGGCGTTCGCCGCCAAGGGCGAGCCGAAGCCGCATTACGATTGTCGGCTCCGCATGGCGGAGTGGCGTGAGCGGGTCGGCGCAGTGGGGTACTCGTTCCACGTGGCGGCCGATCGCTTCCTGCACCACATGGTGCGCATGCTCGTCGGCACCATGGTGGATATCGGACTCGGACGACGGCCGCTGGCCGACATGAGCGACCTGCTCGCGCGAGCGGACAACAGCGAGACCAGTCCGCCCGCTCCGCCCGAAGGATTGTATTTCGTCTCCGCCGTCTATCCGGCCGAGGCGTTCGACGACCGCCCAGGGGACGCTTGATGACGCCTCGCCAGGCCCACGCCGAACCCGCTGCTCGCCGCTCTCCGGGCGGCCTCGGGGTGAGCGCAGCCGGCTGGCTCGTCTTGGTGCTGGCGCTCCCGGCCACGCTGCCCGCGCAGGTCCCCGCCCGCGCGCCCACCCTCGACACCAGCCGTCGCACCGCCATCGTCACCGCCGTCGAGCGCGTCGCGCCCGCCGTGGTGTCCATCACCGTGGCGGCACGCCAGCAGGTGGCGGTGCGTTCCTCCTGGTCCGACATGTTCATCCCGCGCTACGCGTCGCAGCTGGTCCGCGGCTCGGGCACCGGATTCCTGATCCGCAGCAACGGCGTCATTCTCACCAACCATCACGTTGTGGCCGGGGCCGAGCGCATCACGGTCACCCTGCGCGACGGCACCGAGCTCCCCGCCAGGCTGGTCGGCTCCGATCCCCTGGCGGACATCGCGGTGATCCAGGTGGCCGGCAAGGGCCTGCCGACCGTGACGCTCGGCAAGAGCGGCGACCTCATGGTCGGCGAATGGGTGGTGGCCCTCGGCAACCCCTACGCCGACTTCCTCGGCAATACCGAACCGACGGTCACGGCCGGCGTGGTGAGCGCCACGGCCCGCAACATCCTCCCCACCGAGGGCCAGGCTGGGCTCTATCTCGACATGATCCAGACCGACGCGGCCATCAACCCCGGCAACTCCGGGGGGCCGCTGGCCAACGCACTCGGCGAAGTCGTCGGGGTCAACTCCTCCATCCTGTCGAACAGCGGCGGTTCGATCGGCCTCGGCTTCGCGATCCCCATCGAGCGGGCGCTCCGGGTGGCCAACATGCTGCTGGTCTCGGGCGCCGTCCGCCGGGCCTGGACCGGCCTCGACGTGGCCACGCCGCAGAGCTTCGACGACTGGAAGGCCTCGGGCGGCCTCGCCGTGGTCACCGTGGCGCCGGGCGGGCCAGCGGCGGCGGCCGGGGTCCAGGCCGGCGACGTCCTGGTGTCGGCCGACGGCCGGACACTGCACAACCAGCTCGACTGGGAATCGGTCAAGCTCGACATGCAGGTGGGCGACACCGTGACGCTGGTCATGCGACGGGGCCCGGCGACCGTGACCCGGACCCTGCTCGCGGCCGACCTCCCGACCCGGAGCGCCGCACGGGTCACGGTGCTAAAGGACCTGCAGCTGGTGACCGTCACTCCCGCCATCCGCTCCGAGCGGAGCATCCAGAGCGACCAGGGCGCCCTGATCGTGAGCATCGCCCCGCAGACCGCGGAAGCCACCGGGCTCCGCGAGGGCGACGTGATCGTGGGGCTCGACCGCCGCCGGGTGGCCACCGCGGGCGACCTCCGCCTGTTCTTCAACGACCTGCAGGCGGGCGAGAGCTTCCGCATCTGGGTGGAACGCGGCGGACAGATGGCCTACACCGACCTGGTGTACCGATGACAGACGACCGCTGGCGCTCGCCGCTCGGGACCCGCTACGCCTCGCCCGCCATGCAGCGGCTCTGGGGCGAGCCCCACCGCATCGGGCTCTGGCGGCGCGTCTGGCTCGCGCTGGCCGAGTCCGAACGCGAACTCGGCCTGGACATCCCGGAGCAGGCGCTCGCCGAGATGCGGGCCCATCTCGACGACGCCGACCTGCAGGTGGCTGCCGAGTACGAGCGCCGCTTCCGGCACGACGTGATGGCCCACGTCCACCAGTTCGGCGACCAGGCCCCCGCGGCCCGGCCGTTCCTGCACCTGGGCGCCACCAGCGCCTTCGTGACCGACAACGCCGACCTCCTCGTCATGCGCGACGGCCTCCGCCTGCTCCTCGGCCGGCTCCTCGCCGTGCTCGACTCGCTCGCCGCCTTCGCCGAGCGGCACGCCGCCGAGCCGTGCCTCGCCTACACCCACTTCCAGCCGGCGCAACTCACCACCGTGGGGAAGCGCGCGACGCTGTGGATGCAGGACTTCGCCACGGACGTCGAGGAGCTCAGCCTCCGGATCGAGACGCTCCGGCTCCGGGGGTGCAAGGGCACCACCGGCACGCAGGCGTCGTTCCTCGAGCTTTTCCGCGGCGACCACGCCAAGGTGCGCGAACTCGACCGCCGGGTGGCCGAGCGGTTGGGCGTGCCGCGCACCTGGCCGGTGACCGGGCAGACCTACACCCGCAAGGCGGACAGCGTGGTGCTCGACGCGCTGAGCGGCGTGGCTCAGTCGGCGGCCAAGATGGCCGGCGACCTCCGCCTGCTGCAGCACGAGGGCGAATTGCTCGAGCCCTTCGAATCGGAGCAGATCGGCTCCAGTGCGATGGCGTACAAGCGGAACCCCATGCGCGCCGAGCGGATCAGCGGCCTCGCCCGGTTCGTGATGTCGCTCCAGGCCAACACGGCGCAGACCGCGGCGAGCCAGTGGCTGGAGCGGACCCTCGACGACAGCGCCAACCGCCGGCTCACCCTGCCGGAAGGCTTCCTGGCCACCGACGCGATCCTGATCCTCGTCTCGAACATCGCGGCGGGAATCGAGGTGCGGCCCGAGGTGATCCGCCAGCACGTGGCGGTGCAGATGCCCTTCATGGCGACCGAGCGGTGGCTGATGCTCGGCGTGTCCGCCGGCGGCGACCGCCAGGCACTGCACGAGGTGGTGCGCAAGCACAGCCTCGCGGTGGCCGAGCAGGTGGGCCGCGGCGGCGCCAACGATCTGATGGACCGGCTCTCGGCCGATCCCGCTTTCGGCAAGCTCCCCGCCGGGGCGCTCAGGGCCGAACTGGAGCCGTCGCGTTACACCGGGCGGGCGCGGGAGCAGGTCGCCGAGTTCCTGGCCGAGTTCGCCCGCCCGCTGATGGCCCGGGCCCGCCCGCTGGCCCTGATCCCCGACGCTGCCGAGGTGAGGGTATGACCATCGTCGTCCGAAGCGCGCTTCCGCTGCCCCTCCTCCGCACCGGCAAGGTGCGCGAGGTGTACGAGGCCGACCGGGACCACCTTCTCCTCGTCGCGAGCGACCGGGTAAGCGCGTTCGACGTGGTGATGGCCGAGCCGATCCCCGAGAAGGGGCGGGTGCTGACCCAGGTGAGCGCCTTCTGGTTTCAGCAGCTCGCCGAGGTCTTCCCCAATCATTGCGTGTCGGCCAACGCCGGCGAGATCGTCGCCCGCTACCCTGCCCTCGCCGCGCACCGTGAGGCCATCCGCGGCCGCACCATGCTGGTGCGGCGGACCGACCCGGTGCCGTTCGAGTGCGTGGTCCGGGGATACCTGTCCGGCTCGGCATGGGCGGAGTACAAGGCCCACGGCACGCTGGCCGGCGAGCCGCTGCGCGCGGGGATGGTGGAAAGCGACCGGCTGCAGCCGCCGCTCTTCAGCCCCGCCACGAAGGCGGAGACCGGCCACGACGAGAACGTGACCTTCCACACCATGGCCGCGGCGCTCGGCGAGCGCGAGGCCACCGAACTGCGCCAGGCCAGCTTCCGGATCTACGAGGCGGGGCGCGCGCATGCCGCCGCACGGGGCATCATCATCGCCGACACCAAGTTCGAGTTCGGGCGGGACCCGGACGGCGCGCTCAGGCTGATCGACGAGGTGCTGACGCCCGACTCGTCGCGCTTCTGGCCCGCCGACCGCTACCAGCCGGGACGGAGCCAGCCGAGCTTCGACAAGCAGCCGCTCCGCGACTACCTGGCGGCGCTCAAGGCGAAGGGCGGCTGGAACGGGGAAGCGCCGCCGCCCCCGCTGCCGCAGGAGGTGATCGACGCCACCAGCGCGCGGTACGTCGACGCCTACGAGCGGCTGACCGGCCATCCGCTCCCCGAGGACGGCTGATGCGCATCGCGCCGGAAGGCTGGCCCTTCATCCTCATCGCCTGGGTCCTCGAGGCGGGGTTCGTCGTCCTCGGCTTCCACGTCGCGGCCATCGGGTGGCTGCCGATCGCGGTCTGGGTGGTGGCCTTCTTCCGCGACCCGGTCCGCGAGGGGCCGCGCGGCGAGGGGCTCGTCATCGCGCCGGCCGACGGCAAGGTGGTGAGCGTGCGACTGATCGACGAACCGAGCTTTCACGGCGGCGAGGTCCGACGGGTGTCGATCTTCATGAACGTGTTCAGCGTGCACGTGAACCGGTACCCGGTGGACGGCACCATCACCTGGCGGCACTACGCGCCGGGGGCGTTCGTGAACGCCGCGGCCGAGAAGGCCTCGCTGGAAAACGAGCAGTCGTCGGTCGGCATCACCACGCCCCGCGGCAAGGTGCTCGTCCGGCAGATCGCCGGGCTGGTGGCGCGCCGGATCATCACCGACCACGCCGAGGGCGCCGTGGTGCGCCAGGGCGAGCGGATGGGACTCATCCGGTTCGGCTCGCGGGTGGACCTGTTCCTCCCGGTCACCGCCAGGGTGCGGGTGCGCGAGGGCGAGCACACCGTGGCCGGCGTCACCGTCATCGCGGAGTGGGCATGAGCGAACCGGACGCGAACCCGCACCGCCCGGGCATCCGCCGCGCGATCATCGTGTTGCCGAGCGCCTTCACGCTCGGGAACCTCTTTTTCGGCATCTGGGCCATCGTCCGCGCCTCGCAGGGCAACTTCCGGTGGGCGGGCTGGTTCATCGTGTTCGCCGGGGTGGCCGACATGCTCGACGGCCGCATGGCGCGGCTCTCCCGCACGGGGACCCGATTCGGCGCCGAGCTCGACTCCCTGGTGGACGTGATCTCCTTCGGCGTGGCGCCGGCGATGGTGATGTACTTCCTCGAGTTCGCCGTGGCGGGCAAGTTCGCGTGGGTCATCTGCTTCATCTACGTGTCCGCGGTGGCGATCCGGCTGGCGCGCTACAACATCACCGCCGCCGGCTCCGACAAGCCGGGCTGGTTCACCGGCCTGCCGTCGCCCGCCGCGGGGATGACGCTCGCCACCTACTACGTCTTCAGCCAGACCCAGTGGTACCAGCGCTCGCTGGCGTACCTCGACCTCCAGCGCGAGGGGCTGACCTTCCTGATGCTGGCGCTCGCCGGCGCGATGGTCAGCGCCATCAAGTATCCCCGGACGCCGCGGATCGGCTTTCGCAGCGCGCGCGGCCTCATCGGCCTCACGGTGACCATCGGCATCCTGGCCGGCTCCCTCCTGGCGCCGTCCACCTTCCTCTTCCCGCTCGGCATCGGGTACCTCCTCTTCGGGATCGCGCGCAGCACGCTCATCGCGCTCTCCGACCGGCCCGACGACGTCGCCGACTCCCAGACCCTTCACGTTCGCGCCCGCCAGGGCGGCGACCGCACCGAGGATCCCGCACCATGAAGTACCGCGTCCACGTCCGTGTCGTCCCGCGTGCCGGGTTGCTCGACCCCCAGGGGCAGGCCGTCGAGCACGCGCTGAGCGTCCTCGGCTTCACGGGCACCGGCGACGTCCGCGTCGGCCGGGCCATCGAGCTGGCGGTCGACGCCGCGAGCCGGGAGGCGGCGGAGGCCGCCGCCCGCCAGATGTGCGAGCGCCTGCTGGCCAACCCGGTCACCGAGGACTTCAGCCTGACGGTGGAGGCCTGATGCTCCGCGTGGCGGTCGTTCGGTTCCCCGGCAGCAACTGCGACTGGGACGCCTACCACGCCGTCGCCCGCGCGGGCGCGGCGGCCACCTTCGTGTGGCACCGGGACACCGACCTGCAGCAGGCGGACGTGGTGATCCTCCCGGGCGGCTTCAGCTACGGCGACTACCTCCGTTCCGGCGCCATCGCCCGGTTCAGCCCGGTCATGCAGGCCGTGCAGCGCCACGCCGCCGCCGGCGGCGCAGTGCTCGGCATCTGCAACGGCTTCCAGATCCTCTGCGAGGCGCAGCTCCTCCCGGGCGCGCTGGTGCGGAACGACCGGCTCACCTTCGTGTCGCGCCCCGTGTGGACCCGGGTGGAGCGCACCGACACCTTCTGCACCAGCGCCTATGCCCGCGGCACCGAGATGCGCATTCCCGTCGCCCACGGCGACGGCTGCTACGTGGCCGACGCCGACACCCTGCGGATGCTCGAGGCGGAGGGCCGGGTGGTCCTGCGCTACGTCCGGGGTGAAAACCCCAACGGCTCGGTGGCGGACATCGCCGGCGTCTCGAACGCCGCCGGCACGATCGTCGGTTTCATGCCCCATCCCGGAGCGCTACGCCGATCCCCTGACCGGGAGCGACGTGGGCGCCGGGTTCTTCCGGTCCATCGCGGCCTGGCTCCCTGGCGGAGCCGCCCGCTCAACGTCCTGACGGAGCAGTCCGGCATGCCCACCAACAAGCCCAGCAAGAACGAGGACGAGTTCTTCGCCAAGGAAGACGCGGAGCTCCTCCGGAAGCAGCGGGAACAGGCGCGGGAGGCGGCCCAGGCCGCCGAGCGGAAGCGCCACTTCATGAAGTGCCCGAAGGACGAGCACGACCTGGTGCCGGAGACCTTCGAGGGCATCACCGCCGAGCGCTGCCTGCACTGCGGCGGACTCTTCCTCGACAAGGCCGAGGTCGATGCCGTCGTCGCCCAGATGAACCCGGGCGTCATCGGCCAGATGGTGCAGGACTTCTGGGCCGCGCTCGGACGGCACCCCGACGTCGGGATGTCTGGCCGGGAGCAGATCGAGGCGGTCCGGGAGGAGCAGCGCCGCGAGCGGGAGGCCAGTGCGGAGGCCGACGCCGAGCGGCGGTTGCACCCCATGATCTGCCCGAAGGACGGATACGACATGCTCACCGAGCCGTTCCACACCGTCACCGTGGAGCGCTGCGAGCACTGCCACGGGATCTTCCTCGACGCAAACGAAGTCGACGAGGTGGTCGCCCGCGACGACGGCAGCCACGTCGGGAAGTTCGTCCACGACTTCTGGGCCACACTCCACCGGCACCGCCAGGGATCGAAGTGACCGTGACCGCGAGCGGCACCCGCGCCTCGTCGTTTCCCGGCGAGCGTCCGGTCACGCCGACGGTGGTGCAGGAGCACAACCTCAACGAGCTCGAGTACGGGCGCATCGTCGCCATGCTGGGCCGCACGCCGACTCTCACCGAACTCGGCGTCTTCTCCGCCCTCTGGTCGGAACACTGCTCGTACAAGCACTCCAAGCCCGTCCTGAAGCGGTTCCCGACGACGGGGCCACAGGTCGTGCAGGGCCCGGGGGAAAACGCCGGCGTGCTCCGCCTGCCCGACGGGTGGGCGGTGGCGTTCAAGATCGAGTCCCACAATCACCCCTCCGCCGTGGAGCCCTACCAGGGGGCCGCCACCGGCGTGGGCGGCATCCTGCGGGACGTCTTCACCATGGGTGCCCGCCCGGTGGCGGTCCTCAACAGCCTCCGCTTCGGCCCGCTCACCGAGCCGCGGAACCGCTACCTCTTCGCCGGCGTGGTGCGGGGCGTCGGGCGACTACGGCAACTGCATCGGCGTGCCCACCCTCGGCGGCGAGGTGGCCTTCGCCGACGGGTACTCCGGCAATCCGCTGGTCAACGCCATGTGCGTCGGGATCCTCCGGGAGGCGGACCTGGCCACGGCGCGGGCCCACGGCGTCGGCAACGTCCTGCTCAACGTGGGCGCCAAGACCGGCCGCGACGGCATCCACGGGGCGAGCTTCGCCTCGGAGGAACTGTCGGAGAAGAGCGAGGCCCGGCGTCCGCAGGTGCAGGTGGGCGACCCCTTCACCGAGAAGCTCCTGATGGAGGCCAGCCTCGAGCTCATCACCTCCAAGCTGATCGTGGCCATCCAGGACATGGGCGCCGCGGGACTCACCAGCTCGAGCGCCGAGATGGCCGCGCGCGGCGGCGTCGGTGTCGAGATCGACACCGGGCTGGTCCCGACCCGCGAGCCGGGCATGACTCCCTACGAGATCCTGCTCTCGGAATCGCAGGAGCGGATGCTGGTGGTGGCGGAGCCGCACCGGGTGCCCGCCATCCAGGCCGTTTGCCGGAAGTGGGAACTCGATGCCACCGAGATCGGTCACGTGACCGACGACGGACTCTTCCGGGTCAAGCATCACGGACTCACCGTGGCGGAGATTCCCGGCCAGCCCCTGGTGGACGACTGCCCGATCTACACGCCCGAGGCCCGCGAGGCGCCCGCCGCCGCGGCCAGGCGCCGTGCCCGGCCGAGGGTGCCCGCCCGGGTGGGCATCACCGACGCCCTCGAGGCGCTGCTCGACACACCCTCGATCGCGAGCAAGCGCTGGGTGTACGAACAGTACGACTCGACGGTGCAGGCCGCGACGGTGCTCGGTCCGGGGAGCGACGCCGGCGTCTTCCGCGTGGGCGAGGAGTCGTTCGCGCTGGCGGTGAGCGTGGACTGCAACAACCGGCTCGTCGGCCTCGATCCGTACGAGGGCGGCAAGGCCACGGTCGCCGAGGCGGCGCGCAACGTCGCCTGCACGGGGGCCGTCCCCCTCGGCATCACCGACTGCCTCAACTTCGGCAATCCCGAGAAGCCCGAGGTGTTCTTCCAGTTCCGCGAGGCCTGCCGCGGCATCGCCGACGCCTGCCTGGCGTTCGGCACGCCCGTCACCGGGGGCAACGTCTCGTTCTACAACGAGAGCCCGACCGGCGCGGTGGACCCGACGCCCACCGTCGGCATGGTCGGCCTGCTCCGGCGGGCAGCGGACCGGGTGCCGAGTCACTTCCAGGCCGTCGGCGACCGGATCGTGATCGTCGGCGCCACGGCGGGTACGCTCGGCGGCTCGGCCTACTGGGCCGAGCTCTGCCGCTTCATCGGCGGCGAGGCGCCGCCGGTGGACCTGGAACATGAGGCGCGCCTGCAGCGTTTCCTTGTGGCGTCCGCCGAGGCGCGACTGCTGCGCTCGGCCCACGACTGCTCCGAGGGCGGGCTCGCGGTGGCGCTCGCTGAATCGGCCATCGGCGGTCCCTACGCCGACCGCGGCTTCGGGGCCATCGCCGACCTTCGCACCTACGCCCCCGGGCTGGCGCCGGAACAGGTCCTGTACGGTGAAGATCACGGCCGGGTGGTGCTGAGCGTCGCGCCGCCGGCATTGCCGGGGCTCCGGGCGCTGCTCGTGCGGCACGGACTTCGCGGATACCTCGCCGGCGAGGTCCGCGCCCCGGGAGGAATGTTGGAGGTCGTCATGCCTGGAACTGTTCATCGGTGGCCGGTCGACCGGCTCCGGACCGTGTACGACGACGCCATTCCGCGCCGGATGCGGGAAGTCGTCAGCGACCGAGCGGGAGCCTAGCCCATGTGCGGAATCATCGGAGTCTCAGGAGTACCCGACGCGGCCCGCGTCGCCTACCTCGGCCTGTACGCGCTGCAGCACCGCGGGCAGGAGAGCGCGGGGATCGTCGCGGTGGGCGCGGACGGTAACTCCCGCATCAAGGTCGGCATGGGCCTGGTGTCCGAGACCTTCGATGACGTGGAACTCCAGAAGCTTCCCGGCGACGTGGCCGTCGGCCACACGCGGTACTCCACGACCGGCAGCACCGTCCTGGCCAACGCGCAGCCCTGCCTCGTCAACTACCGGGCCGGGGCGCTCACCGTGGCCCACAACGGCAACCTGACCAACGCCGCCGCGATCAAGCAGTCCCTGGTCGAACGCGGCTCGATCTTCGCCTCCTCGAGCGACACCGAAGTGATGGTCCACCTGATCGCCCGCTCCGAGGCGCCGGACGTCGAGATGCAGATCCGCTCCGCCCTGGAACGGGTGGAGGGGGCGTACAGTCTGGTCATCGGCGTGGGACGCACGCTCTACGCCGTCGTGGATCCGCGCGGCTTCCGTCCGCTGGTGCTCGGTCGCCTGGGCAAGGGCATCGTCGCCGCCAGCGAGACCTGCGCCCTCGACCTGGTGGGCGCCACGTTCATCCGCGAACTGCAGCCCGGCGAGTTCGTCCGCATCAGCGAGGGCGCGGTCGAGGATCTGCAGCCGCTCCGCCCGCGGCCGGTCAGCCGCTGCGTCTTCGAGTTGATCTACTTTGCCCGGCCCGACAGCACGATCTTCGGGCAGTCGGTGGACCGGGTGCGCCGCGAGGCGGGGCGCCGCCTGGCCGTCGAGCATCCGGCTCCCGGAGCCGACGTGGTCTTCTCCGTCCCCGACAGCAGCAACGCGATGGCCCTCGGCTACAGCGAGGTGTCCGGCATCAAGCTCGAGCACGGCCTGATCCGGAACCACTACGTCGGGCGCACCTTCATCCACCCGACCCAGGCGCTGCGGGTCGCCAAGGTGAAGATCAAGTTCAATCCCGTGCGCGGCGTGATCGAGGGCAAGCGCGTCGTCGTGGTGGACGACAGCCTCGTCCGCGGCACCACGAGTCGCGGCCTGGTGCAGATGATCCGCGCCGTCGGCGCGAAGGAAGTGCACCTGCGGCTCGCGTCGCCGCCCATCACGGGGCCCTGCCACTACGGCATCGACACCCCGACGCGCGAGGAGCTCATCGCCTCCACGCACTCGATGGAGGAGATCAAGTCGTACCTCGGCGTCGACTCCCTCGGCTACCTCAGCCTCGAGGGTATGATCGGCGCCGCCGGCGGCGGGCCGTTCTGCCACGCCTGCTTCTCGGGCCAGTATCCCACCGCCGTTCCGCCGCAGATCGTCGAGATCCAGCACGCGTCCCCCCTGACCGCGAGCCCAGCATGACTGGTGGCATGACCCAGCCCCTCGTGTACTTCTTCGGCCAGGGCCGCGCGGACGGCACGGCCGCCATGAAGGACCTCCTCGGCGGGAAGGGAGCCGGCCTCGCCGAGATGACGAACATCGGCATCCCCGTCCCCCCCGGCTTCACCATCGCCAGTTCCATCTGCATCGCCTATCTCGAGTCCCGCCACTTCCCGCCCCGCCTGCAGCAGCAGGTCGAGGCCGCGCTGCAGCGGCTCGAGGCGGCGACCGGCAGGATCTTCGGCGGCGCCGAGGATCCACTCCTCGTGTCGGTTCGCTCGGGCGCGGCCGTCTCGATGCCAGGGATGATGGAGACGATCCTCAACCTCGGGCTCAACGACGAGACGGTCGAGGGGCTCGCCAGGCAGAGCAAGAACCCCCGCTTCGCGTGGGATTCCTACCGCCGGTTCGTCCAGATGTACGGCTGCGTCGTGTTCGACCTCCCGAAGGCGCCGTTCGAGGAAATGCTCGAGAAGCGGAAACAGGCCGCCGGCGTCTCCCGGGACATCGACCTCCCGGCCACGGACATGCAGGGGATGGTGCGGGACTTCAAGGCGCACATCACCGCCGCGACCGGCAAGGAGTTCCCGAACAAGCCGGTGGACCAGCTCTGGGGCGCCATCGAGGCGGTCTTCGAGAGCTGGCACACCAAGCGGGCCACCGACTACCGGCGGCTGCACGACATCCCGGACTCGATGGGCACCGCGGTCAACATCGTCACGATGGTCTTCGGCAACCTCGGCGAGGGATCGGGGACCGGCGTGGCCTTCACCCGCGACCCCTCCACGGGGGAGCGCGTGCTCTACGGCGAGTACCTGCTCAACGCCCAGGGCGAGGACGTCGTCAGCGGCTCCCGGGACCCCGAGCCGATCGAGCGGCTGAAGCAGACCCTGCCGGCGGCGTTCGCGGAGTTCGAGCGGGTCGCGCGCACGCTGGAGCGGCACTTCCGCGACGTGCAGGACCTCGAGTTCACCATCGAGAACGGCAAGCTCTACCTCCTGCAAACCCGCCGCGCCCAGCGGACGGGACACGCGTCGGTGCGAATCGCCTGCGAAATGGTGGACGAGGGGCTGATCACGCAGGAGGAGGCGGTCGCCCGCATCCCCCCGATGGACCTCGACCAGCTGCTCCATCCGACCATCGACCCGAAGGCGGATCTCGACCTGCTCACCACGGGCCTGCCCGCCTCGCCGGGCGCCGCCTCGGGGACGGTGGTGTTCACGGCCGACCACGCCGAGGAGCGGGGGCGCAAGGGCGACGCGGTCATCCTGGTGCGGCGGGAGACGAGCCCGGAGGACTTCCACGGAATGGTCCAGGCCAAGGCCATCCTCACGGCCCGCGGCGGCATGACCTCGCATGCGGCCGTGGTGGCCCGCGGCATGGGCAAGCCGTGCGTGGCGGGCGCGCAGGAAATCACCGTCGACGAGGAGGCGGGCTCTTTCTCGGTGAACGGCCGGCGGGTGAAGGAAGGCGAGTGGATCACGCTGGACGGCGCCACCGGCCGGGTGCTGGCGGGACAGGCGGCGCTGGTGAGCCCGGAAGTGACCGGCAACTTCGACCGGCTCCTGGGATGGGCCGACAAGGTGCGGACCCTCCGGATCCGCGTCAACGCCGACACGCCGGCCGACGCCCACCGCGGCCGGGACTTCGGCGCCGAGGGGATCGGGCTCTGCCGCACCGAGCACATGTTCTTCGAGGGCGACCGCCTCTCCGCCATGCGCGAGATGATCGTGGCGTCGGATGACGAGGGCCGCAAGAAGGCCCTGGCCAAACTGCTGCCGATGCAGCGGGGAGACTTCGAGGGGATCTTCCGGGCCATGGAGGGGTATCCAGTCACGATCCGGCTCCTCGACCCGCCGCTGCACGAATTCCTGCCGCACGATCCGGAGGAACTCGCCGGCCTGGCCAAGGAGATGGGGAAGGACCCCAGGGAGCTGCACCGGATCGTGGACCGCCTGAAGGAGCAGAACCCGATGCTCGGCCTCCGCGGCTGCCGGCTCGGCATCATTCATCCTGAAATCACCGCGATGCAGGCCCGGGCCATCTTCGAGGCGGCCTGCACCGTCGCGGCGCGAAAGGGCCGGGTCCAGCCCGAGGTCATGATCCCGCTCACCTCCACGGTGGTGGAGTTCCGCCGGCAGGCGCTCATCATCCGCCAGGTGGCCGAAGAGGTGTTCCGGGAACGCCAGCTCACGGTGCCCTACCTGCTCGGCACGATGATCGAGCTGCCGCGGGCGGCGCTCACCGCCGACGAGATCGCGCGCGAGGCGCAGTTCTTCAGCTTCGGCACCAACGACCTGACGCAGACCACCTGGGGCCTTTCCCGGGATGACGCGGGGAGCTTCCTGCCGTACTACATCGAGCACGGCATCATCCCCGACGACCCGTTCCAGGTGCTCGACCAGTCCGGCGTGGGTAAACTGATTGCCATGGCCTGCGACCTCGGCCGGCGCACCCGGCAGGACCTCAAGCTCGGCATCTGCGGCGAGCACGGCGGCGAGCCGGCCGCCATCGGCTTCTGTGACGACCTCGGCATGAATTACGTCAGCTGTTCCCCCTTCCGCGTGCCGATCGCCCGGCTCGCCGCCGCGCAGGCGGCGCTGGCCAAGCGCGGCACCATGGACCGCACGAAAGCGACGGTGTAAAGATGGCGACTCCCCTGGTGGGCATCGTGATGGGCAGTGCCTCGGACTGGCCGGTCATGCTGCACGCTGCCAACCGGCTCACGGGCTTCGGTATTCAGTGCGAGTCGCGGGTCATCTCCGCGCACCGCTCTCCCGCCCTGGCCCACGAGTACGCCGCCACGGCGGAGCAGCGCGGCCTGGCGTGCATCATCGCCGCGGCCGGCGGGGCGGCCCACCTGGCCGGGGTCATGGCGGCCGGCACCACGATCCCGGTGCTCGGCGTGCCGATGCCGAGCCAGCACCTGCAGGGAATGGACTCGCTCCTTTCCACGGTGCAGATGCCGGCCGGCATCCCGGTGGCCACCTTTGCCATCGGCGACGCCGGCGCCCATAACGCCGCGCTCTTCGTGGTGGCGATGCTGGCCCGCACCGACAAGGCACTGGCCGAGAAGCTGAAGGCGTTCCGGGTGGAGCAGGAGGAGAAGATCCGGAAGATCGACCTGGAGGGGCACATCTAGGCCGGGCAGCGGGGCAGCGGGGCAGCGGGGCAGCGGGGCGGGCAGGAAAACCGACCGGGGACCTCCGGGCAACTGCCCCGAGGTCCCCGGTCTCTTCCTGCCCTCGTTCCGGCTAGTCGCCGACGCTGGCCAGGTGCGACTTCTGCTGCTGCACCTGCGCCGCCGACAACTGCGGCTCGCCGAGCTTCACGGTCACCGTGCCGATCGTGCCGCTGAAGGTGAACGGGACGCTGTAGTCTGCGTCGTTGACCCCGGTCCGAAGATCTGACCCGACGTCGAAGGTCTCGTCGATGGCCATCAGGAACGGGATGGTGTGGGGAATGGACAAGGTCGACACCTTGGTCCCATCCACGGACAGCACCCCGTCGCCGCCCTTGCCGAAGCCGGGGCCCTTGTAGGTGAAGTCGAAGACGAGGGTGTGCTTGCCGGGCGTGAGCGCCTTGGCGCCGGCCCAGCGGAACCGCTCGAGGTCGGCCAGGTCGTAGGTGAAGACCGGCTTCCCCTTGAGAACGTAGAAGCCCCATCCGCCGAACCGCCCGCCCGCGGTGACCACCATCCCGTTGCCGCCGTCCTTCGGCACCGTGACCTCGGCGGTGATGGTGAACGACCGGGTGAGCACGCTCGGCGCGTCGCTCAGGGGGATCCCCGCCAGCGCGCCGTTGTAGGTAAAGGTGGTCCGGCCCGCCGTGGCGCTCGGGCGCGGGGAGAGAATCCGCTCGAGGATCTGGTTGTCGAGCGGGAAGACGTTGTACTTGGCCGCCTCGACCATGAACATTTCCTGCAGTTCCCGCAACTTGTCGGGGTTGGCGGCGGCCAGGTTGGTGTTCTCCGAGTAGTCCTCGTCGATGTGGTAGAGCTCCCACGGATACCCGTTGACCACCTCGGGCATCTTTGCCTGCCCCATCAGCCACGGCGGAGCCGGCGGCACCGTGACGGCGATCCAGCCGTCGTGGTAGAGCGCGCGGTTGCCGAACATCTCGAAGTACTGCGTCTGGCGGTGGGACTTGACGCGTGCGCTCTCCGCCGGCCAACTGTACGCCATGCTGACGCCCTCGATGGGCCGCTGCGCCACGCCATCCACCATCGCGGGCGCCTGAATGCCGGTGGCCTCGAGAATGGTCGGCAGCGATGTCGATCATGTGGTGAAACTGGGTCCGGACCGCGCCGCCGGCCGGGATGTGCCCCGGCCACGACATCGCCATGCCCTGGCGAGTGCCACCGAAGAAGGACGCGACCTGCTTGGTCCACTTGAACGGCGTGTCGAAGGCCCAGCTCCACGCCACGGCCATGTGGGGGTAGGTCAGGTCCGAGCCCCAGACGTCGTAGAACTTCATCTGTTCGGCGATCGGGATGTTGGGCATCCCGCCCAGCGAAGTGTACTCGTTGGGGGTGCCCACCGTGCTCCCCTCGGCGCTGTTGCCGTTGTCCCCCTCGATGTAGATGATGAGGGTGTTGTCCAGCTCGCCGGCGTCCTGCACGGCCTGGATGACCCGTCCGATCTCATTATCGGTGTACGCCACGTAGGCGGCAAACACCTCGACCTGCTTGATGAAGAGCTTCTTCTCTTCGGGCGTCAGCGTTTCCCACTTGGGCAGCTGGTCAGGCCACGGGGTCAGCTGCGTGTTGGCGGGAATGACGCCGAGGCGCTTCTGGTTGGCAAAAATCGTGTCCCGGAGCGCGTTCCAGCCGTTGTCGAAAAGGTGCATCGCGTGGATCTTGGCGATCCACTCGGGCGTCGGCTGATGCGGTGCATGCGTCCCACCAGGGACGTAATACACGAAGAAGGGCTGCTCCGGTGCCACCGCCTTCAGCTGGCGGATATGCTCGATCGCGTCGTCCGCCATGTCGGTGGTCAGGTTGTATCCCGGATGGCCGATCCAGGGATAGACCGGCGTCGTGTTCCGGAACAGGTACGGCGTCCACTGGTCTGTCTCGCCGCCCATGAAGCCGTAGAAGTAGTCGAAGCCCATCCCGATCGGCCACTGGGTGAACGGGCCCGGCCGCGCTGTACTGGTAGGCTGGGGTGTTGTGGTTCTTGCCGAACCAGCTGGTGGCGTAGCCGTTCTCCCGCAGGATTTCACCGACGGTGGCGTTCTCCGGTCCGATGATGGAGTTGTAGCCGGGGTAGCCGGTGGCCTGCTCCGAGATGACGCCGAAGCCCACCGAGTGGTGGTTGCGCCCCGTGATCAGCGCCGCCCGGGTGGGGGAGCAGAGCGCGGTCGAGTGGAACTGGGTGTACTTGACGCCCGCGGAGGCGATCCGGTCCATCGCGGGGGTCGGGATGACGCCGCCGAACGAACTGGAGATGCCGTACCCCGCATCGTCCGTCATGATGAGGAGGACGTTCGGCGCCCCCTTCGGGGGGACGACCGTGGCCGGCCAGCAGGACTTCGAATCCCTGGCGCTCAGGTTGATGACGCCACCGAATTGGGCCGGCGGATTGGGAAGGTATCGACCGTCCACCGTGGTGGTGGCGCTCGGCGAGCAGGGAACGCCGGTGGTCTGTTGGGCGGCGAGCGAAGTGGCGCCGGCGAGGAAGGATGCGGCAACGACGACCGAGAGCCGCCACCGGCGCGTATCGGATTTCATCAAGCACTCCTGCGGTTCAGGGGGTGACCGGTGGAGGCAGTGGCCATCGCCTCCGACGACGGATGAAACGTATTCGGGCCACTGGGGGACGTCCAGACCGGTGACAGGGCCGTGACGAAAACTTCAGGAATCCGATCGCCTCTTCACGGCTTCTTCATCGAACCGTGAGAAATGCCAGATAGATTGCGCTGGTCGACCGCCCCCTCACCCCTTGGAGGAACACCATGAAGCGACTCGGATTTGCGATACTTGCACTCGGCTTGGCGACCACGGCCCGGGCCCAGGTTCCGGCCAAGCCCGCCGTCCAGCCGACCGGCCAGGCGGTCATGGCGTCCGTCACCGTGACCGCGACGGTGACCGCCATCAACCAGAAGACGCGCGCGGTCACCCTGACTGCGCAGAACGGCCAGGTGTATAGCTTCGTAGCCGACACCGCGGTGAAGAACCTCGCCCAGGTCAAGCAGGGAGATAACGTCACCGTCACATACATCGAGGCGCTCGCGTACGACGTGCGGAAACCCGGTACCGCGCCTGCTCCGACCACGACCGTCGCCGGCGCGGCGGCCCCGGTGGGCGCCATGCCGGCGGGCGCCATCGCGCAACAGACCACGGCGACCGTCACGATCACGGCGATCGACACCAAGGTCCCGTCCGTGACCTTCAAGGGACCGCAAGGGAACACCCAGACCATCAAGGTCCTGCACCCGGAGCGGCTCCAGGGCGTGAAGGTGGGCGACCTCGTCGACCTGACCTACACCCAGGCGCTCGCGATCAAGGTCACCCCGGCGCCGAAGAAGAACTAGACCCAGCGTTCGGGGGGCCACCCCCCGGAGCACGAAGACCCCGGACCGTGGCATGGCGCCCAGGTCCGGGGTCTTCTGCATTCGAGTCAGTGGAGGCGCAGGGAATCGAACCCTGGTCCGAGTGTGGTTCCGGAACCGCATCTACGTGCGTAGATCCCGCTTCTTGCGTCTCCCCGACCCGGCGTGGGACCGGCCGCTTCGGGGACGACCTCCTGAAGTCTCGCCTCACGCGTCGGAGGAACACGCTCGGCCAGCCCAGATTTGCGATCCGATCTACCGCGCCCCGGGCGGGCTCAGCAAACCGGAGGTGCGACAAGCGAGCTTTTCAGCTCAGCTTACGCAGCCAGCGCCAGGTTATCGTTGGCGTTTGGTTGTTTCCAAGCGGTTTAGCCAGGGACTTGGACCTGGGCACGCAGCAATTCCTTCTTCCAACCCGTCGAAGCCGATCGCCCCCGGGTGTGTCAGAATGATACACATTCGGCCACTCCCGGGCAAGTGAGTTGACCCCGCCCTGGCTGTTCTACTTCTTCGGCCGCGCGACCGGATACAAGAGCGCGAAAACCATCCGCACCACGTCCGCGGGACCGTTGTCAGGACGGACGACGTTGTGATAGTACTGCAGGCTCAGGTTCACCGGCTGCTTCCCGATCCCGCTCACCTTCGAGACCCCCATACCAAGCGGGACGGTCCACTGCTGGCCGCTTGGCGCGTTCCAGTCGGCCGTAATGTCCGGGGAGGTGGAAAGGGACCACCCGCGATGCAGGTTGTAATTGATGAACGGCTGAACAAAGAACGAACTGATCGCCGTGGTGTTGTCGCTCCCGCCGATGCGCCACAACTGATTCGCCACGGCCCCGATCACCCACTTACCGGGCATGGTGAGGATCACGAAGTCGGGCCCCAACGCGAACTGCCCCGTGGTCAGGGCGTCGTTCGTGGCCGTGGGGAAGGAGAAGATCGGGCCGAACCCCCAGATCACCTTGCCGGGATTCGCGGACGTAAGGAACATCTGCTCCTGGATATCCCCGATGCCGGTCGAGCGGTCTCCGGACGAGAGCGGCACGTTCACCATGGGGACGATCGTCCGGGACACGAGCAGCCAATCATCGTCGAGCGCCAGCGGGAGCACCGGCTGGACGTTGATGACCTGCAGGGTCTGATCCCCCAGGCCGCCGCCGGTGTTCCAGTTGAACTGGAGCGGAATCGTCACGAGGTCCGCCACCGGGTTTTGCGTCTGCTTCGCCAGCGCCGCTGCCCTGGCCTCGAGCTCGGCCTTGGTCTCGGGCTTGGCGGGTTCCTGCGCCAAGAGCGCCGCGGGAACAGCCATCGCCAGCATTGCCGTCACTAGTGTCCTGCTCATGGTTGCGGCCTTTCGCATGGTCCGTGGTCCATCGTGATACGTACCTGGCTCCCTCACTTCGATACCGGCACGACCGTCGGAGGCTTCCAGCTGCCGTTGAGTGCCTCGTCCTTGGGCCAGTACAGGCGCATCACCAGGTAGAACGTGCCGTTCGGGGCCGGCAGCCAGTTGGCCTCCCTGCCCTTTCCCGGCGAGGCGTGCTGCACGTACAGCGTGAGCGAGCCGTCGGCGTTCTTCTTGAGATCCGGCAGCATCGGGGAGTTGATCAGGTAGCGGTTGACCGGGTTCGACACCAGCAGCTGCGACGTCCCGTCGTACATCGTGACCGACCAGAAGGCATTGACCGGCGGCAGCTGGCCGGCGGGGAAGGTCACGGTGTAGTTCCCCTGGCTGGCGTCGAGCTTCTTCCCCGCGCTGTCCGTGAATGTCATCGGGTACAGGGCCTCGACGGCGTCGTTGCCGTAGATTCCCGCCAGCGCCGCCGCCGCGCGGGTCAGCCAGTCGCCATTGAGGAAGGCGCGATTGCCGAACGACTTCGTGGAAACCCGCCACCCGTTCACGCTCTCGCCCAGGGACTCGCGGGCCTTCTGAATGGAGGCGTAGGCGTCCTTGATGCCGAGACCCTGGGCCGCCTGGTCGGCCTTTGACAGTGCCGCGAAGCTGTAGGGCTTCCCCGCCCCGATGCCGATCCGCGCAAAGCGCGCGCGCAGCGAATCCTCCGCACTCACCGTGGGCGCAAACTGCATCACGAAGTTGAGGAACGCGAAGGCGTCGGTCTTGAACGCTTCCTCCGTGAACGCCGGCCAGGCCACCGGCGGGGCCGCGGCCGGTGCCGGCTGGCCCAGGAACCCCGAGAGCGGCCTGGCGGTGTACCCCGCCTGGATCTTCACCACGTTCGCGATGTCGCCGGCGTTGAAGAGCTGGGTGCGGAAGATGGCGAGGGCGAATTCCGTCTCGGACGGGAACACCTTCGCCACTCCCGCCGGCGTCCCACCCTTGTAGCCGGGACCGGCAACCATGTAGCACCCCGCCCCGTTTCCCGTGGCGCGGCTCCCGACATAGCCGAAGTTGAATGTGTACATGTCGATCAGCTGCACCGAGTAATACCGCCCGGAATCCACCGCCGGGACGCAAAAGACGATCGGCTCGGCCCGCAGGTCCATTTCCAGCATGGAGTACGGAGTGTCGCTGTTGGGCGTGATCACCGTGCTGTCCGCCGGCGTGAAGACCTGCGAGTCGTTCACGATCCTGTTGAACGGCCCCTTGTACTGCGAGGTGCCGCTGTCCACCGAGAACTGGTACATCGCCTTGTAGTTGGCGATCATCGGGAAGCCGTACACATAGGCGTCCTCGGCGATGGCCTTCTGCTCGACGACGTCGGGTCGGCCGCCGCACCCGGCGGCCGCGACGAGAAGTATCGGCGCCAGCGCGACCGTGGCGGCCAGTTTCTGACGTGCGGACATGCAGTTCCTCGGGGGATAGAGGGAACGATGACCGTTCCAAGAAGGGCCTTCGGCGTGAACGCCCCAATACTAAACAGGCCTTTAATCGCTGGCTACCCGGCCCGCCACTGTTCCACGCGATTGCGCCCTCCCGACTTGGCCCGGTACAGCGCCGCATCGGCCTGCGCGGCCAGATTCTCCCGGCTGTTCGTGGTTTCGGGCCACGACGCCACGCCAAAGGAGGCGGAGAGCGGCCAGGGACGTCCCTGCCAGTCCCATGTCGTGCTCGCGAGCCGCGCCCGGATGCGTTCCGCGACGCTCAGCCCTTCCGCCAGCGACGCCCCCGGCAGCCAGAGCAGGAATTCCTCGCCGCCCACCCGCGCCACGGCGTCCACCCCGCGCACCTGCTCGTGCAGGATCCTCGAGAGGTGGAGCAGCGCCGCATCGCCCGCGGGATGGCCGAGGGCGTCGTTGAGCCGCTTGAACTGGTCGTAATCGAGCGCGATCAGCGTCCCACGCTCGACGCCCACCATCCTGAGCCGTTCGTCGAGCCCGCGCCGGTTGAGGAGCCCCGTCAGCGGGTCCCGGGTGGCCCCTTCGTGCCCCTCGGCGAGCCGGAGCGCCACCTCGAGCCGAGGGGCCGCCGCCTGCAGCGCCTCGCCCACCTCGCGGATGGACGCTTCGCCCACGGGTGATCCGTCGGGCACCCGCCACGCCACCGCCCCGATGGCCTGGTCGAACCGGTCGATCGGCGCCACGCGGGCCGGTGGATGGCGGCGGCGGTCGGACACCGCGCCGCCGAGGGGGTCGGTACTCGTCGTCTCGCCTTCCCTTCCCGCCGCGACGCGCGCGAGCGGCGAGTCCGGCGGCAGCAGCTGGTTCAGCGCACGGCGGTCCCCGAGCCCCGAGACGCCGATGATTCGCGCGCCCGCCGGCTCCCTCGCCGACACGTACACTTCACCCCCCGCGATTCGCTCGACCTGGAAGGCGAGCCGCATGCCGACGCTGCCCACCGTCTCGATGCTCACCCCTTCCTCGACCTGCGCCAGGTCGTGGAGCACGGGCCGGCGTCCGATGCCGTCGAGCAGCGCCGCCAGGTCGTTGCGTGTGGCCTCCTGCAGGCCGGCCGGCGGGTCGGTCTCGAGCAGGGCCGCCGCGACGGAGCCCCCGGCCGACGCCGTCAGCAGGAGTCCCGCCTCCAGCCGCTCGGCGCCGGTGCCGTCGCGCTGGGCGCAGGCCGCCAGGCGCCGCTCGATGTTGTCCAGGGTGGCGTCGTCGGGGCCGCGATCGGGGGCCAGGCTCTGGTAGGTGGTGCTCCCGATCCCGTCCGGCCCGGTCTCGACCGCCCAGACCCCGCGTGCGCCGCTCGCGCGGCGGAGCCACGCGAGCGCCGGATCGGGCAGGAGGTGGGGGGTGGCGGCTTCCGTGCGGGAGCTCCCGTGGCGCACCGAGGGCCGAGCCGCGCGCCGGCCGAGCAGGTATCCGAGTGTGGCCCCCGCGCCGCCCATGAGGAGGCCGAGCCACGCGGCGGTCACCGCATCCATCCCCGATGCCGGAACCAGAAGAAGATCGCGACGCACACGGCCGCCATCAGCCCGAGCGTGAGGGGATAGCCGAACTGCCACTCAAGCTCCGGCATGAACCGGAAGTTCATCCCGTAGATGCCGACGATGAAGGTGAGCGGCAGGAAGAAGGCGGAGAAGAGCGTCAGGATCCGCATCACCTCGTTGGTCCGGAACGAGGCGATGTTGAGCTGGATCGTGAGGAGGTTGCTGACGTTGTCCTGGATCTCGTCGGCATACGCATACATGCTCTCGAGATTCTCCCGCAGATCCTGGTACATCGGGGAGTGACCTTCCGACGGGGGGTGCAGCCGCTGCACGACGCCGAGGGTCTGCCACAGGACGCGCTTGATGACCGTCACGCGCCGCTTGATCCGGTGAATCTCCGCGAGCCCCGCCTCGGCCTTGCCGCCGTCGAAGAGCGCCTCCTCGTAGTCGTCAAGCACGCGCTCCGCCTCCTCGAGGGGCCGCTCGTAGGTGACGACCACGGCACCGACCAGGTCGACGAGAACTTCGCCCAGCCCGATGGCGTCGGCTGGGCGGGCACGGCAGGCGGTCGTGAAGGCGTCGAAGAACGGCATCGGCTTCCGGTGCACCGTGAGCAGGAACGCCGGCCCGGCGAACACCGCGACCTTGCGGGTCATCTCCTGGACGGTGACCGCGTCGGCCGATGACGCCTCGTCGTAGGCCCGGACGATCACGAAGGTCGCGTCGCCCAGCTTTTCGTACTTGGGCAGGTGCTCGGGGTCGAGGCAGTCCTTCAGGGCCATCGGGTGGAGGCCGTACGTGGCGGCCAGCTTGCCCAATTCGTCGGCGCCGGGGGCCGTGACGTCGATCCATTCCAGCGCGGGGCTGCCGCGCTTGAGGACGGTAGTCAGCATCACCCCTCCCCGGGACGATTAATCCTGGTGGCCGCCGCCGCCGCCCCGAATCCGTTGTCGATGTTCACCACCGTCACCCCGGCGGCGCAGCTGTTCAACATGCCGAGGAGTGCGGCGATCCCGCCGAATGACGCGCCGTACCCCACGCTGGTGGGCACGGCCACGACCGGCACGCCGACCAGACCGCCGACGACGCTCGGCAGCGCCCCTTCCATCCCCGCCACCACGATCACCACGGCGGCCTCGCGGAGCCGGCTCCCCTGCGCCATCAGGCGGTGGAGTCCCGCCACGCCGACGTCCGCCATCCGCTCCACCCGGTTGCCGAAGGCCTCCGCCACCACGGCGGCCTCTTCCGCCACCGGCAGGTCGCTGGTGCCTGCACAGACGACAAGCACCGTGCCCCGCCCGGTCGGCGCGGGCCGCGGATCGGGTGGCAGCCACACCGTACGGGCGAGCGCGTTCCACTCGAGCTTCGGGAAGCGGGCGCGGAGCGCGTCGGCCTGCGCCTCGGTGGCGCGGGTGCCGACGAAACTGCCGGAGGCGGCATGCAGCCGCTCGCAGATGGCGACGACCTGCTCGGTGGTCTTGCCGGCGCAGAAGACCACCTCCGGCTGTCCCTGGCGGAGCGTCCGGTGGTGGTCGATGCTGGCGAACGGCAACTGCTCGGTGGGAAAATCCCGCAGCTGCTCGAGCGCCGCCGCGGGGGAGAGGCGACCGGCGGCCACCTCCGCCAGGAGGGCGCCCAGCCGCTCCGGGCTCACGCCACCTGCGCGAGAGGGTGCGAGGTAGGTGAGGAAGATCTCCTCGGCGGCGGCAATCGACTCGACCTGGAAGAGCCGCTGGCGGAGCTCGCTCGAGCCGTGCAGGCCCTTGGTGTACCAGCCGAAGTGCTTCCGGAACTCGACGACCGTCTTCCGGGAATCTCCCTGCAGCCGGAGCGCGAGCCGCGCGTGCTCGAGCGCCAGCGCGAACCGCTCGGCGGCCGTGGGAGCGGCCGGCCTGGGCTGGCCCTCCAGCAGGGCGCGTGCGTCGCGGAACAGCCAGGGGTTGCCGAACGCTCCCCGGCCCACCATGACCCCGGCGCAACCAGTGTGATCCCGCATGCGGACCACGTCCTCCGGCGTCTGGATGTCGCCGTTGCCGATCACCGGGATCGAGAGCGCCTCCACCACGCGCGCGATTTCATCCCAGTCCGCCTTGCCGGAATACATCTGGGTGCGGGTCCGCGCGTGGAGCGTAAAGGCCCGCGCGCCTGCGTCCTGCATCCGGAGCGCGATCCCCACCGGATCCCGAAGTTCGTCGTTCCAGCCGCTCCGGGTCTTGACCGTGACCGGCAGGTGCGTGGCGCCGACGACCGCGCGGATGATGTCCGTCACCAGTTGCGGATCGCGCAGGCACCCCGAGCCGCCGTTCCGCTGCACCACCTTCTTGACCGGGCAGCCGAAGTTGATGTCGATGAATTCCGGCTTGTAGTGCTCGGTGATGAGCGCGGTGGCTTCGGCCATCGCCGCCGGCACGGCGCCGTAGATCTGGATGCCGATCGGCCGCTCGCACTCCTCGAACTCCGCCCCCTCCAGGGTGTTCCGGATCCGCCGCCGGATGGCCTCGGACGAGAGGAACTCCGACAGCACGACATCGGCCCCCATCCGCCGGCTGATCTGGCGGAAGGGCGCCTCAGAGACCCCGGCCATCGGCGCGAGGATCAGGGCGAAGTCGTGGGGGGACGGATAGGGCAGCCGCATGCCTGAAAAATACGGCGGGAGGCTAAACCGAGCAATGATAGGGATTTGACACGCATTCCGGGCGCCTGTAAGCTTCCGCCCCATGCGACTCCGCGAGTTCTTTGCCGACGATGCCGTCCAGCTCCCGCTCGCGGCCACGACCAAGGACGACGTTTTGTCCGAGCTGGTGCGACTCCTCCGCGTGGACGACAAGTCCGCCGACACCCTGCTCAAGATGCTCCGCCGGCGCGAGAGCCTCGGCTCCACCGGCGTGGGGCGCGGGATCGCCATCCCGCACTGCCGCTCCTTGGTGGTGAACCGCCTCCGGCTGGCCTACGGACACTCGCCGGCGGGCATCGCCTACGACGCGAGCGACAACCAGCCGGTCCATCACTTCTTCCTGATCGTGGCCCCGCCCAACGAAGTCTCGAACCAGTACCTCCCCACCCTGGGCAAGATCGCCCAGCTGGCCAAGGAGCCGGGTGTGCCGGAGGAGCTGGCCAGGCTCACCTCTCCAGAGGCCTTCTTCCAGCTCCTCGAGTCGAAGGGCGTCTGACCCCCGCTTGACCCGGGCTTGACCCGCCAGTCGCACCCTCCATCCAACCACGGAGGGTGCCATGTCCCACGCCACGACTTCGACAACCTGCCGCGACCCGTCCCGGCGCCAGGCGATCCGCCTGCTCGCCGGGGGGCTTGCTGCGTTTGCCATGGGAGCCTGCACCCCGGCCACCATCGTCTTCAAGGCCTACCCTGAGGCGTATCGTCCGGGGAGCGACGCCACCGAGGCGGCGCTTCGGGCGTTCATCGACACCGTGGTGCCCGGGCTCACCCCGGCTGAATTGCAGGCGGTCACCATCCTGCGCGACCCGTTCTACCCGATGGCGAAATACGCCGACTTCCTGGCGAGTGATCTCGATCGCCGGGCACGGCGTGGCTTCCAGCAGCCGTTCGCCGCGCTGACGCTCGACCAGCGCACGGCCGTGCTGCGGCGCGCGTTCGAGGGCGACGGCATCACACGAAAGCTGTACACCGGCGCCGCCTTTCTTTCGCAGGCCGCCGTGTACGGTGGGATCTATGACGACGAGGCCGGCTGCCGCCTGACCGGCTACCCCGGTGCGGGTCATCTGGTCCCCCCTGCGGAGACCAGCTACGGCGACCGCGCGCGGTTCGCCTCGCGACGTCTGTCATTCGATGGCAATCCGGCCTGAGGAGCGCACCATGATCACGAAACAGACCGAAGTACTCGTCGTCGGTTCCGGTTTCGGGGCGCTCGCGCCGGCTCTCCGCCTCGCCCTCGCCGGCCTCCAGGTGACCATCCTGGAGAAGGGCCCGAAACTCGGATACGAGGATTTCCGCCAGACCCAGGATCCCAAATATCTGCTCAAGTACCTCAAGGGCATCGGCAGCGAGCACCTGGGCCTCACCTACGCTGAGGCGTTGGGCGGGGGCTCGGGCTTCTACGAGATGGTGTCGCTGCGCGCCCCGTCGATCGCGTTCGATCAGCGCGACGAACAGGGGCGCCGGCTCTGGCCCACCGGCTTGACCCGCGAGACTCTCGATCCGTTCTACGACATGGCCGAAGCAATGCTCCACGTCGAACAGATCCGCGAGGAGCAGGTGCCGCGGAGCGGGCAGGTCTTTGCCATGATGATGTCGCGGCTCGGCTATTCCTGCGACCGTGCACGATATGCCGTCCAGAACTGCCTCGGCAGCGGCTTTTGCGTCACCGGCTGCCTCTATGGCGCCAAGCAGTCGCTGCACGTGAACTATCTCCCCCAGGCCGTGGCAGCCGGGGCGACCGTGGAGTGCGACACCGACGTGCTCGAGGTGCGAGCCCTGGCGGGCGAGCGTCTTGCGCGCCGCGGGAACGGACCCCTCGCTCCCCGCTACCGGGTGCGCTGCCGCATCGGCGGAGAGGACGGCCAGACGATCGAGTACCTGGCAGGCCTCGTGATCCTGGGAGGCGGCACGGTGGGATCGGCGCGGCTGCTGCTCGCGTCGGGAGATGGCTTGCCGGAGCTCAGCGACCAGGTGGGGCGGCACATCGCCTTCAACGGCAGCGTCAAGGCGGCGGGTATCCTCCCGGACGACATGCCCGCCGGCGACATGTATACCGGGCGCTCGCACCCCGGGATGATCAGCTACGAGTTCCTGGAATCGCGCGGGATCACCATCTCGACGGTCAAGCCGCTGCCGGTGCAGATGATGGCGGCGGGGCGCCTGCGCCTGGCCGACCTCTCGCCGGAGCCCGCGTGGTGGGGTGCCGATCACGTCGCCCTGATGCAGCAGGTGCGCCACCGGATGGTCATCTTGCTGAGCCTGGGCCTGACGCCACCGGCCGGCCGGCTGACGCTCGACGCCCAGCGCGAGCCGAAGCTGGAGTTGGGGTCGCTGGGAGCGCTGGCTGCCTACGAGAAGTCGGTGGAGGGCCTGCTACGGTCGATCCTGGAACGGAACGGGTGCCGGCCGGTGTCGGTCGAGTCGGTGGATCGGACCGGCATGCCACATCCCGGCACCTATTTTTCCTCGGCCCACCAGACCGGTTCGTGCCGGATGGCGGACGCACCGAGCATGGGCGTCGTGGACGTGAATGGGGAGGTGTTCGGCCACCCGGGGCTCTTCGTGTCGGACGGCGCGGCGATCCCATCATCGCTGGCCGTCAACACCAGCCTCACGATCCTGGCCAACGCGGAGCGGATCGCCGCCGGGATCGTCGCGCGCTACGGCCGCGCCCCGGCACGGGAGCCGGGCACCAGGCCGCTGGTGGCGAGCGCCGCCGCCCAGTAGCGAGCCCCTTATTCCCACTCGATGGTGGCGGGGGGCTTGCTGCTCACGTCGTACACCACCCGGTTGACGCCCTTCACCTCGTTGCCGATCCGGCTCGAGATGTGTGCCAGCACGTCGTGCGGGAAGGGAAACCAGTCGGCGGTCATGCCGTCACGGCTGGTCACCGCCCGGAGCGCCACCGCCTGGTCGTAGGTGCGGAAATCTCCCTGGACGCCGACCGAGCGGATCGGCAGCAGCACGGCGAACGCCTGCCAGATGTCGTCGTACAATCCCGCGGCCCGGATTTCCTCGATGTAGATGGCGTCCACGGCACGGAGGATGTCGAGCTCCGGCCGGGTCACCTCGCCCAGGATGCGGATGGCGAGGCCGGGCCCCGGGAACGGGTGGCGCCCGACCATCTCCTCCGGCAGGCCGAGCTCCCGGCCCACCTGCCGTACTTCGTCCTTGAACAGCTCGCGGAGCGGCTCGATCAGCTTGAACGGCAGCCGCTCCGGCAGCCCGCCGACGTTGTGGTGGGTCTTGATGGTGACGGACGGTCCCCCCGTCGCCGAGGTGGACTCGATCACGTCGGGATAGAGCGTCCCCTGCACCAGGAAGCCGACATCGTTCCCCACCTTCCGCGCCTCCGCCTCGAAGACGTCGATGAAGGTGTGGCCGATCCGCCGGCGCTTTTCCTCCGGGTCGGTCACGCCGGCGAGGGCCTTGAGGAAAAGGTCGCTCGCGTCCACCACCCGGAGGTCGATCCCGAGGTGCCGGCGGAAGGTGGCCTCCACCTGGTCCCGCTCGTGGAGCCGGAGCAGGCCGTGATCGACGAAGATGCAGGTGAGGCGGTCGCCGACGGCCCGGTGCACCAGCGCGGCCGCCACGGACGAATCGACCCCGCCGGAGAGCCCGCAGATGACCCGGGCGGTGCCCGCCACCTCGCGGATCCGCGCGGTCTCGGTCTCGATGAAGTGGCCGGCGGTCCAATCCGGGGTCGCCCCGCAAATATCGAAGAGGAAGGCGCTGATGATTTCGCCGCCGCGCGCCGTGTGCGCCACCTCGGGATGAAATTGCACGGCGTAGATCGGCTTGGAGGTGTGCTCGATGCCGGCGACCGGGCAGTTGGGGCTGGAGGCGGTGAGCACGTAGCCCGGAGGCGGGGTATCCACGTGGTCGCCGTGGCTCATCCACACCGCGGTCTCCTCGCCCTTGGTGAAGCCGCGGAAGAGCCGGCCGCCGGCCACCTTCACGATGGCGCGGCCGTACTCACGACGATCGGCCTTCACCACCTTGCCGCCCACCAGGTGGGCGATCATCTGCATGCCGTAGCAGAGCCCGAGCACCGGGACGCCGAGCTCGAGAATTTCTTTCGGCGCGATCGGCGCGCCGGGATCATACACCGAGTTGGGACCGCCGGAGAGGATGATCCCCTTCGGGCGCCACTGCTTGATCCATTCGATCGAGCGGGTGCCCGGGTGGATCTCGCAGTACACGTGCGCCTCGCGCACCCGGCGCGCGATGAGCTGGGTGAACTGGCTGCCGAAGTCGAGGATCAGGATGCCGTCGTGGTGCTGCTCGGTGGCCATCGGGCGGCTCCTCAGCCGTGGTCGGACAGGGTGGCGAACGGGTCCGGCGACTCCGTGGCGAAGAGCGCATCCACGTCCTCACGGGGGCGGACGACCGAGAAGCGGCCGCCATCCACCAGCACTTCCGCCGCGCGGCCCCGCGTGTTGTAGTTGGAACTCATCACGAACCCGTACGCGCCGGCGCAGAGGACGGCGAGCATCTCGCCCGGCGTGACCGCAGGGAGCGCCCGCTCCAGCGCGAGGAAATCCCCGGTCTCGCAGATCGGCCCGACCACGTCCACCGGCGCCGACGCCCGCCCGGACGGCTTCACCTCCACGATCTCGTGGTGGGCACGGTACAGGCTCGGCCTGAGCAGGTCGTTCATCGCGGCGTCCACGATCACGAACTCCCGCCCGCCGGAGTGCTTCCGGTACAGCACCTCGGTCAGCAGCACCCCGGCGCTCCCCACGAGGAAGCGGCCGGGCTCCATCATGACCGGAAGCCCCGTCCGCTTGGCGATCGGCCCCACGACGGCTGCCAGCGCCGCGGGATCGAGCCCCGCGGCCGCATCGGGCTGGTACCGGATCCCGAGCCCGCCGCCGATGTCCAGCGATTCGAGCGTGGTGACCCCGGCGGCGCGCAGCTCGGCGACGAGGGCCGCCAGTTTTTCCAGCGCTTCGCCGTAGGGCGCCGGGTCGAGCAGCTGGCTGCCGAGGTGCATCGCGACGGACACGAGGGTGAGGTAGGGATGCGACCCGATGTACGCCGCCGCGGCCGGGACCTGGTCGCGCGGCACCCCGAACTTGATGCCGCCGTGGCTGGTGGAGATGTAGGGATGGGTTTCGGTCGTGACGTCGGGATTGACCCGGATGCCGACCTTCGTGACCCGGTCGAGGCGCGCGGCGACGTCGCCCAGGCAGCGCAGCTCCTCGACCGACTCCACGTTCACCTGGCCGATCCCCGCCGCCACGGTCGATTCCAGTTCGCGGACGGTCTTGCCGACCCCGCTGAAGACGAGCGCCGCGGGGTCGAAGCCGGCGGCGAGCGCCCGTCGCATCTCGCCGGCGGAGACCAGGTCGGCGCCCGCCCCGAGGTCGTGCATCAGCCGAAGCACCGCCAGGTTGCTGTTGGCCTTCACCGCGAAGCAGATGCGGTGCGGCACCGCGGCGAACGCGGCGCGAAGCGCGCGGTACTGCCGCCGGATCACCTCGGCGTTGTACACGTAGGCGGGGGTCCCGATCTCGCGCGCGATCCGCGCGAGCGGCACCCCCGCCATGACCAGCCCATCCGGCCCGACGACTAGTGCCGGCATCGTCGAGCAGGGCCAGCTGCCCCGCCTGCCCCGCTGCCCGCGCTGCCCCGCCTGCATCAGTACGCCTTCGCCCACACCGCCTCCGTGACGGCGTCCCGGTTGCACCAGAGGCAGCGCGCCGGCGCGGGATCGGATCGGAACTCCTCGTCCGGGAGCACCCGGATGGTGGCTTTCGTCTGCTCCTTGATGTCGGCCTCGCAGGTGGCGTCGCCGCACCAGCCGCCGTACACGAACCCGCCGGGGCCGTTCATCGCCTCGATCAGCTGCGTGCGCGTGGCCCCGCGGATGGTGGCCGCCTCCCGGCGCGCCACGGCGGCGGCGAGCAGCACCTGCTGCATGGCGTCGATCTCGGTGTGGATCCGGTCGCCGAGCCCGGCGATCGGAACCGCCTCCTTGCCGCCGGTGCGCCGGGCCAGCATGACCTGCTCCGCCGCCAGGTCGCGGGGCCCGAGTTCCAGCCGGAACGGGACGCCGCGCGACTCCCATTCGTAGTACTTGGCGCCCGGCTTGAGCCCGTCCCGCGCGTCGAGGTGGACCCGGATGCCGGCGGCGCGGAGCGCCGTCTGCAGCCGCTCCGCCGCTCCCACCACCGCCGTCCGCTCCTCGTCCTTGCGGTAGATCGGCACGATGACCACCTGGTACTGCGCCAGGCGGGGCGGACAGACCAGCCCGACGTCGTCGCTGTGGGTCATGATCAACGCGCCCACCAGCCGGGTGGAGACGCCCCACGAGGTGTTCCACACGTGGTCCAGCCCGCCCTCGGCGGTCTGGAACGTCACGTCGAACGCCTTGGCGAAGTTCTGTCCCAGGTTGTGGCTGGTGCCGGCCTGGAGGGCCCGGTTGTCCTGCATCAGCGACTCGATCGCGTAGGTGCGGAGCGCACCGGCGAACTTCTCGCTCTCGCTCTTCCGGCCGGTGAGCACCGGCATGGCCATCCACTCTTCGGCGAATCGGCGGTAGATCCCCAGGATCATGAGGGTCTCCTGCTCCGCCTCCGCCTCCGTCGCGTGGGCGGTGTGACCCTCCTGCCACAGGAACTCGGTGGTGCGGAGGAAGAGCCGGGTGCGCAGCTCCCACCGCACGACGTTGGCCCACTGGTTGATCAGCAGGGGCAGGTCACGCCAGCTCTGGATCCACTTGGCGTACATCGAGTAGATGATCGTCTCGGAGGTGGGCCGGACGACCAGCGGCTCCTCGAGCACCTTGCCGCCGCCGATCGTCACGACGGCCGTCTCGGGGGCGAAGCCCTCGACGTGCTGGGCCTCGCGCGCCAGGAAGCTCTGCGGAATGAAGAGGGGGAAGTAGGCGTTCTGGTGCCCGGTGTCCTTGAACATCCGGTCGAGCGCCTGCTGCATCTGCTCCCAGATGGCATACCCGTTCGGGCGGATGACCATGCAGCCGCGGACCGGGCTGTAGTCGGCCAGCTGCGCGCGCGCGATGACCTCGTTGTACCAGGCCGAAAAATCCGCGGCTCGCGTGGTGAGCGCCTTGTCGTCTGCCATGTCGCCTCGTCGGGTGGGCCGGTCGGTCGGCCCCGGGGTCAGGAGCGGGTGGCCAGGAGCGCCGCCACCGCGTCGTCGCGGGACACCGACCGCTGTGTCTTCGCGGCCAGGTCCTTGAGCTGCACTTCGTTCCGGGCGCGGTCGTCCGGCCCGATCAGGACCGCCACCCGGGCCCCGCGCGCATCCGCCTGCTTGAGCTGCTTCCCCACGGCCTGCACGGTCAGGGCGAACTCGGTCCGCAGCCCGGCGTCGCGGCACTCGTGCGCCAGCGCCAGCACATGGGGCTGGTCGTCGGCCGTCACGCCGGCGACGAACACGTCGAGGACCGGGCCGGCCTTGGTGAGCGCGCCGTGCTCCTTCAGCAGCTCGCCGATGACCACGTCGCCCATCGCGAAGCCGACCGCCGGCAGCGCCACGCCGCCGAGCCGGTCGAGCAGGTCGTCGTAGCGGCCGCCGCCGGCGATGGCGCGCAGCGAACGGCCCGCGTCGAAGAGCTCGAAGACGGTGCCGGTATAGTACGCGAGCCCGCGGACGATCGTGAGGTCCACGTCCACGAAATCGGCGACGCCCATCGCGGCCAGGGCGTCGAGGGTCTGCTGCAGCGGGGCGAGCGCCGCGCCGGCGCCCGGCACCCCGGCCAGCGCCTCCCGTGCGTGCTCGAGTCCGTGGATGGCCCGGATGTCGAGCACCCGCCCGATCACCGCCGGCGCCAGCCCCGCGCCCTCGGCGGCGAGCAAGGCCTCGAGGGCGGCCCGATCCAGCCGCTCGCTCTTGTCGATCGCGGCGTAGGCCAGCGGCAGCTGCTCCTCCGTCACGCCGGCGGCGCGGAGGAGCGCGGCGAGGACCCGGCGGTCGGAGAGCCGCACCCGCACCTCGTCGGCGCCGAGCCCGAGCTCGCGTGCCACGTCGATGAGCAGCGCGATCACCTCGGCGTCGCCGAGCGGGCCGGTCTCGCCGATGAGGTCGCAGTTGAGCTGAAAATGTTCCCGGAGGCGGCCGCGCTGCTGCCGCTCGTAGCGAAACATCTGGCCGATGGAAAACCAGCGGATCGGCTTGCGCAGCCCGTTGGCGCGGGAGGCCACCATTCGCGCCAGGGTCGGCGTCATCTCGGGGCGGAGAGCGACCTGCCGACCGCCCTTGTCCACGAAGTTGTAGAGCTGGCCGACGATTTCCGGGCCGCTCTTCTCGGTGTAGAGATCCTGGGCCTCGAGCGGAGGGCCGTCGTACTCCTCGAAACCGTAGCGCACGGCCACCCGCCGCCACGCCGCGAAAATCTGCGCGCGCACGGCCAAGTCTTCGGGAAAGAAGTCCCGGAACCCGGGCAGCGACTGGTGCGACATGGGGGGCAAAATAGTTGGGAACAAAGGATTTGGCTACTTCGAGGCGCCCGGCTAGTCTCCCAATCCGAGCGTGGCCATCACGTCGCCCACGGTGTGAAACGACCCGGTGACCAGCACCGTGCCGGCCCCGCGCTGCACCTCCGCCAGCGCCGATCCGAAGTCCGGGATGAGGCTCCAGCGTGCCCTGGCGCGCGGCCGGTCCGGCCGCGCAAGCCACTGCTCGAGCCAGGTGAGGTTCCAACCGCGCTCCGCCGCCGAGGGGGCCACGGTCAGGACCCCCCGATCCACCACGGAGTCCAGCCAGACCAGCATGGCCGGCCACTCCTTGTCGCCCAGGATGCTCACCAGGGCATGCACCGGCGGCACCGGCGGCTCGGCGCGCAGGGCCGTCACCAGCGACTCCATGCCGTCCGGATTGTGCGCCACGTCGAAGAGCCACTTGCCGCGTCGGTCGAGCCGCCCGGGCACGCGCGCCGCCGCGAAGCCCTCCTCGATCGCACCCAGCGGCGGCCGCCAGCGCTCCGGCAGCGCCATCAGCACGCCGTGCGCCACGCCTGCGTTTCGGCGCTGGTGCGGGCCGCGGAGGCCCAGCCGGCCGGTCCACTCGTAGGCCGGTGGAAGGACCCGGACATCGGCCCTCCCCCCGGCGGACCGCGCGGCCCTTCGCGCCTCCTGGCGCAGCACCTCGACCAGGCGCGGGTCCCGCTCACCCACCACGAAGGGCACCCCGGGCTTGGCGATGCCGGCCTTTTCGCGGGCGATCTCCTCGAGGGTGTCGCCGAGGTATTTCATGTGGTCGAGCGCGATCTTGGTGACCGCGCTCACCAGCGGAGTGACGACGTTCGTGCTGTCGAGCCGGCCGCCCAGCCCCACCTCGACGACGGCGATCTCCGCCCCGCGGGCCGCGAAGTCGGCGAACGCCATGGCGGTCGTCGCCTCGAAGAATGTCGCCCCGAGCTCCCGCATCTGCGGTTCGAGACGGCCGGTCCACATCGCGACCGCCTCCGCCGAGATCGGGGCGCCGTCGACCCGGATCCGCTCCCGGAACGACACCAGGTGCGGCGAGGTGTAGAGCCCGACCCGCCAGCCAGCGGCGGCCAGCGCTTCGGCCACGAGGGTGGCCACGCTGCCCTTCCCGTTGGTGCCGCCGATGTGGATGGACGGGATGAGGGTGTGCGGGTCGCCGAGGCCCTTGAGGAGGGCCCGCGTCGTATCCAGCCCGAACTTGATGGTGGTGGTGCGCGGAAAGAGGAACGCGAGGGCGTCGTCGTAGGTCAGGCCCATTCGAGCCTCGGCTTCCCGCGATGCCGGCGCGATGGTGATTCCGTGAGCCGCGGCCAACAGAGCAAGGAATCCACGAAAACACGAAACCACGACAAAAGCCACTTTCGTGCCTTCGTGGTTTCGTGATTTCGTGGGTGCTGTTGCTGTTGCCGTGCGGGGCAATCGCAAATGTACAGTCAGCTGGCGTCCGCCGCGTCGAACTTCGGGCGAGCGCCCTGCATGTGCCGGAGCAGCCGCGCGGTGGTGTCCCGCAGCGTCCCTCGCGGCACGACGTCGTCGATCTGCCCGTGCTCGAGCAGGAACTCCGCGGTCTGGAATCCCTCCGGCAGATCCTGCCCGATCGTCTGCTTGATGACCCGCTGGCCGGCAAAGCCGATCAACGCCCCGGGCTCCGCCAGGATGACGTCGCCCTGCATCGCGAAGGACGCCGACACCCCGCCCGTGGTGGGGTCGGTGAGGATCGTGACGAAGGGGATGCCGTGCAGCCCGAGTTGCGCGAGGGCCGCGCTGGTCTTGGCCATCTGCATCAGCGAGAGGACGCCCTCCTGCATCCGCGCCCCGCCGGAGGCGCAGACCAGCACCAGCGGACGTTTCCGCTCGAGGGAGCGCCGGGCGAGCCGGGCGATCTTCTCCCCCACGACCGACCCCATCGAACCGCCCATGAAGGCGAAATTCATCACACCGAGGTGATAGGGAAGTCCCTCGAGCCGCGCGACGCCGGTGTAGACGGCGTCGGCCGGGCCGGCCTTCGCAATGGCTTTCTCGAGACGATCGGCGTAGTGCTCGAAGTGCAGCGGGTCCTCCGAGCGGAGGTCCCCCCAGAGTTCGCGCCACGACCCCTCGTCGCTCAGCAGTTCGACGTACTCCTCGGCGGTCATCCGGCGGTGCTTGCCGCACTCCGGGCAGACGTTGAGGGCCCGCTCGAACTTCTCGCGGATGTCCATGTGACCGCAGCCGTCACACTTCTCCCAGGCGTCGGCAGGAACCTCACGACGCTCCCGGACGGACGTCCGTGGCTTCCGCTCTTTCTTGAACCAGGCCATTACAGCCCAATCGTGGTGAAGGAGGACCCGGGGGAGGCGAAGGGCTGGTTCATCAGGGGTACCAATTTGCGCCTGTTCGGGGTCCGGCGCCAGACCTCACGACGTAAGTCGTTGTCAAACATCGGCATAGCCGGACAGCCTGGCATCCCAAGCCGCCCGTAAGACCAGGCCGATGGCCACGCAGCAGATCAGGAAGAACGACCCGCCGTAGGAAAAGAAGGGCAGCGGAATGCCGGTGATCGGCATGATGTTGACCGTCATCCCCACGTTCTCGAAGACGTGGGTGAAGAACAGGGCCAGGATACCGAACACGACCAGGCTGGCGAACGGTTCGGTGGCTCGCCGCGCGATCCGGAGCAGGACGAGGAAGAGCGCCAGGAAGAGGCTGAGCGCCACGAGCACGCCAAGGAACCCGAGTTCTTCGCCGACGACGGAGAAGATGAAGTCGGTATGCTGGGCCGGTAGGAAGGCGAGCCGCTTCTGCGGCCCCTGGGTGAACCCGTTGCCGAACCACCCGCCGGAGCCGATGGCCACGCGGGACTGGATGGCGTGATAGCCAGCGGCCCGGGGATCGATTTCCGGATTCAGGAAGGTGAGCAGCCGGTTCTGCTGGTAGGGGGCGAGACGCTGCCAGAGCGGGATGGCCAGCGCCCCCATGACCGAGTTGGCGATGTACAGCAGGATTCCTTCCGCCACGTACGGGCGCCAGGCCACGAGGAGGATGGCCAGGACGATCATCCAGACGCCCCACGTCCAGGTATTGAACGCCAGGAACAGGCTCAACCCCGGGCTGGCCAGCATGAAGAGCAGGGAGGGCTTCACGCCCGCCCAGAAGAGCATCATGAACAGGATGCCGATGAAGACGATGGCGCTGCCCAGGTCCGGCTGCTTGAGCACCAGGAGGAAAGGCACCCCGGCGATGAGGCACGGCGCCGCCAGCTCCCGGAGGTTCCGGGGCGCCTCGCGCAGGCCGGACAGATAGCGCGCCAGCATCAGGATCACGGCGAGCTTGGCCAGCTCCGCCGGCTGCCCGATCTGGTGACCCCCGATGGAGAGCCAGCTCTTGCTGCTGGCGGCGGTCCCCAGGCCGGTGCCCGCCACCAGGGTGATGAGGAGCAGGATGATCGCGAACCCGTAGGCCGCCGGCGCCAGCCATTCCAGCAGCCGGAAGGAGATTCGGAAGACCACCGCCGCGGCGACGATCCCGACCCCCATCCACACCAACTGGCGGAGCCAGACGTCTCTCGCCTGGGTGACGACGTCGGTCTGCCCCGCGGAGTACAGCGTGGCAAGGCCGAACGCGGCCAGCAGGACGGTGATCACGACGAGGGGCCGGTCGGGGCCGAGGTTTCTCATGGGTTCGACGGCGCGGGCGGCGGGGGCGGCGTGGTGTCGTCGGCGACGGGATCGATCTGCCGGATCGAGTCCGGCTTGACCTGGACCGCGCGCGGCGCCGAGTCGTCGGGGGCGACGAACCTGATGATGGGCGGCTTGTCGGAGGCGCCGGGCCCCACGACGTAGCGGTGCAGCACCTTGATCACGTAGGGTGCCACCAGCGAGCCGTGCTTTGCGAATTCCATGATGCTGCCCACGATGATCGTGGGGTGATCGGCCGGCGCGAACCCCACGAACCAGCCGTGGTCGTCGCCGTGCGGATTCTGCGCCGTGCCGGTCTTGCCGGCGATGGCGAGGTCGCCGCTCCGGCTCGCCGAGGCGGTGCCGGTCTCGACGACGGCGATCAGGGCCCGGCGGAGTCCTTCGAGCTGGTCGGGGGAGAGCCCGAGGTCGCGCACCTGGTCGGTCCGGGGGCGGACCAGGTAGGGCGTGGGCGCCTTTCCGCCGCTGGCGAGGGCCGCATAGAAGCGCGTCATGTCGATCACCGTCTGGGTGTTCTCGCCCTGCCCGATCGCGAAATTGAGCGTCGCGCCCCACTTGCTCCAGCCGCGCGGGCCGTACTTCCGGTCGAAGTACGCCGTGTTCGACGGAAAGATGGGCGCGGCCTCGTTCTGCAGGTCGACGCCGCTCCGGTCGCGGAACCCCATCAGGACACCGTCGGACAGGATGGCGTCGAGCCCGAGCCGGAGCCCGAGCTGGTAGAAATACACGTCGCAACTCTTGGCGATGGCGTCCTCGAGGTCGAGGCTGCCGTGCCCCTCCGGCTTCCAGCACCGGAAGTAACGGTTGCCCACCTGCAGGCCGCCGCGGCAGGGTTCCGGCATGTGAGTGCCGAGGGTCGCGACGCCCCGCTTCAGCGCCATGGCGGCCACCGCGAGCTTGAACGGCGAGGCCGGTGGATAGCGTGTCTGGATGGCGCGGTCGAGGAGCGGCTTGGCCGGGTCCTCGGTGAGCTTCACCCACTCCTCGGTGGAAATGCCCCCGACGAACGCGTTCGGGTCGTAGGTGGGGCTGCTGTACAGCGCCAGGACCTCACCGGTGGGCGTGAGCGCCACCATCGCTCCGCGCACGCCGGGCGCCTCCGCCCGCCAGAGGCTGTCGATGTACCGCTGGAGCGGCAGGTCCACGGTGGTGCGGATGGCCGCGCCCGGAATCGCGGGGAGCGCCGGCGCCACGTCGTCCTCCCGCACCAGCCGGCCCCTGGCGTTCACCTCGACGTAGTGGATGCCGGCCCGCCCGCGGAGCACCGAGTCGTATTCCTGTTCCAGGCCGGCCCGGCCCACCACCGTCCCGAGCTGGGCCCCGGGGAAGTGGTCGCTCTCGAGTTCCTGCTCGGTGACCTCCCCGACGTAGCCCACGAGGTGCGCGACGGCCTCGCTGTCCGGATAGAACCGGCGGGGTTCGGACTGGATCACCAGGCCGGGGAGGATCGCCCGGTGCTCCTCGAGCCGCGAGACCGTCTGGAAGGTGCCGTCCCCGAGGACGACCACCGGCTGGTACGGCGCCTGGCGGTAGCGGACCATCACGCCGTCGAGTTGCGCGCTGTCGAGCGGCACGACGGTCCGGAACCTCGCGAGCACGGCGCGCAGCGAATCCGGGGAGGGAGCCAGCAGCTTGACCGCGTAGCCCGGGACGTTGTCGGCGATGATGCCGCCGTTCCGGTCGTAAATGATGCCCCGCGGTGCGGCGAGCGGCACCAGCCGGAGCCGGTTCCTCTCGGCCCGCACCCGGAAGCGCTCATGCTGGACGATCTGGGTACGGAAGAAGGCGCCGATGAGGACCAGGAAGGCCGCCACGAGGAGCCAGCGGGCCATGGTCGCCCGTTCGGCGCGGCGATACGAGTGGAACTCGTTCATTCCTCGAGCCGGATGTCGAGCCAGTCGCGGAAGAGCACCAGCACGAGCACCCCGGTGACGGCGGTGCTGAGGGCGAGGAGCGGACTCCAGACAAAAAGCTGGGCGGCCAGTTCCCTGCCCCCCGTGCCGCTGGCGACCAGCACGAGGAGGTCGCGCACCCACACCCCCGCCGCGATGAACCCGGCGTTCACCAGCAGGTTGTCGGCGAAGAAGACCGCCCGCCCCCAGGCCGCCGTGTATCCGACGAGCGTCTCCGCCAGCATCGCGGCGCCGAAGCGCGCCGGCGTCAGGGCGTCGCTGGCGAAGCCGATGATGAACCCCGCCACCGCCGCCGCGCCGGGACGGCTCCGGATGGCAAAGATCATCAGGCCGAGCATGAGGAAATCGGGTGCGATCCGCGGGCTCCACAGCCGCGGACGCACGTAGAACTGCATCCCCACCAGGAGCAGCATGACCAGGGCGAAGCGGATTCGCCGGGCGCGAGCCGCGCTCACTGGGCCGAGTCCTCGGCGGCGCTCGCCGCCGCCGGCCACTCGGCGCCAGGCTGCAGCACCAGCACGTGGCCCGTCCGGGCCGGTGCGGCGGCCGGCCGGACCAGGTAGATCCGCTCCCAGCCTTCCGCCTGCCGCGCCACGCCCGCCACCGTGCCGATCGGGATGCCGCGCGGGTACACCCCGCCCAGGCCCGACGTGATCACCGGCGTGCCGACGGCGACGCTGTCGCGGTAGGGCACGCCGCGCAGTTCCAGCATCGGTTCGCGGATCGAGGCGTCGGCCGTCACGCCGACCATCCCCGCCACCGACCCGTCGAGCGTCACCGCGCTGGCGCGGAAATCCGGATGTGCCCACGTCATCACGGTCGAGGTGGTGGGCCCTGCCGTCCGGACCACGCCGATCAGCCCTTCGGACGCGACCACGGGCTCGAAGACCGCGACGCCGGCGTTTCGTCCGGCGCTCAGGAGCAGGCTCCGGCCGTCGGTCGGCAGCGGCTGGTGGAGCACCTCCGCGGGCACGGTGCGCTGGGGAATTCGGCGTGCGAGCCCGAGCAGCTGGCGGAGTTCGGCGTTTTCGGTGAGAATGGCGGGGAGCGACTGGGCCGCCACGGTGGCGGAATCGCGCTCGGCGGTGAGGGCCTCGAACCGGGCGCGGCTGGTCCGGGACGCCTCGGCGCGGCGCTGCAGGGCGATGAGCGGCGCGAGGGCGGTGTTGCGGGCCGTGGACGCCATGGCGTACTGCCACGGCTCGGGCGCGAAGAGCGCCCCGACCGAGAGCGCGACACAGAGGACGAAGAGCGCCGTGTCGCGACGGGCGAACGTGCGATCCGGCTCCAGCATCATGCTACTTGGAGAGGACGCTTTGGTACTTCAGCGGGTCGTCGAGGATGCGTCCGGTGCCGCGGACCACGCAGGTGAGCGGATCCTCGTCGACGTGGATCGGGAGCCCGGTTTCCTGCGCGAGGAGGATGTCGAGCCCGCGAATGAGCGCGCCGCCGCCGGTCATGATGATGCCGCGGTCCACGATGTCGCTCGCCAATTCGGGCGGCGTGATCTCGAGCGCTCGCCGGACCGCGTCGACGATCTGCTGGATCGGCTCCTGGATGGCCTCGCGGATCTCGGAGGAGTGCACCCGGACGGTCTTGGGGATGCCGGACACGAGGTCCCGCCCCTTGACCTCCATCTCCCGCTCCTCGCCCACCGGCGCCGCCGAGCCGATCTTGATCTTGATGGCCTCCGCGGTCGGCTCGCCCACCAGCAAGTTGTAGTTCTTGCGCATGAACTGCACGATGGCCTGGTCGAGCTCGTCGCCGCCGGTCCGGATCGAGGTGTCGGACACGATGCCCGAGAGCGCGATGACCGCGATCTCCGTGGTACCGCCGCCGATGTCGATCACCATGTTGCCGGTGGGGGTCTCGACCGGCAGGCCCACGCCGATCGCCGCGGCCATCGGTTCGGCGACCATCCACACTTCCTTGGCCCCGGCCGTCTCCGCGGAGTCGCGCACCGCGCGGCGCTCGACCTCGGTGATGCCGCTCGGCACGCACACGATCACCTTCGGCTTCACGCGGAAGACATGCTTGTCGATGATGGTCTTGAGGAAGTAGCGGAGCATCTTCTCGGTCACGTCGAAGTCGGCGATGACGCCGTCCTTCAGCGGCCGCACCGCGAGGATGCCGTCGGGCGTGCGCCCGAGCATCCGCTTGGCCTCGAGCCCGATCCCCTTGATCTTGCCCGTGGCCTTTTCGAGCGCCACGACCGAGGGCTCGTTCAACACGATGCCCTCGCCCTTCACGTAGATCAGCGTATTCGCCGTGCCCAGGTCCACCGCGATTTCATTGGCGGGGATGAGCGAACTGAGGCGAAAGGAGGAGAATCTCATCCTGGCGGCAGTCTCACGGCTTTCAGAGGGGGAGGGGGAGCGTCAATGCAAAGCTAACGAAAGCCGTAAATCGGGACAAGACGGAGAGTTAGGCCTTTAATGCCCGGTGCTCCCGAATCCCCCCTCCCCCCGGCCGGTCGGAGGCAGCGCCTCGACCTCCCGGAAGGCCGCCGGCTCGACCCGGGCGAGCAGCATCTGGGCGATCCGCATCCCGCGGGTCACCCGCACCGGTTCGGGGCCGAGATTGACCAGGGCCACCTTGAGCTCGCCCCGGTAGTCGCTGTCGATCGTGGCCGGCGTGTTGGGGAGCGTCAGGCCCTGGCGCAGGGCCAACCCCGACCGGGGCCGGAGCTGGACCTCGAATCCCTCGGGAATCGCGATCGCGAACCCCGTGGCGAAGAGGCGGCGCTCCATCGGCGCCAGTTCCCCGTCCTCTGCGCTCGCCAGGTCGAACCCGGCCGACCCCGGCGTGGCCCGCACGGGAAGGGGAAGCCCCTCCCCGTGCGGGAGCCGAACAATAAGGATGTCGGTCATCGCGTCATGTGACGCAGGTCACGTCGTGGCAGCTCCCGGCCGCTACAGGACGGTGTCGACATTCACCAGCGGCAGCCCGAACGCCTCGGCCACGCCCGGATAGACCACCTTGCCCTCGACCACGTTGAGGCCGAGGAGGAGGGAGCGGTCCGCCTTGCAGGCGGCCTTCCAGCCGTGCTTGGCGAGCTTGAGGGCGTACGGCAGCGTCGCGTTGGTGAGCGCGAGCGTGCTGGTCCGGGGCACGCCGCCGGGCATGTTGGCCACGGCGTAGTGCAGGATGCCGTCCACGAAATACGTCGGGTTTTCGTGGGTGGTCGGCTTGATCGTCTCCACGCAGCCGCCCTGGTCCACCGCCACGTCCACGATCACGGAGCCGGGCTTCATCAGCTTCAGGTCCGCCCGCTTGATGAGGTGCGGGGCCTTGGCGCCGGGCAGGAGCACCGCACCGACCACCAGGTCCGCGAAGCGGATGGCCTCGAGGATGTTGTGCCGGTTGGAGTAGGTGGTGTCCACGTTGGCCGGGAGCACGTCGTCCAGGTAGCGCAGGCGGTCGAGGGAAAGGTCGAGGATGGTGACGTGCGCCCCGAGCCCGGCGGCCATCTTGGCGGCGTTGATGCCCACCACGCCGCCGCCGATGATCACCACTTCGCCCGGTGCCACGCCCGGGACGCCGCCGAGCAGGATGCCGCTGCCGCCGAAGACCTTCTCCAGGTACTTGGCCCCCTCCTGCACCGCCATCCGTCCCGCCACCTCCGACATCGGCGTGAGGAGCGGCAGTTCGCCGCTGGGAAGCTGCACCGTTTCGTACGCCACGGCGACGGCGCCGGACTTGATGACCGCCTTGGTCAGGTCCTCCGCGGCGGCGAAGTGGAAGTACGTGTAGATCAGCTGGCCCTTCCGCATGCGGGGCCACTCCACCGCGATCGGCTCCTTGACCTTCATGATCATCTCGGCCTTGGCCCAGACCTCGTCGGCCGTCGGCAGGATCTTCGCGCCCACGGCGGTGAAGGCCTCGTCCGGGAAACCGCTCCCGAGGCCCGCGCCCTGCTCGACGTACACGGTGTGTCCCGCCCCGACCAGCGACTCGGCGCCGGCCGGCACCAGGGCGATACGGTTCTCGTTGGTTTTGATTTCCTTCGGCACGCCGATGATCATGGTCAGACCCTTGAGTGTCGTGAAGTGGTTAAGGGGGCCCCAGCCGGACGATGGTCTGCCGCTCCGGGGCAAAAAACTCGCTCGCAACCGCCGCCAGGGTCTCGGCCCCGACCGCGTCGATCTCCTCCAGCACGCGGTCGAGCGGCCGGTAGGGTTCGCCGTGCAGCACCGACGAGGCGAGGCGGTTCATCCGGCTCTGCGGGCTCTCCAGCCCGAGCATGATCTGGCCCTTGAGCTGCCGCCGCGCGTCGTCCGTCTCCTTGGCCGACAGGCCCGAGGCCGCCATGCGGCCGAACTCCGCGAGGATGGCGTCGGTGGCCTGGTCCGCCGTGCCGGGCTGGGTGCCGACGTACACCCCCACCTGCCCCGCCGAGCGGAAGAACTGGTGGAACCCGTAGACGGCGTACGCCAAGCCAAGCTCCTCGCGGATCCGCTGGAAGAGCCGGCTCGACATCCCGCCGCCGAACGCGTTCACCAGCATCGCCAGGGCGTAGCGCCGGGAATCAGCGTAGGGAAACGTATCCGATCCGAAGACGATGTGCGCCTGCGTCGTGTCCCGCGCCTCGCGGCGCACCACGCCCCGCGCGGCAACGCCCGTCACGGCGGGCGGGAGCACCGGCTCGCGGTCGGCGCCCTCGAACCACCCCTCCCGCTCGAGGACCGTCAGCAGCTGCTGGTGATCCACGTGCCCGGCGGCCGCGATGACGCAGTTGCCCCGGAAGTAGCCCCGGCCGTGCGCCGCCCTGAGGTCGGCGGACGACAGGGCACCGACGCTCGCCGCGGTCCCGAGGATCGAGTAGCCGTACGGGTGCGCGGGATAGAGCGTCTCGGCGTGCAGCTCGAAGACGAGGTCGTCGGGCGTGTCCTCCACGCCATTGATCTCCTCGAGGACCACGTTCCGCTCCAGCGCGAGGTCCTCGTCGCGGAGCAGCGGGCGGCGCACCAGGTCGGTGAGGATCTCCGCCGCGAGCGGCAGGTCGGCGTCGAGGACGTGGGCCTGGTAGCTGGTGTGGTCCCGGCTGGTGTAGGCGTCGAGGCTCCCGCCGCGGACCTCGAGCTCCAGCGCGATCTGGTGCGCGGTGCGCCGCTCGGTGCCCTTGAACACCATGTGCTCGAGCAGGTGGGAGACGCCCATCGTCGCCCGGGCCTCGTGGGCGCTGGCCGAGCGCACCCAGATCCCCAATGCGGCCGAGCGCACCCCCGGCAGCTCCTCCGAGAGGAGGGTGCAGCCGTTGGGTGCGCTCGTCTGGAACAGCCCGTCGTCGAGACGGACGGTCTGCACTGCCCTACTCCTTCGGGATCAGGGCTTTCCGGGACAGCTTCATCCGGCCCCGTTCGTCCACCTCGAGCAGCTTGACCTTGACGATGTCGCCCTTCTTGACCACGTCCTCGGTCTTGTCGGTCCGGCCGTGCTGGAGCTCGCTGATGTGCAGCAGCCCCTCGACCCCGGGCAGGATCTCGATGAAGGCGCCGAAGGCCGTGGTGCTCTTGACCGGCCCTTCGTAGATCTTGCCGACTTCCGGTTCCGTGCAGATGGCGGTGACCATCTCGCGGGCCTTCTCGCCCGCCTCGCCGCCGACGGCGGCGATGGTGACGAGCCCGGAGTCCTCGACGCTGATCTTGGCGCCGGTGGCCTCCTGGATGCCGCGGATGGTCTTGCCCTTGGGCCCGATGAGGTCGCCGATCTTGTCCGGCTTGATCTGCAGGGTGAAGATGCGCGGCGCCCACGGCGACATCTCGTCGCGATGGGTCGAGAGCGCCTTGTTCATCTCCTTCAGGATGTGCAGCCGGCCCAGGCGGGCCTTGTCGAGCGCCTCTTCCATGATCTTGAGGTCGAGGCCCTGGATCTTGATGTCCATCTGGATCGAGGTGATGCCGGTCTCGGTGCCGGCCACCTTGAAGTCCATGTCGCCGAGGTGGTCCTCGGAGCCCAGGATGTCGGTCAGGATGGCGACCTTCTTGCCTTCCTTGATGAGCCCCATCGCCACGCCGGCGCAGGCCGCCTTCATCGGGACGCCCGCGTCCATCAGCGACAGCGAGCCGCCGCAGACGGTGGCCATCGACGAGGAGCCGTTGGACTCGAGGATTTCCGACACGATCCGCATGGTGTAGGGGAATTCCTCGAAGCGCGGCAGGAGGGGCTGCAGCGCCCGCTCGGCCAGCGCACCGTGCCCGATCTCGCGGCGGCTGGTGCCGCGGATCATCTTGACCTCGCCCGTGCAGTACGGCGGGAAGTTGTAGTGCAGCATGAACGACTTGGTCGTTTCGCGCGCCACGTCGATGCTGTCGATGCGCTGCTCGTCGTCCGACGTGCCGAGCGTGACGGCCACCAGCGCCTGCGTCTGCCCGCGGGTGAAGAGCGAGGAGCCGTGGGCCCGCGGCAGCACGCTGGACTCGATGGTGATCGGCCGGACGGTGTCGGTGTCCCGGCCGTCCACCCGCTCGCCCTTGTCGAGCACCTGCGCCCGCATGACGCGGTATTCGACTTCCTCGATTTCGTGGCCGATGTCGCGGCCCCGCTCCGGGAACTCGGCCGCGAGCTTCTCGACGACGTCGGCCTTGACCTTCGCCACGCCCTCGGCGCGCCCCGCCTTGTCCTTCGCGTTGATCGCCTTGGCCATCGCCTTCTCGGCCAGCTCCTCGACCCGGGCGGTCAGCGCGGCGTCACGCTCGGCCTTGGTCCACGCCATCTTCGGCTTGGCGGCCTTGCCGATCACCTTCTGCGCGATGCCCACCAGCTCCTTGATCCCCTTGTGCCCGATCTTGAGCGCGTCGAGGACGTCCTTCTCGGAGATCTCGAGCGCGCCGCCCTCGACCATCACGATCGAGTCGGCCGACCCGGTGACGGTCAGGTCGATGGTGGAGAACTCGAGCTGCTGGAACGTGGGGTTGAGGATCCAGTTGTTCTCGACCCGGCCGACACGCACCGCGGCGATCGGGCCGTCCCACGGGATCTGGGACACCGACAGCGCCGTCGAGGCCGCCAGCACGCCGAGCACGTCGGCGTCGTTTTCCTGGTCGGCGGAGATGACGGTCACGAAGACCTGGATCTCGTTCTTGAAGCCTTCCGGGAAGAGCGGCCGGATGGACCGGTCGATGCCGCGGGCGGCGAGGATTTCCTTGTCCGACGGCCGCCCCTCGCGCTTGAGGAACCCGCCCGGGATCTTGCCCGCGGCGTAGGTCTTCTCGCGATACTCGACCGTCAGGGGGAAGAACGGGAGGGTGGAGACGCTCTTGGAGACGGTCACCGCCGCCAGGACCATGGTGTCGCCGAAACGCACGAGGCACGAGCCGGCAGCCTGCTTCGCCATCTTGCCGGTCTCGATCGTGAGGGTCCGGCCGGCGAATTCAGTTTCAATCCGATGCACAGTCACAACCTTTTCTTGTCAGAGCACGCAATGCAAAGAGGGCGTCCCGTCGTGCTCGGTCGGGACGCCCTCGCCCACGGGCTTCAGTTAGTGGCGGAGACCCAGTTGCTCGATGAGCGTCCGGTAGGCCGGCAGGTCGCTGCGCTTCATGTACGTGAGCAGGCGCCGCCGCGTGCCGACCATCTTGAGGAGTCCCCGGCGACCGTGATGGTCCTTGGGGTGCGTCCGGAAGTGGTCGGTGAGCGAATTGATCCGCTCGGTGAGCATGGCCACCTGCAAACGGGAGGACCCGGTGTCCGTCTCGTGGAGGCGATGCGCCTGCGTGACTGCCTGCTTGTCGAAGCTCATGCTGTCGGATTCCCTTGGGTGCCCGCGTGGGCAACGTCGATGTTCACGATTCTTTCGAGCACGGAAGAATAACCCGCTAGTCGTGGTGGGACAAGGGGTTGGGCGTTCCGTCGCCGGGCCGGCTCCCGGTCCGCCATCGAGCCATCGCAACGCCGCAAACCTTTGCCAGTAAATACTTTAGGTCAGAACCCCAGGACCCGGCGGATGTCGTTCGAAAAGGCAAAGACCATCAGCGCCAGGATCAGCACCAGGCCCACCGTGGTCAGCCGCTCGCGCAGCTTGAGCGACAACGGCCGCCGGAGGATCCCCTCGGCCAAGAGGAACATGAACTGCCCGCCGTCGAGCACCGGGATGGGGAGCAGGTTCAGCACCGCCAGGTTGATCGAGATCACGCCGAGGAAGGCGAAGAAGATGTCCAGGCCGGCCTGCGCGGAGGCGGCCGCCTGCTGGCCGATCGCGATCGGACCGCCCACGTTCCGGCTCGAGACCCGGCCCGTCAGCATGCCGCGCACCATCCGGACCACGTCGGCCGACGCGCCGACGGTCGCGGTGAATCCGGCGCCGACCGACTCGCCGAGGGTCAGCTTCTGGTAGACCGCCCGGCCCCGGTTGGACACCCCGATCCGGCCCACCGTGTGCTTCACGTTGTCCGCGCCCAGCTCCGTCTCGGAACTCGGCACCACCACGACCGTGACCCGCGAGCCATCTCGGCCCACCTCGAGCGACATCGAATCGCCGGGGTGGGCCCTGATGATGTTGCTGAAGTCGTCCCATTGCGGCGTGGCGACGCCGCCCACCGCCAGGATGGTGTCGCCGGGCAGGAGGCCGGCGCTGGAGGCCGGTCCGCCCAGAATCACGGTGTTGACCACCGCGCTTCGCCATTCGCGGATCGCCTGGGCGGCGCGCGCCCGCTCCTCGAGCGCGTCCCGGTGCACCGGCAGCACCACCGCCGGCTTCCCCGCCACGGCGATCGCGACCGTATCCGACGCGCCCGACATGATGCCGTCGATGATGTCGCTCCACTGGACGACCGGCGTCCCGTTCACCGCCGTGATGCTGTCGCCCGGGGCCAGCGCCGCGAGCGGCGCGAGCACCGGCGGCAGCCCGGTGGTGTCCACCGCGCCCACCCGCGTCTCGGGGTCGAATGCGCGGCCGTTCTTGGCGGCGAGGCCGGTGAAGACCATCCACGCAAACAGGGTGTTCATCGTCACGCCGGCCAGGATGATGATCATCCGCTTCCAGACCGGCTTGGCCTCGAAGTACGCGTCCGGCGGGACCACGGTGTCGGGCGCCGCGCCTTCGAGCGCGCTGCTCGTGGCGTCTTCCTCCTGCGTGGCCATCTTCACGTAGCCGCCGAGGGGGAGCCAGCAGATGGCGTACTCGGTGCCGTTGCGCGTGAAGGACAGGCCGGGGATCGGGTTGCCGATGCCGAGCGCGAACCGGTGCACCCAGACGCCGGCCCACTTGGCGGCCATGAAATGCCCCGCCTCGTGGACGAAGACCAGGATCCCGAGGACGACGACCAGGGCGGCGACAGTCTGCAGAACGCTCACGACATCTCCTCACGGGCGCGTGCCCGGGCCCACCGGTCGGCCTCGCGCACCGCGTCGAGCGCGGCGGCGGGCTGGACCACGTGGGCTGCGAGCACGGCGTCGATGGTGTCGGCAATCCGACCGAAGGGAATGCGGCCCTCGAGGAAGGCCGCGACCGCGGCCTCGTTGGCCGCGTTGAACGCCGCGGGGGCGGTGCCGCCCGCGCGGCCTGCCGCCACGCCGGCCGCGAAGGTGCGGAACACGTCGGTGCGGACCGGCTCGAAGGTGAGCGGGCCGGCGACGACGGGGTCGAACCGGGGCACGCCGGTGTCGGCGAGCCGCGCGGGGTGCGTGAGGGCGTAGAGGATGGGCAGTTCCATGGTCGGGAAGCCGAGCTGCGCGAGCACGCTCCCGTCGGCAAACTCCACGAAGGCGTGCACGATGCTCTGCGGGTGCACCACCACCTCGATGTCGTCGTAGGCCAGCCCGTAGAGGTGGTGGGCCTCGATCACCTCGAGCGCCTTGTTGGCGAGGGTGGCGCTGTCCACCGAGATCTTGTTGCCCATCTGCCAGGTCGGGTGCCGGAGCGCCTCCTCGACCGTGGCGCTCGGCACCCGGTCGGCCGGCCACTCGCGGAACGGCCCGCCGGACGCCGTGAGGATCAGCCGCACCACCGGGCACCCTCGCCCCGTGACGCACTGCAATACCGCGCTGTGCTCACTGTCCACCGGCACCAGCTCGCCGCCGCCTTCGCGCGCGGCCGCCAGGACCAGCTCGCCAGCCATGACCAGCGACTCCTTGTTGGCCAGGGCCACGCGCTTTCCCGCCCGGAGGGCCGCGAGGGTGGCGTCCAGGCCCGCCGCGCCGACCACCGCGTTGATCACGATGTCGACCCCGGGATGCGTCGCGGCCTCGAGCAGCATCCCCGGCCCGCCGGCGCCGGCCGGCCCGACCAGGCCCGAAAATGACGGCGCCCACTCGGCGACCTGTTCGTCGAGGAGCGCCGCATTCTGTCCGCCAGTGAGGGCGACGACCCGGAAATGCTCCCGCTGGCGCCGGAGGACGGCCAGCGCGCTCCGGCCGATCGAGCCGGTCGAGCCCAGCACCGCCACCCCGCGCATCAGACGACGCCGAGCAGGCGGAACAGGAGGGCGGCCGCCGGGAGGACGAAGATCAGCGAGTCGAAGCGATCGAGGACGCCGCCGTGGCCCGGGATGAGGTGGCTCGAGTCCTTGACGCCCGCTTCCCGCTTGAGCAGCGACTCGGCCAGATCGCCCACCTGGCCGATCACGCCGAGCGCGAGGCCGATGAACGCCGCGGTGGCGAGGCCCAGCGGAATGCCGGCGGGCTCGAGCGCGAACTTCGCGAACAGCGCCCCGGCCAGGGCGGCGCCCACGAGGCCGCTCACGCCGCCGGAGCGCGTCTTTCCGGGGCTGATCGTGGGCGCCATCTTCGGGCCGCCGAAGGTGCGGCCGCCGGTCATCGCGGCCGAGTCGCCGACCCAGGTCACCACGAGGGGGAAGAACACCAGCGCCGTGCCCGGCCAGGACCGCTGCCCGAAGGAGGCGTGGCGCAGCACGAGGAGAAAGGCCGGCAGGGCCGCCGCGTAGAGCGGCCCGAGGAGCGTCACCGCGACGGCGCCCAGCGGGTGGGCGTCCGGGCCCCGGCGCGCCAGCGCCCAGGTGAGCACGGCCAGGATCCACGTCGCGCCGGCGTAGGGCCACCAGGTGCCGACGAGCGCTCCCACCTCCGGGCGGCTGAGGCTGAGCCACGCCAGGGGCGCCGCGAGCATCGCCGCACCGAGGCCGAGCACCGGGGCCGGCTCGACGCCGCGAGTGGACGCGAAGGCGAAGAGCTCGCGGGTGCCGAGCACGCCGGCGACCGTGAGGAGGGCGACCAGCGCCCAGCCGCCGAGCCAGACGATGCCGAGCGCCGCCGGGATCGCCACCACGGCAAAGGCGATCCGGGTCCGCATGTTGCGATCCATCAGACGGAGACGCGGCCGAAGCGCCGCTCGCGCCCCTGGTACTCCGCGACGGCCTCGAAGAAATCCTGGCGGGTGAAGTCGGGCCAGAGGACCGGCGTGACGTAGAGCTCCGCGTAGGCCAGCTGCCAGAGGAGAAAATTCGAGAGACGGAGTTCACCGGAGGTGCGGATCAGGAGGTCGGGATCGGGCCAGGGCGCGGTATAGAGGCGGCGCGCGATGGCGGCCTCGTCCACCTCGGCAGGCACCAGGCGGCCGGCCGCGACGTCCTCGGCGATGAGCCGCGCCGCGCGCGCCAGCTCGGCGCGGGAGCCGTACGAGATGCAGATGTTGAGCGCGAGCTCGGTGCCGCCCGACGTGGCGGCGACCGTCTCGTCCACCGCCGCGCGCGCGCTCGGCACCAGGCGGTCGAGATCCCCGAGAAACCGGACCGACACGCCCCGCGCGATGAGCTCCTGGCGCTCGCGCGCGATGTACTCCTCGAGGAGCGCCATCAGGGCGTCGATCTCCTCGGGGGGACGCTGCCAGTTTTCCTGGGAGAACGCGAACAGGGTGAGGACGCGGACCCCGGCGGCCCGCGCACCCTCGACGGCCTCGCGGACGGCCTGCATGCCGGCCTGGTGCCCGGCCGGGCGCGGCAACGCGCGGGCCTGGGCCCAGCGGCCGTTGCCGTCCATGATGATCGCGACGTGCGCGGGAACGGTGCCCTGCAGGATGGCGTCGAGCTGCGGATTGGGCATCCGGTCAGACTTCCATGATTTCCGCTTCTTTGGCCTTGATCATGTCGTCGATCTTGTGGACGTGCTCGTCGGTGTGCTTCTGCACGTCCTTCTCGGCACGGGTCCGGTCGTCCTCCGGCACGTGCTCGAGCTTCTTGATCTTGCTGAGCGCGTCGGTGCGGGCGTGGCGGACGGCGATGCGGCCGTCCTCGCCCATCTTGTGCACCACCTTGACCAGGTCTTTCCGGCGCTCCTCGCTGAGGGCGGGCAGCGGCACGCGGATCAGGTTCCCCTGCGACGCCGGGTTGAGGCCGAGGTTGGCGTCGCGGATGGCCTTCTCGATGACGGGGGCCAGCGACTTGTCGAACGGCTGCACCGTCAGCATGCGCGGCTCCGGCGCCGCCACCATGGCCACCTGGTTGAGCGGCACCTGGGCGCCGTAGGCCTCCACGCGGACGAGGTCGAGGAGCGCGGGGCTCGCCTTGCCGCTCCGGATGGTGCCCAGCTCACGGTGGGTGCTGTCGACGGCCTTGGCCATCTGCTCGCGCCCGTGCTTCACCAGCTCAGGAATGGAGCTCATCGGACGATCGTCCCAACCCGCTCGCCCTGGAGGATACGGGAGATGGCGCCGGGTTCGTTGATGTTGAACACCACGATCGGAAGTTGGTTCGCCTTGCACAGCCCGAACGCGTTGGCGTCCATCACCGCGTAGCCCTTGACGATGGCTTCCTGGAAGGTGAGTTCCGGGATGAACGTCGCCGAGGTGTCGAGCTTCGGGTCGGCCGTGAAGACGCCGTCCACGTTGGTGGCCTTGAGGATCACGTCGGCCTCCACCTCGAGGGCGCGGAGGACCGCCGCCGTGTCGGTGGAGAAAAACGGGTTGCCCGTCCCGCCCGCGAAGAGCACCAGCCGCCCCTTCTCGAGGTGACGCTGCGCCCTCCGCCGGATGTACGGCTCGGCCAGGGACTCCATCCGGATGGCCGTCATGACGCGGGTCTGGACGCCCGCCTTCTCGAGCACGTCCTGCATCGCCAGGGCGTTGATGACGGTGGCCAGCATGCCCATGTAATCGGCGTTGACCCGGTCGAGCCCCTCACGGCTGGCGGCCGTCCCCCGGATGATGTTCCCGCCCCCGACGACCACGCTGAGCTGCACGCCGGTGGCGTGCACCGACTTGATCTGGTCGGCCAGCGACTCGATCACGCGGTAGTCGAGGCCGACGCCCTTCTCGCCGGCGAGCGCCTCGCCGGACACCTTCAGGAGGGCCCGGGGGTAGGCCAGCGCCATCAGTCTTCCCCGATCTTGAACCGGGAGAACCGGCGCACCACGATGGCCTCGCCCAGCTTGCCGGACACTTCCTTCACCAGCTGGCCGATGGTCTTCGTGTCGTCCTTGACGAACGGCTGCTCGAGGAGCGTCCGCTCGGCGACGAACTTCTTGACCTTGCCCTCGACGATCTTCGGGCGAATGGCCTCCGGCTTGCCCTCGTCGGCCACCTGCTGCTCGGCGATGCGCCGCTCCCGCTCGATCAGCTCCGGCGCGATGTCCTCGGGATTGACCCCGATCGGATCGGCGGAGGCGATGTGCATGGCGATGTCGCGCGCCAGCTGCCCGAACTCCTCCGTGCGGGCCACGAAGTCGGTCTCGCTGTTCACCTCGAGCAGCACGCCGACCTGCCCGTTGTGGTGCATGTAGTTGACCACGAGCCCCTGGCGGGCCACGCGGCCGCTGCGCTTCTCGGCCTTCGCGATGCCACGGGCGCGCAGGATCTCGCTCGCCTTGTCGAGGTCACCGGCCGCCTCCTCGAGGGCCTTCTTGCACTCCATCATGCCGGCGCCGGTGCGGGCGCGGAGCTCGGCTACGTCCTTTGCGGAAATCGTCTTGGTCGTCATCGGGTCTGGCTCGCTCATCGTGTTGGATAGTGAAACCGCCGCCCTGGCCGATCGGAGGCCTGGAGCGGCGGCGCGCTGCATTCCGCGTCGGTCGGACTAGGCGTCCGAGTCCGCCGCGGCAGCCGGGGCGGCCGCGCCGGGCTCGCTCGCGTCCCCGTCGCCGGCCTCCGCCTCTCCCTTGAGGCGGGCGGCGATCGCTTCGGGCTTCGGCCGCCGCTTGCGGCGGGCGCGGCGCTTCTTGCGGTCCGCGTCGGCGTCGCCCTCGGTGCCGGAGTCGGTGCTGTACGTCTCGGCGTCCTGGTCGTCGGCCACCTCGCGGGTCGGCATCTGCGCCCGGGCCTCGGCGATCGTTTCCGCCAGCGCCTGGGTGATCAGGGCCACCGCGCGGATCGCGTCGTCGTTGCCGGGGATCGGCACCGTGATGACGTCCGGGTCGGCGTTGGTGTCCACGATGGCCACCACCGGGATCCCGAGCTTGTTGGCCTCGGCGACCGCGATCTTTTCCTTCTTGGCGTCCACCACGAACAGCACGCCCGGCAGACGGCTCATGCCCTTGATCCCCTCGAGGTTGCGCGACAGCTTCACGCGCTCGCGCTCGAAGAGCAGCTTTTCCTTCTTGGTGTAGCTCTCGAAGTCGCCTTCCTGCGCCCCCTGCTCGAGGTCCCGGAGCCGCCGGATCTGCTTCTTGACCGTCTGGAAGTTGGTGAGCATGCCGCCCAGCCAGCGCTCCGTCACGTAGTGGCCGCCGCTCGCCGCCGCCTCGGCCTGGACCACGCCCTTCAGCTGGCGCTTGGTGCAGACGAAGAGGACGCTGTCGCCCTTGAGGATCACGCCGCGGAGGAGCTCCTGCGCCTTGAGGATCTGGCGGAGGGTCTTCTGGAGGTCGATGATGTAGATGCCGGAACGTTCGGCGAAGATGAACCGGCGCATCTTCGGGTTCCACCGGCGGGTCTGGTGGCCGAAATGGACGCCGGCTTCAAGCAGGTCCTGCAGTTGGGGCTGTGCCATGCGAGGTCGTCAGTCCTTCAGTCTGAGGGTTGTCCGGCCACCGCCTTCGTCTCCCGACCTGACCCCGAGGGGCACCCGGGTCGGAATCCGGCGATGTGGATGATGGCGGCGAAGTCGCCGCCGGCTGCTAGCGCTTGCTGAACTGGAACCGCTTGCGGGCGCCCGGACGGCCCGGCTTCTTGCGCTCGACGGCGCGCGGATCGCGCGTCAGGAGCCCGGCGGACCGCAACTTGGCCCGGTGCATCCCATCGGCCTCCACCAGCGCCCGGGCGATCCCGTGGCGCAGCGCGCCCGCCTGGCCGGCCTGCCCGCCGCCGTCGACGTGCGCGGTCACGTCGAACGCGCCGAGCGTGTCGGTGGCGGTGAACGACTGCTGGATGTGCTGCACCAGCGAGGGCCGCGGGAAGTAGTCGCCGAGCGTGCGGCCGTTGATGTCCCACTTGCCCGTGCCGGGAGTCAGGTAGACCCGGGCGACGCTGGTCTTGCGCCGGCCCACCGCCTGCCACCGGAATTCGGGAGAAGCTGTCATGCGCTCACCTTCTGGGTGCTGGGCTTGATCATGTAGGGCTTGGGCTGCTGGGCCGCGTGCGGGTGCTCGGCACCGGCGTACACCTTGAGCTTGCCGCGCAGGTGCTGCTTGGCGAGCGACGTCTTGGGCAGCATCCCGAACACCGCCTTTTCGATCACGCGGTCCGGGTGCTTGGCCATCATGTTCCGGGCGGTCGTGTGGGACTCGTGGCCCATGTACCCGGTGTACTTGAAGTAGGTCTTGCCGTCGAGCTTCTTGCCCGTCAGGCGAACCTTTTCCGCGTTGATGACGACGACGAAATCGCCGACGTCCATGTGCGGGGTGAAGGTCGGCTTGTGCTTGCCGCGGATGAGCTGGGCCACCGCGCTCGCGAGCCGCCCGAGAGGCACGTCCTGGGCGTCCACGATCAGCCACTCGTGGTGGATGTCGTCCGGCGTGGCGCTGAAAGTCTTCATGGTCATTCCTGCCAGTTACCTGAAATCGGGTAAATCGACACAGACCTTAATGATAGCGGGACATCCGGGGTCCGGTCAAGTCGCCGACCCACCCCCCGGCTGGCCCTCGTCGAACGGCCCCAGGGCGACCAGCACCTGCCCCTTCTCGACCGCCTGCCCGGCCGCCACCCGCACGGCCACCACCACACCGGCCGTCGGGGCCTTGATCTGGTTCTCCATCTTCATGGCCTCCAGCACCGCCAGCCCGGCCCCGGCCTCCACCCGCTGGCCTGGCTCCACCAGGACGCGGACGACCAGCCCCGGCATCGGCGCCTTGACCTCGCCCGCCCCCGAGCGGGGCCGCTCGCCGCCGGTGAGGGTCCGGATGTGCCGGGTCCGCTCGTCGACGACCTCCGCCTCCCAGCGCTCCCCACGGTGCCCCAGTTCCCATGCTCCGCGTCCGCCGGCCACCACCTCCAGCACCACGGTCCGGTCGCCCAGCCGGAGCTGGCGGAGGGGAGTCCCGGGCAGCGGCTCGAGCACGGCGGAGACGAGCTCGCCGTCCACCCGGATGGCGTCCCCCTCGACCTCCACCACCACTTCCCGGGCACCGATCTGCACGAAGTACTTCATCCGTCCGCCTCCAGGATCGCCACCGTCTCGACGTGGGCGGTCTGCGGGAAGAGATCGAAGGCCCGGAGCGCGGCGAGCCGCAGCGGCGGGGAACCGGGGACGCGGGGAAGCAGGCGGGACAAGTCCCGCGCCAGCGTCGCCGGGTCGCAGCTGATGTAGGCCACGCGGCGCGGGCGGGCCGCGGCGATCGCGTCCGTGACCCGGGCGTCCATCCCGGTCCGCGGCGGGTTGGTGACGACCACCTCCGCCGCCGGCAACCTGGCCGTGATGTCTTCCGCGCGGCCGGCGTGCCGGACGACGCCGGTCGCCGGCCCCCGCCGGATCGCCTCGCGGACGGCGCGGGCATCGAGTTCGACACTCTCGACACGCGCGCCGGCCGCCAGGAGGAGCGCCGTGGTCTCCCCGACGCCGGCGTAGAGGTCCCACGCGGACGCGCCTGACAGGCCACCCAGGCGCGCCACCGCCCAGGAGCGGATGCGGTCGCCCATCGACGGATTGACCTGCTCGAAGGCCGCCACCGGCCAGGGTTCGGCCGCTCCGGCCACCGCCCGCGGCGCGCCCCCTTCCGGCTCCCACCAGAGGACCGCGGGGATCCCGCGGCCCACCAGCTCGCGGTGGAGCTCCCCCGCCCCGCCCCATGCGGTCTGGCCGCGGACGCGGACGACCACGTGGCGACCGCCCTCGCGGTCGCGCCGGAGCACCAGCTGTTCGGCGTCGGGCGGCAGCAAGCCACGATGCGCCCGGACCAGCGTCCACAGGTCCATCAGCGCCGGGTCCGCGATCAGGCACCGCGTGAGGTCGAAGAGGTCCCCCGGCCGCCCCTGGCGGTGGAATCCGATGGGCCTGCCGCCGGGCCCGACGGTGAGGGTCACCTTGTTGCGGTACCCCCACGCCGCATCCGCGGGTTCGATCTCTGGATCCTGCACGTCGAGCCGCCCGATCCGCCGGAGCGCCTCGCCGACCATCGCGCGCTTGGCCGCCAGTTGCGCCGGGAGGGAGCAGTGCTGCAGCTGGCAGCCGCCGCACTGGTCCCGCTCGTAGTGCGGGCAGGCCGGCTCCACCCGCTCCGGCGCGGGCTCCAGGATCTCGGCGACGGCGGCCCTGGCGAACGTCTTGGAGAGCCGCAACTCCCGCAGCGCGACGAGGTCGCCCGGGGCGGTGCGCGGCACGAAGACCGTCCGCCCGTCCTCCAGCTTGCCCACGCCGTCACCACCGGTGGCGATCCGGAGGATGCGCACCGCCTCGCCCGCCGTCGCGCTCAGCGGAGCCCCTCGAGCCGCGCGCGCGTCAGCCACGCGGAGTGCGCGGCGTCGGACTCCGTGACGGCGGGCTTCCGCGCGTGGCGGGCGTCGTCTTCCGCGAGCGCGGCGGCGATGGCGGCGGCCCTGGTGAGTTCCGGCGACGGCGGCGCGCCGGCCAGGTCCGGCCGCCGGTCGAGGAACTGGATGTCGATCTCGCCGGCCTGGAAGGCGGGGTCCATGAGGAGCCGCCGCTGGAACGCCTGGTTGCTGGCGACCCCCACGATCACCAGTTCATCCAGCGCGCGGACCATGCGGCGCAACGCCTCGCCGCGGTCGGGCCCCCAGACGATCAGCTTGGCGATCATCGAGTCGTAGTGCAGGGTCACGTCGTTGCCGACTTCGACGCCGCTGTCCCAGCGCACCCCGGGTCCGGCCGGGGCGCGAAGATAGGCCAGCCGTCCGGTCGAGGGGAGGAAGCTGTTGGAGGGATCCTCGCTGGTGATCCGGCACTCGATGGCCCATCCGTGCGGCGTGAGCGGCCCCGCGGGCACCTGCATCGGGAGCCCCCGCGCGATGCGCAGCTGCTCCCGCACCAGGTCGACGCCGTAGACCAGCTCGGTGACCGGGTGTTCCACCTGGATGCGGGTGTTCATCTCGAGGAAGTAGAACGAGCCGTCGGCGGCGAGGAGGAATTCACAGGTGCCGGCGCTCCGGTAGCCCACCGCCGCCGCCGCCGCCACCGCCGCCGCCCCCATCCGCTCGCGGAGGGCCGCGTCCACCGCGACCGAGGGCGCCTCCTCCACGACCTTCTGGTGGCGGCGCTGCACCGAGCACTCCCGCTCGCCGAGGTGGACGGTGCGCACGGCGTCGGCCAGGACCTGGATCTCGACGTGACGGGGCCGCTCGATGAACTTCTCGATGTACACGCTCGCGTCGCCGAACGCCTTGAGCGCCTCCGAGGCCGCCGTGACGAGGGCCGCATCGAGATCCTCCTCCACCCGCACCACGCGCATCCCCTTCCCGCCCCCGCCCGCCGCCGCCTTGACCATCACGGGGTACCCCATCTCGCGGGCGAGCGCCCTGGCCACCGAGGGATCGGTGATCGGCGCATCCGCGCCCGGCACCACCGGCACGCCGGCGGCGCGCATGCGGCGGCGGGCCTCGGTCTTGTCACCCATGGCGCGAATGGCGCTGGACGGCGGCCCGACGAACACCAGTCCCGCCTGCTCGACCGCCTCGGCGAAGGCGGCGCGCTCGGCCAGGAAGCCGTAGCCGGGATGCACCGCCTGGGCGCCGGTGCGACGCGCCGCCTCGAGCAGTCGGGGAATGTGCAGGTAGCTCTCGGCGGGCGCGGCGTCGCCCAGCTCCACGGCCAGGTCGGCGGCGCGCACGTGCGGGCTCAGCCGGTCGGCGACCGAGTACACGGCGACCGCCTCGAGGCCTTCCTCGTGGCAGGCGCGGATGATGCGCAGCGCGATCTCGCCGCGGTTCGCGACGAGCACCCGGGTGATCGGTGTCATTGGCGTGGGAGAGGGGACGGCGGGACGCCCAGGCGCGGGCCTAGTGGCGGCAGGCGGCGATCTGCGTGTCTCCGAGGAGGGCGAGCGGGCCGTCGCAGAGGCGGGGATTGAAGGAAGCGGCGGCGGTATACACGCCGTGCACATCGCGCACCCACGCCGAGTGCCCCTGGCGCTCCGCGCGGACCAGGTCGGTGACGGTCACGATCCGGTCGCTGCTGGTGGCGCCGGGGCCGGTGACGAGGACGAACCGCATCGGCCGGAGCTCGGGCAATCCGAGCAGCGCCCGGTCGGCCAGCGGCGTGAGGCAGACCGGGCGGCGCTGGGACACGTCCGCGAGCGCGTGCTGGACCGACCACGAGGAGTCGGTGCCGAGCGCGGTGGCGATCCGGGCACGGTAGCGGGCGTCGGTGGCGTAGTACGACGGGACCACGATGACGATGCTGGCGGCCTGGCCTGCCGCGGCGACGACCGAGAAGATCGCGACGGTCTCGAGGTCGCTGCCCGTGGCCATGACTCCCTCGGACGGGCAGCTGCTGATCAGGTTGGCGCCGAGTTCGAAGATGAAGTCCGGCAGGGGCGGGACGTCGGCCGGCACGGTCCACTTCGCGAGGGCGTCGAAGCCGCTGTCCTCGACCGTGTCGAGCGCGCGCTCCACCTCCAGCATGTGCCGGAGCACCACGCCGCTGTCGCCGCGGAGCCGGACTGCCTGATCGAGCGCGGCCGCGCCGAAATCGACGTAGAGCGGGCCGGGAGAGTCGGCCGGGTGGCCGGAAAGGTGCCACTCGCGAATGTCGAGGAGGTAAAAGCGGCCCAGCTGGATCCAGGCGGCGCCGTCGTCAGGGGCGCCCGCCAGGTAGGTGCTGAGCATCTCGGTGCCGATGCCTCGCTGGCCGTTCCGGGCGAGTTCCGCGGCGCGGGGCGCCACGGTGGGGTTGATCGTCGCCTGCGCCACGAGCGGCTGCACCCCCGCTGCGGCGATGAGGCCGAACGGAAGCAGACGGGTCCGCCAGTTTGCGCGCGCCGGTTGTGCCATGCGTGTCATGACTCGTTTTGAAAGCTCGGGGGCAAGGCTCTAAGATGGGGCCCCGCACCGACTTTGGCTAGAGGGAACCGGTAAACCTGGCGGGGATGCGGGGGGTCTCCTCCCACTTCCCCGCTTTCCCGCTTCCCCGCCTACAACGGCATGCAGCCGTGCTTCTTCGCCGGATTCCGGTCCCGCTTGGTCCGGAGGGCCCGGAGGCCGTCGATCAGCCGGGGCCGGGTGTCCCGGGGGTCGATGACGTCGTCCACATAGCCCCGAGCGGCGGCCCCCCAGGGGTTGGCGAACTTCTCCGTGTACTCCTCGATGCGCCGCGCCGTCTCGGCCGCGGGATCGGCCGCCTTGGCGATCTGGTCCTTGAAGAGGATCTCCACCGCCCCCTTGGGCCCCATCACCGCAATTTCGGCGGTCGGCCAGGCCAGGTTGAGATCGCCCCGGATGTGCTTGGAGCTCATCACGTCGTACGCCCCGCCGTACGCCTTGCGGGTAATGACCGTGAGCTTCGGCACCGTGGCCTCGCAGTAGGCGTACAGGAGCTTGGCCCCGTGCTTGATGATGCCGCCGTGCTCCTGCGCCAGCCCGGGCAGGAACCCGGGCACGTCCTCGAAGGTGACGAGCGGGACGTTGAAGGCGTCACAGAAGCGGATGAAGCGGGCGCCCTTGACCGAGGCGTTGATGTCGAGGACGCCGGCGAGCACGGCCGGCTGGTTGGCCACGATCCCGACCGGCTGCCCGCCGAGCCGCGCAAACCCGACCAGCAGGTTCCCGGCGTACTCCCCCTGCACCTCGTGGAAGTGCCCGTCGTCCACGATCCGGCGAATGACGTCGTGCATGTCGTAGGGCTGGCTGGCCTGGGCCGGGATCACGTCCAGCAGCGCCTCTTCCCGGCGGTCCTCGGGATCGGCGGTCGGCAGCACGGGCGCGGGATCGAGGTTGTTGGACGGCAGGAACCCCATCAGCTCCCGGATGGCGGCCAGGCACTGGGGCTCGGAGTCGTGGACGAAGTGCGCGACGCCGGAGGTGTTGGCGTGCACGTCCGCGCCGCCGAGCTGGTCGAACGATACGTCCTCGTGGGTGACGGTCTTCACCACGTTGGGTCCGGTGACGAACATGTAGCTCACGCCGCGGACCATGTGGACGAAGTCGGTGATGGCGGGGCTGTACACCGCCCCGCCGGCGCAGGGGCCGAGGATGGCGGAGATCTGCGGGACGACACCCGAGGCGAGGGTGTTCCGGAGGAAGATGTCGGCGTAACCGCCCAGCGACACGACCCCTTCCTGGATGCGCGCCCCGCCGGAATCATTGAGGCCGATGATCGGCGCGCCGTTCCGCACCGCGAGGTCCATCACCTTGCAGATCTTGGCGGCATGGGTCTCGGAGAGCGATCCGCCGAACACGGTGAAGTCCTGGCTGAACACGTACACCAGCCGGCCGTCGATCCGCCCCGAGCCCGTGACCACGCCGTCGCCGAGGTAGATCTCGTCGGCGAGGCCGAAGTCGGTCGCGCGGTGGGTCACGAACCGGTCGAGTTCGACGAAGCTCCCCTCGTCGAGCAGGAGGTCGAGCCGTTCGCGGGCGGTGAGCTTGCCCTTCTTGTGCTGCTGCGCGACGCGCTTGGCCCCGCCGCCCTCCTCGGCCTGGGCCTGGCGGCGCTGCAGCTCCTCGAGGCGCTTGCGTGAGTCGGTCATCCGGGGAATGTACGGGCAGGCGGGGAAGCGGGGAAGGAGAGAGGGACCGAGCGTGCGACCGGCGGTCAGTCCCGGCAAAAGCCGGGATCCATTTTCCGGGAAGGCACTGGACCCCGGCTTTCGCCGGGGTGACGTTACAAGAAACGGGCCCACCGCTCCTGGTGGGCCCGTCTCCGGTTTCCTGCTTCGCGGTGTCAGCGCCTACTCGTCGGCCGGGGACTCGTCGATGACGGGCTTGACCGGCGGAATGATCGGCTCGTCGGGGTAGCCGACCACCGCCACCACGATGCGGTGATGGATCGGGTCGACTTCGATGACCTTGACGTCGAGCGGCTGGCCCTCCTTCACCGCGTCGGCCGGGTTGTCGATGTTGGCGACCCCCAGCTGCGACATCGGGGCGAAGGCCTCGAGGTCGTTGCCGAGATCCACCACGACGCCCTTGTCCATGAGGCGGACGGCGCGGCCGCGGAGCTCGTGGCCGACCGGGAGCGTCTCCCCGATGCGAAGCCACGGATCCTCCTCGGCCTGCTTGAGCCCGAGGGAGATGCGCTTGTTCTCGCCGTCGATGTTGAGGATCACGACGTTGACGGCGTCGCCCTTCTTGACCACTTCCGACGGGTGCTGGACGCGCTTGGTCCAGGACATGTCGGAAATGTGGATCAGGCCGTCGATGCCCGGCTCGATTTCGACGAAGGCGCCGAAGCTGGTCAGGTTGCGGACCTTGCCCTGGAGCCGGGTGCCCACCGGGAACTTCTGCGGCAGGAGCATCCACGGGTCCTGCTCGATCTGCTTCATGCCGAGGGAGATCTTCTCCTCGGACTCGTCGACCTTGAGCACCACCGCCTCGATCGTCTCGCCGATGCTGACGATCTTGGAGGGATGGCGCACGTTGCGGGTCCAGCTCATTTCCGAGATGTGCACCAGGCCCTCGATGCCGGGCTCGAGCTCCACGAAGGCGCCGTAGTTGGTGATCGAGACCACCTTGCCCTGCACCCGGGTGCCCACCGGGTACTTGGCGGCGACGTCCTTCCAGGGGTACTCCTGGAGCTGCTTCATGCCGAGGCTGATGCGCTCGCGCTGCCAGTCGATGTCGAGGATCTTGACCTCGACCTCGCGGCCGATGGCGACCATTTCGGTCGGGTGTGAGACCCGGCCGTACGACATGTCGGTGATATGGAGCAGGCCGTCCACGCCGCCGAGGTCGATGAACGCCCCGAAGTCGGTGATGTTCTTGACCACGCCCTTCCGGACCTGGCCGACCTGGAGCTCCTTCATCAGGTGCTCGCGCTTGTGCGCCCGCTCGTGCTCGAGGATCACGCGGCGGCTGACGACGATGTTCCGACGGCGCTTGTTGAGCTTGATGATCTTGAACTCGTAGGTCTGGCCGAGGAGCTCGTCGATGTTCGGCACCCGGCGGAGCGCGATCTGGCTCCCGGGGAGGAAGGCGTCGACGCCCATCAGGTTCACCACCACGCCGCCCTTGATCTTCTTGACCAGGGTGCCCTCCACCGGCTCGTCGGCCTCGTGCGCGATCCGGATCTTTTCCCAGACCCGCATGAAGTCGGCCTTCTTCTTGGACAGGACCACGGCCCCGTCCTGGTCCTCGAGGTGCTCGAGGAACACTTCGACTTCGTCGCCGACGGCCGGCGGCTCCTTGAACTCGTCGAGGGCCACGGAGCCCTCCGACTTGAAGCCGACGTCGAGGATGACGGCGTTCTCGGTGATGCGGAGGACTTTCGACTTGACGATCTCGCCCTCGGCGATCGACGCCATGGTGCCCTCGTACATCGAGAGCATCTGCTCGTACTCTTCCTCGCTGTAGTCCTCGTCGTAGAGATCGGCGCGGACCAGCAACCCGGTGGTGGTCATCAGGTCGTCGGCCTGGGAAGAGAAGCGGCGTGCGGGCTGGGCGGGAGTCTCGGAATCGGCTGGAATGACGGGTGTGTCGGCCATGCGGATGGGCTTCCTTCGCGGAGCGACCGCACCGGACCGGCTGCGGGCTGGGGTTGACCCCGATCAGGGCGGAAGTGCCCGGATTCGGGAGCCCGAAATGATAATCGCCCGTCCGGCCGGGTGCTAGGGGGCGGGGAGCCGGTACACCGCCCGGGCGAGGGAGGCGATGCCCTCGACCTGCTCCTCGAATTGCATCCGCGAGGTGTCGATTTCGACCGCGTCGTCCGGCGACACCAGGGGGGCGACCGGCCGGGAGGCGTCCGCCTTGTCCCGGGCCTGGAGCCGCTCGGCCTCGGCGAGGATCTCGGCGTCCGACGCCTGCTCCCCCCGCTGGGCCAGGCGGCGCATGGCGCGCACCAGCGGCTTGGCGTACAGGAAGATCTTGAGGCCGGCCTCCGGAAAGACCACCGAGCCGATGTCCCGGCCGTCCACCACCACCGGCACCCCGGCTTCGGCCAGGGCGCGCATCCGGGCGTTGGCCCAGTCCCGGACGTCCGGGACCGCCGAGACCGCCGACACCGCCGCGGTGACCTCGGGGGTGCGGATCAGGTGCTCGGCGGGCGCGCCATCGAGCAGCGGGACGAAGTCCTCGCCCTCGGGACGGAGGCCGAGGCCGCGCCGCTCGGCAAGGGTGAGAAGCCGGGCCACGTCGAGGTGGTCCGGGTCGAGGCCGGCGTCGAGCGCCACCCTCGTGAGCGCGCGGTACAGCGCGCCGGAATCGAGGTGGTGAAATCCGATGGCGCGGGCCACGGCGCGAGCGGTGCTCGACTTGCCGGATGCCGCGGGACCATCGATGGCGACGACACGCATTACGACCTCCCCCTGCGCTTCGCGCCCAGCGCGCGGAGCGACTCGTAAAACCCCGGAAAGCTCACGGCGGCGCAGTCCGGATCGTCCACGCGCACCTTGGCGCCGGGCAGGGTGCCCAGCACGGCGAAGGCCATCGCGAGGCGATGATCGCCGGCCGTGACCACGCGGCCCGCCGGCGGCGCCGCTCCTCCCTGCACCGACAGGGTGTTGCCCCGGGCCTCTGCCCGGGCCCCGACCGCGCGCAGGTTGCTGGCAAGCAGCGCGAGCCGATCGCTCTCCTTGACCCGAAGCTCGCCGACCTCCCGGAAGACGGTGGTACCCTCCGCGCGGCTGGCGAGTACCGAAAGCAGCGGGATTTCGTCGATGAGCCCGGGAATCTCCCCCGGCGCCACCTCGGTGGCGCGGAGCGCCGCCGGCCGGACCACGAGGTCGCCCACCGGTTCGCCGGCCGCCTCGTGGGCGTTCTCGACCGCGACCTCGGCGCCCATCCGCGCGAGGACGCGCAGGAACCCGGTCCGGGTGGGATTGAGGCAGACGTCGCGCAACCGCAGCGCGCCGCCCTCCGCGAGGAGCGCCGCCCCCACCAGAAAGGCCGCCGACGACGGGTCTCCTGGAACATGAAAGTCGGCCCCGACGATCCGGCCGGTGGGCGCGAAGCGGATCCAGTCTCCGTCGTCGTCCACCGCATACCCGAACGCGCGCAGCATGCGCTCGGTGTGGTCGCGCGAGCGGCCGGCGGGCTCACGGACCTGCACCGGCACGCCGCCGGCGACGCCGGCGAGCATCAGCGCGCTCTTGAGCTGGGCGCTGGAGACGGGCAGTTCGTACCGGAGCGAACTCAGCGTTCCGCCGCGGACGGTGAGCGGCAGTCCGTCGCCGCCCTGGAAGGTGAACCGCGCGCCCATCAGCTCGAGCGGAAGGGTGACACGCCGCATCGGCCGGCGCCGGAGCGACCGATCGCCGGTCAGCGTGGCCGAGAAGGGATGCGCGGCGAGCAGTCCGAGGAGGAGCCGCGCGGTCGTCCCGGAATTTCCGCAGTGGAGCTCGGCGATCGGGCGCCGGAATCGTCCTCGGCCCGTGACCGCGATGCCGCGCCCCGCCACCAGCGGCGAGACGGCGGCGCCGAGCTGGCGGAGGACGCGCGCCGAACTGCGCGCGTCGAGCGAAGTGAGGGCCCCCTCGATCCGGCTGGTCCCGCGGGCGAACGCCGCAAACAGGAGCGCGCGATGCGTGATGCTCTTGTCGCCGGGGACGCGGAGATCGGCCGCGACGATCACGCGGAATGCCCCGTGAGCGGCGCGATGCCGGGGGCCCGGTGCGGCCAGGCGACGACCCCACCGGGGCCGCCAAGTCCAACGAGCGCAAGCGTCTCAAGGCACATCGGGGTCGCCGATCGGGGAAGATGCGCGCAAGTGAAGGCAAGGCACGGGGTTTGCTAGCGTTGTCGCGCGAATCCTATCCCCAAGGCGGCGGATTCTCAACGGCGCGCCGAGGGAGGCGATGTGGCGACGATCCTGATCGTGGAAGACAGCCCCGACAACATGAAGCTGTTCCGTACCCTGCTCACCCTGCACGGCCACGACGTCCTGGGGCTCGGCGGGGGAGACGGGCTGGTGCAGCACATCATCGACAGCCGGCCCGACCTGGTGCTGATGGACATCCAGCTGCCCGAGCGGGACGGCTTCGCGCTGCTGCAGGACATCCGGCGCGAGGTGCCGGTGCCGGTCCGGGTCGTGGCCCTCACGGCGCACGCGATGACGGGCGACCGCGAACGGGCCATCGGCGCCGGCTTCGACGGCTACATCACCAAGCCGATCGACATCCGGGCCTTCCCCGTCCAGGTGGCCGACGCGCTCCGCGTGGGCGGCCGCCCGCGCTGATGGCATTGCGCCCGGGCCCCCACGGGCCGACATTCAGACCCATGCCGCCAACCGACAGAGATTCCCGTTGAGTCAACCTCCCAAGCGACCGGCCGCCCCCGGCAACACCAAGGAAGCGCTGTATGAAGCGCTCCAGGGCGCCGTCGAATCCGAACGGGGCAAGAAGCGGCCGGCAGGGCGACAGGAACGCCGGGGCGGGTCTCGCGTGATGTGGGGTTCCCTCATCGTGCTGGCCGCGGTCGGCGTCTGGCTCGGCGTGACCCGTCCGCCGTGGCTCATCCCGGAACCGCCGGCGCCGCACTCCAGCGAGTTCCAGGACGCCAGCCTCCGGATGCTGCTCTACATGGAGAGCCGGAGGATCGAGCAGTATCGCGGAGCGCACGGCCGGCTCCCGGCCACGCTGGCGGCGGTCGGCTCGGTTCCCGAGGGACTGACCTACACGATCCTCTCGGAGGACACCTTCCGGCTGGACGGCGTGTCCGGCGGACTGCGGCTGAGTTTCGCCTCGACCGACAGCGTGGCGCCGTTCCTCAAGAATTCGTTCGAGCTGCTTTCGCGACGCCAGGTGAAGCCGTGAGCCGGCGGTCGCTGTCCCGGCGCGGGTTCACGCTGATCGAGATGCTCGTGGTGTTCGTGGTCATCGGGATCCTCGCCTCGATCTCGATCCTCAAGTACATCGACCTGCGCCGGACGGCGCAGACGGCGCGCATTTCCGGGGACTTCAACACCATCAAGATCGCGGTCTATACCTACTACTCCGACGCCAATGCCTGGCCCACCGAAGTCGGGCCGGGGGTCGTCCCACCGGAGCTGGTGCCGATCCTGAGCCCGGGCTTCACGTTCACCAAGGACGTCTACACCCTCGACTACGACTACTTCCCGGTCTCGGGGTCGGGCGTGGGCGGCTATATCGTCGGGATCACCGTCACCACACCCGACCCCATCCTGATGGCCAAGCTGGAGCAGATCCTCGGCCGGAACATGCCGTTTCTTTCGGCCGGGGGCGCGCTCACCTACATCATCGTGGGCGCCGACGGCGCGTCGTAGCGAATCCTACCGACTCGCGCATGCGATCGGGGCCCGCCAGATGTTCGGCGGGCCCCGCGCGTTTCAGGGAGTGGAGGGGCCGGTCGAGTGAGGTCGGATCAGCAACACCGTCACCACGGCATGGATCGCGACCGCCGGCCAGAGCAGGGGGCCGCGCATCCGGTCCACCGCGCCGACATATCCGAGGTACATCGCGATCATCACGTTGTACACCGCCATGCCCCGGAGCGACCGCAGCAGCATCCCGATCTCCGCATCCCCAGGCCAGACGGCGGCGCTCAGCGCGAAGAGCGCGATCCCGAAGCATCGCACGACGACTGCCGCCACGCCCGTGAGTTCCTGGCCGAGCAGCAGCCGCCCGACCAAGCCGGGAGCCGCGAAGGCCGCGACTCCCGTCACGGCCTCCACGGCGCTGGAGAACGCCAGCACGCGTCGGGTCACGGCGTCGCCGCTGGCGGTTCGGGGGTGAGCTTGATGGTCAGCTTGTCGAGCTTGCCGGTGAACTTGAACGGCGGATCGTAGCGATACCGGGCGAGGGCCACCCCGGAACGGGTGTCTTCGCCGACGTCGAAGCTCTCGTCCTCCGGAAAGGTGACCGGTGTGGAGTGGGACATCGAATCCCGGGCCACTTCCTTGCCGTCCACGGTCAGGATTCCGGTGCCACCCTTGCCGAGCCCCGGTTCGGTGGGCTTCCAGTCGAAGACGATGGTGTGCTGCCCGGCGCCCAGGGATGGCCCGACCCAGAAGGTCCGCTCGAGATCAAGCAGGTTATACAGGAAGACCGGCCTGCCACCACCCAGGCCGAAGAGGCGAGTGGCCACCACTGCCAGCACCCAGAGCGATCCCAGCCCGAAGACGAGCTTGCCGAAGCGCCGCCTGCCTCGCGATGGCACGCCGGCCACGATCATCAGCAGCCCGACTCCCAGCAGGCCCAGCCCGAGATTCCTGACCAGCGGGCTCTCGAGCCACCAGCGGTAGCTCCTCGTCAGGAACAGGCCGTAGCCGCCGAAACGGCCGCCATCGGTGACGATCATCCCTTCCGCCCCGCCCGAGGGAATCGTGACCTCGGCGGTGACGGTGTACGCCTTGTTCAGGATGTTCGGCGCGCCGCTGTTGGGCACTCCCGTCAGCGATCCGGTGTAGGTGAACTCCGTGCGGCCGCCGGTCAGGTTCGGACGCGGTGCGTTCCAGCGGCTCAGCGTCGAGTTGTCGAGGGGCAGCACGTCGTACTTTGCGGCCTCCTGGTAGAACATGGCCTGCAGTTCCTTGAGCTTTCCCGGCATCTGGGCTGCCAGGTCGTTGGACTCCGTCGGGTCCTCGTAGACGTTGTACAGCTCCCAGTTGTAGCCGGTGAGCAGGTCGGGCGGGGTCGCGGTGCTCAACTCCCAGGGCAGGGTGGCCGGCGTCGTGGCCGCGACCCAGCCGTCGTGGTAGATCGCGCGGTTGCCGAGCATCTCGAAATACTGCGTGGTGCGCCGGGATGGGGCGCCGGCACCCGCCTTGTCCCACGTGTACACCATGCTGACGCCCTGCACGGGCGTCTGTGGGATCCCGTCCACCGTGTCGGGCGCCGGGATGCCGGTCGCCTCGAGGATGGTGGGGACGATGTCGATGACGTGGTGGAACTGCCTGCGAATTCCCCCCACGTCCGTAATGTGGCCTGGCCACGACATGGCCACGCCCTGGGCCGTGCCACCGAAATGCGACGGCACCTGCTTGACCCACTTGAACGGGGTGTCCATCGCCCAGGCCCACTCGGCCGCGTAGTGCGGGAAGGTCCTGTCGGAGCCCCAGAACGGGTAGAACAGGTACTGGGCCTTCACTGGCACGGGAACGCCGTTGAATGTCGTGAACTCGTTGGGGGTGCCGTCGAGCATCCCCTCGGCGCTGGCCCCGTTGTCGCCGCTGATGTAGATGATGAGCGTATTGTCGAGCTCGCCGAGGTCCTCGACCGCCTGGACGACGCGGCCGATCTCGTAGTCGGTGTAGGCCAGGTAGGCGCCGTACACGTCCATCTGTCGGATGAAGAGCTTCTTCTTCTCCGGGCTGAGGGAATCCCACGTCGGCAGCGTCGAGGGCCACTCCGTGAGCTTGGCGTTTTCCGGCATGATCCCCAGCCGCTTCTGGTTGGCGAAGATCGTGTCCCGGATGGCGTTCCACCCCTCGTCGAAGAGGTGCATGTCGCTGACTTTCTTGATCCACTCCGGCGTCGGGTGGTGCGGCGCGTGGGTGCCCCCTGGCACATAATAGACCAGCCACCGCTTGTCTGGCGCGACCTCCTTGAGCCGCGTCATGTACCCGATGGCGTCGTCGGCCATCGCCGTCGTCAGATTCCAGCCCGGGTTGTCCAGGAAGGGGTAGATCGCCGTTGTATTGCGGAACAGGTTCGGCTGCCACTGGCTGGCGTCGCCGCCGACGAACCCGTAGAAATACTCGAAACCCATCCCGCTGGGCCACTGGTTGAACGGGCCGGCCTGGGTGGCCTGGTAGAACGGCGTGTTGTGGTCCTTGCCGAACCACGAGGTGGCGTAGCCGTTCTCCTGCAGAATTCGCCCGATGCTGGCGGAATTGAGCGGGATGTACGAGTCGTAACCGGGATAGCCGGTGGCGATCTCACCCACGACGCCGAAGCCGACGCTGTGATGATTGCGCCCGGTGATCAGCGCCGCGCGGGTCGGCGAGCAGAGCGACGTGGAGTGGAAGTTGGTGTAGCGAAGCCCGCTCTTCGCGATGCGGTCCAGGGTCGGCGTGGGGATGACGCCGCCGAAGGTGCTCGGCGCCCCGAAACCCTCATCGTCGGTCATGATGAGCAGCACGTTCGGTGCGCCCTTCGGCGGCACCACGCGCGGCGCCCACCACGGGGTGGATTGCGGGGCCGTTTGCTTGATGACCCCGCCGAACTTGGGATCGGGAGGCGGCAGCCGCTTCCCGTCGATGGTCGTGGTGGCGTGGGGTGATCCGGGCGTGCCGGTGACGACCTGTGCCGAGACCGGCGGGGCGAGGAGGAGGGCGAGCAACAACGACGCGGCGCTAATCGCGGACAGCCTGGCGGACATGCGGACTCCGATCCTCACGGGAGGAACCGGGCCGGTCGCGGGGGCCGAAGATGTCGGCGCGCCCGGAACGAGCCAAGGGACTGCCGCCAATCTATAGCGCGGACGTGTTCGCGGCGAGTGAGGCCGGGTTTGTGAAGGATGTCAGAGGAGAGAATCGGCGCTCCGTGAGGCGGCCGCCCTCGAGAGCCTCAGCATCGAGGCGGGAGTGCCCGGGGTGGGGATCGAACCCACATGGGGATTGCTCCCCTTGGGATTTTAAGTCCCATGCGTCTGCCAGTTTCGCCACCCGGGCCAGATGGTGGACAATACCACCGCGCGCAGCGGCCGGCCACAGGGCTACCAGCCGCGCTCGGTCCGGAGCCCGCCCGCGGCACGCACCGTCCACATCGTTGGCGCAGTTCCCGTTTCCCGCCGGAAATCGGCGGCCACGGCGCGAGAAAGCGCGGGGTATCGCTCCGGCGGTGCCATAATCAGCACTGTGCCCCCCCACCCTCCCCCGGTGAGCCGCGCGCCCCAGGCCCCGTGGCGCACCGCGCTCGCGACCAGCCGGTCCGCCTCGCCGCACGACGATTCGAAATCGTCCCGGATGGATGCGTGCCCCTCCAGCAGAAACTGGCCCACCCGCGGAAAATCGCGCGTCGTGAGCGCCAGCGCCGCGGCCCGGGTGCGGGCGGTTTCCCTCACGACATGGCGGAGCCGGCGAAACAGGACATCCGGCATCCGCGACTGCAGCTGCTCGAGCGCCGCCTCCGGCACCGCCGCGAGCGCGGGCGCATCGATGCCGGCGGCGCGGCAGGCCTCGAGCGCCGCCACGCATTCCGCCCGGCGCCGGTTGTATTCGCCGTCCGCCAGGCGGTGCGAAACGCCCGTCTCCACCAGCAGCACCGGCAGGTCGAGCGGCACCTGGCGGCGGGTGTCCTCCCCGGTCTCGAACAGCAGCGCGTGCCGGGCGATCGCGTGCGCCGAGACGGTCTGGTCCATCCGCCCGCACTGGACACCGACCACGTCGTGCTCGGCGTGCCAGGCGACCTCGACCAGCGCCTCGCGGGACAGCCGCCGCCGACTCACCTGGGAAAGCGCCTTGGCCGCGGCGACGCTCAGGGCGGCGGACGAGGCGAGTCCGGCCCCGGCCGGGACGGTGCTCGCCACGGCGATGCGGCCGCCGGGCGGCGCCGCCCGCATTTCGTGGAGCACCCGGATCACCCCGGCCAGGTAGTCGGTCCACCGGCCCTCCGGCGCGGCCGCCGGGTCGAATTCGACCGCGATGCCGTCCAGCGCCGAAACCGCCTTCCAGCCCTCGGCGGATCCGGCCAGGACGACCGTGCGGCGCGGGATCGCAAAGGGGAGGACGGGCCCGCCGTTGTAGTCGGTGTGCTCGCCCAGCAAATTGACGCGGCCGGGCGCGGACGCGCCGGCCAGCGGGTGACTGGCAAAGGAGCCCTCGAAGAGCGAACTTGCGAGGCCGAGCGGCGAGGATGGGCGCACGGAGTGAGCTTACCGAGGGAGGAGACTTGAGGCAACGTGTGCTGGGGGTCGCCGCGGCGGCCCTCTTCGCGACACCGGCCGCGGCACAATTGCCCGCCCTCGGCGCGCCGCGCGGCGTGTTCCGTATCGAGATCGGCGGTGACTTCGCCGCGGCGAGCGACCAGTTCTTCGATGGCACCACCCAGCCCTATCGCGCTCAGTTCACGACCCCCATCATCGGCGCCGCCTTCTACCCCGAGCTGGCGCCGGCGCAGTCCTGGGTCGCACAGTTGTCGGGCATCAACGGCTACACCCTGAGCGTCGGCCAGTCGAAGATGCAGGCGCAGGTGAGCGCCGGCGTCCTCCGCCTCGGCGGCACCCTCGGGATCACCTCCAAGCTCAGCCTCTTCGGCGTGGCGCCGATCGTGAAGCAGCAGGTCGAGGTCGCCTACTCGTTCGACAGCGCCGGGGCCAACTCGGGCTACAACCCCGCCAGCCCGACCTTCGGAACGCCCGGCGGCGCGCTCTTCCGCGACAGCCTCAATCTCGTCGTCGACTCGCTCGGCACGCTCTTGGCCAGCGGTTACTACGACGGCAATCCGACGACCAAGGCGCTCGCCCAGACGACATACGCCTACCTGAGCGGGCTCGACTCCCTGTACCAGTCGTCTCCCTTCGTGCCGCTGGACAGCAGCGCCGCCGGGGTGGCCATGAGCGCAGGATTGGCGGCCGCGCAGGCCAACCTGGCCGGCCTCAGCGTGCCGAGTTTTGCGCAGCCGCTGCCGCTCCCGGCCGCGGCGCTCACCGGGTCGGAATACAACAGTTTCCTCACCTCCGGGGGCGGGCCCGTCCTCGCCGCTCCCTTCACCACCCACAGCTCGTTCCTGCTCGGCGACGTCGAGCTGGGCGCCCTGTACACGATCATCGACCGGTGGAACGCGCCGGGCCATCCGGGCGGACTCCGCCTGGTGGCGCGCGCCCTCGTGCGGCTGCCGACCGGCACGCAGCCGCTGCCGAACGACTTCGTGAGCATCCCGACCGGCGGGGGGCAGACCGACCTGCAGGCCTCCCTCGTGGCGGATGTGGGCGGCGGGAAGTTCGGGGCGCGGTTCGAGGGGAGCTACACCGACCAGATGTCGGCCACGGTCAACCAGCGCGTGACCCTGCCGTCGCAGCCCATTCCCTGGGCCAACCGCCTCGCGTCCGTCACCCGGGACCCGGGCAACGAGCTCCTGCTCAGCGCGACACCCTACTTCCAGCTGGCGCCGGGCCTGGCGCTGGTCGCGGTCGTGCGCTACTGGTCTCACGGCGCCGACGCCGTGAGCTACGCCTCGGGCGCCGCGGCGATTCCTGGAGTGAGCGCGAGCGACCTGGCAGTGGGGACCGACGCCAGCGCGACGGTCCTCGGGGGCGGCATCAGCTACGCGCCGACGGCCAAGCCCGGCGGGAAAGTTCCGCTTGACGCGTTCTGGCTTTATGAGAGCGTAATGGCGGCGAGCGGCGGGGTGGTGCCGAAGACCGGGACGATTCGGATGGGACTTCGTTGGCCGTTGCGCCTGTGGGGTCGGGCGACCAGTCAATAATCAGGGCGGACCCTCACCGCACGGCGCGTCCCAGCATCTCCTCCGCGTGCCGCCGGGCCGCGCCGCCCTCCGCATCCCCCAGCATCCGCGCGATCTCGGTGACACGGTCCTCCCCGAGGATCGTCTCGACGCTGCTGGTCGCGATTCCGCCCTGCACGCCCTTCGACACCACCAGGTGCCGGTCGGCCCGCACGGCGATCTGCGGCAAGTGCGTGATCACCAGCACCTGGTGCGCCGCCGACACCTCCGCGAGCGCTTCGCCCACCTGGCCACCCACCTCGCCGCCGATGCCCTGATCGATCTCGTCGAACACGAACGTGGGAATCCGGTCGTGGCGGGCCACCACCACCTCCAGCGCCAGCATCAGCCGGGACAGCTCCCCGCCCGACGCCACCTTCTGGATCGGTTGCGCGTCGAGCCCCACGTTGAGCCGCACCGAGAAGCCGACCGTTTCCGCGCCGTCGGGACCGGGCTGGCCCAGTGGCGACAATTCCGCCTCGAACCTCCCGCCCGCCAGTCCCAGCTTGGGAAGCAGTCGGCCGACGGCCCGCGCCAGCCGGCCCGCGGCCTGCGATCGCTTCTCGCTCAGCGTTGCGGCGGCCGAGGCAAGCGCCGCGTCGGCAGCGCTCCGCCGCGCGGCGATGGCCCGGAGGTCGGCGTCGGCCGTGTCGAGCAACTCGAGTTCCTTCTCCGCGCTCGCGTGCGTCTCCAGAACGGCCTCGAGGGAGCCGCCGTATTTCTGCTGCAGCCGGAACAGCTGGTCCCGCCGCCGCTCGATGGCCTCGAGGCGCGCCGGATCCCGCTCGACTCCCTCGGCGTAGGCCGACGCCAGCCTGGCCAGCTCGGCGAGCTGCGCGTAGGAGCCGTCGAGGAGCTCGCGCCACGCCGCCAGGTCGGGATCGACGCGCTCGAGCTGGCCCAGCGCCCGCTCCGCCACAGCGAGCGCCTTGAGCGCGCTGGCGTCCTCGCCGTCCAGCGCCTCGGACAGCAACCGCGCCTGCTCCTCCAGCGATCCAGCGTGGGTCAGCCGCCTCGACTCGCTGGCGAGTGACTCGTCTTCCCCGGGCCGCAGCTTGGCGCCGGCGATTTCGCTCGCGACGTGCCGCAGGTAGTCGGCCCGCCGGCGCACCTCCTCCAGCCGCGTCGCGAGCGTCGATTCCTCGGTCCGAAGCGCGACGAGGAGTGCGTGGGCCTGGCTGACCGCCTCCCGCTCGGGCATGGCCACCGCGTAGGCGTCGAGGATGTCGCGCTGGGTGTCGGGCTTGAGGAGGGAGACGGTCTCGTGCTGGCCGTGGAGGTCCACCAGCATTTCGCCGAGGGAGGCGAGGACGCTCACGGTGGCCGGGCTGCCGTTGATCCAGGCACGGGAGCGCCCCTCGGCGCTCACCTCGCGCCGGATGACGACCCGCTCCTCGTCGACGTCGAGGCCGAGCGCCTCGATGCGCCGCTGCAGCGCCCGCGGGAGCTGCTCGAAGGCGCCCTCGACGACCGCCCGTCCGGCGCCGGGGCGCACCACGCCGCTGTCTCCCCGCCCGCCGAGCAGCAGGCCGAGGGCGTCCACGAGGATCGACTTGCCGGCGCCGGTCTCGCCGGTCAGGACGTTGAGGCCGGCGCCGAGGCGAAGGGTCACGTCCGCGATCGTGGCGACGTCGCGGACCCGGAGTTCGGCGAGCATCAGAGCGGCGTGCGGTCGGAGAGGTCGCCCCAGTGGAGTTTCTGGCGCATGCGCTGGAAATACCCCTCGGGGCCGACGCGGACCAGCATCACGGGGGATTCGGCGAGCCGGAGGCGGACGCGTGACCCGGGAGCGAGGTGGGTGGCCACCTGGCCGTCGACCGACACGAGGACGTCCTCCTCGTCGGGATTGACCGGCTGGATGAGGATGTCCCAGGAGGCGGGAACCACCAGCGGCCGCACGGCGAGGGTGTGGGCGCAGATCGGCGTCACCACCAGCGCCTGGACGCCGGGGACGACGATCGGCCCGCCGGCGCTGAGCGAGTACGCCGTCGAGCCGGTGGGCGTGGCCACGATGATGCCGTCGGCGCTGTACGGCCCCACGCTCTCGCCCTGGACCACCACGTCGAGCCGGATGACGCGCGCCACGCCGCCCTTGTGTACCACGACGTCGTTGAGCGCGAGGTCGAGCGCGGTGGACTGGCCGTTGGCGTCCTGAATGACGGCCTTGAGTGCCTGGCGCGGTTCCGTGGTGTACCGGCCGGCCACCAGCGCCTCGAGCGCCGCGGGGAGCGCGCCGCGCGAGACACTCGTGAGGAAGCCGACCTTGCCGAGATTGACGCCGAGGATGGGGATGCCACGCCCCTCGAGCATGCGGGCGCCGCGGAGGAGCGTCCCGTCGCCGCCGAAGGTGAGGAGCACGTCGAGCGGCGCGTCGTCGAGGTCGGGCACCGGGGCCGGCCAGAATTCCTCCAGCCGCGGCTCGGAGTAGAGCGTGATGCCGTGCCCCGGCGCCAGGCCGGCGAGTTGCTCCAGGATGCCCCGGAGCTCAGGATACCGGTGGTTGCCGCAGACACCAATCTTCATCGCGCTTCGACCGACTCCTCGCCGTGCAGCGCCGTGACGCGCCGCGCGATGCCCTCGGCGGTGAGCCCGAAGCTCGCCAACTGGTCCGCACGCGGCGCCTGCTCGACCAGCCGGTCCGGGACGCCCAGCGCGATGACCCGGACGTCCGGCGCGATGGTCTGCACCATCTCCGCCAGGTAGGCCCCGAATCCGTTGACGATGGTGCCCTCCTCCACCGTCACCAGGACACGATGGTCGGCCAGGAGCCCCTCCAGCATGGCGCGGTCGAGCGGCTTGAGGAAGCGGGCGTTGACCACGGTGCAGTCGAGTCCCTCGGCCTTGAGGATCTCCGCGGCCTGCATGCTGGGCTGCACCATCGTCCCGACGCCGAGGATGGCCACCTCGCGCCCGTGGCGAAGCGTCTCCCAGGTGCCGTAGGGAACGGCGGGAATCCCGGCGACCGGCTGCGGTTCCACCGGCACCTTGTCGCGCGGATAGCGGGTGCAGAACGGGCCCGCATCGTGCGTGAGCGCCGTCTTGAGGAGACCGACCAGCTCGTCTCCGTCCTTGGGCGCCGTGACCGTCATCCCCGGCACCGCCAGCATGTAGGCGATGTCGTAGAGCCCCATGTGCGTCTGGCCGTCCTCACCCACCAGCCCCGCCCGGTCCATGCAAAAGATCACCGGCAGGTGCTGCACCGCGATATCGTGAATGATGTTGTCGTAGGCCCGCTGCAGGAACGTGCTGTAGATGGCCACCACCGGGCGCACGCCCTGCGTGGCCAGCCCGCCCGCGAACGTGACCGCGTGCCCCTCGGCGATACCGACGTCGAAGAAGCGCTCCGGCCACGCCGCCTGGAAGATGTTGGTGCCGGTGCCGCTCGGCATGGCGGCGGTCACGGCCACGAACCCGGGGAACTCGTGCCCCAGCGCCGTGAGGCTGTCGCCGAAGACCTGGGTCCAGGTCGGCGGGCCGCTGGACTTCTTGCGGGCCTCCCCGGTGATCGGGTCGTAGGCGGCGAGGCCGTGCCACTTTTCGCGGTTCTCCTCCGCGAACGTGAACCCCTTGCCCTTTTCGGTCAGGACGTGGATGACCCGCGGGCCCTTGAGGTCCCGCACGAAGCGCAGGGTCTCGCTCAACTTCTTGAGGTCGTGTCCGTCGATGGGGCCGAAGTACCGGAAGCCCATCTCCTCGAAGAACATCCCGTCGGAGAAGAGGTTCTTGGCGCTCTCCTCGAGGTTCTTGGCGAACTCGACCACGCGCTCGCCGAAGACGTGCGACACCGCCAGCGTCAGTCCCTTGACCCGTTCACGGACCTTGTTGGTCAGCGGGTTAGCCACGATCCCGCCCAGGGTGCGACTGATGGCGCCGACGTTGGGCGAGATGCTCATCCCGTTGTCGTTGACGATGAGGATGATGTCCCGGTCCGAGTGCCCGGCGTTGTTCATTCCCTCGTAGGAAAGCCCGCAGGTGAGCGACCCGTCGCCGACGACGGCGACCACCTTGTTCGTGCCACCCTTGAGATCCCGCGCGGTGGCCATGCCGAGCGCGGCCGACATCGCGGTGCCGGCATGGCCGGCGCCGAACTGGTCGTGCTCACTCTCGCTGCGCTTCAGGAAGCCGGAAATGCCCCCCGTCTGGCGGAGCGTCGGGAATTCGGCGTTGCGGCCGGTCAGGAGCTTCCAGGCGTACGCCTGGTGGCCCACGTCCCAGAGGATCTTGTCGGTGGGGCTGTCGAACTCGTAGAGGAGCGCGATGGCGAGTTCGACCACGCCGAGACTGGCGCCGATGTGGCCGCCGGTGACGGAACAGCAGTCGATCAGGCGCTCACGGACCTCCTGCGCCAGCTCCGGGAGCTGGTCCCGGGAGAGCCGCTTGAGGTCGGCGGGGCCGTTGATCGAATCGAGCAGAGCCATGAGGGGCCGGTCCTGGGTCAGTGACGACGAGTGACAATATAGCGCGCGAGCGCAGCGAGTGCCCCCGATGGTACCCCGGAGCGCTCGAGGGAGTTCACCGCCGCCTCCGCGTGCCCGGCGGCCGCCGCCTGGGCGCCCTCGACCCCCAGCAGCTGCACGTAGGTGGACTTGGCCACCGCGGCGTCCTTGCCGGCGGTCTTCCCCAGCACCTCGCTCGTGGCCGTCACGTCGAGGACGTCGTCGGCCACCTGGAAGGCGAGCCCGATTTCCCGGCCGTACTCCCGGATCGCTTCGAGCTGCCAGGCCGCGGCGCCGGCGGACAGCGCTCCGACCGCGCAGGAGGCCTCGATGAGGGCGCCGGTCTTGCCCCGGTGCACCGCGCGGAGCTCGTCGAGGGTGAGTGTGCGTCCTTCCGCCTCCAGGTCGAGCCACTGGCCTCCGACCATGCCCGTCATCCCCCCCGCCGTGAAGAGCTCGATCGCGAGCCGGCCGACCGTGTCCGCGGGAAGGGCCAGCTCGAGGCCGGCCGCGGCCAGCACCCGTGCCGCGACCGGCACCAGGAGAAAGCCCACCCGCGTGGCCGTCGGGATGTCGAACTCACGGTGGGTGGTCGGACGCCCTCGGCGGAGGTCGTCGTCGTCCATGCAGGGCAGGTCGTCGTGGACCAGCGAGTAGGTGTGGACCGTCTCGACCGCGGCCGCCACGCCGTCGATGGCCGCCGACGTTCCGCCGCAGGCCCGGTAGGCGGCGATCACCAGGGCCGGGCGGACGCGCTTGCCCGGGCTCCGGAGCGCGTATGCCATGGCCCGCCCGGGGTCGCCGGGAAGCGCCGACTCGAGGCGGGCGGCCCAGGCGGCGAGCAAGGCGTCGGTCCGCTCGCGCGCCTCGTCCAGCAGCGACTCGGCGCCGGGATCAGCCTTCGAAATCGGCAAGTCCCAGCGTCCCGTCGGCCTGCTCGACGATCTTCTTGACCCGCGCCTCGGCCTCGGCGAGCCGCTCCCGCGCCGCGCGCAGCCGCGCGACACCCTCCTCGAAGAGGGCCAGCGCGGCGTCGAGGTCGGCGTCCTCCGCCTCGAGGCGTCGCACGATCTCCTCGAGGCGGCGCAGGTCGTCCTGGAGCGTCGGCTGTTCTTGCGGATTTTTCGGCATGATGGCTACTCCACGCGAGCCGGCACGGTGCCGTCGCTCACCCTGAGGCGGAAGGAACTGCCCGGCGGAAAATCCGCGACCCGCTTGAGCACGCGGCCGTCACGGTCCTGCGCCACCCCATAGCCCCGCGCCAATACCCGGAGCGGACTCAGCGCCTCGAGCTGCGCGGCGCGCCGCTCGACCCGCCCCCGCTGTTCCTCGACGAGGCGGCCCAGGGCGGCCTGCATCCGGTCGCCGGTGCGGGCCAGACGCTCCTCGGCCACGCGGGTCCGGCGGCGGAGCCCGGCCGCCAGCCGGACCCCGAAGCCGTCCGCCCGCTCGAGGAGCGTGGCCCGCTCGGGCACCACGAGTTCCGCCGCGGCGGACGGCGTCGCGGCCCGCACGTCGGCGACGAGGTCGGCGAGCGATACATCGGTTTCGTGCCCGACGGCGGAGATGGTCGGCACCCCGACCGCCGCGAGCGCCCGGCAGACCGCCTCGGTGTTGAACGCGGCCAGATCCTCCTTGGCGCCGCCGCCGCGCCCGACGATGCAGGCGTCCACGCCCGGAATCCGGTTCACCAGGCCCAGCGCCTTCGCCAGAGAGGCCGCGGCGCCCTCACCCTGCACCTGCGCTCCGACCACCACCAATTCCACTGCACTCCAGCGCTTCCGGGTCACGATGATGATGTCGCGGAGCGCGGCGCCGTCCGGACTGGTGACCACGGCGATCCGCCGGGCGAGCGAAGGGAGGGGGCGCTTCCGGGCGGGATCGAAGAGGCCGTCGGCCTGGAGCGCGGCGCGCACCCGCTCGAGTTCCAGCGCCTTGGCGCCGACCAGCGCCGTGGGGACCAGGTCGGTGGCGGTGAGGCGGTACTCGCCGCGCTCCTCCCACAGCGTGGGGCGGCCGCGGACCAGCACCTCCATGCCGTCGCTCGGCAACTGCTCGAGCCGTCGCATGACGGTCAGGGCCTGCTGTTTCCAGAGCACGCACCGGAGGGAGGCGTCGGCGTCGCGGAGGGTGAAATACCAGTGGCCGCTTCGCCAGGCCTTGAACTCGACGAGCTCGCCATGGACCCAGATGGACTCGCGAAAGATCCCCTCGACGGCGTTCTTCGCGTGCCGGTTGACCTGCGCCACCGACCACGCCTCGGGCAGTTCGCCCTCGCCGAAGAGTGTGGGTTGGGTCAAGCGGACGGGCTCACCCGGCCCGGGAGAGTTCGGCGGCCTGCAGGGTGTTCTTGAGGAGCATCGCGATGGTCATCGGCCCCACGCCGCCCGGCACCGGCGTGATGGCGGAGGCGATGGCCGCCACCGGTCCGTAGGCCACGTCGCCGCAGAGCCGGTAGCCCTTTTCCCTGGTGGCGTCGTCCACGCGGTTGATCCCGACGTCGATCACCACGGCCCCGGGGCGCACCATGTCGGCGGTGACGAACTCCGCCTTCCCGATCGCGGCGATGAGGATATCGGCCTGGCGGGTGATCGAGGGGAGGTCGCGGGTGCGCGAGTGGCAGACGGTCACCGTCGCGTCTCCGCCCGGGCCCTGCTGGATGAGGAGGTTGGCCATCGGCTTGCCGACGATGTTCGACCGCCCGACGATGACGGCGTGGGCGCCCTTGGTCTCGATGCCGGAGCGGATGAGCATCTGCTGCACGCCGTACGGCGTGGCCGGGCGGAAGGCGGTCGGGTCGCCGGTGACGAGCTTGCCGACGTTCTCGGGGTGGAAGCCGTCCACGTCCTTCCGGGGGTCGATGCGGCGGAGCACCCGGTCGCTGTTCATCCGCTTGGGAAGCGGTAGCTGCACCAGCATGCCGTGGATGGCCGGATCGGCGTTGAGCCGGTCGATGGTGGCGAGGAGCTCGGCTTCGGCGGTCTCCACCGGGAGGCGAATCGTGACGGAGTGCATCCCCGCCTCTTCGCAGGCCTTCCCCTTGCTCCGGACATACACCTGGCTGGCGGGATCCTCACCGACGAGGACCACGGCGAGCCCCGGCTTGATCCCCGCCTGCAGGAGCCGGGCGACGTCCTGCCCCACTTCCTGGCGGATGGCGCGACCCATGGCGACGCCATCGAGAATGCGAGCGGTCATCGGGCAAAGTCCACGGAGCGGGTTTCGCGAATGACGACGACCCGGATCTGGCCCGGGTACTGGAGCTCGTTCTCGATCTTCCGCGCGATCTGCTCGGAGAGCTCCGCGGCCTGCGTGTCGTTCACCTGGTCCGGGGTGACGATCACGCGGATTTCGCGGCCGGCCTGGATGACGGCCGTCTTCTCCACGCCCTTGAAAGCGTTGGCGATCTCCTCGAGCTTGGTCAGCCGCTTGACGTAGCTCTCGAAGGCCTCGCGCCGCGCGCCGGGCCGCGAGCCGCTGATGCCGTCGGCCGCCTGCACCAGCACCGACTCGGTGGACTCGTGGGGCACGTCGTCGTGGTGCGCGTGGATGCAGTTGATGACCGCGGCGCTCTCCCCGTAGCGCCGCGCCACCTCGACGCCGAGTTCGACGTGGGTCCCCTCGCTGTCGTGCGTCAGCACCTTGCCCACGTCGTGCAGGAGGGCGCCCCGCTTGGCGAGGTGCACGTCCACGCCGAGCTCCGCCGCCATGATGCCCGCCAGCCAGGCCACTTCCTTGGAATGCTCGAGGATGTTCTGGCCGTAGGAGGTGCGGTACTTCATCCGTCCGATGAGCTTGATGAGCTCCGGGTGCAGCCCGTGGATGCCGGTGTCGAAGGCGGCCCGCTCGCCGAGCTCCACCAGCTGGGTGTCGAGTTCCGCGCGCACCTTCACCACCACGTCCTCGATCCGCCCGGGCTGGATCCGCCCGTCGGCGATGAGCGCCTCCAGCGCGCGGCGTCCCACTTCCCGGCGAATCGGGTCGAAACAGGAGATCACCACGGTGTCGGGCGTGTCGTCGATGATGACGTCCACCCCGGTGGCGAGCTCGAACGCGCGGATGTTCCGCCCCTCCCGCCCGATGATCCGTCCCTTCATCTCGTCCGAGGGCAGGGTGACCGCCGCCACGGTGCTCTCGGCCGTCTGGTCCGGCGCGATCCGCTGGATGGCGATGGCCACGATGCGCTGGGCATCCCGCTCGGCGCTCTTCCGCGCCTGCTCCTTGATGTCCCGGATGAGGGCCGCCGCCTCGCTCCGCGCGGTGTCCTCCGCCCGCTGCAGCAGCTCGCGCCGCGCCTCGTCGGCCGTGAGCCCGGCGATCTGCTCCAGCCGGCGCTCCTGCTCGGCCCGGAGCGTCGCCACCTCCGCCTCGCGCGCCGAGAGCGCCTGCTCCCGGGTCGCGTAGCCCACGTCCCGCGTCTGCAGCGCCACTTCGAGCGCGGTGAGCTGCTCCTGGCGGCGGTCGAAGGCCCGCTCCCGCTCCTCGGCCCGCCGGTCCAGCCGCGCCCATTCCTCCCGGCGGCTCTGGGTTTCGCGGTCGATTTCCTCCCGGAGGGCGAGCGTCTCCTTCTTGCCGGCCAGGACGGCGTCGGCCCGGGCGTTCTCGGCCACGCGCTGGGCGTCCGCGGTGATCCGCTCCGCGGCGCGCTTCGCGTCCGCCTGCTGCCGCTCGAGGTCGGCTTGGGCCGATCGCACCAGCTGCTCGGCGTCCGCCTTGGCGGTGCGCGCGAGCGTGGCGGCCTCGGCCTGGGCGGCCACGACGACGTCCCGGCCGCTGGCGCGGCGGCGGAAGTGGAGGAGGAGACTGACGACGAGGGTGACGGCGAAACCTGCGAACGCACCCCCCAGGACGGGGAGCAGCGGCATGTCAGGCATGAAGTATCTCCAGCACGGCGATCACTCCGCCGGGCGTTGGTTTCAGTCGGCCGGGGCGGGGATCCCGGCGGCGCGCCCGCCGCGCTTGTTCGGCGGCAGGAGGCGAGCCACATCGTCCAGCAACGCGGTGATCCGCGCGGCGCCGTCGCGATCGCCGCGGCGGGCCTGGTACAGCTCATCGGTGATCTGCAGCGCGGCGAGGATCGCCGCCTTGTGCGTTTCCATGCTCGGCATGGTGGCCTTCACGTGCCGGAGCGCCGCGTCCACGTACGCCGCGACTTCCCGCGTGTACTCGGGCGGGAGCTCGGAGCGCACGGTGAAGCTCTCCCCGGCGATGAACACCTGGACGGCGTTCTTCGCGGTGCTCACGCCGCCCCCTCTTCCGTCTCGAGGAAGGCCAGCCGGGACGAGAGCGCCTGCAACCGCTCGCGCGCCGACTCGATGCGGGCGCGGAGCGCCTGGTTCTCGACCTCGAGCTCGATGACCCGCTGCCGCGCCTGGAGGAGTTCGGGGCCGGCCAGCACGCCCCCGCGGGAGCGTGCCTCCTGCAGTTCCGACTCCGCCTTCAGGGTGCGGCGGCGCCATCCCGACACTTCCTCCCCCAGGTGCCGGAGCAACTGCTCCAGCTCCGCGAGGGCGGCGTGGTCAGGACGCTCGTAGTTCGATGCCATGCTGCTCCCGCAGTGCGGTGAGAACCTTGGCGACCGAGGCATCCACTTCCTGGTCGCGCAGCGTCCGGTCAGGCGCCCGGTACCGAAGGCGGAACGTCAGGCTGCGATGTCCCGGGGGAAGCCCGCCGCCCCGGTACTCGTCGAGCAGATCCACCGCCTCGAGGAGCCGTCCCGCCGATTTCACGATCGCGTCGGATAGCGCCGCTCCCGACACGCCGCCGGGCACCACGAGCGCCACGTCCCGCGCGACGGCGGGATTCGCCGGGAGCGACTTGAACGAGGGCGCGGTGCGCGGCGACGGGTCGATCAGCATCTCAAACCCGAAACAGGGCCCAGCCCACGGCGGCGCATCGCCCCTGACCGGCCCGGCGCGCCCAACTTCACGGCCGTCCGCTGCACGGGCAACCCAATCGCCCCCTTCAACTTGCACCACCGCCCCGGGTTGCGCCAGAGCCGCCGCCGCCTCCAGCAGGGCCCGCAGGTCCCAGAGGTCCACGTCCGCCGGCTTGCTGGCGGTACTCCAGTGCGCGGGCTCCCGGGCGCCGGTCATGACGCCGGCCACCCGGTGCTCCTCGATCGGCGGCTCCCCTGCCCCGGCGCGCCGGAAGACGGTGCCGATCTCGAAGAGCCGGACGTCGCGGGTATGGACCGCCCAGTTGGCCTCCACCCGCCGGATCAGCCCGGGCAAGAGCCGGGTCCGGAGGAACGCCTCTTCCGCCGAGAGCGGATTGAGCAGGCGGACACTCTCCGGGCCTTCCGCCGGGCCGAGGGGAATCGTCTGGACCTCGAAGAGTCCCTGGGCCACCAGCCCGCGCCGCACCGCCGCATCGACGGCCTCGGACGGGGCGCTCGCCAGTTCGCCGACCCGGAACGGGCGAAGTTCCGTCGGGAAGTTGTCATAGCCGTGCAGCCTGGCGATTTCCTCGATCAGGTCGATCTCCGCCACCAGGTCGGGCCGCCACCCCGGGACGTCCACCGCGATGCGGCCGTCGTCCGGCTTCGAGACGACCGTGGCGCCGATGGCCACCAGGTAGCGCTCGATGGCGTCCCACGGGACCTCGACACCGAGCACGCGGGTCACCCGGGCGGGGCGGAGGAAGATGCGCGGCGGGTGCGTCGCCTGGGGGAAGAGGTCCACCGGCGTTCCGTCGAGCGTGCCGCCCGCGGTGGCCTGGATGATCTCCACGCACCGACGGAGCACCTCCGGTCCGTTCCACAGGTCCACGCCACGCTCGAACCGGTAGCTGGCCTCGCTGCTGAGCCCGAGCACGCGCCGCGTGGCGCGGATGCCTTTCGGGGCGAACCAGGCGCACTCGAGGAACAGGTCGGTGGTCTCGGCCGATACCTCCGAGTGCGAACCGCCCATCACGCCCGCGACGCCGATGGCGGCGCCGCCGTCCGCGATCACGAGCATCGATTCGGCGAGCGGGCGATCGGCGCCATCGAGGGTCACCAGACGCTCTCCCGGCCGGGCGCGCCGGGCGACGACCGCGGAACCGGCCAGCCGCGATACGTCGTAGGCGTGCATCGGCTGGTTGAGCTCGAACATGACGTAGTTGGTGGCGTCCACCACGTTGTTGATCGAGCGCATGCCGATCGCTTCGACCCGTTCCCGGAGCCAGGCGGGGGAAGGACCGACGCGCACGCCGCGCAGCACCGCACCGAGGAAGCGCGGGCAGCCTTCGGCGTCCTCGATCGCCACGCGGACGCCGCCGGTGACGCCCTCCGCCCCCGCGCGTACGGGCGACGGCATGTCGGAGCCCGCGGAACCCGGCACCGCCGGCAGGCGGAAGGTGCTCCCGAACGAGAACGCCAGCTCCCGCGCCAGGCCCTTGTGCCCCAGCAGGTCGGGGCGGTTCGGCGTGACGTCCACGATCAGCCGTTCGTCGGCCACGGGAACGGCCTCGAGGAACGGCGTGCCGGGCGCGGCCTCGGTGGCGAGTTCCATGATGCCGTCGTGCTCCTGGCCGAGCCCGAGCTCGCGCGCCGAGCAGAGCATCCCTTCGGAGACTTCGCCGCGGATCTTTCGCTTCTCGAGCGTCAGGCCGCCCGGCAGCGTGGATCCCACCGGCGCGAAGGGGTACTTGCGGCCCGCCGTCACGTTCGGCGCGCCGCACACCACGTGGCGCGCGGTGCCGCTGCCGTCGTCGACGTCGCAGAGGCGGAGCCGGTCGGCGTTGGGATGCGGACGCACGTCGCGGACGAGGGCCACCACCACCTGCTCGAGCCCCGGGTGCAGCGGCTCGATGGCATCGACGGCCGCGCCGAGGGCCGCCAGGCGGCGGGCCACGTCCTGCGCGTCCAGCGGGCGGCGCAGGAACGCCTCGAGCCAGCGGCGGGAGACGTTCACCGTCCGCCCCCGAGCTGGCCCAGGAACCGCATGTCGCCCTCGAAGAGGAGGCGGATGTCGGGGATGCCGTAGCGCTGCATCGCGATCCGCTGCGGCCCCATGCCGAAGGCGAAGCCGGTGTAGCGCTCGGCGTCCACGCCGCAGTTCTCCAGCACGGAGGGATGCACCATCCCGCAGCCGAGGATTTCCATCCAGCCGGTGCCCTTGCAGGCGGGACAGCCGCTCCCGCCGCAGAGGTAGCAGGAGACGTCCATCTCGGCCGACGGCTCGGTGAACGGGAAGAACGACGGGCGGAACCGCACCTTGGTGCTGGCGGAGAAGAACTGCCGCGCGAAGTGCAGCAGCGTGCCCTTCAGGTCCACGAAGGAGATGCCCTCGTCCACCGCCAGCCCCTCGACCTGCCAGAACACGGGAGCGTGCGAGGGATCGAAGGTGTCCTTGCGGTACACGACGCCGGGAATCACGACCCGGATCGGCGGCGGGCCCGCCATCATGGTGCGCACCTGCACCGGCGAGGTGTGCGTGCGGAGCAGCACGGCCTTGCCGTCCCCCGGCCGGGCGCCGCCGCCCACGTCGAGGTAGAAGGTGTCGTGCATGTCCATCGCGGGATGATCGGCCGGGAAGTTGAGCGCGCCGAAGTTGGCCCATTCGGTCTCCGCCTCGGGACCGATGGCGCGGTTGAAGCCCAGGCCGTGGAAGATCTCGCAGATCTCCTCGACCACGCGGGTGGCGGGGTGCTCGGCGCCCACCCAGCGGCGGCGGCCCGGCATCGTGAGGTCGAGCCCCGCCGCGGCGTGCGTCGCCGCCGCCCCCGCGAGCGCGGCCTTCCGCGCCTCGAACGCCGCCTCGAACGCCTGTCGCAGCTCGTTGGCGGCGCCGCCGATGACGCGCTTGTCCTCGGGCGGGAGCGCGGCGAGCGAGCGCAGCAGCGCCGTCAGGGCGCCGCTCTTCCGGCCCAGCACGGCGATCTGCTCGGCCTCGAGCGCGTCGGCGTCGAGCGACGGCACCGCCGCCAGGCGGGGACGCAGGGCGTCGAGCAGCGACTGGGGATGGGACTCGGCCATCACGGATCCGGCGGTGACGGGGATGAAAACGGCCGTGGGGCCGGCCGCGCATGGCGACCGGCCCCACGCGCGACCGTTCCCGGGAACGGAGGTGCTACTTGGCGGCCTTCGCCACCTCGGCGATCGCGGCGAACGCGTCGGGCTCACGGACCGCGAGGTCGGCGAGCACCTTGCGGTTGACCTCGACGCCGGCGCGCTTGAGCGCGTCCATCAGGCGGCTGTAGCTGAGGCCGTGCTGACGGGCCGCCGCGTTGATCCGCGTGATCCACAGGGCGCGGAACTCGCTCTTCTTCTTGCGCCGGTCGCGGTAGGCGTACGCCAGGCCGCGCTCGACGTTTTCCTTGGCGGCCTTGTACAGCTTGCTGCGGGACTGGAAGCCGCCCTTGGCGGCCTTCATGATCTTCTTCTTCCGGGCGTGGTGGGCGACGCCGTTCTTTACGCGAGGCATGGTGGCTCCCTTACGCCTGGAGGAGGCGGCTGACGCGCCTGAAGTCGGCCGAACTGACGTACGCGACCTTCTTCAGCTTGTTCTTCCGCTTCCGGCTCTTCTTGGTCAGAATGTGGCTGTGATTGGCGTGGAAGCGCTTGAGCTTCCCCGACCCGGTCTTCTTGAACCGCTTCATGGCGGCCCGCTTCGTCTTCATCTTCGGCATGGCGATGTGCCTTTCGCGTCTCGCGCCCGCCGCGGCGGGCGCACCTTGGAGCGCCGTTACTTGGGCGCGATGACCAGCGTCATGTTGCGACCTTCGAGCTTCGCGTCCATCTCGACCTTGCCGACGTCCGCCAGGGCGGCGATGACCCGGTCGAGCACGGCGCGGCCCAGGTCGATGTGGGCCAGCTGCCGGCCACGGAACATCAGCGTCACCTTCACCTTGTTGCCCTCGCCCAGGAACTCCCGGGCGTGGCGGGTCTTGAAGTCGAAATCGTGATCGTCGATGCCCGGACGATACTTCACTTCCTTGAGCTGGATGACGTGCTGCTTCTTCTTGGCCGCGCGCGCCGCCTTGGCCTCTTCGAACTTGAACTTCCCGTAGTCCATGATCTTGACGACCGGGGGACGCGCCGTCGGCGCCACTTCCACCAGGTCCAGCCCCCGATCCTGGGCCGCCGCGAGTGCCTCCTCGATGGGAAGGACTCCGAGCTGCTCGCCCTCTGCCGTGATGACCCGTACGGGGCTGATGCGGATCTGGCGGTTGACGCGTACGCGCTTGTCGCGGTCAGTGGACAGTGGAACGCCTCCAGACAAAAAAGAAAAAGGACATCCTGAGACGACGGATGTCCACGCGCGCCCCGGCGGGAGTTTCCCGGCCTGCAGGCGACCTCGGGACCCGTTCACTCCGGCATCCTGCCGGGCTCAGGGTGGGGGGATCTACCCCCGCTTCAAGTGCGACAAGTCTAGACCGCACACCCGATTATGTCAACCAGGCACCGCGTTCGGCGCGAGGACCTCGTCGACGAGCCCCGCGCCGCCCTTGGCCTCGACCGCCCTGCCGTACGCCACCCGGGGATCGTGCTCGAAGAGGAGCAGCCAGCCCCCCGCCACGGCGTCCCGGAGCATCGCCCGCCGGGACTCGAGGCTCCGCAGCGGTTCCACGTCGTACCCCATGATCCAGGGCAGCGGCAGGTGCGCGGACGTCGGGATCAGGTCGGCCAGGAACACCAGCGTTTCGCCGCCGTCGGAAATGATGACCGACTGGTGCCACGGCACGTGCCCCGGCGTGACCCGGACCCGGATGCCGGGGAACACTTCGCCGTCCCCCTCGAGGAGGCGGAACTTCCCGGCGGCGTCCACCGGCTCGAAATTGTGCGGGAGATAGCTGGCCCTGGTCCGTTCGTTGGTGTGCCGGGCGAAGTCGAGATCTCCCCGCTGCACGATATAGGTGGCGTTGGGAAAGGTGAGCCGGACCTCACTGGTGCCGTCGGGCAGGGCGACGGCGGTCGTGTTGCCCCCGGCGTGGTCGAAATGCAGGTGGGTGTTGATCACCCAGCGGATGTCCGACGGGGCGTGGCCAAGCTCGCGAAGCGCATCCTCGAGCTGTGTCGGCCCCGGATGTCCGGCGTTCTCGGTGCCGTAGATCTCCTGGAATTTCGTGTCTTCCTTGTTGCCCAACCCGGAGTCCACGAGGACGAGGCCGCCGGGATGCTCCACCAGGAGGCAGCGCATGGCGAGCGGAATCCGGTTCCGGTCGTCCGGCGCCATCCGGCGCGACCAGAGGGTGCGCGGCACCACGCCGAACATCGCGCCGCCGTCGAGCCGCTGGAGGCCGGCCTCGATCGTGTGACAGCGCAACCGGCCGAGGGTGAAGGAGTGAGTCAGCTTCATGGAGGCAAAATAGGCGGGGCGCGGGGAAGCGGGGAGGGCCCGCCGAAGGGGCGCACCACGGTGCGCCCGTGCTAGGCGCCCCGGGGACCCCCCTTCGCCGCAAGCATGCGATCGAGATCTTCAAACGTCTGCGCCCCCTGCTCGACGGCAAGGCCGAGGAGGCGGCGGAGGATCTCCGCCGTCACCAGCGCATCGCCGGCGGCCCGGTGCCTGGCGCCGTTGTCGAGGTTGAAGTGGGCGGTCACGTGGTCGAGCGCGTGGGACGGGAGCCCCCGGACCAGCCGGCGGGAGAGCCGCACGGTGCAGAGCCGCGGGCCGTCGAGCGCCAGCGCCCGGGTGCGGCGGAGCTCGGCGTCGACGAACGCCCAGTCGAACGGCGCGTTGTGCGCCACGAACACCCGGCCGGCCAGCGACCCGAGGACGACATCGGCGAGCATCTCGAAGGTGGGTGCGCCGGCCACCATCTCGTCGGTGATGCCGGTGAGGGCGCTCACCTGCGGCGAGATCGGCCGCCCCGGGTTGATCAGCGAGTCGACCACCAGTTCGGTGCGCTCGCCGTGCACCACCACGACCGCGATTTCGGTGACCCGGTCGTCCCCCGACGCGCGGGTGCCGGTGGTTTCCACGTCCACCACCGCAAAGGCGCAATCGGCCAGGAGCGGAGATCCCGCGGCACCGGCGGCCAGTGCCCAACGGCCGTCCCCGAGCTGGCGAACCCGCGGGTCGGCGCCGAGCAGGGCGACCGCAAGCCGCGCCGCGACCGCCGGAGGCGCGGCGGGCAGCCCGAGCACGTCGCGCGCGAGGACCATGGCGTCGGCCGGTCCGCCGGCCAGAAGCGTGAGCGCTCGGTCGGCAAGCGTGGAGGTGGGGTAGGCGGAGAGACCGGTCACTCAGCTCGGATTGGCAAGATGGTAGGCGAGCGCTTCGAGTTCGAGCGCCAGGTTCACGGTCTTGACGGTCACGTCGGCCGGAACGGCCAGCTGTAACGGGGCGAAGTTGAGGATCGCCTTGATGCCGAGACCGACGAGGCGGTCGGCCACCGCCTGCGCCGAATCGGGCGGCGTGACAAGCACGGCGATGTCGGGCGGCGCCTTGCCCAGCACGGACTCCAGCCGCGCGACGTCCTCCACCATGACCCCGTCGAGTTCCTGTCCGATCTTGGCCGGATCCTGGTCGAAGATGGCCGCGATATCGAAACCGCGCCGCCGAAAGCCGCGGTTCTGCACCAGCGCGCTGCCGATCTTGCCGGCGCCGATCAGCGCCACGCGGTAATGCCGGGTGAGGCCGAGAATCTGGCGGAGCGAAACGACGAGGTCGGGCACGGAATAGCCGAGCCCGCGCTTGCCGAACGACCCGAAGAACGACAGGTCCTTCCGGACCTGCGCAGAGGTGGTGCCCCCGCGACCCGCGAGCGCCCCCGAACTGACGGTCTCGATGCCCTGCCCCTCAAACTCTTCCAAGAACCGCAGATAGAGCGAGAGCCGGCGGACGGTGCTGTCGGCGATTTTCCGCATTCACCCGGCATTGTGAAATGTTTCACAAAGCTAAGCGGATCGCCAACCGCCGTCAACGAGTGCCGCGTGCAGGCGGATGAACTCCACCGGCGAGAGCACCTCGGGGCGAACCGCCGGATCGAGTCCGGCCGAGTGCACCGCCGCGCCCGCCTGTTCCGCGTTCCAGCCGGTGAGCTCGCGCACCGCACGCAGCAGCTGCTTCCGCCGGAATCCGAAAAGCCCCACGACCGCCGAGCGAAAGCTGCGCACGTCCCTGTCCGGGACCAGCGGGCGCTCCAGCGGTTCGAGGCGGAGCACCGCGCTGTCCACCTTCGGCACCGGATGGAAGGCGCCGGCCGGCACGGTAAAGAGCACCTCGGCGCGAGCGACCGCCTGGATGCCGACCGTGAGCGCGCCGTAGTCCTTGTCACCCGGACGCGCGCCCACGCGGCGCGCCACTTCCTTCTGCACCAGGAAGACGATCCGCCGCGGACGGGGCGGCGTGAGCGCCTTGTCCAGGAGCGGCGACGTGATGTTGTAGGGGATGTTGCCCGCGACGAGCGCGCCCGGACCGCCGACCGCGAGCCAGTCGAGTTCGAGCGCGTCGCCTTCGACGACGGTGACCGCCGGAAGGCGCGCGCGAAGCTCCGCGACGAGGTCGCCGTCCTTCTCGATGGCCACCACGCGGCCCGCATGCGTCAGCAGCGCGGCCGTGAGGCCGCCCGGACCCGGCCCGATCTCGAGGACGGTGTCCATCGGCGTGGCGCCGACGGCCAGGGCGATGCGATCGAGGATGCGCGGGTCCCGCAGGAAGTGCTGGCCGAGCCGGCGCTTCGGTCGGGACACGCCGTCAGATCCGGAGGACGAGCAGGGTGAGGTCGTCGGCGGGATGTGGCGCGAAGGCGCGAACCTCCGCGATGAGCGCCGAGACGATCTCCTCGGCGGGGAGATGGCGCCGGGCCGCGACGCCCTCGAGCAGGCGCGCTTCGCCGAACGCCTCGCCCTCGACGTCGCGGGCGTCGAGCAGCCCGTCGGTGCAGAGGCAGAGCAGGTCCTCGCCCATGCGCCAGGGGATCTGGCTCAGCTCGATGTTGCCCCGCGCGGCCAGCCCGAGGGGCGGCGCCGTGGCCTCGAGCCGCTCCGCGCCCCCGGCTGACGGAATCCGCCAGGCGTGGGGATGGCCGGCGCTCGCGTACGACAGCTGGGCGGCCCTCGGATCCAGGACGCCGTAGAACACCGTCAGGTACATGTCCGTGGTCGCGAGGTCGGTCGCGAGGCTGTCCAGCAGCCGTTCGAGCGTTTCGTTGGGCGTGGCCGAGCCGGCGGCGTGGATCCCCGCCGCGGAGACCACCAGCGCCATGACCAGCGCGGCCGCGAAGCCGTGCGAGGAGACGTCACCCAGCATGACGCCCACGCGGCCGCGGCCGAACCGGTTGAAGGTGTAGAAGTCGCCGCCGACCGAGTCGGCCTGGACGCAGCGCGCCGCGACTTCGGCGTCGCCGGCAAGGACCGCGGGCGACGGCATCAGCTTGAGCTGGAGGTCGTGCGCCAGTTCGAGCTCCCGGCGGAGCCGCTGCTGCTGGAGGTCCCGCACCACCAGCCGCGCGTTCTCGATGGCGGCCCCGACCTGGTTGGCCACGGCGGTCACCAGCTTGCGGTGGCCCGGCTCGAAGGCGTCCTCGCCGAGCCGGTCGGTCAGGTTGATGACGCCGACACACCGCGTCGAGCCGCCGGGCGCCGCATAGATGATGGGCACCGAGAGGTAGGCGACGCCTCGATATCCCCGCGGGCCGCCCACGCCGTCGGTGCCTGGTGGATTCTCGATCAGGCGCCGCTCGCGGAAGGCGCGGGCCGCCACGGACTCGGCGTCCTCGGGCGCCACGCCGGATTCCGCCGGCACGGGGAACCCCCGCGTGGCGACCACGCGGAGCCGGTCGAGGATCTTGTCGTAGACCATGATGGAGGAGCGCCGGGCCGCGACCACCGTGCTCACTTCGCGGAGAATCGTGCGGGCGGCTTCCTCGAAGTGGAGCGTCTGCCCGAGGGTCTCGCTGATGCTGTACAGGAGGTCGATCTCCTCGTACCGCATCGCCAGCTCTCCACCCATCTCGATCACCCGCCGCTCGGTCGACAGGATACCGCCGAGCACGGGCCGGAGCCGCTCCGCGGCCGTGCGCGCGTCGGCATCCGCCAGCCCTTCGAGACTGAACCAGACTCCCTCGATCCCGGGCACGGCGTCGAGCCACGCCGAGCCGGCGGGGGTGGGGACGGATCCGGCGGTCTGCGGAATGACGGGAGCCCAGCCGGGATCCTCGCCGCCGACCACGCGCACCCGGCGCCCGTCGAACCGCCACGCGCGAAGGCGGCCCCCCACGAGGCCGCCCAGGGCGTCGAGGACCGGACCGACCCGCTCTACTGGCGGCGCAGGGTCATGCAGATGGAATTCCCCGGGGAGTTGAAGCGGACGTCGTCCATCAGGTTGCGGATCAGGAAGAGGCCGCGACCGCACGGCAACTCGAGGTCGTCGGGGGTCACGGGATCGCGGACGGTGGCGGGATCGAAACCGGGACCCTCGTCCGTCACGTTGACGTGCAGGCAATCGGGGAGGCACTCGACGCGCACCTCCACCATCCGGGTCGGCTCCTGGCCGTTTCCGTACACGATGGCATTGGCCAGAGCTTCCGACAGCGCCACCCGGAACCGGAAGTGGGCGCGCCTGGGGGCGTCCCACCCGGTGAAGCAGTGCCGGGCCACGAGCTCGACCGCCTCCTCGATGACCGAGACGTCGCTGGGGATGCGAAGGGCGATTTCCACGGCCATCCCGGTGGGAAGCGCGCGATCGGCGCGGCGGACGCAGAGGCGAAGCGGCGCGGTCACCGTCGTGCGGCGGTCAGAATCCGGCCAGCGCCTGCTCGGAGCCGTCGGCGATGGCGAAGAGCGTGTCGAGCTTGGTCAGCTCGAACAGCGACCGGAGGTCCTCGTTCAGGCCAGCGAGCCGGAGCTCCCCGCCCTGCTCCCGGACCTTCTTGGAGATCGACACCAGCGCGCCGAGGCCGGAGGAGTCGATGTACCCCGTCTTGGCGAAGTCGATCAGGAGCTTGCGCTCGCCGTTGTCGAGTGCCGTCTGGATGGTGGCCTTGAGCTCCTGCCGGTTGCCGACGATCAACTGGCCCTCGACTTCGATGACCAGAACGCCGGACCGGTGCTTCGACGTGGTGAACGCCATGAACGGACGCCTCCTCAGGGGCTCGGATCGGACTGCAGGACCGCGAGTGCGGCCACCTCGACAATATCATCGCTCGACGCGCCGCGCGACAGGTCGGCCATCGGCCGGGCCAGTCCCTGCAGGACCGGGCCGAGCGCCGCGGCGCCGGCCAGCCGCTGGACCAGCTTGTACCCGATGTTGCCGGCGTCGAGGCTCGGGAAGACCAGGACGTTGGCGCGGCCCGCCACGCTCGACGCCGGCGCCTTGCCGGCGGCCACCTCCGGCACCAGCGCGGCGTCGGCCTGCAACTCGCCGTCCGCCGGCACCCCGGGCGCCAGCGCCCGGAACCGCTCCAGCGCCTCGCGCACCAGGCTCACGGTCCGGCCGCTGGCGCTCCCGTGCGTGCTGTAGCTGAGGAACGCGACCCGGGGCGCGTCGCCCACCAGCCGCCGGCGGTCCTGCACCGCGGCCAGCGCGATGTGCGCCAGCTGCTCCGCGTTCGGCTCGGGCACCACGGCGCAATCGGTAAAGGTCAGGACACGGCCGTCGCCGAGCAGCATGTAGAAGGCCGAGCTGAGCAGGTCGGCGCCCGGCGCGGTGCCGATGGCCCAGAGGGCGGCACGGATCACGTCGCTGGTCGGGTGCGCCGCGCCGGCCACGCAGGCGGCCGCCTCGCCGAGCGCCACGAGGCCGGCCCCGAAACGCAGGGGGTCGGCTGCCAGGTCGAGGGCGTGGACGCCATCGCGGACCCGGTCGGGGGCCCGCGCCCGGAGCCGTTCCGCGATCGCGGCGAGCCGGGGATCCCGCTCCGGCTCGAGGTGGCCGGGCCCGAGCAGGATCGGCTCCGCGATCCCCTCGCGCCGGAGCCGCTCCGCGGCGGCGACCACGCGGGCGTCGCCACCCTCGGGGAGCACCACGCGCGCCCGCCGCGCCCGGGCACGCTCGAGGAGCTCGGCGCGAAAACTCACTTCGAGAAGCGGTCCCGCAGCGCCTTGGCCACCACGGGGTGCACCAGCGACGAGACGTCCCCGCCGAAGCGGGCCACCTCGCGAACGAGGCTCGAGCTGAGGTACGTGAGGTCGAGGGCGGGCACCAGGAAGACCGTCTCCAGCGCCGGGTGCAGCTGGCGGTTCATGAGCGCCATCTGGAATTCGTACTCGAAGTCGCTCACCGCGCGGAGCCCGCGGACCACCACCGAGGCGCCGACGCGCTGGGCGAACTGCGCCAGCAGCCCCTCGAAGGCCACGAACTCGATCCGGGGGTCGCCGCCCGTGGTCGCGCGGAGCATCGCGAGCCGCTCCTCCGGCGTGAAGAGCGGCTGCTTGGCCGGGTTGACCGCCACGGCGACGATGAGCCGGTCCGCGAGCAGGAGGCTCCGTCGGATGAGGTCTTCGTGCCCGCGGGTCGGCGGGTCGAAGGAACCGGGATAGATCGCGATGCGAGTCATGGCGCGTAGCAGAAGGTGAGGGCGGTGTCGCCGTAGCGACGGGTCTCGTCGCCAGGGAGCGGGTCGGCGGCCCGGTGCTCCACCGAAAGAATGCGCGCAAAAGGCGTCCGGCGGAAGAGTTGGACCAGTTCCAGCCCCGCGCCGTGCGCGTACGGGGGGTCGGCAAACGCGAGGTCGTAGGCCGCCGGCGCGAGCTTTTCGGCGAACCGCATCGCGTCTCCCTTGTGCACCCGGCAGCGGGCCCCGACGCCGAGCGCCTCGATGTTGGCGGTCAGGGCCTTCATGGATGCCGCGCCGATCTCGACGAAATCGACTGTGGTGGCCCCACGGGAGAGCGCCTCCAGGCCGAGCGCTCCGCTGCCGGCAAAAAGGTCCACGACGCGGGCGCCCGGGAGGGCCTCGCCGAGAATGCTCATCCACGCCTCGCGGACCCGGTCGGCGGTGGGGCGCACGCGCGCGTCCTTTGGAGGGACGATCCTTCGGCCGCCGAATTCTCCCGCCACGATCCGCATCAGGCCGGACTGGCGCCCGGGACCACGGCCACCATTCGCGCCTGCAGCGTGTCGCGCCCCTGGAATTCGTTGCGCTCGAGCTTGAACGCCACGTCCACCGGCCCGGGGCCCGTGGGCGCGCGGTCGGCGAGGCCGAAGCCGATGCTGTCGAGGGCGGATGCTCCTGCGCGCAGGGTGGCCTTGAGGTGGGAGCCCCCCACCACCCGGGCGCCTTCCAGCCGGACGCCGCGGACGGCGAAGACCGGCCCCGGGTTCTCGCTCCCGCACGGCTCCAGCGCGCGGCAGAGCTGCTCGAGGTCGTCGGTCACCTCGGGCAACTGAAGTTCCAGGTCCACCCGCTGCTCCGGCGCCAGGTCCTCCGGTCGGAGGCGGCGGTTGGCCTCGGCCACGAAGCGATCCCGGAACGCGTCGACACGGTCCCGGCGGATCGTGAGCCCGGCCGCCATCCGATGCCCGCCGAACCGCTCAAGAAGATCGCCGCAGGCGTCGAGCGCGTCCCGCAGGTGGAACCGGGAAATACTGCGACCGCTCCCCTTCCCGATGCCTGGCTCGTCGGCGTCGAACGCGATCATGAAGGCCGGCCGCCCGTAGCGCTCCACCAGCCGCGAGGCCACGATCCCGATGACGCCGGCGTGCCAGTCGTCCGCCGCGAGGACCAGCGCGCTGTCGGTGTCGAGCCGCGCACCGGTCTCGACCTGCTCGATGGCCTGCTCGAGGATGCCCTGGTCGATCGTCTGCCGCCGGTCGTTGAGTCGCTCGAGTTCGACCGCCAGCCGGAGCGCCTCGTCCGCGTCGTCGGTGAGCATGAGGCGGAGTCCGTCCATGGCGTCCCCGACGCGGCCCGCCGCGTTGAGGCGCGGGCCCAGGACGAACCCCAGGTGTCCCGCCTTGATCAGCTTGCCCTCGAGCCCCGCCACCCTGATCAGCGCCTGGAGCCCGGGCCAGCGGCTCCGGGCCAGCACCTTGAGCCCGTGCCGCACCAGCACCCGGTTTTCTCCGCGCAGCGGGACGACATCGGCCACGGTGGCCAGCGCCACGTAGTCGAGGAGATGGAAGGGAAGATTGGTCGGGAGCCCGAGCACCGGGACCAGTGCCTGCACCAGCTTGAACGCGACGCCGGTGCCGCAGAGCATCTGGTAGGGCGACTCCTCGCCATCGAGCTGCGGGTCCACGACGGCGCTCGCGGGCGGGAGCTCGGGGCCCGGCAGGTGGTGATCGGTCACGACCACCGCGATGCCTCCGGCGACCGCCGCGCGCACCGTCTCGACCGCCGTGATGCCGCAGTCGCAGGTGACGATCAGCCCCGCGCCCGCCGCCTTCGCGGCGGCGAGGCCCGCAGCGCGGAAGTCGTAGCCGTCCCGCATCCGGTGGGGGACGAACGGCGTCACCCTCGCGCCGGCGGCGCGGAGCGCGCGGGTGAGCAGCGCCGTGGCGCACTGGCCGTCGACGTCGTAGTCGCCGTGGACGAGGATCGGGGTCCCGGCGCGGACGGCGCCGGCGATGGCCGCTACCGCCGCCTCCATCCCACCGAGCAGGGAGGGGTCGCCCAGCGACTCGAGCTCCGGACGGAGGAACGCGCGCGCGGCACCCGCCTCGCCGAAGCCGCGCTGCAGCAGCAGCGCCGCCAGCGGACGCGGGACCGACAGCGCCTCGGCCAGGCGCGCCACCTCGCCCTCGTCGGGCGTCGGGGCGAGCACCAGCCGGACCGCGCGGGGCGGAGCGACCGATCGCATCAGCGGACCGGGGTCAGCTGTTGTCGGCGTAGTACAGCATCACGCCGCAGCCCTCGCAGGCGTCCACCACGCCGGACATCCGCATCTGGGCCCGGCGGTTCATCGGCACCGCCGTGTAGCAGGCCCCGCACGCGTCGCCGGACAGCGCCACCACGGCCACCACGGCCCGTGACCCGCGCAGCCGCTCGTACCGGGACCGCAGGGCCTTGTTGACGGTGGCGGCGCACTCGTCCCGCGCCGTGAGCTTGACGGCCCGGTCGGCCTCGAGTTCGGCCCGGCGGGCGGCGATCGCCGCGCGCGGCTCGTCCTGGGCCGCCTTCAGCGCCTCCACCGCGGCCTCGGCCTCCGCCACGCGGGCCTCCTGGGCCTGCACCGCCTCGCTGGCCCGGAACCAGTCCGACTCCTCGCGGGCCAGGACCTGGCGGGCGAGGTCGAGCTCCGCCATCAGCTGCACCGTTTCCTTGCCAGGACGCGACACCTCCACCCGCTTGCGCCGGCCGTCCTGCAACTTCCGGTAGGTCTCGACCCGGCCTTCCACCTCGATGCGCCGCCGGGTGGCTTCGGCGACGCCGCGCTGGGCCACGCCCACCGCCGACTCCGCCTGCCGGACGGCCTCGTCGAGCTCCTCTTCCTCCTGCAGGACCTTCTCGAGCACCTGGTCCACCTGGAGCAGCGCCAGGTCCTTGTCCTGCAGTTCGAGCAACTTTTCCAGATCGGGGGTCATCCTGTATTCCTCGCTGAGGTCATGACCTCGGCGCCGCTACTGCGGCGACCGGGGCCGGTTGTTTTGCCAGTGCATCGCCTTGCGGAGCGCGCGCGCGTACTTCGCGTCGAGCTCCTTCTTCCGCGCCATCTTTTCGCCGGGGTCGGTCAGCCGCTGGTACTCGCGCCAGTGCGGCCGGAACTCGAGCGCCTCGCTGGCGCTCGCGTAGTGATCGTCGAGGACCGCGTCGGTCAGCGTCGCCCCGCTCTCCCGGAGCGTGCTCCAGAGCGCGCGGGCCGCGGGAGACAACCGCTCCGCGACCTCTCCCGCCGCCGTCCCCGGCTCGCTGGTGAGCGACTCGAACACCTCGCGGTGGAGCGGCTCCTCGAACCAGCCGGCCGGCACTTCCCTCGCCGCGCGGGCGCGATAGTCGTCGCTGGCGACCAGGACGCGGAGGAGTTCCGTCTCGGCCGCGCTCCCCATCTGGCCGCGGCGCGCGGTGGGCCGCTCCGCGGCCACGCGACGGGTGGCGGCGGGCGCCGGGCTCATCGGGGCCGGCGCGGGCATCGACGCGACTTCCTGCTGCAGGACGTCCTTGCTCACCCCGGTGCGCTCCGCCACCCGCCCCAGGTACAGCTCACGCGTGATGGCGTTGGCGGCGGCGCGGATGGTCGGGAGCAGGCGGTCGAGCGCCTCGCGCCGGTGCTCGACGCCCTCGAACCAACCCTTCCGCTCCAGGATCTGGATCTTCCGCTCGAGCACGTCCACCGCGTCGTGGAGGATCGGCGCGAGCGCCTCGGCGCCGCCCTTCTGCACCAGGGTGTCGGGATCCTCGCCGGCGGGCATCGTGGCCACCCGGACCCGGACGTCGTGCCGCAGGAGCTCGTCGCCGGCCCGGAAGGTGGCGCGGAGACCCGGCGCGTCGCTGTCGTAGAGCAGCGTGACCGTCTTGGTGTAGCGCTTGAGGAGCTCCGCCTGGTCGCCGGTGAGGGCCGTGCCGAGCGGCGCCACCACGTTTTCGACGCCGGCCTGCACCAGGCGGAGGACGTCGAAATAGCCCTCGACCACCAGGGCGTTCTCTTCCTTGCGGATCGCGTTGCGCGCGACGTGCAGGTTGTAGAGCGACCGCCCCTTGTGGAAGATCGGCGTCTCCGGCGAGTTCAGGTACTTGGGTTCGCCGGGGCCCAGCAGCCGTCCTCCGAACGCCACCACGCGCCCGCGAATGTCGTGGATCGGGAAGAGCAGCCGGGCGCGGAAGCGCGGCCCCACGGAACCGTCCTCGCGCCGCACGACGAGCCCCGCCGCCACCAGGACCTCTTCCTTCACACCGAGTTCGGCCATCGCGGCCTGGAATTCCCCGCGGCGCGGCGCGTAGCCCAGGCCGAGTTCCCCGGCCACCTCGATGGGGATGCCTCTCGCGGCGAGGTAGCTGCGCGCGTCCTCGGCCTCGGCGGCCTCGCGCAGCTGGCGCGCGAACCAGTCCTGCGCCACCGCGGCGGCGGAGTACAGCGGCTCGTTCGGGTCGGGACCCTGCCGCTCGCTCCGCTCCGGGATGACGATGCCCACCTTTCGCGCCACCTCGCGGACCGCCGTCGGGTAGTCCATCCCGAACCGCTTCATGAAGAAGCTGAAGACGTCGCCGGCCTCGTGGCATACGTAGCAGTAGAACATCCCCTTCTTCGGGATGACCGCGAGGTTCCGGTGGGTGCCCCCGTGGAACGGGCAGGGCCCGCGGTAGTCGGAGCCGGTGCGCTTGAGGTCCACCGCTTCACCCACGATGGCCACGATGTCCGCGGTGTCGCGGACCTGCTCGATCACGTCGTCGGGGATGCCGCTCACGGGGCGAGTTCCGCCACGGTGGCGCCGGTGCCGCCCTGGTTGGCGGGGGCGAAGGCGTGACTCCGCACCCGGCGATCGCGGCCGAGGAGCCGCTGCACCCGCTCCCGCACCACGCCGGTGCCCATGCCGTGGATCACCCGCAGGTAGGGTCGCTCCGCCAGCACCGCGGCATCGAGCGCCGCCAGGAGGGCCATCTCCGCCTCGTCGCCGGTCATGCCCCGGAGGTCGATCTCCATCGGCGCGTCCAGCGCCGGCCGGACCGCGCTCCGGTGCGGCTGGCCGGCGGGCTTCGGCGCCTCGCCCTTCAGCACCTCGAGCTGCCGCGCCTCGACGACGACGCGAAGGCCGCCGACCATCACGACGGCGCGGCCGTCGCCCCGGAGCTCGGCGACCGTGCCGACGCCGGCGGCAGGGGTCCGCACCCGGCTCCCCACGGCGACGGCCGATCCCTCCGCCTTCTCCTCGCGATCCACCGCGGCCAGCGCCAGGGCGCCCGCGCTGATGCCTTCCTCCACGAGACGCCGGGCCTCGCGCGCCGCCGTCTCGTCCGCCGCGTGGCGCGCGGCGCCCAGCGCCTCCTCGACCCGCTGCCTGGCCTCCAGCAGGTAGGCGCGCGCCTGCTCCCGACCCCGCCGGTCGGCATCGCGCTCGCGGCGGCGGAGTTCGTCCTCACGGACCTCGACCGCGGCCAGCTCCGCCGCCAGCCGCGCCGCCCGGAGCTCGCTGTCGGCATCGCGGGTCCGGAGCTCCGCTTCCGCCGCCTCCAGCGCCCGGGTCCTCCGTTCGGCGTCGGCGAGAAGCGCATCCAGCGTGCGCGCGGCACGCGGCACCTCGGCTTCCGCCTCGGCGAGCACCTCCGCGGCGATGCCGAGTCGCTGCGCGATCGCCAGCCCGTACGACCGGCCGGGCACGCCCTTCTCGAAGCGGTACGTCGGTCGGATGGTCTCGGCATCGAACTGGAGCGAGGCATTGACCGCGCCGGGATGCCGCTCCGGGAGCGTCTTGAGCGCGCCGAGGTGCGTGGTGGCGAGCGTCATGCTCCCGCGGCGCGTGAGGGAGAGCAGCGTGGCCGCGGCGAGGGCGGCGCCTTCCATCGGGTCGGTGCCGCTGCCGATTTCATCGAGCAGCACCAGGGTGGCGGCGTCCGCCTCTTCGAGGATTTCCCGCAGCGCCGCCACGTGCGCGGAGAAGGTGGAGAGGTTGGCCGCCAGCGACTGGTGATCGCCGATGTCGGCGTAGAACCGGGTGAACACCGGGAGCTGGCTTCCCGCCCCGACAGGCGGGATGATCCCGCTCTGGGCCAGGGCGCCGAGCAGGCCGACCGCCTTGAGGAGCACCGTCTTGCCGCCGGTGTTGGGACCGCTGATCACCAGCGTCCGCTCACCGCCGTCCAGCTGCAGTTCGAAGGGAACGACGACTTCGCCGGCGGCGAGCAGCAGCGGATGGCGGCCGTGCCGGACCGAGAGCGGCGCCGGGGCCGGCAGCATTTCCGGCCGGAACCCCAGCACCTGCGCGGCATACCGCGAGCGGGCCACCAGGTCGTCCATGCGGACGCACATCTCCGCGCCGGCACGGAGCTCGGCCCAGGCGGGTCGAAGCATCGCGGTGAGCTCGCGCAGCACACGGGCCCGTTCGCGCTCCTCCTCGACCTCCGCCTCGCGCAGCGCGTTGCCGAGTTCGATCGCCTCGGTCGGCTCGAGGAACAGCGTGCCCTGGCTGGCGGACTCATCGTGGATGATCCCGCCGGGCCGTTGGCGTGCGTCACGGCGCACCGGGATCACGTACCGTCCGCCCCGGAGCGTCACGCCGGCCTCGCCGGACCCCTCGGTGGCCCGGAGGATCGTCTCCAGCTTCTTCACGAGGCGGGTGCGGGCCGACTGCACGTCGCGTCGCGCGGCGGCCAGCGCGGGGCTGGCCCCGTCGAGGAGCTGACCGTCGTCGTCGAGCGCCATCTCGAGGCGGCGGTCGAGCGCCTTGTCCGGCACCGGCACCGCGAGCGTCGCCGCGCGGGGCGCCTCGTCCGCCAGGCGCCGCAACTCCGCCGCGTTGAGTCGGCAGGCGCGGAGGAGGCCCCGGACGCGCACCAGCTCCGGACCGTCGAGCACGCTGCCCTCGACGCGCAGGCGCGCGAGCGCCGTCGCGGCGTCGGGCGCGGGCTCCACGACGAGGGGCGCTTCCCGCCGGAGCAGCACGGCGACTTCCTCCACCGCGGCGAGTTCCTCGCGGATCCAGGCCAGGTCGGCGGTCGGGCGCCGGGCGATGATGCGCGCCGCGCCCAGCGGACCGACGGCGAAGCCTGCCACCGCGCGGAGCGCATGGTCGAATTCCAGGGTGTCGAGCGCCGCGGCGGAACCCCCTCCCGGCAAAGGAGACGGGGTGCCGGCGTCCGAAGGCGCCTGCACCCCGTGGCTGTGTCCGACCGGTTCCGTCACCATCATCCCAGCGAGAGCTCCGTCCGGGCGATCTGCTGAATCACCTTGCCGTCGGCACGGCCCTTGAACAGCGGGACGACCCGTCCCATCACCTTGCCGATGTCGCCGGCTCCCCCGGCGATCGCCGCACGGACCGCGAGGCGGATCTCCTCAGGATCGGCCGCCGGCGGAAGGAACTCCTCGATGATCAGGATTTCCGCGCGCTCCTTCCCGGCCAGGTCCTCGCGGCCGGCCTTCGCGTACTGCTCGACGGCCTCGCGCCGCAGCTTCACGCCCTTCTGCAGCACGTCGATGGTGTCGTCGTCGGTGGGAGCCCGCTTCAGTTCGAGCTCCTTGTTCTTGAGAGCGGCAAGGACCGTCCCCAGGAGCTGGGTACGGTCCTTGAGCTTGGACTTGCGTGCCGCCGTCAGGGCGTCGTGCAAATCGTCCGCGAGCTTAGACACGTGGCTTCCGGGGACCGCGGCGCACCTTGCGGGCGGCGGCGTTCATCTTCCGCTTCCGCTTTTCGCTCGGCTTTTCATAGTGCCGGTGCTTACGCAGGTCGGAGAGGATCCCGGCCTTTTCGCACTTCTTCTTGAAGCGCTTCAGCGCCCGCTCGAAGCTTTCGTCATCGTGAATGATGACTTCGGACATCAGCAAATCACCCCTCTCCAGCCCGTGTCTGGGCGTAATGTTATGCAGTCTTTGAAGATAGACGGGGGGAGGCGGCTCGGCAAGTCCGCTACCCCGGCGGCCAGCCGAGGGCCCGGCCACCGAGGAGGTGGAGGTGCAGGTGCCCGACGCTTTGGCCGCCGTCCCGCCCCGTATTGGTGACGATTCGGTAGCCGCCTGCATCGAGCCCAAGCTCTGTCGCAATCTCCGCGGCGAAGGCCAGCAGCCGGCCCAGCGTCCGCTCGCCGTCGGCGCCGACGGCGTCTCGCGCCGCCCCATAGTGGGTGGCGGGCACCACCAGGACGTGCGTCGGGGCCTGTGGATTGAGATCGCGGAAGGCCACCGCGTCCTCCGTGCGCCGGACGACTTGCGCCGGGATCTCGCCCGACACGATCCGGCAGAAAATGCAATCAGACATGCGCCCCTCGCTTGCGTGCGACCCCGGTGTACACGGCGCCGGCCAGCGCCGCCGTTTCGAACCGGAGGACATAGTCCCCGAACTTGACCGGCTGGAATCCGGCGGCTTCCAGCAACCACCGCTCTTCGGCGGTGAATCCGCCCTCGGGCCCCACCACGATGGTCACCGGATCGGGGCCGATTCCCGCCGGCGGCACCCGGCCTTCGAGCGCGGCGAGCCAGCGGATCCCCGACCGGGGCTCTTCGGCAAAGCGACGGAGTTCCACCGGTTCGCGCACCTGTGGCGCCCAGGGCGCGCCGCACTGCTTGATCGCCTCCAGCGCGCGCCGGCGGAGCCGCTCGACCTGGCCGCCGCGGAGCCGCGATGCCACCCCGTGGGTGTGCTCGGTTTCCAGCGGGACGATCTCCGTGACGCCGAGCTCTGCCGCTTTCTCGACGACCCAGGCAAAGCGGTCGCGCTCACCCGCCCCGATGGCCAGCACCAACGGCGTCGGCGCGGACGCCAGCCGGACCTCGCCGACCGCCACGACCGCGTCCCGCCGCCCGAACTCGAGCGTCCCCTCCGCCACGGCGCCGGCACCGTCGAGCAGCCGCACGGTTTCCCCTGCCCCGGCGCGCCGGACGCGGAGGTGGTGCACTTCCAGCGCATCGAGCGGAAGGAGCGCCCCGGTGACCAGCGTGCCGGCGGGGACGAGCACGTTCATGCGCGCCGCCTCGCTGCAACGGCCCACCACCCCGCATCGCGGACCTCCGCGACCGGCTCGAAACCGCCTTCCGCGAGCGCCGGAAGGAAGAGCGGCGCCTCGGCCTCTTCCATGCCGGAGAAGATGGCCAGGCCGAAGGGCCGGAGCGCGCTGGAGATGGCGGGGAACAATGTCAGGTTGACGGTGCGGAGGATGTTGGAAAGCACGAGATCAACTGGGCCGAGGAGGGGAGCCAGGTCGGCCGCGTCGCCCTCGAGGAAGCGGCACGATGGCGCCACCCCGTTCTGCAGCGCGTTCCGCTCGGCCACGACATTGGCCTCGCCGTCGATTTCGATGCCGGTGGCGCGGGCTGCCCCGAGGCGCACGGCCGCAATCGAGAGGATGCCGCTGCCGCTTCCGAGGTCGAGCACCGTGTCGGATGGCCGGAGGTGCTGCACCAGAAGGGCGAGCGCCGCGCGGGTCGATCCATGCTCCCCGGTCCCGAACGCCATTTCGGGGTCCACGACGACCACCGCATCGTCCGGTCCGGCCTCGGCATCGATCCACGATGGGGCCACGATCAACCGCCCGAAGCGCCGGGCCTCGATGCCGTCGCGCCAGCGGGTGGTCCAGTCCACCACATCGAGCGTGCGGCGCCGCGCGGTGGCCGCCGGGTCCGGACTCTGGGCCAGCGCCGCGATGAGCGTGTCCGCCGTTGCCTCGTCTTCGGCGAACGTGACCAGCGTGCCGTCGCCCTGCTCCTCGACCGCCTGTCCCGTGCGGGCCACGAGCCATGCGGCCAGGGCCGACCCCGCCCCGGACCCTGTCGAGGGCGTCACGTCGACCGCCCACCAGGCCATCAGCCCAGCGCCTCGCGGAGCCGCGACCAGAACCCCTTTTCCCGGCTGGGCGGTTCGCCTTCGTGCGCCGCGAGCTCGCGGAAGATTCGCTCCTGCTCCGCCGTCAGGCGCTCGGGTGTCCAGACGTTGATCCGGATGTGCAGGTCGCCCCGGCCTGACTGACCCAGCCGCGGCAGTCCCTTGCCCTTGAGGCGGAGGACCGTCGCCGTCTGGGTGCCCGAGGGCACCACCACCTGTTCCTCGCCCCACGGCGTCGGCACGGGAAAGGTGCCGCCGAGCGCCGCCTGCGAAAAAGCGAGCGGCAGGTCGGTGACCAGGTGCTCGCCCTGGCGCTCGAACCGCTCGTCGTCCTCGACCTCGATCAGGACGAGGAGATCGCCCTTGGGCCCGTTGCGCGGGCCGGAGGCGCCGTGCCCGCGCAGGGTGAGGTAGTTGTTGGTCGAGACGCCCGCCGGAATGTCCACCTGGACCGTCCGCTCCGCCCGCATCCGTCCCTCGCCGCGGCACACCTCGCACGGCGTGCGGATGACCGTCCCCTCGCCCCCGCAGGTCGGGCACGGCGCCACCTGCACGAACTGGCCGAACATGCTCCGGGCGGCCCGGCGGACTTCGCCGGTGCCAGCGCAGGTCCCGCACGCGGCGGTGCTGGTCCCCTTCTTGGCGCCGGTGCCGCCGCAGTGCTCGCACGCGTCGAGGGTCTTGAGCTTGATGGTGCGCTTCACACCGGTGGCCACCTCGGCCAGCGACATCCGCACGGTGACCCGGATGTCCTGCCCGCGCCGCGCCTCCTCACGCGAGTGGCCACCGGCGCCGCCACCGAAGAGCGACTCGAACCCGCCGAGGCCGCCGAAATCGCGCATGAAGATGTTCAGCGCCTCGGTCAGGTCGACGTGGTGATACTCGAACCCCGCGCCCCCGCGCCCGACGCCGGCCTTTCCGTAGCGGTCGTAGGCGGCGCGCTTCTGCGGATCGCGCAGCACCTCGTACGCCTCGGTAACCTCCTTGAAGCGGGCCTCCGCGTCGTGTGAGGAGTTCCGGTCCGGGTGCAGCTCCATCGCCTGCTTGCGGTAGGCCTTCTTGATCTCGGCCTCGGTCGCCCCGCGCTCGACGCCCAGCAGCTTGTAGAAATCGCTCACGTCAACAATCCCTCGACGAGCTGGCTCGTATGCTCGACCAGCACGATGATCTTGTCGTATGGCATCCGGGTCGGACCGAGGACCCCGATGACGCCGCGGAGGTCGCCGGCGCGGTAGGTGGCGGTGACGAGCGTGAACTCGTTCAGCCGCGGATCGACGTTTTCGCCGCCGATGGTGATGGTCAGCCCTTCCCCGCGGGTCTGCAGCGCCCCGCGCAGGAGATCCCGGCGCTGGGTCAGGTGGAGGAGGTCGCGCATCTTCGTGTTCGAGGCGAACTCGGGCTGCTCCGCGAGCAGCTCGGCCCCGCCGAGCGCCACGTCCTGTTCCGTGCGCGAGAGATCGAAGATCTCGTCCCGCTCGGCCAGGAAGATGTTCAGCAGCTCGTGGCTTTCCGGGCTCTCGCCGACGTCCCGGAGGCGGTCGGCCAGCGAGGCCCGGATTTCCGCCACGGTCAGGCCGGCCAGGCGCTCGTTCAGCACCTGCGCCACCCGGTCGAGCGCCGGCTTGGCGATCGCCCCGTGCACCTCGACGAAGACCGTCCTGACCGCGCCGCTCCGCAGCGTGAGCACCATCAGGATCCGCTCGCTGGAGACCTGCACCAGTTCGAGCCGCTCGATCACCACGTGCTCGAAGGCGGGGGCGACGGCCACGCCGAGTTCCTGGGTCAGCACGCCGAGGACCTGGGCCGTGCGCCGGAGCAGCTGGTCCATCGCGTTGCGCGAACCGGGCAACTCGGCTTCGAGCGTCTGCCGCGCGGCGTCGCTCGGCGGCGCCAGGTGCATCAGGCTGTCGACGTACACCCGGTAGGCAAGGTCGGTGGGGATGCGGCCCGCGGAGGTGTGGGGATGGTAAAGCATCCCCTTGTCCTCGAGCTCGCTCATGATGTTGCGGACGGTGGCCGGCGACACGCCCAGCCCGAAGCGCTGGGCGATCGTCCGGCTGCCCGCGGGCTCCGCCGTCTCGATGTAGGTCTGGATGACCGCTTCGAGGACGTGAAGTTCCCGGGTGGAGAGGTGCTCTGCGGCTGCCATGGGGGTGAATCTAATCAGGCTGCCTCTGCCACCAACGCGTCGAGGCGGAGCCAACCCTCGGCGGAGAGGCGCAGGAAGTCGCCCGACTCGGCTGCCCAGCCCGCGTCCCGCCAGCGCGCTCGCACCGCCGCCGGGATGAGCCCGACCGGGGCGCCCGCCGAGGTCCGGAGGCCAAGGTACAGGGCTTCGAGCCGGCGCTGGACCTCGTCCAGCCGCTCCCGGCCGGCCACGGGATCGTCTCCCCGCCCGACGGCGGCGTCCCAGGCGGCGTATTCCCGGATGTTCCACCAGCGTTCGCTGCCCGACGCGCTGTGCGCGGAGGGACCCAGCCCGAGGTACGGCGTGCCTTGCCAGTACCCGGTGTTGTGGCGGGCCCGGTGGCCGGGAAGGGCGGCGTTGGAGACTTCGTAGTGCTCCCATCCCCGCGAGGCCAGCGCCTCGCTCAGCTGCAGGAACTCCTCCGCGTACTGGGCCTCATCCACCGGCGCCGCACGGCCCGACGCGGTCCACCGGCCCAGGGGCGTGTGGGCCTCGACCGTGAGCCCGTAGCAGGACAGATGCTCCGGCTCGAGGGCAAACGCCTCCTCGAGGTCTTCCGCCCAGGCCCGCCCGAGGCCGGCCGGCAGCCCGTAGATGAGGTCGAGCGAGAGATCGGCGAACCCGGCCGACCGGAGGGTGCGCACCGCCGCACGCGCCTGATCGGCTGTGTGGGTGCGGTGCATCCATTCGAGCACCTGGGGCGAGAACGACTGCACACCAAGCGATACCCGGCCGATCCCCGCGGCGCGCCAGGCCTCGGCGGCTGCGGGCGTGACGTCGTCCGGATTGGCCTCCAGCGTGATCTCGGCCGCCGGGAGCACCTTCCGCTCCGCGCGGAGCCCGGCCAGGATGGTCCCGAGGGCCGCTGGCTCGAGATGCGACGGCGTCCCCCCGCCGAAATAGACGGTCTCCAATTCGGCGCTCTCCGCCCAGGCGCCGTGTGATTGCACGCCGCGCCACTCGCGCAGGACCGACTCGGCGAATCGGGCGGAGGGAACGGTGCGCCGCACAGCGATCGAGAAGTCGCAGTAGCTGCACCGGCGGGCGCAGAACGGCACGTGGATGTAGAGGTTCACGGGGAGAAGGGTACTGCGGCCGCCCCCCCGCGCAACGTCAGGCGCGCAGGAAGCGCCGGCCAGGCTCCTGGCGGGCAACGCCGTGAAGCTCGAGGGCACAGAGTGCGGCGAGGACGTCGGCCGCCGGCGCGCCGAGTACCTCGACCAGCGCGTCGAGGTGGCGCGGCATCCGGTCGAGGGAGCGGAGGAGCCGCTGCTCCAACGGCGTGAGGGGCGGCCCCGGCGGGAGGGCGACGGGATCGGGGGGAAGCGACGCCGCGCCGTGGCGCGCCAGCACCTCCGGAAACGCGGCCAGGAGGTCGGCTGCCTCGAGGAAGGGCGTGGCTCCGTCGCGGAGCAGCCGGTTGGTGCCGACCGAGGTCGGGCTGGTGACCGGACCCGGGACCACCATCACGTCACGCCCCTGATTGAGCGCGGCATCCACCGTGATGAGCGTGCCGGAGCCGGCGGCGGCCTCGACGACGACGGTGACTCTCGCCAGCCCGCTGATTAGCCGGTTCCGGCGCTGGAAACTCCCCGCGTGCGGCCGGTGGCCGGGTGGAAACTCGGTCAGCAGCAGGCCCTCGCGCCGCATCCGCTCATACAGCATGCGATTGGCGGCTGGATAGATGACGCCGAATCCGTTCCCGAGCACGCCGATGGTGGCCGTGCCGGCGTCCAGGGCGGCCAGGTGCGCGACGGCGTCGAGTCCGCGCGCCATGCCGCTCACCACGGCGAGGCCTCCGAGCGCCGCCGCGGATACCACGAGGCGGCAGGCGTCGGCGCCATACGCCGAGTGGTCGCGGCTCCCCACGACGGCGACCGCCGGCCGGTCAAGCAGTTCCAGCGTTCCCATCGCGAAGAGCGCGGCCGGCGGCTCGGGGATGGTGGAGAGGATGCGCGGGTACGCGAGATCTCCCGGCAGGAGACACTGCCCGCCGTGGGACTCCACCTCGCGCAGCACCCGCTCCCCTTCCGACACCGAACTCCCCTTGATGGCGGTCGCGCAGGCGCGGGAAACTCCCGGCAAGGTGCACAAAAACTCAAACGGCGCCGCGAGGGCGCCGTAGGCTGTGGAGCAGGCCGAGAGGAGGATCCTCTGTCGGGCATGGCCGATTCCCGGGACGAGCGCGAGCGCCACCCGGGCCGCCCGCTCCTCGCCGGGCAATTCGTCCGCCGTCACTCGGCAGGCCACTCCTCGTCGGCCGGCGGCGGCTCCTGCGCCCGTGCGTCCGCCACGAATCGGAAGAGGTACTCCTTCAGTTCCTCCAGTCCGCTGCCCGCCGCGCTGGAGATCGCGAGCTGGCGGTCCGCCTCGGGGGCGTCGAGCAGGGGCACCGTGTCCGCCTCCGGCAGGAGGTCGCGCTTGGTCAGGACCACCACGTGGGGCCGCGCCGCGAGTTCGGTGGAGTACTGCCGCACCTCACTCCGGAGCTTGTCGTACACCTGCTGGGGATTTTCGGCGTCGAGGGGCACCAGGAAGGCGAGGACGCGGGTGCGCTCCACGTGCTGGAGGAACTTGAGCCCCAGGCCCTTCCCTTCGTGCGCCCCCTCGATGATGCCGGGGATGTCGGCCATCACGAACGTGCGGGACCCGGTGAGCTGGACCACGCCGAGGTTCGGCTCGAGCGTGGTGAACGGATAATCCGCAATCTTGGGGCGCGCGGCACTGAGTACCGAGAGCAGTGTGCTCTTGCCGGCGTTGGGTTCGCCCACGAGTCCGACGTCGGCGATCAACTTGAGGACGAGCTCGATGTCCCGCTCCTGGCCTTCCTCGCCCGGCTCCCATTCTCGCGGCGCCTGGTGCGTGGGCGTCGTGAAGCGCGCGTTGCCCCGGCCGCCCCGCCCGCCGCGTGCCACTCGCACGGTATCCCCGTCGTGGAGAATCTCCGCGATCAGCTCGCCGGTAGCGAGGTCCCGCACCACCGTGCCGGGTGGCACCGGCATGTAGACGTCGGCGGCGGTCGCGCCGGTCTTCGTCTTTCCCTTGCCGTGGTCGCCGCGCTCCGCCTTCCAGATCGTGCGGTACCGGTAGTCGAGCAGCGTGGCGAGGTTGGCGTCGCCCCGGACGAAGATGTGTCCGCCGTGGCCGCCGTCGCCGCCGTCCGGTCCGCCCTTCGGCTTGAACTTGAAGCGCGCAAAGGACGAGGCCCCGGAGCCGCCGGTCCCCGCGATCACTTTCACTACCGCCCGATCGATGAACATCAGTCCTCCGGAGCCCAACCAGCGCGCACCACCGACCACAGTTCCTTGACCGTCTTCCATTCCTCGTGGTTGAGGAGGGGAATCACCACTGCCAGCGTCGCGTCGACCTGCGCGAAGGTGGCCCCGCTGTGCAGGGCGCCCCGCAGGTGCGAGTGCAGTTGCCGGTTGGTGTGCAGCACGGCCGTCTGCACTACCGTGCAGAGTTCCCGCCGGAGTAAGTCGAGCCCGGGCCGGCCGAGGGTGCGGCCGTACCCCTCGACGAGCATCCACCGGTCCACCGCCGGGTGCAGGTCCCGGATGTTGAGCCGGAGCCGGGCGTAATTGCCGCCATACACCCGTGCGCAGGTTTGCTCTCCACGAGCTTCCCATTCCGGCAGGTTCCCATACTCCGAATCGGAATCCTCGACCGGGGCCGGGCGGCCGCTCACCTTGCGCCAGAGGCCGAACGCCACGATGGCGCGCGGATACCCGGCCATGAGGATGGACTGCAGCAGCAGCTCCTCCACCCACGCTGGAGCGACGCCCGCCTCGAGCGCTCCCGCAAAGGCCTGGCGCATGGCCGGCTCCTCGCCGACGGCCACCGCCGCGGCCAGGCGCACCAGCGCGAGCGTTTCCGTGTCCAGTGGCGTGGCGGGCTCGGACATCACGATACTCCGGAACGGTTGGCGGGCGAGACGGATCGACCGCTCGGTGGCACATGAAAACGCAGCGTACCTGCTGCGCGCATGACGCCGGTCTGGGCCCGCCGCGTGTTGTGAATGGCCGGCGTGGCGTAGCTCGACAGTGCCTCCAGCACGGGCGCGAGTGCACCGGCCGGATCGACCTGCGCGAGGACGCCGAGGAGGGCCACCTGGGAGCTGCGCATGTCGCCGTCGATCACCTTGAGCGCGACGCCGAGGCCGGCATGCGGCAGCGCGGCGCAGTAGACACCTTCGGCGCCGACCTTGGCCAGCACGGCTCCTCGCGACTCGCGAATGAGGTCGGTGCAGAGTCGGCGGGTGCCGCCGATCAGTTCCGGATGGGTCGCGATCGCCTCGCGCACCCGGATGGCGGCCGGCTCGAGACTCGCGCCGAGGCGGGCGTAGGCAAGCGCCATGTGCCGGAGCGGAAGCCCGAAGCAGACGGTGGTGCAGCCATCCACCGCCTGGACGATGTCTCCCTTGCCGAGCCCGGTCCAACGGGCCACTTCGGCGAGGATCCGCTCCTGCGCCGGATGACCCGAGCGCTCGTATCCGGCGGTCGGCCACCCGTGGTGGCGCGCCAGGGCCAGCATGCCGGCGTGCTTCCCGGAGCAGTTGCTCCAGGCGGCGGTCAGCGTGGTGCCGGCGCGGAGCGCCGATTCGTGCACCGCGGGCGAAAGCGGCGTGTGCGGCCCGCAGGCCAGGTCCGACTCCCGGCAGCCGATGGCCGCCAGCATCCGGAGCGCCAGCGCGACGTGCATCGGCTCGCTCGAGTGTGACCCGCAGGCGAGCGCGATGGCGTCGGCGCCCAGCGCGAACCGGTCGGCCCCGCCGTCCGCCACCAGCGGCAGTGCCTGGAACGGCTTGGCCGCGGACCGCCAGAACGTGACGAGGTCGGGCTCGCCGGCCGACGCGACGAGTCGCCCCGCGGCGTCCACCACGGCGACCTCGACGGCGTGAACCGACTCGGTGAGCTCACCGCGGGTGACGTCGACGCGGAAGGGGGAGGTGGACATGGCGCACAAAGATAGCGGAACGCCCTCCCCACCGGGCTGCGCACGCCCCTTCCCCTTTGCCCATGCCGGACGCACGTTTCCCGGCGTGCCGTACTCCCACGAGCCCGAGGATCCGCCGTGCGTCCCATGACACCGCCGCCGCCGATGCCCCGCGACCGGGTGCTGAGCCTCATCGAACGGATGGCGAAGAGCCGGATCGTCGTGGTGGGCGACCTGATCCTCGATCGCTACCTGATCGGCGACACCGACCGGCTCTCGCCCGAGGCGCCGGTGCCGGTCGTGACGGTGCGCGAGCACCGCTCCGCCCTGGGCGGCGCGGCCAACGTGGCGGCCAACGTGGCGGCGATGGGCGCCGCCTGCCAGCTGGTCGGCGTGGTGGGCGACGATCCGACCGGCCGAGCACTCCGGGCGGAGATGGCCACGCTCCGGCTCACGGATTCATTCGTGGCCACCGTCGCCGGGCGTCCCACGACCTCGAAGACCCGCGTGCTGGCCCGCGGCCAGCAGGTCGTGCGGATCGATGAAGAGGTGGACCGGCTGCTCGAGGAGGCGGAACTCGCCCGCGTCGTGCGGCTGGCGGAGGAGGCCCTGGGCGATGCCGACGCACTGCTCCTCGAGGACTACAACAAGGGTCTCCTGGCCCCGGCGCTGATCAAGGCCGCGATGGCCGTGGCCCGCACCCGCGGCATCCCGGTCGTGGTGGACCCCAAGTTCAGGCAGTTCTTCGACTATGCCGGCGCCACGGTGTTCAAGCCCAACCGCCGGGAGATGGAGGCCGCCCTCGGCGCCGCCGTGGATCTCGAGCACCGGAACGCCCTGCCGGACGCGCTCAAGCGGCTCAAGGTGGACAACCTGCTGCTGACGCTGGGCGCGGAGGGGATGGTGCTGGTCACCCGGGACGGGGCGACGACGCACCTGCCCTCGCTGGCGCGCGAGGTGTACGATGTGTCGGGAGCCGGCGACACGGTGACCGCCTGGGTGGGGACCTGCCTCGCCGCGGGTGCGACGGTGCGCGAGGCAGCACAGCTGGCCAACATTGCGGCGGGCATCGAGGTCGGGAAGGCGGGGGTGGCGACGGTGTCACCAGAGGAGGTGCTCGCGATGCACGACGAGAAGTACGACCAGATCGGGCGGCTCCGGCGGAGCGGGCTGATCTGAGGATCGAGATTGCTTCGTCGGCCCCGTTCGGGGCCTCCTCGCAATGACACTGTTGGTCATTCTGTCATTGCGAGGCCTCGGAGAGGCCGAAGCAATCTGCCCCGGGGTTGCCCGGCCCCGCCGGCCCCATTAGACTCCCGCTCCCGAAACACCGGGCGATTAGCTCAGCTGGTTAGAGCGCGCGCCTCACATGCGCGAGGTCGGGGGGCGCCTCACATGCGCGAGGTCGGGGGTTCGAGCCCCTCATCGCCCATTGAATCACGACAAACGGCTCCCCGACGAGTGGTCGGGGAGCCGTTTTGCGTATCGTGCAACGCGCGCCCTACCGGAAGCGCAGCAGCGCCGCCATGCCGTCGACCTGTTCGCGGATTTCAGGATCGTCGATCATCTCCACCTCGACATGCTGCCGAAACGCCTCCTCGAGCGCCTCGGTCACCATGTCGGGCACCGGCACCGGATCGCCCTCACCTCGGCAGTCACCCTTGGCCAGCACGAGTCGTCCCGAGTCCCCGCAACGATACCCGGCGCCGCCCTGCCCCGAGGGCACGATGAGCCGCCGCACCTGACCATGGCTCAATGCCAGGAGCGTGGGGCGCGCCCCGTTCACGGCCCAACCGGTCCCCATCCCCTTCTCCACCTCCGTCATGACCGACGCCTCGTGCGCCCGCTCCCAGGCCGAGCGCGCCTCGAGGGCGGCCTGGCGGACCTCGGCCTCCGTGGCCGAGGTGGGGTTGAGCCGCACCGCTCCCATGACAAGCGCGGACAGGCCGCGCGGCAGGAATCGCTGCTGCTCGGCCGTCGTACGGATGGGGCCGGCGAGGACGATTCCCTGGCAGGGGCGCTCGGCGACCAGCTTCGCCAATTGGTCGGCCACCGCGGCCGACTGGCGATGACGCTCTTCCCGGATCCGGTTGTGAAAGTCGTGCTCACCCCAACCGGGCGAATCGGCGCGATCACTGTGGAACTTCCCGCCCCGGGTCGCTTCCACCCGCAAGCTGGGCAACTCGCTCACGTCGTCCGCCGTCACTTCGAAGAACCGGACATGCGCCCGGTCGATGAGTGCGACGACGATCCGGCCGAACCCCTCGATGGCGGCGATCGCCTCGGCCAGTCGTGGCCGCTCGCCCAGGAGCAGCCGCGTCTGTACCACCCGCGGCAGCGGCACGACCTCGAACAGGTCCAGCGCCTCGCAAGCGAAGAGAGCCAAGCCCGGGCTGTGCGGCAGGCCGCCACCGTCCTGCGTGTACTGCTCGATCCGCGCCAGGTCGCGATGCAGTGCCTCACGCTCCGGATGGGGCAGCCCGGCCTGGTCCACCGTGGTCCGGGCCCGCCGCACCGCGTCCCGCACGGCGATATGCTGGCGATTCCTGATCCGGTCCTGGATGTCGAGCCGCACGTACACCGTGACGACACGCGCGCCGTCGGCCTTCAGGGTCGCGAGCCGCTTGAGCGCTGCCGGCCCCGACGCGATGGTGGGAGCCTCGAAGGTGAGAAGTTCGATGGCGGTCATGGTGTGACTCCTTGCAATGCCGGCACAGCCGCGCCGTCGTCAGGGGGCCCCGCGTGCACCGCATGCCCCAAGGGCACCACGGTGCTCGCCTGCGCGCCCCGCTCGCCTTCCTCCGCGACGTAGCGCACGTCGGTGCCGATCTCGAGGCGCTCAAAGCCGGCGTTCGGCACGCTGTTGCGGTGGAAGTAGATCTCGTCGCCGTTCTGGGCGGAGATGAATCCGTAGCCTTCGTAGCTCAACAGCTTGCTCACGCGGCCCTGCAACTCTTCGGCGCGGAGCTTCACGTCGCCGCGCATTTCCCGGGCGTAGTCCTGGAGCCGCCGCCGCGCTGCGTCAAATGCGTCCTCGAGCGCTTCCCGGAAGCTCGCTCTGGCCTGCCGGGTGACGGCCAGCTCCCCGCCCGGAACCGTGAGGAACAGCCGGAACGTCCATTCGACCGGCTCGCCGCCCGGGCGGCGATGGGGCACGCCGACCACCACGCGGCAGCCCACCAGGCGTGCGAAGTAGCGCTCCAGCCCGGCGACCGAAGCCTGGATCATGGCTTCCTGATCCGGTGCGAGGGCCGGGCCCTTGGCAGTGATGTGAACGGGGATTTTCATGGATCCCTCCGTGACCCCGCGCAGGACGGCGCGGCGAAGGCAGGCGATGGTGCCCGACCGCTTCAACCTACCCCCAGCCTGGTGAGCGGGTCGTGAAGGGAGGGTGAAGGGGTCCTGCCTCAGTGGCTGTGACTGCGGCGGATGATCCCGAGCATCTTGAGGTTGATGCGGACGAACCGCCACAGCTGCCAGGGCAGGAAGGTGCGCAGGAAGACCGTCCGCCTGGTCGGCCGGCTCACGTACGGCTGTCTGATGGACGTCATGGCGGCTACTCCGGGATCAGGCTCCAACCAGGACGGAGCCGAGCCTTGTAGAGGAACACGTGGTGGAGGATGATCTTGATCCAGTGCCCCGCCAGGCCGATCTCGCCGAAGGTGCGGTCGAGATCCCGCCCGTACTCGGGGTAGCGCTCAAAGTCAGGGACGATCGGGAAGACGGTCATGGAGGCGGCCGTGCCGGTGAACGGATTGGCCCCGGCGGAGGCGACACAGGCCGCGCCCATCTCGGCCATGGACGCCGTGCGGGTCGGGGCCGGACTGCCGTGGATCATGTCCACGATGCTCCCGGCCACAGCCTTGCCGATCATGGCGGAGGGCATGCCGGTCCGCGGCGGCGCCGGCGCGATGGCTGCCCCACCCGGGCTGGCGTAGGGGCGCGAAATCGCGTGCGGAGGAGCGAAGGCGATTCCCGCCGCGAACACGTTCGGATAGGCCGGGGACTGGTATGTCCGGGGCCAGTCGGCCGCGCGCCACGCCTCGTAGGCCTTCGGCGCGTAGTCGGCATCGACCTTCATGAATTCGTTCGGCTGGAACATCCTGTTGGTGATGTCCTGTCCCTGCCGGTCGAAGGCCGCGAGCCCCACGCCGGAAAACGGCGGCAGGAGCATCGCGAAGTCGAACGCCTGCTCCCGCACCTCGCCCGCCAGCGTCTCATAGTGAATCTTCCCGCGCTCGACCTCCCGGACGTGCGACCGGGTGATCCAGTCGATTCCCCGCTCGGCGAACAGCGAAGCGTTGAAGATGCTGCTCGGGGTGATGTACCCCCCGGTCCGGAAGTGCATCCCGCCCATGCCGAAGTCGCCGAGCTCGTATTCGTTGGTGAGCCAGACGATTTCTGCCATCTCCCGCACGCCCCGGGCCCGAAGCTCGAACTCGAGGTTGACGATGTACTCGAACGCCGCCCCTTCGCAGGTGCAGGTGCCGTGGCCCACGCCCACCACGAACCGCTGCCGCTCGCCCCGGCGCATCCGTTCCACCGATTCGGCCAGCGCGCGCGCCGCCTCGGCCGCATGGCCTTCGGTGCACACCGACAGGCTGAACCCCTCGGGCCCCAGGCCCGGCGTCTTGTCGAAGCGAAGCCGAGGCCCCGTCGCGTTGATCAGGTAATCGTAGGGAACCTGGACGCGCGCTCCGGGCGGGCCACCGGCGGGCTCGACCGCCACCGTGGGTGTGGAACCGGCCTCCGTTCCCTCGGGGTGGATGGCCCGGGCCGTACCCTGGACGAATTCGATGCCGTGCCTGGCGTAGACCGGACGCAGCGGAATCGTCACCTGGTCGGGTCGCATCAGTCCGACCCCGACCCAGATGTTCGAGGGAATCCAGTTGTAGTAGTCCTTCGGTGACACGACGGTTACCGTGTCGGTCTTCCCCAGCCACTTCCGGGCGAACGCGGCCGCGGTATGCCCGGCGATCCCCGCCCCCAGCACCACGACCCGGCTCACCGGCTGCCCTCCATCGTCATCGTCGCCGGCTCATCGGTGCCGTCGTCGTTCACGTCGAAGTCGACGCTCGCGCCGGCCAGCTTGATCGCCGAGCTGGAGACGGTGACCTGGAACTGCATGTCACCACTCATGCCGTCACGGACCATCGTGACCATGTCTCCGCTCAGCGCCCACGTCCCGGTCGTGGTGTCGGGCGCCGTCGCCGGCATGGTCAGGATGTACGCAAAGGTGTGATTGGCATCGATCGTCAGGGTCGCCGTTCCGCCCTGCGCGATGAGGTCGACCGACAGCTGCGGGTTGGCCTGGCTCACGAACAGCACCTTGGTGAGCTGCCAGGTCCCGGTGATCTCGCTCGAGCTGGGACCGGACCCTCCATCGGAGCTGCACGCCGCACCCGCGAACATCGCGGCAGCCAGCAGCGGGGTCGTCCAGTGTGCACGCATATGCCCTCCTGTCGCGTGGACGCTTGGCAAGGTAGGGCGCGGGGATGAAGAGGGGCTGAAGCGCGGGTGAGGCTTCGGTGGATGAACCAAGCCGAGAGGCACGCGGACGCCAAAAGGACAGGACCGCAAGCGGCCGTCGGCCACCTGCGGTCCTGTCCATTTTCGAGGCTGTCGCGCCCTCAGTCCCCGGCCCTCAGCCCTCGAGTGGTGGGCCCTGCTGGATTCGAACCAGCGACCTACGGATTATGAGTCCGCTGCTCTAACCACCTGAGCTAAGGGCCCGTTGGCCCAGGCCTACTTGAACTTGTACGTCACGCCGAGGGTGATTTCGCCGCTGCCGTACCACGAGGTGTCGTACGCGTAGCAGTAGTACGGGAAGAACGGCTGGCAGTACACCGAGTCCGACCCGTTCACGTTCACCCAGCGATAGCGGCCGTCCAGGGTGGCGCCCCACTTCTCGTTGAAGAACTTCTGGCCGCCCAGCCCGAAGACCGTGCCGAAGTAGGTCTTGCTGCCGCCGCCGTTGGTGCTGGCGGTGCCGCCGCTGCTGTTGATGTTGTCGGCGCCGCCGCCGAGGGCCAGGTAGCCCTGGGTGTTCGGGTCGTTGCCGAAGTAGAAGTTGAAGGTGCCTTCGTACACATTCGTGTGGACGTCGTTCAGCTGCGTTCCATTGTCGGTGCCGCCCTTGATCGTGACCGATGGGTCGGCGTGCGCGTACTCGAACACCAGCCCGATGGCGGAATTGAACTTGTGACCGAGCCGGGCACCGTAAGTGAACGAGCTGCCGACGTCGATCGAGTTGGCCAGCGCGCTGTTGACGCTACTCAGCGAGCCGCCGATGTAGATGCCCCCGAACGGTGTGATCCAGGTCGACTGCGTGTAGTACTGCGCCTGGGCCGGGGCGGCCAGCAGGGTAAGCCCCGTCAGGAGCGCGACTGCAGCAGCAGGACGAGTGATGGACATCAGGTGCCTCCGAAAGAAGGTCGTCAGGACTCCGGCTTGAGCCAAGGGCCCGCGGCCCCGGGGCTACTTGAACTTGTACGTCACGCCCAGGGTGATTTCGCCGCTGCCGTACCACGAGGTGTCGTACGCGTAGCACCCGTAGAAGCCGCAATAGTAGGAATCGGCGCCGTTCACGTTGACCCAGCGATAGCGCCCGTCCAGCGTGGCGCCCCACTTTTCGTTGAAGAACTTCTGGCCGCCGAGGCCGAAGACGCCACCAAACTGGGTGGAGCCACCGGCGCTCGTGCTGAAGTTGTCGGCGCCGCCACCGAGGGCGAGGTAGCCCTGTGTGTTCGGGATCGTTGCCGAAGTAGAAGTTGAACGTGCCTTCGTAGATGTTGGTGTGCAGGTCCATGGTCTCACCAGCGGCGGTCCCGCCCCGGATCGTCACCGACGGGTCGGCGTGCGCGTACTCGAAGACCAGCCCGATGGCGGAATTGAACTTGTGGCCGAGCCGGGCGCCGTACGTGAACGACTCACCGACGTCGATGGAATTGGCAACCGCACTCTGGACGCCGCTGAGCGAGCCGCCGAAGTAGATGCCGGCGAACGGCGTGATCCAGGTCGACTGCTCGTAGTACTGCGCCTGGGCAGGGGCGGCCAGCAGGGAGAGCCCCGTCAGGAGCGCGACGACGACAGCGGGACGAGTGATGGACATCAGGTGTCTCCGAAAGGGGGTTCTTCAGGACTCCGGCTTGCGCCGGTCCGCCAGGATGCGCTCGTAGAGCGCAATGTGTGCTTGAGCCATCTGCTTCCGGGTGAATCGCTCGGCGACCCGCGCCCGCCCGGCGGCGCCCAGCCGCTCGCGCAGTGCGGCGTCGCCGGCGAGCTGGGCCATCGCCTGCCCGAGCGCCTCGGGATCCCGGAGCGGCACCACCAAGCCCGTCTGGCCGTGAGAATTAACCTCGCGCAGGCCACTGGGCAAGTCGGTCGTGATGACCGGCCGGCCGGCGGCCATCGCCTCCACCGCCACCAGGCCGAACATCTCCGCGACCGACACCGACGGCAGCACCAGGAAGTGCGCCTCGGCCATCCGTCGCGTCAGGTCTTCGTCGGGGTACTCCCCGTACCAGCGGACCCGGTCGGTCACCGCCAGCGCCTGGGCCAGCGTCCGCAGCCGGGGCGCCTCGGGTCCCCCACCCACGATGTCCAGCCGCAGGTCCGGCACCCGCTCCAGCGCCCGGAGCAGGATGTCCACACCCTTGTACTTCACCAGCCGGCCGATGAAGAGCGCCCGGATCGGCCCGGACGCAGGCGCCGCCGCCACGCCGTTCCAGCGCGTCTCGTCGATCCCGAACGGAATGACCTCCACCTTCCCCTCGAACCCTTCCAGCTCCTGGCAGAGCGCGATGTGCGCCCGGCTCGGGACGACGATCGACTTGGCCCGTTTCAGCGTGATGCGGGACAGGATCCGCTGAGGGCTCCGGCGCAGGTCGGCGTGCTGAGTGACGACCAGGGGCGTGCGCATTGCACGCAGCATGACCGCGAGATCGGCGAGCGGATGGGGGTGATGGACGTGGATGATGTCGGCCCGGTGCCAGGCCGCCGCGAGATAGCCCGGAGCAAAGTCCTGGGAGCCGAGCGTCCCGAAGGAAAAGACCCGGGTCACGCGTGAGCGGTGCCGGCCGGGCCCGTCCCCTTCCCCGGTGGACTGGACGGCCACGACTTCCACTTCGTGGCCGAGCGCGGCGGCGCCCTCGGCCAGGTCTTCCACCACGCGCTCACGACCGCCGGACCGCGGCCAGTAGTATCGAGAGAGATGGAGAATCCGCATGGCCTAATATACCACCGGCCGGTGCAGGAGATCCCGCGGGCTTTGCGGCGGAAGGCGTTCCGGCCATCTTACTGCCCGTGCGCGCCGTCATCGTCTCCCACACATACGCCAATCCCGAACGCCGGGGGAAACTCCGCGCCCTCGTGGGCCAGGGCGCCGCGCTCGCCGTGGCCGTCCCCGCGCGGTGGGAGGCGCCGGGCGCCCCCGGCGGCACCGTCACCACCTTTGCCGACGACGCGGGAGTCCGGATCGTCCCGACCGCCACCAGCGGCCGGGATGAGGCCGGCGCCCCGATCGCCTGGCGCGCCAGGGCCCTCCGCCGGCTGCTGACGGACTTCCGCCCCGACGTCGTCCAGATCGAGGAACCGCTCACCGCCCGCGTCACCCCGGCCGTCGCCAGGATGGCGCGCCAGCTGGGCATTCCCGTCGTCGCGTTCACCAGCGAGAGCCTCGGCCGCAAGCATTCGCTCCTCGCCGCCATGCGCCGCCGCCGCGCCCTGTCGGCCGCAGCCGGTGTCATCGGCGCGAATTCGCTGGCGACCGGCCTGGTCCGCCAGGAATTCCCTTCCCTCGCATCGACCGCCATCCCGCAGCTCGGGATTCCCGTCCCCCGCGCGCCCGTGACCGAACCCCATCCGCCCCTCGCGATCGGCTTCGTGGGGCGGCTGGTGCCCGAGAAAGGCCTCGACGTGCTCTTCCGGGCGTGCATCAAGCTCCACGGGGCGTGGACCGTCACGGTGGCGGGAACCGGCCCCGCGCAGGAGGAGCTCGAGGCGCTCGCCGAGCGGCTGGGAATGGCCTCCCGGGTCACCTGGCTCGGCGCCATCTCGCGGCAGGACCTCGCCGCGGTCTGGCCGAGGCTCGACTGCCTGGTCGTGCCGTCGCGGACCACCGCGCACTGGATCGAGACCTATCCCGTGCAGGTGCTCGAGGCGATGGGCAACGGCGTCGCGGTGGTCACGAGCGACTCCGGCGCGCTGCGTGAAACGACCGGCGGCGCCGGGCTGGTGTTCCGGGAGGATCATGCCGAGGGACTGGCGGAGGTGCTCGGGCGCCTGCTGGCGGACGCGGAGCTTCGCGAGCGGCTGGCGGCGGAGGGACGGCGACGCGTCATCGCCGAGTACGCGGACGACGCGATCGCCCGCAGGACCCTCGCCTTTTGGCGGGAGGTCCGCGCGAAGAAGGGGGCCTAGTACTCGAGCGGCAGGTGAACGGGGCGGCCGTCGCGCGCCGAGAGGTAGATCCCGATCAGCAGTTCGAGGGAGCGCAGCCCTTCCCGGCCGTCGGTGTTGGCCTCCGCAGTGCCGCGCAGCGTCTGCACCACGTTTTCGTAGTACGCCGGATGACCGAAGCCGTACACCGAGGTCGTCTGGTAGCTCGCATCGGCCGCCACGGCGTCGTCCGGGTCCGGCGCGTCGAACTCCCAGTGCTCGATCTGGTTGACCGCCAGCCCCCCCACCCGCACCGTGCCCCGCTCCCCGATGATCGTGATCGACCCCTCGAGGTTCTTCGGGTAGGTCAGCATCGTCACGTTGATCGAGCCCAGCGCGCCGGAACGCCAGCGGATGTTGGCCACCCCGGTGTCCTCCACCTCGATGTGCCGGGCCAGCGTGGCGGTGAAGGCGTGCACGCATTCCACCGGACCGACCAGCCAGTCGAGCAGGTCCACATAGTGGCTGGCCTGGTTCATGAAGGCCCCGCCGTCGAACTCCCAGGTGCCCCGCCAGCGCGCGCTATCGTAGTACGACTGCGGGCGATTCCAGAACACGTTCACGTTCACCATGTAGATCTTGCCGAAGCGGCCCTTGTCCATGGCGCGCTTGACCAGCTGGATCGTGGCGTTCAGGCGGTTCTGCTTGACGACGAAGAGCTTGACGCCCGCCTGGTCGCAGGCCTGGACCATGGCCTGGCCGTCGGACCACCGCGTGGCCATCGGCTTTTCCGTCACCACGTGCCGGCCGGCCTTCGCGATCTCGATCGTCTGCGACGCGTGGAGCCCGCTCGGGGTCGCCAGGATGACCGCGTCCGCGTTCGAGCCGGCCAGCAGTTCGGTGAGGGAGGCGAATCCGGGCACGCCCGTGGTGGCCACCGCGCGCTCCAGCGCGGCCGGATCGGTGTCGGACACCGCCACCAGCTCCGCGTTGCTCGCGTGCCGGGCGATGGCCTCGATGTGCTTGCCGGCAATCCGGCCGCACCCCACGAGCGCAAAGCGGATCTTCCGGTTCAGGATCGGACCGCGTGATGCTGGCATCGTCGTCTTCGGGTTGGATGTGCTGGTATCTTAGCCGCGGCCGGGGGTCCCCGCCACGCTGGGCCCCACCACCTCGACCCCTTCTCGGCGGAGGCGGTCCAGCTCGTCCGCCGGCAGCCGGACCCGCACCTCGAACCCCGTCTCGGTGTCGTGGCGCTCCATCACCTCGCCCAGCCGGTAGAGCGCGGCCACCCGCGCGCCGGCGGTGAGCGGAAGCCGGAGCCACACCGGCGGACGCACCAGCTGCTCGCGCTCGCGCAGCGCCGCGCGAAGCCCGGCCAGCCCGTCGGTGCGCATCGTGGACGTGAGGATCGCGCCCGGATGCAACGCCTGCACGCGGCGCCCGAACTCCACCGGGTCCGCCACGCGGTCCATCTTGTTGAATACCTGCAGCACCGGGCGGTCCTGCAATCCCAGCTCGGCGAGGACCTGGTCGACCACGGCCATCTGCTCTTCCCACTCGGGGTGGCTCGCGTCCACGACGTGCAGCAGCACGTCGGCAAAGCGCGCCTCCTCCAGGGTGGCCCGGAAGCTGGCCACGAGATGGTGGGGGAGCTTCCGGATGAAGCCGACGGTGTCGGTGACCCGGGCCCGGTACCCCTCGCCGAGGTCCACCTCGCGGGTGAGGGTGTCCAGCGTGGCGAAGAGGCGGTCCTCCACCACGATCTCGTGCTGGCCCGACAGCGCGCGCAGGATGCTCGACTTGCCGGCGTTGGTGTACCCGACGAGGCTGACGCTGAGCATCGGGCTTCGCCCGGCGCGGATGGTCTCACGGTGGCGCTCGACGTCCCGCAGCTTGCCCTTGAGGTACTGGATCTTCTGCCGGATCATCCGGCGGTCGGTTTCCAACTGGGTTTCGCCGGGACCCCGCAGGCCGATGCCGCCGCGGATGCGCGAAAGGTGCGTCCACATGCGGCGCAGCCGCGGCAGCAGGTATTCGAGCTGCGCCAGCTCGACCTGCAGCTTGGCCTCGTGGCTCCGCGCCCGGGTCGAGAAGATGTCGAGGATGACCTCGGCGCGGTCCATGACGCGGACCTTGAGCTCCTTTTCGAGGTTGGCGCCCTGCATCGGCGAGAGTTCCTCGTCGAAGATGACGAGCGTCGCCTCGCTCGCCGCCGCCATCGCCGCGAGCTCCTCGACCTTGCCCTCGCCGATCAAGGTGCCGGGGTGCGGCGATTCAAGTTGCTGCGACAGGCGGCCGACCACGATGGCGCCGGCGGTATCGACCAGGCTGGCCAGCTCCTCCACGTGTTCCTGCATGGCGCGCGCGTCGGGCGAACCCTTGCGTGGCGCCGAGACGAGGATGGCCCGCTCAGCCGGTGGCTGGATGTCGATGAGGTCCTTGATGGCGCTACCGTCCTTGCTCTGAACTGTCGACCGGTGAATCCGTCACGTCCCCCGTCTTGCGGCGGGCCCACCACGCCATCCGCTCCGCGATCCGCTTCTCGAGGCCCATCGGCCCCGGCTCGTAATAGCGGGCGCCCTCCATCCCCACCGGAAGGTACTCCTGCGGCGCGTAGGCGTCGGCTTCGTCGTGGGCGTAGCGGTACCCCTTCCCGTAGCCCAGGTCCTTCATGAGGCCCGTCACCGCGTTCCGGAGATGCGCCGGCACCGGCGCCGCGGGCGACTCGCGCGCCGCCTCGCGCGCCGCGCCCCAGGCCACGTACACCCGGTTCGACTTGGGCGCGGTCGCGAGGTAGACGACCGCTTCCGCGAGCGCCAGCTCGCCCTCCGGCGCGCCGAGGAAGTCGAAGGCGTCCTTGGCGGCCAGTGCGATGGTGAGCGCTTGCGGGTCGGCCAGGCCGATGTCCTCGGTGGCCATGCGCACCATCCGCCGCACGAGATAGAGCGGCGCCTCGCCCCCTTCGATCATCCGCGCGAGCCAGTAGAGCGCGCCCTGCGGGTCGCTCCCGCGCACCGCCTTGTGGAGCGCGGAGATCAGGTTGTAGTGCCCCTCGCCCGACTTGTCGTAGGCCGGCAGCCGCCGCGCCAGCACGTCCGCGGCGATCGCCCTCGTGACCCGCCCGCCGAGCCCCACCTGCTGGGCGGCCGCCTCGAGCGCCGTGAGCGCCCGCCGCGCGTCGCCGTCCGCCTGTTCCGCCAGGAACCCGACGGCGTCCTCGTCCGCCTGGAGTTCCATCGCGCCCAGCCCCCGGTCCCGGTCGGACAGCGCCTGCCGGAGGAGCGTGCCGAGCTCCGCTTCGGAGAGCGGCTCCAGCACGTACACCCGGCAGCGCGACAGGAGGGCCGCATTCAGCTCGAAGCTCGGGTTCTCGGTCGTGGCCCCGATCAGCGTGATCAGCCCCGACTCGACCGCCGGCAGGAAGGCGTCCTGCTGGCCGCGATTGAAGCGGTGGATTTCGTCGCAGAAGAAGATCGTCTCCCGGCCGAGGCGCCGGCGGTCCTCCGCCTCGCGAAGGATCTCCCGGACCCGCTGCACCCCCTCCGTCACCGCGCTGAAGGTGACGAACTCCCGCTCGGTGTGCTTGGCGATGACGCGCGCCAGGGTCGTCTTCCCGGAGCCGGGCGGCCCCCAGAGGATCACGCTGCCGACGTCTCCCCGGCGGATGGCGTCGCCGAGGGCCCGACCGGGCGCCAGCAGGTGGGTCTGGCCCACGACCTCGTCGATGGTCCGGGGCCGGAGCCGCGCGGCGAGCGGCTCGGGAGGCGCGAAGAGCGAGGGTTCGGACATTCGTCCTCGATTACCCGAGCCAGCGGCCGAGCAGGGCGTGCGTCAGGAAGAACGCCGCGGCGCCGCCGAAGAAGGGGAGCGCCGTGCCCCACCCGCGCTTGGCCTGGAATTCCGGCACCAGGTCGGAGGCGGCCACGTAGAGCGTGACCCCGGCGGCAAGCGCCAGCCCATGCTCGGCCAGGGGGGCTACCCGCTCGGTGAGGATCGCGCCGAGCAAGGTGGCGAGGCCCAGCACCGCGGCGGCGCCCACGGCGCGGCGGGCTCCCTGCCCCGCGGCCATCAGCAGGCTGGATATGGTCACGCCCTCCGGGAGCTTGTGCAGGAACACCGCGAGGAAGAGCAGCACGCCCAGCTGCGGGGAGACCAGCATCCCCGAGGCGATGGCCACGCCGTCGAAGAGGCTATGGATCGAGAGGCCGATCAGCGCCGTGTTGCCCGCCCGGGCGGCGACCCGGTGGGTCTCCACGCCGTAATGGAAGTGCTGGGTGAACACGTGCTGCGAGAGGTGGACGCCGAAGTACCCCGCGAAGACGAAGACGCCGGGCAGGAACGCGCCGGAATGAAACACCTCGGGCAGCACGCCGATCAGCACCACCGCCAGCATGAACCCCGCGCCGAAGGCGATCAGGCCCTCGATGAACCGCAACTCCCGGCGCAGGTGCCGCACCACCACGAAGGCGCCGAGGACGTTCGCGCCGGCGGCGAAGAGGGCGAGCGTCAGGGCGTGCATGCGTGCTCCTTGGCCCACGCGAGCAGCCGCTCGGGCACGTTGAGCGAGGGATCGTCCACCACGAGCGCCAGCAGGCGTTCGAGGGCCTGCCCCACCGCCGGTCCGGCCGGCACGCCGATCGACATCAGGTCCTGGCCCGACACGGCGAGGTCGCCGCGCCGGAGCGGCGCTCCCGACGCCCGGACATCCTGCACCGCGCTGGCCCAGGGGAACGGCCGGCCGTGGCGCAGCTGCCAGAGCGCCATCAGGTCGTCCGCGGCGCCGTTCACGGCGGCGAGCCACCGGCGCACGTCGCGCGTCGCCTGCCCCGCCGGCTCCGCCGGCCCGGCCGTGATCGCGGCCGCGCGCGCCACCTCGGCGTTCGACATGCGCAGGTGCGCCATGGTCGCCACCGCGTCGTGACAGAACAGCACCGTGAGCACCACCGGGTCGCGCGTCGTGGGGGCGTCGTCGCCTTCCCACGCGTCGAGTTCGCCTTCCGACTTGAGCCGCGGAAGCCACACGGCCGCGCCCCCCGATTTCCGCCAGAGCGACACGAGCCGCCGAAGCGAACTGGTCGTCGCCAGGCCCTTGACCCACTCGTCGCGCACCCGCTCAGCCGAGAGCTGACCCAGCCCGTCGGCCGCGGCGCAGAGCGCGGTCCAGGTCGCGGGGTCGATCGTGAACTCCAGCCTGGCCGCGAAGCGGAGCGCCCGGAGCACCCGGAGGTAGTCCTCCCGGAAGCGCGCCGCGGGATCGCCCACCGCGCGGAGCCGCCGGCGCTCGATGTCCTCCGCGCCGCCGAAGGGGTCGCGCCACTCGCGACGGATCGGATGGTAGGCGATGGCGTTGATGGTGAAGTCCCGGCGGGCCAGGTCCTCGTCGAGGGAAACGCCGTAGGCGACCTCCGCGTGACGGCCGTCGGTCCGCACGTCCTGCCGGAAGGTCGTCACCTCGTGCAGCACCCGCTCGCGGTCGAGGACGCCGACCGTGCCATACTTGATGCCCACCGCGACCGTGCGAGGAAAGAGCGCCTGCACCTGCTCCGGCCGGGCCGAAGTGGCGAGGTCGAAATCCTTCTGGACGTTGCCGAGGAGCGTGTCGCGGATGGCCCCGCCGACGCACCACGCCTCGTGGCCCGCCGACTCGAGCGCCTGCGCGATGGCCAGCACCTCGTCGGGGATGGGGATGCGTTCCGGAAAGGCCACGTCAGGCTTCCATGCCGGCGCCGTACGGCAACCCGGCAGACTGGCTGACGACGAGTTCCATCCAGGCCTGCGACGGGGCGCGCGGTCCGGCGGCGATCGCCCCGGCCTTGAGGAGACGGGCGCCGCCCCCTTCGTAGGCGTACATGGGGAGGACCTCGCCCTTGAAGCATCGCGTGGCGAGCACCACCGGCTTCCCCGCGTCGAGCCAGCGCTGCGCCGCCGCGGCCATCGTCGGCGGCATGTTGCCGCGCCCGAACGCCACGACCACCAGCCCGTCGTGCCCCTCGCGCGCGGCGTCCACCAGCGCGCCCGAGTCTCCCACGACGGCCGACACCATGGCGATGCGCGCCGAGAGCGCCGCCGGCTGGTGCGGAAGCGGCGCCGCCGGGCGACCGCCGGCCGCGAACCGAACCGCACCCCCCGCCACGACGCCGAGCGCCGCGCCCCGCGGAGCGCGGAAGGTGTCCACTTCGCCGGCGTCGGTCTTCACCGCCTCGAGCCCGCTCAGCACCGTTCCGTGCAACACCACCATGGCGCCCCGGCCCCGGCTCTCGGCGGCCCCGGCGACCCGCGCGCTGTCCACCAGGTTCCGCCGCCCGTCCCATTCGTCCTCTTCCGACGTCCGCATCGCGCCGGTCATCACCACCGGGATGGCCGGATCGAGAGTGCGGGCGAGGAGGTAGGCGGTCTCTTCCAGCGTGTCGGTGCCGTGGGTGACGACGATACCCCGCACGGCGCCGGATGCGGCCACCTCGGCCACGCGGTTTCGAAGCGCCCAGATCCGGTCCAGCCCCATGTGCGGAGCCGGGAAGCGGCCCCAGTCTTCGACCGTGAGAGGGCCGACCGTGGACAGTCCGGGGGCAAGGCGGACCAGGGCGGCGCCGTCGAGCGCGGGAACGGCGCCACCCGCCTCCGCCGACTGGCGCATCGAGATCGTGCCGCCGGTGAACAGGAGGTGGATCATGCCGGGAACCCGGATGGGAGCGGCGCGCTCATCCGCACAGGACGCTGCCGCCGTTCACGTTCAGGATTTCCCCCGTGATGTGGCGTGCCAGGTCGCTCAGCAGGAAGGCGATCGGTCCGGCGATGTCCTCGGCGCTGGCCACACGCTGGAGCGGAATGCCCTGCTCGATCCGCGCACGCCCGCCGCCGGCGTACGGCTGGGCCGCCATCTCGGTGTCCACCCACCCCGGTGCGACGCAGTTGACCGTGATCCCGGGCGCGCACTCGATGGCGAGCGACTTCGTGAGCGCGATGAGCGCCCCCTTGCTGGCGGCATAGTCGGCGTGCTGCGCTTCGCCCCGCTGGCCCGCGGTGCTGCCGACCAGCACCACCCGGCCGCCCGGCGACATCAGTCGCAGCGCCGCACGGGTGGTGAGGAACACGGCGTCGAGATTGGCGGCCATCACGGAGCGCCAGCGGGCTTCGTCGAGATCGCGGAGCGGCACGTCCTCCACCGGCCAGACGCCCGCGTTGGCCACGAACAGGTCGAGCCGGCCGAAACAGGCCTTGAACTCGCGAAACACGCGATCCACCACGGCGCCGTCGGCCAGGTCTCCGCCGGCCGCGAACGCCTTCCGCCCCAGCGCGCGGATGTCCCGCGTCACCGCGTCGGCGTCGGCCTTTCGCGAGTGATACGTGATGCCGACGTCCGCGCCGAGGCGCGCCAGCAGCAGCGCGGTGGCCCGGCCGATTCCCCGCGAGCCCCCGGTGACGAGGGCAACCCGGTCCGTCAGCAGAAGCGCGTTGTCACTCACCGGAGAGCTCCAGTTCCACCACGTCCACGATCAGGTGCTCCACGGCGAGGTGAATCTCCTGGATGTGGCTGGTCTCGTCGGCCGCGACCACGAACGCCTGGTCCACCAGCCCGGCCAGCGCGCCGCCTCCCTTGCCCAGGAACGCCACGATCGGCACCCCCTTGGCCCGCGCCGCCTCGGCCGCGCGCAGCAGGTTGGGGCTGGAGCCGCTGGTGCTGTGGAGCACGAGCAGGTCCTTCGGGTGGCACAGCGCCTCCACCTGCCGCGCGAACACCTGCTCGAAGCCGAGGTCGTTCCCGGCGGCCAGGAGCAGTGAGGTGTCCGTGGTGAGCGCCACGGCGGCGAGTGCGCGCCGGGTGCGGGCGTACCGGACGACGAATTCCGTGGCGAGGTGCTGGGCGTCCGCCGCGCTGCCGCCGTTCCCCGCGAAATAGATCGTGCCGCCGCCGCGGAGCGTCCGGACGTAGATCTGGGCGATGGCCGCTGCCTGAGCCGCCTGGGAGGTGGTGGCCTCGGCGAGCCGGGCCAGCGCCCGCAGGCCCGCCGCGATGTGTGCGTCGCTCATTCGTCGTTCTCCGTGAGCAGGTGCCGCAGCCGGGCGACGAGGCTCGACTTGATCGCGAGCGGGGGCACGGGCTGCAGCGTGCCGCCGGACAGGATGGCGGCGGGATTCACCTCGAGCAGCAGCCGCGCCTGGATGTCGCCACCGTGCCGGTGCAGCAAGTCGCGGGGCGCGGCGAGCGAGCGATCGTCGCCGTGATTGTCGCCCGCCAGGATGTCGGCCAGCCCTTCGGCCAGAAGGGCCCGGGCCCGGATTCCGCGGCCGCGGGTGGCCGAGAGCGTCGGCCCGTCGACCTGGCTGACGGCGCCGATGGCGCGCCAGCGGCGCACCGCTTCCGGCGTGCAGCAGGCGTAGCGCTCGGGGTGCGCCAGCACCGGCGTGAGCCCGAGTTCCACCACGTGGGCCAGCGCCGCGGCGGCCGCCTGGAAGGTCACCAGCCGGGGAAACTCCACCAGCACGAAGCGGGTGCCGGCCAGCGTGACCTGCCGGGTCTCCGCCACGCGCGCGGGGAGCGGGCGGTCGAGCATGATCTCGGCGCCGCGCTGGAGTGCGGGAACGGCCGGCGCCGCCGCCCGAAGCGCCGCGAAGGCCTGGTCGTGTGCGGCAGGGGCGCCCGCCTCCGCCTGGCTCGCCAGGAGGTGCGGCGTCAGGCAGACGGTGGTGATGCCTTGCCGGGCAAAGGTGGACAGCACGCCCACCGACTGCGCGACGCTGCGCGAGCCATCGTCCACGCCAGGCAGGAGATGATTGTGGAGGTCGATCACGCGGCGGTGCTGCGCACGAGAGCGTCGGCGAACCGGTCGAGCGCGGCCGGCGCCGCTTCCGCCTGGGCCAGGAGGGAGAGGGTCACGAGCGCGTCGGCGGCCAGCAGGTCGAGCGCCGCCGCCCGGTCACGCCCCTGGGTGAGGACCGCGGCGAGGGCGCGCTCCGCGGCGGCGGCAAGCGTCTCGGCGACAGAGGGGGCGGCAGGCACGGCGGCAAGGTGCTCCGCGGCGCGAGCGCGAAGGGCGTCGGGTGCGCCCTCGGAGTGCTCCGCGAACCACGCGGCGACGTCGGTCACTTCTCCCCGCGGAGCCACGCGGCGATGATCGCCGGTGCCTCGGCCCGGGCCTGGGGCAGGCGGGCGATGTCGCCGGCGCCCGCGGACGCGAACTGCGGCCGGCCACCACCCTTGCCGCCGCTCACCGCGGCAATCCGGCCGGCGAGGTCCCCGGCCTTCCGGCCGGCGCTCACCAGGTCGTCGGTCACCGCCACGTGCACCGCACCGCGGCCCGCCGTGCCGAAGAGCACCAGCACGGCGCCGGACTTCCCCGTCCGGAACCCATCGACCAGGGCCAGCACCTCCTCGCGGTCCTCCACCGCGGTCTCGCCGAGGGTGACCGACACTCCGCCGATGTCGAGCGTGGTGCCTTCGGCGGGCGCAGCCGCCCCACCGCGCAGGAGATCGTTGACGCGGGCGTGCAGCCGTTCCCGCTCCTCGATCAGCTGCTCGAGCTTCCGCAGCAGGTGATCGGGCTGCGCCTTGAGGGCGGCAGCGGCATCGGCCATCCGGCCCTGCAGCGCTTCCACCTGGGTGTACGCCTCGGGGCCGGTGACCGCCTCGATCCGTCGGACGCCCGCCGCCACGCCGCCCTGCGCGGCGAACTGGAACAGCCCGATCTGGCCGGTGCTCCGCACGTGGGTGCCGCCGCAGAGCTCGATCGAGGAATCCCCCATCGAGACCACGCGCACCACGTCGCCGTACTTTTCCGAGAAGAGCGCCATCGCGCCGAGCGCGAGGGCGTCGGGATAGGCCATCTCGCGGGTCTCGACCGGGAGGTTGTCCCAGATGCGGGCGTTGACCTCGCGCTCGATTTGCTGCAGCACCTCCGGCTCGATGGGCCCGTGGTGCGAAAAGTCGAAGCGGAGCCGACTGTCGTCCACCAGCGAGCCCTGCTGGTGCACGTGGGTGCCGAGGTACTTCCGGAGCGCGGCGTGCACCAGGTGGGTCGCGCTGTGGTTGCGCTCGATGTTCCGGCGGCGTGCCACGTCCACCGCAGCGACGACCGACGTCGGCTCGAACGTCTCACGGAATGCGCCGCCGACGATGGTGCCCCGCTCGCCCTTCCGCACCCGGTCGATCGGCATGACCCAGCCCTCGCCGCGGACACGGCCGGTGTCGCTCACCTGGCCGCCCGACTCGACGTAGAAGGGGTTTTCCTTGAGCAGCAGCTCCACCCGCTCGGCGGCGGGGTCCTGGCGGAAGGCCAGGATTTCCGTGTCGGCCTCGTCGTGCTGGTAGCCGACGAACTTCTGCCGAGAGCGCTTGAGCTTCCGCCAGTCGGCAGACTTCGTCTTGATCGTCGGTGTCCCCAAACCAGTCCGCGCCTCCAGCCCGGCGGCGCGCACATCGCGCGAGCGCTGCCGCTGCGCTGCGAGCGCCGCCTCGAACCCCGCCAGGTCCACCGACGCGCCCCGCTCCTCGGCGAGGATCGTCGTCAGGTCGATCGGGAAGCCGAAGGTGTCGTACAGGCGGAACGCCTCTTCGCCCGGGATGACAGTGAGGCCGCTCGCCAGGAGTTCGTCCATTCGCTTGAGCCCGCCGTCGATGGTCTCCAGGAACCGCTGCTCTTCCGTCAGCGTCCACTGCTGGATCAGGGCGGCCTTGTCCCGCAGTTCCGGGTAGACGTCGCCCATCTGGCGCACCACGACCTCGGTGAGCGGCGCGAGGGTCGGCTCCCGGCGGCCGAGCAGCCAGGCGTGGCGCACCGCGCGCCGGAGGATGCGGCGGAGGACGTACCCGCGGCCCTCGTTGGAGGGCACCACGCCATCGGCGAGCAGGAAGCTCACGGCGCGGGCGTGATCCGCCAGCACACGGTAGGACCCGCCGGCGGGCCCCCGGTCGTAGGGGCTGCCCACCAGTGTCGCCACCGCGTTCAGCAGGGGCAGGAACAGGTCGGAATGGAAGTTCGAGTCCTCGCCCTGCAGCACCGCCGCGATGCGCTCGAGTCCGGCGCCGGTGTCCACCGAGGGCTTGGGCAGGGGAGTCAGCGTGCCGTCGGCGCTCCGGTCGAACTGCATGAACACGAGGTTCCAGATCTCGAGGAACCGACCCGCCTCGGCCTGCGCCTCGAACTCGGCCTTCGACATCGGCGCCGGCGCGCCGCGCTGCCCCGCCACCCACTCCATGTCCACGAAGATCTCGGAACAGGGGCCGCAGGGCCCGGTGTCGCCCATCTGCCAGAAGTTGTCCTTGTCGCCGAGACTGTAGATGCGGTCGGCCGGCATCCCGGCGACCTCCTGCCAGAGTGCCCGGGCCTCGGTGTCGGTTTCGTGCACGGTGACGCGCAGCCGGTCGGCGGCGATGCCAAGCCAGTCGGGACTCGTGACGAACTCCCAGGCGAAGGCGATGGCGTCCCGCTTGAAGTAGTCGCCGAAGGAGAAGTTGCCGAGCATCTCGAAAAAGGTGTGGTGCCGCTTGGTGTGGCCCACCTGCTCGAGGTCGTTGTGCTTGCCCCCGGCGCGGACACACTTCTGGCAGGTGACCGCGCGCTGGTACGGCCTGGGCTCGACGCCGAGGAAGGTGCGCTTGAACTGGTTCATGCCGGCGTTGGTGAAGAGCAACGTCGGATCGTCGGCGGGAAGGAGCGAAGAGGAGGGCACCTCGCGGTGGCCCTTGCCCTGGAAGTACGCGAGGAAGCGTCGGCGGATCTCGAAGGCTTGCATGGGGGAAATATAAGCCGTCCCCCGGGCGGCCATCAGGATGAAGGGGCCAGCGCCTCCCGCACCGCTTCCCGGACCTCGGGGCCGGAATACCCCCGCCGGGCAAGGAACGCCACCAGCCGGCGCCGCTTGGCCTCCCGGGGGAGATCGCCGAGCTGGCGGGCACGCTTGGCGGCGAGGGCGCGGGGCATGGCCGAGCGATCCGAGTCGGGGGGCCACTGGGCGGAGAGCGCGGCATCGATGTGCCGTCGGTCCACGCCCATGGCCTGGAGGTCACGCACCAATCGGGCAGGGCCTCGGCCGCGCGCCGCCCGGGTCTCCACAAAATTCCGGGCAAAGGCGCCGTCGTCGAGGAGCCCCATCCCGGCGGCGCGCTCGAGCGCAGAGTCCACGGCCTCGGCCCGGTGCCCTTTCCGGGCCAGCCGCCGGCCGAGGTCCACCCGGGCGAAGGCCCGCCGCTCGAGGGCCCTGAGGAGGGTCCGGAATGCGCCCTCCTCGTCCGCCAGTTCTCCCAGCCGATCCAGCCGCTCGGGCGTGAGTGCGGTGCCCGGGCGCACCTCCGCGCGACCCAGCGCGGAGGCGGGCACCGCGCAGTAGGGCCGGCCATCGACGTGCACCCGCATGATCCCGGGCTTCCGGGGGTCGGGCTCGATGGCCGTCACCACGAGCGGGGTGGGACTATTCACCCTCGGCGTCCTCCGCGTCGGCCCCGGCGACTACCGCGCCGGCGGTGACGCCGAGGAGTTCACGCACCTTGCCCTCGACTTCGAGCATCAGCGCCTCGTTGTCCCGCAGGAAGAGCTTGGCGTTTTCCCTGCCCTGGCCGATCCGCTGGTCGCCGTAGGAGTACCAGGCGCCCGACTTCTGGATGATGTTGGCCTCGGAGGCGAGGTCCACCAGGAGGGAGGTGTGGCTGATGCCCTCGTCGAACATGATGTCGAACTCGGCCTGCTTGAACGGCGGGGCCACCTTGTTCTTGACGACCTTGACGCGCACGTGGTTGCCGATGACCACCTCGCGCTCCTTGACCGGGCCGATGCGCCGGATGTCGAGCCGAAGCGAGGCGTAGAACTTGAGCGCCTTGCCGCCGGTGGTGGTTTCGGGGTTGCCGAACATGACGCCGATCTTTTCCCGCAGCTGGTTGATGAACACCACCGAGCAGGCCGAGCGGTTGATGGCGCCGGCCAGCTTTCGGAGCGCCTGGCTCATGAGCCGGGCCTGGAGGCCGACGTGGCTGTCGCCCATTTCGCCCTCGATTTCCGCCTTCGGGACCAGCGCCGCCACCGAGTCGATGATGATGAGGTCCACCGCCCCCGAGCGCACCAGGATTTCCACGATTTCCAGCGCCTGCTCCCCGGTGTCGGGCTGGGAGACCAGCAGGTTGTCGATGTCCACCCCGAGCTTCTTGGCGTACTCGATGTCGAGGGCGTGCTCGGCGTCGACGTAGGCCGCCACTCCGCCGCCCTTCTGGACATTGGCCGCCAGGTGCAGGCAGAGCGTCGTCTTGCCGGAGGACTCCGGGCCGTAAATCTCGGTGATCCGGCCGCGGGGGATGCCACCCACGCCCGTGGCGGCGTCGAGATTGATGGCCCCGGTAGAGATGGCGGCGATCTTGACCCGGGGTGACTCCGATCCCATCCGCATGATGGAGCCCTTGCCCAGCTGCTTCTCGATCTGGGAGATGGCGAGGTTCAGCGCCTTCCGCTTCTCGGCATCGTGCTTTTCCTGTTTCTGGTCTTCGCTGGCCATGTGGAGTGCTCTCCCAGTGGAGAAGTGGATGATTTTGCGTCACTGATTCACGAACAACAATACAACCGAACAGGCGCCGAAGCAATAGCCAAAATATGGCTCATTTTGAGTCACTTTAGTAATTCAACTGTCACCGGCGTTCCAGCCGCCATGCATCGGGGAGGTGCTCGACTTCGAGGCGCCCTCCCCCGCTGTCGGTGACCGACACGAGGTCGAACCGATAGGAATCCCCTGCGCGTCCGTGCCGGAGCCGCCACAATTCCGCCACCTTGGCCAGCGTCCGCTGCTTCCGCCACCCGACCGCCTCCGCGGCCAGTCCGAACGCCGCCGAGCGGCGGGTCTTCACCTCCACGAAGGCGACGACCGATCCGCGCCGCACCACCAGGTCGAGGTCGTGGCGCCCCAGCTTGAAGCGGTGCGCCTCGACGGACCACCCGCAGGAAGTCAGGTACGCGAGCGCGGCGTGTTCGCCGGCCAGGCCGCGGATCTGGCGGGCGTCTTCCCATTCCCGGGTCGGGATGAAGCGTCGGGATGTCATGGAGTCACGCTAGCACGCGCGGTGAAAGCGCCATCACCCCACGCACGCGTTACTCGGACGAGATTCTGCGTGATCGGTCGGGAAGGAGCTGAATTCACGAAAGCACGAAAGCTCGAAAGCTCGAAGGCCAGATGATGAGTCAGTTCACCACGCGACGCACGACCAGGACGGGAGCACTGAAGTTGAGCAGGAGGCCCACCCGAGTGTCGGTGGCCCGGAGGTAGCTTCGCAGTTGGGCCATGTGTGCATCGAGGACGGCCGCAACGGCCTTCAGCTCCACGACGAGCACGCCCTCAACCAGAATGTCGAGACGGTGAACCCCTACCAGTTGTGCTCGATAGTGGACTGGCACTTGAATCTGGCTTTCAAACCGCAGCCCGGTCTCGCACAGCTCAATCTCAAATGCCCGCTGATAGATCCCCTCGAGAAATCCTGGTCCCAAGGCCGAGTGCACCGCGACCGCGGCCCCGATGACACGCCCGGAACAATCCTCAAACCGGTGCCCCACGAATCCTCACGAGGTCAGTTCGTGTTTTCGTGCTTTCGTGGCTTCTGGGCGGTTCCTCACCGGCTGGCGGCATTCCCCCGTTCCAGTTCAGACATTCTGGGACTCGTCGTCCCCCCACGCCACTCGGCTTCACGCACCAGGGCACAAGAAAACGGGGCGCCCAAAGGAGAGCGCCCCGCGACCTGCCGCCCGCACGGACCCTATTTCGGCTCGACCGACACGTGGAAGGCACGCCCCGATGCCGGCGGATGAGCTTCCGGCGGGATGGTGACCTCGTTGCCGTCCCGGAGCGCATAGAAGTGCGGCGAGGTGATTTCCTGTCCCGCCGCCCAGAACGTGTCCTGGATCAGCGAGTTGAGCTCGACTCCGGAGTTGCGGCAGCGAAGTCGCACGGTCGGAGTCGATCGGCACGAACACCTCGTACGCCACGTAGAAATCGTTCAGCGCACGCTGGAGGACGATACGGCTCCGGGGTCTGCCGCGCGCCGGGCAGCTTGGCTCCGGCCGTCAGCAGGAGTTCGTGAATCCGCCGCCAGGGCGCGTCGTACCCGATGGTGACCGACGCCGTGACGAAGAGCGACTGCCCCTCCCGCCCCGCCGCGCTGTAGTCGGTGATCGAGCCGCTGACCATCGTGCTGTTCGGCACCAGGATGAATTCATTGGCTACGTTGCGGATTCGCGTGGACAGGAGCCCCAGCTCCACGACCGTCCCCTCGGTGGTGCCCACCCGGATGAAGTCGCCCGCCTTGTAGCCGCGTGCGTACATCAGCAGCAGCCCGCTCATCGCCTGGCCCACCAGGCCCGCGGAGCCGAAGGTGACCAGCACGCCGGCGAGGACGGAAATCCCCTTGAACGACTCGGAGCCGGCACCGGGAAGAAATGGGTAGGCGAACGCGATCGCGAACATCCAGATGACCGCGTTGACGATCCGTCGGGTGGCGGGGACGGTGTCGGGGTGAATGCCGAGCATCATGACGCGCTGGTCCTGGCGACGGTGTCGAAGAAGCTCTTGAGCAGCACCAGGAGCCCTCGGGCGTCACCAGGATCAGCACGCGGTGATCAGGCCGGGAATCGAATGGAGGATCGCCAGCCCGATGCGATCGGCGGTGGACGCGAGGAACCGGCCGAAGACCATGCCCCACGGCCGTGTGTACGCAAATCGGGTGAGCGAGAAGGTGATCCAGGTGTAGGCGAGAAGCAGGCCGGCGACCCAGCCAGGCCGCCGAGCGACAGGAGGAGGAGGCGCGCAAGCCGTCGGCGGAGAGCAGTTCGCACGCCGCTGATCTTCAGGTCGGGAATCGTCCGGCGACGCCCGTTCATCGCCAGCGACTACCGTCCGCGCACCAGCAGCCGGAGGGCGAAGATGAGGAGCAGCGTGGCCGCCACCACGGAAGCGACCCCGATCGCGATGGCCCGCACGCTTCCGGCTTCCTCGGCGGCATCGAGCCCCATGCGGAGTCGGGAAACCACCGCAGAGACGTAGGCGCGGTAGCACGCCCAGGCCTGGCGGCAGATCCGCCGCCATCACGATGAAGACCGGCACCTCGTTGAGCAGGATGATCGCGCCGAGCGAGTCGGTGATGACCCGCACGCTGTCCGGTCCTGGGCGTGCCGCCATCCCCACCCGTTCCGCGGCCATCTCCACGCGTTGCTCGGGGCCGATCTGACCCACCTGGCCCCGGAACACGTGCACGGTCTGGTTGCCGATGACGAGCGCGGCGGTGTCGGGAGGTGCCGTGGTGACCGCGGAGTCCCTGGCAGAGGCCGCCACGCCGTGGAGTCCTGCGCGTGGAGGGGGGCGGCGGTGACCAGGCTCAGGATGAGGAGCAGTGCGCGCATGTGGACGCCTGTGTTTCGTGAGGATGCGCTGCTACGAGGAATACTCGTCCAGCTGCGAGAACCCGATCAGCACCTCGCGCGGCTTTGAGCCGTCGGGCGGGCCCAGCACGCCGGCCATCTGCAGCTGGTCGATGATCCGCGCCGCCCGGCCGTAGCCGATCCGGAGCCGGCGCTGCAGGAGGGAAGTCGACCCGCCCTGGTTCTGGATGCACGCTTCCGCCGCCTCGCGAAAGAGGCTGTCGCGCTCGCCGCCGGCGCCGTCCTCGCCGCCGGCGCCACCCTCGGCCGCCGCCTCGAGCGCCCGCACCGTCTCGAGGATGTCGCTCTCCGCCGCCTCGGACTCCTTGGCCGCCGCGCGGCGCGCCTCCCGCCGCTTCACGTACCAGTCCATGACCCGCTCGGATTCTTCGGTGCCGATGTAGGCGCCCTGGAGCCGGAGCGGTTCGCTCTTGCCCGGCGGCAGGAACAGCATGTCGCCGTTGCCGAGGAGGGCCTCCGCGCCGTTCTGGTCGAGGATGGTCCGGCTGTCCACCTTGGACGCCACGCGGAACGCGATCCGGCTCGGGAAGTTGGCCTTGATGAGGCCGGTGATGACGTTCACCGAGGGCCGCTGGGTGGCGAGGATCAGGTGGATCCCGATGGCGCGCGCCTTCTGCGCCAGCATTGCCAGCGGGGTCTCCACCTCGCCCTGCACCGTCATCATCAGGTCCGCCAGTTCGTCCACGAACAGCACGATGAACGGAAGATGACCCTCGGTGTAGGCCTCTTCGGCCGGCGGCGGGGGCGGAGTGTCCGCGGGCTCCTCGCTCACGGTGGTCAGCGTGAGTTTGGGCCGCGCGGGGTTCTTGAGCGGCTTGCCTTCCTCCACCTTCCGGTTGAAGTCGGCCAGGTTGCGCGCACTGTTGGCGTGCAGGAGTTCGTATCGGCGGTTCATTTCCCAGACCGCCCATTTGAGCGCCGTCGCCGCTTCGTGGTTGTTGGTGACCACCCGGTGCCGGAGGTGCGGCAGCGAGTTGTACATCGACAACTCGACCATCTTCGGGTCGATCATCAGCATCCGCAATTCTCGCGGGGTGTACCGATAGACCAGGCTGGTGATGATGGTGTTGATGGCGACCGACTTGCCGGAGCCGGTGGCCCCGGCGATGAGCAGGTGCGGCATCTTGCCGAGGTCGGCAATGACCGGCCGCCCCTCGAGGTCGCGCCCCAGGGCCACCGGCAGCGTCGCCCGGGCGCGTTCCCATTCCGGCGCGGCGATCAACTCGCGGATCGAGACAATCCGCGCTGTGGGATTGGGGACCTCGATGCCGACCGCGCCCTTGCCGGGGATCGGGGCAACGATCCGGATCGAGGGCGCGTGCATCGCCAGGGCCAGGTCGTCCGCCAGCGCGGCGATCCGGCCCACCTTCACGCCCGGCGCGGGCACGATTTCGAACTGGGTGACGACCGGTCCCGTGGTGCGGCCGGCAATGCTGCCTTCCACCTTGAAGGTCCGGAGGGTGTCGAGCAGGACCTGGCCCAGGCGGTCGAGCTGCGCCTCGCCGGCGTCGATGTCGCGGGCGGGCGGCTCCTGCAGCAGCTCGATGGGGGGAAGCTCCGACTCCACGTCCGGTTCCGGCGCCGGGCCGAGCGGCTTGGCCCGTGGCGGCTTCGGCTCCCTGGCCTTCCGGCCGGCCGCTGGCACCGGCACCTCGTCCTCCTCGTCCCGCGCCGCCGGGAGCGGAGCCACGCGTCGCGCGGGGGCCGGTGCATCGGGGTCGTCGGACGCCGGCACCCGTTCGAGCCGCTGCAGCGGGTGCCACGCGATGGTGAGCAGGGTCAGGGCCGAGAGCGCCAGAAACCCGAGGAGGAGCGCGCCGGCAAATCCGGCGATGTCGTAAGCCCCCGAGGCGAGGAAGCCGGGAGCCAGCCCGGTGAGGCGGGCGCCGAGGCCACGGCCGGCCACGTCGGGCACGAGGTCGTCGGGGGTGACGCGCGTCAGGACGCCCACGACATACGGGGCGACGACGCTGAGCCCGGCCACGAGGATGGCCACGCGCTTCATGTCGAGGCCGGGCAGCCGGTCGAATCCGGCCAGGGCCAGGCCCAGCCCGAGGAGCGGCACGCCGAGCGCCCCGATGCCGAGCCACTGCCAGAGGAGGCCGCCAAGGGCAGTGCCGAGGGGACCGGTGAGCGGCACGGGCAGCAGGGTCAGCCCGGCAAAAAGGCCGAGGACGAGGGCGGTGATCGCGCCCAGGCGGCGGCGCGCGTCGTCGGTCACAGGATCCTCGCGGGCGCGGGCACGGCGGTGACCCGCTTCTCGTGGTACACCGGCAGCACGGGATAGGCGTCCTCGCGCGTCGCGTCGACGATGTCGGCGTCGAAGCCCAGCGCCGCCAGGTCCGCGCCGCCGCGGCTGGCGCGGAGCGGGCGGTCCCACTTCATGCCATAGCGGCGCACGAGATCGAGGCTGGCGAGCGCGGCGTCGTTCATCCCCTTGCGGCTCCGGCTGCCGCCGATCGCGCCGAGCAGGAGGCGGCCCGCGGCGTACGCGTCGTCGAGCGCGAACGACCGCTCCCGGCCCGCGCAGAGGATCATCAGCTCGCCGCGCGCGTCGAGGAGGTCCCTGGCCGCGGCGGCGGCCGTCGAGAGGTTCACCGCAGCCGCCAGGAAGACGCTGGCGGCGCCTTGCGTGGCGAGGAGGGCGGGCGTGCCGTTGGTGGTGGTCATGACGAGGGTGCGGCCGCGGACGGCGGCGGCGGTCATTTCGAGGGGGCTGTTGCCCAGCGCGAACCCCGGGATCGGCCGCCCGCCGCGTTCGCCGCAGAGGACGACGTCCGGGCCGCCGATGGTCTGGGCGAGGCGCATGGCCTCCTCGGTCGAGGAAGCCGGCACCACCGCGCGAGCGCCGTGGTGGAGGGCGGCGCAGATGACGGTGGTCGCCCGGAGGATGTCGATCACGAAGACCGTCCGGCCCGCCGCGTGCCCGGGCTGGAGGCCGAGCGGCGAAAAGACGACGTCGAGCTTCATGCCTCGAATTTCAGCAGCTGCGGCTCGCGCTCGAGGAACTTGGTGTCCACCTTCCCGGCGACGAAATCGGGATGCCGGATGACCCGCGCCAGGAAGGGGATCGTGGTCGTCACGCCTTCGAGAATGAAGCTGTCCAGCGCCTGTCCCATGCGGTGGAGTGCCTCGTGCCGGTCGTTGCCGTGGACGATGACCTTGGCCAGCAGGGAATCGTAGTACGGCGGGACCGTGTACCCGGCGTACACGTGCGTGTCCACCCGGACTCCGGGGCCGCCCGGCGGGTGGTACGCCGTGATGAGCCCGGGGCTCGGCTGGAAGTTCCGGTAGGGATCTTCCGCGTTGATCCGGCACTCGATCGCGTGGCCGCGGAGGTAGCGGCCATCACCCTTGAAGCTGATCCGCTCGCCCGCCGCCACCCGGATCTGTTCCTTCACCAGGTCGAAGCTCGTCACCATCTCGGTCACGGGGTGCTCCACCTGGATCCTCGTGTTCATTTCCATGAAATAGAAGCTGCCGTCCTCGTCGAGCAGGAACTCGATCGTGCCGGCCCCGACGTAGCCGATCGCGGCGGCGAGCTTGACGGCGGACTCGCCCATCCGGGCCCGCAGGTCGTCGCTCAGCGCCGGGCTCGGGCTCTCCTCGATCAGCTTCTGGTGCCGCCGCTGGACCGAGCAGTCGCGCTCGCCGAGGTGGACCACGGTGCCGTGCGTGTCGCCCATGACCTGGATCTCGACGTGGCGCGGCCGCGCGAGGTACTTCTCGACGTAGACCGCCCCGTTGCCGAAGGCGGAGAGCGCCTCGTTCTGCGCCAGGGAGAACGACTGGGAGAACTGCTCGGCGTTGAGCGCGATGCGCATGCCCTTGCCGCCGCCGCCCGCCGTGGCCTTGATGATGACCGGAAACCCGATCGCCTCCGCCGCCGCCAGCGCCTCGTCGGCGTCCTCGATCGTCCCCGGCGATCCCGGCACCGTCGGGACGCCCGCCTCCTTGGCCAGCCGGCGCGCGGTGGCCTTGTCGCCCATCTGGCGGATCTGGTCGCCGGTCGGGCCGATGAAGGTGAGGTTCGACGCCCGGCAGATGTCGGCGAACTCGGCGTTTTCCGCCAGGAAGCCGTATCCCGGGTGGATCGCGTCCGCCCCCGTGATCTCCGCGGCGGCGATGATGTTCGGAATGCGGAGGTAGGAGAGCCGGCCGGGCGGCGGGCCGATGCAGACGTCGTCGTCCGCGAAGCGCACGTGGAGCGACTCGCGATCGGCCTCGCTGTAGACCGCCACCGTGGCGATCCCCATCTCGCGGCAGGCCCGGATGACGCGCAGCGCGATCTCGCCCCGGTTGGCGATCAGCACCTTGGACAGCGTCACGGAACGAAGCCCTGCGTGATGCCGCCGCTCTTCTCGTCGTCGCCGAAGGTACGGTCGGAGGCCGAGCTCACCCCGGAGACCCGGAGCGCGAACTCGCTCGGGTTGCTGGAGTAGAAGAGCGCGCTCTCGTAGGAGATCATCCCCTCGCGGTACCACTTCATCAGCGACTGGTCGAACGACTGCATCCCGTAGGAGACCGTCCCCTCCGCGATGAGGTCCGGGATGTTGAGCGCCTTCTCGATGTCCCGGATGTTGTCGGCCACCGCGGCGGTATTGATGAGCACCTCCGCGGCCGGCACCCGCCCGCTGCCGTCCTTCTTGGGCACCAGCCGGAGGCAGACCACCGCCTGCAGCGCGGTGGAGAGCAGCGAGCGGATCTCCTGGTGCTGGTGCGGCGGATAGAAGGAGATCACCCGGTTGATCGTCTGGGTGGCGTCCGTCGTGTGCAGCGTCGAGAAGACCAGGTGGCCGGTGTCGGCCGCCTTGAGCGCGGTGTCCAGGGTGTCCATGTCGCGGATTTCGCCGATGAGGATCACGTCCGGGTCCTGCCGCAGGACGTGGCGCAGCGCGGCCGCGAAGCTCAGGGTGTCGCTCCCCACTTCCCGCTGCGAAATGTTGGCCAGCTGGTCGCGGTGCAGGAACTCGATCGGATCCTCGATCGTGATCACGTTCACGCGCCGGTTCTGGTTCACGTGGTTGATCATCGCGGCCAGCGCGGTGGACTTGCCCGACCCCGTGATCCCCGTCACCAGCACCAGCCCGCGGGGCCGGATCGCGATCTCCTCGAGCACCGGCGGGAGGCGGAGCTCCCGGATGGTCTTCACTTCGTAGGGAATGGCCCGGAAGGCGAACGCCAGGGTGCCGCGCTGCTGGTAGATGTTGGTGCGGAAGCGCCCGACGCCGGGCACCCCGATCGCGAAGTCCGCCTCCTTCTTCTCGGCGAACTCCTTGACCTGGCGCGGCGTCATGATCTGCTCGGCGAGGGCCTTGAGGTCCTCCGGCCGGAGCGGGGGCACCTCGATCGACATCAGTTCGCCGTTGACCCGGATGGTCGGGGGCCGCCCGACCTTGAGGAGGAGGTCGGACCCGTTCTTCCGGACCATCTCCCCGATCGCCTGCTTGAAGTTGAAGCTCGCGGGTGCCGAGGGCGCCTCAGCCATTGGGATCGACCCGGAAGAGGACCTGGCCGAACTCGACCGGCTGCGCGTCTTCGACGAGGATTTCCCGGACGACGCCGCTCACCTCGGCCTCGATCTCGTTCATGATCTTCATCGCCTCGATGATGCAGACCGTCTGGCCCGATGTGACCCGGCCGCCGACCTTCACGTACGCCTCGGAGCCCGGTTCCGGCGCCTTGTAGAAGGTGCCGACCATCGGGGACTTGATCTCGCGGAGCGTGGCGCCGGCCGCCGGCGCCGCGTGTGATGCGCCGGCGGCAGGGGTCCCCGCGGATGTGGGGGCCGGCGCGGGTGCGTACATCGCCGGAGGCGGCGGCGCCATCATGGGCGCCGACGGGAAGACCGCCGGGGCGCCATGGTGGGTCCGCGTGATGACGACGCCGGTCCCGAAGAACCCCTTGACCTCGATCGCGCCGAGTTCGGGGGAGTCGCACAGCAACTCGGCCAGCTTCTTGACGTCCTTGAGCTCGATCGACTTGATGCCCGGCATCTTCTGGAGCAACTGGGCCAATTGCTTCATCTCATCGGCGTTCACGCGTGTTCCTCCTCCGGCGCGGGCCCCTGCCCGCGGTTAGACCAGCTCGACCAACTCGGTCCGCCCGTCCGACAGGCACCGCGGCCCGCCTGGCGTCAGCAGCACGTCGTCTTCCAGTCGCACGCCGCCCCACCCGGGAAGATAGATGCCCGGCTCAATCGTGACCACCGCACCCGCCGGCAGCGGCTGCTCGGCGGTGGCGCTCAGCCGGGGGGCCTCGTGCACCTCGAGCCCGAGGCCGTGGCCCAGCGAATGGCCGAACGCCTCCCCGAACCCCCTGGCCGCCAACAGGTCCCGCGCGAGCGCGTCCGCCGCCCGCCCCGTCATCCCGGCGCGAACCTCCAGCCGGGCGCGCAGGTGGGCCGCCCGCACCGCCTCGTAGACGGTGCGCTGGCGCTCGTCCGCCCGGGCGCCCACCACCACGGTCCGGGTGAGGTCGGCGCAGTAGCCGTCCACCTGGGCCCCGAAATCGATCAGGAGCAACTCCCCCGCTCCGATCTGCCGGGTGCTGGTGCCCGCGTGCGGCAGCGCCGCCCGGGGGCCGGACGCCACGATCGTCTGGAACGGGTGCCATTCGCTTCCCCGCTCACGAAGCGCGGCCTCGAGCCGGCTCGCCACCAGCAGCTCGGACTGGCCCGCGCGCACCGTGGGCAGCACCGCGCCCAGGGCGTCCTGCGCGAGCGCCGCCGCCGCCGCGATGGCCTCGACCTCCTCCGGCGCCTTGACGATACGGAGCGACTCGACCAGTTCGCCGACGGGCGCGGTGCGCCGGGCGCACTCCTTCAGGCGGCCGGCGTCCCGGACCGTGAGTGCGTGCGCCTCGAAGCCGAGCGTGGTTGCCGGCCGGTCCGCCCAGAGACGCTTGAGCCGGTCCCAGACGCTGGCCGCGTCAATGGCCACCTCGGCGGTCCCGGCCACTTCGGCCGGCGCCTGCGTGGCGTACCGGAAGTCGGTGAGCAGCACGGCGTCTTCAGGGCGGACGAGCAGCAACGCCGCGGAGCCGGTGAAGCCGGTGAGGTACCGGATGTTGGGGAGGTGGGTGACGAGCAACGCCTCCACCCCCTCGACGGCCAGGAGCGCCCTCAGCCCCGCCTGGCGCTCGAGGCGGTGGTCAGCCGGCACGCAGGCGCTCCACCAGCGCCCGCAGGCCGACGGGATACCCCGAGGCTCCGAGCCCCGCGATGACGGCAAGCGCCAGGTCGGCGAGGACGGTGTGCCGGCGCTCCGGCTCACGGCCGAAGATGTTCGTGAGGTGCACTTCGACGAAGGGGACCTGGACGGCGAGGAAGGCGTCCCGCAGGGCGAGGCTGCTGTGGCCGTACGCGGCGGGGTTCACCACCGCCCCGTCCACGCGCCCCCGGAGGCCCTGGACGGCCTCCACCAGCGCCCCCTCGTGGTTCGACTGGAACCACTCGAGCTCCACGCCGAGCGCGGACGCCTCGTCCCGCACCATCCGCTCGATGTCGCCGAGGGTATGCCGCCCGTAGAGCGTGGGCTCGCGCTCGCCAAGCAGATTGAGGTTGGGGCCGTTCAGGACGGCGACCCGCATCAGCGCTTCAGGCTCTGCAGCCAGGAGTGGAACTGATCGAGGTCGTCGCCTTCCTCGCCGCGGACGGCGCGCTGCGTGCCGCTCGGCGACCGGCCGCTGGGTGCGGAGTCCGCCTTGCCGAAGAAGTCGTCGAACGAGAACCCGCCGGCCCCTCCGGAGTGCGCGCCGGTCGCGGCGCTGGCTGGCGGCACCGGGCTGGGGTCCTCGCCGAAGATGGCGCCGAGCGACAGCCGGTCGTCGGCGGGGCGCGTCGGTTCGCCGGAGGCGACCGCGGCCTCGCCCGCCTCGTCCGGGGCCTCCTGGACGACTTCGGGCACCGCCGCCGCAGGCGGCTCGGGAAGTTCCACCGTCACCGGGCGCGCCTTGAGGAGCCCACCGAGGAAGGCGGCGACGGCCCGGCCGCCGGTGACGGAGGCCGCGTAGGAGGGTGCGGCATCCGCCGCGACCTGGGCCGCCAGCGCCGACTCGAGGTCGATGATGCGCTGGCGCAGCCGTTCGTTCTCGGGATTGCGGTCGAACAGAATCCGGTAGACGCCGAGCGCCTCGGTCCGGTGTCCCTGCGCCGCGTAGAGCTCCGCCATGCTTTCGGTCACGACGAGGACCGGTTCCAGCGCGGCGCCCGCGTCTTCCGGCTCCCCGATCGCTTCTTCGCGGGCCGTCTCCTCGTCCACCGGCGCGATGCCCTCCATCGCTGCATCGAAGCTGTCCGGCGGGTGCGTCCCCGCGTGCGTCGGCGCGGCGGGCACGTACCCCGTCTCCTCGCCGACGTGCATGGCCCACTCGAACGGAGCCTCCTCCGCGGGCGGCGCAGCGACTTCCGGCGCCGGGGACGCTGCCGGCGGTGCCGGGGCGGACTCTTCGAACGCCGGCGCCTCGTCGGCAGGCGGCGCGGTGAACGGGATCACGTCCTCCTTCGGACGGACGAGCGCCTCGGAGTCGTTGGCCACCTGGTATTCGGCGCCGGAACTGGAGGTGAGGACGATCTCCTCTTCCCGCTCGAGAAAGAAGTCGTTCGTGGAGTCCGACTCGGTCGGGCCGCTGAATTCCGTCGACTCGAGCCCCGCGACGGGCTCCAGATCGCTGGGGATGGTCGGCTCCTCCACGATCCGGGCCTCGAACTCCGGCGGCTCCGAGGGGCCGCTGGACGTCGGCTCATACCACGACGGGCTCGCCACCTCATCGACCCCAGCGGGCGGCTCCCAGAGGGCGGTCGGCTCGAGCAGGGAGTCCGTTTCGACGGACGGGCTCGTGGGCAGCTCGGCTCCGCCACCCCCGAAGAGGGCATCCGCGTTGCTCGCCGGGGCGGGCGCCTCCGGCGGGACGGGCGCCGGCGCCGGGCCGCGCGCCGCGGGACTCGCGCCGCTGCCGGCGGCCGCGGCCTCGATCCGGGCCAGCTGCTCGCGCGCCTCGTCGTTGCTCCGGTCCACGTCGAGCAGGTACTTGAGGAACCGGACGGCCTCGTCGGTCCGGCCCTGGCGTTCCATGATGTCGGCCAGCGACTTGAGCGCGATCACGTTTTCGTTGTCGAGGTCCAGCACGCGGGAAAACGCGGCCTCCGCGGCGATGTCGTCGCCGAGGTCGAGATGGCAGCGACCAAGGATCACGCTGCCGGGGATGTAGTCGGGGTTGAGCTCGAGCCCCAGCCGGATGACCTCCAGCGCGCGCGCGACCTCATCACTCTTGCGCAACGCGTCGGCAAACGGGGCGGCGTACCGCCGCGGGTTCTCCGCGAATTGGCGTTCGAGCTCGTCGATCTTGCGAGAGTTGGCCATTCACCATCCTGGACGCGTAAGTTGTTGCGGGGATTGGCTTCAGAGTAAGGAGAAAAGTCGGCCCTGTCAACCATCGGGCGGGAACGACGGCTTGAGATTGCCCGTTGCCCCGCTTAGACTTATGGCTCTTTTTCCACCGCTTTCCGGAGTCAGGGTCCCCGCGATGACCATGCAAGTGTTTCGCAACAGCGCCAAGCCGCTGATCTACATCGTCACCGCCTCGTTCTTCCTGTGGCTGGTGTTCTCGCTCAGCGGACTCTCGGGCGGCTCGGGCCTCCTCTCGCAGACCAGCGCCGGGAAGGTGGACGGCCAGACGATCGAGGCGCGGTACTACACCACCCTGGTCCAGCAGGCGATCGAGCAGCAGCAGCAGTCCTCGCCGAAGCCGCTGACGCTGGACGACATCGTCCAGGTCCGGAACCAGGTCTGGGACCAGGTCGTCCAGGCGACCGTGCTCCAGCGGGAGTACAAGCGCCGGGGCATCGTGGCGACGCCGGAGGAGATCGCGGACGCCATCCGGAACTTCCCGCCCCCCCAGGTCCAGTCGGCCACCCAGTTCCAGTCCGACGGCAAGTTCGACCTCGAGAAGTACCAGCGCTGGCTCTCCTCCAGCGCGGGCGCGCAGTACGTGCCCCTGCTCGAGGCCCAGTTCCGCGACGAGATCATGCGGAGCAAGCTGCTCCGGGTCGTGACCGGCGACGTCTACCTCTCGGACCCGGCGCTCTGGCAGATGTACCGCGACCAGCACGAAACCGTGAAGGTGGACCTGACGGCCATCATTCCGCGCCGCGCCATCCCCGACAGCGCGGTCCGAATGACCGACGAAGAGGTCCTGGCGTATTACAAGGCGAACACGGACCGCTTCAAGCGCCCGGCGACCGCCTACATGAGCTTCGTGGCCCTGCCGCGACTGCCGGACGCCAGCGACACCGCGGCCGCGTATCAGCGCGCCCTGGCCGCCCGGCAGGAGATCATCAAGGGCGCCCCGTTCGCGGAACTCGCGCGCCGGGAGTCCACCGACAGCGCATCCGCCGCCAAGGGCGGCGACCTCGGGACTTTCAACCGCGGGTCGATGGTCGCGGCATTCGATGCCGTGGCGTTCACGATTCCGCTCAACACGATCTCGGAGCCGGTGCTGACCGAGTTCGGGTACCACCTGATCGAGATCACCGCCCGCAAGGGCAACACCGCCACCGGTCGCCACATCCTCATCCCGATCGAAATCACCGGGGCGCACCGGGACTTGCTGGACGCCGAGGCCGACTCGCTGGAAGAACTCGGGGCCAGCCGCATGGACCCGGCCGCGCTCGACACCGTCGCCCGTGCGCTGAACTTGCGGATCGGACCCACCGGACCGGTCCAGAAGGGCACGCAACTCCAGCTCGGGACGACGGTCGTTCCCGAGGCCGGCACCTGGGCCTTCCAGGCCAAGGTGGGCGAAATCAGCCCGATCGTCGAGACGACGACCGGGTTCTTCCTCTTCCGGCTGGATAGCGTGGCCCCGGAGGGGGTCCCCGCACTCGAGGCCATCCGGTCGGCGGTGACTGTTGCGGCCATGCAGGACAAGAAGGTGGGGATGGCCCAGGCGCTGGCCCAGGACTACCTCAAGCGGGTGCGCGAGGGCAGCACCATGGAACAGGCCGCCACGGCCCTCAACCTCCCGTACCGGGAGCTCGGCCCCTTCACGCGGATCGAGACGCCGGTGCCCAATCCCGTGCTCACCGGCGCGATGTTCAGCCTCCCCGTCGGGCAGCTCAGCGGCGTCCTCGACACCGACGACGGGATGTACGTGGTCAAGGTGCTGGAGCGGACCCCGGCCGACAGCGCGGCGTTCCTCAAGGGGCTCGACCAATATCGGACCGACGCCATCCGGCGCGCCCGCCAGGACCGGGCCCGGTACTTCCTCGAGGGACTCCAGGCACAGGCCAAGATCGTGGACAAGCGGGCCGGGCTCTTCCCCACCTCGGCGCAGGCCGAAGCCAGCGCGACGTCCGCCCTCACCGGCCAGGGCGCCCCGCCCCGACGCTAGCCCCGAGCAGGCGCACGAACGCGGAAGGGGCCGGACCGGGCGATTGCCCGATCCGGCCCCTCGCGCATTCCGCCGGCGTGGCCGGCGGGGCGCTTACTGCGAGAGCCGCTTCGGCTCGCCGGAGCTCCCGGTCGAGGATCCCGGCGGCGGAGCGTCCATCGAGCGGGGGAGCTGCGTGCGCTCGTCACCCGGGCTGTTGATGGTGTCGCCGACGTCACTGATGCTCCGCTTGAATTCGCGAATCCCCTTGCCGATGGAGGCGCCGATTTCGGGCAGCCGCTTGGCCCCGAACACCAGCAGGACCACCACCATGATGATCATCAACTCGCCGAAGCCGAGATTCCCAAGCATACCGTCCGCCTTTAGAAGAGGGACCGCGCGATGAAGTAGGCCGCGAGGACGCCCACCAAGCTGAGCAGGGTCACGTCGAGCCCGACCGGTCCGATGGTAAAGTTAACCACGAGGAGGTCCACCGAGACAGGTCCAAGCGTCGGGTTGACCGCCGTCGTGAAGAAATCACGCGCCGCGCTCTCCGGCAGGAACCGTCTCAGCAGGGCGGTCAGGAACCCGCCCGCGAGGAATCCGGTCACCAGGACGCCGAAGTAAAACCCGGGCCGCCGGGGTCCGCTCGCCATCAGCTCCTCCGATCGAGCACAAAGGGAATGCTGGCGCGCAGGGCGTCTCGTGCCGGCCCCGGCGGGAGGAGGTCCAGCGCCTCCTCGGCCCCGCTCGAGAGCGATGCGGCACGTACGCGCGCGTACTCCAGGCCGCCCGCCCCGGTCACCGCCTCGATGACCCGGGTGATCTGCCCGTCGGTCGGGGCGTCGGTCGCCATCAACTCGGAAACCTCCCGCCGCTCAGCCGTGGAGAGGCGAGGGAGCGCGTGGATGAGCGGCAGCGTCACCTTGTGCTCCCGGAGGTCCGCCCCGACCGGCTTGCCCGTCACCGACTCGTCGCCGGTGTAGTCGAGGAGGTCGTCGACGATCTGGAACGCCATGCCCAGGCGGAGCCCGAACTCCCGCATCGCCTGCCGCTGTTCGGCAGGGGCGCGGATGGCCCCGGTCTCGCAGGCGCCGGAGAGCAGGGACGCCGTCTTGGCCATGATCAGCAGGTCGTACTGCTCCTCCGAGAAGGCCAGGCGGTCGTGGGCCAGCAGCTGGCGCATCTCCCCGACGGTCATCTCGTTGGTCACCCGGCCGAGGATGCGGAGCGGCTCGAGGTCGCCGAGCCGGACCAACTCGATGACCGCCCGCGAGTAGAGGTAATCGCCCATGATCACCGACACCTGGTGGCTGAACATGGCGTTGACGGTGGGCATCCCGCGCCGGCGCACCGAATGGTCCACGGAATCGTCGTGGACCAGCGTCGCGAGGTGGATCAGCTCCACCACCGCGCCGAGGGTCGCCGCCCGCGGATCGGGGGCCCCGGTCGCCTCGTCGGCCAGCAGCAGCAGGGTGGGGCGCAGCATCTTGCCGTGCATCTGCAGCAGGTGGGCGTTGACCTCGGTGATGAGCCCGAAGTCGGCCTCCACGATGCGGCGGAGCTCCGTCCGCACGTCGTCGAGCCGGGCGCGAACGGGAGCCTGGATGTCGGCGAGGGTGGCGGAGGCGGCTTGGGTCATGAGTCCCGGCTGTTGGTGATGGCCCGAAGCCGCTCGGCCAGGTCCATGAAATGGATGTCGACCGCCAGCGCCCGGCGATAGTACGGCTGCGCCTCCTGCGCGCGCCCCTCCGCCTCCAGCGCCCGGCCCAGCCAGTAGAGCAGCCCGATCTTCTCGTCGTCCTGCCCGCCGAGCCCGTCCACCGCCCGCCGCAGGATCGCCTCCGCCACCGCGAACTGACCCTTGTCGAAGAACGACGAGCCGAGGGCCTCCGAGGTGCGCATCCGGCCGGCGGGAGAGCGCAGCGCCTTCTGGAACTCGGAGATGGCCTCGTCCAGCAGCCCCATTTCCTTGAAGGCCACCCCGAGATCATAGTGCGACTGGAAGTCCTCGTCGTCCAGGTTCTCGTCGAGGCCGCGCTTGAACTGCTTGAGCATCTCGGCGAAATCCCGTTCTTCGTCCCCGGTCGGTTCCTCGTCCTGCACCCGCATCCGGGTGTCCTTCGGCTTGCCGGCGCGGTCGTCCTCCTGCACCAGCGCGCCGAGGTCCACGAACCCATCGCCCGCCGACGGCTGGGCGGGCGCCTGAGGCGGTGCGGCCGGTGCCGCCGGCTTCGGCGGCGCCAGCGAGTCGATGGCCGCCAGCGCATGGGCGTTGTCCGGCTCCTGCTCGGCGACCCGGCCGTAGACGGCGAGGGCCTTGTCCACCGCGCCGATCCGCACGAGCGCGTCGCCGAGGGCCAGGTAGGCCTCGATGACGCGCGCGCGCTGCCCGCCGCGGTACGTCAGCTCCACCAGTTTCTGGAAGTACCGGATGCCGGAGGGCTCGAGCCGCGTCAACTCCTCCGCGACGTCCTCGGCGTGGTCCCAGTCCTCGAGCTCTTCGTACCTGGCCAGGGCCAGGTCGAGCTCCTCGATCCCGCGTTCGTGCTGGCCGGTGGTCAGCAGCGCCTCGCCCAGCGACCGGTGTATCTCGGGGTTGTCGGGATCATCGAGGACACGGTCCTCGAGCGCAGTCACGCGCGCCTCGGCCGGCAGGTCGTCCGATGGCGGAGCCGCCTCCGGCGCGGCCGGAGCGGCGTCCGCCTCCGCCAGCCGCATCGCGGGATCGTCCGCGCCCCACACCGGCGCCTCGGCCGAAGCGTAGGACTCCACGAGAGGCTCCAACTCGACCGTCAGGTCGAGATCGCCGAGCAGCGGCTCCTGCACTATCCGCTCCGGGTGCGGCTCGTCGAGTGCGGACGATGAAATGTCGATGGTCAGGTCCGAGACGAGGCCGGTGTGTTCCGATGCGACGAGCGGCACCGTGCCCATGTCGTCGGCCACCCCGGGCTCGAAACCCTCCAGGAGCGGCGGCGCTTCGGAGGCGTCGAGCCTGGTCTGGTCCACGACGAGGTCGGGGTCGGCCGGCAGGATGGTCAGGTCGCCAAGGCTCTCCGCCGTGACCCGCTCCAGGCCATCCATCGGCGCGATTTCGAACTCCGCCGGGTCGAGTTCCAGGGGGATGTCCATCAGGTCGGAGGCCGACACCGTGATCTCGCCGACCGGCAGGTCGGCCGGGGCGGGCGGCGCCTCGGGCTCCTCGACCAGCGGGACCTCCGGTTCGAGGCTCGGCGCGGGAACCGTCGGCTTGGCAAACGGCAGGTCCACCCCGATGTCGAGGAAGACGAGGTCGTTCTTCCGACGCGGTTCCTCGGCAGGAGCGGACGGACCGGCCTCGAGCTCGTGCAGGCGCTCCCGCGTGCGCTGGGCCCCGGCCCGGTCGCCCCTGCCCTCCAGCTCGGTGGCGAGCTTTTCGAGCTGCTCCTGCGCCTCCGCGGTGCGAGACGCAGCCCGGAGGAGTTCCGCCAGCATCATGCGGATCTCCTCGCTGCTGGCAAACTGGTCGGCAAATTCCTTCAGGTCCCGGAACGCCTCGTCCCGGTGCCCTCCCTGGTTCATCCGCTCGAGGTACTCGATCAGGTGCTTCTTGGCCTCGCCCGCCATGTTCTTCCTGGCGTGGAGGCGCGCGAGCTGGATGTAGGTCTTGGTGCGGTGGGGATCGTCCCGCAGGATCTTGCCACACACCGCGATGGCGTTGTTCGAAAATCCCTGCTCGGCGTAGAGCTCCACGGCGCGCTCATACGACCGGACGGCTGCCGAGATATCGCCGACTTTCCGCTGCAGGTCGCCGACCTTGTTGTAGAGCGCAAGGTCGGGCGCCGCCTCCTCGCCGGACTCGAACGCCTGCAACACCCGCTGATAGACCTCGATGGCCTTCCGCCATTCCTCCCTCTGCTCGTGCTTCCTGGCGGTGTCCTTGAGCTTCTCGAGGTTCATTCGGGATTGGCCATCGCAGTGGGGAAGCGGCGACAGGACTTGGACTTATGGTCCGGGGATACCACAAACATAGGAGCCCCGGCAGGGGGGAGCAAGCTAGGCCAGCGTTGCGGGGTCGAAGACGCCGTCACGGATGGCCGCCGCCAGGCGGGCCAGGTCGGGTGCCGGGGGCCGGTCTTCGGCCAGGCTCGCGACCGCCGGCTTGAGCCCGCGGAGGCGCGCCCACAATCGGCCCACACCACGGCCCGGGGTGAGGGGCAGCAGCAGATCGAGGCCCTGCGCCGCACACAACAGCTCGGCCGCGACGACATACACGGCGTTCGCCAGGATGCGCCGTGCCTTGAACGCGGCCCCCATCCCCATCGGGACGAAGTCCTCCTGGTTGGCGTCGGTCGGAATGGACCCGATGCTGGCCGGATAGGCGATGGCCCGCGACTCCGCCACCAGCGCCGCCGCCGTGATCTGGACCATCATGTACCCGGACGACAGCCCGGGATCGGGCGTCAGGAATGCCGGGAGCCCCTGGGACAGGTCGGGATTCACCAGCCGCTCGACGCGGCGCTCGGCGATGGCCTGCAGCGTCGTGAGCGTGATGGCCAGGAAATCGAGCGCCTGCGCGACCGGTTGCCCGTGGAAATTGCCGCCCGAAAGGACGTCGCCGTTCTCGAAGACGAGCGGGTTGTCGGTGGAAGCGTTGAGCTCGACCGCCGCGGTCCGCGCTGCAAAGCCGATGGCGTCGAAGCAGGCGCCGAGCACCTGGGGCGTGCAGCGCAGGCTGTAGGCGTCCTGGACCCGGTCGTCACCCTCGCGATGCGATTCGCGAATGGCGCTGTCGGCCAGGAGCTCCCGGATCAGCCGGGCGGCCTCGATCTGACCGGCGTGCGGGCGCGCCTCGTGGATCCGTGCATCGAACGGCGTCGGCGTTCCGCGGAGCGCCTCGAGGCTCATGGCCGCCGCGCCGACCGCCGTGCGCCAGAGCACCTCCGCGTCGTGGACCAGCAGGGCCAGGATGGCCGTCTGCGCCTGCGTCCCGTTGATGAACGCGAGCCCTTCCTTCGGGGCGAACCGGAACGGCGCGAGACCGGCCCCCGCCAGCGCGGGCCCGGCCGGAAGCCGGGCGCCGTCGACCAGGACCTCGCCTTCCCCCATGAGGGCGAGCGCCACGTGACTCAGCGGTGCCAGGTCCCCGCTCGCGCCGACGCTTCCCTGCTCCGGCACGACGGGGACCAGGCCGGCGTTGAGCATGGCGAGCAGCGCGTCGACGAGCGCGGGGCGGACCCCGCTGGTGGGACGGAGCAGGACGTTGGCGCGGAGCAGCATCAACGCGCGGACGATTTCCGGCGGGAGCGGCTCCCCGACGCCGGCGGCGTGGCTTCGAATGAGGTTGACCTGCAGGCGGTCGAGGTCGTGCGGCGCGATCCGGACGTTGGCGAGCTTCCCGAATCCGGTGTTGATCCCGTAGATCGTCTGCCCCGACGCCAACGCCCCTTCGACGCGGGACCGGCTCGACTCCAGCGCGGCGAGTGCCGAGGGCCTGGCGGCCACGCGGCCCGCCGGGTGGCGGGCCGCGTGGACGACGTCAGCGATGGTCAGCGAGGTTCCGTCGAGAACGAGCGTGTCGGTCGGCATCGGTCGAAATTGCCCGCAGATGCCGACCGGCACAAGCCCGTGTCACCTCACGAGCGTGATTCCGTTCGGGGGAGCGGCCCGGACACCGCCACCCACCACCAGTTCCGGATTGCCCGGGTCGGTCTGATAGGCCCAGTCGAGGATCAGGTAGTTCTGCCCGACGTACGTGACGCGCACCGCCCCGTACCGGGCGAAGGCGTCTCCGCCGCTCATCTCGAAGACATACCCCCAGCCCACCAGCGCGCTGATCGGGGCGGTGCTGTAGACCTGGTCCGGGGCCCAGTCGATGTCGGTCAGGTCGCCCACCGGGCCGGTGCCATACGCCTCGACGCCGGTGCCGACGCGAACCGGCCGGAAGCGAAGCCCGCCGAGCCCGTCCTGTTCCACGACGAAGTCGACATCGGTGGCGCTGCCCGAGCCGATCAGCCCGAGTTCGTTGCCATCCACGAGGCTGTTGCCGTTGAGGTCCTTCCAGAACCGGAACCCGCTCTGGGCCAGGTTCACCTGCGCGGCGTACACGATGACGTTGCGTGCGTCCGGACGCGGCGTGTCGGCCCGGATGGGCGACCAGAGGCTCTCCCACCCTTCCACGCTCTCCGACGAGACCGCGAAGCAGCGCGGCTGCCCATTGGGCAGCGCTCCCGCAACGAATTCAGGAGCCACCGTGGTGCCTTCGAGGTACCACTCCGGCGCGCACACATCGGTGTCGAGGTTGTAGGCCGAACTGTAGATCCGGTACGCGGCGAACCGCGCCGGCGCGGCGGCGTGCGCGTTGTCGGCCCAGGCAAGGGCGATCGCGCCGTCGAGGCTGGTGCTGGTGAGAGTCGCGGGCGCCGGCAGCGTCAAGCGCTCATCGACGGTGACGGTCGGGCTCGGAACGCTCTCATAGCCGTTGAGGTCTTCCGCGGTGACGTAGTACTGGAGATCGGGGGGGCCGTTGTCGTGAAAGCTGTTCGAGGTGGTCGAGCCCCGGAGGCCGAAGGCGGCGGTGGTGGAACCGCGTGAATAGACGTGCCAGACCGCCAGGTTCGGGTTGCCGTCGTCGGGCCAGGAAAGCAGCAACCCGGACGGCGCCGTTCCCGAGCCATGCGGCTCCACGGTGTAGTAAAGCGCCGCGGGTGGCAGCACCGCCCCCGGCGTCACGACATCGGTGGTGTAGGAGCTGCACCCCGCGAGCGTCAGCAGGGCGGCACCGGTCAGGACGGATCGCATGCGAATTCCCCAGAGAGAGATACGCGCCAAAACGCACGGTCCATGCCACCGGGCGATGCCAGATAACATGTTGTCCTACATTACTTTATGCTGTCGTCACCGAAGAGTCGATGTCCGCCGAATGGGACGATAACGAGGTTTCGCCTACTGATGATAGTCCATCTTCATGGCCGGCAGGTCCGTCAGCGAGATGGAGAAGAACAGCGAGAAGTTGCCGTTGGGGTTCCGGACGAAGTTGAACCCGGCGCGCCACTCGTGGAGATCACGCTCCAGCCGCACGATCTGTGATTCGAACTTGCCGTCCGTGACATTGTACTGGGTCGACCAGCTTACGCCCCAGAGCGGGGTCGGCGAAAAACTGGTGCTGAAACCGATGTTGGATTGCTTGGAGCCACCCGGATCGGTCGTGGTGGCCCGCTGACGTTGCATGGTGTAGCTCACGTTCGCGGTGAACCGCCGGCCCAGCGGGGCGCTGCCGAGGTTGCCGCCGTAGATCGCTTCGGGGCCCGGCCTCACGTTCCGGTAGGTGTCGGCGACGTATCCCCGGAGGGGGGGCTCGGTTCCTGTCGCGCTGCCCGTCGGGTGGAGCCCGAACAGCCGCAGGATCGGGGCGAACGTGGCCCCCGAGACGGCGAAGCTCATGTTGACCTGCTGCAGGAACAGATCGAACTGCGTCGTCGACAAACCGACGGGGCCGTTCCAGAGCGAATGCGTGATCGCCAGGTTGAACCCCGGCAACAGGTCGCTCTGGAAGGAGTTCGTCAGCGACGGCGTGGTCCATCCGGTGTGTCCGGGCTGCTTGGCCTGCTCGAAATCGTACGTCACCGGGCTCGTCACGATGCTCAGGAGGCGGACCTTGGTGCCTTCGTCCGGTGTGGAGGTGTCCGCGCTGGCACGGACGCGCTTGCCCTCGATGTTCTGGCCGAGGCCGACCGACAGGCGCTGCAGCTGAGGACTGACCAGCGAAATCGGGGCGACCCCCGCGTGGGTGGCCGCGGCGAAGGCCTCCGGAATCGCGGCCGACGGAGCGACGGTGTACGAGAACACGGGGGCGAAGCTGTGCCGGATCCGCTGCATGCCCCCGAACCCCGGGTAGAAGCCGAAGAAGGTGGGACTCGAGGTCAGGCTGACCGTGAAGCGCTTGGTCTGCGCCACGTATCCGCCGTTGGTCCAGAGGTTCCGGACCAGGTAGGGGTTCCCGGGATCGACATTGCTGACGCCCAACGAGGGCTGGAGCTTCCACGACCCGCGCAGGAGCAGCGGCAGGTTGATGCCGGTGTCCCAGTCGAGGCCGGTCGAGTAGCTCCCCAGGTAGGTCTTGGCCACCGCCAGCGAATCGCCCGGATTGGCGGGATCGGCCACCCACGTCGTGTCCGTGAACTGCTGGTTGTTCTGGGCGTCGACGATGCGGACGGCGTTGCGCCAGTTGAACCCCCCGATCCGGAGCGGCGTCTCGAAGTTGAGCGTGCTGGTGTGCGAATCCCTCGTCAGCGAGAGCGAATCGATCGATCCGTCCGGCCGGAACACCACCGCGTTGCCGGCCGGGACGTTGCTCTCCCACTGCGTGATGAACGAGAGCCCCGGGGACCAGGTGACGCTGTTCCCGATGTTGAGCGGCTTCGGGCTCAGCGTGATGGCGGGCAACTGCATCGTCAGGCTGTTGTCCTGGATGCTCTGCCGCATGTTGGCGCCGAGGGTGAAGGTGCCCCAGTTGTAGCGGTGGGTGTAGTTGAGCGCGCTGGTGATCTGCTGGGTCGTGAGCAGCGGATCGACGGCGTGGGTTTTCACGATGCTGCTGTTCGTCAGGTAATTGAGCGACAGGTTGAGCGACGAATTGAGCGAGAAGATCTGGTGGTGGTCCCAGATGATGCCCGTCGAACGCCCGCCCCCCGACTCCCACTGCCGGCTGAGCCCGAACGAGCCCGTGGTGAATCGGTCGAGCCATCGGTACTGGCCGAGAATCCCGAGCGTGCTGTATTGCTGGTCGAGCCAGTCGAACCGGGCCGTGAGGTCGAAGTAGTCACTGGCGGCCCAGTAGTAGCCGAGGTTGGTGATCTGGCGCTTGTAGGAGCTGGTGGGCCGGACCACGTCGCTGATGCCGATGCGCGGGATCAGGATTCCGGAATGTCGGCCGGGCCGACCGTCCTGGAACACGAACGGGAGCCAGAGGACGGGCACGTCGCGCACGTACAGCACGGCCGGCCGGGCGACCATGACGGTGCCGTGGATCCATTTCACCTCGCCGGTGGAGAAATGGTAGTGCGGGTCGGGCAGGTCGCAGCTGGTGATCTCGCTCGAGCGGGCGTAGATCCGGCTCGAACTGGAGTCCTGCGCGATGCTCCCGCGGAGGTACCACTCGGTGCCGTCCTGCTCAAAACTCGTCAGGGCGTCAGTGACGACGCCCCGCTTGGTCCCGGTGTAGTACCGGAGGTCCTTCCCGACGAGCACGTTGCCATCGCTGAACATCCTGGGCGAACCGCGCGCCTCGAGCAGCCCGCCGGCGTCCAGGTAGTCGATCTCCTGCGCCTCGAGCGTGGACCCTTCCCGCTCGGTCCTGGCGTCCCCGTCGAGGAGAATCCGCTTCTCGGGGGCAAAGAGCGTGACCGAGTCGGCCCGGTAGCGGGTGACACTGTACCCCGGCAGGCGGAGCAGCGCCTGCATCGTCGAGTCCGGGTCGGGGAACGGATAGAGCGGCGCCGATGGGAGCCCCAGCCGCCGCGCGGCGGCGGTGTCCACGGCCTTGCCCTGGGCGACCCTGGCGCGCGCCGCGGAGTCGCTGATCGGCACCCCGAGGCTGTCCACCGCCTGCGGCGGCCGCGGCTGGGCGGGCACCTGCGCGCCCGCGGGCGCGGCCCAGAGGACCAGCGCGACGAGGCCCGCCACCGCCGCCGCCGCGGCACGGCGGAGGCGCCGCCGGTGCATCACGACCGCCCCGAGAAACCCCACCTCGTACAGCAGCAGGATCGGCACCGTCATCATGAACATCGAGAGCACGTCGGTGCCTGGCGAGAGCAGCGCGCCGGCCATGAAGGCCAGCACCACCTCGAGCCGGCGGAAGCGGTTGAGCGTGGCCGGCGTCACGAGACCGAACGCGGCCAGGATGGTGATCACCAGGGGGATTTCGAACGAGAGGCCCAGCCCGATGAGAATCTGGACCACGAAGCCGAAGTAGTTGTCGTACGTGATGTTGTTCTGGAACGCATCGCTCTGGAAGCTGAAGAGCACCCGCAGCGCCTGCGGCACGACGAACAGGTAGCCGAGCGTGGCGCCGACGATGAAGAGGAGCATCCCGATGAGCAGCGCCGGCACGAACGCCTTCCGCTCCTTCTCGTACAACGCCGGGGCCATGAACCCCCAGACCTGGTAGAGCAGGACCGGCGAGGCCAGGACCAACCCGATGACGAAGGAAAGCTTGAGGACGATCATCACCGGCTCGGTCGGGCTCAGCACGGTGAGCTTGCCGTTGGGCAGGTAGGGGGCGATCGGCTGCTTGATGAGGGTGACGAACTCGAAGCGCTGGACGATCCAGAGGCCGACGGCGAAGCCGGCGATGACCGCCCCCAGGGCCTTCAGGAGCCGCGAGCGCAATTCCTCGAGGTGGTCGAGGAAGGGCATCTCGCCGCGGGGGACGGCCATCGGTCGGGATCGGCGCCGGGCTACTGCCCGAGCGCCTTCATGCGGTCGCGGGCGAGCGCGGCCTCGTTGGACGCCGGATACTGCTTGATGAGCCGCTGATAGTAGCCCCGCGCCGCCGCAGTGTCCTTGCCGGTCTCGGCCATGGAGCCGAGCCGATACAGGGCGCTCGCCGCCCGCGCCGAGGTCGGATACCGATCCGCCACCTGCGTGTAGTAGGCGGCCGACGAGTCCGGAGCCTCCTGGGAAAAGCTCTCGCCGATGAAGTAGAGCGCGTCCGGCGCCTCGGACGCGGTCGGATACTGCTGGAGGAACTGCCGGAAACCGGCCCGCGCCGTGGCGTTGCTCCCGCGCCGGAGTTGCTGCAGCGAGGCCTCGTACATCTGCACGGCGGACGGGCTGCTGGCGGCGGGCGCCGCCTCAGCCCCCGTCCCCAGCTGCTGCCCCCGGGCGTCGAGGTCCCCCCGCATCTCGCTCAGGCGGCGGGTGCTCTGCCCGGTCAGCTCCTGGACCTGCAGCAGGGATTTCTGGACCTCGTAGAACTGGCCCAGCAGCTCGCCCCGGAAGGCGAGCACGGCCCGGTTGACCGCGACCAGCGAGTCGTAAGTGCGCTGCTGGATGGAGAGGATCTGCGTCAGCTGCGCCCGCTGGATCGAATCCTGGCGGGTGTTCGCGTCCTGCATGGTGGTCAGCTGCTCCTCAAGCCGACGGACGTCGCTCCGGAGGGCACAGCCCCCCGAAGCGACCGCCGCCAGCGCGAGCAGCAGGGTGGAACGACGGATCACTTCGGCGCCATGAGGTTGCTGCCACCGGCCGTCGGCGTGAACTGGTCGTTCCGGTTCTCGGCCCACGCCGCCTCGTTGTCGGCGGGATTGACCGGGCGCTCTTCACCATAGGACACGATGGCGATCTGGCCCGCCGCCACGCCCTTGTTGGTGAGGTAGCGCTGCGCCGCCGCTGCGCGCCGGTTCCCGAGGGCCAGGTTGTATTCCACCGAGCCACGGTTGTCGCAGTTGCCCGCGATCTGGATCTTGAGCCCCGGATTGGCGATCAGGATGGCGGCCTTCCGGTCGAGGTTGGCCTGGTCTTCCGGCTTGATGTCGGCCTTGTCGTAGTCGAAGTGGATCAGGGCCGACACTTCGGCCGACAGCTGCGCCTGCGCCTGGGCGGCGGCGCGCGCGGCCGCGTCCGCGGCGGCGCGGGCACGCGCCTCGGCGGCGTTGATCGAGTCCTGGCGCATCCGAGCCTTGATGGCCGTGCTGTCAATGGTGGCGGGCGCGGGCGCAGGCGCCGGCTGTTCCGCGGGCTTCTTGCCGCCGCAGGCGGCAGCGGCCACCAGGGCGAATGCGAGCAATGAACGCGAATTCATCGTGACGACTCCAGTCAGGGGAGGGTGCTTATGGTGCGGTCCCGCCGAGCCGGCGAGACCAATGAGGGAGACGAGCTTCGCCGGATAGCGGAATCTGGCGGATGCGCCCGGTCTCCGTGTCGATGACCCACACCTGGTTCCGGCCGCTCCGGTCGGAGATGAACGCCAGGTGGCGGCCGTCGGGCGCCCACGTCGGGTCGGAGTTCCGCCCGCTGGACGTCAGCTGCTTGAACCGCCGGCTGCCGACGTCGAGGATGAACACCTGGTGCGCCCGGTCGATGTCGCGGTGGAAGGCGACCGCGGACCCGTCAGGCGACCACTCCGGCGCGTTCGAGGGACCCGTGGCCCCGTAGTCGAACGGGGCGAGCAGCTCCTGGTCGGTGCCATCGGACGACATGACGTAAATCTGCGGCGACCCGGCGCGGGTCGACACGAACGCCAGGCGCCGTCCGTCCGGCGCGTAGGTGGGCGAAAGGTTATCCGCGAAGCGCCCCACGGTCAACCGCCGAAGGCAGCATTTGTCGGCCACGTTGACCGCGTAGATGTCCGTGCCGCCCTGCTGGTCGGTCCGCGCGAACGCCAGCGTCCTGCCGTCGGGGGAAAACGCCGGCGTGAAGTTGAGCTGGGTTTCCGTTCCCGGGACGACCTGCCGCTCGCCCGTGCCCAGCCGCTGGATGACGATCGGCCCGGTGCCGTCGAGGAAGCGCGTGTAGGCGATGGACTGGCCGTCCGGCGACCAGGTCGGCGAGAGCACCGTCTCCGAGGCGGGGGTGACCACCGCCACGTCCGCGCCGTCGCTGTCCACCCGGTAGGCGCGCTTGTCCTGCAGGACCAGCAGGCGCGTGGCGGCGATGCCGGGTGTCCCGGAGATCCAGCGCACCACCTCGTCGGAGATCCGGTGCACCGCCATCCGGAACCCGGGCGCGGCCGGGTCCGGCAGCGTGAACTGTTGTTCCTGCCGCATCACGCCCGCCACGATGTCCTGCAGGCGGACGGTGACCCGGTTGCCGTCGGGCCGGATCTCGACCCCGTACGACGCGCCGAGCGTGCGGTAGAGGGGGTAGTTGACGGGGCCGGCGCCGCCGCCGGGGGCGTCTCCCGGCGAAAGTGCGAGGACTTCGAAGCGGTCGCTGTAATCCAGGTCACGCTGGACAATCGCGCGAACCGAGTCGGCGCCGGGCCCCGGGAGGATCACGAGCCGCGCCCGCGCGCCCGCGGTGTAGGTGATCCCGACCCGGACGCCCCGGTCGTTGGGCAGCGACGGATCCTGTGCCGAGACCGGCGCGGCGACCAGCGCCAGCAGCCCGATGGCGAGCAGGCCCCTCACTGCCCCGCCCGCGGGGTGAAGAAGAAGCTCACGGGGAGCACGTCGGCCTCGTAGCCGTCGGGCAGCGGACCGAAGGCCTTGGCGTTGCCCGCAGCCTCGATGGCGCCCTGGGCGCTGAGGTCGAAGCTGAAATTTCCCGAGGGTGTGATGAAGCGGATATCGCGCACACTGCCGTCCCGAAGAATGAAGAAGCTGACTTCGGCCCGCAGGCTCTGGTTGCCGCCAGGACGATCCCAGCGACGATAGACCTGGGCCACGATGTTCCGGAGGTACTCCGGGTAGGCGAACTGCAGTCCGGGCGTCTTGACGTTCACGGCGTCCGACCCGGTACTGGGCGTCTCGCCGGGGGCGGGCGCCACCGGCGACGAGACGCGCGCCGGGGCCGGTTCACGCTTGGTCGGCGTGGCGTCCGCCTTCGGGGCGGTCGCCTTGGGCTTCGGCGGCGCCTTGGCCGCGGGCGCCGCGGGCACCTTGCTCGGCGCGGGCGCCGGCGGCCCGGCGTCGGGCTGCTCGACGGGTCGGGAGACGGCCTCGGGTGCGGGGCGGCTCCCCGGCGCGGGGAGCGGCGCGGCGACCAGCTCCACCGCGTAGACCGGAACCATCGGCACCCCTTCCTTCAACCCCCCGAGGAGCAGGCTGAGCGCGAGCGCATGGATCAGCGCCGTGCCGGCGACACCCACCGCCACATCCGGCGCGCGGCGGCGCGCCACCATCGACCGGCTCACCGGCTCGCGTTCTCCTCTTCCGCCACCAGGCCGACGTCCTTGATGCCGGAATTCCGGATGATGGCGAGCACCCGCACGACGTCGCCGTAGGGGACTCGCTGATCGGCGCGCAGGTAGACGCCGGTCGGCTTGCGGCTCTCGACCAGCGCCTTGAACGTCACCCGGAAATCGTTGTAGCTCACCCGGGTCTGGTCGATGAAGATCCGCCCCTCGCGATCGACCGACACGACCATGCCTTCGTTCGACGCGAGGGGCCGGGCCGCGGCGCGCGGCAACTGGACGTCCACGCCGCCGGTCATCATCGGCGCCGCGATCATGAAGATGATGAGCAGCACGAACGCCACGTCGACCAGCGACGTGACGTTGATGTCGGCGCTCAGGTTCAAGTCCCCGTCGTCGCTGCCGCCGCCGAGGCTGCCGAGCCGGCCCACCTAGAGCATCCCCTCGCGGGCCATCGAGCCGATGAGTTCGTTGGCGAACCCCTCGAGTTCGCCGGCAAACACCCGCACCCGGTGCACGAAATAGTTGTAGGCCATCATCGCGGGGATGGCGGCCGCCAGGCCGGCGACGGTGGTGATCAGCGCCTCCGCCACGCCCGGAGCGACGGCGGCGATATTGCCCGACCCCTTGGAGGCGATGCCGATGAAGGCGTCCATCACGCCCAGCACGGTGCCCAGGAGGCCCAGCAGCGGGCTGACGGCGCCGATCGTGGCGAGCCAGGGGACCAGGTGCAGGGCCAGCTCGCGCTCGGCGGAGACCTCCTTGCCGAGGACCATCTTGAGGGCCTCGAGCTGGGTCATGGAGAGCGACGAGGGCTGGATGGGCGCGCCCTCCCGCAAGGCGCCGGGCCGGAGCTCCCCGTAGAAGTGCATCCCCTCGCGGAAGAGCCGGTTGTAGGGCGAGGGAGGCTGCTTCATCAGGAGGGTGTACGCCTCCTGGAGGCGGGTGGTGCGCTCGAGCTCGGCGAAGAAGCGGTCCGCCTGCCGGCGGATGCGCCGGAATTGCCACCACTTGAGCCCGATGATGAACCAGGAGGCGATCGAGAAGAGCGCGGTGATCGCGAGGACGACCCGGGTTTCGCCGCTCGTCTGTTGCAGGAGCTCGAACGCCGAGCGGGGGACCGCGCCACCGACCTGCAGGAGCATTACGCCTCCGTCTTGAACCAGTCCATGAGCATTGCGAGGCCATCTTCGAAGGCCACCTCGGGCCGCCAGCCGAGCACCCGGTCCGCCTTCCGGACGTCGAGCGCGCTCCGCAGGATTTCACCCGGGCGCGCGGCTTCCATCCTCAACTCCGGCCGGCGTCCCACGACCCGCCCGACCGCCTCCGCGAGTTCGAGCACCGACCGCTCGATGCCGGTCGCGATGTTGAACGCCCGCGTATCGTGGTCCTCGCCCAACGGCATGGCCACTGTGCTCGCCATCACATTGGCGCGAGCCACATCCTTGACGGAAACATAATCACGCGTCTGGCGTCCGTCGCCGAAAACCGAAAGCGGATTTCCCGCCAGCAGGCGCGACACGAAGATCGAGACCACCCCGGCCTCCGATTTCGGGTCCTGGCGCGGCCCGCAGACGTTCGCGTAGCGCAGGGCCACGCCCTCGAACCCGTGCAGGTCCCCCAGCGCGCGCAGGTAGTGCTCGCCCGCGAGCTTGCTCACCCCATACGGCGAGACCGGCCGCTTTGGCGCGGACTCCGGCGTAGGGATGGTGTCGGGGTTGCCGTAGACGACCCCCCCGCTGCTGGCGAACACCACGCGGCGGACGGCGCCGCGCGCGGCGCCGTCGAGCAGGTTCACGAACCCGGCGATGTTGATGTCCGCGTCGAGCGCGGGGCGCTCCACCGAGAGCCGCACGTCGATCTGGGCAGCGTGGTGGTTCAGGACCTCAAAGCGCCCGGTCGCGACCGCCTCCCGCGCGGCCTCCGAGCGGATGTCGGCGACGATCAGGGGCACGCCCTTGGGGACCTGCGCCGCCTTGCCGCGCGAGAGGTCGTCGAGGGCCGTGACGTCCCAGCCGGCCGCCTGGTACGCTTCCGCGATGTGAGAACCGATGAACCCGGCGCCGCCGGTGACGAGTACACGTCGAGCCATGTCCTGCCTCAGGGGAGAGGGAAAAACGAAGCACGCGGGACCGACCCGGGATTGGTGGGCGGCCCCGCGTGCTCGGGGTCTGGGATCACGCCGCCGATCAGCTCGGCAGTTTGGCGACCTGGCGGGCGTGGTTGCCCGGCCTGACATTCGACTGATACACGTGGACGACGAGCCCGGTCGAGGTGTGATCGCCCACCCGGACGATCTGCAGCTTCGCCATGGGCTGCGCGATCGTCGCCGCCGCGTCGTAACGCTCCTCGGGCGTGCGCATGACCTCGAACACGTCACCCGGGGCCACCCCGTCCTCCCGCCCCTTGTTGAGGAAGAGCACGCTCTGCTGCTCCGTGAGGAAGTCGGCGGTCCGCGCCTGGATGACGTCGGCCTCGATGCCGTTGGCCACCGGAACCGCGCGCTGGTCTCCACCCGGGGTGAAGCGCTCCAGCGGCAGCGACACCTGGCCGATGTACACCCGGCTGAACATGTTGACGATTTCGGCGGTGGCCTGCGTCGGGCTCACGACGACCACTCGCGCGATGGCGGTGGGGTAGATGATGTCGCCGTAGCCCTGATAGCTGCTGATCCGCGCGGCGAGGAGCAGGGAATCACCCACCTGGTAGGCGGCGCCCTTCGGGGGCGCGATGCCGACCTTGGTGAACTGGAGGGCCGTGGTCGGCGGACGGAGCGTGCCGATCTGCGGTGGCGTGACGTCGCCGAGCACCTGGCCATAGGCCAGCTTGCGATTCTCGGTCAGGAATCCGGCGCTGTAGAACTCGCCCGGCCGGAGCGGCCGGTAGGTCTTCTCTGCATAGGAATTCAGGTTCTCCTCGGAACGCGCCTGCGCGGTACTCTTTCCGAAGAGCGCGGTGGGGTCTCCGGCGATCGGTCCGGCCCCACGGGCACCGACGTTCGCGGCCTCCATGGGAGCTTCGGCCACGGCGACCGGCTCCGCGGCAGGGGGAGCGGCGGCTGGCGCGGGCTCGGCGGCTTGTGCGGGCTCGGCAGCCTTGGGCTCCGAAACGGCCACCGGAGCGGCCGGCACCTGGGCCGCGGGCTCGGCCGGGACGGCGCTCGGCGCCTGGCCGGCCAGACGGAGGACCTCACCCGGATAGATCCAGTGGGGATCCTCGACCACCGCCGTGTTCATCTTGTAGATCTGCGGCCAGGCCAAGGGGTCGCCGAAGTAGGTCTTGGCGAGGTCCCAGAGCGTGTCGCCCTTACGGACGGTGTGCGTATCCGGCACGGGGGCACCCTGGGCCAGGGCGATCACCGGCGCGGCGGCCACCAGGCCAGCGGCCAGGAGCAGAGCCCTCGCGACGAACTGCCTGGTCAACGCGTTGCGCATAGCCATGGGGGTCCTTGTCCTGTTGAGGCGCTTCGGTTTCCGGAAAGGTTCGCGGTGAATTGCAACGGACCGCCGGCGGTCAGCCACCCCGTCTCCCCAACAATGTAACATGTTGCGGGATAAAAGCTAAGAGTGCCAGACCTGCTCCAGTTCGTGAGCGGCGGATTCGGCCACCCGCACGAAAAAGCAAGAGCTGTGCCCTCCCCCCCAAGCGAGGCCGGCGGCCGAGGCAAGAGCCCCGGCCGCCGGCTGCGTACTTTCGTCCCCCCAGGGGTGACTAAAAGGGCAGGTCGTCGTCTTCGCCGTCGAGCGCCTCGGGGAAGTCGTCGAACGACTCGTCCTTCTTGGGGGCCGCTGCCGCCGCGCCGACTTTCGGGGCGCTGAAGGTCTCGTCCGATCCGCCGCTCCGGCCGCTGAGGAGGATCAGTTCCCGGCCGTTGATCTCGGTCGAGTAGCGGGTCTGCCCCTCGCGGTCCTGCCAGGTGCGGTATTCGATGGCCCCTTCGACGTAGACCTTGTCGCCCTTCTTGCAGTACTTCTCCGCGATATCCGCCAACTTGTTGAAGTTGGTGTTCCAGAGGACGACGCGGTGCCACTCCGTCTTTTCCTGCTTGTCGCCGCCCTTGCCGGTCCACTGGCGGCTGGTGGCGATCGAGAGGGTGGCCACGCGGGAGCCATTGGTGGTGCTGCGCACCTCCGGATCTGCCCCGAGATTCCCGATCAGCTGGACCTTGTTCAGACTCCGACTCACGATGACCTCCCACGCATCAACAGGGTTCGGGACTGCGGACGGCCATAGTGTACCGTGTCCCATGGTTCAAATCTACACCAATGTCCTGCCGTCACCATCATTTTCCCGCGGGCGGTTCCATCAAGAGCCGAAGCACCAGGGCGTCTTCGTCCGGCCGGCGGTAATACCCCCGCCGCCGGCCCTCCAGCTTGAACCCGCGGCGGGCGTAGAGCGCCTGCGCCACGGCGTTGGAGGCGCGCACTTCGAGAAAGACCTCCGCGCCTCCGCGCGCACGCACGGCTGCAAGCCCGGCATCCAGCAGGACACCACCCAGCCCACGCCCGCGATGCTCCGGCACCACCGCCAGGTTGAGCACCTCCGCGGTGCCGAGAATTTCCCGGGCGAGGAAATAGCCGACGGGGTCGTCGCGCTCGGTACTCACCAGCGCCACGGTCCCCGGCATGCCGAAGACTTCGCGGAATCCCTCGAGCGGCCAGGGGTCCGAGAAGCAGCGGCGCTCGATGTCGGCCATGGCCGCCGCGTCAGCGAAACTGGCCGGGCGTATCGGGTAGGCTGCGTCCATGGTCCCGTTCCCACTTCGCCTGCGCCTCGGCCGGCCGGCCGTACACCGGTTCCCAGGCCGCCACGTCGGCCACCCGGGCGGCGGCGCCCGACAAGCCCGCGAGTTCGAGGAGCGCGCCGGCGGAGGCGGCTCCGGCAAGGTGCCGCGGCCGGTGCCCGCCCTGCCATTCCGCGAGTCGCCCGGCCAGCGGGTCGGGCAGCATGCCGGCGACAACATCGGGCACCGGACAATCGGACAGCAACCGCTCCGGCAGCCAGACCGCCGGTGCCTGGAGCACCTCCACCGCCCGCTCGGAGAACCGGTATTCCGCGGCGTAGACCTCCCCGCGCAACGCGTTGAGCACGGCGAGCACGCGTTCGTCGGGCGCCGGGCGAGCCGCCCACGCCACCGCCATCAGGGCGGGCACGGTGTGCAACGACGCCCCGCGTGCGCGCACCAGCGCCTTGGCCACCGCTGCCCCGACGCGAAGCCCAGTGAAGCTGCCGGGGCCATCGCTGAGCACGACCGAGTCGATGGACGCGAGCGGCACCCCGGCGTCGGCGAGCACCCGCTCGATGAGCCCGGGGAGCGCCCCGGCGTGCCGGCGCGCCCCCTCCAGCCCCTCTTCGGCGAGGATCCGACCGGGAGCCCCGACCGCCACCGAGGCCCGGTCGGCCGAGGTCTCGAGCGCCAGCCACATCAGAACACCTCCAGCGCACGGCGGCCGGGATCGTCGAGATGACTCAGGCGGAACCGCATCGTCGGCTCCGGCATCCACGGGCCGGCGCGTTCGGGCCACTCGATGAGCACGGCATCGCCCTCGGAGAGCAGTCCTTCCCAGTCGAGGTCGGCGGCTTCGTCGGGATCGCGGAGGCGGTAACAGTCGAGATGGAAGACCGGCCCCCGCGGCCCCGCGTACCGGTGGACGAGCGCATACGTCGGACTGGTGGCCGCGGTGGACACGCCCAGCCCGCGCACGATGGCCCGGATGAACGTGGTCTTCCCGGCGCCGAGGTCGCCCTCGAACGCGAGGACCGCCCCGGGCGGGAGGGTGCGCCCGAGTTCCTCTCCCTCGGCCGCGAGCTCCGCCTCGGTGAGCGCCCGGATCAGGCGAACCTCCGCCGCCGGCCGCCGCCCTCTCGCCGCACGTCGGGGGCCCCGAGCGCCTTGAGGTCGTTCACCTGGTCGCGGAGCAGCGCGGCGAGCTCGAACTCGAGGTTGGCCGCGGCCTCGCGCATCTGTTGTTCCAGCGCCTTGATGGCCGCGGCCCGCTGGGCCGGATCGTGCAGGTCCTGCCGAACAAGCGAGCCGGCCTCGATCGGCGCCGGCTTCTCGGTGCGGGCGTCGGCCACGTACGTGGACAGGCGGACCTGTTCGAGCGACTTGATGATGGAGCGCGGGGTGATGCCGTGCTCGAGATTGTGCGCCTCCTGGATGGTCCGCCGGCGGTCCATTTCCTTGAGGGCGCGGTCCATCGACCCCGTGATGCGGTCGGCGTAGAGGATGCCGCGCCCCTCGAGGTGGCGCGCGGCCCGGCCGACCGTCTGGATCAGCGAGCGGTCGGAGCGGAGGAACCCCTCCTGGTCGGCGTCGAGGATGGCCACCAGCGACACCTCCGGCAGGTCGAGTCCCTCCCGGAGGAGGTTGATGCCCACGAGGACATCGAAATCGCCGAGTCGAAGTCCGCGCAGGATCTCGATGCGCTCGATCGCGTCGATATCGGAATGGAGATACCGCACCCGCACGCCGGCCTGCTGGAGATAGTCGGTGAGGTCCTCGGACATCCGCTTGGTGAGCGTGGTGACCAGCACGCGCTCGTGGCGGCGGGTCCGCTCGCGGATTTCGTGGAGGAGATCGTCCACCTGCCCCTTGACCGGCCGGATTTCGACGATCGGGTCGATGAGCCCCGTCGGCCGGATGATCTGTTCGACGACGGCGCCGCCGGAGAGCTCGAGCTCGAGCGCGCCCGGCGTGGCGGACACGTTGATCATCTGCGGTGCGAGCGCGAGGAACTCGTCGAACCGGAGCGGCCGGTTGTCGAGAGCGGATGGCAGGCGAAAGCCGTACTCGACCAGGGTTTCCTTGCGGGCGCGGTCGCCGTTGGACATGCCGCCGATCTGGGGGAGAGTGACGTGGGATTCGTCGACCACCACCAGGAATTCCGGCGGGAAGTAGTCGAAGAGGCAGGCGGGGCGTTCGCCCTCGGCGCGGCCGCTCAGGTGGCGCGAGTAGTTCTCGATGCCGGCGCAGATGCCGACCTCGAGCAGCATGTCGACGTCGAAGTGAGTGCGCGACTCGAGCCGCTGCGCCTCGAGCAGCTTGCCCGCCTCGCGCAGCACCTTCAGCCGCTCGGCGAGCTCGGCGCGGATCAGCCGGACGGCCCGCTCGACCTTGGCGCGCTGCGTGACGAAATGCTTGGCGGGGTAGATGGCGCAGCGCGGCATGGCCTGGATGGCCTCGCCGGTGAGCGGGTTGATCTTGGTGATCCGCTCGACGGTGTCGCCCCAGAGCTCGATGCGGACCGCCCGCTCCTCGTAGGCCGGGAAGATTTCCACCGTGTCGCCGCGGACGCGGAAGGTGCCGGGCTCGAAGCTGACGTCGTTCCGGGCGTACTGGATGGCCACCAGCGCCTCGAGGATGGAGTCCCGCCCGCGCTCGCTTCCCTGCTCCACGGTGACCATCTGGGCCCGGTATTCGACCGGGTCGCCGAGGCCGTAGATGGCGCTCACGGTGGCGACGATGACGACGTCCTCGCGCTCGATGAGGCTGGAGGTGGCGCGGAGCCGGAGCCGCTCGATGTCCTCGTTGATCGACGCGTCCTTCTCGATGTACACGTCGGTGGACGGGACGTAGGCCTCGGGCTGGTAGTAGTCGTAATACGAGACGAAGTACTCGACGGCGTTGTTGGGCAGGAACTGCCGCAACTCGCCGTAGAGCTGGGCGGCGAGCGTCTTGTTGTGGGAGAGGACCAGGGTGGGCCGGCCGTGCTGGGCGATGACGTTGGCGAGCGTCATCGTCTTGCCGGAGCCGGTGACGCCGAGCAGGGTCTGGTAGCGATCGCCGCGGCGGAGCCCGGCGGTCAGCTGCTCGATGGCGCGGGGCTGGTCGCCCGCGGGCTCGAAGGGGGCCTGGACCTGGAAGAGCGTGGTCGCCATCGGGGAATAATACCACTTTCGGGAAATCTTCGGTAGTCGAATCCCTGCGGTCAGCCCGCCTTTCGGGCCAGCCGGAGGACTGCCTCCCACTCATCCGGCGTAATGGGCATCACGGAAAGGCGTGTATTGCGGAAGAGCGGAAGGCCGGCCAGGGCTGGGGCGGCCTTCATCGCGGCGAGCGGCACCGGCACCGAGAGCCGGCCCTCGTAGCGGATGTCCACCACCGCGACCTTCCCGTCGGTGCGCGGCGGGGCGTCCACCCGCGCGCGGCCGACCACTGCCTTCTCCTTGCCGGAGTGGTACACCAGGAGTTCATCGCCGGAGCGCATCGCGCGGAGATGGATCAGCGCGAGGGCGTTCTTGACGCCGTCCCAGGTCGTGCGGCCTTCCCGTTCGAGGTCGGCGAGCGCGTAGGTGGACGGTTCGGTCTTGAGCAGCCAATATTGAGGCATCGTCCGGTTCCCGGGGCCCCGCCCCACCCGAGTGCGGAGGTGTCCCAATGAAGTGGCAGCGTGGTTACCAGAGCTCCAACGTCGAGGACCGCCGCGGCGCGTCGGGGGGCCGGATGCCCGGAGGCCGGCTGGGCCTCGGCGCGATCCTCATCCTGCTCATCCTGAGTGTCGTCTTCAAGCGGGACTTCCTCTCCCTCGCCGGCGGGCTGGCGGGGGACGCTCCGGGCGTGGAAGCGGGCGGCAGCCCCGTGTCGACCCCGGCCGAGGACACCACCAAGCAGTTCGTCTCGTTCGTGCTGGACGACGCGCAGCAGAGCTGGGCGACGATCTTCGCCCAAGAGGGGCAGCAGTACACGGATGCCCGGCTGATCCTGTTCCGCGACGGCGTCCAGTCGGCCTGCGGATTCGCGGAATCGGCCACCGGGCCGTTCTACTGCCCCGGCGATTCGGAGGTGTACATCGACCTGGGCTTCTACGACGAGCTCCGCGAGCGCTTCGGCGCCCCCGGCGACTTTGCCGAGGCGTATGTCCTCGCGCACGAGATCGGCCACCACGTCCAGCGCCTGCTCGGCACCGAGGCAAAGGTCCGGCGGGCGCAGCAGCGCAATCCCGGCCAGGCCAACCAGTACTCGGTGGCGCTCGAGCTGCAGGCGGACTGCTATGCAGGGGTCTGGGCCCACTCGGCCCAGGCCCGCGGGCTGCTGGAGGTCGGGGACGTCGAAGAGGGGCTCGCCGCGGCGGCCGCGGTGGGCGACGACCGGATCCAGCGGATGGGCGGCGGCTACGTGAACCCGGACGCCTTTACCCACGGATCCTCGGCCGATCGCGCCAAGTGGTTCGGGCGGGGATTCCAGTCGGGCGACCCGGCCCAGTGCGAGACGATGAAGTAGCCTGCCGCTCCTAGTGCGGCGCGACGGGACTGCCGGGAGCGCCCGGCGCCTCGCGCCGCTCCACTTCGACCACGCCTTTGACCCGCCGCATGGCCTTCAGCACCTTGGCCAGGTGCGTCAGGTTGTCCACCTCGACGAAGACCGTCCCGAACACGGTGCCGTCCTTGGTGTGAATATCGGCGGACCGGATGTTGGTGCCGGTCGCGCTGATGGCCGACATGATGTCGGCATAGAGCCCCCGCCGGTCCTCGCCCGAGAGCGCCAGCCGCACCGAGAAGGCCTCGCCTTCCACCTCCTGCCAGTCGATGTCCACCCGCCGCCCCTCGGCGCTCAGCGTGAGCAGGTTGGGGCAGTCCGCCCGGTGGATCGAGATGCCGCGCCCCTGCGTCACGTAGCCGCTCACGGGATCGCCTGGGACTGGCTGGCAGCACTGCGCGTAGCGCACCATCAGGCCGTCCACGCCCTGGATCTTGATCCCGCGGCCCAGCCGGATGCGGTCCACGAGCCGGCCGAACACGGTGGGTTTCGGCTCCTGCAGCTCGTCGGGCGGCCGGTCGGGATAGAGCGACCGCACCACCTGCCCGATGGCCACGTCGCCCCGGCCGATGGCGACCTCGAGCGCCGTGCCGCTGTGCAAGCCGAGGGCGGCCGCACCGCGTTCGAGCTGGTCGGGCTGCGGCGGGTCCAGCCGGCGGCGGCGAAATTCCCGGGTCAGGATCTCGCGCCCGAGCTGCAGGCTCACCGCCTCCTCCTCCTCGCGGATCCACTGCTTGATCTTGTGCCGGGCGCGCGCGGTGTGGACGTGATTGAGCCAGTCGCGGCTGGGCCGCGCGTGCGCGCTGGTCAGGATCTCGACCGTGTCGCCGTTCTTGAGCTCGCGGTGCAGCGGCGCGATCCGTCCGTTGATCTTCGCACCCTGGCACTTGAGCCCGATCTCGGTGTGAACGTGGAACGCGAAGTCGATGGCCGTCGCGCCCTTGGGCAGCCGCTTCACGTCGCCCCGGGGGGTGAACATGAAGATCTCGTCCTGGTAGAGGTCCACCTTGAGGAATTCGAGGAACTCCTCGGGGGTGTGCGTGTCCTGCTGCAGCTCGATCAGCTGGCGGAACCAGCCCAGGGCCTGGTCGAGTTCATCGTCGCCCTTGCCCTCGTGCTTGTACACCCAGTGCGCGGCGATGCCGTATTCCGCCGTCCGGTGCATTTCCCGCGTCCGGATCTGCACCTCGAAGAGCTCGCCGCCGGGCCCGAAGATGGTGGTGTGCAGCGACTGGTAGGCGTTGGACTTGGGGCTGGCGATGTAGTCCTTGATCCGCTCCTGGAGCGGCGTCCAGTTGTGGTGGATGATGCCCAGGACGTGGTAGCACTCCGGCACGGTGGACACGATGACGCGCACGGCCATGAGGTCGTAGATCTCGTCGAACGGCTTCCCGCGGCGCTTGATCTTCTGCTCGATCGACCAGAGATGCTTGGGCCGGCCCGTGACCTCGGCGGGGATCCCCGCCCGCTTCAGCTCCTGCTCGAGCGGGTGACGGAGGCGGTCGATCATCTGCTCGCGCGCCTCCCGCTCGGACGCCACCTGCTCGGACAGCGTCCGGTACTCCTCGGGCTCGAGGAACCGGAAGGCCAGGTCCTCCAGCTCCGCCTTCATCCCGGCCATGCCGAAGCGGTGCGCGAGCGGCGCGTAGATCTCCCGGGTCTCGGTGGCGATGCGGGCGCGCTTCTCGGGCTCGAGGTGCTCGAGGGTGCGCATGTTGTGGAGCCGGTCGGCGAGCTTGATGATGATGACCCGCGCGTCCTTGGCGATGGACAGCAGGAGCTTCCGGTAGTTCTCGACCTGCTCCTCCGCCGTGGAGCGGAACGTCAGGTGGGAGATCTTGGTGAGGCCGTCCACGATGGCGCCCACCTCGGGGCCGAAGTCGCGCGCGATGTCCTCGACCCGGACGTCCGAGTCCTCCACCACGTCGTGCAGGAGCGCGGCGGCGATGGAGGTGGAGTCCGGCAGCTGCTCGGTGAGGATCATCGCGACGGCGATGCTGTGGGAGATGTACTCCTCGCCCGAGGCGCGCTTCTGGCCGCGGTGCGCCGACGCGCTCGCCCGCAGCGCCCGCTCGATCAGTTCGAGATCGAGGCGGTCCGCGTGCCTGGCGAGCATCGCGTGCAGCTCCGGGGCGAGGTCGGGCGTCGAAACGGTCACAGGAGTCCCGCGGTGGCGAAGCTGACGAAACGGTCGCCGGCGATCACGACGTGATCGTACACCGGCACGTCCAGGAGGCGGCCGGCCGCCACCAGCTGCCGGGTCACCGCCTGATCTTCGGCCGAGGGGGTCGGATCCCCGCTCGGGTGGTTGTGGACCACGATGATGCCCGCGGCCGCCTCGGCGATGGCCGGGCGAAAGACCTCGCGGGGATGCACCAGCGAACTATTGAGGAGGCCGCGCGTTACCAGGACGTCCCTGAGTACGCGACTCTGGGTGTCCAGCGCCAGCAGGCGGAACTCCTCCACCTCCAGGTCCCGCAGCCGGGGAGCCATCAGCCGCGCCACGTCGGCCGGCTCCCCGATCCGGGGCCGGGCGGGGCGCGCCTCCTGCGCCACCCGGGTGGCCAGCTCGAAGGCGGCCAGCAGCCGGGCTCCCTTGGCCATCCCCACGCCGGGCACCCGCAGCAACTCGGCTGGAGGGCGTGCGGCCAGGCGACGCAATGACCCTCCCCCCGCCTCCAGGAGGCGGGCAGCCACGTCGGCCACGCCCGTCTGTGGACTTCCCGTCCCTAGGAGGATGGCGAGAAGTTCGGCTGGCGTCAACGCGGCGGGACCGAGGGCCCAGAGGCGCTCGCGAGGACGGTCGGGAATGGAGGAGGAGTCTTCGGGGATGGGCACGGACCCAAGATAGGGACCGCCTTGGGCTGGCCGAGGGCCGAAATCACGCGGCCCCCGGCCGGGGAACCAGGGTCAGCTGAGCGTTGCGCTCAGCGCCCGGCTCCGTGGCACTTCTTGTACTTCTTGCCCGACCCGCAGGGGCAGGGGTCGTTCCGGCCGATTTCCCCCGCTCCGGCGGGGGGCGGTGCCCGAAGCGGGCCGGCGCTGCTCGAGAGGGCCGGCGCGGCCGCACCGGCGGCGGGCGCCTGCGCCGGGGCGGGCGCGGCGAAGAGGTCGTCCGTGCCACGCGACGGGGTCGGAGCCGGCGGAGGCGGCGGGGGGCGGCGCGGGGGCTCCGCCGACACCTGGACCTTGAGGAACCGCTCGGTGAAGGTGGACTGCATGTCCCGCATGAGGTCCTCGAACATCTCGAAGGCCTCGCGCTTGTACTCGATCAGCGGGTCCTTCTGGCCGTACGCCCGGTACTGGATGGCGTTCCGGAGCTGGTCGAGGTCGTACAGGTGGTCCTTCCACTTCTCGTCGAGGACGTTCTGCATGACCTGTGAGAGGATCTGGCCGTCCACGTCGACCACGTTGATTTTCCGCCCGAACTCCCGCAGGTATTCCACCTTCCGGTGGAACGCCGCCTCGCCCTCGGCCTGGACCGCCGTGACGATGGCCTCGAGGTCCGGGGTGGCCGCGGCGTCGAGCACGGCTTCCGGCGCCACCATGTACTGCAGCGCGAGCGACGAGCGGAGCCCGGGCCGGTCGAATTCCTGCGGGCGGTCGGCGTCGCTGAGATACTCGCGGACGCTCCGGGCCAGCGCGGCCTCGATCATCCGCCGCGCCTCGGCCTTGAGCTCCTCCCCCTTTTCCAGGGCGAAGAGCCGCAGCGAGTACACCACTTCCCGCTGCTGGTTCATCACGTCGTCGTATTCCAGCAGCCGCTTTCGGGTCTGGAAGTTCTGGAGCTCGACGCGCTTCTGGGCCTGCTCGATCGCACGCGTGATCAACGCCCCGGTGATCACCTCGCCCTCCTCCGCCCCGCCGCGATCCATCCACGCCGCGATCCGGTCGGAGCCGAACATCCGCATCAGGTCGTCTTCGAGCGAGAGGAAAAAGACGGTCTGGCCCGGATCGCCCTGGCGGCCGGAGCGCCCGCGCAACTGGCGGTCGATGCGCCGGGACTCGTGGCGCTCGGTGCCCACGATCTGGAGGCCCGCCTCCTCGCTGGTGAGGTCCAGGTCGGCGCCCAGTTTGATGTCGGTACCGCGGCCGGCCATGTTGGTGGCGATGGTGATGGCACCCCGCTGCCCCGCCCCCGCCACGATTTCGGCCTCCCGCTGGTGATACTTGGCGTTCAGGACTTCGTGCCGCAGCCCGCGCCGCTTCAGCATCTTGCTGAGCGTCTCGGACACCTCGACGGTGACGGTTCCGATGAGCACCGGCAGGTCGAGGGCGTGCAGCCGCTCGATCTCGTCCACGATCGCGTTGTACTTTTCCCGGCGGCTCTTGTAGATCAGGTCGACCTTGTCGGTGCGCCGGATCGGCCGGTTGGTCGGAATGACGATCACGTCCAGCCCGTAGATCGTGTAGAACTCGGTCTCTTCCGTCTCCGCCGTGCCGGTCATGCCGGAGAGCTTGTCGTACATCCGGAAGTAGTTCTGGATCGTGATGGTGGCCAGCGTCTGCGTCTCGCCCTTGACCTGCACCCCCTCCTTGGCCTCCACCGCCTGGTGCAGCCCGTCCGCCCAGCGCCGGCCGTGCATCGTCCGCCCGGTGAACTCGTCGACGATCAGCACCTGCCCGTCGGTGACGAGGTAGTCCACGTCGCGCTCGTAGAGGGCGTGGGCCTGCAGCAACTTGTGGATGCTGTGCAGCTTTTCGCTCTTGATGGCGTATTCGCCCTCGATCCGCTGCCGGGCCTCGACCCGCTGCTCCGGCGTGAGGGTCGGGTCCTTCTCGACCTGGTGGATCGCCTCGGAGATGTCCGGCACGATGAAGAGCCCGGGGTCGTTGGGTGACATCCGTTCGGCGCCGCGCTCCGTCAGGTGCACGGAGTGACCCTTCTCGTCCAGCACGAAGAAGAGATTGTCCTCGACGCCGCGCATCTTCTGCTGCCGGATCGGGAGCTTCCGGTCCGCGATGGCGTCGAGTTCCGACCGTTGCAGCAGCGTCTTGACGCCCTGCTCGTTCAGCAGCTTGAGCAGCCGCTTGTTCTTCGGCATCCCGAGGTGCGCCTGGTAGAGGCGCAATCCCGCTTCGGCGTGCGCCTTCGGGTCCTTGAGCAGGTCTTCGGCTTCCGTCAGCAACTGGTTGACGACGGTGGTCTGCTGGCGCACCAGCTCCGCCACCGGGCGGTTGTGCTGCGCGTAGGTGTCGTCCTCGGCGTTCCCCACCGGCCCGGAGATGATCAGCGGCGTCCGCGCCTCGTCGATGAGGATCGAGTCCACCTCGTCGATGATGGCGTAGGCGTGGACGCGCTGGACCCGCTGTTCGAGCGCGAAGACCATGTTGTCGCGGAGGTAGTCGAAGCCGAACTCGTTGTTGGTGCCGTAGGTGATGTCCGCGGCGTAGGCGGCCGCGCGCTCCGGCGTGCTGGGCTCGGTGTCGTCCAGCACGGCCACGGTGAGGCCGAGGTAGGTGTAGAGGTGCCCCATCCACTGGCTGTCGCGGCGCGCCAGGTAGTTGTTGACCGTCACCAGGTGCGCGCCCCGTCCCGCGAGCGCGTTCAGGTAGAGGGGGAGCGTGGCGACGAGGGTCTTGCCCTCGCCCGTGGCCATCTCGGCGATCTTCCCCTGGTGCAGGACGATGCCGCCGATCAGCTGCACGTCGTAGTGGACCATGTCCCACGTGAGTTCGCGCCCGGTGACCACGACCTTGGTGCCGAGCAGGCGCCGCGCCGCTTCCCGCACCGTGGCGAACGCCTCCGGCAGCAGCTCGTCGAGCTCCTGTCCCAGCGCCTTCTTGTAGTTGGCCTCGAGTTCGTGGAAGCGGGTCTCGAGGCGGTCGCGCTCGTGCGGGTCCTCGCAGTGGTGCTTGGCCTGTCGGACCGCCTCCATTTCGCCCTGCACGCCGCCCAGCCGCTCCGCGAGCCGCGCGCGGAAGCGGGCGGTCTGCCCGCGGATCATCTCCTCGGGTTCGCTCTTGAGCCGCGCCTCCTCGCGCTTGATGGCGTCGACGAGGGGCTGGATCTTCTTCATTTCGCGGTCGTAGTGCGTCCCGAAGACCGCGGTCACCAGTCGCTTGATCATCCGATTCCGTTCCTGTACAACCCCTGGTCGGCGATGTACGCAGCCACCGCCTCGGGGACGAGATAGCGAATCGATCGCCCGGACGCCACGCGACGCCGGATGTCCGTCGAGGAGATCTCGACGGCGGGAGTCTCCACCACCCGGTGGAGGAGCGGGCTCTCCGGCCGCGGGGCGCCGGGGCGCGCGAATGCCACGACCTGCGCGAGGCCCGGAAGGGCCGCCGCTTCGTGCCAGCGGTCGAGGTCACCCACGGCGTCGGCGCCGAGGAGCAGGACGAACGCCGTCCCGGGTTCCCGCGCGCGCAGCAGCCGCAGCGTGTCCACGGTGTAGGAGGGGCCCGGCCGGTCCGCCTCGGCGCGCTCGAGCGCCAGGCCGGCCTCGCCGGCGATGGCGGCTTCCACCATGGCGACGCGGTCCGCCGCGCTGGCCGCGTGCCGGCCCCGCTTCAGCGGCTGTTCGCCCGTCGGCAGGAACCGGAGTTCCTGGAGCCCGAGCGTCTCCGCCACCGCGCGTCCGACGATCAGGTGGCCGTGGTGCACGGGGTCGAACGACCCGCCGAAGAGCCCGACCACCGGCTCAGCCGCCCGCCACCGGGCAGAGCTTGTCGAGGTCCGGCGTGTCGGGATGGTACTGGCGCAAGGCGCCGCACATTTCCTTCGCGTCCTGGGTGTAGCCCAGCATCTGGTAGATGGTCACCAGGCGCACCAGGGCCAATTGCGCGGCCGGCGTGTCCGGATACCCCGCCACGACGCTCTTCAGGTAGAGGATGCCGGAGTCGATCTGCTTGTTCTTCAGGTAGAACTGGGCGGCCTCCCATTCCTTCCAGGCGAACTTGTCGGAGAGCACACCCAACTGCACCTTCGCCCTGGCGGCCGCCTGCGATTCGGGGTAGCGATTCAGGAGTTCGGTGTAGGTCGCGATGGCGGACCGCCCGTAGGTCGGGTCCAGTTCCGGCTTCTGCCAGAGGTCGGCGTAGGCGTCGCCCGCCCGGTAGAGGGCGTCCGGGGCGAGCGGGTTGTTCGGAAACTCGTCCGAGACGCGCCGAAACTCCCGGACGGCCTGCAGCTGGCTGCCGCTGCCGAAATAGGACTCGCCGAGGTAGAAATGGGCCTCCGGAATCCGGGGATCACCCGCCGAAAACTCCAGGAGCGTCCGCTGGAAATCTTCCGCGGCGTGGCCGAAGCTGCCAGCGCGGAAGTTCTTCACCGCACGGTTCCACAGCGTGTCGACCTGGTACGTATTGGCTGACAACTGCACCGGCGCCGGGGTCAGCTCCGAGCTGCCCTTGCCCGAGCTCGGATGGCATGCGGCCGCGATGACAAGGAGCAGCAGGCTGCAAAGTGACCGCGACGTCATGGCGCCCCTGTGGAAAGCGAGTCCGGCACGACCGCCGTGACCAGCGCGTTGAGTTTCTTGCCCGCCGCGACGGCGATCGAGTCGCCGGGCTGTCCGGCGGATATGGCCGCCTGGTAGGCGAGCGCCGCCCCGACGAGGTCGCCCTGGCGGTAGCGCGCGTCGCCGAAGCCGACGAGAGCCTCCCGGCCGACGGGGGTCACCGAGTCGATCGCGGCGGCGTCCCGGAACAGGGTCTCCGCGCTGTCGGGCACCGACGCCAGCAGCGCCGATCCGAGCCGGAGATAGCACCCGGCGAGGCCGTCCGCCGCGGCCGCGCTGCCCGGTCGCCCCGCACGCCTGAGCCCGGCCTGGAAGAGCGGAACCGCCTGCGCGCAGGCCCCCATGCCCGCGAGCGCCGTCGCCTGCCGTGCGAGCAGCGAGTCCACCTCGCCGGCCTCGGTCGCGGCGGCGAGCGCGGCGGCGAATCCCGCCGGATCCGTGGCGCCGTCCGCCGCCTGCACCAGGCCCAGGGCGTGGCGGCCGAGCGGGCGGTCCGGCGCCACCGCGCGCAGTGCGGTCACCGCCTCCTGCAGCACGGTCTCGTCCCGCCGCCGCTCCGCGGCCAGGATGACGCGCTCCAACCCGTCGGCCGCCTCATCCGCGCGGTCGGGATCGGCGGCGCCGAGCGCGCGGTAGGCCGCGGTGGCCTCGCGCAGTTGGCCCAGATGCAGCGCCGACGCGCCGACCTTGGCCGACAGCCGTGGCGAGGGCTCGCGTTCCGAGAGCGGGGCGTAGGCGGCCAGCGCCTCCTGGTAGCGCCCCTCGGCGTAGGCCTGGTCGCCGGCTCCTTCCGCCCCTCCCGACCCGCCGCAGGCCGCCACGAGCGCCAGCACCGCCATCGCCGCGCCGGTCCGGCGCACCTGCCTCATCGGGCGCCGCGGCTCAGCATGGCGAGGTACGCCTCGACCCGTGCGTCCTCCGGCCGCCGCGACAGGCAGTCCCGCCAGACCTGCTCGGCGCCCGAGGCGTCGCCGGAGAGGTAGCGGGCCAGCCCGAGCAGGGCGAGCGCGTCGAGGAAGTTCGGGCGGTTCCGCACCACGAGCTCGAGTTCTTCCCGCGCCTCGAGTGTCTGCCCGGCCTCGAGCTGCAACCGGGCCAGGCGATAGCGGAGGTCCGGGAACTTCGGTCCCAGCCTGGTCGCGAGCCGCAATTGCTCGATGGCCGGCTCCAGCGCGCCCAGCTCGGCGTACGCCTCCGCCACGGCGGCGTGAAGGTTGGCCAGCCGCCCGGCCGCGTGGGCGGGGAAACCGGCGGTCAGGCCGTCACCAAGCTGCGCCTGCTGGAACGAGGCGTCCGCCTCCTCGCGGCGACCCAGGTCCATCAGGATCATTCCCCGGTGGATCAGCGCCTCGAGGTACCGCGGGTTGAGTTCGATCGCGCGGTCGAAATCCTTGAGGGCACGGTCCGGCTGGCCGAGGAGCGAGTACGACACGCCGAGCAGGTGATGGACGTCGGCGAACGCCCGCCCGCCGGCGACCACCTCCTCGAGCAGCAGCGCGGCGCTCCGGTAGTCCTGGAGGGCGAACCGCTCGCGGGCCTGCTGGATCAGGTGCTCAGGGCTGACGTTCATCATGCTCCCGACACGCCATGGCGCGGCATCGGCTCAGTTTTTCGGCATCACGTGACGCGTGTCCACCACCAGGCGGGCGTGGCGCTTCACGAGCTGGTAGTCGATCGCCGTGTGGTCGGTGACGATCATCACGCAGTCGGCCGCCTTGAGCGCCTCCGGCGTCAATGGCACCGAGCGCACCGTCTTGCCGTCCTCGAGGTAGCTCGCGACGTGCGGATCGTGGAACTCGACGTGGGCGCCCTGCTGCTCGAGCAGCTTGATGATGTCGAGCGCCGGACTCTCCCGCAGGTCGTCGATGTCGCGCTTGTAGGCCACGCCGAGAATCAGGACGTGGCTGCCCCGGACAGAGCGGCTGATGCCGTTGAGCGCTTCCGCCACCTTGCGGACCCAGAACATCGGCATCTCGGTGTTGACCTCGCCCGCAAGGTCGATGAAGCGGGTCTTGTAGTTCAGCCCGCGCATCTTCCAGGCGAGGTAGTGCGGGTCGATCGGAATGCAGTGCCCGCCCAGCCCCGGGCCCGGCAGGAACTTCATGAAGCCGAACGGCTTGGTGGCCGCCGCCTCGATCACTTCCCACACGTCCACGCCCAGCTTGTCGCACACGATCGCCGTCTCGTTGACCAGCCCGATGTTCACGCTGCGAAAGGTGTTCTCGAGGATCTTGGTCAGTTCGGCCGCTTCCGGCGAGGAGACCAGCACCAGCTGTTCGATGGCCGGCTGGTACAGCGCCGCCGTCACCCGCTGGCAGTCGGGGGTGATCCCGCCGATCACCTTCGGCGTGTTGCGGGTGCCGTAGACCGGGTTGCCGGGATCGACCCGCTCGGGGCTGAACGAGAGGAAGAAGTCGGCGCCGACCTTGAGCCCGGTGCTCTCCAGCGCGGGGAGCATCAGCTCCCGGGTGGTGCCCGGATAGGTGGTGCTCTCGAGGATGACGACCTGGCCCTTCCGGAGGGTGCGCCGCACCGACTCCGTGGCCGCCTGGATGAAGCTGACATCCGGGTCCTTGAACTTCGACAGCGGCGTCGGCACGCAGATCGAGATGGCGTCCGGCTCCCCGAGGCGGCCCAGGTCGGTGGTGGCCTCGAACCGCCCGTTGGCGATCGCCTCCTGGAGCGCGGCGTCGGTGATGTCCTTGACGTGCGAGTGTCCGGCGTTCAGCCGGTCCACCACGTGCGGCAGGATGTCGAACCCGAGCACCTTGTAGCCGGCCCTGGCGAGTTCGATGACGAGCGGGAGGCCGACGTACCCGAGGCCGACGATGCCGAAGAGCGCCTCGCGGCGCTCCGCCTTGGCGATCAACGATTGCGCGGTGGAGGTGCTCATCCCTTGTAAAACTCCCGGACGGCCGCGACGACGGCGTCCTGCTGCTCGGAGGTGAGTTCAGGATAGATCGGAAGCGATATGACTTCGTTGGTGGCGCGCTCGGTCAGCGGCAGGGCGCCGCGACGCACGCCGAGATAGGCGAAGCAGGGCTGCTCGTGGAGCGCGAGCGGGTAGTACACCTTGTGCCCGATTCCCCGCGACTTGAGGTGCGCCGACAAGGCGTCCCGCCGGTCGGCACGGATGGTGTACTGATGGAAGATGTGCTCGTTGGCCGGATCGGTCGGGGGCGTGGCGACGCCCGCCACCCCGGCCAGCGCCTCGTTGTAGCGGCCCGCGATCTCGCGGCGTCGGCTGCTCCACGCCGCCAGGTAGGGCAGCTTGGCCAGCAGCACCGCGGCCTGGATCGAATCGAGGCGGCTGTTGAGGCCCACCTCGTCGTGGTAGTACTCCCGGGCGCCACCGTGCAGCCGCTCCCGGCGAAGCCGGGCGGCCAGCGTCTCGTCCTGCGCCACCATCATGCCGCCGTCTCCCCAGGCCCCGAGGTTCTTGGTGGGGAAGAAGGAAAAGGAGCCCACGGTCCCGAGCTCGCCGGCGGCGCGCCAGTGACCATCGACCTTCCGGCGCGCGCCGATGGACTGGGCCGCGTCCTCGATCAGCATCAGGTTGTGCTGTTTCGCGAGCGCCGCGAAGGCCCCGACGTCGGCCATCTGGCCGAAGAGGTGCACCACGACGATGGCGCGGGTCCGGGGGGTGATCGCCGCCTCGACCGCCGCGGGGTCCACGTTGAAGGTACCGGGTTCGATGTCGGCGAAGACCGGTCGGCCTCCAGCATTGTGGATGGCACCCGCCGTCGCAAAGAAAGTGAACGCCGGCGCGATGACCTCATCGCCCGGCTTGAGCCCGAGGGCGCGGAGCGGGATGAGCAGGGCATCGGTGCCGCTCGCACAGGCAATTCCGTGGCGGGCGCCCGAGAGCCGCGCCACCTCGGTCTCCAGCTGGCCGACTTCCGGGCCCATGATGAACCCCTGCCGCTCGATGACGCTCATGACGGCGGGGAGGACGGCGTCCTTGATGCGTTGGTGCTGCGCGACCAGGTCCAGCAGCGGGACGTTCACGAGACGATCCTTCGAATGGCCGGCGATGAGCCCCCGGCCCGTGGGGAACAACGGGCAGCCGTGGCCCGGCCGACCGGCCGGGTCACGTGCAACCCACGATAACCAATAAAGTTAGCCCTGCTGGGATGGAGAATCAACGCGGTGCAGGCTCCCGCCCTCTTCCCGATACGACGCCCCGCAGGCGCCGCAGGTCGCGGCCCCTTCGGCGACCCGTAACCGCACGCCGCAGTGGCACATCCAGCCGACCCGCCGGGCCGGCACTCCGACCATCAGGGCGTAGTCGGGCACGTCATCCCGGACCACCGCCCCCGCCCCGATGAAACACCAGGCGCCGAGGGTGGTTCCGCAGAGGATCGTCGCGTTGGCCCCGATGGTGGCCCCGCGACGGACGAGGGTCCGGCGGTACTCGGCCTTCCGGGAGACATGGCTCCGCGGATTGACGACGTTGGTGAACACGCAGCTCGGCCCGCAGAAGACGTCGTCTTCCAGTTCGACGCCTTCGTAAATTGACACGTTGTTCTGGACCTTCACGTTGTTCCCGAGGCGGGTGCCCGGCATCACCACCACGTTCTGGCCCAGGTTGCAGCGCTCGCCGATCACCGCGCCCGGCATCACGTGGCTGAAGTGCCAGATCTTGGTCCCCGCGCCGATGACCGCACCGGCGTCGACGTAGCTGGATTCGTGCACGAAATAGTCGGGCATCAGGCGTTCCGTCCCGGGGAAGGTGGATGGCTATCGGTGGCCGGGGAGTGCCCCTCGTAGGTGCCGTCGGCGCGGATGATCTTGACCTCGGGTTCCAGCGCGACGCCGAACCGGGCCTGGACCGTCGCCTGCGCGTGGGCAATGAGCGCGCGGACGTCGGCGGCGGTGGCTCCCCCGGTGTTCACGAAATAGTTCGCGTGCTTCGGGGAAACCTCGGCCCCGCCGATCCGGTGCCCCTTCAGGCCCGCGGCCTCGATCAGCTGGCCTGCCGTGCGCGGCCCGCCCTCGCGGTGCCAACTGGCCCCGCCGGGATTCTGGAAGACGCTGCCGCAGCAGGGCTGGTTGAACGGCGTGCCCTCGGACCGCCACCGGAAGAGTTCGGCCAGCTCCGCCTCGATGACCGCCGGGTCCTCCGGACGCAGCCGAACGGTGGCCTCGAGCACCACGCGGCCGGCCAGGCCGCTCCGGCGATAGGCGAACGGGATTTCGTCCCGGCGGAGCACGCGATCGTTCCCCTGCCCGTCCACTACCAGGGCCGACTCGACGAAGTCCGACCACTCCGCCCCGTGACACCCGGCGTTCATGTACACGCCGCCTCCGGCCGTACCGGGAACGCCGACGAATTTGTGGAGCCCGAACCATCCGGCCCCGGCCGTGCGCCGTGCCGCGAGCGGCGCCGGCAGACCGGCACCAACCGTCCAGCGCTCCCCATTCTGGTCGAGCCGGTCCAATCCCTTGCCGAGGCGGACGACCAGCGCGTCGAGCCCCTCATCGGGCAGCAGGATGTTGGAGCCGAGCCCGATTGCAAACCACGGCACCCCCGCGGCTGCGGCAGCCTGGAGGGCGACGCCGACATCCTCGGCCCCGGCGGGGAGGAGCACGGTGGCGGGGCCGCCGATCCGGTACGTGGAGTACCGGGACAGGGGTTCATCGGCGCGCAGTTCCCCGCGCACCCGCGACCGGAGCGCCGCGATGAATGCCGAGTCGCGGGCGGTCGTCACACCGGTTCCGCGGCGGCCTCGCGGGCCAGGGCGTGCCACTCCTGCAGCGAACAGACGGTCCGCGCCCGGCTGCGCATGGCGATCACCGCGTCGCAGGCGGCGGACGCCGCGGACAGCGTCGTCGTGTAGGGCGTCCGGTGCTGCAGCGCCGCCCGGCGGAGGAGGTAGTCGTCCTGCTGGGTCAGCTTGCCGAGCGGGGTGTTGATCAGGAGGTGGACCTCGCCGGAGAGCAGGAGGTCGATGGCGTTGGGCCGGCCCTCATGAACCTTCATCACGCGCGTGGCGGGAACGCCCCGGGTGCGCAGGTGACGCGCGGTGCCCTCCGTGGCCACGATGCGGAAGCCGAGTTCGTGGAACCGCCGCGCGATCGGGACGACCGACTGCTTGTCGTGGTCGTTGACCGTGACCATCACGGTCCCCTCGAGCGGCAGCGCGCCGTCGGCGCTGATCTGGGCCTTGGCGAAGGCCATACCGAAGGAATCCGCGATACCCATCACCTCGCCGGTCGACCGCATTTCCGGGCCGAGGAGGAGGTCCACGCCAGGCAGCTTGTTGAAGGGGAAGACCGCCTCCTTGACCGCCACGTAGGGCTGGAGGACGTCGTCGTGGAGCCCGAGCGACTCGAGCGTCTTCCCGGCCATGACCGCCGCGGCCAGCGAGGCGAGCGGGACGCCGGTGGTCTTCGAGACGAACGGAATGGTCCGCGAGCCGCGCGGATTGACCTCGAGGACGTAGACCTGTCCGTGCTTGATGGCGTACTGCACGTTGATCAGCCCGACGACCCCGAGGCGCAGCGCGAAGGCCTTGGTGTGCCGGCGCATTTCGTCCACCTGCGCCTCGGTGATGAGGTAGGGCGGCAGCACGCAGGCGGAATCGCCCGAGTGGATGCCGGCATCCTCGATGTGCTGCATCACGCCGCCGATGACGCAGTGCGTGCCGTCGGCGATGGCGTCCACGTCCGCCTCGAAGGCGTCCTCCAGGAAACTGTCGATGAGCACGGGGTGCTCCGGCGCCACCCGCGCGGCGTAGCCGAAGAAGCGCTCGAGCGATTCCGCGTCGTAGACGATCTCCATGGCGCGCCCGCCGAGCACATACGAGGGGCGCACCAGCACGGGGTAGCCGATCCGCTCCGCCACCGCGATCGCCTCGGCGACCGAGCGGGCGGTGCCGCTCGGCGGCTGGACCACGCCCAGCTCCCGGGCCAGGGCCTCGAAACGGCCGCGGTCCTCGGCGGCATCGATCGCGTCGGGCGAGGTGCCGAGGATGCGGACCCCCGCCTGTTCGAGTCCCCGGGCCAGCCGGAGTGGCGTCTGCCCGCCGAGCTGGACCACGACACCGATGGGCTGCTCGACATGCACGATTTCGAGCACGTCCTCGAGGGTCAGCGGCTCGAAGTAGAGCGTGTCGGAAATGTCGAAGTCCGTGGAGACGGTTTCCGGATTCGAGTTGACCATCACCGTCCGGTATCCGAGTTCGCGGAACGAGAGCACCGCGCGCACGCAGCAGTAGTCGAACTCCACCCCCTGCCCGATCCGGTTGGGGCCGCTGCCCAGGATGATCACCGTGGGGCGGCCATCGGGGATGGACTCGTTCTCCTCGTCGTAGCAGGAGTAGAGATACGGCGTGGCCGACGGAAACTCGCCGGCGCAGGTGTCCACCATCTTGAACACTGGTCGGATGCCGTGCTGGTGGCGGATCGCCCTCACCTCGGCTTCCGCCATGCCCCGGAGCCGCCCGAGCTGCGCGTCGGAAAAGCCCATGCGCTTCATTTCCCGGAGCGCCGTCGGCTCGAGGGCCTCAGGTCCGGCCGCGGCCCATCCGGCCTCCGCCTCCACCAGTTCGGCAAACTGCGCGATGAACCAGGGGTCGATGCCGGTCCGTTCCGCGACGTCCGAAGGTGCGATCCCGGCCTGGAGCGCGCGCTTGACCTGGAAGATCCGCTCCGGCGTCGGCGTCCGGAGCGCCGCCTTGATCGTGGCAGGATCGGCATCGCCCAGACGGTCGTCGCCCGGCGTGGCGCCGGTGACCCAGCCGGGCCGGTCGATCTCGAGGCCGCGCAGCCCCTTCTGGAACGCCTCCTTGAAGGTCCGTCCGATCGCCATCGCCTCGCCGACCGACTTCATCTGGGTGGTGAGGGTGGGGTCGGCCTTTGGGAACTTCTCGAAGGCGAAGCGCGGCACCTTGACCACGACGTAGTCGAGCACCGGTTCGAACGAGGCCGGCGTGGTCCGCGTGATGTCGTTGGGGAGCTCGTCGAGCCGGTAGCCGACGGCGAGCTTGGCCCCGATCCGGGCGATCGGAAACCCGGTGGCCTTGGACGCCAGCGCCGAGGAGCGGGAGACGCGGGGGTTCATTTCGATGACGAGCTGCTCGCCGGTGGCCGGGTTCACGGCGAACTGGATGTTGCACCCGCCCGCCGCGACGCCCACCTCGCGGATGATGGCGATGGCGCTGTCCCGCATCCGCTGGTACTCGCGGTCGGTGAGCGTCATCGCGGGCGCCACGGTGATCGAGTCGCCGGTGTGCACGCCCATCGGATCGATGTTCTCGATCGAACAGACGATCACGACGTTGTCGGCGCCGTCCCGCATCACCTCCAGCTCGAACTCCTTCCACCCGATCACGCTCTGCTCCACCAGCACCGAGCCCACCGGCGAGAGCTCGAGGCCCCGCCCGATGAGCGCCTCGAACTCCTCCCGGTTGTACGCGATCCCGCCGCCGGTCCCGCCGAGCGTGAACGACGGCCGCACGATTGCGGGGTACCCGGTCCGCGCCACGCACTCCTGCGCTTCCTCCCAGCTCCGGATCGTCCGGCCGGCCGGCGTGGCCAGGCCCAGGCGCGCCATCGCCAGGGCAAATTGCTCGCGGTCCTCGGCCAGGGCGATGGCCCGGGCGTCGGCGCCGATGAGCTCCACGCCGAAGCGGGCGAGGGTCCCGTCGTTCGCCAGCGCCATGGCCACGTTGAGGGCCGTCTGGCCGCCCATCGTCGGCAGGAGGGCGTCCGGCCGCTCACGCTCGATGATCCGGGCCACCCACTCCGGGGTGACCGGCTCGATGTAGGTCCGGTCGGCCAGCTCCGGATCGGTCATGATCGTGGCGGGATTCGAGTTGACCAGGATGACCCGGTAGCCCTCCTCCTTCAGCGCGCGCACCGCCTGCGTGCCGGAGTAGTCGAACTCGGCGCCCTGCCCGATGACGATGGGGCCGGAGCCGATCAGGAGGATGGAGGAGAGGTCAGTCCGCTTCGGCATCAGCCACTTCCTTCAGGGTCCGGTCGAGTGCAATGGTCGGCCGCCAGCCGGTGGCAGCCCGGAGCTTGGACGGGTCGCCCACCAGGTGAAAGATATCGGCGCTGCGCAGCAGGGCGGGGTCGGGCACCGGCTCGGCAGCGACGCCGATGTGTCGGGCGAGACGGCGGAACAGCTCCGCGAGCGAGATGCCTTCGCCGCTGGCCACGTTGTAGGCCTCACCAGGCTCGCCGCGGGCGAGCAGCGCGAGGTAGGCGTCCGCCACGTCCTCGACGTGGAGAAAGTCCCGGACGGGCTCGAGGTTTCCGGTCGGCACCGTGCCGGCCCCGGCGCGCTTGGCGGCCCGGAGCCGCGCCGCGAAGGCGGGCGCCACGAAGCGTTCGCTCTGGCCCGGGCCGCTGTGGGGGAACGGACGCGCGATCACCACCCGGAGGCCGGTGCGTCGCCAGACCTCGAGCGCGGCCACCTCGGCGCCGACCTTGCTGGCCGCGTAGGGCGAGCAGGGCAGCAGGGGATCGTCCTCCCGGCGGGGCCGGTTCACCCCCGCCCCGTACACTTCGCCGGTGGACACCAGCAGCAGCACGGGATCCCCTGCCCCGCGCTCCCGGAGCTGTCCGAGGCCGTCGGCCAGCCGGGCGGTGCCGGAGGCGTTCACGGCCCAGGCGGCGCCGATGTCCCTGCGGGCATCGGTGCCGGAAGCGATCGCTGCCAGGTGAATGACCGCCTCCGGCCGCCAGTCGAGCGCGGCGGCGACAGACGCCGTGTCGAGCACTTCGAGCGGCACCCGCTCCACCACCGTGCGCTCCGCCGCCTTGAGCCCGGGCACCTCCAGCGGACCACCGGGCCGGATCCCGGCGCGCACCTGATGCCCGGCCGCGAGGAGCCGCCGCACCACGGTGCGCCCGACGAACCCCTCGGCGCCGGTCACGAGTACCCGCATCAGCGCGCGCCGAGCCGGGCCAAGTCGGAGTCCACCATCATCGCGATCAGCTCCGCGAAGCCGACCTTCGGCGTCCAGCCGAGGTCCTCGCGGGCGCGGGTGGGATCGGCGAGCAGCAGGTCCACCTCGGCGGGCCGGATGAAGGCCGGGTCCACCTTCACGTACTGCTCCCAGTCGAGCCCGGCGTGGCCGAACGCGGTCATCACCAGGTCGCGCACGCTGTGCGTCACGCCGGTGCCGATCACGAAGTCCCGCGGCTCGGGTTGCTGCAGCATCCTCCACATCGCGTCGACGTAGTCCCCGGCGTAACCCCAGTCCCGGTGGGCATCGAGATTGCCGAGGCGCAGTTCCGTCGCGAGGCCGAGCTTGATGCGGGCCACGCCGTCGGTCACCTTGCGGGTGACGAACTCGATGCCGCGGCGCGGCGACTCGTGATTGAAGAGGATTCCGCTCACCGCGTACAGGCCATAGGACTCGCGGTAGTTGACGGTGATCCAGTGCCCGTAGGCCTTGGCCACGCCGTAGGGGGAGCGCGGATAGAAGGTGGTGGTTTCCCGCTGCGGCGTCTCCGTCACCTTGCCGAACATCTCCGAGCTCGAGGCCTGGTAGAACCGCGCCTGCGGATGGGCGAGACGGATGGCCTCGAGGATCCGGGTGACCCCGAGGGCGGTGAATTCGCCCGTCAGGACCGGCTGGGACCACGAGGTGGGCACGTAGGACTGCGCCGCGAGGTTGTAGACCTCATGGGGCCGCGTCTGCTGGATCGCCACGGTGAGCGAATGCTGGTCGAGCAGGTCGGCCGGCAGGATGGTGAGGCGATGGGCGATGTGGTCGATGCGCTCGAGCCCGTGGTGACTGGTCCGGCGGACGATCCCGAAGACCTCGTAATCCTTGTCCAGCAGCAGCTCGGCCAAATAGGACCCGTCCTGGCCGGTGATACCGGTGATCAGCGCGCGCCTGCGCTCAGCCATGGCGCTCTCCCTGGGGTGGTTGTGTCCCGGAAGTCCCGGGGTTAGATTTCGCGGTTTCCGATTGTATCGTCAATGTCGTAAGCGCTTGAGGGATGGACATATGGCACGGGTATGCACCGTGTGCGGCAAGGGGCCTGTCACCGGCCACAACGTCAGCCACGCCAAGAACCACACCAATCGTCGCTGGTATCCGAACCTGCAGACGGTCCGCGTCCTCAAGGACGGCGAGCCGCGGCGGGTGCGCGTCTGCACCCAGTGCATCAAGGGTAACAAGATCGCCAAGGCCAGCTGAGCTGCGGGGCGGGCCGCCCTGCGGCGCCGTCCCGACAGGCCGATCGCTGTAAAAAAGGGGACCCTCGCGGGTCCCCTTCGTCGTTGCGGAGGCTGGCGTCGCCACCCCTACTCCGAGAGCAGCTCGATGCGGGCCACGTCGGCGCCATCGCCCACCCGGTGCCCCATCTTGAGGATGCGGGTGTAGCCGCCGGGACGGGCGGCGAAGCGGGGGCCGAGCTCGCTGAACAGGCGGCCGAGGACCTCGCGGTCCTTGATCTTCCGGCCAGCCAGGCGGCGGGCATGCAGGTCGCCCCGGCGGGCCAGGGTGATGAGCTTCTCGGCGAACGGCCGGAGTTCCTTCGCCTTGGCTTCGGTAGTGGTGACCCCGTCGTGCTTGAACAGGCTGGTGGCCATGTTGTTCAAGAGCGCGCGACGGTGTTCGGAGGTCCGGGACAGCTGGCGTCCCTTGGCGCGGTGACGCATTTACGCGATCTCCCCGTTGCTGGCCGAGGCGGCGGTATCGCCCGCCTTGGGCCGGAGCAGGCCGGTGGCTTCATCGAAGACGTGGCCGAAGGCGAGGCCTTCCTTCTGCAGCAGCTCCACGATTTCCGAGACCGCCTTCTCGCCGACGTTCTTCACCTTGAGGAGGTCGTCCTCGGTGTAGGCGATCAGGTCCTGCAGGGTGCGAATGTTGGAGTTCTTGAGCGAGTTCAGCGACCGGACCGAGAGGCCCAGGTCGTCGATCGGGCGCGCCAGGCTGATGCGCAGGTCGCCGCCGGCCTCGGTGATGGCCGCCACCGGCTCCCGCATGACCGGCACCTTGCCGAACTCGACGAAGTACCGGAAATGCTCCTGCGCGAGGGCGGCGGCGTAGGCCACGGCGTCCTCGGGCGAAATGGTGCCGTTGGTCTCGACAGTGACCGTGAGGCGGTCGTAGTCGGTGCGCTGACCGACGCGGGTTTCCGCGACGGTGAAGTTGGCGCGCGTGACCGGATTGTAGATGGCGTCGATCCGGACCAGGTCCACCGGGAGCGACCGGTCGAACGGGTGCAGCTCGGACTCGACGTAGCCGCGGCCCTTGTTGACGTACAGCTCGGCCGAGATGTCCCGGTCTTCCTGCAGCGTGAAGAGCAGGTGGTCGGGATTGATGATGGTGACGGCGCCGTGCGGCTGGATGTCCCGCGCGTAGACGGGGCCCGGGCCGTTCTTGCGGATGTGGAGCACCGCCTCTTCCACATCCGGGGAGAGCACGAGGCTCAGGCCCTTGAGGCGCTGGATGACCTGGTGGATGTCTTCCAGGACGCCCTGCACGGTCTGGTGCTCGTGCACCACGCCGTCGAGCCGGAAGCCCCAGACCGCGCTCCCACGGAGCGAGGAGAGCAGCAGGCGGCGCAGGGAATTGCCGAGGGTATGGCCGAAGCCCCGCTCCAGCGGCTGGAGGCGGAACTCGGCGGCATTGGGATTGTCCTCGCTCCGGCTCATTTCGAGCAGGTGCGGGCGGACGAGTCCGGTCAGGTCAATGGTCATGATCGGGCCACCACCTACTTCGAGTAAAGCTCGACGATGAGCTGTTCCTGCGCGTTGACCGGGATGGCCTCACGCGTGGGACGCTCGACGTACCGGCCGGCGGCCTTCTCGCCGTCGACGCTGAGCCAGGACACCGGGGCCCCGCGCGACGCGTACTCCTGCGCCGCCTTGACCGCCACGAGTTCGCGGCTGGCCGGGCAAACCCGGACTTCCTGCCCGGGCATCACGGTGTAGGACGGGATGTCCACGCGGCGGCCGTTGACCTCGACGTGGCCGTGGCAAACCAGCTGCCGGGCCGCCTTGCGGCTCGAGGCGAAGCCCATCCGGTAGACGATGTTATCGAGACGCGATTCGAGGGCGATGAGCAGGTTGGTGCCCTTCACGCCCGGCTCGTGGGTCACGTCTTCGAAGATGTTGCGGAACTGCGACTCCGAGAGCCCGTACATCCGCTTGACCTTCTGCTTCTCGCGGAGCTGCTTCGAGTATTCCGACGGCTTGCGGCCGCGGCCGGTGCTCTGGCCGTGCTGACCAGGCGCGTACGCCCGGCGCTCGACCGCGCACTTTTCAGTGAGGCAGCGGGTGCCCTTCAGGAACAGCTTCGTGCCCTCGCGGCGGCAGAGCCGGCAGCTGGGACCAGTGTAGCGTGACATGGATCAGACCCGCCGCTTCTTCGGGGGGCGGCACCCGTTGTGGGGAATCGGGGTGACGTCGCGGATGGAGACCACGCGCAGCCCGACCGAGGCGAGGGCCTGGATGGCCGACTCGCGACCGCTGCCCGGCCCCTGGACCCGCACGTGCACCCGGCGCACGCCGAGGTTCATGGCCTCACGCCCGGCGCCTTCGGCCGCCACGGTCGCGGCGAACGGCGTGGACTTCTTGGAGCCCTTGAACCCCGCCTTGCCAGCCGTCCCCCACGCGAGGGCGTTGCCCTTCATGTCGGTGATGGTGATGAGCACGTTGTTGAAGGTGGCCGAGATGTGGGCGATGCCCTCGGACTCGACGACCTTCTTGGAACGCTTGACGCTGGGCGCCTTCGGCGCGGTAGTCGGTGCAGTCATGGTTACTTCTTGGTCGCCTTCTTCTTGCCAGCGATGGCCCGCCGCGGACCCTTCTTGGTCCGGGCATTGGTATGAGTGCGCTGACCACGCACGGGGAGACCCTTGCGGTGGCGCGACCCGCGATAGCTGCCGATGTCCATCAGACGCTTGATGTTCATGGCCACTTCGGTGCGCAGCGCACCCTCGACCTTGAGGGCCCGCTCGATGAACTGGCGAAGCCGCGCCACCTCGGCGTCGGACAGGTCCCGCACGCGAATCTCGGGGCTGACCCCGGCCTCGGAGAGGATCCGGCCGCTGGTGGGGCGCCCGATGCCGAAGATGTACGTCAGGGCGATTTCGACGCGCTTTTCACGCGGAAGGTCCACGCCTGCAATGCGTGCCATGATCAGCCCTGCCGTTGCTTGTGCTTGGGATTGCGCTTGCAGATGACGCGAACGACGCCCTGTCGCTTCACGACTTTGCAGTGTTCGCAGATCGGCTTGACACTCGAACGAACCTTCACGGAATCTCTCCAAGACCAGACTTTGAGGTAGCTTAGCAATATAGATCGCGCGCGGAACTCACGCAAGGGAACGGTCATGGGGTGACACGGACCTCCGTCAGCACCCAGAACTCCCGCCCCTTCCGGTAGGCCAGGAGGATCACGGCCCGTCGATCCGCCGGGACGCCCACCAATCGATACTGCCGGGCGAGGCGCACATAGCCCCGGGTGGAGTCCACGGCCGTAGCGGCCTCTACAGTTACGCTAACTTCTTCCGTGCCTTGAACATAGGCCATCAAGAGGGCGGCGGCCTGGTTGGGTGGGATGGGCGCCGAGGCCGGTACGGTTGGAAGCGAGACGAGGAGCCGGTTTCCAGCCGCCGCCGCGACCAGTGCGCGAAGATCCCGGCGTTCCCAGGCCTGTCGGGCGTCGGCGGCGGCCGCTCCCAGGGTGGCTGGGCCTGCCCCGCCGCGCGCCGGCACCGACGGGAAGGCCGCCCCGCCGAGCAGCGCCGCGACCCCGACCACCAGCGACCGGATCACCCTGCCCCGGCCTCGGCCACGACTTCGGCGAGCACCTGCGCCGGGGCGGCGGCCTTGAGAATCGGGCGTCCCACCACCAGGTGAGTGGCGCCACGACTCGCGGCATCGCGCGGCGTGGCGGTCCGCACCTGATCGCCGGCGGAGTCCCCGGCCCGCCGGATGCCCGGAACCACCACCCAGGCGCCCGCCGGGAGCCGCGACCGCACCACCTCGATTTCGCGGGGCGAGCAGACGACGCCTCGCAGGCCCGCCGCCGCGGCAAGGGCGGCGAGGCGGCCGACCTCCGCATCCAGGGCCCCTGGCTGTTCCGGCGACGTCGCGCTCCCTGCCGCCCGGGCGCCGACGGCCCGGGCGTACTCCTCGGCGCTGTGCGAGGTGAGCACGGTCACCCCCACGAGCCCCATCCGGTTCCCCGCCGCCGCCTGGGCAGTCCGCAGCATCGACGGCCCGCCGAGGGTGTGGACGGTGGCCATGGCGACGCCGAGCCCGGCGGCGGCCTCGACCGCACCCGCGACGGTGTTCGGAATGTCGTGCCACTTGAGGTCGAGGAAGACCTGCAGTCCCCGCGCCCTCAGCTCGGCGATGAGCGGCGCGCCCTCCCGCGTCATCAGGACCGACCCGACCTTGACCCATCGAAGCGCGGGCAGCCGGTCGAGGAGGCGTCGGCCTGCGTCGGCGGAGTCCACGTCCAGCGCCAGGATGACTTCAGCCACGGTGCCGCTCCAGATCGCGGATGACCCGCGCGGGAAGCCGCGGGTCCGCCATGGCGCCGGTGCCGATCGCGACCAGGGACGCGCCCGCGGCAAGGTATTGCCGGACGTCTTCGGCGCTCCGGATTCCGCCGACGCCGACGACCGGCGTGTCCGGGAGGCGCTCGGTGACGCGCCGCACCGCCAAGACGCCGGCGGGCAGGAGCGCGGGCCCGCTCGCGCCGCCGTTGCCGTTGCCGAGCTTGGGTACGCCCGTTTCGTCGAGCGCCATGCCCGGCAGGGTATTGACGACGGCGATGCCGTCGGCGCCAGCGTCGCGCGCGACGAGCGCGAGCCCGGCGATGTCGGGGAGCGCGGGGGAGAGCTTCGCGAGGAGCGGCCGTCGGGTGGCCCGGCGGGCGCGGGTGACGATGTCCGCCACCGACCCGGCGTCGGCGCCGAACTCCAGGCCGCCGGCTGCGGTGTTGGGGCAGGACAGGTTCAGCTCGTACGCGGCGATTCCCTCGAGGTCGTCCAGGCCCGCGATGACCTCGGCGTACTCGTGGACCTGGAAGCCGACCACGTTGACCAGCACGCGCGCGTGGCGCAGGCGCGCCAGCAGCCAGGGCAGTTCCGCCTCGCGCACCTGCCGGAGTCCGGGATTGGCCAGTCCGACGGAGTTGAGCATGCCGCCCCGGAACTCCGCCACGCGGGGCGGCCGGTTGCCGGCGCGCGGCTCGAGCGACACCGCCTTGGTCACCAGGCCGCCGAGCGCATCGAGCGCCATGACGCCGTCGAGTTCCCGCCCGTACCCGGCCGTTCCGGACGCGAGCAGCACCGGATTCTGGAAGCGGACGCCGAACACCTCGCGATCCAGCCGGGGGCCGGCCGTCACCGCAACTCGCCCTCGTTGCGGGGAGTCGGCTGCTTCCCGCCGGGCGGGACCACGACCCGCCGCGCGCCCGGGACAAATCGGGCCTGGGCGGCCTTGGTCGCGTAATTCTGGAGGGAATCCTCGAGCGCCAGGGCGGCGGGGGTGACGTCACCGGCGACGAGCGCCAGGTAGGGGCTGTCGACGTAACTCGACTCCAGGACCGCGTGCAGGGAATCCGCCTCCTGGGGAAGGAGCACCGCCAGGGCCAGCAACGCCTTCGGCGCGTACGGCGACGCCGGCCACGCGGCTGGAATCGAGGCGAAGAGTTGTGCGGCGATCCGGGGAGCTGGCAGCGAGTCCCGCACCGTCTCCGCGATCACGAAGGTTGCGAGGTCAGCCTCGGGCGCGCCCACGGGCACTGAATCGGCGTAGAACCGCACGCGGTCGAGCGCCCGCAGGTAGGCGAGCGCGCGGATCGAACTGGGACCGCCGATTTCACTCAGCGTCTGCAGCCCGTCCCTGGCCTGTTGCAGTTCGGCCAGGGCGACGGCCCGGCCCATCTGGAACTCCGCGATCACCAACTGCGCCCGGAGCGAGGCGTCGGTGACGGGCTGCGCGGCGGCGGCGGCGTGCAGCCGGGCAAGCCCGGAATCGGGGTCGATGGCGAGCAGCCGCCGGCCGTCCTCGGTGAGGAGCCGGTCCCGCTCCTCCGCCGGGAGCGTCGGGAGGAGGATCACCGCGGACGTGAGCCGGCTGGCCAGCCCCGGATCGACCCGCCCGATGCCCGCCAGGACGGAATCCCAGCCGATCGTGACGTTCTGGTCGGCGATGGCCTGGTCGATGAGGGGTTCCGCCTCCGCCACGCGGCCGAGGCCCGCGTAGGCGGCACCGCGCTCGGCGTCGGCGGCCGGTCCGGTGAGCGAGTCGACCGCCTCGAGCGCGGCCTGGTACTGCGCCGATGCGAGGAGCGCGCGACCGTGCTGGAGCCTGGCCTCGGTGCGAACGTTCGAGTCCGGACTGTCCAGCAGTTCGACGAAGGCCCGATCCGCCCCGGCGAGGTCGCCGGTCTGGAGCTTGCACTGTCCGAGCAGCTCCGTCGCCTCCTCGGCCACCTTCGGGCTATCTCGCGAGAGCGAGGCCACCTCGAGCGCGGGGATCGCCTGGGCGCACTCCCCGCGGGAGACCATCGATTTTCCCCGGATGAGCTGGGCGTCGTCCACGTACCTGCTGGTCGGATGACGCACGATGACCGAGTCGGCGCGGACCTCGGCCTGGGACCAGAGGGTCTGGGCCTCGAAGGTGCGGCCGGCGCGCTGGGCCTTTTCCGCCTGGTGGGCGAGGTGATTCGCGTTGTACATCCCGTTGTAATACGCACAGCCACCAAGCCCCAGCAACACGCCGAGCGCGATGTGGCGCCTCACCGGCCCCGCCCCGCCGTGTCGGGACCGACGCCGCTCTTGCGCTCGAATTCGCGCAGGTAGTTCACGATGGCCTCCGCAATCGCCCTCGCCAGCTGGCGCTGCGACGCGCGGCTCGACAGCAGCCGCCCGTCCTCCGGGTTGGTGCTGAACCCCATCTCCACCAGCACGGCGGGGCGGCGCGCGGTCGTGAGCACCGCGTAGCCGGCCTGCTTCACGCCGCGGTTGTCCCCGGAATGCACCGGATCGAGGGAGGCCTGAATCAGTTCCGCGGCCCGCGCGGATTCCCGCAGGTATTCGTTGGCCTGCAGGTCGCGCAGGATGAAGTCGAGCCCGCCCGCGGACGGCCCGGAAGCCGTCGGCGTCTCGAAGCGGATCGCGTCGTTTTCCATGCGCGCCACGCGGTCCGCCTCCTCGGTCTTCGCCTCGCCGAGGAAGTAGGTGTCGAATCCGCGCACGCTGGTGTACCCCGGGCGCCGGGCGAGCGAGTTCACGTGCAGCGACACGAAGAGGTCGCAGTCGTCGGCGCAGTACGGCCCGCGATCGCGGAGGTTGATGAGGGTGTCGGTGGTGCGCGTCATCCGCACTCCCACCCCCTGCCGGAGGAGTTCGTCGCGGACGAGAAGCGCCACCTGCAGGGTCACGTCCTTCTCGGTCACGCCGGCGGGGAAATACCGTCCGGGATTGCCGGGGTCCACGCCGCCGTGCCCGGCGTCCACCGTGACCACATGGCCGGGCAGAAGGCCGTTCGCGAGGCGCTTCGGTCCGGCAGGGGCGGGCGGAGGCGGAGGCGCAAGCTGCAGGAGCCGGCCGGCCGTCCGGTCGAAACGGTACAGCTCACCGAGGAAGCGCGGCAGGATTTCGGAGACGAACTGATAGGGCACGAAGAGGGAGTCGCCGCGCTGGACGGCGGGGACGGTCAGCGGCTCGAGGCGATCGTTCAGCCGGTAGATCGGCGCCCCCACGAGGAACGAGAAGTCCTGGCGGGAAATCACGACGGTGGACCAGGCGCCATCCTGCCGCGTGGCGCCCCCCAGCGCGGCGGCGAGCGGCAGCGCCGCCACCATCGGCCGGCCGTCGGCATCGGTGAAGACCGCGATGCGCGTGTCGCCTCGTGGCGTGGAGACCACCAGCTGCGCGGGGACGGCCGTGCCCGAGAGGGCGAGCGCCAGGACAAGCCCGATCACCGCTGGCGCCCCACGGCGATGGCGCGCGCGGTCTCCCGCTCGACCATGCGCTCCTTCAGCGCCGCCCGCTTGTCGTGCTGCTTCTTGCCGCGGCCGAGCCCGATGGCGATCTTGGCGCGCCCGCGGCTGAAGTAGAGTTCGAGCGGGACGAGGCTCAGCCCTTCGCGCTCGACGGAGCCGATGAGCCGATTGATTTCACGGCGGTGGAGGAGGAGCTTGCGCGAGCGAACCGGCTCGTGATTGTAGCGGTTGCCCTGGGCGTACGGCGTCACGTTCATGCCTTCGAGAAAGACCTGCCCGTCCTTCACCCGGGCGTAGGCTTCCTTGATCGAGGCCTTGCCGCTGCGCAGCGACTTGACCTCGGTTCCGGTCAGCACCAAGCCCGCCTCCCACGTCTCGAGAATGTGGAAGTCGTGGGTCGCCTTGGGATTGCGGGCGACCGAATGCCGGCGCTCCTTTGGCGCGTCAGGTTTCTCAGGCATGTGCGGCTCGTAAACTCAAGATAGACAGGGGGTTCGGGAGGGTCAACGGGCCGCTTGACGCCGCCGAGGGCCCCCGGCTACCTTTGCCGCCCACGCCGGAGTGGTGGAATTGGTAGACGCGCTGCGTTCAGGGCGCAGTGGGCGCAAGCCCGTGGGGGTTCGAGTCCCCCCTTCGGCATTGGCAGGCAACAATCATACGGGGGCGCCGACTCGGGTCGGCGCCCCCGTTTCGCTGCCCGCTCCGCCCGAGCCCCCTCAGTATCGGATCATTTCCCGGTCGATTTCCAGCGCCCAGGCATCGATCCCGCCCGCGAGGCTCCGCACGTTGTGGATGCCGACGGAGCGGAGGAAGGTCGCGGCCTGCATCGAGCGCACGCCGTGGTGGCAGTAGGCCACGATGTCGCTCGCGGGATCGAGCTCGCGGGCCAGCCCCGGCAGCCTGGAGAGCGGGGCGAGCCGCGCGCCGGCGAGCCGCACCAGGTCCCATTCGGGCACCTCGCGCACGTCGAGCAAGAGCACCGGGCGACCGCCATCGAGTTCCCGTCGGAGTGCACGGGGCGTCACCTCGAGTTCGGCCGCGTCGGCCGGCGCCGGGAGCACGCCGCAAAAGGCATCGTAGTCGATGAGCGAGCGGACGGAGGGTTCATCGCCGCAGAGGGGGCACGAGGGATCCCGCTGCAGCGTGAGCTCCCGGAATCGCATCCGCAGACCGTCGAACAGGAGGAGCCGCCCGACGAGGGGCTCCCCGATCTCGAGCAGGAGCTTGATCGCCTCCATCGCCTGGAGGCTGCCGATCACGCCGGGGAGCGCGCCGAACACTCCGGCCTCGGCGCAGCCCGGCACCAGCCCGGCCGGCGGCGGGTCGGCGTAGAGACAGCGGTAGCAGGGACCGCCCCGCGCGGCGAACACCGACGCCTGCCCCTCGAACTGGAAGATGGCGCCGTAGATGTCGGGGATGCCGGTGAGGAACGCGGCGTCGTTGACGAGGTAGCGGGTCGGGAAGTTGTCGCTTCCGTCGAGGACGAGATCGAACCCGCGGAGGATGTCCAGCGCGTTGGCCGACGTCAGCCGTTCCGGGAACTTCTCGACGGCCACGTGCGGGTTGAGGTCCCGGAGCCGCGCCTCCGCCGAGTCGAGCTTCGAGCGGCCGACGGCCGCCGTGCCATGGAGGACCTGGCGCTGCAGGTTCGTCACGTCCACCACGTCGGCGTCCACGAGTCCCAGGGTGCCGACGCCGGCGGCCGCCAGGTAGAGCGCCGCCGGCGAGCCGAGCCCGCCCGCGCCCACCACCAGCACGCGGGCGCGCTTCAGCCGGCGTTGGCCCGCCTCACCGACGTGCGGGAGAATCAGGTGCCGGGAGTACCGATGGAATTCCGCAGGAGCAAGAGGAGGGAGTTCGGGAACCACGACCGGCTCAGGAGTTCGAGGCGAGGCCGACGAGTTCCTGCACCTGGGCGTGGTCCTTGAGGAGGTCGGCGATCGAGATGCTCATCAGCAGGCCTTCGACCCGCGCCTGCAGGGCCTGCCACACCGGTCGGATGGTGCACCGGGCCTCGGGACGGCAACGCTCCTCGTCCACCGGGCGGGTCTCGCAGTTCATCTCGAACGTCTGGTGCTCGCAGGCCTGCATGACGTCGTGCACGGAGATCAGCGCGGGATCGCGCGCGAGCCGGTAGCCGCCCCGGGCGCCTCGCACGCTGTCCACCAGTCCCGCGCGGCGCAGCCGCAGCAGAATCTGCTCGACGTAGTCGCCGGGAAGCCGCTCGGATTCGGAGATGTCGCGCGCCGCGACCGGAGGACCGTTTCCGCGACGGGCAAGGTGGAGCGAGATGATCAGGCTGTACTCGGTCCAGGTGGTGACTCGCATGGGCGCAATATGGGAGCGCACCCGTTGGAATTCAACCCGGGAAAGTCTTCATAATTCTCATCCGCCGCCCGGAATCCCCTTGCCGCCGGGCACTCCAAGCTCCGTCATGGCACGGAGATCGAGCACGTCCTCGAGCTCCTTGCCCTTCAGGATGCCCCGCTCCACCACCAGCTGCCGGACGGTGAGCCCGGTCGCCACCGCCTCCTTGGCCAGCTTGGCGGCCTCGGCGTACCCGAGCTTGGGCGCCAGCGCCGTCACCAGCGCCGGGCTCCGCTCGAGCCAGTGGGCGCACTGCGCCGCGTCGGCGGTGACCCCCTCGATGCAGCGCTCGGCGAAGACCCGCGTGGCGTTGCCCACGATCATCAGCGCGAAGACGATGTTGTGCGTGATGACCGGCATCATCACGTTGAGCTCGAGCTGGCCCGCCTCCGCCGCCATCGCGACCGTCACGTCGAGCCCGAGCGCCTGGTAACAGACCTGGTTGACCATCTCGGCGATCGAGGGATTGACCTTGCCGGGCATGATGCTGGACCCCGGCTGCACCGCGGGCAGCCCGATTTCCGCGAGGCCGGTGCGCGGGCCCGAGGCGAGCAGGCGGATGTCGTTGGCGATCTTGTTGAGGTCCAGCACGTACGCGCGGAGCGCGCCGCTGAAGGTGGCGACGTCGCCCATGGACTGCATCAGCTGGACGCGATCCTCGCCTTCCTCGAGCTCCAGTCCGGTCATGGCGCCCAGGTGCTTGACCATCAGGCCGGGGTACGCCGGCTCCGCGTTGATTCCGGTACCTACGGCGGTGCCGCCGATGTTCATGGCGCGGAGCCAGCGTGCCGCCTCGACCAGCTTGGCCCGGTGACGAAGCACCGTGTGGCCGTAGGCCGTGAACTCCTGGCCGAGGCGGATCGGCGTGGCGTCCTGCAGGTGGGTCCGGCCCGACTTGATGATGTCGTCGAACTCCCTCCCCTTGGCCAGGAAGGCCGCGCCGAGGCGGTCCATCGCGGCGAGCAAGGGCGGCAGCGTGGCCAGCGCGGCGAGGCGCATGGCAGTGGGGATCACGTCGTTGGTGCTCTGCGCCATGTTCACGTGATCGTTCGGGTGCACCGGCGCGTAGGCGCCGCGCGGGGCGCCAAGCAGCTCGTTGGCGCGATTGGCGAGGACTTCGTTGCAGTTCATGTTGTGGCTCGTCCCGGCGCCCGCCTGGTAGACGTCCACCACGAACTGGTCGCGGTGCTCGCCGGCGAGCACCTCGTCGGCGGCGGCGATGATCGCGTCCGCCAGCCGGGCCTCGAGTCGCTTCGTTTCCTTGTGCGTCAGGGCGGCGGCCCGCTTGATCCGGACGACGGCCTCGACGAAGGCGGGCAGCGGACGGAGCCCCGAGATGGGGTAGTTTTCGGCGGCGCGGAGGGTCTGGATGCCGTACAGGGCCTCGGCCGGGACGGCCTTTTCGCCGAGCGGGTCCTTCTCGATTCGAGTCGTCATTGCGGTCAGCCACACTGTCGAAAGTGAAGGGAAAGTCCCATGAACAGCTATTTCATCGCGACCGCCGAGCGGGCCGGATTCACCGCGGGCAGGTTCGCCAAGGTGGACCTGGCGCGGGGGGCCCACCTGATGGCGGGGCTCAACTGCTTCGAGCCGGGCCAGGCGCAGGCGGTCCACGCGCACGACGGTGCGGACAAATTCTACTTCGTGCTGGAGGGAAAGGCGAGAATGCAGGTGGGCGAGGAAGTGGCGGAGGCCGGTCCCGGCACACTGGTGTGGGCCCCCGCCGGAGTGTCGCACGGCGTGCTGGAGGCGACGGGGCGCTGCGTCATGCTCGTCGGGATGTCGGCCGGCTGACGCCGCGGCGGCCTCAGACCGCCGGCAACTCCACGACGTACTCCTCCGTGCCGCAGGTGGTGAAGCCCCGCCGAAGATAGTTCGGCAGCGCCGCCGGCCCGTCCAGCGTGCAGGTGTTGAGGCACACCCGAGTGGCCCCGAGGGCCCAGGCATCGCGCGCGGCCTCCGCCACGAGATACCCGCCCAATCCCCTACCGATCCGTTCGGGCACCAGCCCGATGTGGATGACCTCGATCGCTCCGTCGGGCAGCCGACTGAGCTCGTAGTATCCCGCCGGCGCCCCCTCGAAATAGAGGACGCGAAGGAACACCGACGGCTGCGCGAGGTGCCGCCGGAGGGCGTCGTCGTCCCAGGTGAGCCGGTCGCGCCAGTGCCAGGGCCCCCCGACCGTCGCGTACAGCCACCGGTAGAAGGACAGCGGGCAATCGCGGACCGGCACGACGCTGACGCCTGGGGGGACACTGCCGGGAGCCCGGAGCTGGCCGGGCGTCTTCAGTTCGAGGTAGGTGCGGGTGACGGAGACCGGGGGCACGGCGTCAGTCGGAGCAGTCGCCGAGGGGATACACGGTTCCGCAGTTCGGGCAGGGATTCTTGCAGCCCCACGCCCGGGAGGGGACCTCGAAGCCGCAGCGGTTGCAGAGCGTTGCGGGAGGCGGCGGGGAGGCGGGGAGGCGGGGAAGGCAGCCCACCTCGGAGTCACTCAAGGTGATACACCCCGGTGAGGAACGGATTAGTGGACCGCTCCACGCCGATGGTGGTGTCCGGCCCGTGCCCGCTGTGGACCACGGTGGCGTCGGGGAGCGTCAAGAACTCCCGTTCGATCGAGGCGAGCAGGGTGGACGTGTCCCCGCCCGGCAAGTCGGTGCGGCCCACCGATCCGCTGAACAGCACATCCCCGCCGAACACGCGCCCGTGCCCGACGAAGGCGACGCTGCCCGGAGAATGGCCCGGCGCGTGCCGGACGTCGAAGGAGCAGGCGCCGACCGTCATGGAAGCACCGGCCGCCAGTTCGTCGGTCGCGGGCGGGGCGGGCGGGGCGCGAAGGCCCATCCACGCCGCTTGCTGCGTCAGGTTGTCGTAGAGCGGACGGTCGAGCGGGTGGAGCCAGATGGGCACCGGCCAGCGGCGAGTGACGGCTCCCACGCCGAGGATGTGATCGATGTGGGCGTGGGTGAGCCAGATGGCCTCGAGCGTCCAGCCCCGACGGTCGAGCTCCGCCAGGATCCGGTCGCTCTCCTCTCCCGGATCGATCATGACCGCCACTCCGCGCTCGGCGTCGGCCACGAGGTAGCAGTTCTGCGCGAACTGCCCGTTGGGAATCGCGACCACGACCAGCTCAGGCAACGGCCGCCGCCTTCCGCTCGGTGAGGAACTTTTCCACGGCGATCGCGGCGGTGGTCGCGTCGCCGACGGCGGTGGTGACCTGGCGGGTGAGCTGCACCCGGACGTCGCCGGCGGCGAAGAGCCCGGGGATCGAGGTCATCATCCGGTCGTCGGTGATCATGTAGCCCGCCGGATCGTGGGCAAAGTGCTGGGTGACGAGCCCGGTGTTGGGCTTGAACCCCACGAAAATGAAGCAGCCCGTCACGGCGAGCGCCGACGTGGCGCCGGTGACGGCGTCCTTGAGCGCCAGTGATTCCAGTCCGCCCGGCCCGCCCTTCAGCTCCGTGACCACCTTGTTCCAGATGACCTCGATTTTCGGGTTGGCGAAGAGCCGCTCCTGGAGCAGCTTGGAGGCCCGGAACTCCCCGCGCCGGTGGACGACGTACACCTTTTCGGCGTAGCGGGTGAGGTAGTCCGCCTCCTCGACCGCCGCGTCTCCGCCGCCCACCACGGCAATCGTCTGCCCCTTGAAGAAGGCGCCGTCGCACACGGCACAGTACGACACGCCCTGCCCCGCGTACTCCAACTCTCCGGGTACGCCGAGCTTGGTCGGCGTCCCCCCCGCGGTCAGGATGACGGCGGGGGCCTCGTAGACCGTCCCGCTGCTGCAACTCACCTCGAAGGTCCCATCCTCGCGGCGCGCCACGGACTCGACGTTTTCCTGGCGGATGTCCGCCCCGAACTTCGTGGCGTGCTCGGCCATCAGCCGGGCGAGCTCGTGACCCTTGACCGAGGCGAACCCGGGGTAGTCCTCGATGAGGTCGGTGTTGAGGAGCTCGCCACCCGGCGCCCCGCGCTCGAGGACGACGGCGTTGAGCATGCCGCGCCCGGCGTACATGCCGGCGCACAAGCCGGCGGGACCGGCCCCCACGATGATGACGTCATGCGAAGAGCGGGACATGGGAACGCCAGGCTGAGGTGATCCAGGGCACATCGAACGCGGACCGAACTGACTTCAAATATAGAACAATCGTGGGTTCCCCATCGACGCCGCGGAGGCCCGGCTCAGCCGAGGGTCAGGAGGCCGAGGGCGCCGTGGCAGGCCGAGACGGTGCCGACGAGGAGCGCGGCCGGGCCGCCCTTCCCTCCCACCGCGGCGAGGAGCTCGGCGGCGCCGAGCGCGTCATCGACCGCGAAGGCGCCGACACCGTCGGTCAGGTGGCGGGTGACGAAGAGCGCGGTACCGGTCTCCCGGCCCCTGGTCGCGAGGCGACCCGCGACGGCCGTGGCCGTCTCCGACATTTCCCACGTCCGGGGGGCCCGGATGATCGGACAGAGCGCGGGCTCGATGCAGTGAGTGGGACAGAGCCAGTCGGCCCACGACACGTACCGGGTGCCATCGGGCGCGAGGGTGTCGTAGGGCGTGCCGACCGGCTCGGTGAGGGGTTCCTGTTCGACGGATCGACCGGGCCAGAGGGTTTGCGCGCGCCGGCGGATCCAGTCGAACATGAGGTGGGGCATGAGGGGGGAAGGAACAATGTACGAGGGCGGGGCCGCGGGGCCGCGGGGCCGCGGGGCAGTCTCGAGGTACCGGTCGAAGAACACATTCCAGCTCTCAACCACCAGCTCTCGCTCGCCACCGCCGGGAGGTCGCGGGTCAGCTGGCAGGAGGGATCCCGGTCCACCACGAGCACCCGTTCCACCCGGAGCGCGCCGCGCGCCCGCGCCCGCTCGAGCTGGCGAGCGTAGAACGTGCCGTAGCAACCGCCGCCCACGATGACGATCTCGCGGGCCACGTGAAGTGGCGCGGTGTCGGGGCACACGACCGTGCGCCCCTACGTCGCGCCGTTGGTGATGGGGAGGACGTGTCCGGTGATGGCATCGGCGGCGGCGCTCGCGAGGAAGAGGACTCCATCCGTGATCTGCCGCATCTCGACCCAGCGGACATCGGTCGCGCCGGCGGAGGCCACGTTGTCGGCGGTCCGCACCATGCCGGGCGCGACCGCGTTCACCCGCACCCCGGTGTCGCGAAGCTCCAGCGCCAGGCTTTGGGTGAACGCTGCCACCCCGGACTTGGCGGCGGCATAGACGGCCATCTGATCCTGCGGACGGAAGAACGCGACCGAGGCGAAGTTGATGATGACGCCACGGGTGGCCGCCAGGGCAGGCGCGGCGGCCTGCGACACGAAGAAGGCGGTCTTCAGGTTGATTGCGATTTCGCGGTCGAAGTCCGCCGCCGTGGTGCCTGCGATCGGCCCGTAGGTGGTCAGCCCCCCCGCCACGTTCACCACCACGTCGAGGCGGCCGAACTGCTTCTGGGCCGTCTCGACCGCCAGCCGCGCGATGTCCGGCTCGGTCAGGTCGCCCGCGGTCGGCCGGGCCTCGATGCCCTCGGCCTCGAATTCGCGCGCCCGGGCGGCAGCCTCCACGGCGTTCCGGTCGCACAGCACGAGCTTCGCGCCCGCGCGGCCGAAGGCGAGCGCCACCGCGTGCCCGATCTGGCCCACCCGCGCCACGCCGGTGACCAGTACCACCTTTCCCGAGAAATCCCATGCGTTGGTCATGATCCCCCTCCGCTCAGCGCGCCACCGGCCGGCGCGCCTCGAGGCGCTCGAGCCAGTCCTCCGGCACCGTCTGCGAGCCGAGCGCGCCATGCTCCTCGCCCGGCCCGATGTCGCCGTGCCAGTCGCTCCCGCCGGTGCGGGCCAGGTCGAGGACGTTGGCGAGCCCGGCGATGCGCGAGCGCACCTCGGGCGCGTGCCGCGGGTGCCGGACCTCGACCGCGTCGAGTCCCTCCCGCCGGAGACGCTCGAGCACCGAGCGCGTGGCGCGGTCGCGGAGGTGCGCCGCGGAAAGCACGCCGCCGGCGGCATGCACCAGCTCGGCCACCTCGACGAAAGTGGGGAGGATCTTCTCCTCGTACGCCGGCTTGTTCCGGCCGAGGTACTTGTCGAACGCCTCGTTCACGTTCTCGGCGCCGCCGGCGGACACGACGACGCGCGCCACGTGCGGCCGGCCGATCGCGCCGCCCGCCGCCTCCTCGAGCACGGCGTCGAAGGTCACGGGAATGCCGAGCTCCTGCAGCCGTCCGCACATGACGTGGGCGCGCCGCTTCCGGTCCGACCGGCACCGGTCGAGGAAGGCCTCGACGTCGTCGTTGCCTACCGGCAGGAAGTACCCCAGGACGTGCATTTCTCCCCACGGCGCCGCCACGGAGAATTCGCAGCCCGCCACCACGCGCACGCCATGCCTGGCGCCGGCCTCGACCGCTTCGGCGATCCCGGCCACCGAGTCGTGGTCGGTCAGCGCGATGGCGGAGAGCCCCGCCGCATGCGCGCACGCCACCACCTCCGCCGGGACCAGCGCCCCGTCGGAGGCGGTCGAATGCATGTGCAGGTCGACGAACCGGGGAGCGCTCAGCGGCGGTATCCTGTCTCGGGCGACGTCCAGGAGGGCTGCGAACGGCGGAGCAGGTCGCCGAGCTGCTGGTCCGACAACTCGGAGAGCGACAACTCGCGGCTGCGGGCGCCGAGGGGCGAGTACTTCGCCACGCGCTCCTCCCGGTCGGGGCCGGTGCCGCGGGTGAAGAGCAGCGTAAATTCGTCACGCATGTACTGGGTGACGTACCCGGTCGGCGTCACCACCCAGGACGTGCCGTCGAATGAAATCGTGCGTGTCGGCATACCTACCTCAGGCTGGGCCGGTGGCGGGGACGCCCGCCGCCGCCAGGGGAACTTCGAGCCACAGGACATCGGCGTCTGGATCGGCGGTGGCCAGCGCGCGAAGGGCGTCGCCGAGCCGGGCCTCGGCAGGTGTCGGCGCCACACTCACGTGGGCCGCTCCGTCGGCGGCCTCGCGGAACTCGAGAAAGGCGCCGGGCCGGGTGGGGTGCCGGAACACCCAGAAGTGCTGCCCCCGGGCCTTGAGCGCGGCCGCCAGCGCGGCGGCGCCCGCGAGGTACTCCGCCTGGCGCGCGGCGGCCACCTGCACCCGGGCGACGGAGAGGGCCCGGGACATCGCTCAGGCCGCGCTGTCGGGAAAGTCCTGCAGCGTGGCCTTCAGGTCGGCCAGGAACCTGTCGGCGTCCGCGCCGTCCACGATGCGGTGATCGTACGCCATCGTCAGCATGCCCTTGGTCCGGATGGCGAGGGTGTCGGTGCCGTCCGGCAGGGTGACCACGTGGGGCCGCTTCTCGATGGCGCCGACGCCGAGGATGGCGACCTGGGGCTGGTTGATGACCGGCGTGCCGGCGAAGGAGCCGAAGCCGCCGGGGTTCGTGATGGTAAAGGTGCCGCGCTGCACCTCGTCGGGGGTGAGCTTCTTGGCCCGCGCCCGCTCGCCGAGGTCGTTGATGGCCCGCGCCACGCCGATGAGGGAGAGCTCGTCGGCGCGCTTGATGACCGGCACGATCAGGCCCCAGTCGAGCGCCACGGCGATGCCGATGTTGATGTCGCGCCGGAAGACCGTCGCCTCCCCCATGACGGCGGAGTTGACCACCGGGTGTTTGCGGAGGTTGTCCGCCACGGCCTTCACGATGAACGCCAGGAAGGTCAGGTTCACGCCCCGTTCGGCGAACTCCTTCTTCCGCGCGGCGCGCACCTGGCCGACGCGCGTGAAGTCCACCTCGAAGAGGCTGTTCACGTGCGCCGAGACGCGGCGCGACATGATCATGTGGTCGGCGGTCAGCTTCCGGATCTTGCTCCACGGCTCGACGCGGTCGCCGGGCCACGGTTCGACCACGGGCGCGGGGACCTCGATCAGGACCGTGGCCCCGCGGGTGCCGGCCGGCCGGCTGGGCGGCGGGGCCGCTGGCCAGCGGGGCTGCGACCGGGGCTGCGGCCGCCGGCGGGCGACTCGAGATAGCTCAGGACGTCCGATTCTTCGTGACGCGGCCGGCGTGGCCGCTCCCGGAGATGGTGGTGATGTCGAGATTGTGCTCGGCGGCCATCTTCCGGACGAGGGGGGTGCTCTTCCGGCGCAGACGCTCCTCGGCAGTCTCCGACCGGCTTGCCGCCGGAGGCGGGGCAGCTGAAGGCGGCGGAAGCGGCTGGTTGGGCAGCGGGGCGGCTGGGCAGCGGGGCGGCCGCGGGAGGGACCGCTGGGCTGCTGGGCAGCGGGGCAGCCGGGGCGGGGACAGCCGCCGGCGGGGCAGCGGGGCTGCTGGGCAGCGGGGCCGCAAGAGGCGCCGATGCCGAGGCATCCGTCTCGAGGCGGGCCACCACGGTCTGGATCGGGACCGTCTGTCCTTCCTGGACCAGGATTTCGACGAGGACGCCGGCCTGCGGGGCGGGAATCTCCGCGTCCACCTTGTCCGTCGAGATCTCGAAGATGGGTTCGTCGCGCTTGACGGTGTCTCCCACCTTCTTCATCCAGCGGGAAAGGGTCCCTTCGGCGATGGACTCCCCCATCTGCGGCATGATCACGTCGATCTTGGCCATGCGATCGTCTCCAAGTTCCTAGTAGGCGGCCAGCCAGCGGGCGGCGAGCACGAGGTCGTCCGTCTGGGGCAGCACGAAGTCTTCCAAAGTGGGCGCGTAGGGCAGCGGCACGTCGTGCGCCGCGACCCGCTTGACCGGCGCGTCGAGCCACTCGAACGCCTGGTCGTTGATCCGCGCGGTGATCTCGCCGGCCACGCCGCCGGTGCGGGTGTCCTCGTGCGCGATGAGCACCCGGTTCGTCTTCCGGACCGAGGCCAGGATCGCTTCATCGTCCATCGGGAGGAGGGTCCGGAGGTCGAGCACCTCGACCTTGAGGCCGTCCTCCTTTTCCAGCCGCTCCGCCGCCTCCAGCGCCTTGTACACCATGGCCGACCAGGAGATGATCGTCAGGTCGCTGCCCTCGCGGGCCAGGCGCGCCTTGCCGATCGGGGTGAGGATTTCCTCGCCCTCGGGCAGCTCTTCCTTGATCCGGCGGTAGAGGTACTTGTGCTCGAAGTAGAGCACCGGGTCGTCGTCGCGGATGGCGCTCTTGATGAGGCCCTTGGCGTCGCGCGCGGTGGCGGGGCAGACGATCTTGAGGCCGGGGGTGTGGAGGAAGGCGGCCTCGGGGTTCTGCGAATGGAAGGGCCCGCCGCGCACGTAGCCGCCGGAGGGCCCGCGCACCACCATCGGCGTGGGCAGCCCGGCGCGGTACCGCGCCGTGGCCACGTAGTTGGTGAGCATGTCGTAGGCGCAGGAGATGAAGTCGATGAACTGCATCTCCGCCACCGGCCGGAGCCCCATGTGCGCGGCCCCCGCGGCGGCGCCGACGATCGCCGCTTCCGAGATCGGCGTGTCGATGATCCGCTCCTCGCCGAACTGGGCCAGGAAGCCCTCGGTCACCTTGAAGGCACCGCCGTAGGCCCCCACGTCCTCGCCGAGAATGAAGACGTTCTCGTCGCGCTGCATCTCCTCCCAGAGCCCCTGGCGGAGCGCCTCGAGGTAGGTCACCTCAGCCATCGGTCCTCCGGTACCACTCGAGGTCGGCGCGAGCCGGGTCGGCCAGCACGCCGTCGAGGGCGCTCAGCGCGGGGGGCATCGGCTCGTCTTCCGTCTGCCCCACCGCCAGGTCGAGTTCGGCCGTGACGCGCGCGTCGATCGCCGCGAGCTCGGCCGGGGTGGCCCAGCCGGACTCGGTGTAGCGCCGCACGCAGTTGTCGATCGGGTCCTTCTTTTCCCAGGCGGCGAGTTCTTCCTTGGGCACGTACGACTGGTTGTCGTGCTCCGCGTGGCCCTTCCGCCGGTAGGTCACCAGCTCGATCAGGGTGCAGCCGCCGCCCGCGCGGGCCACCTCCACGGCCGGCTTGGTGGCGCCGTAGACGTCGAGCACATCGTTGCCGTCGGCGCGGATGCCGGGCACGCCGTAGGCGGCGGCCTTGTCCACCAGCCGCGTCACCGCGGTCTGCTTCCTGAGCGGCGTGCTGAACGAGTAGCCGTTGTTCTCGCAGATGATGACCATCGGCAGCCGCTGCACGGCGGCGAAGTTGATCCCCTCGTGGAAGGTGCCGGTGCTCATGGCGCCGTCGCCGATGTAGACCATCCCGACCCGGGGCTGCTTCCGCATCTTGAAGGAGAGCGCCACGCCGGCCATGACCGGGACCATGTCCCCGAGGTGGGAGATCTGCCCGATGAAGCCCCGCTCGAGATCGCCGTAGTGGATGTTCAGCTCGCGGCCGCGCGTGGGGCTCTCGGCCTTGGCCATGTACTGCCGCAGGATCTCGACGGGCCTGGCGCCCTGGACGAGCATCGAGCCGAGGTTGCGGATGAGGGGGGAGAGGAAGTCGCCCTTGGCGCGGTCGAGGGCGTAGGCGCTGCCGACGCTGTCGGCTTCCTGCCCGAGGGAGCGGAAGAGGCCCCCGATGACCTTCGTCTGGCGATAGAGGTTGACCAGCCGCTCCTCGAGCGACCGGGTCAACCGCATGTAGTAGTAGAGCTCGTGCAGCTGCTCCCGGCGGAGCCCGTGGGGCGGGGCGGCGGTGGCGGCGGACGGCGCGGCAGTGGGTGTCATCCGGACCCTGGCAGAATCAGGTAACGAAATGGCGCAGAAAGATTTACCGCCCGGCGGGGAGAGTCAAGCCAAACCACTCCTCCCTCACCCGACCGGCAAGCGACGCGGGTCGCCGGGCCGGGCGCGGGCGTCGAGTTGTGCTCGCCGCCGCCGGCCCGACCCACCGACCCGCTCAACCGCCTCCTGCCGAAGCGCCTACGACTGCGATTCGATCCGCATCCCGTAGAAGCTGCGGTAGACGAACACCATGCTGGCCAGGAAGAACGCCGCGGAAAGAAGGTGCGGGAGCATGCTGCCCTGTTCCGCCGTCAGGTACACCCCGAGCTCCACGGCCAGCAGGCCGAAGAGGGTCGTGAACTTGATGACGGGGTTGAGCGCCACCGAGGAGGTGTCCTTGAAGGGATCGCCCACCGTGTCGCCGACGATCGACGCGTCGTGGAGCGGCGTGCCCTTCGCCTTGAGCTCGGTCTCCACGATCTTCTTCGCGTTGTCCCAGGCGCCGCCGGCGTTGGCCATGAAGATGGCCTGGTAGAGCCCGAAGAGCGCGATGGAGATGAGGTAGCCGATGAAGAAGAACGGCTCGGCGAAGGCGAAGGCCAGCGTCGAGAAGAAGACGCCCAGGAAGATGTTCAGCATGCCCTTCTGGGCGTACTTGGTGCAGATCTCCACCACCTTCCGGCTGTCTTCCACCGAGGCCTTGATGGCCCCCTCGAGCTTGATGTTGGCCTTGATGAACTCGACGGCGCGATAGGCGCCGGTGGTCACGGCCTGCATCGAGGCGCCGGTGAACCAGTAGATGACCGCGCCGCCGGTGATGAGGCCGAGCAGGAACGGCGGGTGGAGGATGGACAGGTTTTCCATGCCGCTCACGAGCCCGTGGGTCAGGGCCATGATGATCGAGAAGATCATCGTGGTGGCGCCGACGACCGCGGTGCCGATGAGCACCGGCTTGGCCGTGGCCTTGAAGGTGTTCCCCGCCCCGTCGTTCTCCTCGAGCAGTTCCTTGGCCGTGGTGAAGTCGACCGCGAAGCCGAAGTCGCGCTTGACCTCCGCCTCGATGCCCGGGATCTGCTCGATGGTGGAGAGTTCGTACACCGACTGGGCGTTGTCCGTGACGGGCCCGTAGCTGTCGACCGCGATGGTGACCGGGCCCATGCCGAGGAAGCCGAAGGCGACGAGGCCGAAGGCGAAGATCGCCGGGGCCTGCATGATGCCCCCGCTCAGGCCCATGGTGCTCACGCCGTACGCGGCCGCCATCAGGCCCATGATGGTCAGGCCCAGCCAGTACGCCGAGAAGTTGCCGGCCACGAGGCCCGAGAGGATGTTGAGCGACGCGCCGCCCTCGCGGGAGCTGGTGACCACCTCGCGCACGTGCCGCGACGACGTGGAGGTGAAGACCTTGACGAACTCGGGGATGATGGCGCCGGCCAGCGTGCCGCAGGTGATGACCGTGGACAGCTGCCACCAGAGCGAGGTGTTGCCGCCCAGCTCGGGGATGATGAAGTACGAGACGACGTAGGTCAGGACCACCGAGACGATCGAGGTGAGCCACACCAGCTGGGTGAGCGGGTGCTCGAAGTCGAACTTCGCGGCGGCGCCATGGCGCGCCTTCGAGATCGCGTTGCTCACCAGGTACGAGAGGCCCGACGCGACGACCATCATGACGCGCATCAGGAAGATCCAGACCAGCAGCTTGGCCTGGATGGAGGTGTCGTGCACGGCGAGCACGATGAAGGTGATCAGCGCCACGCCGGTGACGCCGTAGGTCTCGAAGCCGTCGGCGGTCGGGCCGACGGAGTCGCCGGCGTTGTCCCCGGTGCAGTCGGCGATGACGCCCGGGTTCCTGGCGTCGTCCTCCTTGATCTTGAAGACGACCTTCATCAGGTCGGCGCCGATGTCGGCGATCTTGGTGAAGATGCCGCCCGCGATCCGGAGGGCCGCGGCGCCGAGCGACTCGCCGATGGCGAAGCCGAGGAAGCAGGCGCCGGCCACGTCGGCCGGGATGAAGAGCAGGATGCCGAGCATGAAGAGCAGCTCGACCGCGATGAGCATCATGCCGACGCTCATCCCGGCGCGGAGCGGGATTTCCGACACCGGCCACGCCTTGCCGCGCAGCGACGCGAACGCCGTCCGCGAATTGGCCAGGGTGTTGATCCGGATGCCGAACCAGGCCACACCGTAGCTGCCCGCCATGCCGATCAGCGAGAAGAGCAGGATGATGCCGATCTTCGGGATGCCGAGGCCGGTGAGCAGGAAGTACACGACGATGACGGCGCTGACGAACACCCAGAGCCCCATCAGGAACTTGCCCTGCTGGATCATGTAGGCCTTGCAGGTCTCGTAGATGATGCTCGAGACGTCGGCCATGCTCTTGTGGACCGGCAGCTTCTTGACGGCGGCGTAGGTCCAGAGGCCGAAGAGGAGCCCGAGCACGCAGACGACCAGGCCGGAGAGCAGGATCTGGTGGCCGGTGAAGCCGAGGAAGTCGCCCTGGTTGAGGTCGGGCAGCAGGAGGTTGACCTCCCCGCCGGGCCGGTGTGCCTGGGGCGCCGCGACGTCCTGGGCGGCGGCGGTTCCGGCGAGGCCGGCAAGGAAGAGGAACGGCAGGACGGCGGCCCTGGCGAACCAGGTACGCCACCGCGGAGCCAGACGAAGCATCGGTCGTATTCTCCTGAGGAAGATCAACGAGAGGTCGGTGATTAGTACGCGCCCCGCGCCTCGTGCGCGGGCTCGGCCATGGTGTGAACGACGGTCAGGAAGCGCTTGGCGAGCTTGTCGAGCTCGCTCTCGCCCGGCTGGTCGGTCTCGACGGTGAGGAGGGTGTAGTGCCCGCCCTCCGCCTTCACGGTCACCGAGAGCTGCCCCAGCGTGCCGCCAAACCGCCGGCGCCGGGGCGTCTCCTCGGTCGGGGTGAGCCGGGCGCCGAAGAACTCGGCCGCCCGGGCCACCGCCGCATCGGGCGTGATGCTCGTCCGGTGGAAGTACTTCATCTACTGCTCGTAGTACTCGATGCCGAGGTGCGTGATCTGCTCCTCGCCCTTCAGGTACCGCAGGGTGTTCTTGAGCTTGGTCAGCTGGATGAAGAGGTCGTGCTCCGGGTAGAGCCCCTTGGCCACCTGCGGGCTCTTGAAGTAGAACGACAGCCATTCCTGGATTCCCGACAGCCCGGCGCGCTGCGACAGGTCGAAGAAGATGGCCAGGTCCAGCACCAGCGGCGCGGCCAGGATCGAGTCGCGGCAGAGGAAGTCGACCTTGATCTGCATCGGGTAGCCCAGCCACCCGAAGATGTCGATGTTGTCCCAGCCTTCCTTGTTGTCGCCGCGGGGCGGATAGTAGTTGATCCGCACCTTGTGGAAGATGTTCCCGTACAGCTCGGGGTAGAGCGCCGGCTGGAGGATGGTGTCCAGCACGCCCAGCTTGGACTCTTCCTTGGTCTTGAAGCTCTCCGGATCGTCGAGCACCTCGCCGTCGCGGTTGCCGAGGATGTTGGTGGAGTACCAGCCGGCGACGCCGAGCATGCGCGCCTTGAACATCGGCGAGAGCACGGTCTTGAGCATGGTCTGGCCGGTCTTGAAGTCCTTGCCGCCGATGGCCACGCCCTTGTCGCGGGCCAGCTGCTCGAGCGCCGGGCAGTCACAGGCCAGGTTGGGCGCGCCGTTCGCGAAGGGGATGCCTTCCATGATGGCGGCGTAGGCGTAGAGCATGGAGGGGGCGATGGTCACGTCGTTCGCGTCCATGGCCTTCTCGAAGGCGGCCAGCGTCTCGTGGGTCGCGCCGGGGGAGATGAACACCTCGGTGGACGCGCACCAGACGATCACCAGGCGGTCGCACCCGTGCTTGGCCTTGAAGTCCCGCATGTCCTTCCGCAGGGCCTCGGCGAGCTCCCGCTTGGTCTTGCCCTTCTTGACGTTCTTCCCCTCGAGCCGCTTCACGTAGTACTGGTCGAAGACGGCCGGCATCGGGGCGATGCCCTTCAGGAAGTCGGCGATGGGCTCGATGTGCTCGTGCTTGTCCAGCACGCCGCACTTGAGCGCCGCCTCGTAGGCGGTGTCCGGGATCGGGTCCCAGGCGCCGAAGACGAGGTCCTCGAGGCTCGCGAGGGAGACGAAATCCTTGATGAGCGGAGAACGCGACTCGGTCCGCTTGCCGAGCCGGATGGTGCCCATCTGGGTCAGCGAGCCGATCGGCCGGGCGCGGCCCCGGCGGACGTTCTCGACACCGGCCATGAACGTGGTGGTGACGGCGCCGAGGCCGACGCACAGCACGCCGAGCTTGCCCTTGGCGGGCTTGATGGACCGGGCAGTCTGAGGTGCCACGGATTTATCCTTTCGCGAGAGTGTCGGGCGCGACCGGAGTGAGCTCCGGAGTGCGCCGGGGCGGCGAGCCGCCCTGGGTAACGCGGTACACGCAATGGAACCGCTGAATGACAGTGATGATGGAGGCCACCGCGAGGAGCGCCACGGCGCCCTCGAGGACCAGGGCGTGCTCTCCTGCCCCGACGATGAGGGACACGAGCCCCAGCCCGATGATCCGTTCCGCCCGCTGGGCGATGCCGACCTTGCAGTCGATCCCCAGCCCCTCGGCGCGCGCCCGGGCGTACGAGACGACCAGCGACGCCAGGATCGCGACCATGGACAGGAGGATGGCGAGGCCCCGGTAGGCCACGTCCGGCGCGTGCTGCAGGTAGACGGCAATGCCGATGAAGGTGGCGCCGTCGCCGATCCGGTCCAGGGTGGAGTCGTAGAACGCCCCGAACTTCGTGGCGGCCCCGCTCTCGCGCGCCACCGCCCCGTCGAGGGTATCGAGCAGCCCGCTCAGGAGGAGGAGCAGCCCGCCAAGCCGGATCGCGCCCAGCCCGTATCCCACGGCCGATGCCACGACCAGCATCGTTCCGATGGTGGTGATGGTATTGGGGCGGACGCCCGAGCGGACCAGCGCCCGGACCAGCGGACCGGTGACGGCGTAGTACCCGCGCTCGACAACAGGTGGAACGAGCTTCACCGTCTGGTCTGACCTCGGAAGAGCCCAAGTTTCAGGATGCGCCAGAGCCGCGAAAACATAACCGGGAGAAGGCGTTAGGGCAATTCGACGGGTGGGCAGCCAGGCAGCGGGGCAGCGGGGCGGAAAGCAGGATGGACCCCGGCTTTCGCCGGGGTGACGGCCTACGGGGATGTGCCCGGGGCCGTGTCGCCGTGCGAACGGGGGTAAAGGAGCGCGGGACCCCTTCGCGCCACGAAGGCCTGCAGCTCCGCCGGCCAGCCGGCGACCACCACGCCCGGCTGGTCGCCCTCGGCCAGGCCGAGGCGCAGGGCGTCCGTGCCGGCCAGCCGGTCGAATTGCCCCGGCGTCCAGCGGAACTGGTCGGGATGGGAGGCCCGGATGACCGCCAGCAGGATGACGGCGGTGACGGTCGGGTCGTAGCGCTGGCGGTCGGTGACGGTCAGGCGGATGCCGGCGACGAGGGTGTCGGCGTACTTGCCATCGCCGGGCGCCCGGGGGCGGAACTGGACGCCGGCGAAGGCGACCCCGGGCGGCGCCGCCTTCCGCAGGCCGGCAAGCACCCGCGTGGTGTCGAGCCAGGGCGCCCCGACCTGCTCGAAGGGATGGTCGCTGCCCCGCCCGACGCTGAGGTTGGTCCCCTCGACGAGGCAGAGACCGGGATAGTGGAACAGGGCTTCGAGCGAGAGCAGGTTGGGACTCGGTGGCACGAAGGGGAGCCCGGTCTGGTCCAGCGCCATGGCCGGCGACCACCCGGCCACGGGCACCACGGTCAGGTCCGCCCCGATGGCCAGGTCGGCGTTGGCCATCCGGGCCAGTTCGCCGAGCGTCATCCCGTGGCGCATCGGCACGGGGAGCACGCCGACGAAGGAGGCATACGCGGTGTCGAGGACGTTGCCCTGGACGGCGCCGCCGATCGGATTCGGGCGGTCCAGCACCACCACGCGCTTCCCCTGTCGCTCCGCGGCGCGCATGACGGCCACGGTGGTGGCCAGGTAGGTGTAGTAGCGCGCGCCGACGTCCTGGAGGTCCACGAGCACGACGTCGATTCCCTTGAGCATGGCCGGGGTGGGGGCGGTGTTCTGGCCGTACAGGCTGTAGATTGGGAGGCCGGTGGCGCTGTCGCGCGCGTTGGAGACGACGGCACCCGGCGCCGCGGAGCCCCGAAAGCCGTGCTCCGGGCTGAAGAGCGCCACGAGACGCAGGCCGCTGGCGCGAAGCCGTTCGACGTCGCTGCGGCCGTCGGCGTCCACACCGGCCTGGTTGGTGACCAGCCCGAGCCGGGCGTGACGGACCAGCCGGAGCGAATCAGCGAGCAGTACGTCGATCCCGGGCCGCACGGCATGAACAGGCTCCGGCGCCGGTGCCACCGACGCCCGCCCGCTGCTGCAGGCCGCGAGCACGCCCACCATCCCAACCAGGACCACCTGCCGGTGTCTCACGCCCGCCTCGCCGCGTTCACGTTGGTCCTGGTCGCCTGCGCCACCTCGGCGCCGCCGAGCCCCACCTCGCCGCCGGCCGGCGGGCTGCCGGCACCGCTGCCGGTCGAGATGCGTCCCACCACCGACCGCATCGACCGGCTGATGGACAGCCTGCCGCTCCGCGCCAAGGTGGCCCAGCTGGTGATCCCGTGGATTCCCGGCACCTATGCCGCCGCGGACGACCCGGGCTTTGCAAAGGCCCGCGCCTGGGTGGACTCGCTCCAGGTGGGCGGCATCATCGTCTCGATCGGCTCGCCGCTGGACATCGCGGCCAAGCTGAACGTGCTGCAGCAGGGCTCCCGCATTCCGCTGCTCGTGGCGTCCGACCTCGAAGGCGGCACCGCCATGCGCTTCAACGGCGGCACGGCCTTCCCCACCAATATGGGGGTGGCCGCCACCGGCCGGGAGTTGGACGCGTACGAAATGGGGCGGGTCACCGCCATCGAGGGGCGCGCGGTCGGCATCCAGCTGGACTTCGCCCCGGTGGCCGATGTCAACAACAACCCCGCCAACCCGATCATCAACACCCGCTCCTTCGGGGAAGACCCGGCGTCGGTGGCGGAACTCGTCTCCGCCGAGATCCGCGGGCTGCAGGAGCACGGCATGCTCGCCACGGCCAAGCATTTCCCCGGGCACGGCGACACCGGCACCGACTCGCACATCACCCTGCCCGTCATCGACGCGCAGTGGGCCCGGCTCGATTCCGTCGAACTCGTGCCCTTCCGCGCCGCCATCAAGAGCGGCGTCACCGCGATCATGTCCGGGCACATCGCGCTGCCCGGTATCGACAGCGGCCGGATCCGCCCCGCCACGCTCACCCCGAGCCTGCTGACCGGCGTGCTGCGGGACTCGCTCGGCTTCGGCGGACTGGTGGTGACGGACGCCCTCGACATGGGCGGCGTGGTCAAGGCCTACGGGGCCGGCGAGGCGGCGGTGCTGGCGCTGCTGGCCGGTGCCGACATCCTGCTCCAGCCCGCCGACCCGCAGACGGCCATCGACGCCGTCGTCGCCGCGGTGGAACAGGGCCGCGTCACCCAGGAACGGCTCGACCAGTCGGTCCGCCGGGTGCTGGAGCTGAAGCGGCGGCTCGGGCTCTTTCGCCATCGCACCGTGCCGCTCGATGGCGTGATGAACGCCGTCGGGACCGCCGAGCACCAGGCCATCGCCCGGGACGTGACCGCACGCGCGCTGGTGCTGGCCCGGGACAGCGGCGGCGTGGTGGACAGGCTCCGGAGCGGGCCGCAGGCGGTGTCGCTGGTCACCTTCGCTGACGACCCGGCGAGCGGGCTCGGCGCGACGCTCGCGAACGAGCTTCGGGCCGCGGGATACCAGCTCACGACGTTCCGACTCTGGCCCTCCAGCGGGCCGGCGAGCTTCGACTCCGCGTACGCGGCGCTCGCCGCCTCACCGGTGGCGGTCGTGGCCGCCTCGGTGCGCGTGTCGGCCTGGAGCGGCACGATCAGCCTGCCGACGGCGGTCGCGGCGCTGATCGACAGCACCGCCCGCCGCCAGCCGACGCTGCTGGTGTCGTTCGGCTCCCCCTACCTCCTGGACCAGGCGCCCTCGGTACAGGGATTCCTGCTGGCGTGGGCCGCCCGGCCGATCAACGAACAGGCGGTCGCCGCGGCGATCGCCGGCCGGGCCGACATTTCGGGCAAGCTGCCGATTTCGATCTCCCCCACGCTCCCCCGCGGGACCGGCCTGGTGCGGGGAGCCACCCGGTGAGGCGGCGGGCGGCGGCGACCCTGCTCGCCGCCCTCGCCTGCGCACCGCAAGCGCCCACCGCCCCGGCACCGGTTCCCCTTGCACGCCATCCGGACTGGACGCCGCTCCGCCACTTTCTCGACAGCGCCGTCGCCGCCGGCGCGGCACCGGGCGTCGTGGTCGGGGTCAGCTGGCCCGGGCATCGCTACGTGTACGGCACCGGGCACCTGGGCGACGGCATCCCGAACCGACCGGACGGCAAGACCGTCTACGACCTCGCCTCGCTGACCAAGGTGGTCGGCCTCACCACCGCCATGATGTGGGCCGTCCAGGAGGACCGGATCGCGCTCGACGCGCCGGTGTCGCGCTACGTGCCGACGTTCCAGGGCCCCGGCACGGACAGCGTGACGGTGCGCCTCCTCCTCGCCCACGCGAGCGGGCTCCCCGCCTGGCGCCCGCTCTACCTGCTCGCCGCGAACCGCCCCGGCGTCTTCGCGGTGGTGGACACGACGCCGCTCGACACCATGCCGGGTGCGCGATTCCTCTACTCGGACCTGGGCGCCATCCTGCTGACCCAGGCCATCGAGAACGTGTACGGGGAGCGCATCGACACGCTGCTGGCCGCCCGCATGTTCGGCCCGCTCGGGATGAAGTCCACGACCTACAACCCGCCGGTCAAGTGGATCCCCCGCGTGGCACCCACCGAGGACGACCCCTACCGCGGCCGGGTGATTCGCGGGCAGGTGCACGACGAGAACGCCTGGCGGATGGCCGGGGTGTCGGGGCATGCCGGCATCTTTTCGAGCGCCAACGACCTGCTCACCTTCGGGGAGTGGTGGTTGCACCAGCAGCGCGGAACGCCCGCCCGGGGCCGGCCCACCGTCAATCGAGGCGTGCTCCGGTCGTTCACCGTGGAGCAGAACCTTCCGCCGGGATCGGGCCGCGCGCTCGGGTGGGAGGTCCCGACGGCGGACAATACCGGGAGCGCCTTCCTCTCCGCCGGCAGTGTCGGCCATACGGGGTTCACCGGCACCAGCATCTGGATGGATCCGGACCGGGAAGTGGTCATCGTGGTGCTCTCCAACCGGGTCAACCCCACCCGCGCCAACACGAAGTTCGTCGGGGTGCGCCGCGACGTCGGCGATCTGGTGCTGACGGCCCTGGACCCGGGGCTAAACCCCTCTCGTTGACAGGGATAGGGCCACGTCCCTAGCTTTCGGGAGTCAACCAAGGAGCGGGTTCCATGAGCACGACCAGCCAGCAGATCCACCCGACCGGATTCCAGCTCGTGCTGACGGACCGGGCGGCCGAAGAAGTGCGAAAGTTCATCGCCGCCGAGGACGTACCGGCCGAAAGCGCCGGACTCCGGATTTCGGTCACGCCGGGCGGCTGCAGCGGATTCAAGTACAGCCTCAACGTCGAAGAGAAGTCCCTCGAGGACGATGTGATCCTCGACCTCAACGCGGTCCGGGTCTTCGTCGACGGATTCAGCATGCAGTACCTCTCGGGGGTCACGGTGGACTACGTCTCCTCGATGCAGGGCAGCGGGTTCACCTTCACGAATCCGAACGCCACCGGCGGCTGCGGCTGCGGGAGCAGCTTCACGGCCTGAGCGGAACGGGCAATCTGGACCCCGGCGACCCTGCCCCGGCGAAAGCCGGGGGCCGGGGTGACGACATTGCAGTGCCGGACTCGAACGACCCGAACACCGCGAGGGGGGATCATCTCCCCCCTCTTTCCGTACCCCCTCCCCCGCCCGCCTCCACCCCGGGGCCGCATGGCGCCTCTCGATCTCGCCGTCATCCTGGCCTACTTCGCGCTCACCGTGGGCGTGGGCATCTGGGTGTCCCGTTCCCAGGCCACCGCCGGCGACTACTTCCTGGGCGCCCGCAATCTGCCCGCGTGGGCCGTGCTCTTCTCCATCGTGGCCACCGAGACCTCGGCGCTCACGGTGGTCTCCGTCCCCGGCATCGGTGCCCGCGGCGACCTCACCTTCCTCCAGCTCACCTTCGGGTACCTCATCGGCCGGGTCGGCGTGGCCATCTGGCTCCTGCCCGGCTACTTCCGCGGTGACCAGGAGACCGCCTACCAGCGCCTCGAGACCCGCTTCGGATCCACGAGCCGGCGGCTGGTCTCGGTGGTGTTCCTCGGCACCCGACTCCTCGGCGACGGCGTGCGCATCTTTGCGGGCGCCATCCCGCTGGCGCTGCTGACCGGCTGGTCGGTGCCGGTCTCGATCGTGGCGATGGGCGGCCTGACGCTGGTCTATACCCTGCTCGGCGGCCTCAAGGCGGTGGTCTGGGCCGACGTGATCCAGCTCGCGGTGTACGTGGCCGGCGGGGCAGCCGCGCTCGGGATCGCCTGGCATCTGGCCGGCGGCATGGGCGCCTCGCTCAGCGCGGCCGCGGCGGCGGGAAAGCTGCACCTTCTCAATCCGGTGGTGAGCTTCACCCAGACGTACACCCTGCTGGGCGGACTGGTGGGCGGTGCGCTGCTCTCGGCGGCGTCCCATGGCACCGACCAGCTGATCGTGCAGCGGCTCCTGGCCACCCGCTCCCTCCGCGAGGCGCGGTTCGCCGTGGTCGGGTCGGGCGTCGTCGTGATCCTGCAGTTCCTGCTCTTCCTGCTGGTCGGCTCCGCCATCTGGTCCGCCGGGCTCGCGCCCGACGGGATGGTGGCCGACCAGGTCTTTCCCCGGTTCATCCTCGAGCACCTGCCGCCGGGCCTCTCCGGCCTGGTGGTGGCCGGCATCCTGGCGGCCGCGATGAGCACGATCAGCTCTTCGATCAACGCCCTCGCCAGCTCGATGACGCACGACCTCTACGCCAACTGGACCGGCGAGCGCGATCCGGTGCGCCTGCTCCGCGTCGGCCGCGCATTCTCGATGCTGTGGGGCCTGGCCCTCATCGGGGCGGCGCTCTTCTTCTACGACCTCTCGCACGGCGGCGACACCCCGGTCATCGTCCTCGCGCTCTCGATCGCGTCGGTCACCTACGGCGCGCTGCTCGGCACCTATCTCCTGGGCGGGCGGGTCGCCAGCGCCCGCGGTCGGGATGCGGTGGGGGCGGTCCTCGTCTCGGTCTCGGTCATGCTGGTCGTCGTCTTCTCGGCGCGACTGGCCACGATCGCCGGGTTCGAATGGCTTGCCCCGGTGGGCCGACTGGCCTGGCCGTGGTACGTTCCCCTCGGCACCGCGCTGACCGTCCTCACCGGCGTCGTCCTCGCCTCGTTCCCCCATGCGGAGTCCTCCCGATGAGTCCTGTCCTGATCGGCGCCGACGTCGGCGGGTCGAAGACGGCCGTGGCGGTGAGCGACGGCACCACGATCCGCGGCCGGGCGCTCGGCCCCGGCGCCGCCGTCCGCCCCGGCCGCGCGATCGCCTCCGCGGCGACGATCGCCGAGACGGTCCGCAAGGCGCTGTCGGCGTCCGGGCTGGGACGCGGCAGCGTGCTGGTGGTGGGCGCGGCGGGGGCGGGGCGCGAGTCGGAGCGCCGGGAACTGGAGCAGGCGCTCCGCGTGGAGACGCTGGCCGACCGGATCCACGTCACGACGGACATCGAGGTGGCGCTCACCGCCGCCTTCGGGGATGGGCCCGGGATCGTCGTGGTGGCTGGCACGGGCAGCGTGGTGATGGGCCGGGATCCCGAAGGGCGCATGCTGCGGCAGGGCGGCTACGGCTGGCAGATGGGCGACGAGGGCAGCGGCTACGCCATCGGGCGCGCCGCCCTCGGCGCGGCGAGCCGCGCGCGGGACGGGCGGAGCCCGGAGACCGCGCTCACCCCCGTGCTGCTGGAGGCCACGCGGAGCCTCGACTTCGACGCCCTGGTGCGCTGGGCCGCGTCGGCGGGACCCGCGGAGGTCGCGACGCTCGCGCCGCACGTCCTGCACACCGCGGAGCGGGGCGACGCCGTGGCGCAGGGGATTGCCGACTACGCCGCGCGCGAGCTGAGCACACTGGTCCTGGGGCTGGCGAGGGAATTTCCGACCGGCGAGCGGGTGGGCGTGGCGCTGATGGGGGGCATGCTGGCCGAGGAGCGCTCGCTCCGGAGCGCCGTCCTCGCGAAGCTCGAGACCGAGCCGTCGCTCCGGCCGCTGGCGACGATGGTGGACGCCACCGAGGGCGCGCTGGCCCTGGCAGCGCGACTGGCCTAGCTGTCCCGCGGCCTCGCCGCCGCCTCCGCCGCCGCATCCTTGATGCGGAGCCTGCTGTGCCGCACGCCGTACAGGAAGTAGATCACGAATCCCACCAGCAGCCAGACGCCGAACCGCTCCCACGTGATGCGGGGCAGCTTGTACATCAGGTACACGCACGCCACGATGGAAATGACCGGCGTCCAGGGCACGAAGGGGACGCGGAAGGGCCGGACCCGCTCCGGCTCCTTGTAGCGCAGCACGATGACGCCCACCGAGACCAGCACGAACGCGAACAGCGTCCCGATGTTGGTCAGGTCCACCACCTCGGCGATATTGGCGAACGCGGCGAAGACTCCGACGAAGATGCCGGTCAGGATGGTGCTGATCCAGGGCGTCTTGAACCGCGGGTGCACCTTGGCCAGGAACGGCGGGAGGAGCCCGTCGCGGGACATCGACATGAAGATGCGGGGCTGCCCGAGCTGGAAGACCAGCAGGACGCTGAACATCGCGATGACGGCGCCCAGCGAGATGATGAACCGGGACGCCGCGATCAGCCGGGGCGGGCCGTCCGCAAAGGCCAGCGCGGTGATCATCGGTTCCGCGGTGCCGAGGGACTGCCACGGCGCGATGCCCGTCATCACGGCCGACAGCGCGATGTAGAGCACCGTGCAGATGATGAGGCTCATGATGATGCCGAACGGCATGTCCCGGCCCGGATCCCTGGCCTCTTCCGCCGCGGTGGACACGGCGTCGAACCCGATGTAGCTGAAGAAGATGATGGCCGCGCCGGCGCCGATGCCGGCGACGCCGTTGGGCGCGAACCCGCCGGTGGCGGGGTTGGTCCAGTTGTCCGGCTTGAGGAGCGTCAGCCCGACGGCGATGAAGAACAGGATGATCGCGATCTTGAGCAGGACCATCGCGTTGTTCGAGTTGGCCGAGGCGCGGATGCCGATCACCAGGACGATGGTGACGAGCATGACGGAGATGAAGGCCGGCACGTTGGCGATGATGGGGACGCCGAAGAGGTGCGGCGCCCCCGCGACCGCAGTGGCCATGTACGCGTTATAGGGATCGGTGGCGCCCGCTGCCACGGCCCCGACGGCGGTGTAGGCGGTGCGGTAGTCGGTGGCGAGCCAGGCGGGGAGCGTCAGGCCGAAGTGGCTGAGGAGCTCGCGGAAGTAGCCCGACCACCCGATCGCGACGCCGATGTTGCCCACGGCGTACTCGATGATCAGGTCCCACCCGATGATCCACGCGACGAATTCACCGAGCGAGGCGTAGGCGTAGGTGTACGCCGAACCGGCGATGGGGACCATCGCCGCGAATTCGGCGTAGCAGAGCGCCGCAAACCCGCAGGCGATGGCCGTGAGGATGAAGGAGAGGATGATGGCCGGGCCGGCCCCGGGCCGGGCGGCGTCGCCGACGATGGCGGTGCCCGTCGTGGCGAAGATGCCGGCTCCGATGGTGGCGCCGACGCCGAGGGCCGTGAGGTGCCACTTGCCGAGGGTGCGGCGCAGTCCGCCCCGGGAGGCGAGATCGTCTTCGCAATCCTGGACCGACTTGAGTCGGAAGAGCTGGCTCATCGCGTCCTATTTCGAAGGCAGGGTGAAGTTCATGACGCTCACGCCGGGCACCGGGAGGCCCTCGGCGTTGCGCGCGGGTCGGAACCGGAACGACTCGAATCGCTCGCGGACGTTCCGCGCGTAGTCCTTGTCCTGGATGTCGGGATCGGTCTCGACCCGCGAGACGCGGCCATCGGCCAATACGTAAAACGTGACGCGGAGTGTCCGGCCTTTCAACTCCTTCGGGGCCTTGTCCATGACGAAGGTGCCATAGGTCCACTGCGGCTCGCGGCCGGTGCCGCCGGCGCCGCCGCCCCCGCTCCCGGGGCCGGTGCCGGCGCCCGTGCCCGACCCCACGCCTCCACCGCTCCCGCCGCCGCTGCCACCGCCGCTGCCGGGACCGGTCCCGGGCGCATTGCCCTGCTGCGCCGCGCTCGCCGCCGGCTGGCTGTCCTTCGGCGCCGCGACCACGACGGGCGTGGGTTCAGTCACGACGGGCGGCGTGATCGGCGGGACGACAGTGGGCGGTGGGACGGCGGGCTGCTTGGCCACCTCCGCCGCGGGAGCGGGCGGCAACGGTGGGAGCGAAATATATCGGGACCCCCGACCCCCGCCACCCCCGCCACCGCCCCCCGGAAGGAGGCCGGGCGCCCCGGTCGCCTCATATTTCAGGAAATGATCCACCGCGCCCCGGACGATCAGGACGAACAGGGCCAGGTGGAAGGCCAGGGAGACCGCCACGCCAATCATCCGCCGCGGGTCGCGCGGCGGGTTGATGAGCGGGTGCGGCAGGCGATCTGATCGAGACACGGCTCCCTGATGCATCTGCGGGCGCCGGCGCCACCGCGCAAGGCGGGGGCCGGCGCCCGTCAGAATGGGCTCGAGACGATTCGGGCGAGTGCCCGGGAATGCTTCCGGCCCACCGGAGACGTCCGGGGACCGGGGTGACGCACGGCGACCCCGCCTAGTTGGCTTCCGCCGGGGTGAAGCCGATGACCTGCACGCCCGCGCCGCGGGCGATGTCCATCGCCGCGATGACGTCCTGGTAGATCCGGTTCGGACCCGCCTTGACGAACATCAGCTTGGCCGGCCGCGCGTCGTAGATGGCGTGGAGCTGCGCGTCCAGCTGGTCGAACGGGAACGGCTGCGAATTGATGGCGTATGTGCCGTCGTCCTTGAGCTCGAGGACGATCTGCGCCGACGGCGGCGCCTTGGTGGGCTGCTCGGGCGGCGGCACCTGGACGTCCATCGTCATCCGCGACAGCGGCTGCGCGATCATGAAGATGATCAGCAGCACGAGGAGCACGTCGATCATCGGCGTGACGTTGATGTCCGAGGAGACCTCGCCCGGAGCCCCGCCGGTTCCCATGGCCATGGGCTACTCCCCTTCCTTCTTGAGCAGCGGACCGCGCTCGGGTTCGGTGACGGCGGCCATCACGCGCACGCCGGCGCGCCGGGCCATTTCCACCGCGGCCTGCACCTGGCCGAACTTCAGCTGGTTGTCCGCCTTGAAGTAGAGGATCTTGTCCTCGGTCCGGGCGGCGAACGCGCTGCGCAGGTAGTCCTCGACCGTCGACTGGTCCACCGGCTTGGTGTTGATGAAGTACTTCCCGTTCTTGTCGATCCCGAGGATGATGTCGGTGTCCTGCTCGGGGCTCTTGTCCAGGTTCTTGCCGCTGGGCAGCGTGGCCTGGAACCCCGCCGCGATCAGCGGCGTGACGATCATGAAGATGATGAGGAGCACCAACATCACGTCGATCATCGGCGTGACGTTGATGTCCGCGTTCACCTTGGCCTTGCCGCGACTACCCGTGGAGATGGCCACTGCCGGTCACCGCTTTCTGGGCCTGGAATTCCTTGGTGAAGATCGACCGGCCCTGCGACGCGCCCACGTTCTTGATGAGCTGGTCGATCAGTTCCTTCGAGGCGTAGGTCATTTCCACCGAGAGGTTGTCGATCTTGGTGGTGAAGTAGTTGTAGAACCACACCGCCGGGATGGCCACGAGGAGGCCGAAGGCGGTCGTGATGAGCGCTTCGGCGATACCGGCCGAGATGCCGGCCAGGCCGCCCGAGGCACCGCTCGACATGCCGGTGAAGGCGTTCACGATGCCCATCGTGGTGCCGAGAAGGCCGACGAACGGCGCCGTGGCGCCGACGGTGCCCAGCACGCCCAGGCCGCGGCGGAACTCCGCGAGCAGGATGAGCATCTGGCGCTCGATGGCGCGCTCGGAGGAGTTGATGTCGGCCGCGGTGATGGTGGCGCGGTCGCTGATGAGCGGCTTCATCTCGCCGAGGGCGCCGCCGAGGACGCGGGCGATATGGCTGGTCTTGTTCTTCTCGGCCAGCTGGATGGCCAGCTCGAGGTTGTCCTCCATGATGGCCTTGGAGAGCTGCGGCGCGAACTTGGCCGTCGCCTTCGTGCTGCGCTTGATCTGGATCAGCTTGGTCACGGCGATCGTCAGCGAATAGATCGACATGATCGCCAGGACGATGATGACGCCCCGGGCGAAGGGTCCGGACTGGTCCCACAGTGCAAGCATTGAAACGTTCATCGGTCGAGCCTCCTGGAGTCCTGCTGCGGGCTGCCGGCGGCGCCGGCGGCGGTAATGTGTCGAATGGCTACGGGTTGAAGCTGACGGCCTGCTGGACCTGCACACGCACCGCCTGGCCACGGACCTTGCCCGGGCGGAACACGCTCTTCATGACCATTTCCTTGGCCGGCTCGTTGAAGGCGGCGTTGGTCGTGCTGATGACCTTGAAGCTCGGCGGCTCGGCGTGGCCGGTGGTGTCGATGACGAACTGCGCGACGACCTTGCCGCCTACCCCGGCGCGCTCCAGCACCGGCGGATAGCGGCGCGGGCCCGCGGAAATCAGCGTCGGCGGGTCGTCCACCTGCGCTTCGAGGAAGGTCTCGCCGGACACCGGCACCGGGCCGGTCCCGCCGGTGACGCCCACCGACACGCCACCCTCCTGGCCGGTGCCCGTAAAGTCCTTCGGGTCGAACCGGTCGTTGAGGTTGACCGGCGGAATTTCCGTCGGGATGTCCTGCACCGCCACGACCGTCTGGAACCCCTTGGGCGGCGGGTTGGCGCTCACGACGGCATCGGGCGGCGGCGTCTCGGGCGGCGCGGCCTTCGGCGGCTCCAGGAACACCAGGGTGGTGTCCTGCAGGTGCTCCTTCAGCGCTTCCGCGGCGCCCTGGGTGGCCACGACGGCACCCGTGATGAGCAGGCCGTGCGCGATCAGCGAGACCACGAATTGCCCGAGGGTGCGCTGCTTCTTCGGCTTGGATTCGACCAGGACCTCAAACACGCTGCTACCTCCGCGGTGAGTCAGGTACGGAAACCAAGCTATACCGCCTGGCTTTCCTCCGCGTGGCCCCAAAATGACAATTCGATAACAACCGAGTGAGGTTTCCCGGCCCGGGGCGGACGCGCGAAGGGGACGAATCTACCCCGTGGGTCCTGCTCCGCCAGCCCCGGCCCGAGGCAGCGAAACCATGAAGACGGAGCCCCGCCCGGGCCGGCTCTGCACCGTGATCGTTCCGCCGTGCGCCTCGGCGATCCACTTGGTGATGGCGAGCCCCAGGCCGACCCCCGGACGGTCCCCGGTCCGGGAGCGGGCCGGGTCGGCCCGCCAGAACCGGTCGAAGATGTGCGGCAAGTCCACCGACGCGATGCCAATCCCGGTATCGCGCACCGTGATTCGCACTTCGTCGCCTGTCTCCTCGAGCGCGATCCCCACCGACCCGCCCGCCGGTGTGTACTTCACGGCGTTGGTCACCAGGTTGAGCAGGAGCTGGTGCATGCGGTGCGGGTCCACCGGCAGCTCGACGGGGTGCGGCGGGACCTTCACGTCCACCCGCAGCCCGTGCTGCTCGCCCAGCATCTCGGCCGTCTCCGCCACGTCCATCATCAGCGCGCCCAGGTCCCGCACTTCCAGCGACAGCGGCGCCCGGCCCTCGTCCGCCCGTGCCAGCGTGAGCAGGCTGTCCACCAGCTCGTTGAGCTGGTTGAGCTGCTCGAGGGTCACGTCCAGCGACTCCAGCACCTCCGGCGGCGTGCCGGGGTGCACCAGCGCCCGTTCCACCCCGACGCGGAGCACCATCAGCGGCGTCTTGAGCTCGTGGCTGGCGTCGGCGGTGAAGCGCCGCAGGTTGGCAAAGCTCGCCTCGAGCCGGGAGAACATCGCGTTCAGCGTCACGGCCAGCCGCGACAGCTCGTCGCCCGCGGTCGGCACCGCCACGCGCCGGTGCAGGCTCCGGCCGTCGGTGACCTCCTCGACCTCGTCCATCAGCCGCTCGACCGGGCGCATGGCGCGGCCCGCCAGGAACCAGCCCAGCACCCCGGATGCGAGCAGGATGATCGGGACCACCAGCACCATCGAGCGGAGCAGGTCGTCGGGGCCGAAGGTGACGGCGGAGAGCCGGGCCGCCACCATGACCGACCCGACCTCGTCCCCGGCGCCGGTGACGGGGAGGATGACATACCGGACCGGCGCCTCGCCCGCCGGGAGGAACGCGGTGCCGGTCGAGCGCGCCGGCGGCGCGGTCCCGACCAGCGCAGCGAGCCGCTCGATGGCGGCGAAGTTGAGCTGCCGGACGGGGTCGTTGATGTAGAGGGTGTTGCCCTTCGGGTCGAAGACGAGCAGGAAGTCGCGCACGCCCTCGAAATTGGCGGAGACGCCGAGGTTGAGCTGCCGGTCCGACGGGTTGATCAGCGTGTGGAGGACGTTGTAGGACTCGATCAGCCAGCGCCGGGCGAAGTCCGCCTCCAGCTCGAGCCGCTGGTCCAGCTCCCGGACGCTCGACTGGCGGCGCTCCAGGTAGAGCGCCGTCCCGAACACGATCACCGACGCGGTGAGGGCCACCGTGTACCAGAAGGTCAGCCGGCTGCGGATGGTGCTCACGCCTTCACCACGTACCCCACGCCGCGGACCGTGTGGATCAGCTTGATGGCCTGGCCCGAGTCCACCTTCTTGCGGAGCCGGTTGATGACCACGTCGACGATGTTGGTGCCCGGGTCGAAGTGATAGTCCCACGCGTACTCGGTGATCAGGGTCCGGCTCATGACGCGCCCCGCGTGCCGCATCAGGTAGGCGAGCACGGCGTATTCCTTGGGCGTGAGGTCGAGCAGCCGGCCGGCGCGGCGGACCTCGCGGGTGCCGGTGTCGAGGCTGAGATCGCCCACCACGAGGGCGGGCGGCGCCACCTGCTTGGGCCGCCGTCCGATGGCCTCCACCCGGGCCAGGAGCTCCTCGAACGCGAACGGCTTGGTCACGTAGTCGTCGGCGCCGGCCCGGAGCACCTGGACCTTGAAGTCCACCGCGTCCTGCGCGGTGAGGATCAGGATCGGCGTGGTGATGCCGCGGTCCCGGAGCGTGCGCACGATCTCGAGCCCGGTCATGCCCGGCAGCCGGAGGTCGAGGACGATCAGGTCGTACAACCCGCCCGACGCCAGCCGGAGCGCCTCGAGGCCGTCGTCCACCAGGTCCACGTGGTTCTGGTGCTCCTCGAGGCCGCGGCGGACATAGGGGCCGACGGTCGGATCGTCCTCGACGACGAGGATCTTCATGCGGCCGGCTGGAGGTAGACGCGGAAGGTGGACCCGAGCCCCGGCTGGCTCTCGACCTCGAGCCGCCCGTGGTGTTCCTCGACGATGCCGTAGCAGATCGAGAGGCCCAGGCCGGTGCCCCGGCCCTGCCCCTTGGTGGTGTAGAAGGGCTCGAAGATCTTGGTCAGCTCGGCGCGGGGGATCCCCACGCCGGTGTCCTGCACCTCGATGACCACTTCCTCCCCGCGGTGCCCGCCCCGGCGGCTCCGGACCGTGAGGGTGCCGTTGCCCGCCTCCATCGCGTCGAGCGCGTTGAGCATGAGCGACATCAGCACCTGCACCAGTTGCTCCGCGTTGGCGAGCACCTCGGGCAGGCCCTCGGCCAGCTCGTGGTGCACCGCGAGCTTCTTGAACCGCTGGTGGTGCTTGAGCAGGAAGAAGGTCTCCTGGATGATCGCGTTGGCCCCCACCAGGCGCTTTTCCTTCCCCTTGGGACGGCTGAAGTCCAGCAGCCCGTCCACGATATGGGTGCAGCGCAGCACTTCCTTGTCGATGATGTCGATGTATTCCCGGAAGGCGGCCTGCGCCGGCGCGGCCACGTCGGACAGGCGGCCCTCGAGCGCCGCCGCACAGGCGCCGATCGTGGCGAGGGGGTTGTTGATTTCGTGCATCACGCCGGCGGCCAGCTGCCCCACGGCCGCCAGCTTCTCGTTCTGCATGATGCGCTGGTGGATCCGGTACCATTCCGTCACGTCTTCGCCGATGGTGATGACGTGGGAGATCTGGTCGCCGCCGAGGCGCATCGGGATCTTGCTGATCCGGTAGAAGCGGTCCCCCGCGGGGTCGTTGACCTCGATGTCCATCTGGGACATCTGCCCCGACTCGAAGATCTGGTCGAATTCGGCCTTGAGCTGCTCGGCCGACTGCCGGGTGAGGACCTCGAAGACCGGCCGCCCGACCACCTCGTCGCGGTGCACGCCCTGGGTGCCGGTCTCCCGCTTGCGGTTCCAGATCTGGATGCGGTACTCCCGGTCCACCACGTAGAGCCCGACCGGGAGGCTGTCGATCACCATGCCCGTGAACCGCCGCTGCTCCTCGACCTGCCGCGCGCGGACCGCCACCTCGAAGGCCAGGTCCTCGGAGAGCTCGATCAGCGCGATGAAGGGGGCCAGCAGGTCCGCCACGATGCGGGCCGCGAGCTGGCCGGGCCCGAAGGCGATCTCCTCGATGTCGAGGAGCCCGATGGTGACGCCGTCGTAGGCCAGCGGGATGCGCAGTCCGGACGGCTCGGGAGGCAGGAGCGCATCGAGCGACGGCAGGGGGAAGGCGGGGACCGGCGGCGGCGGGGCGGCGAACGGCGTGAAGGCGGCGCCGCTCGGCTGCCGCACCCAGATGGTCACGGCCCGGGCCGGCGCCCCGGTCCGGAGCAGCTCCGCGACCTCGCCGATCGCGTCCTTCGAGCCGCTCCCGCTCAGGAGCCGCGCGACGGCACCGACCAGCGTGAGCGCCCCCGTCGGGTCCATCTGCACGTCCGTCACTGAAACCCCGTCCACGGAATCTCCCGGATCAGAGCGCACCGGAGCCCGCCACCACGAGCCACCGACGTAATAGAACCGCGGACACCGGGTGGCGCCAATGCGCCATGCGCCCCCTCAGCGCCGCGGGCGGTCCGGCGCGCCGTTGAACACGACCGCCCACCCCGCCGGGCCCCGCTGCAGCACCAGGAGTTCCGTCCGCTCCCCCTCCTCGGCCGACGGCGGCGAGGTGACCACCCACGCCGACGCGACATCGTGCTCCTGGTGGATGTCGCTCCGGACCACCCGTGCCCACGGCTCGGACTTGTAGGTCCAGGCGGCGATCGCCGAGCGGATGGCCGCCTCCTCGGCGGGCACGCCTGCCGGGGGATGCGACTCGAGGCGGCAGGCGCAGACCAGCAGCGCGGACAACAGCCACGCCCGGCGGGGAGAGAGTGAACGCATGGCGTCGAGGCTCACGGGATCGGGGATGCGAAAAGATACTGGGGGAGCGGCGGATTGCGCGTCAGGCGTTCCAGACCAGCGCATGCCGGCCGTCGGCCTCGAACGCCACTCGGCCCGGGGCGAGCTCGACGTCGTCGAGCGCCACCATGTGCACCGGCGGGGCGCCGCGAAGCTCGAACTCGACGTGAATGCGGGGGCCGTGAATCCGCTCGATCCGGGCCGCCACCTGGCCAAACCGCCGGCGGAGCCGCACCCCGAGGACCGTCCGGCCGACCCGGAGGCGCTCGAGTTCCATGACCTCCCAGTCCGGTGGAAACCACGGGGCGAGGCGGACCGCCGCCTCCAGCGCGTTGGGCCGCACACCCCAGAGGCCCTCGACGGCAGCGGTCGCCAGCGTTCCCGCGGTGCGAGCATGATCGGCGCCGGCCTCCCGGGCGCCATGCCGGACCTGGAGCGCGGCCGATCGCCAGTGGGCAAGGCCGCTCGCGAACCGGCCGGCCCCGAACTCCGCCTGGCTCAAGAGCGCCGCAATCACCGCGGGCTCCGCCCGCGGCCCCGTGCCCGCTTCCCGCCCCGCGAGCCAGGCGTCCGCCTCCGCGGACTCGAGCAGTCCGAGGAGAATCGGCACCGCGACGGCGGCGTCTGCCTGCGGGTCGGCAGGGCGACCGGCGCCCGATGCATAGACGCCGCCCTCGAGCGCCCGACGGCGCGCCGCGCGGCGCGCCGTCCCCGCGAGGCCCGCGAGTTCTTCCGCCGTCTCCGGGTGGCCGAGCGCCTCGGCGAGCGGCTGCAACTCCTCGAGCGCCGCCACCCAGCAGGCCTCCTCCGCGAGCGCGGCGATCGAATCCTCGGCGGCCGGGCCGGCAGGCTGCGTGTCCACCCGGGTCGCGAGCGCGCGCTGCACCGCCGACCACCGGCGAGCGATCAGGTCGAGCTCGCCGGTCCAGGCCGCGTACCGGGCCACCAGCAGGAGGTAGAGCGGCGTGCCCGCGTCGCCGCCGAAGCGCGCCAGCCCGCTGGTGGTGCACTCCCCGAGGATGCGCCCGTCCACGTCCTGCGCCAGGGAGAGGAACTTGAGCGCGTCGCGCGGGGCCCCGCGGTCGCCGGCCGCGAGTTGCGCCATCGCGGTCCAGCAGGTGTCGGCGCCGAAATACCAGGCGGCGCCGGGCCGGCCGTCGCCGGCGCCGGGCGTGCTGGCGCCGTAGGCGGAGACGAGCGAGCGCCCGACCCCCGGCGTGCTCGCGAGGGCGCTGTCCATCCGGACCTTGGCCCACTCGAACGCCTCCACCAGCTCGGGCTCGGGGATCGCGAGCGAACTCGCATAGGCGGCCAGTTCGCGGGCGTGCTCCACGCGCTGGGCGCGGATGCCGGCGAATCCCCGCCGCTCGAGGAACTGGCGGGTCCGCTCCCCGTCCGCCTCGTCCGCGGCGCCGATGAACCGCACCCGGCAGGAGCCGACCGCCCGGACGGACATCCGTACGGCGGCCCCGTCGGCCGGCGCGGCCTCGAGCGTCCCCCCTTCGATGTCGATCACCACCCGGAAGGGATCGCCCGGCGCGCCGAGCGTCGCCTGCCGCCCGCCGGGCGCCACCGAGAGCGCGAGGTCGCCGAGGCAGCCCGCCGGATAGGGCCACGTTCGCCGAAGGTCGGCGGTCCATTCGAGGAGCAGGGCCCGCCCCTCACCGGCCTCGACCTGCCAATAGACCACCGGATACTCGAGCCCGATGGTCCACCGCTCGAGCACCGGCACCCCGCCCACCTCCGAACGACGATCGACCTGGTCCGGTGTGACGCGGAGCCGGGTCGACGCCGGAGCGGCGCCGGCCACCGTGATCGCCGCCTGCCCGAGCACGCGGAACGGATGGAGCCAGACTTCCCGCAGCCCGCCCCGCTCGGTGCCGGCGAGAAATCCCCGTCGCCCCGCGAGGGTCCAGGGATCGTCCGATTCGACCGGGAGTTCGAGCGCGAGCGCAGTGGGAGAGTCGGGCCACTCGCCGTCGAGGCCGACGGGAGGCGAGGCCGGGGTGAGGTCGGTGCGCCAGACGGTGCGGCCTGGCGCGGGCCAGAGCCGGGCACCGGCGGGGCGGTCCCGGTGCGGGATCCCCTGCCCCGCCAGCGCGTTGCCGAGGAGCGTGCGGAGTTGCGGCAGGCAGCTCCGGTCCGCGGCGTCGGGATGGATGCCGGCGCCGATGCAGAGGAGCCCGCCCTCGCCGACGGCGTATTCCCACGCCACCACGCGAGCCGGCTCGAGTACCAGGCCGCGCCGCGCGACCGCCACGACGCCCGCGTTCGCCGGCCGGCTCGCGACGTAGCAGGCCCAGTGGTAGGCCTCCCCCTCGACCGGCGCCCAGGTGCAGTTCCCCTGGTGCAGTCCCGTGAAGAGCGGGTGCGGCCCGAAGCCGGCGAGTCCCACGCGCGGCTCCGCGTCCGGCGGAGCCGCCCAGACGGCGTCCCGCCGTTCATCGGGTGCGACCGTCTCGAGCCCGAGGTCGACCGCGATCGACGCCGCGTCGAGCGAGGCGAGGAGGCGCCCGCCGGCGCGCATCCACTCCAGGAGCCCCGGGGCGGTGGGACGGGTGTCGTGCAGCCAGAGCACGTCGGTCTCGAGCCACGCCACCGCGTCCAGCGTGTCGACGAGGGCGGCGCTCACGCCGGTGAGTGAATCGAGCAGCCCCTGCACGGCGTGGTGCGCGCCGGCAGGGGCCAGGACCACGACTCGCCTCACCGGCCGCGCCCCGACGGCCGCGGCAGGAGGGTTCCGCTCAAGCGGCGGCCTTCACGTGCGCGAGCAGTTCCTCGGTGCTGCGCTTCTGGCCCGACACCGACTCGACGTGGGTCCAGCGCACGACGCCCTTCGCGTCGATCAGCACATATGCCCGGCGTGAATGGAACTTCTCCTCGTCCAGCGTCCCGTAGGCCCGGCAGACGGTGCGCTTGAAGTCGCTCAGCAGGTCCACCGTCAGCTTCTCCTTCGCCTTGAACGCCTTGAGGGTGGGCACCGAATCCACCGAGATCGGCAGTACCACGGTGTTCGCGTCCTGGAACGCCACGAAGTCCTCGGAGAATTCGCAGAGCTCGGCGGTGCAGGTGCTCGTGAAGGCGAGGGGAAAGAAGGCGAGGAGCACCCGTTTTCCCCGGAGCGAGGTGAGGGTCACCGCGCTGCCGGAGGTGGACGGGAGCGTGAAATCGGGAGCGGCGGCGCCAACCGCCGGCAGATTCGACATGGATTGCATCTCCGTAGTGCCTGAACCCCTTGCGGCCTTCTCGGGTTGGTCCTCCGGGGCGGACAGTCAGCCGGCGGCGAATTCTCGAGCACCTACCTCAACCCTGACTGACGCCCCTTCGGACCAATCCCTTCGTCGGCCTCCGCTGGGACCGTGGCCCTCAGCCCTCAGTCCCGGCGTCGCTACTTCCCGTACCGCTTCGCGATCACGTCCCAGTTCACCACGTTCCACCAGGCGGCCATGTAGTCGGGCCGGCGGTTCTGGTACTTGAGGTAATAGGCGTGTTCCCACACGTCGCAGCCGAGGACCGGCGTGCGGCCGGCGGAGATCGGCGTGTCCTGGTTCGGGGTGCTCTCGATCGTCAGCTTGCCGGTGTGGTCCATCGAGAGCCAGGCCCAGCCGGAGCCGAAGCGGGTGGCGCCGGCCTTCGCGAACTGCTCCTTGAAGGTGGCAAAGCTGCCGAAGGCGCCGTCGATGGCCTTGAGCAATGCGCCCGAGGGCTCCTTGGCGCCGCCGGGAGTCATCATCTCCCAGAAGATCGTGTGGTTGGCGTGGCCACCGCCGTTGTTCCGCACCGCCATCCGGATCGCCTCGGGCACGGCCTCGAGATCGGCCAGGATGGCGTCGATCGACTTGGCCTGGAGGCCGGGATGGCCCTCGAGCGCGGCGTTGAGGTTGTTGACGTAGGCGGCGTGGTGCTTGCCATGGTGGATCCGCATCGTGGCCTCGTCGATGTGCGGTTCCAGGGCGGCGTAGTCGTAGGGAAGCGGGGGAAGCGTGAAGGACATGGGGGCACTCCTGGTAATGGCGAGCGAATCGATCGCAGAAACTGGCCGGAATATGAACGGCACAACGGGGAGGGTCAACGCGTCAGGGGCGTTCCGCCTCCGCGACGAGGGCGGCCATCAGCGCCGTGGCCGCCCCCGCCAGCAGGACGGTGTACACCACCTGCGCCCCGAGGAGCGGTGCGGTGACCATGTAGCCCCCGACGGCGAGCAACACGGCCGACAGGCGGGCGGGGAGCCGCTCGTACAGCGCCGCCGCGCCGAGGAGCAGCCACGCCGCCGCGGATGCCGCCGGCGCGCTGAAGCACGCCGCGAAGGCGAGGCCGGCCACCGCGAGCGGCACGCGCCTGGTGGGCACGGCCCACCACGCGCTCACCACGCCGAGCGCCACGGTCAGCGGCTGCCAATGCTCCATGCCGAGCGGCCAGCCGGGCCAGCCCATGCGGAGCAGGAGTGCGCCGGCCACCAGGGCGATGCCTCCGCCGGGGAGCAGGCCGTGCAGCGGCCAGAGCCCCAGGAAGAGCGCGCCGGAGACCGCCACCGCGGTAGAGAGGAAGAGTTCCGCCTGGGCGCTGAACGGCGCGTCGGGGAGTGCGACGAGGGCCTGGCCGTCGGGGCCGGCCACGGTGACGGCCAGCCACCACGCGCCCGCCAGGATCGGCACCGCGATCCAGAGCACCGGGACCGATCCGGCGGTGCCGACGCGGCGGCCCCGGAGTTGTCCGACGATGGCCACGATGATGGCGCCGAGGAAGACGAGCGACAGGTACGGGCCGAAGAGCGCGGCGAGCAGGCCGGCCGCAAGGAACCACCCGGTCCGCCCGTCGGGCCCGAGGCCGGGACCATCGACCCGGGCGCGGGGCGGGGCGAGGCGGGCATCGAGCCACCGGACGGCCCGACCGAGCCCGACTCCCTTGACGATGACCCAGTTCAGCAGGACATAGGCGACCAGCGCCGCCGCGGCGAGCAGGATGAGCTGGATTCCGCCGGTCCGGATTGTCGGCCAGGCGGCGTAGCTCGCGGCGGCGGCCGACAGCAGGAGGGCCGCGATCGTGAGCCCGCGCGGCGCCAGCCGCCCGCGGGCGCGCCACGCCGCCAGGAGCAAAAGCGCCGGTCCGAGCAGGAGCAAGGCCCCCGTGACCCAGACCGTCGGGTCGGAGCCGAGCGACGCCGGGATGAGCGGGGCGCTGGCGGCGCCGAGGGCGAACGCCGGAAGCCCCAGGGCCCCGCGGAGGCGGTCGGTGGGTGTGGGGAGGAGCAGCGCCGCGAGCGCGGTGAGCGCGAAGGCGAGCGGAAAGCTGAACGTCACGGTGCGCCCTCTCCCCCGGCGGACGAATCGCCCGCCGGAGGGGGGAACTCCGCGGGTGTTACTGGTCGACCGAGCCGGTCATGATCCCGTGCCGGATCCGGATGGCGGCCGGCGACGCGGCGGGATCGGTGGTCAGGTGGTAGGTGCTCAGCGTGACGAACCGCAGGGGCATCTGCAGGTTCACCGCCTGCCCGGCCCGCCGGACGGTCACCGGGATCATCGTCCCCTCGGCGGCCGACCCATACCTGGCGCGAAACTGCTCGGCCCAACTGCCCTGGGAGGCGTCGATGTCGCCGACGCGCACCAGTTGGTCGCCGGCGAGCCCGCCGGCGGTCGCGAACGCGCTGCCCGGCGTGACCGCCTGCACCGTTTCGGCGGTCGAATCGCCCTTGGTGGAGATCCCGACGCGCGCCACCCGCGTGCTGTCCAGCGTGGCGACCAGCCCGGCTCGCGCAAAGACGGCGGCATAGGGAAAGGTGTCGCGGCCGTCAATATAGCGCGCGTTGAAGTCGGTGAAAGTCTGGCCGCCGGCGGCGGCCGTCACGGCGTCCCACCAGTCCTTGGCGTTGAACCCCCGCCCCTTCAGGTAGGTGGAGCGATAGAGCCCGCGCATCACGTCGTCGAGCGAGCGGCGGTTGCCGCTGGCGGCGCGGATCTGGATGTCCAGCAGCATCCCGGCCAGCGAGCCCTTCGGGTAATAGATGTCGGCCGTGCCGTTGGTCGGCGAGATCCACGTGCTGAGCGAGGCGTCCTCCAGCGACACGACGGGGACGTCGGCCACCTCCTGCATCTTGCCCGCGGTGAGCTCCAGGAACTGGGCCGAATCGATGACACCGGCGCGGACCAGCGCCAGGTCGGCATAGTAGTCGGTGATCCCCTCGCTCACCCAGAGCCACGGCGTCGGCATCCAGTGGTCGTAGGTGTAGGGCACCATGTCCGCCGGCCGGAGCCGCTTCACGTTCCAGAGGTGGAAGATCTCGTGTGCGGTCACGGACGGCAGGACCGGGTTGCCGATGAGCAGGGGCGTGTAGATGCCCACGTGGGAGTTCTGGTGCTCGAGGGCGCTCCCGCCGCCGTACCCGTCGCTGAAGATCATCATGGTGGAGTAGGTGGCGTACGGGGCGTCCTGGAAGACGGCGATCTCCACCGGCAGGAACTTTTCCAGGTCGCTCCAGAACTCGGAACGCTGGGAGCCGGCCAGTGCGCCGGCGGGGTAGCTCGCCACCCGGACCCACTTCCCCTCCACCTGGTTGCTGTCGAGGTCGTACTTGCCGATGAAGAACGGCATGTCCACCAGGTCGTGATAGTTCCCCGCCTTGTAGCTGCGCGGGGCGCCGTCCGGCGTCATGCCGGTCGTGACCCGCCAGTCGGGCTCCGTGTTCACGGTGACCCGGGCGGGAAAGTCGAGGCTCCGACCCTCGGGATAGAGGAAGACGTTGGTGCCGTTGACCAGCAGGAAATCGGACTGGCTCCACGCCATCGCGTTGTCGAGCTGGTTGGCCTGGAAGTCGAACGTGATGGTCACCTCGCCCTTGCCGGCGGGCCGGATCCGCCAGGTGTCGGGATCGGTCTTGTCCCACGGCAAGGCGGCCCCGCCCTGCGTCGGCGCGAAGTTGGAGACCCGGCGGGCGAAGTTCGACACCTCGTAGGCCCCGGGGGTCCACACCGGGAGCGAGAGCAGGACCGGCGCGGCGCCGTCCACCTGGAAGCGGGTGGTGACGGTCACGCTCTGGGCCTGGGCCGTGGCGCTGGTGAAGGTGAGCTGGTAGCGGAGGTCGGACACCGGGGCGGACTGCTGGGCAGCGGCGCTGATCGGGAGCGCCAGGGCGGCCAGGACGGTCAGGAGGCGTGGCATGGGGTCCGGAAGCGAAGGGTGAAAATCGGGGCGCGGCAGGACAACCGGCCGGCACGTCGCTACTGTACGGACCGGCGGGCCGCCAGGTGTCACGCGGAGTTGTCTCGAGCCGGGATACGACACGAGCCCGGCGGTCATCCGCCGGGCTCGCGTCAATCGAGTGCCTCGCCTGCGTTCTAGAGGCCGTAGGCCGAGACGGGAATCCGCATCACGTAGGTGTAGAGGTGGAACGCCTCGTCGTACACCGTGCCGACCACGATGGTCCCGTCCGCCGAGGCGGCCACCACGGCCTCCCAGTAGTAGTTCGGAGGAATCGTGATGTCGTTGGCGGCGGCGATGTCCAGCAGCGACTTCACGCCGCCCGCCTTGGTCCAGACGAAGGGCATCGGCGGATCGAAGCTGCTGGCCGCCGAGGTGCCGAAGACCAGTTGGCCGTTGAGGGCGACGGCCTGCGCGTAGCCGAATCCACCGGGAGCGAGGTTGACCACCCCGTCCGTCGCGTTCCACATGAACGGCATCTGGTTCCAGACGCCGGCCACCGTGGAGCCGTCCCCGCTGATCGCGAGCACTTCGCCCGGGCTGTCGTCGGTGAAGGCCGCGTTGGAGGGCAGCTGGAAGCCGGTGCCGTTGGCGTGCCAGATGGCGGGCCAGCGGTCGATCCAATACACGTTGCCGCCGACGTTGGCGTACCGCGAGGCGAAGCCGCCGGCGGTCGTGCCGTTGTCCGAAATGACCGTCGCGCGGTTGATCGGCGGCGTCCCGCTCAGGGTGTCCGTATCGCCCAGCAGGTCGAGGGCGATGAAGCCGCCGGCGCCGGCCGCGTCGCTCCACATGAACGCCTCGGCGTTGCACGCGTTCCAGACGAGGCCCACGGCGACATGCCCGGCGGAATCGATGTCCCAGCCGCCGCTCAGGTCCTGCTGGTGGGTCACATTGTCATACTCGCAGCCGGCGGGGTAGATGTTGCCCAAGTCGGTCCAGCCGCTCGCCTGCTGCCAGAGGCCGGCATTCTCCGGCTTCCCGTGAATGGCGCTGACCCGGAGGCCGTTGGAGATGCCGGTCGCGAAATCGAACATGGCGTCGCCCGCCGGCGTCTTCAGGGTCGCCGTGCTTGGTGGCGATGTCATAGAAATAGATGTCGGCACCGGCGGAGGCCACGTCCGTCAGCAGGACGGTGGAGCCGTTGGACGAGATGTCCTCGGCGCGAAGATTTGGCACCAGTTCCAGGGTGCCGGTCGGCGTCGGGTTGAGCGCGGTCGGTTCGCTGCAGGCGGCGAGCGAACCGGCGGCAAGGCCGGCGAGAATCAGTGAACGGGTGGCGTGCAACGACGGATTCCAGCGGTGCTTGTGCTTCACATGCACTCCGGTGTCAGTGTGTGATGCCCTTGCCACGTCATCACGGCGCCATGGCAATGCCACGGCCGCCGGCGGATGCCGCGGTATGGGAAGGGTCAGATTACGGAGTCAGGGGGGACCCGGCATGCGAAGCGCGACCTGCAGATTGCCCGGCGATGCGGGCACAAGGATAGGTAGGAGTACGGAGGCCGTCAACACCGCCTGCCGGAATGTGCCAACCGGCCGGCGGCGAGCTAGGTTTCCGGCGTCCGCCAACGTGCAGCCGGTCCCGATACCGACAGACGAGGTGAGCCCATGTCCACTGGCACTGCCGCAACACGTTCCTGCCGTCTGACGGCCCTCGTCGGCCTCGTCGCCGCGGCGGCGTGTGGTTCCCAGTCCGTCACCTCCGAGCGCAACGACGCCGTGCCGGTTCCCGCGGGCGCGACCGTGGCATTCCGCGGGTCCACGTCCGACGCCAGCCCCCGGGTCGATCCGGCGGTGGCGAACGACAGCGTCCACCAGATGATTCAGCGGGCGATCACCGGCCAGCTCCGGCTGAAGGGGTACACCATCGTCGACAGCAGCAAGGCCTCGACGTTTGCCGTGCAGTACTACCTGGCCGTGCAGAACACCAAGATCGGGTACGCCGCCACAGGGGGCGGGGTCAGCGGACCGAAGGTCGGTGGCTACGGCGCGTACGGCTACGGCTACGGGCCGGGATATGCCAACCTCGAATCCCAGCCCCTGGACACCGTGAAAAACGTGTCGTTCGAGGTGGCGCTGGTGGACCTCAAGGCGGGCAGGACCGCCTGGCGCGGCGTCTTCCAGGCCGAACCGAAGCACAAGGCGCCGAGCCAGGAGCGGATCAATTCCGTCGTGGCGGAGGTCTTCAAGACGGCGCCGAAGGTACCGTGAGCGGCGGGGCAGAAGGGCAGCGGGGCAGCCGGGCGGTCCTGGATTCCGGCTTGCGCCGGAATGACGATGTTCGTCACCCAGGCGAACGCTGGATTCCGGCTTGCGCGGGAATGACGATGTTCGTCGCCCAAGCGACCGCTGGATTCCGACTTTCGCCGGAATGACGAGGTTCGTCGCCCAGGCGACCGATTTCGTCACCCCGGCGACCGCTTTCGTCACCCCGGCGAAAGCCGGGGTCCACCATCCGATGTAGACTGGCTGCTCTGTGGCACTCACCTCCACCATCTACAATTTCGACATCGAACTGGCCGACGTGGACCGAGGCGTCTACGAGACGCTCGCGCTCCGCGTCGCGTGTCACCCGTCGGAGACTCCCGAGTACCTCCTGACGCGGGTGCTGGCGTACTGCCTCGAGTTCGCGGAGGGGATCAGCTTCGGGAAGGGGCTCTCGGAGCCCGACGAGCCGGCGCTCACGGTGCGGGACCTCACCGGGGCGCTGGTGTCCTGGGTGGAGGTCGGCGCGCCGGACGCGCGGCGGCTCCACAAGGCCAGCCGGGCGGCGCCCCGCGTGGCCGTCTACACCCACCGGGATCCCGCGCAGGTGATGCGGCAGCTGGAGGGGGAGCGGATCCACCGCGCCGAGGATATCGAGTTGTACGCCATCGATCGCGCGCTGCTCGATTCGCTCGCCGGCCGGTTGGAGCGCCGGATGACAATCGGCCTGTCCGTCTCGCACGCCCACCTGTACGTCACGCTCGACGGGGAGACTCATTCCGGCGCGGTGGAGCGCCACGCGCTGCAACGCAGGTAGTCCGCCGCGTCACCGCGATGCACGTTTCGCCCTTCAGCCAGGAGGCTGAGCCATGTCGTTCGGACTCTATCTCATTGGGATCGTTCTCGTGATAGGGGGCGTGGCCTGGGGGCTCATCACCGCCGGCGTGCGCCCACTCTACGTCATGATCGCCTGTGTCATCCTGCTGGGCCTCGGCATCCTGAGCGCCGTCAGCCAGACCCGCTCCAAAGACCGCTCCAAGGACCCCTCAGCCTGATGGCGCCACTCCCCCGGGGGCTCTGGTGCCTGGCGTTCGCCCTGATGGCGATCGCCACATCCGCCACGTCCCAGCAGCCGGCCCAGCGGCGAGAGTCGGCCGGGGTGGCCGTGCGCTACAGGGAGGGCACGGTGCACGGCTTCCTTGAGCTGCGGACCGCGGCGGGAGCGCTCCTCGCCAACGGGGATCTGCTGCAGGTGCCGGGGGACAGCGGCGTCGAGAGCCGGCTGGTATTTCACTTCCCGGATTCCTCCCTCTTCGAGGAGACCGTCCGGTTCACGCAGCACGGCGTGTTTGCGTTGCAGCAGTACCACCTGGTCCAAAGAGGGCCGGCGTTCGCGAATGATCTCGAGGTCACCTTGTCACGCTCGGGGCAGTACGTCGTCACGACGAAGGCGCACAAGGACGGGCACGAGAAGCGGTATGCCGGGAAGCTCGACTTGCCCGCGGATGTCTATAACGGCATGGTCATCACGATCGCGAAGAACATGACGGCGCGCGACACCCAGGAGGTCCACCTCGTGGCCTTCACTCCCCAGCCGCGGCTCATCGGGCTCGAGATTGCCCCCGACGGCACCCAGCAGGTCATGCTCGGCCAGCACGGGGAGGCAGCGGTCCACTTCAAGCTCAAGCCGAAGCTGGGGGCCGTGCTGAAGGTCTTCGCGACGCTGGAGGGCAAGGCACCTCCGGACAGCGACATCTGGATCGTGGCAGCCGACGTACCGGCCTTCGTGGGATTCCAGGGCCCGCTCTATGCCGGGCCGGTGTGGCGGATGAACCTGACCAGCCCCAGCTGGCCCCGCTGAGCGGGGCCGCCTGTCAGGAGGCCTGTTCCAACCGGATTTCCACCGCCCCTTCCGCGTCGTACCTCAGGTGGACCTGCCACGGCTGACAGCAGACCGGACAATCCTCGACGTACTCCTGCGTGGACCCCCCGCCCGCATCGGGCGCGATGGCGACTACCTCCCCGCAATAGGGACATTCCACCTCGACCTCGCCCTCGAGCTCTTGATCGCTCTCCTCCGACGGCCCGAAGGCATGGCCGCGGTCCTCGTCCTCTTCGAACTCGTCGTCCCGCTCACTGCGCTTCATCTCATGCCCCTGATGCGAGGATTCCTGCCCCGGCCTGACGGACCGGAGTATACCCGTGCCTGTCGTTCCGGGGCGTGGGACAGTGCTTAACATCCCCTCCCCACCACCCGTCTCAGGTGCGGACCTCACACTCGGGAGCACCCATGCCACGAAATCGCCTCGACCGCTTCGGCGGTCGTGCTGCTCTTCGTCGCCGCATCCTCCGGCCGCCGCCGCGCAGGCCGCCGATCACGACGCCATGACCATGGAGATGGCGGGCGACTCCATGCCGGCCGGCAAACACCTCAAGCTCACGCCACACTGGCCGCAACAGCCGGGCGACCAGGCCCGCGCCGACAGCGTCGTGAACCTCGCGCGGTCCGCGCTCGCCCAGTACGTCGACGTCGCGGCGGCGGAGCAGGCCGGCTACCGGATGTTCGCCCCCAAGGTGAAGGGCCAGAAGGTCTATCACTACAGCAACCGAATGAACGCCCTCAAGGCGCGCTGGACCTTCGACCCGACGGCCCCGAGCGCGCTCCTCTACCAGCCCGAGCCGGACGGGACGCTCCGCCTCATCGGCGCGATGTACACCGCGCCGGCCACCCTGTCGCTGGAGGAGCTGAACCAGCGAATTCCGCTCAGCATCGCCCAGTGGCACGAGCACACCAGCATCTGCCTCCCGCCGGGCACCAGCCTCGCCTCCGCCCGCGGCGGCGCGGGGATGGGCGGGCGGAACCCGCAATTCGGGCCGCGGGGGAGCATCACGACCGAGGAGGCCTGCACGGCGGCGGGCGGGACGTTCAAGCAGCGGATGTTCGCGTGGATGGTGCACGTCAACATGTTCGAGTCGCCCGACCAGCTCTGGGAGCACAAGCACTGAACCCTGCACTCCTGCCTATCTTGAAGCATCCGAATCGGACCGCGCGCGCCGCATGCGTGCGGCCCGGTTCGCCATTCCAGCCGAGCGGAGCCTGGTCATGATCCTCATCGCACTCGCGTTGGCGGCGGGCCTGGGCGCGGCGCCCGCGTCCCCTCCGGACACCACGCGCACGATTTTCGGGCAGTGGCGCTACAACAAGGCCGACAGCGACGACCCGCACCCCTACCTGGGGGGCCAGGGTGCCGGCAGCCTGGACGGATATGAACGGGGGACCATGGGAGGGGGCGGGGGCCGGAGCGGAGGTGGCATGGGCGGGAGTCCAATGGGCGGGGCAGGAGCCGGCGGCGAGGGGATGGGAAGTCGTGGCGGGCCGCCTCCCGGCGGAATGCCTTCCCCCTCCACCGCGCAGAAGACCGCCCGCCAGGAGCTGGCGGCCCTGGCGATACGAGCGCCCACGCGGCTCGAGCTCAGCGAGACGGAGGGCAAGCTGACCGTCGTCAGCGACAGCGCGGCTCCCATCACGATGCGGACCGACGGGCACAAGGTGAAATGGATCACCACCGACAGCGTCAAGGTCGCGACGCACGCCAAGTGGGAGAACGGCCGCCTGGTGGTGGAGCACGACGTGCACGACGCCGGCAAGGTGACGTACACCTTCTACCGGTCGCCGGACGGCGGGCAGCTCTTCGTGGCGGTGGAGGTCTATCCGTTGGGCGGCCCGACCCGCCCGGTGCCGTTCCGCCGGGTCTACGACCCGGTCGCGCCGGAGAAGTAACCGCGCAATTGATGGCTTGGCCAGGTTGGCGTTTGGGGTTGGCGCAGGTAACGTAACGAACAGGAAAACGAGAACACTCCCCCGCCAGGTGAGGTCACCTCGATGCGCTGGATCGGCGTTGCACTGTGTGCTGTCGCGAGCGCGGCGTTCGTTCGGTCCGCCGAAGCGCAGAACCCGACCAGCCCGGTGGATACCGGCTTTGCCGCGATGCAGGCGCGCGGCAAGGTGGCCATGGGCGTCGATCAGTACACCTCCACCCACATCTTCGAGCCGCTGCCCGACGGGGGCCGGATCGTCCTGCAGCGCGACTCCACCGATTCCGTGGGCACGCAGGCGATCCGCGCGCACCTGAGCACCATCGCCACCGCCTTTGCCGCCGGGCAGTTCGACATTCCCGGGTTCGTGCACGGCGGGACCGTGCCGGGCACCGCCGTCATGGCCGAGAAGCGCGCCCTGATCACCTACACGATGGACACCCTGCCCCGCGGCGGCGAGGTGATCATCCAGTCCGGAGATTCGAGCGCGGTGGCGGCCGTCCATGACTTCCTCGCGTTCCAGCGCCACGCGCACCACGCGGGGATGCACGGCGACTCCACCATCCATCAGCCCTGAGCCATGGCACGCCTGCAGGACGGCGACCTGGTGGAGGGCGCGCGGAGGAGCACGCTGGAAGAACTGGCCGACTGGACCCAGAGGGCAACGCAAGTGCTGGTCGTCTAGCGTGGCACATAGCCACGACCACGGAGCCCTCGCCCTCAACCGGGCGTTCGCGCTGGGGGTTTCCCTCAACGTGGCCTTCGTGCTGGTCGAGGCGGTCTTCGGCGTCCGGGCTCATTCGCTCGCCCTGGTGGCGGATGCCGGCCACAACCTGGGCGACGTCCTCGGGCTGCTGCTGGCGTGGGGAGCGATCGCCCTCGGCGCGCGACGCCCCTCCCCCCGCCGCACCTACGGGATGCGCCGCAGTTCCATCCTGGCCGCGCTGGCCAACGCCATCCTGCTCCTCGTCGCGGTCGGCGCCATCGCCGCGGAAGCGATCGGCCGCCTGCAGCGCCCCGCGCCCGTGGCGTCCGGCGTCGTGATCACCGTGGCGCTGATCGGCATCGGGATCAACGCCGGCACCGCGCTGCTGTTCCTGCGGGGCCGGAAGCGGGACCTCAACATCCGCAGCGCGTTCGCGCACATGGCCGCCGACGCCGCCGTCTCGGCGGGCGTCGTGGCGGCGGCCGTCGTGATGCGAGGGACCGGCTGGCTCTGGCTGGACCCGGCGGTGAGCCTGGCCATCGCGGCCGTGATCACGATCGGCACCTGGGGCCTGCTCCGCGATTCCGTGAACCTGGCGCTGGACGCCGTGCCGGAAGGGATCCAGCCGCACGAAGTGGAGGCCTATCTCAGGGGGCTCCCGGGGGTGACCGCCGTCCACGACTTGCACATCTGGGGCATGAGCACGACCCACGTGGCGCTCACGGCGCACCTGGTCAAGCCGGCGATCGACGACGAGGATGCACTGCTGGCGGCGGCCTGCGCGGAACTGCACGACCGGTTCGGGATCGAGCACGCCACGCTGCAGGTGGAGCGAAACGAGGCGGCCGCGAACTGCGCCCAGGTGCCGGCCGAGGTCGTCTGACCACCGGAGGTACGACGGCGGTCGCCCGGCCCGGGCAAGGTGACGCGGGGCTGGATTCGAGTGACAGGAAATGGGGCTGGCGCTTCCCGGCCCGAGTCTTAGGATATCCCCGCCCGGCATTCCGACCCTTCAGGGGAGGTCCTCAATGTCCAGAGTGCTCGCATTCGTCTACGGGATTGCGGCGTACGTGCTCTTCCTTGGCGTCTTCCTGTACGCCATCGGGTTCGTCGGCAACTTCGCGGTGCCGAAATCGATCGACTCCGGCCCGATGGCCCCCTTCCTCCCGTCGCTCCTGACCGACGCCATCCTGCTCGGCCTGTTCGCGGTCCAGCACAGCGTCATGGCGCGCCCGGAGTTCAAGCGCTGGTGGACCAAGATCGTGCCGGTGGCCATCGAGCGCAGCACCTTCGTCCTGCTCTCCAGCCTCATCCTGGCGCTGCTGTACTGGAAGTGGCAGCCGCTCCCGAAGGTGCTGTGGGACATCCAGGGTGCGGCGGGGACGTACCTGATGTGGGGGCTGTTCGCGCTGGGCTGGCTGATCGTCCTCCTGTCCACGTTCATGATCAACCACTTCGACCTCTTCGGGCTGCGGCAGGTGTACCTGAACCTCCGCAGCGCCCAATACTCGCACCTGAAGTTCACCACCCTCGGGTTGTACCGGCTGGTGCGCCACCCGATCATGCTGGGGTTCATCATCGCCTTCTGGGCGACGCCCCGAATGAGCGTCGGGCACCTCTTCTTCGCGATCATGACCACGGGGTACGTCCTGGTCGCGCTGCGGCTGGAGGAGCGGGATCTCGTGACGTATCACGGCGAGGACTACATCCAGTACAAGAAGCAGGTCCCGATGCTGGTGCCGTTGGGCGGCGGCAAGCGGGACTGATTCCGCTGCCGGGCACTCAGACTCGCGCGGCCGGTAGTTCCACGGTCGCCTTCCGCTCGAGCTTGCCCCAGCCGACCAGCCCGCCGTGCGCGGCGGAATAGAACGCCTTGATGACCACCCAGTACATCATCTGGCGGTACGCGAAGCGCTGCAGTGCGACGAGCCAGGCCAGCCGCCAGTCCTCGTCGGGCTCCAGGAGCAGCGCCAGCAGCGGGACGGCCCAGTCGATCAGCAGGAAGAGCGCGTAGAGCGTCAGGACCTGCTCGAGCGAGGTGACGGCGTAGGTCGCGCCGTGCTCCAGCCCCACCAGCCAGACGGACACCAGGCTCCAGACGAACATCAGGTCCGCCAGCGGCGCGATCGCGTTGACGAGGAGCTGGAACACCCAGGTGTTCGGGAGCGCGACCATGCCCAGCGAGCCGTAGCGGGGCCGGAGGAGGACGCGCCGGTGCTTCCACATGCACTGCAGGGTGCCGAAGCTCCAGCGGAACCGCTGCTTGAGCAGCCCGGCCACCGTGTCCGGCGCCTCGGTCCACGCGACCGCGCGCGGGGCGTACGCCACCCGATGGCCCGCCTTCAGCAGGGACAGGGTCAGGTCCTGGTCCTCGGCGAGCGTGTCGTGTGAAAACCCGCCGGCCTCGAGGACGGCCTGGCGCCGCCAGGCGCCCACGGCGCCCGGCACCACCGTGATCCCGTTCAGCAGGGCGAACGCGCGGCGGTCGAGGTTCTGGCTGGTGATGTACTCGATGGCCTGCCAGCGCGTGACCAGGTTGAGCCGGTTGCCGACCTTCGCGTTGCCCGCCACCGCCGCCACCCGCGGGTCGTCCAGCGCCTCCACCAGCCGCGCGACGGTGTCCTCCTCGAAGAGCGTGTCCGCATCCAGGGCGATCACCACGTCGTGGCGGGCCACCCGGAGCCCGGCGTTGAGCGCGCTCGCCTTGCCGCCGTTGGGCTTGGTGATCACCCGGACGCGGGGATCGCCGTCGAACGCCGCGCGGGCCGTCGCGTAGGTGTCGTCCGGCGAGCCGTCGTCCACCACCACCACCTCCAGCTCGCCCGGGTATCGCTGGGCCAGCAGGTGCTCGACGGTGCGCACGATGACCAGCGCCTCGCGGTACGCCGGGACCAGCACCGACACCGCCGGCGCCAGGTGCGCGGCGGCCGGCGCCGTCCTGCGCCTGCGATCCGCCCGCCGTTCGCGCGCGTACTCCACGAGCGCCAGCGCACCGACGGCGACCACCCGTCCGATCCCCAGCGCCACCGCCAGGAGGAACAGCCAGCCGAGGACCCATTCGGCGGTGCCCACCAGCGCGAAGCCGGCCAGCTCCGCGCCCCGGGTGGCTTCCTCGCGGGGCGGGAGCGGCGTCATCCCCTGCACCGCCCCGCCGCTCAGCTGCGAGAGCGTCACCAGCGTGTCGCCCCGCGCCCGCAGCGAGTCGATCAGCGGCCCGAGCGCCGCAAGCGTCTCTGCGCGGTTGCCGCCGCCGTCGTGCAGCAGCACCACGTTCCCCCGCGCGCGATGGTCGAGGACGTTGCGGATGATGGCGTTCACGCCGGGGCGGGTCCAATCCTCGGAGTCGAGGTGGAGCCCCGCGATGACATACCCCCGCCGGGAGGCGATGGCCGCCGGCTCGAGTTCGTCGGCGGTGGTCGGCTCGGCGTCGCCGAAGTAGGGCGCCCGGAAGAAGACGACCCGCCGGTCGAGCGCCGCCTCGAGCAGGCGGGTGTTGACGTCGATTTCCATCCGGGCGATGTCCGGCGTGACCAGCGCCAGGTTGGGATGCGAAAAGGTGTGGTTGCCGATCTCGCTCCCCTGCGCGAGCACCCGGCGGGCGAGCCGGAGGTGGCCCTCGACGCTGGTGCCGACCATGAAGAAGGTGGCGTGCGCCGAGCGCGAGGTGAGGGTGTCGAGGATCGCCGGGGTCCAGTCGGGGTCGGGTCCGTCGTCGAACGTCAGGGCCACCTCGTGCGCGCTGGCGCCGAAACGCTGCACGATCCACGGGGTCGGGAAGCTGGTGACCTGCTCGCCGACGATGAGGCCGCCGGTCGGATCGAACGCGACCGTGCGGGTTCCCTCGGTCGGCTCCGCCCGGATGCGAAGCAGCTCGCCGGTGCCGTCGAACTGCACGTCGTACCCCGGGGGGATACGGTCGAGCAGGCTGGCCGATGCCTGCGACTCCCCGCCAGCCGCACCCAGCGCGTTCCAGAGCGAGGGATCCTCGGCGCCGAGCCGCCAGAGCGCGTGGCCCCGCGCACCGAGCCGGCGGGCGGCCGCCATCTCGTTCCACGCGGTGATCCCGTCGAGGAACCAGGCCACGTGATCCGTGGAGTCGGCATCGGTCCACGCGATGTAGGGATTGAGCGACGCCCGGTCGAACTGCACCGGCACCGCGTTGTCGCGGGCCCGTTGCATCACGTCCTGGAAGGTCATCGCGTCGCCGGAGGCGGCGGGACCGGCGTCGTTCCAGTCGTATCCGTACGCGCCGAGGGCCAGCATCGCCTTGTCGGCGGGGACGGCGCGGAGCATGCTCTCGGCCTGGTGCTCGTACCAGGCCTGGCTGGCCACCGGGCCGGGATCGCCGCGTCCGTAGTGCTCGTCGTACAGCATCAGGAAGAGGCGGTCGTTGATGGCGGCGTATCGCGTGAGGAGGTCCGGGTCCATCCCGGTGCCCACCGCCTGCGTCAGAAGCGGCCGCCCGGCGCCCGGGGCCATCGGCAGGGAGTCGAGCCCGCGGCGCAGCTCGGCAAGAAAGGCCAGGACGGCCGGGTGGAGGCCGTCCGGGATTTCCTCGAAGTCGATCGTCACCCCGGCGAGGTCCCAGGTCCGGACCAGCCCCACGAGCTGCGCGATGGCGCGCCTTCGGGCGGCCGGGCGGTGGACCAGCGCCGCCAGCCGCCGGGCGTCGAACTGCTGGGTCGTCGAATCGAGGTTGCTGAGCATGGCCAGCACGCGGGGACGGTGCGCGGCGGGGAGGCCGGCGAGGAGGACGGGCACGCGGCGATCGACGACGGTGTGGATCGAGTCGCCGCCGACCGCGACGAAGGCCCATTCGCACACCAGCAGGTCGATCGCCGCGGCGTGCGCGGAGAGGGCGGCGAACGAGTTGTCGTCCCAGTTCACGTAGAAGGCCGCGAACTCCCCGCGTTCGGGGGTCGAGCGCCGAGACCCGCCGGCCGACTGCTGTGGAAGCCTGGAGGCGCGCTCGGCGGGCGCGGGGGCGTGGTGCTGAAGCGAGGCCAGCAGGCGGCGCCGCGCGACCGCGCGTTCCCGTGCCGCCCTGGTCCCGCGCCAGGTCGGGAGGGTGCCGAGACCGCGATCCGCCAGCACGCCGGGCGCCGCGGGGAGCGCCGGGGGGATGAGCAGCGTGACCGCGACGGCCAGGGCAAGGAGCGTCGTGGCGACCCCGACCACGGTGACGGTGCCCCGCAGGCGCCGCCAGCGTCGGCCCGTCGGGTCCGCGAAGATGGGGCGATTCATGCTGCTGAAGTATACCGTGGGCTATACTTCGGGATGGTGGCAGACTGCGAGCTGGGCGAGTCCACGGGGGAGACGGTCCACACGCCGCATCCGGTCAGGTGGGGGATGGGCCATGGCCGCTAGCAGGCCCGGATGGCGGGCGGCCGCGGCCGCCATGCTCGTGGCGATGGTTTCATCGGGTCGGCTGTCGGCGCAGGCGCCCGCGCCGACAGACTCCGCGCGCACGGACTCCGTGACCGCAAAGGACAGGGCGTTCCTGATCACCCCGTTCATCGCGCCTGGCTACACGCCCGAGATGGGGGGGCTGCTGACCGTCGGGTCGTTGATGAGCTTCCGCACCAAGCCACTCTTCCGGAAGGGAACCCCCGAGCTGATCCAGCGGTCCACCATCACGCTGAACGGCAGCTACTCCACGACAGGGGCGATCACGGCCAACGTGAAGCTGCTGTCGTTCTGGGCGGGCGACGCCGTGCGCATCAACGCCGATTTCGTGTACAAGGACATGCCGGACAACTACTGGGGCGTCGGGATCGAGGCCGGCAAGGCGCCCGCGAGCGATTCGACCACGGCGTATCTGCGCGGGTATCTGAGCTTCGTCCCCAAGGTCCTCTTCCGGCTCGGGTCGGGGATCCTCGTCGGGCCGGTCCTGGACCTCAACGGCACCACCGCCAGCGACGTCAGCCCCGGCATGGCGGCGAACCCGTACTACGAGTTGTACGGGCCCACCAACCAGAACAGCGGCGTCGGGGCGGTCTTCCAGTTCGACACCCGCGACATCGGGGTCAACGCCTGGAAGGGCGTGTACCTCAACGCGCAGGCGATCTTCTACGGCAAGTTCCTCGGGGGCATCAACACGTATCAGGCCTATGACGTGGACTACCGGCAATATCAGGCGTTGGGCCGGCCCGGCAAGACACTGGCGTGGACGGTGCATACGAGGTTGACCCAAGGATCCGTTCCGTGGGCAGAGCTGTCTCAACTCAATGATCTTCGGGGCTACCGCCAGGGCCGCTACCGGGACATGGCGATGATCTACGGCCTCGTGGAATACCGGCACCAGTTCACCAGCGCCACGCGGCCGACCAACCTCAGCCGCCACGGGGTGGTCGCGTGGGTCGGCGCCGGCTCGGTGGCTCCGAACCTCGGCGACATGAGCGAGTGGCTCCCCAACTGGGGCGTGGGCTACCGCCTCGAGGTCCAGCCCCGGATGAGCGTCCGCGCCGATATCGGATTCGGCCGGGAGTTCTTCGAGACCGGCGACAAGTACGAGCCGTCGATCTATTTCAACTTCACCGAGGCGTTCTGAGGGTCCGACGGATCCTGGACCGCCTCGAGGCAATCCGACAGGACGGACTCGGCCTACCGCACCCGCACCTCGATGACGGTGGCCGCGATCGGGGTGGGGATATAGCCCTGATTGCGCTGGAAGTACCACGCGCGATGCACCAACCCCGCCGCATTGGCCTCCGCCACCTCCGCGTCGGTCAGGTCGGCGAGGTCGTTGCCATCGTTCCACCTCGGCGCGCCAGCCTGCCAGTTGGTGCCGGAGGCGATCCAGCGCCCGTCCGGCTCCGCCGCGAACGCCAGGATCAGCCGGTAGTCGCCGGGTTCGCCGGGCCCCCCAATGCTCAGCAGCTGTCGCGACACGGCGTCGGCCGCGGGCGTCGCCAGCGTGCCGACCGTGACCCAATCCCTCGTCTTGTCTCCCCAGGTCGGAACGGCCGCGAGCATGACCGCGGCCGCGGGCCAGAAGGCGGAGTACCGAAACGTCAGGTATCCCTGGATCGCCTCCCCGGGCCTGAGGGTGAGCACGCGATGCCCCGGCGAGAGCTCCTGACCATTGAGCTCCCCGTGGTCGAGCCGCAGCGCGATGTCTTCCATGGAGTGAAGCACCGCCTGCACCGGGAGGAGGCCCTCGGCCGAGAACCGCAGGACAGTTGGCGGTGAGACAGCCGGACCCAGGCTGAGCCGGTCGAATCTCACCAGCCCGTTGTGCGCCACCGCCGTCGTCACGCCGACCACGCCATTCGAATCGTTCAGCGCGTCCACACGGACCGCGACCTGCGCGCCACGCGCCCGCCGGCCCAGCGCATCCTGGACTTCGACGACGGGGACGGGGACGAGGGCGGCGTTATTGCCAGTGAGGGGCGCCTGCAGCAGGACCAGCCGATAGGGACGCGAGACACCCCAGCCCGCGACCAGTGCGATCGCGCCGACCATCATGAGCCCGGCGCCGGCCGCTCCCCACGACTTCCTTCGCGTGATCAGTCCCAGCCGCCGGCGCAGTGGCCTGGTGCGCAAGATGCGTTGCAGGCGCTCGGGCGTCGCCGCCTCGCCCAGCAGCGCCCGGGCCAGATCCGCGTCCGTCCGCGGATCGCGGAGCCGCTTCGCCTCCGCCAGCCAGCGACGGAAGAGTGGCGTGAGCAGGGACTCGGCTCGGCCTTGAACCAGCAGCGCTGCCGCCCGCTGCTGGTCGAACAGGGAGATTGACGGTTGCAGCAGGAGGGCGGCTCCCACCCGGCGCGCGAGGTCCTCGAGCGCCTCCGCGTTCAGCCCCTGCAAGGCCGCCCCCGCCAGTTCATCGTGCCCGAGCCGCCAGCGTTCCCCGCCGAGTGCGACGAACCCGCGCAGTTCCAGCGCGGCGAGGAGCGCCGTGACCGCCCCTTCGGGCTCCCCCATTGCACCGGCGAGGACGCCCAGCGAAAGCGGGGAGGCGGCCACGGCGAGGAGGGCGAGCACCCGCCTGGAATGGCCGTCCAGACCCTCCACCCGTCGCCGCATCGCCTCACCCGCCGGGAGTTCCGCGACGATGCGGGAAGGATCCGGGCAGGACCAGCCACGGTCGTCCAGCGTGAGCCACTGGCTGTCGAGGGCAAGCTGCAGGCTCTCGAGGACCAGGTGCGGTGATCCGCCCGACGCCTCATGAAGCCGCTCGATCAGCGTGCGGGACCAGCCGGCCTCGGGCAGGGGGCCCAGGCTCATGACGAGCGCCTCGACCTGGGACGCCGAGAGCGGCGCCAGGGCCAGGACTTCCGCATCCGCCTCGATCGGATCGCGGCGTGGCAGGGGACGCGCCGCCGTGACCAGGAGTGCGGCCGCGCCGCTCACGCGAGCGAAGAGGCCGCCGAGCACCTGCATCGACTCGTCATCCACCCAGTGCATGTCGTCCAGGAGGAGGGCGAGCGGGGCCTCCTCGCTGAGCGCCAGGACGACTTCGGCGAGCGCGAGCGTCCGTCGGCGGAGCGCCTCCGCGCCTTCGGTCGCATCGGGGGACCCCTGGTACCCGGTCGTGAGCGACGGGTCGAGGGCAAGCAAGGTGGACAGGACCGCCGGTGACACGCCGGCGGCGCCCGGCAGCACGATGAGCGCGCGGGCCATCTCCGCCGCGAAGGCATAGGCGATCTGGCGCGTGCCGGGAGGGGCACGGAGATAGAGGATGCGCCCGCCCATGCCGCGGAGGCGGCGCTCGGCGTCGCGCAGCAGGCGCGTCTTGCCGAAGCCTGCGCGAGCGGAGAGGTGGAGGTGTCCGCCGCCGCCGGCGCGGGCCCGCTCCCAGGCCAGGGTCATCCGGCGGAACTCCCCCTCCCGCCCGATGAGTTCGGCCGTCAGGGCGGACGGCGAGGCGAGTGCCGACGCCGTCGGCATCGCACGGACGCGGGCGAGGAACGGGATCGTCTGGAGCTCCGGCTCCCGCCGGTCCTCGGCCAGGAACGCCTCGAGCGCGTCGGCCTCGACGCTGGCACCGATGGCATCCCCGGCGAGCAGCAGGGCGTCGAGCAGGAACCGCCACACGGCCTCGTCGCCGGGGTCGGCGTCGCGCAGCCGGCGGGCGAGGGCAATGGCCTCGCGCACCGAACCCCGGTTCAGCCGCTCCCGTGCGAGACTGTCGAGGGCCCGCATCCACCCGGAACGGAGCCGTGCGCGTACCTGGTCGCTCCAGTGCTCGAACCCCGCGCCGCCCGGGACGCCAAACTCGCCGAGAAAGTCGCCTTCATAGAGCTGGACGGCCTCCTCGAAGCGCGCACTGCGGAGGGCGGCGCCCACCTCGGCGTAGTCCGTGACGAGCGGGAGCCGGAGCGTGACCTGTTCCCCGTCGGCGACCAGGGCGGCATCTCCGAGTTTCCGGCGGATCTGCCAGATGGCCTGGCGCAGTGACTGCCGGGCGCGTTCGAGGTCGGCGTCGGCCCACAGGAGATCGGTGAGGTGGACCCGGCTGGCGGTCCGTCCGGGGACCATGGTGAGATAGATGAGCAGCGCGAGCGGCTTGCCGGGCCCGAAGACAAGCTCTTCCCCGCCCCCGCTGGTGACCTGCACGAGTCGGGGAGCGGGGCCGAGGGTCTTCAGGCGGAGGGAGGGCGCGTCGAGGTCCGAGGCCATGGGATGGAAGCGGAAGATATCCGCGGCCACGGGAAATGCGAGAGCCAAGTCCAAAGCCCGCAACCGGTTGGCCGCACCACACGGCTGTTGACGGGCCATTGACGCTTCCGAACTAGACTTGGCGCCACGGAATGAACGCAACGCTTCCCAGGCAGCGGCGGTCGTCTATGGAGGTCAACGCACCACTGGAACGGACGCGGCTGGAGGCCCTCGCCGAGGCGGTCATCGTCACCACGATGTCCGCCGTGGACCGTCATCATGTGGCCAGGCGGATCGGCGCCGGGAACATCGAGATCGAGATCGAGGACGGGCTCATTTCGGAGTTCACGGCGGACTTCTACGAAATGCTGACCCAGCGGACCGCGGGCGCCGGCACCGGGCGCCTCGGGAGCCGGCATCCTTCGCTGCGGTCGTGGGCCGTACGCGCCGCCGAGCAGGGGGCGAACGCGATTCTCGAGGCCACACTCACCTACCAGGGGCACGCGGGGAGGCGTGCGCGGTTCCTGCTCGGCGGGACGTTCGTAGAGCTGGCTCCGGACTAGCGGCGAATCGTCCGCGGCCCGGGCGGCCAGCCGATGTCAGTGTCCCATGTCGTGCGGCACGGTGACGTTCGCGGACACCTCGGTCTCGTTTCCGGAGGCGTCGGTCACGAGGTAGACGAAAGTGTAGACCCGGCCGCTGCCGCCGCCGGCGCGCTCGGCGCGCACCTGGACGCTGCGGTCGTCGGTTCCGAGGCTGGCGCCGGAGATGTCGTTGGACGTGTCGCCGTCGCCCAGGCCGTTGTCCGGCTCGTTGCTCGTCACCGACACGAGCTGGACCGTCGGCGCGGGGTCGCAGTCCTGGATGGAGAAGATCGCCTGGACGGTCTTCATCTTGTGGTTCGGCGGCCAGATGCGGCTCGGGCTCATCCGGAGCGTCACGACCGGTGGCGTGGTGTCCACGACGGTCACGGTGACCGAGTCGGTGTCCGTCGCGCCCATCTTGTCGGTCACCTTGAGCGTGACGACGTGCGTCCCGACGGGCAGGTGACAGTCGACCACCTTGCCGGTGGCGATGAGGCTGTCGCCGAGGAACCACTCGAACGACGTGATGTCGTCGTTGGTGCCCTCGGTGGAGTTCGCGTCGGTCGACGCCGAGCCGTCGAGCGTGGCGGCGTTCGGGCATTCCACCGTCTGGTCCGGGCCGGCATTGGCCACGGGGGCGATGTCCACGAACACGTCCACCGTCTTGGTGCCGTTCGCCGAGGCGGCGGTCACGGTGATCTGCGAGGGCCCGTCTTCGGACACCGTGAGGTGGTCCTGGGCCACGCCGGCGGAGTCGTTGGTCACGGGCAGCCCGCCGGAGGCGAGGGTGCCCGCTGTCGTGGTGAACGTGACCGGGACGCTGTCGACCGGCGCCAGGGCGGTGTCGAGCACGAGCGCGGAGATCACTGTCGAACCGATGAGCTTGTGGGTGACCGAATCGCGCGGCGCGGTGGAGTCGTTCGGGTCGAGGATGATCGTGTCCGGGACGGCCGAGAGGTTCATCCCCGGCTCGAGCACGAACAACTGCTTGCCGTTGAGGTCTCCATTGCCGGTGGCGTCGGACCCGCAGGAGGCGGTGATGCCGGCGAGCAGGACAAGTAGGGCGCCGGTGAGCGCGGCGCGTGTGGTACGCATGGTGAGATCCTCCCAAGCTTCGGACTACACGACATCGGCTTTTCCCAAGCCGAGGTGACGGGCTCCTCCGGCCAACCTACCCCCGAGTACCTCGACTGAACAGAGGCCGGCGCCAATCCGTAAATCGGGCCGATGCAACATCTTGCACGGCCCCGGGGCCGCTACTCGGTCGTCCTGCCCGCAAAGTGCTCGGTGGAGATTTCCGCATCCGCCCTGGTGTGGTGCACGGTGCCGTCCTCGTGATGGGGCGGCCCATAGAGGGTGTACAACTTCATCGCTTTGCGGCCGGTGTTCCGGATGTTGTGTCGCGCCCCCGCCGGGATGACCATGGCCATGTCGCTTTCGATGGGGCTCGTGCGGCCGTCGATCACGAACTCGCCCTTCCCCTCCTCCACGCGGAAGAACTGGTCGGTGTCCTCGTGGGTCTCTTCGCCGATCTCTTCGCCCGGGTTGAGGGACATCAGCACCAGCTGAATGTGCGACCCGGTGTACAGCACGCGCCGGAAATCGAGGTTCTTCTCGGTCCGGTCTTCGATGTCGCCGATGAAGCCTTTCATGGAATCCTCCCTGGACAGGGCCCGGCCCTGCCCCTTCAGAATCGCTCCCGGCGCGGCACCACTGCCCGCGCGGGCCCAGCGGAGTTGAAGCTACGAACCAGATGATATGAGATCGGCCCCTGTCTGCAGTAAGGGAGGTTCACGATGGAGGAGGCTCAGCACCGGGCGGCGGATGGAACCCGATCCGCTTCCGTGGCTCGGTATCCTCACGGATGAGCGCCCGGATGGCATCGAACACGGCGCGAAATTGCTGGTCGTACCGGGCTTCCATCGCGTCGAGTTTCCGTGCCAACTCGGCGTGCGCCCCCAGCGCGGCCCGCAGCCGCACAAAGGCCCGGACGACCCCACTCCCCACTTGAGGTCGCAATTTGCGACCTCAAGTCGGCGATCTCCGCAGACGTCAACCGGAACGCGAAATCGTCCGGAAATCGAGCGCGGTTTCGCTTGACCTGCTCATTCAGCCGTTTGGTAGTGACCCCATAGAGACGCGCCAGGTCGGAGTCCAACATGACGCGACGCTCCCGAACGGTATGAATCAGGCTCGCAATCGCCTCAACGGGCACCAGATCGGCTTTCCCCTCCACAGGCAACCTCCTTCGGGGTTGCGCCCAGTATGGGATGCGACCCGCACCGAGTTGTCACCAAAATCGCGCGCGAAAAAGGCCCCACCGCAGGAGTCGCAGTGAGGCCGTGAGTTACCGAGTGGAGCGGACCGGGATCGACGCGTCCGGCCCGCAGGGCTGGCGGCGGGCGCAGCCCGACGAGCGGAGCGAGGCCGCAGTTGCGGCCGCAGCTCAACCCCTGACCCCCTGCTTGCAAAGTTGGTCGTAAGTCATTGTCCTGCAACAACTTGTAGCACTCACGCGTCGTTCTGGGCATCGGTGTTGTGAGTCGGGGGCCCGAAAGGGCCCTTTTGTTGTCCTGGACACACAACAAAACACACAACAGGGGTCGATTTCGGCTGAAATCGTGGTTCGTCCGCCACATTCCATTTTCAGGCCGGAAGAAGAATTCCGCAACGACTGCCAGTGCCGTTAACTTGTTGTCTTGTCTAGCGTTACTGGTCTCGTCGGCGCCCCTCCATTTCACCCAACTCACAACAGACTCACAACGGTTACCCCCTTTGGAATTCGTAAGCAGGGGGTCGAGCTGATTCCAATAACTGAAGGCAGGGGGTGGAGCCATTAAGGAGTTGGACTCACAACAAATTGGCAACACGGGCGGCCCGCCTGATCGAGGGCTGATTCCATCGGAGGCAAAGCAGGGGGTTGGGGAGGTTGAGCGCGCTGCGCGGATTCCCATTTGGCATTTGGGCCAGGCGGACGTAACGTTTCAGAATAGTTGAGTTCCTAACTCGCTCGACCCTCGCTACTGCCGCCGATGTCACCCACTCGGGGTCTCGATCCCTTCGTCAGCCATGGCCAAAGCCGCAGCCGAAAAACCCAACCTCACGGACGGATCGGTGAGGCGGCGTGGCGGCAAGTGCTGGATGCATGGAATTCCCGCCTACAACACAGGCAGGGCCTCTTCACCAATTTTCGCCGGCAGCGATCTCCTGGTTGACACGCTGATCCCAGGCGGAAGCTCCTATTCAAGTCAAGAAGGGGTACAGCTCTTCTGAGGACAAGGTGTACCTGACGCAGTGCAAGGAGTGAGGAGGATCTCACCTTGACAAGTTCGTTCGAGACTTCGTTGTGTCTTGTGAACTTGGACCGAAAGGTCGCCACGACGCAGGACACGAGGGAAAGCTGGGCTTTGAACATCTCATTTCTTTGTGGTGCCTCGCGACGTCGCCAATCGGGTCTATCGTGACGCAGTTAACCGTGAGTATGAGCGCCTCTCAAGACCGGCGGCATCGGAGCTGGGCAACATGTCGGTGAACGTCCCAATGAACCAGGCCTCAGCAGTTCGAAGATGCGTGGGGGAATGCCAGGGCATCGGAGTAGCGAGCCGCTGACGACTGCCTGCAGCGGAAAGGGGCGGCGCTGGCCCTCGGACCGCCGCCGCCGTAGTTGTGAGGTCCTGATGGCGCAGCGGCTGATGCGCGGGCGCTTGCAATGCAGCCGCACCCCACACAGAGGCCATTGCGTGGCGAACCTGATCTGGCAGCGCAGACAGGCGCAGCAAGAAAACCTTCCTCGCGGACCCCTTCAGGTCTGAAGAGGAGCTCTGAGACGCGTCTCGGCACGAAGGAGCTCCTCGATCACATCTCCTCCTGAAACGTTAGGTGCGTGGAGGAGGAACTGCCAGGGATCCAGTATTATCGGAGTAGTAGGCTTCGATAGCAGTTGCTCGTCGCAGCTCAAGAACACACCCGTGACCGCCACCATTCTCCCGCAGGTCCTGCAGTACGCACTCTGGGCCAGTCGATCTTGATCGATAAAGAGGCTCTGGCTTGAAGCGAAGAATCGACCTGAAGATCTCGACTTTGCGTTTGACAGCTGAGATCGAGTTGATCATATCGCCCCTAGCATCGACCTGGGACGTTGCAAGTCGTCGGCAAGATCAACTACGAGGTTGATCTTGTTGAGGTAAAGCGGTGGGTTGACGGCCACACCACTTCTGCTGGTGAACCGCCTTAGCGACCGCCGCGCCCAAGGTGAAGACAGTCAAGGGGCTCGCAGTGTACGACCGCGCGTTCTATGAGGGTTGTCCATTTCAACAAAGAGAAGTGTTAAACACTTTCTGGCGTATGCCGACCAGGTCGACGCATTCGTTCAACGCAAGGGCTGGTCGTTCAGGCCAAGTTTCAAGTACCATGCTGCGCGTTCAGCAGGGGCTTCTTCATTGCGTTTGGCATTAGGGCTGGCTCGCGGTCGTTTCGGGTTGTTCTTTAAGGTGCCAGTGGCGAGGGCGCGCAGATTTGCCCCGAAAGGCCAACCAATGACCAGATACGAGGCGCAATGGAAGGAGGCCGTGTTCAAGATCGATCCTGGGGTAACGAAAGTAACTGCGTTCGCACCACTATTTGCAGAAGCAGTCAAGTCGTTGAGCAGGCCCGAATGAAACGAGCCTGCACTCGTCCTGCCGACGGGCCAACATGACCCAAGTGGACCTAGGCCCCTCCGCCGCTCAACGAGGCCGATAACGAGGAAGATCCGATGGTCTGGAGCGGGCTCTGATGACCATCCGGAAATGCTCGGCAACCATTTCAAGGACCGGTGATGGGAAAGTACGACTCCTCACGTACACGCGTTGCTCCGGTGTTCAATTGGCTGCAGTGCTGGGATCAATCAGGAAGGCGTTCGGTCCCCGGGCTCCTCTCACTGGCCACTCCCATCGGCAATTCCTTCAACGCTGTACAAGAACTGACCCTCCGCGAGGGCAAGATGGTGGCCCCGAGAGGCCAAGCTCCCCGCTCCCATTTCGCTTCTGCACTGGCTCGTCGACCACTGCGAGGCACCGGAGGATCCGGCTGCATGGGGCACAAGTGACCGCACACGAACATTTCGACAGCGTCTCGTGGCGAGAGAAGCATCAGCCATTGCTGAGCGCATGCTTCAATCGCTGCCGGCATGCTTGGCCGGGGGCCACACATCCTCGAGGGCCCGAGCTCGCCGGATGCATTTTTGACGACAGACGAGGTGGTTATTGTGGTGGAAGGGAAGCGCACGGAACCCATGCCCACCACGTCCACCTACTGGATGCGAACTCGTCACCAGATGCTTCGCCACCTCGACGCCGCGTGGGAGGTCCGTAAGGGCCGTCGGCTGCTGGGCTTGATGATCCTGGATGACCTGAAGGCCCAAGAAGCCGACTGGGCTCGCTACCCTGCGGAATTGCGACTATCAGCGACCCTGGCGGCTAGTCTCCCGCATCGTACGGCCGAAGAGCGAAGCGCGATTTGTCAGTCTTTTCTTGGCATCACAACGTGGCAAGCAGTGTGTACTCGCTTCTCGATACCCCAGCAGAGCCTCCTCCCCATGATCGCCGAGACCGGGGTGTGAATCAAATTGCGGGGCTCCCGCTTCGGCGAGTACTTCAAGGCTCTGTCGCAACTGAGTTTCGATGGTTGGACCATGAGTCAGGAGAATCCATTGACGTTTAAGTTGCGCTTTCCAAGGGGCGACGTGGTGACATGGGCTGAGCGATACAACTCCTCAGGCGGCGACTGCATACCGCTGTCATTAGCCCCCGCAGCTCTGCGGAGAGGTCACCTCACTAAGACTGAGTTCATGGCACTGACTAAATGGAAGACAACGCGGACGCAGGGACGCCGCGCGGCCAATTCACCTGAGTTCATCAGGGCCGTAACGGCGGCCTCCTTTACCTCGTCCAATGAGCAGCTTCGGATCGAGATCTTGACGCTTCTCTCGGGCGTAAGGTGGCCAACAGCATCTGTACTCCTCCATTTCTGTGCCCGTGACCCGTACCCCATTCTCGACTTCCGCGCCTTGTGGTCGCTCTCACGTCCCGGTGCTGAGAAGGGGTACGACTTTGGCCTCTGGTGGGACTACTGGTGAGTTCACGAGGGAGCTGGCGGAGCGCCTTCACGTATCCATGCGAGTGCTCGACCGGGCACTCTGGCAGTATTCGAAAGAGCGGCAGCCGGCCGTCACCACATGACGGTTCCCCAGACTCTCACCATCGCCGGCGTATGCGAACGCGACTTGGACCTACTCCTCTTGGAGGAGTTATCGAGTAGTCTGCCATTCAGCCGGTGGTTTGTATCTCGTACCACCTCCTGGTCTGAGTGACGTCCAGGCGGTGCGAGGCGTGCGCCGCTCCGTCACACAGTCCACCGGGGAGTCGGATCTTGAACTCACTGTGGAGCTCGAAGCAGGCGCCGTTGGCCGTTTGCTCATCGAAAACAAGATCGACGCCGGATTCCAGGCCGATCAGGCAGTGCGATACCGGAGGAGGGCGGAGACGTACTTGGAAAGGCAGGAGTGCGCTCTCTGCTCGACAGTCCTCGTTGCCCCTTCTCGGTACCTCGGCTCAGGAGCGGGGAACAAGGGGTTCGATGCTTGGCTCGCCTACGAAGACATCCTGGCATGGTTCAGGGAGAGCGACCTGGGCCACCGCCTCGCTTACAAGGCAGCTCTTCTCTCTGCAGCGATCGAGAAGAGCACATTGGGGTATCAGCCTGTGGCCGACGCGCCGGTAACTGACTTCTGGCGCGAGTACTGGAAGGCCGCTCTAGCGCTGGCCCCCAGAGTTGGAGATGTCCGAGCCCTTAACCAAGCCGGCACGGGCCGGGCTTCGCCTACTTTCGACCATCCGCCCTGCCGAGAGGCATTGAGATCTGCCACAAATTTCCTCACGGCAACGTTGACCTCCAATTCAGGGGGTGGGGCGATCGGCTGTCGCGGCTTCGGGCGCATCGTGGCGCCCCACCTCGCGGAGGGGATGAAGCTCGTCAAGGCTGCCAAGTCGGCCTCGGTCCGGCTCCAAACCCGCAGCCTCAATACAGGCCAGCCGTTCGCTGCTCAGGAGCCAGAGGCAGTCGCGGGGATTCGAGCCGCGCGGGCCTCTGCTAGACTGGTACGGGCAGCACCGGGAGGTACTTGAACCGCTGGCACGGCTGAGCGGGTAGCAGAAGCGGTAGTCAAGACTCGTTCCGAGCGCTCCCGGCCGCCAATTGCCTGGAGAGCACGGGGTCGGCACATTGCGTAACAGCTGGCGCTCACTGAGGAGCAGACTAGGGTGAGGAAACGTGAAACACCAATACTTCGGTGACATCAACGACTACAGAAAGTATGGCGCCTGCTTCGGGCTCTTTCAGAGGCGAGCGGCCTGCCCCTGGGAGTCTGTTGGCTTCTAACGCCTGATGACGAGCGAACCGATGGGGAGTTCAGAGGCTATCTGCATGGCCGTCCTCTGGCGGAAGCACGACCCGCTTCTCTACGACGCGCTTCAACACTTTATGAATCCTACGGTTCGACGCTCGGTAGACCATGCCAAACTCTGGGACCTGCTCCCGGGGGCCAGCTACTACCCCGCCCTGCTTAGGGATTCCATTCTGGAGAGGTCGTACTACTTCAGGCGGGCTTGGGCTGAGCTAGCCACGTGCCCCTTGCTCTTCTTTGATCCTGACAATGGACTTGAAGTGGCAAGTACGCCGGCAGGGCGGAAGAACTCCTCCAAATACCTCTACTGGGTGGAAGTGCAGGAGACCTATAAGCGAGGGCATTCCCTCGTGATTTACCAGCACTTTCCGCGCAGGGAGCGCACATCCTTCATGAGGGAGCTCGTCGGAGAGGCCTTGGCGCGGCTGGGGGCCACATCAATCGATACGTTTGCGACGTCACATGTGCTCTTTTTGCTCATCCATCGCCCGAGCATGCAGGCGCGTTTGAACGGGCCCATGACCTGATCCAATCACGATGGGGGGCGAGATTACCCCCAAGGGACACGTTCAGGCATAGCACTCGGAACCACTGTCACACCACCTCGCTACTTTGGGTCATGATGACACGTCATCACTGGGAACCTCTGTCGAGCCAACAGATTGGCCGATATGCCGAGTATTTCGTGAAGATGGAGTTCACGATGCACGGGTTTGAGGTGTATTCGTCAGAGGTGGATGACCGCGGCATCGACTTTGTCGTTCGAAAGGCACCCGGGCCATTCAGGGAAGTCCAGGTCAAGTCCCTCCGGGGCCCCGGGGTACGTTTTCATGACAAAGGCCAAGATGCCGCTCACCCAGGAGCGCATGGTCGTGCTTACGCTATTTGCTGAAGGGGCGGAGCCTAAGCTCTACGCTATCCCGGCAATCGCTTGGAGATCTCCAAACGCTCTCCTGGTTGATCGAGAGTACGAAGGCAAGAAGAGTGCACCGGAATGGGGAATAAACCTCTCGAAGAAGAACTTGCCGCTGCTAGAGCCCTATCGGTTCGGCACGGCCATCGCCGAGCTTTCCCTGCCCTCCAGCAACACGTAGGATTTCTTGATGCGCCTCGTCACTTGGAACATCCGCCACGGCGGGGGCAATCGGGTTTCAGCTCTTGTGGGCGCACTTGAGGAGCAGGACGCGGATGTCATCGTGGTGCTGACCGAGACGCGCCTGACTGCCCCAACCATGCAACTGCGTGCGATGCTCCAAGGCATGCGCTACACTCACCAATACACACGCCAGGAGTCTGGGCCAAAGAAGAACTCCGTCTTGGTCGCTTCCAAGCTGCCCTTAGAGATCCCCTCTCCTCCCGACTTGTCACCAGACGTGAACCACCGTTCTCGGCAACAATGCCTATGGACCGGACTCAACATCGTAGCGGTATATTTTCCAGCCAAGTTTCCTGACATCACCAATTATCACGCCATTCTCGCTCCCCTCGCAGAGGGGTGGCTTGCTCGGCCTACCGTTTTGCTTGGGGACTTCAACAGCGCCGATAGCGAATTGGACGTGGAGTCGCGACCGCACATTCCCTCGGTGGGTATCCAATCCCTGCTAGCCCAAGGGTGGACGGATGCCTGGAGGCATACACATCCGACCGAGAAGGAATACACCTGGATTAGCAATGCTGGGAATGGCTTCCGTATTGATGCGGCGTTTCTATCGCCCCGTTTGCTTCCATTGC
>CAWETL010000006.1:0-510936 GCA_963812085.1 uncultured Gemmatimonadales bacterium
CCTGGAGAAGCTGGGCGGGAATCGCGCCGGCCAGTGGAGTATTCGAGTCAATGACCAATGGCGACTCTGCTTCGCCTGGAAGAATGGCGATGCACACGACGTCGAGATGGTCGATTACCACTAGGAGGGCCTCATGACAACTCGCAAGCGCCTTGCGCCGGTCCATCCCGGCGAGGTTCTGCTCGAGGAGTTTCTCGTGCCGCTGGAGCTGACGCAGTATCGGCTGGCCAAGAGCCTGACCGTTCCCGCGCGCCGCATCAATGAGATTGTGCACGGCACCCGGGGGGTCAGCGCCGATACGGCGCTCCGCTTGGCCCGGTTTTTCGGCACGTCGGATCGGTTCTGGCTGAATCTGCAGGTGGCGTACGACCTCGACATCGAGCGGGATCGACTGGGGACCCGTCTCCAGCGTGAGGTGCCCGGTCTACCAGAAGGCCGGATGATGGTGGGTCGCGCGGTCTAACCAGCGCATGCAGCTGACGAGGGCGCGCTTTGCTCTGGCAGCCGCCGCACCGTAGGTTCTAACCGAGGACGGCGCGGCGGCTGCCGCGCAGCGCCCTCGCAGCTGATGCGCCAGTCGTTAGGACGCCAAGGAGACATCATGACAGTCAAGCGTATGGACAACGTCGGCATCGTGGTGGAAGACATCGATGCCGCCATTGAGTTCTTCACCGAACTCGGCCTTACCCTCGAAGGCCGCATGCCCATCGAAGGCGAATGGGCCGGCCGCGTCACCGGAGTGCGCGGCCAGCGCGTCGAGATCGCCATGATGCGCACCCCCGACGGCCACAGCCGCCTCGAGCTCTCGCGCTTCGACGCCCCCGCCATCGCGTCCGATCACCGCACAGCCCCCGTGAACTCGTTGGGATACCTGCGCGTCATGTTCACCGTCGAGGACATCGACGACACCCTCGCCCGGCTCAGCAAGCTCGGTGCGACGGTGGTCGATGAAGTCGTCAATTACGAAGACATCTACCGGCTCTGCTACATCCGGGGTCCCGAAGGAATTCTCATCGGGCTCGCCCAACAGCTCGGGCAGCAGACCTCCCGAGAGAATCCCATGGAACGTAAGCGTTGAGAACTCAGGCGTTGGCGTCTAACCAGCGCATGCAGCTGACGAGGGCGCGCTCTTCTGCGGCAGCCGCCGCGCCGTAGGTTCTAACCGAGGACGCGCGGCGGCTGCCGCGCAGCGCCCTCGCAGCTGATGCGCCAGTCGTTAGTCAGCGGCCCAACGACTTCAGGACATGCCACATACATCCCGTTACGGTGCCCCGCAATTGGCGAAGATTCTCGCCGCTGGCGTGGCCACCCTTGGGCTGGTGCTCTGGGCGCACCAGTTCCGCACCATTGGCGGTCGTGTGCCCATGGTCTTCGTCGCCCTCTGGTTCGGTTCGACGGCCATGGTCGCATTGGTCTTTTCGATGGCGCCGGTCGCGAATGACCCTCTGCCGGTCACCCGTGAGCACCTGTGGCGCGACAAGATCCAGTTGGCCCTGGTCTGCCTCTTGCCCCTGACGCTGGTGCCGCTCCTGGAACGAGCTGGGGTGGCGAATGATCCCGCCGTTTGGCTCTTGGATGGCGCCTTGGTCATTTCGGTCTGCACAGTGCCTTATTTCACGTTGGTTGCGCACACCGCCTTCGGGGGCGCAGTCTTGAGCATCGGAGCCTTTCAGGCGCTCTGGATCGCTGGCGCCTCCATACAGTTTGTGATCATGGAGCACCTGGCCCAGGCGAAAGGTGCGGGACTGCCCGATTGGGGGACCTTCGAGGACTTCTTCCGGCCCGAGTATCGCTTCCTCTTCTATATCCTGTGCGTTGTGATGGGGTTGGGCTATTGTCCGGCGATCCTGTGGCTTGGGCACCGGCGCTTTGTGCGGCCGACGGCATCGCCACCCGCAGCGTCGGGACCTGTCCCGCCAGTCGGTTGACGCCACTAGCGGTGGCCGCTGTCTAACCAGCGCATGCAGTCTGACCGAGGACGCGCGGCGGCTGCCGCGCAGCGCCCTCGCAGCTGATGCGCCAGTCGTTAGGCCTCAGCGCCATCCCTCCCCATCTTGCGTGAACCTAAGCTCCTTGCCACATTAGACTTATGGCTGCTCCCATCTTCGACTTCTCCCACCTCACGCCGGCTGAGCGCATTGAGCTCGCCGAGCAACTCTGGGATAGCCTCGAGCCGCAGAGTATCGAGATGGCCCCGGACCAAGCGGCGGAACTCAGACGTCGCCGAGCCGCACTGACCAAGGATGGAGCCCCTGGCCAACCCTGGCAGGAGGCCCTCGACGAGATCGAAGAGCGCGGCGCATGACGCCGCGCTTGTTTCTTCGGCCCGAGGCGCGGGCCGAGTTGGCCGAGGCCTATCGGTGGTACGAGGAGCGCAGCACCGGCTTGGGCCACGAGTTCATCCGCTCGGTCCGGATTGTCCTCGCGGCGATCGAGCGGGCTCCTTCGCAATTCCCCACCGCCCTAGACGACATTCGCCGTGCCCAACTCCGGCGCTTCCCCTACTTGATCTATTTCGTCGTCTTACCTGAGAGCGTGTCGGTGCTTGCCGTCATGCACGGCCGCCGAGATCCGCGCCGGTGGCAGGCGCGTCGGTGAGCATTGAGGCCTAACCAGCGCATGCAGCTGACGAGGGCGCGCTGGCTGCTGGCAGCCGCCACGCCGTAGGTTCTAACCGAGGACGGCGCGGCGGCTGCCGCGCAGCGCCCTCGCAGCTGATGCGCCAGTCGTTAGGCAGCAGCACTGTACTGCGCCACTTGGAAAGGAACGGCAGGGCTTGCCACCGTCCACATTCCTACAAGTCGCGCTCAATGGCGACCGTACTCACTTGGCGGTACCGCGCACACCGACCACCATCGCGGATGCAGCTCGCGCCGTCGTGCGAGCCGGTGCTCACTCGGTGCATGTCCATGCCTTCGACCCCTCCGGCCTGGAAACCCTGGATGGCACCGCATGTGCGGAGGTCCTGCGTTGCATCCGTCTTCTCTGTCCCGACACGCCTGTCTCGTTAACCACGTCAGCGACAATTTGCGCGGATCCCGAGGAGCGTTGGCGCATCGTTGAGGCGTGGGAGAGCTGCCCGACCTGGTCACCGCCAATCAGGGAGAGCCAGGCATCATTGAGTTGTGTGAGCTCCTGCTTTCCCGCGGCGTGGCGATCGAGGCCGGCTTGCTCACGATCGAGGATGCAAATGCCTTTGTGGCCTCTGGATTGGCCGACCGGTGTCGCCGCGTTCTCATCGAACCGCTTGACCTCGATCCCGAGGCCGCCGTCCGGCACGCCGCCACGATGGAAGAGACGGTGATCTCCGCTGGCATCACGTTGGATCAGGCTTCACCACGGATACGGCATCGCGAGCTGGGCCGTTCAATCGCCGCGCTCTCGATAGAGGGCACGGCATCCGGACAGGGCTGGAGGACGTCACGGTACTCCCTGACGGCTCGCCCGCCCGCGACAACTCCGACCTAGTGATCGCAGCAGCGGAGATGGTTCGTCACATGGCTGCTGCCTAACCAGCGCATGCAGCTGCGAGGGCGCGCTCGATCTGCGGCGGCTGCCGCGCAGCGCCCTCGCCGCTGATGCGCAGTTCGTTAGGCGGCCCCGACGTGGCCACGGCGGGTGCCGACGCGTTATCCTTCCGGTAGGAGGTGCCACATGACCTTGTCCATCCAGCTTCCCGATGACCGCCGAGCGCCGTCTCAAGTAGGCGGCCACTCCGGCTGCACGTCCCGGTCGCCGATCTGGCCGCCGCGCAGCCGTCCGGGACTTCGTCACCGCCTCCGACGAAGCAGTTTGAGCGTGCTGCGCAACGCGTCCTCGACGAAGAACCGCGAGCTCTACCGCCGCCTCGCCTAGGTGCGGTACCTCAGCCTAGGCGAGGTGCTGGTCCTCCACCGAACGTCTCCTGAGCCAATCCGGTGGAGCGGAGAGCGGCTTCGGGACTTGGGTGCGCTCGAGTCCGCAGCGGCCCAACCCCGCATGACGTTTGGTGGCCAAGATCTCGATCCAGTACCTGGCCACCAAAGCCGCAGCACTCGGCTGCTCCCTCATGGCAGAATCAGCCCTTCTCGACGGCAACAAGCGCATCGGGCATGCGGCGATGGAAGCCTTCCTGCTTCTCAACGGGCACGAGCTTGCCGAGCACCGCTCGAGGAGGCCGAGCGCGTCATTCTCGGGGTCGCCGCACGGGGCGCTTGATCTGCCGCGTCGACCGCGCGGCTCTGCACCCCTGTGGCGTGCCGTCTGACCGCTATGCACGGACAGGCGCGCGCTGAGGCCGCCACGCGTAGATCTTGACGGAGGACGCGCCGGCGGCCGCGCAGCGCCCCGCCGCAGAAGCGCAGGTCGTTAGGTGGCATCAGTAAATGACGTCTTGACGTCATGACGTCACACCGCTATCATGCCTCCATGGCCACTCAGAAGCGCGCCACCGTCTATTTCGACCCCACTCTCCATCGAGCCCTCCGGATCAAGGCCGCCTCGACGGAGCGCAGCCTCTCCGACCTCGTCAACGCCGCCATCCGGGCGAGCTTGGCCGAGGATGCCGAGGACCTGGCGGCCTTCGCTGCCCGGGCCAAAGAACCGTCGCTCGCCTTCGAGGATGTCCTCAAAGACCTGAAGCGGCGTGGCAAGCTATAGTCTCGAGATCAAGCGGTCCGCCGCCAAGGAACTTGCCCAGGTGCCCCCGAAGGATCGAGGGCGCATTATTGCGCGTATCCAAGCTCTCGCCGAGGATCCCCGGCCCGTGGCGGCCGAGAAGCTGTCGGGGCAGGAGCGGTATCGGGTCCGTCAAGGAGACTACCGCATCCTGTACGAGATTGAGGATCAGATCCTGCGGATCATGGTGGTGAAGATCGGGCACTGGCGGGACGTGTACCGGACCTGATGCCACCTAACCAGCGCATGCAGCTGACGAGGTCGCGCTTTGCTTGGGCAGCCGCCGCGCAGCGCCCTCGCAGCTCATGCGCCAGTCGTTAGGCGCACTTCCACCCAGCTCCCGACCTGCCCGAGCCCCCGCCATTCCATCTTGCGCGCTGGAGCACCCAGCAGTACTGTTAGACGTACATCTAACAGGTGCCCACGCCATGCCAAAAATGCCCGACATCATCCCGATCACCGATCTCCGCCAAGATGCAGCGGGCGCTCTCGACCGAGTCCGCCGGTCCCGCGAGCCGGTGGTGATCACCCAACGTGGCCGAGCGGCGGCCGTGATGCTCAGCATGGAAGCCTATGAGCTCGGGGAGCGGGAACGACAGATCCTCCGCATCCTCGCCGCTGGCGAACGGGAGATCGCGAAGGGAAGAGGTCGTGAGCTCGCTGCGGTCCTGGCGGAAGCTGACCGGATGCTGAGGGATGTCCACGCGTGAAGGTGCGGTTCACGCCGACGGGCGATCGACAATTCCTCGACGTTATCGCGTACATCCTCGCGGAGCGGCCGGCGGCCGCCCGTCGGTTCTACACGCGGGCCCTCAAGGCTCTCAGCCGGCTGGAGAAGTTCCCCGAGTCCGGGCGGCGTATTCCAGAGTTTCGAGGCCTTCCCTACCGCGAGGTCATCGTCCGGCCCTATCGGTTCTTCTACCGCGTACAGGGCACCACCGTCTGGGTCGTTGGCGTGTGGCATAGCGCCCAATTGGCGGCGGAGCCTGAGGCGACGGAAGGCGCCTAACCAGCGCCTGCAGCGAGCGAGGGCGCGCTTTGCCCTGGCAGCCGCCGCACCGTAGGTTGTAACCGAGGACGGCGCGGCGGCTGCCGCGCAGCGCCCTCGCCGCTGATGCGCGTTTCGTTAGGCCTCACTCCAAGCCCCGGGACCTATGCAGGATGCCGTTCACGTCCGACTGGCTCGACCTTCCGAACGACTCGCGCTTGAGGCATTGCAGGCGCGCGCCTCGCTCGCCAATCCCTCAGATCGCGAGGCGATCCTTGCCAATCCGGACGCCATCGACCTCCCCCAAGCACAAATCGACGACTGCCAGGTTTATGTCGCTGAGATCGCCGGGTCTATCCAGGGATTTGCAGCACTGCTTCCGCGCGAAGATGGCAACGCGGAGCTTGACGCACTCTTTGTCGACCCAGGTACCTGGCGCCAAGGGATCGGCCGCAAGCTGATCGATCGTTGCGTGGCGGTGGCGCGCCTGCAAGGCGCGGCAGCCATTCACGTCGTTGGGAACCCACATGCTGAGGGCTTTTATCGTGCGTGTGGCTTCGAGCTCGTCGGTACCACGGCTACTCGCTTCGGAGTCGGCCACTTGATGCGGAGGCTGCTCTGAGCGCGAGGTCTTCAGTCGCCAGCAGCTGGCAGGCTTGGCAGTGAGGCCTAACCAGCCCATTCAGCTGCCGAGGGCGCGCTGGCTCGGGCAGCGCCCTCGCCGCTGATGCGCGTTTCGTTAGGCGGCGCTCGGCACACTGCCTGCTTCGCACATCCCTAAGGGCACGAGAGAGAGATGGACTGACAGGCCCGGCCGGGCGGGGAGAAATGACGAACGAAGTGCGACTGCGGAACATCGAGCCCAACGACCTCCCCATCTTCTACGAGCAACAACTCGACGCCGACGCCACGCGGATGGCAGCCTTCCCTGCCCGCGACCGCGCAGCCTTCGACGCCCATTGGGCGACAAACATCCTCGGCAACCCGGCGGCGATCAACCAGACGATTGTCGTCGACGGCCAGGTCGCGGGCAACATCGGGAGCTGGCCCCAGGACGGGGTCCGCCTCGTCGGCTATTGGATCGGCAAGGAGCATTGGGGCAAGGGTGTCGCGACCCGGGCGCTCACCGCTTTCCTGCACCTCGTGACCGAGCGTCCGCTCCACGCGCACGTCGCCAGGCACAACCTCGGCTCGATCCACGTCCTGGAGAAGTGCGGCTTCCGCGTCGAGCGCGAGGGAAGCGGCGAGGTCGCCGGCGAAGGCGTCACCGAGCTCGTGCTCGTGCTGCGCTGAGGCCCCTGCCCGCGACGGTGCGTCCTGCTGCCAGGCACTGGAGTAGTCAACTGGCCGCGCATGGGGTTGGTCGTGCCGAACTCCGAATCGATCTGCGGCCTAACCAGCGCATGCAGCTTACGAGGGCGCGCTTTGCTCTGGCAGCCGCCACGCCGTAGGTTCTCATAGAACTCAGCGCACTTAGCCTGTTCGTCGCGAACCCACTGACGGAGATCAGTCAGTTCTATTGGCCGCGCGGTCGGCAAGGTGGTCATTCGCGTCGCGGACCAGCCTGCGCTGGAGCCACTCCGAGTCCGGTTCGTCCTGCAACTGCTCCAGGATCAAGCGATCGTCCCCCGCCCCGACCGCCCCCCTTGCGCGACTTGGACGAACACCATATACTGAACCATATGGTTCAGTATGCTTCTGTCGAGCTCGATGCCGCCTTCGCCGCGCTCTCCGATGCCACCCGCCGCGGGGTCCTGGAGCAGCTCGGCGGCGCCGACGCCTCGATCACCGAGCTGGCCGACCGGTTCCGGATGACGCTCACCGGGATGAAGAAGCATGTCGGTGTCCTGGAAGAGGCCGGGCTCGTCCGCACCGAAAAGATCGGCCGCGTGCGGACCTGCAGGCTCGGGCCCCAGCGGCTTGCCGACGTCAACGCCTGGCTCGAGCGGTACCGGAAGATGTGGGAGGAACGATTCGCCGAATTGGACAAGGTGCTCGAGGAACTACAACACAAGGAGAGGTCAGATGAACGCCGCCACAAGCAATGACACGACCGCACGCACCACGACCGAACGGAGGTCCGAACGTGAGCTCGTCGTCACGCGCACCTTCAACGCCCCGCGCGAGATGGTGTTCAAGGCGTGGAGCGACGCCGAGATCTTCAAGCGCTGGTGGGTGCCGAAGTCGGTCCCCATCAAGCTGCTCTCGTGCGACATGGATGTCCGCACCGGCGGCAGGTACAAGCTGGTCTTCAGCCATCCTGACGCACCGGAGCCGTTCGCCTTCTTCGGCAGGTACATCGACGTGGTGCCCCCGTCGCGCATCGTCTGGACCAACGAGGAGGCAGGTGAGGCGGGCCAGGTCACGACGGTCACGTTCGAGGAGAAGGGCGGCAAGACGCTTGCCGTGATGCACGATCTCTATCCGTCAAAGGAAGCGCTCGACGAAGCGATCGCATCGGGCAGCACGAGCTGGAACAGCGAGACGTTCGAGCAGCTGGATGCGGTGCTCGCGGAGGGGAGCCGGCGCTAGCGACGATCGCGAGCGCCAGGCGGAGACGCAACCCAGGAGACACCCAGATGTCCAAAGTGACACCGTTCCTGATGTTCAACGACCAGCTTGACGCCGCCATGGCGTTCTACACCACCACGTTCCCGGACTCCGAGATCAGGAAGGTCGCCCGCGCCGGCAAGGACGGACCGGTCACGTCGGCCGAGTTCGTCATCGGTGGCCAGTCCTTCATGGGGTACAACGGCGGCCCGTATTTCACGTTCTCCGAAGGTTTCTCGCTCTTTGTCGACTGCGAGGACCAGGGAGAGGTTGACAGGTACTGGGACAAGCTCGTCAGCGCCGGCGCCACCCCGTCGCAGTGTGGCTGGATCACCGACCCGTTCGGCGTCACGTGGCAAATCGTGCCGAGGCGTTTCATGGAACTCATCGCCGACACGAACCCGACAAAGGTGCAGGCTGTCATGGACGCGATGATGACCATGGTGAAGCTCGACGTGGCGGCACTGGAGAAAGCGTACGAAGACGCATAGCAGCCGCAGGCGTCGTCATCATGCTCGAGCAGATCGAGGACGGCGCCCTGGTGCGACCGAACACCTCGTCGGCGCGTTCACCGAGGGCCTGTGCGGGTATCCCCCAGGCCCTTTCCGAGCGCCCTGACCTGGACAGCGGAGTGGGCTCGCAGAAATCGGTGCGAGTTGAAGCCCGTCGCATTGCCAATGACGGCGGATGTCACCCGTCTCGAGTACACTTGATGCCCCGATGGGGCAACGGTGGTGCTCTACACCATCCTGGGAGGAGGCCATTCCTGGCCCGGCGGCAAACCGTGCCGCGGTGGCTGGTCGGCCCCACCACCAGCAGCATCGACGCGACCAGTCTGATGTGGGCGTTCTTCCGTGAGCACCACCTTCCGCCCCCAGATGACAACTCCAGGCGGGGCTCCGTTCCGTCCCGTTCGGTGCCGCGCCGTTCGACCAGACGTCCATCCCCGCCCGATGCCGCCCGCCGCCCGGGCCCGGCCGGTGATGGGCATCGCTCCCTGACAGGGATTCAACCCGCCGGCCCGCGGCGCCCCCTTCTCACTTCTCCCCTCTCACGCCGGCACCCACCGCGCCGCGAGCAGCAAGGCCAGCCCGCCGACCGCGACCCACAGCAGCACTCCCTGCAGCAGGGGTCGCACCCCGACCGACCGGAGGTTGGCCCGGCTCAGCCCGGCGCCGATCAGAAAGAGCGTGAGCACCAGGGCCGTCTTCGCCAGTCTCGCGAGCCCGTCCAGCACCGGCGCCGCCGGGGCGGGGAGCAGCGAGCGCGCCGCCGCCGCCAGCACGAAGAGCCCGATGAACCACGGGATCCGCACGACGGGGGTGGAACCGCCGACGGCCGGGACGGTGCCGCGTCGCCGCGCCACCGCGCTCGCGGCCAGCGTGAGCGGCACGATCCAGAGAGCGCGCGCGAGCTTGAGCACCGTGGCCTGCTCCAGCGCCAGGGGACCGTAGCTCGCCGCCGCGGCCACGACGGAGCTGGTGTCGTGGATCGCGATCGCGGCCCAGACCGCGAACTGGTGCTGGCTCAGGTGCAGGAGGTGGCCCACCGGGGGGAACAGATAGAGGGCCACCGCGTTCAGGACGAACACCGTCGCCAGCGCCACCGTCATAGCCTCGGTCCGGGCGCCGATCGCCGGGCCGAGCGCCGCGATCGCGCTGCCGCCGCAGATGCTGGTGCCGGCCGTGATGAGGAGCGACGTCTGCGGTTCCACCCGGAGCCGGCGCCCGAGCATGAGGCCGAGGGTGAGTGCCGTGGCGATGCCGGCGACGGTGTACAGCACCCCCGTGCGGCCGGCCGAGACCACCGCGCCGAGCGGCATGCCGAAGCCGAGCCCCACCACCGCGGCCTGGAGCAGCCGGCTGGCGGCGCGCGAGGTAAGTCGCGGCGCCGGGTTGCCGAGGGTGAGCGCCAGGACCGCGCCGATGGCCAGGGCCAGCGCGGGCGAGGCCCATGGGGTGAGGGCGAACCCGGCGCCCAGCCCGAACGCGGCGAGGGCGACCGGCGATGGGCGGCGGGCAGCGGGCGGTGACGGCATCGGCGTGTCCGGCATGGGCGCAGGTTAGCCTCCTCCTGGTCATAGCGCCAATACAAGTTTGTGCGGGTGATGCTAACTTTTGGTTATGGCATTGAACCTCAACTCCCTGCGGCTGTTCGAGGCCGTCGCGCGGCACGGCGGCTTCACCCGCGCCGCGGAGGCCGCGCACGTGAGCCAGCCGGCCATCAGCAAGGCAGTGCGCGAACTGGAGCGTGGGCTCGGCGTCGCCCTCCTGGAACGGGGCCCGCGCGGGGCTCGGCTCACAGAGGCGGGCACCGTGCTCGCCGCGCACGCCCGCGCCATCTTCGGGCTCACCGGGAGCGCCGAGGCGGAGATGCGCGCGTTCCGAAACCTCGAGCTGGGAACCCTCCGGATCGGCGCGAGCACCACCATCGCCACCTACCTCCTCCCCCCCGTGCTCGCCCGCTTCGCCGTCCGCCATCCCGGCGTGGACATCCGTCTCACCAGCGCCAACAGCCAGGAGATCGTCCGCCGACTCCAGGGCTACGAGCTGGACGTGGCGCTGGTGGAGGGGCCGGTCGCCGACGAGGGGATCGTCGTGACGGCGTGGCGGGAGGACCGCCTGGTGCTGATCGCGTCGGCCGGCCATCCGGTGGCCGGCCGGTCGGTCGCCTGGGGTCGGGTGGCGGCGGAGCGGCTCCTGGTACGGGAGGCGGGGTCCGGCACCGCCGAGGTGGTAGCCGCGGCGCTCGCGGCCGGCGGACACCGGGTGGGGAGGACCGTCGAACTCGGCAGCACCGAGGCCATCAAGCAAGCGGTCGCGGCGGGCCTGGGCTTGGCGTTCGTCTCCCGCGCGGCCGCTGCCGACCAGCTCGCGCTCGGCAGCATCGCGCTGGTCACTGTCCGCGGACTCTCGATTCGCCGCACCCTCACCCGGATCGCGATCGCGGGCCACCGGCCGAGCGCCATGGCAAGGGCGTTCGACGGGGTGGACCGGGAGCCGGGCCCGGGTTGAGGAGGAGCCGCGGCGCCCTTCGGAATCTCGGGCGTCAGCTACGGATGGGTGTAGCAGCGGATCCGGAGCATCCGCACCGCCGCGGTGACGCACGTCTGTCCTGGCGGAGTTGACCTGGTTCGTGCTGCTGGCGGGCAGATCAGTGAGGCCCTTCATCGGGTGTCGGGCGAGAGGTTGCCGGGCGCCGAGGGGGGAGCCGGAGCATGACCGGTGCGGTGGGTTCTGGGTTCCCATTTGGGGCTTTCCGTTCCACCGCTGCTCAATCTTCTGTGGGGAAAAGCGATAGAGGCTGGCTTCTTATTCGCTCTGGTTGATATTCGGACCCCTGTCCCCTGCTGTGTTCCTTGCCTGCGGCGCCTCCGAAGTCGCAGAGCACAACGCCTCCGAGGCGCCGTCACTTACGAGTACTATCATGGGCGCGCTGGCCCTGGCAGCCGCCACACCGTAGGTTCTAACGGAGGACGGCGCGGACCCTGCCGCGCAGCGCCCGCGCAGCTGATGCGCCAGTCGTTAGTTGGCGTCCCGCAGACACGACTATCATGAGCCATTGTTGCTCCTCTCCGTCCGACTTGACCGCGCAACAATTCGACGCCCATCGCGCGGCGCGCGACTTGGCGACTTACCAGCGGTCCGGGCCAGACCAGACGACCCGGGGGCTCTTGGCGGGCATCGCGGCTGCGGGCATCCGCGCCGAATCGGTCCTAGATATCGGGGCGGGCATTGGCGCCCTGTCATTCGAGCTCCTCGAGTCGGGGGTCGCCAGCGCCACGTGCATTGATATGTCGGCGGCGTTTGTGGCGGGCGGGCAGGCGGAAGCGCGACGCCGCGGGGTCGCGCACCGGATGTCGTGGCAGGTGGCGGACTTCGTTACGACCGCCCCCTCGGTCCCGGTGGTCGATGTCGTCACCCTCGATCGGGTCGTGTGCTGCTACCCCGCCTTCGAGGCGCTGCTTCGCGCCGCCGCCGACCACACGCGGATTCTCCTGGCTCTCTCCTATCCTCGTGACCGCTGGTACGTACGCTTGGTGATGGCGGCCGAAAACCTGATCCGCCACATCCGGGGCAATGTCTTCCGCTCGTTCGTACACCCGGTGGCAGACATGGAAGCACTCCTGACGAGTGCAGGTTTTCAGCGCGCCTCCCGGACCGGGACCCTGGTGTGGCAGATGGACGTCTTTCGCCGGGATGCCTCCTAACCCTCGCAGGCAGCAGCCGGGGCCGCGCTAGCTCCGCCGGGGCGGCCAAGGTAAGATCTGGGTAGGCGGCGGCCCTCCCTGAGTGCGGCCCCGCTGCTCATGCGTGTTCGTTAGGCCGACCTACTTCCGGGATACACGAGACCACCATGCCCGCACGCAAGACAGACAAGACTTCCAAGCCCACGGTCCGGAGACCGGCAAAGCAGACGGCGGCACGAGCCAAACCTGCCACGATGCTGCCGGAGAGCATGATCACCGGCAAGGCAAGCCCCGCGAAGGCGGCGGCTGGTGACAAGCCGGTCTTCGCCTACATCGCCAGCCTGCCGCAGCGGCAGCGCGCCATCGCCGAACGAGTCGATGCCCTGGCGGCCAAGACGCTGCCCGGCCTGCAGCGCTCCGTCAAGTGGGGCATGTCGTACTACGGCGTCGGCGATGGCTGGTGCTTTTGCTGCGGCGGCTTCGCGCAACACGTCAAGCTCATGTTCGTGAACGGCGTGACGCTCACGCCGGTACCTCCAGTAACACCGGTGGCGATGGGCAAGTCCACGCGGGGCGTGGAACTCGAATCCGTAGACGACCTCGACGAACGCCAGATCGCGGCGTGGATGAAGCAGATCGCGGCCGCGCCCGGTGCCGGGGGGAAGAAGCGATAGGCCGAGGTCGGCCGCGAAGACGAAGGTCACGTCGGAGCGCGGCCGGAGGGTCGTCTTGGCCCCATGCATCCAGCCGGCGGTGGCCCGTGGGAGCGCGGACGATGCACTCGTGACCCTCAGCCCGGTCCCGGCCACGAAGGCAGCGCGATGGCATCGCGCAGGCTGTTGCCCATCGCGAGCCTCGCGACGATCGGAACATTGAAGAACCGTACAATCGAGTTGCGGAGGAAGAGTTGCCTGGCATTCCGCGGCGCGAACGCGGGCGCCAGGCGAACAGCCGCCTTCTGCTTCGATCGGAGGAACGGCATCAGCATGCCCTCGTAGCGGGCGAACGCCTCGGCGTGACTGCCCCGCGCCCGTGCCAGCTCGGCGGCCAGCACGTACGCCTCCACCATCGCCAGCGCAGACCCCTGACCGGCCAGGAGCGAGACGCACGCCGCCGCATCGCCCAGCAGCGCCACCCGGCCGCGCGTCCAGGACGGCATTCGTATCTGGCTCACGCGGTCATAGTAGAACGTCTTGGCGTCGCCGATGCGCTCGAGGATCGCCGGAGTCTCCCACTTGGCGCCAGCGAGACGCGCCCGAAGCGTTGCTTGCTGCGCATCGGCATCGTGAATCGGGACGCTTCCGTCGTCGACGAACGCGAACAGGAACATCGTGACGTCGTCGCGCAACGACAATCGCGTGACCTGGTGACCGACCTGCGTGTACATCACCGCGACGAGTTCGTCGCGCGGGCGGTATCCCTCGACCTCGAACGCGGCGACCGTGATCCCCAGGTACTTCTCGAAACGGTCCTGCGGACCGAACACCAGTCGGCGCACCTGTGAATGCAGGCCATCCGCCCCAACGACCAGATCGAAATCGCGAACCCTGCCGCTGTCGAAGGTGACGCGAACACGAGCCCCGTCGTCGTCAAGCGCCCGCACGCTGTCCCCAAAGATCGTCTCGACCCCGCGGCCGCACGCGCCGTAGATGATCGCCCCGAGATCGCTGCGTGCGATGCTCACATAGCGCCCGCTCGTCCCGCGCACGAACAGCACCGGGTCGAACGCAGAGATCCGGCGTCCCCCGTCGTCCACCTGCCGGACCTCGGCCAGGCGATAGCCACGGCGCATCACCTCGGGCACGATGCCCATCCGGTCGGCCACATCGAAGCCGGCGCCCCAGAAGTCGACGAGGTAGCCGCCGCGCCGTAGCTCCGGGGAGTGCTCGACGAGCGTGGGCGCGTAGCCGGCGCGCTGCAGCCAGTACGCGAGCGTCGGACCGGCAATCCCCGCGCCGACGATGAGAATGGTCATCATTGTCGATACCTCCCGTCTGTACCAAGGTTAGCCCAGCTCCACGCCTGGCCTGCCGCGTCATCCCCGCCCGGATCAACCGGCTCGTGGACGAGCGTCCTTCCGTCGCCTGGGCCCGCCCCGGGCGCTGCGGCGGGGACCGATCAGCATCGCCTCGAGCGGGCGGGCCACCTGCATCACGTCGAGAGTCGGATCCACCAAGCGGTGGAAGAGCAGGCCGTCGAGGGCCGCGGCCAGCAGGATCGCCACGGCGGGCAGGTCGAGCTCCGGATCGAGCTCGCCGACGTCGCGAGCCTCGCGCAACCGGTCCAGGATGACCCGTCGAAAGCGCTGGGAAGCACTGGTGGCCCACCTGCGAAAGGAGGCATTCCGCGTTGCCTTCACCATCGCTTCCGCGAGGATGGTCGAGCCGGGGGCCTCCTTCCCGTGGCGCTCGATCCATCGCAGGACCGCCCGGATCGAGGCACCGATCGTGGCGCCGGACCGAAACCCCTCGACCGCGGGGCCCAGGGTCCGCAGAAGGGCGTCCTGTGCCGCCTCCATGACCAGGGCCGTTACCGAGCCGAAGTGGTAGTGGACCAGCGCAGGGTTCACGCCGGCGCGCTCGGCGATCGAGCGCGTGCGGACACGGTCGACCCCTATTTCGGCCATCAACTCGACCGTCGCGTGGAGGAGCCGTTCCCGGGTCTGCCGCGAGTTCGTGTCCCGGGCCATCCTCTTGTGATTGGTCATATGCCCAAATCATACGCCCAACCGCCCCGGGTGTCCAGCCCCCCGCAGGTTGACGCCCATCCTCGGCGACGGAGCGGAGCCTCTCTGACCCCGTCAATACCGCCGTTCGCGCGAGCCAGGCCGGGGAGCCGACGCTGGCCTTCGAGGACATCTTCAAGAATTGGAACGGGAACTCGCCGGGTTGCCCCCGAGGGATCGGGGGCGTAATGTTGCGCGGATTCAAGCCCTCCCGGACGACCCGCGACCAGTCGGTGCCGACAGGTTGTCAGCCTCGGGGAAGGCAGGCGCAGGGGGAGTTCGGACTGGGAGGCGTGATCGGGACAATCGAGCTCGTGAGCCAAGGTGCATCGCTTGACTCGGGAGCGGCCTCACACCAGCATGCAGCGGGCGGCGGTGCACGCAGCCACTAACACTGACGCTGATCGCCAGGCGGCGTCCCTGGAGGTAACCATGTGGCGTTCAAGCAGTCTTCCCGCGAGCCTCCTTGGACTCGCACTCGTGGCCTCAACGTCTTTCGGGAGTGTGCCGCTGGTGAAACACGAGCCCGTCGCGTCGCGATACCTGCGGGTATCGGTCGCTCACTGGAACATCAACACCGACTCGCCGGAAGCGGAGCGTATCTTTCGTCAGATTGAGACTGACGGGGTTGCCGTCTTCCGTGCGCAGCCTGGCTTCGTCCGCTACCGGCTCATGCGGGCGGATAGCACCACGACGGTCGCCGTGGCGGAGTGGGAATCCGAAGAACTCGGCAGAGCCGGTGCGGAGCGCTATCGAGCGTGGATGCGAAGCGTTGGGATCATGGATCACATCACCCTCGAGACCGTTGCCGGCGACATCGTGGCCGGCTCCTAGGGCGGTGCGCAGGGCTCACCCTTCCGCTCCAGTCCACGACGCCACCTGACCAGCGCACGCAGCTGCCAAGGGCTCGCTAGTGCTGGCAGCCGGGGCGTCCTAAAGCGTGGCGGGCGTCAGGCCGCATCACGCCTCTCACCTCCCCAACGCATCGAGGTGCACCATGGTACCCTCCCTTCCCGCCCTGCTGGGGCTCACGGCATCGTTGTTGGGGCAGGGCGTGGCAGGCGGTGTCCCTCCGGGCGCACGACTGGTCGCACCCGAGAGCACTGTCGTCGTCATGCTGGGAACCGGCACGCCACGGCCCCTGCCCGACGCCTCGGGGCCAGCGACCGCCGTGGTGGTCGGCAACCGCGTGTTCCTCGTCGACGCGGGCGCCGGCGTCGAGCGCCGGCTCGCCGCAGCCGGCCTGCCGACCGACGGCGTCACCGCCGCCTTCATCACCCACCTGCACAGCGATCACGTGCTCGGCCTGGCGGACCTCATTTTCACGTCCTGGGTCACGGGGCGCTCCCGGCCGTTTCCGCTGTACGGGCCTCACGGGCTGGGGCAGATGGTCGAGCACCTCTATGCCGCGTTCCAGGAGGACATTCGGATTCGCACGGAAGGGCTCGAGCACGAGTCCCGAGACGGCTACCGGGTAACCGTGCACGAGATCGCTCCAGGCGTCGTGTACGACAGCGGGGGCGTCCGCGTCACGGCGTTCCTCGTCAACCACGGCGAGTGGCGCGAGGCGTATGGCTATCGCTTCGACGCCCCCGGCCGAAGCATCGTGCTGTCGGGTGACACGCGACCGAGCGAGGAGCTGGTGCGGATGGCCAAGGGAGTGGACATCCTCATCCACGAGGTACAACCTTCCGATTCCACGCGGGCTCCTCGCGGCCGCGATGCCGCCGATTGGGCGCGCTATGTCGGTCAATACCACACCACGGCGCTGCAGCTGGGCGTCCTGGCCGCACAGGCGGGCCCCAAGCTCCTGGTGGTCTACCATTACGGCCGGCAAGTTGGAGCCGATCAGCTGCTGGCGGATATTCGCCGGTCATTCTCGGGCCCCGTCGTCTTTGCGGCCGACCTCCAGCGCTTTTGAGGCACGTCGCGACCCGTCGGGACGCAATCGCCAGCATGCGCCGGTCGCAAGACGCACCACACTCATCCCCGTTCGGCGGACGCTTCCGCATCGGTACCATGGAGGACACATGCTGCACGAGCTGGATCGCCTCGTAGGCCTCTACGACGAAGGCGGCCTCACCAGGCGACAGTTGTTGCAGGGCCTGTTCGCGCTCGGCATCGGTCGATACGTCGGCGGCCCGCTGGCAGGCGGAGTCGTGCATCGAGCGCAGGCGGCGCCATTCCATACCAGGACGCTGAACCATGTGACGATCTATACCTCGAATGTGGCGCGCTCGAAGGACTTCTACCAGCGCTTGACCGGCCTGCCGATCCAGGCAGAGGACAAGGATTTCTGCGAATTCGGGCTTGAAGACGGCTTCCTCGGCATCTATGCGATCGATGCTGGCCAGCAACCAGGGTTCAATCACTTCTGCTTCGGCATCGACGGGTATGAACCACAGGCGACCTTGAGCGCGATCAAGGCGGCCGTGCCCGACGCACAACCGACGTTGCAAGGTCAGAGCCAGGTCTATGTGCTCGACCCGGACGGTGTCCGGGTGCAATTTGCGAATGTGAATTACAAGGGTTGACGAGGACCGGCGGGCGCCTCCCCGCGCATGCGGCGCACGGGCCCGAGCGGCCTCGGCAGCCGCGAGCGCGCTCAGAGCAGATGCGTCGTTCGTTCGCAAGGCGGCCACAACAGGGAGGCGTCGGATCACGATGAGCAGCGAACAAGGGGCACATGAGACGAAGGGTGTTACGGTGACGCTCCTGGCGGCCCTTGACCTCGGCCCTGAAATCGAGGGCATGGCCGGGCGTCAGCTTCGCATGCGCATGGTGACCATCGAGCCCGGAGGCGTCTTCGGCCCGACCCACGACCACCTAGACAGGCCGGGGATGGTGTACATACTCCAGGGAACGATCACCGACCATCGAGATGGCGTCGCCAAGGAGTATGGGCCGGGAGTGGGCTGGCCCGAGGACAGGCACACCACACACTGGCTCGAGAACAGAGGAACGATTCCGGCGGTGGAGATCTCGGTCGATATCGTCAGGCGATCGTGAGCGCAGGCCACCATCCGTCGGGCGCCGGCGCGTGTTCTCCTGACATCCGAAGGGTGAGCACATGAAGAAGTCGCACGCGAGCCAAGGCCGGGAGGCATCGAGGCTCATCTCGGAACGAATCGCGGAACTCGGGGACTGGCGTGGAGAAACTCTCGGCAGGATGCGGAAGCTCATCAAGGAAGCCGACCCCGATGTCGTCGAGGAGTGGAAATGGATGGGCACCCCGGTCTGGGCGCATGACGGCATCATCTGCACCGGCGAATCCTACAAGAAGGTCGTGAAGCTGACCTTCTTGAAGGGCGCGTCTCTCAGGGATCCGACCCGTCTCTTCAACGCGAGTCTCGACGGAAACGCGCGCCGCGCGATCGACATCCGCGAAGGAGACGACATTGACGAGTCCGCCTTCAAGGCGCTGGTTCGCCAGGCGGTCGCCGTGAACAGTCGTGGCAAGTCGACGCCCTCGAGGAATGTGAAGTCCTGAACGGCGGGCGGACTCGGCCGCGCCTGATGTGCAGGTCGTCGCGCGATCCTGAGGGAGGCGTCATGGCGGAGTCCACTCCCGAACCCGTCCACCAGCCCCCGAGGCGAATCCTGGCTGCCGCTGCGATCGTGGTCGCACTCGCCGCCTGGTGGCTCCTGCACACCTATACGAGCGCCGGAACACACGAGTGCGAAGCGCTGTACAAGTCTGCGCGCAGCGCCGCCGATACCGCCCGGATCGACACGGTGGTGACGGCTGGCAGCCGGGCGCAAAACGAGCCTCGCACGTGTGGCTTCCTGCGCAAATCGGCCCGGTGGCAGTGAGCCTTGCCCGGCACCCGGAAGGCGGCGGATCACGCGGGGGCGGCGCCAGGGCGTGAGCTCCGGGACCGGCTCCCGCCCGGCTGGCCGGGCGCAGGCCGCGTCGGCACGCAGAAGGGGGGCGTCCCCTGGCACAACGGGACGCCCCCCTTCTTCACCGGCCCGGAACGCGCCCCGGGACTCAGGCCAGGTCGAAGCGATCCAGGTTCATCACCTTGGTCCAGGCCGCCACGAAGGCCCGCACGAAGGCCTCCTTCGAGTCATCGGAGGCGTACACTTCCGCGAGCGCCCGGAGCTGGGAGTGCGACCCGAAGATGAGGTCCACACGGGTGGCCGTCCACTTCACGTTGCCGGTCACGCGATCGCGCCCCTCGAACAGGTCGCCGGCGTCCGATACCGGCTTCCACGTGGTGCCCATATCGAGCAGGTGTACGAAGAAGTCGTTGGTGAGCGTCTCGGGGCGGTCGGTGAAGACGCCGTGGCGGGACTGTCCAACGTTCGCATTGAGGACGCGCATGCCGCCGACGAGCACCGTCATCTCGGGGGCGGTCAGCGTCAGGAGTTGCGCCTTGTCCACCAGCAGCTCCTCGGCCGACACGGTGTAGGCGGCCTTCTGGTAGTTGCGGAACCCGTCGGCGATCGGTTCGAGCACGCCGAACGACGCCACGTCCGTCTGCTCCTGCGACGCGTCCATGCGCCCGGGGGTGAACGGCACCTGCACCTCGACCCCCCCCTTCTTCGCCGCCTGCTCGACTGCCGCGCACCCGGCCAGCACGATCAGGTCGGCGAGCGACACCCGCTTCCCGCCCTTCTGCGCGGTGTTGAAGTCTTTCTGGATCGTCTCGAGGATCTCGAGCGCGCGCGCCAGCCGGACCGGCTGGTTGACCTCCCAGCCCTTCTGCGGGGCCAGGCGGAGCCGCGCGCCGTTGGCGCCCCCGCGCTTGTCGGAGCCGCGGAAGGTGGAGGCCGACGCCCAGGCGGTCGCGACGAGCTGGGCAATGGACAGCCCCGAGGCGAGGAGCTTCCCCTTGAGGGCCGCGATGTCCTTCGCGTCAACCAGCGGGTGATTGACCGCGGGGATGGGATCCTGCCACAGCAACTCTTCCTTGGGGACCAGCGCGCCGAGGTAGCGGGAGCGCGGACCCATGTCGCGGTGGGTCAGCTTGAACCACGCTCGGGCAAAGGCATCGGCCAACTGCTCCGGGTGCTTGTGGAACCGCTTCGAGATCGCCAGGTAGGCCGGATCCACGCGCATCGCCATGTCGGCCGTCGTCATCATCGGCGCGTGCCGTTTCGACGGGTCGTGCGCGTCCGGCACGGTCGTCTTCGCCGCGGGATCCTTGGGCGTCCACTGGTGCGCGCCGGCCGGGCTCCTGGTCAACTCCCACTCGTAGCCGAGGAGGGTGTCGAAGTATCCGTTGTCCCACTTGACCGGGTTCGGCGTCCACGCGCCCTCGAGGCCGCTGGTGGTCGTGTCCGCCCCCTTGCCGCTCCCGAAGCTGTTCTTCCAGCCGAGCCCCTGCTCCTCGATGCCGGCGCCCTCGGGCTCGGGACCGACGAGCTTCGGGTCGCCTGCGCCGTGGGTCTTGCCGAAGGTATGGCCGCCAGCGGTGAGGGCGACGGTTTCCTCGTCGTTCATCGCCATGCGCGCGAAGGTCTCGCGGATGTCGCGGGCGGAGGCGAGGGGATCGGGATTGCCGTTCGGCCCTTCCGGGTTCACGTAGATCAGCCCCATCTGGACGGCGGCGAGCGGGTTTTCGAGCTCCCGGTCGCCGGCGTAGCGCTTGTCGCCGAGCCACTCGGCCTCCGCGCCCCAGTAGATGTCCTGCTCGGGCTCCCAGACGTCCTCGCGGCCGCCGGCGAAGCCGAAGGGCTTGAGGCCCATCGACTCGATGGCGCAGTTGCCGGCGAAGATCATGAGGTCGGCCCAGGAGAGCTTCCTGCCATACTTCTGCTTGATCGGCCACAGCAGGCGACGAGCCTTGTCGAGGTTGGCGTTGTCGGGCCAGCTGTTGAGGGGGGCGAAGCGCTGGGTCCCCGAGCCGGCGCCGCCGCGGCCGTCCCCGGTGCGGTAGGTGCCGGCGCTGTGCCACGCCATCCGGATGAAGAGCGGCCCGTAGTGACCGTAGTCGGCCGGCCACCAGTCCTGCGACGTCGTCATCAGCTTGAAGAGGTCCTTCTTGAGGGCCTCGAGGTCAAGCGTCTTGAACTCCTCGGAGTACCTGAAGGCCGGCCCCATGGGATCCGACTCGGCGGGGTTCTGGTGCAGCATCCCGAGGTCCAGTTGATTGGGCCACCAGTCGCGGTTCGACCGGCCACCCGCGGTCGTCGCCTGGCTCCCACCGTGCATGACCGGGCATTTGCCACCGGTCCTGGATGTGTTGTCGTCCATGACGCGCTCCATTCGTACCAGCGTTGAGTGCACTGCCAATTCACGACACAACAAGACGGCACTGAAATGCGACTCCACGTCGCGGCTTGCACGGCTGTAATTTAACAGGAGAGCGGCGTGGTCTCCTACTCCGGGCCCCGTCAGCGCTCGCACGTGCCGCCTCGCTCCACCCTGTCCATCGAGGGCATCCATGAACGGCATATTCGCCCTGATCCCCATCATGGCGCTGGGCGTCGCGGTCACCGCGATCATCTCGTCGAGCGTGCTCAAGCTCCAGCGTCTTCGCCTGGAAGAGGCCAAACTCCGGGCGGGAAATCCCGCTGAGCTGGACGACCTCGCGCACCAGGTATCGGATCTTCGGCACGAACTGGCCGAAGTGCAGGAGCGGCTGGACTTTGCGGAGCGCATGCTCGCGCAAGTCAAGGAGGCGCGCGGCCTTCCAGGAGGGAGCCATGCAGAAGCGTGAGTTGGGCCACAGCGGCCTGGAAACCTCGGCCCTCGGCCTGGGTTGCATGGGGATGAGCTATGGGTACGGCCCGCCGCCCGAGAAGCGCGAAATGATCGCGCTCCTCCGGTCGGCCGTCGAACGCGGGATCACCCTCTTCGACACCGCCGAGGCCTACGGCCCCTTCACCAACGAGGAGTTGCTGGGCGAGGCGCTGGCGCCGGTCCGCGACCAGGTGGTGATCGCCACCAAGTTCGGCTTCAAGCTGGGCCCCAACGGGGAGCAGCAGGGGCAGGACAGCCGTCCGGAGCACATCCGGCAGGTCGCCGAGGCCTCGCTCAAGCGGCTCCGCACCGACGTGATCGACCTCTTCTATCAGCACCGTGTGGATACCGCGGTGCCCATCGAGGAGGTGGCGGGCGCGGTGAGGGACCTCATCCGGGAAGGCAAGGTGAAGCACTTCGGGTTGTCGGAAGCTGGAGCGCAGACCGTTCGCCGGGCCCACGCCGTCCAGCCGGTTGCCGCGCTCCAGAGCGAATACTCGCTCTGGTTCCGCCGGCCCGAGACCGACGTCTTCCCGACGCTCGAGGAACTGGGAATCGGCTTCGTGCCCTTCAGCCCCCTGGGCCGCGGCTTCCTCACCGGCAAGATCGACGAGACGACGACCTTCGATAAATCCGACTTCCGCAACATCGTCCCCCGCTTCACGCCGGAGAATCGCAAGGCGAACCAGGGGATGGTGGACCTCCTCGCCCGGATCGGGACGCGGAAGCACGCGACCCCCGCGCAGGTGGCGCTCGCCTGGCTGCTCGCGCAGAAGCCGTGGATCGTGCCGATCCCGGGGACCACGAAGCTGTCACGGCTGGAGGAGAACATCGGCGCCGCGGCCCTCGAGCTCGCCGTCGACGACCTGGGCGAGATCGAGGCCGCCTCCGCCCGGATCACCGTCCAGGGCGACCGGTATCCCGAACAGCTGGAGAAACGGACCGGCCTCTGAGCGGCCGGCGAGCCGCATCAGGACCGCGCAATCAACGACGAGGGTCTCACCATGCAGGCAGCCGTCTTTCACGGGCCGGGCGACATCCGCATCGAGCGGGTTCCCGACCCGCGCATCCAGGAGCCGACCGACGCGATCGTCCGCATCACGCACACGGCGATCTGTGGCTCGGACCTCTGGTTCTACCGCGGCCAGTCGGAATACCAGGCGGGCTGGCGCACCGGGCACGAGCCGATGGGCGTCGTCGAGGAGGTCGGCTCGGCGGTCCGCCACGTGCGACGCGGCGACCTCGTGCTGGCCCCCTTCGCCATCTCGGACGGCACCTGCGAGTTCTGCCGCAAGGGCCTGCAGACCTCCTGCGTGCACGGGAACTTCTGGGCGCGGGATCTCGATGGGGCGCAGGGCGAAGCGGTGCGCGCACCGCTCGCCGACGGCACGCTGGTGCGGGTGCCGGACCGGGTCGAGGGAGACGAGCAGCTCACGACGGCGCTCTTCCCGCTCACCGACGTCATGGGCACCGGCCACCACGCCGCCCTCTGTGCCGGCGTCGTGGCCGGGGTCACCTGTGTCGTGGTGGGCGACGGGGCGGTGGGCCTCTGCGCCGTGCTGGCGGCCAAGCGGCTGGGCGCCGAGCGCATCATCGCGGTGGGCCACCACGCCGACCGGCTCGACAAGGCCCGGGCCTTCGGCGCGACCGATGTCGTGTCGGGCCAGGGCCCGGAGGCGGCGGCCAAGGTCCTCGAGCTGACCCGGGGAGGGGCCGACCACGTCCTCGAGTGCGTCGGCGCGGCGGCGTCGATGGACCTGGCGATCCAGGTGACGCGACCTGGCGGCACGATCGGGTACGTCGGAGTCCCGCACGGCGTCGCCGAGAAGGGGCTCGACGTGATGACCCTCTTCTTCGGGAACCGCACCCTGCGTGGGGGTCCTGCCCCGGTGCGCGCCTACATGAAGGAACTGATGGAGGACGTCCTGGCGGGCACGCTTGACCCGTCGCCGGTCTTCGACATGACCGTGGACCTGGCCGGCGTGCCCGCCGGATATGCGGCGATGGACGAACGCAGGGCGCTCAAGGTGATGGTCAAGCTCTGAGCCACACCCATCCCGACTACAGGAGGCCGTGATCGTCCGATCCCGGCTGGCCTCGGGATTCGCGTGAAGCGCGGCCGCGCTGAAGAACCACGAGCCTGTCGGCCGACTTCCCCGGGCCCGGCCACCCGGACTTACGGGTCGACGGTCACGTTGGTGGAGGACTGCAGGTGCCCGTCGTGAGTGACGACGGTGATAAACACGCCCGACCCGATCCCCCGCGCGGTGACCAATCCCGTTGAGTCGACGCTGGCCACCGACGGGTCCGTGGACTCCCACGTCACCGCCTTGTCGGTCGCGTTGACCGGGCCTACCGTCGCAATCACCTGCCTGGTTTCGCCGACGGCGGTGAACACGATCGACTGAGGCGTCGCCTTCACGGCCTCCACGGGAATCACGGTCGCTGCCGGGTCCACCGTCACGTTGACCGACGCCTGGTGCCCTCCATCGTGAGTGACGACGGTGATGAGGACCCCAGCGCCAATCGCCTTCGCGGTGACCAGCCCGGTGGCATCGACGGTGGCCACCGAGGCGTCCGAGGATTCCCACGTCACGACCTTGTCGGTCGCGTCGTCGGGGGCGACGGTCGCCGCGAGCTGCCTGGTCTCGCCGATCGCCGAGAGCAGAATCGACTGGGGCGCCGCCTTCACCCCTTCCACCGACACCGGATCCATCGGCGATCCCGGATAGTCGGGCTGGCTCGAGTAGCCGCAGCCATTCCCGCCGAGCGCGAGTGCGCAGGCGAGCAATTCGAGGCGGAGTCTCGGGACGGTCACGCCGCCTTCCGATTCCGGTCGCGCGCCGCTTCGACCGCGTCACGGATCGCCGCCAGGTGGTGGTAGCTGTGGCGCAAGGCGTGATCCTCCACGAAGAACTGGCAGGTGAGCGGCGCGTCCGCGTTGAGCGAGACCGGGGCAGCCCGGTCCAGCTGCTCGTTCGTCAGGGCACGCACCGCCGCGGCGGCGGCCTGGCTGGCGACCAGCAACGTCGCGAGGGCCGTCGCCTTGTCCACCCCGGCGAACTCGATGGCGTGTCCCGCATTCACGGCGTGGACGTCCTCCCACGTGACGCCCTCGATGGCGCTGCCCTCGGCCAAGGTCCGGGCCAGCCGAATCTCGAGGGGGTACATGCGGGCGACATGATGCACCACGACGCCCACCGAGCGGCCGTCGTGGGGAAGTTTCAGGTGCCACTCGGCGTCGCTGAGCGACGCGGCATACTGGGCGAGGGCCGCGGCTCCGGCTTCGAGACGAATCGCGAGGTCGTGGCTACGCTGTGTCATGGTGTTCTCCGTCGTGCAGATAGAGTGAAAGGGCTCAGGCGAGGGCGGCCCGGACGTCCAGGTACTCCCCCGATATCACCGTTCCGTCGCCGGCGGCGAGGTTGTGCTCGGCGAAGAGCCGGGTGAGCGCGCCGCGCAGTTGCTGCCGCCCCTCGGGGCCGGCCGCGGCGAGCGTCGCCACCGTCGGCCCGTAACAGCTGGCGAACAGTTCGGTGACGGCGGCCGGCGGCAGCGAGAAGCGGAGTTCCAGGGTGCGCCGGGTGCAGGTGAGCTCGCGCACCGCGTCGCCGAGGCGGGCTCGCACCGTCTCCTCCTCCCCCCACAGCAGCGGGCTCGGCACCTCGGCCGGGGGCGGGACCACCGCCACGTGTGCCCGCAGCAGGTCGCCGATGACGCTCCCCGGCGTCCAGTTCGCCATCGCGATCCGCCCACCAGGCCGGGTCACCCGGACCAGTTCGGCCGCCGCCCTGGCGGGACGATAGGCGAACATCGCGCCGAACATCGTCATCGTCGTGTCGAACTGCCCGTCCCGGTAGGGGAGCGACTCCGCGTCTCCCACGTCGAAGGCGATCGCGAGGCCCGAGGTGCGCGCCTCCAGCCGTGCCTCCGTGATCAGATTGGGTGCGATGTCGATGCCGGTGACCCTCGCCCCGGCGCGGGCCGCCGGGATGGCGAGGTTGCCCGTGCCGCAGGCGACGTCGAGGACCGACTCGCCGGGACGGAGCCCGAGCCGGGCGATGAACTCCGCCGCGCCGGGGGCGAAGCTCCGCGCGATGGGAAGAAAGTCGGCCCCGGACCAGATGGCCCGGGCACGGGCGGTGAGGCGGTCCTCGGACCAAGCGCGAATCTCACCGGTGGCGGCGGGAGCGTCGGTGGAGGCAATCGGTTCGGATGACATGGGGCACCTCCGTCAGGGTTCATCGCGCTTCATCGTGGCGCGCGGACCCATAATGCCCGCACGCCGTGCGATCGCCCATGACCGGTCGTCCCGGATTCCTGCTCCGGCGTACCGAGTTTCTGGATTCTTGCCCGGGGGTCCAGCCGAGTTGTTCGAGCGTCCGCTAGGAAGAGAAGGTGCGGCGGGTGGTGCGCCAGGCTCCCGGTGCGAGGCCGGTCGCCTTCTTGAAGGCACGACTGAAGGCGGCCTCCGAGTCGTATCCGACCTCGCTCCCGACCGCGGCGACCTTGGCGCTGCCCTGCATCAGCAGGTTGGCGGCGACCTGCATCCTCCACTGGGCGAGGTACTGCATCGGCGGCTGGCCAACGAGGAGGGTGAACCGCTCCGCCAGCTTCGAGCGGGAGGAGGCCACCCTGGTGGCCAGTTCGGCCAGCGTCCAGGGATGCCCGGGCCGGCCGTGCAGCAGCGCCAATGCCCGGCCGACCGTTTCGTCGCGAAGTCCGGCGAGCCAGCCGACCTGCCCCGGTGCCAGCTCATCCAGGTACCGGCGCAATACTTCGACGAACATGAGCTCGGCCAGGCGGGTGAGGACGCTCTCGGCGCCCGGCCGGCCGAGGCGGGACTCCTCGGTCACCTGCCGGGTGAAGCCGCCAAGCCAGGCGGTGGACATTCCCCGCATGTGCATTCGGCGCGGGAGGCTGGCGAGGAGCGGATTGAACGGCCGCAGATCACAGCCCAGGAAGCCGCAGACGAACGAGGTGGTACGGGGGCCCTTGCCGAGGACGACGGTGTTGGGATAGCGGTCCGGGGTGCCGTATTCCTCGGGACTGGTTCGCATCCCGCGGGCACTCGACATGACGTGTCCGTCGCCGTGCGGGAAGACGATCACGTCGCCCGGGGCCATCTCCACCTGGTCCTCGCCGGCCAGGCCACCGTAGCAGCGGCCCTCGATCAGGAAGTGATAGGGGATCAGGTGCTCGGCGGCAGGCATGATGCGGGGTGAGAGGCGCGGGGCCGGTGGCGCCTCGACGCTCCACGGCTCCGCGGCCTCGACGGCGTAAAAGTAGGCGGCGTCGAGGCGCACGACGCGCAGCACGTCCGAGAGGGGATCCATGGCAGATCCTCCTTGCGAGGGCGATCCGGGCCGGCGCTCCGGGACTGATTCACGCCGGTTGGAGCGTTTCCAAAGTAGCCACCCGGACCCACGCGCGCCTCCGTTGCTATTCGGCACGGGGGCCCGTTACTCTGTTCCCATGACGCCCCATTCCCCCAGTTACCTCGCGGGGGCCACCGCCATCGGCGCGGTGGTCGCCTTTATCTCCGGTCTCATGGGCAAGGGCGGGAGCGCCGTAACCACGCCCGCCCTCCGGGTGCTGCTCGACACGCCCCGGTTCGCCGCACTGGCATCGCCCCTGCCGGCCGCCCTCCCGACGACCCTGGCCGCCTCCCTGGCCTATCGTGGCCGAGGACTGGTCGATGGCCCCGCCCTGCGGACGACCTGCGCCATCGGCCTCCCCGCCACCGTACTCGGCTCGCTCGCGAGTCCCCTGGCCGGCGGCCATGCCCTGATGCTGCTGACGGCCCTGCTCGTCACCGGGCTCGGGCTCGGCATCCTGTTCCAGCACGAGGACCACGAGACGCGGGCGCCCCTGGCGCCGGGGACCTATCGCTTCCGCCTCGTCGTGATCGCGCTCGGCGTCGGATTCCTTTCCGGCCTGCTGGCCAACACGGGCGGGGTGCTCTACGCCCCCCTCTTCATCCAGTGGGCCCGGATGGAGACCAAGCGCGCGCTGGCGACTTCGCTGGTGGTGGCGGCCATCCTGGCGGTGCCGGGCACGATCACCCACGCCGCCCTCGGCCACATCGACTGGATGCTGGTCCTCGCCTTGTCGCTTGGAAGCATCCCCAGCGCCTACCTCGGGGCCCACCTCGCCCTGCGCCTGCGAAGCGCCACCTTGCTGCGAATCTTCGGCGTGGCCCTGACGGCCTTCGGCCTTTTCGACCTGCTCTACACGGAGCGCGCCTCGCTGACGCGGCTCTGGGGACACGGCTGACCACCCCTAGCGGACCCGGCGACGACGCTCAAAATTCCCCCTGAATGCTGCCGCGGCGCCCGGGGGGGCCGCCGCCCAGCACATTCCGCTCGCCTCCTCACACCTCCAGCAGGTGATGCCGCCATGAGCAAGCTCTCCGCAACGGTCAAGGAGGAGGTGCGCGCGCTCATCCCGCCCACCCTCTTCTTCTTCATCGCGCTGCATGTCGTGGTGCTCATGCGCAGCCTCATGCTGGAGGGCACCGGCGTCTCGCTCGGCACCTCGGTGTCGGTGGCGATCGCATCGTTGATCCTCGGCAAGGCAGTGCTGCTCGCGGATCTCCTGCCGTTCGTGAACCGGTATCCCGACTATCCGCTGGCGTACAACATCGCGTGGAAGACCCTGCTCTACGCGTTGATGGCCATGCTGATCCACTATCTCGAACGGCTCATCGAGTTCTGGCGGCAGGCCGGCGGTTTCATCGCGGGAAACGAGAAGATGCTCGCTGAGATGGTCTGGCCCCGCTTCTGGGCTACGCAGCTCCTCCTGGCGGTGCTGATCCTCGGGTATTGCACGATCCGCGAGGTTGTCCGCGTGATCGGGGCGGACCAGGCGCGCCGCATGTTCTTCGGGCCGATGCAGCGCAAGCCTGCCTGACGGCACAAGTTCCCGTTCCACTCACATCACCTCAAGGTCATCCGACTATGCCTCCGCTGCGACTGGAGAACAGACACACTGGCGAGGTGCTCGACATTGCCAGGCAGGTGCACGATGGCGAGGTGTGCTTCTACCTCCGGGGCACGCTGCCCGCGCACAGCGAAGGCCCGCCGCTGCACATCCATCATTTCGAGGACGAGGAGGGCCTGGTGACGGCCGGCACCTTGTCCGCGACGGTGGGCGGCAAGCGCGTCGACGTGAGCGCCGGGCAAAGCGTGCTGCTCCCCCGGGGCGTCCCCCATCGGTGGTGGAACGAGGGAGATCAGGCGCTCGCTTTTGAGGGGCGCACGCGGCCGGCGGTCGACCTCGATCGCTACCTGCAGGCCGTCTTCGAGGTCTTGAATGCCGGCGCGCCGAACCGGCCGCCGATGTTCTATATGGCGCATGTGGCGCTCCGGCACCGGCGTACGCAGACCGTCCTCATCATGCCCCGGGCGATCCAGGCGGTGCTGTTCCGCGTCGTGGGCGTGCTCGGCACGCTGCTCGGCCGCTACCGCGGAACGGACTGGCCCGGCTGCCCGGCACGGTGCACGGGCGTGACCGACGTCGCCGAGGACGCGGCCTGATTTCCGCAGCCGGGGCCCGCGCCCCGGAACCGTTCATGACGCACCAGGGCTCCAACCCACGGAGATCTCGTCCAATGCCAAGATTCCTGATCGAAGTGCCGCACGGCCAGAACACGATCGACTGTGCCCGAGCGGTGGAAATATTTCTCCGGACCGGGTCCCACTTCCTCACCCATGCGGACTGGGGATGCAAGGACGGCGACCACCGGGCGTGGATTGTCCTCGAGGTGGACAACCGGGAGGAGGCTCGCAACGTCATCCCGCCGGTCTTCCAGGCGCAGGCGAAGATCGTGCAACTCAACGCGTTCACACTGAAGGAAATCGAAGGCCTGCTCCGGCAGCATGGATCGTAGTTCGGTCCCCTGCCGGATTGACGCCTATCGTTCGCCCTGCGCTCGCCGACCGGAGATCCTATCCTCGTCCTCGACGAAGCCGCCGTCCGGCGGCATCTCCACCTCCCGGAGCTGATCGCCGCCCTGGCGCCCGCGCTCGCCGCCTTCTCGGCGGGCGACGCCGTGCAACCGGTCCGCCTCGTCATGCCCGTGGCCGCCCACCGCGGGTTCCTCGCCGCCATGCCGGCCTACACCGGCGCGCTCGGCGCCAAATTGGTGACCTTCTACCCCGGGAACCGGGGCGTCCCGACGCACAACGCCCTCGTCGTCCTCTTCCGCCCGGAGACCGGCGAGCCGCTCGCCGTGATGGACGGCCGGCTCATCACGGAACTCCGGACCGCCGCGGTCTCCGCCATCGCCACGGACCTCCTGGCCCGGCCGGAGTCGGCGACGCTCTGCCTCCTCGGCGCCGGCGTCCAGGCGGCCAGCCACCTCGAGGCCCTGCGCCTCGTGCGGCGACTCACCGAGGTGCGGGTCTGGAGCCCGCGCCACGCCGCCGAGTTCGCCGCGCGTCACGGTGTCACCGCGTCGGCCTCCGCCGAGGCCGCCGTGCGCGGTGCCGACATCGTCGTGGTGGCGACCGACTCGCCGGTTCCCGTCCTCGACGGGGACTGGCTGGCCGCCGGCACCCACGTCAACGCGATCGGTGCCTGCCGTCCGGACTGGCGGGAGCTGGACGACGCGACCCTCCGGCGTGTCCGCCTGTTCGTCGACTCCCGCGAGGCGGCGCTCGTGGAGTCGGGCGATGTCATGGCCGCGCCGGCCATCGCCGCCGAGCTGGGAGAGGTGATCTCGGATCCCAGGCGAGGCCGCACCGATTCCCGACAGGTGACCCTCTTCAAGTCGCTCGGGCTCGCCGTCGAGGACGTGGTGGCCGCGGACCAGGTCTACCGCGCCACCCTGAAGGAGCGCGAACTGCCCGGCACATCCGGCTGACGCGGGCGCTGGCGTGGGCGCGGCCGCTGCGTAGGTTCCAGCCGAGGAGATCACCCCAGGAGCGTGACATGCCCGAGACCGGCTCTCCACTCAAGCGTTCGATCGGCCTCTCCGGCGTCCTTCGCTGGCTCGTCGCCGTCGCCGCCGTCATCGCGATCGGCGGCGCGTTTGCGGCGGGCCGCAATTCCCTGGGCATCGCCGGACTCGTCTTCCTCGTGGTCGCGCTGACACTCGGCTATCGGGCGCGGCGGGTTCGGGGGGCCGGTGGCACGCCTCGCGCCGGCTCCTGACCCGGGCGGCTTCCTGCACCCACCACGCAAGGGCGTCGGGACGTTGACCGGCACGGCACGCGCCGCGCTGGGCTGGCTCCTCCTCCTCATCCTGGGGGCCCTGCCGGCGCAGGGCCAGGCCACGCCGCGCTACGTGATCTACCTGCACGCCAAGATCGTCGAGGAGACGGGCAGCCTCCGCCCGACCGATCCCACCTTCGGCGTCTATGAGTACGACGCGATCCTGGACAGCCTGCGGCGCCCGGGCTTCGTCGTCCTGAGCGACCAGCGCCCGCCCAAGGCCGACTCGGACTCTTTCGCCGCCCGCGTCGCCGGGGAGGTGGATAGCCTGCTCCGGCGTGGCGTCTCCCCGCGGGCGATCACCGTCATCGGCTTTTCCAAGGGTGGCTGGATCGCGATCCTGGCGTCCTCCCGGCTGCAGAACCCCGCCGTGTCCTTCGTATTCATGGCGGCGTGCGGCCCGTGGTCGAACGACCGGCCCGACCTCCACGTCGCCGGCCGCCTCTTGTCGCTCTACGAGACCAGCGACTCCCTGGGCATCTCCTGCGCCCCCATGTTCGCGCGACGCAGCCCGGGCTCCGTGACCCGGGAGCTCGCGCTGAGCCTGGGCCTCGGGCACGGCACCTTCTTCCAGCCCCGGGCCGGGTGGCTCACACCCGCCATCGCCTGGGCAGAGGGGCGCGACCCCTGAGTGCGCCGCCCGCAGGTCGCACCCGCATCGACTCGGTGGACGTCGTGCGCGGACTGATCATGATCATCATGGCACTCGATCATACCCGCGACTTCTTCGGCATCCCGGGGCAGAACCCCGCGGACCTGGCCAGTGCGTCGGCCGCCTTGTTTTTCACCCGCTGGGTCACGCACATCTGCGCGCCGGTGTTCTTCCTGCTCACCGGCACGGGCGCGTACCTCTCCCGACAGCGGAAATCCACGGCCGAGCTGTCCCGCTTCCTCCTCACGCGGGGGCTCTGGCTGATCTTCCTGGAGCTGGTGCTGATCCGATGTTTCGCCTACCAGTTCAACGTCGACTACCGGGTGACGTTGCTCCTGGTCCTCTGGGCGCTCGGCTGGGCGATGATCACGCTCTCCCTGCTCGTTCACCTTCCGGCGTTCGCCGTCACGGCGATCGGCGTCATCCTGATCCTGGGCCACAACCTCCTCGACGGCGTGAGGTCCTCCAGCCCGCTCTGGGCCATCCTGCACGCACCCGGTTTCGTGTTGAACAGCCCTGACCATGTCGTGTTCGCGGCCTATCCGCTCATTCCCTGGATCGGCGTCACGGCCGCCGGATACGGCCTCGGACAGATCTACGGCTGGGACGACAATCGTCGGCGCGCGTTCCTCCTGCGCCTGGGGCTGGCGCTGAGCCTCGCGTTCGTCGCGCTTCGCGGCCTCAATGGGTACGGCGACCCCTCGCCCTGGGCGCGGCAGCCGACCGCGGCGTTTACCGTGCTCTCGTGGCTGAACACCACCAAGTACCCGCCCTCGCTGCTCTTCCTGCTGATGACACTGGGTCCGGCCCTGCTCCTCCTCCGGGCCGCGGATCGCGCCACCCCGCGACTCCTCCGTCCCGCGCTCACCATCGGCAGGGTGCCCCTGTTCTATTACGCGCTGCACTTCGCGCTGATCCACCTGCTCGCCGTCGTCACCTGCTACTTGCGGTACGGATCGGCGCACTGGATGTTCGAGTCGCCGGACCTCGGGAACTATCCCTTCAGTCCGCCGCCCGGCTGGGGGTTCCCGCTCCCGGTCGTCTACTTGGTGTGGGCGTTCGTCGTGGTCGCGATGTATCCGCTCTGCCGGTGGTTCGCGGCGCTTCGGGCGCGGCGAAGCGACCCGTGGCTGAGCTACCTCTGAGGAACCCGATGTCGAAACTCCGCGTCCAGAGCTTCGGGCTCTCCTCGACGGCTACGGCGCCGGGCCGAACCAGAGTCTCGAGCACCCGCTCGGCGTCCGCGGCCCCGAGCTCATGGAGTGGTTCCTCCACACCCGCTTCTGGCGCGAGATGCACGGGCAGGGCGAGGGCGAAACCGGGAGTCGACAACAGGGTCGCGGAGCAGGGCTTCGCGGCATCGGCGCGTGGATCCTCGGCCGCAACATGTTCGGCCCCGTGCGGGGCCCGTGGCCGGACGACAGCTGGAAGGGCTGGTGGGGCGAGGAGCCGCCGTATCACGTGCCCGTCTTCGTGCTGACGCACCACCCCGAGCGCCGCTCCGGATGAAGGGCGGCACCGAGTTTCGCTTCGTCACGGAGGGCATTCACGCCGCGCTGGAGCAGGCCCGCGCGGCTGCCGGCGCGCTGGACGTGCGCCTCGGGGCGGGCGTCTCCACCGTGCGGCAATACTTCGCCGCCGGCCTGGTCGACGAGGCGCATTTCGCGCTCCGACCGATCCTGCTCGGCACCGGCGAGGCGATGTTCCACGACCTCGACCTGCATGCCCTGGGCTACGAATGCGCCAGGCAGGTCACGGGCGAACGGGCCACGCACTTCTTCCTCCGAAAGCGGGCGTGAACCACCGTACCGATCGCATCCAGAGCAGTCGCAGAACCACCACCAGTCACGATTCGACCACCGACTTGAGGAGCACTCCACGATGAACACCGCCGCTGGGCACTCGCGCTGTCGGACATGAAGTCCATCGTCATCGCCGCGGGCACCGCCGGCGTGCTTCTCTCGGCCGCCTGTGCGCCGCCGGCCGCCGACACCGCCGCGCTGGCCGCGCACCTGACGCAGCTCGATGACGCGTGGTCGAAGGCGGCCGCGACGAAGAACGCGGACTCGGTCGCGTCGTTCTACGCCACGGACGCGATCGCCTATCCGCCGAACCTGCCCGCCGCCGTCGGGCAGGCGGCCGCGCGGGACGTCTGGGCCGGCGGCTTCGCCGATTCGAGCTATGCGATCTCCTGGACCACGTCGCACGCCGGCGTGGCCAAGAGCGGCGACCTCGGCTACACCGCCGGCACCTACCAGGAATCGTACCGGGGACCCGACGGCAATCCGGTCACGGCGACGGGGAAGTACCTCTGCGTCTGGGCCAAGCAGCCGGACGGAAGCTGGAAGGCCACCAACGACATGTGGAACTCGGACGCCAAGTAGCGGCGCGCGGGCGGCCGCACGTGGCACACCCGGCAGCCCGCGCCTCCATCCGTTCTCCCCTGGGCTCCGCCTTTCGGGTGGTTCCCGGGCAAGACCGGCAAGATCATCCCTTCGGGTGATGCGTCCGCCGGACGCGGCGGCTACGATCGGCCCTCCTCACCCTCCAGGAGCTGCCATGCGAAAGATCGTGCTGACCTTCGGGCTCATTGCCGGCGTCATCCTGTCGGCAATGATGCTCCTCACGTTGCCGTTCCACGACCAGATCGGTTTCGGCACCACAGGCCTGGTCGTCGGCTACACGTCGATGGTGCTCGGCTTCCTGATGATCTACTTCGGCGTCCGGTCCTACCGTGACAACGTGGCGGATGGGCGCATCACCTTCGGCCGAGCCTTCCAGGTGGGATTCCTGATCATGGCCGTGGCCAGCATCTGCTACGTGGCCACCTGGCAGGTGGTCTACTACAAATTCATGCCGGACTTCACCGACAAGTACGCGGCGTATGAGATGCAGAAAGCAAAGGCGTCCGGCGCCTCGGACGCCGAGATCGCGGCGAAGGCGGCGGAGATGGCGAAATTCAAGGAGATGTACCGGAATCCGCTGGTGAACATCGCGTTCACCTTCCTCGAGCCGCTGCCGGTGGGGCTCGTGTTCACGCTCGTGACGGCCGGGGTGCTGAGCCGGAAGCGGCAGCCGGAGGGCTCCAGCGCTTGATGTCCCTGGCCTCGGCGCTGCCGGGCACCTGGCAGCTTCAGTCCCGCATCGACGTCACCTCCTCCGGCGAGCGACGTCCCGAGCCGTCGCTGGGCGAGGATCCTGTCGCCCTGCTCATGTACGATCGTACCGGGCACTTTGCCGCGCAGTTCATGCGGCGCGACCGCGCCGTCGACGTGCCGGACGGGCCGAGCGGCGCCAAGAACAACAGCCGCGCACAGGGGGGATACGACGCCTACTTCGGCACCTACGCGGTCGATGACGGGTCGGGGACCGTGACGCAACAGCTGCTCGGCGCGCTCTCCCGAGAGCATGTCGGGGCGGTGCTGACTCGCACGATGGAGGTGCGGGGCGATACACTGGTCATCACGCTGGACACCAGCGCCGCCGACGGGACGGCAGTGACCCGCACGCTCACCTGGCGGCGGGTCGGCTGAACCCCGCCTGGCCTCGAGCCGAGCGTCGGTGCCTGGCGGCGGCGCAACCGCAACATCAGGAAGACTCGACAGGAGTACGCGATGACCTTCAAGCCCGCGGTGTGGTACCCGATCGCCGTCGTGTTGAGCGGCATCAACCTGGGAGCAGTCTGGTTCGCGGCGGTGCCAGCCGAGCCGCTGCATGCCACCGCCCACGCCGCGCTCGCGCTGGGGTTCGGCCTGTGGGCCCAGCGCCTGCGCCGGAGTGCCCGCGGGAGTGAGCCCCAGGCGCGCTTCGAGGCGCTCGAAGCGGACGCGGGCAGGCTCGAGGCGCTGGAGGGCGAAATGGGCGGGCTGCGGCAGGAGCTGGGCGAGACGCAGGAGCGGCTGGACTTCGCCGAGCGACTGCTGGCGCAGGGGCAGGAACTGCGGCGGGTGGATCCGCAGCGCCAGGGACCCCCGAAGCAGTCATGAGCGACGAACCGCACCCGGTGACACGCGGCTGGGAACTCGACGGGTCCTGGACCCTCGAGGCGGCGCACCGGGCGGCGGCCCGGACACTGTTGCCTACGTGCGTACCTGAGGCCGGCGACACCGGTGGCGGCTGACCCGCGGGTCCAGCTCACCCCGGGGCTGGTCGCGGCGATGGCCGCCCTTGCCGTCGTCGTCCACGAGGCGCATGAACTCAGCCACACCGCCGTGGGCCGCCTCGTGTGCGGCGGCTGGGGCCCCCGAAACTTCAACACCTGGGATCTTCCCGCGGATTGTACCTCCGTCATTCCTACCGTTGCCGGGCCCGTGTTCTCCTTCGCACTCATGTGGATCGGCGCCGCGATGCTGGGTGCGCCCAGCCGCCGGTGGCTGCCCCTCGGGCTGGCCCTGGTCATCACGGCCAATCCGTTTGCCCGCGTGCTGACCGCGGTCTTGGGCGGCGGCGACGAAGGGGCCCTGGTCCGCCACTGGACGGGGCTGCCACGCGGGATGCCGGCCATCCTGCTCACCGCCCTACCCGTCGCACTGCTCGTGAGCGTCCCGCTCTGGCGGGCCTGGAACCGCCTCGCGCCCCGGCGCCGACCCCTGCATTTCACCGGCCTGCTGGTCCTGCCCATGCTGGTGACCGGGCTGCTGCTGTTCGTCGCCGGCAACCGCCTCTTGCGCCTCGGGGTGCTTGCCAGCCCGGAACTCGCCGGGACGCCCCTCCTGGTCTGGCTGGTGACGCTGGTCGCCGCGGGGGCCGCGGTCGCGCTTCGGCGGCACTTCTCGGACGAAGCCGTTCTCGGGACGTAGCGGCCTCCGCCAACTCCCCCTCACGGCTTCCTCGATCTCTTCCGGGCATACCTTGGACCCGGACACCACGATCATCTCCTTCGCGCGGATGCCGAAGGCGCGCTGGCTCCAGCCGACGTCACGCCGCATATTTGGGGCTGCGACGGCCCCCGGCCGCTCCGTAACGCCGCGGACCGGAAAGGATGACGGAATGTCCCAGATCGAGCAGCGCGAGATCCACGGCCTGCCCGTACGCATCGCGAACACCCGACCGGACATCGACACGGAGCAGGTCGTCGAGCGCCTTGGCGCGGCGCTCGACCTGATCTCCACCTACGCGCCCCGATGCTACCGGCGCCTCCGCACCGACCTCGCCGGCTTCATCGTGGAGCGCTTCGCGTGCCGGGGCGCCTTCTTCCCGGCGACCATGGAGTGCCTGGTGGAACTCACCTTCACGGTGAACCCCCGGCATGGATTGCCTGAAATCGCCGCCTCCATCGTGCACGAGGCGACGCACGCCCGCGTCGCGCGCTGGTGCGGAACCCGGCCGTCCGAGCATCGGGCCCGGGAGGAGCGGCTGTGCCGCCGGGCGGAACTCGCGTTCGGCCTGGCCCTGCCCGACGGCGGCATCGTGGTCGAGCGCGCCCGGAGTTCCCTGGCCCTGTCCGCGGAAGAGGTGGCCCCGGTGGTCGACTGGCGGGTGGCGGCACGACGGGTGGCACTGGCCGACGCGGCGGCGCGCCGGACACCGTAGCAGCCGTCCACGACCCACACCGAAACGGAGACCGCGTGCGCCGAGTCCTGTTGCCTGCATTCCTGGCGGCCTCCATGGCCTGCCAGCGTGACGCGTCGCCTGGCGAGTACCTGTTCCTCTGGGCCGGCGATTCCGCCCGCCAGGCAAGCGACTTCCTCGCGGTGATCGACGCCGACCCCGCGTCAGCCCGTTATGGCGCCGTCCTCACCACGCTCCCCACCGGAATGGCGGGGACGCACCCCCACCACACCGAGGCCGAGATGCCGGCCGACGGGCACCTGCTGGCAAACGGCTTCGGCGCCGGGAGGACGTGGCTGTTCGACCTCACGACGCCGCGCCAGCCGGCGATCCTGGCGTCGTTCGGGGACCTGGCGGGGTTCAGCCATCCACATACCTACACCCGCCTGGCCGACGGGAACGTCCTCGCGACTTTTCAGTACCAGGCGGACACCGCTTCCGCGGAGGCCGCGGGCGAGCACGGCGCGATGGCCATGGGCGGCCCCCATTCCACCGGCGGCCTGGTCGAGATGGACGAGCGCGGGAACGTGATCCGGAGCGGAAGCGCCGTCGACACGACGATTCCGGACCGGTGGATCTTTCCGTACAGCGTCCTCGCGATCCCGTCGATGAACCGGGCCGTGTCCACCACGACCGACATGGACCACGCCGACACCACCGCGACCTCGGAATGGGTGCAGTTCTGGCGGCTGTCCGACCTGACGCTGCTCAGGAGCATTGCGCTCCCGCCGGGCCCGCGTGGGGACGAACAGCGATTCACCGGGGAGCCGCGCCTGCTGCCGGACGGCCATGGCGTCTACATCCACACCTTCAACTGCGGGCTCTACCTGGTGCGCGGAGCGGACACGCCCACACCGAGCGCCACCTTTGTCCGGAGCTTCCAGGGAACGGAGTGCGGGGTACCGATCCTGACCGGGCATTACTGGCTGCAGCCGGTGCCCGACGCGCACGCGCTGGTGGCCCTCGACATCGCCGACCCCGAACACCCCCGCGAGGTGTCATCGGTGAACCTCGGCGACGGCGAACAGCCGCACTGGATCGCGATCGACGGCACGGGCCGGCGCGTCGTGCTCAACTCGGCCGGGCACGGCTCGGGCAACCGGCTCTTCGTGATCGACTTCGACCCCGCGAACGGCCAGTTGTCGGTGGACGAGCGGTTCCGCGATTCCGACAGTGCCGAGCCCGGCATCCGCCTCTCGGCGAAGACCTGGCCGCACGGCTTCACCGGCACGGCAATTCCGCACGGCACGGTGTTCTCGCGCTGAATCGTCGCCGTGCGGGGGATGACGTCGATACCTATCTGTCAGATAACCGGGGAATTCATGGAAGCCACTCGCGGCCGCCTGCTTCCGCTCGACGCCTTCGCCCACGTCTTCGAACCGTTGAAGGACCGGCGCATCGGCTTTGTCCGGCCCCGCGGAAACGTCGGGGACTCCCTGATCGAGTGGGCCACCCGCCAGCTGTTCGAGGAATTCGGCGTCAGCTGGGCCATGTTCGATCCGGACGCCAGCAACCCGGCTGATTTCGACGAGCTGGCGTTCGGCGGCGGGGGCAACATGGGGACCCGCTATGTCGACAACTGGAACCTGCGCGGCCGGTTGCTGGAGCTCGGGTTGCCGATCACCATCCTGCCGCAGTCGTTCACTTCGGTGGAGGATCGCCCCTTTCGGCGCGTCTACGTCCGCGAACGGGCAAGCATGGCGTTCTGTCCGCAAGGGATTCTGGCGCCCGACCTGGCGCTGGGGCTGCTCCCTCCCGCAATGCCGGCGCCGACGCGGGGGCTGGGCGTCTTCCTCCGGCGCGACTCGGAACGCCTCCCCGGCCTAAGCTGGTTCAGGCGCGATCCCGTGCGGTTGTGCCGCACGCCGCAGGAGTACCTTGCGCTGGCCGCCAGGTACGAGCGGATCGTCACGGACCGGCTGCACTTCGCCACCAGCGGATTGCTCGTCGGGCGAGAGGTCACGTTGATCGCGAACAACTATCACAAGAACGCCGCGATGCACGAGACGTGGCTCCGCGCGCTCGGGTGTGGCTTCGCGAGCGATGTCCGAACGGCCCTGAAACAGTGAGGCTCCCTGCGGCGCCTTCGCGGCCGATTGGCTTGGGCATTCGCGTCGCTGCCCTCGCCCTGCTGGCGGGCCCCCTTCATGCGCAGAGCCCCGCGCCACCCGAAGACCCGGTGCCCGTGCACGACACGTTCACGGTCGCCTCCCAAGCGCTCGGCGAGGCCCGGCTGGTCAACGTGCACACGCCGCCGGGCTATGAGGCGTCCCCCACCGAACGGTTCCCCGTCCTGTACATGCCCGACGGGGGCCTCGACGAGGACTTTCCGCACGTGGTGCAGACGGTCGATTCGCTGATCGCGCTCGGCGCCATCCGGCCGGTGATCGTCGTCGGAATCCCGAACACGCAGCGCCGCCGCGACCTCACCGGGCCCACGCGCTTCGCCGCCGACAGCGCCATCGCACCGCGGGTGGGCGGGTCGGCCGCCTTCCGGCGCTTCTTCGGCGACGAGCTCATCCCGGGGGTCGAGGCCCGCTACCGCACGACCGGGGAGCGGGCCATCGTGGGGGAGTCGCTCGCGGGCCTGTTCATCGTGGAGACGTTCCTGCTCGACCCGGCGCTCTTCAGCCATTACGTCGCGCTCGACCCGAGCCTCTGGTGGAACGGCGGCGCGGTGGTGGACTCCGCGCCGGCCCGTCTCGCCGCGTTCGATGAGGCGTCCCGCACGCTGTTCCTGGCCACTTCGAATGTCGAGGAGATCGCCACCGCCACCGCGCGGCTGGCGACGATCCTGCTCAACCGACCGGCCCCCGGACTCGCCTGGGTGTACGTGGCGCGGCCGGACTTGACCCACGCGACCATCTTCCGCGGCGTGGGGCCGACGGCGCTGGCGGGGGCGCTCAAGTAAACCACCGTTCCGGACACCGTCAGCAACCAACCTCGAACCGGGAGTCAGCATGCGTACACGCTTCGCCATTTCGACCATGGCGGTGATCGGCCTCCTTGGCTGCGCCCCGAAGGCCGCCCCGCTCAGCGCGGCGGACATCGAGGCGAACAAGGCGGTTTCTCAGCAGTTCGCCGCCTCGGTGCTCGCCAAGGATTGGGACGCGGCCACCCGGCTCTACGCCGATTCCGCCGTGTTGCTTCCCCCGAACGCCCCGGCGGTGGTGGGACCGGCGGCGATTCGTGGATTCCTGGCCGCCTTCCCTCCCCTGTCCGAATTCACGATTGCCGTTGACGGAGTGGTGGGCACGGGAGACCTGGCCTACGCGCACGGCCGGTACCACTTGACGGTGGCCGCGGACGGCGCGCCCGTGGACAGCGGCAAGTTCCTCGATGTTCGGCGGCGGCAGGCGGATGGCTCATGGAAGTACGTGGCCGACATGTTCAACTCCAGCATCCCGGCGCCGGCCGCGCACTGAGCCGCGTCAGTCCTCGATCTTGTAGATCTCCCGCCGCCCGTGACTGACAAGGTCGTGGTAGTCCTTCATGATCGCCTCGAATTGCTTCGTGTCGGCCTCGGACGCCGGCGGCTGTGACATCATCGCCTCGTAGGCCTGGAGGCTCGGCACCTCCATCTCGGCGACCAGGGTCCAGTATGCGTCCCCGACAAAATCCGTCATGATCCGCATCGGGGGCATCCCCGACTTCTCGCCGAGCTTTCCCATGGCGAGGAACTTCTCCACCAGCGGGCGCACCTTGCCGGGCTTGCAATGGAAGACTTCGCGGACGAGATACATGGTATCCTCGATTGATGCTGGGTGGGTGAATTCAACGCGATTCAACTTCCGCCCCGGCCGGTACCGGTCAAGGGCCTCATGGACATGGACATGGACACGATCACGATCGCGCGCGCGGAGCTGACCGCCGATGTCAGTCGCGCGCTGATCGAGGCGCTCAACGCCGAGCTCCGCGCCATCTACCCCGAACCGGGCGCGAATCACTTTCGGGTGAACCCCGACGAGGTCGGGGTTGGCCGTGGCGCCTTTCTCGTGGTGCGCCGCGGAGGGACTCCCGTCGGTTGCGGCGCGGTGCGGCTCATCGACAACAACACCGCGGAGTTGAAGCGGATGTACCTGGCGCCGTCGGTCCGCGGAACGGGCCTGGGGCGGCGCCTCGTCGACGCGCTCGAGGCGGAGGCCCGCTCGCTCGGCGCCCGGCGGCTCGTCCTCGAGACCGGTATCAGGCAGGCGGCCGCCCTCGCGCTCTACCGCGCCACGGGATTCGGCTCCATCCCGCTCTACGGCGAATACTGCCTCTCGCCAGACACCAGCATTTGCCTCGGCAAGGATCTCCCCTCCCCTCCCACGCCCCGACGAGGTCCCTGATGAACGGAGGCAGCTTCTCCGATTCGCGGTGTGGCCGACACGGCCCGCTGGGTGGCCCTGTATCGGGCGCTGGAGACCGAGCGCCCCGACGCCGTCTTCCGCGATCCCTGGGCCCGGCGCCTCGCCGGGAAGCGCGGGGAGGACATCCTGGCCGCCGTCCCCGCGTCCGCCCGGAAGGCGGCCTGGGCGTTCGTGGCGCGGACATGGAACTTCGATCATCTGATCCAGGAACAGGTCCGAAGCGGCATCACACAGGTCGTGAACCTTGCCGCCGGAATGGACACCCGTCCGTATCGCCTCGAGCTGCCGCGTACCCTCCGCTGGGTGGAAGTCGACCAGCCGGAACTGCTGGTGGAGAAGACGGCCGCGCTCTCCGGCGTCGAGCCGGTATGCGAACTCCAGCGCATTCCACTCGACCTGGCGGATGAGCCCAGCCGCCGGGAGCTGTTCCGACGGCTGGACAGCGAGGGCCGGAACACCCTCATCGTCACGGAAGGGCTGCTGGTATACCTCAGCGAGGCCCAGGTCGGCGGCCTGGCGGCGGACCTGGCGGCGTGCCGGCATTTCCGATCCTGGATCACCGACCTGATGTCCCCGGCCCTGATGCGCATCGTCCAGAAGGACTGGGGCCGGGCGCTCAGCGCGGCCGGCGCCCCGCTCCAGTTTGCGCCCGTGGCCGGGCCGGCCTTCTTCGCGCCCTTCGGCTGGACAGCGACCGAGGTCCGCGGGGCGATCTCCACCGCGCGCCAGCTCAACCGCCTTCCGCTCCTCCTCCGCATCCTGTCCAGGCTGCCCGGCAGCGGCACCTTCCACCCGCGCCGGCCCTGGTCGGGCGCCTGCCTCCTGACGCGGGGAGCCGGCCCCTCCTATCCCTGAAACCGGTTCGCCCCCGTCCCCGTCTCTCCCGGTTGCGGGCTTGCGCTCCGGCCTGCAATATGTCTGGCCGCACTTCGCCCAACCCCCGAGGAGACCCGACCGATGCAAGCCCGGACACTGGACGGCCGCATGATCGAGCTCGCACAGGACCAGCTCGACGGCCTGAAGGCCCGCCTGAAGGGGCCGGTGCTCCTCCCCGGCGACGCCGGATACGAGGAATCCCGGACCGTCTGGAACGCCATGATCGACCGGCGGCCGGCCGTGGTCGTGCGCTGCCTGGGCACCGCCGACGTGATTGCGTGCGTGCAGTTCGCGCGCGCCAACCAACTCCTGCTCTGCATCAAGGGGGGAGGCCACAACATCGCCGGACTCGGCACAGCCGAGGGCGGGCTCATGCTCGACCTGTCGCTCATGCGCGGCGTGTGGGTCGATCCCCGGGCCCGCGTGGCGCACGCGCAAGGCGGTTGCCTCCTCGGCGACGTGGACCGCGAAACCCAGGTGCACGGCCTCGCCGCCGTCCTCGGGTTCGTGTCGCTCACCGGCGCCACAGGGCTCACCCTGGGCGGTGGGTTCGGGTACCTGACGCGGCGCTGGGGGTGGACGTCGGACACGGTCCTCGGCATGGACGTGGTGACTGCCGAGGGGCGTGTCGTGAGGGCCAGCACCGAGGAGAACGCCGATCTCTTCTGGGGGCTCCGCGGCGGCGGCAGCAACTTCGGCATTGTCACGGGGACCGACTATTCCCTCTTCCCGGTCGGCCCCGAGGTCGTCGGCGGCCTGGTCGCCTGGCCGGCCAGCGAGGCGCCGAAGGTGCTGGAGCTCTACCGGACGCTCGCCGCGGGCGCGCCGCGCGAGCTCACGCTCGTGGCACTCATGCGTCCGGCTCCGCCCGCCCCCTGGCTCCCCAAGGAGATGCACGGCAAGCCGATCATCGCGCTCCTCGCCTGCCACACCGGGCCCCTCGAGGAGGGCGAGCGGGCCGTCGCTCCCATCAAGGCGTTCGGCACGCCGGTCGGGGACGTGCTGGTGCGCCGGCCGTACGCGCAGCTGCAGTCCCTGCTCGACGGCACGCAGCCCAAGGGCCGGCGCTATTACTGGAAGAGCGAGTATCTTCCCCGGATCGACCCGGCGCTCTGCGCCAAGGTCATGGACAATGCCGCGAAGATCCGTTCGCCGCACTCGGCCGTGATCCTGTTCCAGATCGAGGGGGCCCTCAACGAGCGCGACGGTGCGGACTCCGCCGTGGGGAATCGCGACGCGCGCTACGTGCTCAACATCGGTGGTTCGTGGGAGCAGGCGGCGGACGACGCCGCCAACATCGCGTGGGCGCGCGACGCATGGCACGACATGCGGTCGTTCTCGACCGGGGGCACCTACGTCAACTTCCTGACGGAGGACGACGGCCCCGAACGGACCGAGGCGGCGTTGGGGAAGTCGATCGCGCGGCTGGGGAAACTCAAGGCGAAATGGGATCCGCAGAACTTCTTCTGCACCAACCGCAACATCCCGCCGGCCTGAGCGCGAACGGAGAAAGCCGATCATGCGGAAACTGGCCGTGTTCAACCACATCACGCTCGACGGCTACTTCACCGACGCAACCGGCGACATGAGCTTTGCCCACCGGACCGGACCCGATGCCGAGTGGGACGCGTTCGTCGAAGGCAACGCCGCCGGAGGCGGCACGCTCCTCTTCGGGCGGAAGACCTACGATCTCATGGCCGGCTTCTGGCCCACGCCGATGGCGGCCCAAATGATGCCGGTCGTCGCCGAACGGATGAACAACCTTCCAAAGGTCGTGTTCTCGAGGACGATGACCGCGGCGGCGTGGCACAACACGCGGCTGGTCAAGGACGACCTCGCGAGTGCCGTGCGGACATTGAAGGCGGAAGCGGGAGACGACATGGTCATCTTCGGGAGCGGCAGCATCGTCTCGCAGTTGACGCAGCACGGCCTCATCGACGAGTACAAATTCGTCGTCGACCCGGTCGTGCTCGGCGCGGGCCGGACGATGTTCGAGGGCGTCACGGCGAAACTGTCGCTGCGGCTGGTGGGCTCGCGGATCTTCGGGAACGGAAACGTCCTGCTGAGCTACCAGCCGGTGTCGTGAGGCGCCCGCCGACGTCCGTCGAACAGCCGGGCCCTGTCATTCTTCCGGTCCGCTGGTAGCTTACGAGGCCATTGCCGGCAGGCCCACGACCACTTTCCAAGAGGTTCGGAATGCGCACGACTTCGGTCCTTGTCCGCCCGGGATCACGCCACACCGTTTGGCTCGCGCTCGGCGCGATGCTGCTCTTCGCGGGCTCCGCTGCCGCACAGCAGACCACGCCTCCCGCCGCACCCGCTCCGCAGCCGACCATCCGGGCGAGCGCACCCGACACCTCCCCGTTCCGCCAGCTCGCCCTGCCCACGCCCAACGTCTTCCGCTCGGCGTCCGGGATGCCGGGCCCGATGTATTGGCAGCAGCGGGCCGACTACGACATCCGCGCCTCGATCGACACCGCGACCCACACCGTGCGCGGCGAGGAGACGCTGACCTACACCAACAACTCCCCCGACACGCTGCGCTACATCTGGCTCCAGCTCGACATGAACAACGGCGCTCCCGACGGGCGCATGGCCCCGCTGGCCAACCCGGCGGCGCGCCAGGAACCCGGCTTCCGGGCCGGCGCCACCATCGAGCGGCTCAACGCCGTGCGCGGCGGCAAGCGCCCGGGGGAAAAGGTCTCCACGCCGCTGACCTACCGCGTCAACAGCACCATGATGCGGGTAAACCTCGACCGGCCGCTCCCGCCCAAGGCCGTGGCCCGGTTCGACATCGCCTGGCATCACCAGATCCCGCGCCAGGGCCGGACCGGCCGGACCCAGCAGGGCGCGCTGGGCTGGCTGTACCAGGTGGCGCAGTGGTACCCGCGCATGGCGGTCTACGACGACGTGCGCGGCTGGAACACCGACCAGTACATCGGCAGCGGCGAGTTCTACCTCGAGTACGGCAACTTCGACGTGGCGCTCACGATGCCGGCGGGGTTTACCGTGACCGCCACCGGGACGCTGCGGAACCCCGCCGAGGTGCTGCCGGCGCTGATCCGCCAGCGCCTGGCCGCTGCCGCGCACTCCGACACCATCGTGCGAATCATCCGCCCCGACGAGGTCGGGTCCGCGGCCCTGTTGCCGCCGCGCGTCGGCGCCACGCGCACCTGGCGCTGGCACGCCGACAACGTCCGCGACTTCGCCTGGGCCACCGCCCCCAACTACCTCTGGGACGCCTCGAGCTGGAGCGGCATCCTGATGCAGGCGTTCTACCCGCCCAGTGAAATCGGCACCTGGCACGACGCCGCCGACTTCACGCGCCACGCGGTGAAGTTCCACTCGCGGTGGTTCCACTACCCATACCCGTCGGCGGTGAGCGCGCAGGGGCCGGTGGGCGGGATGGAATACCCGATGATGACCTTCGACGACGCGGAGAACCCGGAAGAGCTGTACTACACGATCGCCCACGAGCAGGGGCACGAGTGGTACCCGATGATCGTCGGCTCCCAGGAGCGGCTCTATCCGTGGATGGACGAGGGGTTCAACACCTTCATCGACGTCTTCAGCTTCCGTGACCGCTACCCCGCCGACACGCTGCGCATCCAGTCGCTGGAGTTCGGCTCGATGCGGGCCTGGCAGCAGTTCCTGGCCCGGGGCGGCCCCGAGACGCCGATCATGGAGCCGCAGGACCGCGCGCTCAGCGGACTGATGAGCGGATGGAACGCCTACGGCCGGCCGGCCGTCGGGCTGCACTTCCTCCGCGAGCAGGTGGTGGACTCCACCGCCTTCGACTCGGCGTTCGCCGAGTACACCCGGCGCTGGGCGTTCAAGCACCCGACGCCCGCCGACTTTTTCCGCTCCATGAACGACGGCCTGGGCGAGGACCTGAGCTGGTTCTGGCGCAGCTGGTTCTACCGCACCGACCACCTCGACCAGGCGGTCGATTCGGTGCTGGTCACCGAGGGTAACGGCCAGGAAAACATCCGGGTCTTCCTGTCGAACAAGCGCGAAATGGTGGCGCCGGTCCAGCTGCTGGTGACCACGTCCGACGGCGCCAGCCGCTCGGTGAAGCTCCCGGTCGAGACGTGGTACCGCGGCAGCGCCGTCGTGTGGCAGATGCGGACGCCGGCCGGCGCCAAGCCGGTGGAAGTCCAGATCGACCCCAAGGGGGTGTATCCCGACGTCAACCGGAGCAACAACACCTGGACGGCGCCGACCGGCCCGTAGGCTCCTGCACGGGCGGCAGCGACCACACCAACCCTCTCTCGCGAAGGAGCCCTCGATGTCCCAACGCGCCAACGCCCTGGCCGACCGCCTCGCGGCTGGAGCCGCCGCCCTGGCGGAATACGCCAGCAAGCTGAACGACCAGCAGTGGAAGCTCCCGGTCCTGCCGGACACGCGGTCGGTCGGGGTCATCGTCCACCATGTCGCGAACATGTATCCGATCGAAGTCCAGCTGGCCGAGGTGCTGGCGGCCGGCAACCCGATTACCGACGTGACCTGGGACGCCGTCCACAAGCTCAACGCCGGCCACGCGCACGACAACGCCCAGGTCGACAAGGCCACCGCGCTCGCATTCCTCCGCGCGAACGCGGCGTCGGCGGCGACCGCGGTGCGCGCCCTGAGCGACGCGCAGCTCGACCGGGCGGCGCCGATCTCGCTCTACCCCGGCGGCGCGCCGCTCACCTGCCAGTTCTTCATCGAGGACCACGCGCTGCGGCATAGCTATTACCACCTGGCGAGGATCAAGGCCGTGGTGGAAGGGGCGGGCAAGAAGTGAACTGGAAGTCGCGTGGGCGGTCGCGGCGGGGGTCTTCGTCATCCTGGTCACGACTCTCGTGGACATCGTGCTGCACCTGGCCCACGTGTTCCCGCCGATGGGCCAGCCGCTCGACGACCGCCTCTCCCTGGTCGCGACCTCGTATCGGATCGTGATCGGGGTCGCGGGCGCCTGTCCACGGCCCGCCTCGCCCGCTGATGCCCACCTGGAACGCGGGGCTCGGCCCCCGCTGGTATCCGGTTGCGCTGGCCGCCCTCGCGATTCCGCAGTGCTGGCTCGGTGGACGGCTGTACGAGCTGCGCAGCGGCACCCGCTGAACTCACCCCTGCGTCATGAGCGCCACCAACTGGTCGAGGGCCGTGCTCCAGCCGGTGCTGAAGCCCATGTCTTCGTGCCGCTTCCGGTCGGCCTCGTCTCGGTGCAGGACCGTGGCGACGTACCGGGTCCCCTTCCCCGCGGGCGACAAGGTGATGATGCCGGTCATGAACGGTTTTTCCGCGGGACGGTACCCCGGAAGCAGCGCGTCGGTCCACACCAGCCGTTCGTTGGGAACCACCTCGAGATAGCAGCCGAAGTTCGGGAAGTCCTTCCCCTCCGGCGACCGCATTACCGTATGGAAGACGCCCCCGGGACGCAGGTCGATCGTGCAGTCGACGGTCTTCCACGGAGCGGGCGTGAACCACTTACAGACGAGTTCGGGCCTGGTCCAGGCCGCCCAGACCAGTTCGCGCGGGACATCCACGACCCGGTCGAGCACCAGGTCGAGACGGGGGTCGGGAACCACGAGTCGCGGCGGCGTCATGGGGCATGCTCCTTGAGGGTGACGAGGTAGTCATCGAGCTGGTCGAGGCGGCGTTCCCACAAGTCACGCTGCCGGGCCAGCCAGGTCTCGGCGAGCCGCAGGCGGGCCGGGACGAGGCGGTAGGTGCGAACCCGCCCGGCCTTCGTGGAGCGCACCAACCCGGAACTCTCCAGCACCCTGAGGTGCTGCACGAAGGACGGAAGCGCCATGGCGAACGGTTCGGCGAGCTCGCTCACCGACGCGGGGCTCCGGCTCAGCCGGGCCACCACCCGCCGCCGCGTCGGATCCGAGAGCGCGCGGAACACCCCGTCGACCTGCCGTGCGGTGCTGGACATGCGGTGGAGCCTCCTCCGGGAGCCAGGCGGTGGTGCGCGGGCCGGAAACAATACTTATGCTAATACCTAAGTATTGTCAACCGCACGCCCCGGGCCGGCTTGACCGCCCGCCGCGCCCGCGGCACTTTCCGCCTGACTCCCGTCCCGCCACTCCTCCGACCTCTCGTCCGAAAGCACCGACGGTGACGCCCACGACGCTCGACCCGGTCCGCCCCATCACCCTCGCCGAGATCCGGGCGGCCCGCGAGCGCATCGCGGACACCATCGTGCGCACCCCCCTGGTCCGGCTCGAACTTGGCCCCGGCTACCCCGACATCCGGCTCAAGCTCGAGAACCTGCAGCCGATCAACGCCTACAAGCTGCGGGGCGCCGCCAACGCCGTGGCCATGCTGCCCGAATCCGAGCGCCGGCGCGGCGTCTGGACCATCAGCGCCGGGAACGCGGGCCAGGGAGTGGCCTACGCCGCCCGGAAGGCGGGGGTGCCCTGCACCGTCGTCGTGATCGAGACGGCGCCGGCTTCCAAGCTCGAGCGCATGAAGGCGCTCGGCGCCACCCTCCTCCCGGTGCCCTATGACGTGGCGTGGACGGCGCTGGAGGAGCGCGCCTACCCTGGCGCCACGGGGACGTTCGTCCACCCGTTCGACGACCACAATTTCATCGCCGGGCACGGAACGATGGGGCTGGAGATCCTCGAGGACGCCCCGGACACGGTCGCCGTGATCGCCGGCATCGGCGGCGGCGGGCTCGCCGTGGGGGTCGGGAGCGCCGTCAAGGCGCTCAAGCCGGAGATCAAGGTCTGGGGTGCGGAACCGGAGACGGGCGCGCCCGCGGCGCTCTCGGCGGCGCGGGGTTCGCCGCAGGTGTTCGCGGACTGGGAGGCCTCGTTCGTGGACGGCGCCGGCGGCAAGAGCATGTTCCCGCGGATGTGGCAGCGCCTGGTCCCGGTGATGGACGGGTACATCGTGGTGAGCCTGGACGAGACGAAACGCGCGATGCGACTCATGGCGGAGAAGGCGCGCGTCATTGCGGAAGGCGCCGGTGCCCTCCCGCTCGCGGCCGCCCTCACCGGGAAGGCGGGCCCGGGACCGATCGTGGCCATCGTTTCCGGCGGAAACATCGACCTGAAGAAGTTCGCCGAGCTGATCGGTTGAGATTATCCTTTCTGACTCCGCGGCCCTGCGCCGCCCGAACCTGCCCCACAGCCTGCGAGTGATCATGCGGCGATTCTCCCTCGGCCTCCCTGCTCTGCTGCCCCTTTGCCTGGCCTTCCTCGCGCCGTCCCGCGCGGCCGCCCAGTCCATCGGCGCCTACAATCCGCCGGTCACCTGGCCGGAGCGCCCGCGCCGGTTCGACCTGATCCACCAGCGGATCGCCATCGCCGTGGACTGGTCGCACCTGGCCATCGCGGGGCAGGTCCAGACCACCGTCGTGGCCACGACCGCGACCGACACGGTGCGCCTCGACGCCGACCACCTGACCATCACCTCCGCGACCGACGCGAAGGGGAAGAAGCTCAGGTACTCGGCGGACACGACCCACGTCACCGTCCGGATGCCGAAGCGCCTGGCCGTCGGCGACACCGCGGTGTTCACCGTCGCCTACACCGGTGTCCCCGAGCGCGGACTCTACTTCGTGCCGAGGAGCCACGTGGTCTGGACCCAGGGCGAGGCGATCGAGACCCGGAGCTGGGTGCCGACCTACGACTTCCCGAACGACAAGACCACCTGGGAATTCCTGGTGACGGCGGACTCCGGCATGTCGGTCCTTTCCAACGGCTCGCTGGCCGGCGTGACCCCCGCGCCGGGCGGCAAGGGCAGCGTGTGGCATTGGGTGCAGGAGAAGCCGGCCTCGACCTACCTCTACTCCGTCGTGATCGGGCCGTTCACCGTCCTGCACGACCAGTGGCGGGGCCGGCCGGTGGACTACTGGGTGGCGCGCGACACGGTGGCCGCGGGCTGGCGCGCCTTCGGCGAGACCCCCTCGATGATCGAGCTCTACTCCGAGGTGCTCGGGGTCAACTATCCCTGGCCCAAGTACAGCCAGGCGATCATTCCCGACTTCACCTACGGCGGCATGGAGAACGTCTCGGCCACGACGCAGACCGACCTGGTCCTGCACGGCGCCGAGGGCGAGCCCGAGGACAACGGGCGCGGACTCGACGCCCACGAACTGGCGCACCAGTGGTTCGGCGACCTGACGACCACCGCCACCTGGTCGCACGCCTGGCTCAACGAGGGGCTGACCACCTACATGGAATCGGTCCAGAACGAGAAGAGCCGCGGGTGGGCCGCGGGCCAACGCTCCTGGTTCGGCCAGCAGCAGGAGGCCATGGCGGCCGACCTGAACCAGGTCCGCCCGCTGGTCTGGGGCGACACCGCCGCCGACCCGATCCAGCTCTTCTTCAGCGGCCACATCTACCCGAAGGGCGCGCAGGTGGCCCATCAGCTCCGCCGCCTGCTCGGCGACTCGCTGTTCTGGGCGGGGATGCAGCGCTTCCTGACCGACAACGCCTACAAGCCGGTGCGGACCGAGGACTTCGCGATCGCCTTCGAGAAGACTGCCAACCGGGACCTCGACTGGTTCTTCGACCAGTGGTGCTACGGCATCGGGTACCCGAAAGTGAAGGTGACCCGCCACTGGGATCCCGCCTCGAAGCAGCTCCACGTCACCGTCGCCGAGACGCAGGTGATCGACTCGACCCATCCGCTCTTCCGCTTCCCGGTCACGATCCGCATCATCACTGCCGACTCGGTGGTGCGACGGGAGATCATGGTGACGAAACAGCAGGAGACGTTCGCGCTGTCCCTCCCGCAGGAGCCGCTCTCCTTCCGCTTCGACGAGGGCGCCTGGCTCCTCGGCACCGTCACGACCGACCAGACGCCGGCCGAGCTCGGCGCGATGGCGATGCACGACCAGGAATTCGGCGCACGGAACTGGGCGCTCCGGGCCCTCGCCGGCAGCACCGCACCCGCGGCCGACAGCGCCCGCCGACTCATTCTCCTCAACGAGCGCGAGCCCCAGCTTCGCGAGCTGGCGCTCAAGCAGCTGGCCCAGCGCCACGACACGTCGGACATCCCGCTGATCCGCTCCGCGCTCCGCGATCCGGCCAGCAACGTGCGGGGCGGCGCCATCGAGGCGTGGGCGTCCTTCGACTCGGTGGGGGCCCGGGCGACGGCGCATGACATGCTCCTCACCGATCCCAACTCAGCAGTGCGGGAGCGGGCGGTGGCGGTCCTCGATCCTTCCGACCCGGAGACCCTCGACCTTCTGATCGCCCGGACGATGCCTGGCTGGCCGCTGGGGCTCCGTCAGTCGGCGGCGTACCGGATCCGGAACCAGCCCGATCCGCGTGTCATCGAGGCGCTGATCGCGCTCACGGCTCCGTCCGAGCCGAGGAATCTTCGGCAGGCGGGGCTCCGCTACCTGGCCGGCCGGAGCGACAAGGCGCCGGCCATCGCGACCGCGACGACATACCTCACCGACCCCGATCCGCTCTTCTCGGTGAGCGCGGTCCAGACGCTGGCCCGGGTCGGTGGGCCCGCCGGCAAGGCCACGCTCCAGCAGCGGCTCCCGAACGAGAAGCGAGTGACCGTGGCCGACGCGATCCGGCAGGCGCTCGCTCCCGGAGCCGCCCCGCGGTGACCCTCTAGCGCAACCTGAAATCGGGCCATTACTTCCCTGTCGGTGCCGGCCCCCCTGGGGCCGGCGCCGACATGCGTTCCGCCGGGACGCATGCCAACCCCGGTTTGACGGAGGGAAGCATGAAGGCGTACATGGCGGAATTCTTCGGGACCTTCTGGCTGGTGCTCGGCGGATGCGGGAGCGCCGTGCTGGCCCTCCAGTTCCCCGAATTCGGCCTCGGCTTCCTGGGCGTCGCGCTCGCCTTCGGGCTGACCGTGCTGACGATGGCCTACGCGATCGGCCATATCTCTGGCTGCCATCTCAATCCGGCGGTGTCCATCGGCCTCTGGGCCGGCGGGCGGTTTCCCGCCAACAAGCTGATGCCGTATGTCGTGGCCCAGGTCCTCGGCGCGATCGTCGCCGGCGGCGTGCTCTACCTGATCGCCAGCGGCAAGGCGGGATGGGACCCCGCCGCCGGGTTCGCAGCCAACGGCTACGGCGAACACTCCCCCGGCGGCTATTCGCTGCTGTCGGCCCTGATCACCGAAGTGATCATGACGATGATGTTCCTCATCATCATCCTCGGCGCGACCGACGACCGCGCGCCAAAGGGCTTCGCGCCGCTCGCCATCGGCCTCGGCCTGACGCTGATCCACCTGATCAGCATTCCGGTGGACGCCACCTCCGTCAACCCCGCACGCAGCACCGGCGTCGCGCTGTTCGCCGGCGGCTGGGCGGTGGCACAGCTGTGGCTGTTCTGGGTGGCCCCGATCGCGGGCGGGCTCCTCGGGGCGGCGGTGTATCGGACGATCGGCGACACGAAGGCCTGATCGACTGGAGTATCTGCATAGGGGAACACGCGTGCGGCGTCGGGGGTGGGCCACGAACCCACCGGCCGACGCCGCCGCTCGGGCACCCGCAGGCCGACAGGCTGGCGCCGGTCGACTTCCTCAGGTCACGTATTTGATCACGTAGAAGATGACGCCCTGCGGCGAAGTGAGTCCGCAGAAGCGACCCACTCCGGGGATGTCCTGCACCGGCACGCAGCGCGTGGCGCCAAGCGCGTCGGCCTCGCGGGCGGTCCGGTCCACGTCGGCCACGGTGAAGTAGACCGCCCAGTGCGGCGGGATGGGTCCCATCTCCGGCGTGATCGCCATCATCCCCGCCACGAACTCGTCGCCGAGCCTGAAAGAGGTGTACGCGAACCCCTCCATCGGCATCACCTCCGCCGTCCACCCGAAGAGCGCGGTGTAGAACGCAGTGGCCCGGCCCACGTCGGTCGTCATCGTCTCGTGCCAGCTCGGCGACCCGTGCAGCGAGCTGTCGGCCTCGTTCCCGTGGCTTTTCTTCGGTTCCCAGATGTCGAACTGCGCGCCGTTGGGATCGAAGCATTCCGCCATGCGGCCCTGCTCCATGATGTCGAAGGCCGGTTTGGCCTTTCCGCCGAGCGAGATGACCTTCTTCACCGTGGCGTCGGCGCTCTCGACCTTCACCATGACGCCAATGCCCGGCGGAGTCCCCGGCGGGGTGTTGGGGGCGGCAAGATCCCACATCCCGCCGATGTCGCGTCCACCGACCTGGACGCGATGCCCCAGGCCGGGAATTTCCAGGTAGGTCCAGCCGAGCAGCTTGCCGAAGAAGGCCTGCGCCTCCGCCGGCCGGGGCGTGAGGATATTGATCCAGCAGAACTCGCCCGCGCTGCGCTTGCCTGTCCGCATCGCCGCTCCTCCTCAGGTGATGGTGGGCCGCCGGTCAGCGCCTGGCGGGTTTCTTCCCTACGGCGCGCGGCTGCCTGAGCTTCATTCGACATTCCGGTTGCTGCCGCGCTGCTCGAGCCAGGCGAATGCCTGGCGGACCCGGGCGTTCGTCGAGGTCATGGCCGGGTGCCTGCGGGCCGGTTGGGCCCGCCCAGGCGCGAGGCAGAGAAGAACGCCTGCATGGGCCGTATATATAGATGTCCGCGCGGGACGCGTGACAGCCCTCCCTTGATTCCCCCGTGATACCTTCCGGCATGCAACCGTTCCCGCCACCGGACGGGTCCTGATGAAGGTCCTCCTGTTCGGCGCCACCGGCATGGTCGGCACCGGCGCCCTGCTGGAGTGCCTGACCGACCGGCGCGTGGAGTCGGTCCTCGTGGTGGGGCGCACGCCGACGGGCCGCTCGCACCCGAAGCTCCGGGAGGTGCTCCATGCCGACTTCTTCCACTACGACGCCTTGCGCGCCGAGTTCGCCTCAACAGACGCCTGCTTCTTCTGCCTCGGCGTATCCGCCGCCGGGATGTCCGAGGCCGACTATACCCGGCAGACGTACGACCTGACCCTCGCCGCGGCACGAACGATGGCGGCCGCCAATCCCCGGATGACCTTCTGCTATGTCTCGGGACTCGGAACCGACAGCACGGAGAAGGGCCGGGCGATGTGGGCGCGCGTGAAGGGCCGGACCGAGAACGCGCTCCTGGCCCTCCCGTTCAAGGCGGCGTTCATGTTCCGGCCGGGCTTCATCCAGCCGATGAACGGAATCCGCTCCAAGACCGCGTGGTACCAGGCCTTCTACACCCTCACCGCCCCGCTCTATCCGGTCCTCCACCGGCTCTTCCCGCAGTATTCCACGACCACCACCCACCTCGGCCGGGCGCTGATCGAGGTCGCCGCGAACGGCTACCAGGCGCGGATCCTCGGATCCGGAGACATCGAGGTGCTGGCCGGCCGGCACCCCCAGCCGATCACCGCTCCCACCTGAGCCGGTTTTGCGCTCCGTTCGGAGCGCCAGCACGGGTCCTCCCCCCTTCGATCTAGCTCGTATTTGGTCCCCACGGGCGATACCCCCCGCCCGTCGCACGCCCGATCTTTCCACTCGATCCACCAAGTGGACCATGGCGCGGGCTCGACGCTGAGAACCCGGGCCTCGGTTCCATGAGGAGAGCCCCGTTTCCACCGGTCCCGGGAGAAACCAGCATCATGAGCTTCTACAAGCGGATGATCGAGTTCCTGACCCAGGGTTCCCAGCGACCCATGCGCAGGCTGGTGGCGTATTACGTCGTCCTGGCGGCCGTGGCCATCGGGCTCGCATACACCTTCCCCGTCGTCGACCGGATGTTCTCCGGCGAGCGGCTCGAGCAGCTGGCCGGCACGCCCCAGCTCCTGCAGGACGGCCTCGCCACGGGACTGCCTCCCGCAGCGGCGCTCGTCCTGACGCCGCGCTTCGAGCTCGCGCTCAGCACCATGCTCATCTGCATCGGCACGCTGGCGCTGATGCTGCCCGTGTCGTGGGTATACATGTCCACCAAGCGCACGCCCCGGCACGAGCAGTCCGTCGTGCAGGCGCTCATCATCCTGCCGATCATCGTGGCCGGCATCATCCTCATCGTCCGCAACAGCCTCGCGCTGGCCTTCAGCCTCGCCGGCGTCGTGTCGGTCCTGCGCTTCCGCACCACGCTCACCGACGTGCGGGACATCATGTTCATCTTTCTCGGCATCGCCGTGGGATTCGCCGCCGGGGTCCAGGTGCTCGTGGTGGCCGTGGTTCTCTCGGTCGTGTTCAACTTCGTCCTGCTGCTCACCTGGCACTACGACTACGGCCGCAGCGTGCTCGAGCCCTCCGCGGCCGCCCGGTGGGCCGAGCCGCTGAACAAGCTGGCCCTTCGCGGGAATGGCGGATCGGTGCCGGACCGCGACCTCGTGCTGGCCCTCACGCCGAAGAAGGCCGAATTCCTGACCGAGCGCTTCAAGCGCGTCGGCGCCTCGCTCGGATCCGACCCGAAGAAGCCGCGATACAACGCGATCCTCACGATCACCACCAACGCCCTTGGCAGTGCCCAGGAATTGGTGGAGCTCGCGCTCGACAACTCCGTCCGGCGGTGGAAGCTGGACCAGGTCATCACCAACGAGGGCAAGCCGTCCGAGTTGTACTACCTGGCCAAGGTCCGGAAGGCCACCTCGCGGGACGACGTGCTGACGGCCATCCGCGCCGGGGCCGGGGAGACGATTCAGGGAGCCAACCTCGAAATCGGCGACGCGGGTGCGCGCGCGCTCATCGAGAAGAAGCAGACGGCGAAGAACGGAGCCGGCGCGTGAGGCATTTCCCGGCCACCGCCGCGCTCTTCGCCGCCCTGCTCTCCGGAGCCGCCTGTCATCCCGGGCCCAGCGTGGCCGCCGCCTCGGCCGACAGCGCCGAGGTGACGCGGCGTGCGGCCCGCCTGGCGGGGGCCCTCGCGCAGCCGGATTCCGGCGCCGCGAGCGGGGCGGCGCTGGCCCGCTGGATCCTCCCCAAGGACCTCGCGGAGATCTCGGGGCTGGCCCTGACGACCGATGGAAGGCTTTTCACGCATAACGACGAACGCGGCCGGGTGTCCGAGATCGACTACCGTCGTGGAGTGGTGGTCAAGCAGTTCACGATCGGGAAGCAGGACGTCCACGCTGATTTCGAGGCCATCGCCGTCGTCCGCGACCGGTTCTACCTCCTCGCCAGCGACGGCGTGCTCTACGAATTCCGGGAGGGCGCCGAGGGCGAGCAGGTCGCGTATACCGTCCACGACACGCACCTGGGCCACGAGTGCGAGTTCGAGGGGCTGGCGTTCGATCCTGCCATCAACTCCCTCCTCCTGGCCTGCAAGCACGTCGGGGCGGCCAGCCTTCGGCAGATGCTCGTCATCTACCGCTGGCGGCTCGAGGCCGGCGACGGCCAGCAGATGTCGACGCTGACCGTGCCGCTGGTGCAGGTGATCGGCGCCAACAGCTGGAAGGGCCTGCATCCGTCGGACATCACCATCGATCCTGCCAGCGGCAATTACGTGCTCGTCGCCGCCGAGGAGCAGGCGCTGGTCGAAATCACCCCGGCGGGCGACGTCGTCTTCGCCCGTCCGCTGCCCGGATCGCTGGCGCACACCGAGGGCGTCGCAATCACGACAGACAGCATCCTCATCCTCAGTGATGAAGCCGGAAAGCGGCCGGCCGTCATCGCCCTCTACCGCTGGCGTTGAGGCGGGCCCCGTGGACGCGAAGCGTTGTCGGGCCCGCGTTCCGCGAGGCGCCGTCGCCGTGCTCCTGGCGCTCTGGCCGTCCGTGGGCTCCGCCCAGGCCGCCTTGGCCCCCGTCGCTCCATCCCCGGGCACGGACAGCGTCGAAGTCGTAGCCGGCGCCCAATACAAGGCGAGTGGACTCCATCGGTGGCTCCTCGGCGACGCCTACCGCGGTCTCTGGACGACCCCGGTCATGGTCCCCGTGCTGAATCTGCAGAGCTTTGCGGGCGGGCTCCGCCCCCTGAAAGCGGGCGGAGGCAACCAGACCCGGTCGTTGCGGCTGGTCACGCCCGACGACGTCGAATACGTGTTCCGCAGCGTGGCCAAGTCCGGCGTTGCGATCCCTTCGGCCTACAACGGCACCATCGTCGAAACGCTGGTCCGCGACCAGGGAAGTGCGGCCGACCCGGTCGCCGCCCTGGCCACCGCCCCGATCCTGGAAGCAGCCGGGGTGCTCCACACCTCGCCGGCTCTCGTCGTCATGCCGGACGACCCGCTCCTCGGCGAGTTCCAGGCGGAGTTCGCCGGCCGGCTCGGCATGATCGAGGCGTACCCCCGGGTCCCGAAGCACGGCGCAGGATTCGCCGGGGCGCTGGAGATCATCGACAGCGACTCGCTGCTCGCCCGGCTCGACCGCGACCCCGGCGAGCGAGTCGACGCCGTCGCCCTGCTGGCCGCGCGGCTGGTGGACATGATGCTCAACGACTGGGACCGCCACGCGGGCCAATGGAAGTGGGCGCGGATGGATCCGGCGTCTCCCACGACCTGGGAACCCATCGCACGCGACCGGGACAAGGACTTCATCTCCTACGAGGGCGCGGTCCCTGCCCTGTCCCGGCTCGCCTCCCCGAACCTCATGAGCTACGACAGCGCCTACCCCGGTGTCCGGGGGCTCACCTGGAACAGCCTGGAGTTCGATCGCCGGCTCCTTGCTGGCCTGGACAAGCCGGTGTGGGACTCGGTGGCGGCCGTGCTCGTCGCACGCATCACGGACCCGGTCATCGACGCCGCCGTGCGCACGGTGCCGCCGGAGTACCTGCCGTCGGCGCCGCGCCTCGCGCTCACGCTCAAACAGCGTCGCGACGGCCTGCCCGGCGCCGCCGACCGCTTCTACCTCTACCTCGCCCTGGTCGTCGACATCCACGCCACCGATGCAGACGACCGGGCCGTCGTGACCCGGGTGGGTGACCGGTTCGTCGACGTGCAGCTCGCCTCGGCCACCGGCGCCATCTACTACTCTCGTCGTTTCGACGCGGAGGAGACCCGGGAGATTCGCGTCTACCTCCACGGCGGGGATGACAGCGCCCTCGTCACCGGGCAGGTCCGCCAGGGCATTCCCGTGCGGATCCTCGGCGGCGACGGCACGAACGTGCTGCTGGACTCCTCCCGGGTGGGCGGGTCCGGGATGCGTACCCACCTCTACGACGAGGGAACCGTCCGAGGGATCGAATACGGGCCGGACACCCTGTTCGACCGCCGACCCTGGATCGACGACTTCGGGAAGTACGTACCCCCGGGACCCGACCACGGCGCACGGACCCACCCCGTCGCTGGCCTCGACATCGGTGACCTGGGGGTCGTGGTCGGCGCCGGACTGAACAAGGTCAATTTCGGATTCGAGCGATATCCCTACGCCACCCAAATCGGCTTCGTGGCCGAGTACGCCGCCGGTGTCAACGGTTTCCGGGTCGGCCTTGATTCGGATCACCGGCGGGAATCCTCCTCGCTCCATTTCACCACGAGCGCCCGCATGTCCCAGCTCGAGGTCACCAACTACTACGGGATCGGGAACGCGACGCCGGGTGATTCTGGAGACTTCCACGCGGTCCGGGAGCAGCAATGGCGGCTGCAACCGGCCGTCGTCCTGGACGTCGGCCGCCGGAGCAGCCTCTCCCTCGGTCCCGTGGTTCAGTACACCGTCTCGGACAGCGCACCGGATCGCTTCGTCACCGTCACGCAGCCCTACGGGTACGGTCACTTCGGACAGGCCGGCCTCCGGATGAGCCTCTCGCACGACGCCCGCGACCAGGCGAGCTACCCGCGCTCGGGGTACCTGGCCGATCTCAGCGCCAGCGCCTATCCCGCCCTGTGGGATGTCAAGAACGCGTTCGGAGACGTCACGGCCAATGCCATGGCGTATGTCACGCTTCCGGTCCCGGTCCACCCGACCCTTGCCCTGCGCGGAGGCGCCAGGAAAGTGTTCGGCGACTACCCCTTCCAGGAATCGGCGTTCATCGGCGGCGACAATTCGGTGCGCACGCTCGAGCCCCAGCGCTACGCCGGCGACGCGTCGCTCTCGGGGACCGCCGAACTCCGTGTTCCCCTGGCCACGTTCGCGTTCGTCCTCCCGCTGAACATCGGCGTCTTCGGATTTGCCGACGCCGGCCGGGTGTACGCCGCCGGAGCCTCTCCTGGCGGGTGGCATACCGCGGCCGGTGGCGGCTTCTGGGTCGGGTTCCTGGATCCGTCGACCGCCCTCAGCGTCACCTTCACGAACGGCCCCGGGAAGTTCGCGGTGCTCGTGCGGGGCGGGCTCAGTTTTTAGCGATCGGCCGCCACGCGGCGGCGACTTCTTACCCCAGCCGTGGGTCACCTTGATGCGCACATTGACACTCATGTTCCTGATGCTGCTCACCATGGCGGCCCTCACGTGCAAGCCGGCGGTCCAGATGACCCCGCCTCCCGCCGGCGCCACCGCGGCGCAAGTGGCCCTGAGCGGCGCCTCCGTCCTGATCGGGGTCGGCGACATCGCCGTCTGCGGCACCGGCGGTGACGAAGCGACGGCCGCCATCGTGGATAGCGTGCTGCGCGCCGACAGCACGGCAAAAGTGCACGACGAGGTCTTTACGCTTGGCGACAATGCCTACCCCAGCGGCTCCGCGAGAGACTTTGCCCTCTGCTTTGCGCCGTCGTGGGGAGATACCGGCAAGCTCATCATGAAGAACATCCGCCCGTCGCCGGGCAATCACGAGCATCTCTCCGGTGGTGCGTCGCCGTATTACCAGTACTTCGGGAGCCATGCCGGCGCCCCGAGCAAGGGGTACTACAGCTACGACGTGGGCGCGTGGCACGCCATCGTGCTCAACAGCGAGATCATGGTCAACTCCGGGTTCACCAACGCGGAACGGCAGGCCCAGCAGGACTGGCTCGCACAAGACCTCAAGAGCAACACCCAGAAGTGCACGCTGGCCTATTGGCACAACCCGCGCTTCAGCTCGGGGTGGCACGGCTCCGATCCACGCCTGGGGCCGTTCTGGGAACTCTTGTACGCCGGCGGCGCCGACCTGGTCCTGAACGGACACGACCACGACTACGAGCGATTCCTGCCACAGACGCCGGCCGGCGTGGCCGATTCCGTCGCCGGCATCACTGAGATCATCGCGGGAACCGGAGGCGGCGACCTGCGCGGCTATCGGGGCGACTTCGAGCCAAACAGCATCATCCGGATTCAGGGGCATTGGGGTGTGCTGGTGCTCACCCTCGGTGCCGCCGAATGGCGCTCCGCCTTCCTGGATGTAGGCGGCCGGCTCTGGGATGAGTCGGGCGGAGTGTGCCACTAGTCATCTCCCGGAGCCCCGCCAAGCGCATGGGGCTCCGGAACTTCCGTGCATGACCCACGCTGCACTACAACGTTGACCCGCCCGATCGAGTCGGCCGTTGCCGGCCGATTCTCAGTCTTGATTCACCGCACCTTCACGCTCTTTTCACTCCAGAAGTAGCAACATCCGGGCGCTCGTTCACACGTACCTATGAGCGTACGTCATGACGAACCGGAAACTGCCCCGCCTCTGCCCCTCCCAGGACGTCCGTCCGGTCACTGAATTCCGGGCGCACGCCTCGGCATTCCTGCAACAGATCCGCGAGACAAAGCGCGCCGTGATCCTGACACAGCACGGACGTTGCGCCGCGGTGCTGCTCGACGTGGCGGTCTACGAAGACCTCCTCGGCGAGCTCGCCCTCCTTCGCGAGCGCCGGATGCACGACCGGGGGCTTCCGACCATTCAGGACCATGAACCCCCGGCCTCGGTGACGGAGCGTCGCCACCCGAGCCCGCTAGCGTGAGGACCCCGACATCGTGACCGCCACCGCTGCTTCCGTGACACTCCCGTCCAGGCCGACCGCGACGCGCCTGGCCGAGCACACCATCGAGATCGTCTCCGACTCCGGCGAAGGCGCCCAGAAGTGCGGCCAGATCTTCGGGTCGGTGTCCGCCAAGATGGGCAACGGGGTCTGGACCGTGGAGATCATCCCGGCCGAGATCCAGCCGCCGCCCCGGGTGCCCGAGGGCGCCAGCGGCTACCGGATCCGCATCGGCCAGGGGCCGATCACCAACTGGGGAGACGCCACCAACCTCGCCCTCGCCTTCAACGAGCAGGTCCTGCTCGCGCGGCACCGGCTCGGCGCCCTGGCGCCGGACGCGGTGCTCCTGGTCGAGGACAAGTGGGCCACCCACGACGACGCCGACATCCGCGCCGCCTGGGAGCAGGCCATGGAGGAGCTCTCGCACCGTCAGTACCGCATCATCCCGGTGCCGATGGAGACGGAGTGCCTGACGTTGGTGGACAACCCCCGGAAGGGGAAGAACATGTTCGCCCTCGGGATGCTGGCTTGCATCTACGGGCGGGACATGGAGCGGATCAAGGAGCAGATCGCCTACACCTTCCGCAAGAAGAGCGAGACGGTGTACGAGCAGAGCGTGGCGCTCCTCGCGCACGGCTATGCCTGGGCCGAGGAGCACATCGACTTCCGCGTCGAGGTGGCGCCCGCCCCAATCACCGAACCGATGGTGGTGATGAACGGCAACGAGGCGCTCGGCCTCGGGGCGATCGCGGCGGGGATGGAGATGTGCGCGATGTACCCGATCACCCCCGCCACCTCCGTGTCGCACTACCTGAGCGAGGTCTTCGACCGCTTCGGCGGCATCGTGCACCAGGCGGAGGACGAGATCGCCGCCGTCGGGGTCGCCATCGGCGCCTCCTATGCCGGCAAGGTGGCGTTCACGGTCACCTCGGGCCCGGGCCTCGCGCTCAAGACCGAGTTTCTCGGCCTGGCCGTGATGACCGAGATCCCGCTGGTCCTGATCGACGTGCAGCGCGGCGGCCCCAGCACGGGGCTCCCGACAAAGGTGGAGCAGTCCGACCTGCTGGCGGCGATGTTCGCGAGCCCGGGGGACGCGCCGCACGTGATCGTCGCGCCGGCCACGATCGAGGAGTGCTTCCATATCATGGTGACGGCCCGCCGCATCGCCGAAGCGTTCCGCACCGTCGTGATGGTGCTCTCGGACGCCAACCTGGCCACCGGCGTGACGCCCTTCCCGCGCCCGAAGCCGGACGTGCGCTGGCAGGCGGCGCCGCTCGACCTGGCCCCGGTGGCGGAGGGCCAGAAGGCCTATCAATGGAACCCCGAGACGGGGCTCTCGCGCCGGATTATCCCGGGCCAGCCGGGCGGGGCGTACACCGTCACCGGCCTCTCCCACGACGAAGGCAGCAAGGTGGCCTACAGCTCCGGCATCCATCAGCGCAGTTCGGCGATGCGGAGCCGGAAGCTCGCGGTGCTGCAGAGCCTGCTGGTGCCGCCGACGCTCTACGGCGAGCCGGAGGGCGACCTGCTGATCGTCGGCTGGGGAAGCACCAAGGGCGCCATCGAGGAGGCGGTGGACCGGGCGCGCCGGGAGGGCATCCGCGTCTCGTCGGTGCACCTCCGCTTCCTCTCGCCGCTCGAGCCGGGGTTGAAGGAGATCTTCTCGCGGTTCAGGAAGGTCTGCGCGGTGGAAATCAACTACAGCGATGAACCCGGCGATCCGTTCGTCACCGACGAAAACCGCCGCCGCGGCCAGCTCACCTGGCTGCTGCGCGCGTCGACGCTGGTGGACGTCGATTGCTGGACGCGCGTGCCGGGCGAGCCGCTCCGCCCCGGCTCGATCCTGGACGCCATCCGCGAGCGGACGCCGCGGGGAGGTGCAGCATGACGGTCGCCTGCGGGCTCCTGCCGGTGCTCCAGCCGAACGAGCACGATGCCGAATACGAAATCAGCGATTACGAGGGTGCTCGCGCGCGCTGGTGCCCGGGCTGCGGGGACCACTCCATCCTCGCGTCGGTCCAGAAGCTGCTGGCCGCCGAACAGCTGACGCCGGAGCAGACGATGTTCGTTTCCGGCATCGGGTGCTCGAGTCGCTTCCCCCATTACCTCAAGACCTACGGCTTTCACGGCATCCACGGCCGCGCGCTGCCCGTCGCCACCGGCATCAAGCTCACCCGCCCCGACCTGGCGGTGTTCGTGGTCATGGGCGATGGCGACTGCACCTCGATCGGCGCGGCGCACTGGGTCCACGCGCTGCGCTACAACGTGAACCTCACGGTGCTGCTGCTCGACAACGGGATCTACGCCCTGACCAAGAACCAGACCTCGCCGACCACCCCACAGGGATTCCCGAGTAACACCCAGCCGCACGGCGGCTGGCTGCCGTCGCTCAATCCGCTGTCGGTGGCGCTGGGGGTGACCAACGCCTCCTTCGTGGCGCAGACCGCCGAATGGGTGCCGGCCCATCTCTACGCCACCCTGCGGGCGGCGTACCACCACCGCGGGATGAGTTTCGTCCGGATCCTGCAGCGCTGCCCGGTCTATTCCTCGGCGGTCTACCAGGCCGCGGTGCAGGACCCGGCGCGGATCGCCCTGTTGACGCACGATGACGGCGTGGTGGTGCCGGACCTCGAGAAGATCTACAAGACGCAGGTGGCCCACGACCCGCACGATCTCGACGCGGCGCGCCGGATCGCAGAGGCCCCGGACCACATCCACCTCGGGGTGCTCTTCCGCGACGCGTCCAAGCCGCGCTACGACGAGATCCGTCGCGTCGCGCCGCGGACCGCCGAGGAGCGCCTCACCCTGATCGACGCGGAGCTGGATCGCTATGCCATCTGACGCGCGCGTTTCCCGGACCGTGGCGGCGATGGCGCGGCCCATCGCCGACTTCCGCGCGATCATCGAGGGCGCCCTCGCGCAGGCCGAGGGCTTCCTCGTCGAGCAGTCCGCCACCAGGGGCGACCGGGCCGGCCGCGCCGCTGTGGAACTCGGCGGCTTTGCGGCCGGCCGGATCAATCCGGCCGGATTTGCCGACCTCTTCCCGGCGGTGCCGCCGGTCGAGCCCGCGGCCATCGCCGCGATGCACCGCGCCATCGCCATGCTGCAGGCCCTGCGCGACCGTGGCGAGGGGGCCTTCCTCGTCGAGCTCCCCAAGGGCGGCCGGCTGGGCGCGGCCGTGGGCGACGCGCTGGCCGAGATCGGGCGCGGGTTCGGCGCGGTGATGCTGGCCGACGTCGTGCGCGGCGGGCGCTACCGGGCCGCGGAACACGACCGGCTGCTCGATCCGCAGGAGTTCCGCGCCTGGAGCAAGGCCGCCCGGCGCTACGCTCCGCCGCTGGTCGTGTCGCTCGACGGCGCCGACCTCCACGCCGGCGCCCTGAGCGATTACGCCGACGGCCGCGAAAAGATCGTGCTGGTGGTGCGCGGCCCGGCCGCCCCGGCGCCGCTGGCGCGCTGCATCACCCCCGGCACCCTGGTGCTGCAGACCGTCGACGGCAGCGGCCTCGATCGCGTGGCCACCTTCGACGGACCGGCCGTGGCCGCGGTGATGCCCGAGGGGTCCGCCGTCTTCTTCCACGACCCGTCCGCCGGCCGCGAGCCGTGGCAGCGGCTCACGGTGCGCACCCTGGGCGACCTGCCCCGGCACGCCGTCGGGGGGACGAGCACCTGGCAGATGGGCGAGGATCGCACGCTGCTCGGGGATCTCGGGAAGACCCCGTTCACCATCCCGGTGAGCGGCGGGCCGGCGGCCCGCGCGGTTGGCTCGGAGGACGCGGTGGACCGGATCGCGGCCTGGCTGCTCAGCCAGTCCGGACCGGCAGCGCGCTGATCCCCATGACCCTGCACGCGATCCTCATCCTGAGCGGCGTGGGGCTGGTCTTCGCGATCTTCATCGCGCTGGCCAACCGCCGGCTGTGGGTCTGGGAAGACCCGCGGATCGACGCGGTGGCCTCGATGCTCCCCAACGCCAACTGCGGCGCCTGCGGGCTGCCCGGGTGCCGGGCATTCGCGGAGCAGGCGGTGGAAGGGAAGGTCTCGCCGAGCCAGTGCACGGTGGGCAGCGACGACGCGCACAAGGCGATCGCCGGCTTCCTCGGTGTGGCCGCGGGGGCGGCGGTGCGGCGCGTGGCGCGGCTGCAGTGCGCCGGCGGTCAGGACGTGGCCCTGGCCCAGGCCGAGTATCGCGGGCTCCCCACCTGCGCCGCGGCGGCGGCCGTCGCGGGCGGCGGCAAGGGCTGCGCCTGGGGCTGCCTCGGGCTGGCCGACTGCGAGCGCGTCTGTTCCTTTGGCGCCATCGCAATGACCGAGACCGGGCTGCCCGTCGTGGACCCGGTCAAGTGCACCGCCTGCGGCGATTGCGTCGACGCCTGCCCCAAGGGGCTCTTCACGCTGCTCCCGGCCGACAGTCACCTCTTCGTGCAGTGCAAGAACCTCATCACCGGCGATGTGGTGCTGGAACAGTGCAAGGTGGCCTGCACGGCGTGCGGCAAGTGCGTGCAGGACGCCGCGCCCGGGCTGATCAGCGTCGCGAGCGGCGTGGCCGTGGTGAACTATGACCTTGTCGCACAGGCGGACAGCCACGCCGTGGCGCGGTGCCCGACCGGTGCGATCGTGTGGCTCGACGGGGCGCAGATCCCCCGCGTGCCGACCCTGGCAGGGAGCGCAGGAGCATGACCTCGATCTTCCGTCCCAAGCGCGGCGCCAAGGCGCCCGAGGCGCCGGCCTACCCCGGCACGCTCGAGGCCCTCGACGGCAGCGGCGCCGTGGTGGCGATGGAAACCGCCGCGGGCGAGGCGGCCGGCGCCTATCCCATCACGCCATCGACCCAGATGGGCGAGGGGTGGGCGGCCGCGGTGGCCGAGGGCACCCGCAACGTCAACGGCCGCCGGCTCCTGTTCTTCGAGCCCGAGGGCGAGCACGCCGCCGCCGCGGTCACGGCGGGGATGTCGATGTCGGGGCTCCGCGCCACGAACTTTTCCAGCGGGCAGGGCATCGCATACATGCACGAGTCGCTGTACGCGGCGGTCGGCAAGCGGCTCACCTACGTGCTGAACGTCGCTGCCCGCGCCATGACCAAGCAGGCGCTCAACGTCCACGCCGGCCACGACGATTATCACGCGGTGGACGACACCGGCTTCTTCCAGCTCTTTGCCAAGGACGTCCAGGAGGCCGCCGACCTCAACCTGATCGCGCACCGGATCGCCGAGCTCTCGCTCAACCCGGGGATCTGCGCCCAGGACGGGTTCCTCACCTCCCACGTCATCGAGTCGCTCCGGCTCCCCGAGCGCGAGCTCATCAAGGCGTACCTCGGCGACCCGGCCGACCGGATTCCCTCCCCCACCCCGGCGCAGCGGATGGTCTTCGGCGACACCCGGCGCCGGATCCCGGAGATGTTCGACCTCGACTACCCGGCGATGCTCGGCGTGGTGCAGAACCAGGACAGCTACGCCCAGGGCGTCGCGGCGCAGCGGCCGTTCTACTTCGACCACATCCAGGGCCTCAGCGACCAGGCGTTCGACGAGTTCGCCGCGCTCACCGGCCGCCGGTACGCCCGCGTGGGCGGCTACCGGCTCGACGACGCCGACTACGTCATCGTGGGCCAGGGCTCGGTGGTATCCAACGCCGAGGCGGTGGCCGACTACCTGCGGGAAAAGCGCGGCCTGGCCGTCGGGGTCCTCAACCTGACGATGTTCCGCCCCTTCCCCGCCGACCTGGTGAGCCACGCCCTGGCCGGGAAGAAGGGCGTCGTGGTGCTCGAGCGGACTGACCAGCCGCTCGCGGTGGATCCACCGCTCCTGCGCGAGATCCGCTCGGCGATGTCGCAGGCGGTGGAGAACGGCCGCGTACCCGCCGGCGGCGCGGTGGCGTATGCCGGCGTCGCTGCGCTCCGCGCCGAGCGGGTGCCCGACTTCTACTCCGGCTGCTTCGGGCTCGGGAGCCGGGACCTGCAGCCCGGCGACGTCGTCGCCGCGGTGGACAACATGCTCCCCGCCGGCGCGCACAAGCGCCAGTTCTACCTCGGCATCGACTTCGTGCGCCCGGACACCCGCCTGCCCAAGCTGCAGATCTGGCAAGAGCGGATGCTCGACAGCTATCCCGAACTGGGCAGCCTGTCGTTGCCGTCGGCGGGCAACATCAACCTGCTCCCCCCAGGGTCCACCGCGGTGCGGATCCACTCGGTGGGCGGGTGGGGCGCCATCACGATGGGCAAGAACCTCGCGATGACGGCGTTCGAGCTCTTCGGCATGTTCATCAAGGCCAACCCGAAATACGGCTCCGAAAAGAAGGGCCAGCCCACCACCTTCTACGCCGTGCTCTCGCATGAGCCGGTGCGGCTCAACTGCGAGCTCAAGAACGTCGACGTGGTGCTCTCGCCGGACCCGAACGTCTTCCGGCACAGCGATCCGCTCGCCGGCCTGGCCGAGGGCGGCGTGTTCGTCGTCCAGAGCGACCTGGCGCCCGACGCCTTCTGGCTCACGCTCCCCGCCACGGCGCGCGCCGCCATTCGCGAGCGCCACATCCGCGTGTTCGTCCTCGACGCCTTCAAGATCGCGCGGGAAGAGGCCCACGACGTGGAGTTGCGCTACCGCATGCAGGGCGCCGCCTTCATGGGCGCGTTCTTCCGCACCTCCCCCCTCCTCAAGCGCGAGGAGACCACTGAGGAGCGGTTGTTCGAGGGCATCCGGGCGCAACTGAACAAGAAGTTCGGCCACCGCGGGGCGGCGGTCGTGGACGACAACCTGCGGGTCATCCGGCGCGGCTTCGACGAAGCGGTGGCGGTCGTGCCCGGCGCCGGCGAGGCCGTCGCCGAGCCCGGCACCGTGCCGCACATTCCCCGCATGCTCGATGTGGCCGACGCCGAACCGGGCATCGGCAACCCGGGCCGGTTCTGGGAGCAGGTCTGCTCGCTCTGCAGCATGGGACAGGACGGCATCGCCGACCCGTTTGCGGCGATCAGCGCCATCCCGGCCGCGACCGGGGCCGTGCGGGACATGAGCGGCGTGCGAATGGAGATTCCCTCCTTCGTGGCGGAGAAGTGCACCGGTTGCGCGCAGTGCTGGACGCAGTGTCCCGACGCCGCCATCCCCGGGCTGATCAGCAGTCCCGAGGACGTGCTCACCGCGGTCATCGGCGCCTCCACGAACGGCAACCGACTCGAGCGCCTGCGCCCGATCACGAAGCCGTGGGGCCGCGAGGCCCAACGGCTGCTGGCGCGCGAGCCGTCGCTGCCAGTGCCGGAGGCGTTCGCGAAGGCCTACGCCACCGTGGCCGGCAAGATGGGGTGGGACGCGGAACGGCGGGCGGCCACCGACGAGGAAGCCGGCATCGTGCAGGCGCGGCTGGCGGAGTTCCCGCTCGCGAGGACCCGGCCGTTCTTCGACGCGGTGGAAGGGAAGCAAAAGGGCGCCGGCGGGCTCCTTTCCGTCACGGTCAACCCGGAGGCCTGCAAGGGCTGCAACCTGTGCGTCGATGTGTGCCCCGACGGCGCCCTCGTCACCATCAGGCAGGACGATGCGTCGCTGGCCCTGTTGCGCCGCAACTGGGAGGTCTGGCAGCGGCTCCCCGACACCGACGACCGGTTCGTCAACGTCTCCGACGTGGACGAGGGCGTCGGCGTCCTCTCCTCGCTCCTGCTGAAAAAGGCCACCTACCGCTCGATGGTGGGCGGCGACGGCGCCTGCATGGGCTGCGGCGAGAAGACCGCCGTCCACCTGATCGTCTCGGCGATCTTTGCCTCGATGCAGCCGCGGGTCCAGCGGCAGGTGGCGCACCTCGGCGAACTGATCGCCGCCCTCGACGCGGGCGCCCGGGAGTTGCTCGCCTCCGGCGCCGACCTGGAGGCGGCCGCCAAGGGGGGCGACGTGGCGGTGCCGGTCGACCCGGCCAAGCGCGATCGGCTGGCGCTCCTCAACCGCACCATCGCCGAACTCCGCGATCTCAAGTGGCGGCACGAGGAAGGGCCCAGCGGCGCCGGGCGCGCGCCCCTCGGGATGGCCAACAGCACCGGGTGTTCCTCAGTGTGGGGCAGCACCTACCCCTACAACCCGTATCCGTTCCCCTGGGTCAACCACCTCTTCCAGGACTCACCGTCGATCGCCATCGGCCTGTTCGAGGCCCACATGCGCAAGATGGCCGACAACTTCTCGGCCATTCGCCGCGCCGAACTGCTCCAGGCCGGCACGTACGACGCGGCCGTGCACGAACCGGCGATCTCGTCGCTCACCTGGGCCCAGTTCACCGACGAGGAGTTCGCCCTCTGCCCGCCGATCCTCGCGATGGGCGGCGACGGGGCCATGCTCGACATCGGATTCCAGAACCTCTCGCGGCTCCTGGCATCGGGCAAGCCGATCCGCGTGATCGTACTCGACACCCAGGTGTACTCGAACACCGGCGGCCAGGCCTGCACCTCCGGGTTCACCGGGCAGGTGGCCGACATGGCCGGCTTCGGCAAGGCGCAGCACGGCAAGACCGAGGTGCGGAAGGAGCTGGCGCTCCTCGCCATCGCGCACCGCGGCGTCTACGTCCACCAGACCTCGCAGGCCGCCGCCACGCACCTGATCGGCGGCGTCCTGCGCGGGCTCCACAAGCGGCGCCCGGTGCTGATCAACGTCTACACGCCGTGCCCGGTCGAGCACGGCCTGGCGGACGACTGGTCGCAGCACGCCGCGCGGCTCGCCCTCGAGAGCCGGGCGTTCCCCTTCCTCACCTTCGACCCCGACGCCGGCCCGACCTACGCCGACCAACTCTCGCTCGACGGCAACCCGTCGGTCGAGGACCCGTGGCCGACCTACACCCTCCACCACCTCGACGCGGTCGGCGCCGAGCAGGCCCTCGAGCTGCCGGTGACCATCGCGGACTGGGCCGCCACTGAGGCGCGCTTCAAGCAGCACTTCACCGAAGTGCCCGCCGCCAAGTGGAACGACGCGATGCTGCTCTTCCACGAGTACCTGGCGCTCCCGCTCGCCGATCGCGCGGTGCACAGCCCGTACATCCTCGCCCTCGCGAAGGACCGGACGCTCCGCCGGCTGCAGGTATCGCAGGAGATCGTGCAGCTGGCCGAGGAGCGTCAGCAGTTCTGGTCGCAGCTCCGGCAGCTCGCCGGGCTGGAGATCGCTCCCGCCGTGCGGGACCTCGTGGCCGCGTCGCTCGAATCGGAATTCGAGGCGCGCAGCGCCGCGCTCCGCGCGGAGTACGAAGCGAAGCTGACCGACCTCCAGGCCACCTACCCGGCGCAGATGGCGCGGCGGCTCGCCTCGGCGCTGCTCGCCAGGGCCGGCGGCTCCGCCGCGGTGGCGGAGTTCCTTGCCGAGCTGCCCGCCGCCACCGTACCCGTCGGCAACGGCAAGCCCGCCGCGACGGCGGCGCCCGCATCGGCGCCTGCTCCGGCGGCACCGATGGCGGCCGCGGCGGCCGCACCGATTGCGGCCCCTGCGGCGAAGGCCCAGGCCGCACCGGCCCCAGCCGACGACGACGCGATGGTGATCGAGGCGTGGATCGATTCGGCGCGCTGCACCACCTGCAACGAGTGCACCAACCTCAACAAGAAAATGTTCGCGTACAACGCGGACAAGCAGGCCTATGTCAAGGACGCCGGCGCCGGGACCTTCCAGCAGCTGGTGACCGCGGCCGAGCACTGCCCCGTGTCGATCATTCACCCGGGCACTCCGCTCAACCCGAAGGAAAAGGATCTCGACAAGTGGATCGCGCGCGCGGCGAAGTTCAATTGAGCGTCCGCTGATGTTCGCCGGCGGATTCCGGCACGGGGTGCACCCTCGCGAGGAGAAGGAGCTTACCAGCCGGCTCCCGATCCGGCGGATGCCGTTCCCCGACGAGATCGTCCTGCCCCTGCGCCAGCACGCCGGCAACCCGGCGAAACTCTGCGTACGGGTGGGCGACCACGTCGAGCGCGGGGATCCCGTCGGGCTCGCCGACGGCTGGGTGTCGGTGCCGATCCACGCCTCCGCGGCGGGGACGGTGACCGAGATCGGCCTCTGGCCGCATCCCGACGGCTCGATGGCGCCGTCGGTGCGGATTGCGGTGGACCGTTACGCGGCGCAGGTCCCCCGGCCGCGGATGGTACCGCACTGGGAGGGGCTCTCGGTGGACGAGGTGGTGCGGGCGGTCCAGGATGCCGGCGTGGTCGGGCTGGGCGGCGCGGCGTTTCCGACCCACGTGAAGCTCGCCCCGCCGGGCGACCACGCCGTGCACACCCTGATCATCAACGGCGCCGAGTGCGAGCCCTACCTCACGTCCGACCACCGCACCATGGCCGAGTACCCGGAGCGGGTGCTCTTCGGGATTCGGGTGATGATGCACGCGATGCAGGTCGGCAAGTGCGTCGTGGGCGTGGAGCGGAACAAGCCCGACGCGATCGCCGCGCTGGAGCAGGCGCTCCCGGGGGACCTCGACGTCTCGATCCTGCCGCTCACGGTGAAGTACCCGCAGGGCGCCGAGAAGATGCTGATCCAGGCGGTGACCGGCGTGGAGGTGCCGTCCGGCAAGCTGCCGGTGACCGTCGGGGTGGTGGTGCAGAACGTGGGGTCGGTGGCCGCGATCGCCGAGGTGTTCGAGACCGGGCTGCCGCTCATCGAGCGGATCGTGACCGTCTCGGGTCACGGCCTCCGCCGTCCCGCCAACCTGATCGTGCCGGTCGGCACCAAGCTCCGGGACCTGCTGACATTCTGCGGAGGCGTCACTCCCGACGCCGCCGAGGTGATCATCGGCGGCCCGATGATGGGCCAGGCGCAGGCCAATCTCGATGCACCGGTGCTCAAGGGCACCACCGGGGTCGTGGTCCTCGAAAAGCACGAGACCCGCCTCGAGAAGGTCTACCCCTGCATCCACTGCGGCCGCTGCCTCGAGGCCTGCCCCGTCTTCCTCAACCCCTCGCTGCTCGGCGACTTTGCCCGCGTGGCGCGGTACGACGACATGGTCGACCTGCACCTGGCCGACTGCATGCTCTGCGGTTCGTGCGCCTACGTCTGCCCGTCGAATATCCCGCTGGCCCAGCTGTTCCAGGCCAGCAAGGTGGCGCTCCGGCGCGCCAAGGCGGGGGCGGCATGAGCGCGCCGCTCGCACCGAAGCTGATCGTGACGGCGTCGCCGCACGTCCGCTCGCAGGACTCCACCCCGGTGATCATGTGGAACGTGGTGGGCTCGCTGGCGCCGGTGATGGTGGCCGCGGCGTGGTTCTTCGGCGTCAGCGCCCTGCTGGTGGTGGCCGCCGCCGCCCTCGGCGCCCTGTTCACCGAACACTCCATCGGCCGCGGCGGCTCCCTCGCCGACGGCTCCGCGGTGATCACCGGGCTGCTGCTCGGGCTGTCGCTCCCGCCCGGGCTGCCGCTCTGGATGGCCTTCCTGGGCGGGGCGTTCGGGATCGGGTTCGGCAAGCTGGTCTGGGGCGGCCTCGGGCAGAACGTCTTCAACCCCGCCCTGGTTGGGCGCGCCTTCCTGCAGGCCGCCTTCCCGGTCGCCATCACCACCTGGCCCACCGTGGGCGGATCGTTCTGGGCGCTCAAGGGCGATCTCTTCGCCTTCCCGTTCACGCACCCGAACCCCGACGCCATCACCTCGGCCACGCCACTCGGCCTCCTCAAGTTCGAGGGGACCGGCACCAACCTGGCGCACCTCGTGATGGGGAACACCGGCGGCTCCATCGGCGAGACGGCCGCGCTGGTGATCCTCGCCGGCGGGGCGTTCCTGGCCTGGAAGCGCTACCTCAACTGGCGGATCCCGGCCGGCATCCTGCTCACGGTGGCCGTGCTGAGCACGGTGTTCCACCTGCTCGACGCGAGGCGCCCCGACGCCCTCTTCATGCTGTTCTCGGGCGGCCTGATGCTGGGCGCGGTGTACATGGCCACCGACATGGTCACCTCCCCGGTCACCAACCTCGGGCGGTGGGTGTTCGCCGCCGGGATCGGCGTGCTCGTCGTGGTCATCCGCATCTGGGGCGGGCTCCCCGAGGGCGTGATGTACGCCATCCTCTTCATGAACGCGCTGGTGCCGTTCATCAACCGCGCGACCCAGCCGCGGGTGTTCGGCACCGGACGGCAGGGGGCCGCATGACCGCGACCCACCAGCACGGCGCGCCCGCGGCGGTGGCGCCAAGCAAGAGCACGCCGGCCTGGCGGCTCCTGGTGACGTTGGCGCTGGCCGGCGCGATGTCGGGATGGCTGGTGGTCTCGGTGTACAAGGTGACGCTGCCCGCCGTGCAGAAGCACGCGGCCGAGCAGATGCGCGCGGCGGTGTATGAAGTGCTCAAGGCGCCGGCCCGATGGGACACCTTGTACCTGGTGAACGACGCGCTGACGCGCACGGCTCCGACGGGCGTGGACCTGGCCGAGGTACCCAAGGCCTTCGTCGGCTTCGACGCAGCGGGCAGCCGGCTGGGCGTGGCCATCACCGCCGCCGAGCCGGGCTTCCAGGAGCTGGTGACGCTGATGATCGGGTTCGACCCCGCGCGCGGAACCCTGATCGGGTTCAAGGTGCTCGACGAGAAGGAAACTCCCGGCCTGGGCGACAAGATCGAGCGTGACACCGCGTTCGGCGGGCAGTTCGCCGGGCGCGTGCCGCCGCTCACCGGGGTCAAGGGCCGCGCCGGGGCCGCGCCGAGCGAGGTGCAGACCATCACCGGTGCCACGATCTCCTCGCGTGCGGTCATCCGGATCATCAACAACGCCGTCGCCAGGTGGCGGCCGCTGCTCGACGCCTGGGACCGGGAGGGAACCAAGTGACCGCCGTCGTATCCGACCAGCCCGCCGGCCAGCCGGCGTTCGTCCCGGGGGCGCCGCCGCCCGCGTCGCTGGCCGCGGACATCTGGCGCGGGATCTCCCGCGAGAACCCCGTCCTGGTGCAGTTTCTCGGGATGTGCCCGACCATGGCGGTCACGAACACCCTCGCCAACGGCATCGCGATGGGGGTGGCCACGATGTTCGTCCTCGTCGGCTCCGGCCTGCTGGTGTCGCTCTTCGCCAAGTACATCGCGCACGAGGTGCGGATCACCTCCTACATCCTGATCATCGCCACCTTCGTGACGCTGGCCGACCTGATCCTCGCGGCCACCTTTCCCGACATCAGCAAGGCGCTGGGACCGTTCATGCCGCTGATCGTGGCCAACTGTCTTCTGCTCGGCCGCGCCGAGGCCTTCGCGGCCAAGGTGGGGCCGGCGCGCGCGGTGGCCGACGGCGTCGGGATGGGGCTGGGCTTCACGGCATCGCTCTCGCTGCTGAGCGCCATCCGCGAACTCCTCGGTCGCGGCTCCCTGCTCAACCACGACCTGCTGGGGCCGCGATTCGAGCCCTGGGTGTTCATGGTGATGCCCCCGGGCGGCTTCCTGACGCTGGGCATCGCGCTCCTCGGGCTGGCCACCCTCATCGAGCTGCGCCGCCGCCGCGCCGAGCGGGCCGCATGAGCAACCTGGCCTGGATCTTCGTCTCGACGCTGCTGGTCAACAACTTCACGCTGGTGATGTTCCTCGGCCTGTGCTCCTTCTTCGGCGTCACCGCCAAGATCGAGACCGCCTGGCGGCTGGGGCTGGCCAATACCTTCGTGCTGCTGCTCACCGCCGTCGGCGCGTGGACACTCAACACCTACGTCCTGGGCCGGACCCCCTTCCTCCGCACCATCGCCTTCATCGTGGTGGTCGCCTCCGGCGTGCAGATCGTGGAGATGGCGGTCAAGAAGCACTTCCCCGTGCTCTTCCGGCAGCTGGGGATCTACCTCCCGCTGATCACCACCAACTGCGCCATCCTCGGCCTGGCCCTGTTCCAGACCGCGCGCCACTACACGCTGGTCGAGTCGCTGGTCTTCGCCATCGGGGCCGGGCTCGGGCTCACCCTGGCGCTGTCGCTGATGGCGTCGATCCGCGAGCGCATCGAGGTGGCGGATGTGCCGGTCATCGCACGTCGCATGGGGCTGGTGCTGGTCGTCGCCTCGTGCCTGTCGATGGCCTTCATGGGATTTGCCGGGATGGGGAGCGCACCATGAGCCAGACCGTCGTCGCCATCGTACTCTGTGCCGGGCTCTTCGCCCTCTACGGCCTGGTGCCTCATCGCGGGTGCACGGGACACTGCGCCGGGTGCACCGGTTCGTGCGGACGTCATGAAGAAGACGAAGGAGATCAGCATGTCGAGTGACCTCTTCCGGCGTCACCCGACGCGACGGGAGTTCCTGACCATCGGCACCGGGCTGTTCGTCGCCCTGTCGATGCCGCTGGCGCTCCGGCGCCGGATGCCGCTCGTCAAGCGGTCCTTCCCGCTCATGGGAACGATCGCCGAAGTGCAGGTGGCGCACCGCGACCCGCGCCTGGCCGAGGACGCCATCGACGCCGCGCTGGCGGAGCTCACGTGGGTGGAGCGCACGATGACCCGCTTCCGCCCCGATTCCGACATCGGCCGAGCCAATCTCGGCGCCTGGCGGGACGGCGTGGCCGTCTCCGCGGAGACCGCGCTCGTCATCGAGGCGGCGCTGCGCTGGTCCTCGGTGAGCGACGGCAGCTTCGACCCGGCGCTCGGTTCCGCCTCCGAGCTGTGGAACGTGCTCCAGCGTCATGAACCGCCGGCGGAGGGCGCGGTGGAACGGCTGGCGTCGCGGGGATTCTGGAGGAAGGTCGATCTATCGCGGGTGGGGACGACCATGATGGTACGGTTCGGGGATCCCGACCTCCACCTCGACCTCGGCGGGATCGCCAAGGGATACGGGATCGATCGCGCCGTCGCGGCGCTCCGGGGGAAGGGGATCGCCCACGCAATCGTGACCGTCGGTGGCGACCTCTACGCGCTGGGCCACGCGCCCGATGGCGCGCCGTGGGAGGTCGGGATCCGCGACCCCCACGACCTCGGCCGGCTCGCCGGCCGGCTCGCGGTCGCCGACCGGGCCGTGACCACCTCTGGCGACTACGAGCGTTACTTCACCTGGCACGGGGTGCGGTACCATCACCTGATCGACCCGCGCACCGCCGCGCCCCGCCGGACGGCGATCCACAGCGTCACGGTGCAGGGCGACAATTGCATGAACGCCGACGCGGCGGCCACCGCCGTCTTCGGCTTGAACACCGATGCGGGACAACGGGTGGCACGGCGCGTTCTGTCCGACGCCGACGTCATTCCCCTGGCGTAAGTGGGAGGCACCATGAAGAGTCAGCAGCTGTTCTGCGGCGCGTGCGACCGGCCGGTCCGTGTCCTGATCACCGAGACGCCGTCGGCCGAGGGACAGGCCTCGGCGGAAGACCCCGAGGTGGTCTGCCTGGAGATCGGCGCCCAGTGCACCGGCAACCTCTGCCCGCTCGGCGCCACCGAACCGGGCGCGATGGTGCGGCGCATCGTCCGCAATGGCATCCCGCTCAACACACTCGAGACGGTCATGGCGCGCTGCCCCGCCTGCTTCAACGAGGCCGAGATGATCCTGTACGGCGACGGCCGGGCGGGCTGCTCGGTGTGCGGCACCGACGGCCGGTGGGTCGTCGACCACCTCGAGCCTACCTGACGGCCTTCCGGGGCACGCGCGTGTCGGCCATGGCCGCACTATAGGCGTAGGACGCCATGACCACCGCGTTCTTCATGAGGTCCTGGCCCTGGATGGTGTCGTAGAAGTCGAGGTTCGAGTGCCCGCCACCCCCCGGCACCCGGTCCTGCAGGAACTGGAACCCCGGCAACCCGACCTCGTCGAACGAGACGTGGTCGGTGCTCCCCACGCTCTGGTTCGACACCACCGTCATGCCGAAGTCGGCGAAGGGTGCCATCCAGGCCGCGAGCATGGCCCGGGCCTCCTCGTTCCCCTGGAGGTAGATCCCCTGGTACTGCCCCGGCCCGTAGTCCTGGTTGAAATAGACTGAGAGCTTTTCGTAGGCCGGCTTGGTTCCGACCGTCGAGTCGTACGGGTTGCCGAAGTGCTGCCGCACGTAGGCGCGCGACCCGAACAGCCCCTGCTCCTCCCCGCCCCACAGCACGATCCGGATCGTCCGCCTGGGCTTGGCGCCCACCGCCTTCAGGATTCGCGCCGCCTCCAGCGCCACCGCCACGCCCGACGTGTTGTCGCTCGCGTTGGGGCTGGCGTGCCAGGTGTCGAAGTGCGCGCCGATCATGACCACCTGGTCCTTGAGGTCGCTGCCCGGAATCTCGCCGACGACGTTGGCGGCCTGCTCGACCTGCTCCCCGATCCGGTTGCGGACCTCGAACTCCATCGTCACCGGGATGTTGCGCTTGAGGATCCGGTACATCCGGTTGTAGTGCTCCGGCGTGATGGCCACGACGACCGGCGAAGCGAGCATTCCTTCCCGCGACCAGCCGTCGGCACGCGCGCCCGGGCGGCCGTATCCGCGGACGGCGGCGAGCCAGCCGCTCTCGCACTGCACCACGATTGCGACGCCCTCGGCCTGGTAGAATGCCAGCTTTTCCTCCGGGGTGAGCAGCTCCGGATTCCGCGCCATCCGCGGCGGCATCGGGCGGGCCGGCGCGATCACCACGCGCTGCAGCGAGTCCAGTTCCGCCTGGGTCCTCCGCGGGACGCCGTTGGTGAGCGGCGCCAGGTCGATGATCACCGGCGGGCTCACCAGAACGGCCTTCCCCTTGAGCGTCCCGCGGTACCGCTCGAGGTCTCCCCGCACCTGCAGGTCGACGATGACCGCTTCCGCCACCTGCCGGCCGTCGGTGCCGCGGGTGTAGGCGATGGGATACCCGACCATCGGCGAGTAGTCGGGAGTGAGCATGTGCAGCGAGACGTACTCGTTGTCCCAGGTGACGCCGTAGTCCATGAACGGCTCGGCGGCGACGCCGACCAGGCCGATCTGCTTCATCGTGCCCTCGAGCCAGAGCTGGGCGCGCTGCATGTCCTCGGAGTTCGTGAGCCGGGCGCCGAGGACGTCGGTCATGTAGCTCTCGTAGTCCATCACCTGGGAGTGCTGGAGTCCTTCCTCGCGAATCTTCGCCACCATCGCCCAGTCCACGGGCACGGTGTCGCTGGAAACGGCGGCGGTCAGAAGGAGCAGAAGGGCCGCCGCGAGGGGCGTGAGTCGTCTCGGCATGCTGCGTGATCCTTGGCGGGGAGGCGGGGGCGAGAACATGGAAGAAAGATGCGGCCCAAGCGGGGAAACCGGAACCGGCCACCGTGCCCGGGCCCCGACAGGGAATCCGGGGTGATACCTTTCGGAACACCGCACAGGAGGCCGATTTTCATGTCGACCAAGCTGGCCAGGTTCATCCTCGCCTGCCTGCTGTGCGCGGGCGTGATCACGCTGGTGGTCCTGCTTGCCAAGCGTCTGTCGGGGCGGTAAATCCCGGCTCCACCCAAGGAGGCACGTATGAAGAGCAATATGGGAACCGCGGATCGGGTGATCCGGGTGCTGGTGGCAGTGGTCCTCGCGTGGGCCTGGTACACCGGGCGCATCAGCGGGACCCTGGCCATCGTCCTGCTCGTGATCGCGGGCGTGTTCATCCTGACCAGTTTCATCGGATTCTGCCCCGGGTACCTGCCGTTCGGCCTCTCCACTCGTGGCAAGTCGGGCGGCGGCACCGCCTGACGACCTGCCTGCTCACCCCGGCCATGGCCGCCGCGCTGTTTGCTCGTACGGCGGCCACGGACCAGGTGCCACGTAGCGCGCCGCCGGCATGCCGTTCCGCATCCCGGCTCATCCCCACGCGAGGCGTCAATCCCTCATGCCGTCCGGCCGCCTGATCGACGTGAGCCATACCGTCGAGCACGGGATGATTACCTACAAGGGGCTGCCTGCCCCGCACATCTGCGACTACCTGAGCCGCGAGGCCTCCCGCGAGCGCTACGCGCCGGGGACCGAGTTCCAGATCGGCAAGATCGAGATGGTCGCGAACACCGGCACCTACGTGGACAGCCCGTTTCACCGCTATGCTGACGGCAAGGACCTGGCAGACCTCCCGCTGACCTCGCTGGCCAACCTCGATTGCGTGGTCGTGCGCGTCGGACGCGCCGGCGGCCGCGCGATCGATCGCCTGCCCCTCGCACCGGCGGAGGTCCGCGGGCGCGCCGTGCTGGTGCAGACCGGCTGGGACCGGCACTGGCGGACGGACGCCTACTACGAAGGCCACCCGTACCTGACCGGGGAACTGGCGGAGTGGCTGGTTCGGGCCGGCGCCGCGCTGGTCGGCATCGACTCGCACAACATCGACAACACCGATACCGGCGAGCGGCCCGTCCATTCGGCGCTCCTCCGCCACGACATCCCGATCGTCGAGCACCTGCGTGGCCTCGCCGCCGTGCCGGAACGAGGTGGCCGGTTCTTCGGGGTGCCGGTCAAGGTGCGGGGGTTCGGCACTTTCCCGGTCCGGGCATTCGTGCTGACGTGAGACACGCACCGGCGGGAGGCACCGCCAACAAGATCGCGTCGGTCACGGCGGTCTTCTGGGTCATGAAGATCTGCGCCACGACCCTCGGAGAGACCGCCGGCGACCTGCTCTCGATGACGATGCACGTGGGCTACGGGCTCAGCTCCTCCTGCTGGTCAGCCTCTTCCTGGTGTCCGTCGTCGCCCAGCTGAGGGCTGATCGGTTTCACCCCGCGCTCTACTGGACGGTGATCCTCACGACCAGCACCGCGGGCACGACGATGTCGGATTTCATGGACCGCTCGCTGGGGCTGGGGTACGCGAAGGGGTCGCTGATCCTCGTGACGGCGCTGCTGGCGATCCTTGCCGCCTGGCGTCTCAGCGAAAAGACCATTTCCGTCAACAGCGTCACGACCACGCGGGCGGAGCTCTTCTACTGGACCGCCATCCTGGTGTCCAACACGCTGGGCACGGCCCTCGGAGACTTCCTGGCCGACGATTCCGGGCTGGGGTTCCTCGGGGGAGCCGCGCTGATCGGCGGATTGCTCGTGCTGGTGGTCTGCGCCTATTACTGGACCCGGCTCGACCGCGTACTGCTATTCTGGGTGGCGTTCGTGCTGACCCGTCCCTTCGGGGCGACCTTCGGAGACCTGCTGACCAAGCCGATCGAGAAGGGCGGGCTCAATTTCGGGACGATCGGCTCCTCCCTCATCCTCGGCTCCCTGCTCGTCGGCTTCGTGCTCTACACCAGCCGAGCCGAGCGCATGGTGCGGCAATCATCTTCATCGGAGTGACGCCGGTGCGCTTCCGTTCCCTGCCCTCCGTCATCGCCCTGTCGTTCCTCGCGTGCCTCACCGCGCCGGCTGCGGCGCAGGCCGGTGACTCGCTCGTGATCGAGTCCCCCGACGCGCGACTCGTGCTCCACCCGGCCGACTGGGCCCGCCTGCCGCAGGACACGATGCGCGTCCAGTTTCACGAGCAGCCGGCGGAGCTCTACGCCGGCGTTCCCCTGCCCGCCCTGCTGCAGCTGGTCGGCGTGCGCACCGACTCGCTCCGAGGCAAGGCGCTGTCGTTCCGGCTCGTGGTGGAGGCCTCCGACGGGTACCTCGTCGTCCTGGCCCTGACGGACCTCGACCCGACGCTGGGGGGGCGCCGAGCGCTGCTCGCGAACCTGGCGGACGGCCAGCCGCTGCCGCCGAAGGAGGCGCCATTCCGGCTCCTGATCGCCGGGGACCAACGCCCTTCGCGCTGGGCGCGCAACGTGGTGGCGCTCCGGGTTCGCGCCGAGTCGACGCCGTGACGCTCGAGTTCCGCCAGGCGGAGGCCGACGGCCGGGGCACTTTCACCGCGTGGAACGGGGACCGCCGCGCCGGAGAGATGACCTACTCCCGGACGAATCCATCGCTGGTGATCGTCGATCACACCGAGGTCTTCGAGGCCTTCAAGGGACAGGGCGTCGGAAAGCAGCTGGTGGCCAATGCGGTGAGCTGGGCGCGCCAGAACCGGCAACGGATCATGCCGCTCTGCCCGTTTACCCGGGGGATGTTCGAACGGACACCGGAATACGCGGATGTCTGGTTCCGCTGAGCCTCGGGCGTTGCCCCGCCCACTCGACACCTTCATGCCGCGCTTCGACGTCCGCGAGCGCCACACCGTGACCGTGCGCGCACCGGCGCCGCTGGTGTACCAGGTCGCCCGGGAAATCGACGTCCAGTCGATCCCGCTGGTCCGGGCCATTTTCTGGGCCCGCGCGAACGCTGATGCGTTCGCAGCCCGCGCGGCCGATGACGAAGGGATTCATCGACGAGACCCGGGCGCTGGGGTGGGAGTGCCTGCTGGAGCGCCCGGGTGAGTTGTACGTGTCGGGGGCGGCCTGTGAGCCGTGGCTCGCGAACGTGGTGTTCACGGCGATCGCCGCGGACCGGTTTCGCGCGTTTGCGGAGCCCGATCGCGTCAAGATCGCGTGGACCATCGAATGTCGTCTCGCGAGGGACCCCCGCTCACCGAACTCTCCTCGGAAACCCGCGCCGTGGCCACCGACGAGGAGGCGCGCCGACGGTTCCTGGCCTACTGGCGCTGGGCGCGGGTGGGGATCATCTCCATCCGCTGGCTGCTCCTGCCGGCCATCCGGAAGCGCGCCGAGGCGCTCCACCGGGCCCGGGGCGGTTCCGCAGGGGAGTGATTTCCGCCTGGCGGGCTTGCCATGCCTGTCGCCGCCCTGCAGTTTTGCCGGACCCTTCCCCAAGGAGCAACCCATGGCCTACATCGACGCCTTCGTGCTGCCCGTCGCCCGGAAAAACCTTCCCGCCTACCGCCGGATGTCGCGGAAGACCGGCAAGGTCTGGCGCGACCACGGCGCCCTCGAGTTCCGGGAGTGCGTCGGTGACGACCTCGCAGGTGAAGTTCGCGGTGCCCTTCCCGCGCCGCATCAAGCTCAAGCGAGGGGAAACGGTGGTCTTCTCGTGGATCATGTACCGGTCGCGCGCCGACCGTGACCGGATCAATGCGAAGGCGATGAAGGACCCCCGGATGGCCGGGATGATGAACATGAAGGCGATGCCGTTCGACGTGAAGCGGATGGTCACGGGCGGGTTCAAGGTGTTTGTGGACGTGTAGCGCGCAGGAACTCCACGACGGCCGGCACGACGACGTCCGGCTGCTCGAGGTGCGGAAGGTGCCCCGCCGAATCCACCGGCACGAAGCCGGCCCGCGGCATCGCGGCGAGGACCGCAGCGCTGTCCGCAATCGGCGCCCCGGTGTCCTGTCGCCCCCAGACGACGAGCACCGGCCGGGAAGATGCGCCGACCCGCTGGAGCTGTTCCTCCTGGTTCGGCGCCGCCGCGATCGCCACCCGTGTCCGCCGGAGCGCCTCGCGCGTGCCCTTGAACTGCTGCTGCACCCGGTAGCGGGCGACCCAGTCGGGGTGCCGTTCCGGGTGGAGAAAATCGTCCAGCTGGCTGGTGGCCATCTCGTCGGTCCCGCCGCGAAACACCATGTAGACGTCCCAGGCCAGCGCCGACCGTTCCCGGGGCGGCAACGGCCGCCCCGTGTTGAACACGGGGTCGATGTATACGAGCGAACGGACCCGGCCGGGATACCGGTCGGCGAAGTTCGTCACGATCGCGGCCCCGAAGGAAAGCCCCGCCACGTCCACCGCCCCCGATATGCCGAGCGAGTCCAGCAGGCTAGCCATCTGGCGGGCGAACAGGTCCAGGTCGTAGGTCACCATCGGCCGGTCGGACCAGCCCCGCCCGTAGTAGTCGAACCGGATGGCCCGGAAGCCCGCGCGGCCCAGGCGCTGGAACAGCGAGTCGGACAGATACGCCGGCACCGAGAAGGCGGCCGCCAGCACGACAACGCGCCCGGTGTCGGGTCCGGCCGTCTCGTAGTGCGTGACGCCATCGGCCAGGCGGACGAACTGCCCCGGCGCGGCCTGGCGCGCGCGCGCGTCGATCGTGCGGCGCTCGGGATCGCTGATCCAGTAGGCCGCAAGGACCGTGACAGCCGCGAGCAACGCGATGCGGGGTGCCAGTCGGAGAAGGCGCATATCTCCCCATGATAGCGGTATGTCCCCAGTACGCCACGTTTCGCATGACGGTTTCCGCCAGGCGCCAGCCCGCGCTGCGCGCGTGGATCATGTCGAACACCTGACAACGCGAACTGAGCTCGCCGCGCTTCCGAAAGTCACCTGCCCCCGGCATCATTCCTGTCGCAGCAGACTGCTCCCTCCCGCGGTCCGGAGTACCGTGTCATGGCCCAGGGCCTTCTTGCCCGTCTCTCCAGCGCCGCGTCCGGCCAGGCGCCCGCGCCGCGCGTCGTGAACGACGACGAGCGGCACCTGATGGACGTCTGCGCCCTTCCCCTCCAGGGGGCGCTGGACGCGCTGGCCACGACGCCACAGGGCCTGCGCGGCGACGACGCCGCGCAGCGTCTCCATGACGCCGGCCCCAACGAGTTGTCCCACGTCAAGCGCCTGGGATTCTGGGCCGACCTGTACCACCGCCTGAAGAGCCCGCTGGTCCTGCAGCTCCTGGTGATCGCGCTGGTCTCCGGCGTCATCGGCGAGTGGAAGTCCACCCTGATCGTCTCGGGGATGGTCGTGCTCAGCGTCGGGCTGTCGTATGTGCTGGACCGGCGGTCGAGCCGCGCCGTCGATTCGCTGGGCAAGCGCGTCCAGTCCCGCGCCTTCGTCCTCCGGGACGGCGCCGAGACCGAGGTCCGGATCGCCGAGATCGTGCCGGGCGACATCGTGATCCTCCAGGCCGGTTCCATCGTTCCGGCGGACCTGCGGGTGATCGCCGCGAAGGACTTCTTCGTCAGCGAGTCGGCCCTGACTGGCGAGTCGATGCCCGTCGAGAAGACGAGCGCGGGCGCCGCATCGCCCCCCCAGTCGGCCCTGGACCTGCCCAACGCCTGCTACTTCGGGACCTCCGTCACCAGCGGCACGGCCCGCGGGGTGGTGGTGCACACCGGCGCCCGCACCGTCTTCGGCGCGATCGCGGAGCGGCTGTCGGCCCGCGGAGAGGAAACCAGCTTCGACCGGGGCGTGCGCTCCTTCACCTGGCTGATGATCCGGTTCATGGTGGTGATGGTCTGCGCGGTCTTCTTCATCGTGGGCCTGACCAAGGGGAACTGGCTCGAGGCGCTGCTCTTCGGCCTGTCCGTGGCCGTCGGGCTCACCCCCGAAATGCTGCCGATGATCGTCACCGTCAACCTGGCCAAGGGCGCGCTGACCATGGCCAGGCAAGAAGGTCATCGTGAAGCGGCTGCCGGCGATCCAGAACTTCGGCGCCATCGACATCCTCTGCACCGACAAGACGGGCACCCTGACCCAGGACCGCGTCGTCCTGGAGCGTCACGTCGACATCGTCGGCCACACCAGCGACGAAGTCCTCAACTACGCCTACCTCAACAGCCACTTCCAGACCGGGCTCCGCAACCTGATCGACCGGGCCGTGCTGGCGCACGCAGACCTGCACGTCGCGGACGGCTACCGGCTGGTGGACGAGCTCCCCTTCGATTTCCAGCGCCGCCGCATGTCGGTCGTGGTGAACTACGAGGGCGACCACGTCCTCATTTGCAAGGGCGCGGTGGAGGAGATCTACGAGTGCTGCACCCACTACCAGGTCGACGAGGAGGTCTACCCCCTCATCGACATGATCCGGTTCGACCTCTTCGAGGAGGTCGAGAAGCTCAACCGGGACGGCTTCCGCGTGCTCGGCCTCGCCTATCGCGACTTTCCCCAGTCCCAGGCCGTCTTCACCGTGGCCGACGAAAGCCGCCTGATCCTCCTGGGCTACATCGCGTTCTACGATCCGCCCAAGACCTCCGCCACCGAGGCCATCGAGCTCCTGGCGAAGGCCGGGGTGAAGGTGAAGGTCCTCACCGGCGACAACGGCCTCGTCACGGAGAAGGTCTGCCGGGATGTCGGCCTCGAGGTGGGCCGGATCGTCACGGGCGCGGAGCTCGCGCGGCTCTCGCCGCCCGAGCTGGCGGCGACGCTGGAAAGCAGCAACGTCTTCGTCAAGCTCTCGCCGGCGCAGAAGGAGGACATCGTCCAGGCGCTGCGCCAGGCCGGCCACGTGGTGGGGTTCATGGGCGATGGCATCAACGACGCGCCCGCGCTCAAGGCGGCCGACGTCGGCATCTCCGTGGACTCCGCGGTGGACGTGGCCAAGGAGTCCGCCGACATCGTCCTCCTCGAGAAGAGCCTCCTCGTGCTCGAGGAGGGGATCATGGAGGGCCGGCGGGTCTTCGCCAACATCGTCAAGTACATCCGGATGGGCGCCAGCTCCAATTTCGGCAACATGTTCAGCGTGGTCGGCGCAAGCTACCTCCTCCCGTTCCTCCCCATGCAGCCGGTGCAGATCCTCACCAACAACCTGCTGTACGACCTGTCGCAGACCGGGATTCCCACCGACAACGTGGACGAGGAGCTGATCGCCAGGCCCCTCAAGTGGGACATCGGCAACATCAAGCGCTTCATGGTCACCGTCGGGCCGATCAGCTCGATCTTCGACTACGCCACGTTCGCCCTGATGTGGTTCGTCTTCCGGTGCAGCGCGTACCTCGACCCCGCCCTCGGCGCCGCCCAGCGGGCGTCGCTGGCGAGCCTGTTCCAGACCGGGTGGTTCGTCGAGTCGCTCCTGACCCAGACCCTCATCGTCCACATCATCCGGACGAAGCGGGTACCCTTCATCGGAAGCCGGGCGTCCCTCCACATGACGCTGACCACCCTGCTCGTGATGCTGCTGGGCGCCTGGCTACCGTACTCGCCGTTCGCGGCCGACCTCGGCATGGTGCCGCTGCCCGCGGTCTACTGGGGGTGGATCGGGGCCTTCCTGCTGTCGTACGCCGCGCTGACTCACGTGGTGAAAACCTGGTTCTTCAAGCGTTTCGGGAGTGAGTGACCATGGACAGCATCCTGGACGCCCTGCAGGAAGGGCGACTGTTCGAGCTGCCGGAGAACGACAAGGCCCACGCCCTGCAGTTCCTGGCGCATATCGTCGAGGCCTTCCCGGAGACGCCGGCCGGGTCGGACGTCGTCGGACTCGTCATGTCCCGGGAAGCGGCGGCCAGCACCGCGATCGGCAAGGGATGGGCCTGTCCGCATGCGCGGGTGCATTACGACGAGGACCTGATGTGCGTCCTGGGATGGAGCCCGGGCGGCATCGAGTACGGGTCGCCGGACGGCAAGCCGGTCAAGCTCGTCGTCATGTACCTGGTGCCGGAAAACCAGCGGAATCACTACCTGCGCGAGATCTCCATGCTGGCCAAGGCGCTCGAGTCCTATCCGCGGCTCGAGAAGCTGAGCGAAGCCAGGGACCTCGACGACGTCCGCAACTTCCTGCTCGACCTGATCGAGGCGACCAAGGGCGCGGTGGGGCCGGACGCGCGGGCGAAGCTGATCCGGCTGCAGACGAAGGTGGCCCTGGAGGAGTTCCCCTTCCAGGACCTGTCGAACCTGGTGGTGGAGCCCGTCACCCTCGTCGTGGGGACGGGCATGAAGGCGGTCGTGCTCACCCAGAGCGCGGCATTGGCCCAATGGCTCGACACCGCGACCGACCTCATCCCGAAGCTGGAAACCGACGGCGTGTACCAGGCCGCCGGATGGCGGGTGCTTCGCCGGACGGCCGTGCACTACCAGGGCGGAAAGATCGCGTACGACTGCCTGGCGATCCGGATGCTGCCGGCCGCCGCGGCGACGGCGCCCACGGCAGCGGCCTCTGGCGCGCTCGGCCGGCGTCCCGTTACTTAATGCGGATGTCCCGAACCGACTGCATCCCCGAGGAGCGGAGCGTGACCATGCGGACCGGCAAGCACCCGGGCACCCGCCGGGCCATTCAGCCATCGGCCGCCGCACCATGACGCCCGCCGGTGCACCGATCGGCAAGGAACTCCACCGCACCGACCGGATCGGATGGCTCCGGGCCGCCGTCCTCGGCGCCAACGACGGCCTCATCTCCACGAGCAGCCTCGTCGTGGGAGTGGCCGCCGCCGAACCGAGCCGCGCGGCCATCCTGCTCGCGGCCGTCGCGGGGCTCGCCGCCGGCGCCCTCTCGATGGCGGCCGGCGAGTACGTCTCGGTGAGCTCCCAGGCGGACACCGAGCAGGCCGATCTCGAGCGCGAGCGCGGTGAACTTGCGACCGTACCCGAAGCCGAACGGACTGAGCTGGCCGAGATCTACGTGTCCCGCGGACTGACCCGGGAGCTGGCGTTCCAGGTCGCCGATCAGCTGACGGCGCACGACGCCCTCGGCGCCCACGCCCGCGACGAGCTCGGCATCCACGCGCTGACCATGGCCCGGCCGATCCAGGCGGCGGTGGCCTCGGCCGCCTCGTTCGCGGTGGGGGCCGCCCCCCCGGCGGTGCTCGCCGGCGTCCTGCCGACCGGCATCATGACGCCTGGAATCGTGGGCGTGACGCTGGTGCTGCTGCTCGTCCTCGGCAGCGTCGCGGGCCACCTCGGCGGGGCCTCCCGCGGCCGGGGAGCGCTGCGGGTCGCGTTCTGGGGGGCCGTGGCCATGGGCTGCACCGCCCTGGTCGGGCGGCTCTTCGGGGCGGTGGCCTAGATGATCCCGGCGCGAGAAGCGCTCGAGCGCCTGCGGGAGGGCAACCGCCGCTTCGCGACCGATACACCGAGCCGCGGCGCCCTCACGAGCCAGGCCCGCCGCGACGAACTGACCGCGGGACAGGAGCCCTTCGCCATCATCCTGGGGTGCTCGGATTCGCGGGTGCCCGCGGAACTCGTCTTCGACCAGGGCCTCGGTGACCTCTTCGTCATTCGCGTGGCGGGCAATATCGTGGCCCCGTCCCAGATCGGCAGCGTCGAATTCGCGGCGGCCCTGTTCGACACCCGGCTGGTGGTGGTGCTCGGACACTCCCAGTGCGGCGCCATCAAGGCCACCATCGATGAGCTCCAGCGCCCGACCGCCAGCCAGTCGCGCAACATCCGCTCCATCGTGGACCGGGTCCGGCCCGCGGTGGAGGGGTTGCTGAAAACCGAACTCCGGCACGACCTGAAGGAACTGGCGCAGCACGCCGTCCGGGCCAACATCCGCGCCTCGGTCGATCACCTGCGCCACGGCTCCGAGATCCTCGAGCGGCTGGTCGAGGAGGAAGGGCTCATGGTGGTCGGGGCGGAGTATTCGCTGGAGACCGGCGTCGTCGAATTCCTGGAATCGCCTGCCTGAAGGAAGAACGCCGCCCGGCGCGAACGTCGGGCGGCGTGAAAGCGAGGACTTGGGCGGGTGCCGGAGAGCACCCTTGAGGAGTCGGCTCGTCCTACGCCGGCCTCGGAGGCTCCATGGAAACGGGGCCATCCTGACTGCCCAGTATCCACGCTTCCGACCAAAACATAGCACCGCCGCCCTAAGGAGAAGGTGAAGGCAGTTGTAAGCGCACTTACCCACCTCTTCATCCGCGTCGGGCCATACTCCAGCCATGGACGCCAAGGCCGTCTTCCAGGCTCAGGGGCTCTCCAAGGTCTACCACATGGGCGAGGTGGACGTCTACGCCTTGCGGGAGGTGGACCTCGAGTTGTTCGCGGGAGAGTTCGTGGTGCTCCTCGGACCCTCCGGCAGCGGCAAGTCCACCCTCCTCAACATCCTCGGCGGCCTCGACGTCCCGACCAGCGGCAGCGTCCGCTTCCTGGACCACGACCTGACCGCGGGCGATGAGCGGGAGCTGACCCGCTTTCGCCGCGAGCATGTCGGCTTCGTCTTCCAGTTCTACAACCTGATCCCCTCCCTCACGGCGCTCGAGAACGTGGCCCTGGTCACGGACATCGCCCAGCGGCCGATGGACCCCGCCGAGGCACTTCGCATGGTCGGCCTCGAGGATCGGATGCATCATTTTCCGGCGCAGCTCTCCGGCGGAGAGCAGCAGCGGGTGGCCATCGCGCGCGCCATCGCCAAGCAGCCCGATGTCCTGCTGTGTGACGAGCCGACCGGCGCCCTCGACTACGAGACCGGGCTGATCGTCCTCCAGGTGCTCGCGGAGGTCAACCGGAAACTCGGCACCACCGTCGCCGTCATCACCCACAACGCCGCCATCGCCGGCATGGCCGACCGGGTGATCAAGATGCGGAGTGGCCGGATCACCGAGCTCGAGCGCAACGCGCGCCGCCTGGCACCGACGGAGCTCACGTGGTAGCGCGCCTCAGCTCCCTGCACCGGAAGGTGCTGCGCGACCTCTGGCACCTCCGGAGCCAGATGGCGGCGGTCGCCGTGGTCATGGCCTGCGGCATCGCGATGTTCGTGACGCTGCGCTCGATGCGTGACTGGCTCCGGGACACGCAAGCGCAGTACTACGAGGCCTACCGGTTCGCCGACGTCTTCGCGAGCGCCCGCCGGGCCCCGGCGGCACTGGAGCGTCAGCTCGCGGCCGTTCCGGGGGTGGCATCGGTGGCCACGCGGGTGGTCATGGACGTGACGCTGGACATTCCCGGGCTCGACGAGCCAGGGACGGGGCGGCTGGTGTCGATTCCGGAGCAGCGCCGGCCGGTGCTGAACGATCTCGTCCTCCAGAGCGGCCGCTGGGTGCTCCCGGGGCATCCCGAGGAAGTGGTCGTGAGCACCGCGTTCGGCCGCGCCAACGGCCTCGAACCGGGTGACTCGATCCCGGCCGTGCTCAACGGACGCTGGCAGCGGCTTCGCGTCGTCGGGCTGGCCCTCTCGCCGGAGTACATCTACGAGATCCGGGGGCTCGGGGACATCTTCCCCGACAACCGCCGCTTCGGCGTGCTGTGGATGGGCGAGCGTGCCCTCAAGGCGGCGTTCCAGATGGAGGGGGCGTTCAACGACGTCTCGATCGCGCTCGCCCCGGGCGCATCGGAAGCGGACGTGATCGACGCCACCGACCGGCTGCTCGCGCCCTATGGCGGAACGGGCGCCTACGGCCGGGCGGACCACCTGTCTCACATGTTCGTCTCGAGCGAGATCGAGGAAACCGAGGTCACCAGCGTCCTCCTCCCCTCGATCTTCCTGGGCGTGACCGCCTTCCTGCTCAACATGGTGCTGGCGCGGCTCGTGGCCACCCAGCGGGAGCAGATCGCCATCCTGAAGGCGTTCGGCTACGGCGACACGGCCATCGCGCTCCACTACTTCCAGCTCGCGCTGGGGCCGGTGCTCGTCGGCGCCGTCGGGGGGACTGGCCTCGGCATGTGGCTGGCCGCGGCCCTCGCGGGCGTCTATGCGCGGTTCTACCAGTTCCCGACCGCGGCCTACGCCCAGGACTGGAACGTGGTCGGGGCGGCGTTTCTCGTGGCCGGAAGCGCGGCGCTCGTGGGCGCGGTCGGCGCCGTTCGCCGCGCGGTGCGGCTGCCCCCTGCCGAGGCGATGCGACCCGAGGCGCCCGCCGCCTACCGCGCGGGCATCGTCGAGCGCCTCGGCCTCCAGCGCCTGGTGCCGGCGGCCGAGCGGATCGTCCTCCGCAACATCGAGCGGCGGCCAGTCCGCGCGCTGCTCGCCGTCACCGGCATCGCCCTCGCCACGGCGATCGTCATGACCGGCTGGTTCATGTTCGACGCGATCACCGTGATGAAACAGATCCAGTTCGAGGCCGTCCAGCGGCACGACGTCATGGTGATGTTCGATGTCCCGCGCTCCGCGCAGGCCGCGTGGGAACTCGCCCGGATCGACGGGGTCCGGAAGGTGGAGCCCTTCCGGGCGGTCCCCGTGCGGCTCCGCCACGGCCACCTGTCCAAGCGCGCGGCGATACTCGGGCTCGAGCCCGGCAGCGAGTTGCAGCGGTTGGTGGACCGCGACCTCGCGGTGCGCGAGGTGCCCCGCGGGGGGCTCCTTGTCTCCGACGTGCTGGCGGAAAAGCTTGGAGTGCGGGCCGGCGACACGCTGACGGTCGAGGTGCTCGAGGGAAAGCGGCCGGTGCGGCAGGTCGCGGTGGCGGCCGTGTCCCACGACATTCTCGGCATCTCGGCGACCATGAGCCTCCCCGCCCTGCACGCCATGCTCGGCGAAGGCGGTACCCTTTCGGGGGCGTACCTGGCCGTGGACCGCCGGAAGGCGTCGGCGATCTATCGGACGCTCAAGGAGACTCCCGCGGTGAGCGGCGTCGTGGTGCGCGAGGCGGTCGTGCGCGGGTTCGAGCAGACCATCGCCGAGAGCTTCTCGATCTCCATCACGATGATGGTCGCCTTCGCCTGCGTCATCGCGGCGGGGATCGTGTACAACGGGGCGCGGGTGGCGCTCTCTGAACGGGGGCGGGAGCTCGCGAGCCTTCGGGTCCTCGGTTTTTCGCAGAACGAAGTGTCGCGGCTGCTTCTCGGCGAGCAGGCGTTGCTGACCATCGTCGGCATGCCCGTCGGGCTGCTGCTCGGGTACGGGCTCGCCTGGCTGGTCGCCTTCCGGTTCGAGTCCGACCTGTTCCGGATCCCGCTCGTGATCAGGCAGACGACCATCGCGTACAGCCTTGCCGTGGTGATCGGCGCCGCGCTGCTCTCGGCCCTGGCGGTGCGGCGGCGGATCCGCCGGCTCGACCTGGTCGCCGTGCTCAAGACGAGGGAATGATCCGATGAGACTGGAGCGCAGGCACCTCTGGTACGCGGCCGGCCTGGCGGCCGCCGCCTGGCTCGGCCTTCGCCTGCTCAGGCCGGAGACGATTGCGGTGGACGCCGCCCGCGCCGTCGTCGGGCCGCTGGTGGCGACCGTCGGCGACGAAGGCCAGACGCGGGTCCGCTTCCGGCACCTCATCACCGCCCCCGTCCCGGGGCGGCTGCAGCGCATCACGCTCAACGCGGGCGACACGGTCACCCCGGGGATGATCGTGGCCCGGCTGGCGCCCGTCCCGCTCGATGCACGGAGCCGCCAGCAGGCCGAGGCGGCGCTCGAGGCGGCGCGTGACCTCGAGCGGATGAGCGTGGCGGCGGTGGCGCAGGCCCGCACGGCGCTCGACCAGGCACGGCAGGACCTGCGGCGCGGCCAGCAACTCGGCGAGCGGGGTGTGGTCCCGCCGGCGGACGTGGAACGACTCCAGCTCGCGGTCCGCTCCCGGGAGCGGGAAGTCGAGGGGCTGGAGGCCAGGGCAAGCGCTGCGACCCATGACGTCGAGCGGGCCCGGTCGGCGTTGCTGGCCTCGGGGAGCGCCGAGGGCAACGCCGCGGGCAGCCAAACACTGCTGCTCAGCTGCCCGATCGGCGGGCGCGTCCTCGCGATCCCGGAGCGCAGTGCACGGACGGTGCAACCGGGGGAGACGCTGCTGGAGGTCGGCGACCCCACCGACATCGAGATCGTGGTCGACCTCCTGTCCACCGACGCCGTGAAGGTGACGTCCGGCCAGCGGCTGCTGATCACCGGCTGGGGCGGCGACTCCACGCTCGAGGGCCGCGTCAGGCGGGTGGAGCCGGCCGGATTCACCAAGATCTCCGCGCTCGGTGTCGAGGAGCAGCGGGTCAACGTCATCGGCGACTTCGACGCCGCCCCCGCGCGTCTCGGCGACCGGTTCCGGCTGGACGTCCGGGTGGTGCTCTGGGAAGGCGACAGCGTGCTCAAGGTCCCCGCGAGCGCACTCTTCCGGCGTGGCGACCAGTGGGCCCTGTACGCGATCGAGGACGGACGGGCCCGGGAGCGCGTGGTGGCCGTGGGACACGAATCCTCGACCGAGACCGAGATCCTCACCGGCGTGCAACCCGGGGAGTTGGTCATCCGGCATCCGACCGACCGCATTCGCGACGGCACCCGTGTGATCTTCACGCCACCCCCGTCCTGAGCCTTCGGCGCGCGGGGCCGGCGAGCTTGCCTTGCGCGGCCCGGTGCCTCAGGTTGCGATGCGACTCCGCGCACCGAACGACCGCGCCTGAGGGAGGATCCATGATCAAGAAGATCGCCGCCGTCTTGGCCGCCGTGATCGCCGTCATCCTGGTCCTGGCGACGACCAAGCCGGACACCTTCCAGGTCCAGCGCTCCGCCACAGTCAGCGCGCCTCCGGACTCCGTCTGGCCCTACCTCGACGACTTCCACCGCTGGCGCGCCTGGTCTCCGTGGGAAGGTCTGGACCCCGCCATGACGCGGACCTTCAGCGGCGCCGACAGCGGCGCCGGCGCCATCTACGCGTGGAGCGGCAACAAGAAGGTCGGGACCGGACGGATGGAGATCACGGGCGCACAGTCCCCGTCCACCCTCACGATCGCGCTGGATTTTCTCACGCCGTTCGAGTCGCACAACACCACGGTGTTTTCCCTCCGGCCGGCCGGCGACTCCACCGTCGTCACCTGGACGATGACCGGGCCGAACACCTACTTCGGCAAGGTGATGAGCGTCTTCGTCAGCATGGACCGCCTGGTCGGCAAGGACTTCGAGGCCGGCCTCGCGAATCTCAAGACCGTCGTCGAGCACTAACACCAAGAGGAGTGTCGCAATGGAACGCAAGGCGAGCGCCCGCTGGACCGGAGACCTCCGCGAAGGCAAAGGAACCGTCCGCCTCGGCAGCGGGGCATTCGAGGGTCCGTTCTCGTTCAAGACCCGCTTCGAGGACGCCCCGGGCACCAACCCGGAGGAACTGCTCGGCGCCGCGCATGCCGGGTGCTTCACGATGGCGCTCTCGGCCCAGCTCGCCAAGGGTGGCCACGCCCCGCGACGCGTCGACACCGAGGCCGTCGTCCACCTGGACATGGTCGGTCAGGGATTTGTAATCACCCGCATCGATCTTGTGACGCGGGGCGATGTGCCCGGCCTCTCCGAGGCGGAGTTCAAGCGTCTGGCGGAGGAAACGAAGGTCAATTGCATCGTCTCCAAGGCCCTCGCGAGCGTACCGATGACGGTCCAGGCGACCCTCGCGGCCGGCTGAGGCCCTCGTCGGATCCGCTGACCAGCAGCGAACGCGCCGTGAGCCACAACGAAGAACCTCGCGGCGCACCCGGCCTGAGGCCGGTCCTCGAACCCAGATCGACCCTCCGTGCCCCCTGAACCTGCTCCCGCCGAGTCGGTAGGTCCCCCGCGCGTTCGCCCGGCAGACCGTCGCATGGCGCTGCTCTGCGCCCTCGCGCTGGTGATCGCACTCGGCGCAGGTGCCCTGGCGGAGGTGCTCGTCGCCCTCATCGGCTTGTTCACCAACCTGGCATTCTACGGCCGCGTCTCCTTCGCCTTCACCTCGCCCGCGGGGAACGCGCTGGGGCCCTGGGTGGTGATCGTGCCGGTACTCGGCGGCCTCATCGTTGGGGTGATGGCGCGCTGGGGCTCGCCGGCAATTCGGGGACACGGCATCCCCGAGGTGATGGAACGGGTGCTCCTGGGAGAGAGCCGCATCCCGCCGCGCGTCATGATCCTCAAGCCGGTCAGCACCGCCATCTCGATCGGCACCGGCGGGCCGTTCGGCGCCGAGGGGCCGATCATCGCGACCGGCGGCGCCCTCGGCTCGCTCGTCGGGCAGGGGCTCCGCGTCACCGCCGACGAGCGGAAGATTCTCCTCGCCGCCGGCGCGGCGGCGGGCATGTCCGCCATTTTCGGTGCCCCGGTATCCGCGACGATCCTGGCGGTGGAACTGCTGCTCTTCGAGTACCGCGCCCGCTCCCTCGCCCCGGTGGCCCTCGCGTGCGCCGCGGCGGCGGGCATGCGAGTCGCCTTCCACGGACCGGAGGCCATCTTCCCGATGCAGGCGATCGCCACGCCCTCCGGAGCCGCGCTGACGGCCTACACGGTCATTGGGGTGCTGATCGGCGCGCTCGGGGTCGCGGTCACCAAAGGCCTGTACCGCATCGAGGACGCCTTCGAGCGCCTGCCCATCCACTGGATGTGGTGGCCCGCGCTTGGCGGAATCGTGGTCGGCGTGATGGGATTCCTCTCGCCCCGGACACTCGGCGTGGGATACGACAACATCAGCCAGCTGCTGGACGGAACCCTGGCGGGACAGGCGCTCCTCATCCTGGTCGTCTGCAAGCTTGTCTCGTGGTCGGTGGCGCTCGGCAGCGGCACGGCGGGCGGCACCCTCGCCCCGCTCTTCACCATCGGGGGTGGAGCCGGGGTCCTGGTGGGGACGGTCGTCGCCGCGGTGCTCCCCTCGCTCGGGCTCGATCCGCGGGTCGCCGGCCTGGTCGGCATGGCCGCGGCGTTCACCGGCGCAAGCCGGGCGCTGCTCGCCTCGGTGGTGTTTGCCTTCGAAGCCACCCGCCAGCCGATGGGGCTCCTGCCGCTGCTCGCCGGGTGTACCGGGGCCTACCTGATTTCCCTCCGCACGATGCGCTACACCATCATGACCGAACGACTCGCCCGCCGAGGCACGCCGGTCATCACCGAGTATTCGGCGGATTTTCTCTCCGGCGTCCTCGTCCGGGACCGGGCCAGCCGACCAGTCGCGACGCTCTCCGGCGACCTCAGCGTGGCGGCGGCCCGCGACTGGCTGGCGGGCCCCGAGGCGCCGACGCACCAGGGATTTCCGGTGATCGACTCCCTCGGGCGCCTGCTCGGGGTCCTGACCCGGCGGGATCTCCTCCACCCGGGGGCCAGCGGCGAGGCCAGGCTGCGGAGCCTGATCCATCGCGCCCCCGTGGTGGTGGCGGGACATCACTCCCTGCGCGAGGCGGCCGACATGATGGTGCAGGCCAAGGTCGGCCGCCTGCCGGTCGTGGCGGAGGACGGCTCCGGTGCGGTCGTCGGCATCCTGTCGCGAAGCGATCTGCTGGCCGCGCAGGAACGGCGTCTCGACGAAACCCGCCGGGTGGCCGAGGCGACCCTCTGGAGCTAGCAGGTGCTGCCCGCGAAACCTTTCGGGCCGGCGATCCGTCCATCCGACAGGTTCGAACTGGCGCTCTGCGCCGGCTCGCCGGGTACCGGGCGAGGGCCTGGACCGGTGGACCGATCGTCCCCACCACGCACTTGCCGACCGGGTGCCGCCGGGCCGAGAGCCCTGTCGGGACCCGGCCTGGTGGTTAGCTTAGTACCCCGCTGAACGGCCCGCCCCCCCGAGTCGAGGGCGGGCGGCAGGACCCAGTCCCAGGAGCCAAGCGTGTCCCTCTCATATTCGCGCAGCGTTCGCATCGCCCTGCTGCTGACCGCCCTCGTCGCCCCGGCGGCCGCCGCGCAGGCCAAGGCCGACAGCAGCCAGCTCACCTTCGTGCCGGCGGACGCCGAGTTCATGACCGGCATGATCGCCCACCACGCGCAGGCGGTGCTGATCGCCGGCTGGGCGCCGAGTCACGGCGCGAGCCCCTCGGTGCAGACCCTCTGCGAACGGATCGTCGTGGGCCAGCAGGACGAGATCGCCCTGATGCAGCGGTGGCTGGCCGAGCGGAAGCAGCCGGTGCCCGACCCGAAATCCCCTCACGCCATGATGCCCGGGATGGACCACGGCATGGCGATGCCGGGCATGCTGAGCGCCGAGCAGCTGGCCCAACTCGACCAGGCGCGCGGCGCGGAGTTCGACCGGCTCTTCCTCACGTTCATGATTCAGCACCACCTCGGCGCCATCACGATGGTCGATCAGCTCTTCGAGTCGCAGGGCGCCACCCAGGACGAAACCAGCTTCCGGCTTGCGTCCAACATCTACGCCGACCAGACCACCGAGATCACCCGCATGCAGAAGATGCTTGCCGGCCTGCCAGCCGGTGAGACGACCCCGAAGTGACGTTGCATTCCCGGATCCGTACCTCCTCCGTCCCCTTACAGGAATCCTCCATGGCACCCACACACCAGGTTCGCCGACACACTGCGCTCCTTCCACTGGCTCTCGCCCTGGGCTCGCTGGCCCTGGCCGGGTGCTCGTCCTCGACGCCGGCAGCCGCCAGCGCCGGGGCGTCCGCGGTGGCGCCGAAGCCCGACCCCCGGGTCGGCCTCAAGGCCGGACTCATGAACGCCCAGGAGGCCGTCTGGAACCTGCGCGTCGTCTCGAAGACGCCGCCGTCGGCAAAGTTCATGGGGTCCACGAATTCCGACCTCGCGTTCACCCAGCACTATGCCATCCAGGGCAATTACAACGGGTACCAGGTCTGGGACATCTCCAACCCGGCCAAGCCGGTGCTCGCCGTCGGGTACTTCTGCCCGGCGTCGCAGAGCGACGTGTCGGTCTACAAGAACCTGCTCTTCGTGTCGGGTGAAGGCACTTCCGGCCGCCTCGACTGCGGCGCCGAGGGCGTGAAGGACACCGTCAGCATGGAGCGCCTGCGCGGCATCCGGATCTTCGACATCACCGACATCAAGGCGCCGAAGTACATCGGCAACGTGCAGACCTGCCGTGGCTCCCACACCCACACCGTGGTCGAGGACCCCAAGGACCCGGCCAACATCTATATCTACGTGTCCGGATCGGCCGGCGTGCGTTCGCCGAGCGAAATGCCGGGGTGCTCGAAGCTGGCGCCGGACCAGGACCCGAACTCCGCACGGTTCCGGATCGAGGTCATCCAGGTGCCGCTGGCCAATCCCGCCGCGGCGCACATCATCACGTCGCCCCGGATCTTCAACGACCTGGTGGCGCCGCCGAGGCATGGCGAGTCGCCGGAAGACATCGCCGCCGCCGCGAAGGCCGCCGCCGACTGGCGCGCCAAGGGTGGCTACACCGCCACGATCAACGGCGAGGAGTTCGTCCTGCCGTCGCGCTTCGTGGACCCGATGCTGGACAGCGTCGTCAAGGCGCGGAACGGCACCGGGGCCCCGACGGCCGCGGACAGCGCCGCGCTCCGCACGGCGCTCCCGGCCATGCTGCAGGCCCGGTTCGGGGGCCCGCCCCAGACCCCGGGCGCCGTCCGTCCCGGGCCTGACCAGTGCCACGACATCACCGTCTATCCGGCCATCGGGCTGGCCGGCGGCGCGTGCGGCGGGTACGGCCTCCTCCTCGACATCAGCGACGTCGCCAATCCCAAGCGGATCGGCGCCGCGGCCGACTCGAACTTCTCGTACTGGCACTCGGCGACCTTCAACAACGACGGCACCAAGATCCTCTTCTCGGACGAGTGGGGCGGCGGCGGCCAGCCGAAGTGCCGCATCACCGACAAGCCGGAGTGGGGTGCGGACGCGATCTTCACCCTCGCCAACAAGACGATGACGTTCCGGAGCTACTACAAGATGATGGCCCCGCAGACGGTCAACGAGAACTGCGTGGCCCACAACGGCTCCCTGATCCCGATCCCCGGGCGGGACGTCATGATCCAGTCGTGGTACCAGGGCGGCGTGTCGGTGTTCGACTGGACCGACGCGGCGCACCCGAAGGAGATCGCCTTCCACGACCGCGGTCCGGTGGACTCCACCACCATGGGGAACGGCGGGTCCTGGTCGGTCTACTGGTACAACGGCGTCATGGTCAGCTCCGAGATCGGTCGCGGGCTCGACATCTTCGAACTGACGCCGAGCGCGTTCATTTCGCAGAACGAGATCGACGCCGCCAAGTCGGTGCACCTGGCGTACTTCAACGCCCAGAGCCAGCCGAAGCTGGTCTGGCCGGCGAGCTTCGCCCTGTCGGGCGCCTACCTCGACCAGCTGTCCAGGTCGAACGGCCTGTCGGCCGACAAGGTGTCGTCCGCCCGGAAGGCGCTCGAGAAGGCCCAGAAGAAGTCGGGAAGCACGCGGCAGGGCGACCTGACCAAGCTGGCCACGCAGCTCGACGGCGAAGCGGCGACTGCCGCGGACCCGGCCAAGGTGCGGACGCTGGCCGCGTCGGTCCGGCAGCTGGCGGCCGTGCCGTCCTGATCCTCGGGCAACCGATCGATCGCCGTACACTGATGAAAAACGTCATGGTCCGGCTGAACCTGCCGGGCCATGACGCGTGGTGCCCTCTGGGCGGGCCCCCTTACAACTCCCCGGCCTCGCCATGCCCGAGTCCTGGTCCTCGCGATTCGACCGCTGGCGCCTGAACCGGTTCCCGGCCTATCGGGGAACCGGCGCCCGGATCGTGTACATCGCGGACGACTGGCTCGAGGTCCGCGTGCGGCTTCCGCTCAATCGGCGCACCCGTAACTACGTCGGCACCATCTTCGGGGGCAGCCTGTATGGCGCCATCGACCCGATCTACATGGTGATGCTGATTCGCGCACTCGGCCCCGACTTCATCGTGTGGGACAAGGCCGCCACCCTGCACTTCCTCCGGCCAGGACGCTCCACACTACATGCCGTCTTCCGGCTCGACAGTCGCACGGTGGCCGGCATCGCCGACGAGGCCCGTGCGATGGGCCGCATGACCCGAGACTTCGAGATCGAGCTGGTGGATGGTGACGGGCAGGTCTGCTTCGCGTGTCGCAAGACAATCCACGTGCGATGCAAGGCGGCTGGGAAGAGGGCGCAATGATTGCCCTGGAGGCTGGTTGCACCGCCCCTAGGGCGCGGCGGGAGGCGAGGGGAGTTGCTCGGAGGCGGGAGCAGATGGCGGGTCGAGTTGAGCGGCCTTGGAGGAGGTGGCAGCCGGCGCGGAAAGGACTGGAGCCAGGGAATTGGCCACGAGCTTTGCCGCCAGGGCCGCCACCGGCACACCGAGTCCCGCCCCGAGCAGGAAGAGGTTGGCGGCAAGGACGGGGCCGGTCCACCGGTTGACGAGTGCGCGGCTTCGAGTCGCCATCACCACGGCCACGGCGCCGAGGTCGACGGTCACGAGCCCAATGGCGCAGAGCCAGAAGACGGTCGATCGGACCTGGTCGAGCCAGAGGATGAGGGCGTCGAGCATCGGGCGCCTCCGCGCGGGGTCATGATTGGCCTGGTGGTGGATCGGGTGAGTGGTCCTTACTTACGCCAAGACAGGCCCGCTGTCCAGAGGGACGGCGGCCGGGGGAGGGTCGCATGACGCCGGATTGCCCCCGGGTCGCTTCGCGCTAGGATACTGGCGGGGCCGGGATGGGCCCCCTGCAGGGCAGGCTCGTCGATCTTCACGTCACACCTTACATCAGCGCCGTTCCGAGGGAGTCCATGATCCGCCTCAGCCATTCCGCCCGCCGCGCCATCGTCCCGTTCCTCGTGCTGATCGCCGCCGCCCCCATCGGGCGCCTCGCGGCCCAGCAGACCGGCCCGGCCTCCGGTCTCGACCTCGCCGGCATGGATCGATCGGTGAAGCCGGGCGACAACTTTTTTCTGTACACCAACGGCACCTGGCTCAAGGACACGCCGATTCCCCCGGACCGCAGCGGTTATGGGACGTTTTCGCTGCTGGCGGAACTCACCGACCGACGCGTCGCCGACCTGATCCAGGGCGCGGCGAAGGCCGGCGCGCCGGCCGGGTCCGACCTCCGGAAGATCGGCGACTACTACACCAGCTTCATGGATACGACGGCCATCGAAGCCAGCGGGCTGACTCCGCTCCGCCCGACCCTCGACTCGATCATGGCCATTCAGGACCGGACGGCGCTGGCCCGCTTCCTCGGAAGCACCCTGCGTGCCGACGTCGACGCCATCAACTCCACCGACCTGTACACCGACAACCTCTTCGGGCTCTGGGTCGCGCAGGATTTCGACGACCCGACCCGGTACTCCCCGTTCCTGCTCCAGGGCGGCCTCGGGATGCCCGACCGGAGCTATTACCTCGATTCGTCGGAAGGGATGGCCGCGATACGGACCAAGTACCGGGAGTACGTCGTCGCCATGCTCACGCTCGCGGGATTCCCGGAGGCCGATGCCAAGGCGGCCGCGATCGTCCAGCTGGAGACGCGCATCGCCCAGGCGCACTGGACCCGCGAGGAAACCGGGGATTTCGTCAAGGGGAACAACCACTGGACGCGAGCCGACTTCGGGACCAAGGCGCCGGGCCTCGACTGGGAGACGTACTTCGCCGCGGCGGGGCTGGGCAGCCCCGCCAGCTTCGTCGTCTGGCAACCCAGCGCATTCACCGGCCTTTCCGCGCTCACGGCGAGCGAGCCGCTCGACACCTGGAAGGACTACCTCGCCTTCCACGCGATCCAGTCCCGGTCCGCATTCCTCCCCACGGCGTACGGCCGACAGACCTTTGCGTTTTACGGCAAGGTGCTGAGCGGGGCCCAGCAACAGCGCGATCGCTGGAAGCGGGGAGTCGCCGCCACGAATGCCGCCCTTGGCTTCGCGGTCGGGAAGCTCTACACCGACCGCTACTTTTCGCCCGCGGAGAAAGCGCGCGCCGAGGCGATGGTGGCCAACATCATCGCCGCCTTCCGGGCGCGCATCGACCAGCTCGACTGGATGGCGCCGGCCACCAAGGCGGAGGCCAAGGCCAAGCTCGCCGTGCTCAAGATCGGTGTCGGCTATCCCGACGTGTGGCCGGAGTACTCGGGCCTGCGAGTCGTCCCAGGCGATGCCTACGGGAACGCGGAGCGCGCGCAGCTGTTCGAGTTGGGGGAGAGCCTGCGCCGACTGGGCCGGCCCGTGGACCGCTCCGAGTGGGTGATGACCCCCCAGACGGTGAACGCGGTCAACCTCCCGGCAATGAACGCCATGAACTTCCCCGCGGCGATCCTGCAGCCCCCCTTCTTCGATCCGAACAGGCCCGCCGCCCTGGATTACGGCGCCACGGGTGCGACGATCGGCCACGAGGTCAGCCACAGCTTCGACAACATGGGCGCGCTCTTCGACGCCACCGGCCGGCTCCGCAACTGGTGGACGCCCGAAGACTTCAAGCACTTCCAGGAGTCCGGGGCCCAGCTCGCCAGGCAGTATGACGCGTACCGGCCGTTCCCCGACCTCGCCGTGAACGGGCAGCAGACGCTCGGCGAGAACATCGCGGACCTGGCCGGACTGGCGGCTGCCCTCGGCGCGTACCATCGATCGCTCGGCAACAAGCCCGCGCCGGTGGTGCAGGGCTTCTCCGGCGACCAGCAGTTCTTCATCAGCTTCGGCCAGAGCTGGCGGGAAAAGCGGCGCGAGGCGGCGCTCCGGCAGGGCGTCCTGACGGACGGGCACGCGCCGGATGAATACCGAGCGTTCACCGTGCGGAACATCGACGCCTGGTACAAGTCGTTCGACGTGAAGCCGGGGCAGGCGCTCTACCTGGCGCCGGCGGATCGGGTCCGCGTCTGGTAATGGATGCAACGGCCGGGGCACTGATTGCGGACCGCTTCCGCCTCGAGCGCGAGCTCGGGCGGGGCGGGATGGCCGTGGTCTGGCTGGCGCGGGACCTCCACCACGATCGCCCCGTGGCGATCAAGATTCTCCACCCGGACCTGGCCGGCGCGATCGGCGTGGACCGATTCGTCCGCGAGGTGCGGCTCGCCGCGCGGCTCCAGCATCCCAACATCGTGCCGATCCTCGATTCCGGCGTCCTGCGGCAGGCGGACGGCACTTCCCTGCCCTGGTACGCGATGGCGTACCTCGAGGGAGAATCGCTCCGCGCCCGCCTCGCCCGGGAGCAGCAGCTGCCGGTCGACGAGGCGCTGCGCATCACGGCGGCGGCGGCGGACGCCCTCCAGGCGGCGCACCGTCATGGCATCGTCCATCGGGACATCAAGCCGGACAACATCATTCTCTCCGGCGGCCAGGTGTACGTCATCGACTTCGGGATCGCCAAGGCGCTGATCGAAACCGGTGGTGAGCGTCTCACCAGCACCGGCCTGGCCATCGGCACCCCGGCGTACATGAGCCCCGAGCAGGCCTCGGCCGGCCAGGTGGACGAGCGGAGCGACCAGTACAGCCTGGCCACCGTGCTCTACGAGATGCTGACGGGAGAGCCTCCCTTCACCGGCAGCACCGCCCAGGCCATCATGGCCCGGCGATTCGCCGAACCGGCCCGCCCGGTCCGCACGGTGCGGCCGACCGTTTCCGCGCCAATCGAAGGCGCGGTGCTCCAGGCACTCGAGCGGGTGCCAGCGGACCGCTACGCGGACATGGCAGGTTTCATCGCCGCGCTACGTGGAGATCGCGACACCGGCTCGCACACACGTCGCCGCACCATGGGGCCAATCGTGCTCGGAGCGGGCGTCGTCGTGATGGTGGTGACGGGCTGGCTGTGGCTAGGGGCGAGCCGCGGAGCCCGCACGCATGTGGTGGCCCCCGAGGTCAAAGCGCTCTACGACCGTGGGAAGCGCGCCTATGACCGCCGCACCCCCGGCGGAACGGTCGAGGCGATCGCGGACTACAAGGCGGCGATCGCGCGCGACTCCAGCTACACCATCGCCTGGGCGGGTCTCGTCAATACATATGCCCGGGCGCTGGAACGGGGATTCGTCATTCCGGAACTCACCCACGACAGCGTGCTCGTTCTGGCCGTTGCCGCCGCCGACCGGATGCTCGTCTCGGATTCCACGAGCGCCGAGGCCTGGACTGCGGAGGCCCATATCGTCCGGTTGGTCGACCCCACCGATGTCGGTCCATCGCTCAGAGCTGTGCATCAGGCCCTCGAGCTTGACTCCACCGCGGCCGAGGCCCGGCACTTCCTGGCGATGGACCTGGCGGAGTCGGGAGACTTCGAGGGAGCGATGGCGGCCTGGCGGCGCTGTGTGGCGCTCAATCCGAGGTACAAGCAGGGCCTCGCGTTCATGAGCATTGCCCACTACTGGCGCCGGAGCTACGACAGCGCGGCCGTCTGGGCCGACAGCGCCCTTGCCGTGGATGCCAACGACTTTCTGGCGCGCTCGTCGGCGGGATACGCGGCGACCGAGCGGGGCGACACCGTCCGGAGCGCCGCGGAGTTTGATGCTGCGCGCCGGCTGAGCAGCGAGGTGGAGCTCTCGAACGCGCTCGCGGGGACGGCCATGGCCCAGGCAGGGGCCGGGCGGTGGGCGGAAGCCCGAGCATCGCTCCGCGCGGCGGACTCGGTCGGGGCCGCGTACACCCCGATTCCCCTCCACACGGCCGTCTACCTGGCCCTGGCCCATTCCAGGCTGGGGGAGACCGACAAGGCCCTGGCCTGGCTGAGCAGGTATCAGCCCCGCCGAGACCTGCATTTCCAGCTGCATCTCCGGTGCGACCCACCCTTCGACCCGATCGCTGGAGATGGGCGCTTCCGGGCGCTCCTGATCCGGCCGAGGCCGCCGGCCGGCCAGGGCTGCTAGCGGGCGAACGCGCCGCCGGTTGCCGGGTATTATTGGGCCAGCGTACCATACTCGCACATCCACTCGCTCAAGGACGGCTCCATGCCATCGTCACGGAAGATCCTCATCACCGGCGCCACGGGTCAGCAGGGCGGCGCCATCGCCGCCGCGCTCGCCGGCGGCGAGTTTCAGCTGGTCGGCATGACCCGCAAGCTCGACAGTCCCGCCGCCCAGACCCTCAAGAAGAAGGGCGTCACAATCGTGCAGGGCGACCTCGACGACGCCGCCTCGCTCAACAAGGCGCTCGCCGGCGCCTGGGGCGTCTTCGCGGTGCAGAACACCTGGGAGGCCGGGGTCGAAAAGGAAGAGGAGCAGGGGAAACGCATCGCCAAGCTGGCCCGCGAGGCCGGCGTCCAGCATTTCGTCTACAGTTCTGTCGGCTCGGCCCACCGCGCCACCGGCATCCCGCACTTCGAGAACAAGTGGCGCGTCGAGGAGACGGTCCGGTCGCTGGGATTCCCGTCCCACGTCATCTTGCGGCCGGTCTTCTTCATGGAAAACATCCTGGGCCCCTGGTTCCTGAACGGCGACAAGATCTACGGCGCGCTCGAGCCCACGACCGTGCTCCAGATGATCGCCGTGCGGGACATCGGCGTGTACGGGGCCCGGGCGTTCACCGACGCGGCTCGCCTCAACCGCCGTGAGATTGACCTGGCCGGCGACGCCCTCACCTTTCCCGAGGCCGCGCGGCAGCTCGGCGCCGGGCTCGGGCGCCCCATCGAGTACGTCCAGATTCCGATGGCGGAGGTCCGGAAGAACAGCGAGGACTTCGCCCTCATGCTCGAGTGGTTCGAGCGGACCGGGTACAACGCGGACATTCCCGGGCTGGAAAAGGAGTTCGGCGTGAAGCCCACCACGTTTGCGGCGTGGGCAAAGGGCCAGAAGGGGCACTAGGCCGCAGCACCGTCAGTGGAATCACCGAGGAACGTCACGCCGCACTGAAAGGACAGCCGTGGCCGCCACGCAGCGCTCGTCCCGGCCCTACTGGATCGCCGCCCTGCTCTGGTTCCTGGGTGCACTCCTGATCGTGGGCTCCGGCCGGCTCGCCGCACTTCGTCCGCCGGGGCCGCAGCTCGTGCTGCTCGGGCTGACGGTGGCGCTGCTGGCGGCCGGGGCGGTCTTTACCGGCTTCCGGATCTGGCTCGCCGGAATCAACCTCCGGCAGCTCGTGGCGATCCACGTGACCCGGTTCGTCGGGATCTGGTTCCTGGTGCTCGCCTCGCGCGGGGAGCTGCCGGCCGCCTTTGCGCTCCCCGCCGGGTGGGGAGACATCGTGGTCGCGACGGGCGCCCTGGTGTTCGTGCTCCTGGTACCGGACCTCCTCGCGCGGCGAACCGCGCTCCTGCTGTGGAATTTCCTGGGCCTGGTGGACATTCTGTTCGTGGTGGCCACCGCGGCACGATTCCTGGTCAGCGCGCCCGAGTCGATGCGCGCCCTCCTGGTGCTTCCGCTGGGACTGGTCCCGTCGTTTCTCGTTCCGTTGATCATCGCCACGCACCTCTGGCTCTTCCAGCGGCTCAGGAGGGAACGTGTCTGATTGAGGACACCAACCAGCCATCGCGGGCGAGACATTGCCTCCGGAGGCGTTGCTCCGCGCGACGGCGGAGGCCAATGTGCGGCGGACGATCGAGCGCATCCTCGACTCCCCGGAGGCTCGGGCTCGCGCCGACGAGGGGCACATGAAGCTGGTCGGTGCGGTCTTCGAGATCGGCACCGGCCGGGTTCGCTCCCTGGACTAGGTCTCCATGATCAGGCGGCGACGCTCGTTCGTCCACACCCTCCGCGTCCTTTGTCTCCTCGGGGCCGCAGCGGCCCCCTTCCGGCCCAGGGCCGGTTCACCACCCACGTCATCACCGATACCTCGTACCATCGCGCACGCCACGTGTGGGTGCACACACCCGCCGGCTACGATCCGCACCGCGCGGCGCCCTATCCGCTGATCGTGGCGTTCGACGGCGACGAGTACCGCGATACGATGCCCCTGCCGCACGTGCTCGACAGCCTGGCGGCCGCCGGGGCGTCGCCCGCCTTCGTGGCGGTCCTGATCGATGATTCGAGCGGCGCCGTACGATTGGCGGACCTGGCCAACGCGACGCGCATGGTGACCTTCCTGGCCAATCAACTCATTCCGTGGATCCGCCAGGGGTGGCACGTGACCGCCGATCCGGCGCAGGTGATCGTGACCGGATCCAGCGCCGGCGGGCTCGCGGCGTCGTTCGTCGCGTTCGAGCGGCCGGATCTCTTCGGGAACGTCTGGTCCCAGAGCGGCGCGTTCTGGCGGGGAGCGGAGGCCTCCAACCAGGCGCCGTGGGAGTGGCTGGCGGAACAGGTGTCTGCCTCCCCCAGACGGGAGGTTCGATTCGTGCTGGATGTCGGGGCGCTCGAAGACCATCGCGACCCTCGGCGGACAGGGGCCGAATTTCCTCGACGCCAGCCGGCGGTTTCGCGACGCGCTGACCGCGAAGGGATATGACGTCACCTACACCGAGGTGGCAGGCGGAAACCACGGACCGGAGTGGTGGCGGCCGAGGCTATCCGCCGGGATCGTCACGCTGAGTGCCGGCTGGCCCCGGTGATCGCGTGGGCCGCCCGAAGATGATCCGCGACGCGACTCCGGCCGATTTTCCGGCGATCCTCGCCCTGAACCTCGAGTCCGAGCATTTCCTGGCCGCCCTCGCCCCGGCACAATTGGCCCGGTTGCATGCCATGGCGGACCGCCTCCGCGTGGTCGAGCTGGACGGCGCGGTCGTGGCCTTTCTCCTCACGTTGCGCGAAGGCGCCGAATACGACAGCCCGAACTACCGGTACTTCGCAGGACGCTACGATACCTTCCTGTATGTGGACCGGATCGTGGTCGCCGGCGCGCACCAGGGGCGGGGGGTCGGCGCCGCGTTGTATGACGATCTCTTCGCGCACGCGCGGCGGACCGGCGCGGAGCGGGTGACCTGCGAGATCGACGCGATCCCGCCCAATGAGGCCTCGCGCCGGTTCCATGCCCGGTACGGGTTCCGCGAACTCGGCCGGCAGTGGGTGGCCGACGGCCGGAAACAGGTCTCGCTGCAGGAGGCGCCCGTCCCCGTCTCCGACGCCGGGCGATCATGACCATCGACCCTGCCACGGAACGATTCGTCGTCCCCATCACGGTCGGGCCGGACGACATCGACGAGCTCGGCCACGTCAACAACGTGGTCTACGTCCGCTGGGTCCAGGAGATCGCCACGGCCCACTGGCAGGCGGCCGCCACCCCGGAACAGCAGGCCGACATGGCCTGGGTCGTGGTGCGCCACGAGATCGACTACAAACACCCGGGGTTTCTCGGCGAACGTCTCCTGGGACGCACCTGGGTGGGGGGCGTCGTGGCGCGCACCTTCGAGCGGAACACCGAGATCCTCCGGGAACAGGACGAGCGGTTGCTGGCCCGGGCCCGGACGTTGTGGTGCCCGATCAGCCGCGCCACCGGCCGGGTGATCACCGTCAGCGACGCCGTGCGCGACCGCTTTTCCGTTCCCGACCACTCCTGAGACGGCGGGTCGATGGGTATTCCCCTGATGGATGCACGGATCGCGGCCTATCTCGACCAGCTGGTCCCGCCACGCGACCCGGTGATGGCGGAGATGGAAGCCGACGCCGAGCGGACCGGCTTCCCGATCATCGGCCCCGCCAGCGGGCAGCTCTGCTACCTGCTCACCCGCCTGACGGGCGCCCGGCAGGTCTGCGAGCTGGGCTCGGGTTTCGGATATTCGACCGCCTGGTTTGCGCGCGCGGTGAAGGAGAACGGCGGAGGCACCGTCCACCATATCGTCTGGGACGACGCGCTCTCCGTGCGGGCCCGCGCATACCTCCGGCGGATGCGGCTCGACGACCAGGTCGCCTTTCACGTCGGGGAGGCGGTGGGCCGGCTCCGGGAGTTGCCGGGCCCGTTCGACCTGATCTTCAACGACATCGACAAGGACGGATATCCCGAGGCCCTCCGCGTCATCGAGACCAGGCTCCGGCCCGGCGGGCTCCTCATCGCCGACAACCTGCTCTGGAGCGGCCGTGTGCTTGACGAGGCGGATCGGTCGGAGAAAACTGAGGGCATTCGGACCTTCACCGCCCGGATCACCGCCAGCCCCGACTGGACCGGCTCGATTGTCCCGATCCGCGACGGCGTGATGGTGGCCCGCTGGTCGCCGGCGGGGCCCGTCGACGGCGGCGGGGAGCGAACCGTGCGGTAGCGCGGGCACCATGCTTCCGACCATCAAGCGGCCGCAATCCCGCGGCGAGGAGATCGCCAACAGCCTGAGCCACGGCGTCGGGCTCATCGCCGCCGTCGTGGGTACGCCGATCCTCATCCGTGGCGCGCTTCGCGACGGCGGGCCGGCCAACGTCGTCGGGGCCGGTGTCTTTGCCGGCACGACCATCTGCCTCTACCTGGCCTCGACCCTGTACCACGCCGTGCCGCACGCCCGTGCCAAGGGCGTACTCCGGATGTTCGACCACGGGGCCATTTTTCTCCTGATCGCCGGGACCTACACGCCGTTCACCCTCGGCGTCCTCCGCGGTCCGTGGGGATGGACGCTTCTCGGCATCGTCTGGGGCCTGGCCGTCATCGGCGTCACGCTCAAGCTGACCACCCGGCTGCATCATCCCGTGGTCTCGACCGGTCTCTACCTCGGGATGGGGTGGCTGGCACTGGTCGCCGCCCGACCCTTCTGGCAGCGCGTCCCCCTGCCCGGCCTGCTCTGGCTCCTTGCCGGCGGCGTGGCATACACCGCGGGCGTGGCCTTCTTCACGGCCAAGCGCCTGCCGTACGGTCACCTCGCCTGGCATCTGTGCGTGCTGACCGGCACCGCCTGCCACTACTTCGCCGTCCTCTGGTATGCGATATGACCCGCCGCGGCGTGACCGACTCGCGCATCGGGCTCCGGACGATCGCCCTCTTCGAAGCCGCCAAGGGGCTGGTCGTCCTGCTCGCGGGGTCGGGGCTGCTGCTCCTGGTGCACCGCGACGTCCAGGCGATGGCGGAGCAGCTCGTCTCCCACCTGCATCTCGACCCGGCCAAGCGCTACCCCCGCATCTTCCTCCACATCGTGACCGGGGCGACGCCGGCCCGGCTCCGCCTGCTCGCCCTGGGCGCGCTGGCTTATGCCGCCGTCCGGTTCGCGGAGGCGTACGGCCTCTGGCGCGAACGGCGATGGGCCGAATGGATGGGGCTGGTGACCGGGGTCTTCTACGTCCCCTTCGAGGCGAGGGCGTTCGTCCGGCACCGGCACCTCGAGTCGCTGGTGGCGCTGGCGATCAACCTGGCGATCGTCGTCTACCTGGCGGTCCGCCTCCGGGCGGAGGCCGCGGGGCGCGACGATGCGGGCGAGACGGGGAATGGCGTGGGATAGCGCGGCAGGGCAGATTCAGGTCATGAGCCCCATGGTCCGGGCAGCCGTCCTCCTGATGGTGAGCGCCCTCACCCTCTACTCCATCGGCGTCTGGAGCGAGCGATGGACGGCCCGCCTCGAGCCGTGGCACGTCGTGCTGTTCTGGTCCGGCTTCGTTTGCGACACCGCGGGAACGGAGATGATGCGCCGCATCGCCGGCGGGCTCCAGTTCAACCTGCACTCGCTCACCGGCGCGCTGGCCCTCGCCTTGATGCTGGGCCACGCCATCTGGGCCACCGTGGTCCTCAGGCACCACGACGAGCGCGCCCGGGCGACCTTCCACCGTATCAGCGTCGCCGTCTGGTGCCTGTGGCTCGTGCCGTTCTTCACCGGGATGGTCCTGGGGCGTCGCCTGGGGGTGTAAGCGCACGTCTCCGCGGCCGCGAGGAATCGACGGTCGGGAGTGCGAGGTGCGGCTACGCCCCGGGGTCGTGCAGCAGCACCCGCGTCGATTCGTCGCCGCCGAGCGGGTCGTTCAGGCCGTGGTTCGCCCGGAACGCCCCGACGCTGATTTCGCGCACGCGGCGGGCGTAATAGTCCTTGTTGGGTCGCTCGCCCTCGGCCCGATGGGGAGGGTGCAGCATATGCAGCGCGAGCACCTCGCGAAACACGTTTCTCCCGACGACCCCGGCGCGATGGAGCCGGCGCCCGAGGTCGTCGTCCTCGGCGCCCCAGCCGCGGTACTCCTCGTCGAGGCCATTGACCGCCACGAGATCGGCCCGCCACGCACCGAAGACGCCCCCCCGGAGCTTCGTGGCGATGGCCCGAACGCCGAGGGCGTGTTCGAGCCGGTACCACAGATCCTTCCGGTACTGCTTGCGCACCTCCCGTTCGCCGGCCGTGGAGACGAGGGTCTCGAGGCGCCGGGCGCGAATCAGGTCGTCTGTCATCCGCGCGGTCGCGGCCTCGTCGAGGCGCTCGAAGTTGCCGACCAGAAACTCGCGGGCGCGGGCATGGGCCATGAATCGTTCGACATACGACGGGAAAAGAACGATGTCCTGGTCCGAGAAGATCAGGTAGTCACCCTGGGCCTCCCGGATGCCGTTGTTGCGGCACTTGGCCAGTCGAAACACCTGGTGGGGCTGCCGGACGAACAGCACCGGGAACGGCAGTTCGGCCAGCACGTCCGCGATGCCCGACGGGACGTCCACGCTCGATCCGTCGTCGGTGATGACGACCTCGTCGACCGCCCGCGTCTGGGCAGCGTACGAGAGCAGTGACCGGCGAAGGAAGTCGGGTCGGTTGTAGCTGGAAATGACGGCGCTGACGCGAAGCGGAAGAGTCATTCGGAGAGTTGCCGGTGGCATGGGCGAGTCAATTGTAGGGGGAGGCCGCCGCTTTGTCCATTGATCGCTCCGGTGCCGAGGGCGCACCTTGAAGATCTGGATCGACGCCGACGCGACGCCGCGGGACGTAAAGGAGCTCGTCTTCCGCGCGGCGCGACGCCTGGACCTGCCCGCGGTGCTGGTGGCCAACCAGCGGCTGCAGCTGCCCGCCGGCAACCCGTGCGTCACGGCAGTCTGGGTCGATGGCGGGGCCGACGTGGCCGACCGGTACATCGTCGAGCACGCCGCCGCCGGCGACCTGGTCGTCACCCAGGACATCCCGCTGGCCGCCCTCCTGGTGCCGAAGGGCATCGTTGTGCTCGATCCCCGGGGAGACGAGCACACCGCGGACTCGATCGGCGAGCGGCTCTCCATCCGCGACTTCATGGAACAGGCCCGCACCGCCGGTGTCGTGACCGGAGGTCCTCCTCCCTTCGACGGGCGGGCCAGACAGGCGTTCGCCTCGGCGCTGGACCGGGCATTGACCCGGCTCCGGCCCAGGCGGCTGAACGAGGGGCAGGCATGAAAGACAAGGTGATCGTCATCACGGGAGCGAGCAGCGGCATCGGCGCCGCCCTGGCCGAGTTGATGGCGGCGCGTGGTGGGTCGGTCGTGCTCGTGGCCCGTCGCCGCGACGCGCTCGAGGCGGTGGCCGGGCGCTGCGGCACGGGAGCGCTGGCCGTCCCGGCCGACGTCACCCGGCGGGACGAGGTCCGCCGGGTGGTGACCGAGGCGCTGGATCGCTTTGGGCACATCGACGTCTGGGTCAACAACGTGGGCCAGGGGATCACCCGCCCGCCCTCCGAGCTCACCGACACCGACATCGACGAGATCATGCTGGTCAACGTGAAGTCGGCGCTGTACGGCATGCAGGAGGTGCTCCCGCACTTCCAGGAACGCGGCGAGGGCCACGTCGTGAACGTCTCCTCGATGCTGGGGCGCATACCTTTCGCCGTCTTCCGCTCGGCGTACTGCGGGGCCAAGCACTTCCTCAACGCACTCACCGCGACCTTCCGCGCCGAGGTGCAGGAAAAGCACCCGGGCATCCAGGTGTCGCTCGTGTCACCGGGGATCGTGCGGACGGATTTCGGCCTCAACGCGATGCACGGCGGTCCCGATTCGCGGCAGCTTCCCGACTCGCAGAGCGCCGAGGAGGTGGCGGCCGTGATCGCGGGCGTCATCGAGTCCCGTCGGGCCGACGTGTACACCCGGAGCGGCGCCCGCGACCGGGTTGTCGGGTACTACAACGGGATTGGAGAGGATCCATGAGCGGCCACTGGACACGAGGGGCGACCGCGTCGTTTCTGATGGGCGCCATCGCCGCCACGATCGGCCTCGCGGGGTGCCGTCCGGACCGGGGCGGGCAGGTCACCAAGGGCGCAATCGCCATCCGCCACGCGGTGGCCCCGGCGCCGGCGTCCCCGAGCGAGGCGACGGCGTTTCTCGTGATCGACAACCGGGGCGCCAATCCCGACACGCTCCTGTCCGCCAGCTCGCCGGACGCGGAGATGGCCATGCTGCACACGGTCGCCGCGGGCCGGATGGAAACGGTGGCCACGCTGGCGGTGCCGGCCGGGGGGCACGTGACCCTCGCACCCGGCGGGTACCATCTCATGCTGCACGGACTGAAACACGCCGTGGTCGCGGGCGACACGCTGACTCTGCAGTTGCGCTTTGCCGGGGCGGGCGAACTGGTCGTTCGCGCGCCGGTGCTCCGGTACTCCGAGGCGGTCGAGGCGCTCCCCTGATCGGCAACGCGCCGTCCCCGCAAGCGGGGGCGGCGCGTTCGACATGACCTGCCTCGCGACCCGGTTGGCGTCAGCCGGCCGAGCCGGCGTCAGTCACCATCCTGCTCCATATCCTCGTCGTGATGTCCCCAGTCCTTCGCCCCCGGCACGTTGACCTGCAAGATCTCGCCGGGCTGCGGGGGCCCGAACCCCTTGTTCGATATGTAAAGCTTGCCGTCGGGGCCGAATCGCATGCCAGTGGGCAGGAAGAGCGAGTCCACGATCACGTCGCGGTTGCCGTGGCGGTCGAGCCGGACCACGCGGCCCGTCATGGGAGCCGGGAACCCGGGCGCCGTGGTGCTCTCCAGCACATACAGCCGGCCCCGGTGGTCGAAGTCGAGTCCGAGGACGGTGGTGAACCCCTCCGCGACGACCGTCACGTGCCCCGAACGCGACACGCGGAGAATCTTTTCGGCGCCGGGCGTCACCGGGAAGGTGCCGAGGTTGCTGATGTACAGCGCACCGCGGCGCTCGGCCACCACGGTCGGAACGATGTGGCCCTGGGACGCCGAGATGTCGGCGATCCGAGTCACCGCGCCGGTCCGCGGGTTGACGACGACGACCTCGCCATGATTCGGCTCCACGGCGATCAGCGAGCCCCGCGACTCGATCATGCTGTACCAGGAGCCGTCCGGCTCGTAATCGTCTTCCTCGGGCTGCGCGACCGGATGAGCGGCCTGGTAGGCGCTGAGATTGGCCGAGACGCTCCACGAGCCGCCCGACCCGATCTTCGCGATGCTCGCCGGCACGTCGGCGGAGCCGTGTGAGCAGCCACCGCCCGCCACCAGCGCATAGAGCTTGTTGCCGATGAACGCCACATCCTGGACGCCCAGCACGTCACCGACGGCGTTCAGACCGGAGGGAAAGCCGTCGGCCACGGTGGTCCGATTTCCGTGCCGGTCGACCCGGGAGATGCGACCGGTCGGGCCATTGGTGTAGGGGCCGATCGGCGGGATCACCTGCGCGCACTGCTCGGCCGTCGTGGCGGTCGAGCCCCCGGAGCCGGCCTCGGCCACGTAGATGTCGCCATGCGGACCGAAGGTGAAGTTGCGCGGGAAGTTGAGGCCGGTCGCGAACACCCTTACCGAAGCGGTGGTTCCGCCTGCATCCTGCGACACCGCGGGGCCGGTGATCGGCGCGGCCGTCTCGGGCGGGTTGCCCGAGTCGCAGGCTGAAATGGCGAGTGCGAACCCCAGACTGGCGACCAGTGTTGTCTTGCCGAACGACATGGGAGGATTCCTCCGCGCAAAAGAGGGCGGCGGCATTTCCGCCGCAGAACAGAGGGGGCCATGCGGAGCTGGGGTGCCCGTCTGTTTGGGCCCACCCGAATTCCGACCGCCACACCCTACATTCCGGTACGCGACTTGGGAAGAGGGCCCCTGGGCCGCCAAGGGGGGCGGCAGGGGCCCTCGCCAGGATCCGGCTGCGTGGCGCCGGGACTCGTGGGGCCGTACCTTTTCGGCCAACCCATCCCGGCGGCTCCATGAAGATCACGGCCATCCGCGCGTACCAGATCGACCTGCCCCTGCACGAGGGGAGCTACAAGTGGTCGGGCGGGAACGCCGTCTCGGTGTTCGACTCGACGGTGGTTGCCGTCGAGACCGACGAGGGGCACACCGGCTGGGGCGAGATCTGCCCGCTGGGGCCGGCGTATCTCCCTGCATACGCCCGTGGCGCGCGGGCCGGCATCGCCGAACTGGCCCCGCAGCTCCTCGGCGCCGACCCCCGCGCGCTGGGCGAGCTCAACGAGCGGATGGACGCCGCCATGCGGGGCCATCCGTACGTCAAGTCGGCCATCGACATGGCCTGCTGGGACCTCCTGGGCCAGGTCAGCGGGCTCCCGGTGGCCACCCTGATGGGCGGCCACGTCGGCGCCGATTTCGCGCTCTACCGCGCGATCTCCCAGGAGTCGCCGGAGGAAATGGCCCGCCGCGTGGCGCTGTACCGGTCGGAGGGGTACCGGAAATTCCAGCTCAAGGTCGGCGGGGACCCCGACACCGACATCGAACGCATCAAGGCCGCCGCCGCCGTGCTGACGCGGGGCGACGTCCTGATCGCCGACGCCAACACCGGCTGGACCCAGCACGCCGCCATCCGGGTGGCCGACGCGGTGCGCGACGTCGACGTGTACCTCGAGCAGCCCTGCCTGACCTACGAGCAGTGCCTGGCGGTGCGCCGCCACACCGACCGGCCGTTCGTGCTGGACGAGGTCGTGGACGGGATCGACATGGTGGTCCGCGGCGTCGCCGACCAGGCGATGGACGTCATCAATCTCAAGATCTCGAAGGTGGGCGGGCTCACGAAGGCGCGGCAGATCCGCGACCTCTGCGTGTCCCTCGGCATCGCCATGACCATCGAGGACACCTGGGGCGGGGACATTACCACCGCGGCCATCGCGCACCTGGCGCACAGCACCCCGGAGCGGTTCCTCTTCTCCTCGACCGACTTCAATTCCTACGTCACCGTGGCGTTCGCCGATGGGGCGCCGCAACGTGCCCACGGCCGGCTGGCCGCGTCCCGGGAGCCCGGGCTGGGCATACGCCCCAGGATGGCCCTCCTCGGCAGCCCGGTGTTCGAATCACGATGACTGTCCCGCTCGATCACCCCATCGCGTGCCCGCCACGCGAAGGAGCGCCCCCATGAGCAACGCGCCACTGCCCCTCCTGTACCGCACGGTGCTCCTGGCGGCCGGCATCGTGGTCATCGCCGCCGGACTTCACGCCGCCTCCGCCACGGTCAACCTGGTGCTCATTTCGGTCCTCCTCGCCATGAGCATTTCCCCGGTCGTGTACTTCCTGGAACTGCGTGGCATGAAGCACGGCGCCGCGGTCTTGCTCACGGTGCTTGGCGCCTTGGTGCTGGGAGTGCTGATCATCGGGACCCTGGCTGCGGCTCTCTCCGGCCTCCAGGAAAAGCTGCCCACCTACCAGGCAGCGCTCTCCAGTTTGCTGCGCGGCGTCGATGAGCAGCTGATGGCTCGCGGCATCAACCTGCACGAGACGCTCAAGCCCGACACGGCCCGCATTGTCGCGATGGCGCAGCGGATCGTCGGCGGCGCGCTCAGCGCGCTCGGCTACAGCTTCTTTGCGCTGATCCTCGTCGCACTCGTGCTCCTCGACCTCCCCGCGCGGGGTACGGCCGACGCACCGGCCACCGGCATCAACAGCCGCATCGAGGCCGTGAGCACGGGTGTCCGCCGCTTCGTCGCGCTGACCGGATTGCTCGGTGCCGGCCAGGCGGCCATCAACCTCCTCGCCATGCTCCTGGTGGGCACCGACTTCGCCATCGTCTGGGGAGTGGTGTTCTTCCTGCTCAATTTCATCCCGTTCGGGTTTGTCGTGGCCATGCTGCCCCCACTGGCGCTGACGCTGCTGGAGCATGGCCCAGCACAGACGGTGGTCTTGCTGGTGGTCTTTGTGGTGGGCAATCTGATATCGGACAATGTGGTGAAGCCCAAGATGATGGGGACAGGCCTCGGCCTGTCTCCCCTCGTCATCATCCTGTCGCTGTTGTTTTGGTCCTTCGTCCTGGGTCCAGTCGGCGCCATTCTCGCGGTCCCGCTGACCATCGCACTCACGACGGTGGCGCCGCTGCTGGCCGGGGGTGTCACCCCGGCTGAATGAAGGTGCCGTCGCGGAGGTCCGAGATGGCCTGCTGAAGCTCCTGTCGGGTGTTCATCACGATCGGCCCGTACCACGCCACCGGCTCCTCGAGCGGCCGGCCCGACACCAGCAGGAAGCGGATGCCGCGTTCCCCGGCCTGGACGGTGATCTCGTCGCCCCGGTCGAAGAGGACGAGGGATCGGTTACCCGTCGTTTCGCGAACGATCCGGTCGCTCGTGTCGGTCGCCTCGGTGAGCACCCCGCGCGGCGCCGAGGCGTTCCGGAAGTCGCCATCTCCCTCGAACACATACGCGAAGGCGTTGCGCGTGGCCTCCACCGGCAGGCTCTTCCGCTGGCCCGGCGGCACCCAGACGTCGAGATAGCGCGGGTCGGCCGCCACGCCGTCGACCGGCCCGGTCTGGCCCCAGAAGCTTGCCGCAGATGATCCGCACCCTGGTGCCGTCGTCATCGGTCACCTCGGGGATGTCCTTGGACACGACGTCCTGGTAGCGCGGCGCCGTCATCTTCAGCTGCGAGGGCAGGTTGGCCCAGAGCTGGAAGCCGTGCATGCGGCCCTGCGGATCTCCCTGCGGCATTTCCTGGTGCATGATGCCCCGCCCCGCCGTCATCCACTGCACGTCCCCCGCGCCGAGGGCGCCCTGGTGTTGCCCAGGCTGTCGCCGTGGCTCACGGTGCCGGCCAGCACGTAGGTAATGGTTTCGATCCCCCGGTGCGGGTGCCACGGGAACCCCGCGAGGTAGTCGGCGGGGCGCTCATTGCGGAAGTCGTCGAAGAGCAGGAAGGGATCGAACTCGGTGGACTTCCCGAAGCCGAAGGCGCGGTGCAGCTTGACCCCGGCACCCTCCATGGTGGGCTGGGCTTCGATGATTTCCTTGACGGGCCTGATGGACACGGTCGTTCCTCCTGAAGTGGCAAACTCAATTATAGTGTCATAACACTAATCTTGCCTGTTGGGTTCCCGCCCAGGACAGAAAGGCAGCGTGGCGCCGCCCCGACCGAAAGGATACCTTCTCGCTCCCCTTTCCGGGACGGGGTCGCCACGAAGGGGCCGCCCTGGCGCCAACCCACGGAGCCCCATGCACCTGCCCGAGCTCTTTCTGCTGCTGGTACTGCCTGCCAGGGCGCTCGCAGCCCAGACCCCGGACACGACGCTGGGGACCCTCGAGGTGGCCGTCCAGGGGGTCCGCGCCAGCCAGGGCGGGGCGCTGGTAGTGGCGCTGTATGACCGGGTGCCCGGGTGGCTGGTCCTGGATTCCGCCCGCGCCGTCCGGCGGCTCCCGGTGGCCGGAGACTCGCTGACGGTCCGGTTCGACAGCCTTCGCTATGGGACCGGCTACGCCGTGGTCGTGATCCACGATCGCAATGGCAACGACAAGCTCGACATGCGCTGGCTGCCCTATCCGAAACCGAAGGAAGGCAGCGGTGTGTCGAACAACCACGTGCGGAAGGGCCCGCCGGAGTACGAGCCCGCCCGTATCACCCTGGCCGACAGCAGTGCCACGATCCTGATCACGATGCGCTACTGACCGCCGTTCCGCCTACCTGATCCCGGAGGACGTCATGCCCGACCATCCGATGCTCACCGCGCTCTGGATGCCCATCCTGCTCTCGGGGGTGATCGTGTTCGTTGCGAGTTCCGTCATTCACATGATGACCCCGTGGCACAGCAACGAGTTCCCCCCCTGCCCAACGAGGACGGCGTCATGAAGGCGCTCCGGCCGTTCGCCATCCCGCCGGGCGAGTACATGATCCCCCGCTGCATGGACCACAAGGAGATGCGGACGCCGGAGTTCCAGGAAAAGCTGAAGCAGGGTCCGGTCGCGATCATGACCGTGCTGCCCAACGGCATGATGAAGATGGCCGAGCCGCTGATCAAGTGGTTCATCTATGTCATCGTGGTGAGCATCTTCGCCGCGTACGTGGCGAGCCACGCGGTGCCGGTGGGCGGGTCGTACCTCGAGGTGTTCCGTTTCGTCGGCGCCACCGCCTTCGCGGCCTATGCCATGGCCCTCTGGCAGGCGCGAATCTGGTATCACCGCGCCCTCGCCACGGTCGTCCGGTCCACGATTGACGGGCTGCTCTACGCCTGCCTGACCGCCGGGACCTTCGGCTGGCTCTGGCCGCGCTAGCGCGGGCTCATCCCCCGAGGAGGGCCGCGACGCCGACCATCGCCAGGCCGATCGCGGCCATCCCGAGGCCGGTCCAGAATCGGGGGACCCAGGTGAACCTTGCCCATGCCTCGCCCACCAGGAAGAGCAGCACGATCAGGATGGCGTTCGACACGTGGAGCGCGAGGTGGGGTTCCCGGATGAACAGGAAGGGGACGGCGGCGGGCAGGCACGAGAAGACTTCCAGAAGGAAGATGGCGAACCCGCCGAGGACGTCGTCCCGCGTCACCCGGGTCGCCCGGATCGTGGCGATCTTGAGATGGCCCCGGAGTGCCGCGAGCACCTTCCCAAGACTGTCGGGATCATCGGACACGACGACGCCGAGCAGCTTGGGGGCCACTGTCGCCCGAAGCAATTCCAAGGCGGTGTGGTCGTCCGGCGCCGCCTTCATCGCCTCGGCAAGCCGCGCCCTGCTGCTCCGCTGGCTGATGGACGTCAGCACGTAGAGCACCCCGTCGATGATCCCCCAGGCAAGGTTGCAGCCGATCGCGGCGACAAGAAGGGTGCGGACCGCCTCCGGGCCGGAGCCTGCCGTCAGTCCCGCCGTGAGCGTGAACGTGAGCACCATGATCAGTCCGCAGAGGACTTCTGCCAGGCGGTCGGCCGGCTCCAGGTGCCGCTTCGTGAACCCCTCGATGGCCATCACGCCCTCCGCCCCCGCGTTGCGCGGGCCGTGGAGCCGCCAGGGCCGCTGGCGGCCCCGACCCGCGATTCGGCCCGGTGGTACTGCCGTGCGATCCGGCGGAGATCGACCGTCGGCGTCGGCAGCCGCATATCCATCGCCTTCAGCGTGTCCACGACGATGCGGGCCACTGCCAAGTTGCGGAACCATTTCTTGTTGGACGGGATGACATACCAGGGGGCGTCTTCCGTGGACGTCCGCTCGATCGCGTCCTCGTAGGCCGCGACGTATTCGTCCCAGAACTCCCGCTCGGTGTAGTCGCTCTCGCTGATCTTCCAGTGCCGTGCCGGGTCATCGAGACGCTGCTTGAAGCGCCTGAGCTGCTCGTCGGGGCTGATGTGAAGGTAGAACTTGAGGATGCGCGTCCCGCTGGCGGTGAGCCGCTCCTCGAAATCCCGGATGAATCCGTAGCGCCGCTTCCAGACGCGTTTCGGCACCAGGTCGTGCACCCGGGTGACCAGCACATCCTCATAGTGCGACCGGTTGAAGACGGCCACCTCGCCCTTTCCCGGCACCGCTTTCTCGACGCGCCACAGGAAGTCGTGCGACGCCTCCTCCCGGGAGGGCACCTTGAAGGAGTACGCCCGCGCCCCCTGGACGTTCATCGAGGCCAGCACGTGATTGATCGTGCCGTCCTTGCCCGCGCCGTCGAGTCCCTGGAGGCAAATGAGCAGGGACCGCGTCCCCTCGGAGTAGAGCTTGTACTGCAGCTGGAAGAGGTCGAGCCCGAGCTTCTCGACGTGGCGCTCGGCCGCGCGCTCCGACGAGTGCTCGGCGGTGAATTCGGGGTCGATCTTTTCCAGCTTGACCCGGGAGCCGGGTTTCGCCCGGAACAACTTGCGGTAGTTCACCGACGTCTCCTGTCGACGAGGCAAGCGAGCGCGCGGGGCAGGACGGAATTGGACTCACATGAGGACGCGCCCACGAGCATATTCCACCCCGGAGCCGGTGGCCCGCAAGTGCGGCAGGCAAACAGGGGGAGCGCGAACAGCATGCCGGAAGAATCGACACTGTCGAACCGGGGGAGCCCGAAGCGGTGGCTCGCGGCGCATCCCCTCGCGGCGCTCCTGCTCTTCGGGGCGCTGCTCAGGCTCCTGGCCGCGTTCTTCAGTCCGGGTTTCCTGGCCTATGATGACCACCACGTGCTGGTGGATCACGCCGATCGCCTCGCGGCCGGCATCCCCCTGCCCCAGACCTACCAGCGGTCGTTCCTCTATCCGTGGGCCGTCTCGTTAGTCATGACGGCGGTGCGGGCCGCCGGCATTTCCGCCCCCACCACGGAGATGCTGATCGTCCGGCTCCTCCAGGCAACCGTGTCGCTCCTGGCCATCGTGCTGGTGTACCGGATCCTCGAGCGCCGAGCCGACCGGGAGAGCGCCCTGCTCGGCGGCGCGCTGGTCGCGGCCCTGTTCATCTTCCCGGTCACGTCGGTCCACCAGTTCGAGGAGGTCGCCTGCCAGGTCCCCCTTCTGGCCGGGTGCTGGTGGCTGGTACGCGCCGAGGACGGCAGGGAGCGGGCGGCCGCATGGGGGCTTCTTGCCGGGCTGGCCATCGGCACCGCGCTCATCCTGCGCTTTCAGCTCCTGTCGTTCGTCCTGCCGTTGCTCGTCCTCGCCTGGTTCCGACGCCCGCGCGACGTCGCGCCCGCCCTCACGGCCGGGGTCCTGCTCGTGCTGGCGGTCCAGTGCGCCAGCAACTGGCAGATCAACGGCGATCCCTGGTATTCCCTCCGGAGGTACTACGGTCCGGTCATGGCGTCGCCCGATGTGCTGGCGACGGACGCCGGCGGCTATCCCTCGGGGCCGCCCTGGCAGTACCTCCTCACACTGCTCTGGATGTTCATCCCGCCGTTTTCGCTGCTGGCGCTCGCCGCGATGGTCCGCGGCGGCCGGCGGCTTCCGCTCTTCGGGTTGCCGGCGCTGGCGTTTCTCGTCGCCCACAGCCTCATCGCCAACAAGCAGGAGCGGTTCCTGCTCCCGATCCTGCCGGTCCTGGCGCTCCTCGCCGGGGCGGGGTTTGCCGGCGTGCGTGCCTGGTTTGACGGACACGGGTGGTCCCGCGCCTACCGCGGGCTCTGGACGTGGGCCGTCGGGCTCAACACGCTGCTGCTCCTGGTCTCGGTGTTCACCTACGGCAAGAAGGACCGGGTGGCCCCGCTGGTGGCCATCGAGCGGCGTCACGACGCCACCGGCGTCGTCGTGGCGGAGTATTCGTACGCCTTCAAAGTCCCGGCCTATTACCTCGGCCGGCCGAGGCCGCCGCTCGTCGTCCTTGCGCACCGCGACAGCCTGGCGGCCGACGCCGCCCGGCTCCGCGCCGGGGCGATTCGGCCCAACTACCTGATCCTGTACAGCAACGACGTCCCGCGTGACAGCGCCGATCTCTCCGTGGCGCTCGACGCCCCGCTGGGGCGGGTGGCCACGATCTCTCCCAGCCTTGGCGACTGGCTTGCGCACCAGGCCAACCCGGGCCACAACAAGGCCCGGACCGCCGTGGTCTACGCAATCGGCATGGCGGCAGCCGGCCCCTGACGCGCCCGCCGGGCGGGGAGTAGGTTGGCGGTCGGGGGAATGGGCAACCGCCGACATGCGTGAAGGGAGGCGTCGTGGCCACCGCGCGAGACCTCAACTTCGTCTACACCACCATCGACCGCCTCTTCCGGCTCAGCATCGGCGAGCAGGCGGATTTCAGCGGCGCGATGTACGACGGCGACTTCACGCTCTCGCTGGAAGCCGCCCAGCGCCGCAAGCACGAGTTCGTCGCCGACCGGCTCGACGTCGTCGCCGGGACGAGGGTGCTGGACCTCGGCTGTGGTTGGGGGCCGTTCCTGGAGTTCGTGCGGCGGCGGGGCGCCGCCGGCGTCGGAGTCACACTCTCCCGCGGGCAGGCGGCCGCGTGCCGCCGCCACGGTCTCGACGTGCACGTGATGGACTGTCGTGCGGTCACCCGCGACACCTTCGGCGGCTTCGATGCGGTGGCGAGCCTGGGCGCCTTCGAGCACTTCTGCTCGCGGGAGGAGTTCGCCGCCGGGCGAGCAGGAGGAGATCTACGCCAGACTGTTCAAGTCGGTGCGTACCCTGCTGCCCGCGGGCGGGCGATTCTACCTCCAGACCATGGTGTTCGGGCGGAACATGATCCCGCCGGAGCAGATGAGCCTCGATGCGCCCCGCCTCTCGGACGCCCACGTGCTGGCGCTGATGCAGGCGACGTTTCCGGGCTCCTGGCTGCCCTCGGGGCTCGAGCAGCTCGGTGCGCACGGCGGCGCCCGGCTTCCGGATGACGTACTCCAGCAGCGGCCGGCTCGACTACATCGAGACCATCCGGCAGTGGCAGCGGCGATTCGGCGAGTTCGGATTCCGGAAGCTGGCCGTGAAGCTGACCCTGCTCCCCCGGTATCTTACGAGCAGGGATTTTCGCAACGCCTTCACCTCCGGCATCAGCGCCAACACGATCTGCTTCGAGCGGGAGCTGCTCGATCACTATCGCATCGTCTTCGAGGCCGTGTGACCGGCCCCTCCCCCGCTCCGGGCTGGGATTCATGCATCGGCTGATCGCCATCCTGTTGCTCTGTTCGGCCACGCCCGCGCTGGCCCAGAACCTTGACCCCCGCTCGTTCGTGAACACCCCCATCGGAATCAATTTCGTCATCGGTGGTTACGCGTACTCGACCGGGAACGTGCTCTTCGATCCCTCCGTCGCCCTCAAGGATGCGGAACTCACGATCCAGGGCCCGAACTTCGGCTACGCCCGCTCGCTCGACCTCTGGGGCAAGTCCGGCAAGTTCGACGGCGCCCTCGGCTGGGCCTGTGCCGACGGCCACGCGGATGTCGAGGGAGTGCAGGTGACGCGAAGCGTCTGCGGCGCGACCGACCCCACGGCCCACATCTCGGTGAATTTCATCGGCGCCCCGGCGCTCACCATGCGCGAGTACTCCGACGTACAAGCAGAACATCCTGGTCGGCGCGGGCTTCCGGGTCACCGCACCCCTCGGGCAGTATGACCCGACCAAGCTGGTGAACATCAGCACCAACCGGTGGTCGTTCAAGCCGGAGCTCGGCCTGTCGAAGCAGACCGGCCGGCTCACCCTCGAGTTCCTGGGCACCGCCACGTTCTTCACGACCAACAACGATTTCCTCGACGGACACGAGCAGTCCCAGGCCCCGCTGTATTCCGCTCAAGTGAACGTGATCTACACCTTCCGGTCGGGAATCTGGGGCGGCCTGGGCGGCCTGTTCTACGCGGGGGGATCGACTCGCACCGACGGCGGGCCGGCGTCGGAACAGCAGGAAAACACCCGCGGCGGGGCGGTGCTCGTCTTCCCATTTGGCAAGCAGAATTCACTCAAGGCGTACTGGACCAGCGGCGTGTGGACCCGAACCGGGACCGACTTCGACACCTTCGTGGTGACCTGGATCCATCTGTGGGGCGGGAAGCGCTGAGTCCCGTGCCGGGGGCGGCCGTGCGAGCCGCCCTTGGCCGGGATTTGGTGAAGGCCTCAGCTGCCCTGCTGGCTGGACGGCGGGATGATGCCGTTGAGGCGCATGTAGACCACGAGATTGCCGTAGTGCTCGCCGTCGTGCGTGGCGTTGAAGATCAGCGCCCCCAGGCGGGTCAGCGTCATCGAGCCGAACAACTTCGTCTGCAGCATGGCGTCGGCGTCGGACATCTTGTACGCCCGGTCGCAATAGGCCGCCGAGGCCTTGATCGCGGCCACGAGCGAGGCCTTGTCGGTCACCTTCTCGTAGTCCTGCGTCTGCGGCGACTTCTCGCCCATGGCGGCGGCGCAGAACATGAACTGGGCGTTCGCCACGTGACCGATGAGCTGGCCCAGGCTCCGGACCGCCGGATTCGGCTTGAAGGCGTACAGGCTCTCGGGCACCTGCTCGGCGGTCTTGACCAGCCAGCCGCTGAGTTCGGCGTACCGGGGCGTCACCGAGCCGACGATTGGGCCACCCTGTTGTGCGACGGCGGGAGACGCGGCGGCGAGGAGCAGGACGGGCATCAGGAAACGCTTCATCAGGGGCCTCCGGCGGGGTATCATCGGGAGCGGGCCGGACCGGGTCGGTCCGGCGCGACGGGCAACGTACTGACTTAGTGGACGGTATCGTCCTGCGCAAGACGGCCGGCGCGCCGGCCAGCGCAGCATTTCAATTCCAGACCCCTACGGGCCGAAGCCACCGAATGGCGTCAACTCCGCCTCGCCTGAAGCATCTCACGCCCGACCTGCTGGCCCGGCCCGCCCGGTATGCCGCGCGCGTCGTGGCGCGGGAACGCCTCCGCCGGGTGCGCCTGGCGGCGCCGCCCCAGGACGAGCCGCTCGGCGAGGACGCCCTTCACGACTTCCGTGTCGCGCTCCGGCGGCTCCGGACCTGGCTCCGCGCGTTCGGCCTCGAACTGGACGACACCGTCGGCCGGGGTACGCTCCGCCGACTCCGCCGGCTTTCCCGGCGCACCGGGCAGGCACGGGATCTCGAGGTCCAGCTCCTCTGGCTCACGCATCCGACCGTCCGGCTCGGCCCCCTCGCCTCCTCGGCCGCCGGGACACTGGCGGACCGGCTGCAGCTGGAGCAGGCCGCGGCGCTCGCCCGGGCACTCGAACTGATCACCGGTGAGCTCCCCGGCGCCGGACGCAAGCTCGACAAGCAGCTCAGGCGTTATGAGGTACGGGTACAACTCGAGACCGAGCGCCACGACCCCACGATGGCGGTCAGCCTCGGCCGCCTGCTCCGGAAGGGTGCCGCAGAGGTGCGTGCGGCCCTCGGCAAGGTGACCGCTCCCGACCGGGCGCTGGAAGCGCACCAGGCGAGGCTCGCGGTCAAGCACCTCCGGTATCTGCTCGAATCGCTGGGAGAGGTGTACCGGGGCGGCGCCCGCGCGGCCGGGAGGCTCGCCAGCCTGCAGGACGCCCTCGGGGTGCTGCACGACCGGCACGTGCTGCTCGATCGCGTGGCCCGGGAAATCCTGCTGCACGGCTCCGCGCGGAGGAAGCCGCACGGCGCAACGAGCGAGTCGGCGACCCGCCCGCCCACCCGGCGGGCCTACGCCGCGCTGCACGCTGCGCTCGACCGCGCCGCGACATCCGAGTTCCGCAGGGTGCTCCGGCTGGCCAGGAGCGGGGCGTCCACCGCGGCGCTCGCCACGGTGGATCGCCTGGCCGCCCTTCTCGGCGGCGACAACAAGCCACCCGAGCCTCTGGCAGCGCCGGACGACGTCGCCCCCGCGCCGGCCACCGACAGCCTGGACACCGGCTGGTCGCCGGAGTTCGAGGAAATCCCGATGGCCACCTCTGTGCCCGGAGCGGAGAACTGATGGGCCCGAATTCCCTCATTCGCGCGGCCTCGATCGCGGCGATGGCCACCGTGATTGCGTCGGCGCCGGCATGGAGCCAGGACCGGCCACGTCCCCGGGCGGTCGGCGTCGCCCCCGGGGTCCTCCCCCCCGGGCCGTTCAACGCGATCACCGACGTGCCCGGCGTCCTGGTGGGACAGACCACGCTCCGCATCGGGGATTCCGTTCGCACCGGGGTGACGGCAATCCTCCCCCACGGTGGCAACCTGTACCAGGATCGCGTGCCGGCGGCGGTGCACGTCATCAACGGCTTCGGCAAGCTGCTCGGCACCACGCAGCTCACCGAACTGGGCGAACTCGAGACTCCCATCCTTCTCACCTGCACCCTCTGCGTCTGGAGGGCGGCGGACGCCATGGTCGCCTACCTGCTGGACCAGCCGGGGATGGGCGGGGTCCGCTCGATCAATCCCGTCGTAGGGGAAACCAACGACGGCTACCTCAACGCCATCCGGTCGCGCCCGATCACGCCGCAGGACGTGGTGGCCGCACTGACCAGCGCCCGGAGCGGACCGGTGGTCGAGGGAAGCGTCGGGGCGGGAACAGGCACCATCACGCTGGGATGGAAGGGCGGGATCGGCACCTCGTCCCGCCACGTCGCGATGGGGGACAGCGCCTGGACGGTGGGCGTCCTCGTGCAGACCAACTTCGGCGGGAGCCGCGACCTCATCCTGATGGGGGTACCGGTCGGCCGGCTCCTCGGCCGGGACGGCGTGACCGGCCCCGCGCGTTCGCAGGGCGTGAAGGGATCGGTCATGATCGTGGTCGCCACCGACGCGCCGCTCTCGGACCGGAATCTCGAGCGGCTTGCCTCGCGGGCCGCGCTCGGGCTGGGGCGGACCGGTGCGATCGCGGGCAACGGATCCGGCGATTACGTGCTGGCCTTCTCGACCAACCTCGCCGTGCGCCGACGTGCGGGGATGCCGCTCCAACAAGCCACCGAACTCGCGAACGACGCCATGAGTCCGCTCTTCGCGGGCGTCGTCGAGGCCACCGAGGAGGCGATCGACAACGCCCTCTTCGCGGCCACGACCACCAGCGCCAACGGCAACAGCGTCGAGGCCCTGCCGATCGACGAGGTCCTGGCGCTGCTGCGGGCGCGAGGAGCGCTGGCCGCCCCGGTCGCGGCCCCGGCGACGCGTCCTTAGCATCTTCGGCCACCCCACGACCACCCAGGTACCGCGCCATGGTCTTCTTCTTCGACTTCGTCAAGATCTACGCCCAGGGGATCGCCTACCTGTGGCCCATCATCGTGGTGCTCCTCGGCACGATCATCACCCTCGGCCTCAGGATCGGAAGCCTTGAAGGATGGACGCCGGTCGATTCCCTCTATTTCGCCTTCATCACGGCGACGTCGGTGGGCTACGGGGACCTGCTGCCGACGAAGACTCGGGCGAAAGTGATTTCGATCCTCATCGCTCTCGTCGGGATCCTGCTCACCGGGTTGGTGGTCGCGATCGGACTGGAGGCGGCGGCACATGCATTCCGCGAGGCCCGCGGCGCCAGCGCCCCGATCGGGCCCTGAGCATGGTTGCCGTGGGGCGCCCGCAGTGGAATCGCCGTGCCCGCTGACGAAGCGCTGGCGGCGCGCGTCCGTGCCGCCCTGGGGGGCACCCCCGGGCTCGACGAGAAGCCGATGTTCGGCAGTCTCTGCTTCCTGGTGCATGGGCATCTCTGCGCCGGGATCGTCGGCAGCACCCTCATGGTGCGGCTGGGGCCCGAGGACCACGCCGACGCGCTAGTCCAGCCCGGCGTGCGGCCGATGGACTTCACCGGCGGCCCGACGAGCGGGTTGGTGTTCGTCGACCCGTCGGCGCTGTCCACGGACGACATGCTCGCGGCCTGGCTGACGCGCGGCGCGCGCTACACTTCGACACTCATCCCGAAGAAGGTGTAGGCCGGGCCTGCCGTCATCCGTGCGTCCGACCGACTATCTTTGGGTCCGGCCAACCGTACCACGGCCGGGTGCATCCGTCCCCCCATCGGCCAGCCTGCCCAGCATCGCCGGGAGCGTTCATGTCACTCTACAAGCCGCAGCAGCGTCACATCACCGTGCGCAACCGCGAACTGCATTTCGTGTCGTACGAGGCGCTGCCTGCCGACGCAAAGCACCACGGCGATGCGCAGCCCGAAATGTGGTACCTGATGCGTGCGGGCCGGCGCTGGGCGGTCATGGCCCGCGATCCGGAGCAGACGGTCGAGCAGACCGACGCGATCCTGCGGCAGTGGGCCGAGGCGAACGCCTGCAGCGACGAACCGCCCCCGGTGGTCGTCAAGCCGGCTGAGCACCGCCCCCGGATCAAGAGCCGGGAGAGCTGGTGGGGACCAGGCGAGGGACGACAGGCCAGCTGACGCCGATCCGCGGCCGGGCCCACCGACCGCCGAACCGGACCCGCCGCCCACCCCGCCTCGCCGGGGTGGGCGGTGCGCATTTCAGGTCGGGGTCAGCCGACCCTCGCCCCCGGCGCCCCTCGGCAGTATTCTCACTCTGTCGCCTTGCTACCGACCGGCTTCCTCCGCGGGAGACCACCGTCGCATGACCCTCGATCGCCGTCGCTTCACCGGACTCATGGCCGGGCTGGTCGCCGGCTCGGTCCTCCGGCCGGACAGCACGGCCTCGGCAGGCACCGCCGCCCCCGCGCTCGATCCCTGCAACCTTCCCGCCCCGATCCAGGCACTCAAGCCGATGCGCGACGGCATCGTCCCGATCACGGCTGCCGAGCGCGGCGGGCGGGTCGAGCGGGCGCGGCAGTTGATGACCGAAGGCGGGTTCGCCGCCGTCGTCCTGGAGCCGGGGACGAATCTCTCCTACTACACCGGCGTGCGCTGGGGCCTCTCGGAGCGACCCTTCGTGGGGATCATGCCCGCCCGCGGCGAATTGGCGTTCGTCTGCCCCGGGTTCGAGGAGGCGAGGGCGCGGGAAGGCATCCCGGCCGGCGCCGAAGTGCGGGTGTGGCAGGAAGACGAAAGTCCGTACGCGGTCATCGCGGCGATTCTGCGGGACCGCGGCCTGGCCACCGGCACCATCGGTGTGGAGGCACAGACCCGCTATTTCATTTCGGACGGCGTGCGGCGTGAGGCGCCGGCCGCGACCTACCTGAGCGCCGATCCCGTCACGGTTGGATGCCGTTCGATCAAGTCGCCGGCCGAGCTGGCACTGATGCAGCGCGCGAACGACATGACGGTCGCCGCCTTCGCCGCGGCCTTCGCCACGCTGCACGAGGGGATGACGCAGTACGAGCTGTCCGAGAACATGTCCGAGGCGATGACACGCCTCGGCGGCCGTGAACCGTGGGCCCTCGTCGGACTCGGGCAGGCCTCCGCGTTCCCGCATGGGACGCAAGCCCCCCAGAGCCTCAAGGAGGGCGACATCGTCCTGCTCGACGCCGGCTGCAGCGTGCAAGGGTATCAGTCCGACATCACGCGGACCACGGTCTACGGGAAGCCGACGGCCCGGCAGACAGAGGTGTGGAATTTGGAACGGCGGGCGCAGGACGCGGCCCTCGCCGCAGCGCAGCCCGGCGCGACCTGCGGTTCGGTGGACGCCGCGGCGCGGAAGGTGATCACCGACGCCGGCTTCGGGCCGGGGTACGCCGTCCCCGGCCTGCCCCACCGGACCGGGCACGGCATCGGAATGGAGGGCCACGAGGCACCGAACTTCGTGAAGGGCAGCCCCGTCGTGATCCAGGCGGGGATGTGCTTCAGCGACGAGCCCACGATCGCCATCTACGGCGAGTTCGGCATCCGGCTCGAGGACTGCATGCATATCACCGAGTCGGGGCCGAAGTTCTTCTCCCCGCAGGCACCCGCGATCGACCGACCGTTTCCCTGAGCCGTTCGGAGTCTCCATGGACCGACAGTCCCTCGCGCTGATGATTCCCATCATGGCCCTGATGATCCCCATCGCGGCGATCGTCATGACCGGCATCCAGAGAATCGCGAGGACGCACCTGGAGGAGGCCAAGGTCCGGGCGGGTGCCGTGCCCGACGGCGCCGCCGCGGAACTGGAGCAGATGCGCCTCGACATGGAGCAGGTCCGGCACGAGCTCGCCGACGTGCAGGAGCGGCTCGACTTCACCGAGCGCCTGCTTGCGCAGCGGCGGGACGCCGAACGACTGCCTGGGGCTCTGTGATCCCCATCGGCGCCCGCTCGATCGGGCCGGCCCGCGCTTGGCGGAACGCCGCCTTGGCGGCGAGTCTCTGCCTTTCGGCCTGCGCCATGCCGACAGAGAGCGCCGGTGGACTGGCGGCGCCCTACCAGTACACGGCCAGTGGGGCGGCCGGCGGCGTCCTCGTGTCCGGCGAACTCACCCTCACGGTCACTGACGACTCCATCGTGTCCGGCAGCTGGTCCACCAGGTGGGCCCCCGGCGCCGACACGACCAGCGAGGTGGGTCCGCAGGTCGGGCACGGGACACTCGCCGGCACGCTGCACCAGGGCGCCCTCCTGCTCGACCTCACTCCCGGCAACGCCGACAACAACGCCGTCCTGCAGGGTACGTGGTCGGGGAACACGATTGCGGGCGCCTGGACGTGGATCACGATCACGGGCCCGCGAATCACGGGATCGTTCAGCGCCGTCAAACCCTGAAGAGAAATGCGCCTGCCATGACGACTCCGCAGCGCCTCCTCGGTTCCGTGGGACCCGCCGCCATTGGGCTGGCGCTCGCGGCCTGCTCCGCCGCGGCGGGCAGCGGCAATTTTCCCACCTCGGTCCTTCCCACGATGCCAAAGGACGCGCCCGCGCACTTCGTCCCCGCCGACTCCACGAAGACGCTCGTACGCGCCGACACGTCCAGCGCGGCGCCCTGCATCAGCCCCATGAAGGACCCGCAGACCGGGGTCGAGATAATCCTGGTGCGATCGGAAAACGGCGTGGGCGACTACCTGGCCCCGAGCGGCTCGTATGGAATTCCCGACGGGCAGTTGCTCAGGCTGGAATGCAGTTCCGGGGAGGTGCTCGGCCTGGTGCGCCGCTAGCGCGAGCGACCGGCCCCCGAGGCCGGGGCCGGTCACAGGCGAGTCACCGGCTCAATCGTCGTCCTTCACTCCCCCGCGCTCGGTGCCGGATTCGCCACCCTCCCCACCGGCCGCACCGCTGAGCTGGGAAATGCCGGGCGAGGTGGCGCTGCCGTAGACGATCGTGCCGCCAGAGTGGCCGACCTGGTAGCCGGCCACCAGCAGGCCGAGGGTCGCGGCCGTCGCCACGAGCCGGGCGCCACGTCCCGCGGCGCCTCGGACCAGGCCGGCGGCCGAGAGCACGAAGACGATGCCCGAGAACAGCAGGAACCGCTCGCCCGCCTCCTCGTGCGTCTCGAGCGTCTGCTCTCCCACGACATCCTCGGCCCGGTCCTCCTGCGCCTGGCCGGTCTGGAGAGCGGCCCATGCACTCAGGGCCAACGCGCCTGCGAGGACCACGGGAACCGCCCAGGCGCGGAGCGGCGCCGCGCCGCGATGGAGCGCCCAGAGCGCGCCGAGCGCGGCGAGTGGCAGAAGGGTCATCAGGACAATCGGGAAGTGAACGACGGCCGGGTGCAGGGGATCGGGCAACACAGTGAGCCTCCAGGGCGTGAGTGATGCGCCACGCTACGCTGGCCCCCGGGATGCCACAATCCGACAATTGACCTGTCTGGCGGGGCGACCGGCGCTTTAGGCCCGCCTCCGACGGATGACGGAGGAGCAAGATGGACGGCGGCGAAGAACGCTCGATCCAGCGCACGGTCGCTATCCTGCTGGTACTCATCGCGATAGCCGGAAGCATCGACCTCGCGCTGGATCGGCCCCAGCAGTGGCTGTCCTTTCATGTCCTCTACGAACTGGCCCTGGTCATCGGGGCACTCAGCACGGCGGCCTGGCTGGCACGCGAGTGGCGGGGTGCGGTAGCGGCTAACCGGGAGCTTCGGTTGAGCCTTGCGGAACGGAAGGCGGAGCGCGATGCCTGGCGCGCCAGCGCGGAGCAGACGCTCGCCGGGCTGGGTGCCGCCATCGACGCGCAGTTCACCGCGTGGGGACTCACCCCGGCGGAGCGCGAGGTGGCGCTGCTGGTGCTCCAGGGGCACGGCCACAAGGAGATCGCGGCGCGCACCGGAAGGAGCGAGCGGACGGTGCGGCAGCACGCCGCCGCGGCCTACGAAAAGGCCGGCCTCGGCGGGCGCGCCGAGCTGGCCGCGTTCTTCCTGGAAGGCGTCATGCTTCCGGCCCCACGCTCCCCGACCCAGACGGCATGATCCCCGCGGACGGCACCACCGCGCTCACCGATGCCGCGCTGGCGTTTCTCGTCCTCGCGGGGATGATCTGGCTCCATCGCAGCGCTCCCCCCTCCGTGCTTCGCTCCACGTGGCTCGCGGCGCTCGGTGCGTTCGGCCTCGCGGCGGCCCTCGGGGCCATCGCCCATGGGGTGTCGCTACCTGCCGCGACGCTGGAACTGCTCTGGCAGCCGCTCTTCCTGTCCCTCGGTGTGGCCGTGGCACTCTTCGTGGTCGCCGCCGTGGGAGCGGCCCGGGGGGATGTCGCGTCCCGCCGTGCGCGGCCCTGGCTGCTCGCCGCCGCCGGCGTCTTCTACCTGCTCACCCGCGCCACGCATGGAGATTTCCTGGTCTTCGTGGTCTATGAGGCGGCGGGGATACTCTTCGCGCTGGGCGTGCACGCCCGTCTCGCCCGGAAGGGGTGGCGGGGGGCCGGCTGGGTGGCGGCGGGGTTGGCGATCAGCCTGGCGGCGGGCGCCGCCCAGGCCGTGGATACTCTCACGCTCCACCTGGTCTGGACCTTCGACCACAACGGCGTCTATCATCTGCTGCAGGGGGCCGGCCTCGCCGTGCTCCTCGTCGGGCTCGGGCGCATGCTCACCCGGGTGGACAGGGGCGCCGCCTGACCCCACCGACCGCGCATTTCACTCACGGAGCGCCTTCATGAAGTTCAATCCCCGGATCTGGATCCCGATCGCCCAGTTCCTGACCGTGGTGAACGTCGGCGCCGTCTACTTCGCCGCGCGGAACACGGCACCCTGGGAAGCGGTCTTCCACGCGGCACTCGCCGTCGCCTTCACGGTCTGGGCGGACTGGCTCCGGGCCCGCGCCGGCGGCTACTGACCCCCACAAAACACAACGCCCGCCCAGTGCGTTGGCACCGGTCGGGTCGATGGTTCTTGGCAGTTTGATCACCCGGTCTGCTCTGCTACCCCGGGGCCCGAAGGCTATGTCCGATGGCCTGAAGGTAATGGAGGTCCCCCGAAAACGGTAGGGGTGGGCCCGAGTTGTCCCCATCCCGCCACTGGCCTATGCTTCCCCCCGGCGGGAAGTCCCCCGCCCACACTCGTCACGACGCCCGCCACGGCAGCCACCATTCCTGGATAGGCCCCCGAGGCGGCCGCGTCTCTCAGCTAAGGAATGCCGTGCCTTTCTCGTCCCTCGCGCTCCATCCCAGCCTCCTGAAGGGCGTCAAGGAACTCGGCTTCACGCGCCCGACCCCCATCCAGGCCGACGCCATCCCGCCGGCCCTGGCCGGCCATGACCTTCTGGCCTGCGCCATGACCGGAAGCGGCAAGACGGCCGCCTTCGTCCTGCCCATCCTCCATCGCCTGCTCAGCAAGCCGCGCGGGACCACGCGTGCGCTGGTCCTGAGCCCGACCCGCGAGCTCGCCGCCCAGATCCTCGGCGACGTGGACGACCTCGGCGTGCATACGCCGGTCACTGCCGCCGCGGTGTACGGCGGCGTCGGCATGGGACCGCAGGAGCACGCGCTCCGGAGCGGCGTGGACATCATCATCGCCACGCCGGGCCGACTGCTCGACCACATGAAGGCGCCGTACGCCCGGTTTGCAGGGCTCGAAGTCCTCGTGCTGGACGAGGCGGACCGCATGCTCGACATGGGGTTCCTGCCCGACATCCGCCGCATCCTGCGCCACCTGCCCACGCAGCGGCAGACGCTCTTCTTCAGCGCCACGATGCCGGGCCCGATCGCGACGCTCACGCGCGAGATGCTCAAGAATCCGGTGACGATCAACCTGGAGCGGAAATCGGCTCCGGCGGTCGGCATCACGCAGGCGGTCTACCCGGTACGGCAGGAGCTCAAGGCGGCGCTCTTCCTGGCCCTGCTCGCCAAGGGCGAGATGCAGGAGGCGCTGGTCTTTACCCGCACCAAGCACCGGGCCGACCGGCTGGCCAAGCACCTCATGCGGGAGGGCATCAAGGCCGAGCGCATCCACGGCAACCGCTCGCAGGCCCAGCGCACGGAGGCGCTGGCCGGCTTCAAGAACGGAAAGTATCGGGTGCTCGTGGCCACTGACATCGCCGCACGCGGAATCGACGTCGAGGAGCTCGGCCACGTGGTGAATTTCGACGTGCCGAAGGTGCCCGATGACTACATCCACCGCGTCGGCAGGACGGCGCGCGCCGAAGCCACCGGCGACGCGTTCACCTTCGTCTCGCCGGAGGAGGAAGGCGATCTCCGGTCGATTGAACGCGCCGTGGGAAAGCGCCTGCCCCGGGTCACGCTTCCCGACTTCGACTACGCGGCCAAGCAATCAGCCCAGCTCGAGGTGCCGCTCGCCGAGCGGATCGCGGCCATCCGCGCCAAGAAGGCGGAGGACCGCGCGCGCGCCAAGGCGAAGGCGGACCGGCGGGCGGCGCACGAATCCACCCAGGGTCGCTCACCCGCCGCGCCCCGGCGCCCGACGGGGGGGAGTGGAGGCGGGAGTGGGAGCGGGCGCGGACGCGAGAGCGGCCGCCCCGGTGGGCCACGGGGACGCACCCCGCGCTAAGGGCGAGCGATACATCGATGGGAGGAGGGGCGCCATGATTGCCGGTAATCGCCTGAATCGCGTGCTGCCGTTCACCGCCGCGGCGATGTTCATCGTCCTCGCCGCCTCTCGGCCGGCGCAGCGCGGAGTCTGGATCGCCCTGGCCATCGTCTTTCTCGTCATCGGACTCCGGCGGAATCGGCGGGGCGGCGGGGAGGGCGGAGCCGCTTGAAGCCTGCGCCAGCCGACGAGGCCCAGGTGCCCGTCCGGGTCCGCAGCGCTGACGGGACGGCGCGTGATGACGGCTGGATCCGCACCGCGGAGCGGCCGCTCGCAGCACGACTCGGGGAAGGAGCCCTCATCGCGCTCGGAGGCACGGCCGCCGGCGTCCTCCTGCTCCCGATCCCGCTGATTCACCTGTTCGGTGTCATCTTCGCGGTCTCCATGTGGGGGCTCGGGTTCCACCGTGCCCGCACCAAGACGGTGGTCGTGGAGGCCGGCGGCACCTGCCCGCGCTGCGAGAAGGCCGGGAAGTATTACGCGGGGTTCGGCCGAAAGCGGTTCCGGCTGCCGATCTCGACCTCCTGCCCCCACTGCGCGAACAGCCTCACCCTGGAGCCGCTGCCTTCCGCGCCGCCGTCCCGGGCCTGACCTGCAAGGAACAGCCGTGAGCATCTACGACATCGAGGTTACCACGATCGAAGGGAAGCGGGAGCTCATGCGGGCCTATAAGGGCCGCGTGCTCCTCATCGTGAACGTGGCGAGCAAGTGCGGCTACACACCGCAGTACGCCGGGCTGGAGGCGCTGTACCGGAAGTTCAACGGGCGCGGACTGACGATCCTCGGCTTTCCCTGCGACCAGTTCGGCAACCAGGAGCCGGGAGACGAGCGCGAGATCCAGCAGTTCTGCTCGCTCTCCTATGACGTCACATTTCCGATGTTCGCCAAGATCGAGGTCAACGGCGCGGGGACTCATCCGCTCTACCGGCACCTCAAGGCGGCGAAGAAGGGGCTGCTCGGCACCGAGGCCGTGAAGTGGAACTTCACCAAGTTCCTCGTGGGCCGAAACGGCGCCGTGCTCCGCCGCTACGCGCCGACCGACACGCCCGACCGTATCGAACCCGACCTGATTCCGCTGCTCTCCTAGCTCTCCGCCCTCGGCAGGGGGCAGCACCCGGGGAAAGGCAGGCCGCTCATGGGCAAAGTCATGGCGCTCATCGGGACCACCATCGGCGGCGGGATCGGCTGGTGGCTGGGCCAGCCAGCCGGGATCATGACGGCGTTCATCTGCAGCATGGTGGGGACCGGCATCGGCCTCTACGCCGCGCAGCGGTTCACCCGAGACTATCTGGAATGAGCGCGCCGGCCGGCCGCACCGTGGCCCTGACGGCCCTGGCGCTGGTGGCGTTTGCGGGCAATTCCATCCTCTGCCGAATGGCCCTGGGCGCCCGCCTCATCGACCCCGCCGGGTTCACCGCCGTGCGCCTCGGCGCCGGCGCCGCGATGCTCTGGCTGGTCACGGCCGCCCGCGACCGCGGCGTGCCGCGACTCGCCGGCCGGTGGGATTCCGCCGCGGCGCTCTTCGTGTACGCGGCCGCCTTCAGCCTGGCCTACATCACCCTCAGCGCCGGCACCGGGGCCCTGATCCTCTTCGGCGCCGTCCAGCTGACGATGATCCTCGCGGGCCTCCGGGCCGGCGAACGGCCCCGCCCCGCCGAGTGGGCGGGGCTCGCCCTCGCCGCCACCGGGCTCGTGGTGCTGGTCCGACCGGGGCTCACCGCGCCTTCGCCCGCCGGGTCCGCCCTGATGGCCCTCGCGGGAATCGCGTGGGGCGCGTACTCCCTCAAGGGCCGGGGCAGCACCGAGCCCCTTCGCGGCACCGCCGGCAATTTTCTCCGCGCGCTGCCGATGGCAGCCCTGATGCTGCTGGCCGCGCGGGGCGGCACGGCGTGGGAGCCGCGCGGCGTGCTGCTCGCCGCGACCTCCGGCGCCCTCGCGTCGGGAGCCGGCTACGCGATCTGGTACGCCGCCCTTCCCGCCCTCACCGCCACGCGGGCCGCGCTGGTCCAGTTGCTGGTGCCCGTCCTGGCCGCCGCGGGCGGCGTCGCGCTGCTCGGTGAAGCCGTCCCGCTCCGGCTGCCCGTCGCGGCAGCGCTCGTCCTCGGCGGCGTGGCCCTTGCCGTCACCTCCCATCGTGCCTGAACGGGAGCGTCCCGCCATGCGCATCGCCCTCACCCGCGACGTCAGCCCCGCCATGGAGCGCTGCGAACTCAGCCACCTCGAGCGGACCCCGATCGACTACGGGCGGGCGCTCGCGCAGCACGCCGCGTACGAGCAGTGCCTGATGGAGCTGGGCTGCCGGGTCCGCCGCCTTCCCTCCGACGCATCGATGCCGGACGCCGTCTTCATCGAGGACACGGCGGTCGTCGTGGACGAGCTCGCGGTCATCACCCGGCCCGGCGCGCCGTCCCGCCGCGGGGAAACGGCGGCGGTGAAGCCGGCGCTCGCGGCCCACCGTCCGGTCGCGTCGCTCGAGGGGGCGGCCACGCTCGACGGCGGCGACGTGCTGCGCATCGGGCGGGCGCTGTACGTGGGAGTGTCGGCGCGCAGCAACCGCGAAGGCATCGCCCAGCTCGCGCGGCTCCTGAAGCCGTGGGAATACCGGGTGCTGCCGGTCGTGACGCGGGACTGCCTCCATCTCAAGACCGCGGTGACGGTGGCCGCCCCGGGCATCCTCGTGGTCAATCCCGGCTGGGTGGACGGCGACATGTTCGGGAGCGCGGAGCTCGTCGAGGTCGACCCGGGCGAGCCGTTCGCGGCCAACGTGCTCCGGGTGGGAGACACGACCATCTGCGCCGCCGCGTTCCCCCGCACGCTCCGCCGGCTGGAGGCGGCGGGCGTCGCGCTGCGGACGGTGGACATGTCGGAGTTCGCGAAGGCGGAAGGCGGCGTGACCTGCTGCAGCGTGATCCTCGACGGGGAGGGATGAACGTGACCTTCGCACGACGGGTGTTCGGCCTGGCCGCGGTGTATGGGTTCGTGTCGCTCGTCCCGATGTACTTCATCGAACGGCGGCTCATGGAGCAACTGCCCCCGCCGCTGACCCACCCCGAGTTCTACTACGGCTTCGTGGGCGTGGCGCTCTCCTGGCAGGTCGTCTTCGTCCTCATCGCGCGGGAGCCCGCGCGGCTGCGGCCCGCCATGCTGCCGGCGGTGCTGGAAAAGCTGAGCTGGGGCATCGGGGTGCTGGTGCTGGTGTCGCTCGGACGGATCGGGACTTTCTTCGTGCCCGCCGCGGTGATCGACCTGGTGCTCGCGGCACTGTTCGTCGCGGCGTGGCGACGGGTGGGCGACGCCCGCTAGATTTCCCCCGTGCGCCTCCGCGCGCGCCTCGCCACCTCGTGTTCTTCGACACCGGAGTTCCCATGGGCCGTCCCCTTCTTTCCACTCTGGTCTTCCTGGGCGCCCTGCAGGCCTTGCCCCACGCCACGCTGCAGGCCCAGGACGCGGACCACCAGAAGCGCTGTGCGCAGGCGGTGGACCTGTTCAAGTCCAAGGACGCGCACCTCGAGAAGTACTTCAAGGACGCGGTGGGATACGCGATCTTCCCGTCCGTGGGGAAGGGCGCCTTCATCGTCGGAGGGGCCGCGGGCACCGGATGCCTCTACCAGGGCGGCGCCATCATCGGTCAGGCCAAGCTGGCGCAGGTCACGATCGGCCTCCAGCTCGGTGGGCAGGAGTATGCAGAAGTCGTCTTCTTCCAGAACGAGGACGCGATCGATTCGTTCAAGAGCAACAGCCTCGAGCTGAGCGCCCAGGTGAGCGCCGTCGCCGCCTCCTCCGGCGCCTCGGCCAACGCCAATTACCGGCTGGGCGTGCTCGTGTTCACGCTCGCCAAGACGGGGTTGATGTACGAGGCGTCGGTGGGCGGCCAGAAGTTCTCGTTCAAGCCGCTGGCCAAGGCGGAGCAGAAGGGTGACGAGAAGCCGCCCGAGGAGAAGAAGCCCGATTGAGCGAGCCCCGCTGATGGCCCTGCACGAGGAACTGGTGCGCTCCGGGGAGTGGCTCTTCCGCCGGCGCGGCTACCTCCCGGCGGTCCTGCTGGCGCTGGTGCTGGCCGAGATGGGTCCGGTCCCCGGCCATCCGGCGGAGGTGCCGCTGGCGTGGCCACTCGCCTGCTTCGGCATCTCGCTGATCGGCCTGGCGATCCGGGCCTACACGATCGGTCATGCCGCACCGCGCTCCTCCGGTCGCGGGCGCGCAGAACAGCTGGCGGACGAACTCAACACCACCGGCGCGTATTCACTGGTCCGTCACCCGCTGTACCTGGGTAACGTCGTCGCCTGGCTGGGAGCGGCGCTGGTGCCGCGCATCTGGTGGCTGGCGGTCCTCGTGGCGTTGGTTTGCTGGCTCCACTACGAACGGGTCATGCTGGCCGAGGAGGAATTTCTCCGAACCCGGTTCGGGCAGCGCTTCCTCGACTGGGCCGGCCGGACGCCCGCCTTCCTCCCGACCTTCAGGAGGTGGCGGGCGCCCGCCCTCCCGTTCAACGTCCGCGGGGTGCTGCGCCGGGAGTATTCGGGTCTCTTCCAGCTCGTCCTGGTCTTCGCCGTCCTCAACGCCCGCCAGTGGCGGGTGACCACCGGGCACTGGGCGCTCGACCCGTTCTGGGCGGGAGCGCTGGCGGCGGGCACCCTCGCCGCCGGGAGCTTGCGGTTGCTCTGGAAGCGCTCCCGCCTGCTGGACGACCCCCGCCCGACACCCCGGTCCGCCGAGGGGACGCACCCGCAAACGAAATGGCCGGCCCGACAGAGTCGGACCGGCCAGGACGTGGTAGCCGGCGACGCCGGCGTCCCCTCTCGACTTACTTGAGCTTGACGACGTTCTCGGCCGCGGGGCCCTTGGCGCCCTGGACGATGTCGAATTCAACCCGCTCGCCTTCGGCGAGAGACTTGAAGCCCTGGCCCGAGATGGCCGAGTGGTGGACGAAGCAGTCCTTCTGGCCGCCTTCGGGGGTGATGAAACCGAAGCCCTTGGCGTCGTTGAACCACTTCACGGTGCCGGTCGTACGCATGCGGTACTCCTGATGGTGTGGTGTAATCGGAGTCCGGGCATGCCGTCCTGGCCGACTACGGTTGGTGCCGGGTATTCCGCCGGACGGCGGAGACCCGTGCGGAGACTCAGTGGCCGCCCTATGCGACATCGGGAATCAAAAAAAGGGACCGCGAAAGCGGCCCTTGAGTGACACCCGGCACTAGTCCACGTCAAACGACGTGTTTCCGCACAGCCAAGCTAAGCCAGCCCTCCCCTTCGTGCAAGACCCGGCCTCCCTGGAGCCCGAAGACACCCCGAAACCGAGCCTGACCCCGTGATGCCCGACATCGGCAAGGCGCTCATCTACTACCTGGTGTTCCTGTTCTCCACCACCGTCCACGAGGCGGCCCACGCCTGGGCCGCGCTCATCGGCGGGGACCCCACCGCCTACCACGGCGGGCAGGTCTCGCTCGACCCCAGGGCCCATATCAAGCGGGAGCCGATGGGGATGCTGGTCATCCCGCTCCTCAGCGCCCTTCTGTCGGGCTGGCCGATGGGGTTTGCCAGCGCACCCTACGACCCGGCTTGGGCCCGGCGGCACCCTCGGCGGGCCGCCTGGATGGCGCTGGCCGGGCCGGCGGCCAACCTGGTGCTGGTCCTCCTCGCGCTCCTCGCCATCCGACTGCTCGGTGCGGCGGGGATCTTCCTTCCTCCCGATCGCGCCGGCTTCGACCACCTCGCGACGACCAACGCCGGCGGCGTCTGGCCCGGCGTGGCGATGGTGGTCTCCGTGGTGTTTTCCCTCAACCTGCTGCTGGCGGTGCTCAACCTCTTCCCCCTGCCTCCGCTCGACGGGAGCGGCGCGGTTCCCCTCTTCCTCACTCCCGCCGCCACGGTCCGCTACCAGGACTTCCTCTGGAACAACCGTGCCCTGGGGATCCTCGGCATCCTGATCGCCTGGCAGCTCTTCGACTACGTCTTCAACCCAGTCTTCATCGTCGCGATCAACCTCCTCTACCCCGGGGCCGGGTACCGCTGATGCCGCCCCGCACGAACCGCCTGGCCGGCTCGACCAGCCCCTACCTGCTCCAGCATGCCCACAACCCCGTGGACTGGTACCCCTGGGGCGAGGAGGCGCTCGCGCTCGCCAGGAAGCTCGACCGGCCGATCCTGCTCTCCATCGGCTATTCCGCCTGCCACTGGTGTCACGTGATGGCGCACGAGTCGTTCGAGAACGAGGCGATCGCCGCGACGATGAACACGCACTTCGTAAATGTGAAGGTGGACCGGGAGGAACGCCCCGACCTCGACGACATCTACATGGCCGCCACGATGGCCATGAACCACGGGCAGGGCGGCTGGCCGATGACGGTGTTCCTGACCCCCGACCAGCGGCCCTTCTTCGCGGGGACCTACTTCCCGCCCGAGGACCGGCACGGCCGCCCCGGCTTTCCGGCCATCCTGAAGCGGATCGCCGAACTCTGGCGCGACAACCGCGCCGCCCTCGAGCGCGTCGGGGGCGAGCTCGTCGCCCACCTCGCCGACCTGTCCCGGCCCGCGCCGGGCGCCATCGACGTCGACGCAGCGCGCCGGCGACTCGTCGGCCAGCTGGGCGCGACGTTCGACGCGGCGTGGGGCGGCTTCGGCCGCGCGCCCAAGTTCCCGCCATCGACGCTGCTCCGCGTCCTCCTCCGGACGCACCGGACCGACGGCGACGAGCACGCGCTGCTCATGGCGCGCCGCACCCTGGACGGGATGGCCCGCGGCGGGATGTACGACCAGGTCGGGGGCGGCTTCTGCCGCTATTCGACAGACGAGCAGTGGCTGGTCCCGCACTTCGAGAAGATGCTGTATGACAACGCGCTTCTCGCGCGGGCCTATCTCGAGGGATTCCAGGCGACCGGTGACCCATTCTATCGAGACGTCGCCGCCGACGTGCTGGACTACGTCCTGCGTGAAATGACCGCTCCCGAGGGCGGCTTCTACTCCGCGACGGACGCCGACTCGGAAGGGGAGGAAGGAAAGTTCTTCGTGTGGACCCCCGCCGAGGTCCGCGCCGTGCTGGGCACCGAGGCGGCGCCGCTGGCGATGGCGTGGTTCGATATCTCGGAAGACGGCAATTGGGAGGGCCGGAACATCCCGCGCACGCCGCGACCGATGGCCGAGCTCGCGCTGCGTTTCGGCCTCTCGGAGGACGAGGCGCGGCGCCGGATCGCGGCGGCCCGGATGTCCTTGTACGAGGCCCGGCGCCTGCGCGTGCCCCCGGCGCTCGACGACAAGGTGCTCACCGCGTGGAACGGCCTGATGATCGGGGCCATGGCGGAAGGGGCCCGCGTCCTCGGCGAGCCGCGCTACCAGGCGGCGGCGGAAGGCGCGGCAGACTTCTGCCTGGCCCGGCTCCGCGCGCCGGACGGCCGCCTGCTCCGCTCCTGGCGGGGCGGCACGGCCCACCTCCCCGCCTATCTCGAGGACTACGCCTGCCTCGGGGACGGGCTGCTCGACGTCTACGAGTCGGGCGGCAACGCGCGCTTTCTCGACGGGGCCCGCGAGCTCGCCGAGCGGATCAGGTCGGAGTTCGCGGCGGGAGACGGCGGCTTCTTCAGCACCGCCGTCGGGCACGAGCCGCTGCTGGTGCGTCACCGCGAAGGGCACGACGGTGCCGTGCCGTCGGCCAACGGCGTGGCGGCGCAGCTCTTCGCGCGGCTCGCGGCGCATCTCGACCGCGACGACTTCCGGCGCACGGCCCGGTCGGCCATCGAGACGTGGGGCGCCGCGCTGACGCGGGAACCGCGCGCCTTTGCGCAAAGCCTGCTCGTGCTGGAGTTCCTGCAGGCCGGGCCGGTGGAGCTGGCCTACATCGGCTCGCCGGTGGAGCCGGAGCTTCTCGCGCTGCGCCGGGCGGTGGCGGGCCACTTCCTTCCCAACCGCATCGTGGGGCATCATGACCCGGCCGACGGTCCGTCCCCGCTGCCCCTGCTGGCGCACAAGACTCTCGTGCGCGGGGGGCCCGCGCTGTACGTTTGCCGGAACTTCGCCTGCCGGCGTCCGGTCATCGAGCCCGACGAGGTCCCGGCGGCGCTGGCCTAGCCGCGCCGGTCACCCGGCCATCACGCATCCCGGAGATCGCATGCCCCGTGTCTTCCGCCTCGCCCTGCTCGCGGCCTTCGCCGCGGCCCCGCTCGCCGCGCAGGACGCCGCCGTCCTTCCCGCGGGATACTCCCGGTGGGAAGCGATGATCCCGATGCGCGACGGCGTGCGCCTCCACACCGTGTTCCTGGCGCCGGCGGACACCACGGTGCCGGCGCCGATTCTCATGGAGCGCACACCCTACGGCACCGAGGGGTGGGGCGAGGGGCCGCGCTTCGCCACCGCGTACGACGCCTTCCTCCCCGGCGGGTACGTGCTCGTGCAGCAGGACATCCGGGGCCGCTATGCCTCCGAGGGAACGTTCATGATGAACCGGCCTCCTGTCGCGCCGGGCGACTCCGCCCAGGTGGACGAGAGCACCGACACCTACGACACCATCGAGTGGATGATCCACCACGTGCCCGGCAACAACGGGCGGGTCGGCATCCTCGGCATCTCCTACCCCGGCTGGCTCTCGGCGATGGCCGGGTACCACCCGCACCCCGCACTCAAGGCCATCTCGCCGCAGGCCCCGATGGGCGACGCCTGGATGGGCGACGACTTCTTCCACCAGGGGGCGTTCCGCCAGAGCTACGGGCTCGAATACGCGTGGGCCATGGAGGCGAGCGACGACTGGAGCAAGACCCCGAACGTGTCCCGCTACGACACCTACGAGTGGTACCTGCTGTTCCCGAACCTCCGCGCGATGGCGGCCGCGGTCGGCGCCGACGCCTGGCCCACCTGGCGCAATTTCGTGGCGCACCCCAGCTACGACGCCTTCTGGCAGCGCCACGCGCTCATGTCGTATGCGACGACGCCCGTCGTCCCCACGCTCACGGTGGGCGGCTGGTGGGACCAGGAGGACGAGTACGGCGCGATCGCGAGCTATGCCACGCTCGAGCGGCACGACTCCCTCAACCGAAGCTACCTGGTGATGGGCCCGTGGAACCACGGCCAGTGGCACGTCGAGCCCGCGGCCGCGCTGGGCCAGGTGCAGTTCGGCCGCTCCACCGGCGCGGACTTCCGGAAGGAGATCCAGGGGCCGTGGTTCAACTACTGGCTCAAGGGAACGGGCGACGGCCGCTTCCCGGAGGCGCGCCTCTTCGACGCCGGGGCCAACGAATGGAAGAGCTTCGACGCCTGGCCGCCGAAGGACGCCACGGCGGTCTCCCTGTACTTCGGTGACCACGGACAGTTGCGGTTCACTCCGCCCACCTCGGCGACTGGCTACGACCAGTTCATCTCCGACCCGGCGCATCCGGTACCGTACCGTTCCCGTCCGGTGGAGCTCACGTACGACCCGCGCGGATCGCGCTGGCGCACCTGGGAGGTCGAGGACCAGCGCTTCGTGGACGATCGCGCCGACGTGCTGTCGTGGGAAACGAAGCCGCTCACCGAGGACGTCGTGGTGGCGGGAGATATCACGGCGCGGCTCTTCGCCTCGACGACCGGAAGCGACGCCGACTGGGTGGTCAAGCTCATCGACGTCTACCCTGACAGCCTCGCCGACCGCCCGCGCATGGGCGGCTTCGAGCTCATGGTCACCGGCGACGTGCTCCGGGGCCGGTACCGCACCAGTTTTTCGCATCCGGCGCCGGTGACGCCCAACGCCGTCCTGGCCTACAACGTGGACCTGCACCAGCAGGCGTACCGGTTCAAGGCGGGCCATCGCATCATGGTGCAGGTGCAGAGCACCTGGTTCCCCCTCTACGACCGGAACCCGCAGACCTACGTGCCCAACATCTTCCTGGCCGACTCGTCCGCCTATCGGGCCAGGACTCACCGGGTCTATCGCTCGGTGAAATTTCCTTCACATGTCTCGATCATGGTGGTGCCCAGGTAGCCAGGGGATCACGGGCTCGGGGGCGCGGAGGAGGGCGGAATCGTGTACCGCGGGCTATATTTGACTACCCCTCTGTCTCTGGCCGCCCTCGACGGGCGGAAGGTGCGGTGCCGATGGCTTCAATCCGGGTCACTTTTCCGAGTCGCAAAGCGGCCTCCTTCGCGGACGACGTGAAGGGTCGCGTCGCGGACTATTTCGCGTCCCGCGGCATTTCCGACAAGGCCGACTGGCGGATGGTGCTCAAGGGCGTCATCCTGCTCGCGCTGACCTTCGTGCCCTACGGCATGATCCTCAGCAACCGCTTCGGCCCTTGGACCATGCTCGGCTTGGCCGCGGTGATGGGCGTCGGGGTGGCCGGGATCGGCTTCAGCATTTCCCACGACGCGCTCCACGGCGCCTACTCGAATCACGCCTGGGTCAACCGCGTCATCGGCTGGACATTCGACATGTGCGGGGCCAACGGGTACATGTGGAAGGTCACCCACAACGTGATCCACCACACCTACACCAACATCGAGGGGCTGGACGAAGACCTGACCGTCTCGCCGCTGCTCCGGCTCTCGCCGCACTCCGAGTGGAAGCCCTTCCACCGCTTCCAGCACGTCTACGGATTCCTCGCCTACAGCTTCTCCACCCTCTTCTGGGTGTTCGTCAAGGACTACAAGTATTTCCTGCAGAAGGACATCGGGCCGTTCCTCAACCGGACGAACCCGCCCAAGGAGATCGCCGGACTGTTCATCGGGAAGGCGTTCTACTACAGCTGGGCCATCATCATCCCGCTGCTCGTCGTCCACGTGGCGTGGTGGCAATTCGTCATCGGCTTCCTCGTGATGAACCTGGTGGCCGGCACGATCCTCGGCGTGGTGTTCCAGCTGGCGCACGTCGTCGAGGACATCACCTACCCGAAGCCGGACGCCGCGGGCGCGATGGGCTCGGCCTGGATGGCGCACGAACTCGAGACGACGTCCGACTTCGGACCGCGCAACTGGCTGTTGTGCTGGTACGTGGGGGGGCTGAACTTCCAGGTGGAGCATCACCTCTTCCCGAAGGTGTGCAGCATCCACTATCCCGCGATCAGCGGCATCGTGCGGGAAACGGCGCTGGCGCATGGCCTTCCGTACAACCAGCACGAGACGCTCCGCGAGGCGATCCGGTCCCACTATCACGCGCTGAAGCGCCTCAGCCGGCCACCTCTCGCGGTCGCTGCCTGAGTCCCTCCCGGCCCGCGCAGGCGTGACGCCTTTCTGGTATTGGCGCTGGCGCCTGCTCGGCCACGAACCACCCACCTGCCTCGGCTGCGGCGGACCGCTGCACCAGCAGGCCGTGGCGTGGTGTCACTCCGCCGCCGGCCAGATCGAGCTGACCCTCCACGGCCTGCCGTTCCGCGCCTGCGCCGCCGGCTGTACCGACCGCCGGCAGGCCCGCCCCGGATTCCACTCCGAGCTTGAACGCGCGCTGCTCGACAGCGGCGCCGTCCCGGCAGCGCAGCCAGGCACCCAGGGCAGCGCGCTCACCTGTTACCACTGCGCCAGCCGGTCGTGGCGCACCGGTGCCACCGTCGGCGACGTGCACGGCACGCTCGAGTTCCCCGGCCTTCCTTCCATCGACGCCACGGTGCGCGGTCCGCTGCTGACCTGCGACGGCTGCGGCCATTCGCAACTCGCCCCGTCGGCGTCCGTCCGTCTCGACCTCGCGGCCGCTCTCGAGCATGTCATCGAGGCCGCCCGAATCCGCTCCACGTTCCGCAAGGCCTAGCGAAGCACCAGGACCCGGTCGGCGTCGTGCCGGGTGGACAGGAACCCCTCCTCGGCGGGGTGGCCGAGTGCGACGAGGGCCGGCACCCGCGCATACGTCGGAAGCCCCAGGATCTCCTTCACCTTCTCCGGATCGAAGCCCAGCATCGGCGAGGTGCCCAGCCCCATGGTCTCGGCGAGGAGCAGCAGGTAGCCGAGCGCGATGTAGCTCTGCCCCGCGCCCCACGCCTCGCGATCGGCATCGCTCTGCACGCCCAACGTCCCCGCCAGGTGTGCCTTGGTGCCCGCCGCCTTGTCCGCAGGCAGCGTCGGCGCGAAGGTCTGCTCCACGGTCTCGAGCGCGTCGAGCGTGTCGGTGTGGAGGACGAGCAGGACGGGCGCCGCGCCCACCTGCGCCTGCCCATACGCGGCCTCCTGCAACCGGGACTTCAGCGCCTCGTCGCGCACGGCCACCCAGCGCCAGGGCTGGAGGTTGAAGGCGGAGGGCGCGCGCCCCGCCGACGTGATCAGGGTGCGCAGCGTCTCGTCGCTGACCTGTTCGGGAGTGAAGCGACGGATCGAACGACGGGAGGCAGCGGCCTCGAGCAGGGCCCGCCCGGCGGCAGTGGTCAGCATGGTGGTGTCCTCCAATAAGTGTGATAACACATGTATAGTTCAATAGAGGCCCCCGATTCCCGGGGGCCGGTTCTATCCGCGATTACAGGGCGTCAGCCGGCGCACCTCGTCCAAAAGTTCGATGAGCTCGCGCAGCCGGTCCTTCCCCATCTTGCCGAGTTCCTTCACCTCCAATTCCCGGAGCGGATCGGCAATCTTGTCGAGCAATGCCAACCCCCGGGGCGTGATCCGGGAGGTGACGACCCGGCGGTCTTCCCCGTCGCGCGCGCGCGCCACCAGGCCCATGCGCTCGAGGCGGTCGAGGAGCCGGGTGGCATCGGCCACCGGTGCGATCAGGCGCGCCCGGATTTCGCAGCGCGGCAGGCCATCGGCCCCGGCACCCCGAAGAATCCGGAGCACGTTGTACTGCGTCGGCGTGATGCCGAATGGGCGCATCATGTCCGCCGCGCGGAGTTCGAGGAGGGCGGCCGTGCGCTTGATGCTCACGAACGCCTCCTGGACGGGGGAGGCGAACGGGCGGGTCTGCTTCAGTTCGGCAGCGAGCTGGCTCATGGTGGGATGATATTACGTGTTGTAACACAGAAAGTCAAGGCTGGAGCATAATGGGGAGCTTACCCTGCTTGCCGCCCCACGCAACCACCCCGGCCTCACCGGGGACGCTCGGGCGCATCGGTCGGATGTGAGGTCGTTCAGCCAGGCTGAGTGCGGAGCCGCAGCAGGTGCTTGAGCCGGGTGTGATCCTCCCGCTCCCGCTCCTCGAGCAGGGCGCGGACCCGGTGCACCTCGGCCGTGAGTCCCGGTGCCACCTGGTTCTCGAGGGTATTGACCTGCCTCGAGGTGCGCGCCAGCGCCTGGGCGAGGCGCCGGAGAAGGAGTTCGGTGGACGCGGCGTCCAGCAGCAGTTCCACCATCTGCTCGAACTCGCCGGCGGCGGTGGCGGCGGCGGGGCCGGTGAGCGGCGGCGCCTGGCCGCGGGCCTCGATGGTTCTGCGAATCGGGGTCAGCCGCTGCACGGCGCCGCTCGCCACGCCCCAGGATTCCGTGACGGTGAGTTCGACTTCCGCCTGTCGGGATGGCCACCCCATCGCGGTGATTCCTGCCGCGCCGTGCGACGCGGCGGCGCCGAGCAAGGCGGGATACGCCCGGCCCGCACACTCGTCGACCCGGTTGCGCGCCTCGATGGCCGGCGTGGCCACCCGGAACAGATCGGCCACCAGCGCCTGCCGCTTCCGGGTGAGGAGGTCGATTCCCTTCCGCACCCGCTCCAGCCGCCGTCGGTGACGCAGCAGGTTCGAACGCGTCGGCGCGCCGCTGATCCTCATGCCGACCCTCCCTGGCCACCGCGCCGCGCCCAGGCCTCCTCGGGAATCCGCATCAGGTCTTCACGCGGCAGCGTCTCGAGCAGGCGCCAGCCGACTTCGAGCGTCTCGCCGATGGTGCGGCGCGCCGGGCCCTGGTGGATGAACTCCCGCTCGAACTTCTCGGCAAAGGCCATCGCCCGGCGATCGGCCGGCGGGAGCCCCGATTCCCCGACGATCGCGGCCGTGAGACGGGCCTCGCGTCCCTGGGCGTAAATCGAGTAGATCTGGTCGGACCACTTCCGGTGGTCCGGCGCCGTCTGCGCGCCGATCCCCGCTCCCATCAACCGCGACAGGGAGGGCAGCACGTCGATCGGCGGGAACGTCCCCTGCCGGTCGAGCTCCCGGCTCAGGACGATCTGGCCCTCGGTGATGTAGCCCGTGAGGTCGGGAATCGGGTGCGTGATATCGTCGTCGGGCATCGAGAGGATCGGCAGCTGCGTGACGGAGCCCGCGCACCCGCGGACCACCCCCGCCCGCTCGAAGATGCTCGCGAGGTCGGTGTACATGTAGCCGGGATAGCCCCGCCGCCCGGGGATCTCCTCGCGGGCGGCGCCGAGCTCCCGAAGCGCCTCGCAGTAGTTGGTGGCGTCCGCCAGCACCACGAGCACGTGCATGCCGCGCTCGAACGCGAGGTACTCGGCCTGCGCCAGCGCCAGGCGCGGTGCGAGGAGGCGCTCGATGGTGGGATCCCCGGTGCGGTTGAGGTAGAAGACGCTCCGGGCGAGGGCCTCGCTCGACTCGAACCGGCGGAGGAAGTGCTGCGTCTCCCGCTCGGTCAGGCCGAGCGCGATGAAGATGACCGCGAACGGCTCGGCGCGCGTGGTGCGCGCATCGGCCACCACGCGGGCCGCCAGCTCGAGCCCCGGGAGCCCGGCGCCCGAGAAGATCGGCAGCTTCTGGCCCCGCACCAGCGTGTTCATCCCGTCGATGGCGGAGATGCCGGTCTCGATGAAGTCGGCCGGCTTGCGGCGGCAGACCGGATTGAGCGGCGCAGCCCACGCCGCCCGCCGCGCGGTCCCGACCGGCGCGGGGAGGCCGTCGAGCGGGGCGCCCGAGCCCGCGAAGACCCGCCCGAGGAGTTCCTCGCCCACGGTGGCGCGGGCGATGTCGCCGGTGAAGGTCACCTGCGAGCCGGCCGGCGCCAGTCCGACGGTGTCCTCGAAGACCTGGACGATGGACGCGTTCCGGCTGACCTCGATCACCTGCCCCCGCCGCGGAGGCTCCCCCGCCGACTCGATGGACACCCACTCCCCGAGAATTCCGCGATGGGTGCGCGCGACGGTGAGCAGCGGCCCGGCCGCGGCCGAAGCGCCGGCGTATCTGCGGGGCGTGCCGCTCATGCGGTGCCTCCTCCGGTCGTGGCGCGGAGCGCGGTGAGCGCCCGGCGCGCCGCGGCGACGTCGATCGACGCCATGGTGCCTCCGGCGGCCAGGCCGGCCATCCCCTCGCGATGGAACCGCAGCACCGCGTCGGCGAGCGTCCAGGTCTTGGTGACCGGCGAATAGGCGTCGGCCGGGTCATAGGCGCTCTGGCCGATCAGAAACTCCCGGAGGAGCCGCGCGGTCTCGAGGATCATCCGGTCCTGGTCTTCCAGCGCGTCCGGGCCGACCAGCCCGGCCACCTCCCGGAGTTCCCGGTCCCGCTGGAGCAGCGAAAAAGTCTCCCGCCGGAGGTCGGCCCAGCCGGCGCCGCCCTGCCGCTCGAACCACGGGGTGACGTCGTCCGCCTGCAGGCTGTAGCTCGTCTCCCAGTCCACGGCCGGGAACTGCCGCTGGTGCGCCAGCGCCGCGTCGAGCGCCCAGAGGCATCCCACCACGCGGAGCGCCGCCTGCGTGACCGGCTCCGAGAAATCCCCGCCGGGGGGCGAGAGGGCGCTGATGAACGTCACCGCGCCCTCCCGCGCCGGCGTGCCGAGCGGCACCGCGCGCCCCGCGCGCTCGCACAGCTTGCCGAGGCGATTGCCGAGCGAGGTCGGGTATCCTTCCTCGCCCGGCATCTCGCGGAGGAGGGAGCCGATTTCGCGCAGCGCCTCGGCCCAGCGCGAAAGCGAGTCGGCCATCAGGGCCACCCGGTAGCCCATGTCGCGATAGTACTCGGCGATCGTGAGGCCCAGGTACACCGAGGCCTCGCGGGCCGCGACCGGCATGTTCGAGGTATTCACCACCAGCACCGTCCGATCCATCAGCGAACGCCCGGATCGGGGATCGATCAGCGCCGGGAATTCCTCCAGCACGTCGGCCATCTCGTTGCCGCGCTCGCCGCACCCCACGTACACCACGATGTCGGCGTCGGCGTACTTGGCCAGCGACTGCTCGATGACCGTCTTGCCCGTCCCGAACCCGCCCGGCACCGCCACCGAGCCCCCCTCCGCCACCGGAAAGAGAAAGTCGAATACCCGCTGCCCGGTCACGAAGGGGCGGTCGGCTGGAAGCCAGCGCGCCACCGGGCGCGGACGCCGCACCGGCCAGCGCTGGCGAAGCGTGAGCGGGATGCCGCTTTCCAGCGCGCCGATCGCGGCGTCCACCGTGTAACTCCCCGCGGCGATCGAAGCCACCACCCCTTCCACGCCCGGCGGCACCAGGATGCGGTGCAGAATCCCTTCCTTCTCCTCCACCGTGCCGAGAACGTCACCCCCTGTCACCCGAGCCCCCACCTCTGCCACGGGCGTGAACACCCAGGTCTTCTCGGGATCGAGCGTCGGCGCTACGGTGCCCGCGCCGAGGAAGTTGCCCTCCCGCGCGGCGAGCCGGTGAAGGGGGCGGCCGGTGCCGTCGAGGACGGAGCCCAGGAGCCCCGGCCCCAGCTCCGCCAGGAGCGGCGCACCGGTGGCCTCCACTGGCTCCTCGAGCGCCAGGCCATTGGTGTCCTCGAACACCTGCACGGTTGCGATGGCGCCGTTGACCCGGATCACTTCGCCGAGCAGCCGCCGGCTGCCGACCCGCACGATTTCGTAGAGCGCGGCGCCCGGCATCGGCGCCACCTCGACCAGCGCGCCGGCGGCGCGGATCACCCGGGCGCCTGTCACCGGAGCCTCACGCGGTACCCGATGGCGCGGCGGAGCAGTTCCACCACTTGTTCCTCCGCGGAAGGCGCCGCGCGCCACGCCGGACCGGGAAACGGCACCACCACCGGCTGGGCCACGCGGTCCACCATCGCGCGGATGTCCGGGGCGAGCGCCGTGTAGAGCGGCTCCTCGAGCAGGACGACCCCGAGTTCGCGGCGCTGGAGGAGCCCGCGGAGGGTGGCATCCACCGTTGAGGCGTCCTCGGCGGTCTCGGCCACGAGTCCCGCGAGGCCAAACCCTGCGGCGGTGGCGGGGCGGCACAGGATGCGGACGCCGTGTGTCATGCCGCCTCCACGCCGAGCCGCGCGAGGGTCGCTGCGGGCGCACCAAAGGCGACGCCCCACGCGATCGCCCGGAGCGCCCGGGCTTCCGCACGGATCCGTTCCAGCACCGAGAGCACCACCGCCGGACCGAGCGGATCCCGCCGCGCCAGGGCACGGAGCCAGGCGATCCTGGACGCCGACGCACGCTGCTCGAGGGAGGAAAGGTCGAGCGGTTCCGCGGCCATCGCGGCGCCGAGCGCCGTGCCTTTCAGGAGGCGTCGAAGCTCCTGCACCACCTTGTCGGCATCGCGCTCGGCGCGGAGTCGGGTGAACTCCTGCCGGGTCAGCGGTGCACCCCCCGCGAGGAATCCCTCCTCGGTCGAGGCACCGGACTCGAGCGGGGCGGCCAGGAGCAGCGTCCATACGTTCGCCTGCGTCACCAGCTCCGCGGCAAAGCGCCGCACCACCGGCCCGGCGTGCGCGCGCGGCACGCACGGCGCGTTCAGCGAAGAGCCGGGTGAGCGCCCATTCGAGCGCGCGAAGATCGGGCGCCTCGGCGCGGCGAAGCACGTCCTGCAAGGCCCGGCCGGCGGGATGCCCGAGCCGCAACAACTCGTGCACGAACTCCGGCACCGAGCCCGCGTGCGCCATCCGTTCGAGCGCGCGCATCGGCAGCTGGGGTGTGGGCGTCGCGGCGCGAAGCCGTGCGCCGGGCGATGCCCCCTCGGCGGCGCCGCGCAGCAGCGCGCGCAGCGAACGGAATTCCTCGTCTTCCATCACCACGGCCAGCGCCCCCTGGCGCGCCGAGAGCCAGCGGCCGAGCAGGTTCATCCGCGCGGAGGCCACGAGGCTCACGGCACGGTCGAAGGATGGGGGATCGACGGTCGCCCCGGCCACCACGTCCAGCGGGTAGCCGAGCGCGGTGACCCGGGCGATGAACGCCGGCCAGTCGGGGGCGTCGGAGAGTCCGGCCAGCGCACTCCGGTCGAGCAGGTGTGTGGCGAGGCCGCGGGCCCGGGCGTTCACGTCGTCCCAGCGCACGGTCAGCTGCCCTCGATCCGGAGAGCGAGACTGATGGCGAGCTCGCCGCGGCGCCGCGCCAGCAGCGCGGGGAGGCTGTTGTCCACCAGCACCCGCCCGTCCGCCGACGCACCGGTCACACCGGCCGGCACGTCCGCCGGCTCGACGGTGACGCCCGGCAGGTCGCGTGCGGCCTCGGTCAGGCTCGCGGCGGCATCGGGGGGGCAGCGCAGCCGCGCCGGCTCGCCCTCGAGGTATTGGGCCGCGTCCCGCGCGAGATGCCCGACGCTCGGCGCATAGCGGGAAACAGCTGTGGACCTCAGGAGCGCCGACGCTTGCCCGAAGACACGATCGAGCACTTCGGCCCGAACCCGCAGGAACTCCTCGCGGGCCTGGGCGCGGGCGGCGGCCACCCGCTGCTCGCCGGCGGAGCGTCGCACCGCGGTGACGCGCTCGAGGTGGAGCGCCCGGCTCCGTGCCACATCCGCTTCCGCGCGCGCCACGACCTCCGCGGCGCGCTCGTTGGCGGCGGCCAGGAGCCGCGCGGCTTCGTTCCTTGCGTCTTCCTCGAGGTGGAGGAGCAACGCGTCGATGCTCATCCGCTCAGCCGCCGGCCCGCAGCATGATCAGCACCGCCACCACGAACCCGAGGATGACCATCGTTTCCGGGATGGCGACCAGCAGGATGGCGGTGGTGCTGAGCTCGGGCTTTTCCGCCAGGCTCGCCGAGATGGCCGGGCCGATGCGCGACTGCGCCCAGCCGGTGGCCAGGGCCGGGATGCTGACGGCCAGTGCGGCGCTGAGGGGAACCAGGAACGCTTCCATGCAACCTCCGAGGGTTCAGCCGGCGGTCCCGTTGGGCCGCCAGTGCGAAAACGGGCGATAGACCTGACCGCCCGGACTTTGGAACTTCCCGAAAAACTCGACATAGTGCAGGCGCAGGCCGTGCACCGTGGGCGCGAAGATGGCCAGCCCGAAGTTGACCAGGTGAAACAGCAGCGCGAAGAGCACGCCCACGAGCACGCTGCCGATGCTGCCGGCCAGCTCGTTCGCCACCACCGCCATCATCACGGAGGCGGTGCCGAGCGCCATGATACGGGCGTAGGACAGGATGTTGCTCAGGGTGGAGAGGAACTCGATCGGCGCGATGATCCCCTCCGCCAGGATCAGGATGGGGAACAAGACCAGCAGGCCGACCACCGACGGCGTCAGGAAACCGTGGGGCAGCACCTCGAACGCCGCGAGCAGCACCAGGATGATGAGCACCAGCATCGCGAGGGACACCCCGCGGCCGACCGCCTGGCGCGGGTGCCCGCGCGAGGCGTTGATGACCCCGAGGGTGAGCCCGAGCGCGATGTGGACGGTCCCGATGGCGATGGCCAGGCCCAGGAAGGGGAGCAGCGATTTCTCGCGGTCCAGCAGGAGCGGTTCGAGGCCGAACCACCGCCGGCCCAGGTCGCCGAAGAACTCGCCGAAGGCGATGCCGAACGCCACGGCGAACGCCGCGCCAGCGCCGAGCACCTCGGCCACGGCGCGGCGGGTGCTGCCGGGCGCGCCGCCGTGCCGGAGCCAGAGCGCAAGGACCGCGAGCGCCAGCCCGTAGCCGATGTCGCCCATGATCATCCCGAAGAACATCGGGAAGAACACGGCGACGAATGGCGTCGGGTCGATCGTGCCGTACGCCGGGAGCGGCACCATCTTGGTGATCATCTCGAACGGCCGGAAAAGGCGCGGGTTATGGAGCACCACCGGCGCCGATTCCCCGTGCCAGTCTTCGCGCGCCACCGATTCCACCACGACCCGCCCGCCGAACCGCGTCGTCATCGCCTCAACGAGGCGCGGGTACCCCGCCTCGGGAATCCACCCTTCCAGCACGAAACTGCGGGGCGTCGCCGCGGCCCGTTCCTTGGCGGCGAGCCCCAGCAGGCGGTCCTGCGCGGCGGCCCGCGCTCCCGCCAGGCTCGGAGCGACCGCCTGCGACAGCGTGTCGCGTTCGCGGTCGAGTCCCGCCAACTCGGCGTCGAGCGCCTCCAGCCGGGCCGACAGCGTCGGACCGAGCTGCCCGAGCGTCTTGCCGCCGCTTCCTTCCGGCATCGGCAGTTCGTGCACCCCCGCCTGGGCGAGCAGCCGCTCGACCCGGGTCGAGTCCGTCGGCGCCACGAGAAGCACCGCGGCGAGTTCACCGGTGGAGAGCGGGGCCGTCTCGAGGACGAATTCCTCGCCGATGGCCTGCGCCAGGCCCGCCCGCAGCCGGGGCACCACAGCGGCGTCCTGGCCACGCAGGACGAGGTGGTAGCCGTGGGTCCGGGTACCGTTGCCGGTGGGCAGCAACCCGCGGAAGGCCCGGATGAACTCGAGCAGCCGGGCGGTCTGGGTGCGCTCCTCCTCCAGCACGTGGCGCCGGGCGTCGAGCCGCTCCGCATCACGGCGGACCCGGCGGAACTGCCGGAGCCAACTGGCAATCGACGCGGGCGGCTGCGGCTTCCCACCGGACGGGGAAGGGGCGAACCGTGCCGTGAGGGCGTCGACGTCATGGAGCAGCGCCCGGAGCCGCCGCGCCTCCCGGGCCTCTCGGGCCTCGGGCTCGACCGGCCGGAGCGCCCCTTCCGGCTGGGTGTCCGAAATCTGGAGCAGGCCCACATCCTGGACGGCCCGGAGCACAGCATCGAGGTCCTCGCGCGGACCGAGGATGCGGGCACGGACCATCGAGAGGATCATGCGGCCTCCGCCCCCACCGAGGCCAGCACCTGCTCGAACACCCACGCGGCAAGCGCCTCGACCGCGCGCACGTCCACTGCCTCGTATCGCGAGCGAATCTGCGCCAACAGCTCCTGCTCACGCAGGACCCGGGCACCGGACTCCGCGTCGAGCGTCGCCGACACCTCCGCCTCAGCCGCCGCCAGTTCGGCCGCGAGCGTCCCCGTCCGCGCGGCGGCGCGCTCGCGCGCGTCGCTGACGGTCTTCTCCGCCTCGAGTCGCGCAGCCTCCAGCATTCCTTCGAGGCGGGTTTCCACCTCGAGGAGACGGGCAAGGGCGCTCTGAGGCGCGGCGTGATGATCAGCAGCGGTCCGTCGCATCGTCCTTCCGATCGGTCGCGGGGACTTCAGGCCACGGTAGAAACCTGCCGGACCCAGTGTGAAGGGAGGGAGAGTGAACGGTGAAGGGCTCTTCAGATGCAGATGTGGAGGCGGCGACGCGGGGAGGGTGCCCCGCGATAGCGTCCACGGAAGCGCCGCAGTACCATTGAGATATGCGTACGGGCATGGCCGGCCAGTCCACCTACCAGGCGATCTATGCGGTCGTCCGGCGCATCCCCCCCGGAAGGGTGGCCAGCTACGGACAGGTGGCCGCCGTGGCCGGCCTGGCCAATGCGGCTCGCCAGGTCGGGTACGCCCTGCATGCGCTGCCCGAGGGCTCCGCCGTGCCCTGGCACCGGGTGCTCAACGCCAGGGGAGCGATCAGCCTGCCGGGCTACCACGGAGTCACCCAGCGACTGTTGCTGGCAACGGAGGGCGTCCGGTTCGATGCGCACTCGCGCGTGGACCTGGCACAGTTCGGATGGCGGCCGAGGCGGCCGCCTGCGACTCCGAGGTGAATTTCGGAGCCCAGATGAAGACCCAGTCGGAGATCCAGCTGCTCCAGCGCTTGCTGGAGCGCGCCACCGGGGAGTCCCCATGAGCAGCAGTCACGAAATGACCACGACCACCTTTGAACTCGATGGATTCCAGACGGCGCAGAGCCTCGGCGTGGTCCGCGGCATCAGCGTGCGATCCCGCAATGTGTTCGGGTCGATCGGCGCCAAGCTGGAGACCCTCTTCGGGGGCAACATCACGATCCTCACCACGCTCTGCGAGCGCACCCGGCAGGAGGCCTTCGACATCATGCTCACCCATGCCCACCAGATGGGCGCCAACGCGGTCGTCGGCGTGCGCTACGACGCGACCGAACTGATGCCGGGCGTGACCGAAGTCCTCTGCTACGGCACGGCGGTGGTGGTGCGGCCACTGCTCGCCGGCGGCGAGGGGTAGGCCCCGTGCCGCGCGACCCGCTCCAGGAAATTCCCGGCGTCGGCCCCAGCATCGCGGCCGATCTGCGCGCCCTCGGCGTGCGCACGGTGCGCCAGCTCCGGGGACGGAGCCCCGAGCGGATGTACCGGCGACTGAGCGAGCTCCAGGGCCCGCAAGACCCCTGCGTTCTGTACGTGTTCCGCTGCGCGGTGTACTACGCGAGCACGCCGAAACCGAAGCCCTCGCTCCTCAAGTGGTGGAACTGGAAGGACCTCGGGTGACCACCACGGCACGAGGCAGACCGCCCGACCTCCTCCGGGCGCTCCGCGCCAAGCTCCGTCGCGACATGCCGATCACCAAGGCGCTCGGCTTGCGCGTCGTGGGCAACGAGGGCGGCGGCCTCGTGCTGAGCTCTCCCCTGGAACCCAACATCAACCACAAGGGGACCGCCTTCGCCGGGAGCCTCAACGCCACGGCCACGCTGGCCGGCTGGGGCACGATCTGGCTCCTGCTTCGGGAGCACGGCATCCGCTCGCATGTCGTCATCCAGGACAGCACGGTGCACTACTTTCGTCCCGTCACGGGAGATTTCACCGCGTGCTGCCGGGCGCCCTCACCGGGTGCGGTGGAGCGGCTGGTGAACGCGGTGCGGCGGCGCGGGCGCGGACGGATCGAGCTCGACGTGCTCGTGGCCGACGCCTCGGGGGACGCCGTGCGGTTTCATGGGCGGTACGTGGCAACAACTGACGGCGGGGCCGCGGGGCCGGGGGGCGGCGGGGCGGCCCCCCACCGGCACCCCGCCTAGGCACCGCGATGCCTCTGCTGACCCGCTGGTTCGTGCGTTCCGCGCTCGCCTGGCTGCTCCTGGCGCTGGCGGGCGGCGTCCTGCTCGCCACCGGAGTGGCCGCGCGGATTCCCGGCACGGAATTGGTGCTGCCCTACCCCACCTATCTCCATCTCGTCACCGTCGGGTGGCTCACCAACCTGATCTTTGGCGTGGCGTTCTGGATGTTCCCGCGATACACGGCGGAAAGTCCGCGCGGCAGCGACGCGCTGGGCTGGACCAGCTACGCCGGACTCAACGCCGGGCTGTTGCTTCGCCTGATCGGCGAGCCGGCGCAACTCGCCGGCGCCGGCAGCCGCACGCTGCTGCTCCTCTCCGCCGGTCTCCAGCTGCTGGGTGGCTGGGCCTTTGTGCTCAACATCTGGCCCCGGGTCAAGGCGAAGTAGCGTGCCCTTCCTCAGCGTGCTCCTGGTGCGCACCGCCCTCTGCTGGCTCGCCGTGGGCGTCGCGATGGGCTCGCTCCTGCTCTCCTCCAAAGCGGCACCGCTCCCCGTCGGCGTGTTCCGGCTCTTCCACGCGCATTCCGAAGCCGTGCTGGTCGGCTGGATGGTGCAGTTCGCGATGGGAGTGGCGTGGTGGATCCTGCCCAAGTACCCGCGGCTTCCGGAGCGCGGGCCGGGCGCGCCGGTCTGGACCGCATGGCTGCTGCTGAATGCCGGAGTGGTGCTGGCGGGGGTGGGACGGAGCGTGGGCGCGCCGGACGGCGTGGTGATGGCGGGGCGAGCCGCGGAGCTGGCCGCCGCGATGGCCTTTGCGGCGGCCGCCTGGCCGAGGGTCAAGGCCTTCGGGCGCTAGAAATCCTTCCGCCGGAACACTCGCCCCGCCAGCAGCAGCGGCACCGTGGCCTGGATCGCCAGCGCCACCAGCACCGTGACCCGCCCCCCTGACGTCCCGAAGAATTTCTCGAACACCGCCCCCGTGTACCCCATCAGCGCCGCCGTGTCGAACTGCAGGAGCAGCAGCACCCGACCCAGGTCGATCGGGTTGAGCAGCGTGAGCGCCAGCACCGGCCGTTCGAGGGGATAGTCGCGGAACATCGTGATCAGGAGGAGGATCAGCCCGTCGTAGAGCACGGCGCAGCCGAGCCAGATCAGGATGGCGCCGCCAAGCCCCTTGGCGCGGTCGTCGAAAAGCGTGGCCAGGAGCATGGCCACGGCGGTAAAGACGAAGGTGAGGAGCAGCCCCGCGGTGAGCAGCATGCCCAGCGGACCCCAGAGCGCGGCCTCCGGCCGCGCGTGGATCACGAAGGGCAGGCCCACCCCGGCCAGGAAGGCGCCGGCAAGCGGCAGCGCGAGCCCGAGGTACAGTCCCGCGAAGAGCGACCGCCGTCCCACTGGCTGCGCCAGCAGCAGTTCGGTGAACTCCCGCGCGCTGTACACGTACATGGTGCCGAACACCACGCTCACCAGCGGGACGAAGAGCAGCACCACGTTGAGGAGCGAGAGCACCACCCGCGCGCCCTCGCCGCCGAACCGAAAGAGCACGTCCGTCAGGAGGAAGAGGAACGCGGTATAGACCAGCACCGCGCGGCTCCGCACCACGTTGTGCAGCTCGTACTTGAGCACCCGGCGGGTGGTCTTCATGCGCCGCCCCGCCTGAGCAGCGCGGCCATGGCCCGCTCGAGTCCGGCCTCTCCAGTGCGCTCCTTGAGGCCCGACAGCGGGCCGGCGTAGCGCACCCGGCCCTCGACGAGGAACACGAGGTCCTCCGCCAGCTCCTCGAGTTCCGCCATCAGGTGCGAACTCAGGAGCACCGTGGCCCCGGCGTCGCGCACGCGGCGGATCTTGTCCTTGAGGATGCCGCTCGCCACCGGATCGAGCCCCGCCGTCGGCTCGTCGAGAATGAGGAGTCCGGGACGGAACAGGAACGCGATGGCGGCGTTGAGCTTCTGCCGGGTGCCGCCCGAGAGGACCCGGACCGGACGGTCGAGCGCCCCCGATTCACCGAACCACTCGAGCAGCTCCTCGTCGGTCCCGGCGGCATGTCCGCGGAGGTCGCGGAGCATCTCCACCACTTCGCGCCCGGTCAGGTTGTCAGGGAAGCGCGGTGCCTGCGGCATGTACCCCAGGTCCCGGCGGTACTCCCACCCGGCGCCGATCGGCGTGCCGCCCAAGTGCATGACGCCCTCGTCGGGGCGCACCAGCCCGAGGAGGCACTTGATGAGCGTGGACTTGCCAGCGCCGTTGGGGCCCACCAGCGCCGTGACGCGCCCCGGTGCCACGGAGATGTCCACGCCGTCGAGCGCCGTGAGCCGCCCGAAGTGCTTGCGGAGCCCGCGGAATTCCACGGCGGGCGCGGCCGAAGCGGTGGTGGTCATGCGGGCGCCTTCATCAGGGGCTGGTCGTCGCGCAGCGTCTCCGGCGTGAGCACCGGCAGCACCCGCTCGGCGGCATCGACCAGGTCCACGAAGAAGCTCCTGAGGAGGATCAGCGCCGGTTCGTTCTGGGCCACCAGGAGGGCGAAGAGCCGGACCGGGTGAAACGGCACGTCGCCGTAGCCGTCGTGATCGAGGTCGAACCCCTCGTAGTGGTCCCAGAAGTTTCCGCGAAAGGTGCTCACGTTGCTCCGGCTGTTGGTGGACACGTCGAACGAATTGCCCAGGAAGGAGTTGCCGGCGAACCGGTTCCCCTCGGCGTCGGCCAGCACGCGCACCGCCCAGCCGTTGGCCTGGAAGGTGTTGCCCGTCACCTCGTTCCGCGCCGATCCTTCGAGGTAGAGGCCGATGGTGTTCTCGCGGAAGGTATTGCCGACGATCCGGCTGTCGCGGATCTCCTTGAGCAGGAGCCCGTACGAGGCCGCCCCCCAGTTGTCGGAAAAGGTGTTCCCCTCCATGAGCACGCGCCGGGTGTACATCACCGCCACGCCGGCACCGTTGTGCGCGAAGTGGTTGTTCCGGTACTCGCAGCCGTGGGAGAACATGAAGTGGAGGCCATACCGCAGGTTCCCGGTGCTCTGGTTGTTCAGGACCCGGGCGTTCTCCGCGAATTCGAGATAGATCCCGTCGCGATGGCCCGACACCCGGTTGTCGTCGATCGTCACGTCGCTGGAGTGGAACAGGTGGATCGCGTTGCCGGCCGTCATCTCGATGGTGCCGACCCCCCGGACCACGTTGCGGGAAATCCGGCAGCTTCGGCTGTTGGCGAGGTAGATCCCGAAGAACGTGCCCTCCAGCCGGTTGTCCTCCACGACGCAGTCGGCCACGCTGTCGAACCGGATGGCCGCCCGGTCTTCGATGAAGCTGGGCTCCACGTGCCTGAGCGTGAGCCCGCGAAGGGTGACCCGGTCGGCCGTCACCAGGAAGATCTCGTGCGCTCCACCCTCGAAGAGGGCGCCGGAATCGCCGACGATGGTGACCGGCACCGTGACGGCGATGACCGGCTCGCGGTAGGTCCCGGCACGCACCGTGATGCGGCCGCCCGGAGTGACGAGCGTGAGCGCCTGCGTCAACGTGCGCACGGGGCCGGCCGGGTCCACGACGACGGTGGACTGCGCGGCCAGCGGCGCAGCGAGGAGGATCCAGCCGAGGAGGCCGGTGGCGGATCGAGAGGTCATCGAGGGTGGAACCCTACGCCGGTGCCCGGGCCGCGGCGAGGACCTGGCCCCAATCGAGGAGGGTGCCGCCGAGGGCGTCCTGGAGGCTGTCGCCGGCGGCGCGCGGCACGGCGAGCAGGTTGCTGCCCATGGGGGTCCGCACCCGATCGGTACGGAGGAAGGCGGCGTCCTGGGCCGGAATGAGCGTGCCGGGGTGGCGGAAGTCGGTGACCCAGGCGGAATGGATCCGCTCCGGACCGACCGGGCCGCTCACCGCGAAGGTGGCCAGGCATCCCGCGTCGTCGAAGGCGTACACCTTGCCGGTGCGGGTCACCAGCTCCGCCGCGAAGCGCTGGTCCGCGATCGTCATGTGGCAGTGCTCGCAGGCCGCCTGTCCGAACGCGATCGGCGTGGGGCCGGGCGTCCCGCATGCGAGCGCGGCCGCGCCCAGGAGCGCGGCCGCCAGGCTCCGGAGCGCTGGCCGCGTCACGCGGCGGCGCCCTCCGGCCGCCGCCACGTGCGGATGGCCAGCACGACGACGAGCGTGATAACGGCGATGAGGACCCAGCCGCCGGAAGCCGGCCAACTGGTCGCGTGGAAGTTGAGCAACTGCTTGCCTCCGATGAGCGGCGGCTGGTAGGTCATTCCCGGAATCTTGATGATCGCGGTCGGGCTCAGGTCGTGCCCGTAATCGTACGACCATTTGTAGAAGTCCGCGAGCCCCGCGAGGGAGAACAGCACCAGCGAGCCGGCGTACGCCGTCAGCAGGCCTCGCGTTCCCACCGCCGCCGTCAGCAGCCCGAACGCAATGAGCCCCGCCACGATTTTCGGCATGTACTTGAGTTCGGGAATGTCGTCCGGACTGATGACCTTCATCCCGATGTAGTGATTGAGCCCGTTGATGCTGTTGAGGTCCTGCTTCTTTTCCCCGACGATCTTGTCGATGGCAATGTAGAGACCCAGCCCTTCCGGATATTGCGGCGCCTTGAGCCCGATGTGCCAGAGCGGCAGGACATATACGATGGCCATCGACAACGCGGCCAGGGCGACGAGCAGGCGGGTCGTGCGGGACATGGTCGGGACCTCGGTGGGCGGTGCGGGAGGGGGCTGCCCCCTCCCGCCCGCCGGTTGCCTAGTGCTTGGCCGGCGTGTTGGCCACGAGCGCCACGCTGCTTCCCTTCGGTGACACCCGGACGTAGCCCTGCATTTCCTGGTGCAGCGCCGAGCAGAAGTCGGTGCAGTAGAAGGGGAACACACCGGGCTTCCCGGGCACCCAGACGATCGTGCGGGTCTCGCCCGGCATGATCAAGAGCTCGGAGTTGTTCAGGCCCGTGATGGCGAAGCCGTGCGGCACGTCCCAGTCCTGCTCCAGGTTGGTCACGTGGAACATCACCGAGTCGCCTACCTGCACGCCCTCGATGTTGTCCGGCACGAAGTGGCTGCGGATGCTCGTCATCTTGACGTGCACCACGCGACCCTGCCGGCTCACGCCGGTGGCGGCCTCGCTCAGCGCGGCGTAGGGATCCTTGTTGGTGGCCAGGTCGAAGGTCTTGAGCTGGTTCGCCGTGAGCATCGCGGCCGGCAGCGCCTGGGCGTAGTGCGGCTCCCCGATCGTCGGGAAGTCCAGCAGGAGCTGCATCTTGGGGCCGGAAATGTCGATCAGCTGCGCCGACTGGGCGAGCTCGGGGCCGGTCGGCAGGTAGCGGTCCTTGGTGATCTTGTTGAGCGCCACGACATATTTGCCCCATGGCTTGCGGGTGTCGCCGCCGGGGATGGAAAGGTGCCCGATCGAGTAGTAGGTCGGGATCCGGTCGAGGACGGTGAAGTCCTTGAGCGACCACTTCACGATCTCGGAGGACACGAACATCGAGGTGTAGGCGTTGCCCTGGCCGTCGAACTCGGTATGAAGCGGGCCGAGACCGGGCTCCTTCACCTCGCCGGCGATCGTGGCCTCGTACTTCAGGACCGGGATGCCGTTGACCTCGCCCTCGAACGCCTTGTCCTCGATGGCCTTGATCATCCGTGAGAACGAGTGCACCGGAATCACGGTGGCGAGCTTGCCGCCGGCCACGATCAATTCACCCGACGGGTCCACGTCCACGCCGTGCGGCGACTTGGGCGTCGGCAGGTAGTACACGACGCCGGGACAGTCCTTGGCGTCGAGGAAGGTAGTGGAGGTCTCCATCGTGCTGGTGGCGACGTGGCTGACCGGGTCCATGACGTTGTGCGCGTACCGGGCCGGCATCTGCCTGGCCTTGCCATCTTTCACGCACTGCTCGGCGGCCGTCCAGTGCACCGCCGCGATGTAGTCCTTGTCCTTCTGGGAGGCGTTCACCTCGAGGAGGGTGTTGGCCTCTTCCGAATTGTACGAGGTGAAGAACGACCACTCGTGGGAAGGACCCTTCCCCGAGTGCGACAGGTCGTAGTTGAAGCCGGGCATCAGGATCTGGAAGGCGATCTTCATGTGCCCCGTGGCGCTGTCCACCTTGATGAAGGTGAGGAGGCCCCGGAAATTTTCCTTGTAGGAGGCGATCGGGACATCCGCCTGGGGGGTCGGGACGCTGAAGCGGGTCGCCGCCACCGAGTACTCGGTGTTCTCCGTCACGAACGGCGACGCATGGTTGCCCGCCGAGTGGGGAATCTCGAGGATTTCGGCGGTCACGAAGTCCTTGAGGTCGATCCGTGCCACGCGCGGGGTGTTGTTGCCGTTGATGAAGATCCAGCGGCCGTCCGGCACCCCGTTGGTCATGGAAAGCTCGGGGTGGTGCGAGTCGTCCCACGGGATGAACCCGTAGGAGGTGTTCAGCATCGGCTTGGTCTCTTCACTGTAGCCGTAGGCGTTTTCCGGGTTCTGCGAGAAGACCGGCAGCACCTTGAGGAGCCGTCCCGAGGGGAGGCCGTATACCCCGATCTGGCCGCTGAACCCGCCGGACGCGAACAGATAGAACTCGTCGTACTGGCCGGGCGCCACGTACACCTTCTGCGCCGCGTCCGCCGCGCCCACGCTCGGCGCGTTGCCCTTGCCGCAGCCGGCAAGCGCCAGGACCGCAAGCGCGGCGCCCAGCATGGCATGCGACCGGAATGACAGACTCCTCGACATGGTCGTCCCTCCTGGAACGGTGATCCCCTGGTGGGGGCTGGGTTATTGCGCCGGGGCGGGGGCCGCGGGCGGGGCCGTGGTGGTCCGCAGGTACTCGAGGATTTCCCTGGCCTCATCGACGGTCAGGCCCAGGTTGGCCATCTGGGTCATGTACTGGGCGAGGAGTTCCTTCACGACCGGATGCCGGGTGTACATCTCCTGCGGGTTGAGCATCATGTTCATCGCGAACTCGGGGGTCACGCGCTCGGTGATGCCGCCGAGCGGGGGACCGACGTAGCGCTGGTCGAGCTTGTGGCAGGCGGAACACTTGGCCTCGAAGAGCTTCTGCCCCTGCTCCGCCATTTCGTGATTGACCGGCCCGAGGGTGAGCGGCTCGGTCACGGGGCCGATGCCGTTCTTCAGTTGCCAGGGAGTCAGGTCGCTCCCGGCCGCGGCCGGGGGGGAGGCAGCGGGGGGAGCCGCCTTCTCTCCGCCTCCGCAGGCCAGCACGCCGACAAGAGACGTCACGGTCACCAGGTGAGTCCAGCGCAATCCAGCCATGGTATCCTCGAGTATGGTTGTAGAATTGGATCCGTCCGCTCCTGCGCCGGAGTGAACCACTCTTCACGGCGGGATTGGCAGTAGCGTTAAGGACTGTCGTTAAATTATCATAGCGGTATGATAAATACAACTATTCTTTCTGAAGCCGCCTTCACACTTTCGCCACGGTTCTCCATGCTCTCCCAGACCGCCGAGTACGCGCTCCGCACGGTGCTGTATCTTGCTGCAGAGAAACAGGATAGCCTGTTTCGCGTCAGCGAGATCGCGGAGGATCTCGACATTCCGCGGAACTACCTGTCGAAGACGCTGCACCTGCTGGCCCGGGCCGGCGTGTTGACGTCGAGCCGCGGCAAGCACGGCGGATTCCGGCTGACCAAGCCGCCGGGCAAGCTCACGCTCGCCGAGGTCGTCGCCCCCTTCGACGGCCCGACCGGTGCGCGGATCTGCCTCCTCGGCCGGAGCGCCTGCAGCGACAGCAATCCCTGCCCCGCGCACGGACGGTGGAAGGCGGTGTCCACGGAGGTCTCGACGTTCTTCCGGGAAACGACGGTGGGCGACCTGCTGAAGGGACCGGCGGCGCGGGCACCGCGAAAGCGGGCCGCCGCGCGTTAGATTCCCGCCATGTCCGAACCCTCCGCACGCATCCGCCGCTCGTGGAGCGCCCTCGCCGGCCTGCCCGGCGGCACCTGGCTCTTCAGCCGACTCCTCGGCCTCATGGTCCCCTACACCGGTTCCATCAGCGCCCATGTGCGTGAACTCCGCGCCGGCTATGCCCGTGTCACCCTTCGCGACCGGCGGAGCGTCCGGAACCACCTGCGCTCCGTCCACGCCGTGGCCCTCGTCAATCTCGGCGAGGTGACCAGCGGGCTCGCGATGATCACCGGGCTCCCTAGCCACATCCGGAGCATCGTGACCCATCTCGAGATCGACTACCTCAAGAAGGCCCGCGGCACCCTGACCTCCGAGGCCACGGTCGCCATTCCCGAGGTGCGCGAGCCGATGGACTACCTGGTCCACGCCGACATTCGCGACGCCGCCGGGGACACCGTGGCGCGGATCGCCGTGACCTGGCGGCTTTCTCCGCCCGTGGAGGTTCCGTCGTGACCAGCACCGCGTTCACCCGGCAGGCCGGCATCGAGGTGCCGCTCATCTGCGGCGCCATGTACCCCTGCAGCAACCCCGAGCTCGTCGCCGCCGTGTCGGACGCCGGCGGCCTCGGCATCGTGCAGCCGATTTCGCTCACTTACGTCCACGGCCACGACTTCCGCGAGGGGCTCCGCCTCATCAAGCGGCTCACCTCCCGCCCCATCGGCATGAATGCCCTCATCGAGGCCTCGTCGAAGACCTACCACGAGCGAATGATCCGCTGGGTGGACGTGGCCCTCGAGGAAGGGGTGCGTTTCTTCGTGACCTCGCTCGGCAACCCGAAGTGGGTGGTCGAGAAGGCGCACGCGGTGGGCGGCGTGGTCTATCACGACGTGACCGAACGGAAGTGGGCGGACAAGGGACTGGCGGCCGGGGTAGACGGGCTGATCGCCGTCAACCGGCGGGCCGGAGGCCACGCGGGCCCCAAGGACGTCGAGGAACTCTGGACAGAACTGGGCGGGCTCGGTGTGCCGCTCATCTGCGCCGGCGGCGTGGGCGATGAATCCCACTTCGTCGAGGCGCTCCGGATCGGCTACGCCGGCGTGCAGATGGGCACGCGCTTCATCGCCACGACCGAGTGCCGCGCCAGCGAGGTCTACAAGCAGGCCATCGTGAAGGCGCACGCCGAGGACATCGTGCTGAGCGAGCGCATCACCGGGGTGCCGGTGGCCGTCATCAACACACCCTACATCCAGCGCATGGGGCTCCGCGCCGGCCCCATCGCCCGGTGGATGCTCCGCGGCCGCCGGAGGAAGCGCTGGATGCGGAGCATCTACGCGCTCAAGTCCCTCTTTCAGCTCAAGCACGCCTCGCTCGACGAGTCGGGGCAGAAGGACTTCTGGCAGGCGGGCAAGAGCGTGGACGGCATCCACGCCGTCGAGCCCGCCGGCGCCATCGTGCGCCGGTTTGCCGCGGCGGCGGACGCAGCCGGTCTCAAGGGCACGGCCTGACGGGAAACCCCTCATGAACATCCTGGTGGACCCGGGCGCCCACCCACTCGTCGCGCACCGGGGCGCCTCCGCCGAAGCTCCCGAAAACACCCTCCCCGCCTTCCAGCGGGCCGCCGACCTCGGCGTGGACGCCTTCGAGTTCGACGTGCGCCTCACGGCCGACGGCGAGGTGGTGGTCCACCACGATCCGGTACTCGATCGCACCACCGACCTGACCGGTCCGCTCTCCGCCCTCACCCTCGCCCAGCTCCGCGCCGCCGATGCCGGATACCGGTTCACCAGCGACGGCGGGGCCACCCTTCCCTTCCGTGGCCGCCGGGTCCTGATCCCCACGCTGGACGAGGTGCTCGTCGCCTTCCCCGCGATGCCGCTCCTGATCGAACTCAAGGAGGTGGCGGGGCAGGAGCGGGTGCGGGAGGTCATCCTGCGCCACGGCGCCGCCGGGCGCTGCCTCGTGGCCTCGGAGCACCACGAGGCGCTGGACTGCTTCCGCGACGGACGGTTCCTGGTGGGCGCGAGCCGGAAGGACATCCTCCGCCTGCTCATCGGCTCCGTCACCTGGAGCCGACCCCGAAGGGTGGCCTACCGAGCCCTCTCGGTGCCGGACCGGCACCACCTCATACCGGTCGCCACCCGCCGGTTCATTGCGGACGCCCACCGACTCGGCTGCCCGGTCCACATCTGGACGGTCGATGACCCCGCCGATGCCGCCCGGTTCCGGGCCCGGGGAGCCAACGGCATCCTCACCAACGATCCCGGCCGGCTCGCGGGCTTCCGGACGCAGGCCGCAACTCCCTAAGCTCTGCCAGGCCAGTCCTTTGTCATTGCGAGGAGGGCCCGGGAGGGGCCGCCGAAGGGGCGCACCATGGTGCGCCCCTTCGGCAGATCGCTTCGGCCTCCTCGTGGCCTCGCAATGACAGAAGCCATGGGGGTTGACGGCGTCAGTACCAGCATAGTATCATATTATCCGGCTGAAAGGATATAATGACAGTGCCCGCCGTCCTCGACCGTCTCAGCGCCCTGGCCGACCTCACCCGGAGCCGCTTGCTCCTGGTGCTGGAGGGAAACGCCCTCACGGTCGGTGAACTCTGCCAGGCGCTGCGCCTCCCGCAGTCCACGGTGAGCCGGCACCTGAAGCTTCTGTCCGACGAGGGCTGGGTGTCGGCGCGCGCCGAGGGGACCAGCAATCGCTATCGCGCGGCCCTGCGGGAGCTGGACCCCGCGGCGCGGCAGCTCTGGCAACTCGTACGCGACGAGATCGCCAAGGCGCCAGCGGCCCGGCAGGACGCTCAGCGGCTCCGCGCTGTCCTGGCCGATCGGACGACCAAGTCGCGGGAGTTCTTCGCCTCGTCCGCCGGTCAGTGGGACCGGCTCCGGGGCGAACTCTTCGGCGCCCGCGCGGAGCTGGCGGCCCTGCCGGCCCTGCTCGATGACGGGTGGACGGTCGGCGATCTCGGCGCTGGAACCGGACAGGTGGCGGCCTCGCTGGCACCGTTCGTCCGGCGCGTGGTCGCGGTGGACGGTTCGGCGCCGATGCTCGAGGCGGCACGCAAGCGTCTGGCGCCGTTCGCCAACGTGGAACTCCGTCGGGGCGAGCTCGAGGCACTGCCGATCGAAGACCACTCGCTGGACGCCGCGGTGATCTCGCTCGCACTCCACCTGGCCCCCGAGCCGGCGCGCGTCCTCGCCGAGGCGGCGCGGGTGCTCCGCCCGGGCGGCAGGCTCCTGATCGTGGACATGATGCCGCACGAGCGGACCGATCTCTCCGAGTCGATGGGCCATCTCTGGCCGGGGTTCGACGCGGATTCAATTGCGACCTGGGGGCGCGCCGCCGGTTTCGAGCGGATGAGCTATCACCCACTGGCGGCCGACCCCACGGCCAAGGGCCCGACACTGTTCGCTGCGGTGGGTTGTACACCGCGAGGCACGACCGTTCGACAGGACGTTTCCGCTTCCCCGCTTCCCCGCTGAGGTTTGACATGACCGCCGTCGCTCCAAGCCGCCATCCCTTCGCCGCCGCCCGCGCCCAGGGCCGCGAGCCGTTCAAGGTCGCCGACATCGCGCTCGCCGAATGGGGGCGCAACGAGATCCGCCTGGCCGAACATGAAATGCCCGGCCTGATGGCGCTCCGCGCCGAGTACAAGGGCAAGAAGCCGCTGGCCGGCGCCCGGATCATGGGCTCGCTTCACATGACGGTGCAGACCGCCGTGCTGATCGAGACGCTGGCGGAGCTCGGCGCCGACGTGCGCTGGGTGAGCTGCAACATCTTCTCGACCCAGGACCACGCGGCCGCGGCCGTGGTGGCCGGCCGGGACGGCAGTGCTGCCGACCCACGGGGCGTGCCGGTGTTCGCGTGGAAGGGGGAAACGCTGGAGGAGTACTGGTGGTGCACCGAGCAGGCGCTCGAGTGGCCCGACGGCGCCGGCCCGACGCTGCTCCTCGACGACGGTGGCGACGCCACCCTGCTCGTCCACAAGGGGGCGGATTACGAGGCCGCAGGCGCGGTGCCGGCATTCAACGAGGCCGCCGACTCCGAGGAGTGGGGCGTCATCCTCGAACTGCTCCGCCGGACGCTGAAGACCAACCCGGGAAAGTGGACCAAGCTCGCCGCCGGCATCCGGGGCGTGTCGGAAGAGACCACGACCGGCGTGCATCGCCTGTACGAGATGATGCAGGCCGGCACGCTCCGCTTCCCGGCCATCAACGTCAACGACGCCGTGACCAAGTCGAAGTTCGACAATCTCTACGGCTGCCGGCACTCGCTGACCGACGGCATCCTGCGCGCGAGCGACGTGATGCTGGCCGGCAAGGTGGCCGTGATCTGCGGCTACGGCGACGTGGGCAAGGGATGCGCGCAGGCGCTGAAGGGCCAGGGCGCGCGGGTCATCATCACGGAAATCGACCCGATTTGCGCGCTGCAGGCGGCGATGGAGGGCTACCAGGTGACCACCCTGGACGACGTGGTGACCACGGCCGACATCTTCATCACCGCCACCGGCAACAAGCAGGTCATCAGTGCACAGCAGATGGCTCGGATGAAGGACAAGGCCATCGTCGGCAACATCGGCCATTTCGACAACGAGATCGACATGGCGGGACTCAAGAAGCTCCCCGGGGTCACCCGCGTCAACATCAAGCCGCAGTTCGACGAGTGGGTCTTTCCCGACGGCCACAGCGTGCTGGTCCTCGCCGAGGGGCGGCTCCTCAACCTGGGCTGCGCCACCGGGCACCCGAGCTTCGTGATGTCGGCCAGCTTCAGCAACCAGGTGATGGCGCAGATCGAGCTGCACACCAGCGCCGCCAAGTACGAGAAGAAGGTGTACACCCTGCCGAAGCATCTCGACGAGAAGGTGGCGCGGCTGCACCTCGGCAAGCTCGGCGTGAAGCTCACCGCGCTCACGCCGGAGCAGGCCACCTACCTCGGCGTCAAGCCCGAGGGACCGTACAAGGCGGATCACTACCGGTACTAGTCGCCCGGAATCCTCGCGGGTGGAGCGTGCCGGAAGGGGACGGGGGGAGGGGCGTGTGCCCCTCCCCCCGTCGTGTCGTCATCACTGACTCCCGTGGGTTACGGAGCCGGATGCCACGGAGTATTATTCCCAGCCTGACTCACTCACCCCGGGGACCCATGCTCCGCTCTCTGCGTTCCAGTCGCCGTTATCGCGCTTGTCGCCTGCGCCGGCCCGTCGATCACCGTCACGCAGGACCCCACCATCCCGATGCCGGGCGCCGCCACCTACTACTGGGGGCCGCCGCCGGAACACGTCCCCAACGGGCAGGGTGTGGTGGCGCAGAGCCCGATCATCCAGGAGCGAATCAAGACGGCGATCGACAACGAGTTGCGGAACAAGGGCTATCGGCAGACCGACTCCGCCCAGGCCACTTTCATGGTCCGCTTTGCCGTCGGCTCCAAGACCACCCAGACGCAGGTCAACGCCAACACCTCGACAGGCGCAGGGGTGGCAAGTTCAAACGTCTGTGGCGGCGCGGCGTGCTGGAGCGGATGGGACTACGGCTGGTACGGCAGCCAGACGACCGACGTGCAGTCCCGGCAGTCGGGCGTGGTGGTGGACCTGGTGGACCGGAAGACGAAGACGCTGGCCTGGCGCGGGATCTATGCGAAAGAGGCCACCGGGAAGGTACCGACGCAGGAAGCGGTGCAGGAAGCGGTGACCAAGCTCTTCGCGAAGCTTCCGGCGGCGGGCAAATAGATGTAGGTCTGTGCCTCATGGGGCCTGGCCCCCGGTGGCCGTGCATTCTCTCACACTCTCTGGAGTCGCCATGTCCGTTCGTTCACTCCCCCTCGCCGGCCTGGCCGTCTTGATGGCCTGCGGCCCGAACGTTACCACGCAGACCAATCCCTCCATCCCGGTTCCGGTGGGCGCCACCTACGAGTGGGTTGGCACCGCCGACGTCAACGGAAACGACCCGGTCGTCTCGAACGAAATCGTGCAGTCGCAGATCCAGACCGCGATCGAAGCGCAGATGGCCGCCAAGGGGTACAAGAAGGTGGTCAACGACCCCAAGGCCATGTTCTACGTCCGCTACTACCTCGGCACCAAGACCCAGACCAGCTACATGACCACCAGCATGGGCGTCGGCGGTCCGGGCTACGGGTACGGCTGGGGCGGGTACTACGGCGGCGGCGTGAGCACGACACAGCCGATCGAGACCACCCAGGGCAACGTGATCGTGGACCTGGTCCAGATGGGCACCAATACGCTGGTGTGGCGCGGCACGATGACGGGCGAGATGAGCAACAAGGCGCCGACCCAGCAGCGGATCAATGAAGCGACCAAGACGGTGATGGCTGGCCTGCCCCCGGCGGGTGGAGTACCGGCCAAGAAGTAGCTCGGAGGATCCTCCAGGGCGAACGGGCCCGCGCACCTCGCGCGGGCCCGTTCGTCGTTCAGGGCGTCGAGACGGCTGGTTTCGGGCCGGCCGGTTTCGGGCGGGCGGGAGTCGAGTCGGTCTTCGCCGAGTTTGCAGGGCCCGCGCCGGGCGGGTAGAGGTGGATGAGGATGGAGCCCTTCCCCTGCACGATCACCCGCGCGACGAGCGCGTCCGGTGCCGCCCAGACGCCGACGGGCTGCGCGCTCGTGAGAGTGGTCTGGAGCCGCAGGCCGGGCGCCAGCTCCCGGTTCATGTTCTTCTCCGCGAGCACGCGCGCCTTCTCGAGGGTCGGGGCCAGGTTCACCTTGATCGCCTCCCGAAGGAACTGCGTGATGCGGTCGCCGGACGCCAGCCAGGCGAGCGCCCCGGTCAGCGCATCGGTGGTCCCGGCATCGAGGGTCAGGTCCGGCATCGTGAGCACGCCCATCGAGTCGATCTGCGGATGCCCGACGGCGTAGAGCGTGCCGTTGGCCGCGCCCGAAACGGTCAACCCGACGGACACCCGGCCGTCGCCGAGGGGGGCCGGCTTGAGGTGCTTGATGGCGATGGTGTGGTTGCCCACCTTGATCTTGGTCTTCGGAGGCGCCTTGGACAGGATGTCCTCCGCCACGTCGTACGGCAGGCGCCCCTCGCTCAGGATGAGCAGGTCGGGCGTCGGGGCCGGGCTCCGGTCGGGCGGCAGGAGTGGATTGGTCGAGGCGGCGGGCTTGGGGCCGCCGATGATGCGGGGGTTGGCCTCCAGTCCGGCCTGCCACAACAGTGAGTCGCTCGAGGTCGTGGGCGGCAGGAACCGCAGCGAGACCGGATTGATGAGGAGCCAGAGGCTGTCGGTGAGTCGAAGCGGCTTCTGGATCGTGGCCCAGACCCCCTCCACGGTCGTCCGAAGCGGGAAGCTGCCGATCTTGCGGTCCGCCTTCGTGAGCTCACCCTGCAGCGCTCCTTCCGCCGCGGTCAGCACTTTCTCCGTGACGTCGATGTGCGCCGCGGTCACCTCGCACTGGTCCCGCTCGGTGTCCGTCAGCGGGACCGCCTTGACGGTGGACTTGGCCCGCAGCATCCACGTGTCGTCAATCCGCCCCGTGACGCTCAGAGTCAGCCTGGCGCGCGGCTGCTCGTCGCCCGTCCCGCACGAGGCGCTCACCTCCGGGATGACTGGCGCGTTGTACCACCCACGGCCCTGGTAATGCAGCACCGAGGAAATGGTGATCGTGCGCCCGGCCAGGCCCACCTTGAACGGCTCCCGCGTGATCTCGTAGGCGATGTGGAGCCGGTCGTTGCCCTTGACGGGCAGCTTGTCCCCGATCTTGCCGATGGTCTTGGGCACCGACGTCTCGAGCCAGGCCAAGGCGGGCGCCAAGTCGTAGCGAACCGGGATCTCGAGCCGGGAGGGGGGCACCGGCGGGAGCGATTCCACGGCGACGCCCGTCACCGCCGCGGGCGGCGTTGCGTTGAACGAGCGGCCCCGACAGGAGGCGGTGGAGAGCACGAGGAGGGCGGCGAGCGTCCGGGCGAGTCGATCACGGTGGATAGTCATGGACAGAAACTATAACCGGGATGCCAGCCGTCGGTGGGCCCGACAGGTTCGCGTCCGTCTCCCCCGACGGAGTCCCAACGATGCCGCTCCCGATTCGGGGCCTTCACGCTGCTTCGTTGTTCAGGGGCGCGGCGCCTTCCCGGTGCGCGGCGGCGGTTTCAGGTGGACGGTGATGCTCCCTTGGCCGGTCACCAGGACCCGCGCGACGAGCGCTTGAGTGCCCGCCCAGACGCCCACCGGCTCCGCGCTCTTGAGCGTGGTGTGCAGGAGGACCCCCGGTGCCAGCTCCCGGTTCAGGTTCTCCTCGGCCAGAGCGCGGCCCTTCTCGATCGTCGGGGCAAGGTCGATGGTCACCGCCGTTCGCAGGTATTGCTGGACCGCATCTGTCTCGATGAGCCAATGCACTGCGCCGCCGAGGGCGCTGACCGTGCCGGCGTCCAGGGCCAGATCGGGCATGGTGAGCTGCCCTGCCCCGTCGATATGCGGATGTCCCACGCCGTAGAGCGTGCCTTCCGCGGCACCGCTCACCGTCAGGCCCACGGCCAGCCGGCCGTCACCGAGCCCGATCGGCTTGAGATGCTCGATGACGAGTGTGCGCTGCCCCAGCTTGATTTTCTTCCCGAGCACCACCTTTGAGAGGATCGCTTCCGCCACGTCGTAGGGGAGGGTGCCCTCGCTCTGGATCACCAAGGCCGAAGGGAGTGACGGACCTTGATCAAGCGGGAGGAGCGGCTCCGCGGTCGAGTCGGGCCGCGGGCCGCCGACGATCTGGGGCCTGGCCGTGAGTCCCGCGAGATACAGCAACGTGTCGCCCACGACGTTCGGGCGACGGAGCCGTACCGATACCGGTCGGACCAGGAGCCACAGGCTGTCGGTCAGGCGGATCGGTTGCCGCAACACGCTCCAGACGTCCTCGACGTTCGCCCTGAGCGGGAAGGCGCGCGCCACCCGCTCGACCTCGTCCACCTCACCCTGCAATGCCTGCTCAGCGGCGGACAGCACCTTTTCGGTGACGTCGATCTTCAAGGCGGTGACCTTGCACTCGTCCCGCTCGCCGGCGGTCAGCGGCTGCGCGCTCGCAGTCGCCGTGGGCGCCAGCATCCACCGATCGTTCACCCTGATTGTGGCTCGAAGCACCAAGCGGGCGCGGGGTCGCTTGCCTCCGGAGCCGCAGGAGGCGCTGACCTCCGGCAGGAGCGGAGGGTCGTACCACGCCTGCCCCTCATAGTGGATGATGGAGGAGACCTGGGCGGTGCTGCCACGGATCGACACGCGGAATGGTTCGCGCGTGATGGTGTACGCGATATGCACCCGGTCATTGTCCGGGATGGCGATGCGCTGATTGATGTCGCCGATGTTGAGCGGAACCTCGGCCTCGAGCCAGTCCAGGGCCGGGCGGAGATCGTAGGTAACCGGGATGTCCAGCTGGGAGGGCAGGACCGGCGGCAGCGATTCCGCCCGGGTGGCAGCGCTCGCCGTCGGCGGGGGCGCGACGAACTTTTCGCTGCGTCCGCAGCTCGCTGCCATCAGTGGCAGCAGGAGCCCTGCCGCCCAGGCGGCCGGACGGTGCCACGTGCGCATGTGGTGTCCTCGGGAGGGATGTGCCCGTCGGCGCGATACTCCAGCAATGTAGGGCCGGGATGACACAATGACAGGGCAGTGCTACGTTGGGCAGGATCCTCCCTCGCGACACTCCATTGCCAGCACGGAGCTTCCGCCATGCCGCTGATTCGCCTTCGCGCCCTCGCCGCCCCCCTCGTCATCGGCCTGTTCGTGGCGTCCGCCTGCGCGCCCTCCACCGCGCCCTCGACGCAGGCGCCGGCGCCGGCGCCCGCAGCGACCACCGCGACGGCGGGCGCGACCATGCGTCCGCGCCCATATCCCGTCGATGAATCGGTCGGTTTCCGGCGCGCCGTCGCCGCGGGCACCCGCACCCGCACCGGGGAGCCGGGCCCCAAGTACTGGCAGCAGTGGGCGAAGTACACGCTGGCCGCCACCTACGACCCGGCCAGCGGCAAGCTCACCGGCAGCGGCACCATCCGGTACTACAACCGTTCGCCCCGCGCCCTGCCGCTCGTCTACGTCCACCTGCGGGACAACCTGTTCAAAGACAGCTCGGTCCGGAACGAGGTGGTGCCGATCACCGGCGGCGTCAACCTGACCCGGGTGGCGGTGCGCGGCACGGCGGTGCCCGAATCGAAGCCCGGCGGGCCCCGCGGCTATCGCGTCAACAGCACCGTGATGTCGCTGCCGCTCTCCCCCGCGCTCGCCCCGGGAGACAGCGTCGACCTCGACTTCGGCTGGAACCTGATCGTCCCGCCGGACGGCGCGCCGCGCGGCGGCCGCACGGCGGACCTCGCGTTCATCAGCTACTGGTATCCCCAGATGGCGGTGTTCGACGACGTGGTCGGGTGGCAGAACGACCCCTACATGAGCAACGCCGAGTTCTACATGGGCTACGGCAGCTACGACGTGGCGCTGACGGTGCCGGCCGGCTACCTGATCGGGGCCACCGGCGGCCTGGTGAACCCCACGGAGGTGCTCTCAGCCCAGACGCGGCAGCGGATGGCGATGGCGCTCACCGCGGACACGGTGGTCCACGTCGTCGCGGAGGCCGACCGCGGCGCCGGGACGGCCACCCTCGCCGGCCCAATGCTCACCTGGCGTTTCCACGCCGACACCGTGCGCGACTTCGCCTGGGGCGTGTCCGACAAGTACGTGATGGACGCCACCCGCGCGCAGGTGGGCGACCGCGACGGCGACGGCACGCCGGACACAGCGCTGATCCACACCTTCTGGATTCCCGGGCACACCGACTCGAGGTGGGCCCAGGACGCCCGTTACGCTCGGCATTCCATCGAGTTCCTCTCCCGGTTCCTCTGGCCCTACCCCTGGCGCCAGGCGACTGCCATGCAGGGCCCGGATTCGTGCGGGGGCATGGAATACCCGATGATCACCTGCATCGGCGGCTTCCAGCCGGACACCTTCGAGCTCTACGCCGTGACCGTGCACGAACTGGCCCACATGTGGTTCCCGATGCAGGTGGGGTCGGACGAGACCCGCCATGCGTGGATGGACGAGGGCCTGACCGAGTTCGACGGGCTGCAGGGCGAGAATGCCTTCTTCGCGGGGCGCGACGCCCAGGCCCGGGACCGCGACCTGTACATGCAGGTGGCGAGCGCCGGCATGGAGGAGCCGCTGATGCGTCACGGCGACCGCTACAACACCGACATCGGGTACGGGGTCGCGAGCTACATGAAGCCCGCCACGATCCTGATGACGCTCCGCGCGATGTACGGCCCCGAGCTCTTCCAGAAAGCCTATCGCAGCTACGGGCTCCGGTGGAAGTACAAGCACCCCACGCCCTGGGATTTCTTCTACACCTTCGAGAACGTGACGGGGCAGGACATGGGGTGGTTCTGGCGCACCTGGTTCTGGGAGACCTGGACGGTGGACCAGAGCGTGGCGAGCGTGACGAAAGGCGCGGCTGGCACCACGATCGTGATCGAGGACAAGGGGCTCGCGCCGATGCCAGGGGAGGTGAAGGTGACGCGGAGCGACAGCACGACGGCGCTCGAGCGGATCCCGGTCAAGTACTGGCTCGACGGGCACACGACGTACACCTTCACCGTCCCCGGAGCCGCGGTGACCAGGGTGGAGGTGGACCCGGAACAGAAGCTTCCCGACGTGAACCGGAAGAACAACACCTGGAGTCCGTGATCGGGACGGAGGTTAACTTCGAGGGTGCGCTTCGCCACGCTCCTCCGGCCCCTCGCCGCGCTGTTCGTTCTCGCCACCCCGGCGCCAGCCCAGGCGCCGGACACCGTGGCCGCCGTGTTGCGCGCCCGAATCGACTCCTCGCTCGCCGAAGGCGCCGCCACGGTGCAAGGCGTCCCGCTGCTCACGCTCGACGTGCTGGCGGGATTCTACGCCCAACGCGGGTTTCGGCCGGCGTGGACCGAGCCCGCCCGCCTCGCCGCGCTGCTCCAGGCCATCCGCGCCTCGGAGGAGGACGGGCTCACCCCGGCTGACTACCTGCAGCAGCCGCTCGAGCGCCTGGGCCCCGCCGCGAGCGCCCCGCGCGCCTCCGCCGCCCTCCACGCCGAGGTCGATCTCCTGGCCACCGAGGCGCTGATCCGCCTCGCCTCCTCGCTGCGGTTCGGCAAGGTGGACCCTGCGGCGGCCGACGGTTCGTGGAACTTCCCTGCCCCGAGCCGCCTCGCGCGGTGGGGGCCGCTGCTCGACTCCCTGGTCGCGTCCGACACCCTGGCAGCCGCCCTCGCCGCCCTCGCGCCGCGGCACCCCTTCTACCTGCAGCTCCGGGCGGAACTCGCGCGCTATCGGTCGATCGATTCGGCCGGCGGCTGGACCACGATCGTCCCCGGCCCCCTGCTCACGGTCGGCATGAAGGATCCGCGCGTACCCGCCCTGCGCTCACGGCTGTCAGCCACCGGTGACTTGCCGCCGAGCGCTGCAGTCGTGCCCGGGGAACGCTACGACCGGACGCTCGCCGCAGGGCTCGAGCGTTTCCAGGCGCGTCTCGGCCTGGCTCCGGACGGAGTTCTCGGGCCCCGGACCGTCGGGGAGTTGAACGTGCCCCCCATCCTGCGAATCAAGACGCTGCGGGTGAACCTCGAGCGCGGCCGCTGGATCCTGCCCGGGCTGGGCACCACGTTCGTGGCGGTCAACATTCCCGCGTTCCAGGCGTACTATCTCCGCAATGACAGCCTCATCTGGTCGGGACGGGCCGTCGTGGGGCAGCCGTACCTCCAGACGCCGGAGTTCCGCGCCCGGATGACGTACCTGATCCTCAATCCCACCTGGACCGTCCCCCCGAAGATCCTCACCGACGAGGTGCTGCCGGACATCCGGAAGAATCCCGCCTATCTGGCACGAAACAACATGCTGGTGCTCGACCGCGAGGGTGCGCCGGTCGACCCGGCCGGCATCGACTGGAACCGCTACGACGATGGGCGGACCCTTCCCTATCGCATCGTCCAGCAGCCCGGAGGCGCGAATCCCCTGGGACGGATCAAGTTCAACTTTCCCAACGCCTTCTCGGTGTACCTCCACGACACGCCCACGCCCGCCCTCTTCCGCAACCCGCGGCGGACGTTCAGCCACGGATGCATCCGCATCCAGTCCCCGATGCCGCTGGCCAGCCAGCTGCTCGGCGACTCGACCTGGACCCCGGCCGCGCTGGACAGCGCCGCGGCGCTCGGCCAGGAGATGACCATCCCGCTCCCAACGCCGGTGACGGTCCTGATCCTTTACTGGACCGCGTGGACGGACCCGACCGGCGCGCTCAATTTCCGCCCCGACGTGTACGGGCGCGACAGCGGCATCATCACGGCGCTCGATGGGCCGTTCACCTTTTCACCGCGCGGAGCCGCGCCGACGGACCGCGCGCGCCCCTGAACACGGATTCCCGACCCCGGAGCCCCTGATGCACTTCCCCGGCCGACTGGTGGTTACCTGCGGTGCGCTCGCCAGCCTCCTCGCCTGCGCCAACGTGCAGCCCACGCTCACGCCGGCGCCGATGCCCCCGCAAGCGGACGCCGCGCTGCAATCGAAGCTCGCGGCCCTCGTCAAGGGTTTCCATGGAGATGTCGGGATTTACGCCTGGAACCTCCGCACCGGGCAGGAGGCGGCGATCCGCGCCGACGAGCTCTTCCCCACCGCCAGCATGATCAAGGTCCCGATCCTGATCGCCACGTTCCAGGCCATGGAGAACGGCACGCTCGCGTTCCCCCAGAAGCTCCTCTACACCGACTCGCTGGCCTACGCCGACGAGGACGACCTCCTGGCGCATGTGCAGGACAGTTCGCAGGTCGAGCTGTCCAAGGTGGCGATGCTCATGATCACGATGAGCGACAACACCGCCGCGCTCTGGCTGCAGTCGCTCGCGGGCACCGGCACGACGATCAACGCGTGGCTGGCAAGCCACGGCTTCAATTCGACCCGGGTTAATTCACGCACGCCGGGGCGGGAGGACGATCGGAAGCAATATGGATGGGGGCAGACCACCCCGCGGGAAATGGCGGAACTGCTGGTGCGGATCCGCGACGAAAAGGCGGTGAGCCCGGCGGCCGACCAGCAGATGTACCGGATGCTGACCCGGATCTACTGGAACGGCGAGGCGCTGAGCCAGATCCCGCCCTGGGTGCAGGCGGCGTCGAAGCAGGGGGCAGTGGACCGCTCGCGCTCGGAGGTGGTGCTGGTGAACGCGCCGGCGGGAGACTACGTGTTCTGCGTGATCACCAAGAACCAGGAGGACCAGAGTTACGAGGCGTCGAACGAGGGGTACGTGCTGCTGCGCGCCGTGTCGGCGGCGCTCTGGGCGTACTTCGAGCCGGAGACGCCATGGAACCCGGCGCCCGGCGCGGCGCGGTTCGTCCCTTGAACGAACCGCGCCGGCCGGCCCCGGCTACTGACCGACGGGCAAGGCGAAATTGCTGCTGGTGATCGTCACCACGACACCCTTGGCCGAGGCGTTCAGCACTTTCTTGACGGGAAAGGTGACGCCGGTCGCCAAGGTGGTGAAGCTGACCGTGAGCGACACGCTGGCCTTCGGGTCGTTCAGCCAGGTGGCGACGTTCATCTCGGCGAGGTGCTTGTCCTCGTCGTGCACCACGACGGCAACCGCATCGCCCTTCTGGAGATAGTTGCTGATCGTCACCTTGAAGGTGCTGTTGGACGGATTCGGCGCCACCCCCACATCCCCACGCTGCTGCGCCTGCTGGATCAGCCCCTGCATCGGCGGCACGTACTTGGCCACCAGCGTCTTGACGCTGTCCATGTAGGCCTTGAGGTCGGCGATCTTCTCCTTGGCGATCTTCTTGCGAAGGGGGCCGCGCATCTTCTTCGGCGCCGGCGGGGCGCCGATCTGGGCGCACTGCGGCTTCTCGGCCCCCGCGACGTACCGGCACGACATGGAGTTGGTTTCTTTCACTTCGCCGTTGAGCGCCAGTTCCGTGGTCTCGATCCAGGTGTACCCCCGCTCGGCGGCGGCGTTTTCCGCCAGGGTCCGCTTGAGCACCGCCACGCGCTCCTCCACCGTGGCCTGGGCGTGGGCCACGGTCGCCAGCGCAGCGAGCATCAGGGCCGACGCCGCCATGCGGCGCCCCGTTGCGCGTCCGGTCATGTTGAGCCTCCCTCCGGGGTTACTGTGCGACGGCCTGCGCGAAGTTGCTGCTGGTGATGGTCACCACGATCTCCTTGGCGGTGGCCGTCAGCACCTTCTGCGAGGCGAACGTGACGCCGCTCGGCAGGGTCATGAACTGGACGGCCAGGGTGACGGTCGCCTTCGGGTCGTTGAGCCAGGTGTTGACCGCCACATTGGTCAGTGCGTTCGTGGCCGCGTTAAACGAAATCGCCACGTTGTCACCCTGCTCGAGATAGTTGCTGATCGTCGCCTTGACCGCGCCGCCGGGCTGGTTCGGCGCCACGGCCACACCGCCCTTCCCTTCCGCCTGGGCAATGAGGTCCTTCTTGGGCGGGACGTACTGCCCGATGAGTGTCTTCACGCTGTCCATGTAGTCCTTGTACTCGTCGGTCTTCTTCTCCACCACGTGCCCGCGCACTCCCCGCTTCTTGTCCTCGGGTGCCGGGGCGCCGGTCGGCGTGCACGCCGGCTTGTTCTGGCCCATGACGTACTGGCAGGTGCTGGTGGTGGTGGACTTGACCTCACCGTTGAGGGCCAGTGCGGTCGTCTCGACCCAGGTGTAGCTCCGCTGGGCGGCAGCGTTTTTCTCGAGCGCGGACTTGAGCGCAGCCACCTGGGGATTCTGGGCGCGGGCGGTGGAGGCACCGAGGGCGACCAGCGCGAGGGCCGACAGGGTTGCGCGGGCGATGATTGAGCTACGCGTCATGGCAAGAGTTCCTCCAGGGGGACCAGCTTCGATCGTGGGTCTTCCGGTACGTCGTGCGTCCGTGCGAATCATACCGCCCGATCCGTGGCGGACAAGGGAAGGACCCGGGCGCGCGCCTTATCGTTTCTTCATCTCGCGTCCTACGTGACCCAGCAGGTCCATTGCAGTGTCCAATTGCGCATCGGACAGGTACGGAGCGGGCCCCAGCCGGAGGGCGTCGCCGCGGGCGTCGGTGAGCACACCGCGTTCGTGAAGCGCACGGCTCAACTCCTGCGCACGCGGCGCGCGGAGCGCCAGGAATCCTGCGAGCTGCTCCAGCGGAACGTCGCGATCCCGTGACACGACCGCGGGGTCGAGGTCGAGCGCGTCGAAACGTTCGCAAAGGCGCCCGACCTGGTGTTGGCTCACGGCCCGGAGTAGCGCGGGGGTCAGGCCCTCGCGCCGGAAGAAGTCGAACACCGAGGCGGCGCGATACTGGCTGGTCGGGTCGTAGGTCGAACCGGCAAACCGGTCGGGACCGGCGCCGTACGGCACGCCGTCCCGCCGTCCATCGGTCAGCGCACTGAACTCGCTGAACCATCCCGTCACCACGGGGCGAAACTCGCGCCCCGGGGGGAGCCGCAGGAAGGCGTTCCCTTCCCCGAGCTGGCAGTACTTGTAACCACCGCCGGTGACGAAGGCGCCGCCAAGTCCTTCCTTCACGATCGAGAACGGGATGACGTTGACGGCGTGGTAGGCGTCTACCAGCAGCTCGGCCCCGTGGCGAGCGCAGGCCGCCGCGAGGACGCCCAGGTCTGGGACGATGTGCGCATTGTGAAAGAAGACCGCCGAGACCAGCACGGCGGCCGTGCGATCGTCGACCGCGGCGGCCAGCCGCTCCGCCACGGTGCCCGCGGGCGCGGCCGCGACCTTGCTGATCGCGATGCCCTCCTCGCCGAGCCGGTCGAGCTGGCGGCGGATGGCGTGGAACTCCCCGTCGGTGGTGACGAGCCTGGGGCGGGTCCGCAGCGGCAGGATGGAGAGGAACCGGATAAGCAGGTCGTGGGTGCCTTGGGCAAGGGCGTACTCGCCGTCGGGATCCTCCAACAGCGCGGCGTATCCCCGGCGCACCCGCTCGGCCATCGCGAAGGCGCGCTCCCACTTGTCGTCCACCAGCTCGGCGGCATCCTGCCAGGCCTGAAGCTGGCCTTCGCGCGAGCAGTCCGGCCATGCCTGGTGGGAGTGGCCGGTCAGGAGGAGGCGTTCGGCGACCCGGAACGCGCTGTACCTGGGCGCGAGAGCGTTGGGACTGCGGTAGAGGGCGTCAGGCTGCATCGGGGAGCGGCCGCACGACGGGCCCCTTGACCAGAGGATAGCAATATGATATCATATTCATATCACCTTCTTCCGTGAGGAACCTGTGATTCGCGAATCCCAGCCCCGGGCCACCAACGGCCTCCTGGCCCTGCTGATCTTCCTGGCCCTCGGCGCCTTCGGCTTCCTGACCATTCTGCGTGGCGCCGCGATGGATCGTCCGCTCCTGGGCGTCGGCGGCGTGTTGCTGCTGGTCTTCACCGTCATCTGCCTCGGCGGGCTCTTCATCGTGAACCCGAACGAGGCCCGGGTCCTGACCCTGTTCGGCAACTACGTCGGGTCGGCCAAGACCCCCGGACTCTGGTGGATCAACCCGTTCACCGCCAAGCGGAAGGTATCGCTCCGTATCCGGAACTTCGAGACGGCCAAGCTCAAGGTCAATGACGCCAACAGCAATCCGATCGAGATCGCCTCGATCGTGGTCTGGAAGGTCGTGGACACCGCCGAGGCCATCTTCGAGGTGGACGACTACGAGAACTACGTGAAGGTGCAGAGCGAGTCCGCCGTGCGGACGCTTGCCACGGCCTATCCCTACGACGCGCACACCGCCGGCGAGGAGGCCCTCAGCACGCACACCGCCGAGGTGTCGAAGCGGCTGCTCGCGGAAGTGCAGGAGCGGCTCGGGAAGGCCGGCGTCCTGGTGACCGAGGCGCGCATCAGCCACCTCGCATACTCGCCGGAAATCGCCTCCGCCATGCTCCAGCGGCAGCAGGCCAGCGCCATCATCGCGGCGCGGCAGAAGATCGTCGAGGGTGCGGTCGGGATGGTGGAAATGGCGCTGGAGATGCTGTCGTCGAAGAAGATTCTCGACCTCGACGCGGAGCGGAAGGCGAGCATGGTGAGCAACCTGCTGGTGGTGCTCTGCTCCGAGCGGGGCACGCAGCCCGTCGTCAACAGCGGCACGCTGTACAACTGATCGTGGCGGAGCGAAAGGCGTTCCTGCTCCGGCTCGACCCCTCCGTCCACGCGGCGCTCGAGCGATGGGCGGAGGCGGAGCTCCGCAGCCTCAACGGGCAGATTGAATTTCTGTTGCGGGAGGCGCTGGTGAGGGCGGGGCAGATGGGCGGCGGGGCGGCGGGGCAGAAGTAGGGGCGCGCCGCGGTGCGCCCCTGCGCCCCGCTGCCCCGCTTACAGTTCCGCCCGAATGGCCCACAAATCCGGAAAGAGCGGCCGGTTCAGCGTGCGGAGCAGGTATTCCGCGCCGTCGGAGCCGCCCGTCCCGCGCTTCGTCCCGATGGTCCGCTGGACCATCTTCACGTGGCGGTAGCGCCACTCCTGCACCCCTTCGTCCAGATCCACCAGCCGCTCGCACACCTGCGCCGCCATCCCCCCGGCGCGGTACACGCCGATCAGCGCCGCCTGCACGCCCGCCGACGCCGACACCGGCGCCGTCACGTCGCGTGCGAGCGCCTCGGCGGGCACCGCGGCCCCCTCGTGGCGGAGGTAGCGCAAGAATCCGTCCCACAGCGTGGGGGCGGCGAGGCGGCGCTCCAGCCGGGCGCGGTGCGCCGAGCCCGCCGGATAGCGCTCCAGGGCGGCCGGCTGCTTGTGCCCCAGCGCGAACTCGAGCTCGCGGAACTGGAAGGACTGGAACCCGCTGCCGGACTCGAGCCGGTCGCGGAAGGAGAGGAACTCGAGCGGGGTCATCGTCTCGAGCACGTCGATTTGCGACACGAGCACCTTGAGGATGGTGAGCGTCCGCTTGAGCGTGCCGAGCGCGGCCAGGCCCTCGCCGGCCTCCAGGAGCCGCTGCAGCCGGCCGACTTCGTGGAGGATCTGCTTGAACCAGAGTTCGTACACCTGGTGGATCACGATGAAGAGCATCTCATCGTGCTCGGGGCCGTCGCTCAGGGGTTGCTGGAGGTCCAGCAGTTCGTCCACCTTGAGGTAGCTCGCGTAGGTGAGCGGGGCGCGCTGGTTCATGGCACGTTGGGCTGGTTGGTCGGAATGCCCGTCGGCATCGCGGGGCGGAACATGGTGTCGACGAGGACACGAGGGGCCACACCCTGACCGGGAAGCATGGACTGTCCCGGATGGCAGGCGCGGGCGTTGCGCACGGTCCAGCCGCTCGGGGCGCCGGCGGAGTCGAAGCGGACGTCGCCCTTCTGGTGGATCGCGACCACGCGCACGCCGATCGGAGTGGCCAGCTCGACCTTCCCGTTCAGCTCGTACTGCGTGGCGAGGTAGTTGTCGCCCTTGGCGTGAACTGGCGGCCCCGACGGCCGGGGAATCTCGAGCTCCACAGGGACGTCCACGGAATCTCGCATCTTCAGCGTGATCCGCTGGTCCGACCAGATCGCGCCGACCGGCGTGCCGTTGACCAGGAAGCGCGCCTCCATCGTGAGTGCGTCCACGTTGAAGTCGTTCAGGTTGCACGCGGTGAACACGACCCGGAGGGTGTCCGCAGGGTCGCCGCGATACTTGGTGGTCACACCGCTCAACACGAAGGAAGGGTCGGTGTAGAGCCAGGCGCCGAGGGGGGTGCATGCCGCGGCAACGCCGGCGGCCAACAGGCCGGACGCGATGCCAACGGCAACCCAGCCCCGGCGAAAGGCCATCTCTGGCGGTCTCTCCCTGGAAGAATCACGGCGAGCCTCCACCGGCCTCGCGTGCGAGCAGCGCCTGCTTTCGATCCGCGCCCCACCGATACGCGCCGGCCCCACCCGCCGCACGCACGACCCGATGGCAAGGAATGACCACCGCCACCGGATTGGCGGCGCAGGCGTTCCCTACGGCCCGCGCTGCCTTGGGCCGCCCGATGTCCGCGGCGATTTCGGCATAGGTACGGGTCTCCCCGTACGGAATCTGCCGAAGTCGGTTCCAGACGTCCCGCGCAAACGAACTGCCCCCGACATCGAGCGGAAGGCGGGCCATCGGGGCGCCGTCGGCCAGGTGACGCCGGATGGCGTCGGCCATGGGGGCCAGCCCGGCATCGTCCCGGAGGAGCCCGGCCTCGGGGTACTCTCGGCGGAGTGCCTGGCTCAGCGCTCGTTCGTCATTCCCAAACCAGGCCGCGCAGAGCCCGCGGTCGGTGGCGGCGAGCAGCAGGGGCCCGGCCGCCGAGGAGAACACGGTCCAGCGGAGGTCGAGCCCCGCGCCGCCCTGCCGATAGGCGCTCGGCGGCATGCCGAGCGCATCGGCACCCTGCTCGTACAGCTGGCGACTCGATCCGTAGCCGGCGTCCCACCCGGCGCGACTCACCGATTCGCCCCGCCGGAGCCCCGCCTTGAAACGCTCACGTCGGAGCGCCTGGGCGTACGCCCGGGGACTCACTCCGACGAGCCGGGAAAAATTGCGCTGTAGTTGCGCCGGACTGGACCCCGCCGCCTTGGCCAGCTCCGCCAGTGGGGGGACCGCCCCCGGACGCGCCTGAATATACGCCACCGCCCGGCTGACCGCCTCGGCGCCCGGACCCGGCCTGGTCCCATTTGCCGCAGTCCCCGGTCGGCACCGCCGGCAGGGCCGGAATCCCGCCGCCGCTGCCGCCGCGGGCGTGATGAAGAACGAGACGTTTTCGCGCCGGGGCCGGCGCGAGGGGCAGGTCGGCCGGCAGTAGATGCCGGTCGTGCGGACGGCGTAGACGAACCCTTCGGCGGCCGCGGGGTCGCGGCGCTGGACGGCGTCCCAGCAGCGGGTGTCGTCGAGGAGCGCGGGGGCGGTGAGTGTGTTTGTCATGGCACCAACCTAGGCCTGCGGCCGGGGCGGGGCTATCCGGTTCTTGTCGTCAAACTCCTGAAGGCGGGAAAGCGGGGAAGCGGGGAAGACCACCCCCACCTCCCCGCTCTCCGCTTCCCCACGCCTCGACTCACTTCAGGAACAAGAGCTCCCTGTACGTCGGCATCGGCCAGAACTCGTCGGCCACGTGGAGCTGCAGCTCGTCGGCCGGCGCGCGGAGGTCCTGCATGGCCGGGATGACCTTGGCCTTGATGTGCTGGGCGTGCTTCATCGGGTCGTCGAGGTGCACCGCACTGGCGCGCTCGAGGACCACCGTCGCCTTGCGGAGCTTGGAGACCAGCGCCACGAACTCCTTGAGCGCGGCCACCGTGTCGGCGTCCTTGACCCCCGCCGCCTCGGTGGAGGCCACCGCTTCCGCCATGAGCGTCTGGTGCGCGAACGCGGCCGGAAGGATCATCGTGCGCGACATGCTGACCATCGTCTCCGCCTCGATGGTGAGCTGCTTCACGTACTTCTCGACCGCGATGTGGGTCCGGGACTCCAGCTCGGCCTTGGTCAGGACGCCGTACTTCTTGAAGAGGTCGGCGTTCTTGCGGCTCGAGAGCACCGCGAACGACTCGACCGAGTCCTTCAGCATCGGCAGGCCCCGCCTGGCGGCCTCGGCGTGCCACTCGTCGGTGTAGTTGTCGCCGTCGAAAATGACCCGCTTGTGCTCCTTGAGCAGCTTCTTGAGCAGGGCCAGCGCGGCCGCTTCGAGCCTGACCGGCGACGGCTTGCCGTTCATGGCCTTCTCGAGCTCGGAGGCCACGAAGTCCAGCGACTCGGCCACGATCGTGTTGAGCACGGTGTTCGGCCAGGCGATGCTCTGGCTGGAGCCGACCGCGCGGAACTCGAACTTGTTGCCGGTGAAGGCGAAGGGGCTGGTGCGGTTCCGGTCGCCAGAGTGGCGAGGCAGCTGCGGGAGCGAGCGCGCGCCGAGGTCGATGACGCCGCCCTTCAGCGTCCGCTTCGGCAGCCCCTTCTCCACCTGGTCGAGGATGTCGGAGAGCATGTCGCCCAGGAAGATCGAGATGATGGCCGGCGGCGCCTCGTTGGCGCCGAGCCGGTGGTCGTTGGCGGCGCTGGCGATGCAGGCGCGGAGCAGGTCGGCGTGCATGTCCACCGCCCGGATCACCGCCACCAGGAAGACCACGAACTGCATGTTGGTGTGGGTCTCGTCCTGGGGATCGAGCAGGTTGACCCCGGTGTCGGAGGCCATCGACCAGTTGTTGTGCTTGCCGCTGCCGTTGATCCCGGCGAAGGGCTTTTCGTGCATCAGGGCGGCGAGGCCGTGCCGCTGGGCCACGCGCTTCAGCGTCTCCATCAGCAGCATCTGGTGGTCGCTGGCGATGTGGCTCACCTCGAAGAGGGGCGCGATTTCGTACTGGCCCGGCGCCACCTCGTTGTGCCGCGTCTTGACCGGCACGCCAAGGCGGTAGAGCTCCAGCTCCGCGTCGGACATGAACTTGAGCACCCGCGGCGGGATGGTGCCGAAGTAGTGGTCCTCGAGCTGCTGGCCCTTGGGCGGCCGGGCGCCGAACAGGGTGCGCTCGCAGGTCATCAGGTCGGGCCGCTGGAAGAACAGCTCCCGGTCCACCAGGAAGTACTCCTGCTCCGGCCCGACCGTGGTGAAGACGCGGGAGACGCCGGCGTCGGTGCCGAAGAGCTTGAGGATGCGGAGCGCCTGCTTGGAGAGCGCCTCCATCGAGCGGAGGAGGGGGATCTTGGTGTCGAGCGCCTCCCCGGTCCACGACACGAAGGCGGTCGGGATGCAGAGGGTGACGTTGTTCTCGCCGCGGACCAGGAAGGCGGGGCTGGTCGGGTCCCAGGCGGTGTAGCCGCGGGCCTCGAAGGTGGCGCGGAGGCCGCCCGAGGGGAAACTCGAGGCGTCCGGCTCGCCCTGGACCAGCTCGGCGCCCGAGAAGTTGAAGATGACGCCGCCGGCGCCGTCGGGGCTCACCAGGGAGTCGTGCTTTTCGGCGGTGAGGCCGGTCAGCGGCTGGAACCAGTGCGTGAAGTGGGTCGCGCCGTTCTCGATGGCCCAGTCCTTCATCGTGGCGGCCACGACGTCGGCCACCTGGGCGTCGAGGGGCTCGCCCCGGTCGATGGTCCGGATCAGGCTCTTGAAGATTTCCTTGGGGAGCCGCTGGCGCATCACGCGCCGGGAAAAGACGTCGATGCCATAGACTTGGTCGATGCGGTCGATCGGGGCGGTCACGGGGTACCTCGCGCGGGCGGTTCGGAAGGGACGGGCGGCGGACGGCGAGGAGTCTAGCCCGCCGGGTTGCGGCCGTCCAGTTTTCTCCCTAGACTGTCTAGGGGAAACCACCATTCATGAACCTGCTCCCCGGCACTCTCGATCTCCTTGTCCTGCGCGCACTCGCGTGGGAGCCGACGCACGGCACCGGTGTCGGCGACTGGATCCGCCTGGTCACGGGCGGCGCGCTGAGCATCGAGGAGGGCTCCCTGTACCCCGCGCTGCAGCGCCTGGAGCGGAAGGGTTGGATCTCGGCGGACTGGGGTCAGTCGGAGCGGAACCGCCGCGCCCGCTACTACCAGCTCACTGGCGCGGGGCGCCAGGAACTCCGGCGGCTGGTGGCGGAGTGGAACCGGTATGCCGAGGCGATGGGCAAGGTGCTTGGGCACGGGCTGCCGAGGCCGTGGGCGTAGTCGGCAAGGCAGGCTGGCAGCGGGGCAGGGCGGCAGGGACTACTTCAGGAAGTCCTTCGGGCCGAGGGGACGGATGCCGAGGTCGAAGGCCAGAAAGAGGGTCTTGCTGAAGGGGAAGAGCACGAACGGCGAGATGAGGGCCTCGAGCGGCGCCGACCACTGGAGCCGATTGCCACGGCGGCCTGCCATTGAACTGAAGGGAGCCTCCCCCCGAAGAGGTCACGTGACCTGCAACGACTGGCGCCTTCGCCGGCATGTCAGGCGGGCCACGGTACCAGGGACTCCTGGGGCAGAAGAGAAGACTCCGGCGCTGAGGGCCGGCACGGCGCCAGCACGGATCAGAGGATGCGCCGCGACTTGCGTCCAGCCCATCGCTGCGTCCCCGTGCAGGGCGGCAGAACCTGCGCCAGCTCCCCAGGACTGTTCACCCAGGCGACGAACCCCCACTCCGCAAAGCAGTCTGGCCAGCCGATCAGGCTCCAATCTCCGGCACAAGCATAGACGGTCTCACCGGCGAGCATGGCACTGCGGCAGTCCTTGTTGAGTGATCCGACCGTCAGGTACGTCACCATCCGGAGGAGCAGCCGGTCGAGCCGGATTGCGAGGAGAATCAGGAGAGTCCCAAGGGTAGCGTTCCTGGCGCCCTCCGTGCATCATGGAGGATGGGATTGCCCCGACGCGTAATCCACCCACGCGATCGCACCGCATGAATCGAACTGCCGCTCGGCTCGCCGTCCTGCCCGCGCTGCTGAGCATGGCCTGCGGTGCCCCTCCTGCGCCCGGAGGCCGAATGGCCACCCACGCCCTTGTCGATACTGACACGACTCGCCTCGGCCGTGCCTTCGTTCCGGGCGCGGCCGCCCACCCGGGGCTGACGGGCATCCGCCTCCTGGCGGATGCGCACGAAGCCCTCGGGGCGCGACTGCTCCTCGCCGAGGCGGCCGAACGATCGATTGATGCCCAGTACTACATGTGGCACAGCGACGGGGTGGGTACGGCGCTCTTCGGAGCCCTGTGGCGGGCGGCCGACCGGGGCGTGCGGGTGCGCCTGCTCCTCGACGACAACAACACCAGCGGCCAGGACGGGACCATCGCAGCGCTCGATGCCCATCCGAATATCGAGGTACGACTCTACAACCCCCTGTTCCACCGTCGGATCCGTGCCGTCAATTACCTGACGGATTTCAAGCGGCTCAACCGCCGCATGCATAACAAGTCGTTCACGGTGGACAACGAGGCCACGGTAGTCGGGGGGCGCAACATCGGCGACGAATACTTCGCCGCGGGGCATGAGACCTGGTTCAAGGACGTGGACGTGATCGCCGTCGGCCAGGCGGCGCACGATGTCTCCGGCGAGTTCGATCTCTACTGGAACAGTCCCTCCGCCTACCCTGCGGCAGGCCTGGTCCGGCCGGCCGGGCCGGCGGACACGGCGGCACTGAAGGCGCGGTTCGAAGAGGTCCGCACCGACACGGCCACGGCGGCCTATGTCCAAGCCGCCCGCGCGACGCCGCTTGGCACATGAACTGGCCACCGGGGAACTGCCTCTGGTCTGGGCGCCCGCCCTGGTGCTCCACGACGATCCCGGCCAAGACACTCGCCCCCCTCGGCACGCGCGACGTGCTCCTGCTTTCCGCGATGCTCGAGGCGGTCGGGCGGCCCGCGACGTCGTTCGACCTCGTCTCGCCGTATTTCGTCCCCGGCAAGGGCGGGACCGCGGCGATCGCGCGGCTGGCCGACTCGGGCGTCAAGGTGCGCATCCTCACCAACTCGCTGTCGGCGACCGACGTGGGCGCCGTGCACGCCGGCTACGCGAAGCGGCGCCCCGACCTGCTCCGGGCCGGCGTGCACCTCTACGAACTGGAGAAAGTTGCCGGGAGACGAGGAGGCGCCCAAGTGCCGGGGCGGAGTCCCTGGAGGCTCTTCTGCCAGTCTGCATGCCAAGACATTCGCGGTGGACGGTCGCCGCCTCTTCGTCGGGTCGTTCAACTTCGACGAGCGCTCGGCGCTGCTCAACACCGAAATGGGGCTCCTGATCGACAGCCCCGTCCTGGCCGCGCATCTGGTCCGGGCCTTCGACGAAGCAGTGCCCCGCGCGGCCTACGAGGTCCGGCTCGCCCCCGGTGGCGGTGGCCTGGATTGGATCGAGCGGACCCCCACCGGGGAGGAGCACTACGACACCGAGCCAACTGTCGGAATCGTCCGTCGCATCGCGGTGCGCCTGCTCTCCTTCCTGCCCATCGACCTGATGCTCTGAGGGGCTCCTCCGGCGGGGAAGCGGACGCTACGTGGCGAAGTCCTTGGGGCCAAGCGGGCGAATACCGAGATCAAAGGCCAGGAAGAGGGTCTTGCTGAAGGGAAAGAGCACGAACGGCGAGATCAGCGCCTCGAGCGGCGCCGACCACTGCAGGGTGTCCCAGGGGGGATTGGGCCAACTTCGGATGATGACGGTGAAGATCACCGCCATCGAGAGCCCCTCGGCGAGCAGCAGGTTGATCCAGATGGCGCCGAGGTAGTACCCCGGCTCCCCGCGGTCGAAACGGAGCCCGCAGGTCGGACAGCTCGGCAGCATCTTCAGCCAGTGATGGAAGACCGGCTTGCCGCCGCAGTGGGGGCAATGGCGGCGGATGGCGCGGGAAAACCGCGTGGTGCCAGTCGGGAGTGCGGCGGATTCGGGGGCAGACATGAGGGAAAAGTAACTGCCACCCTGCCCCGCCGCCCCTCAGCCCCGCCCGCCAGCATCAGCTGGCTCTCGCCCACACCTTGAGGAAGGGAATCCGCGTCGACACCGGAACCGCCTCGGCCGGGGCCGTCGCGACGGCCGGCTCGGGACCATCGGCGAGCTCCTGCACCGCCAGGGCCGCCAGCGCCTGCTGGTAGACCATCTGGGCCTGGTGTGTCGGCAGGTCCATCGTCTTGATGTAGTGCCGTACGCCGTCCTCGGACGAGCCGACCCGCGTCGCGGCCAGATCGATCGCGTTCTGCTTGTGCGTGGCCGCGATCGCCTCGAGGGCGCGCGCCGTGGCGAGGACGGAGCGGCGTCGGGCCTCCTGGGTGGCCAGTGCCATCCGTCGCGTGAGCCCGAAGAAGGTGCCCGGGTTGAGGAGCGCCCAGCCGGTGGGCGTCCCCTCCGCGCCGGGAGCGTCGAGAGTCGAGAAATTCAACCTCAGGAAGGCGCCGGTGCGGACGGCGTCGCGCATGCCGAGCGGCACCGGGACTTCGCGGAAGTAGGCGTCGAGCGCCTCGTCCACCGTGACGAGGGGGGCGAGCGCCTCGACGAAGGTCGCGGCCTCGGCGCGATGGGTCTCGACGAGCGCCTCCCAGGCGCGGGCGTAGGCCACCTGGACGCGCCGGTCGGCGGCGGAGGCGTCGGGAGACAGCGAGGGAATGGCATTGGGGAACTGCATCAGCTAGTGCTCCGGAAAAGGTCGGCTTTCCCGGGTGAGAAGCGCAGGAGGGATGCCAACCCAGTCTCATTGAGCCAACTGCCACCACGACAAGCGGTTCCCCTCCGCTCCCGCAAGTCGTTGCAGTCGCGTTCGGGGACCCGTTTCTGCGGCGCGGCATCCCGCGCTGCGGGATCGGCGCGACAGCCGCTCCCGGCATTCGAGGTCTTCGGTACAATTGACGGGACGAGAAGGGCCGCTTCGCAGGCATCGACATCGACGAGGAAGCATCATGACCTGGCTGATCGAGACCCTCCGCGCACACCCGGAAATCGCCCTTTTCCTCACCCTCGCGCTTGGGTACGCCCTCACCAAGCTACGCCTTGGCCCCATCCAGTTGAATGCCGTCGTCGCCGTGCTGATCGCGGGCGTCGCCGTCGGGCAGCTGCGGATCGAGGTGCCGGCCTCGCTCCAGTGGGTGTTCTTCGTCCTGTTCCTCTACTCCATCGGGTACCAGACCGGACCGCAGTTTTTCCGGGGCCTCGGCCGGAGCGCGCTCCCCCAGGTGGGACTTGCCCTCCTGCTCTGCGGGGCGGTCCTCGCCAGCGCCCTCGCGCTGTCGAAGGTGTTCGGCTTCGACGCCGGCGCCGGCGCCGGGCTGCTGGCCGGCGGGATGAATGCGTCGGCGGCCATTGGCACGGCCGGCGATGCCATTGCCCGGCTGCCCGCGGACCCGGCATCGCGGCAGGCGCTCTCGACCAGCCTCACGGTGGCCTTCGCGGTCACCTACCTGGTCGGGCTGCTGACGGAGATCTTCACGCTCACCATCGTGGGGCCGTGGCTGATGCGCTCGAACCTGGCCGCCGACTGCAAGCAGCTCGAGGCGGAGATGGGGGTGGGAAGCAGCGATGCCGGCGTCAGCTCCGGATATCAGGGCGTCGTGGTGCGCGCATACGCCATCCCCGCCCGCCTCGACGGCCGGACGGTGACGGAGGTCGAACGAGCGTTCGCTCCCGCTCGCGTCTTTGCCGAGCGGCTCCGGACCCCGGAAGGGATCGTCGACCCGATTCCCTCGATGGTGCTGCGGACAGGCCACGTCCTCGCGCTCTCGGGGCGACTCGCGACGCAAGTCGAGCCCGGGAATCCGCTCGCCGGCGCCGAGGTCGACGACCCCGAGCTGCTGGACATCCCCACCGCCACCGTCGACGTGGTGCTCGCCGCGAAGGAACTGGCGGGACGGACACTCAGGGACGTGGCGGAAACCGTCGGAAGGGATGACCTCAGCCGAAGCGTGTTCATCCGGCAGATCCAGCGGGGAGGGAAGCAGGTCCCATTCGGGCCTGGCACCGTGGTGGAGCGCGGCGACGTCGTCACACTCGTCGGTCCGGCGGCACACGTCGGGCGCGTGGCGCCCCTCATCGGCCGGGCGCTGCCACCCGCAACCAGCACCGACTTCCTCGCGCTCACTGTGGCGATCGCGCTCGGCGGCCTCGGGGGGCTCGCGACCGTCCGCCTGGGCGGGCTTGACGTGGGCCTCAGCATGCCGGTCGGCGTCCTGCTCGGTGGTCTCCTCGCGGGCTGGCTGCACTCGGTGCGTCCCGCCGTGGCGGCCATGCCCGAGCCGGTGCTCCGCGTCTTCGACTCGATCGGGTTGACCGGCTTCCTGGCGGTGGTCGGCATCAACGCCGGCCCCGGATTCATCACGGGCCTGGCCACCTCCGGGGTGCCGCTCGTCATCGCCGGCTTCCTGGTGTGTCTCATCCCGAACGTGGTGACGATCCTGACGGGGCGGTACCTCCTCCGGATTCACCCCGGCGTGCTCCTCGGCATCTGTGCCGGCGCGGGCACGTCGCCGGCAGGGCTGGCCGCGGTGCAGGACAAGGCCGAGAGCAAGATCCCGACCCTGGGCTACGGTGTGAGCTACGCGGTGGGCAACCTGCTGCTGGCCCTGTGGGGGTCGGTGATGGTCATCGTCCTGAGCGGCTGAGACCGTGGAGGCCCCGACTCAGAAATAGACCTCAAAGCTGGTGTAGAAAACGGTGCCGTTGCCGCCCACCGGATAGGGCAGCGACAGCGCGCCGACCGGAGAGTGGTTGAGCTTCAGCACCTCGACGTTCCATCGGGCCACCTGGTTCTTCCAGGGATACAAGTTGACGCCGATCCTGGCGTCCGAGGGATCGCCGTACTGGCCGTAGATCTTGGAGCCGGCGAGGTACACCTGGAGCGTCTTCGGGATGGCCATGGCGGAGGCCAGCACCTGGAACCCGTCGTCCCGCAGGCTGGGAAGCCCGCCGGTGCCGGGGCCGCGGAAGGAATCGATCCAGCGCCCGTAATATCCCGCGTCCAGCGAAAACCCATGATACTTGAGCGCCCGCGTCCAGGTTCGCCATCTGGTAGCGCGCATCCTGGACCCAGATTCCGGCGCCGAAGAGATCGGGCGCAAAGATGATCCCGCCGTTCGACAGCCGAATCTGGACGTTTTCAAAACTGCTCGTCGTGGGCTGCCCCTGGTAGTTCTCGATGCCATACGTGTAATGCGCCGCGAACCGGGTCGCGAGCTTCTGGTGGTCCTCGAAGTCGCCGAAGCTGCTCCGGATCCCGAACTCACCGGTGCTCGGCAACCAGACCAGGGCCGCCGAGACGGTGTTGAGCCCGTTGTCCAGCTGACCGGCGTCCACGCCCAAGTTGACTGAGGTTGTTCCCCAGCATGACGGAATAGTTGAGGCGATCGACCACCTCCCCGGTAGCCCAGAGGCCGGTGGTGTAGGAGGGCCGGAAGAACTCGTCGGCGATCAGGCGGTTGTCCACCGGGAGCCAGTAGGGAAACTGGCCCTCGGTCGAGCGCACACCGGGCAGGCCGCCGATCCCGGCCCCGACGGTGAAATGCTCGTTGATGTTGTAGGTGAGGTTGCCGGCGAGCACGACCTGGGCCCCGAGCCCCATGCTGGTGTTCGTGCTCCACACGTAGGTCAGGTAGCGGAAGCGGGGACTCAGAAGCCAGCCCTTAAAGTAGAGAATCACCTTCTGGAACTGGACATCCTGCCGCTGCTGCACCGGGACGGTGGTGCCGAACGCGTCGGTGTAAGTCGGGTCGAGGCCCATCTGGTTGAGGTAGCGGACGTAAGTGTAGACGCTGAAGTTGAGGACACCCTTGTCAGTCTTCACCACGTTGAATCCGACTCCTGGCGTGTAGGTCCCCCAGAACTTTACCTTCTCCTGGCCGACCGCGAACTCGGCACTGCAGCCGTGCGAGACCCAGATGCTCTGCTGGTCGTAGCCCCAGGTCGTGCCCAGCACGCACGCCACGCTGCCGGTCTCGCGAAGCAGGGTGACACCCGCGCCGGTGTTGGCCATGCAACTCTGGCGCTCGCCGCGTTCCGACGCACAGACGACATCCGGGACCCGTGCCGTGCTGTCCTGGGCCGCCGCGGCGGTCGCTCCGACTGAAGAGGCGAGCACGATCACCGCGAGACTTCCCGCCAGGCGCCACCTCGGTATGCGCACGAACATCAGACCACCTTGTCATTGGAGTGACACTACTTGCTGCTGCACCCGCTGATGCAGAAGAACGGCGGTGTAAACAACATCATGCCGGCCTGGAATCCCGCACCGAGGCTGCTGGTGAATTCCTGCCCATAGGTGAAGGCGAACGTGGCGTACTGATTCGGCTCCCAACGCAACCCGACCTTGTATTCGGCAGGGGTGTACACCTCACCCTCGCCGCCGAAGACCTCGCCCACGATGGCGAGCTTGGGGCTCTTCGGGTACCAGGCCAGCCGCGTCGAGTACGTGAAGGCCCATCCGACGGCGGTGGAGGTCCCTCGATTGTTGGTATAGCTCGCTCCTGGCATCAGGTCCCACGAGACCTTGTTGCCGAAGAGGGGGAAGGTCACCGGTGCATTGACCCACCAGGTCTGAAACGCGTCCTCGAGGCCCACGCTCCCAAGGTAGCCCGGATCGAGACCGGTGCCGCCCTTGAACGCGACGCCGCCGGTCTTGGCGGCGTTTTCATGAATCATGTACTTGAAGTAGAGGCTCGTGGAGTAGCCGTTGTCGGTCGATCGATCCTTGTCCGAATTGATGATATAGACGGCGTAGGTGAATTCCCATCGAGGGATGAGCGAAAAGGTCGTCATCACCATGTCGCTCTGCTGGCCGGCCGTCAGGATGATGGTCGCCACGCCGGCGGGTTTCGACAGGTAGTTGTCGGAGTTGAACTGCTGTGCATGCGCAGGGCGCCAGGCAAGGGCCACCAGTCCGCAAGCGAGCAGTCCCGTGATCCGGACGGAACGGCGGGCCTTCACGCGCGGTCGCATGTTTCCTCTGACTTTCCATGAAGGGCACGTCGCCCTGCCCCACCGCTGCGCCGTGTTCAGAACAGGATGTCGGTGCCGAGCGAGTAGGTCCACCCGGTTTGGCCGGCGGTGTAGTACCCGAAGGTCGATCCGGTCGGGCTCTTGTAGACGTAAATGGTGTGCAGGTTGAGCCGCCAGCTCCTCGTGCCGGTCGGGTACACGCTGAGACCGGGCGAGATTTCGTACGGATACCGCTTGAATTGATCCCAGACATAGCCACCGGACGCGTACAGCATCGCACGCGCTGGCACCACCATGTATCCGAGCTGCGCCTGGACCCCGTAGTCGGTATCCGACGACAGCGGCAGAGGCCCGTTGGCCCGGAAGTCGGAGAGTCGCCGCATGTAGCCCTCCGCCTGGAGACTCCAGCCGCGGTACTTGAGCCCGGCGTCGATCGCCAAGTCGTTGTAGGCCAGGTACTCCACGGTCACGCCGTCGGCCAGGGCGCCCGTTTCGAAGGCGTAGACGCCGTCGGAGAGCCGGAGTTGCGTTTCGTTGGGCTTCGGGGTGTCGAGGGGGGCGGCCCGGTACTCGCTGGGCGCGTAGGTGACCGACGACCCGAACCGGGTGGCCAGCTTGTCATGATGCTCGAGATCCCCGAAGCCGCCGCGGGGGCCGAACTCCCCGGTGGTGGGCATCCACATGACGCTGCCGCTGTAGCTCATGGAGCGCGCGTCGTTCGACGCCGTGACCCCGAGCTGACTGAGGTTGGTGTTGATCGACGCCGTGTACCAGAAGCGCGACACCGGCTGCCCCGTGATGAAGGCACCGGTGGAGAAGCCGGCCCGCATGAATTCCTCGGTCATCTGCCGGTCACTGCCCGCCCAGAACGGCCAGGAGCCCTGCATGGAGCGCACGGCGAGGTTCGGGGCCATGCCGACCCCGATGGTGAGGGCCGGGGCCACGTTGTACTGGAGATTGCCGAACACCAGGGTCTGCTGAGTGGCCCCGAGGCTCCACACCGTGATGTTGTAGCGGAGCTGGGGCTTCCAGAAGAAGCCGGTGAACCACACCATGGTCCGCTGCCAGTACATGGCGTTCATGGCGGCGACCTGGCGGTCGCGACCGAGGTGGTCGGTGTAGGTCTGGGTGCCCGGCGTCTGATCGATCCACCGGAACAGCCCGTACACGCTGATGTTCAGGCTGGCCTTGGGCGACATGAAGATCTGGAATCCCTTGCCTGGCGTGAACTCGCCTGCGGTGGTATTCGCCATCGGCTGCTTCATGGCGGCCGTGTCGGCGGCGGTGACCTTGGTGGCCGTGTCGGCCTGATTGACGTCCGCGATGTCCTGCGCACTGGCGCGCGAGGGCAGCAGCCAGAGCAGGGCCAGAGCGCCAAGAAACAACGGGGAACGGATCCGCCCGAACACGACCTGTGCCATGCTGGTGACTCCCGGCTGAAATGTCATGCGTCACGGAGCCCGCGCGCGCGGGAACGGGGCGTGCGCCCCGGCCCCGGCGCCGAGTGACGCGTTACTTCGCTGGTCCGAACTGGGCGTACGGGTTCCCGCCCAGCGCGTTGGAGATGTCCGCGATGGCCAGCTGGGCGCGGACGCTGTTGCCGGCGGCATCCACCGGCGGGGAGATCACGGCGATGCCGAACTTGCCCGGCGAGACGGCGATGATCCCGCCGCCCACCCCGCTCTTGGCGGGCAGGCCGGTCCGGTAAAGCCACTTGCCGGCGTCGTCGTAGAGACCGGCGGTGGCCATGACCGCGAGCACCTCGGGGACATCCGCCGTCTTCATCACCTGCTTCTTGGTGACCGGGTTCACGCCGCCAAACGCCAGCGTGGCCGCCATCGTCGCCAGGTCCCTGGCGTTGACGCCGACCGAGCACTGCTCGGTGTAGATGTCCACGGCCTGGAGGGGGTTGTCCTTGATGTAGCCGTAGGCATACATCAGCATCCCGATGGCCTGGTTCCGCTGGTTGGTCGCGGCCTCCGACTCGTACACGTCCTTGAGGACCGTGAGCTGCCGGCCGGCGGCGGCGTTGTAGAACCCGGCGATGCTGCCCCAGATCTCGTCACGCGTCTTGCCTTGCACCATGCTGGTGGCGGTGATGGCGCCCGGATTGACGAGCGCGTTCATTTCCGCGGCGTTTGCGAGCTTCGATCCCCCCAGCGCCTTGTAGGAATACTCGACCGAGATGATCGAATTGAAGCGCAGGCCGGTCGCGTCGGCGCCGATGGTGTTCAGGATGACGTCGGGGTTCTGCTGGTTCATGACCAGCGCCATGGTGTACACCTTCGAGATCGACTGGATCGACACCTCGGTGGTCAGGTCGCCGGCGGTGTACACTTTGCCGTCGGCCGTCACGACCGCGATGCCGAACACCTTCGGGTCCACCTTGGCCAGCGCCGGGATGTAGTCGGCGACGGCGCCATCATTGTTGTTCTTGTACTTGGCGTAGGCGGCGTCCACCGCCGCCTGGATCTGGGCCGGCGTTTGCGCCGCGGCCGGTGTGGCCGTGCCCGCGGTGACCGCGAGCGCGAGCCCGAGCACGCCGCGGCCGAGTCGAGTCATGAAGCGGGACATCAGTTGCCTCCGAAGGTCTGCTTGAAGGAGTACTTGAAGGAGAGCGCGAGCCGATTGTCGTTGTACGTATAGCCATCAGAGTTGTTCTTCCGCTCGCCCCAGGTGTACTCGATGCCCATCAGCACGTTCGGCGCCGGGTAGTAGATGAGGTTGGCGGCCGCGTAGGCGCCGGAATGGAACGCATCGGCTGCCTGGCCGTCGCTGTTGTCGATTTCGAGGTAGGAGTAGCCGATTGAACTCGTCCACTTGTCGCTCCAGGTCCGGTCGTAAAAGGCCACCATGCTCCACATCGGCAGCGCCACGCCGATGATCGGAGAGACCGGGTCGGAGAAGTTGTTCTGGATGCCGATGTCGACCGGGGCGTCGTTCATGTAGTTCTGGATCCCCTCGCCGTACACGCCCTGCAGTCGCAACACGTCCTTCTTGATCTTGATGTTCGAACTGAGCGTGAACCCCCAGCCCGTGGCGCTGCCTGACAGGTCGAACGCGTCATTGTTCTGGTCCACCCACTTGATCTCGCGCACGATGCCGCCCAACTGGAGGTAGCCCCAGTCGCCGGCATGGCGGTATTGGGCCGTCAGGTCCGGCAGCGGGAACTTCGGCGCGATGCCGGTGAGTTCGATCCGATCCGCATAGACACCCTGGTCCGCGCTCGCACCGGGCTGCTCGAGCGCGATGTTCAGGAACGACTTGCCTTGGATCGGCATGTAGCGCACCTGGAGGTTCCGGAAGAAGATCATCCCGTTGGGGCCCCAGTACTCGAGCGTGTTGGGGAACACGTCGATGTCCATGAACGAGCTGTTGTTCTGGCCCGCGCCGAACTTGCCGAGCTGACCCCACGCCTTGCGGAGCCGGATGGTGGTCTGGCCGGCGTTGGCCCCGACGCCGAACATGTCGAACTCGAAGACGGTGTACAGCTCGCCCGCCTTGGTCGGCACCCACGACTGGACGCCGAACCGGCTCTGCCGGACGCTCATGAACAGATTGCCGTCAACCCCGAAATCGACCTGTTCCCCCGCGGACGCGGGGAGCTTGGTGGGCCGGAGGACGTCGTACCAGTCGGGGTTGATTTCGTTGAACTGCTTTCCGAAGTCGAGCTGGGCAAACCCGTAGACGTCGAACTTCGGCTTGGTGGTGGGCGCGTCCTGTGCCCGGGCCGGGACGGCCAGGAGCATCAGGGCGGCGACCAGCCCGGCGAGGCCGGGGAAGATCAAACGTAGAGACTTCATGGGATTCCTCCGAGAGTGTGAGCCTGCAGCATGCCTAGTTGTCCAATCGGGATCGGTATGCCCGCCCCTCACGGCGGCGGCCCGACGCCCGATGACGGGGTCGGCGCCGGCACGGGCTGCGGCTTCCCGACATTCGCCCGTTCCCACGCCCGGACCTTGACCCGGGCGGCGTCGAAGAGGCGCTGATAGTTGCCGAGCCGGACCTTCTGGCTCGCCTCCGGCGTGAGGGCGTTCCAGAGTGGCTGGTACAGGTTGTACACGGCCATCGGCGCGTCGAGGCTGGCCGGCGCGACGACGTCGGTGCCGAACAAGAACCGGTCGGGATACTTGTTGATCAGGGCGGCCGTGGCCGCCACCGCCTCGGGACTCGACGTGATGTACTTGGCCGTCTCGTCCCAGGAGATGTCGATATACACGTGCGAGAGTTTCGGGTCGCTCAAGGCCACGTCGAGGAGGGCGAGCTGTCGTTCGACGGGCCGCACGATCCGGCCCAGCCCCACGTGGGCCCAGATGACGGTCGTGTTCGGGTGCCGCTCGAGCACCGCCCGCAGCTGGGCGAGGAGGTAGGGATCCTGGCCGGCCTTCGGGAACGGCATGTTGAGGTCGTTGTGCAGGATGACCACCATGCCGGCTTCGCCCGCGAAGTCGAGAATCCGGTCGAGGGCGGGATTGGTCAGGCTCGCCGGCCCGCCCGCGATCTTGGAGGAGACGAACTCCTTGTGGATCGAGAACTCGCCGATGCCGGAGAAGACGCCCGGGAAGGTGAGCAGCACCCGGCGGATGTGGTCGGCGGCGTACATGTCGGCCGGGTTGAAGCCGGTGATCATCGGGTCGAGCCGCGCCTGCTGCTCGGCCGGCAGCGACCGGTACGCCATCGCGATGAAGGCGTCGGTAAACGAGTAGTAGTAGAGAGGCGCGTCGGATTGCAGGTAGTACGTCGGGGCGAAGTCCCCGGAGTTCCCATAGTCCCACTCCTGCTGGAGGGGGATCCCGAACAGCGTCGAGCGGCAGACGGTCGTCCCCATCATCCGGAGATAGTCTTTGACGTCCGTGCCTTCCTGGACGTAGTTCGTGAGGTGAAAGTGCGAGTCGCTGTACTTGGCGCCGGCGCATGACCGGTCCTGCGCCGAGGCGGGTCCGGCGGCGATCAGACACAATATCGCGACGGCGGTCATCACCGACCGATCCTGTCTCACATGCCCTCCTCGGCGAGAATGCCGCGGGTATGATGCCCGGCCAAGTCTGTGTGGAACCTGAGAACTAAATGAAGTAACGTTCATCCACGATTTCTGCAGGGTACGTTTCCCTTTTGAACGCACGACGGGGCTGGCCGCGTTGGCCAGCCCCGTCCTGTGTGCCTCCAACCGAGCCGTCGCGAGGACGACTAGTTCTTCTTCTTGGCGCCCGGGGGATAATCCTTGAACATCTTCTCGGTCGCCTTCTGCATGTTCTCCTGATTCTTCTGCGGCGTTCGAGCTGGGATTGAGCGTCTTGCTGGCGGTGCTCTGCCAGACCAGCATCTTCATTGCGGGATCGTAGAGGTCGACCGCCAGGGTGCCTTCAGTCAGTGTCTGGGTGGTGGTCGTGCTCATGCCACCCATCCCGCCCCAGCCACCGCCGTATCCCCAGGCCCCACCGCCCGTGCCGTAGGTGTTCAACTGCTTCTGCTGTTGGGTGGTCAGCTGGTATCCGACGTAGAGGCTGACGCTTCCGCTGTCCTGCCGGACGAGGCCGTGCATCTTCAGCGTCGAATCGATCGCGTTCCGGATCATCATGTCAGTGAGCTGGTTGGGATAGGTGGCGCCCTGGATATCCACCCAGTGATACGTCTTGTACTTCGAGAAATCGGCCTTGGTGTCGTAGTTGGTCGCCACCTGCTGCGCGGCGGCGATCGCGGGAATCGCGAGCGCGGCGCCCAGCATCATCGCCAGCCCGAGGGCGGTCCTTCTCGTCTTGCTCATCAGGGGGACTCCTTCGAAATGTTGGAGACTGCCGGCCCGAAACAGACACCGATTGCGGTCGATCGATCCAGCGGAAGATACTAACACGCCCACAAGGCGGCCGGAAGCACCAGTCGGGATCCGACCGGCCCGCCGGCATCGAGGCCGGGCAGCTCCCCGAGTCCGGCCCAAGGGCCGAACGAGACCACGCGCCGGCCCCCTTCAATCGATTGCAGCCATTGGGGTTGCGAACCGCCGACGGTGGTTCGCGTAGAGTCGGATGCGGAGCCCGCCGGTCGTCGTCTCGAGCAGGGGCTGGAGGGGAAGGCCGGCCGCCGACGCCAGCGCCGGGTCGGAGGTCACGAAGGCCAGCGACCAGCCGGCGAGCGCACCGCGCATCATGTTGCCGAGCGAGGCATAGAGATCCCGGAGCCTGGCGCTCTCCCCCACACGGACGCCGAACGGCGGATTGGTCAACACAAGGCCAGGCGCGAGCGCGGCGATGGCGGGATCGCTGAGCGTGGTGGAAAGGGCGGCGCGGCGGACGGAGAGGTCTTCCACTACTCCGGCCCTCTCGGCGTTTGCGAGTGTCGCCTCGATGGCGCCGGCGTCGCGATCGGCGGCCACGATCGGTGCCGGTGCCCGGTCGCGCATCTCCTTAGCTGACTCGCCTCGCACGTAGTCCCATACCGACGGCTTGAACTCCGGCCAGCGCTCGAAGGCGAAGCGCCGCCGCCATCCCGGCGGGATACGCCGCGCGAGCAGCGCGGCCTCGATCGGAATGGTGCCCGAGCCGCACATCGGATCCACGAGTGGCGCGCTGCCGTCCCAATCGCAGGCGAGGAGCAGCGCGGCGGCGAGCGTCTCGCGGAGCGGGGCCTTCCCGGTGTCCTGGCGATAGCCACGGCGATGGAGCAGCGAGCCCGAGCTGTCCACGCTCAGCACCAGTTCGTCATCCACGATGCGAACAAGAAAGCGCTGGACGCCGGGCAGCGCGGCGACGTCGTCATCGAGGCGGTCGGCCTCCGAGGGTGCGCGTACGCAGCGCACCCCGGCGACCGCCGCCGCCACCGCGCGCTCCAGCCGCTCAGCCACCGCATCCTGGTGGTAGAGCCTCGATTTCCGGCTGGTGACCCGAAAATGCACGGTGCCGCCGGCCGGGACCCAGCGGGCCCACGTCACCCCGTGTGCCTCCCGCTCCAGCTCCGCGAAGCTCGCGGCGTGAAAGCGCGCGGCGCGCACCACGATCCGGCTGGCCGTCCGAAGCTGGAGGTTGGCGGCATACAGAATGCCGGGCGCGGCCTCGAAGGCCACCCCACCGGGCTCCTGGAAACCGACGCGAGCCGACTGCGCGCAATTCCGCCGCGGTGAGATGCTCCAACCCTGGAGCCGTGACGGCGTAACAGGAGTACATGCGGCGAATGGTAGCGGCGCTTCGGCGGGATTAGTATTGGAGTGCGTTCGACTTGGCCAAGTCCCCCCTGCGAGGTTGAGCCCATGTCTTCATATGTCGCGCGCCTCTGGGCGACGCTTCTGACCCTGGTGCTCGCCGCCGGGTCTGCGGCCGCCCAGACTCCCAGCCCCGCCACCCCGGCCGATCCCGGTTGGCCCCGGACGTTCTTCTACTCCGGGGATAGCATCACGATTTACCAGCCGCAGGTCGATGCCTGGCAGGACAATCTCATCCGGTTCCACGCTGCGGTGGCCTTCAAGGCACCGGGGATGCAGGAACCGACGTTTGGCGTGATCCAGGTGCAGGCGGTCACCGCGGTGAACAAAGACACCCGCCTCGTCGACTTGTCCGACATCGCAGTGACGAGCGGCAAGTTCCCTGCGGCCCAGGAGCTGTCCCAGAGCTATATGTCGGTGGTGACCCTCGTGGTGCCGGCGAGCGCCAACAACATTTCGCTCGACCGGCTCGAACTGAGCCTGGCCGCCAACCAGGACGCCGAGACCGCCAAGTCGGTGCCGATCCAGAACATCCCGCCCGTCATCCTCTTCTCGGCCCAGCCCAGCATCCTGATCACCATCGATGGCGCGCCGAAATACGTGGCCGTCACCGGTCAGCCGGTGATGCGGGTGGTCAACACGACCGCGTTCCTGGCCCGGGACGCCGGTGACGCCTACTGGCTCCATGTCTACGACGGCTACATGACCGCTCCGGCCCTGGCCGGGCCGTGGACGGTGGCCAAGAAGGTCCCCTCCGCGGTCCAGACCGCGGGCCAGGCCGCTGCCAAGGCAAAACAGGTAGATATGCTGACGGGCGCCGCCACCGACTCCACGCCCAAGCCGACGCTCAAGAACACCACGCCCCCGGCGATCTTCGTGGCGACCTCCCCGACGGAACTGATTGTCACCGATGGGCCGGCGAACTACGTGGCCATCTCCGGCACCAGCCTGCTGTATGTCTCGAACACCAACATGTACGTGTTCGAGGAGGTCAACACGCAGACCGCGTACGTACTGATCTCCGGCCGGTGGTTCAGCGCGCCCTCGACCAAGGGTCCCTGGACCTTCGTGCCCGCCGATCAACTCCCGGGCGAGTTTGCCCAGATTCCCTACGATAGCCCGATGGAGAACGTCCTCGCCTCGATTCCGGGCACGCCGCAGGCGCAGGAAGCGATCATCGAGAACCAGGTGCCGCAGACGGCCACCGTCTATCGTGACTCCGCCAAGCTGGACCAGCCGGTCTATGACGGAGGAACACCGCAGGTCCAGGCCATCGCCGGCACGCCGCTGCAGTACGTCGTCAACACCGGCACCGCCGTCATCATGGTGAGCGCGACGTCCTGGTACGCCTTGCAGAGCGGCATCTGGTTCACCGGGCCGTCCGCGAACGGCCCCTGGTCGGTGGCCACCTCCGTGCCCGCGACGATCTATTCGATTCCGCCCAGTTCCCCGCTCTACTACGTGACCTACGTGAAGGTGTACGGCGCCACGAGCACCGTGGTGTACGTCGGATACACGCCGGGCTACTACGGGGCGTACGTCACGCCATATGGGACGGTCGTCTACGGCACCGGGTACGCCTACCCGGCGTACGTGGGAACGGTCTACTACCCGCCGCCCACGACCTATGGGTACGGCGCGACGATGACCTATTCGCCCTACGCCGGATGGGCGTTCGCCTTCGCGTTGGGGTACGCGGCCGGCTCCTCCTACTATCACTACGGCTACGCGCCGATGCCGTATTACGGGGCCTACTCACCGTATCACGGGTATGCCTACGGCCCGTATGGCGGGGCAGCCTACTACGGTCCGGGCGGCGCCGCCGGCACGACCGGCAATGTGTACCACCAGTACGGCGCCACCAGCGCCGTGAGCCGGACATCTGGCGGGTACAACGCCTACACGGGCAATGCCTACGCGCACCAGACGGAACAGTCCTATAACTCGATGACGGGCACCTCGACCGCCGCCGCGCGCAACACCGAGGCCAACGCCTACAGCGGCAACTACGCCTCACAGAGCGCGGGCGCCGCGTACAACAACCAGACGGGGGCCGCGGCGGCGGGCGTCCACACCACGCAGGGAAACGCCTACACCGGCCAGCAGGTGTCGGCCACCAAGGGTGTCGCGTACAACCCGAACACCGGCCAGGCGGAATCGGTGGGTGCCATGGGCTCGGACGGCAACTACGTGGCCCACGCCGGGAACAACGTGTACGCGGAAGACAACGGCAACGTGTACAAGAGCACCCCGAGCGGCTGGCAGCAGCCCTCCTCGAGCGGCGGGTGGCAGAACGCCAACATGAGCGACGCCCAGAAGCAGCAGGCCAACAGCCAGGCCAATGCCACCGGTGCGGGTGATACCCGATCGGCCAGCAGCGCCAATTACAATCGTGGCTATGGCGGCGGGGGGGGTGGAGGCGGCGGGTTCCGCGGCGGCGGCCGGCGGTAGAACAAGGAGATGCGACTTCAATCGACCATACCCGGACCAGGAGCACTCTCAATGCGTACTCGAATTCTCTCCTCACTGGTGCTGGCCGCGCTCGCCGCCGCCACTGGCGCTTCGGCGCAGACGCCGGCCGACGAGGCCACCTCGGGTAATGCCACGGCGCTGGCCAAGCAGCTCGGGCTCTACGTCTTCCCCGCCAAGGGGCAGAACGCGACCCAGCAGGCCACCGACGAGGCAGCCTGCTACAATTGGGCGGTCCAGCAGACCGGCATCAACCCGATGGCGCCGGCGCCCAACGCCGACTCCGCCGCCAAGGTCGAAGCGGCCAAGATGAACGCCGCGACCCAGGGCGCGGCGGTGGTGGGCGGGGCCAAGGGCGCCGCGGCCGGCACCGCCATCGGAGCCATTGCCGGCAACACCGGCGAGGGAGCGGCGATCGGCGCGGTGGTCGGCGGACTGGCCGGGCGGCGGGCCCGCAAGGAGGCCGAGCAGCAGGCGGAGGTCTACGGGGCGCAGGCGGCCCAGGCCAAGGAGCAGCAGAACATGGCCACATTCGCCCGCGCGATGACCGCCTGCCTGACCGGAAAGGGCTATACCGTCAACTGACGGCTGGAGCGGACAGTAGAGCAAACGGGCCCCCGAGCGATCGGGGGCCCGTTGCTGTAACCCATTTGACTGGAACGATATGAGCCGTCCGGCGTGTCTCAAATCAGGCGCCAACACCTCCTCGGCAGTATATTTGAAGTCGCCCGATCCCCGGGCCCTACGAGGACAAATGATGATCGATACGCCGCCGACCGCTGCCCGTGCAGCCGAGACGACACAGAAGACCATTGACTGGAACGCGATGCTCGCCCCCTACCGCCGTCCGGTAGGGTGGAAAAGCGTCTTTCAGCTGGCCACCACCGCCCTCCTCCTCGCCGCGTTCTGGTTCGGCGCGGTCTGGAGCCTCGAGGTGGGCTACTGGCTCACCCTGCTCCTGGCCGTCCCCGCCGCCATGATGGTGGTCCGGCTCTTCATGCTGCAGCACGACTGCGGCCACGGTTCCTTCTTTCGCTCGCAGAAGCTCAACAACCTCACCGGTGGCGTGCTCGGCGTCTTCACCCTCGTGCCCTACGCCTACTGGCGCCGCACCCACGCCATCCACCACGCCACGAGCGGCAATCTCGACGTGCGCGGTCTGGGCGACATCGACACCCTCACGGTCCGCGAATACCTGAGCCGTTCGCGCCTGAAGCGCGTGATGTACCGTCTGTACCGGCACCCCGCGGTGCTCCTCCTGGTGGGACCGACCTGGCAGTTTGTCCTCAAGCACCGGCTCCCGCTCGACGTCCCGAAGGGCTGGAAGCGCGAGCAGATCGGTGTGCAGCTCACCAACGTGGCGCTCGCCGCGGTGATCCTGCTGATGTGCTGGACCCTCGGCTGGGACCGCTTTCTGATGGTGCAGCTCCCGATCACGCTCATCGCCGGCTCCATCGGCGTGTTCCTCTTCTACGTGCAGCACCAGTACGAGGACACCTACTGGCGCTACCGCGAGGCGTGGAACTACTTCGCCGCCGGCCTCGAGGGGGCGTCGCACCTGACGATGCCGAAGCCGCTGCAGTGGGCCACCGCCAGCATCGGCCTCCACCACATTCACCACATCGCGAGCCGGATCCCGAACTACGAGCTGCAGCGGGCCTACGACAACCACCCCGAACTGCGGCAGGTGACGCGGCTCTCCTCTGGAAGAGCGTCACCACGCTCCGCCTCACGCTCTGGGACGAGGACGAGAAGCGCCTGGTCGGCTTCCGCGAACTGCGCGGCATCCGCCAGCGGATCCTGGAGCGGACGGCACCGGGCGCCGCCATCACCGCCACGAAGCCGGAGGTCGTGCCGGCCACGTGGCAATGATCACGGCGGGCCGGCTGCTCCGGCGCATCGCCGTCACGGGGGCCGTCGCGCTGTTCGCGGCGGCCCCTCTGGCTGCGCAGGAGCTGCGGTACGAGGTCACGTTCCCGAACGCCGTGCACCACGAGGCCCAGATCACGCTCACGGTGGGCAACCTGCCGCGCCGTCCGGCGGTCTTCCAGATGAGCCGCTCCTCGCCCGGGCCGCTACGCCCTGCACGAGTTCGCCAAGAACGTCTACAGCGTGCGCGCCGAGGACGGACAGGGACATCCGCTCCCGGTCACGCGGCCCGACCCTTACTCCTGGCAGGTGGCGGGGCACGCCGGGCTGGTGCGGCTCACGTACACGCTCTACGCCGACCGGACCGACGGCACCTATTCCCAGGTGGACGAGACCCACGCTCACCTCAACATGCCGGCCAGCTTCATCTGGGTGCGCGGACTCGAGACCTGGCCGATGTCCGTGGCCTTCCATGCGCCCGCGGGTTCCAAGTGGAGGCCGGCCACCCAGCTGTACCCCACCACCGACCCGTTCCGCTTCACCGCGCCCAACCTGCAGTACTTCATGGACAGCCCCGTCGAGCTGAGCGACTACGCCGTTCGGGAATGGACCGTCACCACGGTGGCCGGCACCTTTCCGGTGCGGATCGCGCTCCACCACACCGGCACCGACGCCGAGCTGGACAGCTACGTGGCGATGATGAAGAAGGTGGTCCAGCAGGAGATCGCCGTGTACGGCGCGACGCCGCGCTACGACGTCGGGAGCTACACCTTCATCGCCGACTACCTGCCCTGGGCCTCGGGCGACGGCATGGAACACCGCAACTCCACCATCATCACCTCCTCGCGCTCACTCGAGACCGGCGCGATGGCCCTCATCGGCACCGTGGCCCATGAGTATTTCCACTCCTGGAACGTGGAGCGCATCCGGCCCCGGTCGCTGGAGCCGTTCGACTTCACGCGGGCCAACATGTCGGGGGAGCTCTGGTTCGCGGAGGGGTTCACCAGCTACTACGGGCCGCTCTTCCTCCGCCGCGCGGAGATCACCTCGCTCCAGGACTACGCGCACGGCCTCTCGGGCGGCATCAACGCCGTGATCAACGATCCCGGCCGGCAGTTCGCGAGCCCGGTGGAGATGAGCCAGCAGGCGCCGTTCGTGGACGCGGCCACCTCGATCGACCCCACCAACGAGGACAACACCTTCATCTCGTACTACACCTGGGGCTCGGTGCTGGGGCTGGCGCTCGACCTGTCGCTCCGGAAGGAATTCGGGAAGCCGCTCGACGGGTTCATGCGGATGATGTGGACCAAGTACGGCCAGTCCGAGGTGCCGTACACCCTGCAGGACCTGCAGGCGACGCTGGTGGAATATTCCGGCAAGCAGGCGTTCGCGGACGATTTCTTCGCCAAGTACGTCCTGGGGCGCGAGGTGCCGGACCTGGCGGCGCTCCTCTCGCAGGCCGGACTGCTCCTCCGCCCCAGGAGTCCGGGAACCGCCTGGCTCGGGCCAGTCCGGATCCAGATCGACACGGCGGGCGGCAAGATCGCGGCGCCGACGCTGATCGGCTCCCCGCTCTACCAGGCCGGCCTCGACGCCGGCGACGTGATCCTGACCCTCGACGGAACCCCGCTCACCTCCGACAGCGCCTGGCAGGCCGTCCGCGCGGCGCACAAGCCGGGCGACGTGATCCCGGTGACCTACCGCGGACGCGGCCGGCAGAGCACGGTGAACGTGACTGTCGGCGCCGACACCCGGCTCGAGGTGGTCACCTACGAGGAGGCAGGCCTCCCGGTCACCGACGACATGCTGAAGTTCCGGCAGAGCTGGCTCGGCGCCAGGCAGTAGCGCCGCGTACCGAGATTGCTTCGTCGGCCCCTCTCGGGGCCTCCTCGCAATGACAGAAGCTACTTGCCGCTGCGACGCGCCTTCGCGGCGGCCTGCATCACCGCCTGGATTTCGCTGATCTCCCTCGGCGCCTTCGACAGCCATTCCACTCCAGTTCGCCGTGATCAGGTAGTCGTCCTCGATCCGGATGCCGATGTGGTTGTACCGCTCGACCATCGGCCGCACCTTGGCGATGAACGCGCGGTTCTTCGGCGTGTCGGCCAGCATGTCGAGCAGCGCGGTGCTGATGTACACTCCGGGCTCGATGGTGAACACCTCGTTCAACTGGAAGATCCCCGTCGGCGAGTACGAATAGCCGCCGGCGTCGTGCACCTCGAGCCCGATGCCGTGCCCGGGACCGTGCGCCATGTAGAGGAAGGCCTGGGTGCACACCACGGGGACGCGCTGGCAGCGGGCCGCGTCGGCCCAGGGCGGGTCGAAGGTGGCATCGGGCCCCTCGGTAAGTCCGAGTTTGGCGAGTTCGGTGGCCATGACGGCCCGGATGGCCGCCTCGCCGGTGCTGACCTTCGCACCGGGGCGGGCCTCGCGCTCCGCCGCACGTTGCGCCGAGCGCACGATGGAATAGACGGCCGCCTGATCGGCGGTGTAGGTGCCGTTCACCGGGAATGGTGCGGGTGACGTCTCCCGCGTAGCCGTCGTAGAGGGCCCCCATGTCCATCACCACGATCTCGCCGGCTTCCATGACGCGGTCGTTGGCGCGGTAGTGGTAGCTGGTGGAGTTGGGGCCGGAGCCGATGATGGCGCGGAACGAGGGGCCCGAGGCGCCGGCCATCCGGAAGGTGTAGTCGGTGAGGGCGTGGATCTGGCCTTCGTTGACGCCGGGATGCACCGCCTTCATCGCCGCGAGTTCGCCCATGACCGAGATGTCCACTGCCTTCCGGAGGAGCGCGATCTCCGCCGGGCTCTTGACCACCATCAGCGAATCGAGGATGGCGTCGGCGCTCTTGACGGTCACGTTCGGGTGCGCCGCCCAGAACCGCTCCACGAAGTACCGCTCGGCACTGAGCGAGTCGGTCGTGCGGTAGTCGCGGCTGTGCGCGTCGGTCACCGTCCAGAGCGTGCCGCGGCCGGCCATCGCGTCCATGACGCCGCGGAGCTGGTCGCGGGCCCGGAGGCCCAGCCCGATCCGGTGCTCGAGATCAGCCGAATCGGGTGCGAAGCCGTCGTACAGCGCGCGCCGCGGATCGATGGGCGGCTCGAACAGCATCTGGTAGGCGATGTGCCCGCCCCGCACCGCCATGACGAAGACGGCATTGGGCCGGCGGTATCCCGTCAGGTACTCGAAGGCGGGCAGCTGGTGGAAGTCGGCCTCGTCGGTCATCGACTCGCCGGCGCCGAAGGAGAGGAGCACCCCGTCGGCCAGGTGCGCGGCCACGGTGTCCCGCCGCGCGGCGTACTCGGCGGTCGGAATCTGGGCGGCCAGGGGGCCGGCGGCGACCAGCAGTATCACGATACCAGCGGCAGACAGTCGGGACATCCGGGGCTCCGGGCTAAGGTCGGACGGGGCAGCAGCTTGGGAATCTGGTGGCACAGGCCCGGGACCGCCAACCGGGCCCCTTGCCCTCCCTCGATTCGAAGGACACTCTATGGGGTTCCCATTCTTGAAATTCGGTCCTTCGGCGCCCTTCTGGGGAGAACCCTGACGTGTCCGTGATTCCCCCCAAACTCGCCGACTCGCTCGCCGATCGATACCGTTTCGAGCGCGAACTCGGCGCCGGCGGCATGGCCACCGTGTACCTGGCCCAGGACATCAAGCACGATCGCAAGGTGGCGGTCAAGGTGCTGCGTCCCGAACTCGGCGCCGTGATCGGCGCCGAACGCTTCCTGGCCGAGATCAAGACCACCGCCAACCTGCAGCACCCTCACATCCTCGGGTTGATCGACTCGGGGGACGCCGACGGCCTCCTCTATTACGTCATGCCGTTCGTCGAGGGCGAGACCGTCCGCGACCGGATCAGCCGCGAAAAGCAGCTGCCGGTGGCCGACGCGGTGCGCATCGCCACCGAGGCCGCCTCGGCGCTCGACTACGCGCACCGGCACGGCATTATCCATCGCGACATCAAGCCGGAGAACATCCTGCTGCACGACGGCTCCGCGCTGGTGGCCGACTTCGGCATTGCGCTGGCGGTGAGCACCGCCGGTACGAGGATGACCGAGACCGGCATGAGCCTCGGCACGCCGCACTACATGAGCCCCGAGCAGGCGATGGGCGAGCGCGAGATCACCGCGCGCTCCGACGTGTACGCGCTGGGTTGCGTGCTCTACGAGATGCTCACCGGCGACCCGCCGTTCACCGGTTCGACGGCGCAGGCGATCGTGGCGCGGGTGGTCACCGAGAACCCCCGCTCGCTCATCGGTCAGCGGCACACGATTCCGCCGCAGGTGGAAGCGGCAGTACTGACGGCGCTGGAGAAGCTTCCGGCCGACCGGTTCAGTTCGGCAGCGGAGTTTGCCGCGGCACTGGCGAATCCCAGCTTCGCCACGCGGGCGACGGCGTCCGCGGTCGGCATTGCGCGTGCGGCGTCTCCCCGCACGCGCGTGCTGGTCGCCGGGCTGACTGCCATCGCGCTAGTGAGCACGGCCCTCGCCGCATGGGCGCTCTTCCGCCCGAAGCCGCCGGCGCCGGTCATCCGCTACAGCATGGGCCTCCCGCCCGACCAGGCAATGCGCCAGGGGATTCTCGGCGTCAACATCGCCCTCTCGCCCGACGGCAAGCGCCTGGTGTATGTCGGCCCCGGCGAGGGCGGGGACGAACTCTGGGTCCGGGAACGGAACCGGCTCGATGCAACGCCCCTCGCCGGCACCCTCGGCGCATCCAACCCCTTCTTCTCGCCGGATGGCAGCCGGATCGCGTTCTCTACCGGCCAAAACGTCCTGTTGAAAGTGGTCGCCGTGAACGGAGGTCCTCCGATCACGCTTGCGGCCCCCGGCTCTGGGGCAGGGGGCGGCGGCGCCTGGGGACCCGATGGATGGATCTACTTCGACTCTCCCGCCGGGCTGAACCGCGTCCGGGCCGATGGCGGAAATCCCGAGCCCCTGATTCCGTACGACTCCACCACTGGCGAGATCGGGCACGCCTGGCCGGCGGCTCTGCCGAATGGCAAGGGCCTTCTGTACCGCTCGAGGCGCAACCTGGACCCCACCGACTTCGACATCGTCGCGTACGATTTCAAGACCCGGGAGCGGCACATCCTCACCAAGGGGCTGATGGCGCGGTACGTGGCCCCGGGGTACATGGTCTTCCTGCGGTCCGACGGCGCCGTCCTCGCGGCGCCGTTCGACCAGGGTCGCCTCAAGATGACCGGCCCCGCGGTCCCCCTCTTCGAAGGGGTCATGACCAAGCCCTTCGGGTCGGCCGATTTCGCGATTTCATCGACCGGTGCTCTCGCGTACGTCCCGGGACTGGCGTCGAACGCTGGCGGAGTGGCGGAACTGGTCTATGTCAGCCGGGAGGGCCTCATCACGCCACTCGACCCACCGATGACCCTCAACCCGTCGGCAAATCCCGCCCTTAGCCTCTCGCCGGACGGAAAGCGGGTGGCACTCGACATCATCGGCGTGGCATCACCGGACATCTGGATCAAGCAACTGCCATCCGGACCGCTGTCGCGCCTGACCTTCGACGGCCTGGGCTCGATCCGGCCTCAGTGGACGCCGGACGGGGGCTCGGTCCTGTACGTCTTGAATCCGGACAGCGGATCGCAATCAGTATGGAAGAAGCGCGCGGACGGCAGCGCGGCGGCCGAGCTGGTCTGGCGGGTACCGGGGCGTGCGATCGCCGAGGCGTCCCTCTCGCACGACGGTCAATGGCTGATCTATCGAGTCGTGGAAGCCAATGGCAACCGGGACATCTACGCCGTGCGGCCGGGGCGCGACACGGTGGCCACTCCCCTGCTGACGGCGCCATATAGCGAGAGCGGGGCGGCACTCTCGCCCGACGGCAAGTGGCTGGCGTACACGTCGAACGAATCCGGGCAGGACGAGATCTTCGTGCGACCGTTCCCGAACACCGGTGCGGGGCGCTGGCAGGTGTCCACCCGGGGCGGCTCCGCCGCGCGCTGGGCCCACAGCGGGAGGGAGCTCTTCTTCGAAGCCCCCTCCGGCGACCTCATGGTGGTGCCGATCACCCCGGGGACCACGTTCGTGCCCGGTGAGCCCCGCCGCCTCCTTCCCCTCGGCGGGGGACTCTTCAATTCCACGATCGTCCCGTATTACGACATCACCCCCGACGACAAGCGTTTCCTGATGGTCCGACTCGCGTCGGTCAACCAGGCGCCAGGCGCCGGTCAGCTGGTAGTGGTGGACAACTGGAACGAGGAACTCAAGGCCAAGATGGGGAAGAAATAGGATGACCGACCCGCTTCCCCGCCTGTCCGCCGCCCTCGCCGACAAGTACCGTGTCGAGCGGGAACTCGGCCAGGGCGGCATGGCCACGGTGTACCTGGCGCAGGACATCAAGCACGACCGCAAGGTGGCGCTCAAGGTCCTCAAGCCGGAGCTGGCCGCCGTCATCGGCGCCGACCGATTCGTGGTGGAAATCAAGACCACCGCGGCGCTGCAGCATCCCCACATCCTGCCGCTCTTCGATTCCGGCACCGCCGACGGCTTCCTCTACTACGTGATGCCGTTCATCGACGGCGAAACGCTCCGGAGCAAGCTCGATCGCGAGACCCAGCTCGGCATCGAGGAGGCGGTGCGGATCACGATGGCCGTGGCCGACGCCCTCGATTACGCCCACCGCCACGGGGTGATCCACCGCGACATCAAGCCGGAGAACATCCTGCTCCACGACGGCCGCCCGATGGTGGCCGACTTCGGCATCGCGCTGGCGCTGAGCGCGGCGGCGGGCGGCCGGATGACCGAGACCGGCATGTCCCTCGGCACGCCGCACTACATGAGTCCGGAGCAGGCCACGGCGGAAAAGCTGATCACCGCCCGGTCCGACGTCTACTCGCTCGGCAGCGTGCTCTACGAGATGCTCACCGGGAATCCGCCCCACGTGGGCGCCTCGGCGCAGCAGATCATCATGAAGATCGTCACCGACACCGCGCGCCCGGTGACGGAGCTCCGGAAGGCCGTCCCCCGGAATGTGGCGGACGCGGTGGCCAAGTCGCTGGAGAAGCTGCCGGCCGACCGGTTCGAATCGGCCAAGGCGTTCGGCGACGCGCTGGGCAACCCCGGCTTTTCGCTGCGAGGTCGAGCAGGCCGCGGGGGCGGCGCCGGGGGGCTCACACCGGCCGACCGCTGGAAGCGCGTCGCGGTGGCCGAGGTCTGCTCACCGCAGGCGCGCTGATCGGCGTGATGGCATTTCGCCGGAAGCCCCTGGACCAGAGCGCCGTGCGCTTCACGCTCGAGCCGGGACATGCCACCCGGCTCGCGATCCGCGGCAGTGCGGATGTCCCGTTCGCGCTGTCTCCCGACGGGCGGAGCATCGTCTTCGTCGGGCGGGACTCGATCGGCCCCGGCAGCCGCCTGTATCTGCGCGGGCTCGACCGCATCGAGCCGGTCGCGATCCCGGGCACCGAGGACGCCATCTCGCCCTTCTTTTCGCCCGACGGGCTCTGGATTGGTTTCGCCACCATGGCAGACCGAGAAGCTGAAGAAGGTGTCGGTTAGTGGCGGCCCCCCCGTCACCTTGGCGGCGGACCTCCCGACGATTGTCGCCAGCACCTCATGGGGTGACGACGGCTTCATCGTGTACGTGCTCGAACGGCAGCGCCAGGCTGCGCGCGGTCTCCGCGAGGCGTCCAGATCCGGGAGTGGCACGACTCGCTCTTCGACAGCACCTTCGTGTCGCACGTCGACGGACTTCCTGGCGGGCGGGCGGGCTGGTCTCCCTCTTCGGGGGGCGCGGTGCACCGGCTGACGGCACGCATGACCTCGCGGTGCTCGACCTCGACACGAAGAAAGCGACGACGTCGTCGAAGGGGCCGCGCGCGGCTGGTACCTCGACCGGGCATCTCATGTACGTCACGGAAGAAGGCGCACTCTACGCAGCGGCATTCGACGCGAAGAAGCGCCGGATCGTCGGGGCCGCCGTCCCGCTCCTCGAGGGGGTACGCGCCGGCGGACACCCCCGACTTCGTGGTCGCGCAGAACGGCACGGCGCTCTACCGTCATAGGTGGCCTCGGCCCGGGGCCCGGTCACGATCGTCGTGGTGTCCACCGTGAAGCGGCCTCGCCGTCGACACGAGCTGGTCGTCGCGCGTCCCGGCAGCTACGGCCATGCCCAGGTTCTCGCCGGACGGCAGGCGCATCGCCGTGATGGCGAACGACGGCACCAAGCCTTCCCAGGTCTGGGTCTACGACATTGCCTCCGCCACGCTCTCCCAACTGACCTTCGACAGCGCAAACGTCCGCCCATCCTGGTCCCCGGACGGCTCTCGCCTGGTGTTCAGCTCCTACCGGACCGGCAAGTGGCAGTTGTGGTGGGCGCCGGCCGACGGGACTCGGCCCTGGCGACGCCCGCGGTCGAGGGGCCGGGTGTGAACGGTTCCACGGAAACGTCGTGGTCCCGGGACGGCAAGTGGATCGTCTTCGATGGCCGCCCGGCGGAAGACTCCGTCGGTGCGGGTGCCGAGGACATCTTCACGATTCCCACGCACCGGCCAGCGCACCCGGCAACTCGCCGTCGGGACCCCTGCCGACGAGGAGTCCGGCTCCGTCTCCCCGGACGGTCGGTGGATCGCCTACACCTCCGACGAATCGGGGACGAGCCAGGTTTACGTCCGGCCCTTCCTGACCCCTGGCGCGCGGTCGCTGGTGTCCACGGGCCGTGGGATCGAACCGGTCTGGGTGTCCAACACGGAACTCGCCTACCGCAACGGCGACACCGACAGCCTGACCGTGGCACTGCTCGAGTTCGGTGCCACGATGCGCGTGGTCAGTCGTACCGCCCTCTTCGATTACGCGAAGTACGCCATGGGGGGATTCTCGTACCCGAACTACGATGTCTCCCGGGACGGGCAGCATTTCCTCGTGGTTCGACAGGCCGCCGTGCAGGCGGCGCCCGAGCCGATCGTGGTGCTGCACTGGTTCACCGAGGTCCAGCGGCGATTCGCCGAGCAAGGCACGGCACGATGAGCACCCTCGACCGGCTCAGCACCGCCCTCGCCGACAAGTACCGCATCGAGCGCGAACTCGGCGCGGGCGGCATGGCCACGGTGTACCTGGCGCAGGACCTCAAGCACGACCGCCAGGTGGCCATCAAGGTCCTCCGGCCAGAGTTGGCGGCCGTCATCGGCGCCGAGCGTTTTTGAGCGAAATCAAGACCACCGCCAACCTGCAGCACCCGCACATCCTCCCGCTCCACGACTCGGGCGAGGCCGACGGCTTCCTCTTTTATGTGATGCCCTACGTCCAGGGCGAGACCGTCCGCGACCGGATTACGCGCGAACAGCAGCTCCCGGTGGCCGACGCGGTGCGGATCGCGAGCGAGGTGGCGAGCGCGCTCGACTACGCGCACCGGCACAACGTGATCCACCGCGACATCAAGCCCGAGAACATCCTGCTCCACGACGGCTCCGCCCTGGTGGCGGATTTCGGCATTGCGCTGGCCGCCAGCAAGGCCGGCGGCACCAGGATGACCGAGACCGGCATGAGCCTCGGCACGCCGCACTACATGAGCCCCGAACAGGCCATGGGCGAGCGGGAAATCTCCGCGCGGAGCGACGTGTACGCCCTCGGCTGCGTGCTCTACGAAATGCTGGTGGGCGAGCCGCCGTTCATGGGCCCGACCGCACAGGCCATCATCGCCCGGGTCATGACCGAGGAGCCGCGCACGCTCACCGGCCAGCGGAAGACGATCCCGCCCGGCGTCGAGACGGCGGTCTTCACCGCGCTCGAGAAGCTCCCCGCCGACCGCTTCGGCACCGCCGCCGAGTTCGCGGCGGCACTGGCCAACCCAACCACGACGACGGCGCGCACCACGGCACATCTGGCCGTCGCCGCGGCGAGCCAGGGACCATGGCGACAGGTGGCGATGGCCGCCGGCGCGCTGGCCGTCGCCGCGCTCGCCTTCGGCGCCTGGGCCTGGCGGCACCAGCCTGCGCGTCCGACCGTTCGGGTGGCCGTGGCGTTCCCCGCCGGGGAGCAGATCCGGGCCTCGCCCACGCGACGGTTCGACCTGTCACGGGACGGGTCGCGCCTGGTGTATGTCGGCCCCGACAGCTCGGGGGGCGATCAGCTCTGGGTCCGCGACCTGAATTCCCTGACAGCCCGGGCCCTGCCCGGGACCGGCGGTGCGCTGGCTCCCTTCTTCTCGCCTGATGGGCAGTCGGTGGGCTACGTCACCGGCAACCCCGGGAGCCTGCGCGTCGTCTCGATCAACGGGGGTGGCCCGGTGACGGTCGTCCGGGACTCGGCCGTTCCCTGGGGTGGTGCCTGGGACGAGTCCGGTCTCATCTACTTCACCAATGGGAGGTCGGTGGTCGCCCGGGTGCCCGCCGGCGGGGGCGCCTCTGAGGTCGTCAGCCACCTCGACTCGGCGTCGGGGGTGACGGAGCACGACTGGGTGCAGCCGCTGCCGGGTGGAAAGAAGGTGCTCGTCCAGCTCTGGCACAGTTCGATCGGCAATTCAGAACTGGGGATCCTCGACCTGGCGACCGGCGCGGCGACTCCGATTCTGCAGGGCGTCTATGGTCGATACGTACCGACCGGCCAGATCGTCTATGTCACCCTCAGCGGCTCGTTACTCAGTGTGCCCTTCGATCCGTCCACCGGGAAGCTTACGGGAGCGCCCATCTCGATCGCCGAACAGGTCCAGATCGATGGGACCAGCGGCTCGGGGGAATTCAGCGTCAGCGACAACGGCACGCTCGCCTACATGCCCGGGGGCGGCTCCGGGAGTGCGCGGGTGGTCTGGGTCGACCGCACCGGGAAGCAAACCCCGGTAGACTCGGCATGGCGCGGCCAATTCGGCGTGGTGACCCTGTCGCAGGATGATTCCCGACTGGCCGTGACGGTGTTTGGGAGTGATGGAGAGCAGGTCTGGGTCAAACGACTTCCCAACGGGCCGGTATCGCGAGTGACGCTCGGCGCCGGCGGCGGGAGCCGGCCGGCGTGGACGCCGGATGGGCGCTACCTCACGTTCATCTCGTCCACCAGCGGGGCGGTGCGCAAGGCGTGGATGCAACGCGCCGACGGCAGTGCCGATGCCACGCCACTGGCGACGGCGCCGAACGGGGTCGAGGAGATCGAATGGATGCCGGACGGCCGGCACTACCTGGTCCGCCTCGGCAGCACGACCTCCTCCCGTGACATTCTTGTCGGAACGGTCGGGGACACTGCCTGGAAGCCGCTGCTGGCTGGCCCGTCCGATGAATTCGCCCCCGCCATCTCGCCGGACGGAAAGTGGTTCGCGTACGTGTCGACCGAATCGGGGCGCGCCGAGGTGTTCGTGCGGATGCTCGGCGACCCTGGCGCCGGGCGGACCCAGGTCTCGTTCAACGGCGGTGGGGAGCCGCGGTGGTCGGCCTCCGGCAAGGAGTTGTTCTATCGTACCAGGAGCGGCGAGATGATGGCCGCCGACGTGACGCTCGGTGCCACCTTCAGCGCGCAACCACCCCACCTCCTGTTCTCCGCGCCGAGCATGGCCGCGGATGAGCTCCATCATGCGTACGCGGTGAGCCGGGACGGGCGCTTCCTGATGATCAACGGATCCGCATCCCAGACGTCCGAACTGGTGATGGTGTTCAACTGGTTCGACGAGATGAAGAGGCGGAAGTGACGGATCCGCTGACTCGCCTCGCCGTCGCCCTCGCCGACCGCTATCTACTCGAGCGGGAGCTCGGTCAGGGCGGGATGGCCACGGTGTATCTGGCGCAGGACCTCAAGCACGACCGCAAGGTGGCCCTCAAGGTTCTGAAGCCGGAACTCGCCGCCGTCATCGGCGCCGAGCGCTTCGTGGTCGAGATCAAGACCACCGCCGCGCTGCAGCATCCGCACATCCTGCCGCTGTTCGACAGCGGGGAAGCCGACAGCTTTCTCTACTATGTCATGCCGTTCATCGACGGCGAGACACTGCGAAGCCAAGCTCGACCGCGAGACCCAGCTCGGCATCGATGAAGCGGTGCGGATCACGGTCGCGGTGGCCGACGCCCTCGACTACGCCCACCGCCACGGCGTGGTCCACCGCGACATCAAGCCGGAGAATATCCTGCTCCATGACGGCCGGCCGATGGTGGCCGACTTCGGCATCGCGCTGGCGCTGAGTGCCGCGGCGGGCGGCCGGATGACCGAGACCGGCATGTCGCTCGGGACACCGCACTACATGAGCCCCGAGCAGGCCACCGCGGAGAAGCTGATCACCGCCCGCTCCGACATCTATTCACTCGGCAGCGTGCTGTACGAGATGCTCACCGGAAACCCGCCCCACGTCGGTGCCTCGGCCCAGCAGATCATCATGAAGATCGTGACCGAGGAGGCGGCCCCAGTCACCAAGCTCCGAAAGGCGGTCCCGCAGAATGTGGCGGACGCGGTCGCCAAGTCCTTGGAGAAGTTGCCAGCCGACCGGTTCGCGACGGCGAAGGAATTTGCCGACGCGCTCGGAAACGCGGCCTTCACCTCGCATGCCGGGTTGCCGGGCGGCAGCCAGGCGGTCGGCGCCGTGGCCTCCCGGCGCACCCTCTCCGGCATGGGCGTGCTCACCGCCGTCCTGCTGGTCGCCGCGCTCTGGGGCTGGCTGCGTCCGGGGCCGGCCCCGGAGACCAGCCGGCAGCGGATCGTCTTGTGGCAGGCGACCTTCCCCGACTTCCTCATCCCGAGTTCGCCGCGGATCGAGGCGCGGGCCGCCATCTCGCCTGACGGAACGGTGATCGTCTTCAGCGACTCGGTGGGTGATGACACGCAGCTCATGATCAAGCGAGGGGACGACGTCCACCCGCTGCCGATCGCGGGGACCGAAGGTGCTGGCGGCCCGTTCTTTTCGCCCGATGGCGAGTGGATCGGGTATTTCACGCACGGCGGGAAGCTCCGCAAGGTCCGCGTCTCAGGCGGCGGCTCGATCGACCTCGCGTCTGGAGCGAACGAGACCTACAGCGTCGGCACCTGGCTCGACGACGGAACCATCGTCTTCGTCAACAGCGCGAGCGGGCTGTCGCGTGTCCCGGGCGATGGTGGCCCAGCCACCATCCTGCGGGCGGCCAACCGGGTCCACCGAGACGACCCCGCCACCCTGTGGCCATTGCCTGGGAGCCGTGGGGTACTGTTCACCGGCTGTCCCGGCAACTGCGCCAGCGGATCGTCGGTCTACGTCTACGACATCAAGGCCGACACGACACGCCTGCTGGTGCCCAATGCCGCGGGCGGCTGGTACGCGCCCACCGGCCACCTGCTGTACACCGCCCGGGAGGGCGGACTCTTCGCCGTCGGGTTCGATGTGCGCCGGATGCTGGTCACCTCCGGCGCGATGTCGGTGGCGGAGGGCGTCGCGCCGGACGGGTTCACCATGTCTGCGTCCGGCAGCGCCCTGTACACGCTGGGGACGCAGGATCTCGACAAGTCCACGCTGGTGTGGGTGTCGCGGGATGGCAGCGAAGCGCCCTTCGCGACGGACTGGACCGGCGCGTTCGAGTACCCCGCCCTCTCGCCGGATGGCAGGAACATCGCGGTGAGCGTGCGGGAGGACGTCACCCAGCTCTGGGTCCGCCGGGCGGATGGCTCACGCCTCCGCGTCTCGCGCGGCGACCTGGGCAGCTGGCGCCCCTCCTGGACGGCCGACGGGACCGGGTTCGCCTTCACGACCACCAATAGCGGGTCCTCCAATGCAGGAGCCAACGACGTCTTCTTCAGCCCCACCGACGCGAGCATCCCGCCGCGACTCCTGCTCGACATGGATGTGGGAATCTGGGAAGCCGAGTTCAGCCGCGATGGCGAGTGGCTGGTGGTCCGGGCCGACGATCGGGCGTCATTCGGCGTCATTTACGCCAGGCGCCTGCGGGGGGACACGACCCTCGCGATGATCTACTCGGACAGCAGCTTCAACACGCAGATCGCCCTCTCGCCGGACAGCCGGTGGCTGGCGTTCACCTCCGATCACTCGGGGCGCGCCGAGATCTATGTGGCGTCGTTCCCGGACATGCAGGTCAAGTACCCGGTCTCACAGGGTGGCGGTACAGAGCCCCGCTGGGCACGCAGCGGACGCGAGCTGTTCTTCAAGAGTCACGGCAAATTGATGACCCTCCCCGTCGCCGCGGGCGCGGGGTTCGCTCCCGGCAACGCGCGCCCGCTCTTCTCGGTCGCTCAGTACGCCAGCGCCATCAACCGGCCCCAGTACGACGTCGGCCCCGATGATCGCCGGTTCGTGATGATTCGCAGGCCGGTGAGCGAGGCGCGGCAGGAGGTGGTGCTGGTGGAGCACTTCTTCGAGGACCTCAAGGCAAAGGTGAAGAAGTGAACGAGGCCCCCGCCCGGACGGCCCAAAACGAAGAGCAGTCGCTCCTCCGCGCCATCGGCCCCTGGACCCTCGGCGCCAACGCCGTCAACCTGACCATCGGGGCCGGGATCTTCGCGCTGCCGGCCGTGGTGGCCGCCATCCTCGGCCCGGCCGCCCTCCTCGCCTACCTGGTCTGCGGCGCCCTCGTCCTCCTCGTCCTCACCTGTTTTGCCGAGGTGGGGAGCCAAGTCACCCGCTCGGGTGGGGCGGTCGCCTATGTCGAAGAGGCGTTCGGCCCCATGGCCGGTTTCGTGACCTGGGTCGTCTTTTCCCTCGCCTACTGCGCCGGATCGGACGCGGCGATTGCCCATGTGCTGATGGATGCGCTCGCCACCGCCGTCCCCGCCCTCTCGAGCGGCATCGCGCGGACGCTCGCCTTCGTGCTCCTCTTCGGCGGGCTCGCCGCCGTCAACATCCGCGGCGTGCGCCAGGGCCAGCGGGTCGCGGTGACAGCCACCGTGGCCAAGCTGCTGCCGCTCCTGCTGCTCGTGGCGGTCGGGACGTTCGCCGTCCAGCGATCAAACCTGACCTGGTCCGGTTGGCCGACGTTCGAGCAACTGGGCGCCGGGACGCTGCTCCTCTTCTTTGCCTTCGGCGGAGTGGAGAGCGCGCTCACGCCGAGCGGAGAAATCCGCGACCCGGCCCGCACCGTCCCGCGCGCCATCCTCGGGGCGACCGGCGCCATCGTGCTGCTCTACATCGCGATCCAGTTCGTGGCGCAGGGCGTTCTTGGCAGCGAACTGGCGCAGGGGAGTCCGACGCCGCTCGTCGACGTGGCCCAGCGCCTGGCCGGTGGTGCCGGCCGGAGCCTGGTGGTGGCGTGCACGGCCGTCGCAGGGTTCGGCGTGCTGGCCGGCGACATGATCGCCTCGCCGCGTGCCTTCCTGGCGGTCTCGGAGAGTGACATGCTGCCCAAGGCGGTCAGCCGAGTACACCCCCGTTTCCACACGCCGTGGGTTGCCATCCTCTCATACGCGGTCTTCGCGCTCCTGCTGACCCTGTCCGGCGGCTTCAAGGCGCTGGCGGTGCTCTCGGGCATGGCGCTCCTCCTCGTCTACCTCGCCGTCTGCCTCGCCGCGCTGCAGTTTCGTTACCGGCGGCCTGTGGTTCCGGGAAGCTTCCGGGCCCCTGGCGGCCCGACCGTGGCGCTGCTGGCTTCGGCCGTGGTCATCTGGGTGCTGAGCCATTCAACGCGGCGCGAGACACTCGGCATGGCCGCGCTGATCGCTGCGTCCGTTGTCTATTACCTGATTCGGCGGCGGACGCTGATTCGGAGTGTCACGAATGGCTGACCCGCTTCCCCGCCTCGCCGCGGCCTTGGCCGACCGCTATCGACTCGAGCGGGAGCTCGGCGAGGGCGGCATGGCCACGGTCTACCTGGCGCAGGACCTCAAGCACGACCGGCTGGTGGCGGTCAAGGTCCTGCGACCGGAACTCGCGGCCGTCATCGGCGCTGAGCGCTTTCTGAGCGAGATCAAGACCACCGCCAACCTGCAGCACCCCCACATTCTTCCGCTCTTCGACTCTGGCGCCGCCGACGGCTTCCTGTTCTACGTGATGCCCTTTGTCGAAGGCGAAACGGTGCGCGATCGGATCAGCCGGGAAAAGCAGCTGCCGGTCGCCGAGGCGGTGCGCATCGCCACCGAAGTGGCCGCGGCACTCGACTACGCCCATCGCCACGGCGTAATCCACCGCGACATCAAGCCCGAGAACATCCTGCTGCACGACGGCGCCGCCCTCGTCGCGGACTTCGGCATCGCACTGGCCGCGAGCAAGGCCGGCGGCGCCCGGATGACCGAGACGGGGATGAGCCTCGGGACGCCGCACTACATGAGTCCCGAGCAGGCCATGGGTGAGCGGGAGATCACCGCGCGCTCGGACGTCTATGCGCTGGGGTGCGTGCTGTACGAAATGCTCGTCGGCGAACCACCCTTCACCGGCCCCACCGCGCAGTCCATCGTCGCCAAGGTGATGACGGAAAAACCCGCCCCGCTGATCGCGCGGCGTGACACGGTGCCGCCCGAGGTCGAGGACGCGGTGCTGACCGCGCTCGCCAAGCTCCCCGCCGACCGGTTCACCACGACGGCGGACTTCAGCGCGGCGCTGGCCGGACACGGCGGCGTCCGGCCCCGCACCGCCGGACGGGCGGCGCCCCAGGCGCCACCTACGCAGGGAGCGGCCTTCCGGGTTGCCGTCGCCGTCGCGACCGTGGCCACGATGGCGGCCGCGTACTTCGCAGTCCAGGCGCGGCGCGCGCCGGGCGCACCGTTGGCGCGCTACGAGATCGAGGTGCCGGGGCTCCGGCAGGCGGAACTGGCCTTCTCCGGCCACGCCTTTGCGATGGCCCCCGACGGGTCGCGCCTCGCCTACGTGGCCTCGGACGGATCGGGACCCAGCGAGCTCTGGATCAGGGACCGGGACTCCAATGTGCCACGAGTCGTCCCGGGCAGTGCGGGGGCCGATTCGCCCTTCTTTACCGAGGACGGCAAGTGGCTGGGCTACTTTGCCGGTGGCGTCCTGTACAAGATCGACCCGACCGCCGGCTCGCCCTCCGCCGTGGCCCAAAGCGTCAATCGCACCCTCGCGAGCGGGGTGTGGCTGCCCGACGGCACGATGCTGTACAGCGACCTCGCGTTCGGCCTCCGTGCGGCGCTCGCGCCCGTCGGCAAGACCATGGTCCCGGTGACCTCCTCGGCGGGTTTCGGGGTGGTCTTCCCCACGAGCGTGGGGCGCAACGATGCCGTCCTGGCCACGACCTGCACCAACAATTGTGCGCACATGGCGCTCGTGGCCATCGACCTCGGCACCGGCAAGGCGAAGCCGCTGGCGGACAACGTGGCACGCACCTGGTACCTGCCGAAGCAGCGCATCCTCGTCATGGCCCGGCCGGACGGTTCGGTTCTGGCCGCGCCGTTCGACGCCAAGGCCATGGAACTGCGCGGGACCCCGATCCCGGTGCTGACCGGGGTCCAGGTGGACAATGGCATCGTGCCCGAAATGGCGGTCTCCGCCTCGGGAGCGCTGCTCTACCTCTCCAACGGTGGAGGGCGCGACCAGTTCACCGTGATCCGGGTGACCCGCGAAGGGCGGAAGACCACCGTGGACTCCACCTGGCGCGGGAGCATCAACTCGATGGCGCTCTCCCCCGACGGCTCCCGCCTGGCGGTGAGCATGGTGGCCGGGGGGCGTACCGACGTCTGGATCAAACAGCTCGACACCGGCCCGTTGACTCGGCTGACGTTCGAAGGCACGCTCAACTATCGCGCCGCCTGGCGCCCGGACGGGCGCACGCTGTCGTTCACTTCCGACCGGACCGGGCCATCGTACCTCTATACCATCCGGGCGGACGGCAGCAGCAAGCCGGAACGTTACATGGCGCAGGACACCATGCAGGTGGATGAAGCCCAGTGGTCAGCCGACGGGCGCTGGCTGCTCTACCGGACGGGTGTCACCGACAACGTGCGCGACATCTTCGCGCGCGGCACTGGTGCCGATACATCGACGATCACGGTCTCCGCCAGCACGTTCGACGAGTACTCGCCGGCGCTCTCGCCCGACGGTCGGTGGGTGGCGTACGTCTCGATCGAGTCGGGCCACGAAGAGGTGTATGTCCGCCCCTTTCCCAACACCGGTGACGCCCGGTGGCAGGTCTCCACCGAGGGCGGGGCGGCGCCGGCCTGGAGCCACGGTGGCAAGGAGCTCTTCTACATCACGGGCGATGGGCACCTGCGCTCGGTCGCGGTCCAGGGCGGTCAGGAGTTCCGCCCGGGAGCGCACCAGGATCTCTTCTCGGTCAAGGGGCTGAGCTGCAGCCCCTTTCACACCTGCTACGCCGTTTCGCCGGACGACCGCAGTTTCATCATGTTGCAGCCCTGGGGCGCCTCGAGCCGGGGCACGGGGACGTTCCTGGAGCTCACACTCAACTGGACCGACGAATTGAAGGCGGCGCTGGGGAAGAAGTAGCTGGCCGGACGGGCGCGCCGCGGCCATCTTGGATCTGATCTCGAGTGCAACATCGTAGTTTCCCCTGAACATGGAGTCTGATGACCGACGCGCTCGGCCGCCTCGCCGCCGCTCTCGCCGACCGTTACCACATCGAGCGGGAGCTCGGCCAGGGCGGCATGGCCACGGTGTATCTGGCCGAGGACCTGAAGCACCGGCGCAAGGTGGCGCTCAAGGTCCTCAAGCCTGAGCTCGCCGCAGCGCTCGGCGCCGAGCGTTTCGTGAAGGAAATCACCACCACCGCCAGCCTGCAGCATCCGAACATTCTTCCCCTCTTCGATTCCGGCTCCGCCAACGGCTTCCTCTACTACGTGATGCCGTACGTGGAGGGGGAGACCCTTCGGGACCGCCTGCAGCGGGACCGGCAGCTGTCGGTCGCGGACAGCCTTGAGATCACGGCGCAGGTGGCCGCCGCCCTGACCTACGCCCACGAGCGCGGCATCGTCCACCGTGACGTCAAGCCCGACAACATCATGTTCTCGAGCGGACAGGCGGTGGTCGCCGACTTCGGCATCGCACGCGCCATCGACGCCGCCGGCGGCAGCCAGCTGACCGCGACGGGCATGGCGGTTGGCACCCCCGCCTACATGAGCCCCGAGCAGTCGGCCGGCGAGTCGAACGTGGACGGCCGGAGCGACCAGTACTCGCTGGCCAGCGTCTTGTACGAGATGCTGGCCGGGGAGCCGCCCTTCACCGGCCAGACCGCCGCCGCGGTCATCGCCAAGCGGCTGGGCTCGCCAACCCCCCAGGTGCGGGTCGTGCGGAACGGCGTGCCGGAGTCGGTTGATCGGGCGTTGCAGAAGGCGATGCAGCGCTCCCCGATGGATCGCTACGCCACTGTGGCGCAGTTCGTTGAGGCGCTCCGTGCGGACGTCGTTTCCGTCCGCCCGACAATGCCGCGACGCGCAGTGCTCGTCGCGGTCGGGGTACTCGTGCTGGCCGCGGCGGGGTGGTGGGCGTGGCAGAGAGACCGTATCAAGGGACACCTCGATCCGAACGTCATCGCGGTCATGCCGTTCCGCGTCGGCGGCGAGTCCACCTCCTACTTGCGCGAGTCCATGCTCGACCTCCTCAACGCGCGGCTCCCTGGTGGCACGGGACCGCGCATCGTCGAGCCCCGCACCACACTCAGCGCATGGCGGCGAGAGGTCGGCAACGAGCAGGAGGACCTCTCAGAGGAGCAATCCCGCCGGCTCGCCGCGCAACTCGGCGCCGGGCGCGTCTTGCTCGGCAGCGCCATCGCCACGCCGACCGAGCTGACGCTCACCGGCTCCCTGATCCGTGTGACCGACGGCAAGGAACTGGCCAACGGTGCCGTGTCGGGGATGCCCGACAGCGTGGCTGTGCTGGTCAACCGGCTCGTGGCACGGCTCCTGAGCCAGGAGGCTGGGGAGTCGCGCGAGCGGCTCGACGGGCTCGCGTCCACCTCCCTCGATGCGCTGCAGGACTACCTCGCGGCCCGGAAGGCGTATCGCCGCGGGGACTACTTCAAGGCGCTGGCGCTCGACAGCAGCGCTTTCGCGCTCGATTCCAGCTTCGCCCAAGCCGCCTTCGGCCTCGTCACGACGAACCCGCTGGTCGGCACGGTGTTCAACACATCCGGATTCAGGGCGATCCCGGCGCTCTGGCGGCTCCGCAACCGGCTGAGCCCGCGCGATCTTGCGCTGCTCCGCGGCATGACCTTCGTCGGCCCCAATTACCCCGGTCCATCCACCTACGCCGAGATCCTGGCGCAGGCAGAGCGCGCGGCGGGCGACGCGGCGGACAGCCCGGACCAGTGGTTCGTATTGGGCAGTGGGCTTGCGAGCTACGGTGCCGTGGCCAGCGTGCCGGACTGGGCCGCCCGGGCCGCCGACGCGCTCGACCGCGCCATCGCGCTCGACTCGAGCTTCACTCCGGCAATCCGGGAACGGCTCTACCTGGCTGTGTTCGTCAGGGATAGCGCGGCGATCCGCCGCACAGCGGGCCTATTCAAGTCCAGGATCGAGCTCGGGTCCGGAGATGACGGCGGCCTCTGGGCAGCCGCACTCGCGCTCGGTGACACCACGGATGCCCGCCGCTGGCGGATGCCGGTGGAGGGGACCTCCCATTTCGACTTCATGGGGAAGCTGGTCTTCATCCCCCTGGTCAGCGCGCAGGCTGCGTTGCCGCTGGCTGATGGCCACTGGGCGAACGCGACGCTGCGCCAGGAAGGCACGACCGCACAGGAGCGGGGCACGGCACAACTTGGCGAGTACGCCGTCGCGCTCGCCGAAGGTCGAGTCATGGATTCCTGGGACGGATTCATGGGCAATGTGAGCCCGTGGGACGAGGCCAACCTGGTCCGGCAAGCGGTCGTCGAGCCCCAGTACCGACCCCAGGCGCTCGCGAGGCTGGCCCAGATGGATGCCGCGGAGTGGCCGCCGCTCCGGGACTGCTTCGCCGAGATGCTCCGAGTCACCTCGGGCGATACGAGCGGAACTCGTCGTGCCATCCAGCGGCTGCGCGCGTTCGCCGCGCTTGCTTCCCCTCCAGTACCGGCGGAGCAGTGGGGCTCGCTCGATTTTCGCGTCTGCCCGCTCCTCCTCGAGACACTGCTCGAGGGCGGGCGCGACCGGAGCGCTGCGTCACGCCTGGACGCGCTCGACTCCCTCATGCGCGGTGGACCGCGCTGGCTGACGCTGGGGCCGCCGGCGGCCCCGGTCGTGGAGGCCAACTGGACGATCGCCCGGCTCCGCGAGGCCCAGGGGGATATCCCCGGAGCCCTCGCGGCGATCAGGCGCAGGGAGAACAACTGGTATCCCGCCTACCTCTGGACCCTGCCGGCCTTCCTCCGGCAGGAGGGTCGGCTCGCGGTCCTGGCCGGCGACACCACGGGCGCCCGCTGGGCGTACGACCGCTACCTGACGCTGCGGACCGACCCCGATCCCGTGTTCGTCCCCCAGCGCGACTCCGTCCTCGCCGAACGCTCGGCGCTCGGGGCCAACTGGCTCAGCTCTACCGTCCCCCGTGAAGGCCGTATCCTAAGGCTTCCCACTTCCGGATTTCTGAGCTCGTGACGAAGCAACATCGAGCCAGACGCTTCGGCCACCGGTGGCCTCGCAGTCACGAACACGCGGATTGGAGTGCTCATTGGCTGAACCGCTTCCCCGCCTCGTCGCTGCCCTCGCCGACCGCTACCGGATCGAGCGCGAGCTCGGGCCAGGGCGGCATGGCCACGGTGTACCTCGCCGCACGACCTCAAGCACGACCGCCAGGTGGCGCTCAAGGTCCTCAAGCCCGAGCTCGCCGCGGTGCTCGGCGCCGAGCGGTTCGTGGTGGAGATCAAGACCACGGCGGCGCTGCAGCACCCGCACATCCTGCCGCTCTTCGATTCCGGCACCGCCGACGGCTTCCTCTTCTACGTCATGCCGTTCATCGAGGGCGAGACGCTGCGCGCCAAGCTCGATCGCGAGACGCAGCTCGGCATCGACGAAGCGGTGCGGATCACGCGTGGCGTGGCCGACGCCCTCGACTACGCCCACCGCCACGGCGTGATCCACCGCGACATCAAGCCGGAGAACATCCTGCTGCACGACGGCCGACCGATGGTGGCCGACTTCGGCATCGCGCTGGCGCTCGAGTGCGGCGGCCGGCGGCCGGATGACCGAGACCGGCATGTCGCTCGGCACGCCGCACTACATGAGCCCCGAGCAGGCGACGGCCGACAAGGAGATCACCGCCCGGTCCGACGTCTACTCGCTCGGCAGCGTGCTCTACGAGATGCTGACCGGCAATCCGCCGCACGTCGGCGCCTCGGCGCAGCAGATCATCATGAAGATCATCACCGAGGAGGCCGCGCCGGTCACCAAGCACCGGAAGTCGGTGCCGCCGAACGTGGCGGCGGCGGTGGCGAAGTCGCTGGAGAAGCTGCCGGCCGACCGGTTCGCCACCGCCGCCGAGTTCGGCGCCGCGCTCACCGACCCGGGATACGTCTCGCGGACGACATCCCTGTCGGGCTCGGCCTACGCTCCACCCCGCCGCTGGACGCCGCTCACCCTGGCCGGGTGGGCTCTCTGGGGGCTCACGCTCGTCGGCGGCGGGTGGATGTTGTCCCGCTCCGCGGCCAACGTTCAGGCGCCAGTCCGCCGATATGCGCTCGAAATGTCGGGCACGGAAGCGGTGGTCACGAACAACACGATGCAGGTCATCGCCTTGAGCCCCGACGGCAACAGTTTTGCCTACATCGGTGGCGGAGCGGGTGGCACGCGGCAGGTCTGGATCCGGGATCGGAGTCAGCTTCACGCCCGCCCGCTCACCGGGACCGATGGCGCGCAGGGCCTCTCGTGGTCGCCCGACGGGAGGCAGGTGGCCTTCACGGTCTTCCCCGGGGTGCTGAAGACCGCCTCGGTGGATGGATCGACCCCCATCGTGGTGACCGATACGCTGGTATCCGCCGGCGGGACGGCGTGGGGGCCGGACGGGGTCATCTACTCGGCGGGCGGGTTCCGGAGCGGGGGCGGAGGCATCGTCAGCGTCCCGGCGACGGGCGGCATCCCGACGGTGCGCACCACGCTCGACACAGCCCGGCATGAATTCGCCCACCTGAGCCCGGCCGTCCTCCCCAACAACCGCGGCCTGGTGTTCAGCATCTGGTACGGGCCCACGCGGCCCAACGAGAGCGACATCGCCGTCCTCGACTTCAAGTCCGGTACGTACAAGATTCTCCAGCGCGGCCTCCGTGCGCGGTACCTGGCCACCGGATACCTGCTCATCGCGCGCTCCGACGGCACCATGGCGGCGGTGCCGTTCGACGAGGACAAGCTGGCGACGACCGGCCCCGCCGTTCCCGTGATCGCGGGGGTGGCCACCGCGTTTGGCTATGCCGTGGACTATGACGTCACGGGTGCGGGCACCCTGATGTACCTCGCCGGCGAACCCCGGGACGTCAAGGAAACGGTGCGGCCGGTCTGGGTCACGCGAGAGGGCGTCGCCTCGCCAGTTGATTCCGGCTGGATCTACGACCGGCCCTTCAACGGCGGGATGAGTCTCTCACCCGACGGAACCCGACTCGCGGTCGCCATCGCCGGAGAGCCGACCTCCGACATCTGGATCAAGCAACTCGATCACGGGCCGCTCTCCCGGCTCACCTTCGAGGACTTCCTCAAGTACCGCCCGGTCTGGTCCCCGGACGGCCAGCCCGTGACGTCTATCGCCGACCCGGGCAACAACAACGCGTCGCTCTGCGCGGAAGCGCGCCGACGGCAGCGGCGCCGCCGAGCGGCTGATCGGGTCCGACAAGTCGCTGGCCGAGGCGCTCTGGTCGCGCGACGGCCAGTGGCTGCGTGGTGCGCACCACCCTGCCGAGCCGGGACATCCTGGGCTTCCGACCGGGGGTGGACACCGCCCTGACGCCGATCGTGGCGTCGAGCAAGTTCGACGAGCGGGCGCCGACCCTCTCGCCCGACGGCAGGTGGCTCGCCTACCAGTCGGATGATACGGGGAAATCCGAGATTTACGTGCGGCCGTTCCCCAACGCGGCTGGCGGGCGCTGGCAGGTTTCGACCGCCGGCGGGGACGAGCCGCTCTGGAGTCATGGCGGAAACGAAATCTTCTTCCGCGCCTCGGGCGAAATGACGGTGGTGACCGTGACGACCGCACCGGCCTTCTCGGCTGGAGCGCCACGCCCCTCTTCCGGCCAGCCGTATGCCGGGTCCCTCTCGTACCGTGCCTACGACGTCTCGCCGGACGACAAGCGCTTCATCATGCTCGCCCCGTCACGGACTCCGTCGCGCCGCCGAACAGCACGCAGGTGGTCGTGGACAACTGGTTCAAGGACCTGCAGGCGAGGATGGGGAAGGAGGCGCCATCGCGAGCAGCGTCAGCCCCGGGCTGCGGGAGGTGAACCATGGCTGTCGCTGATGCGCCGCAGCCGGCCGACAACCGGAAGCCCCACGACGACGAGATCGACGTGTACGGCCTCACGCACACGGGAAAGGTCCGCCGGTCGAACCAGGACCATTTCCTGATCGCGTCCGTCCACAAGCACGTCCAGCTCCACCTCACCAGCCTCTCCGGCGCGCAGCAGCGCCCCTTCGCCGACGAGCGGGTGGCCTTCGTCGCGATGGTCGCCGACGGCGTCGGCGGCGGCGACGGCGGGGAGCAGGCGAGCGCCACGACGCTCGAGATCGCGTCGCAGTACGTGATGGGGAGCATGAACTGCTATTACAGCGCGGATTCCAGCGAGGCGACGTTCATGGACGCGCTGCAGGCGGCGGCGCTGCGCTGCCACGACGCCGGGTCGAGCGCGGAACGCCGGGGGTCCGGAGGGTGACGATCATCTACTGGACGGGAATACAACATGTCTGACCCGCTGCCCCGCCTCACGGCCGCCCTGACCGACCGCTACCTCCTCGAGCGCGAGCTCGGGCGGGCGGCATGGCCACCGTCTACCTCGCGCAGGACCTCCGGCACGACCGCCGGGTCGCGGTCAAGGTGCTCCGGCCCGAGCTGGCCGCGGTGATCGGTGCCGAGCGGTTCCTGTCCGAAATCAAGACCACCGCCAACCTCCAGCATCCGCATATTCTGCCGCTCTTCGACTCGGGCGAGGCCGACGGCTTCCTCTTCTACGTGATGCCGTATGTCGAGGGGGAGACGGTCCGCGACCGGATGAACCGGGAAAAGCAGCTCCCGGTGGCCGACGCCGTGCGGATCGCGAGCGAGGTGGCGGCCGCGCTGGACTACGCGCACCGGCACGACGTGATCCACCGCGACATCAAGCCCGAGAACATCCTGCTCCACGACGGCTCCGCGCTGGTGGCCGACTTCGGCATCGCGCTCGCCGCCAGCAAGGCGGGCGGCACCCGGATGACCGAGACCGGGATGAGCCTGGGCACGCCGCACTACATGAGCCCCGAGCAGGCGATGGGCGAACGGGAGATCACGCCCGCCGACGTCTACGCCCTGGGCTGCGTGCTCTACGAAATGCTGACGGGCGATCCGCCGTTCACCGGCTCCACCGCGCAGGCGATCGTCGCACGGGTGGTGACCGAATCGCCGCGCTCGCTCACCAGCCAGCGACACACGATCCCGCCGCACGTCGACGCGGCGGTGCTCACCGCGCTCGAGAAGCTCCCCGCCGATCGGTTCGCCACCGCGGCGGAGTTCGCCGCCGCGCTGGGAGACACAGGGTACGCCTCGAAGACGACGGTCATGATGGCCGCGGCGCAGGGCAGGGGCCGCCGCTGGACGCCGATCGCCGTCGCCGGCTGGTCTCTCGCCGCCCTCGCGGCCGGCGCCGCGCTCTGGGGGTGGATGCGGCCCGCGCCTGCCCGTCCGGTGCTTCGCTTTGCCATGGCCCTTCCAAAGGGCCAGGAGCTGTCCAATCCGCGAGGCACCCGGATCGCGCTCTCGCCCGACGGCTCGCGCCTCGTCTACGCCGGGCCGGGCCCGGAAGGGCCGCAACTCTGGCTGCGGAACCGTGGCCAGCTTTCCGCCACGCGGATCCCCGGGACCGAACAGGGTTCGATCCGTTCTTTTCGCCGGACGGCCGGCACGTCGCCTTCGGGATGCCGTCGACCGCCACCCTCAAGGTCGTGACCCTGGCCGGGGCGCCGCCGATCACGATCGCCGACTCCGCCATCGGCTCCGACGGCGTCACCTGGGGCAGCGACGGGTTCATCTACTTCGACGGCCTGACCGGCGGCGGGACGACGGGGGTGATTCGGGTGCGCTCGACCGGCGGCGCCGCGGAGCAGGTGACGACGGTGGATACCGCCAGGGGCGAGGGGGACCATTTCTGGCCCGCGCCGCTTCCCGATTCGCGGGGCGTGCTGTTCACCATCCAGTATCGAAGCACCGGACGCCCGAGCAACGTGGCGGTCCTCGACCTGAAGACCGGCAAGTACCACACCGTGGTCCAGGGACTCACGGCGCGCTATTCCCCCACCGGGCACCTCGTCTACGTGACCGCCGGCGGCGACCTGATGGCGGTGCCGTTCGACCTCGGGAAGCTCGCGGTGACCGGAGAGGCGTTCGCGCTCACCAACGGGATCGCGGGGCGCCCTTTCGGCGCCGTGGACCTGGCGGTCTCGGAATCGGGAACGATGATCTACGAAACGGGCGCCCTGGTGACGGCGCCGAACCACGTCATGTATCTATCCCGTGACGGACACGCGGAGCCCGTCGATTCGGGGTGGTCGGGAAGCTTCCAGACCCTGGCGCTCTCCCCCGACGGCCAGCGGCTTGCCATCAGCATCGTCCAGGGGACCACGCAGCAGCTCTGGGTGAAGCAACTGCCGACCGGCCCGGTCACCAAGCTCACCTTCGATGGCACGATAAACTACCGGCCGGCCTGGTCGCCGGACGGCCAGTCCATCGGATTCATCACGAACTCCGGCGGGGTGGAATTCTTTGCCGTCACGCGGGCCGACGGCAGCTCCACGCCCGCACCCGGGATGGCGCCCGCTGGGCGGCCGGTCCAGGAGGCCGGCTGGTCTCCTGACGGGCGCTGGCTGATCTACAGGACCACGCCGCAGGATATTTTCGCCCGGCGGACGGTGGGTGATACGGCAACGGTGACGCTGCTGAATTCGGCGTTCGTCGAGATCTACCCGGCCCTGTCTCCCGACGGCCGATGGCTGGCCTATGCCTCCAACGAATCCGGCCAGATGGAGGTCTACGTCCGCCCCTTCCCGAACACCCAGGCCGCCAAGTCGCAGGTCTCCACCAACGGAGGGTTCGAGCCCCACTGGTCGCACAGTGGGCACGAACTGTTCTACGTGGACAGCCCAGGCATGCTCAATTCCGTCGAGATCATTCCGGCGCCGGCCTTCACGATGGGGCAGCGGAAGTCGCTGTTCAGCCTGGCCAATTACACCGCAGGGATTCGGTCCTGGGACATCACGCCCGACGACCAGCGGTTCGTCATGATCGGGGGCGGCGGCGGCGACGGCAACCCCGAGCAAATCGTCGTCGTCGAGAACTTCTTCCGCCAGCTCGAAGTAGCCCAGGCACGATGATCGTGGCGACCGTGGCCCCCGCCAACTCCATTCGAGGAATGCCGAAATGAACCACCCGTCCGTTCGCCGATCCAGCCTTGCCCTGTTCGCCCTGGCCATGACGCTCGCGGCGCAGCCGATCGCGGCCCAGGTCCCCGAGGCCACGACCGCCATGCTCAAGCAGATCTTCGCCTCGCGGCAGTTCGCGCCGGAGCGCTTCGGCCCCGCGCGCTGGATCGAGAGCGGCACCGCCTACACGACGCTCGAGAAGGCCGCGGCGCCCGCCGGCGCGTTCGACATCGTCCGCTACGACTCCAAGACCGGCGCGCGGAGCATCCTCGTCCCCGCCACGGCGCTCGTGCCCAAGGGCGACACGGCGGCGCTCCAGATCGCCGACTACGTCTGGTCGCCGGACGCCAAGCAACTGCATGATCTTCACCAACACCCAGAAGGTGTGGCGGCAGAACACCCGCGGCGACTACTGGGTGCTCGACCGCGCCACCGGCGCGCTCCGCAAGCTGGGCGGCGCCGGCGCCCCGGCCTCGACGATGATGTACGCCAAGTTCTCCCCCAGGGCGACCGCGTGGCGTTCGTTCGCAAGGGCGACATCTACGTCGAGCGGCTCTCCGACGGCACCATCACCCGGCTCACCACCGGCGCCGATTCGCTGCACGTCAACGGGATGAGCGACTGGGTGTACGAGGAGGAGTTCGGCGTCCGCGACGGGTTCCGCTGGTCGCCCGACGGCACCCGGATCGCCTACTGGCACTTCGACATGAGCGGCGTCGGCACCTTCCTCATGATCAACAACACCGACTCCACCTATCCCTTCACCATCCCGATCCAGTACCCGAAGGCCGGCACCACCAACTCCGCCGTGACCGCCGGGGTGGTGAGCGCCAACGGCGGCCCCACCACCTGGCTCCAGCTCCCCGGCGACCCGCGCGAGGACTACATCCCGTTCATGGAGTGGGCCGGTGCGGACTCGGTGCTGGTGCAGCGGATGAACCGCCTGCAGAACCACGACGCCCTGATCCTGGCCAGCGCGGCCACCGGCGGGACGCGGACCATGACGACGGAGACGGACCAGGCCTGGCTCGACGTGATCGACGAGATCCCGTGGCTCAAGGGCGATCGCGAATTCCTCTGGCTCAGCGAGCGGGACGGCTGGCGGCACGTGTACGCCGTCAACCGCGCCACCGGCGCCGCCCGCCTGATCACGCCCGGGCTCCTTCGACGTCAACAGCATCGCGACGGTCGACCAGAAGAGCGGATGGCTCTACTACACCGCCTCCCCGGACAACGCGACGCAGCAGTACCTCTATCGCACCAGGCTCGACGGGAAGGGCAAGGCGGAGCGCGTGACGCCCGCGAACGAGGTCGGGAGTCATCGGTACAACGTTTCCCCCGACGCAAAGTGGGCCATCCACAGCTGGTCCACCTTCGACACCCCGCCGGTCACCGAGCTGGTGAGCCTGCCGGGACACGCAGTGGCGCGCGTGCTCGCCGCCAACGCCGAACTCGCCGCTCGCGTGAAGGAGGTCGTCACTCCCGGCGAGTTCTTCCACGTGAAGATCGCCGACGGATCCACCCTCGACGGCTGGATGATCAGGCCGCGCGACTTCGATCCGTCGAAGCGCTACCCGATGCTGATGTACGTCTACGGCGAGCCCGCGGGTCAGACCGTGATCGACGGCTGGGGCGGCAGCAACCGGCTCTGGCACCAGGCGCTGGCCGACCAGGGCTACCTCGTGGCGAGCGTGGACAACATGGGAACGCCGGCGCCGAAGGGCCGTGCCTGGCGGAAGGCGGTCTACGAGCAGGTGGGCGTGCTCTCGAGCATGCAGCAGGCCGAGGCGGTGCAGGCGCTTGCCCGCACGCGGCCATACGTCGATTCGACGCGGATCGGGATCTGGGGCTGGAGCGGGGGGGGATCGTCCACCCTGCAGGCGATGTTCCGGTACCCCGAGGTGTACCAAGTGGGGATGAGCGTGGCGCCGGTGCCGGACGAGCGGCTCTACGACACCATCTACCAGGAGCGCTACATGGGGCTCCCCGGTCCCAACGCCGCCAAGTACGACTCCGCCTCGGCGATCGGGCAGGCCAAGGGACTGAAGGGGCATCTCCTGCTGGTGCACGGCTCGGGAGACGACAACGTGCATTTCCAGGGCAGCCAGCGGATGCTCAACCAGCTCATCGTGCTGAACAAGTCGGTGGACTTCATGGAATACCCGAACCGGAGCCACTGCATCTGCGAGGGCCAGGGAACCACGCTCCACGTCTATTCCCTGCTGACCCGCTACCTCATGCAGAACCTGCCAGCGGGCCCGCGCTACGCCGCGATGCCGTAAAGGCGCGTCCTACCCGCCCGACGCTGGCTTCGCGTCGGGCGGTGCCACGACCGGAAATTCGTTCGTGATCTCGGCGACGGCCGCCGCGAGCCGTTCGCCGGTGGTCCGCCCCTGGTCTACGGCGTAGCCGACGAGGGCCCAGGTCAGGGGGAGTGTCACCAGGACCAGGAGCCCCGAAATCCAGAAGGGCACCCCGACCCCGGCGTGATCCATCAGGAAGCCCGCCGCGATCGGAAAGGCCACCCGCGACACCCCACCGTAGGTGTGCTGGACCCCCATGTAGAGTCCGCGCTCGTTCGAGGGCACCACGCGCGTCAGCAGCCCGGTCACGCAGGGAAAGAGGAACGCCGTGCCGATGGGCATCAGGGTGAATCCCACGGCCAGCATTCCGTATCCGGTGGCCACGCCGGCGGCGGCGAGCCCGAGCGCCAGGAGGACCACGCCGAGCCGGGAGAGGCGTGCCTCGCCGAGCCAGTCGACCATGCGGCCCAGGACGAGCGAGCGGACCAGGACGCCCATGCCGCCCAGGTACATCACGAAGTAGCCGATGTTGTGTTCGGTAACGCCGAACCGGCGGGAGAGGAGCAGCGGCGCCGTCTGGATGGTGCCGTAGAAGGCCCCGATAGCGATGGTGTAGATCCAGATGAGACGCGGCGCCGGCTCCCGCCACTTCGTGAGGACGCGCAGCACGGCGTCGCGGCTGGTGGTCGTGGTCGGGACCGCGAGGCTCTCCGTGTGGCGGAGCTCCCGGGACTCCCGCAGGAACCGCCAGGCGAACCCCGCCACCAGGAGGGCCAGCGCCGCAGCCGCGATGCCGGGCGCATGCTTGCCGCCGTATTCATCCGTGACCGAGCCGAAGACTGGGCCGATCACGGCGGCCAGGCTGGTCACGACGGAGAGCCAGCCCAGGCTCTTGGTCCGCCGGTCGGGTGGCGAGGCGTCGGCCACGTAGGCCTGCACCACGCCGATGGTGCCGCCCGCGGCACCCTGGATCAACCGGGAGATGAGCAGGGCGACGAGCGACCCGGCGAAGGCGAAGAGCAGGTATGACACGCTCGTCAGGAGGAGCCCCGCCAGGATCGCCGGCCGGCGGCCATAGCGGTCGGAAAACCGGCCCCAGCTCGGAGCCACCAGCAACTGGGCCACGGCAAACGCCGAAATGAGCACACCGACCATCGTGGCGGTGGCGCCGAAATCGGTGGCGTAGTAGGGCAGGAGCGGGATCACCATGGTGAGCCCGACCATGTCCACGAACGCGGTGACGAAGAGGACGAGAAGGGGCATCACTCTCGCGTGGCAGTCGCGTCTGGATGATCCTGATCGCTCCAGGCCTCATACTTCGTGGCGACCCCATCCTTCCTCGTGAACTCGAACGTCCACTCGTCCATCAAGTCGGTCAGCTTCCCGTTCTCCATGGTGCCGACCATGAACAAGTCGTCCGAGATCCTTACCAGGACGAACGTCTCGATTTCCGGCCAGGGCGCCGGCGCCCAATGCCCGATCAGCATGCCGTTCTCATACACCAGCCTGGTCTTCGAAGCCGAAGTGCTGTCCGGACCAGACGCCCAGCGGAACTGGTAGGTCCCCAGGTACGGTTTGGCGTCGGCCTCGGCGAGGGTCAGCTTGTGCTTCGGCTCCACCTCCACGTGGAACGCCACCTCTGTCGTGCCCCACTGGAGCACCATCGTTCCCTCGTCGCCGTGGACGTCCCGAAAGGTGAAGAGGAGCATCTCGGTGTACGGACCGACACCGGGCTTGACCGGGTACCGGATCTGGTCGGCGGTCGAGTCGGGATAGGGAAAGTGGTAGAGATGGGGCCGAGGGTCGATCACCATGGTCCACTCCCCCGGCTGGACCACGAGCCAGAGCGAATACTTGCCGGGCGCCACCGGATGCCCATCGAGCTTGATCGGTCGGTTGATTTCGAGCGTGGTGGCGAAGTTGGCGCCGGGGGTCCACACCGCGCCCCAGGGCACAAACCCGCCGAAGATCGAGTCCCTGCCCCGGACCTGGGGCCGGGAATAATCGATGGTGATGACGGTGCCGTCGATCGTCTGCGAGGTCACGGCGCGTTCGCTGGCCCGCATCTGCGCCCCCAGGACCGAAGGCGCGAGCAACAGGAGGAGCATCTGGCAGGCGCCGAGGAGGCGCACTGTCACAGTGGTCATGATGGCTCCGATCGAGAATGGGTGAGGTGGCGTAGCCAAGTTACCGTACCTGCCCGAGCCGGGCCAGCCGCCTAGCCGTCACGGCCGCCCGCTCCTATACTATGCGTCATCTTCCACCCCGGGGCCAATTGGCAGCACTCCCAGACCGTCTCGCCGCCGCCCTCGCCGACCGCTACCGAGTCGAACGGGAACTCGGGCAGGGTGGCATGGCTACCGTCTACCTGGCGCAGGACCTGAAGCACGACCGCAAGGTGGCGGTCAAGGTGCTCCGGCCCGAATTGGCCGCCGTGATCGGCGCCGAGCGGTTCCTGAGCGAGATCAAGACCACCGCCAACCTGCAGCACCCCCATATACTCCCGCTCTTCGACAGCGGGGAGGCCGACGGCTTCCTCTTCTACGTCATGCCGTTCGTGGAAGGCGAGTCGCTTCGCGACCGGCTGAACCGCGAAAAGCAGCTCCCGATCGGCGACGCGGTGCGGATCGCCACCGAGGTGGCCAGCGCGCTCGACTACGCCCATCGTCACGGCGTGATCCACCGCGACATCAAGCCCGAGAACATCCTGCTCCACGACGGCCGAGCGCTGGTGGCGGACTTCGGCATCGCGCTCGCCGCGAGCAAGGCCGGCGGCACCCGGATGACCGAGACTGGGATGTCCCTCGGCACCCCGCATTACATGAGCCCGGAACAGGCCATGGGGGAGCGGGAGATCACCGCGCGAAGCGACGTCTACGCGCTGGGCGCGATGACGTACGAAATGCTGGTGGGCGATCCGCCGTTCCTCGGGGGCACCGCCCAGGCGGTCGTGGCCAAGGTGCTCACCGAGAAGCCCGCCCCGCCTTCGCAATCACGTGACACCGTGCCGGAGCAGATCGACGACGCGGTGCTGACGGCACTGGCCAAGCTGCCCGCGGACCGGTTTGCGACCGCGGCGGAATTCGCCGCTGCGCTGGCTGGACAGGGGGGCAGCGGGGCAGCAGGGCGGTCGGCACATCGTGCCCGGCCTCGCGGCCCCGCTGCCCTGCTGGCCCTCCTCGCCGCGACAGCGGCGATTGCTGCCCTGGGCTGGTGGCGCGCCGGGCACTCGACGGTTCCCGAGGTCATCCGTTTTCAGCTGTTACCCGCGCCCGGCACCCGGCTCGCCTTCCCCGCCGCCGGGATCGCCACCTACCTCGCCCTTTCGCCCGACGGCAGGCAGGCGGTGTACGCGGCGAGGCAGGGCGGCAGCGAGTGGGTGCTCTACATCCGGCGCTTCGATGAGCTGACCCCGAGGGCCTTGCCAGGCACGGAGGGCGCGGCCTTCCCGGAGTTCTCGCCGGATGGCCGGTGGGTCGCGTTCGGCTCGCCCGACGGCACGCTGAAGAAGATCGCGGTGGATGGCACCAGCATCACCACCATCTGCCAGCTCGACGCCGGCGGGCTGTCGGGACTCACGTGGACTTCCGACGAGGAAATCGTCCTCACGCGGGAGAATCTCGCCGCTCGCGGCCTCTGGCGCGTCCCGTCTGACGGCGGCCAGCCTGTCCAGTTTTCCTCGTTCGACAGCGCAAGCGGAGAGCGCCTGCAGCTGGCGCCGCGAGCGGCGGACCACGGTCGCCTCGTCTTCTACGGCAGCACGCGGGCCAGCACGCTGGACATCAAGATCGGCGTCGTCACCACGAAGGACGGAAGGCCGAAGGTGCTGGCCGCTCTTCGCGGCGCACGGGTCCTCGGTCTGGCGGATGGTTTCCTGATCTATGTCCGCGCCGACGGCGCCCTCATGGCGGCTCCCTTCGACCTCAAGAAGCTCGAAGCGGGGCCGCCGCTCCAGGTGTTCGACAGCATCGCGGCCCGGTACTGGCTGTCGCCCGCGGCGCTCTCCGCCAGCGGATCGCTGCTCTATCAGCGGGGCGGACTGGCGAGCCAGCTCGTGCGTGTCGACCTTCACGGCCTCGCGACTCCCCTCCTCGATGTCGCCCGGGTGTACATGCACCCCCGGCTCTCTCCCGACGGGCGGCGCATCGCCTTCGAGTCGCAGGAGGGCGCCGGCAACGAGATCTGGATCGCCGACATTGCGGCGCAGACGGCCGAGAAGCTCACGCGAGGGGGATTCAACGACCGGCCGGAGTGGACGCCCGACGGCCGTCGGGTGATGTATGTCGCCGCGCCAAGGCCGGCCAACTCGCTCTGGTGGCAGCCGGCCGACGGCAGCGGGAGCGCGGAGCTGGTGTACCAGGGACCGGATGCGATCCGGGAAGGCGTGTTCACACCGGACGGCAAGACGGTCATCTTCCGGATGGATACGCCCGACAGCAATCGGGACATCTACGCGCTGCCGCTCGCGGGAGAGCGGCAATCGGTGCCGCTCCTCACCAGCATCGACGACGACAAGCAGCCGAGGGTCTCGCCGGACGGGAAGTGGCTCGCGTACGTGTCCAACCAGTCGGGCCGCGAGGAGGTGTATGTGCGCCCGCTCTCAGGCGGCGGGGCCCGAGTCGCCGTCTCCACCGGCGGCGGCGGTGAGCCGCTCTGGGCGCGGGACGGAAGTCATCTCTATTACCGGGCCGGCGGCTGGCTCCTGGCGGCCCGCGTCGTGACGGCTCCCGCCTTTGCCGTGCTTGGGCGCGACACGCTCTTCGATGCGCCGTACACGAGCGATCTCTTCCACCCGAACTACGACGTCGCCCCGGACGGGAAGAGTTTCGTCATGATTCGTCCCGTCGAGCAGGATCGGCAGTTGATCATGGTCGTCAACTGGATCGAGGAACTGCGGCAGCGGACGCGAGGGGACAAGTGAGCGCAGCCGCCCGTCGCTAGGTTCGATACCGCACGGTCCACTTCACGACGCCGCCCTGCGCACTTTCCAGCCGGACGATCCGCAGGCGCCCCGAGACCACCTGGCTGACCACGCGCGCCCCCGTCGCGTCGACGCGGTCGAACCGGGATCCTGCCGGCTCGTTCAGGTAGAGCACGTAGGGATTCCCCGCCACCAGGTCGCTCAGTCCGCTCAGCGCGTTGTCCTTCCAGGAGACGTCGCTCAGGTCGGGCCCGCCGCAGGTCACGTGGCGACTCGTGGCAAGGAGTTGGGGGTGTGCCATGCGCGGGCGCAGGCAGACGACCTGCACGCCGAAGCGCGGGTCGATGGGACCGGCTGCAGCGCGTCGGATCATGCCGAAAAGCGCGAGGCGCTGGGTCCAGAACTCGAAGGCGAGGTAGTCGGTGGCGGGCGCCAAGCCGAGCAAAGCGAGGGGAATGGCGGCGGGATCGTCGCGGGTACGCGCCAGGACCGTCCATTGCTCGAAGGGCCGCGCGATGTCGAGCTGGTAAAGCGACACGACCTCCCGTTGGTCGGCGTCGAAGGGACGGGGTCCGGAACCGCTCAGCTGAGTCCCGGCCTGGTCCAGGAGCGACGACCGCGACGGGTCCACGTCGTACAGCTGCTCCGGCCGGGTGAAGAGCACGGGTGCGGTGCGCTTGGCCGCTTCCACGCGCTCGGTCCGGTACACCTCCGGCCGGTCGGTCAGCATCAAGACGGAGCCGGTGAGCGTCGTGAGGGTAGCCGCGCGATAACCGTCGGGCTGGTGGATCTCGATGTGGTCGGGGTCGTTGCGCCAGACGACGTTGTTGAACGAGTTGTACTGGGCGAACGATCCGTAGCCGAAGCCGTCGTCGCCCACCCCGCACGCCGTCCGCCGAGGGCGATGAGCTCAGGGCCGGATGCCCCAGCAGGCCAGCAGGTACGCGTCGCGTACCGATCAGCGCCGCGCGCCCGGCTGACGACGCGTCGAAAGACACGTCCTGGCGGATTCGAGCCCCTTGCCGCGCGAAGTACTCGGCGTAGACTGTTGTAGCCCTGGTCGCGCAGGTGCCGGAGCGCGTCGAGCTTGAAATAGTCCCAGCCCATTGCCCGAAGGGCGCGGTAGACCGGGGTCACCACCGAGTCCATGGCGCCCGCCGAGCTCCCGTCCAGGATGTACCCCACCCAGTTCCCCCTGGCCGGCTTCCCGTCGGCGGTTCTCACGAACCACTGCGGGTGGGTCTCGGCCGCAAGGCGGTCCTGGAAGCTGACGTTGGTCCAGATCCCGGGCGCCAGCCCCCGCGCACCGATGTATCGCACGAGTCCGTCGAGCCCGCCGGGAAACTTGTCGTTGGTGTGGAGCCAGTGATCCGGCATCCCGATGGGGAGCTGCTGGTAGCCGTCGTCGATTTGCAGGTAGGTGTAGCCAAAGGGGCGGACGATGGTGGTGGTGGCGCTCTTCTTCCTCCCCCGGTTCCTTCGGGCCGGCATCTTCACGATGCCGGAGTACCTGGAGTACCGCTACGATGCCGGCGCCCGGAGCATCATGGCGCTGTTCATGATGCTCGCCTACATCTTCGTGGCGCTGGCCACCGTGCTCTACAGCGGGGCGCTCGCGCTCGAGGCGGTCATCGGGCTCCCCCTGATCAGGGGGATCTGGATCATCGGCGCCCTCTCGGGCGCCTACGTGACGTACGGCGGACTGCGGGCAGTGGTCTGGACCGAGCTCATCCAGGGCACGGCGCTCCTCCTCGGCGCCCTGCTGGTCTTCGTGCTCTCGCTCCACGCGATCGGTGGCTGGGGCCAGTTCACTGCCCTCTCCGCCGGCAAGCTCCACACCGTCCTGCCGTGGAACGACCCCGAGATGCCCTGGCTCGCGGTGTTCTTCGGGGGCTCTGGATCCCGAACACCTTCTACTGGGGACTCAACCAGTTCATCACCCAGCGGACGCTGGCGGCACGGAGCCTCGCCGAGGGGCAGCGGGGGACACTCTTCGCGGCGGCCATCAAAATCACGATCCCGTTCCTCATCGTCATGCCCGGGATCATGGCCGTCCAGCTCTTTCCCGAGCTCATCAAGACCCCCGACGAAGCCTACCCGGTCCTGATCCGGGAGTTGGTGCCCGTCGGCCTGCTCGGCGTGATGCTCGCGGCGCTCTTCGGGGCGGTGCTCAGCACCTTCGAGTCCCTGCTCAACTCCGCGGCCACCATCTTCAGCCTCGATATCTATCAGCGCCACTGGAGGCCGAGGCCCAGCCGGCGGACCTCGTCCGAGTAGGGCGGTGGGCGACGCTGGTGCTCTTCCTGGTCGGGTGCCTGTGGGCCCCGATCGTGGGGCGGGCCGGCAGCGTCTTCCAGTACATCCAGATGTTCTGGGGGTTCTATCTCGCCGGGGATCGTGGCGGCATTCGTGGTGGGGATGATTTCGCCGAAGACGCCGCCGCTGGCGGCCAAGGGGGCCATGATCCTGGGCATCCCGATTTACGGCCTCCTGCTCTGGTTCCTGCCCGGCGTGGCCTTCCTGCACCACATGGCCATCACCTTCCTCCTGGTGGCCTCGTTCATGGGGGTGGTCACGGCCCTCCGGCCCCTCTCTGCGCCGGTCGTCCTGCCGGTCAAGGCGGGCCTCGACCTGGCGCCGGCCCGGTACGGCAAGCTCTTCGGCGGGCTGGTGATCGCCACGGTGGCGGCGCTCTACCTCTATTTCTGGTAGCGTCAAGTCCGGGGTGAGGCGGATGAGGGGCTCTTCGTTCGCCAAATACTTCGGCACGCTGCATATTCACGTCCATGACTGACCCGCTTCCCCGCCTGGTTGCCTCGCTTGCCGACCGCTACCGCATCGAGCGCGAGCTCGGCGCCGGCGGCATGGCCACCGTCTACCTCGCGCAGGACCTCAAGCACGACCGCAAGGTCGCGCTCAAGGTGCTGCGGCCGGAACTCGCCGCGGTGATCGGCGCCGAGCGGTTCCTGGCCGAGATCAAGACCACCGCCAACCTGCAGCACCCGCACATCCTGCCGCTCTTCGACTGCGGCGAGGCCGACGGCTTCCTGTTCTACGTGATGCCGTACGTCGAGGGCGAGATCGCTGCGCGACCGGCTCAACCGCGAGAAGCAGCTCCCGGTCGCCGATGCGGTCCGGATCGCGTGCGAGGTGGCATCGCGCTCGACTACGCGCACCGGCACGGCGTGATCCACCGCGACATCAAGCCGGAGAACATCCTGCTGCACGACGGCCGCGCCCTCGTCGCCGACTTCGGCATCGCCCTCGCCGCCAGCAAGGCCGGCGGCACCCGGATGACCGAGACCGGCATGTCGCTCGGCACGCCGCACTACATGAGCCCCGAGCAGGCGATGGGCGAGCGGGAGATCACCGCCCGGAGCGACGTCTACGCGCTCGGCTGCGTGCTCTACGAGATGCTGACCGGCGAACCGCCGTTCACCGGGGCCACGGCGCAGGCGATCGTCGCGCGGGTGCTGACCGAGAACCCGCGCCCGATGCTTCCCCAGCGGCACACCATCCCGCCGCACGTCGAGGCGGCGGTGCTGACCGCGCTCGAGAAGCTGCCGGCCGACCGCTTCGCGACCGCGGCGGAGTTCGCCGAGGCGCTCACCGACGCCAGCTACGCGCCGCGCGGCACAGTCGCCATGGCGGCGGCTGGCCCGACCTCCCTGTTCTGGAAGCGGCAATTCTCGGTGGCGGCCGTCGTGGCCGCCGCCGCCCTGATCTTTGCCGCCTGGGGCTGGATGCGCGCGCATGGCCTCGCGGACCAGCCGACCACGTGGCAGTACATCGCCCTGGGCGACAGCGTGGTGCCGAACCTCGCGGCGCCGGCGATGGCGCTCTCGCCGGACGGCTCGATCTTCGTCGTCAAGGACCGCCGGCAGAACGGCCTCCTCTGGGTCAAGCGGCGCGAGCGTCGCTCGAGCCCGCTTCCGATCCCGGGCACCGAGCGCGCCACCAACCCGGTGTTCTCTCCCGACGGCGAGTGGATCGTCTTCGTGGCCGACCAGCGGCTGCGAAAGGTGCGTGTCGACCGGCGCCATCGTCACGATCGCCGATTCGGCGCCGGCGCTCGGGCTTCGGCGGCGCGGCCTGGCTGGACGACGGCACCATCGTCTACGTGCCGCCGGACCTCAACCGGCTGCTCCGGGTCAGCGCCACCGGCGGGCCGGGCACGGTCGTCATGGGACAACGTCGGCCTCCAGGGAATCGGCTTTGGCTACCCGCACCCGCTCCCCGGGCGCACGCGGTGTCCTCTTCGAGGGCTGCACCTCCGGCTGCGTCACGATGGGCCTGCGAGTGCTCGACCTCACGCACCGGCACAGCAGAAGCTGCTGGTCAACGAGGCGGCGGAGGGATGGTACCTGCCGACGGCCACCTGCTCTACGCCCGCGGGACGGCACGGCGCTCGTGGCGCCGTTCGACCTCGACCGGCTCGAGGTGACCGGCACTGGCGTCCCGGTGTTCGAGCGAGGTGCGTGGTCCTGAATGGCTTCGCCACAGCTCGTCTGGTCGCCGTCCGGGAGCGCTCGTCTACGCCTCGGGCGAGGCCCGAACAACGAGACGGCTGTCGTGCGCGTCGCCCGCAGCGGCGTCCCGGTGGCGATCGACTCGGGCTGGGTCGGGGCAGTTCACCTCGCTCGCGCTCTCCCCCGACGGCCGGCGGCTCGCCGTCGGCGCCGGCGCGGGCGCCGGCGACCTCAACATCTGGATCAAGCAGCTCGATCGCGGCCCGGTCACGCGGCTGTCCTTCGGCGGGCGGCGACCGGCGACCGGCCTGGTCGCCTGATGGACGGATGGTGGCCTTCGTCCGCGACACCGGCGGACCAGCAGCATCGTGACCGCGCGCTATGCCGACGGCAGTCGGCCGGACACCGCGCTGGCGCGGATCGACCGGCAGGTGCAGGAGGTGGAGTGGACGCGCGACGGCAAGTGGCTGGTGATCCGCACCGACAACGGCAGCGCGGGCGCCGGGGACCTCGTCGGCAAGCCGGAGCAGGGCGACACCACACCGGTGCCGCTGGTCGCCAGCCCCTTCACCGAGCTCAATCCCGCGGTGTCCGCCGGACGGCCGGTGGCTGGCCTACACCTCGAACGAGTCGGGCAGCAACGAGGTGTACGTGCGGCCGTTTCCCAACACCAACGACGGCCGCTGGCAGGTGTCCACCGGCGGCGGGCCGGGCAGCCGCGGTGGTCGCGGGACGGGAAGGAGCTGTACTTCGTTGACCGGCAGCCGGCTCGATGGTCTCCGCACCGATCACCCCCGGCCCGACATTCTCGGTCGGCGCCCTCCGGCCCTTGTTCAATACGGCGGGCTTTGCACGTGGACGACTTCCACCCGGCGTTGACATCTCACCGGACGGACGTTCATTCATTATCGCCGCGCCTCGCCAAATCACCGCCACCGCGCGACCGCCGCAGCTCGTCCGGGTGGACCACTGGTTCCGCGATCTCGAGGCCCGGCTGAAGCAGTAGCCGAAGGCCACCGCCCGTCGAGTTTGCATCCTGACAACATCTTGATGCCCCTGCGCGTAGCTTGAGGACGCTCACGCCGCCCCGGCGTGAGGACAGGGAGGCCTCCAGATGACCACGCCCGCCGTTCAGTATGCCCGGATGCTTGCGGTCATGGCCGCGACCACCGCCGTGTGCTTCGTGTTCCGGTCCCGGCTCAACCCGACCGACGTCGCCATGGTGCTGTTGCTCGGCGTCGTGTTCGTGGCCTCGCGCTCGGGGCGCGGCCCTGCGGTCGTGGCCTCGTTCCTCGGCATCGCGGCGTTCGATTTCCTCTTCGTGCCTCCGTACTACACCTTCACCGTCGCCGAGTCCTCGTTCTTCTTCACCTTCGCGGTCATGCTCCTGGTGGCGCTCACCATGAGCCGCCTCACGGCCACCATCCGCGAGCAGGCCATCGAGGCCCGGGAGAGCGCCGTGCGGACGGCGGCGCTCTTCGAGTTGAGCCGTGAACTCGCCGAGGCGGAAAGCCGGGCGGCCATCATCGCCATCGCCAATCGCCATGTCGCCCGCGCCGGCGCCGGGAGAGCCGAGATGGTTCTGATCGATGAAGTGGGGGTGGAGGATGGCGCACCCAGGTGGCCGGCGGGCGGGATGTTCGACGATACGACCACCCGGGTGGCCGCCAGTTGGGCCTTCGCCAACGGCGAGGCGGCGGGGAACGGCACACGGCATCTCGCGGCCGGAGATGTCTGCGTGGCCCCGATCCGGACGCCCTCCCGCACATTCGGGGTGGTTACTGTTCGACCCGACACGCCGGACCGGGTGCTCACCGAAGCGGAATGCCGGACCATCCAGGCGCTGGCCGACCAGGCGGCGTTGGCTCTCGAACTCGGCACCCTGGCGCAGCGGTGGGAAATGAAGACCCGGGAGCAGATCGGGAGGGACGATCGAGTTCCCTGATCACCCAGCTGATTTCGCTCCGCGCCGCGCGCTCCACAACTGTCACAACCCACTACAGTCGAAAAACTCAACGCTGCGCGCGCGCCACTCCTCCATCGAGGCCCGGGCCCCATCCTTGCGACTACTTCGGAGTCTCTCCGGACGGCCTGGGAGCCCCGAATGGCCAACGCGCGCAACACGAAATGGGACAGCACTTTCAAGGCAGTCGCCGCCCTGCTCTCGGGCGGGGCCGCCCTCGTGTCCATCCTCTCGTTCGTGGCGGGTCACCGCGAATCGCAGGAGAGCGCCCGCATGGCCGGCCTCGCCGCGGCCGAAGTCAGCCGGATCGATCTCTCCCCCGCCGCCGACACCGCCTACTCCATCGGAGACACCCTCCACATCACCACGATGGCCGCCGACGCGCACGGGCAGGCACTCCACGCTGCCGCGGTGCATTGGTCGGTGGACGATCCAGCGGTGGCCGAGGTCGACAGCACCGGCCAGGTGGTGGCCCGCGGCGCCGGGGTGACGTCGGTGACGGTGGCCATCGGAGGCCGCGCCGGCCGCGCGCGCATCTGGGTGCTGCCGCGGGTCACCGCGCTCGGCATCGAGGGCGACAGCACGATCCGCGTCGCGGAAGGCGCCACGCTCCCACTCCATGCCGTGGCGAGGGACGCGCGCGGAAACCAGGTGGCGCCGACCGGGCTCGCGTGGAGCGCGGCCGACGGCGCGGTGGCCACGGTCGACAGCGCCGGAACCCTTCGCGGGCGTGATGCCAGGTACCACCAGCATCAGCGTGAGCTCGGCGGGACTCGCCGCCGAGCGGCGGATCGAGGTCCTGCCGGTGCCCACGTCCATCACGCTCACCGCAGGTGGAGAACAGCGGGGCCCCACTGGCCAGCGGTTGCCGGAACCGGTATCGGTGCAGGTGGTTTCGCGGAGCGGCCGGCCGGTGCCCAACGTCGCGGTGCGATTCGATGCCCCGCCCGGCGCCGGGGCGGAGCGAGCCCGACACCACGATGACGGACGCCCGCGGCATCGCGACGAGCCGCTGGTCGCTCGGCCCGGTGCCCGGCCGCCAACGGCTGACCGTCGAGGTGCCCGGCATCGACAGCGCGATGGTGGTGACCGCCGAGGCGGATCCGACACCGAAGAACACACGGATCGCGCTGCTCACCGACAGCCTCGCGGGCAGGGCTGGGACCACGCTGGACAGGCCGGTCGCGATCCAGGTGACGGACACGTCCGGACTGGCCCTGGCCGACGTGCCGGTGGCGTGGACGGCGCTCGAGGGAGGGACCTTCTCGCAGGCGGACGCGCGGACCGACAGCCTCGGCGAGGCGCATGCGCATTGGCGGCTGGGACCGAAGTCCGGTCGTCAGCGGGCAAGGGTGCAGGTCGGTAATCCACGGACGCTTCCTCCCTTCGCACTCGCGGCGAAGGCATCGGCGGGTGAGGCGGTCTCGATCATGGTGGTGAGCGGAAATGGGCAGAGCGGCGTGGTCGGCTCGGCACTGGGCCACGCCGTGGTCATCCGCGCAGCGGACAGTCTGGGCAACGCCGTCTCCGGCGTGCCGATCCGCCTGCGGGCCCAGACGGGCACCGTGGATTCCATCGTCGAGACCGGCGTCGACGGCAAGGCGAGCGTGCGATGGACGCTGGGGAACGCGGCGGGCCCGGTGCGGCTCGTGGCGCGCTCGCCTCGCTCGACGACAGCGCCGTCGTCACCGCCACGGCACTCCCCGGCAGCGGCAAAGACCCTCTACTTCTGCCTCGGCCCCGGCGAGCGGCATCGCCGGGAAGGCGCTGCCCAAGCCGGTGCAGGTCATTGTGCGGGACCGCTTCGGGAACCCGCTGCCGAAGGTGACGGTGAATTTCGCCGTGGCGAGCGGGAAGGTGTTTCCAGCCCAAGCGACGACGGATGCCTCAGGGCGGGCGGCGACCACCTGGACCCTGGGGCCCAAGCGTGGCAAGCAGTCGCTGACTGCGTCGGTGAAATCGCCCCCGCTCAAGAGCGTTCAAACAGTCGAGGCAGGAGCGGCGGCTCACAAATGAGCCACTCTCCTGCCCCGCTGCCCCCTGCCGCGCTGCCCCGCCTATTTGAGTCCCGCCAGGATCCCTTCGATTCGCTTCTTCTGCGCCGGATCCGTCGTCAGCGAGAGCGCCTTCTGGTAGTTGGTGATCGCCTTGGCCTTGTCGCCGGTGACGGCGTAGGCCTCGCCCAGGCTGTCCCAGGCGTTCCAGCTGTCCGGATGGTCCTTCGTGTTGCGGATGAAGATCGCGAGCGCCTCGCCGTTTCGCTTCTGGTTGAGGAGCTGGTAGCCGTAGGCGTTGAGCTGCGCCTCGTTGGCGGTGGCGAGGTGCGCCTTCCGGAGTGAATCGGCCTCGGCCCTTTTCCCGCGCCGATCGAGGATGGCGGCCTTGAGGTTGTAGCTGGCAAAGGTGGGCGCCAGGGCCACGGCGGTGTCGGCCCAAATCTCGGCCAGGTCGAGGTTCGTCGTGTTGTTGAGCGTCCAGGCGGAGGCCTGCTCCCACGCCGTTCCCCAGAATCGCGGCAGGTTGCGCAGCTGGCTCGCGAGGCTGTCGAGCACCACCTGGTCGGTGTTGAGGCCGATGGGAAAGCTCACCGCGAGCTTTTCCCAGCGCAGGGTGAGCGTCACGGTGTTGGGGGTCGGATCGTCGAAGTCGTACTGCAGCCGCTCGGTGAACTCCGCCGGCTTCGGCGTCACGGTGAATCGCACCGCGTCCTCGGTGGGGTTGTAACTGAACGCGCCCCACGCATTCGCCTGCCGGCTCAGGACGATGGTCCACCGCTCCCGGCCGGGAATGGTGAACACCCCATAGCGGCCGGCAGGAAGGGTGACACCACCGACAGTGAAGCTTGATGTGGAGCTGAGGACCGTGTTCTCGTTGGCCCCGGCCCGCCACACGGAGTCGTAGGGAACCAAAGCGCCCCAGATGACGCGCCCGTTCACACCGGGACGGTGGTAGTCCACCGACAACGTCGTGAGGCCGACCACCTGACTCACCGCAGCGTGCGGGCTCGGCCAGGGAAGCTCGAGTCGGTAGTTCTGGGCGTGGAGGAGGGACGGGGCGAACAGGAGGAGGAAAAGGGCCGGCACACGACGATGCATCAACGACTCCAGGCGGAGGGGGATATCCGCCCTACGAAAAGCGGGCGGTGATGTTCCACCGCCCGTCGGCACGTCGTCACCCCGGCGAAGGCCGGGGTCCAGCTCGGGCCTGCCTTAGCTTCCCTTCACCAGCTTCTCGAACCGCGGATTCCCCCGGAGCGACTTGAATGTCGGATCGATGCCGAGCCAGGCGCGTGTCAGGACGTAGGGCCGCTGGAGCAGCGCCTCGATCTGATCCATGGCCAGGTCCGCTTCCCCGACAGCCAGGTAAATCCTGGTAAGCAGCAACATGTCGTAATTCTGGTTTCCAATGCCGCCGCTCTCCATCGCCACCGCCTGCTTTCCCTCGGCGATCGCCTCGGACTTCTTGCCGAGATACGCGAGCATCAGGGCGTGCAGTGCGTGCGTCTGTCCATCCTTCGGAGACGCCGCCACCTGGGCCGCCGTGGCCGGCAGCGCCGAGTCCGCGTAGGCCCTGGCCGATGCGCTGTTCCCCTGTTGCCAGTGCGCGATGGCCATCGTCTGGCCCCACCATGAGCGATCGTTGTCGAAGGCGGCGGGAGTCAGCCTGAACAGGAGCTGTCGCTCGGCATCCTCCAGCGCCCAGGCCACCTCCTGGTACCCGCCGAAGAACGCCGCCACCGCCGGCGCCGGGTTGCCGCGGTCGATGGCGCTTCGAATGACCCCCTGCGCTCCCTTCAGGTCGCCCTGCCCCAGGTATCCCATCGCCTGCCATTCGACGATGTTGATGTCCCCGGGCACCAGCGTCATTGCGGCCTGTCCGACATCGCGCGCCTCCTGGTACCTCCGCTGCAGCACGTACATCTGCTGCAGCGCAACGAGTGTGGGCGCGGAACGAGGATCGATTTCCCGGGCGCGCTCGAGCTTGAGCGTCGCGGATTCGAGCCGGCCTTCCCGGCTGTCCACCCCGGCAGCGATCGCGAGGATGTCGGCATCGTTCGGCGCGACGCCCAGCGCGCGCTCGATCGCCGCCGAGGCCTTGGCTGCGTCCGGAGCCACCGTTCCGTAATATCGGGCCGCTGCCGCATAGCCCGCGGGTCCATTGGGATCGAGCGCAATCGCCCGCTCCATCGCTTCCTTGGCGCGCGCCGCGACGACCGGATCGCGACTGCCGTTGCTATAGACGGTCGTGAGCGCCCGCGACAGCTCCGCCCAGGCGTCCACGAAGGTGGAATCGAGTGCCACCGCCTGTTCGAAGTAGCTCGCGGAGAGCCGCTTGGTGCCGGCGTCCACGCTGGTCAGCGCTTTCCCTTTGAGATACAGGTCGTAGGCCGCCACGTTCGTGGTTGGCCGCTCGGCGAGCTGGCGCTCCTCCTGCGAGCCCAACTGCCCACCGAGGGCGCTGGCCACCCGGGTGGCGATCTGCGATTGCACCTCGAAGACGTCGGTCACATCGGTGTCGAAGCTCTGCGACCAGGTCGTGGCCCCGGTGCGGCCGTCGACCAGCTCCGGCACCACCTGCACCCGTCGGGTGCCGCCGACCGGACCGGCCCAGCGCACCTTGCCGACCAGCAGATAGTCTGCCCCCAGCTCCTTCGCGATCTCCTGCGGCGTCTTGGTGGAATTCTTGTATTGGCCGGCGCTGCTCGAGGCGATGACCGTGATGCCGTTCACCCGGGCCAGCTTGCCCCGAATCTCGTCGCCGATCCCGTCGGCAAAGTAGGCGTCGTCCGCCGCGCCCTGGTTCTCGAAGGGAAGGATGGCCAGATGGTTGCCGCCGGCGCGAGTGGCGGTCGCCGGGCCGGCGAGCGCAAGCGCGGTGGCCACGCCGGCCCAGAGTACCAGCGACAGCACCCCGCCGAGCGTCGCGTAGCGCCAGGTGAAAAACCGGCCCAACCCCGGCGTGGCCGCGCCCGCACGGCGGCGCGCCTCCATCCGGCCCGTCACCAGGAGCACCACTGCCCCGATGGCCAGGAGCCCGACCGCAAAGGCGATGGTCCACCGGGGCAGGCTCCACTGTCGGATGATGGCGGACACCAGCGCCAGCATGCCCATGCACCCGAGCGCGAAGAGCCCCCACACCTGCGTCGGGGTCGGGCCTTCGTCGGCGGCCACGGGGGTCGCCCCGCTCCTGACCCCCTCCAGCGCCCGATCGAGTGCGCCGACCATGTCCTGGGCGTTGGCGTAGCGATCGGCGGGACTCTTGGCCAGCGCCTTCATGATGGCGCTGTCCACGGAGGACGAGAGGCCCGTGCGGGAGATGGTGAGCGAGCGAGGCGCCTCGGTCAGGCTGCGGGTGATGATGGCGCGCGCGGTGGGGCCGGTGAACGGCGGCTCGCCAGCCACCATCTCGTACATCACTGCGCCCAGCGCGTAGATGTCGGCCCGGCCGTCCACCTCGCGCTCGCCGGTGGCCTGCTCCGGCGCCATGTACTGGGGCGTGCCGACCGCGAGTCCCGTCTTCGTGAGCACCTCGCCCTCGTCGCCGAGGGCGCGCGCGATGCCGAAGTCCGCCACCAGGGCGTGCCCCGACTGCAGCAGGATGTTGCCCGGCTTGATGTCGCGATGGATGATGCCGCGCGCGTGGGCGTAGGCCAGCGCCTCCGCCACCTCGCGCCCCAGTCGCATCGCGTCGTTCACCGACAGCTGCCCTTCCTTCGCCAGCCGTTCCTTGAGGGTCTCCCCCTCCACGTACGGCATCACGTAATAGAGGAGCCCGTCGGCCTCCCCGGAGTCGTGCATCGGCAGGATATGCGGATGGCTCAGCTGCGCGGCCACCTGCACTTCGCGGAGGAAACGGTCCGCGCCCAGCGTGGCCGCCAGCTCGGGCCGCATCACCTTGACCGCCACCTTGCGGTTGTGCTTCAGGTCCTGCGCCAGGTACACGGTGGCCATGCCGCCTTCGCCCAGCACCCGTTCCACCTGGTAGCGGCCCGCCAGCGCCCGCTTTACCTGCGCCACCTCGACCATGCCGGTGGTGGCCGTGCGCTGCGGCACGCCCGGGTCGGTGGGAGTGGCCACGCCGCAGCGGAGGCAGAACTGCGCCTCCTCGGGCAAGGGAGTATGGCAGGCGGGACAGGCGCGGGCAGCGGTGGTCATCAATGCTCGATGGCGAGGCGATGCGTGCTGATGCGAGGGGGTCGGGCACTGAAAGTATGCGTCAATTGAAAGCAGAAGCAAGATGCGATGGCGGGGGGGGTTCGACGCACGGCCGCTGGCGCCGCCCCATGGCGCGGCGTAGCTTGAGCCCGTGCCACACCGAGCCGCCATGCCCCGCTGCATCGTCTCCAGCCGAATGCCTCTCCGGGTGCCGGTCCTGTACTTCGCGCTGGCCCTCGGAGTTGTGCCCGCCGCGGCCGGACAGGGGCTTCCCGCCGGCCCACCGGCACAACTCGGATTTTCTCCCGCACGGCTGGCCCGGATCGACACGCTCTTTCGGACCTATGTGGACCAGGGACGGCTGGCCGGCGCGGTGGCCGTCGTCGTCCGGCACGGCAAGGTGGCGTGGAGCGGAGCCTTCGGCATGGCGGACCGCGAGGCGGCGCGCCCCATGACGTCCGGCGCCCTCTTCCGGATCGCCTCCCAGAGCAAGGCGATCACCAGCGTCGCAGCCATGATCCTGGTCGAGGAAGGGCGGCTTCGGCTGAATGAGCCGGTCTCGAAGTACCTCCCGAGTTTCGCGGACGCGCGCGTGGCCGTCTCCACGGACAGTGGGCGCGCGCTGGTCCCGATCCATCGCGCCATCACCATCCGCCAACTGCTGACCCAGACGGCCGGGCTCTCGTACGGCACCGACTCGCTCATCCGGGAGGACTATCGGCGGCCGGCCTCGGTCCCGCCGCCGGCTACGGCTGGTACCTGGCCGACAAGGCGGAGCCGATCTGCACAACGATGGACCGCCTCGGCACGCTGCCCCTGGCGGCACAGCCCGGCGAGGAGTGGATATATGGATATGCCACCGATGTGCTGGGATGCGTCGTGGAACGGGCGTCGGGCCTGCCGCTCGACCAGTTCTTCCAGCAGCGAATCTTCGCGCCTCTCCGGATGCACCATACCTGGTTCTTCCCGCCGGACTCGGTGCGCGGCCGGCTGACGGCGGTGTACGCGGTCACGCCGGACGGCGCCCTCGTCCGCGCCCCGGACGGCCCGATGGGCCAGGGCGACTACATCACCGGGCCTCGGCAGGACTTCGCAGGGGGCGCAGGACTGGTCTCGACCGCGGGCGACTACGCCCGCTTCCTCCAGATGCTGCTGGGCGGCGGCGAACTCGACGGTGCGCGCATTCTGCTCGCCCGCCACGGTGGCATTGATGACCGCCGACCAGGTGGACACGCTGTATCACGTGGCCGGGAATGGGATTCGGGCTCGGCTTCGAGGTTCTGGAGCAGCCCGGGCTGGCCGGGCAGTACGGCTCCGATCGGTCGCTACGGCTGGGCCGGCGCCTACGGCACCAATTACTGGGTGGATCCCGCCGATGATCTCGTCGTCGTCCTGATGCTCCAGGCCCTCCCCCGGCGCGGACTCGACGTCACGGATAAATTCCGCACCATGGTGTATTCTGCACTCATCTCACGGGCACGAGCCAAAGGACCCTGAATATGCGCGTTTCCCTGCTGGTTCTCCCGATCATCTTTGCCGCCGCGACGCCGGTGCTCGCCCAGGAGCGGACCGCCGCATGGCAGATCGCCGCGGCCACCCTGCCCCTCCCCGACGGCATGCGGGCCGGCGCCGAGGTGCTGGGATACCGCACGGAGGGCGGCCCCCTGGTGCAGCTCCGCGCCGGGACCAACGAGATGATCTGCCTGACGGACGATCCCAAGATCGAGGGCTACGCGGCCAACTGCTACCACAAGGCGCTCGCCCCGTTCATGCTGCGTGGACGGGAGCTCCGCGCTTCAGGGATCACCAAGAAGTCCGCGGTGGATTCGGCCCGCTTGGCCGAGATCACGGCGGGCACGCTCAAGATGCCGACCGGACCCGCGACACTTTACTCCCTCTACGCCGACAGCCTCAACTTCGACCCGATGGCCGGGCGGCCCAAGGGAGCCCGGACGCTGATCTCGCTCTATCTCCCGTACGCCACGGAGGAGTCGACCGGCATTCCGGTCCAGCCGGCGATCGACCGGCCCTGGCTGATGTACGCTGGCAAGCCGTGGGCGCACTTGATGATTCAGTAGGCGGGGCAGCGGGGCAGCGGGGCAGCGGGGCAGCGGATCGAAGATGTCCGGGAGGGCCAGCGAAGGGAATGGTCCGGAGGGCCGTCAGTTCGCGTCCCCCGAAGCGACCGCGGCGCGGAGGGGGCGCGAACTGCCAGGCCCGGAGGACCATCCCGAGCCGGCCGACCAAGGCAATGACGGGTAGTTGGGGAAGTGGCTAGGGAGGGAATTGATCCGAAGGACAATGGATTACCGGACAGAGTTCTAAGTGGCTAGGGAGGGAATTGAACCCCCGACACGCGGATTTTCAGTCCGCTGCTCTACCAACTGAGCTACCTAGCCGAAGCGGCGGGAATATAGAGAGTTACGCCGGCGTTGCCAACCCGGAGACCCCTTCCCCACTTCCCCGCGAGCCCGTCTTCCCGGACCCTCGGGCAGCCCCCATATTCAACCCATGCTCCCCTCCAACCTGACCGTCCTCTCCCACCCGCTGGTTCAGCACAAGATGGCCCTGCTCCGGGACATCCAGACCCCGACCCGGGAATTCCGCCAGCTGGTGGGCGAGATCGCCAGCCTCCTGGCCTACGAAGCGACCAGGAACCTCGAGACCGAGCCGGTGTCGGTCACCACCCCGCTCGAGACGATGCAGGGCCACCGGATCCCCAAGGATCGCATCGTCCTGGTCCCGATCCTCCGCGCCGGACTCGGCATGGTCGACGCCGTGGCCGCCCTCTTTCCCAACGCCGGCGTCGGGCACATCGGGCTCTACCGCAACGAGAAGACGCTCCAGCCCGTCAGCTACTACTTCAAGATTCCCCCCCTCGGCGGCGAAAAGGTCTACCTCGTTCTCGACCCGATGCTGGCCACCGGCGGCAGCGCGTCGGCGGCCATCGCCAAGCTCAAGGAGTCGGGCGCAAGGCGCATCCGGCTCATCTGCCTCGTGGCCGCCCCGGGGGGCGTGGAACGCATGATGAAGGATCACCCCGACGTGGCGGTGTTCGTCGCGGCGCTCGACCGCGAGCTCAACGATCACGGATACATCCTGCCGGGGTTGGGCGACGCCGGGGATCGGCTGTTCGGGACGCGAATGAGGATCACCTTCTGGGGCGCTGCCGGTGGCCAGGTGACCGGCTCCATGCACCTCCTCGAAGCCGCCGGGGCACGGGTGCTGCTCGATGCCGGGCTCTTCCAGGGCCGCCGGGCGGAGACCCGCAAGCTCAACGCCGTGCTGCCCTTCGACGCCCGGCTGATCGACGCAGTGGTGGTGAGCCACGCCCATATCGACCACACCGGCCGCCTGCCGCTTCTCATCAAGGAGGGGTATCACAACCCCATCGTGGCCACGCCGGCCACGCGTGATCTCTCGGGGGTGATGCTCCCCGACGCCGCGCACATCCAGGAAAGCGACTTCGAGTTCCTGAAGCGCCATGACCGGACCGGCCCCGAGGCGGAGCCGCTCTACAACATGGCCGACGCGGTCGCCGTGCAGGACCTGATGGAGGCGGTGCCGTACAACCGCCCCCACCACATCCGGAAGAATCTCGTCACCTCGTTCCTCGAGGCGGGCCACATCCTGGGCTCGGCGTCGGTCGACATCCGGATCACCGAGGGCGCCGGCCACCGCCTGGTCTTTTCCGGCGACATCGGGCGGAACGGACTCCCCATTATCCGCGACCCGGTGCCGCCGTCGGGCGCCATCGACACCCTGATCATCGAGAGCACCTACGGCGACCGGGACCACGAGTCGATCGCCGGCGCCGAGGAGAGGCTGGGCGACATCGTCCGCCGCGTCGCGGGCCGGGGCGGCAAGCTGCTGATCCCCGCCTTTGCCGTGGGGCGGACCCAGGAGCTGGTGTACGCGCTCCATTCCCTCTGGAACACGGGAAAGATTCCTGGCCTGCCGATCTACATCGACAGCCCGCTGGCCGTGAACGCCACCGAGGTCTTCCGGATGCACCCGGAGATCTTCGACAACCGGGAGCACTTCATCGAGAAGACGAAGGCACTCTTTGATTTCCCGCTGGTGACCTACGTGCGGGATGCGTCCGAGTCGAAGGCGCTCAATACCATGAACGGCCCGGCGGTCATCATCGCGGCGAGCGGCATGGCCGAGGCGGGGCGCATCCTCCACCACCTCAAGAACGGCATCGGCAGCCACAAGAACGTCGTGCTGTTCGTCGGCTTCCAGGGAGACCACACCCTTGGACGCCGGATCCAGGAAGGGGCGCGAGAGGTGAAGATCTTCGGCGAGATGTACCCGGTGGCGGCCGAGATCGAGACCATCGGCGGCTACTCGGCGCATGCCGACCGCACCGAGCTGCGCGACTGGGTCCGGAAGATCGGCGGCCCCGTGAAGCGTGCCTTCGTGGTCCACGGCGAGAATCCCGCCCGCGAGGCGATGGCGAAGATCCTCACCGAAGAGGGCGTGAAGTCCGTGGTGCTGCCGGACCTCGGGCAGGGGTTCGATCTCTAGGTGAAGTGGATCAAGAATCTCCTCGGGTTCGGCCTCCTGGCCGTCGGGGTGGCCTACCTGGTGGCGTTCTTCTCGGTCCTGGCGGTCAGCCGGCAGGAGCAGGCACGGCCCGTCCCGGCCATCGTGGTGCTGGGGGCCGCCCAGTACAACGGCAAGCCGAGCCCCGTGCTCAAGGCACGACTCGATCACGCCGCCGCGCTCTACGCCGACAGCGTTGCACCGATCCTCGTGCTCACCGGCGGTGTCGCCACCGGCGACAAGACCAGCGAGGCCGAAGCCGCGGCGGCGTACCTGTCGAAGCAGGTGCCGCCGGTGGCGCTGGTGGTCCTCCCCGCCGGCCGCTCCACCGAGGAGTCGGTGGCCGCCGCCGCCGAGTGGTGCCGGGGGTACGGGATCACCGAGATCGTCGTCGTCAGCGACCCCTTCCACATGCTCCGGGTCCGCCTCGAGGCCCGCCGCCAGGGTCTCGTCGCGTGGACCAGCCCCACCCGTACCAGCCCCATCTCCGCCCACCTGGCCCGCGAGCTCCCGTACCTCATGGCCGAGGCGGCCAAGGTGCTCGTCTCCGGGGGCCGAGGGTCGTAGTCGAAGGGGCGGGGCTCTCGCCCTCCCGGACGGAAAGTCCTATGTTGGCAGGTCCCCTTGCCCCGGGAGGCCCGGTGATTCGCAGCGTCGTCGTGGTGCTGGGAAGCTTCTTCGTCATGGTGATGGTGGTGGTCGTCACCACGGCGCTGTCGGCCCGGGCGCTTCTCGGGCGCGGTGCGCCTGGCGCGTCGCCGACGCTCACGCCGGCGTACCTCGGCGTCAACCTTGCCTGCTCGGCGCTGGCCGCGCTGCTCGGCGGATGGTGCGCCGCCCACTTCGCCGCGGCGGCGCCCCAGGCGCACGCCCAGGCGCTCGCCGTCCTCATGGTCGCGATGAGCCTGGCATCGATGCGCCAGTCAGTGGCCGCCGGCCAGCCGCGCTGGTACGCTCTCGTCCTTCTGGTCGTCATGCCACTCGTGGTGTTGCTCGGCGGGCGAATCGCGGTGCCGCCATCCTGAATCCTCCAGCACGGAGCCATTCCCCTCATGCATCGCACGCTTCGATGGCTGCGGAACATCGTCGTCACCCTAGTCGTGTTGCTGCTCCTGTTCGCGGCGGCCGTCTACGCACGCGCCGAGTGGATTCTCCGCCGGAGCTACGATGAGCCGCTTGTCTCCATCCCGATTCCGACCGATTCCGCCTCCATTGCCGAGGGGGGCCGGCTGGCGCTGGTCCACGGCTGTCGGGGGTGTCACACCAACACGCTCACCGGCGAGTTTCTTGTCGACGATCCCCTGCTCGCGCGGCTCGTCGCCCCCAATCTCACGGCCTCGGTGCGGCGGTACTCCGACCCCGAGCTCGTGCGCATCATTCGGCGGGGCGTGCGCCCCAACGGCAGGAGCGTCTGGGCCATGGCCTCGGAGATGTACGCCCCGCTTTCCGATGCGGACCTGGGCCGGATTCTCGCGTACATCCGCAGCTTGCCCGAGGCGCCCGGCCCGGACCCGATGTTGCGGCTCGGGCCCCTCGGACGGTTCGGCATCACGGTTGGCCAGTTCACCTCCGCCGCGGCGCTGGTCCGGGAGACCGATTCGCTCACCGCCGCCGGCGCCTTCCCCGGCTCGGGAGAGCCCAACGCCGAGGGCGCCTACCTGGTCAGGACATCCTGCCCGGAGTGCCACGGCCTGCGGCTCGAGGGGTTCGACTCGGTCCCCGACCTCCGGATCGCGGCGGGTTACACCCTTGAGCAGTTTGCCCACTTCTTCAAGACCGGCGAGGCGCTGGGCGGCCGGGAGTTGAAGACGATGAGCAACATGGCGCGGAGCCGCTTCAGCCACCTCACCGATACGGAGGTGGCGGCCATCCACGGATACCTGGTGGCCCGGGCGGCGGCGTTGCCCGCCCCGGCCACTCCGTGATGTCGGGCGTATCAATTCCCTGAGCGGAGGCTGTCATGAACGGTTCGAACACAGTCGCCAAGGCCGGCATCGGGTTCGGCAGCGCGCTCGCGATCACGATCTCCTGGAGCGTCAACCATTCCATCCTGTGGGCCATCCTCCACGGGCTGTTCGGCTGGTTCTACGTCATCTACTACGCGATCCGCTACTGACCCCGGGAGGATGCGCATGGCGAGGATGAAGAGCTATCGGCTCGACCGCGTGATGGTCGAGCGTGGTGAGGCGCACGCGGCGCAGTGGACCTTTGCCGGCGAGTCCGTGAGCGGCACCGAGCAGTGGTATGGCGTGACCGACGGGAACTACCCGCGGAACAACAAGTGGGAGTTCGTGCTGCGGATGCCCAAGGCGGCGGGGGAGCGAATCGAGGTGCGGCCGCGGAGCACGCCCAAGGTCAAGGCGTGGTCGGAACTCACCGACCGATCCCTCACGTTCATGCGGGCCACCATGCCCGCCGCCCGTGGCAAGCGCTACTGCCAGGTGGCGCTGGCCGACGTCAGCGGCGAGAAGACCAAGGACGTGGTCCGGACCGATCAGCGCCATCTTCTTCCCAAATGGCTCGACGCCGCGAGCCACCGGCTCCGCGCCAAGGAGAGCGTGCGCCGCACCAAGGGCACCGACGGCAACGCCCTCGTGGCCCTCGTGCAGGACGACGACCACGAGATGATGATCCGGCTCTTCTTTGCCCTGAAGGTGTGGGTGCTCAAGGAAGGGTTCGCGCTGAAGGAGTAACTGGGCAGCTTTCCGAACGTGTCACCCCCGAGCAAGGAGTCCCAATGACCGTGCTGTTCCTCGTCATGCGCGTCGTCCACATTCTCGTCGGCGTCTACTGGGCCGGCACCATCATCTTCGTGGCCACCCTGCTCATGCCCAGCGTGCGCGACGCCGGGCCGGAGGGGGGCAAGGTCAACCTGGCCCTCATGCGTCGCGGATACATGAACATCCTCCCCGTGGTGGCCGTGCTCACCATCCTCTCGGGCTTCTGGCTCTACTGGCACGACATGGTGACGAGCGGCGGCACGTGGGCGGGATCGATGTCGGCACGGATCTACGGCGTCGGGGCGGTGGCCGCGCTGGTGGGCTTCGTGATCGGGATCTTCGTGATGCGGCCGAACGCGATGAAGCTCCGTGCCATGATGGAGGCGATGCCCAACACCCCCGAGGGGCCGGCGCGCGCGGCGCTCATGGCCGACATGAACGGGCCCCGAGCCAAGATGGCGGCGGCGGCCCCGCGGGTCGCGACGCTGCTCGCCATCGCGGTCGTCTGCATGGCGGTCGCGCGGTACTTGTAGTCGTCCCCCCTCTCCACATGGTGGAGAGGGGGACAGGGGGTGAGGTCTACGAGAACGATGGACCCCGGCTTGCGCCGGGGTGACGGCCGGGGAAGCTGGAAAGCAACAACGTCCGAATTGGAATGAGGAGTGTCATGCGGTTCAAGAAGATGCGCTCGATGGCCCTCGCGACTCTGCTCGTGGCGGCCTGTCACCACAGCGCCGGCGAGACCAGTAGTCCGGCTCCTGCCCCGACCATCGAAGGGGTCGAGTGGAAGCTGGTGGATCTCAACGGCAAGGCCGCCGGCAAGGGCGCCGACGGCCAGCCGGCCACGCTCACGCTCACCGCCGCCGGCACCCGCGCCAACGGCTATGCCGGCTGCAACCGGTTCTTCGGGAGCTACACCCTCACGGGGAGCGCGCTCAAGTTCGGCCTGCTGGGCATGACGCGCATGGCCTGCCCCGGCTCCGACACCCTCGAGACCAGCTACACCAAGGCGCTCGCCGCCACCACCAGCCAGCGCTTGACCAAGGGAAAGCTCGAATTGCTGGCCGGGATCGGTGGTGGTGGCCCGGTTCGAGAAGTAGGAGCACACAAGTTGGATCACTTCGTCACCACGCCAACTCTTCGGAGGTCGTCTTGACCGCCTTTACCATCAACGGCAAGAAGGTTGATTCGTCCGCCGCACCGGACACCCCGCTTCTCTGGGTGATTCGGGAAGACCTGGCGATGACCGGTACCAAGTTCGGCTGTGGCATCGGGCAGTGCGGGGCCTGCACCGTGCACGTCGATGGCGCCGCGGTCCGCTCCTGCCAGACCCCTGTTTCGACGGTGGAGGGGAAGACCATCCTGACCATCGAGGGGCTATCCGACGACGGCAGTCACCCCCTGCAGTTGGCCTGGATCGAGGAGCAGGTGCCGCAGTGCGGCTACTGTCAGTCGGGACAGATCATGTCGGCGGCGGCGCTGCTCACCAAGACCCCCAACCCCGCCGATTCCGAAATCGACGCGGCCATGGCCGGCAACATCTGCCGCTGCGGCACCTACCAGCGCATCCGCAAGGCGATTCACCGCGCGGCGGGAGGTGCCGCATGAGCCGCGCCGACCTCACCCGCCGGGACTTCGTGCGCGCCGGCCTCGCGGCCGGCGCCGGCCTCACGCTCGCCATTCACCTCCCGGGCTGCTCGCCGCGGGCGCCGGCCGTCGCCGGCCCGCCGTTCGTGCCGAACGCCTGGCTCAAGATCGGCACCGACGGCGTCGTGACGGTCGTGGTGGACAAGTCCGAGATGGGCCAGGGGGTGCTCACCTCCCTGCCCCAGATGATCATGGAGGAACTCGACGGCGACTGGACCACCGTCAGGATCGAGCAGGCACCCGCCGGTCCGCAATACATCAATCCCGCCTTCGGGCTGCAGGGCACCGGCGGCAGCAGCAGCGTCAGCAGCTCGATGATGCCGCTTCGGGAAGCCGGCGCCAAGGCGCGCGCCATGCTCATCGCCGCCGCCGCGCAGCAGTGGGGCATCGATCCATCCGCCTGCTCCACCGAGGGTGGCTACGTGCGGGAGACGGGCAAGCGGCGCAAGCTGGGCTACGGTGAACTCACCGTGGCCGCCGCCGCGATGCCGGTGCCGACGACCGTCACGCTCAAGGACCCGAAGGACTTCAAGCTGATCGGCAAGCCGGTCAAGCGGCTCGACCTCAAGGGCAAGGTGAACGGCACGGCGGGATACGGCATCGACGCCCACGCCGACGGCATGCTGGTGGCCGTGGTGGCGCGCGCCCCCGTCCTCGGCGCCAAGGCAACCGGCTTCTCGGCGGAGTCGGCGCTCGCCGTGCCCGGCGTGAAGCAGGTGGTGCAGATCGACAACGGCGTGGCAGTCGTGGCCACCGGATACTGGGCCGCGATGAAGGGGCGGGAGGCGCTGCAGGTCACCTGGAGCAAGAGTCCGATGGCGGGCGTAAACAGTGCGGGCCTCTCGGCCAAGCTCGCGGCGCTCTCTCGCAAGCCGGGGGTCACCGCGCGCCACGACGGGGACCCCGCCGGGGCTTTCCGCGACGCCTCCACCCGGGTCGAGGCGACGTACGAGGTGCCCTACCTCGCGCACGCCTGCATGGAGCCGATGAACTGCACCGCGTGGGTCGAGCCCGACAAGTGCACCGTCTGGGCGCCCACCCAGTTCCAGTCCGGCGGCGGCCTCGGCGTGCAGGGAATCGCGGCCAAGCTCACCGGCCTGCCGGCGAGCGCGGTCACGGTGCATACCACCTTCCTCGGGGGAGGATTCGGGCGCCGTTTCGAACTGGACTTCGTCATCGACGCAGTGCAGGCGTCGAAGGCCGTCGGCGCGCCCGTCAAGGTCATTTGGCCCCGGGAAGACGACGTGCACCACGACTTCTTCCGTCCCACGGCATTCAGCAGGTTTTCCGCGGGACTCGACGCCGGCAAGCAGCCGGTGGCCTGGTCGCAGACCGTCGTCTCCACCTCCACCATGAAGCGGTTCGAGGCGGTCTTCGGGCCGCTGCCAAACGGACTGGACATCGACGCGGTGGACAGCGCCGCCAACATCGCCTACGCCATCCCGAACCTCCACACGGCCTGGGTCGATGCCGAGCTCGGCGTGCCGGTCGGTTTCTGGCGCTCGGTCGGCAACTCGCAGAACGGGTTCTTCGCCGAGGGCTTCATCGACGAACTGGCCCACGCGGCGGGGGCGGACCCCTACGAGTTCCGCCGGAGGCTCCTCGCCAAGGCCCCGCGCCATCTCGGCGTGCTTGAGCTGGCCGCCACCAAGGCCGGGTGGGGCACCCCGCTGCCCGCGGGCCGCGGACGGGGCATCGCCGTGGTGAAGTCGTTCGAGAGCTACGTGGCGGAGGTGGCGGAGGTGTCGGTCGAGAACGGCAAGGTGCGGGTGCATCGGGTGGTCTGCGCAGTGGACTGCGGCGTGGTGGTCAATCCCGACATCGTCGCGGCGCAGATGGAAAGCGCCATCGTCTTCGGGCTCACGGCGGCGCTCTACGGCAGGATCACCATCGAGAACGGCGCCGTCGTGCAGGGCAACTTCGACACCTACCCGATGCTCCGCATCGACGAGATGCCGGTGGTGGAGGTGCACATCGTCCCGAGCACGGAAAAGCCGAGCGGGGTGGGCGAGCCCGGCACCCCGCCGATCGCGCCGGCAGTGGTCAACGCCATTTACGCCGCCACCGGAAAGCGGATCAGGAAGCTGCCGATCGAGGTCTAGTCCGGGACGGAACGGGGCGGCGCGAGTCCGACGGAGTATCTTCCGGGGTGACCATGCAACCCTTCGCCGAAGACGACTCCAGGAACCCGCCGCCCCGGACCTTTCTGGACCGGTTGACCCGCCGGTATTCCCGGACGGCCTACTTCCTCGTGGTGCTGTGCGTGTACGCCCTGCTGTGCACCGTGCTCGCCTTCGCGCTGGCGCCGGCCATCTGGTGCTGGGAATACGTGGCCGGGTGGAGCGCCTCGCTGCCGCCCGTGGAGCGGTTGGTCGGACTCGGACTGGCCGCCGCGGTGGCGTTTTTCGTGTTCGGGTTTGCCCTCCTGATCGTGGTCCCGTTCTACAATCTCGTTCTCCCGACGCGGGTCCAGCCGTTCAAGGGGGGCTACTACACCCTCCGCGCCGCGCCGTGGCTGCTGCACAACGCGCTCTTCTACCTGGTCCGCTACACCTTCCTGCCGTTCGTCACCCTGACGCCGTTCGGCATCTGGTTTCTCAAGGCCATGGGGATGAAGATCGGCCGCCACGCCTTCATCAACACCGAGTACATCTCCGATCCGCAGCTCATCAGCGTCGGGGACGACGCGGCGCTGGGCGGCAGCGTCCGGATCTGTGCGCATTTCGGCGGGGGCGGGCATCTCACCGTAGCGCCGGTCGTCATCGGCGACCGGGCCACGCTCGGCCTCGCCGTCACCGTGATGGGGGACGTCGAGGTCGGCGCGGGCGCCACCGTGCTGCCAAATTCCGTGCTCCTCCCCGGCTCCCGCGTGGGCGCGGGGGAAACCTGGGGCGGCGTGCCGGCCCGGCGGATCACCCGTGAGGAGATGGACGCGTTCAAGGAAGGAATCCGCGGGATGCAGCACCGATGAGCGTCAACGTCGTCGCCCCCGAGCTGGAAGCCCGTCTCTCCGCGCTCCGCGCGGACGGCTGGGCGCTGTTCGACCGGTTCGACCACGAGGTGCGCGACCGGGGCTGGCACCCCTTCGTGGCGGCGGACTACGAGTCGGTCCTCGAGGCGCTCATCGCCCAGCGCGGGCCCGGCCTCAGGTTCCTGGAATGGGGGTCCGCCACCGGCGTCATCACCATCATGGCCGACCTGCTGGGCTACGAAGCCTACGGCATCGAACTCGACGAGTCGCTGGTGGACACCGCGCGCGCGCTGGCTCGCAAGTTCGACTCCAACGCGCGCTTCGCCGCCGGCAGCTTCCTCCCCGAGGGATACGAGTGGAAGCCGCGCAGCGGCGACGGCCGACTCGGCACCATCGGGCAGGGGCGCTCGGGATACCTCGAACTTCGGCATCCGCTCGACGATTTCGACGTGGTCTTCGGATATCCCTGGCAGGGCGAAGAAGCGATGATGCACGACCTGATGCGGTGCTACGGAGCCCGCGGCGCCCGGCTCCTCATCCACGGCACCGACCGGGGCGTGGAGGTCTATCGGGACGGACGCCGCGAGGGCTGAGCTCGCTAGTTACGCTCCCCGAGCGCCTCGGCCGCCGTGCGCCGGACCTCGGGACTGGGATCCTTCATCGCCGCAATGAAGTAGGGCTTGGTTGCCTCGCTGTCGATCTGCCGCAACGCTTCCGCTGCCGCCAGCCGAACCTTCACATCCGAATCGCTCATCGCCGCGCCCAGGGCCGCTACCGTGCCCGGGTCTTCGATCTGCCCCAGCGCCTCCGCCGCCCTGATGCGGATTTCCGGGTTCGGGCTCTTGAGCGCCGAGACCAGCTGCGGCGGTGCCTGCTTCACGTCGTCGAGTTGTCCGAGCGCCTCGATCGCGGCCATCCGGACGTCGGGGTCGGCATCGCTCAGTGCCTGCGCCAACGGACCCGCCGCCCGCGCGTCCTCGATCTGTCCGAGCGCCTCTGCCGCCGCGACCCGCACGCTGGGGTTCTTGTCCTGCAGTGCCTTTGCCAGACCAGGCACTGCACTTGGATCCTCGATCTGACCGAGGGCCTCCGCTGCAGCCAGCCGCAACGCCGCGTCGTCACTTCCAAGCGCGGCCACCAGCCCGCCCGTCGCGCCCTTGTCCTCGATCTGTCCCAGCGCCTCGGCGGCCAGGACCTGCACCGACGGGCTCTGATCCTTGAGCCGTGCCACCAGGGCCGGCACGCCACGCGGGTCTTCGATCTGGCCCAGCGCGTACGCGGCCGTCCCCCGCAGGCCCGCATCGCCTGAGCCGAGCGCGCCGATGAGCCCCGGCACGGCGCGGGCGCTCTCGATTGCACCCAGGGCCCACGCCGACATTGTCGCCACCGCGGGATCGGCGTCCTTGAGCCCGCGGATCAGCGGATCGATCGAAAGGCTGTCTTCCGACCTCCCCAGCCCGTAGGCCGCCGCCTCCCGGATTCTTCCGTTGGATCCGGCGTAGGCCGCGCGGAGGTCCTGCGCCGCCTCCGGCAACGCGCTCTCGCCCAGCATGGTGGCCGAGGCGCGGCGGACGCAGGCCGAGGGCGCGCCGAGATTGGACGCGAGCATCGGCAGGGCCCGGCGGTCGCTCACCGAGCCGCTCATCGAGTCGAGCGCGGCCCTTTCGGCGGCCGGCTCCTCGCGGAAGGTGCCGAGCCCGCTGCCCGCGCCGCGCCATCCCCAGCCGTTCCCCAACTGGTTCACGGCCATCTCGCAGATCATCGGATCGCTGACCGCGATCGCCGTGAGGAAGCGCGCCACCCGGGCCGAGTCGGGTCCCGGCTCGTCCGACCGTCGATTGGGCACGTGGACGTGCACGTGGACGGGTGGAACATGAACATGGATCGGCGGAATCGGCGCGATCGCCGGCACCGGTCTGGCCTGTGCCGCGGCGGCCGTGGTCAGCACCCCGAGCGCGGCAATCGCCGCCAGGGCGGAAAGCGGCGTTCTCATTGCCGCTGCCCGAGCGCCTGCGCAGCTTGCCGGCGCACCGCCGCGTCGTTGGACTTGAGCGCCGAGATCAGCGCGTTGATGGCGGTCGAATCGCTGATCTCGCTCAGCGCACGCACCGCGCCCTCGCGGACGTCGGCGTTCGCGTCGCCGAGGCTCGACTGCAGCGCCGGCACGGCGGCAGCGTCCTGGATTTCGCCCAGCGACTGCGCCGCGGCCTGCCGCACGTCGGCGTCGGCGTCCTTGAGCGCCGCGATCAGCGCCGGCGGGGCGGTGGTCAGTCCCAGTTCACCGAGGGCCTGTGCCGCGGCCTGCCGCACGTCCGGCTTGGAATCCTTGAGCGCGGCGGCCAGGGCGCCCGCGGCGGCCGGGTCCTGCAATTCGCCGAGCGACTGCGCGGCGGACTGCCGGACGTCGGCGGACGAGTCGGCCAGCGCGGCCGCGAGCGGCTGCAGCGCGCGCTTGTCCTGCAGGGAGCCCAGCGTCTGGGCCGCCCGCTGGCGCACGTCGGCGTCGGGGTCCTTGAGCGCGGTGATCATCGGCTCGAGGATCCGCGGGTCCTGGAAATTGGTCAGCGCATTGAACGCCGCCGAGCGCACCTGGGCGTTGGAATCCCGGCTGGCGGCGATGAGCGCCGGGATCGCCCGGGGATCCTCGAGCTGGCCCAGCGAGTTGGCCGCCGCCATCCGGACGTTCGCGTCGGCGTCCGACAGCGCGGCGATGAGCGCGGGCACGGCCACGTTCGTCGTGTCCTGCACCCTGCCGCCTGCAAGATGGGCAAGCCGCGACGCCATCCGGACGTTCACGTTGTTGAGCACGCTCGCCATGGTCGCCGTCCGGGTCGCCAGCACGGCGTTGGCCTCGGCGGTGCGCAGCGCGGCCGCTGTGGGGATCCCCACAAGCATCGGCTCGGGGACGGGGTGCGGCCGCGCGGGCGCTGCCCGGGGCGGCGTCGGCTCCTGGGCGTCGAGCTCGGTGGGATGTGCCGCCGTGAAGCCCGGCGCGACGACCGCCACGGCGGCGAGGGCGATCACGGCGAGCGGCAGCAGCCAGCGGGTGCGCGGTTGGGTCGTCATGGCGCGATTCTCGAGTAGGCGGTGGATACGGGCGACGAGTTGCGAGCGGTGCTCCGCCATGCCGGACACCGGCACGGCGCGCGGCGAGGTGTCCACCCACTCGGCCACCTTGACGAGGCACTTGGCCAGCGTCATGCCGGAGCCGGTGCGGCGCACCGCCCAGTCGTCGCAGAGATATTCGGCGGCGTCCTGCATCCGGCGCCGCGCCACCCGGTTGAGCGGCTGGAAGAAGAGCAGCTGCTCGAGCAGGCAGGACACCGTCAGCCAGAGCGGATCGAACCGGGCCAGGTGGGCCAGTTCGTGCGCCAGCATGCTCTCCTGCTGCTCGCGGTCCAGCTCGCTCAGCACCGCCTCAGGAATGCAGATCTCCGAGAGCCCCAACGCCACCGGGCTCGCGAGGCCGACGGCCGTGGTGAGCCGGATCGGACGGCGGATGCCCGCCTGCCGGCGGAGCGAGTCCAGCAGCCGGGGCAGCGACCCTTCCTCGACCGGGTCCCGCCGGCCCAGCCGGAACACGAGGCGGAGGCGCACCAGGAAGAAGTAGAGGAGGAGCAGCGCGGCGGACCCGCCCCAAGCGAGGAGCAGGGCGCCGGTCCAGCTCAGGGAGGCGCCGGGGTGGCGATGTCCGAGGCGGCGGGCGCGCTCACCGACGGCGCCGGCGGCGTCGTTCTGCGAAGGGGTGACGTTCTTCCGGACGTCCTTCCCGTGCCTCGGCCGTGGTCGGGACGTGCGGCTGAAGGTCGAGGGCGCGAGCGCCGGACGGGCTGGTGCCGCGTCCGCCGCGGCGAGCGGCCGCGCCCCGCCGAGCGGCACCACGCCGAGTCCCACCTGCAGGGAGGTCGTGACGAGCCCGCCGAGGAGGGCGGTCTTCCAGAGCGTGTCGCGGATCGTGTGCGACTGCACGACGTACCGGGTGGCGAGCGCCACCCCGCCGAGGAGCAGGGTGCTGTGGACCGCGTAGGTCAGGAGCCAGCTCGCCGCGGCCGGCCCCATCTGGCTGGCCGTCGTGATCCACTCAGCGGTCGTCATGCGTGTCCTCCGATCCGGATTCGTGCTCCTCGATCAGCTTGCGGACCCGGGCCAGGTCGCCGTCGCTGATGTCGCGCGCCGAGAGGAGATGACTCATCAGGGCGGTCACGTCGCCGTCGAAGAGCCGCTCGGTCAGCTCGCTCACCATGCTGCGGCGGACCTCGGGCTCGGTGACGGCGGGGTAATAGACATACTGGCGGGAGCGGGTCTCGTGTTTCACCACCCCCCGCTTCTCGAGCCGGGAGAGCAGCGTGGCCACCGTGCTCTGGGCCAGTCCCCGCTCGGCGCGGAGCGCCTCGCAGATCTCGGCCGCCGAGGCACTGCCCCGTTCCCAGAGAATCCGCATGATGGCGAACTGGAGGTCGGTTAACAGATGGGCGTCGCTCATGAATGGCCTCACACCGGGAGCACGGAAGTTCTACGACCGTAATATTACAGCTGTAGTTGAATCCGTCAAGAGGGGGAGGTCGGCGGGGAAGCGGGGAAGCGGGGAAGCGGGGAAGCGAGACAGAATGAAGCCGGGGGAGGCCGGCGAAGGGATTGGTCCGGAGGGCAGTCAGTTCGCGTCGCCCGGAGCGGTGTCAGACGCGGAGGGTGCGCGAACTGTTCTGCCCGGAGGACCAACCCGAGCAGGCCGACTAGGTTTCGGTTCCAATGCCCAAGCCCCTCGAGACTTTGAACATCAAGGACACCATGCCCACCGCCGAGGCGGCGTGGATGCATTGCCAGGGCGCCATGGAGGGGGCACGTTTGCGCGGCGTGCGGATCCTGAAGGTGGTGCACGGCTACGGTTCGAGCGGCGTGGGTGGGAAGATCCGGCGCCGGGTGCGCGCCGGCATGGCGAAACTGCTTGATGCCCAAAAGCTCGGGGGCGTCGTCTTCGGCGAGGACTGGGGTCCCTTCAGCGTGACGGCGCGAGGCTGGGTCGACGCCTTCCCCGCGCTCCGCGGCGACGCCGACTACGGCAAGGGGAACGAGGGAATCACGCTGGTTCGGCTATGACACGGAGTTCGTCGATGCGGCTCCAGCCTGCCGGAGGTCGTCGCACGTGAACCAGCCCCCGGCACACGGGGCCGTCGCCCCGTCCCGGCGCCCCCTGGAGCCGATCGACCGCGTCTCCGAGGTCCTCTTCGGGCTGATCATGGTGCTCACCTTCACGGGGGCACTCAGCGTGGCGGAGGCGGGGAGAGCGGATGTGCGCGAGATGCTCATCGGCGCGCTCGGCTGCAACATCGCCTGGGGCGTCATCGATGCGCTGTTCTACCTCATGGGCTGCCTGGCCGACCGCGGGCGCTACCTCGCGACGTTCATCGCCGTGCGCCAGACCGCCGACCCCGGGCGGGCCCAAACGCTCATCGCGGACGTCCTCCCGCCCGCGGTCGCCGCCGTCCTGGAGCCGTCGGAGTATGCCTCGCTGCACCAGCGGCTGAAGCGGCTCCCCGAACCCCATCGACCGGCACGATTGCACAAGGAAGACTGGCTCGGCGCGGTCGGCGTGTTCCTCCTCGTGTTTCTCTCCACCTTGCCGGTGGTGCTCCCCTTCCTGTTCATGCACGAGGTCAAACCGGCCCTGCACCTGTCCGATGCCATCGCCGTCACGATGCTCGCCGGCTCGGGGTTCATGTTCGGACGCATCACGGGGCGTCATCCCTGGGCGATCGCCATCGGAATGGTGATCGTCGGCGTCCTCGTCGTGGCCTTCACCATCGCATTGGGGGCTGACCCGCCAGGGCAAGCCCGCGCCGTCCTTCCCTGCCTCCCTGCTTTCCCGCCTCTTACTGTCTCACCGCCCGTCCCCCGCACATCCCGCCGGTGCCGATGTTCGGCCCCTCCTGATACACGTAGTGAGACACCTCCGAGATCAGGTTCCCATTCGGCGAGAGCTTCCAGGTGAAGTCCTCGCGGTACGTACTTCCCGCCGGCCCCCCGATGAAGTAGCCCCGCACCTCGTACGGATTTCCCGCCACCGGTGCCGCGGTGTAGTTGGCGACGTCTCCCGACGCCGGCGGATCCTCGTCGGCGATGTGCAGCGTGCTTCCGGTCACCGTGTACGTATGAAGCGCCTGTCCATACTCCACCGGCAGGCAGGCCCAGTCCTGGAGAAACACCCCGCTCCAGTCGGACAGCGTGCCGGCGCCCGCACAGGGGAAGGTGATCTGCCCGTCGGGCAGGTCGGTGGTGTGCCCGTTGTTGTCGGTATAGGTCGCACCGGTCACCGCCACGGCCGCCTTGGTGGACCGGAATTGCCACGTTGAGGCCAGCGTGCCCTGGGGGCCCTGCACCTCGAACTGGGCGTCGCCGTGCAGGCTGTAGCCGCAGATGTTGGCCACGGCGCCGGCCGAGCCGTCCACCGGCTTGAGGAGCAGCGGACTGCCCACCGGTACGGTGAGCGTGGTCATGTTGCCGGTGACGCCCTCCACGAACGTGCCCGAGCCTGTCGCTTCCCTCCCTGTGGCCGTCCGCACGAAGTCCATTTCGCCCGCAAAGTTGCCCAGGCCGCCGGCCGTCGTCAGCGTCAGGTCGATGTGGCCGCTGAAGCCGACGCCGGCGGCGGCGGGATCGCCGTTGAAGGCGGCCGTCCCCGCCACCGTCGTCTCGTTGGCACCGTTGCCGTCGCCATCGATGGGCATGCCGAAGGTGTAAGTGTTCGGCGCGCCGGTGGGCGTGAACGTGAGCCCGCCCGACCCTGGCGATCCCGGGTTGAGCACGAAGGGCACGATCGCCTCGAAGTTCGTCATCCGGGTGACCAAGGTCGTCGCGCCGGACTTGGCGTAGGAGGACAGCGCGGTGGCGTCGGCGGGAACCGGGTTCGGCTCCGAGTCGGAACTGCATCCGGCGAATGGCAGGAAGAGGACGGACAGCAGCAGTTGGCGCATGACTCCCCCCTGATGGCTCGCCCCGCAGAAGGCGGCGCGTTCAGCGCTACCCTACCCGCCGGTACGGGGGTCGTCAATGGACGGGCCACGAGCCTCCGTTCATGCCAGATCCGATGGCGTCCGGTTGGCCGGAGAACCACGCATGTTCCTTGAAGTCTATGGACTCTTTGTCCGTTTCTTCATCGTTTCTTCTTGTTTTTCGTGCTTTCATCTCTCGACGACATCCCGGGTTCCCGATTCGGGCCGCTGCCGACTAGGATGTCGGTGCCCGAATTGGAGTTATCCAACCGTTGCCCGGACGAGAGGGAGCAAGGATCTGTCCCGTGACGCCCCGAGTGATGACGATCCGCCAACGCCTGACGTGGTGCCGGAGGCTGGCTTGCCTGTTCGCCGGCATGGGCCTGCTGTTCGGCGCGGCAGGCATCGTCGAGGCCCAGGAGATCGTGGATACCACCTGCGCGGCGGCGGGGCCCGAGCCTGCCACAATGGAGTCGGACGGGTGCGCGGGCGTGCCCTTCTTCGACTCGCTGGAGGCGGTGGCGGACTCGCCGGCCGTGTCGTCCCACGCATCGGGGTACCAGCCGAAGCAGCCGAGCCTCGTCCGGGCCTTCGCGGGCCTCGCGGTCGCCAACCTGGCCGCCGTGGGCATCAATAACCTCGCCCGCGACCTCGAATCGACCAGCCCGACCTCCTGGTGGCGCAACGTGCAGGGTGGCTGGAACTGGGATAACAACAACATCAGCACCAACAACATCGAGCACCCCTACGGCGGCGCCGTCTACTACAACATCGGCCGGGTGAACGGCTTCTCCTTCTGGGGCTCGGCGCCGATCACGCTCGCCGGCAGCCTGATGTGGGAGCTCTTCGGCGAGCCGACTGCGCCGGCCAAGAACGACCTCATCACCACCACGCTGGGCGGAATTTCCCTGGGCGAGACGGTCCTCCGCCTCTCCGACCTGATCCTGGACGACGAAGCGCACGGAGTGAACCGGATCTGGCGCGAGGCGTCGGTGGTGATCCTCAACCCCGGGCTGGGGCTCACCCGGATCGCCCGAGGCGAGGCGTGGCGCCAGGGACCAAACCCGCCCGGCCTTCGCCCCGACTCGCTCCGGACCTTCGTCACCACGGGCGCACGCCGCCAGACGATGCCGGCCAAGAGCCTGGACCCGCAGAAGGACGAGGCGTTCGGGGCCTTCGGGATGCAATACGGCGATCCCTTCCGCGCCGGCAAGACGGTACCCTTCTCCAGCTTCGATTTCAGCGCGGCGTTCTCCACCGGCGAGATCACGGTCACCGAAGTCGCCACCCGGGGCATCCTGGCGAGCTTCGGCCGCCACCAGGGGCGGACCGCCCGGGTCGACGGCGTGTTCATGGACCTCGAGTTCCAGTGGAACGAGGCGTACATGTTCGGCCTGCAGAGCTTCGGGCTCGGGACGATGTCGCGGACCGGCAACGGCGAGGGCTGGCGCCTCGTCACCGACGTGAGCGTCGAGCTGGCGCCCCTGGTCGCGAGCACGGATCCGTACGCGGACTGGGTGGTGGATCGCGAGTACGACTACGGGGCGGGGGTGGGCGGGCGGCTGATGGCGCAGCTCGACTACCGCGGGTATCGGGTGCTCTCGGCGGGGTATCGCAACTTCTGGACGGCCACCCTGAACGGCGCCTCGGACACCAAGCTGATCCAGTTCGCCACCGTCGAGGCCCGGGTGCCGCTGGCCTTCGGCCTGTCGGCGGGCGGCTCCTATTCCCTGTACGCCCAGCGCAGCACCTACGACACGCGGAACAGCGGCCACGAGACGCTGCCGAGCTATACACTGTTCGTGTCGACGGGGCGGTAGGGCCGAGGGAAGGGCGGAACGGAGGGAGGGTCGGAATCGCCAGAAATTCAAGAAATATGGCAATGTATGGCCATTTTTGCCGTTTTTTGAGCATTTTGTGCCGTTTTCGTGGCATTTTCTCCCAAGATTCGCCTGCCAGCCTGGCCTCCATCCCACAAACGGGGTGCCACACCACGCCCCGCTGAGAGCCCGCCACTCCGTTCAACTGCCCGATACCTCACCGTTCCCAGGAAGCGCCGCCTAGATCCCCCCAGCTCAGCAACCCCACGTCGACGACCGCGGGTCAGTGTCGGAACCGAGTTTCGGCGCTGGCGGACCGAATGTCACACGCCCCCCGTACCGTCCGACACTATCACCTACTGTGGAGGTACCATGCGGTTGCACTCATTCGTCCTGGCCTCGGTTCTTGTGCTGGGTATCGCGGCTTGCGGGAGCAATGACGGTTCGGGGGGCGGGGGGACGGGACCGAGCCCCACGTACGAAAGCGTCGCGGGAAATTACGCCGGGGTCATGTCGGGTTTGAGCCAGGGAATCGCTCTCAATGCCAATTTCGCCTTGACCTTGACCCAGAATGCCGCGACGCTTGGAGGCAGTTATGGAATTTCCGGAACCCTGAATGACGGGGTGTCCTCCGTGTCCATCTCCGGCACCGGGACGGTCTCAGGCAGCATCGCCTCGGGCGCCAACCCGTCCGTGAACATTACGGTCCATCCGGTGGGGTGTCCCAATCTTCCGGCCCAGTTCTCCGGGGCGTATGACAGTGCAAACCATCGCCTCACCATGACGGGGCCGGTGCAGATGTTCGATGCGGGCTGCTCCGTGTTCCTGACCTATCAAATCACCTTCATTCTCAATCTCTAGAGCGTCTGTGCGCAGATTCCCTGGCGCCTGGATGGCCCCGCGGGCCGAGCATCGGATTCCGCGGGGCTGCCGCTCGGTGAACAGGCACAACCATTGGAGACTCAATGTGGCTCATCACCACGACCGGTTTCTATAGCATCGTCCAGAAGCCCTGGGACAAGGAGGACGGCACCCTCACGGTGCGCGCTCGCGCCAGAGAGGATCTCGAGGCGCTTCGCGCCAGGGGATTGCCGGAGTTGGGAGAAGTGAAGGAGGATGCTGACGCCGACTATCGGTTCCGCGCCCAGGCGACGAAGGCGGCGGTGGCCCGGGCGTTCTACGACCAGATCAGTGCCATCGATTATGACAACTTCAAGAGTGCGGTGGGCAAGCGGCAGGGCTCGCGACGCGCTGGTATCTATCACGACGCGTGGGACGCATTGCACCAGATCCAGGCAGGGAAGGAGCCTGCATAGGCGACCCGAAGGTCACGCGCCCTTCAGGCGGCACCTGCCCAGTTCGACCAGCACCCCCTGACACCCCACGCCGACCAGCCGATCCCGCCATCGCTGGGCCACCTCACGGGTCACCCTCGATGCGTGGGACCCCGGATTCCGGGCCGTCGCCAGGTCTTCGAGAATCGAAGGCAGCTGTCCGCTGAACCACGGCCCGTTCTCGAGTCGCACGGCCAGGTGCTGCGCCAGCTCACGCCCCCCGCCGATGACGCGGGCAAGCTGGCCGAGCGAGAATCTTCCGTGGAGGGCGGCGTCCACGCTGGTCCCGTCGACGTTGACGTGCCGGATTGCCGGCGGCGCGGAGCGGACTCCCGCCCTCAGGATCCCGTTGACCTGCACCTCCACCGCCTTCACCAGCGGCCCGAGCACCGCCTGGAAGTCGAACGCGTCGTCTCCTCGGTGGTCGCGGAAGACCTTCTCGGCGGTGGCCACGAACGTCCGGGCGACGGGATCGAGGGCCTGCCATGCGGCGTCCCCAAAGAGATTCTCCCGCAGTTCCCGCTGCATCAGCCCCGTCCCACCGGCCTCGGCGTCGAATTCCGCCCAGTACTGGCCCTCCGGAAGTGGCCCATACGCGGCCACATCGAAGAAGCGCCGACCATCGGGCCGGCTGATCACGAGGGGGAGGTCCACCATCCCACCGTAGATCGACACCGGGCGGTCGTGATAATGCACGTTCCGGAGCAGGCGGAGTTCCTGCACCACGGCAATGGTGTCGTCGAGCACCAGCCGTCGGATGTCCCGCAGCTTGAACCAGCAATCGCAGTGGATGTCGGGCTCGCGGTAGTAGGCCGGCACGTGCCCAACGTCTGACCCCGCGACCTCCCCGCTGGTGATCTCGGCCACGTCCGCCACGTAGAGCGAGCGATAGTCGGTGAGGTAGAGCTGGAGCTCGCGGTCCTCGGCGGCGTCGAGCTCCTTGCCCAGCTCGGCGAGTTCCCCGGCGCGGGCCATTCCCTGCTGCCGGTTTTCGGACCGGATCTTTCCCCACCACACGTATACGTCATCGTCATCGGCCGCCTTGTCGCGCCACTCCTGGATGCGGCCCAGGAGCACGCCCAGGTGCACCTCCATCGCGTTGGCGGCGTAGGATGGGTTCCAGACGGAGAGGAGGTGCCGGGTGGGTGAGCTCATCGCTGCCGCCGAGGAGGTGAAAGGCCGAACCCGATCTCAAGATGCGGGGCAGCAGGGAAAGGTACAACTCCGACGGAGCGGATCTCCGCGAGGACAGTACATTACCAAGACGCCCGTGCTGGCGTGACCCGCTTCACTGCAAACGGAGTGAAGAACTCGACCATGTCCCGAGTCGTGCGCAGATGACCCTCACCCTCCGCGCCATCCTGTCCGACATCACCACGCTCGACGTGGACGCCATCGTCAACGCCGCCAACGAGCAGCTGCTTCCGGGAGGCGGCGTGTGCGGTGCCATCCACCGCGCGGCGGGCCCCGAACTCGCCGAGGCGTGCGCCCTCGTGGCCCCCTGCCCCACCGGCGAGGCCCGCATCACGCCCGGATTCAATCTCCCGGCGCGGCTGGTCATCCACGCCGTGGGCCCCCGCTGGTTCGGCGGGAACGAGGGCGAGCCGGAATTGCTGGCCGGCGCGTATCGATCCGCCTTCCACCTGGCGAAGGAAAGCCGCGTCCGAAGCATCGCCTTTCCCGCCATCAGCACCGGGATCTTCGGCTATCCCCTGCATCCCGCGACGGCCATTGCCGTGCGGGTGACGCGGGAAGTCGCGCCGGCATCGGGGGTGGAGGAGGTGACGTTCGTCTGCTTCAGTGAGGAGGTGCTGGCGGCGTACCGGAAGGAAGGAGTGGAATGACCCACACTCTCAACTTCTGTCATTGCGAGGCCACGTAGTGGCCGAAGCAATCTCGGGCCAGATTGCTTCGTCGGCCCCTGCGGGGCCTCCTCGCAATGACAGAAGTGGAAGCGAGTCTCAGGTGGACCGGAGCTTCCTGCCCAGGAGGTCCTTCGCCTCGCGGATGTTGTAGGCCTCAAAGCGCTCGTCCTTGAGCGCGCTCCGCTCGAGCCGCTCGCGGTGCCGCACGGCGGTCCGCTCGAGCTCCCGCACCAGCTCCAGCATCTGCGGGTTGTGGCCGGCGTACTCCTTGATCCGCCGCGCCGTGGCGAGGAGCACCCCGCGTGCCCGCTCGAGGTCGCCGGCGCGGTTGAGTTCGGCGGCCTCCTCGCGGGCCCGGGCGGCGTAGCGCTGCGCCACCGCGAGATCCACCTCTTCGTCCCGCCGCTGGGCGTCATTGGCGTCGTGGTCGGCGTATTCCCAGTCGATCCAGATCGGTCGCACATGGAGCGCGCCGTCCCGGTCTGTCAAGCGAACGCTCAGGCCCCTGGTGACGCCCATCGCCCCGCGGGGGAACGTCACCCTGAGCACCAGTTCCATCTGCTGGCGGCTCACCAGGTCGTCCAGGGCGAGTTCCACCGTGCTGCCATTTCGGGTGGTACGGCGATCGTCGAGCGAGGCGATCGTGATGCCGGGCTCCACCTCGACGGTGAGGGTGGCGCCCCGCGCCACGACCTCGAGGGCCTCGCCGAGCTCGCTCATCAGGAAGTCGGGAATCTGCTCCGGGCGCTGGAGGTAATAGAAGTTCCCGCCGCCGGAGCGTGCCATCCCCTCCATGAGCCGTTCGTCGAAGTCGTTGCCGATGCCGAAGGTGCTGGTGGCCACGCCGCGGGCGCGGAGTTCGCCGGCGTGGGTCTTGAGCGCGTTCACGTCGGTGATCCCGGCGTTGGCCAGGCCGTCGCTCAGGAGCAGGGTGCGGGCGATGGTGCCCTCGCGGTTTGCCCGGCCCACCTCTTCGCAGCCGAGGAGCCAGCCGCCGGAGAGGTTGGTGGAGGAGCCGGTGTGGAGGTGGTCGATGGCCGAGAGGAGGCGCCGTTCGTGGCTGGGGTCGAGGAGCGCGCCGCTGGCCAGGAGCTCCACTTCGGTGTCGTAGGCCACGAGGGCCACGTGGTCGCGGGGGCCGAGGAGTTCGACGGCCCGGCGGGCGGCCATCCTGGCCAACTCCAGCTTGCCGCCGCCCATGGAGCCCGACTTGTCGATGACCAGGGCCACGTCGAGCGGAAGCCGCTCGCGGTGGCGCGGCGTCTCGGGTGCAGTGAAGCGGACGCGCAGGTACCGGGTGCTCTGGGCCCCGGCGCGGACCAGCCGCCGGTCGGTGGTGATCTGGAGTGTCATACGCCCTCCTGAGTATTGACGAGCCGATCGGCGAGTTCGACGAGCCGGCTCACAAGCTTCGTCTGTCGGTGTGACAACGGACTTCGGATATGGAGCTCGACCCCTGGACTCAGGGCTATCCGCTCCCAAGCCCCGCGAGATCGTGGGGTGGTACCCGAGACAGCCCGTTGAGCGGCCTCCTCGAGCCGAGCCGGCCGATCGCCGGCAAGCCGGATGGAGCGGGCGTAGTCGGCGGCGGATTCGCGGTTCCGGGTCAGGTGGTCGAGTTCCCGGACCACGCCCTCCTCGTCGAGGGACTGGAGCCGGGCCCCGATTTCCTCGAGGGTCAGGCGCTCCTTCTGGAGTGCCTTGATCAGTTCGAGGCGCTTGAGGTGCGGATTCTCCGTATTTGGCGCTCGAGCCTCTGGTGCCAGGGGAATCAAGGAGGTCCTGTGACTGGTAAAACCTTATGGTGCGGACACTTACATTCGTGGCGGCGGCGAGATCCTTGATGGAGAGGTCGTCAGGGTGAGTGAGCATGGAGAAATATTACAGTAGTGCTGATAAACTGTCAATATGTTCGTCCTTCCACCCGCAGTCCCGCCTCGCCTTGTCACACCCGATCCGCACCTTTCGAACACTCCAGCCCCCGAATCGGCATTCCCTCATGCGCCTCTCGCTCTCCACCGGCCGCCAGCTCACCATCACCGAGCTCCACTGCGGCTGGACCTACGAGGGCCTGCTCGTGGGGTCCCCGAATGCCAGAATGAACCGCGACATCATTGCGCGGACCATTCGGCGCGCAACGGAGTCCTGTTCCTGGGCGCCGGTCCACCTCCTCCCCCCGGAGTTGGGGGGTCCAGACTGCCTCCCATCCACTTGCTGGACCATCCGGTTCCTCAGCGACGCCGTGCCCGGCAGCGGTGACATCTGGTCCACCCTCACGTTGGTCTGGTTCGCGAACTACGACCCCGCCCGAACGCTGGTCGATCAGGTGCAGGCCGCGGTTCGGGATCTCGACTGGGAATCGCTGGCCGTCGGGTGGATGCCCTAGTCCTGAAGGGACACGCCATGAAGAAGTCCTCGGCCGACCTGGACACGCCCCTGCCCCCTGACGGGCAACGGGAGCTTGACGCCGCCATCCACCAGCGTGAAGAATTCCTGGCGTGGTTGAGCACGCACCCGCACGAGATGACGTTTGTCGCGCTGTATCCCACGAAGGTCACGGAGTTGCAGGAGGACTAAGATGCTCGCCGCTCTGGGCTTGGTAGCCATGTTGGTCGTGGCCCTGGTCATACTCTGGCTGGTGATCCTCTGCTTCCAGGCCGTCTTCGGCCTGATCGACATGGGGGCCCAGGCGCTGACGGTCCTGGACACGAACGCCGATCCGCTGTCCCTGGGACAAAAGCTGGGCCCCAATGAACGACCCGTCCTGCCGATCCTGCAAGCGCGCTACGATCGGGCCTTTGCGGAACAGAATCGCCAGATTCAGGACCGGGAGCACGCCCGCCGGGCCCAGCACGCCGCGGACATGGCCGCCATGGCGGCGGAGGTGGCGCGCCAGCAACAGGATCAGGCGCCCCCGCCGGCACCGCCCATCTATTTCAAGCCGGGTGAACCCCGGACGTTCCAGGACTACCTGTTGCAGTCCCGGATCACTGATATGCTGGCGGTCCAGATCCAGGCCATGCCGGATGACCTGTGCCGGCTCCGGCCGCAGATCTTTCTTGGCCCTGCCGGCCTGGGCAAGACCTTGCTGGCCAAGGTGTGCGCCGAGGAATTGCGCCTCCGAAATCTGCGCCTCGGCCTGCCGGAACCCGTCTTCATCGAGGTCTTTCCGGCCGATATGTCCTCAGTGGCGGACCTGGATGCCGTAGTGGCGCGTGCCGCTGACGCCCCGGCCGCCGTCCTGTTCATCGACGAAGTGCATGGCCTGGATGGGACCCATGCCCACAAGCTGTATGAGCTCCTGGAAAACGGACGGTACCCGTTCCATGGGGAGCCGACGCCGGAAGCACTGCCCAACGTGACCCTGCTGGCGGCCACGACAGACTTCGGCAAGATGCACGCGGCCCTGCGGCGGCGCTGGGTCAAGCACTACCTGGAGCCGGCGTCCGAGGAACAGCTGGCGGAACTGCTCTATCAGCGCGGTCCCATCGACCAGCCGGCGATCGACCTCATTGTGTCCCGCACCAAGTTCAGCGGCGCCCCGTGGGAAGCCGTGGAGCTCTTCGAACTGGCCAAGACTGTGGCGCTGTCCGTGAGTAAGCGTTTGTTCTATATTGTCTTGGACGACGTGAACTGGGTCCTGCAGAACCAGCAAATCGATGAGTTGGGCCTACGTGCCCTGGATCGGCGGGTGATCCAGGTCCTGCGGGATCGCCGGCGCACCGTGGGCGGCGAGACCGTGTACGGCGCCTCCGAAGGGGACCTGTGCGTGCTGGCGGGCATCGACAAAGCCGAGTATCGAGAAACTGTACGGCCGCGCCTGATGGCGCGTGGCTTGCTGGAAATCCGTCCGGGAGTCGGCCAGGCCCTGACGGCGCGCGCACTCGAGTTGTACCCCGTCCCATCGGCTTGACACCGGACGTAGTTCCGGAAGGCACTGCGGTCTGCAACCCGGCAACGGCCTGCCCCCTCGGGCCGATGCTACTGTAGTCGAGCACATCCGGGGAGATCGCCAGGGTACAACCGCTTGGCTCCGCGGACATCGCCGCTGGATGAATGGGTCTCGAACGAGACGTTGCCGTCCGTGACCAATTGGATCCGTGCCAGATCTCCTGCCCCCCGGGAGCCACGGTCACGACCGCCTCGATCCGCTTGCCGACCAAGTACTGCCAGCCGCCCTTGATTGCCACGCGTCACCAAGATCTGATGGATCTGATGGTCCGCCAACGCCCGCAGGGAGCCCTGACGATACGAACGGGGTGTGACAGATCGTGATCCCGCCCGTCGTCCCCCCTCTCCATCGTAAGGAGAGGGGGACAGGGGGTGAGGACCGCACGCGAAGCCGCGAAGGCGTGAAAGGGGCTCACACGAAGACGCGAAGGGCACGAAAACAACAACAAAGGGGGTGGGGGCGTTGTGTGCCTCGTGTGCTTCGCCTGAGACAGTTGTTTCGTCGCGACTTCGCTACTTCGCGTGAGGTGCCCTGGACCCCGGCTTTCGCCGGGGTGACGATCAGGCGCCGAGGATCTCCCTCAGCCCCTCCGCGATCGCCTCCCGGATCGCCTTCGGCTCCAGCACCTCGGCGTCCGGCCCGTACTGCAGCACGTGCCGGAGCGCCCAGTGCGGGTCCGCCAGCGGATGCTCCAACGTGACCGTCCCGTCGGCGTCCACCGGCACCCCCTCCCGCTCCGCCACCCACCGCGCCACCCGCGCCGAGTAACGCACCGTGAGCGTCCCCACACCCTCGGCCGCGAACATCCGCCGCTCCTGGAGCACCGCATCCACCGAGAACTCCGCCGGCGGCTCGAACGAATCGTCCGTCACTTCCGCCTCGTCCATCCGGTCGAGCCGGAAAAACCGGAGCCCCGTGGCCCCGTCCGCCAGCGCCACCAGGTACCAGCTGAGCTCGGCGTAGACCACCGCGAGCGGCGCCGCCACCCGCGTGGTCGCCGCTTCCGCCCCGCTCTTGTGATACGAAAACCGCACCCGCTTCCGCTCCCGCACCGCGCCCCGGAGCAGCGAGAGCATCTCGAGATCCACCGCTCCGCCCAGCGAGGCGGCAAAGTCCTTTTCCTGGATGTCCTGCCCCGGGAGCTTGGCGATCACCTGCCGGAGCCGTTCCCGCGCCCCGTCGATGGCTCGCGTCTCGTCCGGCGGCCGCTCGGCGCGCAACATGGCGAGCCCCAGCTCCAGCGCGCAGAGCTCCGGCAGGGTGAGCCGCATCGGCCGGAGGAAATGATCGGAGTGGACCTTCACCTGGTCCGGCTCGAGGAAGATCTGCACCCCCTCCACAAACCCGCCCGGATCGTCGAACCGCTCCGCCAGGGACTTGAGGTCATGAAAGAGCGTCGGCCGGTCCACTCCCGCCTGCCGCGCGACCTCGGCAATGGAATGCCGCCGGTCGTCGGCCAGCGCGGGGATGAGGTGGAGGATCCGCCGGAGCTGCAGCGCGGCGCTCATCGGTCGTATCTCTCCAGGGTGGCCTGCGCGATGGCGCGATACTCGGCAATGAGCTCCGACGGGGCCACGGGTGTCGCGTCGCCCGCCAGGGACAGCAGCCACCTCGCAAACGCGTCCATCCGGCGCACCTGGAAATTCCTGCGGTCCGGGTGCCCCTCGCACCGGCGTGCCGAGCCGCGCGGCCGCGCGCGCCGGGCCGGAGCGCACATCGAAGTTCACCTCCGCCAGCATCGCGTCGCCGTCGCCCAGCTCCCACGCTTGCCGGCTCTTCGCGTGCTTCTGCAGCGAAAAGGCCGCGGGCACCGTGTAGTCCGGCGTTCCCGGCGCCTGTCCATTGACCGCGGCGCCGGTCATCCGGCTCAGGCGGTAGTTCTTGACGAGTTCCTCGCCCGGCGCCCGCGCCGCCAGGTACCAGTGCTGGCCCAGGAAGAAGAGGCCGAGGGGCTCGACGGTGCGCTCCGCTTCTTCGTCCCGCCCCATCGAGCGATAGCGGAAGGTGACGCGCTTCCGCCGCTCGAGGGCGCCCGCCAGCGTGTCGAACACCTCGTTCTGTACCCCCGCCGCGCCGCCGGCCACCTGCACCTCCGCCGCGCGCGCCGCGTCCACCGGCAGGTCGAACGCCAGCTTCCGGCAGGCCGATTCCGCGAGCCCGGCCAGCTCCGGCACGCCGAGCGCGCGCACCCGCACGGCCGCCTCGGCGACGGCCGCCAGTTCGTCCGGTTCGAACGCCAGCGTCGCCAGCGCCTTGTAGCCGTAGCGGTCCACCCGTTTCGGAGCCGTCTTTCGCCCCTCCACCACCATCGACAGGTACGGCAGGTAGAACTCCTTCGCCACGAGCCGGTAGCCCTCCGTCTCCCCCTCGGGCGACAGCACCGTCTCGATCGGCACCCCGAAGGCGCGGAGCTCGTCCTTGTCCCGCTCGAACATCCGCCGGAGCGCGGGCTTGCTCTGCGTACCGGGCCGGTAGCCCGGCACCTCCTGCGCCAGCTCCTCGAAGGGCACGGCGTAGCGCCGCCGGAGGAGGGCGGCCAAGAGATCAATCCACCGCTGAAGTTTCGGTGCCGCCATCAGTCCGCCTTGTCGTTGACGCCAGGACACCAGCCCCGCCTGCCTGAACCCGCAATACCGGCACTCCGCCGGATGCTCGGTGAGCGGCGCCTCGCCGCGGCCGATGGCCAGGAGCTGCTCCTCGACCTCGCGCCGCGCCGCCTCCCGCTCTGCGTCGTTGATCGGCGTGCTGAGCTGCATCCCCGCCCGCGAGAACTGGAACGCGAAGCGCGCCACCGGCATCCCGCCGATCGCCTCGGCCGCGCACACATACACCGCGCGCTGGATGTCGTAGTTGCGGGCGACTTCCGCGGCGTGCGCGGCGTCGCCCTGGGCCGTCTTCACGTCGAGCAGCACGATCCCGGCGTCCTCGCGCGCCGCCAGGTCGAACTTCCCCTCGATGTGGATGCCGGCGTCCAGCACGTGGAGGAAACCCAGCTCACGGCGGCTGGTCGGGTTCGACGCCAGCGCCCGATACTCCGGCTGCTCGGCCACCAGCCGGATCTCCTCCAGCAGCTTCTCCCGGACGTCCCGCCCGATGTCGCTATTGGCGGGCGGCAAGTCGTTGCCCCGCTCCTCGAGCGCCTCCTCGAGCGAGGCCTCCAGGCTCAGCTCCTCGCGCCGGTGCTCCAGCACGTCGTGCACGATCTGCCCGCGGGCCAGCGCGCTCACGAAACCCGGCCCCCCGCGCTCGACCTCCGGCTCCCCGAGCCCCATCACGTAGCGCAGCCAGTGCCGCCGTGCGCAGCGCTCGTGCATCATGAGCGAGGTGGCGGAATAGCGCGCCGGTCCGGCCGGCACCGCGAGCGGCTCGAACTGCATGGGCAGCGTGCCGGGAAGCAGAGTCGTCCAGGGATCGGGGTGCTCGACCTCCTGCGCCGGAGGCTTCGGCGGCGTCACTCGCATGGTGGCGACGTAGGTCAGGGCTCCCTTGCCGGGATACGCCACTTCCGCTCCGTCCCGGCGCCGGCGCGTCGAGGCCGCCCAGCAGCGCCTGGCCGGGCGCCGCCGCGTTGGTCGATCCCTCCGCCACGCCCGACAGGATTAGTCGCTGCTTTGCGCGCGTGGCCGCCACGTACCAGAGCCGCTTCTGTTCCGCCGCCGACTCGGCATCCTCCACCGCCTTGAGCGCCGTCCACTCGGCCGGCTGCTCGTCCTTCTCGACATCGGGGTCCTTGAGCGCCATCCGGTCGCGGCCGATGAGGAGCGCGTCTCCGCCCCACCCGCCGCCGCCCGGCTTCCGGTCGAGGTCGCACCAGAACACCGTGTGCCACTCCAGCCCCGTGGCGCTGCAGGCGGTCGAGCGTCATGACCGTCGTCCGCGGACCGTAGAGGCGCTCGTCGCCCTCGCGGTCGCCGCGCTCCCGAATGCTGGCGGACCACCCGGAGGAAGTCGCCGACGCCGGATCCCGCGTGCTGCCGGGTCAAGCCGCAGGAACTTCCGCACGTTGGCCACCGCCTGGGCGGCCGAGCGGCCTTAGCAGCACCAGGTGCGCCAGGTATCCGCTCCGCTCGCGGGAAGCGCTCGCAGCAATTCGTGAATCGGCACCCGGTCGCGGAGCGCCGCGTGTTCCGTGATCAGCGCGCGCGCCCCGGCCGAGGAGCTCGCGCCTCGCCGCGTCGGAGAGTGCGGCGAGCGCGTCCCAGCGGGGCGGCTCGCGCCTGCTGTGCGATCTGCAGCAGCGTCTCGTCGCGGACGCCCAACGAACGGGCTCCGCAGGAACCCGAACAGCGCGCGGTCGTCCCGCGGGTCCCGCACCGCCTCCAGCGCCAGCACCAGGTCCTGCACCTCGCGCCGCCCGAAGTACCCCTCGGCCCGGAGCATGTACGTCTTGACGCCCGCCCGTTCCAGCGCCTGCTGGTAGAGCTCCACGTCGCCCCAGCTCGCGAAGAGCGCCGCCATCTCCCGGAACGCGCACGCCCTCGGCGTGGAGTTCGGCCGCGCGCCGCGCGATGCCTTCCGCTTCCGCCATCCGGCGCGGCTCCGCCTTCAGCGCCTTGCCATCGGCATCGGCCGGCACCACCAGGATCTCCACGGCCCGGTCCACCGGGCCCTTCGTCTCCGGCCGGGCGGCCACCGGGCGGTACGCCACCTCGAAGTCCTGTAGCTCCCGGCCGTCGAGCGGCTGGTTTAGCACCGGACCCACCGTCGCGTCCACGAAGGACAGGATCGGCGCCACGCTCCGGAAGTTGTCCTCGAGGGGGACCACCTTCCCCAGCCCGCGCTTCTCGAAGGCCTCCTCGACCGAGCGCCACACCGTCACGTCCGCCCGCCGGAACCGGTAGATGCTCTGCTTCGGGTCGCCCACCAGCATGAGGCGCGTCGACGTCAGCCCGGCCGTCGATTCCGGCTCGCCGAGCAGCCAGGCGATTTCCTTCTGCACCGGGTCCACGTCCTGGAACTCGTCCACGATCAGCGTGTGGAGCCGGCGCTGGAGCAGGCGGCGGATCGCGGGGTCGTCGCGCAGCACGTCGCGGGTCCAGAGGATCATCCGGTCGAAGTCGATCGCGCCCCGCTCCTCCAGCAGGCGTCCGAGCCGCTCCTCCGCCCGCCGGGCCAGGCCCACCAGCGACCGCTCGAGCGGACCCGAGCCGCTCGGAGGCGGCGATGCGCGCGAGGCGGTCGCTGTCGCCGATGAGGCGGACCACCCACGCCTCCACGTCCTTCTGCCGCCGCTCCGCCAGGAGGCGCTCGAGTCCCGGCACGGAACCTTCTTCCAGCGCCGCGATGAGCGCGTCGCGCACCGCCTCGCCCGCCAGCGCGGTGCCCTCCCCCTCCTCGAGCACCTCGACGCCCGGGTTCCGGCCCGCACGAAGCGCCGACTCGCGCAGGATGTCACCGCAGAAGCCGTGGATCGTCCCGATCCGCGCGTTGTCCACCTGGTAGGCGGCGGCGCGGAGCCCGGCGCCGCGAAGTTCCTCGCGCAGCTTCCGCTTGAGGTCGGCGGCGGCGGCGTTGGTGAAGGTGATGGCGCCGATGTCCTGGAGCGCAACGGGAGCCGGATACCGCTCGCCGTGCACCTCGGCGCCGAGGAGGTAGAGGATCCGTCCGACCACGGTGGAGGTCTTCCCGGTGCCGGCGCCGGCGGCCACAAGCAGGTGCCGGTCGGTGGCGCGGATGGCATCCCACTGGGACGGCGTCGGGGACTTCATCCGCCCTCCTTCTGGCGGGGGCCGCCGGCCACCCGGCAGATGTCCCACGCGTGGCAGAACGGAGGACAGCCGCACGACGGCGCGGGCCGGGCCGGGAACGCCCCGCCCCGGGCGCCAAGAACGTGAGTCGCCACCGCGTCGAGCGCGATGTCCATCTGCTCGGCGGCTGTGTCGTCCAGGAGAAGCGCCCCCGCCTTCTTGTCCACCCGCGCCAGTTTCAGGCTGTGCAGCACTTCGCGCTGGCGGAGTGCCCGATACTCGACACCGGGCGACCTCCGATCCGGGCCGGATCCGGGAGAGCGCGTAGGCGTAGAGCGGCACCTGCAGCACCACACCGTCCTCCCACGCCTCCTTCCTGCCGCTCCCGGGGACGGCGTACTTGCTCGTCTTGTAGTCCACGGCGGCGACGAACCGACTGGCGTCCACACGGTCGTCGATGCCCACCTCGACTCGGTCGATCGAGCCGCGGAACCGAAACCGGACGCCACCTCGCTCCAGTACGACGTCCTGGAACTTCTCCTCGTGCGACGCCACCCCGGTCCGGAGGAGCTTCGAGTTCGGGCTGCGGTTGTTGAAGAACTTCTCGTTGAGCTCGACTTCGAACGCGAGGTACCGCGTCAGTATCCGCGTCAGGTCGGCCCGCTTGGCGGCGGCCAGCGACGGGTGGCCCAGCCACGTGGTCTCACCGGTGGCCGCGAGGGCGGCGTCGAGCGCGGCGGCAAGGCGGGGAGTGGCCTCGGCCAGGTCGGCCGAGAGCAGCAGCACCGGCCTGCCGTTCCGTGCCACCTCGCCATCGTAGAACCGGCGCAGCGCGTCGTGCAGCACCGTGCCCACGGTCATCGGGTCCATCTCGTCGTCGGGCTCCTCCCGGAGGTCGAGCTGCAGGAGTCGGCCGGAGAAGTACGCCCACGGGCACTTGGCATAGGACTCGAGCTGGGTGGGGCTCCAGATCCGCTCGTCGCCGAATTCTACGGCGAGTCGTGCCAGGAGCGCCGCGTCCGTGATTTCCCCGTTCCACGGGCTCACCCGCCCGGTGGCGCGGTCCAGCTCGATCCGGGCTACGCGTTCGGCATGCGCGGCGGCGTCCGGCGTGGAGCAGATCCGGGCCCCGGGGGTCAGCACGCGGGAAGGAGTCAGTTCCTCTCCCTCGGCGGCGCCCTCGAGGGTGGCCACCTCGCCGAGCGCCTCCACGAAGGCGCTCCGCACCACTTCGCGACCGGCGGGGTCGAGCCGGGCGTAGGACACGGTGAGCGACTCCTGCGCGCCGGCGGTCAGGATCCGGAAGAGTTCCATCTCCCGCCGGTCCCACTCGGCGCGGAGCTCGAGCGGCACGCCGGCCTCCGAGATCGCGGTGCGCTCCGCCTCGTCGAGGAGCGGAGAGCCGGGCGCCCGCACCGGGAAGCGGCCCACCTCGAGTCCCACCAGGAAGAGGTGGTCGAAGCTGCGATACGCCGCCGCGAAGCCTTCGAGCACCGGCACGCCGCGGCGCACCGGCGTCCAGAGCGGCACTTCCTGGTCGAGCAGGTCGTCCAACTGGGCGTGGAAGCCCGCTGCGTCCAGCGGCGCCTCGGCGGCGCCCCATCCCGCCACCGCCTCCATCCACTGCCCTGCCACGTCGGTGAGCTTCTTCCATCCTGCCAGGTCGAGCCGGACGATGTCGAAGCGCTCGCCGGGCACCGCGCCGATCCGCGCCTGCATCCGCCACGGGTCGTCGGCCAGGAAGCGGTGCAGCCAGGAAATCCACGCGGCGAGCGTGCGGCGGTCGTCGAGCTCGCGTGCCTGTGCCGCGAACCGGTCGAATGCGGCACTCGGCTCCCCCTCCGCTGCCTGGCGGATGGCCGCGGCCCAGCCCTCGAGTCCCTGCACCCGGCGCTCGAACCCGATCTGGTTCACGAGCCGGGCCTGGATGTCGTTCGTGAAGTAGGGCTGCTCGGCCAGTTCCGCGAGGCCGTGCCGCGTCCACCCCTCCGCCGCGGCGGCGAGGAGGGTCGCCAGGGCGCGGATCACGGGGATGTCGCGCAGCACGTACCGCCGCCGGGCGGTGGCCGGCACGCCGAAGCGCTCGAGCGCGGCGGCCGCCATGTCGGCGTAGGGCCGTGCCTGGCGCGCCACCACCGCGATCCGCTCGAGCGGCGTGCCGGCGTCGGCCAGGGCCCTGACCCGGGCCGCCACCTCCTCCATTTCCCGTTCGACATCGGGCGCCGCGATGATCCGTACCGTGGCGACGCCGGAGGAGCCCGGCGGACCGAAGAGGCGCGTGGCCGTGGAGGCCGGCTCCTCGAGCCGCGTCACGGTGGCTTCGAGCTCGGCATCGAGCGGCAGCGCCTCGGCGGAGTAGATGGTGATGCGGTCGAGAGCGGCAGAGTGCTGCAGCCCCCGGAGCAGCGGCCGCCAGCCGTTCTTGAGGTCCTGCAGTCCGAAGAGCCGGAGCTCGCGGCGGCCGCCGAGCTTCGAGGCCAGCGCATCGGGAGCGGCATCCACGGCGAGCGCGCAGTCGGCCCAGCGGTCGCGGCCATCCCGGCGGCCGCTCGCCGCGAGCGCCCCCAGATACCCGCGGTAGATCGCCGCGAGTTCCGCGTCCCGCCGCGTTTCGAAGTCGTCTCGTCCCGCCCGGCCGGCGAGGGCATTGGCGAACGCATCGCCGCCGACGCCCTCCCCGACCAGCTCTCCCATCAGTTGGTCGAGGGCGGAGAGGAAGCGCTCCGGGTGACGGAGCCGGCCGAAGACGGCGCCGCCCTGGTCGCGGATGAGCTTGCCGAGCACCATGCGGCGGTCGAGTTCGGTGAGCGGCCGGCGGTCGGTCTGGCCCAGCCACTGGGGCAGTTCCTGGAAGGTGCAGAGCGGCGGGTCGTACCAGCCGCCCACGCCGCGCTCGTGCGCGAGTGCAAAGAGATCGTCCCGGATGCCTCCCTGACGGAGGGCCAGCAAGAGAGGAGGCGATGGGAACGGTACGTCGGGAGTGGCGCGTTGTGGAACCAGGAATTCTGCCGCGGCCTGCTCGAGCAGGCGTCGGGGGTCAGTGCCGAGGATCAGATGAATCTGGGCCTTGGGGAGGGCCAAGCTCGGCTCCGGAGAGGTGGGACAGTCGCGAATCTGGCGCCGAGCTGTGACATGAAGTCGCGGACCCAGGGGTGTCATACCCTGATACCAAGATATAATATCGCCATTGAATGGCCTTCTTCGCGCCTTCGTGGCCTCGCGTGAGCCCCGGACCAGCGCGCAACAACCGACCACCGGATGGGGGCGGCTCTCCATGGGCAACATCTTCGACGACCCCTACATCTACTTCATGTTCGAGGACGATGAGGACGAGGAGAAGAAGCGGCGGCGGGAAGAGCTTCGCGAAGAGCGGCGGGAGGAGCGGCGCCTGGAGCGGGAGCTGAACGGAACAGAGGACGACGAGGACGACGACGAGGAGGAAGAGTAGCTCACGCGCAGCCGCGAAGTCGCGAAGGGTGGGTGCTCACACGAAGACACGAAGTCACGAAGGGGGCAGTACAGCCACATTCTTCCTTTATTGTTGTTTTCCGTTGTTTTCTTGCAGTTTTCCTCGGTTTTTCCTCGTTTTCTTGTTGTTTTGTCGTGTTTGTCGCGCCTTCGCGCCCTCGAGTGAGCCTTCTTGAGACCCACCACCACACAAGGGTCGAGCTTCAGAAACCCACAAGAATCCGTCAAAATGCACCATTTTCTGACCTTTTTCCGAAATTTCTCCTAATTTTCTCTCGTTTTTCGTGTCTTCGCGCCTTCGTGTGAGCCCCAGTCCTCAGCCCCCAGCCTCCGGTCCCCTTCCCGAGGCCTCCCTAGCCCTCACCCGTTTGGCGCCGCATCTTGAACCCATGAAACGACTCCTCTTAGCCGCGCTGCTCCTCCCCGCCACGGCCACCGCCCAGACGCTCTCAGTCCCCGCGGAGACCTTCACCCTGCCCAACGGCCTCACCGTGAAGTACGGCACCGTCCGGGTCGTCGACGCGGAAGGCAACCCCACCCACTGACGCAACCAGGGGGCGTTGCCGGATGTTGTTCACGTTTTCGTGTTTTCGTGCTTTCGCGGATTCAGCATGGTTCTCTCGCACGGAGCCTGGCATGGCCGAGAACAAGACCAAACCCACCAAGGTCAGCGTCGCGAAATTCATCGCGGCGGTTCCCGACGAGGGACGCCGCCAGGACTGTCGCAGTCTGATGAAGGTGATGCGGGCCGTCACCGGCAAGCCGGCGGTGATGTGGGGCCCCGGCATGGTGGGCTACGGCAACTATCACTACAAGTACGCCAGCGGCCGGGAGGGCGACTGGTTCCTGGTGGGCTTCGCGCCCAAGAAGTCGGCGCTGACGGTGTACCTCATGGCCGGCTTCGCCGAGTCCGTTCCCCTGCTCAAGAGGCTCGGCAAGTTCAAGAAGAGCGGCGGGTCGTGCCTCTACATCACGCGGCTGTCTGATATTGACCTTGAGGTACTCGAGGAGATGATCCGGCGGTCGGTCGCCGCCGTGCAGAAGCGCGCGAAGGCTGCCGCCTCGCATTGACCCACCCGCCCGCCACCACCCTCGGCACCACCCTCGACCGCGCCCGGCTCCCGGCCCGCGCGGCGTTCATCGGCATCCTCCTCCTCGCCACTCTCTCCACCTTCGACTTCGATCCCGAACGCGCCCGCGTCGCCGTCCGCCTCGCACGGGCCCTCGACCCCCAGGTCGGTGCGCGCGACGCCATCGATGCGCTGCGCAACCTGGCCCTCTTCGCGGGGTGGGGCGTGGTCTGGATGGCCACCGCCGCGGCGGGCCGAACGAGCCGGCAATTGCTCCTGGCCGTCGTGTCCGGCGCAACCATCAGCGTGGCTGTCGAGACCGCGCAGCTCTTTTCCGCCGTCCGCAACGCCAGCCTGCTCGATGTGGCCACCAACACCATCGGGACCGCCATCGGGGCGGTCGGGTTCGTGTTCCTGGTCCGTTTGGCGGCCGGGCTCCGCGGCCGCCGCTCGTTCGTCGGCATTCCTGCGCTGACGATGGCGGGCGCCTACGGAATCGCCTGCTTCCTCGAAGCCGCCGTCCCGCTCTTCCGGCAGGACGAGGTCTTCGGCGTCTCCGGCGGGCCGGTTGAGCGCCTTCGCATTGCGTTCGCGTCATTTCAGTGGCGGTCGCTCCTCGACTTGCCCGTGGAGGATCTCGTGATCTTCCTGCCGGCGGGCCTCCTTGCGGTCGCGGCGTTCTCGGAGGCTGGAGTCGGGTATCCGGCCGCGCGTCAGCGCACCATCGCGATCGGCGCCGCGCTCGCGCTGGTGGCCGAGTTGCTCCACGGTCCCAACGGTCAGTCGATCATCGCCGGGGCGGTGCTGGTGCACGCCCTCGCCGTGGCGCTCGGCGCCTTCGTCGCCGCGCGATTCCTGCCGGCTTTTTCGCAGGCGCTCCGGGGCGCGGCGCGGCCGCGCTGGGTCCTGCGCGGACTTGCCGTGCTGATCGCGCTCTGGGCGCTTCGGCCGTGGGTGCCGGAATTCCTTCCGCTCCGGGAGCGGCTTTCCACCGACTGGTGGGTACCGCTCGCGGCCCTCGGTGGGAGCATGAGCGTGTTCAGCGTGGTGGATGTCGTCGCACCGTTCTGCCTGTACTTCCCCCTGGGAGCGCTGCTGGCCGTCTGGCCGTGGCGGCGGAGCGGCTGGATGGCCGATCTCTGGCCCGCGGCGTACCTCGCCTTCGGTACCGAGGCGCTCCAGCTCTTCGTGCAGGGACGCTTCGTGGACGTGACTGATCCCCTCGTGCAATTCTCCGGCGCCCTGATCGGCTGGACCGTCATTCGGCGCGCCGGCTACCGCCCCTATGGAGAAACGCATCCGTGACGCTCAAGCACAGCGAACTCATCCACCAGGGCCGGATCATCCGGCTCGAGCAGCACACCGTGGAGTTCCCCGATGGCACGACCGGCCAGCTCGACGTGGTCCGCCATCCGGGCGCCGCCGCGGTGGTGCCGCTCCTCGACGACGCGACCTCGGCGGACCCGCGCGTCCTGTTGATCCGGCAGTTTCGCCACGCGGTGGGCGGGTGGCTCTGGGAAATTCCGGCGGGCCGGCTGGACGCAGGCGAGAGGGATCATCCCGAGCGGTGCGCCCGGCGCGAGCTCAAGGAAGAGACCGGTTGCACCGCCGAGCTGATTCGCCCGCTGCTCTCGATCGTGACGACGCCCGGCTTTTCCGATGAGGTGATCCACCTCTTTCTGGCCACAGGGCTGACCCGAGGACCACACGCCAGAGAAGAGGACGAATTCATGGAACTCCACGAGCTACCGTTGTCCAAGGTGCGCAAGATGATACAAGGCAATGAGATAACCGATGTAAAGACCTTGATCGGACTCATGTTTGTCGAATGTTACATACGCCATACTTGAACAACATTGGAGTTCTTGTATAGACTATATGGCGTCAACATTGAACAATGTTGGCGCCTCGGTATTTCCGGGGCCATCACCCAAGCCACCGGACTCCGGTCCGGACGGAGATGGAACCGATGTCTGCCACAGCTCTGGCCTACGTCCCCAGCTTCAGCGCCCAGACCGACACCAACGACCTCATCGCCGCGCACCTGGCCGGCGACGAGCGCGCCTTCACGCGACTCGTCACCCGGTACCAGCCCCGGCTCGTCAACTTCGTCACCCGCATGATCCAGGACCGGGACCGGGCGGAGGACCTGGTGCAGGAGGCCTTCCTCCGGGTCTACCGTCACCTGAACCGGTTCGACCGGAGCCGGAAGTTCTCGACCTGGGTGTACACCATCGCCTCCAACCTCGCGCGGAACGAGCTCCGCAACCGCAAGCGGAGCCCGCTCGTGCTCTACCAGACCCTGGAGAGCGCCGATCCCGCCGGGCCGCCGGTCGAGTTCGAGGACCCGGACAGCCGGCCCGACACCCTCTACCACCAGCGCCACCTCCGTGAGCTGGTCGACGCAGCGGTCGATCGCCTCGGCGAGGCGCACCGTACCGTCTTCGTCATGCGCGAACTGGAGGGAAAGAGCTACGAGGAAATCGCCGAGGCCACCCGCACCCACCTGGGCACCGTCAAGAGCCGCCTCAACAGAGCGCGCGCCGCCTTTGCGGAGGAGATCGGACCGAAACTCGGCTGACGCTGCCGGCGGGCGAGCGGGTCAGCGGGGAAGCGGGACGGGGAGTCTTCCCCGCTTCCCCGCTTCCCCGCCTATCTTTCCCCCTGATGCCCACCCACAAATACGGCACCTTCGTCAAGGCACTCGAGGCCGGGAAGTTTGCGCCCGCGTACTACTTCCTGGGCGCCGAAAACGTCCTCAAGGACGAAGCCACCACCGCGCTGCTCGACAAGGCGCTCGATCCCGGCCTCCGCGACTTCAATCTCGACATCCGCTCCGCCCAGCAGCTCGAGCCGGAGGACGTGCTTTCGCTGTGCACCACCCTGCCGATGATGGCCGAGCGGCGCGTGGTGGTCGTCCGGGACGTCGAGGCGTGGAAGCGGAAGACGCGGGGCAAGAAGGCCGTCCTCGGCTACCTCGAGAAGCCGATCCCCGAGACGGTGCTCGTCCTCGTGCAGGGCCCCGCCGCGGACGCCAAGGACGACAAGCCCGACGCCGACCTGGCCAAGCACACCTATACCGTGGAATTCGCGGAACTCACCGTCGAGGAGGCGACCCGCTGGCTGGCCAAGGAGGCCAAGTCCCTCGGCGTGACGTTCGCGCCCGGCGCCGAGCAGCATCTGCTCAAGGTGGTCGGCACCGACCTCGGCGCCCTCCGTTCCGAACTGCAGAAGCTCAGCGGGCTGGGCAGCGAAGGGCCCGTCACCCTCGAACGCGTCGGCGACCTGGTGGGCGTCCGGCACGGCGAGACGGCGCAGGACTGGCGCAACGCCGTGATGAGCGGCGACACCGCCGTCGCGCTCCGGCTGGTTCCCGCCGTCCTCTCCCAGACCGGCGTGACCGCCGTCCGCCTGGCCCAGCTGCTCGGAACCGCCCTGGTGGCGACATCCGCCGCGCGCGCGCATTATGACAGGAAGGTCCGCGGCCGTGCGCTCAACGCCGCCATGTGGGACCTGGTCAAGTCCGCCCGCCCGGCCGGCCTGGGCCAGTGGGGCGAGGAGATCAACCACTTCTGCACCTGGGCCGAGCGCTGGGCCCAGCCGCGGCTCCGCGCGGCGCTCCGCGCCGCACTCGACGCCGATCGCTCCGCCAAGAGCACGTCGGTTACCGACGATCTTGGGATCATCCGGGAACTCGTCCTGCGGGTTGGGGCAAAGCAGAATTGAGGACTTTCGTGTTTTCGTGCTTTCGTGAATGTTGTTGCCGGAGAGTGGCGGTGAAACGCATCATCGCGTTGGCGAGCATGATCGTGGCCGTGACGACCGTGGCGGGCGCGCAAACCGACGCGCGCCTGCAGGCCGCCGTGCAGCTGGCCGCCGAGGGCCTGCCGGACTCGGCGACCGCGATCGTCAATGGCCTCCTGGCCGCCACGCCCCCGACCGATCCGCTCTATCCCCAGATCCTCTACACGCAGGGCACCATCGCCCGCAGCACGGCGGACATGCAACTCGCCTTCCAGAAGGTCGCCGTCGAGTATCCCACCAGCGACTGGGCTGACGATGCCCTGCTGCGCCTGGCCCAGATGGATTTTGCCAGCCGGAACTACGCCGGCGCCGTGCGAGGCCTCGAGCAGCTCCGCGCCAACGATCCCTCGAGCCCGCTGATGGCCTCGGCCTCCTACTGGGCGGCGCGCTCCGATTTCGAACTCGGCAAGACCGCGGACGCCTGCGCCTGGATCGATCGCGGCATCGCGAGCGCCGGCGCCGACGTCGAGGTGAAGAACCGGCTCGAGTTCCTGCAGGGCCGTTGCACCGCGGGCGGAGGGGACTCGGCCATCGCCCCCGCTTCCCCGCCACCACCCGCCCAACCGGCCGCAGGCCTCTGGGGTGTCCAGGTCGCTGCCGTGTCCTCCCAGGCATCGGCCAACAGCGTGCTCAAGCAACTCAAGGAAATGGGCGCGACCGCCGTCGTGAAGAAGGAGGCGGGAAACCTGTACAAGGTCAGCGTGACCGGGCTGCCCTCGCGGGAAGCGGCCGATTCCGCCGTGGCCGCCATCAAGGCCAAGCTCGGCGGCAATCCTTTTGTGCTGGCGCCGTAGGATTCCGACTCTCCATGGCTGACCCGCTCAACTCCCCGCTCATGGTCCAGTACCGCGACATCAAGTCGCGGCACAAGGACGCGATTCTCTTCTTCCGCATGGGCGATTTCTACGAGATGTTCTTCGACGACGCCGAGCGCGCCGCGAAGCTGCTCGATATCACCCTGACCAGCCGTGGCGACGGCATCCCGCTGGCCGGGGTGCCGGTCAAGGCGGCGGCGGAGTATCTCCGGCAGCTGGTGGGCGCGGGGCTCCGCGTGGCTATCTGCGAGCAGGTCGAGGACCCGAAGCTGGCGAAGGGCATCGTCAAGCGCGAAGTCATCGAGACGATCACCCCCGGCGCGCTGCTGGAGGAGGGATGGCTCGCCGGTGGGCGGAATAACTACCTGGTGGCGGTGAGCCTGCGGCCGGCGGGGCAGCGGGGAAGCGGGGCAGCGGGGCGGCGGGCGTTGCGGCGATCGACCTGTCGACCGGCGAGTTCGTGCTCGAAACCATGCCGAGCGAGACGCTGCCCGAGGCGCTGAGCCGCCTGGCGCCGGCGGAGGTGGCGGCACCCGCCGACGCCGAGCTCGCGCTCGAGGACGGCGTGATGCGCACGGCGCGCGAGCGCTGGGAGTTCGATCCCGCGCTGGCGCGCGAGGAACTGGCCCGGCGCTTCAACCTCGCCTCGCTCGACGGCCTCGGGCTCGGTCCCGCCGACGACCCCGCCATCGGGGCGGCCGGCGCCCTGCTCCGCTACCTCGCCGAATTGCAGCCCGGCGGCCTCAAGCACCTTGCGCGCCCCACCGTCCGCCGTGCCGACGGACACCTCTGGCTCGACGAGATGACCCGCCGCAACCTCGAACTGGTCGAGCCGCTCCGCGCCGGCGCCCGCGGCGTCACCCTCCTCGAGACCATCGACGCCACGGTCACCCCGATGGGCGCGCGGCTGCTTCGCGCCTGGCTGCTGAGCCCGCTGGCCGATCCGGGGCCCATCGAGGCGCGGCTCGACGCGGTGACCGTGCTGGTGGACGACACCCGCGGTCGGGCCCGGCTCCGCGAGGCCCTCGAGGGCGTCCGCGACATCGAGCGCCTCGCCGGGCGCGCGGCGGCCGGGCGGGCCACCCCGCGGGAACTCGCCGCGCTCCGGGACTCCTTCCTCCGGCTTCCCGATGTGCTGGAGGGCCTGCGGAGCCTGACCGGCCGCGAACGGAGCGCCTTGCTGGCGCAGGCGGAGTCCGGACTCGACCTCCTGACCGACCTGGGCCAGTTGCTGCTGGCCGCACTCGAGGACCGGCCGCCGGTCACCCTCACGGAGGGGGGCGTCATCCGGCGCGGGTACGACGCCGAACTCGACGAAAGCCGCAACCTCCGCGACGGCGGCAAGCAGTACATCGCCGCGCTGCAGCAGCGGGAGCGCGAGCGGACCGGCATTCCGTCGCTCAAGGTGGGATACAACAAGGTCTTCGGGTATTATCTGGAGATCACCCACGCGCATGCGAGCCGGGTGCCCGCGGACTACGAGCGGCGGCAGACCCTCTCCGGCGCCGAGCGCTACGTGACCCCCGAACTCAAGGAGTACGAGGCCAGGGTCCTCGGCGCCGAGGAGCGGATGGCCACGCGAGAGGCGGAACTCTTCGCCCTGCTGCGTGACCGGGTGGGCGGCGACGTGGCGCGCATCCAGCGGACCGCCCAGGTACTGGCCAGGCTCGACGTCTGGTCCGGCCTGGCGGAGCGGGCGGTGCACGGTCGGTACGTGCGGCCAGGAATCGGGCGGGGGTTTGCCCTCACGCTCACCGCCAGCCGCCACGCCGTGATCGAGCGGATGATGCCTCGCGAGGCGTTCATGCCGAACGACGTGCACTTCGGCGAGAGCGAACGGCTGCTGCTGGTCACCGGACCGAACATGGCGGGCAAGAGCACCATCCTCCGCCAGATCGGGCTGTGCGTCGTGCTGGCCCAGATGGGCGCGTACGTGCCCGCGGAAGCGGCCGAGATCGGCGTCGTGGACCGGCTCTTCACCCGGGTGGGCGCGAGCGACAATCTTGCTCGTGGACAGAGCACGTTCATGGTGGAAATGGCGGAGACCAGCGCCATCCTCCACAACGCCACCGCCCGGTCGCTGGTGCTGCTCGACGAGATCGGCCGCGGCACCAGCACCTACGACGGGGTGGCGATCGCCTGGGCGGTGAGCGAGCACCTGCACGACCGGGTGGGGTGCAAGACGATGTTCGCCACCCACTACCACGAGTTGATGCAGCTCCCCGAGCGGCTGGCGCACGCCCGGAACCTGAACGTGGCCGTCCGCGAAACCGGCGACACCGTCGTCTTTCTCCATCGCCTCGAGGCAGGCGGCACCGACCGATCCTATGGCGTGCACGTCGCCCAGCTGGCGGGGCTTCCGGACGAGGTCGTCACCCGCGCCCGCGCGGTGCTGGGCACGCTCGAGGGCACCCATCGCGTCGTGCCGGGCCCACCGCCGGCCGCGCCGGACCCGACCCAATTGCCGCTCTTCAGCGAGGCGCCTCCGCACCCGGCCCTCGCCGCGCTCCGCGCGCTGGATGTCTCGAACATGACGCCACTCGAGGCGCTGAATCGGTTGGCGGAGTTGCAGGGAAGGCGGGGAAGTAGGCGGGGCAGCGGGGAAGCGGGGCAGCGGGAGCAGCGGGGCAGGAAGATATTCAGGGAGGCCGGCGAGGGGATTGGTCCGAAGGGCAGTCAGTTCGCGACACCCGGAGCGGCGATCCGACGCGGAGGGTGCGCGAACTGTCCTGCCCGGAGGACCAACCCAAGCCGGCCGACCGGCAATCGAACTGCAGGGATCACCGAGCTTACGGACGGAGCGCCGATGCACCGATACCTTGCCCTGGCGACTGTGTTGCTTGCCCTTGGATGCAAGAAGGACGGGGGCGGGATCATCAAGCTGCCCGAGGGCACGCCGCCGCCGGTGGAGCAGCCGCGCGACCAGCCGCCGGTGGCGCTCAACGCGCAGACCCCCGTCGAGTATCCCCCGGCGCTCTTCGACCAGGGCATCGAGGGGACCGTCATCCTCCGACTCTACGCCGACAGCGCCGGTGCCCTCGTCAAGGACTCCACCCGGGTCCAGGAGTCCAGCGGATATCCGGCGCTCGATTCGGCGGCCATCGCTGCGGCTCCCAGCCTGCGGTTTGCCCCGGCCCGCCGGGACGGCAATCCGGTCGCCTCGACCTTCTTGCAGCCGATCTACTTCCGCCACCCGGGCGCCGGGGGGACCACGCCGTGACACCTCCACACCTCAAGCCGTACGACAACGTCCTCGACACCATCGGCTGGACGCCGCTCATCCGGCTCGGCCGCGTGGGCGCCGGCGTCCGCACGCCGGTCTACGGCAAGGCGGAATACGCCAATCCCGGCGGGTCGGTCAAGGACCGGATCGGCCTCGCCATCATCGAGGACGCCGAGCGGCGAGGCGACCTCAAGGCGGGCGGCACCATCGTCGAGGGGACCAGCGGCAACACCGGCGTTGGCCTCGCGGTGGCCGCGGCCATCAAGGGGTATCGCTGCATCTTCACCATGCCCGACAAGATGTCCCAGGAAAAGGTGCGGCTCCTCAAGGCGTACGGCGCGGAAGTCGTCATCACCCCGACCGCGGTGCCGCCAGACCATCCCGACAACTACGTCATGAAGGCCAAGCAGATCGTCAAGGACACGCCGGGCGCGGTGCTGGCCAACCAGTTCTACAATCCCGTGAATCCCGAGTCCCACTACAAGACCACCGGGCCGGAGATCTGGGAGCAGACCGGCGGGCGCGTCACCCATTTCATCGCGGGAGCCGGCACCGGCGGCACGGTGAGCGGCGCCGGCAAGTTCCTCAAGGAAAAGAATCCGAAGGTCCGGGTCATCGCCGGTGATCCAGTGGGTTCCCTCTACGCCGGGTATGCCCGCACCAAGACGATGGGCGAGGGCGCACCCTACAAGGTGGAGGGCATCGGCGGCGACAAGATTCCGACGACCATCCTTTTCGAGCACATCGACGAGTTCCGGCAGCTCGGCGACCGCGAGTCGATGGCCATGGCGCGCCGGCTCGCGCGGGAAGAGGGGATGCTCGTCGGGGGCTCGGCGGGCCTCAACGTGGCGCTGGCCCTCCAGGTGGCGCGCGAGGTGGACGACCCCAAGGCCTGCGTCGTCACCATCCTCTGCGACACCGGGGAGCGCTACCTCAGCAAGCTCTTCAACGACGAGTGGATGCAGGAGAACCAGCTGCTCGAGGCGCCGCGCACCACGGTGGCGGACCTCCTGGCGCGCCGGCAGGGCAATCACCCCGCCCTGGTGAGCCTCGCGCCCTCGGCGCAGGTCCGCCAGGCGCTGGGCCTCATGAGCACCTGGGGTGTGAGCCAGATCCCGGTGCTGGAAGACGGCCGGTCGATCGGCACGGTCACCGAGGGCACGGTCATGACCCGCGCCCTGGCCCAGCCGACCCTGCTCGACCGGCCGGTGCGCGAGGTGATGGAGCCCTCGCTCCCGGTGGTGGACGCGGGATTCCCCTCGGACCGGCTGGCCCCGATGCTCACCCGGGAACTGCCGGCCGCGCTGGTCGAGCAGCATGGCAAGCTGATCGGGATCGTGAGCCGGTACGACGTGCTTCGCGAGATGATCGGGGCACGGTAGGACCCAGCAGACAGACGTTCACCTGCTGGCGGGATCCCCGCACGCGGCCGGCGAAGGGAATGGTCTGGAGGGCGGTCAGTTCACGACACCCGGAGCGGGGAACACGCGGAGGGTGCGCGAACTGTCCCGCCTGGAGGACCATCCCGAGCAGGCCGAGGCGATGGAGTACTGATGGAGGGAGTCCAGTGAAGGTCACCGTGTTGACAGGTGGAACGAGCAGCGAGCGCGACGTGGCCCTGGCCTCCGCGGTGCAGGTCGTGGCCGCACTCCGGAAGTGCGGGCATGACGTGGCGGTGGTGGACACCGCACGAGGCTACATCCCCGAATCGGACGAGGCCCGGGAGCTCGGCGGCTCGGTCGGCGTCGCCCCGCCCTCCCTCGACAAGCTGAGGTCGCTCGAGCGCGGACTCCTCGTGTCCGGCCTGGGCGACCTGGTCGTCGTCCGCAACGCCGACGTGATCTTCCTGGCCCTGCACGGGGGCACCGGGGAGGACGGCACGCTGCAGGCGCTCCTCGAGATCATCGGCGTGCCCTACACCGGCAGCGGCCCGATGGCGAGCGGCATCGCGATGGACAAGGACATCTCCAAGCGGCTCTTCCGGACCGCCGGGGTGGCCACCGCCGATTGGGTCATGGCACCGATTTCGCTTACTGAAGTCCAGCGCCGCTTCGGCTGGCCGGTGGTGGTCAAGCCATCGAAACAGGGGTCGACGGTCGGGCTCACGGTGGTGCGGAAGGCGGCGGAACTCGAGGGGGCGGTGACCCTGGCCGCCAAGTATGACGACGAGGTCATGATCGAGGCGTTCGTCCCCGGGCGGGAGCTCACGGTGGGCGTGCTGGACGACCAGGCCCTCGCAGTCGGCGAGATCATCCCGCAGCACGAGATCTTCGACTACGAGTGCAAGTACACGCCCGGAATGTCCGAGGAGATCTTCCCGGCCGACCTCTCCCCGGCCCTCACCGCGGACTGCCAGCGACTGGCCCTGGGTGCCCACCGGGCCCTGAAGCTGGGTGGCTACAGCCGGGTGGACTTTCGCTTGACACCGGAGGGTTCGCTCTTCTGTTTAGAGGTGAACACCCTTCCCGGCATGACCGCCACGAGCCTGCTGCCCCAGTCGGCCCGGGCGGTGGGGATCGAGTTCCCTGAACTCTGTGACCGGATCTGCCGGTCGGCCCGGATTCTCGGGCCAGCGCCGCAGGAGTGACATGAGCATCTACGGGCTTCCGCGTCCCACTCACTGGGTATGGCGACTCATCATCGCCAACGCGGTCGCGTTGCTCCTCCTCACCGCGCTCGTGCCCGGGTTGGTCCCCGACCTGGTCTTTTCACCCAGCCTCCCGGACGCCCTCCGCCGGCCGTGGACCTTTGGCACCTACATGTTCGTCCACGCGGGGCTCATGCACCTCGCGTTCAACATGCTGGTCCTCTATTCGCTCGGGACCCGCGTCGAGGAACGGATGGGAAGCCGTCCCTTCATCCTCTACTACCTCTACTGCGGACTCGGGGGCGCCCTCTTCTCCCTCGGCCTCGCCTCGATCCAGCCCGGCGCCATTGCCGGCGCCTCCGCCGCGGTCCTCGGCGTCGCGGTGGCCTACGCCATGTTCTGGCCGGACGCGGAGTTGATGGTCTTTCCGCTGCCCTGGCCGATCCGGGCCCGCACCCTCGTCATCGCGCTCCTGGTCCTCGACCTCGTGATGGCCCTGCTCGCCCCGGGCGACGGCGTGGCCCACATCGCGCACCTCGGCGGGGCCGTGTTCGGCTACCTGTTCTTCCGGTTCCAGGCCTTCGCGGGACCGAGCCGGATGCCTCGCACCCGCATCGTCGAGCGCGCGGTGATGGTCCAGTCGGGCTCCAGGGAGCTCGAGCGAGCCGACACACCTGTGCCACGCCCGCGGCGGGAACCGGCCGGCGACCGCGACGACATCACCGTGGAGACCGACCGGCTGCTCGACAAGATCAGCGGGCAGGGCATCGCCAGCCTGACGCCCGCGGAGCGCAGGTTCCTCGACGAAGTCTCCAAACGGAAGCGCCACTAGCGCCGCACCGCTTGACATCGCACGGCAAGTGCTCCCGCGCTTGCCCGCCCGCTGCCTCTTCCTCCCGTCGACCCACTTGCATCGCGCGCCGTTGTTCCCTATTCTGGCGCGTGCTGATTAATCTCGTCCCCGATTTTCTCTCCGTGCTTGCTGCGCCCGACCGCGACGCGGCCTGGCATCGATACTTCGAATCCCACTCCGCCGTCCTCAACGCCTACTGGAAGAACTACGTCCTCGAGCCCGGGTCGCCGGCCGCCGAGAACGTGATCCACAACGCCCTCGCCGCCGACCGCAGCGATTTGCACGCTCTCCTCGCCGGTGTCGACGTCGTGCACATCGTCGAGGAGGCGCTGGCCCGCGCGGAGGAAGCGCTGCAGGTGGACCGGCCGACCGATTGCTACCTCATGGTCGGCATGGGCGGCGCCAACGCGGGCGAACTGGTCGTCGGCGGGCGGGGTGTCGTGTTTTTGTGTCTCGAGCACTTCACCGGTCGCGCCAACGCCGAGACGTACGGCCTCGGCCTCACGCCCGACCTGTTGCCGCTGTGGGTGGCCCACGAAATGGCGCACACCGTGCGCTACACCTCGCCTGGCAGCCACAGCGGCCTGCGGCGGCTCATCGCCGACTTCGGCGGCTACTACGACTACTGGGACACCGGCCGCCGGGCGACCCTGCGCGAGCACCTGGTCAACGAGGGCCTGGCCGTCCGCGCCGCCGAGGCGGTCGCACCGGGCTTCCGGATGAGCGACTACTTCGGATACACCCGCCGGCAGTACCATCGACTGCGGGAGCTCGAGGCCTTTCTCACTCGGGCCATCGCACCGGACCTCGATCGCGCCGCGCTGGGGCTCCGCCTCCGCTATCTCTCCGGCGGCATGAGTGCGGGCGCGCGGCTCGTTCAGGGCAAGGTCATCCCGGAACGGAGCGGGTACTACCTCGGCCACCGGATGACGGAGGCCCTGGTGCGGCAGCAGGGCATCGCCGCGGCACTGCGAGCTCCCGTGGAGGATGTGCGGGCCGCGGATGACGCGGCGCGGGGGGTGGCGTAGGAAGCGGGGAAGCGGGGAAGCGGGGAAGCAAGAAGATAGCGCGTGGGAGGCCGGCGCAGGGATTGGTTCGGAGGGCAGTCAGTTCGCGACGCCCGGAGAACCAGCCCAAGTCGGCCGTCCGCCACTTTGAAAATTCGCCGCGGGGTGGTTCCTTCCTGACATGTCCGACGAGCCCAAGCGTGTCGTGATCACCATCAAACCCTCGGGGAGCATCTCCATCGAGGGCGACGTCGTCCTGCAGGACCGCGACGGCAACCTGATTCCCCGCCCGCCCGAGAAGCGGCCTGGCATCCTCAAGTTGTGCGGCTGCGGCCACTCCGGAACCCCGCCCTTCTGCGACGGGACGCACAACGAGCTCAAGAAGGACCCTCCGCCGGCCGCGTGAAGTCCAGGCGCTACTTCCCCACGCAGAAGCTCCGGAACACCCGGTCGAGCACGTCCTCGACGTCCACCACCCCGATCAACTCCTCAAGCGCGCGCGCCGCCTCCCGCAGGTGATGCGCCGCCAGCACCGCCTCCCGCCGCTCGGTGAGCTGGGGCAAGGCTTCGTCCAGCGCGTCCCGCGCCCGCGCCAGCGCGATCCGGTGCCGCTCGCGGGTGAGCACCGGCTCGAGGTCCGTGAGGGCGGCGTGCTGACCGAATGCGAGGCGGGCAACGGCTTCCTTCAGCAGGTCGAGGCCTTCGCCGGTGAGTGCGGAAGTGGCAGGGCTCGGCGGGAGGGCCGGGAGGCGGGGAGTGAGGCGAGTCTGCCTTGGTCCGACCCGAAGGACGATTCCGACGCCGGTCAGAGTTCGCCTTCACTCCCCGACTGCCCCGCCTCCCCGCTGTCCGTCGCCGTCGCGTCACAGGCGACCACCACATCCGCCGCCCGCATATAGCGCTGGCTGAACCCCACACCAAGCTGCTCCGCTTCCTCCGTCGAGTCGCGGAGGCCGGCGGTATCCACCAGGCGGATCGGCCATCCGAGAAAGGTGGTGTCGGCTTCGATGGCGTCGCGGGTGGTGCCCGGGGCCGCGGTGACGATGGCACGTTCGCTGCCGAGGAGGGCGTTGAAGAGGGAGGACTTGCCGACGTTGGGCGGCCCCGCCAGCACCACGAGGGCACCGGTCCGGAGTCGCTCGCCCGCGGGTGCCGTCGCCAGGAGACGAGCGATCTGCTCCCGAAGCTCACCCAGCCGCGCGGCAATGCGCGCCGGAGCCACGGGGCCGTCGTCCTCCTCGGGAAAGTCGATGTCATACCCGAGCAGGGCCTCGACGTCCAGCAGCGCACTCCGGAGCACCTGCAGCCGCCGCGAGAGGCCCCCGTCGAGATGGTGCAGGGCGGCCAGTGCCTGCACCGGCGCGGTGGCGTCGATGAGGTCGCCCACCGCCTCGGCCTGCAAGAGATCCATGCGACCGTTCAGGACCGCCCGCCGGGTGAATTCTCCTGCGAGCGCCATCCGGGCCCCCGCCGAGAGCAGCGCCCCGAGGAGCCGGGCCGGCACCACCAGGCCGCCATGACAGGAAAACTCGACGAGGTCCTCGCCGGTGTAGCTGTGGGGTGCGGTGAACACCGTGTAGAGCCCCCGGTCGATCTCCGTTCCATCCGCCGCCACGAAAGCGGCCAGGCGCACCGTCCGCGCCGGGTGGACGGCAAACCCCCTCACGACCCGTCCGGCCACCTCGAGCGACCCGGAGCCCGACAGGCGCACGACGGCGAGCGCGGAACGTCCGGGTGGCGTCGCAAGGGCGACGATGGGATCGGAGAACATGGAGGGGAAACTAGCGCCGGCGGGGACGCGGGGAAGCGGGATCGGGGTCGGTCGCGCCAGTGGGGGGCTGGTGACGGCCGGCGATGGAATTGGTCCGGAGGGCAGTCGGTTCGCGTCCCCCGGAGCGATCACGAGCGCGGAGGGGACGCGAACCGTCCTGCCCGGAGGACCAACCCGAGCCGGCCGCGGGGGATTCTACTTCTTCGCCGGTGGGGTGGCGCCGTTCCGGAGCGCCGACAGCTTCATCCGTTCCTCGGAAATCAGCCACTGCTGCGGGATGCTCGCCAGGTTGCTCACCGCGTAGTAGAGGTTGAGTCCCGAGGCCAGGTTGAAGAAGAACACCGTCATCATGACGGGCATCATGTACACCATCATCTTCATCTGTGGGTTCGGCGGGATCCCGCGCTGGCCCATCTTGCTCAGGCCGAACATCGAGAGCCCCATCACGATGGGGATGATGAACAGCGGATCCGGGCGCGACAGGTCGGGCAGCCAGAGGAACGACTGGCCGCGCAGTTCGATCGTGTTCTGGAACACGAAGAAGAGCGCCAGCAGCACCGGCATGGGGAGCAGCATTGGCCAGCAGCCGCCCATCGGGTTGACGCCGTGCTCCTTGTACAGCTTGAACATCTCCTGTTGCAGCCGCGTCGGGTCGTTCTTGTACTTGTCCTGGATCGCCTTGAGCTCGGGCTGGATCGCCTGCATCGCCATCGTCGAGCGCATCGCCTTCTGGTTGAGCGGCCAGAGCACGACGCGCATCATGACGCCGAACAGCACCAGCACCAGCCCGTAGGCCAGGTGCAGGTGGGTGTGCGCCCAGACCAGGAGCCACCGGACGCCCACTGCCACCGGGCGGATGATCGTCCGGAAGCCAGGCCAGCCGTAGGGATTCACGTCGTCGAACTCGTGGCCGACCTTGGCGAGTCGCGAATACTCCATCGGTCCGGCGTAGAGCTGGTAGCGGAAATTCCCCGCGGCCGGGAGCAGGATGCCCGCCCAGATCGAGGCGCGGTCCGCCCGCTTCTGCCCCGGCTGGGGCAGCGGCCGCACGGTGAGCCCCCCGATCGGGGTGGCGCCCTCTTCGAACGAGAGGAGCGCGGTCACGAAATACTTCGACTTGACCGCCACCCACTCGAACGGGCCGCTCACCGTGGCCACCGTGCCGGTGTCGAGCGACTGGAACCCCTTGAACTTCGTGCTCTGGGCCTTGGTCACGAAGCCCATCGCGCGCTCGTTCTCCCGCAGGTTGGCCTCGGTGTTGGCCAGCCCGGGGCCCATCCCGACGAGCAGCAGGCCGCCGTTGGGGCCCACGCCGCTCACCGACCCCTCGACGTCGATCTGGTACGCGTCGGGGCGGAAGGTGTACATCAGCTTCACGGTCACGCCGCCCTGGGTGGCCGTGAAGTCCACCGTCCGCGGCCCGTCGATGGAGACCTCCGTGACGGCCGAGGTGAACGCCCAGTCGTCGAGCCGCAGCGTGTCCGCGCCTACCACCAGCCGGAGCCCGAGGAGTTCGGCGCCGGGGAGCATGAGTTGGAGCGGCTGGTCCTTTTCCGTGGGCGCCTGGCTCTTGTACTGCTCGAGCACCACCTCGACCAGCCGGGCGCCGCGGGTCGAGATGCCATAGGTGTAGAGGGGGGTGTGGACCAGCACCGTGTCTTCAGGCGCCGCTTCCGCCGGGACCGCACCGCCCGCCACGGGCGCAATCGGCTGAGCGGGCGCGGTGATCGGGGCCGGCCGGCTGGAGTCCACGGTGGTCGCGACCGAGTCCGCCGAGGTGGCAGGGGGGACCGGCGGCTTCTTGAGGAGGAGCGCCGGCGCCATGACGATCAACGTCATCAGCGCCATCGCCCAGATGAAACGACGATCCATGGTCAGGTCACGAGCTCAAGGAATCGGGTCGTACCCGCCGGGATTGAACGGGTGACAGCGGACAAGGCGGCGCGCCGCGAGCCAGGTGCCCCGGACAGCGCCGTACTTGGCCACTGCCTCGAGAGCGTACTGTGAACAGCTCGGCGTGAACCGGCAACTCGGCGGCAACGCGGGACTGATGAACTTCTGGTAGCCCCGGATCGGCACCATGACGACGCGGCGGGGCCATTCACGAACCGGCATCGGGACCCCCGGCGACGGCAGCGCGCCAGGTCTGCATTTCGGAGCGGAGCACCGCGAACGAGGCGGCGTAGGCCTCCCGGCGGGCGCGCACCAGCAGGTCGATCGCGGGGGCCGCGCCCTGGACCTCGCGGCGCCAGAGCTCCTTGAGCCGCCGGCGCAAACGATTGCGGGCCACCCCCGTGGACTGGTACTTCGGGACGATCAGTCCCATCCGGGGAGGGCCCGCTGCATTGTCTGTCCAGAGAAACTCCAGGTGCCCGGTACGCATTCGCCGACCCGTGGTGATGAGCCGGCGAATATCGGACGATTTCGCGAGCCGACTGGCCCGCGGAAATCGTTCAGCGGACGTCAGGAGCCCCCGTGCTTCGACGGAAGACGGACCGCCAACTGCTTCCGCCCCTTTTTCCGGCGCCGGGAAAGCACTGCGCGACCCCAACGGGTCGCCATCCGCGCGCGGAAGCCGTGCTTGCTGATGCGCCGCTTGTTCCGCGGCCGATATGATGGCTTCATAACTCTATCCTATAGTGAGACTTAATGAGCCCGAAAAGCTAATCCGGCGATGTGGATAGGTCAAGTGAGGGGGAAGCGGCGAAGCGGGGCCGGAAGATCACGGATCGAATGAATCGCGCAAGATGGAGCTTCAGGAAGGACGGCGAAGGGTATGGTCCGCAGGGGCGTCAGTTCGCGTCCCCCGGAGCGACCGCGGCGCGGAGGGGGCGCGAACTGCTAGGCCCGGAGGACCATCCCGAGCCGGCCGACCGAAACCCAGCGCCGCCAAACCGCTTGTTACATCCACCCGGTCACACGCAGATCAACGCTGGAGTGCGGTCGGCCCCAACACCCGAAATACTCCCGCAGACCACTCACGCAAACGATGTGGACACACACATCCATGTCGCAGCAGACTCGCGTCTTCTGGAGTTCGTGAACATCGTTTTTGATCCTGTCAAGGCCGCGTAACGACGGAGCGGTTTTCGTCCACGTTGACTTTTCCACACGGGAACCGTACTATCGGGCCCCTGACTGAAACTCCCTACCGGATTCTCGAGCCTCGATGCAGCTGTCCGCCAAAGAAGCCTGGAAGCGCATCCTCGCTGATGCGCACCGTGAGCTTCCCGATCACACGATTCGCACCTGGCTGGAGCCGACCGAGGCGATAGCGCTGGACGGTGGCGAGTTGGTCATCGGTGCGCCGGACCAGTTTGCCGTCGAATGGAACGAGACCAAGCACGCCGGACTCCTGGCCAAGCTCGCGGAGCCGCTCCTCGGCAGCGCGACCCGCATCGTCTTCCGCGTCCAGGAAGACCGCCAAAAGCGTCCCCAGATGGACTTCTTCGTCGCACCGCCGCCCTCCGAAGCGCCGCCGGCCGCCGCGAGTGTTCGGAACACCCAGCCCCTCAACGAGCGCTACACCTTCGACACCTTCGTCATCGGGAAGTCGAACGAACTCGCCGCTGCCGCCGCGCACGCGGTCGCCGAGGCGCCGGGGAAGACCTACAATCCCCTCTTCATTTACGGGGCGACCGGGCTCGGCAAGACCCACCTGATGCAGGCCATCGCCCATGCGGTGGTCGAGCGGACCCCCTCCACCAGGGTCCTCTTCGTCGGCGCCGAGCAGTTCATCAACGACGTCATCGAGAGCATCCACAGCCGCACCACGTCGGAACTCAAGCGGCGCTACCGGAGCGACGTGGACCTGCTCCTGGTGGACGACGTCCACTTCCTGGAAGGCAAGGAGCGCACCCAGGAGGAGTTCTTCCATACCTTCAACGCGCTCTACGAGGCCGGCAAGCAGATCGTCGTCACCTCGGACCGGCCCCCCAAGGAACTGCCGGGGCTGGAAGCGCGCCTGGTCAGCCGCTTCGAGTGGGGCATGGTGGCCGACAGCGGCCTCCCCGACCTCGAGCACCGGATCGCCATCCTCCGGAAGAAGCAGGAGCAGGACCACCTCGAGATGACCATCCCGGACGATGTGCTCCGGTTCATCGCCGAGCACGTCCGGTCGAATGTCCGGGAACTGGAGGGCTGCATCATCAAGCTCCTCCTGTTCGCCTCGCTCAAGCACCGTGAGATCACGATCGACCTGGCCCGGGAGTCCCTGGCCGACAAGATCAAGGCCAGCGAGGAGGCTGCCAGTGTGGCACCTCGCCCGATGCCCTCGATCGACCGGGTCCAGGAAGTCGTCTCCCGCCGCTGGGGCGTCACACCGGACGGCCTGCGCTCCAAGGCGCGCATCCAGACGCTTACCGTGCCGAGGCAGATCGCGATGTACCTCGCCCGCGAAGCCTTGCAGATGCAGCTCGTCGAAATTGGCCAGGCGTTCGGCGGCCGCGATCACAGCACCGTGATTCACAGTGTGGACAAGGTCGAGCGCCAGATGGCGAGCGATCGTGCGTTCCGTGAACGAGTTGAACTCGCGCGGCAGGAGTTGTTCGCACCATAGTCGGCGCGGCGAATGTGGGTCGGTGTGGAATCGACATTCGTCCGCCGATTCCGCCGTGATCTCCAGACGCTCCACACGGTCACAACAGGACGGAAGTGCTGCAGGCTGTTGCGGAACGGCGGGTTGGGATGGTCGTCCACATCCCCACACCCTCTACTACTACTACTAGTCATATATATCTATAGAAGTACTTGAACTACTTGCACGGCGGGGATGGTATGAAGTTCACGATCACGCGAGAGCAGTTCCAGGAGGGCTTGGTCGCGGTGGCGGCGAGTGTGCCGGCCAAGACCACCCTCCCGGTCCTTGCCAACATTCTCCTTGAAGCCACCAAGGACGGGCTGCGCATTTCCGGCACCGATCTGGACATCGCCGTCAGTACGACGGTGCCTGCCAGTGTCGACCAGGAAGGCGCCATCACCCTGCCGGCGCGCAAGCTCGTCGAGATCGTCCGCGAGCTGCCGAGTGCGAGTATTCGCTTCACTGCGGCAGGGGAGCAGCGGGTCACGCTCGAGTGCGGGAAGTCGAAGTTCAAGCTGCTGGGACTGCCCCGGGAGGAATTCCCCGCATTTCCGACCGTCACGTTCGAGGGCGGCTGGAGCATTCCTGCCAAGGAGCTCCACAAGCTGATCGGGCACGTGGCGTTCGCGGCGAGCACGGAGGAGAGCCGTCCGATCCTGAACGGGGTGCTCTGGGAGCTCCGGCCCGACAAGATGCGGATGGTGGCCACCAATGGCCATCGCCTGGCGCGGATGGACATGCCCGTGACGGGCAGCAAGACCCAGGCGGACCTGATCGTGCCGCCCAAGGCCCTCGACCAGATTCGGCGCCTCTTCGGGGCGGACGACGTGGTGGAGATCGCCAGGAGCGACAATCATCTCGGCTTCCGCTCCGCGACCACGCAGGTGTTCACGCGGCTCATCGAAGGGCCGTATCCGAACTACGAACAGGTCATTCCGCGGGAGAACGACAAGGTGGCCACGGCTGACAAGGCCGCGCTGGCCGCCGCACTGCGCCGCATGAGCACCGTGGCCAGCGACCAGACCCACCGGATCCGCATGGCCTTCTCGAGCGGCGGGTGCAAGCTTTCGGTGCAGACGCCCGACCTGGGCGAGGCCCAGGACGAGCTGACGGTCACCTACGAAGGCGATCCGCTGGAAATCGGCTTCAACGCCACGTACCTGCTGGAAATCCTCAAGTTCATCCCGACGGACGAGGTGCGGATGACCTTCAAGGCTCCGGAGCGCGCCGCCACCTGCGAACCGGTGGGGTGGGACGACCCGGCCAGCTACATGACGCTGGTGATGCCGCTGCGGCTGGTGGACTAGGAACCGAGGCGGACAAGCGGGGAAGCGGGGAGGGTCTTGATGCGAAGAGGCAGCCCGCGGTGGCTGCCTCTTGTGATTTCCAGATGCCCACTGAGCTTCTGCTCGCTCCCCGCTTCCCCGCTTCCCCGCTTCCCCGCTTCCCCGCCTAAATGCTATCCGGCACCACCATCTCATCGATGCTCGGCGGTGGAGGCGGGGTGATGTCGTTCTCGTCCTCCTGGGGGACCGTGATCGCTTCGCCGCGCATTCGGCGCAGGATCAGGTCGCGCCGCCAGCGCATCCGTCCAGTACGATAGGCCGGATTCGAGGAGAGGGGAAACGGGAGGGACCCGGCGAGCGAGGCCGCCTGGGCGGGGGTCAGCCGGCTTGCGGAGTGCTGGAAGTAGAACTCGCTGGCTGCCTCAGCCCCCCAGAGGTTGGGTCCGAACTCCACCACGTTGAGGTAGAGCTCCATCAGGCGGCGCTTGCTGAGCGCCGCCTCGAGTCGGTAGGCGGTGACCCCCTCCTTGAGCTTGCGGAGGGGATTGCGGTCGGGGGAGAGGTACAGGTTCTTGGCCAGCTGCTGTGTGATGGTGCTGGCGCCGCGGAGCTTGGCCCGTCGCGACCAGAACGCCCCCGCCGTGCGGCCGAGCTCAGCCCGGTCTTTCGGATCGCTCCAGGCGAACGTGGCGCGTCGGTAGCCGAGGGCCTCGAGGATGGCGAGGTAGTCGATGCCGCCATGCTCGAGGAACCGGTTGTCCTCGCCGATCATCGCCGCCCGCGGGAGCCATTCGGAAATGGAATCGAGAGGAACGGGTTGGTAGGCCGGCTGGGCGGGGAATCCCCTTCCCCGCCGCGCCGCCTTCCCGCTGTCATCTGGCACCGCGTTGCCGCGCATCGTCATGAAGGCGGTGCGGGACGGCCAGTGTGTCCGGTACCAGGCCGGCGGGGGCCAGACCGCCACCAGCCAAAAGAGGAACAGTCCCCCGGCGATGGCGGCCCAGCGGAGGGCCCGGATCACGCCTGCGTCAGTAGGTACTGACCGTGACGGTCGTGAGGGCCTTGAGCGGAATCGGCGCCGGCGCCTGCGCCATCGTGATGGTCATGTTGGAGTTGACGGTATTCGTGCCGCCGAGATAACGCCCGTCCTTGGCGACGTAGTAGGTGCCCGTGCCGGCGCCGCTTCCCTCGAGCTGCATGTCGCCGCCGGGGCCTTCCTGGCTGCCGACGCTCGACGTGGTGCTGGTGGTGTTGATGGTGAGCGCCTTGGCGCCGTTGTACGTCCCCTCGCCGGCATTGGTGTACACCGTCATCAGCTTGATGGAGGTGGAGCCGTTGCTGCTCGTGGAGCTGTAGGAAAGGGTGTCGGACCAGCTCTCACCCTGCTTGCGCATGTGAGCCTTGCCACGGGGAAAGAATCCCGCCAGCACGGCCTCGAACTGCTGCGCGCCGGCGCCTCCCCGCACAAAGGTGAGGTTGTCGATCTTGCCCTGTTCGGTCAGCATCCCGTGCCAGGTGGCGCCGCTGGCGGAGTCGGCCAGCGACTGGAGCTCGGTGATTCCCTGGGTGGCGCTGTCTACCCGCATGCTGTCGAGCACGGCGGTCAGCGCCCGACCGCCGGTGGTGTCCTTGAGCGTCATGGTGAAATAACCGGTGAACCCGGTGGAGTTCTTCTGTTCGCCGGCGCCCACGGCCGAGAGATCGATGGTGGACTGGGCGACGACGTTGATCCTGTAATTGATGGTCGTCACCGGCGACTTCGGCGCCGGCAGGGCGACGGCGCCGGCGGCCAGGGCCGACGCGGCAAGCAGCTTCACGAACATGGGATCCTCGGAGTAGGGGCACACAACGGGGCCCCGCCGCCGAACGCGGTGGGACCTGCGGCCGAAATCTAGGGCCGTGAGCGGCCCGGCGCACGGGCGGGGGCCCGAAACGACCGCCGCCCCGGCAGGAACCGGGGCGGCGTGGGTCAGGCCATAAGCCGAGTTCTGTACCCCGTTGCCGGGGGATGGTCATCTGTCTGGGACGGCCGTCGCCGGCCGCCTCGAGCAGCCTACCCGCGGCTCACCGTTGCCGGTGGGGTCGGTGCGGGCCGCACCTCGCCGCTTATTTGGCCTTGCTCCGACTGGGGGTTGCCGTGCCATCACTGTTGCCAGTGACGCGGTGGGCTCTTACCCCACCCTTTCACCCTTACCCGGCAGTCGCTTGCGCTTCCGTCGGGCGGTTTGCTTTCTGTTGCCCTGTCCGTCGCCTTGCGGCGCCCAGGCGTTACCTGGCAGTCTGCCCTGTGGAGCTCGGACTTTCCTCGGATGCCGAAGCACCCGCGACCATCGAGCCTGACCCAAGGGAAATATAGCGGCGCGTCCCGCCGCGTGGGTCGCTCAACCCGGCCCCTGCACCCGGGCCAGTCCCGCCTGGGCCTGCTGGACGTACACCTGGAGATCGGGGTCGGCCGTCTTCCACTGCGCCAGGACCTGCTGGTACTCACCGGCGGCCTCGGCCCGGCGTCCCAGCTTCTCGTACGCGGCGGCCCGCAGCAGCCGCGCCCGCCCGACCATGGCCCAGCGGGGGTCGAACCCCCGGGTGGAGAACTGCGGCGTCTCGAAGAACTTGAGGGTCTCGATGGTCCCGTTGTAATCGCCGAGGAGATACTGGGCCTGCGCCTGGAGCGGCGCCCAGGCCGCGTACATCGGTCGGGTGCTGTCGGGCTCGGCCAGGGCGTTCCGGGCGGCCGTCGTGTCGCGCCGGCTCAGCGCCAGCAGCGCCGTCATCTCGGGCGGCAGTGGCTTGCCACTCATCGCCTGGAATTCCTCGAGCGGACGAATGTCGCCTGCCGCCAGCAGGCCGAGCGCGGCGTTCAAGCCGCCCCCGAGCACCTCTCCGCGCTTCTCAGCCGGCAGGCTGCGGGCGTCCTCGGCAGTGGCCTGCCAGAGTCGCTCCAGGGCGGCCACAGGGACGCCAGAGCCGCCATACAGCGAGGACAACATCGAGCGCTTCCAGTCGCCGCCTTTCCACATTTCAGGCATTGAGGTCGGGAGGATTTGGGTGCGGATCTCGTCGGCCAATTCGATGACCCGCGCGGCGCTGGTCAGATCGCCGTAGTAGGCGAAAATGTCCGCGCCCGCGAGCACGTCCTGCATCACCGTGGGGGCGTCCTCCGCGGCGGCGAAGTCACCGGGGGTGATGCCCGCGAGCGCGGCCTTGAGCTCGGCCGCGGCCTGCGGGCCTTCCCCGCTGGCGTACCGGACACGGGCCTGCACGAACGGGGTCTCCGGATTGTCGGGGTCCGACACCCGGAATCGCGCGATTTCGGCCAGCGCATCGGCGTACTGCTGGTTGGCGATGAGCGCGTCCACCATGGCGAGGTGGGCTCGACCGGTGGCGGGCTGGGCGGTGCTCCACGCGCGTGCGGATTCGAGGCCGGCGGCGCGGGCGCGGGCCACCGACGCGGCAAGCGTCGTGCTGTCGAGCAGCGGCTTTCCCCTGGCGTTGTACCCGAACGCGAACGAGTCCGAGGTGACGAGGGCCACCATCGGCGCCGGCCGGCTCGCGGTGTTGAGCATCGCCTGGACATGCTCGTAGGCCAGGGCGTAGTCAGGCGCGAGCGCGAGAGCCCGCCGGAACGCGCGGAGGGACTGCGTCCAGTTGATGTCCGTCCGGCCCTTCATGTCGTGGTACCAGGCGTCACCCAGGCCGTACCAGGCGTCGGCGTCCCGCGGGTTCCGGGCCAGGAGCTGTTCGTAGATGTTGCGCGCGGCCGCGTTTTGCCCCAGCAGGAAGAAGCGGTAGGCCGCGATCACCGCGCGGTCATGCGCGGGCAGTTGCTGCGAATAGAGCAGGGCGCGGTCGATGGAGGACTGTGCCACCGAGTCGCCGGTGCCCACCAGCCAGCCGCGCGTCAGGGAGAGCTTGTAGTACGCCAGACCGAACGTCGTGTCGATGGTCACGGCGCGCTGGAAGTTCCGCTGCGCGGCGCCCAGTTCCCAGCGGTTGAGCCGGTCCAGCCCGCTGAGGTACGCCTGGTACGCCTCGAGCGACGGCGTCGTGGCGGCCGCGAGGTCGGCCTGCACGCCGCCCGGCGCGCCGGAGATATCGAGCAATCGCGACGCCAGCCGGTCGAAGCTCGGCCGCGGGTCGGCGCTGGCCGGCGCACTCACTTCGGCGACGTCCTCGCGCTGCCCGGTGGCGACGTCGTAGACCCGTGCGGTAAGGTGCAGTGAATCCCCGACCTGGGCGAAGTCGCCCAGGACGACGGTCCACACGCCCGCCTCGCGCGCCAGGCGGCGCGCCATGTCGAGCCCGATGTCGTCGCCCACCTGCAACCCGTGCCGCGCGAGCAGGTCGTGGACCCGCTCGTGATCGACCACCGTCATGTCTTTCCACTGCGACATGTTCAGGGCGAGCATGTTGACGCTGCCGCTGCGGAGCCAGTCCACGCCGGGGTCGTCCCGGATGTTGTCGAATGGCAGGACGAGCATCGAGAGGCGCGGGTTGACGCCGGCGGGCGGCCCGGTCGGCCGGCGCACGACGAGGAGCGACGCCGCGATGACCAGGAGCGCCGTCACGACGGCCATGAGGACGCGCCGCCGCCGGACCCGGGCGATCGCGGGCAGCGGCGTCGGTGTGCCACCCAGCGCGGCGCGCAGTTCGGCACCCGTCTGGAACCGGTCCTCCGGTGCCTTGGCCAGGGTCCGCATGACGGCGTGGGCCAGGTCCGCCGGGCAGTCGGGGCGCACCCGTCCCAGTGCCACCGGAGGCTCCGAAATGTGCTTCGACACCACCACCCGGTTCGGCCCGACGAACGGGGGGTGTCCCGCGATCATCTCGTAGGCCACGGTGCCGAGGGAGTAGAGGTCGCTCCGGGCATCGACATCCTCGCCGGCCGCCTGCTCGGGGCTCATGTAATTGGGGGTGCCCACCACCATCCCCTGACCGGTGACGGGCCCGCTCCTGCTGCCGGGCGGCTCCACGGCAAAGGCCCGGGCGATGCCGAAATCGGCCAGCAACGCCCGGCCGGTGCCGGTCTCAATCAGGATGTTCTCCGGCTTGACGTCACGGTGGACCAGCCCCGCGCTGGCGGCGGCATCCAGGGCCGCGGCGATGTCCATGATGATGCGGCGCGCCTCCTCGGGTGGAAGGCGTCCGTCGCGGGTGAGCCGTTCCCGCAGCGATTCGCCGGGGACGCGGTCCATGACGAAATAGAGGAGGTCGTCTGCCTCCCCGGCGGCGTAGACCGTGACGATGTTGGGGTGCCGGAGGCGCGCGATCATGCGCGCCTCGGCGAGAAACCGCTGAGCGATGCTGGAGTGAACGGCGAGTTCAGGATGGACGGCCTTGACCGCGACGTCCCGGGCCAGCGTGGTGTCGCGGGCCAGGAAGACGATGCCCATGCCGCCGCGGCCGATTTCGGGCCCGAGTTGGTACTGGGGCCCCAGCGCGGCCTGCAGGCGCGCGGCGAGTCCAGGGCCGGCTGTGGGCTGGGTCACGCGCGGGCTCCAAGGCGGGAGGAGGTCGTCCGCGACAGGCGCCGGGGCCGCGCTATCGACGGGCTCTTCAAAATACATCACGGCCCCCTTCCGCACAGGGAGATCTCAGGGTTGGATGCGCCCCGGGCCCAAACGGTTGCTCCGGCGTCCACGGCATCCCGCCCCTGTTTGCGCTGGTGTTGAAGGGGGACGCCTAGACTGTTCTCCGTCACACCACTACGGAGCGGTCCCGTGCCTGATTCATCGCTTGCGTTCCAAGAGGGTCCTCCCACGATCGCCGCGGTGCTGCTCCCCGCCGAGCGCCCGAGGGTGGAGGCCGCTGGCCAGGGCTGCTTTACCGTCCTGCATCGCGACTCGGTTCCCGATGCGGTACGCGCCGTCCGGGAGCGTCCGGTGGACGGCATCCTCGTCTCGGTGCACCGATGCTCCGCCGACGCGGTACCGGCCGTGCGCCGGCTGGTGCGCGAATTTCCGGGCATTCCCACGGTCGCCCTGGTGTCGAACCACGACGCCGCGGCGAGCGAAACCCTCCTGCAACTCGGGGCCACCGGACTGAGGCAGGTGGTGGACGTGACCGCCCCCGCGGGATGGCAGCGGCTGCGGCAGCTCCTGGCCGCCCCCGTGACCCGCGCGGCCTCCCGCATCCAGGGCCCGGTCCTCACCGAACTGGGCGAGGTCCCCGCCGACCTCCGGCTCTTCTTCGAGTTGCTGATTCGCCTGGCCCCCGAGATCACGACCGTGCGGTCCCTCTGCCGCTCGTGCCAGGTGCGCCCGAGCACCCTGATGTCCCGCTTTGCCCGCGCGGGATTGCCGTCGCCAAAGGCCTACCTGGCCAGCGTCCGCCTGCTTCACGCGTCGCACCTGCTCGACGCCACCGGCCGGTCCATCGCGGACGTCGCCTATCGCCTGGACTATTCCTCGCCCCAGAGCTTCGGTCGTCACGTGCGCGCCATGCTGGGCATCACGTCGCTGGAGTTTCGCCGCCGGTTCCCGTTTCCGGTGGCGCTGGCGCGGTTCACGGACCTCATGCTCGCCCCGTACCGGGATGTCTGGCCCGCCTTCCATCCCCTGGTGACAGGGAGCTGGGACAGCGGACACTGTCTGGCGCGTCAGGCGCCCGATCCGGGGTGAGCCGGCTGTTGCGGGGGGTGGCCGGACTCCTCTAGGTTGGGACGGTCGGCCCCCTCCTTCCCCGAGTGTCCTCGTGCGCCCTCGTCGGTTCGTGTCGTCCCTTGCGGCACTGCTGCTCGCCGCCTGCTCCCGCGATCCCTCCCCCGCCGCCGTCGAGCGCGTGCTGGTGTCGCACCCCGAGGTGCTCGCCGCCGCCATCAAGGCGCATCCGACCGAGTTCATGCAGGCGGTCAACGGGGCGTTCCAGGCGGCGCAGTCGGCCCAGCAGAAGACCGCGTCGGACAAGATGGAAGCGGAGTTCCGCAATCCGAAGCGCCCCGATCTCGCCGGCCGCGTGTCGCTCGGCAATCCCAACGCGCCGGTGACGATCGTCGAGTACACCGACTTCGAGTGTCCCTATTGCCGGCGGGAGGTGGCGGTGCTCCACCAGGTGCTGCAGGCCTACCAGGGCCAGGTGCGGCTGGTGGTGAAGCAGACCCCGCTCGAGATCCACCCCAACGCGATGCCGGCCGCGCTGATGTTCGAGGCGATTGCCCTGCAGGACGGCGCCAAGGCGTTCCGGTTCTACGAACTGATGTACGCCGAGCAGGCGCGGCTGGAGGCCGAAGGACAGGCCTTCGTCGCCGAAGCGGCGCGCCAGGTCGGGGCGGACGCGGCGCGGGCGCTTCGCGATCAGCAAAGTGCCGCCGTGCGGGCACGGGTGGCCGCCGACCTGGCGGAGGGTCAGGCGTTCGGCTTCACCGGCACGCCCGGCTTCCTGATCAACGGGGTGGCCATCGAGGGCGCCCACCCGATCGACGCCTTCACCGGGATCATCGACCGCCACCTCGCGGCGCTTTCCGCAGCGAACTGACCGCCGGTCCCTGAACATCGACGACCCTCCGGTCCAGGACCGGAGGGTCGTCTTCGCGCCGGATCGCCCGCGCGGTTAGCGGAGGCCGAGCTCGGTGGCGGTGGTGAGCACGGCCACCGCGTGCCCGCGCTCTTCGAGCACCGCTCGGCCTCCCTGCTCGCGGTCCACCACGGCCAGCACGCCGACGACACGCCCCCCTTCCTCCTGCACCGCCGCGATCGCCTGCAGCGCCGAACCGCCGGACGTGATGACGTCCTCGATCACCACGACAGGATCGCCCGCGTGGAAATTGCCCTCGACCCGGCGCTTCGTGCCGTGCCCCTTGGCTTCCTTCCGCACGCTGAACGCATCGATGACGGGCCCCGCTGAGCGGCTGGCGAGCGCCACGGCGTAGGCCACCGGGTCGGCGCCCATCGTGAGCCCCCCCACGGCCGACGGCGCCCAGCCGCGGGCGCGGATGGCCGCGAGGCCAAGCCTGCCGATCAGGTGGAGCCCCTCGGCGGACATGGTGCTGGGGCGGGCGTCGATGTAGTAGGTGGAGCGGGCCCCGGAGGCGAGGGTGAAGTCGCCGTGGCTGATGGAGCGCTGGTGCAGGAGGTGGAGCAGTGCCGCGTGCTCGTCCACGAATCAGTCCTTGCCGAAGAGCCCGGAGAGGAACCCCTTCTTCTTTTCCGGCTCGGCACGGGCGGCGCTGCAGAAGCGCGCGCAGAAGTCCCGGATGGTCGCAGGGCGCTTCGACAGGTCGCGCTCCAGCCCGGCCATCAGGGCCGCCTCCAGGGCAGGACTGAACTTCGCGCCCTTGGCCACCTCGTTGAGGGGCCGGGGCGACTGGGTGAGCAGTTGCTGGAAGAGTTCGCGCGGCGACTTGCCGGGAAAGGGGAGCTCGCCGGTCAGCAAATAGTAGGCGATGGTGGCCAGGCTGTAGACGTCGGCTTGCTCCCCCACCAGTTCGCCGGAGAGCGCCTCGGGGGCCACGTACTGGAGGGTGCCGACGAAGAAGCCGGCCCGCGTGAGGCGCTCCTCCTGGGGCAGTTCCGCGTCGCGCGCGATGCCGAAGTCCAGCAGCTTGGCGGTCTGGGTGGCCGGGTCGTACATGATGTTGGCGGGCTTGAGGTCGCGGTGGATGATCCCCGCGGCGTGGGCGGCCGTGAGCGCGGCGCCGACCTGCTCGACGATGTGCGCCACCAGCGTCGGGGCCAGCGGCCCGGAGCGCGCCGCGAAGAGCTCGAGCGCCTCGCCTTCCGCCCATTCGAGCGCCAGGAAGTAGAACCCGTCCTGTTCGCCGTACTCCCAGGTGCGGACCACGTTGGGGTGGACCACCCGGACCCCGAATTCGGCCTCGCGGAGAAACCGCTTGACCGCGATCGGGTCCTGTCCGAGTCGTGGGCGCAGCACTTTGACGGCGGTCGCGCCCCGCTGGGAGTGCTCCGCCTTGTACACCATGGCGGTGCCGCCTTCGCCCACATGTTTGAGGAGGCGGTGGCCGGCCACCGTGCGGCCGATGAGATCGTCTGGCGTCATGAGAGGGAGGAAGGTACTCGCCGGAGGGTGGCACAGCAAGCAGGTCCCCAGCGTCTGCTTGACCCTGCTTCGTCGCAGGGGATAACCTTCGCCTGATCGCCCGCACGGCATCCCGCCCGTCCCCGAAGGGGGCTCAGTGCTTCGTCGCCATCTCGCCGTTCTGCTGCTTCTGACCGCGTGCGGTTCCTGGCAGCGGGTCGGGGAATCCCAGACGGCTTCCCCGGAGGAGTCGCTCACCAGCCTCTTCGACATGCCGACCGTCTACCGGAGAATGGGTCGGCTGGCGTCGGGGCCGCCGCTGCCGTTCGTCGGGGTCGTGGATTTCGCCGCCGGGCCCGGCGACTCCGTCAAGGCCATGCTCGGCCTCTCCATCGAGAATCGGGCGCTTTCCTTCCAGAAGGACAGCGGCGTCTTCGTGGCGCACTACCGGGTCGAGATGCTCCTCGAGTCCGCGACCGCTCCGCCGATCCGCTATGCGCGCGACGAACAGGTGCGGGTCTCCGAGTTCAAGGAGACCTTGCGCAACGACGAGAGCGTCCTCTTCCAGCAGGTGTTTCACCTGATGCCCGGCACCTACCACGTCACGGTCATGGTGCGGGATCCGGCGAGCGCCAGGCAGACCCAGGCGGACGCCGACTTCATCGCCCCGGAGTTCGGCCCCGGCTCCTTCAGCGCCCCCATTCTGGCGTACCAGGTGACCGGCCGGCGCACCCGGGACCAGGACCTCACCCTGGTGCTGAGCCCGCGTGGAACGGTCAGCTACGGCGGCGACACCCTGCTGGCCCTCGTGGAGGGATACGGCTACACCAAGCCGACGCCCATCCCCCTCGAGGTGATCGACCAGTCGGACAGCGTCATCCTGCGCGACACCCTGGTCTTCAACGGGGCGCGGCCGGTCGAGTCCCAGGTGATCCGGCTGGTGCCCGACAGCCAGCCGCTCGGCGAGCTCAAGCTCGTCGTGGGTGAGGGCGCGGACAGGAAGCAGACGTTCGCCCTGGTGTCGTTTTCCGGCGCCTGGATCCTCACCAACTACTCCGAGATGGTGGACCTCCTCCGCTATTTCGGGCACGAGGACCTGGTCCAGCAGCTGAAGAAGGCACCGGCCGACCAGCGGGCCCAGCTCTGGCAGCAGTTTTACAAGCAGACCGACCCGGTGCCGCTCACCCCGGAGAACGAGGCGCTGGAGGTGTACTTCGGGCGGATGGCCCTGGCCAACCAGCGGTTCACGAACGAAGACCTGCCCGGCTGGCGCACCGATCGCGGCATGGTGTTCATCACGCTTGGGGAGCCGGACGAGATCTACAACGGCAACACCACGGCCGAAGGGCGGACGATCCGCTGGAGCTACACCCAGCTTCGCCTCGAGCTCTATTTTTATGACGAGACGGGAATGGGGCGGTTCCGGATGGACTCGCAGTCCAGAGACGCCTACGAGAGCGTCCTGTTGCGGGTGCGCCGGTCCGAATCGTGACGGGCAGTCTTCCCGCGGGGACGCGCCCCCGCCTCTTCCTGGTCGACGGGTATGCCCTGATCTATCGGGCGTTCTTCGCGATGATCACGCGCCCCCTGCGCACCTCCAAGGGGGAGAACACCTCGGCGGCCTGGGGCGTGGCGAATTTCCTGATCCGGCTGCTGGACGCCCATCGTCCGGACTACGTGGCGTGGATCCACGACGCCGGCAATTCCTTCCGAAACATCCGGTATCCTGAATACAAGTCCACCCGCGAAAAACTCGACGAAGAGCTCCAGGCGGATTTCGACACGGCGGTCGAGCGGGTCGGCGAACTGCTTGGCGCCTGGCGGATCCCGCTGATCGCGGTCGAGGGCTATGAGGCCGACGATGTCATCGGCACCCTGGCCGGCCAGGCCGCCGCCGCGGACCTGCAGGTGGTGATCGTCTCGGGGGACAAGGACTTCTACCAGCTCATCGGACCGCACATCGCCCTGCTCAATCCCGGTCGCGGGGGGCCCGGCGCCGTCGAGGAGACCTACGTCGACGAGTCCAACGCCGCCGAACGGCTGGGGGTCCCGCCCGGGCAGGTGCGGGATTACCTGGCGCTCGTCGGCGACAGCTCGGACAACGTCCCCGGCGTCAAGGGCATCGGCGACAAGGGCGCGCGGAAGCTGCTCGAGGAGTTTGGCGACCTGGACACCATCCTCCGTCGCGCCAACGAGGTCTCGGCCAAGCGGACCCGCGAGGCGCTGCTGGCACAGGCGGACCAGGCGCGGCTCTCACTCGAGCTGGTGACCATCCAGCACGACGTGCCGGTGCGCTTCGAGCCGGCGGCGCTGGCGCGCCGCGAGCCCGATCGCGAGGCCCTGGCGAAGGTGATGGCCGAACTCGAGTTCTATGGGCTGGCGCGGAGGATGGGGCTGGGCGGGGAACAGGCGGCTCCGCGCGACAGCGGGGAAGGCGAGTCGGAGGGGGCTTCCCCGCTTCCCCGCGTCCCCGCCTCCGACGCGCTGTCCGTCATCGTCGTGGATGACGCCGCCGCCCTCCCGGCGCTCGCGGCCCGTCTCCGCAAGGTGCCGCTCGTGGCGCTCGACACCGAAACCAGTTCGCTCGAACCGCACGACGCGGAGCTCATCGGCCTCTCGCTGGCCGCCAGCGCCACCGAAGTCTGGTATCTCCCGTTCGGCCATCGGCCGCGCGCCGGTGCGCTGGCGGCGCCGGCGCCGGTGGTCAACCTTCCGCCGCTGACCGACCCCGCTTGTGCCCCGATCGCCGACCTCTTGCGGGATGCCACGGTGCTGAAGGCCGGGCAGAACATCAAGTACGACTGGCAGGTGCTCCGGCGCGCCGGCGTGGAGCTCGCGGGCGTCGCCTACGACTCGATGCTCGCCAGCTTCGTCCTCGATCCCGGCCGGCGCTCGCACGCGATCGACGCGCTCAGCCTCGAACACCTCGGCCGCGTGATGCGGAACTACACCGACCTCACCGGCAAGGGCCCGGCCCAGATCCCCTTTGCCGAGGTGGCCATTCCGGAGGCCGCGGCGTACTGCGGGGCTGACAGCGCCACGGTGCTGGCGCTGCACGACGTCTTCGCCCCGGAACTCCGGGAGCACGCGCTCGAACGGCTCCTCGCCGACCTGGAAATTCCGCTGCTGGAAGTCCTGGTGGACATGGAATGGGCGGGCATCGCGATCGACCGGCCCCTCTTCGCCCGGCTTTCGCGCGAGATGGGCGCGGACCTGGCCCGGCTCGAGGGCGAGATTCACGCGGCGGCGGGCACCACCTTCAACCTCAACTCGCCGAAACAGCTCGGGCAGGTGCTCTTCGAGCAGCACCAGATGCCGGTGCTGAAAAAGACCCGGACGGGACCGTCCACCGACGCAGACGTGCTCGAGCAGCTCGCGGCGATGGGGCACCAGGTCCCCCGGCTGATCCTGGAATACCGCGAGCTGCAGAAGCTCAAGTCCACCTACGTGGATGTGCTCCCGGGCCGGATCAACGCCGCCACGGGCCGGATCCACACCAGCTTCAACCAGACGGGCGCGGCGACCGGCCGCCTCAGTTCCTCGGACCCGAACCTCCAGAACATCCCGGTGCGCACGCCCCGGGGCGAGGCGATTCGCGCGGGGTTCGTGCCCGAGGCGGGCTGCCTCTTCCTGGCGGCCGACTATTCGCAAATCGAGCTTCGGCTCATGGCCCACCTGTCGGGCGACGCGGCCTTTACCGAAGCGTTTCGCGCGGGCGCGGACATCCACCGGCAGACGGCGGCGATCATCTTCGGCGTCCCGCTCGCGGAGGTGACCGGCGAGATGCGCGCCCGGGCCAAGACGATCAACTTCGGGACGATCTATGGCCAGGGGCCCTTTGCCCTGTCCCGGCAGCTCGGCATCACCCAGGAGGAGGCGAAGGACTTCATCGGGCAGTACTTCCAGCGGTTTTCCGGCGTGCGGGCCTTTCTCGACCGACAGGTGGAGGTCGCCCGTGAGCAAGGGTACGTCGAGACGCTGCTCGGCCGCCGCCGCTACATCCCCGACATCCGCGACAAGAACTTCAACGTGCGCGCCTTCGCCGAGCGCACGGCCCAGAACACCCCCCTGCAGGGCTCGGCGGCGGACCTCATCAAGGTCGCGATGCGCCACATCCACGACGCGCTCCGGCAGGGCGGGTTCCGCACCCGCATGCTGCTGCAGGTGCACGACGAGCTGGTCTTCGAGGTGCCGGAGGGAGAGGTGGAGCGGGCGGGTCCGCTGGTGAAGCGCTTGATGGAAGGGGCGGCGACGCTGTCGGTGCCGCTCGTGGTCGATGTGGGTGTCGGGAAGAACTGGCTGGAGGCGAAACGCTAGCGTCCGGAGTCCGGCCACTTACTCCTCGGTCTTCATCCGCACGCCCGGCCACCAGTTCCAGCGTCCCGCGATCTGCATGAACGCCGGCACCAGCACCATCCGGATCAGGGTGGCGTCGAGCAGGACCGCCACGGCAAGGCCGAAGCCGAGGAACTGCACCATCAGCACCCGCGCAAAGGCAAACGCCCCGAAGACCAGGATCATCACAAGTGCCGCGGAGGTGATCACCGACGCCGTCGCCGACAACCCCTCCATTGTGGCTTCCTTGTTCCGCCCCGTCCGGTCGAACGCCTCCTTGATGCGGCTCAGCAGGAACACCTCGTAGTCCATGCTCAGCCCGAAGACGATGGCGAACACCATCACCGGCACCACGACGTAGATGGCCGACGTCGGGCCGTCCAAGCCGAAGAGCCGCGCCCCCAGACCGTACTGGAAGACGAGCACGCTGAGCCCGAAGGTGGCGCTGACCGACAGGGTGTTCATCACGATCGCCTTGATCGGGACCAGGACCGAGCGGAAGACGATCGCGAGCATGAGGGCCGTCACGCCAAGGACGACGCCGATGAGGGTGGGGAAGACGGCGAGCAGGTCGTCCTGGAAGTCGGTGGCCGAAGCGGTGTAGCCGCCGACGGTGACGGTCGTTCCCTTGAGCCCGCGGACGGGCGCGCGCCCGAGGCGGCGGATGTCGCGGACCAGGTCCATCGAGGTGGTGAGGGATGTCGTGTCGGCGGGGAACACGTCCACCAGGGCGATTCGCTGGTCGGTGCCGAGATAGGCGTCGAGGAAATCCCCCAGGTCGGCACGCGCCGCCGCGAGGTCACTGTAGAGCACCGAATACTCCAGCAGCGAGGCGCCGGGGCGCACCGTGACCAGGCTGGTGACGCGGCCCACCCGCGGGTCCGCCGCGAGCGAGTCGGTCAGGTTGCGGAGCCCGCGAAGGCGGGTCGCCGTGACCATCGTCTCGCCTTCCGGCGCCTCGACCAGGACCCGGATCGGGAGCAACACCCCCGACGCGCCCATCGACGAGAGCGTCTCGGCGCCGCGGCCCGATTCGGTGGCGGTGGGCCACCAGTGCCGCGAGGGGAGACCGATCCGGAGCAGAAAGACGGGCGCCGTGAGCAGCCCCACCGCGAGGCCGCCCAGGGCGATCGCCCGGTAGGGGTGGCGGCTCAGGGTGCGCGCCCACCGCTCCCAGATCGTCGGAGCGTGGTACCAGGCCAGGCGCCGCGCCAGCCAGCGCGGCGTGTCGATGGCCGGTCCGAGGATGGCCAGGAGCGCGGGGAGGAGCGTCACCGCGAGCACGACCGCCACCGCCACGACGACGAGGCCGCTGAGGCCGATGCTCCGGGTCTCGACCATCGGCGGGATGAGCAGGGCGGCGAAGCCGACCAGGACGGTGGCGCCGGAGGTGATGACCGCCGTGCCCGCGGTGACCAGCGTACGGCGCGCCGCCTCGTGCCGCCGGGCACCGCGCTTGAGTTCCTCGCGGAAGCGGGTCACGATGAGGAGGGAGTAGTCGATCCCCACGCCGAGGCCGATCATCGTGGTGAGGTTCAGCACGAAGACTGACATCGGCGTGACGAGCGCGAGCACCCCGATGATCGCGAGGGCCACGAAGATCGCCAGCACGCCCACGGCGACCGGCAACAGGGCCGCGACGAGGGCCCCGAAGGCCAGGACCAGCACCAGGAGCGTCAGCGGCAGCACCCGGATCTCGCTCCGCCGGCTGTCGTCCGCGCTGACGTTGCGGATGTCGAGGTCGAGCGGGGCGCGCCCCGTCACCGCCACGACGTAGTCGCCGGCGTCGGGAATGGTCGCCATCGCGCGGTGCACGGCCGCGCGGGCCTGCTCCACGTACTTGCCGGCTTGCTCGCCGGGCACGTTCAGCGCGACGAGGAGAAAGGTGGTGCGGCCGTCGGGGCTGATGAAGAGCGAGTCGTGCGTGGACTCGAAGCTGAGGACGGAGCGGACGTAGGGTTCGCGCGCCAGGGTTGCGGTGAGGGTGTCGAGCACCGCGCGCGTGCTGGGCCGGTCCACCGGGCTCGGCGCCTCGAGGGTGACCGCGTAAAACTCCCCGATGGAGCGGCTGAAGCGGGCCTGCAGCAGGTGGTCGGTACGGGTCGCCTCGGTCTCGTGCGTGCTCCCGCCGCGGATATCAAGGCGCTCCGGCGTGTGCTGCGCCTGGATGACGGCGAAACACCCGAGGACCACCCACGCCGCGACCACCGCCCAGCGGAACTTGACGACGGCCCGTGCGAACAGCGTCATGAACACGGCGTCTCGGTCTCCTGGCAGGCGGGGCCGTGGTGCGCGAATCCGGTCCGGCCAATGTTAGGGGCTCTTGAGCACGGGTGCCACGGGATGTGGCGGGGACTCCGGCTTCCGTCCCATATTTCCGGCATATGCAACGTCTGCTGACCCTGCTCATCGTCGTGCTCGTCGTCCTGCTCGCGGCCGGGACCGTCCGCCGATCGCGGGCCGCCGGTACGCCACCCGCGCAGGGCGGCCCGCGCGTGACGGTCTCGGGCAATGCGGCACCCCAGGTGCACGACAGCGCCTGGCGCGCGGCGCGGTCGCTGCTGGCCCGAAACTCCGGACAAACATACCTCGATTCCCTGCTCATCAGCACCGATTCGCTGGTCCGGCGCTGGCCTGACCGGGGGGGTGCCCCGTTCCGGATCGCCCTGCTCGAAGGAGAATCCCCGGATTACGGGGCGCGCATGGCCGGCTTCGTCCGCGAGGCGGCGGGCCGCTGGGAGGCGGCCGGCACCGGCTGGCGGTTCGGCTTCACGGGTGACAGCGCCAGCGCCGATATCGTCGTGCGCTGGCGGACCAGCTTCGGCAACGGGAACCAGGCGGGCGTCACCGATCTGCGGTGGACGAACGCCGGACCGGTTCGGCACGCGTATGTCTCCCTCGCCACCCGCAACGCGGGCGATTCCCTCTTTTCGGACGAGGCCCTCCTGGGTGCCGCCGTCCACGAACTCGGCCACGCCATGGGACTGCCACACTCCGCCGACAGCGCGGACGTGATGTTCCCCATCACGCGCGTGACGACGGTGTCGGAACGCGACCGCGCGACCGCGCGCCTGCTCTACTCGCTTCCGCCGGGCTCCCTTCGGGACCAGCGGCCGTGAGGTTCCCGCGCGCCATGCGCCGCCCGACGCTGCTGCTTTCACTGGGGCTCCTGGCCGCGGTGCCGCGGCCCCTTCCGGCTCAGGACGCCGCGTCGTACAGCGCCGTCGCCGCCGAGGTGCGGCGTGGCATCGTGCGCGGGCTCTACCCCGGTGGCGTCGTCGTCATCGGACGCCGCGACACTATTCTCTACGCGCGGGGCGTGGGCCACTTCACCTGGTCCGCGCGGAGCCCCGTCCCGAATCCGGTCACCTCACGCTGGGATCTCGCGTCGCTGACGAAGGTCGTGGCTACCACGGCGGTGGCTGCGCGGCTGGTCGATGCAGGGTCCCTCGAACTCGACCGGCCGGTGGCCGATTACCTGCCTGGGTTTGCCGGGGAAGGGCGGGAACTGGTCACGGTGCGGATGCTTCTCGACCATACGAGCGGGCTCCCCACCTTCGTGCCGCTCTACCGCAGGGCCGCCACACCGGCCGCCGCCTGGGACTCCCTCCTGGCCACGCCGCTGCAAACGACGCCGGGGTTCCTCACCCGCTACAGTGACCTCAACGCGATGCTCCTCGGCCGCCTGCTGGAGGCCATCACCGGCGAGCCGCTCGACCGGCTGGCGTCGCGGCTGGTCTTCGAGCCGCTCGGCATGACGCACACCGGGTTCATGCCTCCCGTCTCCGCGCGCCGTCTCGTCGTGCCGTCGCAAATGGAATACGGGCGCCCCACCGTCGGGATGCCGAGCGATCCCAACGCCGCCTTCCTGGGCGGGGTCGCGGGGCATGCGGGTCTCTTCGCGACGGGAATGGACCTGGCCCGCTTTGCCCAGATGTGGCTCGACGAAGGGCGCGCCTCGGGCGGAGCGTTTCTCGCGCCCGCCACCGTGCGCGCCTTTCTCGCCCCGTCGGGGGTCGGCGGCGTGCGTCGTCTGGGGTGGGATGGACCCGACTCCACCGTCCATCCCTCGGCGTTCGGCCGGCTGGCGGACACGGTGGTCGTGGGGCATACCGGCTGGACCGGCACGTTCCTGTGGATCGACCCCGCGCGTGATCTCTTCGTGGTGTTCCTGACCAACCGGAGCCTCGACCCCCGACGCCGACAGTCGATCGTCGAGATGCGGGAGGTGCGCTCGCGGGTGTCGGACGCCGCGATCCGGGCCAGCGGCGGCTGCGCCCCGGGGACGCCGGCGCCGGCCGCCTGTTGAGTTCGCGGGATTGGTGGCGCCACCGATCGGGCGCCCGCGTTGACGCGGCCCGGGACCGGGCGATACCTTGCCCTCGGGAGGTGGACCATGCTGACATCGGAGCTGGTGCGGAAGGCGCTCAAAGGCGTCAAGGACCCGGAGTTGGGTCTCAACGTCGTGGACATCGGACTGATTTACGACGTGAAGGTGTCGGACGCGGGCGACGTGCACATCACGATGAGCCTGACGTCACCCGGCTGCCCTTCGGGGCCGGAGATCATCGGCGATGTCAAGCAGGTGGTGGGTGATCTCGACGACGTGAACAGCGTCGAAGTCGAACTGGTGTGGGAACCCTACTGGACGCCGGAGCGGATGGACCCGCGAGTCCGCGCCTTCCTGGGCTAGAGCCCCGCGGCCGTCGCCGCGCCTGTCGCTGTGTCCTTGCTGGCCGCCACGAGTTCCTCCCCGAAGGTTTCCATCTGCCAGCGCCGGAGCCCCGGCACTCCCTCGAGTTCCTCGATGCGCGTCGGCGCCCGCCGCGCAATCTCCTCCAGTGTTCCATTGGGGCAGGTCACGCCCGGCGCCAGGTCGAGTCGCTGCGCCACGGCGTTGCGCGCCGCCTTGAGCCGCTCGAGACGCGCATCAAACGCGGGGTCGGGTGGCCGGCGCGGTAGTCGGGGCAACCGCGGCAGGTCCCGCTCGGGGATGGCCAACGCCTGCTCGATGGCATCGAGAATCTCGCCGCCGCGCCGGGCGATCGTCTCCGGCCCGACGCCCCGCACCCGCTGCAGGTCCTCGAGGGTCCGCGGCGGAGTCTTGGCCATCTCGAACAGCGGCTCGTTGTTGAGGATCCGGAACGATGCCCGGTCGAGTCGCCGGGCGGTGGCCTCGCGCCACTCGTAGAGGGCCCGCAGCAAGGCGAGTTCCCGCCCCTTCAAGGCCTTGGCCCCCTTGAGCCGGAGGTAGGACGGCTCAGTGGCGTCCACCGGCGCCCAGGCGACGCTTTCCAGGAGGACGAACTCCTCTTCCACCCAGGCCAGCCGGCCGCGGGACTCCAGCTGGGAGCGCATGAGGTCCCGCAGTGTCGGCAGGTGATGGGTGTCGGTGGCGGCATACGCCAGCATCTCGGCCGAGAGCGGTCGGGCTGACCAGTCGGCGCGCTGGTACTTCTTGTTGAGGACCACGCCGAGATGCTTTTCGAGGAGGGCGGCGAGCCCGATGCCCGGCTCGTTGAGGAACTGCGCGGCGATCCGGGTGTCGAACAGCCGCGCCGCGCGAATGCCGTACTGGCGCTGGAGCAGCCGCAGGTCGTAGTCGGCGTCGTGAAAAACGACCTCAATCGCCTGGTCGGCGAGGAGCGCTCCGAGGCGCGTGAAGTCCGGCACCGCGAGCGGGTCCACGATCACGGTCCGGGATCGCGACGACATTTGGAGGAGGTACACCCGGTCCTCGAACCGATGGAAGCTCGCGGCTTCGGTGTCCACCGCCAGCAGCGGCTCCGCGGCGAACGCCTCCATCAGGCGGTCGAACGCGGCCTGGTCGCTGATGACTTCGATGTCAGCGGGAGCCTGGGACAGGAATGGGGCGGGCGTGTCGGCGTGGCCAGTCATCGCGGAATAGTGCCGGAGCGGCTCCATGGCCGCAACTGGTCGGAAATCAGACTTAATGTATCTATAGTGACCGGATACCGTCATAGTGATGACCCGACAGTATACCTGACTTCCATTCTCTCCCTCCCTAGATTCACCGCTGCGCAGTCTTCACACACCTTTCGACCGGCCGTTTCTCGGAGATCCGATGCGTCAGTGCATGCCGTTGCCAGCTGCTTCAGGAACTCGTCTTGCCAGTCCGGCGCTGTTCATTCTTGCCGCCGGGGCGATCCTCACCGCCGGGTGCCGCGAGAGCCCCTCCGCGGTTCCGGCCGAAGATGCTGGTCCGCTGGTCGCCGACACGACGGGCGTACACGTCATCAACGACAGTGCGGCCAGTTGGGGTCCGGCCACGCCTTGGACTGTCGGGGTGGCGCCGACGTTTGACGCCGGCCAGCCGCTTCATCCGCTGCTCGGGGTGCCCGCGCCGGTGTGGCTCTCGGATGGCCGGATCGTCGTGGCGAACGCCTCCAAGCAGGAGATCCTCTACTTCGACCCGTCGGGCAAACTGTTGCTGACCGCCGGAGGGCGTGGGGTCGAGGAGGGCCAGTTCCATGGACTGGGATGGATCGGCCTCGCGCCGGCCGACACGATCGTGGCATACGACTTCGTGTCCAACCGGCTCTCCCTGTTCGATCCCAAGGGACATTTCGTCCGGAGCGTGGGTCTGCCGGTGGGTGGCGCCGGGTCGAGCGCGGAGCCGATCGTGACCTATCCCGACGGCTCCCTGCTGGTCCGGGTCGGCGGAGCCGGCGGCCCCTTCATCGGCAAGGCCGGGCAGGTGCGTCGCGATTCCGCGAGCTATGTCCGTGTCGGGCTCGATGGAATCCTGCGGGCGACGCTCGGGACCTTTCCCCAGGGCGAAACGTTCGGCGTAATGGCCCACGGAAAGCAGGGCGTGACCTCCGCCTTCCCGGTGCCGTTCGGGCTGTTCACGACAGCCGCCGTGCGGGGGGACACCACGTTCATTGGCACCGGCAGCCGCTTCGAAATCGTGTCGCTCGGCGCGACTGGCGCGCCGGTCAGGCTGCTCCGTGTGGCGATTTCGCGCCCGGTGGTGACCCCGGCCGAGCAGGAAGAGTTCACCTCGTCGGCCATCTCCCGGCTCCGGACCGCGTCGACGATGATGAAGACGCCGCTCGACACCAATCTGCTCGCGGCGCTGGCGAAGGCGCCGTTTCCCGCCAGGAAGCCGGCGTTCGGGCGCCTGCAGGTGGACGTCACCGGTGCCCTGTGGGTCTCGGCACCACTGACCCCGCCGCAGGCTCCGACCAGCTGGAATGTCTTCGCCCCGGACGGCACCTGGCTGGGCTCGGTCACCACGCCGGCGGGCTTCCGGGTGGACGTCATCGGCCAGGACGCCATGCTCGGCGTCTGGCGCGCCACGAACGGCGAAGAACGGGTGCAGGTGTACCCGTTGTTCCGCGGCCCCGCCTCCTAGCTCAGTCGCGCTTGCTGACCTGCTCGAGGCCCGACGCGATCTCCTCGAACGCCTTGGCCAGGGTCTTGTAGAAGTCCGCGTCCGCGACGGGCGGTGCGCCCGTCGCGGCGTCCAGTTGGAGTTTGCGGGCCAGGCGGGCGGCGTGCCGGATGTAATCTGTGGTCGGTGGCATGGCGGACTCGCGGGAGAGGGACATGAGCCGAACGGCGTCGGGCTGGAGGGGGATGGTGGCCGCGTTGCGGCGATCGCGCAACGGCGCAACTGGTCACGCCGCGCTCCGGTGGGGAATCTGCGCATGATCCAGCCAGCGGTGTCCCTGACTGTCTACCCGGACGACTGCGATGCGTTCGGCCACCTGAACCAGGCGGCCTTCCTCATCTTGTTCGAGCGGGCACGGTGGGAGGCGCTCGCCTCCGGTCCCGGCATGGACCTTTTCCAGAGCGCCGACGTCTGGCCTGCCGTGCGCCGGGCCACCATCGACTATCACGCCCCCGCCTTTCCCGGCCAGGTGCTCCGCTTCCAGCAGACGGTGACCCGCCTCGGCCGCACCAGCTTCACGATGCGGCAAGTGGCCCGGCGCGATGTCGACGAGGCGCTCATCGCCACGCTCGAATCGGTCTTCGTCTGCATCGATCGGACGGGAGCGGCGGTCCCGGTCCCTTCGGCGGTGAAGGAGTGGCTTGCTCCCTCCCCGGCCGCCGTGCTTTCCGGGCCCCCTCGCCGGCTCACGGTGCACGGCGTCGAACTCGCCCTCGACGACCGCGGCGCCGGTCCCGCCATCCTGTTCATCCACGGCTACCCACTGGACCGGACGCTCTGGCAGCACCAGCTCGGGGCGTTCGAGGGCTGGCGCACCCTGGCTCCGGACCTGCGAGGGCTCGGGCGATCCGATGCCCCCGACCTCGGCTACAGCATGGCCACCTATGCGGAGGACCTCGCAGGCCTGCTCGATGCGGTCGGGGTGGACGACGTGGTGCTCTGCGGGCTGTCGATGGGCGGCTACGTTGCGTTCGAATTCCTGCGGCGGCACCGGCCCAGGGTCCGGGGTCTCGTCCTCGTCGATACCCGCGCCGGCGCCGACAGCGCGGAAGGGCGGAAGGGGCGCGAAGTGGCCATGGCCGACCTGCGCGACGGCGGTCCGCCACTGATCGCCGAGCAGATGCTCCCGCAGCTCCTCGGGTCCGGGGCGTCTGATGCCCTGCGTGAGGAGGTGCGGTCGATGATGTCCTCCGCTCCGCCGGCCGGGGTGCTGGGCGCGCTCGCGGCGATGCGCGACCGGCCCGACTCCACCGAGCTGCTGCCGTCGTTGGCCGGCCTCCCGACGCTGGTGCTGGTGGGCGCTGAAGACCGGCTCACTCCGCCGCGGGACGCCGAAGCGATGGCCAAGGCGATCCCGGGTGCGCGCCTTGCCCTGATTCCGGAGGCCGGCCATCTCGCGCCGCTGGAGCAACCCGCGGTGTTCAACGGGCACCTCCGGTCCTTCCTGGACCGTCTGACCGGAACACCTGCCGTGCCGGGGTGAAACCTTTTGCCGGTCTGGGGCGTCTAATCCGGTGTGGCGCTGGTTCGGTCGGACCCACTCTGGCCTCCGACGCCGCATGACATCCTTCCAACCCTACGGCTCCGGGACCGCGGCCAGGCAGTACGGTTCCGGAGCCGCCTCATGTCCACCCCTTGCTTCCCGCGGCCATCTCCGGCGAACCTTGTTCCGCCCACGCGCCCCGATGCAAAACGGCGCGGCCTCGAAGGGCCGCGCCGTACCGGACCAGGACCGACGATTCCGGACTACCGTTCCGGGCGACCCGGGGGCGTGTCGCTCTCGAACACCTCGCGGTTCTTCTCGATGAACGCGGTGTACTGCGGCGGCACGTCTTCCTCGGGAAAGATGGCGGTCACCGGGCATTCCGGCTCGCACGCGCCGCAGTCGATGCACTCGTCCGCGTTGATGTAAAGCTGGTCTTCGCCTTCGTAAATGCAGTCCACCGGGCAGACATCGACACACGCCCGATCCTTGACGCCAATGCAGGGTTCCGTGATCACGTACGTCATCGTGCCGGCCGCTCCCTCGGGTAGATGGCCTGCCGCACAGAGGATGCGGCAGATCCTGCGGCAAGTATTGCGGACTCCCTTCCCGCCGCGCAAGGGGCGGCTTCTCCTCGCGTGCCTTGCCGTCGCCGCGGGCACCGCACCGCTGGCGGCGCAGGTGCCCGCCTGCACGGAGGGCCGCACCGCGCTGGTGCTCTCCGGCGGCGGGGCCAAGGGCCTCGCGCATCTCGACGTCCTCGCCGCTCTGGACAGCCTCGGCGTCCGGCCGGACTACGTGGTCGGCACCAGCATGGGCGCGATCATCGGGGCGCTCTACGCCGGAGGCACGACCGCCCGCCAGGCCGATTCGCTCGCGACCGCCTTCAGCCCAAACGACCTGTTTTCTTCAGCCTCCCCCATCGCGCCGCTGGAGTGGGAGCCCTTCACGCCGCTCCTCGTCTGGGCCGGGGGCGCCCAGGGTTTTTCCCTGCAGAGCCCGACGGTGAGCGAAGCCGATGCGAACGCCCGCCTCTCGGCGCTCCTGCTCCGGTCCAACCTCCTCGCGCGCGGCGATTTCGACCGGCTGCCGATTCCCTTCCGCGCGGTGGCCACCGATCTCGTCACCCGGGACACCGTCGTCCTCGCCTCGGGCGACCTGGCCCAGGCCGTCCGGGCGAGCATGGCGGTCCCGCTGGTCTTCTCGCCCGAACGGATGGACGGCCGCCTGCTGACCGACGGCGGACTCTCGGCCAACGTCCCGGTCGCCATCGCACGGGCACTCCCCGGTGTCACCCGGGTGATCGTGTCCGATGTCACCTCCCCGCTGTTGACCGAGGCTGAACTCGAGGGCGGCGGACTCGCGGTGGCCGAGCAGATGGCGAATTTCCTGTTCGCGCAGCCTCCCGCCACGATCGGGCCCGGAGACGTCTATGTCCGGGTCGACCTGAAGCAGTTCAAGAACCTTGATTTCACGCCCGCCACCGTGGACTCGATCCACCGCCGCGGTCGCCGCGCCGCCGATTCCGCGTTCGCGGCCGCCGGTTGCCTGCCCTACGGCAGCATGCCTTCCGTGCCGCTTCCTGGTCGCGTGGTCGGTTTCACGTTGACCGGTGGGGCCCCGACCGACGCCAGTGTTCTCCAGCAGTTTCTGGGACTCACCGCCGACCAGGCGCTCGACGAGCCGGCGCTGGCGCGGCAGGTCGATGCAGTCGGCGAACTTGGCTCGTACACCTCGCTTTGGCTGCACCCGACCGACGCCGGAAGCGACGCGGTGGCGTTCCACGCGTCGGTCCAGCCGGCCCCGTCCAAGCTTGCGGGCGCCACGGTCGCATACGACCGGGACCTCGGCGGTCGTGTGGGGTTGATGTATCTCGACCGGCGGCTCTTCGGGCACGCGCTCGCGGGAAGCCTGACGCTCGGTGTCGGCACTCTGCTCAACGACATCACGGGAGGACTCCGGCGGTATTTCGGTGCCGGCCGGTCGTGGATCGCCCCGACGCTGACGCTGCATTTCGAGAATCAGGCCGTGCTTCTCTATGACTCCGAGGGCAGCAGCGTGGGCCGTACCGACACGCGTGAGGGGGTCGTGTTTGCCGGGTTCGAGCAGGGCGTGTCGGGAGGGTGGCTACTGGCCGCCGGGTTCGATGGCCGCAGCTGGCGCGACGGAGACGCCACCGCCGTTGGCGGCAATCCCGCATCCGATGGATCGAGTGCCGGAATACGAGTGGCGGCCCAGCACCCTCGTGGTGCCTGGCAGACCAACGGCGACTTCGTGTGGTCGGCCACGTTTCAGCGGGTGGGACTCCAGACGTCCTACGGAGCGAGCCTCGGTCGATTCACCCTGACTCCCATCGCGCGGGTCGGGTGGGGACAGGACCTCCCGCTTCAGGAACAGTTTCCGCTGGGCGGTACCGTTGGCTTTCCCGGATTGGCCACGGAACAGCTGCGCGGTGATCGGGAGGTCTTTGCCGGGCTCGGACTCTCGCATCCGATCCGGGGACCGGTCCGCTGGGAACTCCTGGTGGCGGCGGGCCGGAGCGCCAACGGGGGAAGTCTCTTCGAGAACACCGATTGGCTGGGTGGCATGCGGGGTGGCCTGGTCATCGACACGCCGATCGGTGACGTCCAGGCGGCGTACGGATTCACGACGACCGGCATCGACAACGTCTATGTGCGGATCGGTCGGTGGTTCTAGGCCGCCTCAGAGGAGGCCGGTGAGCGGCGTGGCGTAGTGCGCGTGGCGTGGTTCCGGCTCACCGTACCGACCGGCGGCGGCGTGGAGCCGGTTCCACTCCTCGCGAAGGCAGAAGGGGTCGAGGCCATGCGGCCGATCCACCGCCAGCACCCCGTCGAGGTGCTCGATTTCGTGTTGCAGCAGCTCCGCCCGATCCCCTTCCAGATCCACGTCGTGCTCCTCGCCCTTGATGTCCTGGTAGTGCACCCGGATCCGATAGGCCCGGGACACCTGCACCATCAGGTTCGGAAATGAGAAGCAGTCGTCCCAGACGGTGAAATCCTCGGTGCCGATGTCGATGATTTCCGGATTGATCAGCGGCCAGGGCTTGTCCATCTCCACGTAGATCATCCGGACCGGGGCGCCGATTTGCGGGGCGGCGATCGCGCGGCCACTACCGAAGCGCGACTGCCAGTCGCGGAGGGTCTCCCGCATGTCGTCGAGGATGACCCTGACGGCGGTCGACCGGGGCTTGGTGATCGGTTCGGAGCGGGCGCGGAGGATCGGGTCGCCAAGGAGGCGGATGCGGTGAATGGTCATGATCCAATCTTGCATTCAACCCGGAGAGTGACAAGAGAGACGTCCAGCAAGTATTAGTAGTATGCTGCGCAACTGCTAATTTGTTAGCCTATATTTCCAAAGGATTTGCGCTGCCAATCCGTCGGTCCAGGTCACTCCGCCGCCTGAATGTCCCAGGCCAGATCACTGCCACGAAATCCTGGGTGGCGTCGGCGCCGTGACTAGGACATATGTTGGAACAATGACGTCCTAATGGCTTGTGGTCATGGTGGTTATGAATTCACGCCAATAATGCCATGCGAACTTGACAATCCAGAGTTCGCCACATACGATTCCCCTCCTATGGCCATGCCGATTGCGCACCTCCGAGCCTCCGCCGCCCTTCCGATCGGGTACAAGGGGCCGCGTGCGTCCATCCTGGTCGAACTCAAATTTGCGCCGGGCCTCACGGCCAAGGAACTCGCGAGCCGTCTCGGGCTGTCACTCAACGCCATTCGCCACCATCTCAAGGAGCTCGAACTCGACGGGCTGCTGGCATATGAGCGGGAGCAGCGCGGCGTCGGCGCGCCGGTCTTCGCCTATCGGCTGTCGACCACCGGCGAACAGGTCTTCCCGCGTCGGTACGAGGCCACGCTGACCGAAGTGCTCGGGGCGCTGGTGGAGCGCGAGGGGCGCGAGGCTGTGGTCGGCGCGCTGGAGGCGCGGTACGCCGCGCTGCTGCGGCGGCTGCCCGACGATCTCGACCGGCTTCCGGCGGAGCGCCGTGTGGAGGCGGTCACGCGGCTGCTCCACGAAGAGGGCTTCATGCCGGGGTGGGAAGGGTCCGCGGACGGCGGCACGCTGACGGAGCACAACTGCGCCATTCGGTCCGTCGCCGAGCGCTTCCCAGAAATTTGTGCCGCCGAGGAGCGCTTCCTGAGCGCCGCGCTCGGTGCCTCGCTGGACCTCCGGGCCCATATGCTCGACGGGTGCAGCGCGTGTGAGTACCAGGTCCAGTTCACGCCGCCGGTTCCGGTCGGGATCGGTCGCTCGGCAGGGGGCCGCGATCCGGCCCCGGGAGTGCGCGCATGACCTCGCCCGTCGAGTCTCTGGTCCAGCAGGAATACAAGTACGGCTTCGTGAGCGACATCGAGGCCGACACCGTGCCGCGCGGCCTCAGCGAGGACGTGATCCGGCTGATTTCCGCCAAGAAGCAGGAACCGCCGTTCCTCCTCGAGTGGCGGCTCAAGGCGTACCGGCGCTGGCTGGAGATGACCGAGCCGCACTGGCCCAACGTCCAGTACGCGCCGATCGACTACCAGGACATCATCTATTACTCGGCGCCCAAGTCGGTCAAGCCGCTGGGCTCCCTCGACGAGGTGGACCCGGAGCTGCTCGCTACCTACGAAAAGCTCGGCATCTCGCTCTCCGAGCAGAAGCGGCTCTCCGGTGTCGCGGTGGACGCCATCTTCGACAGCGTCTCGGTGGCCACCACCTTCAAGGACAAGCTCAAGGAGCATGGCGTCATCTTCTGCTCCTTCTCGGACGCGGTCCGGGAGCACCCCGAACTGGTCCAGAAGTACCTGGGCAGCGTGGTGCCGGCGGGCGACAACTTCTTCGCCGCGCTCAACGCCGCGGTGTTCACCGACGGGTCCTTCGTGTACATCCCCAAGGGCGTCACCTGCCCCATGGAGCTGTCCACCTATTTCCGGATCAACGCCGCGGACACCGGGCAGTTCGAGCGCACCCTGATCGTGGCTGACGAAGGCGCCACGGTGAGCTACTTGGAGGGGTGCACCGCGCCCAAGCGCGACACGAACCAGTTGCATGCCGCTGTCGTGGAACTCGTGGCGCTCGAAGGCGCCACCATCAAGTACAGCACGGTGCAGAACTGGTACGCGGGCGACGCCGAGGGGCGGGGCGGGATCTACAATTTCGTGACGAAGCGCGGCAAGTGCGCCGGCGCCCGGTCGCGGATCACCTGGACCCAGGTGGAGACCGGCTCGGCTATTACCTGGAAGTACCCGAGCGTGATCCTGCAAGGCGACGACTCCATCGGCGAGTTCTATTCGGTGGCGGTGGTCAACAACCGACAGCAGGCGGACACCGGCACCAAGATGATCCACGTGGGCCGGAACACCCGCAGCACGATCATCTCGAAAGGCATCTCCGCCGGGCGCGGGCAGAACAGCTACCGCGGGCAGGTCAAGATGCTTCCCAGGGCCGTGGGCGCGCGCAATTACACGCAGTGCGATTCGATGCTCATCGGCAACGCCTGCGGTGCGCACACCTTCCCGTACATCGACGTGCAGCACCCGAGCGCCTCGGTGGAACACGAGGCGTCGACGTCGAAGATCGGCGAGGACCAGATCTTCTACTGCAAGCAACGCGGCCTCGACACCGAGGACGCGATTTCGATGATCGTCAACGGGTTCTGCAAGGACGTCTTCCAGAACCTGCCCATGGAATTCGCGGTCGAGGCCCAGAAGCTTCTCGGCATCAGCCTCGAAGGCAGCGTCGGCTAGATCACCGGCGCCCGCCGGGCGGGCGCCAACTCGTGGAGAATCGCACGTGCTCGAAATCAAGGACCTGACGGCGACCGCCGGCGACAAGGAAATCCTGCGTGGCATCACGCTCACCGTCAACGCGGGCGAGGTGCACGCGATCATGGGCCCCAACGGCTCCGGCAAGAGCACGCTGGCCCAGGTGCTGGCCGGCCACCCGTCGTACAAGGTGACCGGCGGCTCGGTCACCTACCTCGGCCAGGACCTGCTGGACATGGAGCCAGAAGCGCGGGCCCAGGCCGGCGTCTTCCTGGCGTTCCAGTATCCGGTGGAGATCCCGGGGGTGACGAACGCCTACTTCCTTCGCGCCGCCTACAACGCCAAGCGGAAGGCCCAGGGCCTCGAGGAGCTCGATCCGATGGACTTCCTCGACCTCCTCGAGGACAAGCTCAAGCTGGTCGAGTGGGGGCCGGAGATCATGAGCCGCGCGGTCAACGCCGGCTTCTCGGGCGGCGAAAAGAAGCGCAATGAGATCCTGCAGATGGCCGTGCTCGAGCCGAAGCTCGCCATTCTCGACGAGACCGACTCCGGCCTCGACATCGACGCGCTCAAGATCGTGGCGAACGGCGTCAACTCCCTTCGCCGCCCGGACAACGCCACGATCGTGGTGACGCACTACCAGCGGCTCCTCGATCACATCGTCCCCGACTACGTGCACGTGCTGGCCGGCGGCCGGATCGTGAAGTCGGGCGGCAAGGAACTGGCGCTCGAGCTCGAGGCGCGGGGGTACGAGTGGATCACCGACCTGGCGGGAGCCGCGGCGTGACCGCCACGAGCACGCCCCGCCCGGCGGCGGCGCGCCCGGCCGAACCGGCCTGGCTCGGCGAGCTTCGGCGCGCCGGGTCAGCCCGCTTCGAAGGGCTCCGCTTTCCCACCCAGCGGGACGAGGACTGGCGCTTCACCGACCTCGGGCCGATTGCCAAGGCGGACCTCGGCGCCGCCCGCGCCCCCGGCGCGCTCAGCGCCGCGGACGTTGCCCCGTTCCTCTTCGGCCACGCGGAATGGCCGCGCCTCGTGTTCGCCAACGGCCGCTTCCAGCCGGTGCTCTCCCAGGTGGCCGGCCTGCCGGTCGGGACGCGGGTCGGCTCGCTCGCCACGGTGCTCCTCGAGTCTCCCGAACTGGTCCGGGACACGCTGGGTCAGGTGGCGGTGCAGCCCGCGGCGGCCGCCCTCGTGGGCCAGAACGCGGCGGCCTTTGCCGACGGCTACGCCGTCTGCCTTCCGGCGGGCGCGGTGCTCGATACGCCGATCCACGTGCTCTTCCTCGCCGATGCGCGCGGAGCGGGCGGCGCGGTGTTCCCCCGCAACGTCGTCGTCCTCGGCGCGAACGCGGTCGCGTCGGTCGTGGAGAGCTTCGTGGCGCTGGCGGACGGCGTGGCCCTGACCAACACGGTCACGGAGGTCCGCCTGGCCGCCGGCGCCCGGTTCGATCACTGCAAGGTCCAGCGGGAAAACCTGCAGGCCTTCCACCTCGCCACGCTCGAGGTGCGCCAGGAGCGGGACAGCTACTTCAACTCCTTCTCGTTCGCGGAAGGGGCGGCGATCTCCCGCACCAACATCTACACCACGCTGGCCGGCCCCGGCGCGCACGCGACCCTGTACGGACTCTACGTCGGCAAGGACCGCCAGCACGTGGACCACCAGACGCGGATCGAGCACGCCGCGCCCGACTGCACGAGCTGGGAGGTGTACAAGGGCATTCTCGACGGGCACGCCCACGCCGTCTTCAACGGCAAGGTCTTCGTCCGCCCCGAGGCCCAGAAGACCGACGGCAAGCAGACCAACAAGAACCTGCTGCTCTCGGACACGGCCAAGGTCGACACCAAGCCGCAGCTGGAGATCTTCGCCGACGACGTGAAGTGCACCCACGGCGCCACCGTGGGCAGTCTCGATGCGGCTCCGCTGTTCTACTGCCGGAGCCGGGGCATCGCCGAAGCGGAGGCGCGCACCCTCCTGACCTATGCCTTTGCGGCCGATGTGCTGGAAGAAATCCGGAGCCGGCCGGTGGTGGACTATCTGGAAGACCTGATGCGGAATTGGCTGTCGAAGGCGGGGCAGCGAGGCAGCAGGGCAGCGGGACAGGAGACGGCCTGACGATGTCGACGGCCACCGCCCCCCTGCCTCGCGGCCCCGCCATTCCCTTGGACGTCAAGGCCATCCGCGCCGACTTCCCGATCCTGGCCTCCCAGGTCAACGGCAAGCCACTGGTCTACCTGGACAACGCGGCGACCTCCCAGAAGCCGCTAGTCGTGATCGAGGCGGTGCGGCGGTTCCTGGCCGAGGAAAACGCCAACATCCACCGCGGGGTGCATTACCTCAGTGAGCGCGCCACGCTGGCGTTCGACGCCGTGCGCGCTCAGGCGCAGGCGTTCCTCAACGCACCGGCCGAGCACGAGGTCATCTTCGTGCGGGGCACCACCGAGGCCATCAACCTCGTGGCCCAGAGCTACGGCCGGAGCGTGCTGAAGCCGGGCGACGAGATCCTCCTGACCACGATGGAGCACCACAGCAACATCGTTCCCTGGCAGCTCATCGCCGGTCAGACCGGGGCCGTGGTCCGCGCCATCCCGATCAACGATGCGGGCGAGGTGGACCTCGAGGCCTACCGGCGGATGCTCGGCCCGAGGACCAGGATCGTGGGCGTCGTGCACATTTCCAACGCCCTCGGGACCGTCAATCCGGTGGCCGAGATGACCCGCATGGCGCATGAGGCGGGCGCGGTCGTGCTGGTGGACGGAGCCCAGGCGGCTCCGCACCTCCCGATCGACGTCCAGGCCCTCGGGTGCGACTTCTACGCCTGTTCGGGCCACAAGGTCTTCGGGCCGACGGGCGTCGGGCTCCTGTGGGGCCGGACTGCGCTGCTCGAACGGATGCCGCCCTGGCAGGGTGGGGGCGACATGATCCACACGGTGAGCTTTGCCGGTACCACGTTCGCCCCCCTCCCCGCCAAGTTCGAGGCCGGCACGCCGGCCATCGCCGAGGTGATCGGGCTTGGGGCCGCGCTCGGCTACATCCGGACGCTCGACTTCGCCGCGGTCCGCGCGTACGAACACGAGCTCCTGGCCCACGCCACGGAGCGCGTCGCGGCCGTCCCCGGCGTGCGCCTGGTGGGCACGGCCGCCGAAAAGGCGGGTGTCCTCTCGTTCACGCTCGATGGTGTGCACGCGCACGACCTCGGCACCATCCTCGACAGCGAGGGGGTGGCCATCCGGGCCGGGCATCACTGCGCCCAGCCGGTCATGGAGCGCTTTGGGCTCCACGCCACCGCGCGGGCGTCGTTCGCCTTCTACAACACCTTCGACGAGGTCGAGGTGCTGGTGCGCGGCCTGCACCGGGCGCGGGAGGTCTTCGCATGAGCCGCGATCTCGACGAGCTTTACCAGAGCGTCATTCTCGACCACAACAAGTCGCCGCGGAACTTCCACGAACTGCCGCCGCCGGCGAGCCGCGCCGACGGGCACAACCCGCTCTGCGGCGACCGGCTGACGGTGTGGGTGGACCTGGACGGCGACACGGTCCGCGACGTGGCCTTCCTGGGGAACGGCTGCGCGATTTCCAAGGCCTCCGCATCGCTCATGACCGCGGCGGTCAAGGGAAAGTCGCGGGCCGAGGCGATCGCGCTGGCGGATGAATTTCAGAAACTCGTGACCGGCAAGCTCGAAGGGGCGGCCGAGCGAAAGGCGCTGGGCAAGCTGCAGGCCCTCGGCGGGGTCTCGGAGTTTCCGGTGCGGGTCAAGTGCGCGAGCCTGGCCTGGCACACCCTCAAGGCCGCCCTGGCGGGCGGCCCCGAGCCGATTTCAACCGAATAGTCCATTACTGGAGAGCACGCCATGCCGTACCCTGAATCGCTGGTCGCTCCGATGCGCGCCGAGATGGTGCAGATGGGGGCCGCCGAACTCCGGACCGTGGCCGAGGTGGATGCCGTCCTCGGCGGGGCCAGCGGAACCACGCTGGTTTTCGTGAACTCCGTGTGCGGATGCGCCGCCGGCAATGCGCGGCCCGCCCTGCAGATGGCGCTCCGGCACGCCGTGCTCCCCGACCGGACGGTGACAGTCTTTGCGGGCCAGGACCTCGAGGCGTCGGCACGGGCCAGGAGCTATTTCGGCGAGTACCAGCCCAGTTCCCCGTCCGTCGCCCTGATCCGTGACGGCGAGGTCGTGCATTTCGTCCACCGCCACCAGATCGAGGGCCGGAGCCCGCAGGCCCTGGCCGCGGACCTGGTCAAGGTGTTCGACCAGCATTGCGGCGTGGCCCGGTAGTCCGGATGAGCGGACACGTCTTTCATCCCGGCCATCACGATCTGCACGGCATCACGGTCGTCCTCGAGACGGCCAACGCGCTCTGGGTGGGCCGGTTCGATTCAGTGACCCCGAAGGGGGTCCTGCTGCACGATGCGGGATGTTTCGAGGAAGGTGTGACGCCGGGAACGCGTGAAGAGTACCTGCAGAAGACCTTGAAATTCGGGGTTCGCGCCACCGAGAAGAACAAGCTGATCGCCGAATCCGAGGTGCGGGGGATTCGGCAACTGACCGCCGTCGGGGGCTAGGGCCAGACCTGGTCGCCGTGCTCGTCCACGAGTGTGATGGCGTCCACGGGGCAGGCCCGCGCGGCGTCGAGGATGTTTTCGTCCTTGTCGCCCTCGGGGTCGAGCACGATGGCCCGTTCCTCCGCATCGTGCCCAAACACCTCCGGCGCGATGTTGACGCACTCTCCGTAGCCGCGGCAGAGTTCGCGGTCGATAGTGATGATGTAGTGCTGCATAGGGGCCAACATATTCCGCCCCCACCGCATCTGTCCAGAGCCCCCGGAAACAACTGCTCGAACCGGCCGTACGGGTTGAGGCGCCGGCACGAGCCGGCTCCATAGCCCCCGGGGTCGGGGGCGGGTGGCCTCTCTCCCGCCGTCAACGGAATGCCGGCGCCTCTCTTGCCACCTCGCCTCCGACCCCCTCTATTTCTGACCGATCCACTTGTGATTTGAGCCGATTCCCCACTTCCCCTCCCCCTCAATGACGGCATCCGCCATCCACGCCGATCGTATCACCAAGCGCTTCGCCGGCCACACCGCGGTGAATGCGCTCTCCCTCGACGTGCCCACTGGAGGCGTCTTTGGGCTCCTGGGCCCGAACGGAGCCGGGAAGTCCACCACCATCCGGATGATCATGCACATGATCGAGCCGGACGAGGGACAGGTGACCCTCTTCGGCGGGCCGTTGTCGGGGCGCGAGCTTTCCGCGCGCATCGGCTTCCTGCCCGAGGAGCGGGGGCTCTATCCCCGGATGGAGGTGCTGGAGCACCTGATTTTCCTCGGCGAGGCGAAGGGGCTCCGCCGTCAGGATGCCCGGGTCCGCGCCCTCCGCTGGCTCGACCGGCTCGGCCTGAGCGACTGGAGCCGCCGCAAGGTGCAGGAGCTCTCCAAGGGAATGCAGCAGAAGGTCCAGTTCATCGGCACGCTCCAGCACGACCCGGAACTCGTCCTCCTCGACGAGCCCTTCAGCGGTCTCGACCCGGTCAACCTGCAGGTCATGAAGGACGTGGTGGTCGAGATCGCCCGGTCCGGTCGCACGGTGCTCTTTTCGACCCACATCATGGAGCAGGCTGAGCGCATGTGCGACCGCATCGCGATCATCGCCCGGGGCGAGAAGGTGGTCGACGGCAAGCTGAGCGACGTCAAGCGGGAGGCCGGCAATCGCCACGTCTACCTCGACTTCTCGCGGGATGTGGAGCGGGCGCGGAGTGTGCTGGCGGACCGGTCGCTGGTGGCGAGCGCGGATGACTCGGGGGCGAGCGCGGAGGTGGAACTGGCGCCGGGGGCGGACGCCGACCGGCTGCTCCGGGCCCTGGTGGACTGCGGGGTCGGCCTGGCGCGGTTCGAGGTCGCCGAGCCATCGCTGCAGTCGATCTTCATCGCCAAGGTGGGTCAGCAGGCCGCCGTGGCCCCGGCGCAGGAGGTGGCCCGTGCATAAACTGTTCGCGGTCATCCGCCGGGAGTTCATGGTCCGGGTGCATACCCGCGCCTTCGTGATCGGGACGATTCTGGGGCCGCTGTTGATGGGCTTCATGTTCGTCTTCCCGATGCTGCTCAATTCCCGCAGCAAGGGGCCGAAGGCGGTCGTGGTGCTGGACGCGGCGAGCGGAGACTTCGGCGTGCGGGTCGAGCGGGCGCTCGCGGGCGCCCAGCGGGGCGACGGACCGGACGCCACACGGCGGTACCAGGTCACCCGGCTGGGTGCCGGCGTCGACGACCTCGCCCCGCTCGATTCGCTCATCCGGCTCACCGGACGGCGTGCGGAGACGCCGGGGGCGTTGGTCGGCGTGGTGCTGGTGACCGATTCGGTGCTCGCAACCGGCCGGATGCACTACTTCGGCAGCGATGTCGGCAGCCTCTCGGACATGGGTGAGCTTCAGCGCACACTCCGCCAGGCCATCATCGGGGAGCGGCTGGGCAGGGCGGGCGTCGATCCCGCGGTGCTCATGCAGGCCACCGCGCCGATCGACCTGCAGACTTCCCGCGTGAGCAACGGCGAGGTGACCGGCCAGAGCGGGGAGTCGTCCTTCATGCTCGCCTACGTCATGTCGTTCCTGCTCTACATCGCGCTCATCCTGTACGGCAACCAGGTGATGAGCTCGATCCTGGAGGAAAAGAGCAACCGGATCATGGAAGTGCTGGTGTCGAGCCTCAGCCCCTTCCAGCTGATGTTGGGCAAGGTGCTCGGCGTCAGCGCCGTGGCCCTCCTCCAGCTCGGCATCTGGAGCGGCACCGCCAAGCTCCTCACTTCCCAGCGGGCGGCCATCGCGGGCCTCCTCGGCGTGCCGGCCACCCAAGCCATGGCGATGCCGATCCCGGCCATCAGCGGCGACCTCCTCGCGGTGTACCTGACATTCTTTGTGCTCGGGTTCTTCCTCTATGCGGCGGCCTACGCCGCCGTCGCCGCCACCTGCAACACGCAGCAGGAGGCCCAGCAGGCGGCGATCCCCGTCACCATGTGCATCGCCGTCGGACTCATCCTGCTCTTCGGGCTGCTCGATGAGCCCAATGGTAGCCTGGCGCGGACGCTGAGCCTGATCCCGATGTTCGCCCCGTTCGTGACCCCGGTGCGGTACTCCCTGAGTCCGCTCCCCCTCGGGGAATTGGCCCTTTCCGGCGGCCTCACGGCGCTCGGCGTGCTGGGGGTGTCCTGGGTGGCGAGCCGGATCTACCGGGTGGGGATCCTGATGTACGGCAAGCGCGCATCGGTCGGCGAGGTGCTGCGCTGGATTCGCACGGGCTGAGTTTCAGGTCAGTGGTCGGCCGGCTTGGGATGGTCCTCCGGGCATGACAGTTCGCGCACCCTCCGCGTCTGACGCCGCTCCGGGCGTCGCGAACTGACTGCCCTTCGGACCAATCCCCGCGCCGGCCTCCAACCAGGCTTCCGCTAGCGGGATCTCCAAGGCGCGCGACGTTTCTGGTCCGCTTCCCCGCTTCCCCGCTTCCCCGCTTCCCCGCCTATTTTCCCATCATGCGCTATGACGTGATCGTAATCGGCGGCGGCCACGCCGGCGCGGAGGCCGCGATGCTTTCCGCGCGTGCGGGCGCCCACACGTTGCTCCTCACGCAGAACCTGGAAACCATCGGGCAGATGTCGTGCAACCCCGCGATCGGCGGAATCGCGAAGGGCACGGTCGTGCGCGAGGTCGACGCGCTCGGCGGCGTGATGGGGCGGGCCACCGACCTTTCTCGGGTGCAGTTTCGGATGCTCAATCGCTCCAAGGGGCCGGCGGTGTGGTCGCCGCGGGCGCAATGCGATCGCGCGCTGTACCGCCGGGCCGTCCGCGCGTTGCTGGAGCGGCAACCGCGTCTCTCCTTCGGCCAGGGGACCGTCGCCTCTTTCCTCTTGCGGGGTGGCCGAGTGGCCGGGGTTGTCACGCGAGAGGGGCTCACGCTCGAAGCGAGGGCGGTGGTGCTGAGTGCCGGGACCTTTCTCCGGGGCGCCATTCACATGGGCCTTGAGACGCAGGTTCCAGCGGGCCGAGCGGGGGAAGCACCGGCCATCGAGATTTCGCAAGCCATTAGTTCATATGGGATTGTACGAGAACGATTCAAGACAGGTACGCCGCCGAGGATCGATGGCCGGTCGGTGGATCTCGAGAGCCTGGCTCGTCAGGACGGAGATGTGGGTTCCTATTGGCTCAGTCATTTCGAGCGCGCCTCGCACCCGGCACAGCTTCCGTGCTACCTGACTTGGGCCGGCGCAGCGGTGAAGGAGATCATCCAGCGGCATCTCAGGGAGTCGGCGCTCTACGGTGGTGCCATCAGCGGAAAGGGACCGAGGTACTGCCCATCGGTCGAGGACAAGGTCGTGCGGTTCCCCGACGCGGTGCGCCACCAGGTCTTTCTCGAACCGGAAGGGCACGGGACCTCCGAGCTCTACGTCAACGGACTTTCCACCTCACTCCCGCCGCAGGTGCAGCAGGCGTTTCTGCGGGCGGTGCCCGGACTCGAGCGGGTGGAGATGACCCGGGCCGGGTACGCGATCGAGTACGACTACTTCCCGCCGACGCAGCTCCACCCCTCGCTGGAGTCGCGCGCAATTCCGGGTCTGTTCTTCGCGGGGCAGGTGAACGGGACCACGGGCTACGAGGAGGCGGCGGGCCAGGGAGCGGTCGCCGGACTCAATGCGGCGCTCCTGGCGCGCGGAGAAGGACCGGTGGTGCTGGCCCGAAACGAATCGATGATCGGCGTGCTCGTGGATGACCTGGTGCACCGGGGAGTGGACGAGCCCTACCGCCTCTTCACCTCGCGGGCGGAGTTTCGGCTCCTGCTCCGGCAGGACAACGCGCTCCGCCGCCTCTTCCCCATCGCGCTTCGGTTCGGATTGCTCTCGGAAGCCGAGGTGCGCGTGGCGGAATCGCGACTCGAGGCAGAGGATCGGGCAGCCCGATTGGCGATCGATACGACAATCTCTCCCACGAAAGCGAATCCCGTGCTTCAGGCGGCGGGCGAACCAATCCTGCAGGAGCCGGCTCGCATACGAGAACTCTGCCGTCGCCCGGGAATCTCGCTGGCCGCATTGCTCCAGGCGTCCGACATCGGCATACCAGAGGAAGAGGCCCAGTGGGCCGACATCGAAATCAAGTACGAAGGGTACCTGGCTAAGGAGCGCGCAGCCGCGTCTCGCCTGGCCGGGTTGGACTCGATGCCCCTCCCCACCGACCTCCCATACCATGAGATTCTGACGCTCTCCTGGGAGTCGAGGGAAAAACTGACCATCCTTCGGCCGGAAACGGTCGGCCAAGCCGCCAGGGTTCCCGGGGTTTCGCCGGCGGATCTCCAAAACCTCACACTGGCGGTCCTGCGGCGGCGCTCCTGACCCGGGATCCGCCGACCGTTTCACGTGAAACCCCACTGAATCGAGAATGACCCGTTTCACGTGAAACAGCCCAGCCGACTCCATTTTGAGACGAAGGCATGGTGTACGTTATTGGAATAGTAAGCTTGTAACTATTTGTGCTGCAGTAACATACATTAGCATACTAGTTGTGTCGGTGTTGTTTGGGTCGCCCTGCCTTCACTCCTTGATTCGACTCCCGACCGCACTCCCCCTATATTCCTCTTCTCCCTCTTCCTTCTTCTCCGACCCAGGCGCGTACTCCGTTCATGGCCCGAGTCATCGCGATTGCCAATCAGAAGGGTGGCGTCGGCAAGACCACGACGGCCGTGAACCTGGCTGCCTCGCTTGCCGTGGCGGAAAAGCGCACGCTGCTCATCGACGCCGATCCGCAGGGAAACGCCTCGAGCGGCGTCGGCGTGCGGCGTGATCAGGTCCGGCTCTCGCTCTACGATGCGGTGATCGACGGGCGTCCGGCGGCCGATATCATCCTGCAGGACGAGGCCCTGCCGTTCCTGCACGTGCTGCCCGCCACGCAGGACCTGGTGGGCGCCGAGCTCGAACTGGTGGACCGGCCGAACCGGGAGCTCGCCCTGCGCCGAGCCCTCGAGCCGCTGCAGGACGACTACGATTTCATCCTCATCGACTGTCCGCCGTCGCTCGGTCTGCTCACGCTCAACGTCCTGACTGCGGCGAACGCGGTGATCATCCCGATCCAGTGCGAGTACTACGCGCTCGAGGGGATTTCGCAGCTGCTCAACACGATCCGGCTCGTCCAGCAGAATTTCAATCCGGGGCTGGCCATCGACGGCGTGCTGCTGACGATGTTCGACACCCGGATCAACCTGGCGCGGCAGGTGGCCAACGACGCGCGCGAGTACTTCGGTCCCGGCGTCTTCCGCACCGTCATCCCCCGCAACATCCGGCTCGCCGAGGCGCCCAGTTTCGGCAAGCCGATCCTGCTGTACGACGTGCAGTCTGTCGGGGCCAAGAGCTACCTCTCGGTCGCGCAGGAACTGCTCCGTCGCGTCGAGGCCATGTCGGAAGGGGTGCGCGCGTGAGTGAAGCCCGTCGTCTCGGCCGCGGACTCGAGGCCCTCCTGGGGCCCGTCTCGAAGGAGCAGGCGGAAAAGGAAGGCTCGCTCCGCGAGCTTCCGGTGACGGCCATCCGCCCGAATCCATTCCAGCCGCGCAAGCGAGTGGACGAGGAGCCGCTCAAGGAGCTCGTGGCGTCGATCGACGCGTCCGGCCTCCTGCAGCCGGTGCTGGTCCGGTCCAAGGGCAACGGCTACGAACTGATCGCCGGCGAGCGCCGCTGGCGCGCGGTGCAGCGGCTGGGCTGGACGCGGATTCCGGCCGTGGTACGGGACGTGGACGACCGTACACTGCTTACCCTGGCGCTCATCGAAAACCTCCAGCGGGACAATCTCTCGCCGATCGACGAGGCCTTGGGGTACCAGCGACTGCAGGAAGAGTTCGGCGTGGCGCAGGCGGAAGTGGCGCGGCTCGTCGGGCGCGACCGTTCAACCGTCGCGAACCTGCTCCGGCTGCTGGCGCTGCCGGCAGAAGTGCGCGACCTGGTGGACCACGACGCGCTCTCCGCCGGCCACGCCCGCGCCCTGCTCGGCCTGACCGACACCAAGCTCATGGTCCGGCTCGCCCGGACGGCAGTGGCGGAAGGGTGGTCGGTGCGCGAAATGGAGGCGCGGGTCAGGCAGGGGCCGGCGGCCGCCAGGCGCCCCAAGGCGCACCGTGCCGACCCCGGCCCGGTGAGCAGCGAGGTACAGCGCGTCGAGGACGCGCTCCGCAAGCGGCTCGGAACCGATGTGCGCGTGACCCAGCGACGGAAGGGGCGGGGCATCGTCTCACTCAGCTACTACTCGAACGACGATCTGGCCCGCCTGCTCGAACTCATCCTCGGCGCCCCGTTCGAAGGATGACCGCTCCCCGCCCTCGGATCACGGTGATGGTGCACCGGGACGGGGAACTCGAGTCGCGCACTTTCCGGATGCCGCTGTGGCTCTTCCGCGCGCTGGTGGTCGCGGCCACCATCCTCGCCATGGCGGCACTGGTCGTCGGCGCGTTCTACGCCCCGCTGCTGCGTGCGGCGGCGAGCGTGCCAAAGCTACGGGAGGACGTGGCCCGCCTGGAGGCGGAGAACGCGAAGGTGCGAGAACTGGCCGCCGCGCTCGACAGCGCGGAGCGGCGCTATGGCCGCCTCCGGGAAATGGTCGGTGCCGACATCGTGCCCGATCCCGTGTCGCTAGCCTACACCCTGCCCCTCGCCCCGGCGGTCCGGGCAGCGGTCCCCGGGGCGCATCGCACGCTGGAGGTTGGCCCGTCCGCGCCCACGCACTGGCCACTCAACGATCCCGGGTACGTCACCCGAGGAATCGTGCCTGCAGGGGGATCAGACGAAGCCCACACCGGGCTCGACATCGCCGTGACCATCGGCACGCCGGTCCGCGCGGCCGGCGGCGGCACCGTGTCGGACACCGGCAGCGACCCGGAGTACGGACTCTTCGTCGTGGTGCAGCATCCCGACAGCTATCGCACCAAGTATGGACATCTCTCGCGAGTGCTCGTGGCGCCAGGTACCCCGGTCAACGCCGGGGACGTCCTCGGCCTCTCGGGCAATTCGGGGCGGTCCACCGCTCCGCACCTGCATCTCGAAGTGCAACGGGGAGACTCGATTCTCGATCCCCTCACGCTGGTGAAGGAGGACACGCAGTAATGGCCATATTTTCCAGCTCCACCCGCGAAACCCCGCCGATGGAGAACCGTCGGCGCACCGACCACATCACGCTCTCGATCATCGCGAAGGATCTCACCGTCGTCGGCAACCTGACGAGCGAAGGCGTCGTCAAGGTCGAGGGCACCGTGGAGGGTGTGATCCGCGCCGCGACGCAGATCCTGATCGCGCCCGGCGCGGTGATCCGTGGCGACCTGCACACCGCCGAGGCCATCATCGGCGGCCGGATCGAGGGCACGGTGCATGCGACTGACCGCGTCGAGGTCCAGTCCACCGCGGCCATCCAGGGCGACGTGATGACCCGCCGCATCGTGGTGCTCGAAGGCGGCACCGTGAACGGCGCCGTCAAGATGGCGGCGCCACCGGAGCCCGGACTGACCGAGTGACCACCGGGTTCGCCGGTCGCCTGCTGCTGGCCGGCGTCTTCCTCGCCGGATGCGCGCGGGAGGAACCGCCTGCCCCGTTCCGGGTGGCACTCATCACGCCGGGGTCCGTCGCCGATGCCGCCTGGAATTCCGGCGCCTATGCCGGACTCCAGCAGATCCACGACTCGCTGAAGGTGCCGGTGAGCAATGTCGAGGCCCGGACCCCCGCCGAGCAAGAAGAGGCGCTCCGGACCTACGCGGCCCAGGGGTACAACCTGGTCTTCGGTCATGGCTTTGAATTCCAGGGGCCGGCCGAGCGGGTGGCCGCGAGGTATCCCAAGACCACCTTCATCATCACCTCCGGCGAGCGGGTGCAGGGCAACGTCGCGCCGCTCGTCTTCCGGCTGAGCGAGGCGAGCTATCTCGCGGGGATGGTGGCGGGAGGGCTGACGCGCACCAACGTGATCGGCTTCGTCGGCGGGGTCGAGCTGCCGCCGGTGCGGGAGGCGTCCGACGCGTGGGTAGCGGGCGCCCGCGCCGTCAACCCAAAGGTCCAGAGCCGGGTCACGTACCTGAACAACTGGGATGACGCGGCCCTGGGTCGCGAGGCGGCGCGCGCGCTCATTCGCGTGGGGGCCGACATGCTGCACCACAACGCAGACGCCGCCGCCATCGGCCTCTTTCAGGCCGCCAAGGAGGCGCCCGGGGTGTACGTGTTCGGCGCCAACGCCGACCAGGCGGCCCTGGCGCCGGAACGGGTGGTCGGATCGGCGGTCATCGACCTGCCCCGGGCGCTCCTCCTCGTGGCCCGCGAAGTCAGGGCCGGAACGTTCGTCCCGAAGGTGGAATCCTTCGGGCTCGGGAGCGGTGTGGTGAAGTACGTGCCGAATCCGGCCCTCGACTCCCTGGTCCCCGCCGCACTCGCTGCGCGGGTCCAGGCTGCGGCAGACAGCATCCGGCGTCAGGACGGTCCATGAGCGAACAGCCGATTCCCGTGGCGCACATCGTCGAGTACCTGGACACCTTCCTGCAGGTGCACGACATCCCGGACGAGTCCAACTCCGTCAACGGCCTGCAAGTCCAGAACCAGGGCACGGTGGACCGGATCGTGGCGGCGGTGGATGCCTCGCTCGAGGCCATCGAAGGTGCCGCCGCGACGAAGGACGGCGGCACGCTCCTGCTGGTGCACCACGGCCTGTTCTGGGACGGCAACGTGCCGCTCACCGGGCGGCGCTACCGCCGGATCCGCGCCCTTCTCGACCGCAACATCGCGCTCTACTCCGCACACATTCCGCTCGACGTCCACCCCGAAGTCGGCAACAACATGGTGCTGGCACGGCGGCTCGACATCGCGCTGGAAGGGTGGTTCGGCGAGTACCGGGGCCAGCGGCTCGGAGTACACGGGGCACTCACCCTGCCGCGCGACGATCTCGTCCGGCGGATCGAGGGGCAGCTCGGAGCCGCCGCGCGGCTCATTCCGGGTGGCCCCGCCGTGACTGGGCGGGTGGGTGTCATCACCGGGAGCGGTGGCGGGTACATCGCGCAGGCGCGGGACGCCGGACTCGACACGCTGATCACCGGCGAAGGGGCCCACCACACTTACTTCGATGCGATGGAGTTCGGGCTCAACGTGATTTACGCAGGGCACTACGCCACCGAGCAGGTGGGCGTCCAGGCGCTGGCCCAGCACCTCGGGCTCCGGTTCGAACTGCCGTGGGAGTTTCACCGACATCCCACGGGGATGTAGGAAGAACCGGCAGGGAGGCGGGAAAGCGGGGAGGTGTTCCGCTCTCGCTTCCCCGCTTCCCCGCTTCCCCACTTCCCCATGCTGCTTGCCCTTACCGACATCTCGAAGTCCTTTGGCGCGGTGCAGGCGCTCCGCGGCGTGAGCCTTGCCTTGGCGCCGGGCGAGGTGCATGCCGTCCTGGGGGAGAACGGCGCCGGCAAGTCCACGCTGATGCACATCGCCAACGGACTGCTCCAGCCCGACGCCGGCGCCATCGTGCTGGACGGACAGCCGGTGCGGTTTCGCTCCGTGCGGGACGCCCGGCGGCGCGGCATCGGCATGGTGCACCAGCATTCGACCGCAGTGCCGGCGCTTTCGGTGGCGGAGAACATTGCCCTCGCCGCGGGGTGGCCGGTGGCGCCGGCGGCGCTCCATCGTCGGGTGCTCGAGCTGACCGGCCGACTTTCCCTTCCCCTCGATCCCACTGCACCTGCCGGCCGGCTGACCGTCGGCCTCAAGCAACGCCTCGAAATCGTGAAGGCGCTGGCCGCAGACGCCCGCATCCTGCTGCTCGATGAACCCAGTGCGGTCCTGGCTCCCGGAGAGGCCGAGGAGCTCTTTCGTGTCGTGCGGGCCTTTGCGCAATCGGGTGGTGCGGTGGCGCTCATTACGCACAAACTCGACGAGGCCCTCGCCGTCGCCGACCGGATCACGGTGCTGCGCCAGGGGAGGGTGGTCCTGGAGGCCCCTCGCGCGGAACTCACCGCGAACAGCCTGACCGAGGCGATGGTCGGCGGGGCCGTGCCGGCGATCCTGCGGGGGGCGGGGCGGGCGGAGGGGCCGGTCCTCATCCGTTGCGAGGCGCTGGAGGTGGCCCGCGACAGCGGCACCGGTCTTCGCCGTGCGTCGTTCTCCGTGCGGGGCGGCGAGTTGGTGGTCGTCGCCGGGGTCGAAGGAAATGGCCAGCGGGAGCTGCTGCGCGCCGTGGCCGGCCTCAAGCGGTCCTTTCGGGGATTGCTCGAGGTGTCGCGCCCAGTCGCGTTCATCCCCGAAGACCGCACCACGGAGGGCCTGATTCCGGCCTTCACGCTCACCCAAAACGTGGTGCTGGGTGTGGGGCGCGCGGCGCCATGGGTGACCGGACGGCGGCTGCGACAGGTGGACTGGCGTGCGGCACGACGCCGCACGGCTGAGTTGCTCGAGCAGTTCGGCGTGCGTGCCCCCGGCCCGGAGATCCGGGCCGGCAGCCTGAGCGGAGGTAACCAGCAGAAGCTGCTCGTGGCGCGGGCGCTCGAGCGACACCCACGGGTATTGGTGGCCGAGAATCCCACGCGCGGCCTCGACGTGCGCGCGGCGGCGGAGGTGCATGCGCGACTCCGCGCGGCGGCCGAGGCGGGGGCGGCGGTGCTGGTGTACTGCAACGACCTCGACGAGGTCCTCGCGCTGGCCGGCCGGATCCTCGTGGCGGCAGACGGGCTCGTCACGGAGGCCCCGGCCGAGGCCGATCGACTCGTCCTCGGTGCAATGATGTTGCGGAAAAAGGTCGCCGATGCGGAGTGACCTCCGCGCCCTCGCGGCGGCCGCGGCGACGCTCCTGGCCGGGCTGATGGTGCTCGCGCTCGGTCTCGAGCTGGCCGGGTACGATGCGGGCGCCGCGCTCGCCGCGTTGGGCAACGGCGCATTCGGCTCGTGGGATGCCTTCACCGGCGGGACGCTGGTCCGGGCCGTCCCGCTCATCCTCATCGGCCTCGGCTTCGCGCTCGCGCTCCGGGGCGGCGCCCTCAACATCGGCGCCGAGGGACAGTTCTATCTCGGGGCGACCGCGGCGACGTGGGTGGGAGTGCACGCCGTGGGCTGGCCGGCCTGGGTCGCGCTTCCGGCCGTCGCGGCGGCGGGGATGGTGGCCGGGGCGCTCTGGATGGTGGTGCCCGTGGTCCTCCGGCTCCGCTTCGGTGTACTCGAAGTGATCAGCACGCTGCTGCTGAATTTCGTGGCCGATGCCCTGGTGAGCTTTCTGGTGCTGGGGCCGATGCAGGAGCCCTCGGGGATCTATCCCCAGAGCGCGCCGATCGCCCAGGGCGCGCGCCTTCCGCTCGTGCCAGGGACCCGGCTGCACAGCGGGCTGTTCGCGGCGCTTTGCATCGCAGGCGGGCTTTCCTGGGTCTTTGCCCGCACTTGGTGGGGGTTCCGCCTGCTGGCGCTCGGGACCAGCCCGCGTGCCGCGGAAGTGAGCGGCCGGGTGCCGGCCGCGCGCATGCTCGCGACAGCGCTGTTCGGCTCGGCGGCGTTGGCAGGCCTGGCCGGCGCGTTCGAAGTGAGTGGGGTGTCATATGCCCTGTACCAGAACCTCTCGCCGGGCTACGGCTTCACCGCGATCGCCGTGGCGCTCCTGGCGCGGCTCCGGCCGTCGGCGATCATACTGACCGGCGTCGTGTTCGGCGCGCTGGAGGCCGGGGCCGGCGCCATGCAGCGGGACGCCGGCATACCCGCCGCCGCAGTGTACGTGGCGGAAGCGGTGATCATCCTGGTGCTCCTGCTTGGAGATGCCGCCGCGCGGCGCCGCGTCCTCCACGCGCCAGCCGTCGATACCGCGGACGGTGCCCGATGATGGACACCGTGGCGGTTACCGCCGACGTGCTGGCGGCGGCGGTCGGCATTGCCACGCCGCTCGCGCTCGCCGCCACCGGCGAGACGCTGGCCGAGCGGGCCGGCGTGGTGAACCTTGGTATCGAGGGTGCCATGCTCTTCGGCGCGCTGGGCGGGGCGATCGGCGCCACGCTCGCCGGGCCGACGGGCGGAGTTGTCCTCGGGGTCGTGGCGGGTGTGCTCGTGGCGGCGCTCTTCGCCGCGGTGGCGATCGGGGCCGGGGCCGACCAGATCATCACCGGCACCGCGGTGACTCTGGCGAGCGTTGGCCTCACGGGCACCATCTATCAGCGGTTTTACGGTGCGGCAGGGGTCGGGCTGTCGATCCAGACGCTGGCGCCGCTCCCGATCCCAGGGCTCGCGCGCCTGCCACTCGTCGGCGGCGCGCTCTTTTCGCAGCCGATCACGACCTACCTCGCGGGCGCGGCGATCCCGCTCACCTGGTGGCTGCTCTTTCGGACGCGCATGGGACTGGCCCTCCGCGCCGCCGGAGAGGACGCGGTCGCCGCGCGGGCGGCAGGGGTCCCGGTGAGAATCCTGCGGGCCCTGGCGGTGCTGGTCGGCGGCGCCTTTGCCGGCCTGGCCGGCGCCACCCTGGTGCTGGCCCAGGTGGGAACCTTTACCGAGCGGATGACGGCCGGGCGCGGCTTTGTGGCGATTGCGATCGTCGTGCTGGGGAGATGGAACCCCGTGGGGGCGGGCCTCGCGGCACTGCTCTTCGGTCTGGCCACCGCGCTGCAGTTCGCCTTCCAGGCGGCGGGCTGGAAGGTGCCGTATCAGTTCTTCCTGATGCTGCCGTACCTGCTGACGCTGTTGGCGCTGGCCGGCGTGGTCGGACGGGTCAAGGCGCCAGGGGCGCTGGGCAAGAACGAGGACTGAGGACTACTGCACCACGTCGGTATCCACCTGACCCGTCACCTTGCGGGTGATGATTGACCAACCCGAGCCGAGCGCCAGGATGATGCTGACCGAAATCAGCACCAGGTGCACGATCGCCGAGGTGCTCCCAGGCGAGAGCACGTGCCAGCTGATGAGGAGCCAGATCAGCACGCCGCAGACGGCAAGCCCCAGCACCACACCGACGGTCCCAAGGGACCGCCGCGTGGCCTGGATGAAGAACACCCAACCGATCAGGAGGATCAGCCCGACCAGCACCTTGAGCGGACCGATGTGAAGGACGCTGCCGGGATCCTGCACGGCCGGGAGGACGGCCCAGTGGAACCACGACCGGCCCAGGGGATTGAAGGTCCCGTAGACCAGCAGCAGTGCCATCAGGAACCTGCCGAAAACCGCCGCCCAGTTGCCGCCCTTGGAACCCGCCATTCCGTGCTCCGTTCTGTCTGATGAGGCGTTCTGGCCTACAACCCGTGCGTATATTGCGATCCGACCGGCCGTTTCGCCAGACGGCTGCCACACGCCACATTCCCGACCGGGAGGTCCCTTGCCGAGCCACTCCCCCGCCCGTCCGGCGCCCTCCGAATACAATCCCTATTACCAGACCTACATCGGCGCGGTGCCCGACGGCGACCTGTTGGCCAGACTTGGGGAGCAGCGCGACTCCACCTCCGCCCTGCTGGCCACCATTGCCGAGGCGGACGCCGGCTACCGCTACGCCGCAGGGAAGTGGAGTATCAAGGAGGTCATCGGGCATCTTGCCGATGCCGAACGAGTGTTTTCCTACCGTGCCCTCCGGGTCGCCCGGGCGGACGCGACACCGCTGCCCGGCTTCGACGAAAACGCCTGGGTGCCGCCCGCCAATTTCGACCGCCGGACCCTGGCCGACCTCGCTGCCGAGTTTCGCGCCGTGCGGGAGAGCTCGCTGGCGCTGTTCCGGGGGTTCGGCAACGAGGCATGGCCCCGAATGGGCACGGCCAGCGGACACCCGATTTCCGCCCGGGCGCTGGCGTGGATCGTGGCCGGCCACGAGGTGCACCACCTCCGGGTGCTCCGCGAGCGGTACCTGCCCCACCTCGGAGGCCGATGACCGAAGGAGTTCTCCCGGCTGCTTCAGTCTCTCTTCACGGTCCTCGAGTCATTCTTCACGATGGGCCTTGGCCCCCCAGGTATCGAGGGGCATCTCCGGAGTCGATGAGCGGGGAGGTTGGGATGGTCAGCCAGCGGGTGTTCAGTGCCGAGGAGGCGCGGGAGGTCGGTGACCGGCTCGGGGCCGATTGGACCCAGGTGAATCCGGAACAGTTTCGGATAGGGATGGAAGTGGAACTCGAGCACGGCGTGCGGAACGTCGTGACCAACCTGACGAGCAGCGACCTCCGTCTCACGGGCAGGATCGCGCTCGCCCATCTCATGAAGTTCCCTGACTACTACGACCAGCCGGCACCGGTGCAAGACGAGGCGCACCCCGCGCTGTAGGCAGTGCTCGCTCTCGACATTGCGGCCCACCGCCCGGATGGGTAGCGTAGTCCCATGCAAATAGAACTGCTCGGTGTCCCGATGGACCTCGGTTCCGGCCGCCGCGGGGTGGACATGGGTCCTTCCGCCCTCCGGATCGCCGGCGTCGCGGCCGCCCTCACCGCCCGCGGCCACCGCGTCTTCGACGGCGGCGATCTCGACATCAAGAACATGGAAGAGATCCCCATCGGCAGCCGGCACGCCCGGTACCTGGGAGAGATCGCCCGCGCCTCCGGGCTGTTGAGCAAGGTGGTGGAGCGGATCATGGACCGGCGGCGCTTTCCGCTGGTCCTGGGCGGCGACCATTCGATCGCGGTCGGCACCATTTCCGGGGTCGCCTCCTACTGTCGCAAGAAGAAGAAGCGCCTCGGACTGCTCTGGATCGACGCGCACGGGGACATCCACGTGCCCCGCACCTCACCTTCCGGCAATATCCACGGCATGCCGCTCGCCGCGCTGCTGGGTCTGGGGCCCAAAGAGTTGACCGAGGTGGGCGGGCCGGGGTCGAAGCTCGATCCCAAGAACGTGGCGCTGGTGGGCGTCCGGAGCCTCGAGGACGGAGAACGGGCCCACCTGCAGCGGCTCGGCATCCGCGTGTACACCATGTCGGAAATCGACCGCGACGGCGTCCACGTGGTGATGAGCGATGCCCTGGCCCGCGTCACCGATGGCACCGATTGCATGCACGTGAGCTTCGACCTCGACGTGGTGGACCCCGCCCTCGCACCCGGGGTCGGCACCCCGGTCAAGGGCGGGCTCGACTACCGCGAAGCCCACCTGATCATGGAGCTCATCGCGGCTTCGAAGCGCATGACTTCGCTCGAGATCGTGGAAGTCAATCCCATCCTCGACGAGCGCAACCGCTCGGCAGTCCTGGCCGTCGAATTGCTCGAGTCGGCGTTCGGAAAGCGAATCTCTGTAGACCGATGCCATCGCGCTCCACCACCGCTTCGTTCACGCTCGGGCTCACCGGCCTCATCCTGCTCGCGCTGAGCGCCCTCCTGATCGATGCCAGTCGCGGGATCTTCAACGACGATGCCTTCGCCGGCCGGGTCGCATCGAGTCTTGCCGACCCCCACGTGTCGGACTTCGTCGCCATCAAGATCACCGACGGCGTGGTGGCGGCGCGTCCCAACCTGATCGCGGTGCGGCCGCTCCTCGAAGCCACCCTCTCCGGCCTCGTGCGCAGCCAGCCCTTTCGCGCGGCGGCCCGCACTTCTCTTCGCACCGCCCATCGCACGCTGTTCTCGCAGGGTGGGAGCGAGTTCCTGCTCTCGATCCCCGACCTGGGCATCCTGGCCCGGAGTGCGCTGGCCGGCGCCAGCCCCGAACTGGCGGCCAAGATTCCCGACAAGGTCGAGGCCGTGCTGGCCGACCTGCCGCACAGCCGACTTGGCGCCGCGGTCGTTCAGGCCCGAACGGCATGGACAAAACTGAGGTGGCTGCAGGGGACGCTCTTCCTCTTGGGCCCGATCCTTCTGGTGTGGGGTGTCCTGATCCACCCTGACCGCCGCCGCGGGCTGGTCCGGCTCGGCGGCGGCCTGATCGTGGTGGGCCTCCTCCTGGCGCTGACGATTCCGATGGGTCGGCTGGTGGCGCTCCTGGCCTCGACCGATCCCGACGCCCGCGGCGCGATCTTCGGCGTCTGGCGGGCGTACTTTGCTCCGCTGATTACCTGGGCCATCACCCTGAGCGGCACCGGTCTCGTCCTGGCCGCGGCCGGGAATTCGCTGCACGAAACGGTGAATCCCTACCGGCGGATCATGGACCTCGTGCGTGCGGTGGCGTCGCCTCCGCGCGGGCGAGCGGGTCGATTGCTCTGGATCGCCGGCACCGCCGCGGCCGGGACGATGCTACTCGTCTGGCCGTCGAGCGTCGTGTCGATCCTCGCGGTCTTCGGCGGGCTCCTGCTGGCCTTCGCGGCGCTCCGGGAGCTCTTTCGGCTTGCCCTCGAAAACGTGCCCGAGACGATGGCGGAGACCGGCGCGACCGGGAGGCGCCGGTGGCCGCTCCGCGCGCTGGCCGGCTTCGCCCTGGCTGCGGCGCTGATCGTGGCCATCCTGGTGTGGCGCAAGCCAATGACACCGCCCCCTGTGGTCGGCGAGGTCCTGGTCTGCAACGGCTCCGCGGCACTCTGCGACCGGCCGCTCGACAAGGTCGTCTTTGCGGCCTCGCACAATTCGATGTCGAACGCCGGGATCGAGGGCTGGATGTTCCCGCACCACTCGCACGACATGCCGGGCCAGTTGCAGGACGGCATGCGCGCGTTGCTGTTCGACATCCACTACGGCTTCCCGGGCGGCGAGCGGATCAAGACCGACCTCGAGGGCGAGGGCGCCACGCGGGAAAAGCTGGTCGGCGCGGTCGGCGAGGAGGGGTTCGAGGCCGCCCAGCGGATCCGCAACCGGCTGGTCGGCGTCGACGAAGGGAAGCGCGGCCTGTACTTCTGCCATGGCTTCTGCGAGCTGGGCGCCTACCCCGTGGTGCCGGCGCTGGCCGGCATCCGCGACTGGCTGGTGGTCAACCCGTCCGAAGTGATCATGATCGTGATCGAGGACTACGTGACGCCGGAGGAGATCGCCGCCGCATTCCAGGAGAGCGGTCTCATGGAGTTCGTGTACACCGGACCGGTCACGCCGCTGCCCACGATGCGCCAGATGATCGACTCGGGCGGGCGGGTGATGGTGTTCCTCGAGTCCGGGAAACCGGGCGTGCCCTGGCTCCACCCGGCGTTCACGTCCATCCAGGAGACGCCCTACAGCTTCCATAGCCCCGAGGCGTTCACCTGCGTGCCGAACCGGGGCGGCACGACACCCCCGATGTTCCAGATCAACCACTGGATCGAGACGACTCCCGCCCCCAAGCCGAGCAACGCGGAGATCGTGAACTCCTACGACTTCCTCCTCAAGCGGGCCCAGACCTGCAAGCGCGAGCGGAAGCACCTGCCGAACATCATTGCCGTGGATTTCGAGGACATCGGCGACCTCGTCAGGGTGGTCCGCACCCTGAACGGCCTCGACTCGACCGGGGCCCCTCGCCGGTAGCCGCCCGACAGGCCCCGGCATCCGCGCCGGGGCCCCACGTTCCCCCAGATTCGCGCTGCTTTGCCGTGAGGCACCCCTCCGGGGGAGCTTCACGCGAATCTTGGGGTATGTTCAGAGTGGATCCCGCCAATTTGGTATGATTCAGGGGACGCGCTCGGTGCCCCGTGGCGACCGTTCGTGGCGTCCGCCGGGCGGCGGCTTCGATCCTGTCCTGTTTCTATGAAGGCATACATGTCCGACGTGCTTGACTTCGTCGTCATCGGCTCGGGGTTCGGCGGTAGTGTGTCCGCGCTCCGGCTCACGGAAAAGGGCTACCGGGTCCGCGTGCTCGAGCGGGGCAAGCGCTTCCGCGACGAGGACTTTGCCCGTTCCAACTGGAATGTTCGCAAGTACCTCTGGGCCCCCGCGCTCCGCTGCTTCGGGATCTTGCAGATCAGCCCATTCCGCGACGTCTTCGTGCTGCACGGTTCGGGCGTCGGGGGCGGGAGCTTGGGCTACGCCAACGTGCTGATGGCCCCGGGCGACGAGATGTTCTCCGCGCCGGCCTGGAGCCACCTGGCCGACTGGAAGAATCTCCTCCTCCCCCATTACGACACGGCGCGCCGGATGCTCGGCGTCGCGCCCAACCCGCGGACCTGGCCGGCCGACATCCTGCTTCGTGACATCGCCAGTGAACTCGGCACCGCGGACACCTGGCAACTCACTCCCGTCGGGACCTTCTTCGGCGTCCCCGACCGCGAGGGGGAGGAAGTGCCCGATCCTTACTTCGGTGGCGAGGGCCCGGCGCGCAGCGGCTGCATCCACTGTGGCGGCTGCATGGTGGGGTGCCGGCACAACGCGAAGAACACGCTGGTGAAGAACTACCTCTACCTGGCCGAGAAATGGGGCGCCACGGTGGAGGCGGAGGCCGAGGTGCGGGACATCGTGCCGCTCTCCGCCGATCAGCCGGACGGGGCGCGGTACGAGGTGGTGTATCGCTCGTCCTCGGCGCTGCTCTTCAGGGGGATGAAGCGGCTCCGGACGCGCAACGTGATTTGCGCCGCGGGCGCGCTGGGCACGCTGCGGCTCCTCTTCCGCTGCCGCGACGTGACCGGTTCCCTGCCCAACATTTCCCCCCGCCTCGGCGATCTCGTCCGCACCAACAACGAGTCGCTGATGGGCGTCATCGCGCGCGACGACGCAGCGGACTATTCCCAGGGGATCGCGATCACCTCGATCGTCCACGCCGACCCGATCACCACCATCGAGCCGGTGCGCTACTCGGCCGGCTCCTCACTGATGCGGCTCCTGACCGGTCCGATCATCGAGTCGGGAGGGGCGCTGGGCCGCCTGGGCCGTTCGCTCTGGGAAATCGTGTCCCGCCCGGGGGACTTCCTGCGGACGCACGTGCGGCCGCGCTGGGCGCAGCGGACGACGATCATCCTGGCCATGCAGACCGACGACACCAAGCTCCGCTTCCGGCTGGGACGGAGCCTGTTCACGCTCTTCCAGCGTGGCCTCGTGTCCCATCCCGACCCCGAGAGCGGCCACCCCTCGGCCATCGAGATCAGCCGCAAGGTGACCCGACGGTTCGCGGAGAAGATCAACGGCATTCCGGCCGGATCGATCAACGAGAGCCTGCTCGGCATTCCGATGACGGCCCACATCATGGGCGGCTGCCCCTTTGGCACCACCGAGGCGGATGGCGTGGTCGACCTCGACTGCCAGGTGCACAACTACCCGGGGCTGTATGCGATCGACGGCTCGATCGTGCCCGCCAACCCGGGCGTGAACCCGAGCCTCACCATCACCGCCCTGGCCGAATACGCCATGAGCCGCGTTCCCGAAAAGCCGGGCGCGCCGGTGCGCACCCCGATCGGCGTGCATGCACCGGAGGAGCGCGCCACCGCGGCTGTGGCATAGCGAGAGAAAGGAGCCGGCTTCCATGTCGCTGACACTGACGTCCAGCACGTTCGCCCACCAGGGAGAGATCCCCAGTCGCTGCACCTGCGAGGGCAAGGACCTGGCCCCGGCGCTCGCCTGGACCGGGCTTCCAGCCGGGACGAAGAGCCTGGCGCTCGTCGTGGACGACCCCGACGCCCCCGATCCCGCCGCGCCGAAGCGGACGTACGTTCACTGGGTCATCTACAACATCCCGCCCGGGTGTGCCGGCTTGCCGGAAGGGGTCGCGAGCGCCGGCCTTCCCCAGGGAACGCGGGAGGGGCTCAACGACTGGAAGCGCACCGGGTACGGCGGCCCTTGCCCGCCGATCGGGCGCCACCGCTACTTCCACAAACTCTATGCGCTGGATACGGTACTTCCGGACCTGGGTCGGCCGACCAAGGCGGCGCTGCTTGACGGCATGAAGGGGCATGTGCTGGGTCAGGCCGAGCTGATGGGGACCTACATCAAGAAGGAGTCGACAAAATGACGACCACGGCATTGTCGTTTGAAGTGGAGCTCGCGCAGCCCTATGACCGCGCCATTGAGACCGTCACCGCGGCACTCAAGGCCGAGGGGTTCGGGGTGCTGACGCGCATCGACGTTCACAACACGCTCAAGGAAAAGATCGGCGCCGACTTCCGGCAGTATGCGATCCTCGGCGCCTGCAACCCGACGCTGGCGCACCGGGCGCTCAGCCATCGTGGGGAGGCGGGGCTGATGCTGCCCTGCAACGTGACGGTCGAGGCGGCCGGGAAGGGCGCGCTGGTGCGGATTGCGGATCCCGACGTGATGCTCTCGGTCGGCGGGATGGACCAGGACCCGACGCTCCGCTCGGTCGCGACCGAGGCGCGGGCCCGCCTGTCGCGCGTGGCCGACGCGCTCGCCGGGAAATGAGCTGGTCCTGACCGACTGGCTCGTCTACGGGGCCACCGGATACACCGGACGCCTGATCGTCCGGCGCGCGGTGGCCCGTGGGCTCCGGCCGATCCTCTCCGGCCGGAGCTCCGCGGCCCTGGCCGAACTGGCCGGACCGCTCGGGCTCGAGTATCGGGCGGCTTCGCTGGAATCCCCGGCGCTCGACGAAGCGCTCAAGGGCTGTGGTGCCGTCCTCCACTGTGCCGGCCCGTTCGAGGAGACGAGTGCGCCGATGGCCGCCGCCTGCCTGCGCGCGGGCGCGCACTACCTCGACATCACCGGCGAAATCGAAGTCTTCGAGGCGCTCGCCGCGCGCGGCCCCGAGGCGGCTCGGGCGGGCGTCATGCTGCTGCCAGGCGTGGGGTTCGACGTCGTGCCGACCGATTGCCTCGGCGCGCACCTCAAGCGCATTCTTCCTTCCGCCACCCGACTTCATCTCGGCATCCGGGCGCGGGCCGGGCTGAGCCGCGGCACCGCCGCCACGGCGGTCGCATCGATCGGCCGGCCGCTTCTGGCGAGACGGGGCGGGAAGATCGTTCCGTTACCGGGGGAGTGGGCTGAGCGCACCATTGATTTCGGGCGGGGGCCGGAACGGGCGCTCGCGCTTTCCTGGGGCGACGTCAGCACGGCCTGGCACAGCACCGGGATTTCCGATATCGCGGTGTATTTCGCGATGAACCCGTCGGCGGCCCGTGCCGTCCGGCTTGCGGGACGATTGGGCTGGCTGCTCGGTGCACCTCCGATGCGCGCCCTCCTCCGATGGGGAGTGCGGCGGCGCGCACCGGGACCCACCGACGACGAGCGCGCCGCGGGCCAGGCCACCCTGTGGGGCGAGGTGCAGGACTCCACGGGGCGTCGTGCGGCCGCACGGCTTCGCACCCCGGAGGGATACACGCTCACGGCCATGACCGCCGTCGCCTGCGTCGAACGGGTGCTCGCCGGCGTGGCGCCGCCAGGATTTCAGACCCCCTCGCGCGCCTATGGCGCCGACTTCATCTTGGAGATGGACGGTGTGCGGCGGGACGACCTCGCCGCGACGGCCTGACCCCGATCGCCACCCTGGAGACCGCATGCTGAAGGACGCCCCCGACCATCTTGACGCCGACCTCATCCTCAAGCTCTACGACCTGCGCCGCGAGCAGGCCCTGCGGGAGGCGCGCGAACTGCTGGCGCGGGATTTCTGGCCGAAGAACGCCAAGGAAGCGGTGGCGGTGCTGTCGCACGACCATCCGCTCAACCGCGCGTACCGCCAGGTGTCCACCTACTGGGAGATGGTGTACCGGATGGCGCGCCACGGAATCATCCACGGCGATTTCCTGGTGGAGAACAATGCGGAGGGCCTGTTGCTCTACGCGCGGGTCGAGCCGTACCTGGCGGAGATCCGCGCCGCGTCGTCGGCCCGCTCGTTCCAGAGCGCGGAGTGGGTGGCCACCGAGGTGCCGATGGGCCGTACGATCGCCGAGCACATGCGGGCGCGGGTCAAGAAGACGCTCGCGGGGAAGTAGCGCTCAGGCCAGTCGGGCGCGGAGCGCGTCGCGCGCGGTCGTGATGGCCTCCCGGGCGCGCGCCTTGAGGGCGGGCAGGTCGTCCAGCGTCAGCCCGGCGGTCTCGATCGGGGGCAGCACCTCGACCACCGCCCTGGCAGGGTTGAAGCGCCAGTCGTGCTTGGGGAGCGCGGTGCCGGTGCCCGCCACCGCCAGCGGGAGGATCGGCACGCCGGCTTCGATGGCCAGGCGGAAGGCGCCGTCCTTGAACGGCAGCATCGTCCCGTCCACCGAGCGGGTCCCCTCCGGGAAGAAGATCACCGACACCCGCCTTCGCAGGGATACCCGGCACCGCTCCATCGCCTCCACCGCGCTGGGGCCGTGTCCCCGCTTGACCGGAATGTCCCCCGCCATCCGCATCATCCACCCAATCAGCGGAATCTTCAGGATTTCCACCTTCGAGAGCCACTTCATCTCGAACGGCAGATGGCTGATGAGGAGGATGTCGGCAAAGGACTCGTGGTTGGAGACGACCACGTAGGGCCGCCGCGGGTCGGCCACCTTGATGCCGGCCCGGCTGAAGCGCCAGTAGGGGTTGACCTTGGCCATCGCCACGCCGAGCCGGCGGAACCACCAGCCGATCAGATAGCGTCCGCGATCGAACGGGACGGTGAGGACGTACATCACGCACATCGTGGGAAACCAGAGGATGATCACGATGCCGATGCCGACCCAGGCCCAGGCGGAACCGATGGTGAGAAGAAAGCGACGCATGCGGGAAAACCTAGCGGGGAAGCAGGGAGGCGGGGAAGCAACGCGCTGGATCCCGGCTTTCGCCGGGATGACAGCATCCCCACGCCCTCTGTCACCCCGGCGAAGGCCGAGGTCCATCGCCACTCCGTCACCCGGCGAAGGCCGAGGTCATCGCCACTCCGTCACCCCGGCGAAGGCCGAGGTCCATCGCCACTCCGTCACCCCGGCGAAGGCCGAGGTCCATCGCCACTCCGTCACCCCGGCGAAAGCCGGGGTCCATCGTGTGGCGAGGGCGGCAGTCCTAGCGCAGGCGTTTGGTAACGCTTCGCGCGCGGTCCGAGAGCGTGACGTCGAGCGCGCCCGCCGCGTCCACGGTCACTTGCCCGTCGTGCGCCAGCGACAGGATGCGGCCGGTGGCGGCGTCGCGGACCACGGCCAGCGGGTAGGCGGCATTGTTCCAGCGCACGGTCGTGTGCAGGCCCGAGCGCTCGAGCCGGAGGCCCTGCGGGGCGCCGGTGGCGAGCGCGCCGGTGCCACGCAGCTCCACCTGCTGCCCGCGTGCCTGGAGCCGAAGGCTCGCGAGCGTGCCCCGCACCATCCGGAGCGGCACGGCAAAGGCGAACTGCTCTTCGTCGTTTGGCGCGTCGGCCACGCGGGTGCCGCTGAACGCCAAACGGAACGCTTCCCCGCCCTGCGCGTCGAATCCTTGCAGCAGGTTCGGGCCGGCCACGAGCGGGAGCCTGGCCTCGGTGGTCGCTTCGAACGCGGGCTCGAGGATCACCGCGCCGTCGTGAATGCGGCCCCAGACGATCAGACTCGGCTCCCGCGCCGCGCTCACCTGCACGATGCCCGGCGCGGCGCCGCGGGCGCTGAGGACTGCGCTGTAGTTGTAGTCACTGATCCAGGGATTGCTGCAATAACCCATGAGGTCGCTGTAGGTGGGCGGCTTGAGGACGCCGGCCACCAGGTCGTAGCCCCACTGCCCGGTCACGCCCCCGGCGTATGGGTAGCTCGGGTCCGGGCTGCCGGCGCCGCCGCACGGCGCGTGCTGGCGACCGAAGTTGTGCCCCAGCTCGTGGGCTGTCACACCCGACGCGCTCGGCAGCTTGTCCCAGCCCACCGCCGCGCGTCCCGGTACGTAGCCGTACCCGGCGATGCCGGAGTTGTAGGGCGTCGAGATGACGCCGTAGTAGTTCATCGTCCCGCCCTCGGCAGCCTGCAGCGCGTTGATCTGGCTCAGGATTCTGAGCCAGACCCCGTTGCCGTCGTTCGACTGGATCTGCGCCGTGTCGCTGTAGGTGTAGGGCGCACGCACGTCCACGTTGACCACGGCGAGCGGGTGGATTCGCGCGGTCTGGTCAGCGTACTGCGCAGCGTTGGCCACGGTCACGCCACCGGTGGTGCCGTCGGCCGTGCGAAGCACCGGCACGAAACGGAGATTGAGCGGTGCCGCTGTCCGCACATTGAGGTCGAGCGGTGTTGCGTTGGCGGGGTAGCTGTTGTCGGCGTCGTTGGACTCCGGCACCTGGTTGGTCGGGTCCACGTCCAGCACGACCTGCAGGCCGGTCTGGAGCAGGTTGCTGGGGAGCGCGGCGTTCCAGGTCCGGTTGAGCGCGCCCTGACTGCCCACGGTATCGGTCGGGACGGCGGCGGAGGGCGCGGCGATCGTGAGCGTCTGCAGCAGCACGCCGGCCTTGTAGAACCGGGCGCGGACGTCCGGCGTCGCGGTGTTGGCCTGGTTGGCCAGCACAAAGACCCGGAGGAATCCACCGCGCCCCGCGACCAGCGGGACCGAGCGCGCGTACGTCTGCACGCTCTGGGTCACGTAGAACCCGTCGATCCTGAGGTTGAGCGTGGCCGAGGAATGCACCACGTAGTTCACGGAGCCCGCCGCCGCCGTGTTGCTGGACACGGCCACGGTCTGGGTCAGCGGGCTCGGGTCGTACGTGGTTGCTCCGTTGTTGACCGACGCGGCCGCAACCGTGTAGCTGCCAGGCACCAGGTTCGTGAGCGCCGCGCTGCCGGTCTGGGTCGAGGTGTAGCCACCGGGTCCGGTGATGTTCACCGCGGCATCGACGCCGCCGGGGAGCCCGCTCACCGTCAGGTTGAGCGAGCCGGGCGCCGCCACGTAGTTGACGGTGACTGTCGCGTTGCCGCCGGCGGCAACCTGCGCGATCTGCGAGGCCGGAGCGGCGGAGTACAGGCTGCCACCGAGGGTGACGGTGCTCGCCGCAACGGTGTAGGCGCCGGGCGTCAGGTCGGCCAGCGTGGCGCTGGCGGTGGTCACAGGGTGACTGAAGCTGTCGGGACCGGAAACCAGAATGCTCGGCGCGCTGCCCGGCGGGAGCCCGGCGACGGAGACGGCCAGGGTGCCCAGGGAGGGGCCGGTCGCGTCCTTGCCGCCGGAACAGGCCATGGCGAGGGCCAGAAGGGCGAGCGGGGCCCGCGAAATCGAAAGGAAACGCCGAGTCAGGCGAGGAGGCACGGCCACCGGTCCGAGTGGGGGAGCCATCGAGAACCGGCTCACACGAGGCAACCCACGTGCCGCCTGGCCATGCGGTGGAGAAGTCGTATTTGCACAACGATTTGGACGACTGTGGTCCGGGGCGATGCACACCGATCCACCCCGCGAAACGCGCTACTCCGGGGGCTTGTCCTCCCAGAGCGCGAAGACGTTCCCGTCCGGGTCGGCCACCAGGGCCATGATGCCGAAACCCTGCTGTGTGGGCTCGGTCACAAACCGTACGCCCCGCTCGTGCAGCCGCTCGCAGTAGGCCAGGAGGTCGGGCACGTGGAAAGTGATTCCGGTGTGCCGCCCCATCATGGCCTGCGCGTCCGGGTGCGCCGCCGGGTGGACGCCGAGGCGGGTCTCGCCGTCGAGGAATTCGGCGCCGAAGGAGCCCTGGCGGAGGAGCGGCAGCCCGAGGTGGTCGCGATAGAACAGGAGCGCCCGGTCCATGTCGGACACGAAGACGGCGATGCTGTAGAGCTGGGGCATTCAGCAGGTGGGGAAGTGGGTTAGGAAGCTATTGGGCGAGACTGCGGATGTGCGTTGCCACGCTCAGCAACTGGTCCCGGTCCATGTTCATGATGAATCGCCTGCTGACCGAACTGATCATCTTCACGGCGCCCGACATGCCCAGCCGGGCCGACTGCTGGGCGACGTACCCGCTGTCGGCGAGCCTGAGCGCGCGCAGAAAATAGAAATCCATGCCGCTCTCGGTGAGTTCGGCCACCAAGTCGGCCAGCGCCGCGCGGTGATCCTCCGGATCCTCCGCCTCCTCGAGGGCCGTGAGCACGGCGAGCATCCGGGCCTGCAACTCCTCCGAGTGATGAAAGCGAAGAAAGGGGCCGGCGGCGTCGCGTTCCGCCGGCGCTTTCCCTGCTGATTTTGGGGACTGCTTGGCTCGGGGTGGCATGAGCTTCCGCCAGATTGAAGGACTACCAAACCTACCCAACCGCAGCCCGTAGCGCCCTTCCCCGCCCCGCCGTACATTCGCGCATCCTCTCTCCGGAGCTTTCGTGGCCGTTACCTACGCGCGCCGACTCGGCCTGTTCTCGGGTACCATGTCCGTCATCGGCGGCATCATCGGCTCCGGAATCTTCCTCAATCCGGCCATCGTGGCGCAGCGCGTCGGGACCGCGGGGGCGACGCTGGCGGTCTGGGTCGGCGGTGGCGTGGTGGCGCTGATCGGGGCGTTCGTCTTCGGCGAGCTCGGCCAGCGACGGCCGCAGGTAGGCGGCGGGTACGCCTATTTGCGCGAGGCGTTCGGCCCCCTTCCCGCCTTTCTCTACGCCTGGGCCCTTCTCCTCATCATGGCCCCCGGCGCCATCGCCGCCGTGGCGGTCACCTTTGCCAACTACACCGCAGCGCTCGTCGGCTTTCCGGTCTCGATGGCGCGCCCGGTGGCGGTTGCCGCCATTCTGCTGCTGACGCTGGTCAACTGCCTCGGCGTCACCTTCGGCGCGGTCACGCAGAACATCTTCACCCTGCTCAAGCTGGCCGCGCTCGCGATGGTCATCATCGCCGGCCTGGGCGCCCTCGGCTCCACCCCGGCCGCCTGTGTGGGGTGCGCCGCCCTGGCCGCGCCTGTTGGCGCCGGCGCGATGATCGGTGCGGTGGCCACGGCGCTGGTGCCGGTGCTCTTTGCCTATGGCGGCTGGCAGCAGACCAACTTCATCGCCGAGGAGTTGATCGAGCCGGAAAGGAACCTCCCCCGCGCCCTCGTGCTCGGCGTGGCCGCGGTGGTGCTGGTGTATGTGCTGGCCAACGTGGCGTACCTGGGCGCGCTGGGCGTCGAGGGATTGGCGGCGAGCCCCGCTCCGGCGGCCGACACGATGTCGGTGCTGCTCGGACCGGTGGGGCGGGTGGTAATCACCGCCGGCATCGCCTGCTCGACGTTCGGGTTCCTGAATCTCGTGATCCTGGTGACGCCTCGCGTCTTCCAGGCGATGGCGGCCGACGGACTCTTCTTCGAGCGGTTCGCCCGGCTCCACCCGCGGTCCCGCACGCCGGTGGCGGCCATCATCTTCCTGGGGCTCTGGTCGGCGGTGCTGGTCTACTCGGGGAAGTACGGGGCGCTGCTCGACTACGTGGTCTTTGCCGACTGGATCTTCTTCGGCACCACGGCGCTCACCCTGATCGTGTTCCGTCGCCGTGACCATGGCGCCGTGACGCCGTTCCGCCTGCCGGGATACCCCGGCACGCTCTGGCTCTTCGTGGCGGCGGCGGTCTATGTGGTGGTGGGGTCGGTGCGCTCGAATCCGGGGAACGCCGTGCGTGGACTGGGGCTCCTGGCCTTCGGTGTGCCGGTGTACTACTCCTGGGCGCGGTCCAGGGCGCGGCGCGGGGCCCCGGCCAGCGAGGCGTAGGCCAGCCGCCAGTTCCGTCGCATCCGCTCGAGGCCTGGGCGTGCCAGGGGAGTGTCCCCAAAGCGCCCGGCGAACTCCTCCTCCGTCATCCTGTCGAAGAAGTGCTCACCAGCCGAACTCAGGTCAGCCCGGGGCCGAAACTCCGGCACGGTGGTTTCCGTCGCGAATCTGAGATTCCAGGGACAAACCTCGTTGCAGATATCGCATCCGAACGCCCAACCGCCGAATTGGCCGGCCAGTTCGGCTGGAATCTCGTCCTTGTACTCAATGGTGAGGTAGGAAATGCACTTGGTCGCATCGAGGACGTAGGGCTCGACGAATGCCTGGGTCGGACAGGCGTCGAGACATTTGGTGCAACTGCCGCAATGATCGGTGGCGAATGGAGCGTCGAGCTCGAGGGGCAGGTCGGTGAAGATGGTGCCGATGACGAACCAGGAGCCGAGCCCGGGGCGGAGGAGCATGGTGTTCTTGCCGATCCAGCCGAGGCCGGCGCGCTGGGCCAGTTCCCGTTCCGGCACCGGGCCGGTGTCGACGTATGGTCTGGCTGTCTTCGCGCCGTGCATCGTGAGCAACTCAGCTAAAGCGTTGACTCTCTTGAGCGTAGTAATGTGGTAGTCCGTACTACTAGCATACCGTGCGATCTTCGCTTTGCCCTCAGGCTGCTGGTATTCTGTAGCGTAGTAGTTATCGAGAATAACAACGGCTCTGGTCGCCTCGCGGTCGATCAGACGAGTGTCCTTCCGCTTCTTTGCCTGCCGATGGAGGTACCGCATGTTGCCGCCGAAGCCCTGACGGAGCCAGCGGTCGAAGGCGGCGCCATGCTTCGAGGGTCCGAGGTCGGTAATCCCGCAGGCCACGAATCCGAGCTCGGCGGCTCGCGCCTTCACCTCCTGGGCGCGGAGGCTCATCCGTGCGGTCCTTCAAGGGGTCGTTGGTCGTGTCCGGTGATGACCCGTGCACCGCGCGCATAGGTCACGTACGAAATGGCCCAGTCGATCAAGACGACGAGGCGATTGCGGAATCCGATCAGGAAGAAGATGTGGACGAAGATCCAGGCGAGCCACGCGGGAAACCCGCTGAAGCGAAGGCGACCGAGGTCGGCGACGGCGCGGCCGCGCCCGATGACCGCGAGCTGGCCCTTGTTGGTATAGGAAAACGGCCGCCTGGGCGACCCGCGAAGGTCCGACGAGGATGGCGCGGGCGGCGTATTTCCCCTGCTGGATTGCCACCGGGCAGAGTCCCGGCAGAATGGCGCCGGTTCCCGTGTCGAACGCCGCCGCATCACCGAGCACGAACACCTCCGGATGCCCGGGGATGGTGCACTCGGGAGTGACGATGGCGCGCCCCATCCGGTCGAGCGGCGCGCCGAGGCTGGCAAGGAGAGGGCTGGCGCGGTTTCCCGCTGCCCACACCACCGTGCTGGTCGGGATCACGAGCCCCCCGGCGCGGACATGGTCCGCTTGGACGTCGGTCACGCGGGTCTCGGTTCGCACGTCCACGCCGAGCGTGCGGAGGGCGTCGCGCGCGCGGTCGCCGAGCGCCGCCGGATAGCTCGGCAGGAGTTGGCGCCCTCCCTCGAGGAGCATCACCGTGGCGGCGCGCGGGTCGATCCGCCGGAAGTCGCGCCGCAGGGCGAACTGCCGGATCTCGGCCAGCGCGCCGGCCACCTCCACGCCGGTCGGACCCCCGCCCACGACCACGAAGGTCAGGAGGCCACGGCGCCGTTCGGGGTCCGGCTCGACCTCCGCGGCCTCGAAGGCCATCAGCACCCGCCGCCGGACTTCTTCGGCGTCATCCGCCGTCTTGAGGCCTGGGGCGGACGCCTCCCACGCGTCGTGGCCGAAGTAGGAATGCCGGACTCCGGGGGCGAGCACGAGATAATCGTACGGGAGCGTGTGGCCCGCGGCGCACCGCACCTGGCGCTCGACGAGGTCCACCCCGGTCACCTCGGCCATGAGGACTTCGCTGTTCCGCTGGCGCCGGAGGATGGAGCGGATGGGGGAGGCGATGTCGCTGGTGTCCAGGGCTGCGGTGGCGACCTGATACAACATCGGCTGGAAGAGATGGTAGTTGGTGCGGTCCACGACCGTGACGTGCACCGGCGCTCGCCCGAGCTCCTTGGCGGCGTAGAGCCCGGCGAACCCGCCGCCCACGATCACGACGCGAGGGCTGGGTACCTCAGGGGAGGACCGGGGCGTGGTGCTCAGAGGCCCATCGTCTCCCGACGCCAGCGGACGAATCGCAGCAGGTCTTCAAGCGGAGGGACGGTGTCTTCCGCCCCGTAGGCGGTGTACATCCGCCAGCGGAGGTACTCCCCGTCGGGAACGGGAAGGAAGGGGACCCGGCGCCACCAATCCCGCCGGCGGAAGGCCCATCCCGCCTTCACCAGGTCGAGCGCGAGCCGCGGGTTGACCGCCGCACGCAGCGCGGCGCTGGCCAGGAGACCGCCCCACGATCCGCGGTACCTGGCGGCCTCGGGATGCTCGGGGTGCCCGGGGGTGGAAACCATGCGCCCAATATACCTCCAGCGCAGAAGGAGGAAACGGGCCGGCGAGATCGAGGGTGTCGGGAGAAGGGAACGGCGATACTATTCTTACCGATCAAGCCGCCGCGCCGCCCGCCGGGCGCCAATCGCATCGGGAGCTGCCATGGTATTCGGAACCGCCCTCCTGGGGGCTGCCCTCCTTTGGGGCTCGACGACCGCCGTCGGCCCGAAGACGGACGTGCTCTACATGAAGAACGGCGACCGGATGACCTGCGAGATCAAGACGATGGACGCCGGGGCGGTGTACGTGGGCTTGGACTACGTGAACGGGACCATCGCGGTGGAGTGGTCGCGGATTGCGCGGCTGACGAGCCCGCGGCTCTTCCTCGTGGAGCTCGACGATGGTTCGGTGTTCACGGGGCACATCAACGCCCATCCCGTGGAAGGGAGCGAGTCGGTTCTGCTCGATATCACCCAGCTCGACGGGACGACCATCGCCTTTGACAAATCCCGGATCGCCGGGCTGAGCCGTACGTCCGACTCGTTCTGGGGCCGCCTCAACGGCAACGTCACATCGGGCGTCAGCTTCACGAAGGGCAACAATACGAGCACATACAACCTCAGCTCGAACGTCAACTACCTGCGTCCCAGGTGGAGCGCCGCGGCGACCTTCAATTCGAATCTCTCGTCGAGTTCGGGCCTTTCCGCCTCCACGCGCAACCAGGTGTCGCTGGTCGCCGGCCATCTGATGCGCTGGAATAATTGGTACTACACCGGATTCGCCAGCGGGCTCCAGAGTGCCGAGCAGCAGATCAGCCTGCAGACGAACCTGGGCGGCGGCGTCGGCCGCTATTTCAAGAAGACGAGCAACTTTCGGATCAGCGGCGTCGGGGGTCTCGTGTGGCAGCAGACGGTCTACGAATCCTCCGTGGCCTCCGCGAACACCCAGGAGATGCTTGGTGTGATGCTGATGGGCACGGCCACTTTCGTGCGGTTCAAGAAGACGTCGCTGCAGTTGACGGCCAACGCGATCCCGTCCCTGAGCGAACCCGGACGATTCTACTTCAACACCAACGCCAGCTACTTCCTGAAATTGTTCGGCGCCATCAACTGGAACCTCTCCTTCTACGGCAACTGGGATACCCAGCCCCCCGAGGGGACGTCAGGGAACGATTACGGCTGGAACTCCGGGCTCAGCTGGACGTTTGGAAACCAGTAGCCACGTGACGATGCCCGTTCATTTCGCACCCCGCCCGGGCATCCCCGGGCCTCGCTGGAGCGCCTGATCCATGGTCCCTGACAGCCCGACCCCGCCCGAGCCCCCGATCGACCGGAGCCTCACGGAAGACGAACTCCTCTTTGCGCGGTTCGAGAGCGTCGAGGAACGGGAACGCGCCAACCAGCTCCGGATCAGCGACTCGTGGCGCGTGCTCCGGATCATGGGCGAGTTCGTGTGGGGGTTCGACAACCTCGCCTCGATCCGGGACGGCGTGTCGATCTTCGGCTCCGCGCGCACCAAGCCGGGCACGCCCTACTACGTGGAGGCGGAGCGGGTCGCGCGGCTCCTTGGCGAGCGCGGGATCCCGGTCATCACCGGGGGCGGCCCGGGCATCATGGAGGCCGGCAACCGCGGCGCCAAGGAGGCCGGGGGGGTGTCGGTGGGCTGCAACATCGAGCTGCCCTTCGAGCAGGGCAACAATCCCTACCTCACAAAAAACCTGCTCTTCAAGTTCTTCTTCGTGCGGAAGACGATGTTCGTGAAGTATGCCACTGCCTTCGTCGTCTTCCCCGGCGGCTACGGCACGATGGACGAGCTCTTCGAGGCGCTCACCCTGATCCAGACCGGCAAGGTGAAGTCGTTTCCGGTGATCCTCTTCGGGCGCGACTACTGGGCGGGGATGGTGGACTGGCTCTCGCGCACGGTGGCGGGGGCGGGTAACATCGACCCGGCGGACCTGACGCTCTTTCACGTGACCGACGACCCGGAAGAAGCCGTGCGCATCGTCCTCGAAGCTCGCGCCAAGCGGGCCTGACCACCGTTCGCGACCGGAGTCCGGGATGACCCGACCCTCGAGTGCCTACCTCCGCGGCAAGCGGATCGACCCGCAGGCCATCAACGGCCAGGAACTGGTGGCCGACCTGGTGGACAACGCCTTCCTGGCCTACAACGCCGGGCGGCTCCGGGAGGCCTGCCACCTCTTTTCCCAGCGGATGCTGCGGGACGACACCACGGTGGGGATGAGCCTGACCGGTGCGATGACGCCGGCCGGCATCGGCATGAGCTGCCTCATTCCGCTCATGGAAGCAGGCTTCGTGGACTGGATCATCTCGACCGGGGCCAACCTGTACCACGACGCCCATTTCGCCCTGGGACTGGCGCTGCACCAGGGCCGGCACGACGCCGACGACGTCGAGCTCCGCGAGAAGGGCGTGGTGCGGATCTACGACATCTTCTTCGACTACAACGTGCTGCTCTCCACCGACGCCTTCGTGCGCGACGTGTCCGCGCGTCCGGAGTTCCAGCGCGCCATGAGCTCGGCGGAGTATCACTATCTCCTCGGCGGCTACCTCCGGGGGCGCGAGGCCGCGCTCGGGCTCTCCAAGCGCTCGGTCCTTTCGCGGGCGTATGAGCTGGGCGTGCCGATCTATACCAGTTCGCCGGGCGACAGTTCGATCGGGATGAACGTCGCCGAGCAGGCGCTCGCGGGGAGCCTGCTCCGCTTCGACGTCAGCGCGGACGTCAACGAGACGGCCGCCATCGTCCTCGAGGCCAAGCGCACCGGCGGCAAGAGCGGCGTGCTCATCGCCGGTGGCGGCAGTCCCAAGAACTTCATGCTCCAGACCGAGCCGCAGATCCAGGAAGTGCTGGGCATCGACGAGCGGGGACACGACTACTTCCTGCAGATGACTGACGCGCGGCCCGACGTGGGCGGCCTCTCGGGCGCCACGCCCAACGAGGCGGTCAGCTGGGGCAAGATCGACCCCGACCAGCTGCCGGGTACCGTGGTGGTCTACGCCGACAACACGATCACGCTCCCCCTCCTGACGGCCTACGCCCTCCAGCGGGTCCCGCCCCGTCCGCCCAAACGGCTGTACGACCGGCGGGAGGCCATGATGGAGCGCCTGGTGACGGAGTACCGCGCCGCGCTCGCCCATCGCGACCAGCGCGCCGACGCGGCCCAGGAGCACCGGGGTGGCAAGTAGCCAGCTTCCGGTGAACGGGCCGTCGCGCGCGTACGGTGGCTACGCGCTCGCGCTGCTCGCCCTGCTCAACCTGCTGAGCTACGTCAACCGCAACATCCTCTTCGCGCTCGTTCCACCCATCGAGCTCGACCTCCGCCTCACCGACACCGACATCGGCTGGATCGCGTCGGCGTTCGTGCTGCTGTTCTCGATCGCGGTCTTTCCCTTCGGCGTGCTCAGCGACCTCCGTTCCCGGCGTGCGGTCGCGGGCGTGGGCGTCGTGCTCTGGAGCGCCTTTGCGTTCCTGGCGGGCTTTTCCCGCGGGTTCTGGTCGCTCTTCCTGACGCGCGCCACGGTCGGCATCGGCGCGGCCGCCTTCGCGGCCGCCGCGGCCTCGCTCGTGGCCGATTACTTCCCCGGCCAGCGTCGTGCCCTCGCCATGGGCGTCTTCTCCGCCGGCATCCCCATCGGCGGCGTGCTCGGGCTGGCCCTGGGCGGACAGCTGGAGACATTCTACGGCTGGCGGATTGCGATGATGGGCGTGGCGGTGCCCGGCCTCGTCCTCGCCGGGCTGGTGTTTCGTCTCACGGACCCGAGCCGTCCACCTCCCGCACTCACGGTGCGGCAGTACTGGCGCGAACTCGGGCTGGGCGTGAGCGGGTTGCTCCGGGTGTCGTGGCCCCTCGTCTCGGGCGCGGCAGCCGGCGGCCTGGTCGCGTGGGTGCTCGACCAGCAGTATGGGGCCGGTTCCAGCCTCGACATCGCGGCGCTGGCGACGGGGGTCGGACTCGGCCTGGCGGGCAACCTGTGGATCGTGGTGCGGCGCCTTCGGCGCTCCGACGGCACCTTCGATTTCGCCCCCGCCGAGAGCGTCAACGACGCGCTGAACGAAATGCGGCTCGCGGTGGACACCGTGCTCCGCACGCCGACGCTGAAGTACATCTTCGTGGGCGGCGCGCTGGTGTCCTTCGGCGTCAACGGTATCGTCGGCTGGGCGCCGACCTTCATGGCCCGGACGCTCGGGCTCTCCGTGGCGCAGGGCACCCTGCTGTTCGGCAAGTGGGGGCTGCTGGCCGGGACGGCGGGGACGCTGGCGGGGGGGGTGATCGCGGACTGGCTGGGCCGCTTCACCGGGCGGGGGCGGATGCTGGTGTCGTCGGTCGGCTTCCTGGTCGGCGGCCCGCTCGCCGTCTGGCTCCTGGGCATCCGCGACCTGCAGATCTTCGTGCCGGTGTTCGTCGCGGCGTTCTTTTTCCTGACGCTCTACAACGGGCCGGTCATCGCCGCGGTCTTCGACGTGGCGCCGGCCCGGATCGGCGCCACCGTGGTCGGCGCCTACCTGCTGTTCATCCACGTGGCGGGCGACGCCATCGCGCTGCCCCTGGTCGGGTTCCTGTCGGACCGCTTCGGCATCGACCGGGCCATCTTCCTGCTGCCGGCGGCCGCGCTCGTGGGCGGGATCGTGCTCTTCCTCGGCGTGCGCACGGTGGAGCGGGACATGGCGTATGTGACGATGCGGACCACGGCGAGCCACCCCGTGGTGGTGGCTGGGCGGTAGGGGCGCAGGGCCGTGCGCCCCGACGCCCGTCGGCCCCCCCCTGCCCCGCCTACCGTGCGCTGCGGTACATCAGGTCGACAAGCTCATCATACATGGCCCCCGTCTGCTCCTCGCTTCCCGAGCGAATGGCGCTCGCGGCGCAGTGCTCGAGATGGTTGCGGAAGAGGATGCGCGCCACGCCGCGCAGCGCTTCGTGCACCGACGATACCTGCGTGAGCACGTCCGCGCAGTAGCGCTCCTCCTCCACCATCTTCTGCAGCCCGCGCACCTGGCCCTCGATCCGGCGCAGTCGGGTCAGCGCCGCCGCCTTGAGCGCCGGGTCGACCGCCACCGCGTGCGCGCCATCGCCCGGGCGCACGCAGGCGCAGGGCACAAAGGGCTCCGTCATCGGGACCTCCTGGTCCGGGGCCGGTGGGTGCATCAGGCCCGCCTCAGCCTGAGACTGTTGGTGACGACCGACACGCTGCTCACCGCCATCGCCGCCGCCGCCATCGTGGGCGTGAGCAGGAGCCCGAAGGCCGGATACAGCACGCCCGCCGCCACCGGGATGCCGACGACGTTGTAGGCGAACGCCCAGAACAGGTTTTGCCGGATGACGCGCAGTGTCCGCCTCGCCAGCCGCACCGATTCGGGCACGCCCGCGAGGTCGCCGCGCATGAGGGTCACGTCTCCCGCCTCGACCGCCACGTCGGTGCCGGTGCCGATCGCGATCCCGACGTCGGCCAGCGCGAGGGCCGGCGCGTCGTTGAGGCCGTCGCCCACCATGCCGACGACCCTGCCCGCCTCCTGCAGGCGCAGGATGGCGTCCCGCTTGTGTTCCGGCAGCACCTCGGCAACCACCTCAGTGATCCCGACCCGCCGAGCGACGGCTTCAGCCGTCGTCCTCCCGTCGCCGGTGAGCATGACGACTTCCAGGCCCAGCTCCCGGAGCGCGCGCACCGCAGCGGCGCTGGTGGGCTTGATCGGGTCCGCCACCGCGATGATCCCCGCCGCCTCCCCGCCGATGGCCACCAGCACCGGCGTGGCGCCGCCGGCCGCGAGCTGCTCGGCCTCGGCGTCGAGCGCCTCGCCGTCCACGCCCCAGTCCGCGAGCATGGCCCGGTTGCCCACCAGCACACCGGCCCCCTCGACGACGCCCACCACGCCCTTGCCGGGCGTCACCTGGAATTCCGTGACCGCGGGAATGGCGAGCCCGCGCGCCCGCGCGGCCGCCACGATCGCCTCGCCGAGGGGATGCTCGCTCATCTGCTCGAGCGCGGCGGCGGCGGCCAGCATCGCCAAGTCGTTCCCCGCCCTGAGCGTCCACACGTCGGTGACGGCCGGGCTCCCCGCGGTGATGGTGCCGGTCTTGTCGAGCACCATCACGTCGAGCTCGGCGGTGCGCTGGAGGATGTCGCCACCCTTGAACAACACCCCGCGTTCGGCGCCGCGTCCGGTGGCCACCATCACGGCGGTCGGCACCGCGAGGCCCATGGCACAGGGACAGGCGATGATCAACACGGTGACGGCCGCGGCGAGGGCGCGGACGACCCGCGGCTCGGGGCCGACGAAATACCAGGCCGCGAAGGTGATCAGGGCCAGCACGATCACCGTGGGCACGAAGACCGCCGCGATGCGGTCGGAGCGCTGCTGGATCGGCGCCTTGGCGCCCTGGGCCTCGCGCACCATGCGGATGATCTGGGCGAGCACGGTGTCGCCGCCCACACGGGTGGCGCGCATCCGGATCGCGCCGGCGCGGTTGAGCGTGGCGCCGACGACCTGGCTCCCCGGCCGCTTGGCCACTGGCGCCGGCTCGCCGGTGAGCATCGCTTCGTCCACCAAGGTGGTCCCCTCGAGGACGACGCCGTCCACCGGGATCATCTCGCCGGGGCGGACGACGAGGACGTCGCCGGTGCGAACCTCGTCGAGCGGCGCATCGACCACTTCCCCGCCCCGCACCACGTGCGCGGTGTCGGGACGAAGCGCCACCAGCTTCCGGATGGCCGCCGAGGTCCGTCCCTTGGCCCTGGCTTCGAGATAGTTGCCGAGCAGGATGAGCGCGATGATCCAGATGACCGCTTCGTAATACACGTGGGGCTCGACGCCCCGCGCCACGAAGTACGGGGCGCCGACAGTCATCGCGACGCTGAAGAGGAACGCCGCGCCGGTGCCGACCGAGACGAGGGTGTTCATGTCGGCGCCGCCGTGGCGGGCCGCGGCCCAGGCGCGCACGTAGAAGTGGCGGCCGGCCCAGAACACGATCGGAAGCGTGAGGACGAGCAGCGTCCACCGCCAGGCGCCCGCGTCCACGGCAAAGAGCCCCGGGGCCAGCGCGCGCAGTCCGTCGGTCAGGGGCATCATCAGGTGCATCAGCGGGTCGGCCGCGCCCTGGGCGGCGGCAGCCTCGCCGAGGGGGATGCCGATCAGCATGGCCAGCGCGGCGGCGACGAGGCTGACGGCGACCTTCCGGCGGAGCGTCGTGCGCTCGGCGGCGAGGCGCCGCTCCTCGGCGGTCTCTTCCTCTCCGGGTGCGGCCTCGGGGCGGGGAAGTTCAGCGCCGTAGCCAGTGTCCCGGATGGTGGCCACGAGTCCGTCGAGCGACGCCACGGCGGGATCGAATTCCACCGTGGCCGAATTGGTCATCAGGTTGACGTTGGCCGAGGCGACGCCCGGCGAGCGCTCCAGCGTGCGCTGGATGCGCGCACTGCAGGCGGCGCAGGTCATTCCCGTGACGGGAATCGTGGTCCGCTCGGTGGCCGTCGTCATGGTCGGTCCGTGGTCAGACGGGGCTGGGTGCTGGGGTGGCGCGATAGCCGACTTCGGTGATCGCGGTGGCGATGGTATTGGCGTGGATTCGAGCCGGATCGTAGCGCAGTTCGGCCCGACCGATCTTGACGGATTCGATTTCCACGCCGTCGAGCGAGGCAAGCGCCTTGTTGACGGCGTTCAGGCAGTGTCCGCAGGACATGCCCTCGATGTGCAGGATGAGGTTTTCCATGGTTCCCGTAGAGTAGTAGTGTATGCTACCGCGCTATTCAGGGATTGCTCATTCGCTTGATCAACGCTGATGCTCGATAGAGCCGTCCCCTGGAGGAAATGCCAGAGCACGACCCAAAACTATATAGGGGTGGGGGGTATGTCAATACTGGGATGGAGAGTCGCTGAAGTTCTTTCCCGGTAGGCATTTGCAAGATGAAAGAGCGCGAATCGATCGCATCGACCCGGAGGCGAATACACCGTAACATATTACACGCCAATGATTTGGTGTATGCGATCAGAAGGCGGGGCATGCAAAGTGCATTGGCTGGCACGCATGGACGACCAGCGCGATGAACTTCACTCCCCGTTCGGTGGCGGCGAAATCGAGGCACTCGATGTCCGCGTGCCGCTCCTCCGCCTCAAGGGGAGCACGTGGGACGCCGTTGCGCTGGAGACCTGGCTCGAAGCGCTCTCCGGATTGCTCGCCCCCGAACTCCCGCACGACCTGATGGCCCTCTGGGTCTATCCGCCCGAGGGCCCGGCGGTGCTCGTCGGCCCCTCGGCCTTGGCCCAGGACAACCTCGAAGTCCCGATGCCGGCCCCGCACCTCGGGCAGGACGAACTGTACACCATGGAGCAGCGGATTCGCACGGCGGGGTACGCCTCGGCGGTCTGCATGGCCGTTCCGCACGGCGATCGCGACGTCGGGCTGCTGCTGCTCGCCGCGCTCCAGCCCTCGTGTTACGGCCTTCCGGAAGCCGTCCTCCTCCGCAACGTGGCCGACTCGCTCGGACCGACGCTGGCCCGTGTGGCGCGACAGGGCAGGGAACCCATGGCGCCCCCGCGGGACGACGGCGCGCCGCCGCCGCCCGAGCGCCGCCGGTCGGAACCGGGTCGGAAGCTCGTCGAGCTGCACGCGCTGCTCGCGAAGCTCGGCCTGGCCGAGTCGGCGTCGCGGACGCCGCGCGAGTTCTCGGAGTTCATTTCCCAGGCCCTGCAGCCGATGCTGCCGCACGACCGGATCGAGATCCTGGTCCCCGACGCGTCCGCCCAGGAGCATTACCGCTTTGACCGGCACGGACCGGGCACCTTCTGGTCCGATCCGGCGCTCGTGGTGACGCGGGACCAGTTCGACCCCGCGGCCCTCTTCGGGGACGCCGACGAGATCCTCGTGGCCGACACCGCCTCGCGCACGGGCCCTCCGGCCTGGTGTCCGGACGCGCCGGGGCAGGGCAGGGCGGACGCGGCGGTGCGCTCGGTCATCGGTGTGCGGCTCCTCTCGCAGACCCGGGTGGCGGGCTACATCCTGCTCGGTGGGAACGGCCCGGACTTCTTCCAGCCCGACGACCTCGAACTGCTCCGGCAGGTGGCCGCGCTCGCCGCCGTGCGGGTCGACAGCTTCCTGCTCGCGTGGCAGGTCCAGGTGATGCGCTCCCACCTGAGCGTGCTGCGCAACGTCCCGGCGCATCTCGGCCGCATGGCCGAAGTGCTGGCGACCACCGCACATGTGGGCGCCGCCACGCGGCTCTTTGCCCGCGAGGCGTCGACGGTCCTGCCGTTCGATCGGATGGAATTCTCGCTTCGCCTCGGTGAGGCCGACGAGGTGGTGATCGTGGCCCCCGGCGATGCGCGTCCGCTCCCCGACCTGCCGCTGGTATCCGTGGCGGGCACGGAGCTTGGCCGCGTGATGCGCGGTGAGTTGCCGCACGCCTACGCATCGGCGCGCCGCCAACTCGAGACCGAAGCCGGGGCAGGGCAGCCGACGGCCGCGCTGGTCGTCCCACTGCGGGTGGCGGGGCGGATCTTCGGCTGCCTGACGCTGCTGGCCGCCGGCGCGGACGCCTTTACCCGGGCGGATATCGCGCTGGCGCAGCAGTTGGCGGACGTGCTGGCGCCGCACCTGGAACTCCTCCGGCGGGCGTCGCTGTCGACTCCACCGGTGGCTCCCGGCTGGCGTCGGAGGCCGTAAGTAGGGTGGGGACACGGGGATGCAGGCCGCTAACGCCTGCCCGACTTCCCCACCTCCCCTCCGGTCCTGATGGAGTCTTAATACCCGCCTCACCTCTCCTTACCACTTCCTGATACTCCGCGCCCTAGCTTGTCCGGGTCTCTTCACGCGGACCCGATCCATGCCGGATCTGGCAGTCATCGTCCTCACCCTGCTGCTGCTCGTGCTGACTCGCGTCTTCCTGCACGTCTGCGAGCGGCGTGGAGGCACCCGATGACCATCCTGTATTGGGCCGCTGGCGTGATCGCGCTGGGGCTCTTCATCTACCTGCTCGTCGCGCTGCTGAACCCGGAGGCGTTCGAATGACTTCCTTCGCCTGGCTCCAGCTCGGCGGCTACCTGGCGTTGCTGGTCGGCCTCGGCCTGCCGCTCGGTCATTACATGGCCCGGGTGTATACCGGGGAGGCCCGGCTCGACCCAACGGATCCTGGGGCCGGTGGAGCGTGTCTTCTATCGCCTCCTCGGCATCGACCCGGGACGGGAGATGGGGTGGCGGGAATACACCCTCGCCGTGCTGGCGATCAGCGTCGTCAGCCTCGCGGCGGTGTACGCCATCCAGCGACTGCAGGGCGTGCTTCCCCTCAATCCCGCGGGATTCGCCGGCGTGCCGGCGTTTCTTGCCTTCAATACCGCCGTCAGCTTCGTGACCAACACGAACTGGCAGGCGTACGGCGGCGAGACGACGATGAGCAACCTGACGCAGATGCTCGCGCTCACGGTGCAGAACTTCGTTTCGGCGGCGGTCGGCATGGCGGTGCTCGCCGCGCTCATCCGTGGCCTCCACCCGGCGGACGGCGTCCACCATCGGCAACGCCTGGGTGGACTATCACCCGCAGCGTGTTCTACGTGTTGCTCCCGCTCGCGGTCGTGCTGTCGCTGCTGCTGGTGTCACAGGGCGTGGTGCAGACCATGGCGGCGTCCCGGGAGGTGACGCTGCTCGAGCCCTTCCGCGCCGACTCCACCACCATCACCACACAGACGATCGCGGTCGGCCCCGCCGCCTCGCAGGTGGCCATCAAGCAGCTCGGCACCAACGGCGGGGGCTTCTTCAACGTCAACTCCGCCCATCCACTGGAGAATCCGACGCCGTTCAGCAACCTGCTGGAAGCGCTCGCCATCCTTCTCATTCCCGCTGGTCTGTGCTTCACCTTCGGCCGGATGGTCAAGGACGACCGGCAGGGATGGGCCATCTTCGTGTCGATGGCCATCATCTACGCCGCGCTTACGATCCCGACGATGGCCGCCGAGCAGGCCGGCAACCCGGCCCTGGCCACCATCGGCGCGGACCAGGCGCCGTCCGCCACGCAGCCCGGCGGAAACATGGAGGGGAAGGAGGCGCGCAACGGACCGGTCGGCTCCGCGCTCTGGGCCACTGCCACCACGGCGGCGTCCAACGGGTCGGTCAACGCGATGCACGACTCCTTCATGCCGCTCGGCGGCTTGTGGCCCCTCTGGCTGATGCAGCTGGGCGAGGTGGTCTTCGGCGGCGTGGGCTCCGGGTTGTACGGGATGCTGATCTTCGCGATCCTGGCGGTGTTCATCGCCGGTCTGATGGTGGGACGGACGCCGGAGTACCTCGGCAAGAAGATCGAGGCGCGTGAGGTGACGCTCGCGGCGTTGATCGTGCTGCTGCCATCGGCGCTGCTGCTCGATCGGCACCGCCGTCGCCGTCGTGCTCCCCTCGGCCACGGCCTCGATCTTCAATCCAGGACGCGCACGGCTTTACGGAGGTGCTCTACGGCTTTTCGTCGGCTTCGAACAACAATGGAAGCGCTTTCGCCGGCCTCAACGCCAACACGCCGTTCTTCAACCTGGCGCTGGGCATCGCGATGTTCGTCAGCCGGTTCTGGATCATCGTGCCGACGCTGGCTATCGCGGGGTCGCTCGCGGGCAAGAAGTCGGTGCCGCCGGGCCTCGGCACCCTGCCGACCCACACGCCGCTGTTCGTGGCGCTGCTGATCGGCACGGTCCTCCTGGTCGGCGCGCTGGCGCACCTGCCCGGGCTGGCCCTCGGCCCGATCGTCGAACATCTCATGCTGATGGGACACTGAGCCATGACCCGGCCCGCGATCTTCCATCGTGCCGCCCGGCACCACCCGGCGGGCGCTCCGCGAGTCCTTCACGAAGCTCCATCCGCGCCATCAACTCCGGAACCCGGTGATGTTCGTGGTGCTGGTGGGCAGCGTATTCACCCTCGTCCTGGCCGGCGGCGGCGTTCCGGGGCGTCGGCGTGGAGAGTCCCTGGTTCATTCTCGGGGTCAGCGCCTGGCTCTGGCTCACGGTGCTCTTCGCGAATTTCGCGGAGGCACTGGCGGAGGGGCGAGGCAAGGCCCAGGCGGACGCCCTGCGGCGAACTCGTACTGCGCTCCAGGCCAAGCGACTCGCCGATCCGACCAACCATCTCGACTTCGAGGCGATCCTCGCGACTGACCTCCGGAAGGGCCACACCGTGTACGTGGCGGCGGGAGACTACATCCCGGCCGACGGCGAGATCATCGAGGGCGTCGCCTCGGTGGACGAGAGCGCCGTGACCGGCGAGAGCGCCCCGGTCATCCGCGAAAGCGGCGGGGACCGGAGCGCGGTGACCGGCGGTACGCGCGTGCTCTCCGACTGGCTGGTGGTCCGGGTGACGGTGAACCCCGGGGAGTCGTTCCTCGACCGGATGATCGGGCTCATCGAGGCGGCGCACCGAAAGAAGACGCCCAACGAGATCGCGCTGGAGATTCTTCTGGCGGGGCTCACGCTGATGTTCCTGCTCACCGTGGCCACCCTGCTGCCGTTCTCGATCTTCAGCGTGGCGGCGGCGGGGCGGGGCACGCCCGATCACGCTCACCGTGCTGGTGGCCCTCCTCGTCTGCCTCATCCCGACCACCATCGGCGGCCTGCTGTCGGCCATCGGCATCGCCGGCATGGACCGGATGATCCGGAAGAACGTGATCGCCATGTCGGGCCGCGCGGTGGAGGCCGCCGGCGACGTGGACGTGCTGCTCCTCGACAAGACCGGCACCATCACGCTGGGCAACCGCCAGGCGGTGGCCTTCATGCCGGCCGATGGCGTGACGGAACAGGAGCTGGCCGACGCGGCACAGCTGGCCTCGCTGGCGGACGAGACGCCCGAGGGGCGGAGCATCGTGGTGCTGGCCAAGGAGAAATTCGGGATCCGCGAGCGGGACGTGCACGCCCTCGGCGCGCACTTCGTGCCCTTCTCGGCGGAGACCCGGATGAGCGGCGTGGACCTCGACGGCCGCCAGATCCGGAAGGGCGCCGCCGAGACCATCGTGAGTTGGGTCCGCCGGGCAGGGGGGCGGGTGCCGGCCAACGTCGATGCAGCGGTGACGGCCATCGCCAAGACCGGCGGCACGCCGCTCGTGGTGGCGGAGGGGGCGCGCGCGCTCGGCGTGATCCAGCTCAAGGACGTGGTCAAGGGCGGGATCAAGGAGCGCTTCGGCGAGCTCCGGTCGATGGGGATCAAGACGGTGATGATCACCGGCGACAACCCGCTCACGGCGGCAGCGATCGCCGCGGAGGCCGGAGTGGACGACTACCTCGCCCAGGCGACCCCGGAGCAGAAGCTGGCGCTGATCCGGCAGTACCAGGCCGAGGGGCGGCTCGTCGCCATGACGGGCGACGGGACCAACGACGCGCCGGCGCTGGCCCAGGCCGACGTGGCGGTGGCCATGAACTCCGGCACCCAGGCGGCCAAGGAAGCCGGCAACATGGTGGACCTCGACAGCAACCCGACCAAGCTCATCGAGGTGGTCGAGACCGGGAAGCAGATGCTGATGACGCGCGGTGCCCTCACCACGTTCAGCACGGCGAACGACGTCGCCAAATACTTTGCCATCATTCCAGCGGCGTTCGTGAGCACCTATCCTGCACTCGGCGCGCTCAACGTGATGCGGCTGGCCACGCCGCAGAGCGCCGTGCTGTCGGCCGTCATCTTCAACGCGCTCATCATCGTCTTCCTGATCCCGCTGGCGCTGCGCGGCGTGGCGTACCGGCCACTTGGTGCCGCCTCGCTCCTCCGACGCAACCTGCTGGTCTACGGCCTGGGAGGCCTCGTGGCGCCCTTCGTCGGGATCAAGTTGATCGACCTCCTGCTCGTCGCCCTGCATCTGGCGTGAGGACCTGACATGCGCTCCCTGCTGCGGCCCGCCCTGATGTTCGTCGCCCTGATGACGCTCCTGACCGGAGTGCTCTATCCGGCGGCGATCACTGGCCTGGCCCAACTCATTTTCCCGTCCCAGGCCAATGGCAGCCTCCTCGTGGAGAACGGCACCGCGCGCGGCTCGCGCCTCATTGGCCAGCCGTTCAGCGCGCCGGGCTATCTCTGGTCGCGTCCGTCGGCCACCGGACCCACGCCGGACAACGCGGCGGCCTCCTCCGGGTCCAATCTCGGCCCCAGCAACCCGGCGCTCCGTGACGCGGTGGCGGGGCGGATCGCCGCCCTCCGCGCGGCCGATTCCACCCTGACCGGTCCGATTCCGGTGGACCTCGTGACCGCCTCCGGCTCCGGGCTCGATCCCGAGCTCTCGCTGGCCGCGGCGGCGGTGCAGGTCCCGCGGATCGCGCGGGCGCGTGGCATGGCGCCGGCGGCGGTAGAACAAATCATTGCCGCCCAGACTGAGGGCCGGTTCCTCGGCATCTTCGGGGAGCCCCGGGTCAACGTCCTGCTGGTCAACCTGGCCCTCGATCGGGGCACACCGTGAGTTCCCTCGCGCTTGCGGCCGCCCTGGCCATCGCGCCAATTCCCCAGTCCCAGGACACGGTCTACGCGGGCGCTCACCGCGCAGCGGCGGACTCGACGCCGAAACCGGCCATCACCTTCGGCGCGTTCATCGACACGTACTTCGCGTGGGATTTCGGCCAGCCGGCCACCTTCGACCGGCCGTACACGACGCAGCCGGCGCGGCACGACGAGTTCAACGTCAACCTGGCCTTCCTCGAGGCGAAGCTCACCGGCGAGAAAGTCCGGGGGCGCGTGGCGCTCCAAGCCGGCACGTCGGTCCAGGCCAACTATGCCGGCGAGCCCAACGTCGGGACTGTGAGCGGCGCCGACCTGGCGCGGGTGATCCAGGAGGCCTGGGTGGGCGTGCGAGTCGCCCCGAAACTGTGGGTGGACGGCGGAATCTATGCGTCCCCCATCGGCTGGGAGGGCTTCATTTCCTGGGACAACCCGACCTACACCCGTTCACTCCTGGCCGACTACACGCCGTATTTCGTGACCGGGGCGAAGCTCACCTGGGCGGCCTCGAGCAAGGTGACGGCGCAGTTTCAGGTGGTGAACGGCTGGGGCAACATTTCGGAGAACAACCACGACAAGTCGGTGATCGCCCGGGTGGACTGGCAGGCCACGCCGGCCCTGGCGCTGGCCTACGCCAGCTACGCCGGCAACGAACAGCCCGACACGCTGCCCACGCGCACACGCTACTACAATCAGCTTCTCGCCCGGCTCTCGCCCGGTCGCGGCTGGGATTTCTGGGGCACGTTCGACGTCGGGGTGCAGACGGTGCCGGACGCGGCCAGCCAGAGCTGGTACGGTGCGGTGGTCATCGGCCGGAAGTCGCTCTCCGGCAAGGTGGCCGTGGTCGGCCGGGTCGAGGGGCACTCCGACCGCGATCAGGTGTTAATCTTGACGGGCACCCCCGACGGCTTTCGTACCATCGGCGGCTCGATCGGAATTGATGTGCAGCCCGAGGAGTACCTCAAGTGGCGGACGGAACTGCGCGGCTTTTCCTCGTCGGACCCGATCTGGCCCGACCGAGGAGCGCCCGTCCGGCTCCCCGACCGGAGGCTTCGTCGTGACGTCGCTGTCCCTCCGATTCTAGCCGTGCTCGCCCTCCTCCCCGGCCCTGAATGACCGACTCGCGCCCGGATCCCGACGCCCTGTTGGCGCGCGTCCAGCAGGAAGAGAGCCGCTCCCGGCGGGGGCGGCTCAAGGTGTTTGTGGGCGCCTCGCCCGGGGTGGGCAAGACCTTCAGCATGCTCGAGTCGGCGCGCGCCGCCAAGCTGGGCGGCCGCGACGTGATCGTCGGCGTGGTCGAAACCCACGGCCGACGGGAGACCGCCGCGCTGGTGGAAGGGCTCGAGGTGCTCCCACGAACGGGACTCGAGTACCGTGGCACCACCCTCGAGGAGTTCGATCTCGACGCCGCACTCGCCCGCCGGCCCGACCTGATTCTCATGGATGAAATGGCGCACTCAAACGCGCCCGGCGCCCGGCACGCGAAGCGCTTCCAGGACATCGAGGAGCTCCTGGGCTCCGGCATCGACGTCTTCACGACGCTCAACGTCCAGCACCTTGAAAGCCTGAACGACGTCGTCGCGCAGATCACCGGGGTCACGGTCCGGGAGACGGTCCCCGACGCGGCGCTCGACGAAGCCGACGAGATCGAACTGGTGGACGTGACGCCTGAAGTGCTCGAGCAGCGGCTGCGCGAGGGGAAGGTGTACCTCCCGGAGCAGGCGCAGCGGGCGCTCGACCGCTTCTTCCGCCGGGGCAACCTGATCGCCCTCCGTGAACTGGCGCTGCGCCGCACGGCGGAGCGAGTGGACGAACAGATGCGTGGCTACCGCGCCTCCGCGGGGATCGCGGAGCCGTGGGCCGCCTCGGAGCGACTGCTGGTGTGCATCTCGCCGTCCGAGCGGAGCTTCCGGCTCGTCCGGAGCGCGCGACGACTGGCGGGAATGCTCCGCGCGCCGTGGACCGCGCTCTACGTGGAGCTGCCGCGTCACGCCACCATGCCGGCGCGGAACCGCGAGGCCGCGCAGGAGGCGCTGCGCCTGGCGGAGGAGTTGGGAGGCACGGCCGTGTCGGTGCCGGGCCACGACGCCGCCGAGGAGATCCTGGCCTACGCGCGCACCCACAATGCGACTCGCGTGATGGTGGGACGGTCGCGCCGTGGCTGGCTGGGACGAGTCTTCCCGGCATCGGTGGCCGGACGGCTGGTGCAGCGGGCCGAGGGAATGCACGTCTGGGTGGGCGCCGACGACGACCGTGGAGATGCAGAGGAGCCGCGCCCGAAGAGCGGGATCGCCATGGCCCCGGTCCGGGATTACTTCGGCGCGGCCGCGGCTGTGGCGCTCATGACCGCGGTGGCCCTGCCGTTCCATGGCACGCTGGCCGAAATCGACGCCGCCATGCTCTACCTGCTGGCAGTCGTCATCGCCGCGGCGCGCTACGGACGGGGCCCCTCAGTGCTGGCGGGGCTGCTGGCGGTGGCGGCGTTCGACCTGACCTTCGTCCGGCCCTACGGCACCTTCAGCGTCACCGACGTCCGGTACCTGCTCACCTTCGTCATGATGCTCGTGGTGGCCCTCGTCATGGGCGGGCTCACGACCCGGGTGCGCGAGCAGGCCAGCGTGGCCCGGCTCCGGGAGCGCCGGGCCTCGACCCTGTATGCGGTGAGCCGGGATCTTGCCGCGGCGCGGACCCGACCGGAACTCGGCCGTGTCACGCTCCGCCACCTCCACGACCTCTTCGGCGGATCGGTGATGCTGATCCTGCCGGATGTCGATGGGCGGCTCGACGTGGTGGCCGAGATGCCGCCCCAGGAAAGCGCGCGCCGCGACCTCGGCGTCGCGAAATGGGTCTTTGAGCACGGGGAATCGGCCGGCCGGGGAACGCAAACGCTGCCAGCGGCCGACGCCGTCTATGTGCCGCTCGCCACGCCGGACCGGGTCCTGGGGGTGGTGGGCGTCCGCCCAGAGCCGGTGGACCGACTGTCCGACCCGGCTCAGCGGCAGCTACTCGAGGCGTTGCTGGGACAGGCCGCGGTGGCGCTGGAGCGCACCAAGCTGGCGGAAGAGAAGCGCATCGTGCACCTCGAATTCGAGGCGGAGCAGCTGCGTACCTCCCTGCTGAGCTCGCTCTCCCACGACCTGCGCACCCCCCTCGCCGGGATCGAAGGGGCGGCCAGCAGCCTCGCCGAGGACCAGGGCCGGCTCGACACCTCCACGCGGCGCGAACTCGCGCGCACCATCGTGGAGGAGGCACGCCGCATGACACGACTGGTGGCCAACCTGCTGGACATGGTGAGGGTGGAGAGCGGTGCCCTCGGCGTGCACCGCGAATGGCACGTGCTGGAGGAAGTGGTCGGGGTGGCGCTGGTGCGTGCCGAAGAACGCCTGGCGGGGCGCCCGATCACGACCGACCTGCCGCGGTCGCTACCCCTGGTGCCGATCGACGACGTGTTGATCGAGCAGGTGCTGATCAACCTGCTCGAAAACGCCGCCAAGTACACCCCGGCCGGCACGCCGGTCGAGATCAGGGCAGTTGCCCGGCCCGGGGACGTCCTGGTGACGGTGGCCGACCGCGGCCCCGGCGTCCCGCTGGAGGAGTCGGAGAAGATCTTCGAGAAATTTCACCGGGCGGCCCGGGGGGCGGGAGGTGTGGGGCTGGGATTGGCCATCTGTCGTGGCATCATCAAGGCGCACGGCGGCCGGCTCTGGGTGGATCCGCGCGAGGGCGGCGGCGCCGCCTTCCGCTTTACCCTGCCCATCATCGGGGTCCCGCCGACCTTGGAGCGCGACTCCGGCGAGCTGGAGGCGGCCGAATGACCGAGACCGGGCCGATGGTGCTGCTGATCGAGGACGAAGTCCCGATGCGCCGTTTCCTCCGCGCGGCACTCGCGTCGGAGTCGTATCGGCTGGTCGAGGCCGCCACCGCCCGCGAAGGACTGGCGGAGGCGACCAGCAGGAATCCCGACCTCATCCTTCTGGACCTGGGACTCCCCGATGCCGACGGGATCGAAGTCACCCGCCGGCTGCGTGAATGGAACACGAAGCCGATCATCGTGCTCTCGGCCCGCGGGCAGGAGCGGGACAAGATCGACGCCCTCGACGCCGGGGCCGACGACTACCTCACCAAGCCCTTCAGCGTGCCGGAGCTCCTCGCGCGGATGCGGGTGGCGCTGCGGCACGCGGCGCGGCAGACTGGCACGGAGGAGCCGGTCTTCACCACCGGTGACCTGGTGATCGACCGGGGACGGCGGGTGGTGACTGTCCGCGGAGAAGAAGTGCACCTCACGCCGACCGAATACCGGCTGCTCCTGGCGCTCGCCCAGCACGCAGGCCGCGTGCTGACCCACCGCCAGCTGCTCCGGGAGGTGTGGGGCCCCGGTCGAATCGGCCAGGACCATTACCTCCGGGTCTACATGGCCCAGCTCCGCGCCAAGATCGAACGCTTTCCGGCACGCCCGGAATACCTGCGGACAGAGCCCGGGGTGGGGTATCGGCTGCAGGAAGGGGAGTAAGGCGGGCCCCGCTGCCAGGCCTAGTTTGGTGCATGCACCCCCTGCCCGCCATAGTCGCGATCCCCGCCGAGTGTCGGTCCGTCGAAGTTGTACGAGTCGGTGTTGTCCATCCGCGCCAGGACCTGTCGGATCGAGCCGGGGAAGGGAGTCGTCTTCGCGTTGCCGCCGAAGGGGTCGGTGTACCAGACCTCCGGCCCGTCCGCGTTGGCGATCCGGTTCCCGTTGATGTCCACCTGGCGCTTGACGCCGTTGAAGGGCGAGCGCGGGTCGTCGAACGGGAGCGACGTGAGCGTGCCGTTGGCGGTGGCCTGGTCGCAGAGCCAGCCGTGGGCGCGGTCGCCGTTGGCCTCGGTGGTGAAGCACATGTCCACCACTCGGCCGGTGAAGTTCGGCAGGCTCGCGTCGTAGAAGCGGCTCGGGTAGAACACCTGGTAGTACGGGTTGATCCCGGCCAGGAACTGGCCGTTGGCCTTCCTGAGACTGGTGGACACCTGCCAGCTCTCGTGCAGCGCCGAGCTGAAGGCGGAGTTCTGGCCCGGCGGCACCAGCAGGAACTGCTCGATGCAGGCACGGTCGGGGATGGTGCGCTTGCCACCGCCGTCCGGCGAGTTGAGCGGGGTCGGCGTGCCGACATGGACGTGGACCTCATGGTCGCAGGATTCGACCATCTCGCCGGGGGTGCCGATGGCGGTCATGACGGTCATTCCGATGCGGGTGCCGTCGGTGCAGTCGAGAAAGTACACCAGCTCGTGCAGGTTATTGGTGAAGGCGTCCTTGGAGTGGGTTCCCTGGTGCAGCTTGGTGAGGACGTCGCACTTGACCTGGAGCACGGAGCCGCCGACCCCGTTGCCGAGGTTGAAGGTCACGTTGTTTTCCCACTCGACCTTGTGGCCGAAGTGATCCTCGTTCCGGATGCCGGCCGGATCCCAGATGGCGAGCTGCTCGTTGGCGTACCCGAACGGAATCGCGCCGTATTTCCTGTAGAGGTTCGATCCCCGTGGGTCGCGTCCGTGCTCGTGCCCGAAGTGGCAGCCGGTGGCGGGGTCGATCGGCGGATGCCAGGTCGGGTAGAGCTTGCCGTCCGGCCCGACGACGGAATAGCTGTTGTGGATCTCGGCGGTGCAGTCGTCGTTGGGGCCGGGGCGCCAGAGGTCGTAGGCCACGCTCACGCCGGTCGCCACCGGGGGCGTGGGCGTGCTGGGGGTGTCCTGGCCGCAGCCGGTGAGCAGGGCGCCCATCACGAGCAGCGCGATCAGGGCGCCGGTGGAGAGTTGGGGTGAGGGATGTCGCATGTGGGGTCCTCCGCTCAGTGAAGCACCAGGCCCACGCCGAGCTGCAGCGAGGAAATCCGCGCGTCGTCGGCGATGACCACGTCGTTGAACTTCAGGTCGCCCGGCATCGTGTACAGGTAGTTGAGATAGGGGTTGAGCGAGTAATTCCTGCCGATTCGCCATTCGTAGCCCAGGCCGAGCATCAGCCCCAGCCGGGAGGCGGTGATCACATCGACCGAATCGCTGGCATGGTAGCCCGTGATGCCCAGTCCGCCCTTGGCATAGGCGCCGCGCGCGGGCCAGGGATACCAGAGCGCAACGGTGCTCAGGCTCCAGGAGCGGCGGGTCACCACGTCCTGCGAATTGGTCCAGAAGTCGAACTCGCCACCGAGGAGCCAGGACTTCGAGAGTGTGCCACCGGCGCGCAGTGAGGTGGTCAGGTCGGTGCCGCTCTGGTCGGCGCAGATCGAGCAATGCACCTGGCCCTTGCCCACGCCAAAGCCGAATCCGTACCAGAAACCCTGGCGGACGTTTGGATGCTGGGCGGTGACGGGGCTCACGATGACGAGCAGCAGGCAGATGACGAGGGTCAGTCGACGCATCGGCAGGATCCTCCTCGGGGGATCAGAAGCAGGGGAGGGGCCATGGGGGCGGGGCAGGGGGGCAGTGGGGCAGCGGGACCGACAGTGGCATAACCGATTGTGGGAATCAGATTTAGAAATTTCGTCGTCGGGGCGGTGCAAGGACTGCCGTCCGCGGTGTCAGTCCTTGCGCGGGCGTTGCGCCAGTTTGCATGAAAAAACGCCCGAGCGGTTACCCTTCCCGGTAGATGATCCCACTCGACATGGCTTGGACCGTTCTCCTTGCCGCGGTTGCGGCCTGCGCACTCCACCTCCGCGCTGCATATCGGGGGCCTCGTTGGCAGGTCTATCTCTTCAAGCCCCTCACGACGCTGCTCCTGCTCGGGATGGCTGCGTCCATATCCCCGGCGCATGGATCCGCATACAGAACGGCGATTCTGGCCGGACTGGTGTTTTCCCTCGCCGGCGACGTCTTCCTCATGCTGCCCCGCGACCGGTTCATCGTGGGGCTGGCCAGCTTCCTCCTCGCCCACCTTGCCTACATCGCTGCGTTCGGGGTGGCAGGACATCCTGTGAGCGACCCCCAACTCCTTTTGCCGCTTGGGGTTGTGGCGGCGATTCTCCTGCGCCTGCTCTGGCCCGGCCTCGGGAAGCTCAGGATTCCGGTCATCCTATATACCGCGACCATCGTGGTGATGGTCTGGCGTGCCTGGGCGCGGAACCGCGACATCCCTTCGCCGGGTACGGCCCTCGCCGCCGGCGGGGCCGCCCTCTTCCTGGTTTCCGACGCCCTACTGGCGCTCAACCGGTTCCGGCAGAGGTTTCCGAGTGCCCAGGCCGCCGTGCAGGTCACCTATGTGGCCGCCCAGGCGCTGATCGCGATGTCCAACGGGGTGGCCTGAGCGGCAGCACAGCACGCGCTCGCACCCATTCGCGACGGGAACACGAGGTGGTTGAGCTCCCTTCCGCTCCGCGGCGAGAGGAGTCAGCGGAATCGAAAGTGCCAATTCTCCACGGCATGAACGCCCGAGTGCGGGCCGGAAGCAGGCGCATGCGAGCAGTTTCGTTCACCTCGATTGCAGTACTCGGCATCTTGTCCATTGCCGGCGCCGGTGTGGCCTGGGGACAGGACTCCGCCGCCGTCCCGGCGGCTGAGGCGCGGCCCACCGGCCTCCCGAATGGGGTGCATTGGACCTTCAGTCTCGATGCCGGCCTCGGCGCCTTCGGCTTCGCGAATTCCCTCTATACCAACGTCCGGCCCGATGCCTCTGGCGACCTGGGTGACAACTGGGCGGAGAGCTTCGTCAAGCCGGGGCTGACTGGCTGGATCGATCTCGGGAAGAGCCAGATATACGCCGGGATCAGCGTGGTCGGTGAGCGCACGTTCGCGGCACCGCCGCCGCTCGTCGGCACCGAGGCGGCCTCGTTCGGACCCGAAAACCTGTACATCGGCTGGCGTTCCGGAACCAGCGTGGGCAGCACCGAGAACGTGTTCGATTTCTCCGTGGGGCGCCAAGTTTACAAGATCGGTCACGGCATGCTGCTGTGGGACGGCGCCGCCGAGGGCGGGAGCCGGGGCGGTTTCTGGAGCAATGCCCGCAAGGCGTGGGCGTTCGCCGGGATTGCCCAGTTCCACCCGAAGAACAGCGCCTTCCAGGCCTTCTACCTCGATCGCAGCGAAATCCCCGGACTCGACGAGAACCCCCGGGTCTGGGGCCTCAACTACGATCTCACCCTCGGAGAGCTGACCACCCTCGGGGCGACCTACATGCGGACCCTGTCGGACAGCAACGCCGCCCGCGACGGGATGAACGTCGTCAACGTGCGGGCCTACACCGCGCCGTTCAGCGGACTGCGCGCCCTCTCCTTCGAGGGGGAATACGCGAACGAGAAGAACGGGGAGCTGCGCAACTCCACCGCATGGACCGCGCTGGTGGCCTATCAACTGAGCACGAAGGGTTGGGCGCCCACGCTGTCGTACCGATACGCCTTCTTCGAGGGCGACGATCCCACGACCCCGACGAACGAGGCGTTCGATCCGCTCTTCCCCGGCTTCTACGACTGGGGCACCTGGTGGCAGGGTGAGATCGCCGGCGAGTACTTCGTCGCCAACTCGAACCTCATCACGAACCAGGTCCGACTGAGCCTCACGCCGAGCGCATCGCTGAGCACCGGGCTCATCGGCTACTACTACCAGCTCGACAATCCGGCCGCCCTGGGCGTCACCTCGAAGGACGTCGCCAGCGAGCTCGACGCATACGCTGATTGGAAGATCAATGCGAACTTCACCGCCAGCTTCATCGCGGCGTTCGCCAACCCTGGCGGGGCGGTGCAGGAGGCGTTCGGCCGGACCGACAACTTCATCTACGGCATGGTCTACGTCGCGTACACGTACTGAGGGGCCGCGGCGCTAGATCGTGCGCGCCGCCAGCCGCCGGACCAGGAACGCCAGCGTCAGCATCGCCCCGAACGCGCAGACGATCACCGGACCGGTGGGCAGGTCGTACTTGAAGGAGATCGCCAGGCCCGCGGCGGAGGAGACGATGCCGACCAGCCACGAAAGGCCCGCGAGCACCTTCTGCCTGGTGGAGAACTGGAACGCGATCGCGGCCGGGACCACCAGGAACGAGAAGACCAGTAACACGCCCGCGATCGGCACGGAGAAGGTGATGACCACGCCGAAGGAGAGGTAGAACCAGAAGTCCCACCACCGGATGCTCCACCCGTTGGCCAGCGCCTTCTCCGGTTCGAAGGAGATGGTCAGGAAGCGCTTCCGCAGGACGAAGTGGAAGACGCCGAGGGCGGCGTACACCGCCGCCATCTTGAGGATGGCGGGCCAGGTGACCCAGAGCAGGCTCCCCACCAGGATGTCCTTGATGGCCTCGCTGCCGCCCGGCACGCGGTCGGCCACCAGGATGGCCGCTGCCGACGCCACCACGTATACGATGCCGATGATCGCCTCCTGCGGCACCCGCCCCTTCTCCTTGGTGCGGGTGAGCGCGAACAGCGCCGCGCCCAGCGTCGTGAAGCCCAGCGCGTAGGCGTACGTGATCGGCGAGCCGGGGGCGGAGCCGACCAGGATGGCCACCGTGGACCCCAGCGCCGCCATCTGCGCCAGCGAGAGGTCCACGAAGATGACCTCGCGCGCGATGATGTGGAGGCCGAGGTAGGAGTGGATGGCCACGATGACCATGCAGGCCGCCAGCGGCGGCAGGATGAGATCGAGCATGCCGGTCAGTTCTTCTTTCCGAAGCCGGCCGCGAGGCCGTTGACCCAGGCGTCGACCAGGTCAAAGTAGGTGGTGATGCCGGGGGCGCCGAACGTGTTCTCGGGCACGATCACGGCCGTGGCGCCGGTCTTGGCCGCCACCTGCTCGATCTGCGAGCGGGGGAAGTAATTGGAGGCGAAGAGCACCGGGATCTGCCGTTGCTTCATGAGGGCGATGACGTCCTCGACATGTCCCGGCGTCGGCGGGATGCCCGGCTTGGCCTCGATGTAGGTGACGCAGGTGACCTGGAAGCGCGCGCTGAAGTAGGCCCACTCCTTGTGGTAGCAGGCCATCTCCTTCCCCTTGAACACCGCGCCCGTCTTGAGCCAGCCGCCGAGCTGGTCGGAGAGCGGCTTGCCCTTGAGCATCGTCTTCGAGAGGAAGCCGTCGAGCTGGTTGGTCTTGAGCAGGTTGAAGGCCGCGGCCGGCGTCAGGATGGTCACCAGGTCCTTCCCCATCGTGGCCTCCAGCACCCGCTTTTCGAAGTCCTGTTCCCGCGCCTTGTAGTACTCGGCGTTGGCCGGGTCCACCCGCGTGAGCCCGGTCAGGATGTTCCGGCCGATGATGATCCCATTGACCGGGTCGGTGTGGATGTGCGGGTTGCCCTCGGCGTGGATGTCGCCCTCGGCGCGGCTGAGCGACGTGGGCACCTCGAGCAGGGTGATGCCGGTGTAGGCGGCCACGTAGCCGGGAGCACCCTCCATGATCTTCCGGTTGTTGGCCCGGTCGAGGAGGGTGGGCACCCAGAGCTCGAGGTCGAGCCCGGTCGTGACGAAGAGGTCGGCGTCGCGGAGCAGCGCCACGAAACTCGGCTTGGGCTGCACGAAGTGCGGATCCTCGTCACCCTGGGCGATCGCCGTGACCGTGCCCCGATCGCCGACGATTTCCCTGGCGATCGAGCCGTAGGTGGTGAGGCTGGTGACGACCTTGATCGGCGCGGCGGGCGGCGTGCCCGTGAGCGCGGCGAGGAGCAGCAGTGCTGGTGCGAGCATGTCAGTAGGTCTCGTGTTTGTGGGGACCGAGCGCCCAGACCACCTGGAGCGTCAGATTGTCGAGCGAGCCGATCGAGTCGACGTGGTTGCGGAACGCCTGCAGGCGGAGGAAGACGAACTCGCTCTGCCACCAGGTGAGCACGCCGGTGCCCTGCCAGACCGGATCGTTGGGCCCGAAGGGCGACTCGACATAGTCGTACCGGCCGCCGACCACCCAGCGCTGGCTGAGCCGCCAGGAGAGGTCGGAATACATGCCGTAGCGGGTGGTGGTCGGGGCGTCGCTGATCCGCTGGATGCGGTAGCCCTCGGTGCGGAAGGTCAGTTCCTTGCGCGTGCCGGCGTCGGGCGGCCGGATCGTCAGGCGGAAGTCGGCGCCGAGCAGGTTGCTGGTGAGGCCGGAGTCGCTGTTCTGCGCGGCGATGCCGGTAAAGCCGATCTGCATGTAGGTACTACGGGAGAGCTGCCAGAAGTTCTGCAGCCGGCCGAGGATCGCCGGCTGGTGGCCATAGTCCGCCAGCGCCCCGCTCTCGATGGCGGCGCCCTGCAGGTAGATCTCGGAGGTGCCCTTGGCGATCGAGACCGGGAGCGTGGTGTAGAGGCTCGCGCCGACGCCGCTCAGGCCGTCAGGCGCGAGGTACTCCTGGTACACCAGCGGGTAGTTGGTTTCCGGCAGCGCATGCCGGTGCCAGCGGTTGAGGTCACCCACCGGCATCCGGAACTTGCCGATGTCCGCCCGGCTGTGGGCCGGGAGTCCCGTCCAGTAGATGTAGGCCTCTTCCACCCCGACACCGTCCTGGCCCCAGGTCAGGAAGATCTTGGTGAAGGAGTAGGGATCGAGCGTGGCCTGGAGCGCCACCTCCACCTCGGCCAGCTGCATGTCGAGGCCCTGGATGTCAGACTGCGCGGCGAACTGCACGTCGCCGGTGGCACTGATCTCGGGGTTCATCGACGACTGGTTGCGCTGGCGGCTGACGAACTGGGTGGGCGTGGCGTTCGTCGTGTCCGCCACGGCCGGCGCCCCGGCGGCGACCGCGGTGCTGTCCGCGGCGGCGCGAATCGCGGCGAGCGGATCCTGCGCCGTGTCAGCCGCTGGCTTGGCAGGGGCCGCCGCGAGCGAGCAGCGGGAAGCGGTGACGGCGTCGACGCGCGCAGAGAGGCGCGCGATGGCGACGGCCAGCGAGTCCACCGACGCGTTGCCGGTGGGCTTCGGAGCGACGAACACCGGAGCCGGGCCGGTCGGGCACTGCCCGGCCTCGAGCGAATCCAGTCGGGCCGTGAGCATCAGGACGGTGCGATGGAGCGAATCCACCGCGGCGCCGGACGGCACCTGCGCGCTGGCGCGGGATGCCGCGGCGCCCGTGAGCGCCATGATGATGACGGCCGTGCGGAGCAATGACCGCATGGGCCTCCTCGTTCCTGTTGAGGGGAGCCGAGAGAGGAACGGCTCCCGGATGTCGGGGTTAGCTCAATCGGAGGAGGGTCAGGCGGGTGGGGCGCGGGAGCGCTCGAGCGCGATCAGGTCGGTCGCGGCGGGTGCGGCGACGATGGTCGGGGTGAGGCGGACGTGGAGTGGCGGCGCCACCCGGATTGCCCGGGCGCTGCCGAGGTCCTCGCGCTGGGCCACGGCCCGCGCCGAGAGGACGCATCGATCGGCGTGATGGACGACGCCGAGGGGCTCCATGTGCGTGACGCCGGCAAATGGATCGTGTCCGGCCCGGTGGAACAGGGCGGCGTCGGCCACGGGCATGCCCAGCGCTCCGATGACGAGGAGCAGGGCAAGCAGGGCAGAGCGCAGCCGGATGGCGGGATGTGTCACGGGGTGGAATGTGCCGGGCCGGCCAGCGTTGGACAAGGCAGGGCGTCGGTAGGGCCGCACCACTGTGCGCCGGGCCCAGCGGGCGCCCAACTGCCGGCGATCTTAGCGTCAGCTGAGTGTGTCGTGGACCATGTTCGGCGGCATGCCGGAGTACGAATACCCCGTCTTCGGGCACGAAACCGCGGGGTTCGTCGACTTGAACACTCCTGACGGGTTCGTCAGCCAGAGCCAGACGTGCAGGTCGTAGTGGTGCATTTCCGGCGACATGATCGGCGCGTGCCCCTCCATCGGCCCCACCAGCGGCTGGCCGAAGATGGATGGCGGCGGCGTGCCCTCCTTCACCAGGCGGCCGGCATGAACCACTCGGCCGCCGCGAGCTTCAGCTTGTCGCCGTCCCGCTCGTAGATCAGCACCTGCGGCTTGGCCGGATCGAGGGTCGGTCCGACGTTGCCCATGTTGAGGAAGTGCACGCCCATGCCACCGGGTCCGTACTGCATCGTGCCCTCGGCGGCGCCCTTCGGGAAATCGACGCAGACGAGAGTCGAGAGATAGCCGTCGCGCACAGCGGCGACGGGGTCCTGGTACTTGTCGAGCAGTGTGCGGACGCTGTCGAGTTGCGGTGAGAGCTTGGGAGCCGACGCCGGTTTCGCCATCTGGGCCTGGGCCACCGAGGGGGCCACTAGCGAGCCGGTGATGGCCAGAACGGACAGCAGTCGAATGCTGGCCGCAACGCGCCGCAGTGTCGTGCGTTCCATGATGCTTCCTCGGATGATGGGTGGACGACCGCAGGCAATATGAAGGTTCCTACATTACCGGCGCCTGTCAGGAACGCAATGCTCAGGAGTCCGCCTTACCGGCTTGCGAATCCAGAATCCTCGCGTAGATTCAATGTATATACCACGAGGCATCAAACGATGAAGACTCGTATCTCAAAATGGGGCAATAGTTTAGCCGTTCGACTCCCCAAGCCGTTTGTCGATGAGCTCGGCCTGTCCGACGGCGCCGAGGTCGAGATTGTGCTGCGTGATGGTCGCATCGTGCTGACAGCAGCGGGGCGGGAGTACGGGCTCGAGGAACTCGCGGAAGGGATTACGCCGGAAAACCGCCCGACGGAAACCGACTGGGGCCGCCCGCAGGGACGTGAAGTGTGGTAGCGCCCGATCGCGGCGATCTCGTCTGGCTCACCATCGAGCCCACGGACGGCAGCGCACCACAGCGCCGGCCGGCGCTGGTGGTTTCGCCGGCGCTCTACAATGCGCGCTCCGGTCTGGCGTTGATGTGCGCCGTGAGCGGGCGGGCGACCGGCTATCCCTTCGAGGTCCCACTGCCGGAAGGACTCGCAGTGGAGGGGGTCGTACTGGCGGATCACCTGCGCAGCGCCGACTGGAAGGCTCGCCACGCCGAGGTGGCGGGACGGGTGCCCCAGGCGGTGGTCGAGGATGTGCTGGCGAAGCTGAAGCCACTGTAGCGGGAGAAACGAGAAAGAGGACTGAAGGACTAAGTCCATTTTCTCCTTCCTCTCAAAGACAGAACGGAAGGGTGACCGCGTGCAACCTGACAACCTGATCCAGATCACCAACCCGGCGTCCCGCGTCCGCGGCACCTTTCGTGTCAACGGCGAGGCGCGCGAAGCGCTCTACAAACCGCACACCACGCTGCTCGAGCTGCTGCGCGAGGATCTCCAGCTTACCGGCACCAAGCACGGCTGCGAGCTCGGCGAGTGCGGCGCCTGCACGGTGCTCGTGGATGGCGTCCCGGTCCTCTCCTGCCTGGTACTGGCGCAGGCCGTTGAGGGGCAGGAAGTGTCCACGGTAGAAGGGATGGCCGCCGGCCCGACGTTGCATCCGCTGCAGCAGGCCTTCGTGGAACTCGGTGCGGCCCAGTGCGGCTACTGCACCCCCGGGGTGCTGCTGGCCGCCGAGGCGCTGTTGAAGGACACGCCGGCTCCGACTCGCGAAGAGATCAAGCTCGCCCTCTCCGGCAACCTGTGCCGCTGCACCGGGTACGTGAAGATCTACGAGGCAATTGAATTGGCGGCATTGCGAATGCGCGGGGAATTCGCTGAGCCTCGGCGCGAGACGCTATATGGCTACTAGAAAAAAGCCCCTGGACCCCGGCTTTCGCCGGGGTGACGACGGAGAGGTGACCGCCCCGCTGCCCAGCGGCCCCGCTGCCTACTCCGTCATCGGAACTCCCCGGGCCAAGACCGATGCTCCCGGCAAAGTCGCCGGCCAGACGCTCTTTGCCGACGACATCATCCTGCCGCGGATGCTCTGGGCCAAGCTGCTCCGGAGTCCGCACCCGCACGCGCGCATCGTGTCGATCGACGTCTCCCGTGCGCGCGAGCTGCCGGGCGTGGAGGCGGTGCTGACCGGCGCCGACTTCCCCATTCCCTTCGGCATCCTGCCCGTGAGCCAGGACGAACACGCCCTCTGCCCCGACGTGGTGCGCTTCGTCGGCGATCCGGTGGCCGCGGTGGCCGCTGTCGACGAGGAGACCGCGCTCGCCGCCTGTGGCCTGATCGAGGTGACCTACGAGCCGCTGCCGGTGATCGGCTCGGTGGACGACGCGGCCGCGACCCCGGCGCCGCAGCTCCACGGCTACGCCGATGAGGGCAACTGGCACAAGCTGGTGCACCTGCAGTTCGGGGAGCTCGAGGAGGGGTTTCAGCGCGCCGACCTGGTGCGGGAGGACCTCTTCCTCTACGAGGGGAACACCCATCTCCCGATGGAGCAGCACGCCAGCATCGCGCACGCCACGCCGGACGGCCGCATCACGGTCTGGTCCAGCACGCAGACGCCGCACTACCTGCACCGCGCGCTGTCCAAGGTACTCGAGCTCCCGCCGCCACGGCTCCGCGTCATCGCCACGCCCAACGGCGGCGGCTTCGGCGGCAAGAGCGACCCGTTCAACCACGAAATCGTCGTCGCCAAGCTGAGCCTTGTCACCGGACGGCCGGTCAAGATCGGGCTCACGCGGGAGGAAGTGTTCTACTGCCACCGCGGGCGGCACCAGGCGCTGATGAAGATTCGCACCGGCGTGACGAAGGACGGCGCGATCACTGCCATGGACTTCGAGTCGTACCTCGATGGCGGCGCCTACGGCTCGTACGGCGTGGCGTCGCTCTACTACACCGGCGCGTTGCAGACCGTCACCTATGACGTGCCCACCTATCGCTTCCGCGGTGGGCGCGCCTTCACCAACAAGCCGCCCGGCGGCCCCAAGCGCGGGCACGGCACCACCCAGCCGCGCTTTGCCGTCGAGGTGCAGCTCGACAAGATCGCCGAAGAGCTGAAGATCGACCCGGCGGAGCTCAGGCTCCGGCACCTGGTCCAGCCCAACGCCGTCACCGCCAACTGGCTCCAGCTCGGTACGGTGGGGCTCGCGGCGTGCATCGACAAGGTGGTGGAGGGGTCGCGCTGGAAGGAGCGCTTCCGGAAGCTGCCGTACGGGCGCGGACTCGGTCTCGCCTGTTCCTCGTACATCACGGGCGCCGGCCTCCCGATCTACTGGAACGACATGCCGCACTCGGGCGCCCAGATCAAGTGCGACCGGGGCGGAGGCGTCACGATCTTCTGCGGCTCCATCGACATCGGACAAGGGTCCGAGTCCGTTCTCGCTTACGTGACCGCCGAGGTACTCGGCGTCGAGCCGGCCGACATCAAGGTCGTGACCGCCGACACCGATCTCACCCCGGTGGACTTGGGCAGCTACTCCTCGCGCGTGACGCTCATGACCGGTCAGGCGGCGATGCAGGCCGCCACGCGGGTGCGGGACCAGATCGCCTCGGCCGTGGCCACCAAGCTCGACGTGCCGGTGGACCGGCTGGTCTTCGGCGGGCGCCGGGTGTTCGACGCGCAGGACCCCGATCGCGGGCTCTCGTTCCAGGAGGCGGTCGGCGTCGCCGAGGCGAAGCACGGGACGCTCGGCGCGGTGGGGAGCTACACGCCACCGCGCTCGCCGGGCCGCTACCGCGGCGCAGGCGTCGGGCCGTCGGCGGCGTACAGCTATTCCGCGGCGATCGCCGAGGTCGAGGTGGATTCCGAGACCGGCATCGTGCGGGTGCCGACCATCTGGATCGGGCACGACATCGGGCAGGCCATCAACCCGGCGCTGGTGATGGGCCAGGTGGAGGGCGGCGTGTACATGGGCCTCGGCGAGGCGCTCATGGAGGAGATGGCCTATCGCGAGGACCGGAAGGTGGTACACAAGTTCCCGTCGATGCTCGAGTACAAGAGCCCGACCACGATGGAGATGTGCGACGTCATCACCTACCTGATCTCGGACCCCGACCCCAACGGCCCCTTCGGCGCCAAGGAGGCGGGGCAGGGGCCGCTCAATCCAGTGATGCCCGCCATCGCGAACGCGATCTACGACGCGGTCGGGGTGCGGATCGACGAGGTGCCGATGAGCCCGCCGAAGATCCTCAAGGCGATGCAGGCCAAGGCCAAGGGGAAGGACCCGCGCTTCGGTCCCAGCGGCACGCCGACGGTGCCGTGGCCGGAGCGGACCTATGTCAGGACGCCGGCGCAGGGTGGGAATGGTCGGGATTAGGTTCGGTTGATGAGCCCCTCGACCAGCCTGCTCCTCCGGCACTGGAGTTCACAACACTCCGATCCGGTATGGAGTGCAGGTGTGTCGGAACTCACGTGCCTCCGGAGCAGCCCGGCCTTCGGGGCTCACGGTAGATCGCGGAATGACGGGGAGGTCGGTGAAGGGAATGGTCCGGAGGGGGCGCGAACTGTTTCTGCCCGAAGGACCATCCCGAGCCGACCGACCAGCGCACGCAGCACGAACGTCCACCCGGGGTACTGTCGAATGCTGAGACTCCCGCCGCACGAAACATCGTTCCCGACCTCAATTCGCGAGGCCGTCGCGGCGCGCGTGGCTGCTGGTTCGGCGGGCGCCTACGTGGCCGGTGGGACCGACCTCTATCCCAACATGAAGCGCCGGCAGCAGGAGCCGCGGCAGGTCATCGACGTGCGGCGGATTCCGGAGCTCGGGCTCCTCGAGGTGGCAGCGGACGGTACGCTTCGGATCGGCGCCGGCGTGACGCTGACGCGACTCATTCGCGACCCGCGGGTGCTTGCCGGCTGGGCCGCGGCTGGCGCACGCCGCATCGGAAATCTCGACACCGCTGCTGCAGAACATGGGCACGGTGGGCGGGAACCTCCTGCTCGATACCCGCTGCAATTACTACGACCAGGGTTACGAGTGGCGAAAGGCCATCGACTTCTGCATGAAGAAGGACGGAGCAATCTGTTGGGTGGCGCCCTCGAGCCCGCGCTGCTGGGCGGTGCAGTCGAGCGACCTGGTGCCGGTGATGGTGGCGCTCGACGCGCGGGTCGTCCTCGCCGGGCCCGATGGCGAGCGGACCATTCCGGCCGCGGCGCTCTACCACGACGACGGCATGGCGTTCCTGACCAAGCAGCCCGAGGAACTCCTGGTGCGGGTGGAGGTACCGGCCCTCGCCGCCGCGCGCGCGAGCTATCGCAAGGTGCGTCGCCGCGGGGCGTTCGATTTTCCGGTGCTGGGGGTGGCGGCGTGGGCGTCGTTCGACGGGGCAGGGCGGGTGTCCGCAGCGCGAATCGTCCTTGGAGCGGTCGGGTCGTATCCCAAGCAGGTGCCGGACGCTGCCGCGGCCCTGGTTGGGGGCACGCTCGACGACGACCAGCTCGATGAGGCGGCGCGAATTGCCGGCAAGCTGGCCAAGCCGCTCGACAACACCGACTTCACCATCGGCTGGCGCAAGGACATGGCCCCGGTGTTCGTGCGCCGCGCGCTGGAGGCGCTGCGGCCAGCCTAGAACATGAAGCTGGTTCCCAACCAGATCGACGTGCCCTGGGGACTCCGCACCACCGTGATGACGCCGCCTACCGAGCGGTCGGGCATCGCCACCCAGGCGCCCCCCCCGACTGACGCGTGCCAGACCCGCGTGCTGTCGGCGGAAGCGAAGACTCTTCCGACGTCGGCAATGCCCGAGAGACCAAAGTGCCAGGGCACCACGAATGGCAGCGTCCCGACCTGCAGCCTCAGTTCGTTGTTGAAGTAGACCGCCGCCTCCCCTGCGTAGCGCCCCGATTCGTAGCCGCGCAGCGTGCCGCTGCCGCCGGCGTAGGCCGCTTCATGCACCGGCACATCCCCCAAGGCGAGCTGCGCGGTGCCACGCATCGCGAGGGTGGCCCGCCGCCATTGGCGAGGTGTCACGAAGGCGGCTGCCGATGCGCGCATGCCGCCGAAGGAGGTGCCGGCACCGAACACCACGGGGTAGAACGAGCCGCTCATTGCGACCCAGATCCCATGCCGGGTGAAATTCACGGCGTCCCTGGTGTCGTACGTGGCGCTCGCCATCACGCCCAACTGGGCGAACTCGGGGACCCCGTACGGTCGGGAGGCGTTCAGGAGCGTGGTGCCGATCGTGTCGGTCAGGACGTGCTTGAAGAGTGGCCCGATGGAGAACCGGGTGGCCGGTGTCGGACGGAAATTCCAGGCCGGATAGACGTAGAGCTGGTTCTGGCGTGCCCGGTAGTAGCCGATCGGCTGGTCGTAGGGCGTGGTGTTGCCGTACCCGAAGAAGTGGAGGACCGCAATCTGCGACAGTCCGGCGTCGAGGGTCACGGCAGTTCGCGAACGCCACCGGTTGAACTTGGCGTGCAGTTCGATGGCGAAGTCTCCGGGCGTCGTGGCGTACGCGGCTTTGAGCTGGAGCCAGCGATAGTAGGGCTGATGCCCGGCACGATACGTGGTGAGGTTGACGCCGCCGCCGAGCAGGACGCCGACATCGGAGTTCACGTCGAGCCAGATCGCGGGGCTGACGGCGTTTCCGTGAAGGGGAACCGGCTTGGACCGGAGGAGGCCCACGTCGGCAATTTCCGGCGGGGCCAGAGTGTCGCGCACGACGCGGGCCCGAACTCCCGCCGGAATCTCACCCCCGCCGAAGAGCGTCGTCCCGGCGCCGGTTCCGCGTTTGCCGGTGATCGTCAGCCCCGGCTGCCACGCGATGTCCACCCACGGCCCGCCCTGTTCCTTTCCCCGCAGCTCGACGAGGTCCGGCCCGCCGCCGAGGTAGAGCGCAATCGCGTCGGCGTCGCCCGACGCGAAATGCCGGGTCCGGCCGTCCTGGAACGCGATATCCACCTGGTCGTCGGGCAGTTGCGTCACCGTCACGGTGTCGGCGCCGGTGGTGCCGAAGAAGGCGGCCTCCTGGTTCACGAGGCGATAGAGCTGCCTCGCCGCCTGTGGCAGGGCATCCCGCCGGGCGCGGAGCGCGGCACCAAGCCGCGCGCTGTCGAGGGCCGCATACTCCGAGGGCTGCTGCGCCACGGCCGCCGCAATGACGGAGTCGGTGAGGGCGCGCTGCATGGCGGCGGCGGTCGAATCCCAGGCGCTCCAGTCCAGCAGGGTCAGCAATTGCCGGTCGAGCGCACGCTGGAGCGGCATGACTCCGAGCTGCTTGTCGTAGGCGGTTCCGAACGAGACGAACCCCGGCACCGAGCGACGGGCCAGCCCCGCGAGCAGACCGTCGTAGATGGCAAAGGCCTGATCGCGGACGCGCGGACGCGGCGTCCAGCGGGCGGGAGTCCCAGCCCGTTCCCAGCGCCAGAGGTCGGGGGCGTCGTCCCAGCTGCCGAGGTAGGTGTCGAACAGGCGCTCCCGCAGGTACGCCTGCGCGTCGAACTCGCGGGCGTCGCTCCGTCGGAGCCGCTCGAGTACCTGGGTGGTGGTGAGCCCGACCGTATCGCCACGCTGCAGGTAGCCGAGCCGGCCGTCGCCGCTGGGGACCGGGAGGCTGTCGTCGAGGCGGACCATGCGAGCGACGGGCACCCGGGCGCCGATGGCGGCGGCGAGCGCGACGACGATCGGCGCCGCGCCGGGATGCCGGCCGGCGTTGAGCCCCTGGATGACCGCGGGGAGCAGGTTCTGGCGGAGCGGGGAGGGGGCGACGGACACCAGATCACGGTCGAGCGCACGATACACCCAACGAGTGCCGTCAGGCGTACTGAAGCGGAGGAAACCCGCGCGGCGGCCCTGCGTCGCGTCCTCGATCTGTTGTTCGGTGACGGGGCTGGGGAGGCCGAGGGAGGGTGCGGCCACGGGCGTCGCCCAGAGGGCGCGGTAGCGCGTACCGTAAAGCCAGCGCTCGAGTCCGCTGAAGCTGCCGTGGAACTGATACTCCGCGCCGGCGGGAAGGGTGGTGTCGGGTGTCTGCGCGGCGGCCGGTCCGGCGATGGCGAGCGCCAGCGCGGCGAGGAGCAGGTGGGCGGCGGACCGGCGGGACGGCCTCGGTCGATGCGCTATTGTCGTGCGGTCCCCAATTCTGACCACGGACCCCCAAGCGCCTTGTACAGCTGGACGCCGCTGGCCAGTTCCAGCGCCTGGACCTGCGCGAGGCCGAGCTCGGCGGCGAAGAGGCTGCGCTGAGCGTCGAGCACCTCGAGATAGCTGGCCAGTCCGTTCTCGTAGCGGTGCTGCACCAGCGTGAGTGTTTCGGTCAGAGTGGCCACTTGGGCGGTCTGTGCGATCACCTGGTCGCGCGTGGTCCGCACCGCCACGAGCGCGTCCTCGACATCCTGCAGCGCGCGGAGCACCACCTGTTCGTAGTTGGCCTGCGCCTGCTCCACCTGCGCCTGGGCCACGTTCAGTTCACCCTCCAGCCGGCCGCCGGTGAAGAGCGGCACCTGGATCCCGACGAAGAGGGCGTTCTGGCTGTTCTGGCTCTGGAACACCTCGTTCAGGTTGTCACTGACATACCCGTACTGTCCGGTGAGCCTGATCGTCGGCAGCCGATTGCCCCACGCCACCCCGACCCGCGCCGTGGCGGCGTGCAGATCCTCCTCCGCGGCCCGCACGTCGGGCCGGCGCGCGAGCAGGTCGGACGGAAGCCCCTCGGGCACGTTGAAATTGGCCACCTGCTGTTCGAGTGGCAGCCCGCGCGGCAGGGTGCCGGGCGAGAGGCCGACGAGGACGCTCAGCGCATTCTCCTGCACCGCGCGGAACCGGGCGATGGCGGCGAGCTGGACCTGCGCGTCCTGCACCTGGGACTCGAACTGCAGCACGTCCAGCTTCGACACCTGGCCTTCGCGGTAGCGCGCGCGTGACAGCTCCGCCGTGGCCCGTCGCGAGGCGAGGGTGCGCTCGGCGACCGAGAGCTGCTGGTCGAACTGCAGCATGCCGAAGTACCCGATGGCGACCGCCGCCGCGAGGCTCAGCTCGGCGCCGCGCTGGTCTTCCGTGCGGGCATAGTACGACGCCTTGCCCGCCTCGCTGCTCCGTCGGACCCGGCCCCAGAGGTCGATCTCCCAGGAGGCGACGCCGTTGGCCTCGAAGAAGTCGCCGGTCACGGGCGGTACGCCGATCACTTTCGTCTTGGCGGTCCCCCCGCGGCCGACGAGGCCGACCTGCGGGTAGAAGTCGCTCTTCGCGATCGCGTAGCGGGCCTGGAATTCCCGCGTGAGGGCGATCGTGGCCTGCAGGTCCTGGTTGTGCACGCGGGCGGTGTCCATCAGCGCCAGCAGGACGCTGTCGCCCAGGGTTTCGTTCCAGGTCGGCGCGATGGTGTCGCCCGGCACAGGGGCCGGCGGCACCAGCGGGGCGATCGTGGCGGCGGTGTCCTTGACGACCTGGAGGGTGTCGCCGCGGTACGCCGCCGGCACCGGGGTCGGCGGGCGCTCGTAGCCCGGGCCGACGGCGCACGCGCCGAGTGAGAGGGCGGCGGCCAGGGGAAGGAGGCTGCGCCGCATCATGCCTCCGCCTCTTCCGCCTTCTTCTTCTCGCCGGCTCCGGCAATAAGGAAGAAGAAGAGCGGAATGAAGAGGACGCCGACGGCGGTGGCGATGAGCATGCCCGAGAACACGCCGGTGGCCAGCGAGTGCCGGCTCTGGGCGCCGGCCCCGCTGGCGATGAGCATCGGCACCACGCCGAGGATGAAGGCAAAGGACGTCATGAGAATCGGCCGGAATCGGTCTTTCGCCGCCTCGAGCGCCGCCTCCCGCACGGTGGCGCCGCCGGCCCGAAGCCCGTTGGCGAACTCGACGATGAGGATCGCGTTCTTGGCGGCGAGGCCGATGACCGTGACCAGGCCGATCTGGAAATAGAGGTCGTTCGGCACGCCGCGGAGCAGGATGCCGATCAGCGCGCCGACGACGCCGAAGGGCACGCCAAGAATCACGCCGAACGGGATGGACCAGCTCTCGTATTGCGCCGCGAGCACCAGGAAGACCAGCACGATGCCGAGGATGAAGACCGTGTTGCCCTGGCCCTGGGCCAGCTTTTCCTGGTACGACTGTCCGCTGTAGGCATAGGCGACACCACGATCCGCGAACGGTGCCGCCGCCTTCTCCACCGCCGCCATCATCTGCCCGCTGCTCTTGCCCGCGGCCGGTTCCGCTGTCACCAGCGCCGACGTGAAGCCGTTGAACCTGGTCACGACGGACGGGCCGCCGATGAATTCGGTGGTGATGAGCGAGGAGACCGGCACCATCGCGCCGCCCGGGGCCGCCACGTAGAGCCGGCCGATGTCCGCCGGGCTGATCCGGAACTTGGGCTGCGCCTCTGCCTGCACCCGGTAGGTGCGGCCGAAGAGGTTGAAGTCGTTGATGTACATCGCCGAGAGCATCGTCTGCAGGGTCTGGAACACGTCCGTCAAGGACACGCCGAGGCTCTTCACCTTTTCCCGGTCGACGGTGACGTACACCTGCGGCGTGTTGACGCTGATGAGCGCGCGGGGCCGCGACACGTCGGGGGACTTGGCCGCGGCGGAGACGAATTCCTGCGCGGTGCCCGCGAACGCCTTGACGCTTCCGCCGGAGCGGTCGAGCAGGTTCATCTCGAGGCCTGCAGTGGTGCCCATGCCGGAGATTTCCGGCAGGTTGAACGCGAAGGCGGTGGCCTCGGGCACCTGGGAGAGGTCGCGGTTGACCGCGCCGATGATGGCGCCGATGCTGGTCGCCGCATCCTTGCGCTCCTCCCACGGCTCCAGCATCACGAAGATCGTCGTGATGTTCGTCAGGTTGGCGTTCATGATGAAATCGAACCCGACGAGCGAAATGACGTTCTTGACGCCGGGCTTGCTGGCCACGATCCGCTCGATCTTGGCCACGACCGAGTCCGACCGCTGGCGCGAGGCGCCCGACGGCAGGCTCACCGCGAGCGCGAAGTACCCCTTGTCCTCGGTCGGCACGAACCCGCCGGGAATCGACTTGAACAGCACCACGATCAGCGCCAGGATGACCGCGAACGCGGCCAGGAAGGTCTTGGGCCGACCGAGGACGCCGCGCACGCCGCCCACGTAGGTGGTGGTGAACCGGTCGAAGGCGTTGTTGAACGCGGTGAAGAAACGCCCCTTGGTCGGATGCTCGTCCTTGATGAGCAGGGTGCAGAGCGCAGGCGTGAGGGTCAGCGCCACGATACCCGAGAGGATGACCGAGACCACGATGGTCACCGCGAACTGCATGAACATGGCGCCGGTGATGCCGCCCATGAACCCGACGGGGATGAACACGGCCGCCAGCACCAGCACAATCGCGATGAGCGCGCCCGATACCTGGGTCATCGCCTTGTCGGTGGCCTGGACCACGCCCACGTGCTCCGTGGCCATGATCCGCTCGACGTTCTCGATGACGATGATGGCGTCGTCCACCACGATGCCGATGGCGAGCACCAGCCCGAAGAGGGTGAGGATGTTGATCGAGAACCCGAGCAACGCCATCCCGGCGAAGGTGCCGACGATGGACACCGGCACCGCCAGGAGCGGGATCAGCGTGGTGCGCCAGCTCTGCAGGAAGATGAACACCACCAGGGTGACCAGCAGCATCGCCTCGCCGAGGGTGTGGATCACCTCCTCGATGGAGGCGGTGATGAACGGCGTGGTGTCGTAGGACACGGTGTAAGCCACGCCGGGGGGGAAGTTGGCGGCCAGCTCGTCCATGCGCGTGAGGATCTTGTCCTTGACCTCGAGCGCGTTGGCGCCAGCCCGGAGGTAGACGAGGAGCAACGCGTTGGGCTTGCCGTTGAGGCGGCCCTGGAGGTCGTAGTTCCGGGCGCCGAGCCGCACGTTGGCCACGTCGGACATCCGGAGCACCGCCCCGTCCCGGCCGGTGCGGAGGATGATGTTGCCGAACTCCGTCGTCGTCTTGAGGCGGCCCTTGGTGGTCACCGGCAGCGTCAGGTCGGTGCCCGGCGGGGAGGGCTCTCGGCCCACCCGGCCGCCCGGATTGGTGGTGTTCTGCTCGCGCACGGCGTTCTGGATGTCGGCCACCGTCAGGCCGAGCTGTGCCATCCGGTCGGGGTCGAGCTGCAGCAGCATCGAGAACTCGAGCTGGCCGAAGGTGTAGGCGTCTCCCACTCCCTTGATGCGCTTGATCTCGTCTTCGAGGTTGATCTTGGAGTAGTTGCTCAGGTACTCGGCGTCGTAGCGCGGATCGGTCGACGTCAGCGCGATCATGAGCAGGATGTCGGGCTGCGACTTCTTGACCGTGATGCCCTGGCGGCGCACTTCTTCGGGGAGCTGCGGCTCGGCCAGCTTGACCTGGTTCTGCACATCCACCGCGGCCAGGTCCTGGTCGCGGCTGATGTCGAAGTAGATCGACAGGTTCATCGTCCCGTCGCTGCCGTTCGACGACTTGAAGTAGAGCAGGCCGTCCATGCTGGACAGCTGCTGCTCGATCGGCGCCGCGACCGCCTCGGCCACGTCCTCGGCAGTGGCGCCTGGATAGACGGCGGTCACCTGCACGCTCGGCGGCGTGATGCGGGGGTAGAGCGTGATCGGCAGCGACACGATCGACGCCGTGCCGAGGAGCAGGATGACGATCGAGATGACGGACGAGAAGATCGGCCGGCGAATGAAGAAATTCTTGGCGACGTACGGCTCGCCGCCGGCCGCGGGGGGGTGCTCCGTCATGGGGTGGTGTCGGCGGCGGTCGAATCCGCGAGCGGCGCGATCCGGACCGGCTGACCGGAGATGACGCGCTGGGTGCCGTCCACCACGACCCGCTCGCCGGCGTTGAGTCCGGTCTCGATGATCCAGCCGTTCCCTTCCCACGTCGTGGCGGTCACCGTGCGGGCCCGAGCGGTGTCTCCTTCGGTCAGGACGTAGACGTACGCCCCGGCGAGGCCCTGGAGCACCGCCCGCTGCGGCACCAGGATGGCTGCCTTCCTGGTGATCCCGAGGATGCGCACCCGCACGAACTGCCCCGGAAGCAGGATGTGCTGCGGGTTCCGGAACTCGGCCCGGAACTGCTGGGTCCCGGTCCGGGAATTGAGCGAGAGGTCGGCGAAGTCCAGCTGGCCCCGCGCCGGAAGCGCCGTGCCGTCCGAGAGCCGGACTTCCACTTGCAGCTTGCCCTTCGGGAAGACGAGCTTGCCCTCCGCCTGCTCCCGCCGGAAGCGGAGCAACTCGAGGTCGGAGGGACTGAAGTAGACGTAGATCGGGTCGATCTGCTGCAGGTCGGTCAGGACGTCCGCCGGGCCCGTCACGCGCGCGCCGAGCGGCAATTCGGCGCGTCCCACGCGGCCCGGGATTTCGGCGCGAATGTTGGTGTCGTTAAAGTCCTTTTCGGCGCGGTCGGCGTTGGCCTGGGCCTCGGCGTAGCTCGCCTGGGCCTGCTGGAGCTCGGTCGTGGCGTCGTCGACGTCCTTCTGCGACACCGCGCCCTCGGCTAACAGCGGCGTCAGTCGCTTCAGGGTGCGCTGGGCGTTGTCGAGCCGCGCCCGGGCGTTCTCGGCCGCCGCCTTGGCGCTCCGGAAGGTCGCCTCGTAAATGGTGGGGTCGAGCCGGAACAGGAGGGTGCCTGCGGCGACGTCGCTCCCTTCCCGGTACGGCCGGTCGACGATGACGCCGTTGAGTTGCGAACGCACCTCGATGAACTTGGAGGCGGCGCCCTGACCGACCAGCTCGATGCTCGCCGGGATGTCGTTCGCCACGGTGGTGACGATGGTGACGTTCGGCGGGGCCGCTTGGGGGGCGGCCTTGCCGCCGCAGGCGGCGGCGAGGGCAAGCCCGACCAGCGCCATCGGGCGACCGGAGTGCGTCAATGGGGGCACGCGGACTTCCTTGGATAGAAGACGCGGTGTCCCTGCGGGGAAGTCGACGCCTGGGGCAGAAGGGCGGGAACTCCCGTCAGGGGAATGGCCAAAGGTGCCCCCCGCAATGGGGCGCGTCAAGCAAAGAAATCGTCGGGTACTCACGTCGATTTCCTCGTTCCCGGAGCCCGAAATGATCCCGCCCAGGTTACGAGCGCCAGCGATGAGGACCCCCTCATCGTGCCAGGACATCGATTGACACAAACCAAGGGACGCCTATGGCGCTGAGCGCCGGGAGTTGGTTGATGCTGGGGCTCCTGCTGCCCGGCGTGGGGTGGCAGCCAGTGGGTGCCGGCGTTTCTTGCCGGGACACCGGCCGGACGCACGCCTACGCCACGTTCGTCGCGTACGGTGGGTGGGGGGTGCGGGAAAAGTGGGCCCGGGCGTGGGTGGACGAGGTGTACCGGACGGCACTCGCGCACCGCGGCGTCCGATACCTCTGTGCAGTCCGGGGGCCGGCCACCGTGGACTACGCCGGGCGCGAAATCGGCAACACCGCGCTTGCCAACTCGCTGCTCTCACGCCCGCGGGGGCTGGTGCTTGTGGCGGCGCATTCCAGCGGGAGTTTCGTGGCGCACGAGCTCCTGGCCGAGCTCGAGGGGATGGGAGCGCCAGGCGTCGCCCTGATGGGGCGCACGGTGTACTACGACCTGGACGGGGGAGAATCGGGCCTGACGCCCGACATCGTGGGCCATCTGCGGCGCGCCTACTTCGTCTATGCGGACGACAGCACGACCGGAACCCGATCCGCCAATGCCGCCACGATGATCGCGCTGGGCACGCAATACGCCGAGCAGGGTGGGGTGCTGGCCGTCAACGCGTCGCGCTCGGGGTGCCGGGCCGGCGCCAAGTGGTGCCTGCACGACGCCCTGGTGACCGAGCGTCCCCACAATCCCGACACCTTCGACCTGGAAAAGGACTACCAGGGCTTCCTGCCCGACCGGCCGGCGGCGGTGGCGTACCTGTCCGCGCCCTGGAACCCTCCGGCGCACCACGCCCCCGCCACTTCCGCCGTCCCGCCGCCGTGAATTGAACGATTGGAGCCGTGGCTATTGCCGCGGCGGCGATCCACCTTCGAGCTGCGCGAGGAAGCGTTGGACCTCCTGGTTTCCGGGCTCCAGCGCCGCCAGCCGACGTGCCGCGGGGAGCGCCACCTCCCGTTGTCCTGCGGCGGCCGCGATCGACGCCAGCCCGTAGAGCAGTTCCGTGTCGTCGGGTGAGCGCTTGAGCGCGCCCTGTAACGTGGTGATCGATGGCCCCGCTTGCCCCGCATCGTAGAGCCCCACCGCATAGACATACACGTAATGCGAGCTCCCTGAGGCGGCGGCCGCTTTCAGGTAGGGCAGCGCGTCGGCCTTCTTGCCTTGGCGGACCAGGGCGAGTCCGAGCTGGTACTGCAGGTCGGTGTTGCCGGGGACCCGGTCGAGTCCCATGCGGAGCACCGAATCGGCCTGCGTCTCCTGCCGCGTGGTCCGAAACAGTTCCGCCAGCTGCATGTACGCGGGCACGAATTGCGGTTGCAGCGCGATCGCGCGCCGGAATTCCGCCTCCGCGGCCTCGGTTTGCCCCAGGCGGGCGTCGAGGCTGGCGAGATTCGCCCACGATTCCGGCCGGTCGGCGTTGAATTCCTGCGAGGTGCGATACTCCGCGAGGACCAGCGCGAACGCTGCCCGCTCCTTCGCGGTCCAGCCGGTGTCCGGCAGCCCGGCGAGCGTCGGGAGGATCGCGAGACGGACGGTGCGCACGGAGTCGTCGAGCAGCGGCAGCGCCATCGGCGCCCGCATGGCCGGATCGAGCGATTCCAGCTGCTCGGCGGCGGCTCGGCGCAGGAGCGGGTCGCGGTCGCCGAGTGCCATCTGGATGGCGGTGACCATGTATTGCGACGGATTCCGCACCAGGAGGCCGACCGCGGTGGCGCGGGTGATTCCGCTGATCGCCGTGTCGCGCGAGAGTGCCACCAGCGACTGGCCGGCGCCGCTCGTCTGGGCGCGGCCGTCGGCGATGGTCATCGCGGCCACGACGCGAGCCGGGTCCCTGGGGCCGTACCAGCGTTCCGCGGCGCCGGCAGCCCACGCGGCGGGCTTGTCCGCGTGGCAGGCGGTGCAGGCGTTCGGTGTTCCAATCGCCAGGGTCAGGTCGGGGCGCGGGATCTTGAAGCCGTGGTCGCGCCGCCCGTCCACCACCATGTAGTTCCGGACCGGCATGTGGCAGTTCGCACAGAGGGCACCGGCGCTGCCCGGCTTGTGGTGTGTATGGGACTCCACGTCGAACTTCGTGGCGAGGTGGCAGCTACCGCACACCACGTTGCCGGCGATCCGCACCGTGCTCCTGTGGGGGTCGTGGCAGTCGCTGCAGGTGACGCCCGCGCGGTACATCTTGCTCTGCAGGAACGAACCGTACTCGTACACCTCGTCCTGCTGTTGGCCGTCGGCGTAGTACAGCCCCTCGTCAAGCAGGCTGACGCGCTGCGTCTGGGCGAGGAGATGAATCGCGCCGGAATCCGGCCAGACCTGGCCCCGCCGCGCGTGGCAGAGGCCGCAGGTCTCGATTTCCGCGTGGTTCACGCGCGGCGCGCTCCGGTGCGCGAGCCCGGTGGCGGTATCGATGATCCAGGCCGCCGCGGCCGTGTCGCGGAGCCCGATGGTGAGGCCCGATGGACCGCGCCAGGCCCCCGCGCCCTTCCCGCGGCGCTGGGCCAGGTTGACATGGGTACTCGCGGGTCCGTGGCAGGCCTCGCAGGAGACGTCGATCTCGGACCAGGTGGTGGCGTAGCTGTCGGCCGCCGCGACGTATCCCTTCTGCAGGTTGGTCGAGTGGCACTGGGCGCACATGAAATTCCAGTTCTGCAGCATGCCGGTCCAGTGCAGCACGTCCCGGTGGTCCACCTGCTCGCCCGGATAGAGGTGGAACCAGCGCTGGCCGCCCTCGGCCTTCGTGCGGGTGTCCCACGCGATGCCAAGCGCCTGGTAGCGGCCCTTCGGGAAGGCGATCAGGTACTGCTGCAGCGGGTAGACGCCGAAGGTGTAGCTGACGGGATAATCGGTCGGGGCGCCGTCCGGCCCCTCGGTGCTGACCCAGAACCGGCCGCCCCGCCGGAAGAAGCGGGAAGTGAGGCCGTTGTAGCTGTAGGTGGCGTCGTTGAAATCGCCGAGGACGGTGTTGCTGTCGGCCACTTGCATGGCGGCGGCGTGATGCGACCCGCGCCAGAGCGAGTCCTCGGCGGCGTGGCAGGCGACGCACGCCGCCCGGCCTACGTAGCTGGCCTTCGGCGGTGGAGTCCGTTCGCAGGCGGTGAGTGAAGCCAGAACGCAGATCGCCCCGGCGAGGGCGATGGCGCCGCGCCGGGGCGACCTGCGAGTCCCGCGCTGGGTCACTTGACCGGGACGAGCGGGATTTCGGAGGCGATGGCCGCCTGGACGATCAGGTCGAGACGGGTCTCGATCTGGTAGAACCGGAGCGTGCCCCGGGTGCCAATCGCGGCCTGGAACTTCTTGATGTAGTCACCCTGCAACTTGGCGTACTGGCCGCCGATCGAGACCCACTTGGACAACCGCTCCTCGATTTCCTTGTCGGTCGCGGTGTCGGCGGCGGTCGGGGTCGTGATCAGGGCGATCCGCTGGTCCGCGAGCTTGCCGACGGCCAGGCGGTATTCCTGGTAGAGCGGCCAGAACTTGGTGGCCTGCGCGTCCGTGAGCGGGAGGTTCTGGGCGACAATCTGCTGGCGCTGGGTCTGGACCTGCTGCTTGGTGACCGCGATATCGGTAGCGGCCTGCGCGGAGGCGGCCGCGGGCACGGCGAGCAGGGCGGCGAGCGCAAGCAGGGACGTGGTGCGACGCATGAGACCATCTCCTGAGGGGGTGAAGAGCGCCGCCGGTCCGGGTACCCCGGGGGCGGGTGGGACGGGGGGAAGATACCGCCGTTCTGCGGGAAAGGAACTCCGCCGGGATCAGGGCCGTTCCGCGCGCCGACGGGCGATCTCCGCGGCCACCCGCGCCTCGAGCATCTGGACGGCGATGGTGTTCCGGCCGCCCTCGGGCACGATGATGTCGGCGTAGCGCTTCGAGGGCTCGACGAACTCCAGGTGCATCGGTCGGACGGTACCGAGGTATTGCGCGACGACCGACTCGACCGACCGCCCGCGCTCCGAGACGTCCCGCTGCATCCGGCGGATGAACCGGAGGTCGTCGGCCACGTCCACGAACACCTTCATGTCGAACATCCGCCGCAGCCGGGCGTCGGCGAAGATCAGGATGCCGTCCACCAAAATCACGTCGCGCGGCTCGAGGCGCACCGTCGCGACGGCGCGGGTGTGCCGGGTGAAGTCGTAGGTGGGCTTGTCGATGGCCTGGCCGGCGGCCAGCGCCTCGAGGTGCGCCACCATCAGGTCGGTGTCGAGCGCGTCGGGGTGGTCGAAGTTGGTCCGGGCCCGCTCCTCGAACGGCAGGTGTCCGAGGTCGGCGTAGTAGGCGTCCTGGTCGAGGAAGATCGCGTCGACGCCGAGCCGCTCGTGAATGGCCCTTGCCACGGTGGTCTTGCCCGACCCCGACCCGCCGGCCACGCCGATGATGAGCGGGCGCATCAACTCGCCACCCCGGCCGGCGCCTCGGTAAGCGGGCCGTCCACCGGCAGGAGGAACCAGAAGGTGCTGCCCCGGCCGACGATCGATTCCGCGCCGATGGTCCCGCCGTGGAGGTCGATGAAGCGCTTGCTGAGCGCCAGGCCGAGGCCGGTGCCCTGCTGCTGGCGGCTGGCCGAGCTGTCCACCTGGCTGAATTCGCGGAACAGCTTGTCGGTGTTCGACGGGTCGATGCCGATACCGGTGTCGCTCACCGAGACCCAGATCGCGTCGCGCGAGATGAGCCGGGTGCCGTCGCCTTCGTCGCCCCCGGGCACCGGCAGGGGCGCACGCGTGCGGACCACGGCGAGGCGGATCTGGCCGGCCTCGGGCGTGAACTTGGACGCGTTCGAGAGGAGGTTGATGAGGACCTGCCTGATTCGGAGTCCGTCGGCGACGGCCACCAGGTCGCCGGCGTCCACGTCCACCCGGCAGTCCTGCTGGCGGGCGGTGCGAAGGCTGGCAGTGTCGGCCACCGCTTCCATCACCGCGTGCCGGAGGTCCGTCGGCGCCAGGTGCAGCGTCATGGCGCCCGCCTCGATCTTCGACAGGTCGAGCACGCTGTTGATCAGGTCGAGGAGGTGCCGTCCGTTCCGGAAGACGGCCTCGAGGAATTCCCGCTGCTCGGCGTTGATCGGGCCGGCGGCCTCCGTGAGGAGGAGGTCGGAGAATCCGTTGATGGCGTTGAGCGGGGTGCGCAGCTCGTGGGACATGTTGGCCAGGAACTGGCTCTTGAGCATCGTGGCGCGCACCAACTCGCGGTTCTTTTCGGCGAGCGCGCGCTCGTTGCGCCGGCTCTCCTCGAGGACGTTCGTCCGGTCGAGGGCCACGACGACCTGGTCGCCGAGCGTCTGCAGGAGCTGGAGGGCGTCGTCGTCGTAGGGCTGACCGTCACGGCGGTTGTGGACGCTCATCGTGCCGATGACGAGGCCGCCGGAGCGGAGCGGGATGAAGGCAGCGCTGCGGAGCGAGGCGGGCGTGCCCGCGGGGCGGTAGCTCCTCGGGTCGGCGTCCATGTCCTCGCTGAGGAGCGGCTCCTCGTTGAGGGCCACCCAGCCCGCGAGCGAGTGGTCCACCGGGAGCAACTGGCCAATGAGCGGCGCCAGCGGGCCGGATGCGGCCGCCACCCGGAGGAAGCGGCCTTCTTCCACGAGGAGGGTGACGACGGCGGCCTCGCTCTCGAGCAGGTCCGTGGCCGACTCCGCCACTTCGCTCAGGATCTTCTCGAGGCTCCGGCCCGCGAGGAGGCTCGCCGCCAGCCGGCGGAGCCGCTCCAGCTCGCGGTTGCGCGTGGCGGAGGCCACGAGTGCGCGGCGGAGCGATCGGGCCTGGCGCTGGGCGAGGATCCGGCCACGGTGGAGCCCGGCCCACGCCAGGACCGTGGTCAGGACGGCCAGGACAAGGCCAAGCGGGCGCTCCTGCCACAGGAGATAGATGCCGGTCCAGCCGCTGAGCACCGCAAGGACCGTGATCGCTCCCGGCGAGAGCAGGCGGTGGAGCTTCCGGGGAGCGGGGGTGGGCATGGGGTAAAGGCTAGCTCAATTGCGATAGGCGGGGAAGCAGGGAAGCGGGAAGCGGGGACGCGGGGAAGTGACTACTCCCAGAGTATGTCGTGAAATTCGACCTGGCCGGTGCGGAGCATTTCGCGGAGATACGGCCGGCAGAGCCCGCACTGATCGCCGCAGCCGGTTTCCTGCATCACGTCGTCGAGCGTCCAGCCGTGCTCGCGCGCCAGCGGTTCGAGGGTGGCGAACGGCATGCGACGGCAGACGCACCGGGTGATCGTGATGGCGGACATCGCCACAGGATAATAGGTTGCCGCGGACGCCGTCGGGTGCAGATGGCGCGACGTCCCTCTCTCGCGGAGACCCCGTGGGTATTCACCCGGGCCGAATCCTCGCAGCGGTCCTTGCCTTCACGGGTTCGGCGGAGACGCTCGCGGCCCAGATGCCGCCGGCAACGCACTTCGTCACCTGGCAGCCTGCCCCGCCGGCGCCGGCGATTCACATGGGCTGGGTCGACAGCGCCAGCGGCTCGGCCAACGGGAGCGGGATGGCGCTTGGCGGGATCACCGGCCTCGCAGTGGGATTCGTCACGGGAGGTCTGATCGGCTCTGCGCTGTACGACAACGGCAGCTCCGAAAGCGACGACCAGCTCGCGGCCGCGATCATCGGAGGATATCTCCTCGCGTCCGTCACGATCCCTGCCGGCGTGCACCTCGGGAATCACGGCCGTGGCAACCTGGCCAGCGACGTCCTGGTCTCGGCCCTCGTCGGCGCGGTCGGGCTGGGGATCTCGGCGGCCACCGACAACGGCACGCCCTTCCTGGTGGTCCCCATCGCGCAGATCCTGCTCTCCGCGTGGATGGAGGAGCGGACGATGCACCAGACTCCGTCGCCGGCTCCTTCACACTGAATTCATCGAGTCTTCTCGATCTCGGTTTGACATCCCGCGGATTGGCCTGCAAACTCCCGGTACCTGAACTGGAGGAGGTGCAGGCCATGCGTGTCTATGGCTCGACCGCGATCCGCAACGTGGCCTTTGTCGGGCACGGCGGGAGCGGCAAGACCACCCTGGTGGACGCTCTCGCCTTCGTGTCCGGCGCCAGCCGGCGCCACGGCAGCATCAAGGACGGCACGACCCTCACGGATTACACCCCCGACGAAATCGCCCGCCAGCACACCATCAGCCTCGGCCTCGCCTACGCCGAGTGGATGGACACCAAGCTCAACATGCTCGACGCCCCCGGCTACCTCGACTTCTTCGGCGAGGCGATCACCGCGCTCCATGCGGCGGATTCCGCAGTCGTGGTGCTGAGCGGCGTGAGCGGCGTCGAGGTCGGGACCGAGAAGGCCTGGGAGGTCTGCGACCAGCTGCACCTGCCGCGGCTCCTCTTCGTGGGCCAGATGGACAAGGAGCACGCGGACTTCGAGCGGGCGTTCGCGGACGTGAAGGCGCACCTCTCGCCCAAGGTGCTCCCGGTCGAGATCCCCATGGGTGAGGGGCCGCAGTTCCGTGGCATCATCAACCTCTTTTCCGGCACGGCGCACCTCTACAAGCCCGGCACCAAGTCGGGCGAGTACGAAGAAGTCGAGGTGCCGGCGGAGTATCACGCGCAGTTCCAGAAATACGGCGAGCTCCTGGTCGAGACGGTGGCGGCCACGGACGATGTCCTGATCGAGCGCTACCTGGGCGGCGAGGAGATTCCGCGCGGCGAGGTGATCGCGGCGCTGAAGAAGGCGGTCGCGGCCGGTACCATCGTGCCGCTCTTCGTCGGCAGCGCGCAGCTCACCTACGGCATGCGGGCCCTGCTCACCAGCATGGTGGAGCTGCTGCCCTCGCCCGCAGAGGTCCCGGCGCCCATGGACGGCCAGCTGGTGGCGCGGGTCTTCAAGACGACGTCAGAACCGCACGTCGGCGACGTCACCCTCTTTCGGCTCTACGCCGGCACCCTCCGCAACGGCTCCGAGGTCTGGAACGCCCAGCACGAGCTGGCGGAGAAGCTGAATCACCTCTCGGTGCAGCAGGGCAAGGAGCGCCTCGAGGTGGCGGAGCTCCGTCCCGGCGACATCGGCTCGGTGGCCAAGCTCCGCGACACCCACACGGGAGACACCTTCTCCGTGCGGGACGCGCCGGTGCGGCTCCCGCCGATCCCCTTTCCGGACGCCGTGGCTTCCGCGGCGGTGGTGGTCAAGCAGCGGGGCGAGGAGGACAAGCTGGCGGCGGGGCTTCACAAGCTGCACGAGGAGGACCCGACCTTCCACTTCGAGTACAACTCCGAGTTGCGGCAGACGCTGATCCACGGCATGGGGGAGCGGCACTTCGAGATCCTGCTCGGACGGCTCCAGCAGCGCTACGGCGTGCACGCCGACCTGGCGCGACCGCGGATCGCCTATCGCGAGACGTTCAAGGGGAAGGCCGAGGGACAGGGGAAGCACAAGAAGCAGAGCGGCGGGCGCGGCCAGTACGGCGACTGCTGGATCCGCATCATCCCGCGGCCGCGCGGCGCGGGCTACGAGTTCGTGGACAAGATCGTGGGCGGGGTGATTCCCAACAAGTACATCCCGGCGGTGGACCGGGGCGTCCAGGAGTCGGCGGAGCGCGGGGTGGTGGCGGGGTACCCGGTGGTGGACTTCCAGGTGGAGTGCTACGACGGTTCCTACCACGACGTGGACTCGAACGAGATGTCGTTCAAGATGGCCGGCATCCTGGCGTTCCGAAACGTGGCGCCGCACGCGCGGCCGGTGCTGCTGGAGCCGCTGGCCGATCTCGAGGTCTGGACGCCGGAAGACGTGCTCGGCGACGTGATGGGCGACCTCAGCGCGCGGCGGGGGCAGATCCTGGGCACCGAGGCCGACGGACGGCTGACCAAGGTCCGCGCCATCGTCCCGGAATCGGAGCTCTACCGCTACTCGACGACGCTCTACTCCATGACCCACGGCCGGGGGACGTACCGGCACGGCTTCCACGGCTATGTCGAGGCGCCGCCGGACGTGGTGGCCCGCGTGGCCGCGGAGCACAAGGAGGAGCAGGGCCACTGACCTGCCGAAGCGAACGGGGCGCCGATCAGGCGCCCCATTCGTTGGCGAGCTGCTCGAGGAGGCCGGCCGCCCCCAGCCGCATCAACCTCGCTTCTGCATCGGTCCGGAGCGCGTCCGCCTCCGCTTCCTGGCCGAGCGCCCGGGCGGCGCGTGCCGCCACCGTCACGCATTCCGCCGCCAGCAACGCGCTGCCGAGCCGGTCCGCCTCGGACCGGGCGGCGACCGCCGCCCGCAGTGACTCGGCAGCGTTTCCCCTCCCGAGATGGAGCAGCGCGCGGAGCCGGCCCGTCTCCGCGGCGCCGATCGGGTCCTCCCCCTCCGCGGCCAGCGCCGCCGCCCGGTCGATCTCGCGGCCTGCCAGCGCCCACTCCTCGAGCTCCAGGTGGAGTTCCGCCCGGCCGACGAGCACCAGGGAGCGCAGTGCGGCGTCGCCGGTGACTTCCGCGTGGCGGACCGCCTCCTCCGCTGCCCGCGCCGCATCGCTCCACTGCCGGAGCTGGCGGAAGGCGATGCCCAGGTTGTGCGAGGTCTCCGCCATGCCGCGGCGGTCGCCGAGGCGCTGGTAGGAGAGCAGGGCGGTGCGGTACAGGCTCAGGGCCAGCTCCGGCCGCCCGGTCAGGTGAGCCACCGATGCCAGGTTGTTGGAGGCCCGCGCGGTCATCAGGCTGTCGTCGAGCGTCTGCGCCAGTTCGAGCGCCGCGCCGAAGCAGTTCTCCGCGTCCCGGATCTGACCCGTCTCGAACGCCACCGCGCCCAGCAGGTTCTCGGAGCGCATCCGCCCGTCACCGTCCGCGCGGGCGCGGAAGCGCGCGGCCGCAGCGGCGGCCAGCGCGGCGGCACCGGGCAGGTTGCCCTGGCGCATCGCGGCGGTGGCGTCGCGGAGTACGGTGCCGGGATCGGCGGCGGGAGGCGTGGTCATCGAGGCGTCAGTAGGCGATCGCGTACCGGGTGAATCCGTACAGATCGGCGTTGCACTCGTCGAGTTCCTGGACGTTGACCGTGCTGACGACCGAGTAATTCTGGCCCACCTGCTCCTGGCGCCAGATCGCCAGCTCCTGCTTGATCGTGGAGTCCGCCGCGTCCACGTTGCCGTCCTCGTTGTAGTCGCTGTTGGCCTCGCCATATTCGATCTTGAGCTCGGCCGGAATGTTCGGGTCGAACTTCAGCCCGCTCGGCTCGAACTGGAACTGCACGAGCGTCGGGTCAGGCACGCGCACGGTGATCAGCACGGAATCGCCCACCTGGAACGGCGTGCCGTCCGGCCGGGTCAGCAGCGAGGGGGCGTCGACGCGCAGGCGGAGGTACTCCTCCCCCGGGCCGGTGCCGTTCGAGTTGGTGAAGTAGATCTTGAGCTCGCGGTCCTGCCCCTTCACGGCGTAGAAGGAATCCACCGGATTCCAGATCGCCGGGCTCCCGGGCGCGAGCTTGATGATGGACAGGTCCGTGGGCGGCTTGACGCCGCCGGTGCTCGGCCCGCCGGAGTCGCTGCACGCCGCCAGCGCCGCAGCGAGGATAAGAGACAGTACGCGGGCACGTCGCATGGGAAATCCTTTCACGAGTACGAATCGCATCAGTCGTCCTGCTGGTCGAGCACCCGCTGGAGGCGGGGCCGGGAAATGCCGAGCCGGCGAGCTGCCGCGCTCTTGTTGCCATCACAAACCGCCAGCATCGCCTGTACCGCCGCCATCGTGATCGTCGCCAGGTCCGCCGGGAACGGCAGCGCCCCCTTCGGCGTCGTCTCTTCCTCCGGCCGGGCCTGGGCGAGATCGAGGACGGATACCTGCAGCGTCCCCGGATTCGACAGCACCAGCGCCCGCTCCACCGCGTTCCGTAGTTCCCGCACATTGCCCGGCCACCGGTGGGCGCGCAGCGCCATGCGGAAGTCCGCGCCCATCACCGGCACCGGCAGCCCGTAGCTTGCGGCGAGTCGGGCGGCGAAGGTCTCGGCCAGCAGCTCGAGGTCGGCGCCCCGCTCCCGGAGCGGCGGCAGGACCAGCCGCACCACGTTCAGCCGGTAGTACAGGTCCTCGCGAAAGGTCCGGTCCACCACCGCCCGGGCCAGGTCGAGGTGCGTCGCGGCGAGGAGCCGGATGTCCACCGTCCGCGTCGTGGTGCCGCCCACCCGCCGGATCTCGCGGTTCTCCAGCGCCCGGAGCAGCTTGGCCTGCAGCTCAAGCGGCAGGTGACCGATCTCGTCGAGGAAGAGCGTCCCGCCGTGCGCCTGCTCGAACAACCCGGGCTTGGCCGCGACCGCTCCGGTGAACGCCCCGCGCTCATGCCCGAAGAGCTCGCTTTCCAGGAGGTTCGCGGGGATCGCCGCGCAGTTCACCTCGACGAACGGCTCCGCGGCGCGCGGGCTGGCGTAGTGGATCGCTCGCGCCAGCAGCTCCTTGCCGGTCCCTGTTTCCCCGCCCAGCAGCAGCGTCACGTCCCGATGCGCGGCCACCCGCCGCGCCTGCTCGAGCACTTGAGTCAACCCGGGATGCCGTCCCACGATCGCGGCGAACCCGGTCCCCTGGACCTCCTCTGCGGCGAACCCCGCCGCGTCGACTCGCGCGTTGGCCGCGCGGATGTCCCGTTCCAGCGACCGTCGCAGAAGGTCGAGGTCGTCCGGCAGGGCCAGGTAGTCCCGCGCGCCCGCCCGCATCGCCTCGGCCGCCAGCCGGTGATCCGTCGCCGAACCGATGAAGTACCAGGGGGTTCCGTCCAGCGCCGGCAGCTGTGCCAGCGCTTCCCCTTCCCGACCTCCCGCGAGCACCATCACCGCCGCGGGTCGTTCCGGTGGGGCTCCGCCCCCGGGCGGCCGCACATGGAGCCGGCCGCCCGCTTCCGTCACCAGGGTGGTGAGCGCTCCCTGGAAGCTGTCGGAGACGACGACCGCTTCCACCCACGGGAGGCGCTCAGCCATGCCGGGCGCGTGGCGAGTTACATCCCGCCGTGATGACCGTCTCCACCCATGTTTCCGCCGTCGCCCACGCTGCCACTCTCCGTGTGATCGTCGCAGCCGTTGTGATTCTCGTCCTCGAACGTCTCGAAGGACTGATGGATGTTCTGGTTGACCAGGCTTTCGTTGACCCCACCCGCGTTGGCGGTCGTCGGATCGATGAGCTTGCCGTCCGTCCCACGGAACCAGGTGCCGATGTCGATGAACAACGTGAAGTCGGCGCTGGTGGAATCCGTGACGACGAGCGGCGGGGAGATATGCGTCTCCTGCTTGGCGCCCACGGCGGTCTCGTAGGTGAACGGCGTGCCGTTCCAGGTGCCGGTGACCCGGATGCTCACGCCGGCGAAATCGGGATGCAGGGCCAGGAAGGCGTCGCTGCTGTCACTCCTCGGCGCATGGACCTTGAGCTCGAACTCGTCGTAGCTGCCCGGCGTCACCGGGACGGTCATGACGGTCGTGGCACCGGTCGAGAGTGGCAGGTCGAGCAGGTACGGGCCAGACTCGAGCTCCTCGCAGCCCTCATGGCCGCCCGCGCACACGGTGGTGTCGGTCTGCATCTCGGACTGCTTGAGCTCGACCTCGCGCACCACCATCTGCACCTGGTTGATCACGAGGGTGTCGGTCGAATCGCCGAAGGCGACCGGCGCGCCCATGACCCCGGCGCTGGGCGCGGCTCCGGTGGCGGCGCGGGTGGCGATGTTGAATTGGACTTGCGAGCCGGTGGTGGCAGGCCCGGACGAATCGCAGGCGGCGAGCGCCCCCGCGAGGGTCAGGGCACCGGCCAGACGCATGGAAAACGACATGGCGACACTCCAAAGAACTGGGGACGGAACGGGACGGGTGACGACCCCTCTAAGGCAACGGAAGTGCCACCAATTCAACTTCGCTTAAGATACTGTGAAACAATGGGTTACGATGCCATTCGCTGCGCCTGGGCAATCCTCCAACGCAACGGAAGAATACCGGCCGTAACGATTCGTTGCAACAACCATAGTCGGGTCCCCGTCCAGTCTCTCCCCGCCGTCCGGCCGGGAGCGCCGAACGCATCCGGGGACCGTGGTCCTCACCACTGCCCCCGGAGTACGTCCAGCCCTGCCTGGCGGGTCGGGAGTTACTTCCCGCCGTGATCGTCCGTGCCGTCGTGGTTCTCGTCCTCGAAGGCGTCGAAGGACTGGGTGATGTTGCTGTTGACGCGGCTCTCGTTTGGCCCACCGACGTTCGCGGTCGAAGGATCGACGAGCGCGCCCCCGGCGTCACGGAACCAGGTGCCGACATCGATCATGAGGGTGAAGTCGGCGCTGGCGGTCTCGGTAATGACCAACGGCGGCGCGATGTTGAGCTCCTGCTCGGCGCTCACGTCGGTCGTGTAGGTGAACGGCGTCCCGTTCCAGGTGCCGGTGACCCGGATGCTCACGCCGGCGAAATCGGGGTGCTGCGTGATGAACGCGGTGTCGCCCTCGGGCCTGCGGACCTTGAACTCGAGTTCGTCATAGGTGCCGGGCGTCACGTCCACGGCCACGACCGTCGAGGCACCGCCCGTCAGCGGCAGGTCGAGCAGGTACGGACCGGACTCGAGCTCCTCGCAGCCGTCCGTGCCACCGGTGCAACCGGCCGGCACGTCCGAGCGCTTCAGTTCGACCTCACGCACCACCATCTGCACCTGCGTGATCACGAGCGTGTCCGTACCGCTGCCAAACACGACAGGCGCCAGCCCCATCGCCATCGCCGGAGCCGCCACGACGCCGGCCGCCGCGGGCCGCGTCGCCACATTGAACTGGGCCTGCGAGCCGGTGCTGGCAGGGCTGGAGGAATCGCACGCCGCCAGGGCGCTGACGAGCGAAAGCGCGCCAAGTACGCGCATGGGGTACGACATCTGGAACCTCCGAAAGAGTAGGGAAAGTGGTTGTCCGCTCCACGCCCTCTCGATTGGCAACGGCGGTGCCAGCCATGCCGAAATTCCTAAAATGTTCAATAACAACGGTTTGCATTGATTTGCATCGACAATCGACAGCGGGTATCGGAACGAGGGGATACCGCCTATAACGATTCGTTGCGGCGGGGCCTTGCCGGGTGCTCGGTCCCGAGTCGTTCCTCCATATATTGGTATCGGGAGATTGATCCGCTCACCGGCCCGCATCCGCGCCAATCGAGGCCACGATGACCAGCCCCACGCATCCGCTCCGCCGCTCCGCCAGCAACCGCATGATCGCCGGCGTCATCAGCGGACTCGCCGACTACTTCGAGCTTGACCCGACGTTGCTTCGGGCGCTCTATGTCGTCGTCTCCATCATCTCGGCGGCGTTCCCCGGCATCCTCGTGTACATCATCCTCTGGATGGTCATCCCCGACGAGGGGAGTGTCACGTGAGGCGTGTCGCGGTCCTGCTGCCCCTCCTCGCGCTGGCCGCTGCCTGCGCGCCCGAGAAAACGCCCTGCAATGAATGCGGCACGGTGGTGGTCGCGGCCGCCGGCGAGCCCTCGACGCTTTTTCCGCCGCTCATCTTCGAGGCCGTCGGGCGCGATATCACCGACCAGGTGTACGAACGGCTGGCCGACCTCGCCCCGGGCGCCGCGCCGATCGACCCCGCCGGCTACCGGCCGGCGCTCGCGGCGAGCTGGGAGCGGGTGGACAGCCTGACCTGGCGCTTCCACCTCCGCCCCGGCGCGCACTGGCAGGACGGTGCGGCCGTCACGGCCGCCGACGTCGTGTTCTCCTTCGAGGCGTACGCCGACCCCGCGCTCGACGCCGATGCACGCGCCGCGCTGCAGGGCCAGGTGACGGCGGCGGCGGTCGACTCCACTACGCTGCTCCTCCACTTTGCGCGCGTCTATCCCGAACAGCTGTACGACGCCACCTGGCACGTGCGGATCCTGCCGAAACACATCTGGGATTCCATTCCGCGCGACCAGTGGGCGGCCGACACGGCCCTCGCGCACGTCGTGGGCAGCGGGCCGTATCACGTGGCCGAGTGGGCGCGCGGCCAGTCGCTCCGGCTCGAGTCGGCGCCCGGGGCCTCGTGGCCCATCTCCACGATCATCTGGCGCTTCGTGCCCGACCCCGACGCGGCCGTGAACCTCCTCCTCTCCGGCGACGCCGACCTGGTGGAGCAGCTCGGTTCGCCCGCCCGGGTGGCGCGCGCGGCCGCCGACACCAACGTCCGCCTCATCCGCTATCCCTCGGCGGTGTACGGCTTCCTCGGCTTCCACCTCCGCGACGCGCAGGGCCGCCGCCATCCGCTGCTGGGCGACCGGGACCTGCGCCGGGCGCTGGCGATGGGCGTCGACCGTCAACGCCTTGCCGTGGGGATTTTCGGCGAGGGCACGGCGGCGCCGCCCGGTCCGATGTCTCAATTGCTCTGGATCAACCACGTGGGGATCGCGCCGCTGCCCTTCGATTCGACCGCCGCGGCGCGCGCGCTCGACTCGCTGGGCTGGGCTCCGGCCAAGGACGGCATCCGGCGCCGTCGAGGACAGCAGCTTCGATTCGACATTCTCGTTCCCGGCACCAGCCCCGCTCGGCGAGACCTGGCCCAGGCGCTGCAGCAGTCGTGGCGCGCGCTCGGCGTGGACGTGACGGTGACCTCGGTGGACTTCCCGGTGTTCAACCAGCGGCTCGCGTCGGGCTCGTTCGACAGCTACATCGGCACCTGGCTCGACGAGCCCAGCCCCCGGGGGCTGACCGACCAGTGGACCCGCGCTGGGTGGAAGAAGCTGAACTACGGGCAGTACGACAATCCGCAGTTCGATGCCCTCTTTGTCCGCGCGCTCGCGGCGCCCGACACCGCCAGCGCCGCCCCGCTCTACCGCGCCGCGATGGACACGCTCAACGCCGACGCTCCGGCGCTGTTCCTGTTTGCCCCCTCTCAGGTGGCCGGCGTATCACGGCGCATGGAAGGGGTGACGATCAACCCCTACTCGTGGATGAGCGGCGTGCGTACCTGGCGGGCGGGGCCGAAGCGGTGAGCGCCGACTTCGAGTCGCTCGCGGGGACGCTCGAGGCCACCGGAGATTTCCGCGTCCTTCGCCGGTTCGTGCCGCCCTCGCGCTACCACGAGGGTGACGGCTCGCCGACGAAGACGGCCCTGGTGGTAGACGTCGAGACGACGGGGCTCGACCCGGTCCGGGACCGGATCATCGAGTTCTGCGGGGTGCCGTTCGAGTATGAACCGGAGAGCGGCCGGATCCTGGGCGTGGGCCCCGCCGAGAGCTTTCTCGAGGATCCCGGCCGGCCGATCCCGGCCGAGATCTCGCGGCTCACGGGAATCACCGACGCGATGGTGGCGGGGAAGACCATCGACGAGGCGGCGGTGGGCCGGCTCGTGGCGGGCGCGGGGCTCGTCATTGCGCACAACGCCGGGTTCGACCGGCCGTTCGTGGACCGCCGACTCGCCGCGTTCAAGGACAAGAGCTGGGCCTGCTCGCAGAAGGAGGTTCCGTGGAAGGCGCTCGGCGTGAGTTCCGGGGCCCTCGAGTTCCTCCTGATGAAGCGCTGCGGGCTCTTTTTCGACGGCCATCGCGCCGACGCCGACTGTCACGCCTTGATCCGGCTCCTGCAGGAACCGTTCGACGACGGCTCGCTGCCGTTCCGCCACCTGCTCGAATCGGCGCGGACGCCGGCCTGGCAGGTCTGGGCGCTCGACGCCGCGTTCGACAAGAAGGATCTCCTCAAGCAGCGGCGCTACCGCTGGAGTGGAGGGGAGGGCGGCCGGCCGAAGGCGTGGTACCGGACGATGTCGGTGGCGGAGTACGAGAGCGAGAAGGAGTGGCTGAAGGAGGCCATCTACGGGGGGCGGGAAGGCTGGCGCGCCGACAGGATCGACGCGAGAAAGCGGTATACAGAGGAGGCCTAGGACTCAGCCCGGCTTCCGCGCAATGACCTGGACCACGGCGCTCGGTCCGTTGTGCAGCGTGCCCTCGTGCACCTCCCGCTCGAGCTCCACGGCGTGGAGGAACTCGAGTCCGGAGAGTTCGCCGCGCACCGCGTCGAGCGTCAGCAGCAACTCGGGGTTTTGCGGCCCGCCGGTGCCGAACTCCAGCTGCCGCACGGAATACCCCTCGAGCACGTACATCCCTCCGGGTGCGAGGCCGCGCACGACCTGCTCATGCACCAGCCGCCGAAGCGGCGGCGGCAGGTGGCAGAAGATCGACACGATCCCTTCCCACGCCCCGGGAGTAATGACGTACTCGGCCAGGTCGGCGACGACGGTGGTGAGCTTGACGCCGTGCGCGGCGGCGAGCCGCCCTGCCTTGGCGAGTCCCACGGGCGAGGCGTCCACGGAGGTGACGCGATGGCCGAGCGTGGCGAGGTAGACGCCGTTCCGGCCCTCGCCGTCGGCGATTGACAGCACCCGGCCTGGCGGGATCCGCCCGGCGACAGAGGCGAGGAACTCGTTGGGTTCGGTGCCGTAGACGTATTCGGGCGCGCCGTACCGCTCGTCCCACATCAGCTTCCCTCCCCGGTGCGCAGGCTGAACCGTTCCAGGAACTCCCGCTCGTCCGCAGTCAGACTGCTGAGGCCTTCCAGCTGGATCTTCGCCATGATGCGGTCGAGCTCCTCGCGGTTGACCGGATGCATTTCATCGCGGGGAATCCGCGACCACCGCGCCAGGGCGGCGGTGCCCGATTCCAGCGGGGGCCGGAGCGCGGCGACCGCGCGTTCCTTGAACCGGCGCGCGCCGGTCATCCGGTCGAGTACCCGTACGTAGATGAACGCCCCGAGAAACCCTCCCAGGTGCGCGAAGTGGGCGATCCCGTCTCCCGAGCCGCCAAATCCCGAGACCAGCGAAAACACCGTCATGCCGACCACCAGCCATCGTACCTCGATCGGCAGCACCCCCCAGATATGGAACACCTCGCGCGGCCAGTAGTGCGCATAGGCGAACATCACGCCGTAGACCGCGCCCGAGGCCCCGATCACGCCGATCATCGGGTTGGTGAACGAGAGCAGGCCTCCCATCACGCCGCTGGCCAGGTAGAGCCCGAGGAAACGCCGGCCCCCGAATCGCGCCTCGACCCGGGGACCGAAGATGTACAGGGCCAGCATGTTGAAGAAGATGTGGCCGAGGCTGCCGTGGAGGAACATGTAGGTGACGATGGTCCACGGGCGACTGAGGAACAGAGCCGGCACGAACATGAACAGGTCGCCCAGCCCGGGCACGACCAGGGTCAGGACGTACATCACCGCGTTGAGGAAGAGCAGGCGGGCGACCCAGGGTGTCATGCAGCCTCGAGCAGGAGCCGGCGGACGGCGTCGGTGCGATAATGGAAGATCCGGTCGAGCTGGCGGCGGACGAGCGGATGCACCAGCCGGCCGAACGGGCCGAACGGGAGGCGATATCGCACCTCGTCGTCGATGCGCGTGCCGGCCGGCGTTTCGGTGAAAGTATGCCGATGAATCCACTGGGCGTAAGGGCCCCGGAGCTGGACGTCCTCGAACTCGAAGGGTGGGTTCCACCGGGTAATCTCGGTGCGCCAGCGCATCGGGACGCCGTGCAGCCGGATCCGGTAGTCGATCAGGGCCCCGCTTCGCATCGGGATCGGCTGGGGGGAGAGGATCTCGAAGCCGAGCCCGGGCGGAGTGATCCGCCCGAGGTTGGCGGCTTCGGCAAAGAACGCGAAGACCCGCGGCCGGGGCAACGGAATCGTCAGGGTCGCGGCGAGGACCCGCTCGGAGGTATTGGGCATCTGCCTCCTACCCCCGAGGAGCCCTGCCGGGTCCGGCGGAGCTACTTGGCCGGTCCGGTCGTCACCGAGGTGGTGGGCGGTGCGTTGTCGCTGTTCCAGGTGTCGAACTGCGTGAGCCAGGTTCCGTTGACCTTCTTCCACGCGACCAGGTACTTCCCGTTGTCCTCGAAGGCGGTGCCGTCCGGCCTGGGGATGCTGGTCTTCCACGTGCCCTCCTCCACCGCCAGGTCTCCCGAAGCGGCCACCACGATGGTGACCGGGGTGACGACGAAGGTGGCCTTGAGCGGCTCCAGGCCGGCGATCATCTGTTCGAGGAACGCCGGGCCGGTCTGCCGGCCCTGGTTCGGCGGCAGGAGGACGGCGTCCGGGGCATAGATCGCGGCGACGGCGGAATCGTTGTAGGCCGCAACGGCCGCGTTGAAGGCGGCCACCTGGGCGCGAATGGCCTGCTCCTCCGCCGCGACGTCCACCTTCGGGGCGGCGGGCTGGCAGGCGGCGAGCGAGGCGAGGAGCGAAAGAGCAGGAGCGAGGCGGCGCATGCGAACTCCGGGGAGGAAAGTGAAGCGGAAAAAATGCACCCGCCGGCCTCCCCACACCAGTACCCGGCGCTTGCCAAGCCGCCGAGCGGGTGCGAACATATCCGGAACCACGACTCCGCTCCCCCCTGCCACTTTCAGGTGAGACACCGATGACCCACCCGACGGCTCCGCGCGCTCTCCTGGCGTTCATCCTCTTCGGCGCCGCCGCCGCCCCGCTCCGGGCGCAGGAGCCTGCCCCCAACACCCTGACGGCGGCGGAGCGCTCGGCGGGGTGGCGGCTCCTCTTCGACGGCACCACCACCGCGGGATGGCGCGGATATCGGATGACGACCATGCCATCGGGCTGGCAGGCCGTGGCCGGCAACCTGACCCGCGTGGGCCCGGCCGCGGACATCATCACGGTCGATCAGTACGCCAACTTCGAGCTGTCCATCGACTGGCAGATTTCGCCGAAGGGCAACAGCGGCATCATGTACCGGGTGACGGAGGCCGACAGCGACAGCTACCAGACCGGCCCCGAGATGCAGGTGCTCGATGACGCCGGTCAGCATGACGGCCTCTCGCGGCTGACGGCCGCCGGATCGGTGTACGGCCTGTACCCCGCACCGGAGGGCCTTGTCCGGCCGGTGGGGCAGTGGAACCAGGTGCGCATCGTGGTCAAGGGGAACGACGTGGAGCATTGGCTCAACGGCACCCTGGTGGCGCACTACGTCCTGGGCAGCCCCGACTGGAATGCGCGGGTGGCCAAGAGCAAGTTCGCCCAGTGGCACGGGTTCGGGAAAGCCAAGGAGGGATACATCGCGCTGCAGGATCACGGCGCCTGGGTGGCGTATCGCAATATCAAGGTTCGGGTGCTGCCGTGAGCGCTGAGGCGGCGGGGAAGCGGGGAAGCGGGGAGGGGGCCAAGCTCAAGCTCTCCATCATGATGTTCCTGCAGTTCTTCATCTGGGGTGCCTGGTTCGTCACCATGGGCACCTATCTCGGCTCCACGCTTCACTTCGACGGCGGGCAGATCGGCTTGGCCTACGGCGCACTGGCCATCGCGGCGATCGTTTCGCCGTTCTTCGTGGGGATGGTGGCCGACCGGTTCTTCGCCACCGAGCGGATCCTGGCGCTGCTCCACCTGGCCGGCGCCCTGATGCTCTGGTGGGCGTCCTCGCTCGAGTCCTTTACGCCGTTCTTCCTGGTCCTGATCGGCTACGGTCTCTGCTACATGCCGACCCTGGCCCTCACCAATTCGATCGCCTTCGACCACGTGCGGGATCCCGCCCGGGAATTCCCCGCCATCCGCGTGCTCGGCACCATCGGCTGGATCGTGGCGGGGCTCACCGTGGGGCGGCTCGGACTCGAGGCCACGGCCACGCCGATGCGGCTCGCGGCGGGGGCCTCGGTCGCCCTCGGGCTCTTTTCGTTGCTGCTGCCGCACACGCCGCCCCACGCCGCCGGCAAGCCGCTCAGCGTGCGGGACGTCTTGGGCCTCGACGCCCTGGCGCTCCTCAAGGACCGTTCGTTTGCGATGTTCGTGGCCGGCTCCTTCCTGCTCTGCATTCCGCTCCAGTTCTACTACGCCTTCACCAACCTCTTCCTCAACGAGGTGGGCATGGCGGAGCCGGCGAGCAAGATGACGCTGGGGCAGATGTCCGAGATCGGCTTCATGCTGCTCCTCCCCTGGTTCCTCTCGCGCCTCGGCGTGCGGCGGATCCTTCTGCTCGGCATGCTGGCCTGGGCGGCGCGGTACTTCCTCTTTGCCAACGGCAACACCGGACCCGGTATCTGGATGCTGTATGCCGGCATCCTGCTGCACGGCGTTTGCTATGACTTCTTCTTCGTGACCGGCCAGATCTACACCGACGAGCAGGCCGGCCCGCGGATCCGCGCCGCGGCCCAGGGATTCCTGGCCTTCCTGACGCAGGGCGTGGGCTACCTGGTCGGCGCCTGGGCGTCGGGGCGGGTGGTCCAGCACTACGCGCTGCCGAGCGGCGGCCACGACTGGCACGCCATCTGGCAGGTGCCGGCCGTCGGCGCCGCGGTCATCCTGCTGTGCTTTGCCCTCCTCTTCCGGCCCGCCGCTCCGCGGGCCGTCACCCCGAGCTGACGGATCTCATCATGGCGACGACGCATCCTTCCCGGCGCGACTTCGTGGGCGGCATGACCGCGGCCAGCGCCGCGTTCACCATCGTGCCCCGGCACGTGCTCGGCGGACCCGGCTACACCGCGCCGAGCGACAAGCTCAACATCGCCTGTATCGGGGTGGGCGGCATGGGAGAGAACGACGTGAAGGGGGTGTCGAGCCAGAACATCTACGCGCTCTGCGACGTGGACTTGAAGAGCGCCGAGGAGAGCTTCCGGAAGTATCCGGCAGCCAAGAAGTACCGGGACTATCGCGAAATGCTGGACCAGGAACAGAAGAATATCGACGCGGTGACCATCACCATACCGGACCACAGCCACGCTGCCGCGACGATGATGGCGCTCCGGCTGGGCAAGAACGTGTACTGCCAGAAGCCGCTCGCGCGGACGCTCACCGAGGTGCGAACGGTCAAGGCGATGGCCGCCCGGACCAAGGTGGCCACCCAGATGGGAAACCAGGGCCACACCGGCGAGGGCGTGCGGACGCTCCGCGAGTGGGTCGAGGCCGGCGTGATCGGGACGGTGCGGGAGGTACAGTACTGGACCAACCGGCCGATCTGGCCCCAGGGGCTGGACCGCCCGCTCGAGCTGTACGCTCCGCCGCTCACGATGGACTGGAATCTCTGGCTCGGTCCGGCGCCGGAGCGGCCCTACAACCCGGCGTACGCGCCGTTCCGCTGGCGCGGCTGGTGGGACTTTGGCACCGGCGCCCTCGGCGACATGGCCTGCCACGGCATGGACGCCGCCTACTGGATCCTCGACCTCGGCTACCCCGAGCGGATCATCCCGGAATCCACTGAGCTCTACCTCGAGTCGGCGCCCAAGTCGAGCCGGGTCGAGTACCAGTTCCCGGCCAAGGGCAAGCGCCCCGCGGTCAAGGTCGTCTGGCGGGACGGCGACCTCCGGCCGCCGAAGCCCAACGGGCTGCCGGACACGATGGCCTGGCCGCCAGCCGACATCGGCGGACAGCTCTGGATCGGCGACGACGGGGCCTTGATCGCCGGGATGTACGGTGAGGACCCGACGCTGCTCGATCCCAAGCGCGATGCCGAGGTGCGGGCCAACCCGCCGGTGAAGGTCTATGCGCGGTCGAAGGGGGTGTACGACGAGTGGATCGACGCCTGCAAGGGCGGGCCGCCGGCGCTCTCGACCTTCGACGGCCACGCCGGCGCGCTGACGGAAATGGTGCTGCTGGGCGTCCTGGCCATTCGTGCGGGGCAGACGCTCGAGCTTAATTCCACGACCGGAGCGGTGACCAACATGACACTGCCGGAGCGGTGGGTGACCCCGGAGTATCGGAAGGGCTGGACGCTCTGACAACGCTTCGAAGGGAGTAGGCGTTCATGCCCTGGGACCGGTTGCAGTTCGGCTTCACCGCCACCTTCCACTACCTCTTTCCCCAGCTCACGATGGGGCTCGCGCTCATCATCGTGATCCTCAAGTGGCGACAGCTCCGCACCGGCGACGAGCGGTGGGGCCGCGCGGCCCGGTTCTGGGCGCGGATTTTCGGGATCAGTTTCGCGATGGGCGTGGTCACCGGGATTCCGCTGGAATTCCAGTTCGGCACCAACTGGGCTGCTTTCTCGGCCTATGCGGGCGGCGTCATCGGACAGACGCTCGCGATGGAAGGGGTCTTCGCCTTCTTCCTCGAGTCCACCTTCCTCGGGCTGTTCCTCTACGCCGAAGGCAAGCTGAGCCAGCGGGCACACTTCGCGACGGCGGTCGCACTCTTCCTCGGCAGCTGGATGTCCGGCTACTTCATCGTGGCCACGAACGCCTTCATGCAGCATCCCGTCGGATATGCCGTCGACCCAGCGGGCGCGCTCCAGGTTTCGGCGCTGGCCACCTACCTCCTCAACCCGTGGGCGCTCTGGCAGTACGCGCACACCATGACCGCGGCGGTGGTCACCGCCTCGTTCGTGGTGGCGGCCGTCGGCGCCTACTGGCACCTGAGTGGGCATCACCTGGAAGACGCCCGGCTCTTCCTGCGGGTCGGAGTCACCTGCGGGCTCATCGCCTCCGTGCTGCAGATCATGCCGACCGGGGACCAGCACGGAAAGCTGGTGGCGCGCTACCAGCCAGTCGGGCTGGCGGCGATGGAAGGCCTCTTCGAGGGGCAACCCGACGCTCCGCTGGCCATCATCGGCCAGCCGAACGTGGAGGCGGGACGCCTCGAGAACCCGGTCATCATGCCGAAGCTCCTGAGCTTCCTGGCGTACGGCTCCTTCGGATCCACCGTGCGGGGCCTGAACGACTTTCCGCGGGATTCCTGGCCCGAGAACATCGCCCTGCTCTACTACAGCTACCACATCATGGTGGGCCTCGGCACCCTGCTGCTGGGGCTCATGGCACTGAGCGCACTACTGCTCTGGCGGGACCGGCTGTTCGAGACCCCGGCGGCGCTCTGGGCGCTGATGCTGGCGTTCCCGTTCCCCTATATCGCCACGACGGCGGGATGGCTCACGACGGAACTGGGGCGCCAGCCCTGGATCGTCTACGGGCTCATGCGCACGCACGCAGGCGCCTCGCCCTCGATCAACCAGGGCAACGTCGTCTTCAGCACGCTCGGCTTCATGGGCCTCTACCTGGTGGTCGGCCTGCTCTTTCTCTATCTCGTGGCGCGGGAACTCGCCCGCGGCCCCCTGCCGGCTACCGGCGGAGACGCCTGACGGATGGCTGCCCTCTGGTATGCGCTCCTGGCGCTGATGCTCGCGGTGTACGCCGTGCTGGACGGGTTCGACTTCGGCGTCGGGATCCTCCACCGGATCGTGGCCCGCACCGACGCCGAACGCCGGCAGGTGCTCGCCGCGATCGGGCCGGTGTGGGACGGCAACGAGGTCTGGCTGCTGGCGTCGGGAGGGATCCTGTTCCTGGCGTTTCCGAAGGCCTATGCTGCCGGGTTCAGCGGCTTCTACCTCCCGTTGATGGTCGTGCTCTGGCTGCTGATCCTCCGGGGACTCTCCATCGAGCTCCGCTCGCATGAGGCGCACCCGCTCTGGCGGGCGTTCTGGGACGCCGTCCTGCAATTGGCCTCAGCCCTGATGGCCATCGTCCTCGGCGCCGCGCTGGGCAACGTGGTGCGTGGCGTGCCGCTGGACGCATCGGGGTATTTCGGGATTCCGCTCTTCGCGAGCTTTTCGCCGTGGGGCGCCCCCGGCGTCCTGGACTGGTACACCGTGACGATCGGGCTCTTCGCCTTCGTGATCCTCACGATGCACGGCGCGCTCTACCTGGTCTGGAAGACGGACGGGGCGGTGGCGGCTCGGGCGCGCGGGATCGCGCGCCTGATGTGGTGGGTGGTCGTGGCGACCGGCGCGCTGGCGACGGCACTCACCTGGAAGGTCCGGCCGGGACTCTACGCGATGATCTGGCTCAAGGGCTGGCCGGTAGCCGTGGTGGCGCTGGCGCTGGCGGGGCTCATTGCGGTGCCCGTGGCGCTCGGCCGGCGGGGAGACCGGGCACCGTTCCTGGGGTCGGCGGTGTTCATCCTGGGGCTGCTCGGTGCCACGGCCGCAGGCGTCTACCCGGATATCCTCGCATCCAACCTCGACCCGCGGTTCTCCATCACGGCGCAGTCGGCGCAGGCGGGAGCCTACGGGTTGCGCGTGGCGCTGCTCTGGTGGGTGCCGGGCATCCTGCTGGTCGTGGCGTACTTTGCCCATCTGTTCTGGCGGATTCGCGGCAAGGCTTCGGCGGGCGCCGAAGGGCACTGAGGACCAACCCGAGCCGGCCGATCTGGAGATCCCCATTGCCACACGCTGGACCCCGGCTTTCGCCGGGGTGACGATTGTGGCTGGCGTTCCGCCCCGCTGCCCCGCTGCCCCGCTGCCTCGCTGCCTCGCTGCCCCGCCTACTTACGGCCTCCACGTGCCCTTTGCGACCTTCGGGACGAACCCATCCAGGCCGCGCGGCGGGAACTTGATCGTCTTGCCTGATTCGGCGCTCATGTAGGCCGCCATGAGGGTGCGCACCACTTCCACGCCGTCGTCGAAGGTGAGCTTCGGCTCCTCGAGCCCCAGGAACACCCGCACGAAATGGCGGTCCTCCGCCTCGTAGCCGTAGGCCATCGGCTCGTTGGCCACCACCGGCATCTGGCCCTGCTCCGCGTTCTGCTTTTCCACCAGGTCCTCGCCCGCGCGCCCCGTCACTTCCCGGCTGAAGAAGAGCTTGAGCCCGCTGTCGAGGGTGTTCCAGGTCATCGAGTACTCGGGGCCGAGGAGCTCGGCCGAGAGCCGGAGCCCGGCGCCGACGAAGCTCCACGAGGTGCTGGCCTCGCCGAGCACGGTGTGGCCGTCGCTGGTCTCGAACTCGATGGTGACACTGGCAAAGTCCTCCGACGGGTGCCGCGCGTAGTCCACCGCCGGGCCCATGCTCTTCTTGAGCCGACGCACGTATTCCGGGCGCGACCACTTGAGGCTCGCGATGTGGCCGGTCACCGCCACCGGACGCACCGAGGCCCTCGGCGCGCCCGGCTTGGTGAGGAGGTGGCGCACCACCTCGACCGAGTGGCACATCATGTCGTTGAGCACGCCGCCGCCCTGCAGCTTGCCCTGCCAGAACCAGGGCATGTGCGGGCCGCTGTGCTCCTCGGCGGCACGGGCCAGGTACGGGCGGCCGGTCGTCGCCGCGCCACGCGCCCAGATCAGCATTCGCCCGTGCTCCACCTGCGGGCTGAAGAGCTGGTTCTCGAGGTAGCCGTGCTTGAGGCCGGCCTTCCGCGTGAGCGCGGCCACCTGCTTCGCTTCCTTGACCGTGCGGGCCAGCGGCTTTTCACAGGCCAGGCCGAGGAGTTCTCCGCGGCCGCGCAGGATGGTATCGGCGATCTCTTCCACGTTGGCCACCCGCGCCTGATTGGGCCCGCAGAGCCAGATCGCGTCGATGGCCGGATCAGCCACCATCTCCGCGATCGAGCGGAAGGCGCGCGCCTTCCCCACATCGAGCTTCCGGGCCAGCGCCGCGGCGTCCTCGGCGTTCTTGCGGTTGGGGCTCCAGACGCCGAGCACGTCGGCGTCCCGCACCCCCTGCCAGGCCTGCATGTGAAAGCGGGTGTTGAATCCGCTGCCGATGAATCCGACGCCGAGACGACGCTTGGCCATGCTGGCTCCGTTCAGGTGTAGCTGACGCCCAGCTTCTTGAGCTGGGGCTCGGGGCAACCGGTCCACACCGGCACGACCGTGTTCCCGATGTACTTGAGGTCCTCGACGCCGACCTTGCTCGACCAGTAGCCGGTGGCGGTCAGGTTCCGGAACTCGTTGAAGAACTTCGCCGCATCCGCGAACGGCGGCTTGGCCTGCTTCGGCCAGGCGATGTCGTCGAGGATCCTCTTCTGGTCGGCCTCGTCGGCCCGCGAGAAGGGCTTGCCGAATCGCGACCGGGACTCGGTGTCGAGCCAGGCGAGTCCGCTCCGCATCCGGTCACGGTTCTCCATCTCCTCCACCATCACGAAGTCCATGAACTCGGGCACGCCGGCCGCGGTGGCGCTGGGGCCGCGCGCATCGGCGGGGAGGGTGAGATCGGCGAGCACGGTGACGGTGGCGTATTCCTCCGGGGTGAAGAATTTCGGCGTGTAGGGCGCGGCGCGGTTGGCGGCCTTCTGGACCGTCTCGGGGCGGCACCCCGCGGCGCCGGCGGCGAGGGCGACGCCGAGGAGTCCGAGCACCTCGCGGCGCGAGAGGTCGGTCACAGGGCCCCCTGGCGGCGCTGGGCCGCGATGTAATCGGAGGTGCGCATCGAGAGCGCGAGAATCGTCCAGGTCGGATTCTTGTCGGCCTGGGACACGAAGGGCCCGCCGTCGGCCACGAAGAGGTTCTTCACGTCGTGCGCCTGGCAATGGGCGTTGACCACCGAGCGCGTCGGGTCGTTCCCCATCCGCACGCAGCCGAGTTCGTGGATGATCTGCCCGCCGGTGGCGATGCCGTAGCCCTGTTCCCTGGTGGGCATCGGCGAGAACACTTCGCCTCCCATCTCGGCGATGAGCGCGCGGAAGGTCTCCTGCATGTGCTTGACCTGCTTGTACTCGTAGTCGCTCCACTGCCAGTGGAACTTCAGGACCGGGATACCCCATTGGTCCTTCGTCTCGGGGTCGATTTCGCAGTAGGACTGCGCGTTGGGGATCATCTCGCCCCGGCCGCTGAAGCCGATGGTCGTGCCGTAGAGCCGGCGGTAGGAGTCCTTGAGCGCGGCGCCGTAGCCGCCGAAGTCGGGGTAGCTCTCGATGCCCCCCATGAAGCCGTAGGAAGGCTGCCCGCGCCCGCCCCAGATCTCGATGTGGTAGCCCCGGGGAAAATCGAGCTTCCGGTTGTCGAGCCACCAGGGGGAATAGAGATGGCCGCCGCCGACGCCGTCCTCGTTGTGCGGGATGCCGTTTTCGAGCTTCGGGATGAAACCCGCCACGTCGGTACCGGTGGTGTCGGTCAGGTACTTGCCCACCACACCGCTCGAGTTGGCCAGGCCGTGGGGAAAGCGGCTGCTCTTCGAATTGAGCAGGAGGCGCGCCGATTCGCAGGCGCTGGCGGCGAGGACCACGATGCGTGCACTGACGTGCTTGTCAGTGCCGGTGGCCTTGTCCACGTAGGTCACGCCGTCACAGAGCCCGTTGGAACCCAGGGTCACCTCGCGGGCCATCGCGTTGGTGATCAGCGTCAGCTTGGTCGTCGCGAGCGCCGGCGGGATGAGGACGTTGGTGGAGGAGAAGTTGGCGTTCACCGCGCATCCGCGGTTGCACTGCCCGCAGTAGTGGCAGGCGGGCCGGTCGCCGAGGGGCTGGGTCAGGATCGAGAGCCGCGCCGGGATGCAGGCCACCTTGAGGTTGTCGCAGGCCTGCTTGACCAGCAGTTCGTAGCAGCGCGGCTTCGGCGCCGGAAGGAAGTGGCCGTCGGGATGGTTGGGCAGCCCTTCCGCGCTTCCGAAGATGCCGATCAGGTCGTCCACCTGGTCGTAGTAGGGCGCGATGTCGTTGTAGCCGATGGGCCAGTCGTCGCCCAGGCCGTCGAGACTCTTCCGCCGGAAGTCGTCGGGGCCGAACCGGAGCGAAATGCGGCCCCAGTGATTGGTGCGGCCGCCCACCATCCGGGCCCGCCACCAGCCGAATTCCGATCCGGTGGCCACGGTGTACGGCTCGCCGGGGAGCTCCCAGCCGCCCACGCAAGCGTCGAACTCGCCGAACGGCTTGGCCTTGGTGGAGGCGCCGCGTTTCGGTGAATTGAACGGCCAGGTGAGCATCGCGGAGTCGGTGACGTTGTTCCACGGGCCGCCGGCCTCGAGGAGAACGACGTTGGCGCCGGCCTGGGTGAGCCGGTAGGCCGCCATGCCGCCGCCTGCCCCCGAACCGACGATGCACACGTCGTAAATCGTGTCCTTGGCCGTCATCGCATACCTGGAAGAAGGGAGATTCGGGAAACTAGTGCGCGAGCCAGCCGCCGGCCAGCGGCACCGGCGTGCCGCCGTCGGGGGCGATGGTGGCGCCGAGGCTGGCGCCGCCGCTGCCCTGGACGTAGCGGATCGTCAGCGGGTGGATGCCGGCCTCGAGCGCGACCATGCCGGCGCGGACCGCGTCGGAATGCCAGCCGTCGTTGTCCACGACGATTCGGTCGCCGACTTCGAGCACGCTGCCGTCGTCGGAGGAGAGGGTGATGGTGTAGAGGCCCGCCTGCTCGACCCGCAGGTAGCCGGTGAAGAGCAATCCGTAGGTCTCGGAGCGCTGGAATCCAGGCAGGCCGACCGCCGCTGCCGTCGCGACGCGGGTCGGATCGACCGTGCCGACTGCGCGGGCATTGGGGAAGGCCTGCTCGTAGTACGCCACCCGCAGTCCCGGCTCCAGCGCCGTCGAGGGCATCCGGCCGGCCGGCTGCAGCGTAGTCCTGGAGAATCTTGCCTGCCTCGGCGGGCTGCTGGCGCCCCCGGGGAGGAACACCGCCGCGGTCACCACGATCCCCATCGTGTCGACCGGGATCGCGAGAGGCGCCGGCGCCACCGGCGAGTCCGTCGTGGGCATCGTGCCGTCCAGGGTGTAGCGCACGACGCCGTTGGGCAGCGGGCTACGAATCGTGACACTGGCCGTGTCGCCGAGCGTGAGCCGATCCTGTTCAAGCCCGAGCACGCTCGGCACCCGGTAGTTGACGCCCAGCCGGTCCAGGGCGGCGAGGGCCGCGGGGAGGCGCGCGATGAACCGCTCCCAGTCGCGCGCCGAGGCGGGGCTCCAGGTGACCTCGGCCATGGCGAGCATCCGGGGGAAGACCATGAACTCCACCCGGTCCGTCGTGGCGATGTACTCGGTCCAGACATTGCCCTGGGCGCCAAGGATGTGCGTGGCCTGTTCGGGCGTGAGCACGCTCGGCACCGGCTCAAAGGCGTAGACCCGCTCGAGCGGCAGGTTGCCGCCGATGGAGAAGGGCTCGAGGGCGGGATCTCCCTGGGCGTAATCGAAGTAGGCCGCACCGGTGGGCGTCATGATCACGTCGTGCCCCTGCTGAGCCGCGGCGATGCCGCCGCTCACGCCGCGCCAGCTCATCACGGTGGCCTCCGGGGCCAGGCCGCCCTCGAGGATTTCGTCCCAGCCAATGAGCCGGCGGCCATGGGCGCTGAGGAAGCGTTCGATCCGCTGGGTGAACCAGCTCTGGAGCTCCTCCTCGTTCTTCAGGTTTTCCCGCTGCATCACCGACTGGGCCACGTCGCTGGTCTTCCAGCGCGCCTTCGGGGCCTCGTCGCCGCCGATGTGGATGTAGGGCCCCGGAAAGAGCGCCATCACCTCGGTCAGCACGCCTTCGAGGAATGCAAAGGTGGCCTCGCTTGGGCAGAAGATGTCCTCTTCGACGCCCCAGACGGTGCTCACCTCGAAGGGGCCCGGAGTGCAGGCCAGCTCGGGGTAGGCGGCGAGCGCGGCCTTGGCGTGGCCGGGCATTTCGATTTCGGGGATGATGGTCACGTGGCGTGCGGCGGCGTAGGCCACGACTTCGCGGACCTGGGCCTGGGTGTAGTAGCCGCAGTAGCGGGTGCTGTCGCCGATGTAGGGGTTGAAGTTCCGACCCACGACCGTCTCGCGGCGGCAGGAGCCCACCTCGGTGAGCTTGGGGTAGCCCTTGATCGCGATGCGCCAGCCCTGGTCGTCGGTCAGGTGCCAGTGGAAGGTGTTGAACTTGTAGCGACTGAGGAGATCGATGTACCGCTCGACGAACGCCACCGGAAAGAAGTGCCGGGCAACATCGAGATGCATCCCGCGGTACGAGAACCGGGGAGAGTCGCTGATCTGCACCCGCGGCACGGTGCCGGGCGCGCCGGCGTGAAGCAACTGGCGCACGGTCTGGAGGCCGTAAAAGAGACCGGCCTCGGTGGGCGCCTCGACGACCACGCCGCCGGGCTGGGTCCAGATCCGGTATCCCTCGGCGCCGAGGATGGAATCGGGGGCGCGGAGGCGGAGGGTGAGTCCGGCGGCCGGCGACGTGGTGGTGACGGGGCGCCAGCCGATTTCTGACTGGATCAGGTCGGCGGCGTACGCCCGCAGCTGCTGGAGTGCGCGGGCGTTCTTCGCGTCCACCCGGATCGTGCGGGCGAGTGCGACCGACCCGGTATCCTGGACGAGGGCGCGCGGCCAGGGGATGAGCGGGAGGGGCGATTGCGCGGTGGCGGCCCCGGGAAGGAGCAGCAGCGCCAGAATTGGAATCACGCGTGGGATCAACTGGTAACCTGCTTCGGAATGGGGCACTGACCCTGGGTCATAAGATGACGCGTGCCTCGCTCCCGCGCGAGTGGGGCCGCGCTTATGCTTCTGCGGTCAGCCTCGCCCCGCCCGATCGGAGACACCATGCGCCGGCTCGCGTTCGTGACCGCCCTGCCACTGATCGTTGCCGCCGTTCCGCTTCGCGCTCAGGCCGGGATCGAGATCACGCCGACCGTCGGCTACCGTTTCGGCGGTACCGTCACCGCCGACGAAGGCCTCTTCTCGGCCGCCAGCAGCGTGGCCTGGGGAGGCACCCTCGGCATACGGGTCAAGCCCGACGGCCTGGTGGAAGTGGTCTACAGCCGGCAGTCCACCTCGATCGCCTTCGACCCCGACACGAGCGCCAGGAATGTGACCGTCGGCGACGCCACGATCGAGTACCTCCAGATCGGCGGGGCACTGGAGTTCGGTCACGATCCCAACACCAGGCCGTACTTCGCGCTGACGATCGGCGGCACCCGGTTCGCCCCGAAGGCACCGGGCCTGGGCGAGGATTGGCGCTTTTCCTTTGGCGGGGCCCTCGGGGTGAAAAAGTATCTGAGTCAGCACTTCGGGCTTCGGGCCCAGGCCCGACTCTGGATGAGCACTCTTTCCAGCGACAGCCAGTTCTGGTGCACGCTGCCGGGTGGCTGCGTGATCCACGCGTCGAACGGCGTCTTCTTCACCCAGGGAGAGCTGAGCGGCGGACTGATCTTCATCTTCTAGTCCCGGCGTGGGCTGCCGGCTTGGGATGGTCCTCCGGGCAGAAGCAGTTCGCGCCCCCTCCGCGTGTACCCCGCTCCGGGGGACGCGAACTGACTGCCCTCCGGACCATTCCCATCGCCGGCATCAACCATCTGCGTTCAGTGTTTCCCGCCGAATACCGGCAGCGGCTTTGCCGCTCCCGACACCGCCGACCAGTCGAGCCCAAGCGAGGCCGCAACCGTCGCCGCGATCTGCGACTGCGTGACCGGCGGAACGTCACGCCGCTCGCCGAGGGCCGGCGTGCCGGGCCCCATCACCGCCACCCAGATGTACTCCGCCCCTTCCACCTTGGCGCCGTGGTTGCGCCACTCCCTGAGCCCGCTCCCCCGCCCGTGGTCGGTCGTGATGATGAAGGTGGTCGTGCCGGCGTACTCCGGCATGGCCTGTACGGCCTGCCAGAGGTCCCGAATGAAGCCGTCCACACGGTGCGCCGACGCGAGGTACTGGTCGTAGCGGCCCTCGTGGGCCCACTCGTCGGTCTCGCCATAACCGATGAACATCGCCTGCGGGTGATCGGTCTCGAGGTATTCCCTGACCACCGCCTGCATGAAGGCGTCGTAGGGCATTTCGGGCCAGACGCGGGTGGTGGTGGCGTAGAGCGTGTCGAGGAGGACGCGGGCCGGCACGCCGCTTCCGGGAAAAGGGGAATCCCAGCCGGCGTGCACCAGCATCGGCGCGCGGTCGCGGTTGAAAATCGGGGCAAAGGCATCCCAGGTGCCGAAGGCCGCCACCAGCCCCTGGAACCCGGGCTGGCCGGCGAGCCACTCGAAGACGGTGACGTTGGGGTTGGGGCCGTAGTCGTTCCGGTCGATGCGGGGATCGGGCTTGCCGGTCAGCATCTCGTTGTAGCCGGGATATGAGAACTTGAAGCCGTTGGTCACAGCCGCCGTGCTGCCGAGGTTCCGGTTGCCGTAGATCTGTCCGTCGCGGGCCACGACGCTCCACATGAACGGCATGAGCGCCCGCCGGTTGGCGGCGGCATCGCCCACCAGATAGGCCCGTCGGAGTGCGGCGGTGTCCTCGACCTGTCCGTACTCCACGCTGTTCAGCGCGGAGTCCGCTCCGCCGAAGAGCTCCTGCCACCGGAAGCCGTCGGTCACGATCAGCACCACGTGCCGGCGCGCCGGCGCCTGGGCCCGCGCCGGTACAACGGAGGCCGCGACTCCGAGGAAGAGGACCGCGGCCGTCCTGATCCATCGAAAGCGCGGCACTCGGCTATGCCTTCTTTCCGGCAAAGAGCTGGCCGACGACCCCGCCGATCGCACCGGCTACCACCGAGCTCCCGGTACCGATGGCGATGGTGTCCATGCCGGTCTGGCCTGTGGCCATCGAGACCAGGGTGCCGATCAGGGCGCTGACCCCCGCGGCGACCGCGCCGCCACCCGCCGCCCCGCCCATCCCCGCCGGCTTGGCCATCATGGAGGCAATGACACCGGTGGCCGCCGCGATACTGGTGCCCCCGATGGCAAAGTTCTGCCCGACCATCGGGCTCACCTTGCCGAGCAGGATCATGCCGACCTGCAGGACGGTGCCGATGATCGGTCGGCTGGACAGGCCCTTCAGCATGCTCTCGTTCATCGGGGTGCTCCTTGCGGTGAGGGGAAGCCCGCTGGGGCGGACGTCAGGCGGATGGTCGCTCGCTCACACCCGGCAGATATCGTAGGCTTGGCGCAGCGATTCCATCGGTGGTCGGGTGGGCTCGAACTCGTGGGCCACGTATCCCTGGTACCCGGTGCCCTTGATGGCCTCGCAGATGGCGTGGTAGTTGAGCTCCTGGGTGCCGTCGATCTCGTGGCGCCCCGGGACGCCACCGGTGTGGAAATGCCCAAGCCATTGGGTGTCGGTCTGGATGGTCCGGATGATGTCGCCTTCCATGATCTGCATGTGGTAGATGTCGTAGAGGAGCTTGATCCGCGGCGAGTTGACCGCCGAGACGACCGACACCCCGTACGCCGACCGATCGCCCATGTAGTCAGGGTGATCCACCCGGCTGTTGAGGAGTTCCATGCAGATCGTCACGCCCAGCTGCTCTGCCAGTCCCTTGATCTGGTTGAGCCCTTCGATGCAGGCGTCGCGGCCGGCGTCGTCGGCGCGCCCCTTCCGGTTGCCGAACATCGCGATCACGTTCGGCACGCCCGCCGCCGCCGCCCGCGGGAGCGTCTGCTCCAGCTCCCCGAGGAGCATGGCGTGGTTGGCCGGGTCGTTGAAGCCGGTGGTGAGGAAGTCCCGGCGTTCGCTCGGGTAGCCCATCGAGCAGACCAGCCCGGCCTCGGCCACCACCGGCCACTGGGCTGGCTGCAGGAGGTCCACCGCGCTGAAGCCGATGGTCTTGAGCTCGCGGGCAAACTGCGGGAGGGGGATCGACTCGAAGGGCCAGTAGGACACCGACTGCTTGAGCGGCGCGCCGGAGGGCGATGACGCAGGCCGCGGCTCGGCGGCCGCCCGGGTGTGGGGGATCGTTCCCAGTACCACGGCGCTCGCGGAGGCGGCCAGCATTTCCCGCCGCGTCAGGCGGGGCTCATGCATCCTGGAACCGCAGTGCCCGGAGGTAGGCGTAGCTCGCCGCGATCGAGGCGAAGGGGTCGGCTGGCTCGTCGTGCTCGACGAACTCGTGCTTGATGCCGGCCTGCTTCCGGTGCGCGAAGATCGCGGCCCAGTCGATCACTCCGGCGCCCACGTCCACCATCTGGCCCTGCGCCGTGCGGTCCTTGACGTGCACCAGCGGAAAGCGCCCCGGGTATTTGGCGAAGTACGCCAGCGGGTTCTTTCCGCCATCGACGGTCCAGTAGAGGTCCATCTCGAAGCAGACGAGCTCGGGATCGGTGTTGTCGAGCAGCACGTCGTAGGGCACCTGTCCGTCCATCGAGGCCATCTCGAAGGCGTGGTTGTGATAGCCGAAGCGAAACCCTGCCGATTTGGCCTGCTTCCCCAGCCGGTTGAAAGTGCCCGCGATGCGCTTGTAGTCCTCGATGGAGGCCCGGCGCGCGGCGTCGATCCAGGCCACGACGAGGTACTCGACCCCGATGGTCCGCGCCGCCTCCACCGTCGGTGCCCAGTCCTTCTCCAGCGAGTCGAGATCCAGGTGCGCGGAGGGGGCGGAGAGCTTTGCCGTCTTGAGCGAGGCCTTCACCTGTGCCGGGGTTCGCCCCATGTATCCGGCGAACTCGACCTCCTGGTAGCCGATCGCGGCGACTTTGCGGAGGGTCCCGTCGAAATCCGCCTTGAGGGCGTCGCGGACGGTGTAGAGCTGCACGCCGATCTTCTTCAATCGGTCGGCTCCTCCCGGCACGGACCAGCCCGGCAGCGCGGCAGCGGCCGCTGCCGCACCTATCGTGCGCAACACCTCGCGGCGCGTGGCCATCAGAGTTCCCCTCTCTTCATGCTGGCCACGGCAAAGTCGGCAGCCCGGGCGGTCAGCGCCATGTAGGTAATGGACGGGTTCTGGTTGGCGGACGAGGCCATGCATGCGCCGTCGGTCAGGAAGAGGTTCTTCACGTCGTGGGCCTGGTTGTGGGCATTGAGCACCGAAGTGGCCGGGTCCCGTCCCATCCGCGCGGTACCCATCTCGTGGATCGTGAGCCCCGGCGGGTTGTCCTCGACGAACGAACTGATTTCGGTGGCGCCCGCCGCCTCCAGCATCTCGGCGGCCGTCACCGACATGTCCTGCAGCAGGGCGCGCTCGTTCTCCCGCCAGCGGCAGTGGATCCGGAGCGCGGGAATCCCCCACTTGTCCCTCGCGACCGGATCGAGCTCGACGAAGTTGTCGGGATTGGGCAGGCACTCCCCGAATCCATAGAAGCTGAAGCGCCACGGCCCCGGCTCCCGGAGCGATGCCTTGAACTCCTTTCCCATCCCCGGCGTCGTGCTGCCCCGCCCCCAGTCGCTCCGGCCGCCGCCGCCCTGGAAGGCGTACCCGCGGAGGAATTCGGGCTGCGCCTTGGTCACGTTGCGGAACCGTGGCAGGTATGTCCCGTTGGGACGGTTGCCGTAGATCCACTCCGATTCGTAGCCGGGAATCGTTCCCCGGGCGCCGCCGCCCATGACATGGTCCATCAGGTTGCGCCCGAGCTGGCCGCTGGAATTGGCCAGGCCATTCGGGAATTCGGGCGATGTCGAGTGGAGCAGGATCCTGGTGGACTCCAGCGTCGAGGCGTTGAGGAAGATGATCCGCGCCCGGAACTCGAGCGCTTCCATCGTCTGGGCGTCGATGACCCGAACCCCGGCCGCACGCCCCAGCTTCGGGTCGTAGATCACACTATGGACCACACTGTGAGGCCGGAGTGTGAGCCGGCCGGTGGCCCCGGCGGCTGGCAGCGTGGAGCCGATGCTGTTGAAATAGGAGTGGGTAATGCAGCCCCGCTCGCACGGGCCCGCAGTAGTGGCAGGCCTTCCGGCCGTTGTGGTCCTGGGTCAGGATGGCCGCGCGTCCGATGGTGAGCGACCGCTCGGCGCCGAAGGCCCGCTTCAGCCGGTCCCGCACGTGCCGCTCGGCGCAGTTGAGCGGCATCGGCGGGAGGAACTCGCCGTCCGGCAGCTGGGAGAGACCCATCCGCTCGCCGCTCACCCCGATGAAGCGCTCCACGTAGCTGTACCAGGGGGCGATATCGGCGTAGCGGATGGGCCAGTCGGTGCCGTGACCGTCGCGCAGGTTCGCCGTGAAGTCGAGGTCGCTCCAGCGGTACACCTGCCGGCCCCACATGATGGAGCGTCCGCCCACTTGCCGGCCGCGGATCCACCGGAACGGCTCCGCGGCATCGGTGGTGTACGGATTCTCCAGGTCGTTCACGAAGAACTTGCTGCCCCATTCGTCGCAGGCGTAACAGTCCTTCTGCACCGGTTGCTCGCGGGCCAGTCGCTGGCGGTCGCCGTAGCCGCGGAAGTGGAGCTGCCAGGGCGGCACATGCTCCACGTAGTCCTTGGCGGGGTCGATCGGCCCGCCGGCCTCGAGCACCAGGGTGTTGAGTCCCCGTTCCGTCAGCTCCTTCGCAGCCCACCCGCCGCTGATGCCGGAGCCCACCACGATCGCGTCGTAGGCCTTGGGCATCAGAGCGCTCCCGGGCGCGCGGCCGGCAGGGGACCGCAGGCGTCGAACCGACCGGGGATCATCGGCCGCTCGAGCTCCTGCAGCGCGCCCGCCGCCGAGTTGTAATAGCCATAGAGGGTGAGCGACTTGAACCGCACCCAGAACGGCGTCGGCGCGTTCGGGTCGGCCTTTCGTGCCGCGAGCGCCTCGGTTTCGACCTGCGCCAGCACCGCCACCTGCTGCTCCGCGTTCAACTCGATGAATCGGCCCCCCTGGCCGGCGCTCCGCCGGTCGAGATCGGCGAGCCCCGCGAGGAACTGCGTCCGCTCTTCCGGTTCATACCACTCGCCCACGATGACGTCGATGAACTCGGGGACCCCGGCCTCCGTGGCGCCCGGGGTGTCGGTGGCGGGGATGATGCAGTCGCTCACCACCGACACGGTGGCGGCCTGGTGCGGGTCGAGCGCCTTGAACTGGTACGGTTGGCCGGGGCGGGCCGCCTGCACAGTCGGATTGCCCCTGTCCCCCCGGCAGGCCAGGCCCGTCAGGCCTGCCCCGGCAAGCAGCGCAAGCAGTTCACGGCGGTCCACGATCAGGCCCGCCCCTGGAGCTTGGCCACCCACCAGCGGAGCCCCACGAAGAGGAAGCGCCAGTCCTTGAAGAACTCAGGCGGCTTGCCTTCGAAGGCGTGCCCGATGAACTGGAAGATCCACCCCACCACGAACAGTGTGAGCGGAATCCGCCAGAAGCCCGGCACCCAGATCCCGAGCACGAAGAGCGGGATGGACACGGCGATGAGCGGGATGCCGATGGTATGGCACACCCGGTTGACCGGGTTCTGGTGGCTGGTGGCGTACTGCGCGATCCATTCGTCCCAAGTCCTGCCGCCGAGTGCCATGGGGTCGCTCCCGAAGAGGCCAAATCCAAGTGTTCACCCCAAATCGGTGCCGGGCAAGAGGCCGGACAAGAAAAACCCGCCCGGCGACGGCCGGGCGGGGTCTTCCAGAGGTGCACCAGGATGGTGCCCGGCGTTCAGGCCAGCTTTCGCTTCGCTGCCTTGCTGGTTCGCTTGGCCGGCTTCTTCAGTTGCAGCGTCGGCTGGAAGAGATATTCCGGGTCGGTGCGCCGTCCCATGGCGGCGACCGCCAGCTCCTCGTTCGGCTGCCGGTAAACGAAGCGTTCACCCCGGAAATTCCGCAGGATGACCTCCTCGTCGCTCATCGACTCCACATATTCCGGCAGGAGCGGGATCTTGCCGCCGCCGCCGGGGGCGTCGATCACGAAGTGCGGGTTGGCCAGTCCGCTGGTCCAGCCGCGGAGCGACTCCATGATCCGGAGCCCGGTCTGGACGCTGGTCCGGAAGTGCTCGGCGCCCGCCACCTGGTCGGCCATGTAGATGTAGTAGGGCCGCACCCGGGCCATCATGAGCCGGTGCATCAGCTGCTTCATCACCTCGGGGGAGTCGTTGACGCCCCGGAGGAGCACGGTCTGGCAGCCGAGCGGGATGCCGGCGTCGGCCAGCATGCCGAGGCCCTTGACCGCCGCCGGCGTGAGCTCGTCGGGGTGGTTGAAGTGCGTGTTGATCCAGACCGGGTGGTACTTCTTGATCGTGGCGCACAGCTCCGGCGTGATCCGCTCGGGCAGGTGGCAGGGAACGCGGCTCCCGATCCGGATGATCTCGATGTGCTTGATGCTCCGGAGCCGGGCCAGGATGGCGTCCAGTCGCCGGTCGTTGAGGAGCAGCGGGTCCCCGCCCGACATGATGACGTCGCGGATTTCGGTGTGGCTCTCCAGGTACTGGAACGCCGACTCGAACTGCGACATGGGGATCTTCTCGGGGTCGCCCACCTTGCGCCGCCGGGTGCAGAACCGGCAGTAGCTGGCGCAGACGGGGCTCACCAGGAAGAGGGCCCGGTCGGGATAGCGGTGCGTGATGTTGGGCACCGGGCTGTCCGCGTCCTCGTTGAGCGAGTCCACGATGCCGTCGTGCACCTCGAGCTCGTCCACCGTGGGCACGTACTGGCGCCAGATCGGGTCGTCGGGGGACTTGATCAGGTCCACCATGGCCGGCGAGATCCGGAACTCGAAGTTCTCCGCCGCGAGGCGGAGTCGTTCGAGCTCGGGAAAGTTCTCGGCGCCGAACCGGGCGGCGAGAGTGTCGAGCGACGCGATCGAGTTCTTACGCAGGACTTCCTGCCAAGTCTCCATGCCAGTACCCCATCCTCAGGTTTTTACGGGGGCCTCGAAGTACTTCACGAACGTCACCTGGTCGTCTCCCGGCGCGTAGAAGTCCGGGATCAGCCCCACGGCGTGATAGCCGCGGGCCTCGTAAAAGGCGCGGGTGGGCGCGTAGTCCGCGCGGCCCGCCGTTTCCACCACGATGAGCCGGGCGCGCCCCGCGAGACGGCGTTCCATCTCGTCCACCAGCGCGGTGCCGAGCCCGAGCCCGTGCAGCGCCGGGTCGACCGCCATCCAGTAGAGGTCCCAGGTGCCGAGGGTGCAGGGGGTCTGGCCCCAGCAGATCCACCCGGCCAGCCGGCCGTCCACCTCGACGCCCATCGCGGTGTAGTCGGGGCTTCCCGCCACCGCGGCGTCGAACACTTCCATCGCCACCGGGACTTCGTCGTCCCGGAAGAGCCCGACCCCCCGTGTGATTGCCTCGACCCCCAGCCGGTCCGCGGCGCGCAGGGCCCGCACCCGGGAATCCACGGCGGCGCGCGTCACGACGTGACCCGCCCGGCGAGGGCGCCCTCGGCCAGCGCGATACGGCCGCGGTCCAGGGCTTCCTCGAGGACGTGCATGACCAGCGCCTGATAGTCCCATCCGTAGGCCCGGCCCATCCGCGCCAACCCGGCGTCGCCGGAGAGATCGGGGTCGGGATTCACCTCGAGCACCCACGGCGTGCCGTCGGCGTCGAGCCGGATGTCCACCCGGCCATAGCCCTCGCACTTTGCGAGGGCGCGCCAGGCCTGTTCGGCCACCGCGACCAGCCGCGCCGCCGTCGCCGCGTCCACCCGCGCCGGGCAGACCGGGACGGTGTGGAGGTCGTAGTCGCTGCCGGGCGTCCACTTGGCGGCGAAGGTCACGATGGGCGGCTTGCCCTCGCCGAGGCCGGTAAAGTCGATTTCCGAGATCGGGAGCGCCGTGCGCCCCACGAAGCCCACGTTGAACTCGCGGCCGGCCACGTACTCCTGGACCAGCACGTCCTCCCACATGGTCGTCACCCTGGCCAGCCGCTCGAGCAGCGCCTCGGGAGTGTGACAGACGGAGCCTTCGTCGATCCCGACGCTGGCGTCCTCCATGGACGGCTTGACGATGACCGGGTACCGGAGCCCCTCGGGCAGCACCGCCTCGTGCACCAGCGCGAACCGTGGCACCGGCACACCAGCCGCCTGGAGCAGCGTGTTGGCCACGTGCTTCCGGTGGCAGATGGTGACGGGCCAGGAGCGGCAGCCGGTGAACGGCACCCGGGCCAGTTCCAGCGCGGCCACCACGTAGTCCTCGAACCGCGAGTGGCCGTTGATGCCTTCGCAAAGGTTGAAGACCAGGTCGGCCTTCTGGCAACGATCAAGCCAGGTGAGATCGCCCAGGTACACCGGCACCGCTTCGGCGTCGTGGCCGGCGGACCGCAGGACCTGCTGGATTTCCCGGATGTTGCCGAGCACGGCGGCGACGTCCGCGGAACTCCACTCGTCGCTCCCGCCGTCGTGCAGGACGACGATCTTCACGCCGCCACCTCGGCCAGAAGCCGCTGCCCCGTGATCCGCCGCCAGGCGATGTCGGCCACGGTCTGGATCAGCTCGTCGTAGTCCATGCCCGCGACGCGGGCCGCCTTCGGGAAGCAGGAGTTGTCCCGCGGGTCGGGCAGGATGCCCGGCAGCGGGTTGAGCTCCACCACCATCGGGGCCCCGGCGGCGTCGCAGCGGACGTCGATCCGGCACCAGTCACGGCACCCGAGCGCACGATAGGCGCCGAGCGCCGCCTCGCGGACCCGCGTGGCGAGCGCCTCCGGGACCTGCGCCGGGCATTCGTAGATGTCGAGCGGATTGTCGAGGGTGTCCCAGAGCCACTTGGCCTCATACCCGTAGATCGGAGGCGCGCCCTTGGGGAGGTCGGCATACCGCATGGCCACGAGGGGGAGGCAGCGCGCCTCGGGCCCGTTGCCGATCACGGCCACGGTGAACTCCTCACCGGGGAGCCAGGTCTCGATCAGCACCGGCTGCCGGTAGGTGGTGAGGAGATGCTCCACCCGGGATACGAGCGCGGCGCGGTCGTGGCAGAGGTTGTCCACCGTGATGCCCTTGCCCGATCCTTCGCACGCCGGCTTGACGAAGACGGGGAAGGGCAGCGGGCAGGCCGCCGCGTCGTCCACCGACTCGGCCAGGCGGAAGGGCGCCGTGGGGACGCCGCGCGCCAGCATGACCTCCTTGGCCCGCCCCTTGTGGAGCGCGAGGCCAAGGGTCAGCGGATCGGAGGCGTGACAGGGTATGCCGAAGAATTCGCAGATGGCGGGGACGTGTCCCTCGCGGTTGGGGCCGTAGAGCCCCTCGGCGATGTTGAACACGAAGTCGGGACGCGATTCCAGGAGCCGCGCGGGGAAGGTGACGTCGGCTTCGAGGCGGATCACCTGGCCGAGCGGCCGCAGGGCACGCTCGACGGCGTCGATGGTGCCGGGTTCATCCCACTCGGCGTAGAGATCGGGCTGCTCGAGGTCGGTGCGGAGTTCGCGGAGGACGGCGTTCCGGTCGGCAGGGGAGGCGAAGCTCCCCCCAGCGATGGCTGCGGCTTGGGGCTTCAGGTTGTAGGCGAGTCCGATCCGAACTCCCAAACACTCCCCCTAAAAAAAGGCCGCCACCGGATTGAGGCGAGCCGAGGCGCTTGCTGTTGTCGGATACCAAGTTAAGAAAAAGGGGAACGAAGCACAATAGATTTTTGGGGAATTCGGCAACTTCGTTTGGTGGGCAGGTCGGCGGGGAAGCGGGGAAGCGGGTCAGCGGATCCGTTCGTAGAGCCGGAATTCGGTGGCGTAGTCGTTCTTCTCGTCGGCACCATGCGCCTCGGAAGAGACCAACTTCCACTGCGGTCCTTCCGGGAGGGAAAAGTGCGCATCTCCCTCGGGGGAGGCGTGCACCACGGTCAGGTAAATGCGGTCCGCGAGCGGCAGCGCCTGCCGGTAGATCTCGGCGCCTCCCACGACGAACACGTCACACCCGGGGCCCGCGGCGTCGAGCGCGGCGGCCAGGCTCGGCACCCGGGTGGCGCCGGTGGGGCGGAACTCCGGATTCCGGCTCACCACGAGGTTCCGCCGCCCCGTCAGTCCCTTCCCGATCGAGTCGAAGGTCTTCCGTCCCATGATGACGGTGTGGCCGAGCGTGAGCGCCTTGAACCGCCGGAGGTCGGCCGAGAGGTGCCACGGGAGCCCGTTCTCCCGGCCAATCACGCCGTTCTCGGCCACGGCCACCACGAGGGAGACCGTCACACCGCCACCTTGCCGGGGATATGCGGGTGCGGGTCGTAGCCCGCCACCTCGATGTCCTCGTACTCAAACTCGAAGAGGTTGGTCACCGCCGGGTTGAGCCGCAGCGTCGGGAGCGCGCGGGGAGAGCGACCGAGCTGGAGCCGGGCGGCGTCGAGATGGTTGGTGTACAGGTGCGCGTCGCCGAAGGTATGGATGAACTCCCCTGGCTGATATCCGGACACCTGGGCCACCATCATGGTGAGCAGGGCGTACGAGGCGATGTTGAACGGCACCCCGAGGAAGGCGTCGGCGCTCCGCTGGTAGAGCTGACAGGAAAGTCGGCCTTCCGCCACGTAGAACTGGAAGAGGGCGTGGCAGGGCGCCAGCGCCATTTGGGGAATGTCGGCCACGTTCCAGGCGCTCACGATCAGCCGGCGCGAGTCGGGGTTCCGGCGCAGCTCCTCCATCACCTGGCTCATCTGGTCGATGTGGCCGCCGTCCGGGGTCGGCCAGGAGCGCCACTGGTGGCCGTAGACGGGACCGAGGTCGCCGTCGGGACGAGCCCACTCGTCCCAGATCCGGACGCCGTTGTCCTGCAGGTACCGGACGTTGGTATCGCCCCGGAGGAACCAGAGCAGCTCCACCACGATCGAGCGGAGGTGGAGCTTCTTCGTGGTGACCAGCGGGAACCCGCGGCTCAGGTCGAACCGCATCTGGTGGCCAAACACGCTGAGGGTGCCGGTGCCGGTGCGGTCCGACTTGGAAGCGCCCTCGTCGAGGATGCGGCCCAGGAGGTCGAGATACTGTTTCATGGCGCCACGGGCAGAAGAGGGGGCTCCGCGGCGCCCGCGAGCGCCAAGCGAGAGCGGTCGTACCCGCCGGTGCGCTCGATGTCGCGGAGCGCCTCGACGATGTCGAACGGAATGGAGGCGGCTCCCGCACCCAGCTTGAGCCGGGCGATGGGCTGGGCCTCGGTGGGGAGCTTGATGCCGGGATTCAGGATCCCGGCGGGGTCGAAGGCCGCCTTGATGTCCCGGAAGAGCCGCAGCAGCTCGGCGCCGAAGACCGTCTCGAGGGCGAACGTCCGGAGCCGCCCGTCGCCGTGCTCGCCGCTCGGGGTTCCCCCGAGCGCCACCGTCCCCGCCGTCACCTCGTTCAGCACGGCCGCCACCGCGACTTCCCATCCCGCCCGCGTGGTATCGACCAGCAGGTTCACGTGGACGTGCCCGTCGCCGGCGTGGCCAAAGATGACCGCCTCGATGCCGTAGGCCCTGGTGGTGCGCCGCACCATCCGGACATAGTCGGCCAGCCGCCCCACCGGCACGGCGCCGTCTTCGATGACCTGCATCGAGCGCTTCGACGCGGGGAGCTGGGCGAGGATGGGGCTGGCCGCGTGCCGGAGGCTCCAGAGTCGCTCCGACTCCTCCGGAGTGACGGCCGTCTCGACGTCGGCGGTCCAGGCGCTCACCGCGCGAACCGCGTCGCCGACGGCTCCGCGGGCGGCCTTGTCGGTGGCCCGCTCGAACTCCACGAGGAGCACGGCGTCGGCGCCCTTGCCAACGTCCGGCACCTCTCCACCCTGCCCGGCCACCAACTCGAGGAAGGTGCGGTCGAGGAGTTCCACCGCCGCGGGGCGGAGCGGGAGGAGGGCGGTCACCACGTCCGCCAGGTCGTCGAGGGAGCGGAGCGCGAGCCGGAGCCCCGCGGTGGCTCCCGGCAGCGGAGCCAGGCCACACTCCAGTGCGGTGATGAATCCGAGCGTGCCTTCCGAGCCGATGAGCAGGTCGAGCAGGTCCCCCGATTCGAGGAAGGCGGCGACCGCGTACCCCGAGGAATTCTTCCGGACCCGCGGGACGTGGCGACGGATCTCGTCGGCGGACGCGCGGGTCCGTTCGGCGAGCGCCTCCCACGGGCCATCCGGCTCCGGTGCTGCACCCCGGACCCAGCGGTGCGCCTCGCCCTCCGCATCGACCCACTCGATGGCGTGAATCCACGGGCGGATGCTCCCGCACCACACCGCCGAGGCGCCGGCGGCGTTGGTGGCGGCCATCCCGCCGAGCGTGGCAAAGCGGCCGCTCGAGGGGATCGGGGGGAATCGCAATCCGTGCTCCCGGGCGGCGGTGTCGAGGGCTTGGGAGGTCACGCCGGCGCTCACGCGCGCCCGCCGGGCGGGCACATCGATCTCGATCGTCGCGGGGGCGAGTTGCGTCAGGTCCACCATCACCCCGTCGCCCACGTTGCCTCCGCCCATGGCGCTTCCGGCGCTCCGGGCAACCAGCGGGATCCGGCCCGCGGCCGCCCAGCGCACGAGAGTCTGCAGGTCTGCCACGTCCGTTGGCACGGCCACCGCGACCGGCACGATCCGGTAAACCCCGGCCGCTTCGGCATAAGCAGCCCGGGCCCGGGGATCGGTGCGAAACGCGCCGCGGAGGCGTGGTTCCCTCATCATGGAGGAAACGTATGGCGGTGCACCCCCTCCGCCAAGCGAACAGCGTGGCCGCCCGCTATCTTGTCTCCCCATGTCCGACACCGCCCGCCCGCAGCTGATCCGGATCGAGGTGGACCGCCGACTCGGCCACGAATGGGACGAGTGGGACGGCCAGCCGCTGCCGAATCAGGGCAACTACGACTCCCCGCCGAGTCTCTTCTTCCGCTGGTCGGCGGCAGGGCTGGCCGCCGCGCTCGGCGTCGTGGCGCTGGGCCTCTACCTGCTCGGCCCCCGCATCGGACTCCTCGTCCCCGGGCTTCCCACCTATCTCTGGCTCGCGCTTGGCCTGGTTTCCGGGGCGGCCTGGCTCTGGTGGGGCCTCATCCTGCTCAGCTACGCGAGCGGGTGGTCCCTGCTCCCGGCTGCATTCGCCGAGCAGGGGCCGTTCCTCCGCCTCATGCGGGTCACGTCGAGAGTGGCGAACCGGTTCGGTCGGCGGGACTGGGTCGAGAACGCCGCGGTCAAGGTGTACAACGCGCTCGCCGTGGTGCGCGCCAAGGCGGTGGGGAAGGGCGAGCTCCTGCTCCTCATTCCCCGTTGCCTCTCCAAGCCCGCCCTCGACGGGGTGCTGGCGCTCTCCGGCAAGTACGAGGTCCCCGTATTCGTGGCCACCCGCGGCCAGTTGGCGCGGCGCGTGATCAAGGAGCGGCGGCCGAGGGCGGTGGTGGCCGTGGCCTGCGAACGGGACATGGTGAGCGGTCTCCACGACGTGGCGGGGCGGGTGCCGGTGCTGGGCCTCACGATGACGCTGCCGGCTGGACCCTGCAAGGACGCCGGGCTGGACCTGGTGCAGCTGGAGAAGTGGGTGAAGACGTTTGTGACGTAGGCGGGGCAGATGGGCAGATGGGCAGGGAGGCAGGACGAAGGGGCGCACGGCTGTGCGCCCCTTCGGCGTTTGTGCGCCCCTTCTTTGCCTCCCCGCCTGCATTGCTACGGATTCGGCGTCGGCGTCGGTGTGGGCGGCGTCGGCTCCCGATGCGGCTTGACGATCGTCTCCTTTGACGGAGCGGCAGCGCTGTCGCCGAGGGCCTTCTTTATCGAGTCGGCGGGCGGCGTGGTACCCGGCACCGGGTACCGCCGGGCCAGCGTCGCGAGGACCCGGGCCACGCGGACGGCGGCGGGGTTGTCCGGCGGCGCCTGCTGGTCGAGCTCCCTTGGCGGTAGCGCGGGGTTGGCCACCGTCCGCATGGCGGTCTCCGCGTGGATGGAGGCGCGCTCCTCTCCGTACGCATTCACCCAGGCCCGCACCCGCACCACGCTGTCGCCCAGCGGCCGCGCGGTGCTCGCCACGCCGGTGAAAGGGTTGAACCAGGGCGTCTCGACGTAGCCGTCCTTGGGCTCGACCCTGCTCACCGGAATCGACTCGGCGGCCAACCCCTCAGAGAGCAGCGTCGTGGTGCGGGCCACGTCCTGATCGACGAACGCCTCCGCCGCGGTCGGCAGCGGTTCGAACGCCGGACGCGTGGTGTAGGGCTGACAGGAGAGGAGAAGCGCAAGTAGCGGGAAAGCGGGTAAGCGGGGCAGGGGCGCACGGCTGTGCGCCCCTGCCCGTTCACGGCCTCCCTGCCCCCCTGCCACCCTGCCCATCAGTCCTTATGCGGGGGCGTGCCCGGCGCGTGAGTGTGAGCCGGCGGAGCGGCGGCGGCCGCCGTGCTGTCCGGGGCCGCGGCCGGCATCGCGCCGGTCGAGTCCATCAGCATGGCCGGCGCGGTGCTGTCGGCGTGCTCGTGGTCGGCGTCCTCTTCCCCCTCCTCGTGCTGGTGGCCGGCCGCGCGGTTCTTGATCTCCGCCTCCATCGCCGCGGTGTTCATGCCGGCGGCGTGGTCGAACACCATTTCGCCTCCCTCGCGACCGGTCGCCACGAGGAAGCCGAGCCCCACCACGCCGATGAGCGCCACGGCCCAGCGCTCGCCGCGGCCCATCTTGCTTTCCCGCAGCAGCCGCCACGCCGCCACCACCCCGAAGAAGCCGAGCGTGATCCAGGCGAGGCGCTCGTGGGTCTCCATGATCTCGTGGATGGCCTCGCCGTGCTGGATGGCGTCCTCCGCGCGAAGCCCCGAGAAGATGGCCAACCCGGTGGTCAGCGCGCCCACGATCAGCGACCAGTAGGCGGCATGCCGCAGGCTTTCCCGCTTGGTGTAGAGGTAGGCCAGCTCGAAGAAGACCCCGACGACCAGGAGCGCCGGCGGGAAGTCGTTGATCACGGCATGGAGGCGCGGGGCGTCGTACCCGAAGAGCCCGGTCGAGGCGGCGGCGTCGCCGTGGAGCAAGAGGGAAAGGAGCATCGGTCCTTCGCGTCAGGAGTGTGAGTTGGAAATGCCCGTCGACTAGACGCCCAGGTCCACCGGGACCGGCGGGTTGGCGGCGTAATCGTAGAAGCCCTTGCCGCTCTTCCGCCCGTAGAGGCCGGCCATCACCATCCGCTTGAGGAGCGGCGGTGGTGCGTAGCGGGTCTCGCGATACTCGCTGAACATGATCTCGGCGATCTTGTAGGTCGTGTCGTTGCCGACGAAGTCCAGCAGCGTGAGCGGGCCCATCGGGTAGCCGCAGCCGAGCTTCATGGCGTTGTCGATGTCCACGGTGCTGGCCACGCCGTGCTCCAGCGCGCGGATCGCGTCGAGGAGGTAGGGCACCAGCAGCAGGTTGACGATGAAGCCCGAGTTGTCCTTGGCCGCCACCGCCTCCTTGCCGAGGCTCTTCGCGAAGCCGAACGCCCGGTCGAAGGTGGCCGGCGAGGTGGTCACGGTGCGGACCACCTCCACCAGCTGCATCAGCGGAACGGGATTGAAGAAATGGAGGCCCACGAAGCGGTCGGCCCGCGCGGTGGCGCTGGCCATCGCGGCGATGGTCAGGCTCGAGGTGTTGCTCGCGAAGATGCTGTGGGCCGGGCAGAGCGCGTCGAGCTGCTTCCAGAGGCCGTTCTTGAGCTCGAGGTCCTCGGTGACGGCCTCGATGATGATGTCGCAGTCCTTGAGCGCGGCCACGTCGGTCACGTAGGAGAGCCGGGCCACCGTCGCGTCGCGGTCGGCGGCGCTGAGCTTGCCCTTCTCGACGAACTTGTCGAGCGACTTCGTGATGCCCGCCTTGCCCTTGGCCATGACGGCGTCGCTGACGTCGCGCACCACGGTCTGGTAGCCCGCGGCGGCCGCCACCTGCGCGACGCCGCTGCCCATGAGGCCGCAACCGAGCACGCCGACCTTCTTGATCTCTGCCATGAGGAATTCCGGGAGGTTCAGGGTTTGAGTGCCTTGCGTAGTTCCTGCGCCAGCGAGGTGATCATGCTGTTGCGGGCCGGGAGTTCCGCCGCCGGCCGGCTGCCCCGGCGTTCGAGGTGGTCGAGCGCCCGCTCGAGCCCGAGCCGGGTCCGCTCCGCCACGCCGGCGTACGGCCGGGTCGCCGCGTAGCCGGCGACGAGGGCCACCGGCAGCGGCATGAACAGGATCGGTGGAAAGGCGGCCAGCACCCCCAGGACGACCGTGGCGGCTGCCCCGACCGAGACGATCGCGGCCGCGCCGCCGATGAACGCCCCGCGGGTGGCCCGGAGGTCGGCGCTCAGCTGCACGTGACAGTAGCCGGACTCGAGCGGCGTAATCGTGGCGCTGACGATGCCGGCCTTGCCCAGCATGGCGCGGGCGCCGCCGCCCAGCACCGCCGCGGAGGCCCGGAGCACCGCCTGGAAGCTGCCCATCTGCTCCCACGTGATTCGACCGTCCTGGTGCCGCTGCACCATGAGCTGCTCCGTCCGGTCCATCCAGTCGAGCAGCGCCTGCTCCTGGGCGTCCGCGGTCCCCATGACCACCCGATCGGCGGTGATGGCGGCCTTGCCGATGACGCGGTCGAGGAACCGTGCCTCCGCGGGCTCCGCCCGCACCCGCTCCTCGATCAGCGCCTGCTGCAGGTGGCGGGCGGGAATCCCCACTTCCTTCCCCAGCGCCAACACCTGCTCTTCGGTCAGGTCGTCACCCAAGTCGTGCTCGCCGGTCTGGAGCTCGGCGGCACGCTGGATGATCCGCTCGAGGGCGGCGCGGTCGATACGGGCGGGAAGGTCGGCCATTTACCCCTGCGGCGCTTCCTTCTTGGCGCCGGCCTCGATCCGGGGGAGCCCCGCCAGGAGGTCGGGCGCCGGAAGCGCCGGCGCGGCGGCCGCAGCGGACAGCTTCATTTCGGCCAGCTTCATGTCGGCCATTTGCATGAACGGCCGAATCAGGTCGATCGGCAGCGGGAAGATCGTCGTCGAGTTGTTCTCGGCGGCGATTTCCGTCACCGTCTGCAGGTACCGGAGCTGGATGGCGCTCGGCTCGGTGGCCAGGGTGCGGGCCGCCTGCGCCAGGGTCTCGGAGGCCTGGAGCTCGCCCTGCGCGGCGATGACCTTGGCCCGCCGTTCGCGCTCCGCCTCGGCCTGGCGGGACATTGCACGCTTCATCCCGTCCGGCAGGTCCACGTCCTTCACCTCGACCGCCGAAACGTGAATGCCCCACGCATCGGTCCGCTCGTCGATGATCCGCTTGAGCACCGCGTTGATCTTTTCGCGGTCGCTGAGCAGTTCGTCCAGCTCGACCTCGCCGAGGACGGCGCGGAGCGTCGTCTGCGCCAGCTGGCTGGTGGCGTAGAGGTAGTCCTCGATCTCGATGACGGCGCGGGCCGGGTCGGCCACCTTCATGTAAAGGACGGCGTTCACCTTGAGGGAGACGTTGTCGCGGGTGATCACGTCCTGCGGCGGGATGTCGAGCGCCATGATCCGGAGCGACACCCGCCGCACCATCGACACGCCGGCGGGCAGGAAGAAGAGCCCGGGACCCTTGGTGCCCCAGTACTTGCCGAGGAAGAAGGCCACGCCGCGCTCGTACTGCTTGAGCACCCGCAGGCTGGCGGTCAGGTAGAGGGCGACGACGGCAAAGGCGACGAGCGTGAACGGCATGGACGGTTCTCCTAGGCCCCGAAGGCCTCGACGATGACTGCCGCGCCCTGGCCGCCGCCGATGCAGGCGCTGCCGAGGCCGTAGCGCTTCCCACTCTTCCGGAGCGCGTGCAGCAGGTGGAGCGTGATCCGGGTGCCGCTGGCGGCCAGCGGGTGGCCGATGGCGATCGCCCCGCCGTGGATGTTGGTGCGGGCCCGGTCGAGGCCGAGCTCCTTTTCCACGGCAACATACTGCGCGCTGAACGCCTCGTTCACCTCGACCAAGTCCATTTGGTCGAGCGTCATGCCGGCCTTGGCCAGCGCCTTCCGCGCCGCCGGGGCCGGGCCGATGCCCATGTACTTGGGCTCGACGCCGGCGATGCCCCACGCCACCAGCCGGCCGATCGGCTTCAACCCCTTGGCGGCCCCCTCGCTGGCGATCACCACGGCGGCAGCCCCATCGCAAATGCCGGAGGCGTTCCCGGCCGTCACCACGCCGTCCTTCTTGAAGTAGGGCGCCAGCTTGGCCAACCCCTCGGCGGTGGTCTCCGGCCGCATGTGCTCGTCGGCCGCCCACGGCTCATCCTGCTTGGTCTTCCGGTTCTTGATTGGGACGGGCGCCAGTTCGTCGGCAAACCAGCCGCCGTCCCACGCCGCCTTGGCGCGCTGCTGGCTGGTGAGCGCGTAGGCGTCCACCTCCGCGCGGGAAATCTTGTACTTGTCCGCCAGGTTTTCCGCGGTCTCCGCCATCGAGAAGCCGCACTGCGGATCCTTGAGCGATTCCCACAGCAGGTCCTCGAACGGCGGCGCCGGCCCGAGCCGGAGCCCCCAGCGGGCCCCGCGCACCACGTGCGGCGCCTGGCTCATGGACTCGGCGCCGCCGGCCAGCACGATCTTCGACTCGCCGAGGAGAATCTGCTGCGCGCCCTGAATGATGGACTCGAAGCCGGAGCCGCAGAGACGGTTGACGGTGACGGCCGGGGTCTCGACGGGGAGGCCCGCGCGGAGCGCCACGTGGCGGGCGAGGTAGATGGCGTCGGCGCTGGTCTGGAGCGCGTTGCCGAAGACCACATGGTCCACCGCCGCGGGCTCCACGCCGGACTTCGCGAGGGCGTGCTGGGCGGCGTAAACGCCGAGGGTGGTAGCGGTTAGATCCTTGAGCGTGCCGCCGAAACTGCCGAAGCCGGTCCGGAAGCCGGAGAGGAAGAGGACATCGGAGTGCTGGCCCTGCGTTTTCATCGGAACACCCTTCTTGAAGGAGGGTCGGACAAGGCCCGAAAGATGGCCCGGTCGGACCCCCCGTTCAAGGAAGGCGGATTTCTGCCGCTAGCTCTTCTTGACGAGCCGGATCACCCAGAGCAGGACCACCGCTCCGACCGTCGCGGTGATCAGGGTGCCCAGCATGCCCGCCGGGAAGAGGCCGAGCATCCCGAAGAGCCATCCGCCGAGGAAGGCTCCGATGACCCCGACCACAAGGTCGCCCAACAGGCCGAAGCCGCCGCCCTTCATGATCTTGCCGGCCAGGAATCCGGCCACCACGCCGATGATGAGGAATACGATCAGGCTCTGGGTTCCCATGGTGCGTCCTCCTCCTTCGGGACACGAGCCCCGGGTGCCCGGTCGGGCGCCTCGGGTTACGCAATCGCCTGTGCGGCCTGCTGGGCCCGGCGCTCCCGGGCGGCGGTCCGGAGCAGCTGCACTGCCGTGTACACCACCACGACGACCACCAGCCAGCGCACGTAGTAGAGGTTGAGCGACTTGACGATAAACGCCGCGATGAGCACGGCGGGAATGCCCCCGAGCGCCAGGCCCAGTGCGGCGCGGAGGTCGTAGCTCCCCTTCCGGATGAACTGGGTGCTGCCGACCGGCATCAGGAAGGCACACGAGCCCATCATGATCGGGAACGCCGCCCGCGGGTCCATCCCCAGGAGGCTGATCATGATGAGGCAGGGACCGTAGAGGCCGATGCCCAGCGACATCAGCGCGCCCAGGGCGAAGTTCCCCGCCACGCCCATCCAGAGCCGGGCCCCGTGGAGCCCGAGCGCGTCCCCACCGCCGGTCTGCGTGTTGAAGATGGCCATCAGGGTCAGGGCGGCGGCCACCAGGAGCGCGATACCCATCCCGATCTGGATGTTCCTCCGCGGCCAGCGGGACACGACGCCGGCGCCCAGCCACATGCCGAGGACCGACGCGGCGATCAGCAGCACCAGCGTGGGCATCTCGACGTCCACGATGACGATATAGATGAACGCCTGCACGATCGTCGGCAGCGCGTGGCCGACGTTCATGGTCCCGGGCAGGAGTTCGTCCCGGACGGTGCGGTCCACTCGAAGAGGGTCGTGGTCGTGGCGAAGGAGCCGATGCCGAGGGTGTCGAGGAAGTCGGTGACGAACCCGATCCCCAGCCCGACGGGCGTCGGGGCGACGGGTTCCACGCCCCGGCGGCGCCTGATCGCGGAGCCCCAGAACCAGACGAACATGACGGCAATGACGCCCAGCGTGACGAGGAGGGCGGACTTCGCGGACACCTGGCCGGTCATCGAGGCGAGTGGCATCGGGAGCGTCTACTTCTTTTTCGCGGGGATGTCGCCGCGGACCGTCACCGAGAGCTTGACCGGCCGGCCGCGCGGCTGGCCGGTGGCCCAGATCTGGAACTCACCCGAGGTCGTGACGCGAATTTCCCACGTCTCCCCGCCAGAAACGCCCCCGCCCGACATCGTCCTGGCCACGTAGGGCATCTGCGTGCCCGAGGTCCGGGGCTTGAGTTGGAGCTGGATGCCGCTCACGTCGGTGGTGGCCCAGTAGAGGCAGCCGGCCTGCAGCAGGACGGTGGCCTTCTCCCCGGTCGAGGTGAACTCGGTGGAGAGCACCGTGGTGCCCGCCTCGATGGGGCAGGTGGCCGCCGCCGGCGCGGGGGTCTTGGCCGTGTCGGCGGGGTTCTGGGCGCTGGCGCTCACGGCGGCAAGCAGGCCCAGCGACACCAGCATCGGAATACGCATATCAAGGCTCCCTGCGATGGAGTTGATCTGGGAATGATCGACTAATTCAGCGCGCCTGCCAGCGCCCGCGCGACCTCGCTGGTGGTGCCCCGGCCGCCGAGATCCGGCGTGAGCGGGCCGGAGCCCACCACCCGCTCGACCGCGCGAGTCAGCCGTGCCGCTCCGGCAGCGCAATCCAGTTGTTCCAGCATCAGTGCGCCGGTCAGCACGGTGGCCATCGGGTTGGCCGCCTGCTTTCCGACCAGCGGCGGCGCCGAGCCGTGCACCGGCTCGAACAACCCGGCCCGTCCGGGGTGCAGGTTGGCGCTCGCGGCGATGCCCATTCCGCCGATCAAGCCGGCGCCCAGGTCGGAGAGGATGTCGCCGTAGAGATTGGTGGTGACGATCACCTGGAACCGCTCCGGCTCCCGCACCAGTTCGAGCGCCAGCGCGTCCACGTAGCGGTGTTCCCGCTGGATGGTCGGGTACCGCTCGCCGATTTCCTGGAACAGCCGCCCCCAGAGCCGCTGGAAGGGGATGGCGTTCGACTTGTCGCTCATGGTGACGCGCGTCTTGCCGTTGGCCGCCGCCCACGCGAAGGCGGCCTCGATGATGCGGGCCACGCCCTTCCGCGTATTGAGCTCTTCCGACACGTGGGTCTCGTCCGGAGTGCCGAGGAACTCCGAGTGCCCGCGGCCCGTGTACTGCCCTTCGGTGTTCTCCCGGAAGATCACGAAATCGATGGCCGTGCTGCCCCCGTCGCTCCGGCGATCGGTCCGGAGGGGCGAAAGCTTGGGATGGAAGAGATGGGTGGGCCGGAAGTTGATGTAGAGGTCGAGCCGGAAGCGCAGCCCGAGCAGGATGTCGCGGGCGTGCTCGTTGCCGGGCACGCGGGGGTCGCCCAGGGCGCCGACCAGGATCGCGTCGACGTCGTCCCGCAGGTGCTCGAACGCCTCGTCCGGCAGGGTCTCCCCGGTGGCGAGATAGTGGTCCGCCGAATAGGGGAGCCGCTCCGCCTCGAGCGTCAGCCCCTCGGCGCGGGCGGCGGCCTCGATGATGGGGAACGCCGCATCGACGACCTCCGGGCCGATCCCGTCTCCCGCAATGATCGCGATCTTGGAGCGCTTCACGTCGAGAACCCCCTGGCCTCTTCTCCGCAGGCGACACAGAACCGCCAGCCGACGTCCATGTCGGCACCGCACACGCGGCACTTGCCCACGTCCTGCCCCATGCCGCAGTGAGGGCAGAAATTGATCATCATCCTGGCCGGCAGCATTCCGCCGCAGAACGGGCAGCGCACCCGGGATCCCGCCTCCTCGTCCGGGGACGGTGCGGGGCTGGCACTGATGGCATCGCGAATGACGGGATCGATGGCAAGCGACTTCGACGGCACGATGATCGCCGCTCCCCAGGACGGCCGCTCCTCGGGCTCGGTCGCTGCCGACTCCGGCTCGGGCTCTGGCTCCTCGTACGCCACCGGCGCCGGTTCGGGCGGGCCCGGTGGCGCATAGCGGGCCGCCGGATTCTCCACCAGGGCAGACCGCAGCGGGTCGGTACGGAGCACGACGTGGGTGTCGCCATAGACCCGGAGCAGCGTCAGGTCGGGCAGCGGCTTGGTCAGCTCGGCGGCGAGGGCGGCTTGCGCGGCCGCGTCGCTCTGGACGAATCCGCCCTCGCCGGCGCAGAACTGCAGGAGGAGCGCCTCGTAATCCTCGGCGGTGTCCACGCCGAGCTCGCGCCGCACCAGCCGGTACGGCAGCAGGGCGTCCATCAGCTCGTTGATGGCGATGGGCTGATGCACTCGCGGGGGCTGCTGCGTCGCGAGTCGCTGCACCAGGAGCCGGAAGAGCGGTTCGAGATCGGTCACGAGTGCAATCTCACCGTCCTGGGGTTCTCCCGCCAGACTCAGCGGGAGGCCGGCGAAGGGAATGGTCCAGAGGAGCGTCAGTCAGCGCCCAAATGACTGTGGAGACGGTATGGAGAGCCGCTGACTGTCCGCCCCGGAGGACCATCCCAAGCCGGCCGACCAGGCATCCGGTTCCAGGCGACCGGCTCGGGGTGGTCCTCCGGGCAGGAGCGGTTCGCGCACCCTCCGCGCCGCGGTCGCTCCGGGTGTCGCGAACCGACTGCCCTCCGGACCATCCCCTTTGCCGGCCGCCCCGGAGGTCAGGGTCTAGCAGCGCCCCGAAGACCGGATTGCTCCGGAGGCACGTGAGTTCACGGGTGGCATCTCTGCGGGATCTTCCCCGGGTCGGTGAACTCCAGTGCCGGAGGAGCAAGCTGGTCGAGGGGCGCGCTACTCCGCGTCTCGCAATTCGATGATCTCCCCAGCCGCCACGCGGTCCGCCAAACGCCGGAAGGCGGCATCCGGGTCGTAGTCGGCGTACTGGCCGTGGCTTCGCTTGTCGTCAAGCCAGTCGTCGAAGCCCGATTCCTCGGCGCCGTCGGAGGTGTGCTGGTCGGTGGCGGCCATGACGGCCAGGTCGTTGGCGTATTCGTTCTTGGCGTGCCCCTGGTGGCCCCGCACCCACGTCCACTGCACCTCGTGGTTCCCGGCCGACGACACCAGCTGCTGCCACAGGGGGAGGTTTTCGATCGGCCCGCCTTTGCGGGTCCATCCCCGTGCCTTCCACGCCGGCACCCACTCCCGCATTCCCTTGATCAGGTATTCCGAGTCCGACACGATGAGCACCCGCATCCGCTGGCCCTTGCCGGCCAGGAGCTGCAGCGCGGCGATGCCGCCGGCCAGCGCCATCCGGTTGTTGGTGGTGTCGGCGGCGTGCAGGAAGAAGTCCCGGCGCTGGATGCCACTCTTCGTGGCGGTCTCGATGATGCCGCCGGCGCCGCCTGGGGTGGCACCGGCCTGCCCGTTGCCGAGGCAGCTTTCGTCGAGGTGGACGACCACGACGGGTAGTGACTGGGTCACGCCCCGCTCTCCAGCACCTGGAACCATTCGATCTCCTTGAGCAGGAACTCCATCGTCTCGCCCGTCATGGGGAGCCGTGCGTGAAACGCCTCGCCGCGCGGCCCCTGCGCCACCCGTCCGGCAATGACGATGTACTCCGTGCCCCGGCGCTGCACGATGACGCGTAGCCCGTTCCTGGCCGCGTGCTCGAGCTGGTCGTAGCGTTCGGAATTCCAGCGGAACTCGGTCATCGACTACTCCTGGTGCAACCGGCTCGTGGTGGCCCTCCGGGGCGGACAGTCAGCGGCACTCCGATCTGTCCTTGCGACCATGTGGGCGCTGACTGACGCCCCTCTGGGCCATCCACTTCGCCGGTCGCCCCCGAGACGCCGTAACTGGCACGCTCCCCCCGAAGCGCCGCGGGAGGCCGACGCAGGGATTGGTCCAGAGGGGCGTCAGTCAACACACGAATGGTCGGGAGGACGGCCTGGGCCGCCGCTGACTGTCCGCCCCGGCGGACCAACCCAAGTCGGCCGACCATCAATCAGACCCTCGGGACGGTCGCCCCAAGTCGGCCGACCAGGAATCGGAGTTCTGTGGATCACGAGCCGTGTGCGGCGACGGACACCCGTATCGAGCCCACCGCACCATCCACCAACCGTCCGACCACCGACGCGGCAGGCGTGGCTTCATGGCGGAGATCGGCGAGCAGTTGCGCCACCCGCTCCGGGGCAACGGCCAGCAGCAAGCCGCCCGAAGTCTGCGCGTCGGACAGGAGGATGCGGTCGCTTTCGGTGATCCCCATGCCGTAGTCAGTGGTCTCGACGGCCGCTTCGAGGTTGCGCGTGGTCCCGCCCGGCACCACCCCTTCGTCCGCCAACTGGCGCGCATGCTCCAGCACCGGCAGATTCTCCGTCCATACCTCTGCGGCCAGCGCGCTTCCCTGCAGGATGTTGCCGAGGTGGCCGAGGAGCCCGAACCCCGTGATGTCGGTGGCCGCACGCACGCCGGCGGCGCGGGCCGCCCGCGCGGCGCCGGCGTTCAGGGTGCGCATCACGCGGATGGCCGCGGCCAGCTCCGGATCCGAGAGCCGGCCGCGCTTGAGCGCAGTGGTCAGGAGCCCAGTACCGAGTGGCTTGGTCAGCACCAGGATATCTCCCGCGCGGCCGGCGGTGTTGGTCATGAGGTGATCGGGATGTGCCTCGCCGGTCACCGCCAGGCCGAACTTCGGTTCCGTGTCGTCGATCGTGTGCCCGCCGAGGAGCAGGCAGCCCGCCTCCTTAGCCACGTCGGCGGCGCCGGCCAGCACCTCGCCGAGCAGTTCGAACGGCAGCCCGGTACGGGGCCACGCCACCAGGTTGAGGGCAAAGAGTGGTGTGCCGCCCATGGCGTACACGTCGCTCAGGGCGTTGGCCGCGGCAATGGCGCCCCAGCTCCGCGCGTCGTCCACGATCGGCGTAAAGAAGTCCGTCGTGGCAATGAGCGCCCGGTCCGGCGACGATCAGGAACACCGCGGCGTCGTCGCGCGAGGCGGCGTCCACGAGTACCCGGGGGTCCTCGACGCTTGGCAGGTGGCGCAGGACCTGCGCCAGCTCGGCGGCGCCGAGCTTGCACGCTCAGCCGGCGCCGTGCGACAGCGTCGTGAGCCGAATCCGGGGCCGCTGGTCGGCCCGGCGCTCAGTCATCCGTATGCTCCTGGAAAGGGAGATCCATCGTGAATCCAGTCGTGGTGCTCGGCACCGCGTTCCTCCTCGGCCTGGCGCACGCCATCGAGGTCGATCACATGATCGCCGTCACGGCGTTCGTCAGCACCCGCCCTGCGCTCCGCTCGGCCGCGGGCTTCGGGCTCCGCTGGGGACTGGGGCACTCGATCGCGGTGTTCGTTGCGGGCGGCATCCTGATCGCCACTGGGCTTCGCTGGCCGGAGAAATACGACGCGCTGGGCGAGGCGATGGTCGGTGTGCTCCTCGTGGCCGTGGGCGTCTGGGCCATGCTCCGCGCCCGCAAGTTACATCTCCACCCGCCGGAGGAACACGGGGACCACGCCCACCTGCACGTGCACGGCGCCAAGTCGGCGGCGCACGCCCACGATCATCACGAGCACCCGCCGCACGCGCCGGTCCACCCGCCGGCGGGGCACCATCACCACGACCACGATCATGCGCACGAAAAGCACGGCATCACGGTGGTGGGGCTGATGCACGGCCTGGCGGGGACCAGCGCCGTGGTGGCGCTGGTCCCGGTGACGATGATGGATCGCTGGGTCGTGGGGCTGGGCTACCTGGTGGCGTTCGGCGCCGGGGTCATGCTGGCAATGACGGCGTACGCGCTGGTGGCCGCGGCCGCCTTTCAACGCGCGTCGGCGGGGTCGCTCCGCTGGGGGCGCGCGATCGGACGGTTCGCGGGGATGGGGAGCATTGCGGTGGGGCTGGTGTGGATCTGGAGGGCGGTGGGGTAGTGGTCAGCCGCTTCCCATGGCCATCACCAGCGCCCTCAACCCGATCAATGCCCGCTCCTCCTGCGCCGTCGGCCCGAAGGAGCCGTCCTTACGCTGTAAGGCCAGCAGCGCCGGCCCCGCGCGCGTAATCGCCTTCTTTGCCGCCGGTGTGTTGGCCACGAGCAGCGACTCCAGCGTGTGGAACAGGTCGGCGTTCGGCCAGGTGCCGTCGTCCTGCTGGTTCTCGGCGATGAACGCCGCCGTCTTGATGGTGGCGCCACGGTGCACCGGCGGTGCGATCGCGAGCGGGTGGAGTGCCGCCACCACCATGTCGGGCGCGTAGTATCCGCTCCAGTCGGTCCACACGTCGGCCAGGAGCGCCAGGCTCGTCAGGTGCTGCTTGACGCTGCTGCGCGATGCCAGCCCCGCCCGCAACACCGCCCGGAGCGCCAGGCAGCTCACCGCGAAGCGCGCCGCCGCCTCCGCCCGAAAGGTCTTGCCGCAGGGCACCGTGATCGGCGCCACCCGCTCGGTGGCCGGCGCCGGCGCGAAGAACCCCGCCAGGTAGTGGTCGCACGCCTTCTGTTCGTGCCGCGCCGGATGACACCCCTCGCCGAACGCCCCCGGCTTGCCCGCCAGCGCGAGCACCCAGGTGAGCATCCGCGCCGTGCCCTTTTCCTGCGCCGAATGCCCCAGCTCCATCAACTCGATGGCTCGCCAGATGGTCGGCACCACGGCGCCACCCACGCTCCCGTCGGGTCGGTGCCCCGCCACCAGCGTTGCGATCACGGCCTCCCGAGCCGCGGTGTCGCCGGGCGCCGGCCGGCCGAGCGCCTCGCGCGCGAGGATTGCCTGGCGGGATTGTCGCGGCGCGAAATAGGCCTCGACCCGCTCGATGGCAGCGGTCGCTGGGTGGTTCTTCACGTCAGGAGTTGCGAGAGCAGCCCGCCCGCCGCCGCGCCGCGGATGCCGCCCAGCAGCACATGCACCAGCGGGGGAAATGGGGTCTCGTCCATGTCGGCCACGCGCATCCAGGCGGCCCACTCGACAAGCAGCCCGATGAGGCCGAAGAGCAACCACCACCCGCCATGGCCGAGGCTCGCGAACCAGAGCCCGGCAATCAGCGCGAACAGCAGCGCCTCGATGAAGTAGGCGCCCGGCGCTCGGCGAAGAAATTTCCGCCCGGGCTCGCGCGCGCCGCCGGCCAGGCGCGCTTCCACCGCCTCCCACGCGAGGAAGAACACCCACGTGGCCATCCAGCCGAGGACGAGGCGGGCGAGTGCCATGCGCGGTTACCAGTGAGCGCGGATCGAGTCCGCCAGATAGAGTTGCCCGCGCACCATCACGCGGGTAATCGCGCGGGTGTTGGTGATGTCGGCCAGCGGGTCGCGGGAGAGCACCACGAGGTCGGCGCCCTTGCCCGGCGCGATCACGCCGAGGGAGTCGGCGCCGAGCAGCGCCGCCGCGTCCACGGTGGCGGCGCGGAGCGCCTCGGCCGGGGTGAGCCCCGCGCCGACCAGGAGTTCCAGCTCGGTGTGCTCGCTCGCGCCCGGCACCAGCATCTGGCCCACGGCGTCGGTGCCCGTCACCACCCGCCCGCCCGCCTGCCTGAAGGCGCGGACGAACAGGTCCTGGTTGGCCCGGCCGCGGCGGAAGGCGTCGAAATCCGCCGTCGTCCATCCCGCGCGCTGCACCATCCCGGGAATGTCCCAGGCGGCCAGTTCCTGGCGCGGCACGGCGCGCAGGTCGGGATTCTGGGCCAGCGTGGAATCGTCGAGCCGGCTCAGCACTTCGTGCAGCACCAGCGTCGGGACCATCGTGACGTGGGTCTCCGCGAGCTTTCCTGCCAGCCTGGTCAACGACGTCGAGTCCAGTCGCATCCAGCTGGTTTCGAACGCCGTCCAGCCCTCGAAGTACCCCCGCGTGTGCGCCGCGAAGAGCGAATCCGGGATTCCGGCCGCCTCCGGCACGCCGCTCAGGTGCTCGATCGAGGCCACGCCCATCGTGCTGGCGGTGAGCGCATCGGTGAGCCCCAGGTGCGCGGCCACCGGGAGGTGAAACGTCTCGGCCTCGTCGATGATGGCCTCGAGCAGCCCCGGGGTGATGCGGGTGTACACCTTGATCAGGTGCGCACCGGCCACGGAGAGCCGGTCCACCGCCTGCCGGGCCTCGCGCGTCGTGTTGACGACCGTCGCGTTGGCGTAGTGCGGGGGCGCCCCGTCGAGCATGGCCCCCGCGGCATAGATCCGCGGGCTGATCATCGCGCCCAGGTCGGCCGCGGTGGCCATGGCGAAGACGCTGTCCTGCGTGTTGTGCACGTCGCGGACGGTGGTCACCCCGTAGGCCACGTAACGCTTCAGCGCCCAGCGCGTGGTGTGCGCATGGGCGTCGATCAGCCCCGGGATGATCCAGCTGCCGGCCACGTTCACCTCGATGGTCCCGCGCGGCAGCGGTACGTCCTCGCGCGCGCCCACCGCCTCGATGGTCCGCCCGCGCACCAGCACCACCCCGTCGTGGAGCGGCCGGCCGCCCTGCCCGTCGAGAATGGTGGCTCCGATCAGCGCGATCGGGCGCGGCCCCTTCTCGGCGCAGCCGCCGAGCAGCGCCAGCGTGAGGGCCGCGGCCGCCACCGAGATGATCTTCGTGCGAGCGGACATGTGCCTCTGGGGTGGGGAGGGGACGGTGGAAAAGCGCCCCGGGGGTCCGGGGCGCCTGAGGTAAGCTACTTCCCTCTCTTCTTTGCGGCCTTCTTCCTGGCCGGCGCCTTCTTCTTCGCCGCCTTCTTCACGGTCTTTTTCTTGGCGGCCTTCTTCACGGTCTTCTTCTTGGCGGCCTTCTTCCTGGCCGGCGCCTTCTTTTTCGCCGCCTTCTTCACGGCCTTCTTCCTGGCGGGCGCCTTCTTCTTGGCGGCCTTCTTTGCCGCCTTCTTCTTGGCTGGCTGCTTCGCCGCCTTCTTCTTCGCCGGCGCCGGCGCGGCTACCGCCGGGGGCGCTGGCGGGGGCGCCGGCGGTGGCGGCGTGGGGACGCGTGCGGGTGACATCGGCATCGGATCCATCCACCCTGAGCCGGACCAGCCCATCTCCAGATCGGTCATCGTTGCTTCCTCCGCCTGCTGGTGCGACGCCCCCCGTCGCCGGACCGCGCCACAGGCGCGGGCGTTCAATCTTCCCTGAATAACTTGCATGGCTGCGGGGGGAGTGCAAGCGCCGAGAAGCCGACGGGGCCGTTTGGCCGCGGGGCAGCGGGGCAGGCCGTTTCCGGCTGCGTGTCGCGGCATTGATCTAACACCTTATTGGGCAATCGTTTACAGCGAGATCAGAGACGCCGGTCCCCCGCCGGCTGGCCCCACTCCTCGACAACGCCCCGGCCTCGCCTTTACTTTGCCCCGGTGATCGAGTGCCGCCTGAGCGTCCTGCCCCTTCTCGCCTCCATCCTCTTCCTGCCGCCCACCCTGCTCCGGGGCCAGGCGGCGACGGAAGTGCAGGTCACACCGACGCAGTTGCAGTTGAAGGTCGCCGAGCGCGAGCGGCTTTTCCTGAGCGCGTACGACGCCGACGGCAATCTCCTCTCCAACGCCACTTTTGCATTCGCCGTTGCGCAGGGCACCGTCGCGCGCGTGGAGCCGGACGGCACGGTGATCGCGCTGGCGCCGGGCTCCACGAGCGTCGAGGTGCGCTCGGGCACCGGCCACGCCACGGTGACCGTCACCGTCACCGGCCCAGCGCCCACCGTGACTCGTGCACCTCCGCCGGCGCAACGTCCCGCACCGCCGGAGCCCGAGGCCGCGCCGGTGTTGCCCGCCGGCGCCCGGCTGGTGCCGACTCCGGACTCGCTGCGGCTCCTCCCGCTCGAGAGTGGCACACTGTCGGTGGCCCTCCTCGGCTCCGACGGCTCGGGGCTCGGCCGCGTCCACGTGACGTGGACGGCGCAACCGGCCGGCCTCGCCTCCGTGAACGATTCGGGGCAGGTGACCGGACTCCAGCCGGGAGCGGGCCGACTCGTGGCTCGCGGACCAGGAGGCCTCACTGCGACGGTTCCAGTCGTCGTGACTGCCGACTCGGTGGCGGTGGCTCCCGACCATTTGCTTCTCCCGCCGGACGCGATCGACACGGTGCAGGCGACCGTGCCCGCGCAGAATGGGCGGGCACTCACTACCGGACTGGCGTGGCGCAGCACCGACCCGGCTGTTGTCCGGGTTACCGATGAAGGTGCCGTGCTTGCGGTCGCGCCGGGCCAGGCGTACGTGCTGGTGAGCGGCTACGGCCAGCAGCGCAGCGTGCGAGTGACCGTTCACCCTCGCCCAGCCCGGCTCCGACTCGTCCCCGCACCGGGCACACCTGTGCGGTTGACCATTCAGTCCGCCATCACGGTCGAACTCCAGGCCTTCGCCGCCGATTCCGCGCCCATCGCCGATCTCGACTACCGCTGGCACGTTGCCGACACCACCGTCGCCACCTTCGATCCCGCGGCCCGGCGGCTCCTCGCCCGCGGAATCGGACGGACCACCCTGACCATGTCGGTCCGCGGATTCGACCCCTTCGTCTGGGAAGTCGAGGTGGTCGCCGGCGCGCTGAGCCTCAAGCCCCTCCGCCTCCGATTGGCGCCCGGCGCGCGTGACACCCTCCGCGCCACCATGCTCGACGCCGAAAGCCAGCCGATCGGCCTCGCCACCGGCCTGGCGTACAGTTCGGATCGGCCGGACATCGTCAGCGTCGATCCGTCGGGCGTGGTCACGGCGGCTAGCATCGGGACCGCCGTCGTCACGGCGCGCACCACCTGGGGCACCACGGCGGAGGCGCGGGTCTTCGTGACCCAGGGGCTCCTGCTGAGCGTCCGGCGGGGCGCAGGTGCCGCGCTGGTCACGCTCCCGGGCGACGGCAGCGGCGCGCCCCGGCCACTCCTGGCCGACGGGGCGATGAACCTGCAGGCAAAGTGGTCTCCCGACGGCACCCGCGTCGCGTTTACCGGCGTGCAGGCCGGCAACATCGATATCTACGTGATGGATGCCGACGGTCAGCACCTGACCCGGCTCACCGACGCGCCCGAAGCGGACCAGGAACCGGCGTGGTCCCCGGATGGGGGCACCATCGCCTTTACCTCGCTCCGCGGTGGCACTTCCCAGATCTGGGCGATGAACGCCGACGGCACCGGGCTCAGGCAGCTGACCACCGGGCTCGGCGTGAATTCCGCGCCGGCGTTCAGTCCCGACGGGCGCCTCATCGCGTTCATCTCCACGCGTGACGGCAACGCCGACCTCTTCGAGATGGGCGCCGAAGGCGATGCGCCCCGTGCGCTCACCCGGACCGCGGAGCCGGAGAGCGCCCCCGCCTACTTCCCCAACGGCGACGTCGCCGTGGTGGTGAGCCGGACCGGACGGAGCGACATCCTCCGGCTGCGGGCCGGCGACGGACAGCGGATCATGCTGCAGTCCGTGCCCGGACGCGTCACCGCGATCGCGATCTCTCGCGACGGCGCCACGCTGGCCTATGCCCTCTCGCAGCCGGCGGCGGACAAGAACGCGCCTCCCATCGTGTCGTTCTACCTGAAGAGCCTCGCTCCCGACCTGCCCCCCGCAGCGGTAAAGACCGACGGCGAGGTGCTCTCGGCCTCGTTCCAGGCCGGACGGTGAAAGCACTCGTCCTGACCGAACTCGGCGGTCCCGACCAACTGAAAATCGCCGAGGTGCCCGCCCCACGGCTCCAGCGCCCCGACGACGTGCTGGTGCGGGTGCACGCCGCCGGCATCAATCACCTGGACCTCTTCGTCCTGGGCGGGCTCCCGGGGATCACCTACAACTTCCCCCACATCGTCGGCTCCGACGCGGCCGGCACCATCGCCGAGCTCGGCCCGGCGGCGGCCGCCGCGGGATGGGCCGTCGGCGACCGGGTGATGATGAACCCAGGCATCGGCTGCAACGAGTGCGAATACTGCGCGGCCGACCACCAGCCGCTGTGTCCCCGGTACAGCCTCCTCGGCGAGCACCAGGCCGGCACCGCCGCGGAGTTCGTGGTGGTGCCCGCGAGGAACCTCGCCCGGGTACCGGAGCGGATGCGCTGGGCCGCCGCCGCGGCGTTCTCGCTCGTGACGCTCACGGCCTGGCGGATGCTGACGACCCGGGCCCGCCTGCGCGCCGGGGAGACGGTCCTCATCTGGGGCATCGGCGGCGGGGTGGCCCAGGCCTGCGTGCAGATCACCAAGCTCCTGGGCGGGACCTCGATCGTGAGCAGTTCCTCCGACGCGAAGCTGGAACGGGCTCGCGCCCTCGGCGCTGATCACCTCGTGAACCACGTGCGAGAAGACATTCCCAAGACGGTCCGTGCCCTCACCGCGGGGCGGAACGCCGACGTGGTGGTCGATACGGTCGGCGAGGAAACGTGGGGCCGTTCGCTCCGCTCCCTCGGCCGCGGCGGCCGCCTGGTGACGTGCGGCGGCACCTCAGGCCCGCTGGTCACCACCGACGTCCGCAAGCTGTTCTGGTACCAGTGGGACATCCTGGGGAGCACGATGGGAGGCGACCGGGAGTACCAGGAAGTGGCCCGGCATGCGTTCGAAGGCCAGTTGTGGCCCGTGGTGGATTCGATCGTGCCACTCCAGGAGGGCCCGGCCGCCTTCCGCCGCATGGAAATTGGCGCCCAGTTCGGCAAACTCGTGATCGAGGTGGCACCATGAACGAACTCTGGGAGCGGCTGTCCGACGGAGCGCAACAGTTATCGGTCTTCCTGCCCGCCGTCATCGGCGCCGTGGTGCTGCTCTTGTCGGGCTACTTCGTGGCGAAGCAGATCGAGAAATGGGTGGACCGCACCCTGGCCAAGATGAACTTCAACGAGATGGCCAGGGACGGCGGGATCGCCGGCGTGATGGAACGCGCCGAGCCCTCCCTCGACCCGGTGCACGCGGTCGGAAAGCTGGCGTTCTGGCTGGTGATGCTGGTGGTCATCCTGCTGGCGAGCACCGCGCTGGGCCTCGAGAACATCAACGAGATGTTCGGCATGATGCTCGGCTTCATTCCCACGCTCATCAGCGCCATCGTCATCATCATCCTGGGCATCATCGTCGGCGAGTTCGTCCGCGCCACCATCGTGGCATCCGCCGGCGGGGTGGCCGGCGTGCCGACGCTCGCCAAGCTGTCGAAGGGGATCGTGATCGTGATCGCGGTGTTCATGGCGCTGCAGCAGGTGGGCGTCGCCGAGGACATCGTGACCACGGCGTTCACGCTCATCCTGGGTGCGGTGGCGCTGGGGGCGGGGCTGGCCTTCGGGCTGGGGAACACCCACCTGGCGGGCGAGATCACCCGCCGGTGGTACGAGGAGGGGCGGCATCGGCGGACGGCGCGCACGCGCTCGACCGACCGCGAGCCGCCCCCGTCCCCACCGGCTCCCTGACGCCATCTTCTGTCATTGCGAGGCCGCGTCGCGGCCGAAGCAATCTGTCCGGGGATTGCTTCGTCGGCCCCTTCCGGGGCCTCCTCGCAATGACAGAACTGGGCGCTACCGCACGTCGAACATGTAGCTGTTGAGGAACTGGATCGTCGCGATCTGCTCGGTCACCTGGAAGGCCAGCAGGTCGCCGCTGGTCACCAGTCCCACCAGTCCGCGGTCGTCGGTCACCGGGAGGTGACGGATGCGCCGGCCGCTCAGGATGGCGCCGCACTCCTCCACGCTGGTTTCCGGAAGGCAGGTGATGACCGGGGTGGTCATCACGTCCCGCACCGGCGTCGTCGCCGGATCCCGCTCCGCCGCCACCACCCGCCGCAGGATGTCCCGCTCGGTAAAGACACCCACCAGCGCGCCGCGGTCCAGCACCACCAAGCCGCCGATGGCGTGCTGGTTCATGGCCTGTGCGGCGTGAAGCACGGTGTCGGTGGGGGAGATCGAGATGACTTCGCCGTGCTTGCGGGCGAGCAGGTCGCGGACGGTGGCCATGGCGCGCTCCTGAGTGGGGATACCCCGATTCTACTGTCCGGGACCGGGAACCACCAGAACCGCCCCGCCCGCCCTACTCCTGGCGGCTCCGCCGGACGGCCACCGCGGCGAGGCCGGCGATCATCACCGCGACGATCATCGCCATGATGGGCCACGGAGCGGCGCCCTGCCCGGCGGCGCCCTTCATCGCCACGCCGAGGGCCACCAGCGCGCCCATCATCCCGGCGAGGATCGCCGCGACCCGCCGGCGCGCGGGGATGGTCGAGGATTCCTCGCCGATGGCGAGGTTCGCGGCGGCGCGGAGGTCCTCCCGGCTGGTGCCGGGATACTCCTTTTCAAACCGCTCCACCTCCGTCTTGAGGCGGCGGCCCAGGTCCAGCGCCCGTCCCGACGGCGGGCGCGGCGGCGGCACCACGGGGACGAAGACCATCTAGAACTCCCGCTTCTTCATTTCCTTGAAGAGGCGCCGGGTCTCGGCGTCCATCTCCTCGGGCTTTTGCCGCAGGGTGTCGTCGTATTGCGCCGCGCGCTCGGCCACCGGCGGCTTGATTTTGGCGGCGTTCTTCTGGGCCAGTCGGGCGATCCGCTGGTCCTCTTTCTTGCCCATCGTGCCTCCGTGTCAGGGTCCCGAATCAATCTACGCAGGCGGTCGTCGCCCGCGGAATCTGGCCATCGACCTCAGGGCGCGGGAGCGGCCGCCGGGCGCTTCATCCGCACGAAGCGCATTCCGGTCGGCTGCGCGTCCTTCACCAGGACGGCGGTGGGGCTCGCCGCCAGCACCCTGCCATATCCGTTGAACGCAACGTTCTCGGCGAGACGCCCGTCCCGCCCGATCACCTGGTAACGCCGCACCGTGTCGGGGATCACCCGGCTCTTTTCCAGCCAGACGGTCTGGTCGCCTGCCGTAAACGCGTGTTCGAACGGCGGCTTGACGGGACTGACGGGGACCTTGTCGGCGGCCGACCGGAGTGCGGGCGGAAAATGTCGCAGGAAGTCTTCGCGGTCGGCCGGCGTGATGGTGAAGACCCTGTCGGGGAGCGGCTGCCCCTTCTGCATCTTGCCGTCGGCGCCGATCCAGTCCACCCGGTTGGCCAGCACGCGAGCCACCCAGAGGCTGCCGTCGGGCAGCACCCCCCACCCGTCCTCCCCGCTGAACACCCGGCGTTCGTAGCGCCGGCCGGCGTCTCCCTCCACCAGCGCCAGGTCAGGGGGCGAGAGGCTCAGCACCGTATCGGCGCGGGAGAAATCGGGGGTGAGTCGCAGCACCCGGGCCGAGTCGCGCCGGCCGCTCCCGTCGGATCCTGGAGGCGGATTGAGTTGGACGTACCAGTTCCCGGCGCCGTCGCGGGCGCTGGGCAGCGTCCCACGCGTGTTTCCCGGGGCCGGCACCGCGCCCGCAAAGTGCCCGCCGAGCGTCCAGACAGTGACCCGGCTGAGCGCCCAGTCGCTCACATAGAGACTGTCGCCGGAGGTGAAGAGGGCGAACGGGCTGCGGTACGGGTTCTTGACTCCTGCCCCGAGCTCCGAGGTGGATTTGGCGGCAAAATCGAGGATCACGACGCGCTGGTCGGCGGGGGAGACGACCGCCCACCGGTCACCGCCCAGCCAGGCGCCGGAGGTGGCTTCGTAGAGCGTGGTCTGGATGGTGTCCGTGGACGCGCCGAGGGTCACATCCGGTGGGGGAGGGGCCTCGGTTCCGCAGCCGAGGCTGAGGAGGAGCATGAGGGGCCCGGCAACCCGGCGCGACAGTGCGAGCGACATCCGCCCAATCTAATCGGCGGCCCCGGCTGGGTCAGTCCCGGACTGCAACCTTCCGGGCGGGGAGGGCATCAAAGGAGGAGAACGCCACTGGAGAGGCACCATGGTCATGCTCGCGACGAATTCCCCGATCCCGACCTACCGGGTGTTTGACGATTCCGGCGTCGCTTTGGGCCAGATCGTCCTGCCGGTGGCGGACCGGGTGTCCGGCGTCGGGGCGGCGACCATCTTCCTGCAGCGCGACACCCCGTTCCGACACCGGCCGGCCGCCGGTCCCACCGAACGGACGAACCCCCTCGCCGGGCACTGACCGCGAGGGGGTTGCTGCATCTGGGGTTCAGGCCAGGGCACACTTGTAACCGGCGATCGACCGGCTGCCAAGGCCATCGGGTCATTGCGGGCACACGCATACAGATTCACCCCGCCTGCGAGCCCGAGGGGATCCTGCGTCAGGAACGTCCCATGGCGCGCCGGCCAGCTCCCGCCTCACGAACTCTCCTGCTCATAGTATCGGGGTGCCCAGCCCCACGCGACTGCCTGGGGAGGGCGAGTCCGGGATCCAGTTGACTTATACTAATTAGTATTATACTCTATAGTATAATTTGGAGTCGCAAGGATATGCAGAACCCCTTCGAGTATGGCCGGGAACTCGGCCCCGGCGAACTCGCCGATCGGACGGCCGAGGTCGCCGAGGTGCGCGACGCTCTGCTGGGCGGCGCCAAGTATTTCCTCATCGGTCCCCGCCGGTTCGGGAAGTCGTCGGTCCACAACGTCGCCGCAGCGCTCGCGCGCAAGCGGGGCGCCGTCGTCCTCCGGTACAACGTCGAGGCGTTCGGGACGATCGACCCGCTCCTCGCCGCCGTCGTGGCCGATACGGCCCGCCTCCTCAAGGGTCCGGTCAAGCGCGTGGGCGCCAGGCTCGGCGAACTCTTCCGGGCGCTCCGTCCCGAGCTCACCTACCACCCGCTCGACCATTCGTGGTCAGTCGGCCTCGAGGCCGCCGGCGCCGAGCGCGCCGTGCCCCGGCTGGTCGAGGTGCTCGATGGGCTGGAGCGCGCCGCCGCCGATGCCGGCCGCCCCGTCGGCCTGGTGCTGGATGAAATCCAGCACCTCGTCGCCGGTGGCGTCGAGGCGGAGCGGCAGCTCCGCGCCGCCGTCCAGCAGCATCGGCACGTGGGGTACGTCTTCGCCGGCTCGGACACGCGCCTCCTCGCGGCCATGACCTCCGATCCGGCGCGCCCGTTCTACCGGCTCGGTGACGTGCGCGTGCTGCAGGCAATCCCGCGGCCCGAGTTCATCGCGTTTCTCGAGGCGGGCTTCGGGCGCGTGCCGGCCCGGATCGCGGACGACGCGCTGTCCGCCCTGCTCGACGAGGCGGAGGACGTCCCGTATAACGTCCAGCTGCTGGCACACCAGTGCTGGAACAGCCTCCGTGACGAGGGAAGGGGCGCCGTCCTCTCCGCCGAGCGCGTTCGCACCGTGCACCGCGCGGCCGCACGACGAATGGACCCCGTCTACAGCCAGGCCTGGCTGGCGCTCACCGCTCCCCAGCGGCGCGCGCTTCAGGCGCTGGCGACCGAGGGTGGAGTCGGGCTCTTCGGCGCTGCCGCCGCCCATCGGTACCTGTTGCCGGCCAGTGCGATGAAGAAGGCACTCGATGCGCTGGTCACGAAGCGAATTGCCCGCCGGGAGTCCCGGGGCGGGGCGGACCGGCTTCGGCTGGAGGATCCGCTCTTCGGGCTCTGGGTCAGGGAAACCGTCGAACCGCCGCCCAACGCCCGCTAGCGTGACGCCCCCTCCCGCCGGCCATCTGCCGAGGGTTCGCCTGACCCCTCGAACCCCCTCACCGCGCACTGAGCCGGAGAGAGGGTTCGGGCGTTGTGCCCGGAACCTTGCGACATTGTCCGCTCACCGTGCATCCTCCCTGCTCGACTGCACTCCAGCCGAGGCCCTGCCCGTGCTCCGACGCCCGTCCGTGCGCCCAGCCCTCGTTGCGTCCGTCCTTCTATGGCCGGCCCTGCTCGCCGCCCAGCAATCCGCCGTTCCAGTCCAGTCGCTTGCTAAACCAGATGCCGCCTTCGACGATCCGTTCACCCAGGTCGCGGGAGTCCGCGAACTCCGGGATGGCTCAGTGATCGTCGCCGACTTCCGCGACCGCACGCTGCAGCTCGTCGATTTCAAGACCGGGACGGCCACCAAGCTCTCGCGCGAGGGCTCCGGACCCGGCGAGTACGCCTACCCGATGGGAGTCTATCCCTTGCCCGGCGACAGCACTGCCGTCTACGACATGGGCAACCAGCGCTACCTCGTGCTCGACCCGTCGGGCAAGCCCGCCGGGACCTTCCGCATGGAAGAGGGCGGCACCGGCGGCGGGATGATGATTCTCCGCCCCGCCCAGGGGACCGACGCCCGCGGCCGCCTTTATTACTCGACTCGCGGTGAGCGCCGGGGCGGCGGGCCCGACGTTGGGCCACCCGAATTTTCGGACACCGGCAAGATCATCCGCTACGACCGCGCCACGAAGAGGTTCGATACGCTCGGCGTGGTCCTCGTGCCGAAGCCCAAGGTCGAGGTGAGCGGCGGCCAGAACAACCAGAACGTGATGGTCCGCCCCTCCCCGATGGCGCCGGAGGACGCCTGGAGCGTGGCGCCCGACGGGCGGGTGGGGGTGGCCCGGGTCGCGAGGGACCAGGTCGAATGGCTGCTGACCGACGGCAAGACGGTGGTCGGCCCCCCCGTCCCCTACACGCCGATCAGGGTCACGGAGGCGGACAAGAAGGCCTGGTGGGAGCAGACCGCGCGCGGCAGAATTCTGATCGAGAATAACAACGGCGCGGTCCGCGTGGCGCCCGCCGCCGGCGCCTCGCCCCCGATGGACCCCAGCGTCCAGTGGCCCGCCAGCAAGCCGCCCTTTCCGGCCAACGCGGTGAAGGTGGCGCCGACCGGCGAACTCTGGCTCCTCCGCTCGCGCCCCGCCGACGACCCGAATCCGTTGTATGACGTATTCGACGCGCAGGCCCGGTGGGTCCGCTCCGTGAAACTCCCCAAGGACACGCGCCTCGTCGCCTTCGGAAAGGGCGTGGTGTACCTTGTCCGGCGGGATGCGGATGACCTGGAGTATCTCGAGAGGTACAGGTTGTAGCGTGGGACTGAGGACTGAGGACTGAGGACTGAGGGCGCCCCCTTCCGTGATGGTGCCTCGACCGTCACCCCGGCGAAAGCCGGGGTCCAGTTTTTGTGGTTCTTTGCGCCCTCCGCGTTTCCTTTGCGCCTTCGCGTTGAAACGCCCTTAGCGCAAAGACGCGAAGAGGCGCCAAGGTCGCGAAGCCGAGCCCATCTCCCCAAGCGCTGAATCGAGAGGATGATGAGACCATTCGCGTTGGCTTTCGTGTCGATCGCCTTGTTGGGGTGTGGGGAGAAGGGCCCCAAACTGAATGCGCCCGTCGTGACCACGCTCCCGAACGGCGCCACCGAGGTGAAGAATCGCGGGCCAAGCGGCTGGGCCGACACCACCGGCTGGAAGCTGGTGGAGCTGTACCGGGTCGGTGGCGCGGACGCGGCAGGGCTGGCGGCGGAGGAATTGGTGGACCCGCAGGACGTGGCGCTCGATGCAGCGGGGGGGGTCTATATCTCGGACCAGAAGCCGGCGGTCATCAAGCAATTCGGTCCCGAAGGCGGCTATGTGCGGAGTTTCGGCCGGGAGGGGGGCGGGCCCGGCGAATTCGAGGTGGCCTTCATCGCCACGGCGCCTGGCGCCCTGGCGGTGCACGACCCGAGGTCCAGCCGGACCAGCGTCTTCGACACCGCCGGCAATTTCATCCGCAGCTGGCCCTCGAGCTGCTGTTACTGGTCGTCGATCCGCATCACCCGCGACTCGGTGATCCATGTCCCGACCTCCGGACCCCGAACCAACCTCGGCGAACCGAGCGACCGGTATTTCATCCGGTTTCGCCTCGACGGCACCCTGGTGGACACGATGAAGATCGCGGTTCCGCACCGCGGTGGGGAGGAGAAGTACTGGCAGCTGTCAGGCGGCACCGGGAAGAACACGATGATGATGATGACCGGCATTCCCTTGGCACCCGAGGCCACCTGGGTCCTCGATCCGGACGGCGGTGCGGTGGTCGCCTGGACCGGGGATTATCGCTTCCTGGCGACACGCACAGGCCTGGACACCGCGCAAATCGTCAGCCTGGCGGCGACACCTGCCGCGGCATCGGACGAGCGTCGTACCCACATCCGCGACTCGATGGTGAACCTCTACGACAAGCAGATGGACAAGAAGGCGGTCGAGGAGGCCTTCAAGCTGTCTGACATTCCCTCCACCGCACCGTATTTCCAGTCGATCCAGATCGACGGGCACCGGAACCGCTGGGTGCGGCCGGACGATGGCGGGAACCCGAAGGCTGCCCGGTTCGATGTCTTCGACTCGACCGGGGCGTACCTTGGAGCGGTGCCGGTACCAAAGACGTTTGGCGTATCGTGGAACACCGTGTGGGGCACGGAGCGGGTGGCGACGATTGCGGAGGATGACGATGGGTTACCGGTGGTGGTGGTGTACGGGATCGTGCGGCAATAGGTCGTTTGTCACTATGGAGCTTCGGACACTCTTCCCAGCCCGCGATTTTTGCATACAATACCCGGATGCCAAGGCCGCCTTCCATGTTCGCTGCGGTACTGTTCATCCTGTGCGCTTGCAGCGGTGAGCCTCGCTCCATTCCGGCTGGCGGTGGCGCGACAGCCACCGGCTCCCTCTCGATCAGCGCGACCCCAATCCAGACAATTGCCCCCTTGGACAGCGAAGGCGTTGCCCTGTTCGGCAGCATTGCGGATGCGACGCGCCTCTCATCCGGTGTGATTGCGGTGGTCGACCGTGCATTTGAGAGGGTGATCTTTGTCGACCCAGCCGGAGGGCTCGTGGGTCGGTCCGGCCGGAGTGGCGAGGGCCCGGGCGAGTTTCGGTCGATTCGCGGAATCGGTCAGTGCGCTCCGGACACGCTCTTTGTGTGGGATCCCATGAACGGGCGGATGAGCCTCCTGGGACCCGACGGGGCGTTTCTCAGCGCCTTCCGACCCCTCGGTGACCCAGTTGATCGGTACTGTGCGGGTTCAAGGCGTTTCTTGGCGTGGACCAGGTATGCAAGTGTCGGCAATCCCTCGGCGGATTCACCCCCGATACGGGCAGTCGCCGTGCTCCTGTCGGCGAGAGGCGACTCCGTGGGCGGTCTGGGGGAAATTCAAGCCGGCCAGAATTGGCCGTTGGGCGCGATCACCCAATTTGCGGTCACTGACGCGGGGATCTACGTGGGGACCGCGGATACTGCAGTTGTATCGTTGTACAGCAAGAGTGCCCAGTGGATCCGCGCGGTGGACGTGGGGGATGCACGCCGGGCAACGACCGCGACAGAGTACGACGCAGCGATTGCGGACCTGGTCGCCACCTTGCCTGGCACCGCCGAGCAGGTGGCCGGCATGACAGCGTTCATGCACAAGCGCTTCCCGATGCCGAAATACCTCCCGGCGTATCGCGCACTTTTCTCCAACGGCGACGGGGACCTGTTCGTAATCACCTCACCGGTTGGGGCCGGCGTCACTGAGATTCACGTGTTCGACAAGGCCGGCATTTCCCTCGGTGAGTTCCGTATCTCCGGGGACTTGGAAATCTATGAAATCGGCGCTGCCTACCTGCTTGGGATGGTGAAGAATCCGGTCGGAGAGCAGCGTCTGGTTGTGTACGCACTGTCAGTAGAAACGCGCTAGCGCGTCGACCGGGCGGGGTAGAACGTCCGCACCTCGATTGCCACTTCACCATCCTCGCTCACCCTGAGTAACGCCAGCCGGTCGCCGTAGACATCCAGGATTTCCGACCGGCCGGGAACAAACGCCTCAGGCGTCGCGGGGAGCACCATGGTTGCCAGAGGCACGCCCTTCGGGGAAACGACAATCCACCGCCGCTCCTTCGTCCCCGGTGTGACGTACTCGCCCACCCAGATATTTCGCTGATCGTCCACCACCAGGGCACCGACCGCCGGCAGCTGATCGACCTTCGGGACATCCTTCATTCCATCGAGGAGCGTACTCGCCAATTCTCCAAATTCGTCCAAAACGCCCTGTCGCCAGGCTGAGATGTCGGCTTCCGTCGGCACCGCCCGATGGCTGCCGCCGGTGAGTCGCAGCCTGAGTTTCGTGCCTTGGAAGAGCGAAGCGTCGAGCGAGTCGGTCGATCCGATGGCAAGGGTCGAACCACGGGCATCGTACACCACCGATCGGGCGAACGGTACCGGGAACCGGCTTCCGGGGGGCACCAGCGCCCGCTCCAGGCCGCGCCAGAGGCCGAGGCTTTCGACGAGCTGTCCTGTGGAATCGTAAACGAGGAGCGGGACCGGATCGCGCTCGAGGTCGCCACTTGGGAGGCCCACGATGTCGCCGCGGTTGGGACGCTGCTGCCACCAGGTGGCCACAATCCGATCTGGGTCCAGCCAGGCAACCACATCCAGTTCCCGCCCGCTCGAGCCAGGCTGCAACCGAGGGACGATGCCCAGAACGCGTCCAGACCGAGTGAGGTGCGTGATTCGCCCGCTGTAGTCAGCCACGAAGAGCGTGCCATCCTCGGCGATGCCCAGGCGGAGGATGTAGCGGTACTCGCCCGGCCCGTCACCCTGCCGGCCGAGGCGGTGAAGCGTATGGCCGTCGGGCGAAAGCGAGAGCAGGTCAGATACGCTGCCGATGACAAGGGATGTGTCCGCAGCGAAGACGGCGGTGGCGGTGCCCCCCAGGAGCAGCGTGTCATGCGTGGTCGTGGAATACAGCGGTGCGGAACTCCACGCGGGGAGCGCGTCATCATCGAGGTCGGCGAGGCGAACGATGGTGATGCCTGCGGAGTCGCGCCGGGCCACTGCCGACGTCGGTCGCTCGCTCTTAACGCAACCGGAGCCGGCAATCGCGAGAACAACGATCACCGGCATCAACCTCACCGCAATGCCCCCGGTAGCGGCAATCGTCCCACGACCATGACCCCGTCCGCATCTTCGAAGATGCCGTACACCCACCGCCCCGACCACGCTTTCGGGTTGAAGGCGCTGGGCAGATGGACGAGCGCCAGTCGCCGGCCATCGGCGCCGATCACATCCCACCGGTAGGTGGCGGGTCGGGCCTCGGCGACGCGCGCCAGGACCCATGGGTGGTACTGGTATGTCGAATCGACGACTCGCACCCAGAGGCGGTCCCTGTCGTCGAACTGGAGCTCGTCCAGCTGATTGCGTGTCGTGCCAAAGTCCTGTGCTTCGATCACGCCTAGCACGGTCGGCAGGCTGGACGCGGGCCACTCGCCCCGCCACCGCCCTGGAATCGTCTTCGCGTCCGCGCCGACAGCCACATCCGGCTCGTCCGCGGAGATGACCTGGACCGTATCGGCCCCGGACGTCCTCACCGCGATGGAATAGGCGACTCCGTCGCTGGACGCAACTCGGCAATCACCGTCACTCGCGATGAGCGCATGGGGTCCAAAGGGATAGCGCGGTCCGAACACTCTCCCGGTTGACACCCACGTCAAGTCCGTGACGAGCCACCATGCCGTGGGAGGCGCTCCGGGCGTCCACCAGACAACGGCGACCGTGTCAGGCAAGCCATTGCTGGCTACGAATCCGCGCGCCCAGACGATTGAAGTGGCACCTCGGCAACTCGAGAGGCGAGCGGCCCGAAGCCCTGCGAATCCAGCTGGAGCCTCGACGGTCAGGAGGGTCAGGGGTCCACCCGGTGGGATGCGGGTGAGCCGGTTCGCATTCTGGTCGAGTGCTTCGATGGTGTCTCCGAGGAAGCGCGCATCCAGGATCCGGCGAAACTCGCCAGGCCCTTCTCCTTCCCGACCGATCGAGTCGAACGCGCCGGCCCCATCGACAACCACGAGCTGAGTGCCCTCGCCGATGAGCAGCCTCTCACCTGCGGCGGCTAGGACGGTCGATTGCAGGACGCCTTCACCGGCGTAGACGACTTCCAGCGAGTCGGCAGAAATGCTGCCGAGGTCGCCGAGCACGGAGCCGGATTCGGTGTGGACGAAGGTGGTGTCGCCGGAGGTGGTGATGTCACCCTGCCAGCTGCCGGAACCAAATGTCCCCGCCGAGTCTCGACACCCGGCGAGCAGCAGGAAGAGCAACACTCTGGGCCCAACGATGTGGTGGCGTGGCATGATGCTCGGAGTCTGCACCGCGGGTTGGAGGATGCGCTAGAGGTGGAGGTCCGCTCTTCCAGTGGTTGGTGCCGCGGCTCGGGTTCTTACCCCTCACCCCCCGTCCCCCTCTCCCCCCCGGGAGAGGGGGAGTGAGGGTGGCCCCATGATGTTCGTTGTCCCCCTCTTCCCATTTCTTGCGCGTCAGTGTAGTAGTGGCTCTTGCCGCGAGGGTCGCGGCGGGCCTCCTGAACCGTCACTGCCAGCTCCCGGAGCACGACATGAGGGGATTCGCGTTGGTGTTCGCATCGGCGTTCGTGATGGCGTGCGGCGACAGGGGGTCGAAGCTCGCCAAACCAGTCGTGACCACGCTGCCGAACGGCGCCGTGGAGGTCCGGAACAGCGGGCCGACCGCCTGGGTGGATACCATGGGCTGGAAGCTGGTCGAGTTGTACCGGGTGGGCGGGTCGGCGGCGGCGGGGCCGGGGGAGCTGGTCGACCCAAGGAGCGTGGCGGTCGATGTCACTGGCGGGATCTATGTCGCGGACACGAAGCCGGCGGTCATCAGGCAGTATGATCCCGCGGGGGCATTCGTACGAGACATCGGGGGTGAAGGCGGCGGGCCCGGGGAGTTCAAGTCGGCCGAGGTGGCGACCGCACCCGGGGTGCTGGTGGTTCACGATCCGGGGTCCGCGCGGACCAGCGTCTTCGACTCTGCGGGCCACTACCTGCGGAGCTGGCATTCCGCATGCTGCAACTGGAGCGGCTTTGGCGTCAGCCGTGAAGGCGTCGTTGCAATCCCGTTCATGGGCCATCCCACCGGTCCGAGGCATCCGGGAGACGCGTACTACCTGCGGTACCAGCTCGACGGATCGCTGGTCGATACGCTGCACATCGCGGGGCCCGAGGGCATCGGCGAGCCGCGCCGGTGGTCGTTCGAGAGCGCGAACGGCAATCAGTACTTCGTGCCCATCCCGCTCACCCCCGCCGTGTGGATGACGCTCGACCCGGCAGGAGGCGCCGTCCTGGGGTGGTCGGGCGCGTACCGTTTCTTTGCAACACACACGGGCCTTGATACCACGCAGGTCGTGTCGCTTGAGACCAGCGCGGTAACGGTGACCGATGCGCGACGGACGCGCATCCATGACTCGATGGTCGACCTGTGGGGCGACGGCGGGATCGACCAGAAGGCCACCGAGGCGGCGTTCAAGCTGGCCGACATTCCCTCCACCGCCCCCTATTTCGAGTCCATTGCCGTCGACGGCTCGGGAAACCGCTGGGTCCGTCGGGTCGATGCGGGAAGCCAGGCTTCCGCCCGGTTTGATGTGTTCGACTCAGCCGGGGCGTACCTCGGCGCGGTGCCGGTGCCGCACGATTTCGGGAAGTCGTGGCGGACGGCATGGGGCAAAGACCGTGTCGCGACGAACATCGAGACCGCGGACGGACTGCCGGTGGTGGTGGTGTACGGGATTGCGCGCTATCCCCTGTCACTCCAGGCCCCCCCTCCCGGAGGGAGAGGGGCTGGGGGTGAGGGGGCACGATAGGGGGGCCGCGGGGCAGGGCGGCAGGGGGTGGAACCGCCACTGCCCCCATCCCCTCTTCCCGAGCCGGGAGGTTCCTGCAGCATGCTGGAATGTTCAGACTCGCCCCATGCTTGGCCGTGGGATTGGCGCTCGGCTCCTGCACCCGTAGCGAACCCTCTCACACGTCGGCATCCATCGACGTCTCGACGTCGACCGCTTCCTCCTTCGACTACGCGGAGCTCCACCCGATCGTGCTCCGGGCGGGGCCCTTCGTGGAATCGGGGCTCTCGAATCCGTCGGCCATGGCCGTGGTGGGCCCGTATGTCGTTGTCGCCGACCAGACCAAGTCTGACAGTATGGTGAAAGTATATCGGGCGTCCGATGGTTCACTCGTATTCGCGACCGGCCGGGACGGTGAGGGGCCGGGAGAGTATCGAACCATCGAGGGGCTCCAGGCGGTGCCCTCGAGCACGGCATCGAATCCCATCGTGTCGGTCGTTGATGTTCAGCTCGGCCGCCTGACCGTGGTGGACCTGAGTCCTGCCGGGCAGAAGCTGGAGGCAGCGGAGCGGCCGACCTTCAGCCTGCGGGCCGAGGCGACGCCCACACAGGCGCTGGGGAAAGCGACAGCACCATCCTCGCGCTGGGGTTCTTCAGCTTCCTCGGAAGGAAGCCGGATGGGACTCTGCTAGTAGTGGCGAACCGTCACGCCGGGCGACTCGAAATCCTCCGTCCCGATGGGGAGCGGACGGCTGTTGTCCGAGGGCCGTACTACTTCGAGCCGCGGTTCACGGTGGATCAGGCGAGTGACAGTGCGAAGACGCCGATCTTCGCCGGTGGGAATGACCTGAGGTTCGTCTATCAATCCGTCGCTACGACGGACAGCGAGATCTTTGCGCTCGTCTCAGGCCGGGCTCGAAAGGACTTCGGAGGTGACGCGATCTACGGGCAGTTCGTTCACGTCTTTGACTGGTCGGGGAACTTTCTGTGCGCGTACGACCTGGGCTAGGCAGTCTTCCAGATCGACATTGATCCATCCGGGCAGCGACTCTATGCGCTGGTGCATGAGCCGGAAGTGGGGGTAGCGGTGTTTGATCTCTCGATCGACTAGCCGTCCGCGGAGGTCACTCAGTCCACTCGACCCAGGCGGGAGACTCCATCGAGGTTGAATCCATCAACACGCCGTAGCCCCGATGCTCAGTGAGGAGCATCAACCGAAACCCCGCTGGAAGGGTGACGGTCCGCTTGTCGGAATCTCCCGACAACACGACCCAGGTACGGCTGTACCCCAGTGGTGAATCCGCGAGAGAAAACCCATCAAGCCACACTTCGCCCCGGCGGTTACACAAAATGCTCGTATAGCCGGCAAAGCCGGAAGGGTACGCGCCCTTGATCCTTCCTTGCTGCACCATTTCCGTCACTGCCTCGGCCATTGAGCTTGGCTCCGGCAGGTGGGCGGTCAAATAGAGTCGATGGAAATGAAAAGCGACGTACCGCTGCAGATCCTCAGTTGATATCTGCACGGAATCAGCTCGGCTGTCAAATTGACGAATCTCTCCGCCCACTGGGGTTCTCAACGTGCTGATCCGCACGACTGGATCGTACACGACTAACCGTGTTTCGGAACATCTTGCCCAGAGTGGGATTGGGACAAGGTGCATCGGCCGACCCTGCGCCTGTGCATTTGCGCTTGCGGGCAGTGTGCTCGCCCAAACTGTGTCGAGAACGACACCAAGATTGTTGACTGCTAGTAGTGAATAGGATCGCTGCTCGCCAGGGAGCGACACTCCATTGGGGTAGGCAGGGGTCACCGCGAGGGAGTCAAATCTCCGGTAGAGCCCGGGCCTGCCCGCGTAGTCCATGCGTGTCGTCGGCGCTACTCCGCCAAAATTTGCATCCGCCCTTCGGCGGCCAAGGTATCGACCAAGCGTGTCATACATCGACGCTGCGCCCAGACGGACATCCCAGACGTACAGGGTATCGGCTTGCGCGTCGATTGAAGTCGGGTTCCGAAAATCTCCCGGGCCTTCCCCGGGCACCCCAAACTGCCGAGAGACATGGCCACTCTTGTCGATAATGGTGACGAACGGCTCAGTTGAGGAGAGATAGGCGACCGACCCTCCAAGATCGGCTACATCGATGAACGCGCTTGCCAGGCTGTCCTCGCCGATGATCGTGAGTGCGTCTGGGCCGATCACAATCGTGGCGCTCTGCCGATCCTTCCCTTGACATGCTGAAAGCACGGCAATTGCGATCGTCACCGCGGCGCGCAGCCACTTGCTTCGATCTAGGGGGGAGTCAGGGCGGGACATTCGTTTCTCCAAGGAGAGTCAGTAATTCGGCTTCAGATTTCATTCCAGGAAACCTGCCTGACCTCGTCACGAATGTAGGCGTTGCTCGAATTCCAAGTTCAGCAGCCAGCGCGCTATCACCTGAAATGTGTCCGGCGGTTCTCGGGTCAGACATGCAATCTAGGAACCTCGGAATATCCTGTACGCCGGCCGTTGAGGCTGCGTTGCCCCACTCAAGACTAAGGGAATCAAGCCGAACAGTAGACAACAATGCGTTCATTTCGGAAAACCTTTGCTGTTCGCCCGCGCATATCGCCGCTGCGGCCGCTCGATGCGCGTTTGGATGGGAACTGGAGGCGAGATGCCTCAACGCAATGCCGGCACCGAGGGGCCTTGAACGAATGGCAGCCAGACTTGGGTATGTGGCACGACAGAATGGATGGTCGAGGCTGTGCTCCGGGAGATACCCCCGCCCCTATTGCGACCCTGACCGTCCGCGGTGCATCATTGCCCAAGCCGGATTCCCTGCCATCCCAGGACTGACATGAGCCGAACCGCCGCCCAGCGGAGTTGGGGTCTCCTCCTCTGCCTGAGTGCCGCTCTCCCCGCCTGCTCCGGCAAGGCCGCCGAGGCGAAGGACGCCGCCGCCGATTCGACCGCCGCGCTCCCGTCCTCGCTGTCGCTCCCCGTGGTGGGCCGCAAGGTGCGACGGGGTGACTTGGTCCTCAGCGTCGTCACCACCGGGCAAGTTCGCTCCGATGCGGTCGCCCAGCTGAAGTTCGAGGCGACCGGCACCATCGAGGCGGTGCTCGTGCGTCCGGGACAATCGGTCAGGCAGGGTGATCCGCTGATTCGGCTCGACAAGCGACCCTTCGACCTCGCCGTCTCCGAGGCACAGGCGAGCGCCGACCAGGCCGAAATGGTCTATCTCGACGCCATCGTCCCCGATTCGCTGGTGACCGGCCAGCCTCCGACCCCGGAGCGCCGCAAGAACGCCATGGCACGCAGCGGCCTCCCCGGTGCTCGCGCCCGCCTCGGCAAGGCACAGCTCGACCGCGAACGCTCGGTCCTTACCGCACCATTCGATGGGGTGGTGGACCGGGTGAACGTCGCGGATGGCGAGCGAGTATCGGTTGGTCAGGACGCCGCCACCGTCGTGGACCTCAAGCATCTCCGCATCGAGGCGCAGGTGCTGGAGCACGACCTGCCGCTGGTCCGCGTCGGCGGGCAGGCGGTGGTGACCACTGCCGCCGCACCCGGTCAGCAGGTCATCGGCCGCATCGAGGCGGTGCTGCCTCTCATCGATTCGATGACCCGCTCGGGCCGGGCGATGGTCGTGGTGCCAAGCGGTGACAACGCCCTCCGGCCCGGGATGTACGCCGACCTCCGCCTCGAGGCCACGCGCCTCCCCAGCCGCATCCTCGTGCCGAGCCGTGCCGTCATCGAGCGCGACGGGCGCCCCCTCGTGTTCGTCGTCAAGAACGGCCGTGCCCAGTGGGTGTACATCAATCCCGGCCGCAACAATGGCGTGGACACCGAGGTGCTGCCCGACTCGTCGTCGAACCAGATTCCCGTCGCCATCGGAGACACGGTGCTGATCGAGGGGCACCTCACACTCACGCACGACGCCCCGGTGAAACTGGTGAACGACCAGTGATGGTGCTCTCGGCCTTTCTGCCCCGCAGCCCCGCAGCCCCGCTGCCCCGCCGTTGAGTCTTACCTCTGCATCTGTCGCCCGCCCCGTCTCGACGATTGCCGCGGTGCTGGGGCTGGTCCTCCTCGGCAGCGTCTCGCTGAGCAAGCTGCCCGTCGCGTTGCTCCCGGATGTGACGCTGCCGGTGCTCACCATCCGCACCGACCTCCCCGGCGCCGCACCATCCGAAATCAGCCGCTTCGTGGCGGAGCCGATCGAAGAGGCCATTGCTGCCACGCCCGGCCTGGTGGAGCTTCGTTCCGTCGCCCGCGCGGGCCAGCTGACCACGACGGTCCGCTTTGCCTGGGGCACCGACATGGCCGCGACGGTGCTCACCGTGCGCGAACGGCTCGACAACGCCCGCGGACTCCTCCCCGATCAGGCCACCCGACCGACGCTCCTCACCAGCGACCCCGGCGAACGCCCGATCGCGGTGCTGGCGCTCACCGGACCCGGCGATTTGCGATCGGTGAGTCGCACCGCCGAGGAGGTGCATGCCCGGCGGCTCGAACAGCTGGAGGGGGTGGCGAGTGTCGCGGTGGTCGGCGCGCCCAAGGACGAAATCCGGGTGGACGTCGATCCGGCGCGAATGCGCGCCCTCGGTCTCTCGCCCAACGACATCGCCCAGGCGATCGAATCGGCCAACGCCACGGCACCCGGCGGCACCATTCGCCGCGGGCAGTTCCGGTTCTCGGTCAGGGCGCTGACCGAGTTCCGCACGCCCGATGAAATCGGCGCCACGCCGGTCGGCCCCGCGCAGCGCGGGATCAAGCTGGCCGACATCGCTACGGTCACCCTCTCGACCGCCGATCCCCTCACCATGGTGCAGCTGGACGGCAAACCCGCCGTGGGGCTGGTCGTCTATAAGGACGCGGGCGCCAATACCGTCGCGGTGACCCAGCGCCTGTACGCGTCCATTGGCCAGCTGGAGAAAGAGTTCCCCGGTATCGGGTTGAATGTGGTGGCCGCCCAGGCCCGCTTCGTCAAGGACGCTCTCTCCAATCTCGGCCAGGAAATCGTCCTTGGCGGCCTCCTCTCGCTCTTCGTCATCCTCTTGTTCCTGCGCGACTGGCGCGCCTCGCTCGCCATCGGCCTCATCGTTCCGCTCTCGGTCCTGATCGCGCTGGTCATGCTGCAGCTCCTCCACGTGAGCGTGAACATCCTTTCCCTGGGCGGGCTCGCCCTCGGCGTCGGCCTGCTGGTGGACAACGCGATTGTCGTGGCCGAAGCCGGCGCCCGGCTTCGCGACGCGGGAATGGACCCCGTCACCGCGGCGCGCGAGGCGGGAGACGAGGTATCCGGGCCGCTGATCGCGGGCACGCTCACCACCCTGCTGGTGTTCGGCCCGATCATCTTCGTGGAAGGACTTGCCGCGGCATTGTTCCGCGACCTGTCGCTCAGCGTCGTGACCTCGCTGACCGCGGCACTGATCCTGGCGTTGACGCTGATGCCGGTGATGATGGCCCGCCGCGCGGCGCCGACGCATGCTGCCGCTGGACCAGTGTGGGGTGCTCGCCTGGGCGCACGGCTGCTGGATCTCTACGAACACGGCATGGAATGGTCGCTCGATCATCCGCGGCGGGTGTTCGGCATTGCCGTGGCCGGTGTCGTGGTGATGGCGGTGCTGGCCGCGCGACTTCCAAGAGAAATCCTGCCACAGGTGGACGAAGGGGTGGTGGTAGCCGACCTGACCCTGCCCGAGGGCACCGCCATCGAGGAGACGGGTCGTCAGGCCGGACGGCTGGAGGAGGCGGCCGAGGCGCTCGGGTCGGCGGAGGTGTATGCGCGGATCGGCGCCGCCACCGACGAGGAGGTGCTCTCGGGCGCCGATCCGGGCTCGTCGAGCACGGCGCAACTGATCATCCCGGTGCCGAAGGGCCGGAGCGCCGCAACGTTCGCCGAAGCGCTCCGGGCACGGGTGCCTGACCTGGCGGCCGGCGCGCTCGCGCTCGACCTGGCGGGGCAGACGGAATTCGGGAGCCTGATTGGCCGCGAGGGCCGCCTGGTGCGCGTCGAGGTCGGCGCGCCCCGGCTGGCCACCGCCACGGCGTGGGCCGATACGGTGCGCGCCGCGATGGCCACGCTGCCGCGACTTTCCGACGTGCGCGAGGCCCAGCGCGGCACCCAGCCAATGATCGAGATTTCGCTGGAGCGGCAGCGGATCGCCGAGCGCGGCATTGAGGTGCAGGCGGTGGCGCAGGCCCTGGCCGGAGGCCTCGGCGGCGTCGGCGCAAGCGAACTCCGGGAGACGGACCGCCGCACTCCGATCACGGTGCGGCTGGCGGGCAGCGCCAATGAGGACCTGGCCGCCGCCCTGCAGACCACGGTCAAGGGCGTGCCGGTCGGCGAGTTGGTATCGGTGAACGAGGTGCGTTCTCCGATTGAGCTGGTCCGCGTCAACCAGCGGCCGGTCACGGTGGTCGAGGCCACCGTCGAGACCGGCGGCACCGCACGCGCCAGCAGCGACGTGTCGAAGCTGCTCTCCACCCTCCCCGCTCCGGCGGGCGTCACCTGGACGCTGAGCGGCGCCGACCAGGAGCGCCGTCGCACTTCGCAGGAACTGCTGCTGGTGGCCCTGCTCTCGATCGCCTTGGTATTCCTGGTGCTGGCCGGCGAGTTCGCGTCGTTCAGTATTCCGCTCATCATCATGCTCACGGTACCGCTGGCCGCCGCCGGCGGCATCGTCGTGCTCTGGCTCACCGGCCAGAGCCTCAACGCCGTCTCGATGATCGGGATGGTGGTGATGATCGGCATCGCCGACAACGACGCCGTCGTGAAGCTCGACGCCATTCGTCGCTTCCGGGAGCAGGGGATGCCGCTCCGCGCCGCCATCCTGGCCGGCGGCCGCCAGCGGCTTCGCGCCATCGCCATGACCTCGCTCACCACCATCGTCGGCGTGCTGCCGCTGGTCTTCGGCATCGGCAGCGGCGGGGAGCTGTACCAGCCGCTGGCGGCGGGCGTCATCGGCGGGTCGGTGTCCGCGACGCTCGTCACGTTCTTCCTCATGCCGACCGCCTACTATGTGATCGAACGGCGGAAGCGCGGAACAGGGACCCCGGCTTCCGCCGGGGTGACGGCTGCGGCGTGATCAGGTGGGCAGTGCAGAGGCCGGCTGTGATCGCGGCGACTGCGTTGGCCCTTTGCCTGGCCGGCGGTGTGGCATTCGCCCGGCTTCCGCTCGCCACGCGGACCACCGTCGAGCTCCCCAAGATCCAGGTGAGCGTCAGCTGGCCTGGTGCCGCGGCGGAAGTCGTGGAGACCTACCTCACCTCGCCCATCGAGGCGGCGGTGCAGGCGGTGCGCGGCGTCCGGAAGACGAGCAGCGAGTCCTCCGAGGGGCGGGCCAGCCTCACCATCGAGCTTGACCCAACCACGGATGTGCGGATGGCGCGCCTCGCCATCCTGGAGCGGATGGAACTGCTCCGGCCTGACTTTCCCCTCGGAGCCGGCGCCCCGCGCGTCGCCAACTGGGTGCCGGAGGACCTCGACGAACGGCCGTTGATCCGCTACACCATCACCGGGCCGTACACCGCCGGCGCGCTGAGCCGCATCGCCCGGGACGACATCGTGCCGCGTCTGAGCGCCGTGCCGGGCGTGGCCGGCATCAATACCCGGGGCGGCGCCGACATCGGCGTCGCGGTCGCGTACGACCCGAGCTTCCTGCGCCAGCAGGGAGTCTCGCCTGGCCTGCTCTTCGAGGCGATCAGCAATTCGCGCATCGTGACTGCTCTCGGTGAGGAAAAATTCGGGGCCTCGGTGAGGCGCGCCGTCCTCCGGGACCAGCCCGGCGCCATCGAGGACCTGGCCGACCTGCCGATTGCCGGTCCCGGCGGCCGCGTTTTCCGTCTCGGCGATCTCGCCACCGTGCGGCCGGAGGAAGACGCCGGCGGCAACTTCTACCGGATCAACGGCCTGCCCGCCGTGTCACTCGACGTCTCACGCCTGGCCGCCGCCGACGCGATCCAGACCGCCGCGCGGGTCCGGGCCCTGGTGGCGGAACTGCAATCGGTGGTGCCGCCCGGCGTCCGGCTCCGCGTCGAGGATGACGAAAGCATCGAACTCGGGAAACAGCTGACCGACCTGGTGCGTCGTGGGCTCATCGCCGCCGTGTCGGTGGCGCTGGTGCTGCTCCTCGCCCTGCGGAATGTGCGCGCCACGGGGCTCGTCCTCGCGAGCGCGGCTGTCGCCATCGCCTGCACCGCCCTCGGCCTCTACCTGCTCGAAATTCCCGCCAACCTCCTCACCCTTGCCGGGCTGGGAATGGGCATCGGCGTGCTGGTGCAGAATGGCCTGGTGGTCATGGAACGGCTCCGCACGGCGCCGGACACGCCGGAAGGCCGTGCCGAGGCGGGGCGGAAGATCATGCCGGCGGTGTTGGGTAGCACCCTGACCACCGGCGTGGTCCTGCTGCCCTTTCTCTACCTGCAGGGCAACGCTCGCGCCGCGTTCGTGCCGTTCGCGGCGGCATTCGCGCTGGCCCTTGGCTCGTCGGTGGTGTCGTCGCTGGTCATGGTCCCCGCCCTTGGCGCCGGGCATGGCGTCGCGCGCGGCGGCTGGCCGCGACTCGACCGCGCCTACCGTTGGGTGCTCATCAGGCTCTTGCGCTGGCGCTGGGCCACGGTGGCGTTGACGACCGCCGCGCTCGGCGTCCTCACCTGGGGCTTCATCAACAAGGTGCCGCGTTACAACTGGGGTGACTGGTTTGGTCAGCGGACCACGCTCAGCGCGTCGCTCGGGTTTCCCCGGGGCTCGGATCCGGTGAGTCTCGACCTCGGGATGCGGGATTTCGAGCGCCTGGTGGTGGGCGTGCCCGGTGTCGAGCAGGTGGTGACGATGGCGTTTGGCGACCGGGCCTACATGCAGGTGCTCTTCGAGAAGGCGGCCGGCCTGGGCCCGCTGCCGGGGCAGCTGCAGGAGGCGCTTACCCAGCGCGCCGTCCTCATTGGCGGTGCCAGCGTATCGGTGCAGGGGAGCGGCCCCGGCTTCAACTCGGGGTACGGCGGAGGCGGAAGCGTCTCCTATCGCATCAAGCTGCTCGGCTATTCGTTCGACGGCGTCGAGCGCCTGGCCCTCGACTTGAAGGAGCGGCTGGAGCGGATTCCGCGGGTGCGGGAGGTGGACATCAACGCCGGCAGCTTCTGGGGCGGCGACAAGGCGTTCACCGTCACCCTCGTTCCCGACCGGGCAGCGCTGGCCCGCTACGGACTCACCGCGCGTGACCTGGCCGCTGCGGTGGCGCGCGAGGTGCGTGGACCGGTGGGCGCGCAGCGCATTGATATCGGCGGCGAGCAGATCGAGGTGAACCTCAAGACGACGGGCGCCCGGGAGCGAAGCCTTGAGCAACTGCGCTCGGCGCTGGTGCCCAACGCCGCCGGCGCGCCGGTGCGCATCGGCGATCTGGCCGCGGTCGAGGAACGGGAAGGGCTCGGCACCGTGACCCGCGAGGATCAGCAGTATGTGCGCATCGTGGGGTACGATTTCCGCGGCCCCAACAAGCTTGCGGATCGGACCCATCACTCCTTCATGGCCTCGATCGCGGTGCCACCGGGGTATTCGGTGTCGGACCAGCGTTTCGACTACAACCAGGACGAGAGCGGCAAGGGGCTCTGGCTGGTTTTCGCGATCGGCGTGGCGCTGGTGGTGCTCTCGGTGGCGCTGGTGTTCGATTCGGTCTGGGCCACTGTGATCGTGACGCTCAGCCTCCCCATCGCCGTCGCCGGCGTGGCGGCCGCTTTTTGGGTGGCGGGGGCGGCGTTCGGTCGGGAGGCGGCGGTGGGCGTGATCCTCGTGGTGGGACTGGCCGTCAATCAGGCCATTCTGCTGGTGCACGGGGCCTTGGAGCGACGGGGCAGCGGGGTCGCCGGCCAGCGGGCCAGCCTGAACGGCGCCGATGTCGTGCGTGTGGCCCGGGATCGTTCTGCGATGATCGTGCTGGTGACGCTCACCACCGTCGCGAGCCTCCTCCCCTTGGCCATCGGGACCGATCCCGACAGTCTCTTCGGGGCGATTGCCCTCGCCACGGCCGGCGGCACCCTCTTCGGCACCTTGGGGGCGATGCTGGTGGTGCCCGCGTTGCTGATGGGATGGCGGGGCCGCAGACCCGTGGAATCGTAGGGGCTCCCCTGCTGCTCCCTGCCCACCTGTCCCGCCGAGGGGTAACTTCTCAACGTTCGATCCGCCCCGGCCGTACTGAAGAAATGCTCCCCTCCCGGATCCGTGTCATGCACCGAGCCTGCCGGTGCCGCTCCGCGGCGCTCCTGCTTCTGTTGCTCCCCGCCTGCCGCGCCGGCGCCCCGCCCACGCCCCCGGCCGTCCCCGTCACCGCCGTGCCCGCCGTGCGGCGGGACATGCCACGGATCGTCGAGGCCACCGGCACGGTCGAGCCGATCCAGACCGCCGCGGTGGCCGCCCAGGTCGACGGCATCCTGACCAGGGTGGAGTTTCGCGAGGGCGACGTGGTGACTGCCGGCCAGGTCCTCTTCCAGATCGACCCCCAGCTCTTCCAGGCCGCGCTGCAGCAGGCCCAGGGGGCGCTGGCCCGTGACCAGGCGATGGCGACGAGCGCCGCGCGCGACGCCGACCGGTACCGGGACCTGGCGGCCAAGCAGTTCGTGACCACCCAGCAACTCGATCAGGCCGTGGCCGCCTCCGAGGGCGCGATGGCCACCGTCCGCGCCGACAGCGCGGCGGTCGAGCGGGCCCGGCTCAACCTCCAGTACGCCACCATCCGGGCGCCGATCAGCGGGCGCGCCGGGGGTATCCTGCTCCGCGCGGGGAACCTGGTGCGGGCCAGCGCCGGCACGCCGCTGGTGGTGATCAACCAGATGGCGCCCATCCTCGTTCGCTTCGCGGTGCCGGCCACCTATCTGGGCGACATCCGGCGCCAGTCCGGGCGGGCGCTCGCGGTGCAGGCGGTGCCCGTGGGAGGCGACGCGGCCGCCGAGACCGGCGCCCTCACCTTTCTCGACAACGCGGTGGACACCCTGACCGGCACCATCCAGCTCAAGGCGCAGTTTGCCAACAAGAGCGGCTCGCTCTGGCCCGGCGCCCTGGTGCGGGTGGTCCTGCAGCTGGAGACCGAGCGGGGTGCCCTGGTGGTCCCGCTCACCGCCGTGGTGAACAGCCAGCGGGGCAGCGTCGTGTACGTCGTCGACTCGACCCGGACCGCGCACCTGCGGACGGTCGACGTCGAGCGCAGCACCGACTCGCTGGTGGTGCTGCGCTCCGGCGTGGCGCCCGGCGAGCTCGTGGTGACCGACGGACAGCTGCGCCTGAACGACGGCGCACAGGTGAGCATCAAGGGAGACTCCGCCGCCGGGGGCGCGGCGGCGCCGTGAACATCTCGGCGCTGTTCATCCACCGCCCGGTCATGACCACGCTGGTCATGATCGCCATTCTCCTGTTCGGCTCGGTGGCCTACCGCAACCTGCCGGTGAGCGACCTGCCCACCGTGGACTACCCCACCATCACCGTCTCGGCCAGCCTCCCGGGCGCCAGCCCCGAGACGATGGCGGCCTCGGTGGCCACGCCGCTCGAAAAGCAGTTCTCCACCATCGCCGGGCTCGATGTCATCAGCTCCACCAGCTACCAGGGCAGCACCGGGATCACGCTGCAGTTCACCCTCGACCGGAACATCGACGCCGCCGCCGCCGACGTGCAGGCGGCCATCACCCAGACCATCCGGTCACTGCCCCAGGGGATCGTGCCGCCGTCGTACCAGAAGGTGGACCCCTCCGCCGCCCCGATCATCGTCTACGCGCTCACCTCGGCCAGCCTGCCGCCGTCCACCCTCGACGAGTACGGCGAGACCACGATTGCCCAGCGGCTCTCGACCGTCTCGGGCGTGGCCCAGGTGGTCGTCTACGGGGCCCAGAAGTATGCGGTGCGGGTCCAGCTCGACCCCCAGGCGCTCGCCGCCCGGCAGCTCGGGATCGACGAGGTGGCCCGGGCGGTGAGCGCCGGCAACGTGAACATGCCCACCGGCATCCTCTGGGGGACCGACCGGACCTACGCCTCTAGCCCAACCGCCACGCCCGCCGCAGCCGAAACCGATCCGCAAACACTCGGCTGGATGCAGGGCTTCCCGCCGCCACCTGACAAAACCATCACCTTCCAGAACGGCTCGTTCCGCAGCTTCCCCGAACTGCGCTGGGCGTGGAGCAATATCCGCCAGCTGGTGCCAACCGTGAACGTCTGGCGCGGGGCAGGGCCTGCGTCCGTGCTGCCGCGCGAGGAGCATGACATCGGCGCGTCGGCGTCGGTCACCATAGACGGGCGGCCGATGACGTTCGATCGTATGCTGGAGGAGACCTATGCCGACGGCATCGCCGTGCTGCACCGGGGCAAGCTGATCTACGAGCGCTATTTCGGCGCGCTGAAGCCGCACAAGCCGCATATCGCGATGTCGGTGACGAAATCGTTCACCGGTACGCTCGCCGGCATCCTGGTGGCGGAGGGCAAGATCGATCCGCAGGCGCCGGTCACCGACTATGTCCCCGAGCTGAAGGCGAGCGCGTTCGGAGACGCGCGTGTGCATGAGGCGATGGATATGACCACCGGCCTCGAATACACGGAAGTTTATACCGACAAGAATTCCGATGTGTGGGGGCTGCGGCGCGCGAACGGCATGGCGCCGATCGAGCCGGGCTATACCGGCGCGACCAACATCTTCGATTTCCTGTGCGCGCAGAAGAAGCAGGGCGAGCATGGCAAGGCGTTTGCCTACAAGACCGTCAATTCCGATGTGCTGGCCTGGATCTGCCGCCGCGTCGAGCGGCATGACGCTGTCCGATCTTCTCTCCGAGCGCATCTGGAGTCCGATGGGCGCGGAGGAGGACGCGCATTATCACGTCGACCGTATCGGCACCGAAAGCGGCGGCGGCGGGCTTTCGACCAGCTTGCGCGATCTCGCCCGTTTCGGCGAGACGATCCGCAACCACGGCCGCTTCAACGGCCGCCAGGTCGTGCCGTCCTCCGTGGTCGAAGACATCGCGCGTGGCGGCGATCCCGCCAAATTCAAGCCGGCCGGCTACACCACCTTGCCCGGTGCGTCATACCGCAATCAATGGTGGGTCACGCACAATGCGCACGGCGCCTATATGGCGCGCGGCGTTTACGGGCAGGGCATCTATGTCGATCCGAAGGCCGAGATGGTGATCGCGCGCTACGCCTCGCACCCCGCCGCCGGCAATGCCGCCAACGATCCCGTGACGCTGCCGGCCTACATGGCGCTGGCAAAGGATCTGATGGCGGGAGGCTGAGGCTGCTTCGCCTCACCCCCGCACCGCGGCTTCGATCTTCGCGACGTCGATCTTCCCCATCGGCATCATCGCCTCGAACGCGCGCCTGGCGACGTCGCCGCCCTTGGCCATCGCGTCGGTCAGCACGCGCGGGGTGATCTGCCACGAAAGGCCCCACTTGTCCTTGCACCAGCCGCAGGCGCTCTCGACGCCGCCATTGCCGACGATCGCGTTCCAGTAACGGTCGGTTTCGGCCTGGTCCTCGGTCGCGATCTGGAACGAGAAGGCCTCGCTGTGCTTGAACATGTCGCCGCCGTTGAGGCCGATGCACGGCACGCCGCACACGGTGAACTGCACCGTCAGCACCTGGCCGGCCTTGCCGCCGGGAAAGTCGGATGGCGCCCTATGGATGTGTCGACGCTGCTGTTCGGAAACGTCTTGGCGTAAAACTGCGCGGCCGCTTCGGCGTCGTGGTTGTACCAAAGGCAGATCGTGTTCTTGTTCATCGTTGTTCTCCTTACATTTTCCGCAGGCGCGAGGCTTGCCCCGCCAGTACCAGCAGAGGACGATCGGACAAGTCGCGTCCCGACATCGCTGAACTCTTTTTTTCGCCGGCGCGGACTTCAGGCGTAGCCGACCCAGCCGCGCCAGGTAAAGGCGGCGTAGAACAGCTCGACATCCCGGAAGCCCGCCTCGCGCAGGACTTGCGCGTCCTGTTCCGGGTCGAGCAGGCTGAGGTGGGCCTCGACCGCGCAGCGCGCTTTTTCGGTCAGGTCCGGATCGGCGCCGGAGGCCACCGCAAAGGCGGCATAGCGCGACAGCCATCGCACGCGCTCGCTGCCGGCTTGCGGAAAACTCGAATGGGCGGCCACAAACGGCGCGCCGGGCTTGAGCCGGCGGTGGATTTCCGCCGCTGTTCGCCGCCGTTCGTCGGCGGCGAGAAAATGCAGTGTCAGCAGGCAGGTCGCGGCATCGAAGGGGCCATCCGGGGCATCGTCGATATAACCCTGCTGCAACTGAACACGGGCGTTGAGCGGCCCGAGTGTGCGCTCGGCCTGCTGCAGCATCGCGGCGGCGGGATCGACGCCGACGAAATGCCAGCCAGGCCTCGCCTCCGCCAAGGCTTTCAGCTCCAGTCCGCCGCCGGCGCCGAGCACCAGCACCTGCGCGTCGGACGCAGCCCGCTCCGCCAGCAGAATGCCGGTCATGCGGTGCAGGTCCGTAAAGCCGGGCACGAAGCGCGGTGGCCCCTCCGCATATCGCGCCACCGCCTCGGGATCGGAGAAGGCCGCCACGAAGGGCGGGATAGCGGTATCAAGTGGCATGCGCGATCTCCAGCCGGTGGCGGTTGCGCCGGTCGCCCAGACGCTTTGAAAGTCGGCGCTCAGCGCCGCGAGCGTCACGTTGCCCAGGCGCGACAGCAGCAGCGCTTCCGCGTCGTCGAACGCCTGGTCGAGCGCGGCGTTCACGGCCTGCTCGACGAGGCAGCCGGGGATATTCCGTTCGGTTTCCGACCGCGAACAGCGCTGGCCGGCCGAGCGCGTCATAGACGTCCCGCAGCGATATGGTCGCGAGGCCGCGAGCCAGCGTCCATCCACCGCCATGGCCCTTCTCCGATCGGACATAGCCGTGATCCCGCAGCCCGGACATGATCCGCCGTATCACCACCGCATTGGTGTCCATCGCCTTCGCCAGCGCCTCCGACGTCACCGGCGCTTTCTGTTCGGCCATGTGGAGCAGGACGTGCAACACGCCCGATAATCGGCTGTCTCTTCTCATGTAACTAACGATATTACATGAGGAGGCGGCCCGTCAAGTCACGGCGAATGATCTTGCGACGTGATTCTGACGCCGGAGGTCGCCAACCGCATGAGGGACGCGCGAGCGGCTCAGCGGGCCAACGCCGCGTTCACGCGCGGGCCTGCTTCCAATGCGGGTATGTGACACAGGCGGTGACGGCCCCCTGGTCATGCGCGCATTCGCGCGACCCGTTGGCTCATGCGGGCTACCAATTCGCGGACGCCAATTATAATTCTTTATTTATATAAGTACCGGCCGATACGATCCTCCACTCCAGATCACAGGGAGGACAGGATGGAGATCGACGTCGCAAGGGTGTTGGGGCTTGTCACGCGCTCGGTGCGCAATTTCGAGAAAGAAGGCAAAGCCGCGAGTGCCGTGACGCTGACGCGGCTCTACGGACACCAGCGTCGATGATCTCTGGGACGCGCTGACCAGCAGGGAGCGCATTGCGCGCTGGTTCCTGCCGGTCGAGGGAGGCCTCAATCTGGGCGGAAAGTACCAGCTCAAGGGCAATGCGGGCGGCACCATCACGGCGTGCGCCCCGCCGGATGATTTTGCGGCGACCTGGGAATTCGGCGGCGCTGTGAGCTGGATCGACGTCAGCCTTGCGGCCGAGCGCAGCCAGGCGCGGCTGACGCTGGAGCCCACCGCCATCATCGAGGATCACTGGAATCAGTTCGGTCCCGGCGCGGTGGGCATCGGTTGGGACCTCGCCATCGCGGGACTTGAGCGGTATCTTGCGAGCGGGGCGTCGGTCGATCATGAGGTAGCCGAGGCCTGGATGGTTTCTCCGGATGGCAAGGCGTTCATGAGCGAGAGCGGCGAGTTTTGGCGCGCGGCGCATGTCGCGAGCGGCATTGACCCGGCTTCGGCAAAGCAGCGGTCGGACCGGACCATCGCCTTCTACCGCGGGGAGATGCCGCCCGATATTGCGCATCCCGGAACAGGAAGCTGATGCACGTCTTCGAAGTCCTTTCCGATCCGGTGCGCCGCCGCATCCTCGAATTGCTCGGTGCGGGAGAGATGGCGTCCGGCGAAGTGGTGGAGGCGATCGGCGCGGAGTTCGGGATCACGCAGGCGGCGGTGTCGCAGCACCTGAAGGGTGCTGCGCGAGAGCGGCTTTGCAAGGGTCCGTGCGGACGCCCAGCGACGACTCTTATTCGGTGGATGCCGCCGGACTTCAGGCGGTGGACGCATGGGTCGGCAAGTTCAGGAGTTTTTGGGAGCCGAAGCTGGACGCGCTGGCAACGGAGATCGCGCGCGGCAAGCGCCAGCGGCGCACCGCGCCCGCTATCCGAACGTGCGGGCAAGAGAGCGTAGGCACAGAAGTGACCGAACAGGGGACACAGGCAACATGGTGGACGACAAGAACGTTTGGGCTGGCCAGTGCCATTGCGGCGCGGTGCGTTTCGAGGCGACGCTGAGCGACGGCTTCAATTCGATCCTCCGCTGCACCTGCTCTTACTGCCGGATGCGCGGCGCCGTCGTCGCCATGGCGGAAATGGGTGGCATCAAGATATTGCAAGGCGAGGATGCGCTGACAAGCTACCGCTTCCATACCGGCGCGGCGCAGCACTTCTTCTGCTCCCGCTGCGGAATCTATACGCATCATCAACGGCGATCGAACCAGAATTCCTATGCCGTCAACGTGGCCTGCCTGGACGGGGTAAGCCCGTTCGATTTCCCCGAGGTGCCTGTCACGGATGGCGTAAATCACACCAGCGACACCGGCCAGCCGACGCGTCGAGCGGGCACGCTCCGCTTCATTCCGGCTGACTGACGATCGCTGTCAGCCGATGATACCCAAATCACTTCTGATTATCCGAAATCGTGTCAATCCCACAAATCAAAAATATTCCGCTTTCGTATCCACCCAAATCAGCCGCATAACTCCGCTCGTCTTGCTGCGGATAAGGGGCGCTCGCGAACGTCACGAACGCGCGGTGGGATGCGGTGGACGCTGAGGGCGCGACAGACGTGCGCGCCGGATGCGTACGGTGAAGTCGTGTGGTTCGGGCGCCGCGGTGCTGGCGTTAAGTTGGCGGGAAGTACCCCGCCGACGACGGAGGCAAAAGAGCCGTTCTCCGGGAGAGCACGAAGTAAGCCGTAAAGCCATTGCGCAGGGAAGGCCGGGCTGCCCCGCTGTACCTGTATGCTCGTGTGCAGTCTTGTTAGCGCAAAATCGCACACGGGACCTCGGGTGCAGCAAGCACCCGGTCTTCCCT
>CAWETL010000007.1:0-10713 GCA_963812085.1 uncultured Gemmatimonadales bacterium
TGCCATGTGATGTCAACTTCGAAGTGCGCCGCTCGCCGCGATAGCGGGTGGGGCGTGGGCGGTCAGGGGACATAGCATTCCTCCGGGGTGCGGAAGCCGAGGCGTTTGCGGGGGCGTTGGTTGAGGGTGGTGGCGATCCTCGTGCAGTCTTGGTCGCTGAGCGCCGCCATGGACTGGCCCTTCGGGACGTACTGCCGGATCAAGCCGTTCGTGTTCTCGTTGGTGCCCCGCTCCCAGGCGTGGTGCGGGGTGGCGAAGTAGACGCGAGTCGAGGTGCCCGCCTCCAGCGCGGCGTAGCCGTGAAACTCGGTGCCGTTGTCGACCGTGAGGGTGCGGACGGGATGCGGTTGGGCCTGGAGCAGTGGGGCCGCACACCGGTTCACCTCGGCGGCGGTGCGGGCGGCGAGCTTGCCGAGCACGAGGAAGCCGGTTCGTCGCTCCACGAGGCTGAGCAGGCAGGGGCGGGTGCCCGCCGGTCCCACCATCGTATCCCCTTCCCAGTCGCCGATCCGCGCCCGCCGCTCGACGAGGCCCGGCCGGGCGGTGATGGGGCGTTTCCCCAGGAGGCGGCCCCGGCTGTCGGGCCGACCGTAGCGCTTCCGACCGTGCCGCCGCCCGCCGCGGAGCTCGCGGTAGAGCGCGCCGCCCTGCCGCTTGTCGGCCCAGATGTAGCGATAGATGGTTTCGTGGCTGATGCGGAGCCGCTCGTCGCGGCGGAGCCGCCCGGCGATCTGCGCGGGACTCCACTGCCGCGCCAGGCCGTGGCACACCAAGGCGTATTCCTGCGCTGTGAAGCGGGGCCCTCGACGGGGGTCACGCCGTCGGCCCCGCGCGTACCAATCGGCGAGCTGCGGGCGGTAGCTACCGTCGTGGCGCGTGGCATTGCGGCGGAGCTCGCGGAAGACGGTGCTCCGGTGCCGGCCGAGGACCTGGGCGATGACGGCCACGGCATAGCCCAACTGGCGGAGGGCGCTCAGGGTGTATCTTTCGTCCGCGGTGATCTGTCGATACATGGAAGCCTTCGTTCTCTTGGAGGAGAATGGAAGTCTACCGGGTTGGCAGGTCACCGTTTCATTGCCGGGAACTGTCGCACTTAGTTTATGAATCCGCGCCGCCTAACCAGCGCATGCAGCTGACGAGGGCGCGCTGTGCCGTGGCAGCCGCCGCGCAGCGCCCTCGCAGCTCATGCGCCAGTCGTTAGGCGCACTTCCACCCAGCTCCCGACCTGCCCGAGCCCCCGCCATTCCAGTCTTGCGCGCTGGAGCACCCAGCAGTACTGTTAGACGTACATCTAACAGGTGCCCACGCCATGCCAAAGATGCCCGACATCATCCCGATCACCGATCTCCGCCAAGATGCAGCGGGCGCTCTCGACCGAGTCCGCCGGTCCCGCGAGCCGGTGGTGATCACCCAACGTGGCCGAGCGGCGGCCGTGATGCTCAGCATGGAAGCCTATGAGCTCGGGGAGCGGGAACGACAGATCCTCCGCATCCTCGCCGCTGGCGAACGGGAGATCGCGAAGGGCAAGGGCCGTGAGCTCGCCGCCGTCCTGGCGGAAGCCGACCGGATGCTGAGGGATGTCCACGCGTGAAGGTGCGGTTCACGCCGACGGGCGATCGACAATTCCTCGACGTCATCGCGTACATCCTCGCGGAGCGGCCGGCGGCCGCCCGTCGGTTCTACACGCGAGCCCTCAAGGCGCTCAGTCGGCTGGAGAAGTTCCCCGAGTCCGGGCGCCGTATTCCGGAGTTTCGAGGCCTCCCCTACCGCGAGGTCATCGTCCGGCCCTATCGGTTCTTCTACCGCGTACAGGGCACCACCGTCTGGGTCGTTGGCGTGTGGCATAGCGCCCAATTGGCGGCGGAGCCTGAGGCGACGGAAGGCGCCTAACCAGCGCATGCAGCTGACGAGGGCGCGCTGGTGCTGGCAGCCGCCACGCCATACGTTCTAACCGAGGATGGCGCAGCGGCAGCCGCGCAGCGCCCTCGCCGCTGATGCGCGTTTCGTTAGGCCTCACTCCAAGCCCCGGGACCTATGCAGGATGCCGTTCACGTCCGACTGGCTCGACCTTCCGAACGACTCGCGCTTGAGGCATTGCAGGCGCGCGCCTCGCTCGCCAATCCCTCAGATCGCGAGGCGATCCTTGCCAATCCGGACGCCATCGACCTCCCCCAAGCACAAATCGACGACTGCCAGGTTTATGTCGCTGAGATCGCCGGGTCTATCCAGGGATTTGCAGCACTGCTTCCGCGCGAAGATGGCAACGCGGAGCTGGACGCACTCTTTGTCGACCCAGGTACCTGGCGCCAAGGGATCGGCCGCAAGCTGATCGATCGTTGCGTGGCGGTGGCGCGCCTGCAAGGCGCGGCAGCCATTCACGTCGTTGGGAACCCACATGCTGAGGGCTTCTATCGTGCGTGTGGCTTCGAGCTCGTCGGTACCACCGCTACTCGCTTCGGAGTCGGCCACTTGATGCGGAGGCTGCTTTGAGCGCGAGGTCTTCAGTCGCCGGCAGCTGGCAGGCTTGGCAGTGAGGCCTAACCAGCCCATTCAGCCGCCGAGGGCGCGCTGGCTCGGGCAGCGCCCTCGCCGCTGATGCGCGTTTCGTTAGGCGGCGCTCGGCACACTGCCTGCTTCGCACATCCCTAAGGGCACGAGAGAGAGATGGACTGACAGGCCCGGCCGGGCGGGGAGAAATGACGAACGAAGTGCGACTGCGGAACATCGAGCCCAACGACCTCCCCATCTTCTACGAGCAACAACTCGACGCCGACGCCACGCGGATGGCAGCCTTCCCTGCCCGCGACCGCGCAGCCTTCGACGCCCATTGGGCGACAAACATCCTCGGCAACCCGGCGGCGATCAACCAGACGATTGTCGTCGACGGCCAGGTCGCGGGCAACATCGGGAGCTGGCCCCAGGACGGGGTCCGCCTCGTCGGCTATTGGATCGGCAAGGAGCATTGGGGCAAGGGTGTCGCGACCCGGGCGCTCACCGCTTTCCTGCACCTCGTGACCGAGCGTCCGCTCCACGCGCACGTCGCCAGGCACAACCTCGGCTCGATCCACGTCCTGGAGAAGTGCGGCTTCCGCGTCGAGCGCGAGGGAAGCGGCGAGGTCGCCGGCGAAGGCGTCACCGAGCTCGTGCTCGTGCTGCGCTGAGGCCCCTGCCCGCGACGGTGCGTCCTGCTGCCAGGCACTGGAGTAGTCAACTGGCCGCGCATGGGGTTGGTCGTGCCGAACTCCGAATCGATCTGCGGCCTAACCAGCGCATGCAGCTTACGAGGGCGCGCTTTGCTCTGGCAGCCGCCACGCCGTAGGTTCTCATAGAACTCAGCGCACTTAGCCTGTTCGTCGCGAACCCACTGACGGAGATCAGTCAGTTCTATTGGCCGCGCGGTCGGCAAGGTGGTCATTCGCGTCGCGGACCAGCCTGCGCTGGAGCCACTCCGAGTCCGGTTCGTCCTGCAACTGCTCCAGGATCAAGCGATCGTCCCCCGCCCCAACCGCCCCCCTTGCGCGACTTGGACGAACACCATATACTGAACCATATGGTTCAGTATGCTTCTGCCGAGCTCGATGCCGCCTTCGCCGCGCTCTCCGATGCCACCCGCCGCGGGGTCCTGGAGCAGCTCGGCGGCGCCGACGCCTCGATCACCGAGCTGGCCGACCGGTTCCGGATGACGCTCACCGGGATGAAGAAGCATGTCGGTGTCCTGGAAGAGGCCGGGCTCGTCCGCACCGAAAAGATCGGCCGCGTGCGGACCTGCAGGCTCGGGCCCCAGCGGCTTGCCGACGTCAACGCCTGGCTCGAGCGGTACCGGAAGATGTGGGAGGAACGATTCGCCGAATTGGACAAGGTGCTCGAGGAACTACAACACAAGGAGAGGTCAGATGAACGCCGCCACAAGCAATGACACGACCGCACGCACCACGACCGAACGGAGGTCCGAACGTGAGCTCGTCGTCACGCGCACCTTCAACGCCCCGCGCGAGATGGTGTTCAAGGCGTGGAGCGACGCCGAGATCTTCAAGCGCTGGTGGGTGCCGAAGTCGGTCCCCATCAAGCTGCTCTCGTGCGACATGGATGTCCGCACCGGCGGCAGGTACAAGCTGGTCTTCAGCCATCCTGACGCACCGGAGCCGTTCGCCTTCTTCGGCAGGTACATCGACGTGGTGCCCCCGTCGCGCATCGTCTGGACCAACGAGGAGGCAGGTGAGGCGGGCCAGGTCACGACGGTCACGTTCGAGGAGAAGGGCGGCAAGACGCTTGCCGTGATGCACGATCTCTATCCGTCAAAGGAAGCGCTCGACGAAGCGATCGCATCGGGCAGCACGAGCTGGAACAGCGAGACGTTCGAGCAGCTGGATGCGGTGCTCGCGGAGGGGAGCCGGCGCTAGCGACGATCGCGAGCGCCAGGCGGAGACGCAACCCAGGAGACACCCAGATGTCCAAAGTGACACCGTTCCTGATGTTCAACGACCAGCTTGACGCCGCCATGGCGTTCTACACCACCACGTTCCCGGACTCCGAGATCAGGAAGGTCGCCCGCGCCGGCAAGGACGGACCGGTCACGTCGGCCGAGTTCGTCATCGGTGGCCAGTCCTTCATGGGGTACAACGGCGGCCCGTACTTCACGTTCTCCGAAGGTTTCTCGCTCTTTGTCGACTGCGAGGACCAGGGAGAGGTTGACAGGTACTGGGACAAGCTCGTCAGCGCCGGCGCCACCCCGTCGCAGTGTGGCTGGATCACCGACCCGTTCGGCGTCACGTGGCAAATCGTGCCGAGGCGTTTCATGGAACTCATCGCCGACACGAACCCGAAGAAGGTGCAGGCTGTCATGGACGCGATGATGACCATGGTGAAGCTCGACGTGGCGGCACTGGAGAAAGCGTACGAAGACGCATAGCAGCCGCAGGCGTCGTCATCATGCTCGAGCAGATCGAGGACGGCGCCCTGGTCCGACCGAACACCTCGTCGGGGCGTTCACCGAGGGCCTGTGCGGGTATCCCCCAGGCCCTTTCCGAGCGCCCTGACCTGGACAGCGGAGTGGGCTCGCAGAAATCGGTGCGGGTTGAAGCCCGTCGCATTGCCAATGACGGCGGATGTCACCCGTCTCGAGTACACTTGATGCCCCGATGGGGCAACGGTGGTGCACTACACCATCCTGGGAGGAGGCCATTCCTGGCCCGGCGGCAAACTGGCTGGTCGGCCCCACCACCAGCAGCATCGACGCGACCAGTCTGATGTGGGCGTTCTTCCGTGAGCACCACCTTCCGCCCCCAGATGACAACTCCAGGCGGGGCTCCGTTCCGTCCCGTTCGGTGCCGCGCCGTTCGACCAGACGTCCATCCCCGCCCGATGCCGCCCGCCGCCCGGGCCCGGCCGGTGATGGGCATCGCTCCCTGACAGGGATTCAACCCGCCGGCCCGCGGCGCCCCCTTCTCACTTCTCCCCTCTCACGCCGGCACCCACCGCGCCGCGAGCAGCAAGGCCAGCCCGCCGACCGCGACCCACAGCAGCACTCCCTGCAGCAGGGGTCGCACCCCGACCGACCGGAGGTTGGCCCGGCTCAGCCCGGCGCCGATCAGAAAGAGCGTGAGCACCAGGGCCGTCTTCGCCAGTCTCGCGAGCCCGTCCAGCACCGGCGCCGCCGGGGCGGGGAGCAGCGAGCGCGCCGCCGCCGCCAGCACGAAGAGCCCGATGAACCACGGGATCCGCACGACGGGGGTGGAACCGCCGACGGCCGGGACGGTGCCGCGTCGCCGCGCCACCGCGCTCGCGGCCAGCGTGAGCGGCACGATCCAGAGAGCGCGCGCGAGCTTGAGCACCGTGGCCTGCTCCAGCGCCAGGGGACCGTAGCTCGCCGCCGCGGCCACGACGGAGCTGGTGTCGTGGATCGCGATCGCGGCCCAGACCGCGAACTGGTGCTGGCTCAGGTGCAGGAGGTGGCCCACCGGGGGGAACAGATAGAGGGCCACCGCGTTCAGGACGAACACCGTCGCCAGCGCCACCGTCATAGCCTCGGTCCGGGCGCCGATCGCCGGGCCGAGCGCCGCGATCGCGCTGCCGCCGCAGATGCTGGTGCCGGCCGTGATGAGGAGCGACGTCTGCGGTTCCACCCGGAGCCGGCGCCCGAGCATGAGGCCGAGGGTGAGTGCCGTGGCGATGCCGGCGACGGTGTACAGCACCCCCGTGCGGCCGGCCGAGACCACCGCGCCGAGCGGCATGCCGAAGCCGAGCCCCACCACCGCGGCCTGGAGCAGCCGGCTGGCGGCGCGCGAGGTAAGTCGCGGCGCCGGGTTGCCGAGGGTGAGCGCCAGGACCGCGCCGATGGCCAGGGCCAGCGCGGGCGAGGCCCATGGGGTGAGGGCGAACCCGGCGCCCAGCCCGAACGCGGCGAGGGCGACCGGCGATGGGCGGCGGGCAGCGGGCGGTGACGGCATCGGCGTGTCCGGCATGGGCGCAGGTTAGCCTCCTCCTGGTCATAGCGCCAATACAAGTTTGTGCGGGTGATGCTAACTTTTGGTTATGGCATTGAACCTCAACTCCCTGCGGCTGTTCGAGGCCGTCGCGCGGCACGGCGGCTTCACCCGCGCCGCGGAGGCCGCGCACGTGAGCCAGCCGGCCATCAGCAAGGCAGTGCGCGAACTGGAGCGTGGGCTCGGCGTCGCCCTCCTGGAACGGGGCCCGCGCGGGGCTCGGCTCACAGAGGCGGGCACCGTGCTCGCCGCGCACGCCCGCGCCATCTTCGGGCTCACCGGGAGCGCCGAGGCGGAGATGCGCGCGTTCCGAAACCTCGAGCTGGGAACCCTCCGGATCGGCGCGAGCACCACCATCGCCACCTACCTCCTCCCCCCCGTGCTCGCCCGCTTCGCCGTCCGCCATCCCGGCGTGGACATCCGTCTCACCAGCGCCAACAGCCAGGAGATCGTCCGCCGACTCCAGGGCTACGAGCTGGACGTGGCGCTGGTGGAGGGGCCGGTCGCCGACGAGGGGATCGTCGTGACGGCGTGGCGGGAGGACCGCCTGGTGCTGATCGCGTCGGCCGGCCATCCGGTGGCCGGCCGGTCGGTCGCCTGGGGTCGGGTGGCGGCGGAGCGGCTCCTGGTACGGGAGGCGGGGTCCGGCACCGCCGAGGTGGTAGCCGCGGCGCTCGCGGCCGGCGGACACCGGGTGGGGAGGACCGTCGAACTCGGCAGCACCGAGGCCATCAAGCAAGCGGTCGCGGCGGGCCTGGGCTTGGCGTTCGTCTCCCGCGCGGCCGCTGCCGACCAGCTCGCGCTCGGCAGCATCGCGCTGGTCACTGTCCGCGGACTCTCGATTCGCCGCACCCTCACCCGGATCGCGATCGCGGGCCACCGGCCGAGCGCCATGGCAAGGGCGTTCGACGAGGTGGACCGGGAGCCGGGCCCGGGTTGAGGAGGAGCCGCGGCGCCCTTCGGAATCTCGGGCGTCAGCTACGGATGGGTGTAGCAGCGGATCCGGAGCATCCGCACCGCCGCGGTGACGCACGTCTGTCCTGGCGGACTTGACCTGGTTCGTGCTGCTGGCGGGCAGATCAGTGAGGCCCTTCATCGGGTGTCGGGCGAGAGGTTGCCGGGCGCCGAGGGGGGAGCCGGAGCATGACCGGTGCGGTGGGTTCTGGGTTCCCATTTGGGGCTTTCCGTTCCACCGCTGCTCAATCTTCTGTGGGGAAAAGCGATAGAGGCTGGCTTCTTATTCGCTCTGGTTGATATTCGGACCCCTGTCCCCTGCTGTGTTCCTTGCCTGCGGCGCCTCCGAAGTCGCAGAGCACAACGCCTCCGAGGCGCCGTCACTTACGAGTACTATCATGGGCGCGCTGGCCCTGGCAGCCGCCACACCGTAGGTTCTAACGGAGGACGGCGCGGACCCTGCCGCGCAGCGCCCGCGCAGCTGATGCGCCAGTCGTTAGTTGGCGTCCCGCAGACACGACTATCATGAGCCATTGTTGCTCCTCTCCGTCCGACTTGACCGCGCAACAATTCGACGCCCATCGCGCGGCGCGCGACTTGGCGACTTACCAGCGGTCCGGGCCAGACCAGACGACCCGGGGGCTCTTGGCGGGCATCGCGGCCGCGGGCATCCGCGCCGAATCGGTCCTCGATATCGGGGCGGGCATTGGCGCCCTGTCATTCGAGCTCCTCGAGTCGGGGGTCGCCAGCGCCACGTGCATTGATATGTCGGCGGCGTTTGTGGCGGGCGGGCAGGCGGAAGCGCGACGCCGCGGGGTCGCGCACCGGATGTCGTGGCAGGTGGCGGACTTCGTTACGACCGCCCCCTCGGTCCCGGTGGTCGATGTCGTCACCCTCGATCGGGTCGTGTGCTGCTACCCCGCCTTCGAGGCGCTGCTTCGCGCCGCCGCCGACCACACGCGGATTCTCCTGGCTCTCTCCTATCCTCGTGACCGCTGGTACGTACGCTTGGTGATGGCGGCCGAAAACCTGATCCGCCACATCCGGGGCAATGTCTTCCGCTCGTTCGTACACCCGGTGGCAGACATGGAAGCACTCCTGACGAGTGCAGGTTTTCAGCGCGCCTCCCGGACCGGGACCCTGGTGTGGCAGATGGACGTCTTTCGCCGGGATGCCTCCTAACCCTCGCAGGCAGCAGCCGGGGCCGCGCTAGCTCCGCCGGGGCGGCCAAGGTAAGATCTGGGTAGGCGGCGGCCCTCCCTGAGTGCGGCCCCGCTGCTCATGCGTGTTCGTTAGGCCGACCTACTTCCGGGATACACGAGACCACCATGCCCGCACGCAAGACAGACAAGACTTCCAAGCCCACGGTCCGGAGACCGGCAAAGCAGACGGCGGCACGAGCCAAACCTGCCACGATGCTGCCGGAGAGCATGATCACCGGCAAGGCAAGCCCCGCGAAGGCGGCGGCTGGTGACAAGCCGGTCTTCGCCTACATCGCCAGCCTGCCGCAGCGGCAGCGCGCCATCGCCGAACGAGTCGATGCCCTGGCGGCCAAGACGCTGCCCGGCCTGCAGCGCTCCGTCAAGTGGGGCATGTCGTACTACGGCGTCGGCGATGGCTGGTGCTTTTGCTGCGGCGGTTTCGCGCACACACGTCAAGCTCATGTTCGTGAACGGCGTGACGCTCACGCCGGTACCTCCAGTAACACCGGTGGCGATGGGCAAGTCCACGCGGGGCGTGGAACTCGAATCCGTAGACGACCTCGACGAACGCCAGATCGCGGCGTGGATGAAGCAGATCGCGGCCGCGCCCGGTGCCGGGGGGAAGAAGCGGAGGAATTGACCCATGCACCGACGGTACATTGCGGCACTAGCCCTGGACCTTGCTATCGCCGCCTGCGGGGCTAGTGTACCTCCCCGTTCCATGACAGCAGCGCCGCACCCCTCTGCTGGTTCCCAAGCTGTCGTCGGTCGGTGGGCCTTGATCGCTATGATGCGGAGTGGTGAGGATGTGACAAGAGGGGGCGTAACCCAGGACGGAGTCGTGAGGTACTACACGTTCAAGGGCGATCGGACCTAGCTCATACAATTGGGTGACTCGGTTACCGAGACTGGCACCTGGTCAATCGATACTATCGCGTCCCCGAAGGTTTTCGACCACCATCCGGACAGGGACGGGAGGCCAGGCCCCCTCGTCCCCGGCATCTACGAGGTAGGCGGGGATGTGCTAGAGCTTTCGTTCTTGCCACCCAACGCCGAGAACAAGCGCCCGGCACAGTTCGAGGAGGCGGCGGTTCGCTCTCCTGGCGCCTCACCTTGACCTTATGCGGCAGGTTACGACCGCTCGTGGGCTCGCCGCTGATGCCAGAGGCCAGGCAGCAGCGCCTTGCTGATCGACATGGAGAGGGACCCCACTTCTTGCACCCGTCTACCTTTCTTCAGGTCGCGCTCAACGGCGATCGGATTCACTCGGCGGTGCCGCGCACACCGGCCGGCATCGCGGAAGCAGCCAGCGCGGTCGTGCGCGCCGGTGCTCACTCGGTGCACGTCCATGCCTTCGACCGTGCTGGCCGGGAGACCCTCGATGGCGTGGCGTGCGCGGCTGTTCTGCGTCACATCCGCCGCTTCTGCCCTGAGACACCCGTCTCGCTGACTACCTCAGCAACGATTGTCGCAGATCCCATGGAGCGTCTGCGCATTGTGGACGCGTGGTCGGACCTGCCCGACCTGGCCACCGTCAACCAGGGAGAACCCGGCATTATCGAACTTTGCGAACTCCTCCGCTCTCGCGGCGTAGGGCTCGAGGCTGGGTTGCTCACGAGCGATGACGCACGCGCCTTTGCGGCTTCTGGATTGGCCGAGCAGTGTCGCCGCGTCCTCATCGAGCCGCTTGACCTCGATCCCGAGACCGCCGTTCAACACGCCGCCAGGATGGAGGAGATCGTGGTGTCCGCGGGCATCTCGTTAGAACAGCTTCACCACGGATACGGCGCCGCGTGCTGGGCCGTCAATCGCCGGGCTCTCGATAGAGGGCATGGGATCCGGACCGGGTTGGAGGATGTGACGGTGCTCCCCGACGGCTCACCCGCGCGCGACAACACCGACCTCGTGACGGCAGCAGCGGCGCTGGTCCGAGCACATGCCGCTGCCTAACCAGCGCATGCAGCCGGCGAGGGCGCGCCGGCTCTGGCAGCCGCCGCACCGTAGGTTCGAATGGAGGACGGCGAGGCGGCAGCCGCGCAGCGCCCTCGCAGCTGCTGCGCGCTTCCGTAGGCAGC
>CAWETL010000008.1:0-29997 GCA_963812085.1 uncultured Gemmatimonadales bacterium
CCCATTTTCGTCTGCTGCCGTCTCGCGCAGGGCCACCAGCTCGCGTCCATCGGAGGTGGCCACGATGCGGGTGGACAGCACGAACCCCTTGCCGACCGGGCCGATCTCCCCGGTGATGACCGCCTTGGCGCCCTCGCGCGTGGCGAGGTCCCGTGCGGTCGCGTCGTCCAATGGCGTGTTCGGGGAGCGCCCCATCCGCTGCAACGCCTGGCTCACCGCCGAGGCGTCGAGCAGGCGGATCACGGGCGATTGCGACAGGTCCACCCGGAAGGCGTCGGTCACCGACGGCCCGAGGGTGGAGTCGTTGGTGCGATTCACGAAGTCGGCCAGGACCAGCGGACTCCGCGACTCGAGCGCCCCGGTGGCCATCAGCGTGCCGACCGATCCCGACGCCGAGCACCCGCATGGCCATGTACCCACCCGCCAGGAGCGCGAGCGCGCCGAACGCGAGGCCGCCGCCCAGGAGCGACTTCCGCCAGGTCAGCAGCCCGCGCACGCCGGCTTCCGGCTTCGGCGTGTGCGTCAGGTGGGTCCGCGCCTTCGCCCTGCGCCGCTCGGCGAGGCCGGTGGCCACCATGATGGGGAACCCCAGGGCCAGCAGGAGGCCCACGCCGGGCACCACCCACGACGGCAATCCGACCTTCACCGTCAGGACCCACGCGAGGCCCAGCACCACCGCCGCTGCGAGCCCGAACAGCACCGCGACCCGGACCGGGTGGCCATGCGTGGCGGACGGGGCGGGAACCGCCGCCGCGTAGGGCGCCGTTCCGGCCGGCGTCATGCCGCCTGGCGTGCTGGCGCCCGACACCGTGATGCCCTCGAGCGCGTGGACCAGTTCCTCGGCCGTCTGCGGCCGGTCGGCCGGCTTCTTCTCGAGACAGCGCATGATGAGCGCCGCGAGCGCCGGCGGCACGTTGCCGCGGAAGCGCTCGACCGGCTGCGGCTGCTGCGTCACGTGCGCGGCGATGATGGCCTGCGCCGACCCGGCCTCGAAGGGCTGGCGGCCGCAGAGCATCTCGTACGCCACGATGCCGAGGGCGTAGATGTCCGCCCGGTGGTCGGTGTGCGGGTCGGCCGTGGCCTGCTCGGGTGACATGTAGGCCGGCGTGCCGAGCGCCACGCCGAGGGAGGTCAGGTTGCCGGAGCCGGAGCTCTGCTGGACCGCCTTGGCCACGCCGAAGTCGGTCACGAGGGCGTGCCGGCCGGAGAGGAGGATGTTGTCGGGCTTGATGTCGCGGTGGACGATGCCCTGCTTGTGCGCCATGGCGAGCGCGTCGGCCACGTCGCGGAGGATGCGCACCGCCTCGGGGATCGGGAGCTCCCCCTCGCGCGCCAGCTTGGCGCGGAGCGACTCGCCCTCGATGAACGGCATGATGTAGTAGAGGAGGTCCCCGCGTCCGCCGGTGGTCAGGAAGGGCACCACGTGGGGGTGCTGCAGGCGCGCGGCCATGCGGATTTCGCGCTCGAACCGCTCGATGTTGACGGTCGCGGTGGTCTCCGGCGGGAGCACCTTGACCACCACCTTGCGCTCGACCTGCACCTCTTCGGCCACGAAGACCCGGCTCATGCCGCCGCCGCCGAGCTCGCGGAGGATGCGGTAGTTCGGGCCGATCGCGTCCTGCACCTGGCGTTGGAAGTCGGTCAGGCGGTCCACCCGGGAAGAGGCATCAGGGAATAATGCCGGATTCGGTAGTGTTTGGCCACCGGACCGGGCCCGCTACGGATGCAGGGCGATGATGATCGTCGCCGTGCTGGCGATGACGGAGGCGATCGCCAGCCACATCCCGGTGTTGTCGTGGTACGGCTTCACTTCCTTGAGCGGTACCGTCACGCTGGCGCCCGGGTTCGGTTTGGGGGCGGAGCCCTTGAAGAACAGGAAACCGCCCCGACGGACCTGCGCCAGGCCGTTTGGCTGGGTCACGACAGCCCGACCGCGATCTCCGGTCAGGGCCGGCCCGCCCGCGGCATCGATGTAGTAGTTGAGGTCCTTTCCGGACTCCCAGAGCACGCTGCCGGGGGAAAGCACCGCGCCGTTGATGCGGACGCTGGGCTGGTACTGCGGCACGAAGATCCGGTCGCCGGGGCGGAGCAGGAGGTCCTGCTTCGAGCCGGGCGCGCTGAGCGCGGCGGGGAGATTCACATCCAGCCGCCCGACGCCGCCGGTGTCCCGAACGAACCAGACCCCCTGGGGGTACGCCAGCGACGTCAGTCCGCCCGCGCGCCCGACGAGATCGGAGAGTCGGTCCTCCCTGGTGCGGAGTGCATAGATGCCAGGGTACTTCACCTGCCCGCCGATGGTCACCGTCCGCAGAAACAGGAAATCGGGCTGGCGGAAGATCAGGACGTTGTCCCATGGCTTCAGGGGAACCTCTGGAGCGCCCGACGGCCGGAAGGTGGCGCCGGGCGGCCCGATGTACTGGCCGGCGCTGTCCCGGTCGAAGAGGTAGGTGGAATCGAGCGGCACCCGGATGGTGGTGGCCAGCTGCCCGGCACTCCGGTCCTCCGGAAGCCTCGCGATCTCGGCAAAATCCAGCGAGGCGCCAGGCGCCAGTCCGCCGGATTGGAGGATCAGGTCGCGGAGCGTCATCCCTTTCTGCCAGGGCAGCGTCCCCGGGTTGTTGACGGCGCCGACGATGACCGTGGTACGCTCCGGACGGGTCTCCATGAGGCTGAAGATCACGATGGAATCCCGGTCAACCAGCGCGGGATCCTCGGTCCAGGGCGCCGTGCTGTCCCGGGGGAGGGAAACGGGGATCATTCGCCGGGTCTGATCGGCCGGGTTGAGCCGGGAGATGAGCGCCCGTCCGGAATAAGTGGCCGGTTGCAGCCCGCCCGCCCGCGCCACGAGGCGGGAAAGCGTGAGGCCCGGCTCCAGGCCGAAGCGACCCGGCGAGTACACGTTCCCCTCGATTTCCACGAAGTTCCGCTGGGCATCCGGCACGCTGTAGACCGTCACGCTATCCCCGTTTTCCACCGGAATGGGCGGAATCGTCGCCGATCCGGGGGGCAGGGGGACATCAAGCGTGACCCGCTGGGGGCCGCCGGGCCGTCGCTGGTCCGGCGGCACGATCCGCTCGATCGATATCCGGGTCCGCGCGGCATTGGCATCGAGGCCCCCTGCGGCGGCGATCAAGTCCGTCATGGTCTCGGTCGGCGCCAGGTCGTACGCGTCCGGTCTGTGCACGCTGCCGGTCACGATCACCCTGCGCCCGCGCACCCCGACGAAGACCACGTCACCGTTCTCGATGCGGATGTCGCTCCGGGTGTCCCCCTTGAGCAGGTAATCGTAGAGGTCGAAGGTGGCCACCGTCTTGCCGGCGCGCCGGACGTCCACGGCGCGCGGATTGGCCAGCTCGGTGACGCCGCCTGCGGCGTAGAGGGCGGTCAGCACCGAACCCAGTGCGCTGACCTGGTACGCACCAGGTTGGGTGACCTCTCCCACGACGTAGACCTGCACCGCGCGCACATTTGCCACCGAGAGGTCGAAGTGGGTGGTGGCGTCTGCCCCGCGGCGCACCCCGGAATACACCCGGCCGAGCCGGTCGTAGAGCGCGTTCCTCGCCTGGGTCAGCGTCAGGTTGGCGAGGTACACCTGGCCCACCTGTGGTATCACCACGAATCCCTCGCGGGTGACGCTGAGCTGGTAGGTCAGCTCGACGTCGCCGGTCAGGATCAGGACCAGCATGTCGCCGGGACCCAGCTGGTAGTCGGGTGGGACGGGTCCGGAGAGCAGGGGGAGGAACTGTGTGGTGGAGCGCCGGAAGACGTCCACGCCGAACACGCCGAGCGGGGGGAGGGAATCCCTGACTCGGAAGCCGGTGTCCACCTTCTGCTTCGCCACCGGAGCCGTTGCGAAACCCAGGGCGCGGAGGGCAGTGAACTGATCGGCGGACACCTTGGCGGTATCCGGCCCGAACCCTGACTCCGTGAGGAACGGATCGACGAGGGAGGGGTCGTAGCCGGCCGCCTGGACCCGGGCCCGGATCTGGTCCGGGGTGAGCCCGGAGTTCTTGATCTGGGCACGGATCTGGTCAGGGGTCATTCCTGAGCTCATGATCTGGGCGCGGATCTGGTCGGGTGTCAGGCCAGAACCCTGTGCCTGTCCACGGCTCGAGTCCGTGGCGCTGGGCTGCCCCGCGGCGGGTGGATTCTGGGTCGGAGTCGGTTGTTGGGCGTTGAGGGGGGTGGCAAGCGACAGGGCGGCCAGGACGGCCAACCAGTTCAGGGACGGAGACTTATGCATGGTCGGTAAGTTACCGGCAGGAGGAGGGCCGTCAAGGAGAATTGCCGGCCGGCGTAACCGGCCCACCGGGCGTTCGCGTTGACAGCGAGTGGGGGTATCTTCACAATAGACCTTCGTCGCCGCGTGGCGCTCCCGCCGCGCGGAATCCCAGGAGCCCATGAGCCACGCCACGCAGGCCCCGCCCACCCAGACGGAATCAGCTGGCAGGTCCGTCGGGGGAACGGCGCCGCACCTCCTGTTCCGCCTGTACCTCGTCGCGATGGCGCTGCTCTTCCTGCTGCCCGTCCCCTCCCGGTTCAACGCGGTGGCCAGCCGATTCGACGGTGTCGCGCACTTCGGGATCTTCATGGCCTTCGCGTTCCTCCATCGGTTTGGTCGTCGGGTGGGGGCCGGCCGCACTTTCCTGCTTGGCGGCCTGGTGGCGGGCGGGGTGGAACTCGTGCAGTGGGCCCTTCCGTATCGGAGTGCGCAGCTGGTGGATTTTGCCATTGGCGCCGCTGGAGCGGGGGTCGGCGTGGCGCTCTCGCTTGTCTTCGAGCGGTGGTTCCGCGGAACTGGGGAGTTGGTCGCGCCATCGGCGCTTCCGGACAACGAGGTCGGATGACGCCCGGTACTTGGCGCTACCGCGGGTCTGTGCTGTGCGGGGTCCTGCTGGCGTATGCCATGGGGCGCCCGAGCGGCGCCCACGCCCAGGGCAGCCCGTACATCCAGATCGATGATCCTCGCATGGCGCGATTCGAGCTGCTGGTGGACCGTGGCGTCATTCCCGATCCCACACCACTGGTCAGGCCGTTCACCGAGGCGCAGGCGGTCGCGGCCCTGCGCGCGCTTTCGCCGCGGGCCAGCGCATCAGACTCGGCCCAGGCCGAGAGCCTGCTCCGGCTCTGGGCCCCGCCCGACACCGTGTACTGGGGTCGCGTGGAGTTCGCGCTCGGCGCGCAGGCCTACACCCACGCCGCGCGGGATCCGGCGCACCCGGCCGGGGTGGGTGCCGTGCGGCCCTTCGGCAGTCTCGAATTCCTGGGCGTCTTCGGGCCGATCGTGGCGCACGCTGAGTTGTACGGGGAAAATCGTCTCCGGGACGATCCCTACTGGCCCGCCAACATCACCGGGGCCGAAATTCCTTCCAAGCTGGTCTATCGCTACCCGGTGGCCTACATCGGCGCCCAGTGGAAGCCGGCGGAGCTCTTCCTGGGGCAGATGTCCCGGGAGTGGGGCCCGCGTGGCGTACCGGGCATTCCAGTGAGCGGATGGGGCTACCCCTACTACCACGCGGCCTTCAACGTCGGCACCCGGGACATCCGGCTGCAGGGCGTCATGGCGCAGCTCGAGGACATGGCGGACACAGCAGGGCAGGTCATCCATCGGTACCAGGTGGCGCACCGGCTGGGTGTCCAGGTCACGCCGAAGATCAACCTGGCGCTCTGGCAGACCGCCATCATCGCCGGCGTGGACCAGAACCTCACCGCCAGGTGGATCACCCCGGTCGGCGTCATGTTCCTGGGAAATACCCTCTCGGAGGGAGACGAAGCCAACCTGATGTTTGGCGGAGACGGGAGAATCGTCTTCAACAGCGGGATTTCGCTCGAGGGCCAGGTCGCCATCGACGACTTCCGATGGTTCGCGCAGGGCGACACGGCGACGCGCCCCAACCGCTGGGCCTTCACGGCCAGCGTGATGGGGCCGCTGGGCGAGCGGGGCAGCTGGCGGGCGCTCTACACCCAGGTGAGCACCTATGCCTTCCGGACGTTCCGGCCCGAGCAGGACTACGTGAATGTCGGCGTCGGGCTCGGGCGGGAGTTCGTCGATGGGGACCAGGTTACGGTCACCGCGAGTTGGCCGGTGCGGACGAGTTGGGTCGTCACCCCCGAGCTCACGGTGATGCGGCAGGGAGCGGCCGCCATCACCGACTCGTTCCCGCCGAGCCTGGACGGGCTGGACGGCTTCCTGAGCGGGGTCGTCGCGACGACCGGGCGGTTGGCGGTGGGAGTTCGGGGCCAGGAGGGGCATCTGCGGGTGCAAGGTTCCCTCGGGGTCAACCAAACGTGGAACGCGGATCACATCGAAGGGAACACGGCGACGACAGTCGTGGCGCAGGTGGTGGCGACGCTCAGGATTGGGAAGCGGGGGGCGTTGCGCTGATTCGGTGTTGTCAGGGTGCCGGGCCGCTTCGCCATCAGGCGAAAACGGTGGCAGAGTCCTGAACGGACGCTTTGACGCCGGTCCGGCGATGCGGGAAATCGGCTCGGGGCTGGCTTGATCCAATTCCTCTGAGTGAATGTCGTCAACGGGCTCTTCGAGGACGTGGTGTGATGGACCCTTCGCACGGAAATCCAGAGACGCCCCCGTTCCCTGAGGTGTCCATCATCGTTCCGATGCGGAATGAGCGCGCGCATGCCGAGATGTTCCTCCGGTCGGTGCTGGCGCAGGAAACGTCCGCCAAGCTCGAGATCATCGTGGCCGATGGCATGAGCGATGATGGCACGAGTGACATACTCGCCGAGATGTCCTTGCGGGATCCCCGGGTCCGAGTAATCGACAATCCGGATAAGATCGTCTCCACCGGCCTCAATGCCGCCATCCGCGAGGCTCGCGGGCAGACCGTGATCAGAATGGACGCCCACACGGAATACGCGCGCGACTACGTGGAGCAGTGCCTGGCGGTGCAGCACTCGTCCAAGGCCGACAATGTGGGCGGGGCCTGGCAGGCGCGCGGACGCACATACTTGCAGTCCGCCATCGCGCTGGGCTTCCAGTCTCGATTCTCGTCGGGCGGGGCCCGGTCGCACCGCGTGGAGTACGAAGGTGAGGTGGATTCCGTGTACCTGGGGTGCTGGCCGAGGGCGGCGCTTCTGAAGTTGGGGCTCTTCGACGAGGAGCTGGTCCGCAATCAGGATGATGAACTGAATCTTCGCCTGATACGAGGCGGGGGACGGATCTGGCAGTCGCCGCAGATCCGTTCGTGGTACTATCCTCGGGCGTCGCTACGAGCCCTTTTTGCCCAGTACTCCCAGTACGGTTATTGGAAGGTTCGCGTAATACAGAAGCATCGGATACCTGCCGCAGTGCGTCATCTGGTGCCCGGTCTTTTCGTCGCAGTCCTGCTCGCCTTCCTCCTAGCCGCGCCCCTGTGGGTGCCAGCGCGAGCGCTGCTGGGCGTGTTGATCGGGTCGTACGCGGCGATGCTGCTTGCGGCTGCCGTCATCACTTGCCGTGATCGGGGGCACGTGAAGTATTTCCCTGTCATGCCCGTGGTCTTCGCTGCGTTTCACCTCGGCTACGGATGGGGGTTCCTCCTGGGGTGTTTGGACTTTCTCGTGCTGAAGCGCGCCGACCGGACTGCCTTCGGGGAGTTGACGCGATGAGCGACGACCGCCATCCCGAGCAGGAGGCCGTGCGACTTCGCTACGACCGTCGAAGCGCGAGCGTCGAGCCGGAACGCTACAACCCGGTGCACCCCGATGTGTGGCAGAGTATGCAGGAACGGCAACGCGCAATGCTCCGGCTGTTCGCTCGGCTGGGGATGACCGACCTGGGTCGAATATCGCTGGCGGAAGTCGGCTGCGGCACCGGCAAGAACCTCCTGGAATTCCTTCGCCTCGGGTTCCAGCCACAGCACCTGATTGGGATCGAGCTCCTCGAGGATCGTGTCGCCGCGGCCAACCGGGTGTTGCCGATGGGGGTCGTCCGTGGAGGCGATGCGGTGCAGGCGGCGCTGCCAGCCGAGTCGCTGGACGTGGTGTTCCAGTCGGTTGTCTTCTCCTCTCTACTGGATGCTGACTTCCAGCAGGCCCTAGCGGACGCGATGTGGCGCTGGGTCAAGCCGGGGGGTGGGGTGCTCTGGTACGATTTCGTGTATGACAATCCAAGAAACCCCGATGTGCGAGGAGTGCCAGTCCGGCGCGTGCGGGCGCTCTTTCCCGCGGGGGCAGTTCAGACCGCGCGGCTGACGCTGGCTCCCCCGCTCGCAAGGGCGTTGTGCCGTGTACACCCAGCGCTCTACACCGTCGCCAATGTCTTCCCGTCTCTCCGGACTCACGTGCTGTGCTGGATCCAGAAGGATCGAAAGAGTCCGATTGCGCCATAAGGCGCCTCCCGACGGAGCCTCTACATTGCCTTGCAGGCTCCTGGCCTGGTTGTGTCACCCCGACGGAGTCGCGACCACCTCAGCTCGATGCCTACCGTTGGCCGCGCTCGACTCTGCCACTCGCTCGCAGTGGATCTGCGATGCTTGTGGCGAATTGGATGCCTGTTCCATACCTAGTTCAAGCCTGCGGTGATTTCACCAACGCTAATCCGGTGAATCATCCGGCAGCGAATCGAAACTGATTCCACGGGCCTTGCTGGGAACTCGTTTGCACACAGAGCGCACAATTGGAGTCCGGAGAATGAGTCAGGCCAGGGTAAACGAGATCGACCTTTTGCGCTTCGTCGCGGCGATGTCTGTCGTGCTTTTTCATTATTCCTTTAGAGGCTTTGCTGCAGACGGCCTCTCTGTGATGCCGTATCCCTCGCTCGCTCCAACTGCAAAGTACGGATACCTCGGTGTGGAGTTGTTCTTCATGGTCAGCGGGTTTGTGATTCTAATGACCGCTGCTTCTGGGGTGCTAAGGCGCTTCGTGATCTCCAGGTTGGTCCGTCTATACCCTGCCTTTTGGGTCTGCTGCACCTTGACCTTTGCGCTCATCATCACGATCGGCAATCCGCGATTCACCGCTTCCATCGGTCAATACATGGTCAATATGACAATGTTGAGCGGTGCAGTAAATGTTCCGCCGATCGATCCGGTGTACTGGTCTCTGTTCGTGGAACTGAGATTCTATGCGCTAGTCGCCTTCGTACTGGCCTGTGGAAGAATCTCGCAAGCAGAACCCCTCTTGTGGGCCTGGCTCGCTTGTGCGATCGGCCTTGAGACCGTATCCATACCTCTTTTCCGATACCTGCTCATCGTTGAGTATGCTGCCTATTTCATCGCAGGTGCGATGTGCTTCATCGTATGGTCGAAAGGCGTGTCGTATTCGAGGGGCACCGCGGTAGCACTTTGTTGGGGGCTTGCTGTCTACCAGTCCATACGCGCCCTGCCCGCGCTGGAGATACAGTATCATGCGAGCCTGAGTCGGATTGCCACGGTCGGCATCATCTCGATGTTCTTTGGTGCGATGTTCTTAGTCGCTCTCCGAGCCACGGGACCGCTCGCACGAATGCGATGGCTGATGGCCGGAGCGGTCACCTATCCGCTGTATCTCCTCCACCAGTATATCGGATACATGATCTTCAACCGTGCCTACCCGGCGATCAACAGCCACGTTCTGTTGTGGAGTGTGGTGGCCCTGATGCTCATCGTCTCGTACACTGTTCACGTCCTCGTCGAGGCGAGGGTGGGGTTGCCGATGAAGCGCCTCCTCAACGGATTGTATGACGTCTTTGAGCACGCGCTCGCCACGGTCGGGGCGCGCATAGGTCGCACAAGCCAACTCTCTCGCGACAGGAACGAGCCCAATTGACCGCGCCGTCCCCGACAATTCTGTTCCCCTTGCAACTCCCGCGGTCATTTATCGAGGCTGACTTGGTGACGCTTAGGCGTGTCTATCGCGTTGAGGCGCTACCCTGTCAGACCGCGACTGAAGTGCTCGCGGTGTCACGCGCGGTCAAGCGGGCAGACTTGCTTTGCTGTTGGTTCGGGAGTCTCAGGTTTCTACCAGCCATTCGTCAGGCGTCCCGGAAAGGGGTGCCGGTGCTTGTAATCTGTGGCGGGTACGACGTAGCCAGTGTTCCTACCATCGGCTACGGAACGATGCGCCTTCCCATAACGCGGTGGTTCGGGAGGAAGCTGTTTGCCTTGGCAGATGCCGTGGCCCCGTTTTCAGCTAGCGCAGCCGCTGAGGTCCGGGAAAATGTGGGGGTTGATCCGAACCGCGTCCACGTCATCCCCTTGGGATTTGACTCACCGGAAGTACGCCAGTACCCGCCTCGGGAGACGCTGGTGGTCACCGTGGCGAACATTGACTCCAGTACTCTTGAGCGGAAGGGACTGCGAACCGTCGCGCGCATCTCTCGGATCCTCCCGCACGTGCGCTTCATGGTCGCAGGTGGAGGCGACCCGGCCGCGATGGCGCGCCTTCGGGCTGACGCAGGTGCCAACCTCACCCTCTTGGGTCGGCTTTCTGATCCGGAATTGCGTGATCTGTTTGCGCGCGCGACCGTCTATCTTCAACCTTCGGTCCATGAGGGTTTCGGGAGTGCGGTCGCCGAGGCGATGCTGCATGGCTGCATTCCGGTTGTCTCGAACGTGTACTCCTTGCCCGAGGTGGTAGGGTCGTGCGGTCTTTACGCAGATCCCTGGGATGTGCCAGCATTCGCAGAGCTGATCGAACGCGTCCTCGCTGGTGGGTTCGTGCCACCAATCCCGCCGCGGGAGTTCGTGCTTACTCATTTCCCCGCCGGTCGCCGCGAGAGGGCATTGCTCGGATTGGTGGCGGAACTGCTGGACCGCTGACTCCTCCTTTGGGCGGTGACGCCGTGTGGAATGGAGCTCGTCGCGCCACAATGACGAGGAAGACGACTGGCGCCAGGTACGAGAGCGCCAGCTCACCCACAACTGCGAGAGATTGCTCCGCCCCCACGGCAATCCAATACGCCAGCAAGCTGTAGAGCACAACGCCTTCCGGGTGCGGGCGCGCCCCAATCAGGCGGTCATACACCACACGGAGGCCAAACCCGGCGAGTAGGAAGACCGCGCCTACGCCCACGGTTCCGAAGTTGAGATAAGCGTCACCCATGAGCGTCGGTGCGTAGAAGCTCGCACCGGTCTGATGGAACGAACTCAGGTAGGTGGCGCCAAAGCTCAGGCTCTCGGTCAATGGCTTGTCGGGCCAGAGCCCGCGTGGGATCCAGAAGTAGAAAAGTTCCAGCCAGGTCGCACCATAACGAAAGGGATAGAGCCGGGGCGTCTGATATAGCACCGACGCAAAGCTATCCGCGAGATAGCTTCGGCCAAGCAGGAAGTTGAACCCCTCCCCAGCAGTGCCGAGTGTTACGAATTGGAAAAGCTCCAAGGTGAATCCATAGATTCTGTGGAGGTACAACAAGGGGAGCATCAACAGGAAGCCGCAGGAGACCAATACCAAGTGAGCTATGCGAGCTGGGCGCACCGTGTAGTGGTGGCCCACTATCAGGTACAGCGCAGCCAAGATGAGACTGGTCTTGGATGTAGTTAGGAAATAAACAGTCAGGGTCGTCGCGGCGAACGCGACGAGGCGCGAAGTGCTGGCTCCTTGGCCAGCAGTCCACCGGCTGATGATGACGAGGGCCCATCCACCCAGAGAGGCAAACAGGAGCGGGTAGATCCAGAACAGGCCGATTGTGCCCTCGGTTGCGACAAAGGTCGGATCTTGGACCAACCGTACGCCGAGCCTACCGACTAGGACGGCGATGCCGACGGCGGTCATGCTGAGTGACAACCCGAGCGCCCAACGAACCCCTTCGGCGGGCAACGGGGGCCCTGGGACTGAATAGGGTTCCCCGACCCGCCGATGCCGTGCGCCGAGGGAATCCCCGACCGCAAAGGCCCCAATAGCCAGCGTTGTCTGCAAGAAGACCATCGTCATCAGCCCCGCGAAAGCCGCGTCGGTGGGGTCCAGGAGTCCCTGAATCTTGCTGGTGCCGCTGAGCAAGTCTGACAGGCCCTTGATGCCGATCCCAAGTGCCAGATAGCCTGCGATCAGCACGGGCGGGGCGAACAGATCCCGGCGCCCGTTGCGGAATCCTCTCCATATCACGATCGCGATACACATCACCGTGAATGCGGTGCCGGCGACAAGCGCCTGAACACGGCTCGATGCGGTCACCGCGATGGCCGCCGCAACGGAGCCGGTCAAGATTGCCAGCGCAGCTAGCAAATGGCGGGGTCGCGCCAGTCCGCCGGGGGTCATGCCGGGTAGTCCACGCGATGTTCGCCTCGTCCCACGATGACCGCGGCATAGGCGCCCGCAGCAATGGGTGCACCCAGAAACAGCCGGATCCCGTGTGACGAGTCACCCAGGACCGCACCGAGGAGCACGCCTACGCCAACCAATGCGACGAAAGCCAGCCCGATGCTGACCGCCAACCGAGGGGGGGGCGCAACGTGGATGGTCTCCTGGATCGCCAGCAGCGTGAGCGACAGATAGGATCCATAGCCCAGCAGAGTGGCCGCTCCGGCGCCGAGTAATCCCCACCGGGGTATCAATACGAGGTTTGCCGCCAGGTTGACGGAGGCGGCGATCCAGAGGATGTGCAACAGCGAACGCGATCGCAACTCGAGCTCGAGCGCCTTCTGGACGTACAATCCGCCATACCAGCAGAGAATGCCGGCTGCGAGGCACCCCAGGAGTACGCGCGGCGTCTGGTAGGCTGACGGCGCGAGGATCGAAAGAAAGTCGTTGCCGAAGAACCAGAGAAAGCCCCACAATCCCGGGGCGAGCACCAGGAAGAGGCGGATCACCATGTCGAACTGCCATTGGGCCGCGGCCGTTCCACCCTGGTGCCATGACCGCACCATCAGTGGATAGACCGCGGAGAGAATCGGCTGGAGCGTGGTGGCGATCGCCCCCATGACGAGCGCATAACTGACGGCATACAAACCGACTTCCGTACTCCCACGCCAGGCCTGGAGGAAGAAGCGATCGGACAGATTCAGCAACTGACTGGCTGCATACCAGCCGATCAGCGGACCGCCAAAAGCGAACATCGCCGAGCGCTGTCGCCGTCGTGCCTCAGGCTGAGACCGGCCGAGGCCGCGCAGCAGGTGGGAGAGCACGAACGGCAGCAGGATCGCGAGGGCAATGGCCTGGCCCCCCACCAGCGCGATCGCGGACCGTCGCCAGAGGAGCGCCAACGCAATCGCGAGCAGGATGCGAAGCACGCCGAAACCGGAGCGGTAGGCGGCAAACCGTCCTGACTCGAGATTTGCCTGGAAGACAGCGGTGAGCGTCAGGAAGGTCAGGCTCAAGGAGGCGTAGAGCATCCCGACCAGGATCGCGGATGCACCGGGCGGCATCGGCAGGAATGCGAGTGCCAGTACCCCGACCATGGCGAGCATCGCCAGGCTGATCAGGAGGAGGTCCAGCAGCGCCCGAACGGCGTCCGGACGGGTTGGACGTGGACCGGCGAACCGCAGGGCCGTCGCTTGGAGCCACTCGCCGGCGACTGCCATGGCGACACCGCAGGCAGCGAGGATGACCGCGTATTCCCCGTATACGGGCGGGGGCACCAACCGGGTGAACGCGGCGACGCCCCCGACCGTCGCCAGGGCGTTGATCGCTTCCGTCGCGAAGTACCGAAGCGTTGTCTCCCGGAAGGGCGTGCTCAGTTTCGACCCCCGACCCCGTTCAGGCGGTGTCGAGGTCGCCACTCAGTCTCCCGCTCGAGGCCAGGGCGCCGGCCGCGACGGCTGCCAGGATCCCGGCGATGAACCCCACCAGGAGGCGCCTGGGGCGCGATCGGCGCATCGGGACGAACGCCGGCGCCACGACCGAGATGACCGGGGTGTCGTTCACCTCGTCGATCCGGGCCGTCTGAGCACCTCGAGCCAGGCTGAGATAGAGTTCCTGCGCGATGGACACCCGCCTCTCGAGGCGACTCCGTTCAAACTGCAGGGCGGGCGCGTTGCCCGCGCGATTCTGGGTCAGGAAGTCCCGGAGCGCCGTCTCCGTTTCGGTCAGCCGCGCTTGGGCATCGCCCAGGCGGGCTTCGGTGAAGATGCGGCGTGCCCTCGCACTGGACTGTCGGAGTTGCATGTTGAATGAGTCGATCTGCAGGACGAACATGTTCGCGACTTCCGCCGCAAATGACGGGTCGCGCAATTCCACGTCGACCCGGACGATCGAAGTGGCCCGGTCGACCGACACCGAGTAGTCCTTGGCCAGCTTGCGAATGGTCCGCTCGACGCTGTCAGCGTGTCCTCCCGTGCCATAGTACTCGGTGAGGGACTTGCCGTCGGGAAAGCGGGTGAGCGCGAGCACCTCGCGAATATGCCTTCCGTTGAGCAGCCGCGCGTAGAATTCCGGCGAGCGCCCTGGATTTCCCGGAATGACCCCGAGCTGTGAGGCGAGCCCGGACAAGCCCGCCGGCAGGGATGGGGCGGGCGGTTCTTCGGGAATGAACGAAATGGACGAGGTGAAATACGTCGGCATGACGAGGCTCACGAGGATTCCCAGAAGCGCGCCCGCCACCCCTGCCGCGAGGATCCAACGGCGGGCGCCCCAGACCCGGTCGAGCCTGAGGATGTCCCGGTCGCTCGAGGCTGAGGCGGGGTCCTGCCGAGGCCACGCGGCAGGCTGATTGGGTTGCTCGATCATCTCTGGGGCATCTCCTGCAGCGGGAAGGTCGAAGGGGTTCCGAAACGTGCCACGGCGTCCCACGCGCGGTGCACGGGGCTCCCTGCGAAGGCGCCCATGAGCGCATCCATGTGGCACGCGGCGAATACAGTGGCGAGAACGAGCCGAAGATCCAGCCATGCGGAAGCGTGCCGTCGATAGAGCCGGGCAAGCGCCAGCTTCTTGGGCAGAAGCACCGCCACGTAGTAGTCCGGAACGCCTGCGTTTTGTGCGAGGAGTGCCTCCTCATCACGAAACGCCAGGGAAGCCCAATCCGTGATACCAGGCCGCATTCGGCCAAGCCGCCGGTATACCGCCGCGTGCCGGCTGACATAGGTCGGGAGTTCCGGTCGTGGGCCAACCATGCTCATGTCCCCACGGAAGACATTCAGCAACTGAGGGAGTTCGTCGAGCTTGAAGCGACGCAAGGCGCGCCCGAGCCGCGTGATCCGTGGATCGCCGCTCGCAGTGATCTGGGGTCCGGGAGCTCCCGCGTGCATGGTCCGAAACTTGAGGATGGTGAACGGGCGCCCCTCTGCGCCCACCCGGGTCTGTCGGAAGATGACGCGTGGGCCGTCGAACCAGCGTACCGCACAAGCGCAGAGCAGGAGCAGCGGGCTGACTGCCAATCCGCCGATCCCGGAGAGGAGGACGTCGGCAACTCGCTTTCCCTGACTCTCGGACCAGCGCGCGACCACGTTCACCTACCGCTGGAAACGCGTGACGACGGCCGTCACCGCGTGAATCACCGAGTCCACGTCCTCGTCGGTCATCTTTGAATAAATGGGCAGGGAGATCAGGCGCGGGAATTCTCGCTCCGCAACCGGAAAAGCCGCTGGACGATAGGCGTAGCGGTTGGCGTAGAACGGTTGACGGTGGAGCGGAATGAAATGAACGCTGACACCGATCTGAAGGGCCCGCAATTCCTCGATCGCCTGGGCACGGTCGATGCTGAGCCGCTCGAGGCGGAGGCGAATGGGATAAAGGTGCCACGCATTCGCGATCCCGGGGCGGCTGGTGGGGCGTTCGATCCCGGCGAGCTCCTCAAACGCAGCCGCATAGCGGTCCGCGATGGACGCGCGTCGAGCGGTCATCGCGTCTGCCCGCCGCAGCTGAACGCGGCCAAGCGCAGCGGCAATGTCGGTCAGATTGTACTTGTACCCCGCTTGCACGACCTCATAGAACCAGCTCCCCTCCGCGCTGTATCGTTTCCACGCATCTCGGCTGATGCCATGCAGGGACATCAGGCGTGCGCGTTCCGCGATCGCCGGATTCGAGGTCGTCAGCATCCCGCCTTCGCCGGTACTGATCGTCTTCGTTGCGTAGAAACTGAATGCCGTGGCGTCGCCAGTCTGCCCGACGCGGATCCCGTCGCGTGAGGCCGGAAAGGCGTGCGCCGCGTCGTCGACCATCGCGATCCCGAATTCTTGGGCTACCACGGTGAGCTCCGCCATGTCGCACATCTGGCCGCCGAAATGGACTGGCACCAGCGCCCGCAGCCTGCCGCCAGTATCCCTCGCAAACCACTCACCTCCCCGGGGTACATAGAGGCGCTGGATCGCGTTCCGCACCCCGTCCGGGGTCAGATTCAGCGTAGCCTGGTCAACATCGAGGAAGCGTGTCCGCGCGCCCAAGTACTCGACCACCTCTGCGGTCGCAGTAAAGGTGATGGTGCTCGTGAGCACTTCATCCCCAGGCCCGACGCCGAGCGCCTCGAGGGCCAGATGGAGCGCGGCCGTGCAGGAATTGACGGCGATGGCGTACGGCACGCCGATCGCTTGGGCGAATTCCCGCTCAAACGCCTGGGCTTGGGGCCCGGTCGTGATCCAGCCGGACCGAAGCACTTCCACGACCGCCCCGATTTCCTCTTCCCCGATATCGGGGACCGCAAACGGCAAGAATGTCGTGCGCCGGTACTCGACTGAGACGGGGGTGACGGGTCGGGCAGGAGTCATCCAAGACCTGTAGTGGGGGAGGAGAGTCGCCTATCGATTCCAGGATCGTGCGGCAAGAGTCAGGGGAGCCCGCCACAATATAGCAGTCGCAGCCCGGGCCGACGCAATCGCACCGCCCTCGCGGGCTGGAGTGCATCCCAAGTCAACCGGGCTTCGCGAGTTGGTGCCAAGTCGCGATTGCCTGAACGGGTCCGTCTGCGGTTCCGCTTCGACTGGCGACCCGCGTCGTGCCTGTCGGGGGAACCCCACTCCATGCAGGTTCGCCTCGGTCACGCGATTCGCGGGCCCGCGGTCGTGCCCCTTCGATTCGATTGGCGGTACCCCCCACACTGGGTATCTTGGACGTTGGTTCGTGGCTCAGCCATTGGTCCGGACCACCTCTGGTGCTGAGCCCTCCCCCCCGCAGAATAGCCCCAACGGTCAGTGAAACCGAAGGATTGGAGCATTGTAAGTATTTGATATGCAACGATTTGACGATTTGCTTGACAGTATGTGCTTTATTGTAACCCGTAGTCTCTTACCGCATCCCGAGGCCTTCTGACCCCAGATCCGAGGTCCCACCCGCCGGCAGGGATACGCAATCGCCACCTCCTGGCGATCGATGCGCTGTTGTTGCCCTTGGGGACGATCCTGGCCTATTGGGTCCGGTTCGAGGGATTCTCATGGCCCGCCGGGATCTCGGCCGGTGCGGCCTGGTTCATCGCGTTGTCGTTGCCCATCAAGTTCTCCCTCTTCTTCTGGGCCGGCCTCTACCGCCGAGTCTGGCGCCATGCCAGCGTCCACGAGGCCGAGCAGATCCTCAAGGCGGTCGCACTGTCGGGCGCGATCTGTTTTGCCGTCGGAGCGGTCGTGATTCCGCGGCTTCAGTTGGCATCCTCCCGGGTGCCGTTGTCGGTCCTGATTCTCGACGCCCTGCTCACGGCGGCCATCATCACGTTGCCGCGGGCAGCCGTCCGGCTGATCGCCACCAGTCGGCCCCGCGGCCTGCCGGGCGACGCCCGACTCGTGCTGATCGCCGGCGCGGGCTCGGCTGGGTGCATGATCGTCAAGGAGCTGCTCGACAATCCCCAGCTCGGCCTCAAGCCGGTCGGCTTCCTCGACGACGACCGCGCAAAACAGGGCAACCGGGTATTCAACCTGCCGGTCCTCGGAGGCCTGTCCGACCTCACCGAAGTTGCCCACGGGCAGCCGATCGACGAACTGATCATCGCGATGCCCAAGGCGCCGGGCAGCGTGATCCGCGAATTGATCACCGACGCGGCTGCCACCGGCCTCAAGACCCGCACCGTTCCCGGGATGTTCGACATTCTCTCCGGGAGGGTGGCCGTCAACGCCCTGCGGCAGGTCGAGATCCAGGACCTGCTTCGCCGGGAGCCGGTCACCACCTGCCCCGAGGCCATACGGGCCATCGTCGCCGGCGAAACGGTGCTGGTGACCGGCGCGGGCGGCTCGATTGGCAGCGAACTCTGCCGTCAGCTGGTGGCCCTCGGGCCGAAGCGGATCGTCCTCGCCGGCCACGGCGAGAATTCGATCTTCGATATCCTCAACGAGTTGCGGGACAGGCGCGCCGCGGTGGAATTCGCACCCGGTCATCGTGGACGTGCGGGACCGCGAGCGCCTCGCCCGGGTCTTCGAGGTGTGGAACCCGATTGCCGTGTTCCATGCCGCCGCCCACAAGCACGTGCCGATGATGGAGTGCAACGTGGCGGAAGCCGTCACCAATAACGTCCTCGGCACCCGGAACGTGGTCGAACTGGCGGCCCAGGGGCGGGTCGGGCACCTGGTGCTCGTCTCGACCGACAAGGCGGTGCATCCCACCAGCGTGATGGGAGCCACCAAGCGGGTGGCGGAGCAGATCGTGCAGCGGGCGGCGAAGGAGTCCGGCAGGAATTTCGTGTCGGTGCGGTTCGGAAATGTCCTCGGGTCCCGCGGAAGCGTGGTGCCGACCTTCCTTCGGCAGATCGCCGCCGGCGGACCGGTGACGGTGACGCATCCCGAAATGCGCCGCTATTTCATGACGATTCCGGAAGTCGGTTCAGCTGGTGCTGCAGGCAGGCGCGCTCGGGAAGGGTGGAGAGGTGTTCGTGCTCGACATGGGGGACCCGATCAAGATCGCCGACCTGGCCGCCGACCTCATCCGGCTCTCGGGCAAGGAAGTCGGCACCGACATCGAGATCCGGTTCTCGGGCAGTCGTCCCGGCGAGAAGCTCTATGAGGAACTGTTCTTCAGCTCCGAGCACGCGGCACCGACCGAGCATCCCAAGGTGTTGCGCGCCCACAACGCCAAGCTCCCGGAGGGCGTCACAACGTTGGTCGACGAACTCATCACGGCGGCCCAGGAGGGCTGGTCGGATGATGAGCTCCGCGCGTTGCTCACGCAGCTGGTTCCCGACTTCGATCCCTCGAACGCCGGGACGCCGGTTACATCCTCTCGGCGAGCGCCCGGGCAAACTCACTCGTCTTGAGGAGCGTCGCACCCGTCATCTGCCGGTGAAAGTCGTAGGTGACGAGCTTCTCGGCGATGGTCCGCTCGATCGCCCGCACGATGAGGTCTGCCGCCTCGTTCCATCCCATATAGCGCAGCATCATCTCGCCGGAGAGGATCACCGACCCGGGGTTCACCTTGTCCTGGTCCGCGTACTTGGGCGCGGTGCCGTGGGTGGCCTCGAAGATGGCGTGCCCCGTCAGGTAGTTGATGTTGGCGCCCGGCGCGATGCCGATGCCCCCCACCTGCGCCGCCAGCGCGTCGGAGATGTAGTCCCCGTTGAGGTTGAGCGTGGCGATCACGTCGTACTCCGCCGGCCGCGTCAGGATCTGCTGCAGGAAGGCGTCCGCGATCACGTCCTTGACCACGATGCCGCTGGGGAGCCGGCACCACGGTCCCCCGTCGATCTCCACCGCGCCGTATTCCTGCTTCGCAAGCTCGTACCCCCAGTCCCGGAACGCCCCCTCCGTGTACTTCATGATGTTGCCCTTGTGGACCAGCGTCACGCTCTTCCGCTTGTGCGAAATGGCGTGGTCGAACGCCGCGCGGATCAGCCGCTTCGTGCCTTCCTCCGACACCGGCTTGATGCCAATGGCGCTGCTCGCCGGGAACCGGATGGCCTTCACGCCCATCTCCGCCTGCAGGAACTGGATCACCTTGCCCGCCTCGGGCGTCCCGGCCCGGAACTCGATGCCGGCGTAGATGTCCTCGGTGTTCTCCCGGAAGATGATCATGTCCACCTTGCCCGGCTCCTTCACCGGGGAGGGGACGCCCTCGAACCACCGGACCGGCCGGACGCAGGCGTACAGGTCGAGCTTCTGCCGGAGCGCCACGTTGAGCGAGCGGATCCCCCCGCCCACGGGCGTGGTGAGCGGTCCCTTGATGGCCACCAGGTACTTGGTGATGGCCTTGAGCGTGTCTTCGGGCAGCCAGTCGTTCACCTGGTTCTTGGCCTTCTCACCGGCGAGCACCTCCATCCACGCGATCTGCCGCTGGCCCTTGTAGGCCGCCCGGACCGCGGCGTCGAGCGCCAGCCTGGACGCGCGCCAGATGTCCGGCCCGGTGCCGTCGCCCTCGATGAACGGGATGATGGGTCGGGCCGGGACCTCGAGGCGTCCGCCCCTCATCACGATCGGCTCGCCATCGGTGGGGACGGGGGATTGAAAGGCCGGCTTGGCGGTGGTTGTCATGGGGCACTCGCGAGTGGACTCGGGGACTGGGCCTGACGGTCGTGATGCTTCCGGGTAATATACGTCCATGCAGACCGATGTGACCCGCTATCCGGCCATCAGCGCCGCCGACCTCGAATCGCCGCCCCTCGCCCAGGCCGATACCATTCCCTCCCGGTGGTATTGGGACCCGGCCTTCGACCAGCTCGACCGGGACGCGGTCTTCGCCCGGACCTGGCAGGGGGTCGGCCACGCGGCGCAGGTGCGGGAGGAAGGGCAGTTCCTCTGCGCCGAGGTGGCGGGCAATCCGGTGATCGTCGTCAGGGGCAAGGACGGCGCATTGCGGGCGTTCTACAACGTCTGCCGCCACCGGGGCGGGCCGCTCGCCGTGGAGCCGGAGGGCTGCGTGCGGGCCCTCCAGTGCAAGTATCACGGATGGACCTACCTCCTCGACGGCTCCCTCCGCGGGGTGCCCCAGTTCGACCGGGTCGAGCTCTTCGACCGGAAGGACTACGGACTCGTCCCGGTGCGGGTGGCGGAGTGGGAGGGGCAGGTGTTCGTGAACCTCTGGCCGGACGCGCCGCCGCTCGCGCAGTACGTCGAGGGCATCGCCGAACGGATCCTGCCGGCACAGCTCGGCGCCTTGCGCTTCGTCCGGCGCGTCGAGTACGACATCGCCTGCAATTGGAAGGTGTACGTGGACAACTACCTCGAAGGGTACCACGTCCCGCACGTGCATCCCGAGCTGGTCAAGCTGTACGACTTCCAGAGCTACCAGACCCACTGCTTCGAGTGGTATTCCCTCCAGCACAGCCCGCTGAGCGGGCAGGCCAACCTCTACACCTCCGGCGAGGGCGAGGCGTTCTACTACTGCGTGTTCCCGAATTACATGCTGAACATCCTCCCCGGCCGGCTCCAGACCAACCTCGTGCTGCCGCTGGGCCCCACCCGCTGCCGCGTCGTCTTCCAGTACTTCTACGCCGACGCGGACGCCCCGGCCGTCCGGACGCTGGTCGAGGAGGACCTGGCCTATTCCGACGCGATCCAGCGCGAGGATATCGATATCTGCGAACGGGTGCAGCGGGGCGTCGAGTCCCGGGCCTACGACCGGGGCCGCTTCTCCGTGCAATTCGAGGAGGGGGTGTACCACTTCCAGCGATTGCTGAAGGGCGCCTACCAGGCGTTTCTCGCGGAAACGGGAAACAACGGTGGCTCACAATGACAGCACACCCCTTTTGTCATTGCGAGGCCACGCAGTGGCCGAAGCAATCTCGCTCAGGAGATCGAATGTTCCGGATTGCACGTGCTGCTGTCGCGCTCGGCATCGTCCTCCTCGCGCCCGCCGCCCTCACCGCCCAGGCCGCTCCCGGGCTCCCCACGTGGACCATCGACATGGCCCACTCCGAGGTGACGTTCCGGATCCGGCACTTCATGAGCAAGGTCAGCGGGACCTTCACCGACTTTTCCGGCACGATCCAGGCCGACCCGGCGAACTGGGCGGGCGGGTCGGTCACGGCGTCCATCAGCGTGGCGAGCGTCGACACCCGGCAGGAGCGGCGGGACGCCGACCTGCGCTCGCCCCGGTTCTTCAACGCCGACAGCTTTCCCACCATCACCTTTGTGAGCCGTTCCGTCGCCCAGGCGGGCGACTCGCTCACCATCACCGGCGACCTCACGATGCGCGGCGTCACCAGGCCCGTGGTCCTCAAGGGCGCCGTGCTCGGCGTCATGCCGGGCGAGCGCCCGCGGGCCGGGTTCGAGGCGACGACCACCCTCAACCGGATGGACTACGGCGTGGCCTGGAATCGGGTCCTGGAGGGCGGCGGCACGATGCTCGGCGACGACGTCGAGATCCGGATCAACGTCGAGGCCCTCCGCCAGCCGTAGGGCGCGCCCCTCAGCGCACCCGCGCCGCGAGGAGTCCGAGCGAGTCGGGCGACACGCTGCCCGTGACGGCAAATCGAATCCCCCCCGCTTCCCGCCAACCGGCCGGCGGCGCCGCGGCGCGCTGCAGCGGACGGGCCGCCTCCAGCCGACCGCCGCTCGCCGCCGTGCCCACCCGTTGTTCGTCCAGGATGATCGTCCCTGACGCATAGACCACCCGCACCACGGCCGTGGTCGGATCGGCGCCGGCGACCGCCGTGCCCGGCCCTGTTTCGACTCGCTCGGGCGTCAGGCCGTCGATCAGCCGAACCTGTCCGTCGAGAATCCGCACCGCCTCCTCCAGCGCGATCACCCGCCAGCCGCCGACCTGGTCGTTGCGCGCCCGCTCGGTCTCCGCCGAAGCCACCTTGGCTGGCACGGCGTTGGCCGCCGACGGCTCCGTTGCCGCGGCGTCCAGGGCGGCGCGGTCTTCCCGCTTCGCTGCGATACCCGCCGCCGGAGGCGCCACGGCAGGAGACTGCCGCTCGTCTGCCGGGGCGGCGGCCGGAGTGGCGGGCACCACGACCTGGGGGGCGGCGTTCGTCTTGCTGACGGCGTCGGCCGGCGGCTGGGCCGTGGTGTCGGCCTCCGCCACGACGATCGGTCGTGGCGCAGTGCTGCCCCGCCCGAAATACCCGAGCCCGACGGCGGCCACGAGGCTGGCCGCCCAGGCGAGCGCCCGGATGATCGGGCGGCGACGCCGCGTAGCCGACGGTGCCGCGGCGCGGGCGGGCACCTCGAGCACGCCGACGAGCCGGTCCGCCTCGTGTTGAAATGCGCGCGCCTCGGCGATTCTCGCCTGGCAGGCCGCGCACCCGCGGCGTGCGACTCGACGCGCGCCCGTTCGACGGGATCGAGCTCGTCGTCGAGCAGCATCTGGATGGTGTTTTCGTCAGGATGCGACATGTCGGCCTCCCTGCGCGCGATGGGCCTCGACCAGCCGGCGCCTTGCCCGCGAAAGCGTCGTCCCCACCGCCCCCTTGGCCAGGCCGAGCGTCTCGGCGATTTCGTCATAATTGAACCCCTCGGCCTTGAGCAGCAGCGCCTCGCGGTCCCGGTCGGCCAGCGTGGCGAGCGCCGCCTGCACCGCACGGACGTCCTCGGAACGCTCGAGCTCGTGGTCCGGGGCGGGGGCGTGCTGGGCCGATTCGGCCCGGTACAACTCGAGGCGGCGGCCCTGTCGCACGGCCCGTCGGCCGTCCTCCCGCACCAGGTTGAGCGCCACGGCAAAGAGCCACGGGCGGGGATTTCGCGGTGGGGCCGCCACCGCCCGGGCGAAAGTCTCCTGGGCCAGGTCTTCCGCGCGGTCGTGATCCCCCGTCCGCCGGTAGAGAACCCGGACGAGGGCTGCGTGATGCTCGCGGAACAGGGCGGCCAGGTCGGTCGTCATCGGCTCGCTGAACGGGGTGGGGAAGCGACCTGCAGGGAGAGATGCCCTGCAGGCCGCGATCCGCACAAGTGGGTCACTGGCCGCGGAAGTCGCGGACAGTCGCGGCGAGCTCGGTGCCCCGCCACTCGGTCAGTCCCTTCGGATCGATTCGAATGCTCACCCGGCTGCCGGCGATCACCACCTGGCCGCCTGCGGAGAGCCAGGCACCGAGTTCAGGCAAGGAGCGGACCAGCGCGAAGTACGCCGGGCTGAAGGGGGCCACGCTCACGGTGGTGCTGCCTGCCTTGTAGGCCAGGTCGGTCCAGACCCCATCGCGGTTCACGAACAGCCGGCCCGCGATCCGGCGGGAGGCCGGCGCCGCGGCGCCCGCAGCCGTGGGGGAGTTCGCGAGTCGCTCGTCCGCGGCGGCGTCGGCCGACGCGAGCGTCTTGACCGTCACCTCCCGCGCGCTGGCTTCGGCGCGATTGAACGCCACCTGCCCGCTCATCTTCTGTGCGTCCTCCCGGCCGCCACGCAGGGCCTCCGGCGCTGGGGGAGTCGCACCCGGCTCGAGGACCAGGAACGACGTGTACTCGGTCAGCAGGCCATAGCGGAGGCCGAGCTGGCGGATCTCCTCGATCAGTCCGGGTGTCGCACCTTCGAGACGGGCGGTGCGGGTGAGTTCTCCGATCTTGCGTGACGCCCAGAGCGGCGGTACGAAAGGATTGTCGGATTCGCTGGCCGCGAACTCGCCGCGTGCCGTGAAGCGTTCGCGCCGACCGTTCCGCTCCCCCTCGATCACGATATCGCCGCTGCCCGTGCCGTGATACCGGCCGAAGACCACCAGTTCCTCGCCGTAGAACAGGTCGGGGAGCTGCGCGGGATACGCGTCCGTGAGCGTCACCGGCGCGCGCACGATGCGGAGGTTCACGAGGGCCGGGTTCCGGATCTGCCCGAGCAGCGTTCCGACGGCCACTTCCACGTCGGCGTTCGGCGCGACGTAGGTGGCGGTGCCGCGGCCTTCCCGCGCCAGGCGGTCGAGGAGATAGGTGTTCACGTCGGTGCCGACTCCCACCGTGAAGATGCGTGCCTGGCCGATCCGGCCGCCTGCGGCCGAGGCGATCTGGTCGGGCTGGGTCTGTCCGACGGAGGGAAGCCCGTCGGTCATGAACACCACGAGGGCCATTCGTCCGGCGGCCCCCGGCGTCAGCGCGGCGTCGAGCGCCCCCTCGATGTTGGTCCCGCCGCCCGCCGAGAGCCGGTCCACGAACTGCTGTGCGTCGGTGAGGTTGGCGCGGGTGGCCTGGGTCAGGCCGGGACGGTATTCCGTGACGCCCGACGAGAAGGCGATCAGGCGGAAGCGGTCCTGCGGGCCCAGCGCGCCCAGCGCCTGCGCCAGCGCCGCCTTGGCCTGCTCGAGCTTGGTCCCGGACATCGACCCCGAGACGTCCACGACGAGCGTGAGGTCGCGCGGAATCACCTCGCGCCCGGAGGATTCGGGTGGGGCGAGCAGGAGCATGTAGTAGCCGTCTTCGTTCGGCGAGGCGTGGGTCAGGATGCTGGTGCCGACGAGCCCGCGGCGCAGCGGGAAGAGCAGGTCCAGATCGCCGGAAGCGGTCGGCGGCACGGACACGACCAGTTGGCCGCGGGAGCGGCGAGTGGTGACTTCGTGGGTCGGCGAGTACGGCGTCCCGAAGGCACCCGTGTCCGGCACCGCGACCTGCAGCGAGAAGATGTCCTGTGGGGTCCTGTCGCCGCCCTGTGCACGATCGCTCGGGCGCGGGCCGATCGCGTAGCGCAGGCGTAGGGCGTCCCCCTCGCGGCCGAGGATTTGGGTGTAGCGGAGGACGACTTTCCTGGTTTCGCCGGGCTGGATGGGAAAGATCTGCGCGCGGATGAGCCCGTGCCCGGCGTAGGTCAGGAGTGCCGGGTCCCGCTGGCGGCGCACGATTTCCTCGTAGACGCTGCGCGCCTGGTCCGCCGTCTGCATTTCTCCCTGGAGTTCCTTGTCTCCCATCCAGAGGGAAAAGCCGGTGAAGACGGCCTCGCCCGAGAGGGGATAGAGGTACGTGCCCTCCGCGATGGTGGTGCCGGCGTTCCTGAAGCGCTCCTCGACTTCGACCTGCGCGATGCGCCCGTTGAGGGAGATGCGGACGTCGCTCTGGACACGGATGACGGGCCCGCCGATGGGGACGGGGCGGGGGGACGAGGCGACCGGTTGGACTTCGATCCAGCCCTGGGCATGGATCGGGGTGGCCGCGCCGGCGACGATCGCCAGCGCGAATATGGACGTGCGATACATGGGTTTCCCCCGGTTGAGGTCGGCCGGGAGATGCGTAGGGACAAGGAACTTGCACGCCCTTCTGAGGCCGGACATTCTTCGCGCCATGCTTCCGACCCAACGGGCCCGCCTTCAGCTGGTCGCGGCGGCCGTCCTCTTCTCCACCGGCGGCGCCGTCATCAAGGCCACCGCGATGACCGGCTGGCAGGTCGCGTGCGTCCGTTCGGGAATCGCGGCGGTGGCGCTGGCGCTGATGCTCCCGGAGGCTCGCCGCAGCATCCGGCTGCGCACGGCGCTCGTGTCGGTCGCCTATGCCGCCACGCTGATCCTCTTCGTCGTCGCCAACAAGCTCACCACCTCGGCCAACACGATCTTCCTGCAGGCCACGGGGCCGCTCTACATCCTGCTGCTCGCCCCCTGGCTGCTCCGCGAGCGCTTCCGGAGCACCGACCTGGTATTCATGGCCATCGTCGGCGCGGGCCTGGTGCTGTTCTTCATCGGCACCGACGCGCCGGTCCGCACCGCGCCCGCGCCCGCCCAGGGCAACCTGCTCGCGGCGATGTCGGGCTTCACCTGGGCCCTGACGCTGATGGGCCTCCGCTGGATGGGGGCCGACGAGTCGGGCGGTTCGCCGGCGGGAGCGGTGGTCCTTGGGAATGCGCTCGCCTGCCTGGTGACGCTGCCGATGGCCCTGCCGTTCTACCAGGTCGGAGTCGGCGATTGGGCGGCGCTGGCGTATCTCGGGCTGTTCCAGATCGCGCTGGCGTACGCCTTGGTGACCCGGGCGGTCGGAAAGCTCCCCGCACTCGAGATTTCGATCATCCTGCTCGTGGAGCCGGTGCTCAACCCCGTCTGGTCGTGGCTGGTGCATGGGGAGCGGCCGGGTGCCTGGGCTCTGGCGGGCGGGGCATTGATCCTCGGGGCCACCGCGGTCCGGTCCCTGCTGGCTTCGGGGGCCAGCGAACCTCCCGCTCCCGCCGGTGCTTGAACGCCGTCCCCACCGGCCGGGGCTCATCGAGACCGTCCGCGTTCGGCAGGGGCGTGTGCCGCTCTGGCCCCTCCACATGGAGCGCCTCGAGCGGAGCGCGCTCGCGCTCGGCATCACCTTGCCGCAGGAACTCGAGCCTCCGTCCGGCGGCGCCGACCGGATCGTCCGGTTCGAGTTCCGGAGCCGGGGGCGAGTCCGGGTGACCGAACGTGGCGTCGAGCGGCCGCAGGGGCTCCGGCTCCGGGCGGCCCGGGTGCCCCACCGCGGGTACCGCCACAAGACCACCGACCGGGAATGGCTGGACGCCGCGCGGCTCGACGCGGCCTCCCAGGGGGCGGATGACGCCCTTCTCCTCTCTGAGGAAGGCTTCGTGGCCGAGTCGTCGATCTGGAGCGTGTTTTGGTGGGAAGGCGGCCGCCTGGCGGCTCCGCCGCTGTCGTTCGGCATCCTCCCCGGCGTGGCACGGGCCCGGCTGTCGGAGCTGGCGGGTGGGCTCGTGGAAATTCGCCTGCCGGGCTCCCGGCTCCCTGCATCGGGCGGCTTCCTGGCGAACGCAGCGCGAGGCGTCGTGCCGCTGGTGGAACTCGATGGAGAAATCGCCGTCTACGAGCCCCAAACCGAGCGGCTGACCGAGGCGTTCTGGCCTTGACCAAGTGCTGGTGGGTGAATAGTTTTGCCGGGCTTGGCAGGAGCCTGGTTTCCTCGTGGTGGTTGTAGCTCAATCGGTTAGAGCGCCGGATTGTGGTTCCGGAGGTTGCGGGTTCGATCCCCGTCAGCCACCCTGCCCGCAGCGTCCGACAGGGCACCGTCGGCAGAGGTCCGTAGCTCAATTGGTAGAGCACCGGTCTCCAAAACCGGGGGTTGGGGGTTCGATTCCCTCCGGGCCTGTCGATCTTCGGCACGGCGCTATCGTCTAGAGGCCTAGGACACAGCCCTCTCAAGGCTGGAACACGGGTTCGAATCCCGTTAGCGCTATCGTGCGACGTCACGAACCGACGGGACACTCGGCCCCATCGTCTATCGGTCAGGACGCGACCCTTTCAAGGTCGAGAGACGGGTTCGACTCCCGTTGGGGCTATTCCAGTGCGCGCCGCTAGCTCAATTGGCAGAGCAAGTGACTCTTAATCACTAGGTTGTAGGTTCGATTCCTACGCGGCGCATGCTTTCGACCCCCTTCCGGCCCCCCCACGGCGCCTGGAGGGGGTCTTTCTTTGCCTTGGCGGGGGTCCAAGCCCCGCCGGGGGGGTGGTATAGCCCCTTGCCGATGCCCGTGTTAGTTTGTTCAGGCACCCCAGCCCCCGGGGCCGGCCGATTGCCGCGGCTGGCGCCGATGGGAGGGTGCCCGACTGATGGTTCTTCGATGCCGAAAGCTGATTTGACCGTTGCAGCTGTCTTGGCGCCCTGATGGCGTCTCGGTCGAGTTTCACAACCTCCCAGGAGCCCGTTATGATCCGTAAGCTGTCAGTTCTCTGCGCAGCCACTCGCCATGCTGGCGACGGTGCCTGCGCACGCCCAGTCCAAGGGAGAGTTCCAGGTCGGCGTCGGCGTCGGCCTCCCGTTCTACTCCTCCGTCGATGGGCCTCGACAACAAGCCCGGGTCCGGCGGCCGCCTCGGCTACATGTTCAGCAACAAGATCGGCATCGAGGTGGACGTGTTCGGGTACACGACGCAGCCGTCGAGCACCGCCTACACCGGCGTGTACGTCAGCGAGAACCCCGATGCACGCCCGCCTCACGTTCAACGCCCCGCTCGGCGCCGGCCTCGGCTTCATCTCTGGAGCGGGGTACGCGATACAACTGTGGGGCAAGGACGGACGAGCTACTTCCTCGAGCGTCCTACGATCACCGACGGCGGCCCGGGCGGCCTGATCGGCCTGCGTTTCGGCGCCGGCGGCCCGGTGTCGGTACGCCTCGACTTGACGGCCGACTACATCCACCCGGCAACATCGGCACGAGAATATCGGCCCCGAGTGGCAAGTGAACCAATCGCACCGACTGGGGCATGGACGCGATGCTGAGCCTGGCCTTCGGCGGCCACAAGGCGCCGAAGGATTCGGACATGGACGGCGTGGTGGACAAGTCCGACCTCTGCCCGAACACGCCCGCGGGTGACGCGGTGGACGCCAACGGTTGCTCGCTCCCGAAGGACAGCGACGGCGACGGCGTCACGAACGACAAGGACAAGTGCCCGAACACGCCCGCCGGGACCAAGGTGGACGCGACCGGCTGTCCGTTCGGCGACGCGGACAAGGACGGCGTGACGGACAACATGGACAAGTGCCCGAACACCCCGCTGGGTGCGACGGTGGACGCCACCGGCTGCCCGGGCGACCAGGACGCCGACGGCGTGTACAACGGGCTCGACAAGTGCCCCGACACCCCGGCGGGCACGAAGGTCACCGCCAACGGCTGCCCGGTTGACTCGGACGGCGACGGCGTGGCGGACTACCTCGACAAGTGCCCGAACACCCCGGCCGGCATGCAGGTCACGGCCACGGGCTGCCCGGTGCTCTTCGAGGCGGGCAAGACCCAGATGGTCCTCTCCGGCGTGACGTTCGCGATCAACAGCGCGACGCTGGATCCGGCCTCGACCGCCATCCTGGACCGGGTGGCCAATGCGGCGCAGTACAACCCGTCCGGCGCCCATTACGAGGTGGCAGGGTACACCGACAACACCGGCAGCCTGGCGCACAACAACAAGCTCTCGCAGCAGCGCGCCGAGGCGGTCATGAACTACCTGATCAGCAAGGGTGTCCCGGCGAGCATGCTGACGGCCAAGGGCTATGGGCCGAAGTTCCCGATCGACACCAACGCGACGGCAGCTGGTCGCGCGAACAACCGCCGGGTGGTGCTGAAGCAGATGCCGTAAGCACCAGCAGTCGCTAGGAGTTAAGGGGCGCGCGCCGGAATCTTCACGATTCCGGCGCGTGTCTTTTTCAGGAACCGGTGTTAGGTTATTCACCCAATCTTGGCCTCCCGGACCTTTCCCCATGGTCACACCAAATGCCGGCGGGGAATTTCCGGATGGCGGCCGCCCGCAGTTCGAGGGCGAATCGACTGTCGAAGTTGTCCTGGCGCCGTCGTGGCGTCACGGGCGAGTATCACATCCCCCAGGAGCGTTGCATGATCCGGAAGCTCTCAGTCCTCTGCACGGGCGTGGCCCTGTTGGCGGCGGCGCCAGCGCACGCCCAGTCCAAGGGCCAGTTCCAGATTGGCGTTGGCGGCGGCC
>CAWETL010000009.1:0-623674 GCA_963812085.1 uncultured Gemmatimonadales bacterium
ACTGCCCGTTTGGTGATCTTGCACTCGGTGTCAGCAATCACGTCTGATCGCATATCTCGGACTGTCGCCCAAGGGATGGTTCCGGAGTAGTACTCCGCCTTGCTCTTGGGGGAGTACCACCGCCGATTATCTCGCAGAGGTCACCGAGGCTCCTCGCGTTCCATCCGTTCTTCATAGCAGTGCCTTGATGTCGCCAGCACCTCCGCGCTCTCGGCGTCCAGCGCGGCGATTTCGTCCATGATCTCCTGCGGGCTGCGGTGCGCGACTTCCTCCCCGCCGTTCGGGTTCCTGACGGAGAGGTCGAAGGTCGCCTGGTCGATGCCCTTGGCGTCCACACTCCAGGACGTTGGCGAGCTCGGCGAAGGTCTCTTGCAAGCTTCACGAACTCGGCGAGGTCGGCGTCGTTGAGCGGGTTGGTCTTGCCGAGGTTCCGGCCTGGGGCGAGCTGGTAGTACCAGATCTTCCGCGTCGGCGCGCCCTTCTCGAAGAAGAGCACCACGGTCTTCACACCCGCGCCCTGGAAGGTGCCGCCGGGGCAGTCGAGCACGGTGTGCAGGTTGCAGCTTTCCAGCAGGAGCTTCCGCAGGCTCACCGAGGCGTTGTCGGTATTGGAGAGGAACGTGTTCTTGATGACCACGCCGCCCCGGCCGCCAGCCTTGAGCATCTTGATGAAGTGCTGAAGAAAGAGGAACGCCGTCTCGCCCGTGCGGATGGGGAAGTTCTGCTGGACCTCCTTGCGCTCCTTGCCGCCGAAGGGCGGATTGGCCAGCACGACGTCGTAGCGGTCCTTCTCCTGAATGTCGGCGAGGTTCTCAGTCAGGGTGTTGGTGTGGATGATGTTCGGCGCCTCGATGCCGTGCAGGATCATGTTCATGATCGCGATGACATACGCCAGCGACTTCTTCTCCTTGCCGTAGAAGGTGCGCGTCTGGAGCGTGGTGAGATCCTTGGTGGTCAGGTTCCCCTTGGACGTCAGGTAGTCGAAGGACTCGCAAAGGAAGCCCGCCGAGCCGACCGCACCGTCGTAGATCCGCTCCCCGATCTTGGGCTTCACGACCTGGACAATGGCGCGGATGAGTGGACGCGGCGTGTAGTACTCCCCGCCGTTCCGCCCTGCGTTGCCCATGTTCTTGATCTTGGCTTCGTACAGATGGCTACAGTTCGTGCTTCTCGGCCTGTGAGCGGAACCGCAGCTCATCGATGTGGTCGATGATCTCCCGGAGGTTGTATCCGCTCTGGATCTTGTTCTTGATCTCGCCGAAAATCTCCCCGATCTTGTACTCGATCGTGTTCGGCCCGGTGGCCCGCTGCTTGAAGCCAGTCGAGGTAGGGAAAGAGCTTCAGGTTGACGAAGTCGCGGAGGTCATCGCCTGTCAGGGCGGTGTTGTGGTCGAGCCTTGCCGTCCTTGCCCTTGGGCGCCGCCCACTTTTCCCACCGGTACGGCTTCTCCAGGATGTAGGCGTACTGCTTCCCACTCAGCTTGGCCTCGGTGGCCTTGTCCTCTTCCAGCCCGTCCAGGTACTTCAGGAAAAGCAGCCAGGACGTCTGTTCGGTGTAGTCCAGCTCCGTGGTGCAGCCGGCCTCCTTGCGGAGGACGTCGTCGATCGCCTTGAAGGCTTGCTCGAACACGGGGACCCATCCTCTGCTGAACGCTCAGTTCACTCGCGCTCGGCAAATCCCGACTTGCGAGGGCCGTAACCCGAATTCTCGCCCACTTAGGCCGTCGCGCCAGACCTGGACTCGGCCCCACGCGTTCACGGGTGGCTCCGCGCCCAGCCAGCAAGGGCTGACAGGACACATCCATAGTGGCAGCCGGAAGACCTACTACCAGCACTGACGGGATCCGTTCGATGCTCCCACCGCTGGACGACCGCGTGATCTCATACCGTGCCTGAGGTCAGCCCGCTCCGCTTCCAGCTTTTCTCGAACCCGGTCCTTCCCGTAGGTGTCCACCAACCCTGTTAGCAGCGCCACCCACGCACGGTACTCGAACTCCTCCGCACGTCGAGCGACCTCCATCCCGCGAATCGGCTTCCCTACTGGATGCCCCGCGAGCACCAGCACGTAGAAGACCCGGCTCATGAGCCCCGGCAGCGCGGACTACCCGCTCCGCGACCTCCTCTGAAAGCTCCAGTTCCTCAACCAGCCTCCGCCATCGACCCTGCCAGGGGGTCATCGAGGAGCTCGGCTGGAGCGGGCGTGGTCGGCGGGGAGCCCTCCCCGTCCGCAGCCAGTCCACGGTGGTCCCGCACGCCTCGGCGATCCGCTCGAGGACCGGCCCCCTGGGGTTGCGGACCTGGCCCTTGATCAGGCGCAGGAGGGTCAGCCGCTGGATCTCCCACAGCTCCGCCGCTCCCCGGACGCTCCCCTGGGCGAACTCATCGACAAGCCGCTGGATCCGGCTCGCCAGAGTCTCCGGTCTCCGCCGCCTTGACGATTTAGTGGACATAGTGATATGTTCTCTTCGTAAAGTGACCCATGCGGTCTGTTCACTCCAATGATAACAAGAGTTACACGGGGGTTCAATGACGAAGATTCTCAGCATCGGCGAAACGGCCAGGCGGCTCGGCCTCGAGGTCGACACCGTCCGGAAGCTGGAGCGGGCGGGAAAGATCCGCGCCGTCCGTACCAATGGCGGCCACCGGCGCTTCGCCGAGGCGGAGGTCGACCGAGTTCCGGAAGAGCCGTCGCAAGTCGGCCGAGGGAAGACGGCTCCCAGGAAGCGGAACCCGAGCTCGACCGGTCGCCAAATCGCGACCCGGCACAGGGAGTTCGCCGCGCTCGCCAACCCGACGAGGACTGGGAGCTCGACGAAGAGCTCCCAGTCGAAGAATTGGGACGCAGAAGAGCTGGCCAGCTACCGGCCGCCACCTCCGCCACCGGTCCGGCACGCGCCCGCGCCTCCAGCACCCAGCCCCCGCCGGAACAATTTCCGGTGCTGGGGGCGATAAGGCGCTCAACCCGTTTTTCGACCCGGCCGAGACGGAACGGCTCCGGCTCAAGAACATCAGGACCATGGGCCAGGGGGCCATCCCCTGGAATGCTCCGGCAGACTTTCATCGTCAGGTCATCGTCGACCTCGAACGATTCGTGACCACCAGCCAATTCCCGGCCGAACTCCCGCTGTACAAGGCGAGGGAGATCGTCACCGGCTCGCGTCGAAACGCGTGCTGCGGCCATGGCGGGAGGCCGAAGAGAAGGCAAAGCGGGCCAAGGAAGCCAAGGAGGCATCAGAACGGCAGCGGAACGCGCTCATCGCCAAGGGCAACGAGTACGCCCGCCGGGAAACCACCGACTGGGACTGGTCACGCCAAGCATCGACGCCCGGGCGGAAGTGAAGAAGGTCCTCCTCCGAGACGTCGAGCCCGACATGACCGACCACGAAGTGGAGGACCTGGTCGACGAGGTTCTCGACGATGGGACGACGACGAGGACGAGGATGACGAAGAAGACTAGGGAAACTGGCCTCTCAAATCTGGGAATTCGCGGGCAGAATCTGGGATGCGCACGCCCGCACAATCCCGGATTCAATATCCGGGGTCGGATCCCGGAATTACCGGCCGGACTTATCCCGGGATCGCCCGGCCGGAAAGTCCGGCCGCAAATCCCAGGCACGTTGTACCAAACCGCGGCCGAACCCTCGGCCGCCACCGAACCGAGCAATGCACCCATGGCAGCGCCGCTCACTTCACTCACCACCCTCCCCCACGGGCTCCCCCCGTGGCTGGTGGCGTTTGTGGAAGGCGCGCTGAAGGAGAACCAGACCCTCACCGAAAACGGCGCCGCCCAGGCCGCCCAGGCCCGCGAGACCCTGCTCCAGAAGCTGGTAGCCGCCGCCCAGCACTACCTCAACGGCGAAATCACCGTCGAGGAGGCCGCCCAGCTCCTCGGCAAGCACCCCGAGACCATCCGGCGCGCCGTCCGGAAGGGCGCCCTCCCCGACGGCCGCGCCAACCCCCGCGGCCACCTCCGGATCCGCCGCGGCGACCTCCAGGCGCTTGCTGCCCCCGCGCCCGCGCGATATGATCCCGTTGCCGATGCCCAGGACATCGCCCAACGGAGGAGGCCTCGATGACCGAGACCCCAACCTGCTGGACGAAGTCCGTCGGTGAACGTGGTCTGAAGGTCCGGCTCTATGAGCCCCGCCCCGGCGGGAACATCATGCGAGCCATCTATATCGACGGAAAGGAGGACCGAAGGAGTCTGGGCCACAGGGACCGCGAGCAAGGCCACCCTGCAGGCCTACGCGCTGCTCCACGGCATGGTCGCCAACGTGGACGCGCTCGAGGACGAGAGCCTCACCCTCGGCATGCTCACCGAGCTCTACCTGGCGAGCCCGCGCCACGCGGCCAAGAAGCCGCGGTCGCAGCGGAGTGATGAAGGGAGGCTCAAGCGAGTGGTCGCCTTCCTCGGACCCACGCGCGACGTGCGGAGCCTCTCGGAATCGGATGTGATCCGCTACTCGATGGCGAGGCGCCAGGGTGACTCGCAAATCATCGGGATCCCCGAGGGGCGGACGGTCCGGGACCGGACCATCGAGTGCGACCTGCTGGCGCTGGACCGGGCCCTCAATTGGGGCACCCGGGAGCGGAACGAGACCGGACGGCGGCTCCTGAAGGAAAATCCCTGGTACGGGATCAAGTTCCCCAAGGAGAAGAACACCCGCCGGCCGGTGATGACCCACACCACCTTCCTGGCACTGCTCAAGGTGGCCGAGCGGGTTCATCCGCTGCTCAAGCTGGCGCTCGTGGTGGCCGAAGCGACCGGACGGCGGCTGTCGGCCTGGCGCAACCTCCGCTGGGACGACATCGACCTGCAGGAGAACACCATTCGGTGGCGCGCGGAGCACGACAAGTCGGGATTCGAAGAGATTGTCCCGATGAGTGAGGCGGTGCAGGAGGCGCTGAAGGAGGCGCGGAAGCGCCAGCAGGCGATTGGCTCAGCGCCGGTCTTCCCTGCCCCGAGGCACCCGACGAAGCCGGTGGACCGGCACGTGCTCGACAACTGGCTCCGCCAGGCGTACGTCGAGGCCGAGCTCGCACAGCAACCCGGTGGCATGTGGCACCCGCTCCGCCGGAAGTGGGCCACCGAGCGGAAGGGCTATCCGGTGAAGGACGTGGCGGCGGCGGGCGGCTGGAAGACGGAGCGCGTGTTGCTCACGTCGTATCAGCAGAGTGATGCCGCGACGATCAAAACGGTGGTGTTGGAGCCGTCCCACAGGCTGGAAGGGGCGTTACTCACAACAAACACACAACACGCCGTTTTGACAGCAGACTGCCCCACCGCAGAAGTCGCAGTGAGGCAGTGAGTTACAAGTGGAGCGGACCGGGATCGAACCGGTGACCCCCTGCTTGCAAAGCAGGTGCTCTCCCAACTGAGCTACCGCCCCGAATGCCCTCCAAGATAGTGACTTAGCACGTGTTGCCAACCCTCCGAACTCGGGACCAGTCACCCCTCACTGCTTAGCTGCCCGCCTTCCCGGCGCCTCATGGGGCCGCCTCGCTCAGATTCGAACCATAGGCGTAGCCAATCGACTGCCCGTCGATCAACACGCGATACCAACCCCCGACCAGGGAATCGACCAATACCGCCTCGCCGGGGTCGAGCACCCGAACGGCGGCAGCGTCTGGGCCCCGGCGGACTCGGACGTTGACCCAGGTGGTGGCATAGCGCTGGAGTTGTTCGCCAGTCGGCGACGGCGATGTCGGGGTGGCCTTCGGTGGCGCGGCGGGAGGCGGGGGTGTGCTGTCGACAGTGGAGTCCCGGGCAGGGGCGGGCGGCTGGACAGGGATGGGCGGAGCGATCGCGGTGACGGGGGGCTCGGGCTGACTCTCCGTCGGAACCGTGGCTGCCTGAGCCGGACGCGGTGGAGCCGCTCGCGGCTCGGTCTGGTTCCGAGCCACCATGACCACAGCCACCAACGCCACCAGCGCCCCAGCCATGAGCAAGGGTCGCTGGAGCCGGTTGGGCTCAGCCGGTGGAATCATGTCCGGTGTGAAGATCAGCCCACAGTGCGGACACCGTTGCGCCACCCGCAGCGCCGTTTCGCCGCAGGAGGGGCACTTGAAGTAGGGCATGGTCCTGAAAATATCGACGGAGTGCTAGCTGCCGGGCTTCGCCGTCGGCGGCAGGACGCCGTTGATGCGCAGGTAAATCGCCATCTGCCCGTAGTGGTCCGCCCAATCGGCCACCGTGATCATCGTGGCGACCGCACGGGTCACCTTGCGGCCCCCGAAGAAGTCGGTGCTGTCGCCGAGCTGCGCATCCTTCATCGCTGCGGCGGCCGTCTGGCAGAACGTGAACGAGTCCTTGAGCCCGGCCACCAGCTTGTCCTTGGGGTCCGTGCCGGCGTACTTGGCGCGCTCGGGGGCCTTCATCCCGGACGAGGCGCTGCAGAGATAGTCGTTCCCCTCGCCGATCAGGTGCGCGACCACGTCGCCAAAGCTCATCTGGGCCGGCGTCGGCTTGAAGCTGTACTTGTCGGCCGGCATGGCCTCCGCGGCGGCCACGATGTTCTTTGCCTGACGCTGCGTGATGAAGCGGAACCCGTCGGTGACCGGGTTCTGAGCCCACGCCGCATGGGCGACGGGAAGTGCGCAGACGGTGAGAAACAGGGGGGTGAGCTTGAATCGCATTGGATTGGCCTCCTCGGCCGGCGTGAATGTGGCAACACGAGTGTGCACGGGAAAACGGCCGGCGTCCAGACCCGTCGGGCGGAGCATGGCGCGCCGGACGAAGCGGAGGCCGCAGACCACCCTTACCGCCGAGCGGCCTCCCTCGCCACCAGCTCCAGCGCGGCCACCAGCGTCTCCTCGTCGCGCGGCCCATCGTACCGGATGCCGTCGATGAACAGCGTCGGAGTGCCGTTCACTCCGCTCCGCACCCCGCTCATGAACGAGGCCCGAACCTGCGCCGCATACGTTTCGTTCCGCAGGTCCTCCAGGACACCCTTGGCATCGACGCCCGCCTGCGCCGCGTACTTCGCGAGGCTGGCGTCGTCGAGGTGCCGCTGGTGCTCGAACATGAGGTCGTGCATGGCCCAGAACGCCTTCTGCCCCCCGCGGGCCGCCACCGACTCGGCGGCTTCCGCCGCGTGCTCGGCGTGCGGATGCATGTCGGCCAGCGGGAAATTTCGGAACACGAACCGCAGCCGGCGTCCGAGCCGTTTCGTGACCTGCTTCAGGATGGGGTAGGCGGCACCGCAATACGGACACTCGAAGTCGCCGTACTCGATCAGCGTCACCTGGGCGGTGTCGTCGCCGAGCACGTGGTCTCGCTCGGTGAGCGGGGGAAACCGGTGTTCAGTCGTCATGGCATCTTCCGCCCGGAGGCGGCCTCCTTCGGGGTCAGCTTTTCCAGCGCCTCGAGAATGCCGTCGGCGCCGGGATTCACCGCGTCGGGGGAGAGATAGCTCCACCGGATGATGCCGCCGCCGTCGATGACGAAGAGGGCCCGGCCGCTGGTGCCGGACTCCTGCTCGTACACCCCGTAGCGCCGGGCGACTTCCCCTTTCGGTTCGAAATCACTCAGCAGCGCCTGGCGTAGATTCCGCTCCTGCGTGAACGCGGCATGGCACCAGACGCCGTCCACGGAGACGCCAAGGAGGACCGCGTTGAAGCGATCCCACTCGGTGTGGAGTGCGCTGTAGAGAGCCATCTGGTCGCCGCAGACTGGGCTCCAGTCCGCCGGATAGAACGCCAGCACCACCGGCCGCCCCCGGAACTCCTCCAGGGACACCACTCGACCCGGCGACGAAGGCAGTCGGAAGAGGGGGGCCCGAGTTCCTGCGGGGAGCGGCGCGGCCGGCAGGGGGGGATGGTCAGTCATGGATCCTCCAGGCGTCGATGACCGTCCTTCGGCGTGGGGCCGAAACATCGGCAGGGGATTGAGGGAGTGCCACACTCCGAACCTATGAATCCCCCGCGATACGTCAATCCGGCCGCCTCGGCGGGATGGCGCGACCGTCGATCGGACATCTGGCCCTGCGGAGCTACCTGACCAAGAGGAACGCCGCCGCCCCGAACGCCCTCCAAGAAGGCGACTTACCCCAGACTGCCAACCCTCCGACACTGACGGTCGTTTCACACCGGGGCCTTGGGTGCCCGCATCCCCCGCCGAGGTGTCCTGCCCGCATGGATCCACGCAACGAGGGCGGCAAGCGTGTAGGCAAACCAGTGGACGGCGTAGCTGTAGACGAACCCGTAGTGCACCCGGAGGATCAGCAGCGGAAAGACCACGGCGAGCGTCGCGGCCGCGAGCGCGTAGTACATCCCGACACCCTTGCCGACGATTCGGAGCATGGGAAGGTGCAGCAGGCCGAACACGCCGAGAAAGGTCAGCACGATGCCCATCATCGACAGCCCCGTCGCCGCCAGGAGCAGGGTCAGCGCCACGATCACAAGCTGCTGGAACAGGACCTCGAAGGACTTCGATACGAGGTAGCGATAGTCCATCCGCAGGTAGAACTCCTCCGGGTGTTTCGCGATCAATGCGTCAGGCCTGTTGAAATACCTGGGGCATACCGCATAGAGCGCGATGGTCACGACGACGGCCAGGAGCAGCACGAGGAACGGGAGGGCCGTGGGATTTCGCGTGAGCGGCTCGTAGCGCCGCCCGAACGACACGACAAGCAAGGCCGAGAATGACAGGAACACGAGGGAGGTAATGAGATAGTTCTCGACGTAGGTGATCCCCTTCCTGATCAGCCAGAACGCCACCCCCCAGCCCGCCAGCCAGAGGCATGCGAGGATTCCCAATTCGGCAATGAATGAGGCGTGACGCACGTGACGCGCTCCCTGGTTTCGGTCATCGGCATCGGGATCCGGTCCTGCGCGGGCTTGCGACCCTCCCAGCCCGCAGTGCATCCTGACCTCATGCCACTTCCACGCCATCGGGTCGTCGCCCCGCTCACCGTGACGCTCCTCCTGATCGCCTCGGCGCTCGCAGCCCAAACCAACACCCCGGCCCCACTCCCCGAGGACATCCTCGTCTCCCGGCTCGGGAGCACCGTCGACAGCCTGGCGCGGGCGGATCAGTTCTCGGGTGTGGTCCTGCTGGTGAGGAATGGCGCGCCGGTGTTTCAGCGGGCCTGGGGCATGGCCGACCGGGAAGCGCGCCGGCCCAACGACCTCGAGACCGCCTTCAACCTCGGCTCCATCAACAAGGTCTTCACCGCGACGGCCATCCGCCAGCTCGCCGCCGCGGGGCGGCTCGACCTCGATTCCGTGCTGGGCAAGTACTGGCCGGACTATCCCAACGCGGCGGTCGCCAGCCAGGTGACGATCCGGCAGCTGCTCAACCACCGCTCCGGCATCGGCGGCAACATCTTCGACGCCCCACCGGGCGGCACCCGCCACGACGTCCGCCACAACCGGGACTATCTCCAGCTGTTCGTGAACGAGCCGCTGCAGTTTCCGCCCGGCACCCAGCAAGCGTACTCGAACGCCGGGTACGTGGTGCTGGGGCTCCTCGTGGAGCGGCTGTCGGGCGAGGACTACTACGCCTACGTCGCCCGGCACATCTACCAGCCGGCCGGCATGACGCACACCGCCGCCTATCCGACGGATTCGCTCCCGCCCAACACCGCCATCGGCTACACCCGGGGAGACGAAGACGCACCGCCGACCGCCCCGCTTCGGCGAAACACCGACCTGCTGCCCGGGCGGGGCAGCGCGGCGGGGGGTGGCTATTCGACTGCGGGAGACCTCGAGCACTTCCTGCAGGCGCTGCGGGGCGGGAAGATCCCGGGCGGCCCGCCGGCCGGGATCGGCGTGGCCGGCGGGACCGTGGGCGTCAACGCGGTGGTGGAGGGCGGGCTCCCCGGCGGCTACGACCTCATCGTGCTCACCAATCTCGACCCGCCGGCCGCCATGCGGGTGTCCCGCCTCGTGCGGGGCTGGCTCGGCGCCAGCGACAATTGAAGGGCCGCGCTACTCGTACCTCAGCGCGCGCACCGGGTCGAGCCGGGAGGCCCGGAAGGCCGGCACCAGCCCCGCGCTGAGCGCCACCCCGGACAGCACGACCGCCGAGAGGAGCAACACCACCGGGTCGCTCCCCTTCATCTGGAAGAGCAGCGACTGCGCCACCCGGCCGATCACGATCGCCGCCACGAGCCCCACGCTGCCACCAATCGCCGTCATCCTCCCCACCTGCCGCAGCACCATCGATCGCACCCTGGCCGGGTCCGCGCCGAGGGCCATCCGCACCCCGAATTCGCGGGTGCGCTGCGCCACGGTGTAGGACAGGACCCCGTAGAGGCCCACCGCCGCCAGCAGGGTGGCCAGCAGCGCAAAGGTCGTGGCGAACAGGGTCACGAAGCGGTCGAGGAAGATGTTGTCCCGGATCTGCTCCGGCATCGTCTTCAGGTCCTCCACCGGAAGGTTCTCGTCGAGTCCCTTCACGACCCGCGCAATGACGGGGAGCATGGCCTTCGGATCGCCCCGGCTCTTCACGTAGAACGAGAGGGCGCCCACCATGCTGTCCTGCGCGTACGGAATGAAGAAGACCGGCGGAATGTCGTCCTTCACGTCGCTGTACTTGGCGTCCTGCACCAGGCCCACGATCTCGATGTCGAGGCTGTCGTTGCCCTGGTCCATTCGCCGGCCCACCGGGTTGGCGCCCAGCTTGAATTTCCGCGCGAACGCCTGGTTGACGACCGCCACCTTGGGCGCACCGAGGGCGTCGCTCCGGGTGAACTCCCGCCCGGCGAGGACCGGGATGCCGACCGTCGCGAAGTAGCCGGGCCCGACCATGTTGAAGCGCGAGTTGTCGTCCACGTCCGGCCCCTTGGGGAACCCCTCGACGCCGACGTCGTTGCCCCAGTTGTTGCCCGCGATCAGCCCCACCATGGCGGCCGCCACGTTCGCCACCCCCGGCGTCTCGGCCAGCGCGTCCTCCAGGCGGTGGAAGAACTGGGCGGAACGCGCCGGCGCGTAGCCGTTGAGCTCGGGCGACACACCAAAGGTGACCACGCTGTCCACCTTCACCCCGAGATCGAGCCGGGTGATGTTGGCGAGGCTCCGGGTGAAGAGGCCCGCCGAGGCGAGGAGCGCCAGCGCCAGGCCGATCTGCGCCGTGGCCAGCGCCGTCCGCCAGCGGGTGGCCGCGCGGCCGCCGGACGGCTGCCCGCCCTGCTCACGGATCGAGGAGATCAGGTCAGGCCGGGTGGCGTGCAGGGCCGGAAAGAGGCCGAAGACCACCGCGGTGAGGATGGCCAGCGCCGCGGTGAAGCCGATGACCGGCAGGTCGAGATGCGGCGCGAAGGTCGAGGCGGAGTTCTGCGGCATGATCGCACTCATGCCCCGCAGGGTGAGGAGTGCCACGCCCAGCCCCGCGACGCCGCCCAGCACGCCGAGCAGCAGCGACTCGGTGAGCAGCTGGGTCACCAGCTGGCGGCGGCTCCCGCCGATGGCCAGCCGGACCGCCATTTCGCCGGAGCGGGCGGCGCCGCGCGCCAGCAGGAGATTCGAGATGTTGGCACAGGCGATCAGCACCACCAGCAGGGTGATGCCGAACAGCAGCTTGAGCGGCGTGGACGCCTCCGCGCGCGCGGTGCTCTGCCCCAGCGATCCCGGCTCCAGGACGATCTGCTTGGCCCGGAATTCCTTCATCGTCTTGTCGCTCATCCCCACCTGCAGCGGCGCCTCGACGTTCTGGAGGATGGCGCTGTACTGCGGATTGATGCCAGCCGCCGCCTGTGCGAGGGAGACGCCCGGCTTGAGCCGGCCGAAGAGGTACACCCAGTAGCTGCGCCGCTTGTCGAAGCCGGTCCACCCCGGGTTCATCGCCTCGCGCAGGGTGATCGGGACGTAGACCTTCGGGATCATGCCGAGGGTGGTGCCCTGGAACCCGCGGGGGGCGACGCCGATGATCTCCAGCGACTGCCCGTTGACGATGATCGTCTTGCCGACGACGCCCGGATCTCCGCCCAGCGCCCCCCGCCAGTAGTCGTAGCCGAGGACCGCCACCCGGCCGTCGCCGGGGTTCCTGGCGTCGTCGGGGCCGATCAGCCGGCCGTACGCCGGCACCAGCCCGAGCACCGGGAAATACGACCCCGACACCAGCAACCCGGAGGCGCTGAGCGTCCGGCCCTGGGCCGAGATGTTGGCCCCGAACCCGACGTGACCGGCAATGTCGGTCAGGACCTTCTGCTCGCGCTGGAGGTCCTGGTACATCAGCCAGGAGAAGACCTCGTCGCAGTGTCCGATGTTGCTGCATTGCTGCGAGCCCGGGTTGGGGCCCGGCGCCTTGAAGTCGACCAGGCGGGACGGCTCGACCACCGGCAGTGGCCGGAGGAGCATCTGGTCGATCAGCGAGAAGATGGCCGCGTTGGCCCCGATGCCGAGCGCCAGGGAGGCGATCGCCACCCCGGTCACGAAGGGGCTCTTGCGGAGGTGGCGGAAGGCCAGCCGGAGGTTGCCGAGGAGGGCGCTCATGCCGTCACCAGCTCCAGCGCCCGGTCACCGGTCACCCGGCCGTCGAACAGGTGAATGGCGCGGTCGGCGTGCTTTTCATAGCGCGCGTCGTGCGTCACCATGCAGATCGTCGCGCCTGCGCGGTGCAGGTCCTGCAGCAGCTGCATGACCGCCTCGCCGTTGGTGGAGTCGAGGTTCCCGGTCGGCTCGTCGGCCAGGAGGATCAACGGCTCGCCCGCCACCGCGCGCGCCACGGCGACGCGCTGCTGCTGGCCGCCCGAAAGCTGCGCCGGGAAATGCTTGACCCGGTGGCTCATCCCCACCCGCTCCAGGGCCGACATCACCCGCTCCTTCCGCTCGGCGGGGCCGATGCCGCGGTAGGTGAGCGGCAGCTCCACGTTTTCGTACACGGTGAGATCGCCGATCAGGTTGAACGCCTGGAAGATGAAGCCGATCTCCCGGTTGCGGATCCGCGCGCGATCCGCGGGCGAGAGCTGCGCCACCGGCTTGTCGTCCAGCCAGTACTCGCCGCCGGTCGGCGTGTCGAGCAGGCCGAGGAGCGAGAGGAGGGTGGTCTTGCCGCAGCCCGACGGGCCGGAAATCGCGACGTATTCCCCGCGGCGCACCTCGAGATGCACATCGGAGAGGGCGTGGGTCTCGACTTCGTCGGTGTAGAAGACCTTCCGGATGCCGTCGAGGCGGATCAGCGGCTGGGTTGAGGCAGTCACGAGCGCTCCAGGGTTGGGCTGAGAGTGGTCGGTGCTTACTTGACGCGGACCCGGTCGACGGCGTCGAACCGGGACATGTCGGACAGGATCACCACGTCGCCGGCATTGAGGCCGGAGACGATTTCCACGGCGTTGGCGGAGGTGCGGCCCAGCGTCACCTGGACCCGCTCCGCCTCGTCCCCGTCCGGCTGGAGCCGGAAGAGGCCGATCGTCGAGTTGGCCTGGCCGTAGGTGGGGCGCCCCACGTGGAGCACCTGGCCCAGGCGCTCGATCTCGATGGTGCCGTCCACGCTCAGGTCGGGACGGGCCCCCTTCGGGAGCGGCTCGGTCAGGGCCACGTCCACCGACACCATCCCCCCGGAGGAGGAGGGGTCGATCCGCGAGACCCGCCCGTGGACCAGTCCGTTCCGGGTGTCGATCACGGCGTTCTGCCCGAGGGCCACGTCGCGCGCCAGGTTTTCCTGCACCCGGAGCACCGCCTTGAGCTTGTCCGGCTGGACCACCTTGGCGATGGTGGTCCCGCTGGTGGCGAACTGGCCCACCTCGAGCGGGAGCTCCTGGAGCACGCCGTTGGCGCCGGCCCGCACGATCATCGCGCCGGCCAGCGAGCGCTGGAACGCGACCACCGCCTTGAGCCGGGCCACCTGCTCCCGCTGCACCGAGAGCTGGGCGGGGATGTTGTCGGTGATGAGCTTGAGACGCTGTTCTTCGAGGGCGAGCCGCTCGGTCAGTTCGGCGGCGCTTTCCTTGGCCTTCGCGGCCTCGAACGCCGAGATCAGCTGTTGATCCACCATGGCGTTGGCGGCCTTGGCGTTGCGCGCGGCCTCGAGGTATTCGGTGCGGGTCTTGGCCACCACCCCGGCCTGGGTGAGGCGCTGGGTCTCGAGGCTCACCTGCAGCGACACCAGCTGGGCCTGCGCGTCGGTGAGCTGGCGCTCGGCCTGCAAGAGCTGGATCTCGACATCGGGGTTGCTGAGCTCCATCAGGATCGTCTGGGCGGTGACCTTTTCGCCCGGCTGGACCAGCTTCTTCTCCACGCGACCGGGGGCGACGGCCGAGATCCAGCGGATCTGTTCGGGCACCAGGGAGCCGGGCGCCCGGACCTCGCGCACCATCGGTCCGGAGACCACGGTGTCGATCGAGAGCGTGGGGCGCTCGACCGTCGGCGCCGCCGGCTTCAGCCGGGCCACCCCCACCAGGGCCAGGATCACAACGGCCCCCGCTCCAATAAGGAGGGGGCGTCGCTTGCTGGGCGGCTTGGGGCGGGCGATGTCCACGGTTGATCCTGGCTGGGGGTGCGGAAATGAGACGTTTCAACCTTAGACGGACGAGAGGCCAGAAAGGTTGCAGGCGCCCTCCGAACGAAGTTCAGATGCCCGCGCCGCAGCACCCGACCCTGGCGCCGGTTAAGGAATGGTTCACCTCGGTTTCAGGATGACGTGGCGTGGCGCGGACGATGATTACCGAAGCCTACTGAATGGACCGAACCCAAAACCAAGGGAGGCCACGATGCCTCGACGCGTGGGAGACCGATACCTCTGTGAGAAGTGTGGAGCGCAACTGGTGTACGAAAAGGCCTGCCCCTGCCCGCCGGCCATGCCGCATTCGGAGATTTGCTGCGGGGAGCAGATGAAGCTGGTGCCCCCGAAGAAGTAGGCCGTCGCCGCCAACCGAGAGGCTCCATGAGTACGGGCGCCACCACCCTCCCACCCCACGAAACCGGGGCGCCCTCGGCCGCGAAATGGCTCGGGCTCACCGCCCTTGCCGTCGTGCTCTGGTTCCTCGTCTACCGACAGTTGGTGCCATTCTCGGAGTGGGTCACCGCGCACCTCGGCATCGCGCCGGACACCCACCTGCAGGAAGCCGTCGCCTTCTTCGTGTATGACACCCCGAAGGTGCTGCTGCTCCTCACGCTGGTCGTCTTTGGCATGGGGGTCGTCCGGAGCTACTTCTCGCCGGAACGGACCCGCGCCCTCCTGGCCGGCAAGGCGGAGGGAGTCGGCAACGTCGCGGCGGCCGGGCTCGGGATCTTCACCCCGTTCTGCTCCTGCTCGGCGGTGCCGCTCTTCGTCGGTTTCGTGTCCGCCGGCGTCCCACTCGGCGTGACGTTCTCGTTCCTGATCGCCGCCCCGATGATCAACGAGGTGGCCCTGGGGCTCCTCTTCGCCCTGCTGGGGTGGAAGATCGCGATCACCTACCTCGCCTTCGGGCTGGGGGTCGCCATCGCCGCCGGCTGGGTCATCGGGCGCCTGCACCTGGAGGGGTGGCTCGAAGGGTGGGTGCGCGACGTCCGCGCGACTGGCCCCGGAGTGGCGGCGGAGCACCCGACACTCGTCGACCGGCTGAAGGCGGGACTCGACGCCGTCCGTGACATCGTCGGCCGGGTGTGGGTCTGGCTCATCGTGGGAATCGCCGTCGGCGCGTTCATCCACGGCTACGTGCCGGCGGACCTGCTGGCGAAGATCATGGGGAAGGACTCGTGGTGGTCCGTTCCGGCCGCGGTGGTGGTCGGCATCCCGATGTACTCGAACGCCGCCGGCATCATCCCTGTCGTGGAGGCCCTCCTCGGCAAGGGCGCGGCCCTCGGGACCGTGCTCGCCTTCATGATGTCGGTGATCGCCCTCTCACTCCCCGAAATGATCATCTTGCGCAAGGTGCTGAGCCCCAAGCTGATCGCCGTCTTCGTCGGCGTCGTCGGCTCCGGCATCCTGGCCGTCGGATTCCTGTTCAACTTCCTCTTTACCTGACACGAGGCAGAGCGCCATGAAAGAGATCAAGGTCCTCGGCTCCGGCTGCACCAATTGCAAGACCACCGCCGCGCTGATCGAGACCGTCGCCAAGGCCAAGGGCGTCGCGATCCACCTGACCAAGGTGGAGGAGATGAAGGACATCATGGCCTACGGGATCATGTCCACGCCCGGCGTCGTGCTGGATGAGAAGGTGGTGCATGCGGGCGGCGTGCCGAGCCGGGCCAGGGTGGAGGAGTGGCTGGCCTGAGCGCGTCACCATTCGGTTACCCAAATCGGCCCTGCGCGGCCGGGAGGATGCCATGCCCAGTCACATTCCGCGTCCGGCGCTGGAAGCCGGGCAACAGCGGCGGGAACTCGCCGATCTCGTCACGGGAGTGTTCGAACGCACCTTCGCCGCCGAAGGGCGGGAGGGGGGCCTGGAGCTCCTCCGCGGCACGCTCCAGAAGCTGGGCACCTCCGCGCTGACCGAGCTGGTCTATGCGGTGGGGGCCGAGACGGAGCCGGTCAAGGAGGAAGACGAGCCCGGCAAGCGCCCGAGCGACTGACGCGCGGCCGCCTCGTCAGTCCACCTCGCGCTTGCGGCCCTCGCGGAACCACAACCAGAGCAACCCGAGGGCCGCGAGGCACGCGATGGAGAGCAGCGCGCCGAACCGCCGCTGGATGAACGCCTCGCCGAGGAACACCGCCCCCAGGCCGTAGGGGACCTCGCCGAGGGCCAGCGCGGCCAGGTAGACTCGCAGCGGATACCGGAACAGCCCGAAGAAGTATCCGGCGATGTCGGAAGGCACCGAAAGGGTGACCAAGAGCGCCGGCAGGAACCGCCCGCCCGAGGGAATGCGCCCTTCGTAGCGGGCCACCACATCCGCCGGAAGGAGCCGCTGGACGGCCGGCCGCCCGAGATGGCGCCCGATCGAGTACGTCACGATCCCGCCGAGGAACCAGCCGGTCCAGAGCAGCAGGAAGCAGCCCAGCGGCCCCCAGACCTGCACCCCGATGGGCACCAGCACCCAACTCGAGACGAACAAGAGGATCGCCCCCACGGCCGAGAGCGCGGTGAAGACCACCGCGCCCCAGACCGGGTGCGCCACGATCGTCGGCTCCGCGAACCCGATGAGGGCGACGAGCCACCGGTGGATCTCCGGGGACGAGGCCAGCAGCCCCGCGGCGACGATCAGGGCGATGAGGAGCGCGGAACGACGCTGGCGCGTCACGGACCCGCCCCCGCCGGACTCTCCCGGTACAGGATGCCCCGGCGGATCAGCGCCTTCTCGGCCTCCACCGCGAGGAAGCCCACCCCCGAGACGGCGATGCAGAAGGCCAGCTCCGCCGCGGTGAGCGGTTCCGTCCGGAGCAGCGTGTTGAGCGCCGGCAGGTACAGGGTGGCCAGCTGCAGGACCACGGTGAGGGCGACGGCCCAGAGGAGCGGCCGGTTGGAGAAGAAACCCCGGTGGAAGGGCTCGCGCTCGGAGCGGATGGCCAGCAGGTGACCGAGCTGCAGGAGGGCCAGCACCGTGTAGGTCATGCTCTGCCAGCGGGGGGAGCCGATGTGCAGCGCGTACGCCTGGGTGATGAGGCTCGCGGCGCCCATGAGAAGCCCCACCCAGATCACGTGCTGCCAGAGTCCCCGGGCGAACATGCTCTCGCTCGGGGAACGGGGCGGGCGCCGCATGACGCCACCCTCCTCCGGCTCGACGGCGAGCGCGAGCCCGGGCAGGCCGTCGGTGACCACGTTGATCCAGAGGATCTGGATCGGCAGCAACGGCACCGGCAGGCCGGCGAGCGGCGCGAGGAACAGCGTCCAGATTTCGGCGGAATTGCAGGTCAGCACGTAGCGGACGAACTTCCGGATGTTGTCGAAGATCCGGCGGCCTTCGCGCACCGCGGCCACGATCGTGGCAAAGTTGTCGTCCAGCAGGACCATGTGCGCCGCTTCCCGGGCCACGTCGGTCCCCGCCTGTCCCATGGCCACCCCGATGTCCGCCTGGCGGAGGGCGGGGGCGTCGTTCACCCCGTCTCCGGTCATGGCCACCACTTCGCCGCGCCGCTGCAGCGCCTTCACGATCTCGAGCTTGTCTTCCGGCGTCGCCCGCGCGTGCACGCTGGTGATGCCGAGGTGGCGGGCGACCGCACCCGCGGTGGCCGGATGATCGCCGGAGATCATCACGACCTGGATGCCGGCGGTGCGGCATTCCTCGAGGGCGGCCCGCGCCTCGGGCCGCGCGGGATCCAGCAGGCCCACCAGCCCCAGGAAGCTCAGTTCCCGCTCGGCCGTCTCCGGTGACAGCCCGGCAGGCACCCCGGGAAAGCGGCGCGACGCGAATGCCAGCACCCGGAGCCCCTCCTCGGCCATCGCCAGCGCCGCTCCCAACGCCGCGACCGGGTCCGGCAGCGAGTCGCCGGCGCCGGGCCTGCAGCGCGCCAGCACGCGCTCCGGCGAGCCCTTGGTGAAGGCCACCACGCCATCGCCGTCCTGGTGCAGGGTCGTCATCATCCCCCGCTCCGACGAGAACGGCAGCTGCGCCAGGAGCGGCATGGCCCGCTCGAGCTCGGCCTTGTCCGCTCCGCGCTCGGCCGCGGCCTCGAAGAGGGCGACCTCCGTCGGGTCGCCATGGACCCCGCCGTCCGGCCCGCGCTCCGCGTCGTTGCTGAGCGCGAGCGCGACGAGCAGCGAGGGCGGCGGCTCGCCGTCGGGCGCGCCGGTGGCCCGGATGACCTGCACCCGCATGCGGTTTCCCGTGAGGGTGCCGGTCTTGTCCGCGCAGATGACGGTGACCGACCCGAGGGTCTCGACGGCGGGGAGCCGGCGGATCAGCGCATGACGCCTCGCCATCCGCTGCGCGCCGAGCGCGAGCGCGGCGGTCACCACGGCGGGCAGCGCCTCCGGCATGGCCGCCACGGCGAGGCTCAGCGCGGTGAGGAACATCAGCACCGGCTCGACGCCGCGCAGCAGGCCGGTCGCGAAGATCACGGCGCAGAGTGCGAGCACCGCCACCGCCAGCCAGCGCGCCATGCGGTCCAGGCGGCGCTGCAGCGGAGTCCGGGGCTCCCTGGTTTCGTGAAGCAGCTGGGCGACCCGGCCGAGCTCTGTCCGCATGCCGGTCGCGACGACGACGCCGAGGCCCCGGCCGTACGTGATCACGGTGCCGCTGTAGGCCATGCACCGGCGATCGCCGAGCGCCGCAGCGTGCCCCTCCACCGGAGCCGTGCTCTTGTCGACCGGGTGGGACTCGCCCGTAAGGGCCGCTTCGTCGATCCGGAGCCGCACCACCTCGACCAGCCGGAGGTCGGCGGGCACCACGTTGCCCGCCTCGAGCACCACGAGGTCCCCGGCCACCAGCGTGGAGGCCGCCGCCGTGCGCGTGGCGGCCGAACGCCGGACCCGGGCCTGCGGAGCCGCCAGCGCCTTGAGCGTGGCGAGGGCCTGCTCGGTCCGGTGCTCGTGCAGGAAGCCGAAGATGGCGTTGAGGACGACGATGGCGAGGATGGCGATGGCGTCGCGCAATTCGCCGATGGCGCCGGCGACCACCGCCGCCGCCAGCAGCACCAGCACCATGAAATCGGCGAATTGCGCCAGGAACGTCCGGACGGGACCGCGGCGCCGGCCGGCGAGCAGGGTGTTCGGGCCGTCCGCCGCGAGGCGCCGGGCGGCCTCGGCCTCCGAGAGGCCGGCCTGCATGTCGGTCCCGAGTTCCCCGACGACCGCAACGACGGCACGCGTGTGCCAGGCGGCCTCCAGGCCTCCTGGCACCCCGGGTAGTGTGCGGGTCGACGTCACCTGGAGACGGGCTACTTGTGCGCCTCGAGCACGAAGGAAATCTTCGCGTTCACGCGGTAGTTGACGATCCGGTCCCCTTCGATTTCCCCGCTCAGGTTGTCGATCCAGATCGACTTCATGCCCTTCACGGTCTTGGCCGCTTCCCGCACGGCGTTCCGCGCGGCGTCATCGAACCCCTTGTCCGACTGCGCGATGACTTCGATGACCTTGACGATGGTGCTCATGACTCCTCCGGGGTGGCTCGGTTTCGGTGGAACGACTGCGAGAGGCTCGCCCACCGTGCAATACACTACCTCGGCCGTGAAACCAGCGTGAGGAGCCCGTGAACCGGGGGCAAGAGATCGCCCGGCCCTCCCACGCCCCCTAAGCTCCTCTTCATCCTCGAGTCACAGCCGGTTCAGCCCCGATCGCTACCATGAAGCTCGGACATACAACACCGACACCGGCCGGAGATTCCCCGGGAGGACACCGTGACCACCCTGCTCCAGATCATCGCCACCCCGCACCAGGGCGGCGATTCGCACACCAGGCAGTTGGCGGAGAGATTCCTCGACTCCTGGCAGACGGTGAACCCCACCGGCATCGTCGACACCCTCGACCTGGCTCGAGTGGAGCTTCCGCCGCTCGACCACGCCATGATCTCCGTCCTCTTCAACCAGCCCGCCCTGGCGCCGCCGGAACTCGTGGCCCGCCGGCAAAAGGCGCTCGACAAGCTGGTCTGCCAGTTCACGTCGGCTGACACCTACCTGTTCGCGACACCGATGTGGAACTTCGGGCTGCCCCACGCCCTCAAGCACTACTTCGACCTCGTCATCCGGCCCGGCTGGACGTTCGCACTCACCGCGGACGGCGCCAAGGGACTCCTGGGCGGGCGCACGGCCTACGCGCTCATCACCCGCGGGTTCGACTACGGGCCCACCTCGCCCCATGCCAACCACAATTTCCTCGAACCCCACCTCCGGGCCCTCCTCGGCTTCATGGGCATCGAGGACCTGTCGATCGTGGCGGTGGAAGGGACGGTCCTGCCCGGCGCCGACGCGCGAATGGAGAACGGCAAGCTGGCGGCGGCGGCGCTGGGGTTGGGACTGGTCGCCGCGTAGCGGCGGGGAGGCAAGGCGCGGCGTCACCCCGGCGAAAGCCGGGGTCCAGTGTGCGGGAGCAACGTCACCCCGGCGAAAGCCGGGGTCCAGTGTGCGGGAGCAACGTCACCCCGGCGAAAGCCGGGGTCCAGTGTTCCGGACCGACTGGATCCCGGCTTGCGCCGGGATGACAGCTCGCCGGAGACGCGGGTCAGCGGGGAGGCGGGGACGAAAGGCAGGACGTCACCCCGGCGAAAGCCGGGGTCCAGTGTGCGGGAGCAACGTCACCCCGGCGAAAGCCGGGGTCCAGTGTTCCGGACCGACTGGATCCCGGCTTGCGCCGGGATGACGGTCGGCTGGTCCCCCCTCTCCACATGGTGGAGAGGGGGACAGGGGGTGAGGGCGTCAGGCAGTGCTGGAGAGATCCAGCGGCAGCTTCCGTAGCCGCTTCCCCGTCAGCGCGAACACCGCATTCGCCACCGCCGGCGCGATCGGCGGCACGCCCGGCTCCCCCACCCCGCCCGGCGGCTCCGCGCTCGGCACGATATGGACCTCCACGACCGGCGCCGCGCCCATCCGCACCATCTCGTAGTCGTAGAAGTTGTGCTGCACCGTCCGGCCCTTCTCGATCGTGATCTCGCCGTGCAGCGCCGCCGTCAGCCCGAACACGATTCCGCCCTGCATCTGCGCCTCGATGAGCCCCGGATTGACCGCCGTGCCGCAGTCCACCGCGCAGGTCACCCGGTGAACCTGGATCACACCCGCCTTCGTGACGGACACCTCGGCCACCTCCGCCACGATGCTGCCGAACGAGCGCACCACTGCCGCGCCCCGTGCGCGGCCGGCCGGGAGCGGCGTGCCCCAGCCCGACTTGTCCGCGGCGAGATCGAGCACGGCGCGGACCCGCGGTTCGTCCTTGAGGAGCGCGCGCCGGTACGCCACCGGGTCCTGCCCCGCCGCGGCGGCGAGTTCGTCCACGAAGCTCTCGGTCACGAACGAATTCTGGGAATGACCGACCGAGCGCCAGTACCCGACCGGCACCGGGAGCTTGAGCTCGCGCCAGTCCACCTCGAGGTTCGGCACGGCGTACGGCATGTCGGCCGAGCCCTCCACGGCGCTCCCTTCCACGCCGTGCTCGAGCGCCCCCGCGAGGCCCAACGTCCAGTCGGGCAGCCACCCGGGGAGCCAGTTGCGGATGATCGCCTGGCAGGCGATCCGCTGGCGCCACGCCACCGGCATGCCGTCCGGGCCCAGTGCCGCCTCGAGCGCATGCGCGGTGATCGGCCGGTAGTAGTCATGCTGGACGTCGTCCTCGCGGCTCCAGACGACCTGTACCGGGCGCTTCGCCGCCTTGGCGATCTGCACCGCCTCCGCCACGTAGTCCACCTCCAGCCGGCGCCCGAAGCCCCCGCCGAGAAAGGTCGTGCTGATCGTCACGTCGGAGGTGGACACGCCCGCGGCATCGGCCGCGACCCCGCGGGCGCCGCCCTTGTTGAGGAAACCGGGTCCTGCCTGGAACTGGGTGGGCGCCCACACCTCCACCTTGCCGTCGTGCACCCAGGCGGTGCAGTTCATCGGCTCCATGGTGGCGTGCGCCAGGTACGGCGCGTCGTAGCGGGCGGTGATCGGCGTGCCCACCTTCGAGAGGGCCTCGGCGGCGTTCCCCACCTGGCGGGCCACCTTGCCCTCGGGCGCCTCGAGCAGCGCGCCGAGCTGGGTGTGGATGCCCGCGCTGTCGATGCCGGCCGCGGCGCCTTCCTCCCAGGTGATGGTGAGCGCGCGCCGGCCCTTGACCGCCTGCCAGTAGTGCTCGGCCACGACCGCCACCCGGTCGTCGAGCCGCACCACCGCGACGACGCCAGGGACCGCCCGCGCCGCCGCCTCTCCCTGGACCGTGGCCACCTGGCCACCGAACACAGGGGAGCGCTCCACGCTGGCGTACGCCATGCCGGGCACCCGCGCGTCGATCCCGAAGGTGGCCGCGCCGCGCACCTTGTCGGGATTGTCGAGCCGGTCGAGCCGCCGGCCGATGAGGCGGAACTCGGCGGGGTCCTTGAGCGGCACGTGCCGGGGCACATCCAGCGCCGAGGCGTCGGCGGCCAGGGCGCCGTAGTCGAGCGACCGTCCGCTGGAGTCGTGCCGCACCACGCCGGCCGCCGTGCTGCACTCGGCCGCGGGGACGCCCCATCGGCTCGCCGCGACCGCCACCAGCATGGCGCGCGCGGTGGCGCCGGCCTGCCGCATCGGCATCCATCCCGTCCGGATGCTGGTGCTGCCGCCGGTCGCCTGCGCCTGGAGCGCCGGGTTGTAGTAGGCCTTGGCCGCGGGGGCCTGCACGAACTGGACGCGGTTCCAGTCGGCGTCGAGCTCCTCGGCCAGGATCATCGCGAGGCCGGTGGTGGGACCCTGCCCCATCTCGGATCGACCGATGACCACCGTGACGGTGCCATCGGGCGAGAGCCGGAGAAAGGCGTCCGGTGCGAATTCCCCTGCGGGCGCGGGCGGTGCCCCGTTGCCGCAGCCCTGGAAGTAGACGGCCAGCGAGAGTCCGGCCCCGACCGCCGCGGCCGCCTTGACGAAGTCCCGGCGCGTGACGTCGGCGGGCGCCGTCATGGCGCACCCCCGGCGGCGGCGTGGATGGCCTGGCGGATGCGCTGGTACGTTCCGCAGCGGCAGATGTTGCCGGCCATCGCGGCGTCGATGTCGGCGTCGGTCGGGTGGGGCTTGCCGGCGAGCAGCGCGGCGGCGGACATGATCTGCCCCGGCTGGCAGTAGCCGCACTGCGGCACCTGCGCCTCGAGCCAGGCCTGCTGCACCGGGTGGCCGCCGTCGGGCGAGAGTCCCTCGATCGTGGTGATTCGCCGCCCGCCGATGTCCTGTACGATCCACTGGCAGGAGCGCGTGGCCTCGCCGTCGAGATGCACGGTGCAGGCGCCGCACTGCCCGACGCCGCACCCGAACTTGGTGCCGGTCAGCTTCAGGTGATCGCGCAGGACCCACAGCAGCGGAGTGTCGGGATCGACGTCCACCGCGGTGGAGACGCCGTTGATGAGGAGGGTGTACTGCATCTGGCCGACCCGGTGAGGAGTGCCTGAACTAACGGCACTCCCCCGGGCGGCGTCAAGCGGTTTGTCCTACCGGTGCACCTGGAGCGTGTACCCGCCGACGGGGCGCTGGACGTAGGTGCCCCGGGCCGACACCTGCAGCAGCTGCGTGGTGTACGACGAGGCCTTGCCGACGTCCGGCACGTGCAGGGTCAGCACGCTGCCGCCCGACGCGATGCTGCCGGTCACGATGGCGCGCACCACGGTGGCGCTGGGGGTGGCCTCGTAGAGGGTGAGCCCGGCGGGTGCCGTGACGGAATCGATGTCGCCGGTGACCTGGAGCATCACCGCGCCGTCGTCGGTGTTCGGGCTGGTCAGCGAGACCTGCAGCGTGCCGGCCACCGGGCCGGGGCCGCTGTCGCTGCCGCCGCACGCGGCGGTCACGATCGCGGCGAGCAGGAGCGCGCCGCGCGTCAGGGTCGTATTCACTGGGTGACTCCCTTCGGTGCGGACTCGGCCGCGAGCAGTCGAGCCATCAGCGCGGGGGGGACACCCTGGGCCGTGGCGGTGGCCCAGGCGAGGAAGTCGCCGAGGTCGTAGGTGCCGTTGTGGTTGCCCGAGTCGTCCAGCACGGTGCGCTGGGCCGCCGAGAGCGCGGGCGAGCCGAGCAGGTCGGTGGCCGCCGTGGTCAGCGTGAAGGGCGCCGCGAAGGTGAACTGGGCCAGGAGCGAGCGGTTCCGGTCCATCGTCAGGACCAGCACCGTGTCGCTCGAGGTGGTGTCGCCGGTCCAGCCGGCAAACTTGTGCCCGGCCGCGGGCCGCGCGGTGAGCGTCACCATCGAGCCCTCCGGAGCGCCGAGGCCGGCCAGCGGATCGCCGGCGACCGACGCGGCGATGGTGCCGGTGCCAGTGCCGAAGCGGGTGACCTGGACGCCGTACTCCATCCGGAAGCGGAACTGGACCGCCCTGTTGGCGAGCACGGTGATGGAGTCGATCCGGCCCGGGACCACCTTGCCGGCGTTGGTCAGGAGCCCGGGGTTGGTGTACCCATCGAGGGCGGTGTTGTTGGTGGAACCGGGGTAGGAGTCGCCGGTGTCGCCGCGGTCGTTGTTCCCAGTGTCAAGCTCGTTCAGCCCGTCCGCCTCGACGACCGCGACGCCATGGATCGCGCCGGTGTTCACCGAATTGCTGAAGGATCCAGCGGATATCCGGGATTGGTCAACGTGCCAGACGACCAGGCCGGGTGACTTGGCACACGGCCTGTAAACGAAACACCCTGGATTCATCTGGGCCGAGTCGCTCTGGACGGCGGCCCGGTCCTCGAAGAGAAAGTACTCGCCCGGCGTCTGCGTGCGGAGCAGCCGGACCGTGTCCGAGGTGGCCACCGGGTTGAGCGTGATGGTGCCGGTGGTCTTGAGGGTGTCCACCGTGGTCCAGCCCAGTTCGGCCAGGGACCAGGCGCCCATCCGGGAGGGATTGTCGGGCGTCGACCAGTTGCCGGCGCCCATGAGATCCCACTCGCCGACGCCTTCAGTGATGAACGAAGTGTCATAGAGGTCGGGCAGGCCGAAGGCGTGGCCGGTCTCGTGGGTCACGGTGCCGATCGGCATGATGGCGGTGGCCATGCAGCCGGTCTTCCCGCCGAGCCCGCTCTGGATGGTGTAGTCGCTGATGAGGATCTTGCCGCCGCCGGTCCGGTTGGTCTTGGTGACGTACGGCGAGCCGCCGTTCCAGTAGTCCACCACGTAGCGGTGAGCCCAGATGTGCGGGGTGCCGCAGGCGCCGTCCACGTCGGGCTGGATGAAGGTGACGAAGTCCACCACCCCGTCGTCATCGCCGGAGTTCGGAATGCCGTCGGGTCCGTCGTTGTCGAACTCCGCCCAGACGGTGGCGGAGTCGGCGCCGCTCGAGACCTTGCCGAGCGCCTGCAGGATCATTTCGGCGAACCGGTTGCCGCCGTTGGGACAGGTCTGACCGTCGGCTCCAACGCCGTGGCAGCTGTCTTCATAGTAGGTGTCGCTCGAATCCACGTGCACCCACGGGAAGACCGTGCCGGACATCGCGATCCGGTTGTGGGTCAGCTGCTCGTAGTAGGTCTTGACGCTGTAGGGCAGGCCGACCGGGTTGGCCGAGAAGAGGAGGTTCTGATACTCAGAAACCTGGTGGATCGTGGTGGTGTCGGTGTTCGAAAAGAGGATCGGCACCACGGGAATGAAAAACGAGCCGGTGACCACCGTGCCGGCCAACGCCGGGCACCTGCGAGTTGAGCAGGGCGAAATTGCCGGCGTTGAGCAGGGCCTGCCGCTGGGCGCGGACGTTGGCCGAGCGCTGGCGCCACGCGCCACGGGCCCGGAAGTCCATGCCGGGAAGCTCGAACTGCCCCGGACGTGCGTGGGGAACTTGGGCCTCGGCTGGCTGGAGCGCGGCCAACGCAAGGAGCGCCGCAGCCACGAGGGCCGGGCGAACTGGAAACGCCATCGAATTGGTGCTCCACCAAAGGTCTGCAGGGGGCGCCCAATCTACCACCGGGGGACCCCATTTTGTACCCTCGGGGGCCGTCCACCTGACGGGCGTGACGCCGTAGACGAATGGCCCCCCTCGACTTGCACATTTCCGGCCCCGGAACGGCGCTCAGAATTACCCGGGCCGGGGGCCGCTCGGCTTGTGCCCGGCCGCCCAACTTCTTACTTTAAACCATTCTGCCGCATAGTGATGGGGGGCGACCCCCGGAACCATCCAGCGCGCTCGAGGCATCGTGGCTACTCAGACCATCCCACACGTTGCGCTGTTCGACAAGTGCCGCGAATTCACCAAGGCCGACGAGGTCAAGGCGGCCGGGCTCTATCCGTACTTCAAGCCCATCTCGGAGTCCGAAGACACCGTGGTGGTCATTGACGGCGAAAAGCGGATCATGCTCGGCTCCAACAACTACCTCGGGCTGACCCACCACCCGAAGGTGCTCGAGGCCGCCTCGCGGGCCCTCCACCGGTACGGCTCGGGCTGCACCGGGAGCCGGTTCCTGAACGGCACCCTCGACCTCCACGGCCAGCTGGAATCGGCCCTGGCGGAGTTCGTCGGCAAGGAAGACTGCCTGGTCTTCTCCACCGGGTACAACGCCAACCTCGGCCTCATCTCGGCGCTCGTCGGCAAGGACGACGTCGTCTATCTCGACAAGCTCGACCACGCCTCCATCGTGGACGGCGCCAAGATGTCCTACGGTACCACGTCGCGCTTCAACCACGGCAACCTCGCGCAGCTCGAGCGCAAGATGGCGCCCGACGCCGCGGCCGGCCGGGGGATGATGATCATCGTGGACGGCGTGTACTCGATGGAAGGCGACATCGCCGATGTCCACGGGCTGGTCCACGCCGCGCGCAAGCACGGCGCCGCCCTCGCCATCGACGACGCCCACGCCCTCGGCGTGCTCGGCCCCAACGGCGACGGCACCGCGGCCCATTTCGGCATGACCGACGAAGTGGACATCATCGCCGGCACCTTCTCGAAGTCGCTCGCCTCGATCGGCGGTTTCGTGGCCGCCAGCCACAACGTGATCAATTTCCTGCGCCATCACTGCCGCCCGCTCATCTTCACCGCCTCGCTGCCACCCGCCAACACCGCCGGCGTCCTCGCGGCGCTCGAGGTGCTGCAGCAGGAACCGGAGCGGCGGGTGTCGCTGTGGGCCAACACCCGGCGCCTGCAGGCGGGGTTCCGCGAGCTCGGCTTCGACATCGGCCCGACCGAGACCCCGATCGTGCCGGTGCTGATCGGCCCGCTCGACACCACCTTCCTGATGTGGCGCAAGCTGTTCGACGCCGGGGTCTTCACCAACCCGGTCGCGCCGCCCGCGGTCCCGCCGTCGCAGTGCCGGCTCCGGACCAGCCTGATGGCGACCCACACCTTCGATCAAATCGACTTCGCGCTGGACGCGTTCGCGAAGATCGGCCGCGAGCTCGGCGTCATCTGAACGGAACCCTCCAGGTCCGGCCGGTCACTTCCGGCCGGGACCTCGACGCATTCGTCGCCCTGCCGTACCGCCTGCAGGGGGCGGATCCATGCTGGGTCCCCCCGCTCCGCCGCGACGTCCGCCTCCTGCTGGACCGCAAGAAGAACCCCTTCTTCGAGCATGGCGAGGCCGAGTACTTCCTGGCCACCCGCGCCGGCGCCGTCGTGGGGCGCATCGCCGCCGCGTCGAACACCCTCCACAACCAGATCCACGACGACAAGGTCGGCTTCTTCGGCTTCTTCGAGTGCGAAAACGACCAGGCCATCGCCGACGCGCTGTTCGACGCCGCGGCGGCCTGGCTGCGCGGGCGCGGGTTCGACACCATGCGGGGGCCGGCGTCGTTTTCCGTGAACGACGAGTGCGGCCTCCTCGTCGACGGCTTCGACACGCCGCCGACCATCATGATGCCGCACAACCCGCCCTACTACGCCACGCTGATGGACCACGCCGGCTTCCGGAAGGCCAAGGACCTCCTGGTGTACCAGGGCGGCGACCTCACCTTTCGGGCCTACAAGCCGGTGCACGAGCGGCTGACCCGCGCCGTCGAGATCATGAAAAGCCGCATGGGCGTCACCCTGCGGCCGATCAACATGAAGCGGTTCCACGAGGAAATCGAGCTCGTGAAGTCGCTCTACAACCGCTCCTGGGAAAAGAACTGGGGCTTCGTGCCGATGACGGACCACGAAATCGACCACCTGGCCGAACAGTTCAAGCCGGTGATCGTCCCCGACCTCATCACCTTCGCGGAAAAGGACGGGGTGCCGGTGGGGTTTTCGCTTGCCATCCCCGACTTCAACGTCGTCTTCCGCAGCAACCGCCAGGGCCGCCTCACGCCCGGCGTGATCATCCGGCTGCTGTGGGCCCTCAAGCGCGAGACCATCCGCCGCGCGCGCATTCCCCTCCTCGGCGTGGTGCCGGAGTTTCGCGGGCGGGGGCTCGACTCGGTCCTGTATCACGCCGTCTGGACCAAGGCCGCCGAGCACGGGATCTACTGGGGCGAAGGCGGCTGGATCCTCGAGGACAATCCCGCCATGAACCTGGGGCTCAGCAAGATGGGCTTCACGGTGTACAAGACGCTCCGGATGTACGACCGGCCCCTGTGAAGTCGCTCGTCACCGGCGGCACCGGCTTCGTCGGCAGCCACCTCATCGACGCGTTGCTCGCCCAGGGCGACCAGGTCACCGCCCTGGTCCGCTCGCCCGCCAAGGCGGTGCGGCTCTCGGCAGCCGGCGTCCGCCTCGTCGAGGGCGACCTGCACGCCACCGCCGCGCTCCGCGAGGCCGCGCGCGGGCAGGACGTGGTCTATCACGTGGCAGGCCGCGTGGCGGCCCCCGGCGACGCCGAATTCCTCCGCGCCAATCGCGACGGCACCGTCAACCTCCTGGCGGCCGCCGCCGAGTCCGGCCGGCCCCGGTTCGTCTTCGTGTCCAGCATGGCCGCGGGCGGGCCCTCGGAGCGCGGCCGCCCGCTGACCGGCGCGGAGGCGGCGCGCCCGGTCACCTCCTACGGCCGGAGCAAGCTCGCCGGGGAAGAGGCGGTCCGCGCCGGCCCGCTGCCCTGGGTGATCCTCCGGCCTCCGATGGTGTACGGGCCGCGGGACACCGAGGTCCTCAAGCTCTTCAAGCTGGTCCGCTGGGGCATCGCGCCGGTCTTCGGCAGCGGCGACCAGGAGCTCTCGGCGGTGTACGGCCCCGACCTGGCCGGCGCCCTCGCCGCGGCGGGCCGGAGCCCCGCGGCTCTCGGCAAGACCTACCTGCCCTGCCATCCCGAGGTCTTCACCTCCAGCGAGTTCGCCCGCCAGGTCGGGGCGGTCTCCGGGAAGAACGTGCTGCTGGTCCGGGTGCCGGAGCCGATCGGCCGCGGCCTCCTCTCGCTGATCGGCGGCGCAGCCAAGCTCGCGGGCCAGGCGAGCGTACTCTCCGCCGAGAAGGCCGACGAGTTCTTCGAGGCGGCCTGGACCGGCGACCCGACCGCGCTGATGCGCGACACCGGGTGGCGCCCCTCCTTCGACCTCGCGACCGGGCTCGCCGCCACCGACGCCTGGTACCGGGCAGAAAGCTGGATCTGATGCGCGCGCTCGACCGGATCATCCTCGCCTACCTCGGCATCGTCTCGGTGGTCGCCCTCTGGAGGGCGCCGCACAATCACGGCTGCTGGTGGCTGCTGGCGGCGCACGCGCTGACGGTCCTGCTGATCTACCTGGTCACCCGGCCGGGCCTCGGCCCGTTCGGGCGGGCCGTGCGGGAGGTCTATCCCGTCGTGCTCCTGATCCTCTTCTACAGCGAGCTCGACATCCTGAACGCCGGCGGCGTCCAGATCTACGACGCCGTGATCCAGCGGTGGGAGATGGCGATCTTCGGCGAGCAGGTGAGCGAGACCCTGTGGCGCCGGTATCCGAGCGTCCTGGCCTCCACGGTGCTCCACGCGGTGTACTGGGGGTACTACATCCTCCTCATCACGCCGGTGGTGTACTTCTCCGCCACGAAGAAGTGGTTCGCGCTCCGGCGGACGATGTTCGTGGTGATCGTCACCCTGTTCTTCTGCTATCTCATCTTCCTGGCCTACCCGGTGACGGGGCCGTACTACCAGTTCCCCCGCCCCGACGCCTGGTTCCTCGACAACTGGGCCGCCCGGCTGGTGTATGCCACGCTCGCCTCGGGGAGCTCGTACGGCGCGGCCTTCCCGTCCTCCCACGTGGCGGCGACCATCGCCGCCACCTCCGGCGCCTGGCGCGGCGACCGCCGCCTCGGCTGGCTCATGCTGGGCCCGGCGATCCTGCTCACCCTCTCGGTGGTCTACTGCCAGATGCACTACGGGACCGACGCGCTCGCCGGCGTGGCGGTGGGCGCGACGGCGTGGTGGCTGGGGGGGAAGTACAAGGACTAGGCGGGGCGGCGGGGATGCGGGGATGCGGGGAAGGCGAATAGCAGAGAGGGGACGGCGCGAATGAGCGTCGTCCCCTCTTGTGTTCGGGGAATGAATCTTCCCCGCTTCCCCGCGTCCCCGCCTGTTACTGCGTCACCTTCAACTCGCCCCGCATGCCCATCGCGAGGTGCGGGAGGCAGTAGAACTTGTACTCGCCCACCGGCGCGCCGGCAAACGAGATGGTATAGACGGCGTCCTGCTCGACCAGCATGCTGCCCACGAGCGGCTGCATCTGGTTCGGCATGGCCGCAGTGAGCACCGGCACCGCAGCGGCCGGGATGCTGTCAGCCCAGAACGACACGTTGTGCGGACCGCCGCTGACGTTGTGGAAGTTGACCACGTCGCCGGACTTGATCGTGAGCTCGTTCGGGATGAAGTGGTAGAGCTTGCCGTCGAACTCCATCTTCACATCGTAGGTCGTGCCGGTGGTGGCCGGAGCCGCCGCGGGCGCCGCCGCCGGGGTCGCCGCGGGAGCCTGCTCGGGCGCCTGCTTCTCGCCACCGCACGCCACGGCAAGGAACGCCAGCCCAGCCACCAAGGTCATCTTCTGCATCGCTGCCAAACCTCCGCTAACTGTTTAGTTGTCCCGCCCGCACGGATCCGCCCGTCCCGAGTCCACAAGTGCGGTCTCCCTTGTGAACGAAGGCGCAAAGATAATCCGGGGCCGCCATGCACGCGAGTGCCCCACGACCCCAACTATCATTCCTGCGTAGTGTTACGGACTCACCCTCCACCCGGATCGCCATGCCCCCCACCCCTCCCCCCTGTACCCGCCTGGGCCGCCAGTGCCGGGTGCTCGACGTGACGCTCCGGATCGGCAAGCTGGAGGAGGGCCAGGACTCGCTCGACCACGAGGCCACCTGGCTGCTGGGGCACACCGCGCGCATCGACTTCGGGTCGCTTCACTCCCGAAAGGGCGAGTTGCTGGTGGACGCCGCCCTCCACGTCCCCTGCAAGTACCTCGCGGAATCCGGGGAGACGGCCACCTGCCGGGCCCACGGCTTCACGGGCCCCTCCCCCGCCCATCCCCGCCGACCGGCGCAGCCCCGCCAGCTCGGCGGCAACCGGTTCCGGCTGGTGGACCAGCGGCGACTCGTGCCCCGTCCGGCGGTGGACGTGAAGTCCGGCCTGCCGGTGCTGGGGCAGAATCCTTGCCTTGGCGCACCCTGTCGGACCGCCGACAACACCCGCGGCGCGGCCTGCTGCCGCGACCTGCAGATCGAGATCATGTGCGCCCGCGACGAGACCCGCCTCGAGGCGCTGGTCCGCGCCCGGCAATCCCCCTACCTCTGCAAAACCGACCGGGACGAGGAGGACTCCATCGAGGCCGAGATGATCTCGGCCTGCGGCTACCTGGGGCCGGATGGCGTCTCGTGCAGCCTCCACGGCCGGGTCCGGGAGGACGGCCGCCCCGCCAAGCCCGACCTCTGCAGCGAGTGGCCCGAGGGGGGGGACTTGATGCACCCGGGGTGCGTGTTCAGGAAATAGGCAGTGTGCACCCGCACACCGCCCGTTCGTCTCCTGCCCCAATGGCGTTCCCACACGAACTCGACATATTTCCCAACGGTTTGCAGGCTGGACTCCCGATCCCAGGGCCGCCCGTGCGCGATGAGATCGAAACCCTCTACCTGACCACGTATTCCGCCGTGGTGCGGTTCCTGTACCGCAAGGTCTGGGACGCGGATCGCGCGGAGGACCTGGCCCAGGAGGTGTTCGTGCGGGCCATGCGGCACCGGCCCGAGAAGCCCCGGGCCTGGGTCTTCGCGGTGGCCGCCAACCTCGCCCGGGACGAAGCGCGGGCGGCGATCCGCCGGCGGAAGCACCTCACCCTGCTCTCCACCGAGCCGACCCAGCGCCACCAGGTGGAGCCCGACGGCGAGGAGAACGTCGATCACGACGAGAAGATGGAAAAGGTGCGGCTGGCGCTGAGCCTGCTCACCCAGCGGGACCGCGACGTGCTCCTGCTCTGGGACGCCGGCCTGAGCTACCCCGAGATCGCCGAGCAGTCGGGCCTGGCCGTCGGCGCGGTGGGCACCACGCTGGCGCGGGCCCGCAAGCGGCTCATCGAGGCGCACGACCGGAGCGAGCAGGACCAGAAGAGGAAACATGCCGTTCAGTCCTGACGCCATGCGGCACATCCCCGAAGAGGAACTGCACGCCTATCTCGACCAGGCCCTGAGCCGGTCGCAATGCGTGGAGATCGAGCATCACCTCGCCGAGTGTACGGCGTGCCGGCTCGAGCGGGACGCGATCGCCGCGCTGCGCGACCGCACCACCTCACTCCTGGTGGCCGCTGCGCCCCGCCGCATCCGTCCCCGGCCCTTCACCCAGGTCTCCACCGCCCATCTCGAACGCCAGCACCGCCGGGCGGCCCGGATCCGGACCCTCGCCTGGGCGGCCAGCGTGGTGGCCGCGCTCGGTCTCGGCTGGGTCGTGAGCCGGGCCACGGGGCCGGTCGTCCAGGCCCCCCAGCTCCAGGCGACTGGCCCGACGGCTCCGGCCACCACGATGCCCAAGGTGGCCAGCACCCCGCCCCGGCGGATGGTCCCGGCCAAGGCGCCGGCCCCCCACGACCCGGTCCGGCTGGCCGGGCTCCCCGCCACGCATCCCTTCCCAGCCGACTCGACGGCCTCTGGCGTGCCGCCGAGGCCGGCCACCTCCGAGCTGGCTTCGCTGGGCGGTACCGGCACTGCCGGCGAGCCGGTGCTCGACGGGATGTGGCGCACGGTGTCCTGGGCCAACGCACAAAACGACGGCGACGAATGGCTCCCCCGCGTCGAAGGGGTGCCGGTGGTGCAGATCAAGGTGCGGAAGTCCCAGCAAGGCGGGCGGCCGCTCACGCTGGTGACCCAGCAGTTGGCGAGCGGCGAGATGATCAGCACGGTCGAGGGCCCCTCGCCCGAGGTGGCGGCGTTCCTCTCGCGCCAGCGGGGCCAGAGCGCCAGCGCCGAATTGCAGGACATGCAGGTGAATCCGCGTCCGGCGGATTCCACCGCCGGGCGGCCCGCCGCTACGCCCGCCGGTCCGCCCCGGACCCTGGCCATCTTCGGCAGCGCACCGTCGGATTCGCTCAAGGCGCTCATGTTGAGAGTGAAGTAGGCGGGGAGGCGGCAGGCGGGGAAGCGGGGATGCGGGGAAGCAGCGGCGGAGAATGAGAAATGGGGACGGCGCCTCGAGCACCGTCCCCATTCGCCTTTTCGGAGATCCCCTTCCCCGCGTCCCCGCCTAGACCTTTGCGACGTCCGCATCCCCCAGGAAATCTCCCGCCCGCTCGTCGTGGTCGTAGTGATCGTCCACCGCGTGGTGGCGTTCGGTGTTGATCGTCAGTTCCGCCAGCCGGGGAGAGACCATCGGGAACGCCCGGGCGAAGAGCCCGTAGCAGAAGAGGAAGAGCCCCAGCATGAGGAGCGTCGGGCCGAGTTCCGGCAGGCCGAACTTCGGGCCATCGAGCGCGGTCACCGAGGGCATCACCAGCAGGTACCGCTCGAGCCAGAGCGCCGTGAGCGAGATGGACGCGAAGAGGGCCATGGTGCCCGGGAACTTCTTCGGCGCCACCCCGAGCAGGCCGATGAAGGGGATCAGGAACATGCCGAGGAACACCGCCCGTCCGACGGGCAGCCAGCTCCCCCACAACCGGGCGAAGACGAATCCGGTCTCCTCGGGGAGGTTGCCGTACCAGATGACCAGGAACTGGGCGTACATCAGGTAGGCCCAGAAGACGGTGAAGCCGAAGCAGAGCTTGCCCAGGTCGTGCCGCTGCTTGCCCGAGATCAGGTGCGAGACGCCGGTCTGGTGGCCGGCGTACATGACCAGGAGCGCCAGCAGCATGTGGGCCCCGAGGAAGGAGCCCATGAAGTAGAAGCCGCCGAGGAGGTTGGAAAACCAGTGCGGCTGCAGCGCCATGATGCCGTCGAAGGCCACGAGCGTGAGGACCAACGCGTACGTGACGGCGTAGATCGGGGCGAGGCGGTGGATTCGCACTTCATGCGCCTCGCGACCGGCCTCGGAGGCGTCGAAGCCGGCGAGCATCGCGTCGAAGCGCTGGCGCCGCCGCCCCTCGGCCCGCTCCCGCGCGTCGGCGAGGTCGGGCAGCAGGTCGGCGCGGACCAGCCGCCAGCCGATGTAGTACAGCGCCGACAGCCCCACGAAGAGCCGGCCGAACATCCAGGGCCGGGAAAGCCAGAGGGCCTTCCCGTGGCTGAAGCCGTGCAGCTGCTCCTGCATCGGTCCGTAGATGTGGTCGTACCCGAGCGTGAAGATCAGCACCAGGCCGATCAGCGAGACCGGGAAGAACGCCACCGCCGCCTCGGCGAACCGGAGCACCAGCCCCGACCACTTCGCGTTGGCGATCTTGTGCACCGCCGCGATGGCGACCGAGCCAGCGGCGAGCCCGGTGAAGTACAGCCAGTTCACGTGGAAGAGCTGCCAGGCCCGGTCGCCGTTGCCGCCGGAAATCGCCCATGCCGATAGCGCGGCGCCGGCCAGGGCCAGCACGGCGCCACCGGCCACGAAGAGCTGGAAGCGGCCGCCGGCCGAATGGTCGGCCAGGCGGTCGCGCAGGTTGACGTCGCTCATCGCTTGCCTCCCGCCGGCGGGGCGGCGGGCGGCAGCGGGGACGCCGCCTGCAGCTGCCGCACGTAGTTGACGACCTGCCAGCGGTCGTCAATCCGCGTGATCTTGTCGCCGTACTTGCCCATGACGCCCCGGCCGTAGCGGAGGATGCTGTAGAGGTAGCCGTCGGTATATCCGCGCGCGATCGGCGTGAGCAGGGAACGCGCGGCGACCCGGGGACCCACCGGTCCGTCCGCGGCGCCGGCCACGCCGTGGCAGATCGCGCAGAAGGTGTGATAGAGCGTGTCGCCGCGGGCGGTCGGCACGCCGTCGGTCGGGTTCTTCAGCTTGTCGGCGGTGGTGGTGTTGGCCATGGCCCACTCGGCGGACCAGTCCGCCTCGCCGCCGGTGACCGGCACCGTGCCGGGCGGCGTGTTGCGCGGCACATCGGCGCGCGAGTAGGGCCAGACCGCCTGCGAGACGATCATGTGGTCGAACCACGGCACCCGGTGCATCAGGTCGTCCGGGGAGGGGACGTCGTTGTACCAGGCGTTGCACCCGGCGGTGGCCAGGAGCAGGCCGAGCGCGAGGGCGGGCCGCGGACTACGCCGCATGCTTCACCTCCACGGAACCGGCCTGGCGGAAGAGCGCCTCGATGGCCGCCGCCTGGTCGGCGCGGCAGGGCACGAACACGCCGATCTGGTCGTCGCTGAACTTCTCGTCGTAGGGAATCCGCTTCCGGGACTTGGCCGCCGAGAGCAGGATCACGCCGAGCACGGTACTGAGCGCGCCGAGCAGGATGGTGAGCTCGAAGCCGATCACCACGTAGGGCGGCACCGAGGCGATCGGCTTCCCGCCCACCAGGAGCGGCCAGTTGTTCGACATCCAGATCGTCATCGCGAAGCCCGCCGCGCAGCCGGTGGCGCCGCCGACGAGCGTGAAGAGCCGGACCGGGCTCACCGGGTGGTCGAGCGCCTCCTCGATCTCGTGGTTCGGCGCGGCGGAATAGACCGTCAGGTCCTTGTGCCCCTGCGCCTTGAGCGCCCGGATCGCGTCCGTCGCGGCGTCGATGTGGATGAAGCTGGCGAGGACGCCGGCCGTCATGGTCGCCATCAGTGGCCTCCCCGCTTCCGTGGCATCGGAATCGTCTCCTTGATCTCCTGGATCGCCACGATCGGGAAGGTCCTGGCGAAGAGCAGGAAGTACATCCCGAACCACCCGAAGGAGCCGGCCAGGATGCCCCAGTCCGCCCAGGTCGGGTTCATCTGGCCCCAGGCCCAGGGGTCGTAGTCGTTGCTGAGCGAGGAGACGATGATCACGTAGCGCTCGAACCACATCCCGATGTTGATGAAGACCGAGATCACGAAGAGCGCCGTCAGGTTGGTCCGGATCTTCCGGAACCAGAGCAGCTGGGACACGAAGGCGTTGCAGATGATCATGCTCCACCCCGCCCACCACATCGGGCCGAACGCCCGGCGCCAGAACGTCATCTGCTCGAAGGTGTTCCCGCTGTACCACGCCACGAAGTACTCCATCATGTAGGCGTAGAACAGGATCGACCCGGTGAACAGCGTCAGCTTGGCCAGGTTGTCGAAGTGGTAGTCGGTGATCATGTGCTCCACGCGGAGCAGCTTCCGGAGCGGGATCAGCAGCGTGAACACCATGCCGATGCCGGAGTAGATGGCGCCCGCCACGAAGTACGGCGCGAAGATCGTCCCGTGCCAGCCCGGGATGATCGACATGGCGAAGTCCCAGGACACCACCGAGTGCACCGAGAGCACCAGCGGCGTGGCCAGCGCGGCGAGGTAGAGGTAGCCGCGGGTGTAGTGCCGCCACTGGTTGTCGCTGCCGGTCCAGCCCAGGCTGCAGGCGGTGTAGAGCTTCTTCCGCCAGCCCGAGACCTTGTCCCGCACCGCCGCGATGTCGGGCACCAGGCCCACGACGAGGAAGGTGGTCGAGACCGTGAGGTAGGTGGAGATGGCGAAGACGTCCCAGAGCAGCGGCGACTTGAAGTTGGGCCAGAGGTAGCGCTGGTTCGGGTACGGCAGCAGCCAGTAGAACACCCACTGGCGCCCGATGTGGATGATCGGGAAGAGGCCCGCCGTCATGACGGCGAAGACCGTCATCGCCTCGGTGGCCCGGTACACCGCCGTGCGCCACTGCGAGCGGAACAGGAACAGGATGGCCGAGATCAGCGTGCCGGCGTGGCCGATGCCGACCCAGAAGACGAAGGTGGTGATGTACACCGACCACATGACCGGCGGGTTGTACCCCGCCAGGCCCAGGCCGTTCTTGAGCAGCATCACGAAGGTGACGGCGCCGACCAGGAAGAGGCCGACGGCGCCCGCCAGCATCATCACGTAGCCGCGGCTCGGCGTCCCGAGGGTCGCCACGATGTCGCGCGTGACCTCGGCGTGCGTCTGCTTGGGCGTGTACGAGTGCGCCATGGTCAGGCCTCCGCCACGTTGGAGACCTTGGCCAGGTAGGTGATCGACGGCCGCACGTTGATCTCCTCGAAGACATGGTACCCGCGCGGGTCGGCGGCGCTCAGCGTCACCCGGCTCGCCGGGTCCATCCGGTCGCCGAAGGTGATGGCGCTGGACGGGCAGGCCTGCGCGCAGGCGCTCACGACGTCACCGTCGCGAAGGTTGCGGTCTTCCAGCTTCGCGGTGTTCTGCGCGCCGCGGATCCGCTGCACGCAGAAGGTGCACTTCTCCATCACGCCGCGGGCCCGGACGGTCACGTCCGGATTGAGCTGGAGGTTGAGCGGCTCCGGGAACGCCCGCTTGTTGTAGGCGTACCAGTTGAAGTAGCGGACCTTGAAGGGACAGTTGTTGCTGCAGTAGCGGGTGCCGACGCACCGGTTGTAGACCTGGCCGTTGAGGCCGTCCGGGGTGTGGTAGGCCGCGTACACCGGGCAGACCGGCTCGCACGGCGCGTTGGCGCAGTGCTGGCAGAGCATGGGGACGAACCGCGTCTCGAGCGGCTCCCCGTCCGCGCCGCCCTCGTAGTAGCGCTCGATGCGCATCCAGCTCATTTCCCGGCCGCGGAGGACTTCCGTCTCGCCCACGGTCGGGATGTTGTTCTCCGCGTAGCACGCCGTGACGCACGCCGAGCAGCCGGTGCACTTGGCCAGGTCGATCGTCATGCCCCACTGCGGGTGCTCGCCGGTGTAGTTGCCCTTCGTCGCCGCCGCCTTCTGCGCGGCGGCGAAGCCGGCGATCGCGTCGAGTTCACCCGGCGTGTTGATCTCGTGCGGCGCGCTGCCCGCCTCGGCGTAGTGCGCCTGCTCCGGGGTCAGTCCCTTCTTCGCGGCGGCCAGCGGCATCGCCTCGGCGATCCCGCGCCCGAGCTGGCGGTTGCTGCCCTCGGTCTTGGCCACCTTCTGGTAGCGGTTGGTCTTTTCCACGGCGACGCGGCTCGACGCATAGGGCACGAACCCGGCGTCGCCCGGCGCGGGGAGGAGGTCGAGCGCGTTCGCACCCCGGCCGGTGGCGTACTGGCCGAAGTTGGTGTGGCCGTATCCGAGCGGCGCGGCCACGATGTCGCGGCGGACGCCGGGATAGAGATAGGCCGGGGCCTCGATGGCCCCGGACGCCGAGACGAGGCGGACGATCTCGCCCTCGCGGATGTCCAGGTCGGCCGCCGTGTCGGGATGGATCTCCACCCACGACTGCCAGGTGATCTTGGTGACCGGATCGGGGTTCTCGAGCAGCCAGGGCTTGTCGGTGCCGCGGCCGTCGTAGAGCATCGAGGTCGGGTAGGCCACGAAGAGGAAGGCGCCCTCGCCGGTGAACTCCGGCGACTTGCCGACCACCTGCGCGGCGCCCGGGGCCAGTTTCACGGCCGCCGGCGCGGGCGCCGGATCGTAGATGCCGCCCCGGGCCAGCGAGTCGACCCAGAAGGCGCTGAAGTCGGCGGCGCCGCGCGACTTCGCGATCGCCTGCCACTGCGTCTTGAGATGCTGCTCGAACGAGGCGGCCGGGAACTTGGCGCCCAGCGCCCCGCCGGCCGCCTTGGCCGTCTGCAGGAGCACGTCGCCGGTGGGCCGGGTGTCGAAGACCGGCTCCATCACCGGCTGGAGCAGCGAGTGGACGCCCGCCCGGGGCCGGAGGTCGTCCCAGCGCTCGAGGCCGTGCGACTGCGGGAGGAGGAGGTCGCAGAGGCCGGCCGTCTCGTCCATGACCAGCGCGGTGGACACCTTGTACGGGACCTTGGCCAGCGCGGCGGCGAAGCCCGCCGACTTCGGCAGCGCGTACGCCGGGTTGGCATCGTGCACGAGGAGCACGGAAATCTGCCCCGCCTCCATCTCCTTCTGGAGCGCGGCGAGGGCCGCGTAGCCGTCGGCGGTCTCGAGGTCGGCGCCGAAGCGGACCGTCTGCCCGACGTTGCCGGCCACATAATTCAGGATATTGACCGCGGCGCAGAGCTGCGCGGCGCCGGCGTGCTGGCTGCCGATGCCGCCGGCCACCGCCAGGCTGGGCCGCGCCGAGACGAACTCCCGGGCCAGGAGCCGGATCTGGTCGGCGGTGAGCCCCGCCTGCTGGGCGATCTGGTCGGGCGCGTACGCGGCGAGCATGCCGCGGAGCGCGCCGGCGTCCGAGGGCGCGCTGGTCCGCTCCGCCATGATGACCTGCGCCATCGAGAGCGCGATCGACGCCTCGGATCCGGGCACGATGGCGAACCACTCGTCGGCGTTCATGCCGGTGAGCGACATCCGGGGCGCCAGCGCCACGTGCCGCGACATCTTGCCGTCGTGATACCCGTGGGAGGCCGCGAACCCGCGCTGGTTCTCCACCGGCGCCAGCCAGGTCTCGAGGAAGTCCGCCCCGAAGGAGACGATGAACTCGGCGCTGGCGAAGTCGTAGGCCGGGAGGCCGTCGACGCCGAAGACCTGCCGGTTGGCGGCGCGCATCGGCTCGTGGTCGAAGGGCTGGTAGCGGACCACCTTGCCGCCGAGCGCCGCCGTCCACGCGGCGAGCAGGTCGGAGAAGGTGCCGCGCCCGGCGCCGGAGATGACGGCCAGCTTCCCGCCGGCGGCTCCGGCTTTGGCGGCGAGCTCGGCGATGGCGTCGGTCCACGGGATGTCGGCGAAGCCGCCGCCGGCCAGGCGCTTCTTCGGGCCGCGAACGCGGTTCGGGTTGTAGAGGGCCTGCAGCCCGGCCTGGCCGCGTGCGCAGAGCTTGCCGGCGTTGACGGGATGGTCGGGGTTGCCTTCGAGCTTGATGGCGCGGGCCTCGCGCGTCTTGACGTGCAGGCCGCAGCCGGCGGCGCACTCGGTGCAGGTGCTGGAGTACCAGGTCGGGATGCCCGGCACCTGGTCCTCGGACTGCACGAGGTAGGGAATCAGTTTCTGGACCTGGCCCGTGGAGCAGCCGGAGAGCGCCGCCGTCCCGGCCCCGGTGACGCCGAGGACGGTCAGGAAGCGCCGTCGGTCCATCCCTGTGTCTTGCATGTCGTCCATCGCTGCGCCTCGAGGGCTGGCAGTCGCTAGTAGTGACAGACGGAACAGTCGCGCGACACGTTCCGCTGCAGGTGACAGTTGATGCAGAAGCCCATGTTGTTCACGTTGTTCACCTTGAACACCTGGGGCATCCGGGCCACGTCGCCGTGGCAGCTGGCGCAGGCGTTGGGTCCCATGGCCTTGATGTGCCGCATGTGCGGGAAGTGGGCGTGCCGCGCGAGGAAATGGACGCGAGTCCACTCGACCGGCTTCTTGTTGTTGTAGGAGTCGCGGACCTTGGCGATTTCCCGCTGGGCCGTGGAGTCGGTGCCGCCGATGACCAGGTGGCAGTTCATGCAGGTGCCCATGCTCGGAATACCCGGCTCGGACGACACCGAGACCGAGTAGTGGCAGTACTGGCAGTTGATCTTGAATTGGCCGGCGTGGATGTCGTGGCGGAAGAAGATCGGCTGGCGCGGACCCTGGAGCGCGGCGGAGTCCGACACCGTGAGCCTCGGCGCGATGAGCGAGTCGTTCACCGCCGGCGTGGACTGGAGGCTGGCCGAGGCATCGCGGGCCAGGAACGCCACGGCCAGAGTCAGGAGCAGCGTTCCGCCGAAGACCAGGGCCAGCTTACGCATGAGCCGTCACCATATCCTGAAGGGGGACCGGACCCGCTTGTTTGTGAAAAAATTCACGAAGCCGCAAGTCACGCGGTGAGAACTGCATCGCGTTCGGCGCGACGTATTATATGCCGACGAAAGCGAATCACAACCCTATGCCGGACAAGGATATCCGATAATATTCCTCGGATATCGTACTCTCACCCCGCCGCCCGCCGCAGCGAGCCCGGCGGGGCCTCCGCCCGCATCCATTCCGCCTTCTTCTTCGCAAAGCCAAGAAACGCCGTGGCCAGCCGCTGATCGGTGAAGTCCACCCAGCACCAGCGCACCGGACCGGTCCGCTGCCCGTGCGTGATGGCCTCCACGACCGAGGCGGGCAGCCGCGCGTCGCTCACCCGCCGTTCCTCCGCATCGGAGACGGTGAACGTGACGCTGATGCTCTCCTGCATCACGTGCATCCAGCAGAGCTTCCGGGTGCCCAGGGTGTACTCCCAGGCCCAGAGCCATTGCGGCCCCAGGAACTTCACGTGCTCGATGACGCCGGGGATGCCCTTGAGCCCGTCGCGAACCAGCCGGAACCGGGCGGCCACCGCGGCCGGCAGGTCCTTCAGCGGCGCGCCGGCCGCAGGCTCGGAGGACGGATGAGGATATCGATTGCCCTGCCAGTACGAACTCGATCGCCCCAAGGGTCGCTCCGGAGGTGAAAGTGGGTCCGGGAATCTACGGGGGACCGGGGGACTGGGGGAAGCGCCGCGTTGTGTTTCGGCCGCCGGAGCCGTTCGTCTCCCTCCACAACTCGCCCCCGGCGGCACCGCGAACATTGCGACTGTGGACGGCGACGACCGGCTCAGCGAGCCAGAACCGTGGTACGGCGGCCCCGTATCACGGTTCGCTGGCGCGTGCCGCCGGATCCTCGCCCGGCGGGACCGCCGCCACCGCGACGCCCTTCCGTTCCAGGAAGCGCCGTACCTCGATCCCCATGGCCCGGAGCAGCGACGCCTCTCGGCCGTCGAGTCCCGCCCGGAAGATGATCTCGCGAAAGGACCGCAGGACGTGGTCGGCCTGGCGGGTCTTGAAGAAGTCGATGGCCCAGAGCGCGCGCGTCCAGTCGGTGAAGAGCCACTCGACCTGGTCGGCCGCCGCGGGCGCGGCGCGCCGCCTGGGCGGCTTGGTCGTGATGTCGGCCCCGATCCGGACCCGCCAGGTCTCGTAGCTCATGACCCCGATGGCCTGCGCCAGGTTCATCGAGGTGTACTCGGCGCTGGTCGGGATGGACACGAGGGCGCGGCAGAAGTCGAGCTCGTCGTTGGTGAGCCCCTTGTCCTCCCGGCCGAACACCATGGCCACCGGTCCAAGCTCGGCCGTCGAGACCAGCTCCGCCGCCGCTTCGCGTGGCTCCAAGACCGTGCGCTTGGCGGCGCGCCCGCGCGCCGTGAGCGCCACGCTGTACACCGTGTCACGCAGCGCCTCGGAGAGCGACGTGCAGATCTCGATCCGCGCCACCAGGTCGGCGGTGTTGTGCGCGATGCCCTCGATCCGCCACGGATCGAAGACTTCGGGGTTCACCAGGCGGATCCGGGTGATCCCGAAGTTCTTCGACAGGCGGACCGCGCTCGCGATGTTGACGATATCCTGCGGCGCCACCAGGACGAGGATCGGCGCGACGTCCGGCGGCGCGGGACCGGCGGGCCCGGTCACGCGCGCAGCTCCACCCCCGCCTCCTGCTCGATGAGCCGGATCGGTTCGAGGTAGTCGGCCTCCTCGCCGAGCGAGGCGCGCGCCTGGCCGAGCATGGCCGAGGTGAGGTGCAGCACCGGGCCGGAGACGCCCTGCTGCTCCAGGAACCCCGCCGCGATCCTCGCGTCCTTGTCGAGCAGCGCCAGGCGGAAGGTGAGCGGGAAGAGCCGGGTCAGCACCCGCTCCGGCACCAGGTACTCGCTGACGAAGCTCCGGCCGCTCGAGGCGTTGAGCACCTCGATGGCCTTCTCTGCGGGGATGCCGCTCTTCACCAGGGCGGCGAGGCCTTCGCCGACGGCGAGGAGGTTCACCGCGAGGAGGGCGTTGTTCACCGCCTTCATGGCGTGACCGGCGCCGAGCGGGCCCATCAGCTCGACCCGGCGGCCGAAGCAGTCGAGGATCGGCCGGGCGCGCTTGAACGTCTCCTCGGTCCCGCCGACCATCACGGTCAGGGTGCCGGCCTCGGCGCCGTTGGTGCCGCCGCTCACCGGCGCGTCGGCGAAGACGATGCCGAGCGCCGCGAGCCGCCCGCCGATACGGCGCGTGGCCTCGGGGTCGCCCGAGGTGCAGTCGAGGAAGAGGGTGCCGCGCCCCAGGCCGGCCAGCAGGCCGTCGGGGCCCTCGAGCAGCCCCTCCACGTCGGCGGAGGTGGGGAGGCAGGTGACCACCACCTCCGCGCCCGCCGCCGCCTCCCGGGGCGTGGCGGCCACGGTGCAGGCGTGCCCCTTGGCGAAGGCGTCGGCCCGCGCGCGGGTGCGGTTCCAGACGGTGAGCTGGTGGGCTTTGGCCAGGTGGACGGCCATGGGCGTGCCGATGGCGCCGAGACCGAGGAATGCGACGCGCATGGCGCTCACCCGGCCTGGCCGCGGCGGCCGAGCTCGCGGTCGAACATGTAGAGGCCCGAGGTGTTGCTGCCGATGAGCCGGAGCGTGTCCACGATCTGCCGGCTGGTCTTCTCCTCCTCGACCTGTTCGGTGATGAACCACTGGAGGAGCGCCTGCGCGGCGTAGTCCTTCTCCTTGGCCGCCAGCTCGTAGAGGCGGTAGATGCTCGCCGAGACCAGCCCCTCCTGCTCGACGGCCGCCTCGAAGGCGGCGAGCGGCGACGCGTACTCCACCGCGGGCGCCGCCAGGGCGCCGAGGACGACCTTCCCGCCGCGATCCTCCAGGAAATCGATGAACCTGGCGGCGTGCCCGAGCTCCTCCTTCGCCTGGATGCGCATCCAGCTGGCGGCGCCGGGATAGTTGTGACTGCTGAAGTACGCCGACATGGCGAGGTAGCCGTACGCCGACTCCAGCTCCTTGTGGATCTGGTCGTTCATGGCGCCCTGGATGGCGGTGCCGATCTTCATGGGCTCGCTCCACTCGGTGACAGGAAAGCACCTCGCACGTTGACGCGCACCCGGGGCGGCCATACCCTACGCGCGAGAGATGAAGCCCAAAGATAGCCTGCCCCCAGCGGCCCCGTCGCCGACCCATCCGCCCCTTCCCTGGACGCGGATCGGCCTGGCCGCGCTCGGCGCCCTGCTGGTCCTGTTCATCGTGGGCCCCCTGCTCCGGCTCCTGTTCCTGGCCACGCCGGCCAGCCTCGGGACGGCCCTGGGGGACCAGGAACTCCGGGCATCGATCGCGCTGACGCTCGGGACCGCCACCGCCGCCACCCTGCTCGGCGCCGCCATGGGGATTCCCCTGGCCTACCTGCTGGCGCGTCGGTCGTTCCGCGGCCGCCGGCTGGTCGAGGCCATCGTGGACCTGCCGGTCGTCGTCCCGCATCCGGTGGCCGGCATCGCCCTGATGCTCTTCCTCGGCCGCCATTCGGTGGTCGGCGGGGCGTTCGCCCGCATCGGGCTCGAATTCGTCAGCCACGTGCCCGGCATCGTGGCCGGCATGCTCTTCGTCTCGGCGCCGATCCTGGTGAGTGGAGCCCGCGAGGCATTCCGCGGCGTGGATCCCCGGCTCGAGCGCGTGGCCCGGAGCCTCGGCGACTCCCCTGCCATGGCGTTCCGGCGTGTCACGCTGCCGCTCGCCGGCCGGAGCATCCTCGCCGCCGCGATCCTGGCCTGGGCCCGGAGCGTCAGCGAATTCGGCGCGATCGTCATCCTGACCTACAACCCGCAGGTCGCCAGCGTCCTGATCTACGACCGCTTCACCACCCTCGGCCTGCCCGCCGCCGTCCCCGCCGCGCTCCTGCTCCTGGCCGTGGCCCTCGGCGTGTTCGGCGTGGTCCGCCTCCTCCAGCCGGCCGACCACCGATGATCAAGCTCGACGGCCTGACGGTGCGCGTGGGCGGCTTCACGCTGCAGGACATCTCCCTCGAGGTGCCCAGCGGCGGCTACGGACTGGTGATCGGCCCCTCCGGGCTCGGGCAAGACCACCCTCCTCGAGGCGGTCGCGGGGCACGCCAAACCCGTCGCGGGCCGGGTCCACCTGCACGGCGCCGACGTGACCGGGCTCCCGCCCGAAGGGCGCGGCGTCGGGTTCGTGTATCAGCGCTACTACCTTTTTCCCCACCTCGATGTCCGCGAGAACATCCGCTACGGCCTCGCCGCGGGGCCGCTCGGCGCCGCGGAACAGCGGGACCGGGTCCGGGAGCTGGCCTCGCTCCTCGACATCGAGCCGCTGCTCGACCGCTCCATCCATCAACTGAGCGGCGGCGAGACCCAGCGGGTGGCGCTGGCCCGCGCGCTCGCGCCCCGCCCCGCCGTCCTGCTGCTCGACGAGCCCTTTGCCGCGGTGGATCCCGCCACCCGGCAGATGCTGCGCCGGGAGCTCCGGGCCATTCACGCCAGGGAAAAGGTCACCACGCTGCAGGTGACCCACGATTTCGACGAGGCGCTCCGGCTGGGGGACGTGGTGGCGGTGCTTGCGGAGGGCCGCGTGGCGCAGATGGGCCGGCCCGACGAAGTCTTCCGGTATCCGAATTCGGCCTTCGTCGCCACCTTCATCGGGACCGGCACCGTCCTGCAGGGCGAGGTGACACGCCTCGCCGGCGACTCGACGGAAAGCCCGTTCGCCGCCCGGTTCGACAGCGGGCCGTTCAGCCTGGAGGTGGTGGCCGAACGGGAGGGGATGGCCCACGCCGTCCTCCGGCCCGAAGACCTGATGCTGAGCCGGGAGGCGATCACCGGCTCCGCCAGGAACCGCCTGGCGGCCGTGGTCCAGCGGGTGGAACGCGTCGGGCCCGTGAGTTATGTCCATCTCGACGCCGGGCGGCCGCTGACGGCGGCCGTGACCAGCGCCAGCGCCGATGAGCTCGGCCTGGCACCCGGCGCCACCGTCGTGGTGACCGTGAAGGCCACCGCCATTCACCTCGTCTGAGGAGACCTCGCCCGATGCCGACCCCCACTCGCTCCCTGCTGCTGCTCCCGCTCCTGGCGCTGGGTGCAAGCTGCGCAAAGGAGAAGCCCGAAGCGCCGCTCATCCCGCCGGTCCAGCAGGCGATCCTGACCACCGTGGGCGACAGCGCTTCGACGATCGAAGGGATCGCGCTCGCCAACGGCATGCTGTACGTCTGCGACTGGAAGGACGGCACCATTTACCGCGTCGATCCGAAGGCCCCGGCACCGGTCGCCGTCGGCGGGCTGCCGATTCCACCCGGCACCGGCGTCCTCGGCATGGTGACCGATTCCGCCGGCGACCTCTACCTGGCCGTGCCTGACCCGGGCGTCGTCTACCGGGTGGCGGCGGCGCGCCTCGGCGCGGCGGACTTCGACCGGGCAAAGGACGCGGTGGTGTTCGCCACGGGGGCCAAGGGTGCGAACGGCGTGGCCTTTGACCGCGCCGGGCATCTGTGGGTCACGGGAGGAGGCACCGGCAATCTCTACCACGTCGGGCCGGGCGGCGGCGCCGTCTCGACCTTCGCCAGCAACTTCTCCGTGGTGTCCACCGACACGACGATCCCGGTGCGCGGCTACACGGTCAACGGCATCGCCTTCGACTCCAAGGGGGCGCTCTACACCGCCAACACGGGAACCGGGGAGATCACCCGCATCGCCGTGGGACCGGACTACAAGCCGGGCGCCATCGGCACCTTCGTCCGCGACCCGCGGCTCATCGGAGCCGACGGGATCCTGATGGATGCACAGGACAATCTCTGGGTGGACGCGAACTACCGGAACACGCTGGCCCGCGTGGGGCCGGACGGCACGATCACCGTCGTGGCGAGCAGCACGCCCGGCGGCGCGTACGCCGATTCCACGATGGTCCCGGCGTATCCGCAGGAAGGGACCGCCAACGTCTTCCGGTTCCCGGCGGAACTCAAGATCCTGGGCAAGACCGCCTACCTCGCCAACCTGAACTTCCCGATCGGCATGAACACGGGACAGACGTTCAAGGGAGCCTCGATCGCGGCGATCACGCTGCCCTGATCGAGTGACCACCCGGTTCCTGCACGTCGACCTCGACGCCTTCTTCGTCGAGGTGTGCCGCCAACTCCGGCCCGAGCTCCGGGCGGTGGACCTGCTGATCGTCGGCGGGCGCCCGGGGGGTCGGGGCGTGGTGCAGTCGGCGTCGTACGGGGCCCGCGCCCACGGGGTGCGGGCGGGGATGCCCACCAGCGAGGCGGCACGGCGCTGCCCCGGGGCCACCTTCGTGCAGGGCACGTTCGACGATTACCGGCGCGCCTCCCACGCCGTCCGGAAGGTGCTCGAGGAATTCACCCCGATCGTGGTCATGGCCTCGCTCGACGAGGGCTACCTCGACTTCACCGGCACCGACCGGCTCCACCCGGTGTCGCTCCTGCCCGTGGCCGAGCGGATTCGCGACCGGGTGCGTGCGGAGACAGGACTCGACTGCAGCATCGGCATCGGGAGCAACCGGATGGTCGCCAAGCTGGCGTCGGACGCGGCCAAGCCGCGGGGGCTGATGGAGGTGCGGGAGGGCTGGGAGGAGGGCTTCCTGGCGGGACTCCCGCTGCGCGCGCTCCCCGGCGTTGGGCCGAAGACGGCGGAACGGCTGCAGGGCCTCGGCCTCACCGAAGTGGCCGATGTGCAGGCGCGCACGGTGGAAGAACTGGAGCGGCTGATCGGGGACGAGGCCAAGCTGCTCAAGCGCCGGGCCCACGGCCATGGCGGTCGCGTGCTCCGGGGCCGGCAGGAAACGAAGTCGGTGAGCCGGGAAACGACCTTCGACCAGGACTTGACCGACCTGGCCCGACTCGAGCGAGTGCTCCTCCGGCTGGCGGCACACGTGGGGAGCCAGCTGCGTGGCGAGCGGCTGGCGGCTCGGACCGTCACCCTCAAGCTCCGCCACGGCGATTTCGTCACCCGGACACGGAGCCATACCCTCCCCGCCCCGAGCGACCTCGACGCCGAGCTCACCAGCGTGGGCCGCGAGCTCCTCTCGGCCATGTTTGGCGAGGCGCGAAAGCGGGGAAAGGGGGTCCGGCTGCTCGGCATCGCGGCCACCAACCTGGTCGAGCCACCCGCAGCGGACCTGTTCGAAGAGCCGGAACGGACGAAGCTCCGGCAACTTACCTCGGCGGTGGACCAGGTGCGGGAGCGGTTCGGGTTCGATGCGGCGAAGCCGGGGAGCCTGGTGAAGCGGCGGGGAAGCCGGGAAGCGGGGAAGTGACCGTCACCCCGGCGGAAGCCGGGGTCCAGCTGGCGGCAGGCAGTGGATCCCGGCTTTCGCCGGGATGACACCCGCGCAAACTGGCCCGCTGAGCGGGTACGCGGCCACTCTGCCCTCCTGCCCGCCCCTTGCCTTTTCCGGCCCCATTCCCCAACTTGCTATACGTAAAGCAAGTCAATTTCTGGAGGGACATTGGCCGCTGCCGCACCCCAGCTCCTCGACCCCGAACGCTCCGGCTCCCGCACCACACGGGAGGCGGTGCTCGATGCCGCCGAACGGCTCTTCGCCGAGCGGGGATTCGAGCTCACCAGCCTCACCGATGTCGGGGCCGCCGCCGGAGTGTCGCGCGGAACGCCGGGCTATTTCTTCGGGTCCAAGGGGGAGCTCTACCGCGCGGTCCTCGAGCGCTGCTTTGCCGAGGTGCGCGCCGCGGTCCGGAGCGGGCGGGAGCGGGCGCTGGCCAGCGGCGAGCCGCCGGCCACCGTGCTCGCCGGCGTGGTGTCGGAGTATTTCGACTTCATCACCGCCAACCCGAACTTCGTCCGCCTGATCGAGTGGGAGGCGCTCACGGGCGGCCGCACCCTCGAGGCCGTCCCCCCGCACATCGAGGCGGCGCAGGAGGCGCTGGCGGCCCTGAGCGCCGAGGTGGCGCTCGATCCCGAACATCCCGAAGAGGCGGCGCAGCTCCTCCTCAGCGTCATCGGCCTCTGCTGGTTCCCGCTGGTGCATTCGAACACGATGCTGCGGGCCCTGGGCATCGACGCGACGACTCCCGACTTTGTCCAGGCGCGCAAGCGCCACGTGATCGACCTCGTGCTCTCGGGCACGCTGGGCCGGTCGCGGTCCTGACCCTTCAGCCGAGCGTGATACGCATATGACGACCGCCATCAGACAGCCGACCCATTCGGACCTCGTGCCGAAGACCACGGAGCAGGAGGCCCGCGAGGTGGCCGAAGCCGCCCGCGAGCAGGAATGGCAGTCGAGGAGCTTCGTCCGCGAGCTCTTCGAGGGGAATTTCGAGGTCGGCCTCATCCATCCCTTCCCGGAACCGGACCCGGCCGACCTGGCCCGGGCCAAGCCGTTCATGGAAAAGCTCGAGCGCTTCATGCGGGACAAGGTGGACAGCGACAAGATCGACCGCGAGGGGAAGATCTCGCCCGAACTGGTCGAGGAGCTCCGCCAGATGGGCGCCTTCGGCATCAAGATCGCCGAGGAGTACGGCGGGCTCGGCCTCAGCCAGTACAGCTACACCAAGGCGATCTCCCTGGTGACCAGCCAGGACGGCAGCATGACGGCGCTGCTCTCCGCCGCGCAGTCGATCGGCGTGCCGGTGCCCCTCAAGCTCTTCGGCACCGAGGCGCAGAAGAAGAAGTACCTCCCCCGCCTGGCCAAGGGCGCCATCTCGGCGTTCGCGCTCACCGAGCGCGGGGTCGGCTCCGACCCGGCCGGCGTCGCCACGACGGCCGTGCTCTCCGCCGACGGCACGCATTACGTCCTCAACGGCGAGAAGCTCTGGTGCACCAACGGCACCATCGCCGAGCTGATGGTGGTGATGGCCCGCACCGGCAAGAAGATCAGCGCCTTCATCGTCGAGGCCGACTGGCCCGGCGTCGAGGTGGTCAACCGGCTCCACTTCATGGGGCTCAAGGCCATCGAGAACGGCGTGATCCGCTTCACCGACGTGAAGGTGCCGGTCGAGAACATCATCTGGGGCGAGGGCAAGGGACTCAAGCTCGCGCTGGTGACGCTCAACACCGGGCGCCTCACGCTGCCCGCCTCCTGCGCGGCCGGCGCCAAGCGCTCGCTGGAAATTGCCCGGATCTGGGCCGGGGAACGCGTGCAGTGGGGTGCGCCGATCGGCAAGCACGACGCCGTGGCACAGAAGCTCGGCAAGATGGCCGCCGACACCTTCGCCATGGAGTCGGTGAGCGACCTGGCGTCGCTGATGGCCGACCGGGGCACGGTGGACATCCGCCTCGAGGCGGCGATGGCCAAGATGTGGAATTCCGAGGTGGGCTGGCGGATCGTGGACGACCTGCTGCAGATCAAGGGCGGGCGCGGCTACGAGACGGCCGACAGCCTGCGGAGCCGCGGCGAGCGCCCCGACCCGGTGGAGCGGATGATGCGGGACTTCCGCATCAACATGATCTTCGAGGGCTCCAGCGAGATCATGCGGCTGTTCATCGCGCGCGAGGCGGTGGACACCCACCTGAAGGTGGCGGGCGCGCTGATCGACCCGAAGTCGTCGGCGGGCACCAAGGTCAAGGCGCTCTTCGCCGCCGCGGCCTTCTACGCGCTCTGGTATCCGAAGCTGTGGATCGGCCTCAAGGGCTGGTTCGGCTACGGCGCCTTCGGTCCGCTGGCCACGCACCTGCGCTTCGTCGAGCGGCGCTCGCGGAAGCTGGCGCGCTCGCTCTTCCACGCGATGATCAAGTTCGGGCCCAAGCTGGAAAAGCGGCAGGCCGTCCTCGGCCGGCTGGTGGAAATCGGCGCCGAGCTCTTCGCCATCTCCGCCACGGTCAGCCGGGCCCAGGCGATGGTCCGGAAGAACCCCGCCGACCGCTCGCCGATCGAGCTGGCCGACGCCTTCGCCCGGAACGCCCGCCGCCGGATCGAGGAGCGCTTCGCCATGCTGTTCGACAACGAGGACGTGCTCAACTACAAGGTGGCCCAGCAGACCATGGCCAACCAGTACGCCTGGGTCGAGAACGGGATGGTGCGGGAAAAGTAGAACCGATTAGAATGGACCCATGCCGAAATCCGAAGGCCGGTCCCTGCCGTTCGTCGGTCCCGAGCACGTCGATGTCGGCGTGCTCGAGACCTTTCCGTACACCGGACCCAGCCAGCAGATCGTCACCGAGACCGACGAGTTCAGCGCGGTCTGCCCCTACAGCGGGCTCCCGGACTACGCCACGCTGACCATCCGGTACGAGCCCGCGGGCACCTGCATCGAGCTCAAGAGCCTCAAGTACTACATCACCAGCTACCGAAACGTGGGGATCTACCAGGAGCACGCCACCGCCAGGATCGCGGAGGACCTCTTCCGGGTCCTCGCGCCCGCCACGCTGTCGGTAGAAACGATCTACAACGTCCGCGGCGGCTTCCTGACGACCTGCACCGTGACCCTCCCCTCCGCCGGGCGCTGATTCCCGGTCAGCGCCCCGGGCGCGCCTCGTCCGGCCACGTCCCCAGCCATCCCGACAAGAGCCAGATCCGCTTCCGGTTGAACACCTCGCCCTGACCGTCGAGTGCCGGCATCCGGCGCTCGATGAGCTCCCCTCGCTCGACCTTCGTGAAGTGCGGGCGCAGCGCGGGGATCACGATCTCGGGATCCGCCCCTTCCTCGTTGATCACCAGCAGCATCCGGTCCCCCCGGTGCGCCACGTCCCGGAACTGCGGCCAGAAATCGTACTGGTTGGGCCGGCTCTTCATGTTGAACGCGTACGCCGGCGGATGGGTCGGGAGCAGGAACGTGATCGCGGCCGCCTCCTGGTACCGGTTGGTGGCGTAGTGGAGCTGGCCCTCGCCCACGCTGGCCGACGCCGCGCGCTCGACCGCCGCCGCCACCTCCGGCCAGGCGAAGGCCTGGGAAGTCGCCATCGGCTCGCGGGGCAGCGGGAGCAGGGGAGTGGACAGGTGGATGAGGAGCACCAGCGTGAGGGCCGCCGCGAGCGCGGTGCCCGCGCGGAGCCACCGCGCGGCGCGCGGGCCCAGCTGCCATGACGCCAGCAGGGCGACGGCGGCGGGGTACGCGACGCCCAGCCAGTTGGCCTCCACCGGCCGGCGCCGGCCGCTCCACGCGAAGAAGAGCGTGATGAAGAGGGCGATGCCGCCCAGCAGCACCGCGCGCGGATCCTCCCGACGGCGGACCGTGCGCCACACCGCCGCCGCCAGGAACGCGCAGAGGATGGGCGTCGCGGCGAGGAGTTGCTGCCAGACCATCGTCAATTCCCGGTCGAGCAGGGATCCGCCGCGGGGAGCCCCAAGCCCGTGCGAGAGCTGGAAGCGGAAGGAGGCCCACGCGTGGGTGGCGTTCCAGGCCACCACCGGAGAGACGACCATCAGCGCCAGCACCGCCGCGAGGTACGGTCCCGGGGTCAGCAGCACGCGGCGGAACGGCCGGTACAGCACCAGCGTCGCGGCCAGCCCGACGGGCACCAGCACCGCGGTGTACTTGGAGACACCGGCCAGGCCGAGGAGGATGCCGGCCGCGGCCCACCACGCCAGGGCGCGGCGCGGCGCGACACTGGCGTGCAAGGCGCGGAGCACGGCGTAGAGGCTCCACGCGATGGCGGCGAGGAGCGGCGCGTCCGGCGTCGCCAGGACAAAGATTCCGGTGATGATCGGGGTGACCGAGAAGAACAGCATGGCGCGCCGGCCGGCCGCCGGGCCCGCGAGGATCGCGGCGATGCGGCCGACCCCCACGACGGCCAGCAACCCGCAGACCAGCGAGGGCGCCCGCACGCCGATCGGCGTCGCGCCGAAGACCGCGGTCCCCGCCCGGATCAGCCACGCCACGGCGGGCGGGTGGTCGAAGTACCCCGCGGCCAGGTGCTGCGACCAGGTCCAGTAGTAGTACTCGTCGGGAAAGAGCGGCACGGCGAACGCGGCCGCCAGCCAAACGGCGGCCACGGCCCCGAGCATCGCGGGCACCCGTCGGGCATCCGCGGGAACGGCATCGGCAGGAGTAGTCATGCGTCCCGGGAATATACGACGCCACTAGCCGAAACCGGCGACCGCGGTAGGTTCACCGCCCTGTCCCAAGGAGGGCGCGTGCGGGAGTTGATCGACCGCGTCAGGGCGGCACTCGCAGGTCGCTACACCATCCTCCGCGAGATCGGGCACGGCGGGATGGCGGTCGTCTTTCTGGCCGACGATGCCCGGCATGGCCGCCAGGTGGCGGTGAAGGTCGTCCGCCCGGACGTCCTGAGCGCGCTCGGCCCCGAACGCTTCGAGCGCGAAATTGCCTTCGCGGCCCGACTGTCCCATCCCCACATCCTGCCGCTGTTCGATTCCGGGCTGGCCGACGGCCTGGTCTTCTTCGTCATGCCGTTCGTCGACGGCGAATCGCTTGCCGAACGGCTGGCGCGCGAGCGGCCCCTGCCGCTGGAGGACGCGGTCAAGATCGCCCGCGACGTGGCGGCGGCGCTCGCGTACGCCCACGCCCAGGGCGTGATCCATCGCGACATCAAGCCCGAGAACATCCTGCTCGAGGGCGGCGAGGCGCGGGTGGCCGATTTCGGCGTGGCCCGCGCGATGGCCGGGGTGAGCGCCGAGGTCATCACGACCAGCGGCCTCGTGGTCGGCACGCCGAGCTACATGAGCCCCGAGCAGGCGACCGGCGAGCGGAACCTCGACGCGCGGAGCGACCTCTACGCGCTCGGCTGCGTGCTCTACGAGATGCTGACCGGCGAACCGCCGTTCTCCGGCGTGACCGCCCAGGCCGTGATGGCGCGGCAGGCGTTCGACACGCCGACGCCCGTGTCCGTGCTCCGGCCGGGCGTGCCGGCCCCGCTCGGGGAACTGGTGCACCGGATGCTGCGGAAGCTGCCGGCCGACCGGCCGTCCAGCGCGAGCGAGGTCGTCCGGGCGCTCGAGGGGTCGGGCACTCCCGCGCCGGCGCCGGCCGCAGCAACACGCCGGCGGAGCTGGCGGGGGCTGTTCGCCCTGGGCGGCCTCCTGGTCGGCGGCATCGTGGTCTGGGGCCTGACCCGGACGGGCCGCGAGCGTCTCGACCCGAACCGGATCGCGATCCTGCCGATCAGGGCCTCCTCCGGCACGATGGACTCGACGCGCAGCGCCGAGATCACCGGTGCACTCGTCTCCGCGCTCAACGCGAGCGGGTTCCTCAGCGCCGTCGAGGTGCGGCCCGGGCCTGCAGACGGGCCGGAGAAAGTGGGGCACGCCGTCGGAGCCGGGCGCTGGATCACCGGCACCCTGTTCGAGGGCGACTCGCTGCGCCTGGCACTCGAGATCAGCCCCTCGAGCGGCGACGCCCCGATGACGGTGGTGATGCCCCTGGGCTCGGCGGCCTGGAGCGTGGGGTCTGTGGCGGCCGGGCGGCTCATCGGGACCCTCCTGCCCTCGAACGCCGGCGGAGCGCGAGTGCCCCTCCCCCTCTTGCAGGGCCGCTCCCCTGCCGCGCTCGCCCACTTCTACCTCGGCGATGAAGAATATCGGCGCGCCTCCTTCGCCGAGGCGCTGGCCCACTTCCGCGCCGCCCTCGGCGAGGATTCCACCTTCGCGTATGCGGCTCTGCGGGGCGCCCAGGCCGCGAGCTGGGCCGGAGACACGGCGGCGGCGGCCACGCTGATCGGGGCTCTCGGGCGCCGGGTGGACTCCCTGCCCCCGAAGTACTCCGCCTTCGCACTGGGTCTGATGGCGTACCAGCAAGGTGAGGCCGACAGCGCCGTGTCGCGCTTCCGGCAAGTCCTGGCCATCGACCCAACCGCCGCCGATGCCTGGATGGCCCTCGGTGAGGTGTATGCGCACCTCCTGCCGCTCACCGGCTTCATCGACACGCTCGCGGAGAACGCATTCCGCAGGGTTCGGGAACTGGATCCGACCTTCGCACCGGTGCTCCCTCACCTCATCGAGGCGGCGTACCGGCGTGGCGACACGACCGCGGCCGGCCTCCTCGGGGCGTTCGCCGCGGGGCATCCCGACACCCTGGAGTCGCGCTACCTCCAGCTGGCCGTCGGTTGCGCGCTCGGCGGCACCAGACGGATCCGGTGGGCCGAGGAAGCGGCGGGACATCCGGAGGCGGTCTACCAGGCCGCAGAGGCGCTCAGCGCCGCCGGCCTGCGCCAGGCCGACTGCGCAGAGGCGGCGTGGCAAGCGGTGAGCGCTGCCGACCCGAGCGGTAGCCGGTACTTTGGCAATCTCATGATGCGACAGGGGATTCTCGTGGCACGAGGGGACACCGCCGAAGCGCGGTCCCTCATTGGATCGGACCTGGTATCGGTTCGGGCCAGTCAGCGACTGCTCCAGACCCTCGACGCGGTGGCCGGCGCGCCCTACGACGCCGAAGCGAGCATCCTGGCGGACTCGGTGCTCGGTCAGGTTGCGCGATCTCCCGATGACGTCGGTGAGGGCCAGCTCTGGCTGGTCGGCGTGTGGCTCGCCGGGCAGCACCGAATACAAGATGCGGAACGGCTGCACGCGGAGATCGTTCGGCGGGCGGCTCCGGGCGTCTCGCCGATGATGCGGAGCCTGGAGGCGCATCTGTTGCTGGCGCGCGGCGATACGTCCGGCGCAATCGCCATCTTCAAGACCAACGCGCCACGCGCGCCGAAAATCGAGCTCAGCTGGCGCCCCAACCAGTCGCTGGTGGCCGACCGCATCCTGCTGGCCCAGCTGTACCTCGCGCAGGGGCACCCGTGGGACGCGATCGAGTGGGCCAGCGTCGCCGATGCGCCGGCGGTGCTCGCGGATGTCGTCTTCCTTCCGGCCAGCTTGCGGATTCGCGCGCTGGCCGCGGATGCGGTGGGCGACCAGCGGCTGGCCCGCGAGAGCCGGCAACGGCTCGGCGCGCTGCAACGGCCGGCGGTCGAGGTGAAGTAGCACGGCGCGAACTTTTCTCACGTGGAGGCAATCATGAACGCGGCTGGCGCAGGACGATGGGTGCCCAAGAAGCTCGGCGGGGAGAGTCCCAAGGACTGGCTGTGGGAGTACCAGGGCCCCCTGCCCTGGAGCAATCAGCCGGGCCAGCGCGGCGACCCCGTCGCCCTCACGGGGTGGATCGTGGCGATGAACGCGTGGGGGCAGCTGGTGTCGAAGAAGTGCCGAGACCTGGAGGAACGGGTGAAGTACCTCGAGGAGCAACTCGAACGCCGGGGCTGACCGGCAGGAGCGCAGGATGACTGCATCGTGGACGAACCAGGCGGCTCGGCTGGCCGCGTCGGAGGATCCCCCTCCCCCTCCGCCGCCGCCGTGGGATTGAGACGGATCACCCTGACTGGAGGACATCGAAATGGCAGCCGCACACGGGCATTGGGCCAAGCGGGGCGGGCGATGGCGCTGGGTCGGCAAGCTCCCCTGGCGCACGAAGGCCGCGTCCCAGCCGGCCGGCGACCTCAAGTCGCTCTCGCGATGGATGAACGAGACCTCGAAGTGGGGAGGGCAGGTGGCGGTGAAGCTCAAGGAGGTGGACGACCGGCTGGACACGATCGAACGCGCGCTGCAGACGATCACCCGGCAGCTCGGCCGCCACGGCTGAGCGCCACGACCATGGAGGCCTGATGCTTCGAACAGCCCCGCCGGGACTCGGCGCGGACGCGGCCAAGGACCCGCCGCCACCGCCGCCGTCGCCCTGGAGGTAGGGACACGCGAAACGCGGTGCGGGGATCTCCCCCGCACCGCGTTTCGACGCTCTGGATGCGTCCGCGCTACTTCTTGCTGGCCAATCCCGGGCTCGGCGGCAGCACCGTGCGCGGCGTGACCGGCCGGGTCGCGCCCCGCGGCAGGAGGGTCGGCAGGTTGGCCAGTTCGTATCCCGTCACGGCCATCACCGCCGAGGCCTGGATCAGGTCGCCGGGGACCGCGTGATCGTAGGTGTCGACCTGCGAGTGGTGGGTGTGATCGTAGCCCCTCGACTCCTGGTCGAAGTTCCAGCCCGGCACGCCGTAGGGGATGAACGAGAGGTGGTCGGTGCCGCCCTTGTTGGCGTCCCGCACGCTGTCGGCGCCGAGTGAGGCCACCGGGGCCAGCAGGTCCTTCCAGAGCTGCGCATCCTGCGCCCGGCCCTGCAGCGCCTGGCCCGTGATGCGGCCGGTCCCGTTGTCGAGCACCAGCACCGCCTGGATCTTGCCCGCCTCGCCGGCGTGCTGGGCGGCGTAGGCGGTGGAGCCCAGCAGGCCCTCTTCCTCACCGGTGAAGAGCACGAAGCGCATGGTGCGCTTCGGCTTGAGCCCGCTCTGCATGATGGCGCGGGCCGCCTCGAGCACCACCATCGAGCCGGTGCCGTTGTCGGTGGTCCCGGTCCCGAGATCCCAGCTGTCGAGGTGGGCGCCGAGGATCACGACCTGGTCGGGCCACTCGGTCCCCTTGATCTCACCCACCGTGTTCCACTGGGTCACCGGCTTGGTGCCCATCGTGTTGTCGACCCGCCCGGAAATCCGCGGCGTGACGCCTTGCGCGAGCAGCCGGCTGAACTGGGCGTAGTCCTCGTGGGCGATCACCACGTTCGGCAGGGGCGAAACGGCGTACGGCGAGCCCGACATGTTCATCAGGCCGAACTGCTTGGAGGCGTCGGTCAGGACGCCCAGCGCGCCGTACTGCTTCAGGAGGTAGTTCCGGTCCACGGCGAACTGACGCCGGGCCTGCCGGGCCGCCTCGGAGGTGTCGGCATTCCCGGCACGGAACGCGGCCATCCGGGCCTGTTGTTCGGCGCGCTGGGCGGCGGAATCGGCGGCGGTCATCGGCGGGCCGTCGGGGTTCCAGATGTTGGCGGCGGGCCGGAGCATCAGCCAGGCGCCCTTCACCCTGCTCTTGTAGACCGCCAGGCTCTCCGGCGTGGAGACGTCCACCAGCACCACGGGACCGGTCAGCGTCTTGCCAGCGGTGCCGTCGGTCCAGGCCCAGCTGTGCGCGACCAGGTTGCGGGGGAACGGCGAGTCGATGCGGAAGGCGATCGGACCGCGCTCCCAGGTGACCCCGTACTGCCAGGCCTCCTGCGAGGCGGCCAGGCCGTACGCCTTGAAGCGGGCCTCGGTCCAGTCGTTGGCCTTCTTCGTGGCCGGCGAGCCGGTCAGGCGCGGGCCGATCACGTCGGCGAGGTACTCGAGGTTCTTCATGACCTCGGAGTGGTTCATGGCCTGGTCGATCAACGCGCCCGAGCCGGTAGTATCGACGCCGGTCTGCGCCGCGAGCGGCGCCGCGGCCAGGGTCAACAGGAGCCAGAGGGATCGCTTCATCGGTGTACACCTTCCACTGGAGGATCAGGGGGTCAGGCGAGGAGGGGAAAGATATATCGCCCCGGCGGCTTCGCCGCGAGGGCGCCTGCTCAGCCCGGCAGGCCGACCAGCCGCTCCGCCACGCTCCGGAGCCGGTCCAGTTCCGGCAGCGCCTCCAGCCAGCGGCGCGGAATGGCCGCCTCGCCGTCCCGCGCGCCGAGGAGCCCGCCGGCCACGGCCGCGTTGGTGTCGGTGTCGCCGCCGGCATTGGCCAGCCAGACGAGCGCCGACTCCAGGTCCGGCTCGTGCCACGCCGTCCAGAGCGCGATCTCCACGCAACTCACGGCGTCCCAGGCCCGTTCGCCAAGCAGGGGGAGTTCTTCCCGCCGTTCGAGCGGGACCCGGCGGACGGCCGCGAGGAGTTCGGCCGGCGCCTCGTTGACACGGAGCACCTCGATCACGTCGGCCAGGAAGTCGCGCCGGCCCGCAAGCAATTCGGCGGCGGCCACGTTGACCGCCACCGCTCCCCACGTGCACCGGTCGTCGGGATGGGTCAGGGCGGCGGTGTGCCAGGTGCCGGCCACCAGGTTGCGCGGCGAGCCCCGTGCGGCGAGCGCAACCGGCAGCGCCCGCATGACGGCGCCGTTGGGCGCCCTCCCGCCGGTGCCGGACGGGGGGGAGCCGTGGGTCCGGATGTGATTGAGCGCCGTGCGGGTCCAGGTCCCTGCCCCGCGGCCGTCGGTGTCGAGCCAATGGATCCACCGCCCGGCCAGGCGCTCGAGGTCGACGTCGTTTGTGAGGAGTTCTTCAGCCAGGAGCAGGGCCATGGCGACGTCGTCATCGAACGGCGAGTCGGGCGTGTCCCGGCGGATGATATCCCGGACGCCGCCGGGATACTCGGCCCGGATGGCCTCCGGGCTGTGGAGGAACTCGGTCGGGACGCCGAGTGCGTTGCCGGCCGCGTGGGCCAGCAGGGCGCCCGAGGCGCGCTCGGCGAGCGATGGCGGAGTGGAGCGGCGCGCGCACATGGGCCGTCAACATAACCGGCTTTCACCCGGCACGCCCCCCGGCTACTTTCCCTCGCGTTGGTGTTGGGCATTCTCCCCCACGAGGAACGCACCGTGTCGAACGAAACCCTGAGCGTCACCGACAATCGCACCGGCAAGAAATACGACCTTCCGATCGCCGACGGAACCATCCGCGCGATCGACCTCCGCCAGATCAAGACATCCGACGACGACTTTGGCCTGATGACTTACGATCCGGCCTACACGAACACCGCCGCTTGCCGCAGTGCCATCACCTACATCGACGGCGACCGCGGAATCCTCCGGTACCGCGGTTACCCGATCGAGGAGCTTGCGGACAAGGCCAGCTTCCTCGAGGTGGCCTACCTCCTCAACGAGGGAGAGCTGCCCACCAAGGCGCAGCTGGCGAAGTGGGAACACGACATCATGTTCCACACCTACGTCCACACCAACATCATCAAGTTCCTGGAGGGGTTCCGGTACGACGCCCACCCGATGGGCATGCTTCTCGGCGTCGTCGGCGCCCTCTCGACGTTCTACCCCGACGCCAAGAACGTCCACGACCCGGACAACCGCTACACCCAGCGGGTCCGCCTCATGGCCAAGATCCCCACGCTTGCGGCGTTCTGCTTCCGCCAGACCCGGGGCCTGCCGTACGAGTTCCCGCGCAACGACCTCGACTACATCGGCAACTTCGTCAACATGACGTTCAGCATCGGCGGGCACCACAAGCCCAACCGGGTGCTGCAACGGGCCCTCGAGATCCTCTTCATCCTGCACGCCGACCACGAACAGAACTGCTCGACGAGCGCCGTCCGGTCGGTCGGCTCCTCCGGCGTGGACCCGTTCTCGGCCATCTCGGCGGGCATCGCGGCGCTGTACGGACCGCTGCACGGCGGCGCCAACGAAGCCGTGCTCCTCATGCTCGACGAGATCGGCGACAAGAAGAACATCCCGGCCTTCATCGAGCGCGTCAAAGCCGGCGAGGGCCGCCTGATGGGCTTCGGCCACCGGGTGTACAAGTCATACGATCCGCGGGCCAAGCTGATCAAGCGGGTGGCCGACGAGGTCTTCGCCGAGACCGGGCTCAACCCCAAGCTCGAAATCGCCGTCGAGCTCGAGCGCATCGCACTGTCGGACGAGTACTTCATCAAGCGGAAGCTCTACCCCAACGTGGATTTCTATTCCGGCCTCATCTACCAGGCCATGGGGTACCCGACCGACTACTTCACCGTCCTCTTCGCGCTGGGCCGGATGCCCGGGTGGCTGGCGCAGTGGGAGGAGATGGTGACGGACAAGGAACAGAAGATCGCGCGCCCCCGGCAGGTCTACACCGGCCCCGAGACCCGCTCGTTCGTCCCGATCGAAAAGCGGAAGTAGCCCGCCGGGCCGCGAGGCCCGGTCGCTGAACGCCAAAGGGGGCTCCGCGAGTGCGCGGAGCCCCCTTTCCGTGTCCGGCAGCGCGCCGGGCTAGCGCTCGCCCTGCTCCTTTTCTCCCTCGAGGTACGTGTACCCCTCCAGCCCGGCCACGTAGTCGGCAATGAAGGAGTTGGACTCGGCGCGACTCAGGTCCCGGGCCGCGGTCACCTTGCGGCGCCAGGTGGCCAGCAGGTCGGAGGCGTGGAACTGCACGTAGTTCAGCACCTCGGTGACGGTGTCGCCGTGGACCAGGTCGGTGACCTGGTAGCCCTGCGGCGTGAGCCGCACGTGCACGGCGTTGGTGTCGCCGAAGAGGTTGTGCAGGTCGCCCAGGATCTCCTGGTACGCACCGGTCAGGAAGATCCCGAGGACGTAGGGCTCCGCGTCCTGCACGGCGTGCAGCTCGAGCGAGGGCTTGCCCTTCCGCCCGCCGGCGAACCGGTCGATGACGCCGTCGGAGTCGCAGGTGATGTCCTGGATGGTGCCGCGACGGGTGGGGCGCTCGTCCAGCCGGTGGATCGGCATGATCGGGAAGAGCTGGTCGATGGCCCAGTTGTCCGGGAGCGACTGGAAGACGGAGAAGTTCGAGAAATACCGGTCCACCAGGGTCGCGTCGATGTGGGCGGTGACCTCCGGGTGCGACGCCCGGTCCTCGCCGAGGAGCTGCTGGATCGCCGTGAGCGTGCAGAGGTAGAGCTGTTCCGCGTCGGCCTTGTCCCGGAGCGTGAAGACCCCGCTGGCGAAATATTCGTTGGTGCGTTCCTTGGCGAAGATCGCGTCGTGGAACGCCTCGTCGAGCCGCTCCGTGTTCAGGCCCTCGAGGTTCTCCGCCATCTCGCGGAGGAGCGGATGCGGGTCCTCCCCGAGCACCGGCGGCACCGGCTCCACCTGGCTCTCGACGTCGATCACGTTGACGAGCAGCAGCGAATGGTGCGCGGTGAGCGCGCGCCCCGACTCCGAGATCAGGTGCGGCATCGGGAGCTCCTGCTCCCGGCAGGCGGTGCCGATGGTGTACACCACGTCGCTGGCGTATTCCCGCATGGTGTAGTTGACGCTGGCCGGCCGCGTGGAGCGTGAGCCGTCGTAGTCCACGCCGAGGCCGCCGCCCACGTCCACGTGGGTCAGCTTGAACCCCATGGCGTGGATCTCGGCGTAATAGCGGCCGATTTCCTCGAGCCCCGCCTTCACGTGGCGGATGTCGGTGATCTGGCTGCCCAGGTGGAAATGGACCAGCCGGAGCAGGTCCTTCCGCCCGAGGCGGTCCAGCCGGTTGAGGAGCCGCATCAGCTCCACCGCGCTCAGGCCGAATTTCGACTTTTCGCCCCCGCTCTTGGCCCAGCGTCCCGAGCCTTCGGTGGCGAGCTTGATCCGCACGCCGAGGGTCGGGGTGACGCCCATTTCGTCGGCCACGGAAAGCAGCAGGTCGAGCTCGTGCAGCTGCTCGACGACGATGAACACCTGGTGACCGAGCCGCTGGCCCATCATGGCCAGCCGCATGAACTCCTCGTCCTTGTATCCGTTGCAGACGATCAGGTGGTGGGTGCTCTCGTGCAGCCCGAGCACCGCCTGCAGTTCCGGCTTGCTCCCGCACTCGAGCCCGACGCCGTGCGGTGCGCCGAACTCCACGATCTCCTGCACCACGTGCCGCTGCTGGTTGACCTTGATCGGGTAGACCGTCGTGTACGTGCCGGTGTAGCCGAACTCCGCGATCGCCTTGTCGAACACCTCGGCGAGCTGGGTGATCCGGGCGCGGAGGATGTCCGAAAACCGGAGCAGGAGGGGCAGGCCCACGCCCTGCGCCTGCAGGTCCATCGCGAGCTGGTAGAGGTCGAGCCCGCGCGCGGGGTCGCCGTCGGCGTGCACCGTGACGTGACCCTCCGCGTTGGTGCGGAAAAAGCCCAGGCCCCAGCCCGGCATGTTGTACAGCTTCTCGGCGTCCTTCGGGGTCCAGGTCGCCGGAGCGGCGGGCGGCGTGACGGTCGTGATCGGAGTGCTCCTGCTGAGGATTCGGACTCAATATTAGCGCCACGGCGCCCGTGCCGCCAAATTCCGGCACGACCTTTCCCGGGAAGCTGTCATGCAATGGTCATATCGCGTCGGGCGGATCGCCGGCACCGACATCAAGATCCACGTCACCTTCTTCCTCCTCGTCGCCTGGTACGCCTGGTCCGCGTACGGGGAGGGCGGGAGCGGGGCCGCGCTGACCAGCGTGGTGTTCCTGCTCGCGCTCTTCTCCTGCGTGCTGCTGCACGAGTTCGGGCACATCCTGATGGCCGGCCGCTTCGGCGTGAAGACCCCCGACGTGCTCCTCCTCCCCATCGGCGGGCTCGCGCGCCTCGAGCGGATGCCGGAGGAGCCCCGGCAGGAACTCCTGATCGCCATCGCCGGCCCGCTCGTCACGCTCGGCATCGCGGCCGCCCTGTTCGCCGTGCTGCGCCTCGCAGGCGCCCCGCTCGACGCCGACCAGCTGGCGCCCGGGCAGCCCGGGCTCGCCCAGAAGATCATGTGGGTCAACGTGGCCCTGCTCCTCTTCAACCTGCTGCCGGTCTTCCCGATGGACGGCGGCCGCGTGCTGCGGGCGCTCCTCGCGATGCGGCTGGGGCTCGTCCGCGCCACGCGGATCGCCGCGCGCGTCGGCCAGGCCGGTGCCCTGCTGCTCGGCCTCTGGGGCCTCGGGTTCTTTGCCGGCTGGGGGCTCTCGCCGAGCGTCGTGCTCGTCCTGATCGCCGTGTTCGTCTACCTCGCCGCCGGCGGGGAGGCCGCCGCCGTCGAGACCCGCGCCGCCGGCCACGGGCTCACGGTGCATGAAATGATGATCACCCGTTTCGTGACGCTGCCGGTGCACGCCACGCTGCAGGACGCGGTGGACGCGCTCCTGGCCGGGGAGCAGCGGGAGTTCCCGATCGTGGACAACTGGGGGCACCTCGAGGGACTGCTCACGCGGGACGGGCTGATCCGGGGGCTGGCCGGGCGCGGAGCCGGCGCCTCGGTGGAGACGGCGATGACGCGCGGCGTCACACCGCTGGCGGTGACGGTGCCCTTTGCCGAGGCGCTCGAGCGGCTGGGAGGGAGCGGACTCCCCGCCCTGCCGGTGGTCGACGAGGGCGGCGCGCTCGTCGGCCTCCTGACCCGCGACAACCTCTCCGACATCCTGCTCGTCCGCCGCGCCGGCGACGGCGTGCCGATCCGGCGCGCCTAGGCCGGGGGAAACTCCGAGAGGAAGCCCTCGGGGCCGCGCTGCGGACGCGCGTAGTACCACCAGTTGGCGCCCGGTTCCCAGCCTTCCTCCTCGGCCACGATTGCGCCCCAGAGGCACCGTGCCACCGGCGTGGTCGCCGCCCGCATCCGGGCGTCGATGGCCTCGAGCCGCTCCTCGACGGCGGCGGCCTGCGTCGGCGTCACGCGCGCCAGGGCCTGCGCCAGCAGCTGCCGGCCGTCGAGGTCGTTGAGGTACTCCTCGTACCCCCTCTCATACCCCGACTCCACCGCCGCCACCGTCCGCTCCCACCCGTCCAGCAGCACGTCGAGCCCGCCCTGCACCACCTGATCGGAAGCGCCCTCCCCGCGCAGGTACTCGCCGAGCCCGCCGGCATCGCGCGCGTTCATCGCGGAAAGACGTTGTTGGCCCGGTCCACGTCGGGGAGCGCGCGCCGGGGATCGATCTCTGCGCGCTTCACCCCCAGCCGGCCGCGTACCTGGTAGCTGAAGTGCGGCCCGAGGTTCCACATTTCCACCGGCAGCCGGACCACCCCGGTCGATCCATCGACATAAGTCAGCCGAAGCTCGGCGGGCATGACCATCGTGCCGAGGCTCGAGAGGTGCACGGCCGTCGTGCCGTCGCGGCCGGCCACGATGGAATCCACCGACTGGTCGAGTTGGGTCGTGGTGAGCACCCATTCGCGCCAGAACCAGTCGAGGTCCATCCCCGAGGCGTCGCGCATGAGCCGGAAGAAGTCGGCCGGGGCCGGGTGCCGGAACGCCCAGGCGCTCAGGTACTGGCGAAAGGCCGCGTCGAACCGCTCGGGCCCGAGCACCTCGTAGCGCAGGAGCTGCAGCATCAGCGCCGGCTTCTGGTAGCCGCCCCAGAAGAGATCGGTCACTTCCACCGGCGGGAGGATGAGCGGCTGCTCCGAGCCCGGCACGGCGTGCTGCTTGTAGAGGTGGAGCGGATGGACCTCGATCGAATCGCCGTAGGGTGTGCCCTTGAAGTAGCGCGCGGCATTGCCCAGGTCGATGAAGGTGTTGAAGCCTTCGTCCATCCACGGATACAGCCGCTCGTTGGAGCCGACGATCATCGGCACCCACTGGTGGCCGAGTTCGTGGGCGAGCACCCAGCCGACGTCCTCCCGGGTCGGCCCGGCAGGATCGAAGGTGATCATCGGGTATTCCATCCCCTCGATCGGCCCCTCGACGCTGGTGAACTGCGGCCAGGGATAGCGGTACCATTGGGTGCTGTAGTACTGCAGGGCCTGGTGGGTCATCCGGTTGGACTCGGCCCAGAGCGTGGCCGAGGGGCGGTAGAAGGTCTGGATCAGTACCCCGTCCCACCCGCTGGCATCCCACTGGAAGTCGGGGCTGGCAGCAAAGGCGAAGTCGCGCACGCTGTCGGCGGAGAAGCGCCAGGTACGTGTGTTGGCCGCCGGGGGCCCGTTTCCCGCCGGGTGCCTCGCCTCATTCTTCGTGATGATCGCGACCGGGTCCGTGGAAGTCAGGGCACGGGACAGCCGATCCCGCTGGGCCGCCGTAAGCACCTCCTCGGGATTGCCGAGCCGGCCGGTGGCCGCCACCACGAACGGGGCCGGCACGGTGATCGCCACGTCGAAGCGGCCATACTCCAGGTAGAATTCGCCGGCCCCGATATACGGCTCGTGATTCCAGCCGCGCAGGTCATCGTACACCGCCATGCGGGGGTACCACTGCCCCAGCTCGTACAAATCTCCGTCGTGCCCCATGCGGCCGCCGCCGAACGCCGGCACCTTGAATCGCCAGGTGATCTCGATCTCGGTAGTGGCGCCGGCCGCCAGCGGCGCCGGCAGGTCGATCCGCATGGTCGTGCCAAAGACCACCGGCCGCATCGGCCGGCCGCCGACCGACACTGAATCGAGCGTCAGCCCGCCCGCAAAGCCCTGGCAGGAAAAATCGAAGACGGAGCCGAGAAAGACGAGCGGGGGCTGGTCGAGCTGGGAGGTCACGCTCCCGGGGGCGCACATGTTCTGTTCGACGTACAACCAGAGATAGGGAAGCGCGTCCGGCGAGCGGTTGCGGTAGGTGATGACCTCGTGGCCGCGGAGTTCGTTGGCGGCGGGGTCGAGCGTGGCCTCGATCCGGTAGTCGGCCTGCTGCTGCCAGTAGCCGGCGCCGGGCCGTCCGCTCCCGGCCCGGACGCTGTTGGGCCCGGGCAACTCCAGCGGGCGGAAGGGGGAGAGCTGCCATCCCTGCGCGGCGAGCCCGCCGGCGGACAGGACCAGGAAGAGTACGGAATTGACGAGGTGGCGTCGCACGTGGTATCTCCCAGCAGCGGGGTCCGTCGAAACATACGGCTGGCCGGCCCCGTCAGTAAGCGGCCCACGGCCCCGGCGCGTCGGTCGCCCGCCCCCTTGCCACCCTTTCCACCTGGAGATTTCCGAACGATGCGTCACGCCCACCTGCTCCTCGCCACGATGGTCGCGCTGGCCTGCGCCAAGGAAAAGGCCCCCGCCGGCTCCGCAACCACGACGACCGCCACCACCGCGGTCGCGCCGCAACAGGTGACCATCACCGCCACGGATTACGGCTACCAGTTGCCCTCGGCCCCGATCCACGCCGGCCTCACGACCATCACCCTGGCGAATTCGGGCAAGGAACTGCACCAGATTCAGTTCGCGAGGCTCACCGGGGGCAAGACGGTGGCGGACTTCGGCGAGGCGCTCAAGGCCGGCGGCCCGCCGCCGTCGTGGGCCCTCATCCAGGGCGGCCCGAACGGCGCGCTCCCCGGCAGCCAGTCGGAGGCCACGCTCGAGCTCGAGGCCGGTCAATATGTGCTGTACTGCCGGATTCCGTCGCCGGACGGCACCGCGCACGTCGCGAAGGGGATGATCCTCGGGATGGAGGTCCTGCCCGACAGCGCACCGTCCGCCTCGCTCCCGCCGGGCGACATCCAGATGGCCCTGGCGGACTACAGCTTCACGATGTCCCAGGCCATCACCGCTGGCAAGCACGAGTTCTCGGTCACCAACACGGCCACCCAGCCGCACGAGGTCGTCGTCGTTCGGCTCGCCCCCGGCGCCACCATGGAACCGTGGGGCGCCTGGCTCACGGGCGGCATGAAGGGCCCGCCTCCCGGCACGCCGTTCGCCGGCATCACTGACATCGCGCCCGGCGCGGTGCAGAACTTCACCGCCGAGTTCACCCCGGGCACCTACGGGCTCATCTGCTTCGTCCCCGACGCCGGCGACGGCAAGCCGCACGTGCTGCACGGCATGTCGGTGACCTTCACGGTGTCGTGAGTGGATGAAACGCTGACGCTGGGCTCGGCCGGAAGCGTCGCCGTCACGGGCGCGTCCGGCCTGCTCGGCTCCGCCCTGCTTCCCGCCCTCAGGGCGGCGGGGTGGAACCCGCGCGCGCTGGTCCGGCGCGCGGCCCGCCCGGGCGAGGTCGAGTGGGACCCCGCGGCGGGTACGCTGGATCTTGCTGGCGCTGGAAGGGGTGGACGCGGCGGTCCACCTGGCGGGTGAAAGCGTGGCGGCCGGCCGCTGGACCGCCGAAGCCAAGCGGCGCATCCGGGACAGCCGGATCCTGGGCACCCGCCTCCTCGCGGAGTCGCTGGCGCGCCTGCGGCGGCCTCCCCGCGTGCTGGTGGCCGCCTCGGCCATCGGCATCTACGGCGACCGGGGCGACACCCCGCTCGACGAGACGAGCGCTCTCGGCGCCGATTTCCTCGCGAGCGTCGGCAAGGAATGGGAGGCCGCCGCCCAACCCGCCTCCGACGCCGGCATCCGGGTCGTCCAGCTGCGCTTCGGGATCATCCTCGCCACGGAGGGCGGCGCGCTGGAGCGGATGCTGACCCCCTTCAAGCTGGGCGTCGGCGGCCCGCTCGGGAGCGGCCGCCAGTGGATGAGCTGGATCGCCATCGACGACGCCGTCGGCGCGGTCCTCGAGGCGCTCACCAACGAGGCGGCCCGCGGACCCATCAACGCCGTGGCGCCGGAGCCGGTCCGCAACGCGGAGTTCGCCGCGCGCCTCGGCGAGGCCCTCCACCGGCCTTCCGTCCTCCCTGCCCCCGCCTTCGCGCTCCGCGCGCTGTTCGGGGAAATGGCGGACGGCGCCCTCCTCGCCAGCCAGCGGGTCGTTCCCGCGCGGCTCACCGCGCTGGGCTATCGCTTCAAGTACCCCACCCTGCCGGAGGCGCTCGAGGCCATCCTCGGTCGCTGAGCCCGGTGGTATCTTTGCCGGATGCCAGCCGCGCCGGCGGTGGTCCTCCTCAGCGGGGGCCTCGACTCCGCCACGACCCTCGCCATCGCCCGGAGCGAGGGCTTTGCCCCGTACGCCCTCAGCTTTCGCTACGGGCAGCGCCACGCGCTGGAGCTCGCCTCCGCCGCCGCGGTGGCGCGGGCGCTGGGCGCCGTCGAGCACCGGATCGTGGACATCGACCTCCGGAGCTTCGGCGCCTCCGCGCTCACCTCCGACATCGCCGTCCCCAAGGACCGCACCGAGGCCGACCTGGCCACGGGCATTCCGGTCACCTACGTCCCCGCGCGCAACACCATCTTCCTCTCCTTTGCCCTCGGCTGGGCGGAGGTGCTGGGGTCCGCGGATATCTTCCTCGGGGTCAACGCGGTGGACTACAGCGGCTACCCCGACTGCCGGCCCGAGTTCGTGGCCGCATTCGAGCGGATGGCCAACCTGGCCACTCGCGCCGCAGTGGAGGGACGCCGGCTCCGGATCCACGCGCCGCTCATCGCGATGGGCAAGAGCGCCATCATCTCCCGCGGGCTCGAGCTGGGCGTGGACTACGGCCTCACGCTGAGCTGCTACGATCCCGCGACCGACGGCGCGGCGTGCGGCCGCTGCGACGCCTGTCAGCTCCGGCTTCGGGGCTTCCGCGATCTCGGCCGGGTCGATCCCGCCAGGTACCGGGCGCCATGAGTTACGCCGTCAAGGAGATCTTCTACACCCTGCAGGGCGAAGGGGCGCACGCCGGCCGGCCGGCGGTCTTCTGCCGGTTCGCGGGCTGCAACCTGTGGAGCGGGCGGGAGGCCGATCGCGAAGCGGCGGTCTGCACCTTCTGCGACACCGATTTCATCGGGACGGACGGCCCCGGAGGCGGCAAGTTCGCCACCGCGGAGGCGCTGGCCGCCGCGGTCAGCGCGGCCTGGCCCGCAGATGCCGTCGGGGGTGTGCCCTACGTGGTCTGCACCGGCGGCGAGCCCCTGCTCCAGCTCGACGATGCGGCGGTCCGGTCGCTGCACGCCGCGGGGTTCGAGGTGGCGGTGGAGACCAACGGCACCCAGGCCGCCCCGGCGGGCCTCGACTGGGTCTGCGTCAGCCCGAAAGCGGACGCGCCCCTTCGGCTCACCAGCGGCGACGAGCTCAAGCTCGTCTTCCCGCAAGCCGGGGTGGACCCGGAGCGCTTCCGGCATCTCGGGTTCCGGCATCGCTATCTCCAGCCGATGGACGGCGACCGCCTCGGGGAAAACACCGCGGCCGCGGCGGCGTACTGCCTGGCGCACCCGGGCTGGCGGCTCAGCCTCCAGACCCACAAGTTGATCGGCCTACCCTGACCCCCGGCGCCATGCACGGCTACTCCGACCGCATCAATCACGCACTGGCCTTCGCGGCCAAGTACTACGGCGCCGCCACGGGGCCGGAGCGCACGATGGCCTACCTGGCCCACCCCGCCAACATCGCGATCATCCTCGCCCGCTACGGCTGCGAGGACCTGACCGTGGTGGCCGGCATCCTCCACCGGGTGCTCGAGGAGGCCGAGCCCGACGAGCGACCCCTGTTCGAATCGAAGGTCCTGGAGAAGTTCGGCCCGGTGGTCCTCGCCACCGCCGCCGAGGTGCTGGAGCCGCGGCATGACGCGCTGGGGCGGCTGCGCTCGTGGCGCGCCTGCAAGCGGGAGTTCCTGGTCCAGATCGCCGACGCCGAGCCGCGGGGCCTCGACATCTGCGCGGCAGACGAGATTCACAACTGCGGCGCCTCCATCCGGGTGGTGCGCCGCCTGGGCGCCGAGTATCTCCACGCCGACCCGGCGGCCTCCCCGACCGACACGCTCTGGTGGTACGGGTCCATCACCGAGCACCTGGCGTCGCGGCGGGAATGGCGGAACCGGGCCATGCTCGATGAGCTCGTGGCGATGACCCACGAACTGGCGGCCCTGCTGTAGTTCGTCGCTCTTGTCGAGGCTCCGATCCACACGTTGGCGGCCACGGCCGTCCTCCGGTATTATTGGCCATGGATCAATCCTCCGCCGCCGCGGCGCTGGGCACGCTTCCCAGCGCATTCGCGGCCGCCTGCCGGCTCTCCCGAACCGACGCGGAACTCTTCGAACGGTGCCGTGACGCGCTGGTCGGCCGGTTCAACTCCCCCGCCGTCTGGTTCGACATCACGACCTCGGTGGGTCGCTCGCCCCGCGTGGGGCCGGCGGAGTTCCCGGAGTCGGCGGTGCAGGTGGCGCGGATCCGGAGCGGCGAAACCGAAGTCGTCATCAGCGCCGGGCCGGAGGTCGCCGAGCAGCTGCGCCGGGTCGCCCTGTCGCTGGCACACGGACTCTCCGTCGTCGTCGAACTCCGCACGGTGCTCATGGAACGGCAGGCGGCGCTCGACGACGCCGCCTTCCAGCTTCGCGCGCTCCGCCAGGTGGCGCGCCTCCTGAGCTCGGTCCATTCCTCGCAGGAGACCGAGCAGCTGATCCTCGATTTCATGGCCGAGGTCTTCTTCACCTGGTGGGCCTGCCTGCTCCGGCCGAACGGCGACGCGTACGAGGCCAGGATCTTCCGCTCGCTGGACGACCGGATTCGTCCTGGGACGCTGCCGCGCGCCGTGCTCGACGCGGTCCTGCCGCCGGGGTGCGGCGCCACCGGCGGCCAGGACCTGGCGGTCGCGACCTTGGCACCGCCGACGACCGAAGTCGTGGTTCCGCTGGACGCCGGCACGGAGCGGCTCGCGGTGCTCCTGCTGGGCCCCCGGATCAACAACCGGGCCTACGGCCCCTCCGAGCTCGACCTCGCCGGCACCCTGTCGTTCGCCGCGGCCATCGCGCTCAAGAACGCGCATCTCGTCGAACAGCTGCAGACTGCGGCCAACACCGACGACCTCACCGGCCTGCTCAACCGGCGCGCGCTCGAGGAGCGGCTCGGCGCGGAACTCTCCCGGTCGTCGCGCCATTCGCTCGACACCACGATCATCCTCCTGGATCTCGACAGCTTCAAGCGCGTCAACGACAGCGGTGGTCACGCCGCGGGCGACGACCTGCTGCGCGCGGTCGGTCGGCTCCTCAAGGAGCAGTGCCGGCAGCCCGACATCGTCGGCCGCCTCGGCGGCGATGAGTTCCTGGTGATTCTGCCGATGACCTCCCCGCGCGAGGCGATGGTCCTCGTGGGGCGGATCCAGGCCGGCCTGCCCGGGCTCGCGGACCTCGGCCAGGGCGAACCGGTCACGGTGAGCATCGGGGTCGCGGCCTCGCCGCAGCACGGGACCACGGTCAGCAGCCTGATGGCGACCGCCGACGCGGCGATGTACAAGGCGAAGCGGGCCGGCGGCAACCGCGCCGAGGCCGCCGGCGACTTCTAGCCCCGACCGAGGCGGCCATGCCCGACCCCGAATTCATCCTGATGGGCGACGCGGTCTGGGTCGACTTCATCAACACCGCGCGCGGCCGCGGCCCGGAGCCGAAGGACAGCCTGCCCGACCCTGCCGCCTACCACCGCTGGACCAAGGCCGAGAAGCTGCTCTCCGACGCGACGGACCATCGCTGGGAGGACGTGCTGGAATTTCGCGAGCGCCTGACCGCGGTGGCGACGGCGCTCGCCGCGGAGCGGCAGCCGCCCTCCTCGGCCATCCACGAGATCAACCGGCTCCTGGCGCGGAGCGCGGGTCACCACCAGTTGACCCGGGTCGGCGGCGCGTGGCAGCTCACCTTTGCCGCCCTCCATTCGCCGTCCGCGCTCGAGGCGATCGCCCGGAGCGCCGCGGTGACGCTCGCCGATCCTCACGGGCGCGTGCGCCAGTGCCAGGCGCAGGAGTGCTCGCTCTTCTTCCTCGATCGCTCCCCCGGGCGCTCCCGCGTCTGGTGCAGCGCCGAGGTGGACGTCCATCCCGTCCGCATCGAGCGGCGCCGCGCCACCCGATGACCGCCGAGGCCACGCCGTCATGACGATGACCGATCCCGGGCTCTACGCCGAGCGGACGACCGCCGCCCTCGGGCACCGGTATCGCATCGACCGCACCATCGCGTCGTCCCGCGAGCGGGTGCTCTTCCAGGCGTACGACCTGACGCTGAAGCGGCGGGTGAGCCTGCGGGTGAACTTCTATCCCGACAGTTCGCTCCGCGGGTGGTTCCTCCGCGAGGCCGAGGCGCTGGCCCAGCTCGACCACCCCGCCATCCGGCACGTCTACGACGCCGGCGTCCTCGGCGAGATCGCCTTTCGCGCGGGGAGCTGGATCGACGGCGAGAGCGCGCTCGACGCCATCCAGCGCGGGCCGCGGCCGATCCCGACCGTCCACGCCCTCGCGCGCGACATCCTGACCGCGCTGGATCACGCCCACAGCCGGGGCATCATGGTCCGGCGCATCGTGCCGGCCTCGCTGCTGCTGGGGCCGACGGGCCGCGGCACCGTCACCGACCTGCGCTTCTGCAGCTACACGCTGGCCGACATCCCGCCGGGCACCGAGCCCTCCGGCACGGAGTTCATGGCGCCCGAGGTCCGGGACGGCGCCCGCGGCGACCCGGCGAGCGACGTCTTCACCGCGGGGGCCATTCTCTATTTCGCCATCACCGGGCGCGCGCCCCCGGCCAACCCCTCGCAGGTCGAGCGACCGTCCCAGCTCCGCCCCACCTGCCCGAAGGCGCTGGACCGGATCCTCCTGCGCGCGCTGCAGCCCAGCGCCGACGACCGCTACCTCACGCCGGCGGAGATGCTCGAGGATTTCGCCTCGGACGCGGGCACCTATGAGAGCCCCGGCGTTTCCCCGGGCGAACTCGCCCCGCAGCAGCAGGACACCGAGCACTGGGAAAAGCGGCTGCGCCGTGCGCTGGGCGACGACTACGAACTCTTCGAGGCCCTCGGCGCCGGCGGCTTCGGGCGGGTCTACCGGGTGCGCGACCTGCACCTCGAGCGCGAGGTGGCGCTCAAGGTGCTGCACCCCTACCTCACCGCCGAGCCCGCCGTCGTCGAGCGGTTCCGGCGCGAGGCCCAGCTGGCCGCACGGCTGCACCACCCCAACATCGTGGACATCTACGACATCGCCGGCCGCGCGGGGCTGCTGTGGTACACGATGGAGTACGTCCGCGGGCCGAACCTGGCGCAGCTGGTGGACCGCGAGGGGCCGCTGCCGTTCGACCTCGTCATGCGGATGCTGCAGCAGGCGCTCCAGGCGCTGGCCCACGCCCACGGCGCGGGGCTGGTCCACCGCGACATCAAGCCGGAAAACCTCCTGCTCGCCCCCGACGGCACGCTCCGGATCACCGACTTCGGCCTGGCGCTCGCCCTCCGCGGCGAGGGGCGGTTCGGCGGCGCCACCAGCCAGAGCGGCACGCCCCAGTTCGCCAGCCCGGAGCAGCTGCTCGGAGAGCGCGTGGACCAGCGCAGCGACTTCTACAGCCTCGCCGCGGTGGCCTACTTCATCCTGCTGGGAGAAACCCCCTTCCCGGGCGGCACGCCGGAGCAGGTGCTGGCCCGCCAGACCGCCGACCGCTTTCCCCAGCTCCACGCGCGGCGCCCGGAGGTGCCGGCGGCGCTGGAGGCGGTGCTGCAGCGCGCGCTTCGCAACGAAGTGGAAGCCCGGTACCCCTCGGCGGCGGAATTCCTCCAGGCCATCCAGCGCGCCGTCGGTCGAAAGGTCAGGGAGCGGAGCGGCGAATGGGCGCGGGTCGCCGCGCGCTGGTGGCGCGGGCCCGGCGGTCCTGGGGCCTCCGAATCCTCTTGACTTGCCCCGGCCACGGGCGGAAATTCTCCGGTCCGGGGCACGGGAGGGGCCCGTGTTCCGGTCCACATCGGTGGCGAGGCCCCGCCGGACCCCGATGACGCCACACCACATGGGAGCTGGGATTCATGGCACGCACATCTGGCACGGTCAAGTGGTTCAACGACGCGAAGGGTTTCGGGTTCATCACCCCCGAAAACGGTGAGAAGGACTGCTTCGTTCACCACACGGCGATCACCGCCGAAGGCTTCCGCAGCCTCGCCGAAGGCGACAAGGTCGAGTTCGACATCGTGCAGGGCGCCAAGGGGCCCGCCGCCGAGAACGTCACCAAGGTCTGAGGGATTGCAGCACCCCGAACGCGAACGGGCCGCTCGAATGAGCGGCCCGTTTCGCGTGCAGCCCCTGCCAGGCGGCGCTACTTGTGACGATAGGTGACCCGGCCCCGGGTCAGGTCGTAGGGCGACAGGACGACGCTGACGCGGTCGCCCTCGAGCACCCGGATCTTGAACTTGCTCATCTTCCCGGCGGCGTAGGCCAGGATCGAGTGGCCGTTTTCCAGGAGGACCCGGTAGTTGCGGTCGGGCAGGACTTCCGTCACCACCCCTTCCATCTCGATGCCTTCTTCTTTCGCCATCCAGGCCACTCCACGCTAGGGACGCTGCCGCCGGCCGGGGGGACCGTGCCGGGGCGGGAACGCGGGGAATCTTGCCCCGCGGACGGTATTGCGCAACCGGGAGTCAGGTCGATTCGAGGCGCCCCAGCTCGTCCTCGACCAGTCCGACCAGCTCTTTCATGAGCGCCGGATCCGCCCCGAAACGCGCGCCGGCGCGGGCGTACATGTCCGGCAGCGACGCCGTGCATCCGAGCGCGAGGGCCTCGCGATAGGAGCCGACGGCCCCCGCCTGGTCGGCGCGGCTCCGGCGCCAGACCTGCAGCGCGCCGAGCTGAGCCAGCCCGTACTCGATGTAGTAGAAGGGATACAGGAAGATGTGCAGCTGGCGGTACCACCGGGTCACCTGCTCTTCCTCCAGGCCGGACCAGTCCACGCCCTTCTGGAAGCGGCCCCGGATCCGGACCCACGCGCGGTCCCGCGCGGCCGCATCGCCCCCCTCCCCGCTGGTGTAGATCCAGCGCTGGAAGGCGTCGACCGAGGCGATGTGGGCCAGCGTCACCAGGACGTCCTCGAGGTGCTCGATCCGCGCGAGCCGGAGTTCCTCGGGGGTGACGAGCCCGCCCGGCTCCGCGAGGTACGGGGCGGCCAGGAGTTCCATCGACATCGAGGCCAGTTCCGCCGCCTCCGCGCCCACGAAGCGCTGCCACAGCAGCGGCTGCCGGTGCGATGCGAAGGCGTGGAACGAGTGCCCGCTCTCGTGCAGGAGCGTGTTCACGTCGTCCAGCAGCCCCACGGCGTTCATGTGGATGTAGGGCCGGCCGCGGAAGTGCAGCGTCTCGCAGTAGCCGCCGGGCGCCTTGCCCGCACGGCTTTCGAGGTCCAGCAACCCTTCCTGCCGCATGACGTCGAACTCGGCGCCGAGCGCCGGCGCCACGGCGTGGAAGACCCGCGAGGCCTTCGCGACGAGTTCCGTCGCGTCGCTGAACGGCCGGAGCGCGGGCCGCCCCGACGGGTCCACGTCGAGGTCCCACGGCCGGAGCCGGTCCAGCCCGAGGCGGCGGCGGCGCCGGTCGAGCATTCGCCCAACGGCCGGCACCACCTCCGCCTCGACGGCGTCGTGAAACCGGGTGCAGTCGTCGGGCGTGTAGTCGAAGCGGCACTTGGCGACGAAGCTGTAGGCCTGGAAGTCCGAAAACCCCGAGTGCCTGGCCACCCGCTGGCGAAGCTCGTACATCGTGTCGAACAACGCGCTGAGCTCCGGCTTGAGCCGCTGGTACGGCGCGCCCATGGCCAGGAAGGCGCGCTCGCGGACGCCGCGGTCGGGCTGCTTCAGGAAGGGCGCGAGCTGCGGGAGCGTGAGCGTCTTGCCGTCCCACTCGACCGTGATGCCGCCGGTGAGTCGCTGGTAGCGGGCCGCGAGCTCCTCGAGCTCGGTGAACAGCGGGACGTTCTCCTCCCGGAAGATCTCGATCTGCGAGCGGAACCGCCGGAGCACGATCGCCAGGTCGGGGCGCTGGTGGCCGGTGTCGAGCAGCCGCCGGGCGAGCCGCACGCCCTGCTCCTCGAGCTGCGGAAAGATCTCCGCCGAAAACCGGAGATGGGCCGCCTCGCGCAACGGGTCGCGGGTGTCCGCGGTATAGGCGATCATCGCCTCGGCCGCCGCCTCGGTGATGAGTTCCTCCAGGCGCGACCACGCCGCGAGCCACGGCTCGACCGACCCGGCGTCGAGCGGCGCGGCGGCAAGCGCGTCGTACCACGGGAGGATGTCGTCCCACTGGGCGTCGGCGAACGCCGAGGGCGAGGCGGGAAGCACGGGGAGGGCGGGCGTGTCGGCCATCAGGCGCCTGCGGGAGTGGGTTCCGCCACCGGGCCGAGCCGGAAGGCGAGGATGCTGACGAGGGCCACCGTGGCCGCCGCCATGTAGAAGGGCCACGCATGCCCGTAGTCCTGGAACGCGCGCGTGGCCAGGATCGGGGCGATGACCCGGGCGATGCCCGCGAACGTCTGCGCGGAACCCATGACGGTCCCCAGTTCCGACTTGTCCGCCGCGTGCGACATCAAGGCGGTGGTCGAGGGGAACAGCAGCGCCGTGCCGATCGGCACGAACGGTATGATGAGCGCCAGGGCCCACAGGCTGGAGACCGCGGGATAGAGCAACAGCCCGATCACGAGGGAGGCGCCGCCGAGGCGCATCGCCCAGGTCTCGCCGAACCGGTCCACGATCGGCCCGAGGAAGACCAACCGCATCACCAGGGAGAGTGCGCCGACGTAGAGGAAGAAATACCCGATGGTCTTTTCCGTCACCCCGTATTCGGCGCCCAGGAAGAGCGGGAGCACCGACGTGAGGCAGGTGAAGGCCAGCATCCCCACTGCGTAGATCCAGACCAGCCGCGCCACCCTCGTGCCCGGCCGGCGGAGGATCTGCCACGCCGCGTGCCAGACCGGCTTTCGCGTCGGCGCGTGCTCGCCGGCCCGCCGCGACTCCGGCAGGTAGCGCCACGCGAAGACGACGTTCGCCAGGCAGAGTGTGGCCGCGACGAACCCCGGCGCCGCGCGGCCCCAGTGCGCCGCGAGCGATCCGACCACCGGGCCGATCATCACGCCGAGCGACGTGGCCGCGGAGAGCCACCCGAGGGCCCGCGCACGGCCGGCGGGCGGGATCGAGTCGGCCACGTACGCCTGCGCCACGCCGGTCGTGCCGCCGCCCGCGCCCTGGACGATGCGCGACAAGAAGAGCCACGCCACGGTGTGCGCCAGCCCGAACACGACGTAGGCGATCGCCGAGGCGGTCAGGCCGATCAGCAGGGCGGGCCGGCGACCGTAGCGGTCGGACACCCGCCCCCAGAGCGGCGCAGAGACCAGTTGCGCGATGGAGAACGAGGCGATGATCCACCCGATCGTCTTCGGCGTCGCGTGCAGCGCCTCGGCGTAGAACGGCAGCAGCGGCAGCACCATCGCGAACCCGATCATGTCCACGGCGCTGGCCGCGATCAGCACCAGCAGCTTCCGGAGGTCGGTGCGGTTCAGCGGGGGCGCCACGGCGGTCATGCCCGGGACTCCCCGCGGGCGCCGAGCGCGAAGACCACCGCGCTCGCCGCCATCAGCAGCACCCCGTAGGCGGCCGCCACCCCGACGTCACCCTGCCGAAGGCTGCCCAGGATCTCGAGCGAGATCGGCCGGGTGTCGTAGGTGTAGAGCATGATCGAGGTCACGAAATCTCCGAGGGCCGTCACGAAGGCCAGGGTGGCGCCGGCGGCCAGCGCGGGGGCCAGGGCGGGCAGGACGATGCGCCGGATCGTGCGAGCCCGCCCCGCACCGAGCGAGGCGGCGGCCTCCTCCAGCGCAGGGTCCAGCTGTCGAAAGCCGGCGAGGACGGCGCGCCCCGTGACCGGGAGGTTCCGGATGAGGTAGGCCAGGGGCAGGAGCCAGGCGGTGCCGACCAGCACCGTGCGGAGCGCCCACGGGGCGCGCACACTGAAGAGCGCGGCCAGCGCGATGGCGAAGACGGTGCCCGGCACCGCCCACGGAAGCCCGAGCAACCCCTCGATGAGCCGGCTCGCGCGCACCCGCTTCCGCACCACGAGCGCGCCGCCCGCCAGCGCGATCCCGACCGCCGCGGCCGTCGCGGCCGTGGCCATCCACAGGCTGTTGAGCAGCGGCCGCAGCCGCTCCGGCTCCGCGACGAGGGCCGCGTAGTTGCCCGGCGAAAACACCGGCGGGAACGGCTCCGTGGTCCAGGTGCCGACCGGCACGAAGGACACCAGCAGCAGCGTGAGGTGCGGCAGGAGCAGCAACACCGCCAGCAGCCACGCGGCGGCCGCGATGCCGGCGCGAGCGTGTGCGCTTCCCGCCCGCGCCAGTCCCGGCGCCGTGCCCTTCCCCACGCCGGCGAGCGACCCGCCCGGATCCGCCCGGCGGAAGAGGGCGAGCGCGCCGAGGGCCAGCAGCATGAGCGCCGTCGTCTCGACCATGGCGAGTCCGTCGTCGCCGTTGAGGCGGGTGAAGACGATCTGCGTCGTCATCACGCGATAGCCGCCGCCGAAGATGTACGGCGCGCTGAACGACGCCAGCGAGGTCATGAAGGTGAGCAGCGCCGCGCCGGCCAGCGCGGGCCGGAGATGGGGGAGGACCACGCGGCGCAGCGTGCGTCCGCGCCCCGCCCCCAGCGCCGAGGCGGCCTCGAGCATCGCCCCGTCCATCCGGGAGAGCGCCGCGCGGCAGAACAGGTAGAAGTACACGTACATCGAGTAGGCGTGGACCAGGAGGATCGCGACCGGTCCCTCCAGCCGCCACGGCGGGTCCTCGAGCCCGAGGATGTGCTGCACCAGGCGGCCCGCGAACCCCGTTTCGCCATACAGGAAGAGGAACGCGACCACGCCCACCAGCGGCGGGAGCACCGCCGGCAGCGCCACGAGCACGCCGAGCAGCTTCCGGCCGGGGAAATCCACGCGCTCGAAGAGAAACGCCAGCGGCACGCCGATCGCGCCGCTCAGGACCGCGCTCGCCAGCGAGAGCCAGAGGCTCGCCCAGAGCGCCTCCCACTCCGAGCTGCGGCTCGCGAAGCGACGCACTTCCTCCAGCGTCCACCCCGCCGGGCCGCGGAGGCCCTCGACGAGCACCAGCGCGAGCGGGTAGGCGATCAGCCAGGCCAGCACGGCCACGAGGAGCCATCCCAGCCATCCGGCGCGCCGGGCCGTCATGCGTCGGCGGCGGGGTAAAGGTGCAGGTCGGCGCCGGTCGGCTCGAGCCCGACGACATCGCCCTCGCGCGCCGCCTCGGGCGCCGCCGCCACCTCGACGTTGGCGCCTCCCGCCGTGAGCACCGAGAAATAGGCCACCGGCCCGGTGAACCGTCGCCCGGTGACCGCCCCGCCGACCCGGCCCGCCCCCGGCGCCACCAGGCGCAGTCCCTCCGGCCGGGCGAGCAGCCGGGCGGCCGCGCCCGGCACGGCGGGTCCCGGCCCCGCCCAGCGGACCGGCCAGCGCGCCCCCTCCACCTCGGCGACATCGGTCGAGATGACCCGGGCCTCGACTTCGCTCGCCCGCCCGATGAACGACGCCACGAAGGCGCTCGCGGGCGTGGCGTAGAGTTCGTCCGACGTGCCCAGCTGCTCCAGCCGCCCACCCCGGAGCAGGGCGATCCGGTCGCCCAGGTCGAAGGCGTCCTCCTGTTCGTGCGTGACGACCACGGCGGTCATCCCGAGCCGGTGCACCAGCCCGCGGAGTTCACGGCGCGTCCGCTCGCGGAGCGAGGGATCGAGGTTCGAGAGCGGCTCGTCGAGGAGCAACACCTGCGGTTCCGGCGCCAGCGCGCGCGCCAGCGCCACGCGCTGCTGTTGTCCGCCCGAAAGCTTGGCCACCGCCCGCCGCTCATACCCCGCGAGGTCCACCAGGGACAGCGCCTCGGCCACCCGGCGGCTCAACTCCGGGCCGCGGACGCCCCGGCTCTCGAGCCCGAACGCCACGTTGGCGCCCACGTCGAGGTGCGGGAAGAGCGCATAGTGCTGGAAGACCATGCCGAAGCGCCGCGCCACGGGCGCGAGCGGCGTGACGTCGCGCCCCTCCAGGATGACCCGGCCGGCGTCGGGCACCTCGAATCCGGCCAGGAGCCGGAGCGTCGTGGTCTTCCCGCTGCCGCTCGGGCCCAGCAGCGCGAGGACCTCGCCGCGCTGCAGTGTGAGCGACAGGCCGTCCACGGCCCGCTGGCCGGCAAAAGTCCGCGTCAGCCCCTCGAGTTCCAGAAACCCCAATCGTGCTCCTTTGCCCTCGGTCCTCAGTCCCCGATCTTCGCTCTCCACTCCCCGCTCAGCTGCTTGCCCGTCCCCCGCACGTGCTGGTCCCAATATCCCATCCAGGCCGAGCCGTCGCGCGCCAGCATCGCCCAGTCGATCGGCAGCACGGTCATCGAGCGCTCCACCCCCTCCATCCAGTCGGGCAGCGAATCGAGCGGCAGGTCCCGGCGCGCCGGCAGTCGGTACACCTTCCGCGCCGCGAGCAACAGCGCCTCCTGCTCCCCGACGTAGTCGATGAACGCCTTGGCTGCGTCGGCATGGCGCGAGCCGCGCACGAGCGCCACGGCGTCGTCGATGACCACCGTGCCGCTCCGGGGGAAGAGATAGCCGAAGGGGAGGCCCTTGCCCTGGCTGATGAGGATGTCGGGGAGGTCCCACAGCGTGACCAGCCCCTCCTGCCGCGCCAGCTTCTGGTCCAGCACCGCCGGGTTGAGGGTGTACGTCTTGGTGTTGCGATCGAGCGCCCGCAGCCACTCCATCCCCGCCGCGGTGTCACCGGTCTCGCGCAGGCTTCGCTCGATGATGTAGCCCCAGATGGCGCGCATCGTTCCGCTCGCCATCGGGTCCCGGATCAGGACCTGGTCGCGCCACCGGGGCGCGAGGATGTCGTCCCAGTCCTGCGGTGCGTCGCCGGGCGCGAGCGCCCGGTTGTTGTAGGCGATGACCACCGGCGTCCGGTACACCGGCCAGAACAGTGAGTCCGGACCGACGCCCTCGGGACCCACCGACCCCGACCACGCGGGCCGGTAGGGAGCGAGCAGCGAGTCCGCGACCCCGCGCTCGAAGATCGTCGTCGGGCCGCCGAACCAGACGTCGGCTTGCGGATTGACCCGCTCGAAGCGGAGCCGGTCGAGGATCTCCTGGCTCCCCATGTCGAGCCAGCGGATGTCGATGTCGGGCCGCTGCCGCTCGAAGGCGGCCTCGAGCAGCTTGAGCTGGTCGCGTCCGTGCGGCGAGTAGACCACGACCGGCGTCCGCGCATCCCGCCCGCAGGACAGGAGGCCGATCGCCAGCACCAGCAGCATGGACGGCACCCGACGCCGCCCACGCCGTCGACTCCCGCCAATCACGGCGTGACCACCGCCGGTCGCAGGGCCAGCAGGTTCATGAACAGGCGGAACGCGCCCGGCACGCCGGCCGGGAGTTCCCGGTAGAAGGCAAGCCCGGTGTACACGTACGTGCCCCGCCCCAGCGGTGCCACCAGCAGGGATCCCTCGAGCGGAGGCTCCCCGGGGTCGTGCATCTCGAGCACCGAACGGTACTCCGGCGCCCACGCGCGCGCGAAATAGAGTCCCCGCTCCTGCACCCACCCCTGCCAGTCGGCAGGGCCGATCCTGTTCGGCGCGCGGACCACCGGGCTGGCGGGATCCACGATCCGCACCGGCGCCCGTTCGTCCGCCACCCGGTCGTGCGAGTTGGGGCGCTGCTCGCTCTGTGCGGCCACGGCGCTCGGCGCCCGGTTCAGCAGGGCGCTCAGCGGCTGCCCGCCCACCTGCATCGGGAACGGTGCGTAATTGCCCCGGAAGAACTCGTACTGCTGATACTGCACCAGCAGGAGTCCGCCCGCGCTCGCATAAGCCAGGAGTCGCGCGTTGAACTCCAGCACCGCGGGGACCGTCTCGTACGCGCGGCTCCCGATGACGATCGCGTCGAAGCGCGAGAGATCGCCCCGCGCCAGGGAGTCCGGCGTGAGCTCCACCACCGGCACCCCGAGCCCCGCCAGCGCTTCGGGCACGCCATCGGCGGCACCGCGCACGTAGCCCACCGCGTGCAGCGACGGCACGGCGATGTCCATCACCCGGATGGTGGCGACCGCCGGATGGCTGAGGGCGCTCCGCGTGATGTGCGGGTAGGCCACGATCTGGAGCGCTTCGTCGAAGCGTTCCCCGCCGGCGGTGACGGCCACCGCGCGCACTTCGTACTCGCCCGCACCGGCGTTGGCAGGCGGGGTGATGGAGAAGGTGAGGGAGGCTTCCCCGCCCTTCCGCGTCAAATGGAACGGCTGCCCCGGCGGGACCGCCCACCCGGGAGGAAGCTCGAGTCGCACCTCGCCGGAGGTGGTGTCGGCCGCGCCGTGGGTCAGGGTGACGGTGACCGGGCGCGACTCGGTCGAATGGAGCGGCCAGACCAGCACCCGGCGGTCGAGCCGGACGCCGACCCGCGGCACCACGATCAGGCGGTCCCGGCGCTCACCGTACGCCGGATCGCGCCAGCGGTAGGTCACTTCGCGGTCGAGCCGGGCGCCGTCCTGGATTTTCGCAGTCGCCGTCAGGAGCGGCGGCGAGGCCGGGAGGCCGGCCTCCGGCGCATTGCCCCAACGGTACAGCGCGCCGTCGCGGGGCAGCCGGAGAAAGTACGGCTCCGTCGTGGCGGTGGCGGGGATGCGTACCGTGTCGGTCACGCTCACCATCTCCCCGGCCGGCACGATGACGCGGGACGTCGGCACGCCGGGCAGGCCCGTCAGCCCGAGTTCCGCCTGGACCGGCGCCTGGCCGGCGTTCCACAGCGAGATGATGACCTCGACCGCCTGGCCGGCGATGACGTCCGCCGAACTGGCCACGGCGTCGAGCACCAGGCCGTCGGCATTGGCCAGCGCGGCGCCAAGGAATCGCCGCTGATCGTCCCATTCGGGGCGCCGCACTCCCCTGGCGCGCGCGGCAGCCAGCGCGCTGTCCACGCTGGCCAGTCGCGCCGACAGGGATGGACCGGTCACGAACGCAGCCGGCAGCGTGGTGTCGATCCCCGCGAACAGGGCGTCAGTTCCGCTCGCCGTCCGGTCCTCCACCAGCGTCACCCGCGTCGAGGCGGGGCCGGGGGTCTGCAGCACCCCCATTTCCTGGGAGCGGTGCCGACTCCGGCTCGCCATGGCGATCTGGTGGTAGGACTGCCCGACGGCGGGATCGAGCATGCCGGTCTGGAGGACCAGCATGGTGGGAGCGGGTGTGAATCGCGCCGCGCGATAGAACTTGAGCGGGCGCCACGGTGCGAGGCCTTCCTCCCGCTGCAGCTCCGGGAAGCGCGTCGAATCGCCCGCGGCCACGAACGCTTCGCGGGCGGCCCACCCCGCCGCCTGGTGCTGGCCGTGCCCGTCCACCGGCGTCCCGGTGAACACCGACACGATCACCTGGGGCTGGAAGGTCCGGATGACCCGGACCACGTCCTTCAGGATGGAGTCCCGGGGCCACTGCGCCCAGGTGTCCTCCAGCGTCTTGGAATACCCGAAATCATAGGCCCGGGTAAAGTATTGGCGCCCGCCGTCGAGCGTCCGGGCGCTCAGCAGTTCCTGGGTGCGCAGCACGCCGAGAGCCTCGCCGAGCTCGGAACCGATCAGGTTCTGCCCGCCCTCGCCGCGGTTGAGCGAGAGGTACGCGGCTTCGGCGCCCTCCCCGCGGACCAGCAGCGCGATGAGCTCAGTGTCCTCGTCGTCGGGGTGTGCCCCGATGACGAGCACCCGCTTGCTGTGCCCGAGCATGCGGGACGCGTGCTCGGCGGCCACCGCGCCACCAGTGGACGGCGGCTCGATCTGGGCCTGCAGCAGGCCGGCAAGGAGGAGGAACGCGGCGGCGAGCGCCGTGGCGGAGCGATGATTGCGCATGGAATCCCGGGGGACGTGACCGGAAAAGAATAACCCCGGCCGGGCCGGGGCGTGAGGTGGGTCAGCGGGGGCCGGTCCGGCCGGGGCCGGGCGGCGGTCGGTCGGACTTGCGGCCCACCCAGAACGCGCCGATGAAGAGGAGCAGGGCCACCCCGATGAGGATCTGCCCGGCCAGCCCGGCCATTCCGGCCATCCCGTAGAGAAGGAAAAGCATCCCGATCGAGAGCAGGATGGTCCCGATCGCGCGCAGGATCTCGTCGAGATTGCGGCCCCGGGTCTGGCGCCCCCAGTACGCCGACGCGATCGCACCGACCACCCCGACGAGGAGGAAGCCATACCAGATGAGAATCCAGTATCGACGGCCTGCGATCATGGGTGCCGATTCGTTGGGGCTGGGAGTCAGGGGGGCCGCGCGCTGCGACCGGCTCCGACAATACCACTCGCACGCGCCGGGCGCCATCCCCGGGTGCGCGAGCGGATCACTCGGATAACTCCCGAAGCCGCTGCCACGGAAAGATGCCCGTCGAGTGGCCGTCGCTCCAGGTCACCCGCAGCGCGTAGTTCCCCACGAGATGCACCGAGACCGGGCGGATGTCCGCCGGGACGGTGGCGGGATCGAGCAGGGGCCGGCCGGACATCTCCTCCACGCACATGGCGCAGGGACAGGCAAGGCGAAGCGCCCTGGCGGGCACCCGGCGCTCGCCGGCACCGGCCGCCCACTCGAACCAGAGCCCGTCATCGCGGCGCGTGATCGCGTACGGGGCGCGCTTCGCCTCGGGGCCGCCGGGTGTGATATTATTCATGCTGGATTCGCTCGCTCGATGAACCACGCCACCTGGAAGCTGACATGTCCGCCCCCCTGCCCAACCCCTTCGGCGCCCGCGGCACCCTGACTCTCGGCGGCCGCGCGGTGACGATCTATCGCCTCCCCGAGCTCGCGCGGCAAGGGCTCGGCCCCCTCGAACGGCTGCCGTTCTCGGTCCGGGTGCTCCTCGAGAACGCCCTGCGGTGGTGCGGCCAGGGCGTGGTCACCGAGGACCACGTCCGGAAGCTCGCCGCCTGGCCCGCCAGCGAAGCCGAGCGGCCCGAGTTCCCCTTCATGCCCGCCCGCGTCGTCCTCCAGGACTTTACCGGCGTGCCCTGCGTGGTGGACCTGGCCGCGATGCGCGACGCGATGGCGGAAATGGGCGGCGACCCGGACCGCATCAACCCGGTCGTCCCCTGCGACCTGGTCATCGACCACTCGGTGCAGGTGGACCACTACGGGACCGCCGACGCCTTCCGGCTCAACGTGGCGCTGGAGTTCGACCGGAACGCCGAGCGCTACCAGCTGCTCAAGTTCGCCCAACGCGCCTTCCACAACTTCCGGGTGGTCCCGCCGGGCATGGGCATCGTGCACCAGGTGAACCTCGAGCACCTCTCCCCGGCCATCCAGCTGCGGGACCAGCACGGCCTCCTGACCGCCTACCCCGACACCCTCGTCGGCACCGACTCGCACACGACGATGATCAACGGGCTCGGCGTCGTCGGCTGGGGCGTCGGCGGGATCGAGGCGGAGGCCGTGATGCTCGGCCAGCCCTATTTCATGCTGGTCCCCGACGTGGTGGGCATGAAGCTCACCGGCGCCCTGCCCCCGGGAACCACCGCCACCGACCTGGTGCTCCGCGTCACGCAGATGCTGCGGCAGAAGGGCGTGGTGGACAAGTTCGTGGAGTTCTACGGGCCGGGGCTCTCCGCCCTCGGCCTGGCCGACCGGGCCACGATCGCGAACATGGCGCCGGAATACGGCGCCACGATCGGGTTCTTCCCGATCGACGCCGAGACGATTCGCTATCTCCAGCGTACCGGCCGTGACCCCGAGACGGTGGAACTGGTCGAGCGCTACGCGAAGGAGCAGGGACTCTTCCGCACCGACGGCACCCCGGACCCCGAGTTCACCAGCACGCTGGAGCTCGACCTCGCGACGATCGAGCCGAGCCTCGCGGGACCCAGGCGCCCCCAGGACATGGTCCCCCTCCGGTCACTGCGGCAGAACTTTGCGGTCAGCCTGCCCGGCCTCATGCAGCCGGCGGTCCCGTCGGCCCGGCGGGAGTTCGCGTCGGCGGAAGCCGGGCGCTGGTCCAGCGAGGGCGGCGGCCAGGCCGGTGTGGCGGTGGCGCCGCGTGTGAAGTGTCGCATCGACGGCGAGGAGCATGACCTGCACGATGGGGCGGTGGTCATCGCCGCGATCACCTCGTGCACCAACACGTCGAACCCCTCCGTGATGATCGGCGCCGGCCTCCTCGCCAAGAAGGCGGTGGCCAAGGGTCTCCGGAGCCGCCCCTGGGTCAAGACCAGCCTTGCCCCCGGCTCACGCGTCGTCACCGACTACCTGCGCGACGCCGGCCTGGCCCCGTACCTCGACCAGCTTGGGTTCCAGACCGTGGGCTACGGCTGCACGACCTGCATCGGGAACAGCGGCCCGCTGCCCGAACCGGTGGCGCGGGCGGTCGAGGAGCACCACCTGGTCGTGGCCGCCGTGCTGTCCGGCAACCGGAACTTCGAGGCCCGCGTCCACCCGCTCGTCCGGGCGAACTACCTCGCCTCCCCGATGCTCGTCGTGGCGTTCGCGCTCCTCGGCCGGGTGGACGCCGATCTCACCACCGAACCCCTCGGGATTTCCGACGCCGGCGAGCCGGTGTTCCTGCGCGATATCTGGCCCACATCGATGGAAATCGCCGACGCGATGTCGGGCGCCCTCACGCCCGCGCTCTTCGTGCACGAGTATTCGAAAGTCTTCGAGGGCGACGACGAGTGGAAGGCGCTGGAGGTGCCCACCGGGAGCCGGTACGCCTGGGACGACGCCAGCACCTACGTCCAGCTCCCGCCCTTCTTCCAGCAGCTGTCGGCGGCGCCGGGCGACCTGGCAGACATTCGCGGCGCCCGGGCGCTCGCCGTCCTCGGCGACTCGGTGACCACCGACCACATTTCCCCGGCGGGCGCGATCCCGAAGAACGGCCCCGCGGCGCAGTACCTGCGCGAGCACGGCGTCGAGCAGCCCGACTGGAACACCTTCGGCGCCCGGCGCGGTAACCACGAAGTGATGATGCGCGGGACCTTCGGCAACGTCCGCATCAAGAACGCGCTGGTGCCCGACAAGGAGGGCAACTGGACGGTGCACTTCCCGAGCGGGGAGGTCACCTCGATCTACGACGCCGCCATGCGCTACGTCGAGGCGGGCACGCCCCTCGTGGTGCTCACCGGCAAGGAGTACGGCACCGGCTCGAGCCGCGACTGGGCGGCCAAGGGCACCCTGCTGCTCGGCGTGAAGGCGGTGATCGCCGAGAGCTACGAGCGCATCCACCGCAGCAACCTGGTGGGAATGGGGGTGCTGCCGCTGACGTATGCGCCGGGCGAGACCCGCGCGACACACGGGCTGACGGGCCGCGAGACCTTCACCATCACCGGCATCGCCAAGGGGCTCGCCCCGGGCGGGCTGGTGCAGGTGGAAGCCCGCCGCGAGGACGGCTCGGTGGTGAAGTTCAACGCGGTGGCTCGGCTCAACAGTGATGTCGAGGTGGACTACTACCGCCACGGCGGGATCCTGCAGCGGGTGCTGCGGAAGTTCGCCGCAGAGGGGTGAGGCGGCGGGGCTGATGGCCAGCGGCGGGGCGGCGGGGCGGCGGGGCGGCGGGGCCAGCGTTGGTACCGTCGTCATCCCGGCGCAAGCCGGGATCCATTTTCGGAGGGGACCCTGGACCCCGGCGACCCCGCCCCGGCGAAAGCCGGGCGCCGGGGTGACGACCAGAAAAAACGACCCTCCGGAATTCCGGAGGGTCGTTTCAGTTGGTGTGCAGCCGGTGAGCCTACGCCACCAGATCCCGCAGCCGCTCGCCGGTCTCGCCCTCGCGCAGCTTGAGGAGCGCGCGGTCCCGCAGCTGGCGGATGCGCTCGCGGGTGACGCCCATCATCCGGCCGATCTCCTCGAGCGTGCGGCTGTTGCCGTCGTCCAGGCCGAAATAGAGGCGCAGCACCTTGGCGTCGCGCGGGGGAAGCACGGCCAGCGCCGACTCGATGTCGCTGGTCTGGCTGTTGGTCATCGTGGCGGAATCGGTGCCCTCCTGCTCCGCCATGGCAAACCGCTCCATCCGCTCGTTGCCGTCGCCGTCGCGGGTCGGGTGGTCGAGCCGCACCGCCTCGGTGTTGAGGGCGCTGAGGCTCCGCACCGCCTCGGGGGTGAGCCCGGTGGCGCGGGCCAGCTCCTCCGTGGTCGGCATCCGGCCCAGGCGCTCCTTGAGGAGCGTGGTGGTCCGGCCGAGTCGGCTGAGGTCCGCGGTGCGGTTGAGCGGCACCCGGACCGGCCGGCCGTGCCGGGCGATCGCGGCCTGGACCGCCTGCCGGATCCACCAGACGGCGTAGGAGATGAACTTGACGCCGCGATCGGGATCGAACTTCCGGGCGGCGGTCATGAGGCCGAGATTGCCTTCGCCGATCAGGTCGACGAGCGGCACCCCGCGGTTCTGGAACTTCTTGGCCACCGAGACGACGAAGCGCACGTTGTGGCGCGCCAGCTTTTCCTGGGCGGCCACGTTGCCGCGGAAGGCCTTCCGCGCCAGCTCCATCTCCTCGTCCCGCGTCAGCAACGGCACGCGGCTGATCTCATCGAGGTACAGGTCGAGCGACTCGCGCCCCTCATCGACGGCCTTGGCAATTTGCGCCGGACGAACGGCACGACGCTTTGCGCGCGGCTTGACAGTCACCGATGCTCCTCCCCGGGAAGACCCAGCACTCTATACGCGACAACGGCCGGGATGGCCGTTCAAAAAACAGTCGCCAAAACTAACAGCTAAGGCGCGAAAAATCAACAGGTTACGTAACCCAAGCGCCCCAAAGGGTTTGCGCGTTCAAACCCCTAAAATCTTCACAAATGACCCGCGGTCACCCATGAGATGCCTGCCAGATTGGCAACGTCGCACCCGATATGGACTTGGCCACCGGCTTGGCGCTCCCCACCCACCTTCCACCTCCTTAGACCACGGACAGGCCCCGGGGGTTCCCGGCCGCTGGGAGACGCGTCAGCCCCGATCGCACGCACCCGCCGGTCCCGAAGTGGCCTGCCTACAATAGCGGACCTAGATTGCGGCATGCTGACCGACGACGCCTACGAACTGCTCCGCCTCCTGGCCTCCCCGATCGTGGCGGTCACCTCCGCGCACGGCGGCCGGACCAACGGCATGATCCTCGACAGCGCCCTTCGCGCGTCGATCTCCCCGGCCCACCCGCGGCTCTCGGTGTACGTCCACAAATGGCACCTGAGCCACGACCTGATCTGGGCCAGCGGCCGGTTCGGCGCCCACCTGCTCCACCGCGACCAGTTCGAGCTGGTGCACAGCCTCGGCTTCCGCAGCGGGCGGGACGTGGCGGACAAATTGTCGGGGATTCCGCACCGGATCGGGGCGGGAGGAGTGCCGCTGCTGGAGGATTGCTACGCAGCCTTCGAGTGCCGGGTCCTCAACACGATGGACGCCGGCCCCTCGACGCTGTACCTGGCCGAGGTGGTCGCGACGCACGGCGGCGTGGGCGGCGAGCTCCTGACCGCCGATCACTTCCGGGCCCACCTCCCGGCGGCGTGGCGGGAGGAATTCCTGCGGAACTACCGGGACGCCCAGGAGCGGATCGCCCGGACGTCGGACGTGCGCGACGTCCGCCCCTGGGGGGCCTGAGCTACAGCGTCTTCACCTCGCTCACGAGGCGCGTCAACGACTGCTTGGCGTCCCCGAAGAGCATCGACGTCTTTTCGTTGTAGAACAGCTCGTTCTCGATGCCCGCGAAGCCCGGGTTCATGCTCCGTTTCATCACGATCACCTTCTGGGCCTGGTCCACGTTCAGGATCGGCATGCCGTGGATCGGGCTCGACGGGTCGTTCCGGGCCGCCGGGTTCACCACGTCGTTCGCGCCGATCACCAGCGCCACGTCCGCCTGCGGGAACTGCGGGTTGATCTCGTCCATCTCCACCAGCCGGTCATAGGGCACGTTGGCTTCCGCCAGCAGCACGTTCATGTGCCCCGGCATCCGCCCCGCCACCGGGTGGATGGCGTACTTCACCTCCCCGCCGCGCTTCTCGATCAGGTCGGCGAGCTCCCGCACCGTGTGCTGGGCCTGCGCCACCGCGAGGCCGTAGCCCGGCACCACGATCACCGACCGCGCGTACGCCAGCTGCATGGCCGCGTCCTCCACCGAGATTTCCCGGACCGTGAGCCCCTCGGACGTCTTCCCCGACCCGCCCGCCACCACGCTCCCGAACGCGCCGAAGAGCACGTTGCCGAACGAGCGGTTCATCGCCTTGCTCATGACGATCGAGAGGATGAAGCCGGACGCGCCGTCCAGCGCCCCCGCGATGATCAGCACGTTGTTCCCGATGGCGAAGCCGGTCGCGGCCGAGGCGAGGCCGGCGTACGAGTTCATCAGCGAAATGACGACCGGCATGTCCGCGCCACCGATCGGGAGGACCAGCAGGATGCCCGACAGGAGCGCGAGCCCGACCATCAGGTAGAAGACCTGTTCGGCGCCAGGGTGAAGGAGGAGGTACCCGAAGGACCCGATCGTGACCGCGAACAGCGCGATGTTGGCCACGTTCTGGCCGCGGTAGGTGAGCGGCCGTCCCGGGATGAGTTCCTGGAGCTTGCTGAACGCCATGAAGCTGCCGCTCACCGTGAGCGCGCCGAAGACGACCTCGAACCCGAGCGCCGCCATCAGCGGCGTCGAGACCGGCTCACCGCCGTGCAGGTGGGTGTAGTACTCGGCGATGCCGACCAGGGTGGCCGCGAGGGCGCCGAAGACGTGGGAGATCGCGATCCGCTGCGGCATCGCGGTCATCGGCACGTAGACGCCGAGGGGGTACCCGATGATCGAGCCGATCACGAGCCCCGAGAGGATCCAGCCGTAGGTCAGGATCTCGTGATGCAGCAGGGTGCCCGCCACGGCGATCACCATGCCCAGCGCCGCCTGCTGCATGCCGCGGCGGGCGGTGTCGGCCTTGGTCAGGCTGCGAAGGCCCAGGATGAACAGGACCGAGGCGGCGATGTAGGCCGCCTGGATGAGGAGCTCCCGGGGAGTCATGGCTGCTTCTCTCCCGGGACCTGCTCCGGCTGCCGGCGAAACATCTTGAGCATCCGGTCGGTGATGATGAACCCGCCCACCGCGTTGATCGTGGCCGAGATGACGGCCACGAATCCCAGGATGGTGCTGACCTGGTTCCGCTCGGAGCCCGCGGCCACCAGCGAGCCCACCAGGGAAATGGCGGAGATCGCGTTCGTCGCGGACATCAGCGGCGTATGGAGGAGCGGCGGCACGCGGGTGATGACCATGAAGCCCACGAAACCGGCCAGGATGAAGACGTAAATCTCGATGAAGCCCAGATACGTCATCGGGTGCCTCCTGCGGGTGTCAGGTCTCCCGGAACGGGAGTGCCTACAGCGTCTTCATCTCGGTGACGAGCCGCGTCAGGGTCTGCTTCGCGTCGCCGAACAGCATCGCGGTGTTCGCGTTGTAGAACAGGTCGTTCTCGATCCCCGCGAACCCCGCGCTCATGCCCCGCTTCAGGACGATCGTGCTCTTGGCCAGGTCGGCGTTGAGGATCGGCATCCCGTAGATCGGGCTCGACGTGTCGGTCCGGGCGGCCGGATTGACCACGTCGTTGGCCCCGATCACCAGGGCCACGTCCGCGCGATGGAACTCGTCGTTGATCTGCTCCATCTCGGAGAGCTTGTCGTAGTCCACGTTCGCCTCCGCCAGGAGCACGTTCATGTGCCCCGGCATCCGCCCCGCCACCGGATGGATGGCGTACTTCACCTCGCCGCCCCGCTTCTCGATCAGGTCGGCCAGTTCCCGCACCGCGTGCTGCGCCTGCGCCACCGCCAGCCCGTACCCCGGGACGACGATCACGAACTGCGCATAGCCGAGTTGGACGGCGGCGTCTTCCACGCTCACCTGGCGGACCGTGAGGCCCTCGGCGCTCCGCGTCCCGCCGGCCGTCCCGCCGCCGAACGCGCCGAAGAGCACGTTGGCGAGCGAGCGGTTCATCGCCTTGCACATGATCTGGCTGAGGATGATGCCGGACGAGCCGACCAGCGCGCCGGCGATGATCAGCAGGTTGTTGTGGATCACGAAGCCGGTCATGGCCGCCGCGATCCCGGAATACGAGTTCAGCAGGGAGATGACCACCGGCATGTCGGCGCCGCCGATCGGGATGACCAGCAGCACGCCCAGCAGCAGCGAGAGGGCGATGACGGCGTAGAACGGCCAGAGGACCTGCGCCGGCGTGGCGACCTGGTAGGTGGCGAGCCCCGCGATCACCACGAAGGTCAGCGCGTTGACCGCCTTCTGCATCGGGAAGGTGATCGGCTTGCCGGTCATCACTTCCTCGAGCTTGGCCCACGCGATGAGGCTTCCGGAGAGCGTCACGGCCCCCACGAGCAGGCTCAGCTGGGTGGTGACGGCCACGTCCAGCGCCGGCGTGCTCCCGGTGAATTCCGCCTTGAGGAACTCCGCGCCCCCGACGAGCAGCGAGGACCCGCCGCCGAAGCCGTTCAGGAGCGCCACCATCTGGGGCATGGACGTCATCTTGACCGAGCGCGCCATCCACCAGCCGAGGGCGGAGCCGACCAGCATGCCGGCCGCGATGGTCTCGAACGAGATGATGCCCCGCTCGAACAGGGTCACGACGATCGCGAGGAGCATGCCGACGCCGGAGAGCAGGTTGCCGGGGCGCGCCGTGACGGGGCTGCTCAGCCGCTTGAGCCCGATCACGAACAACACGGCCGCGACGAGGTACAGCAGCGCTTCGAGCGCCGGAGGGATCACTTGCCCTCCGGCTTCTTCGTGAACATCTGCAGCATCCGGTCGGTCACCGCGTAGCCGCCGACCACGTTCATCATGGCGAGGACCACGGCGCCGAAGCCGAACGCCCGGGACACCCAGCCGAAGCCGCCGCCCGCCACCACCAGCGCCCCCACGATCGTGATCCCGCTGATCGCGTTCGCCCCCGACATCAGCGGCGTGTGCAGCATCGTGGGGACCCGGTTGATGAGCTCCACCCCCAGGAAGGTGGCGAGCACGAAGAGCGTGACGCTGAGCATCAGGGCTTCCATGCTCAGGACCCCTTTCCAGTGCGGAGTTCACCGGCGTGCGTCACGCACATCGGCCCGGTGATCGGATCGGCCAGGTCCACCTGGAGGGCGCCGTCCTTGAGGATGTAGGTCACGAAGGTCAGCACGTTGCGGCCGTACATCTGGCTGGCGTGGAGCGGCACACCCGCGGGGAGGTTCACCGGTCCGAGGATCGTGACCCCGCCGACCGTCACCGTTTCGCCGGCCCGGGTCAGCTCGCAGTTGCCGCCCGACTCGGCCGCCAGGTCCACGATCACCGAACCCGGCTTCATGGCGCGGACGGCGTCGGCGCTGAGGAGCCGGGGCGCGGCCCGCCCGGGGATCTGCGCGGTCGTGATGACGAGGTCCTGTCCCTTCGCGTGCTCGCCGACCGCGGCGTTCACCCGGCGCTGCTGCTCCTCCGCCAGTTCCTTCGCGTAGCCGCCCTGCCCTTCCCCCTCGACGGCGGCCAGCTCGACGAACGAGGCGCCGAGGCTCTGCACCTGCTCCCGCACCACCGAGCGCACGTCGAAGGCGGAGACGATCCCCCCCAGCCGCCGCGCCGTCGCGATCGCCTGCAGGCCCGCCACCCCGGCGCCCACCACGAACACCTTGGCTGGGGCGAGCGTGCCGGCGGCGGTCGTCAGCATCGGGATGATCCGACCCATCGCTTCCGCCCCGGCCAGGACCGCCTTGTAGCCGGCGATGGTGGCCTGCGAGGACAGCGCGTCCATCGACTGGGCCTTCGTGGTGCGGGGCACCAGTTCCATCGCGAACGCCGTCACCCGCCGCCGCGCGAGCACGGCCAGGAGCTCCTGGGCGCTCGCGGGGGCGAGGAAGCTCACCACCGCAGCGCCCTCCCGCAGCTGACCGGCTTCCTCCAGCGTCGGTCGCTGCACCTTGAGCACGAGGTCGGCGCCGAGCGCCTCCCCCGCCGTGGCCACCATGGTGGCGCCGGCCCCCTCGTAGGCGGAATCGGGGAAGTATGCCGATGCGCCGGCGCCGCGCTGGACGAGGACCTCACACCCGGCGGCCTTCAGTTTCCCGACCCCGTCGGGGACGAGCGCCACCCGGCGTTCGTTGGGCTGGATCTCGGCAGGGACTCCGATTCGCATTGCGTTTCTTCCAGGAGAAAGGGGTGGTGGAACAGGTGCCAGCGTCGGCCCCCTCGGGAGGGGCGCGCCCGGCGCGGCTAGGGCGTACCTGCCAGGCGATCGAGGGCCGCACCGAGGCTCGTATAGGCCGTCGGGTCCACTTCGCGGAACGGCACCGCCGTGTACCCGATGGTGCCGTCGGGAGCCACCACGAAGAGGTTGCGCGTGTCGACGCCATAGGAAGCGCTGTACGAGCCGTACGCCTTGCCGATCGCTCCGCCCGGATCGCTCAGGAACGTGAACGGGTAATCGGCGTCCTTGGCCCACGATGCGAGCACCCCAACCGAGTCGGTGCTGATCGCGAGGAGGACGATTTTCTTGCCGTTGTGGAACAGCGTCGCGTACTGATCACGGTACGCGTTCATTTGGACCGTTCAGCCCTTGGTCCGCGCCTTGTAGAAGAAGGCGATCACCACCGTCTGCCCCTTGAAGTCTGCGAGACGGACCGGCGCCGGCAGTACCCCGCCCCTCGTCGCGCCTGCGAGGGAGAATTCCGGCGCGACCGCGCCGAGCTTCGGCGCCTCCTGCGCGGCGCCGGCCTGCGGCAGCCCCGCCGCGAGCGCTGCGGCCAGGGCGATTCCCCGGGCGTAGTTCGTCATCGTGGACTCCTTCTGTCGGGCGGGCGGTACGCAGTGGCAGCGAGGGGATTTCCCCGCCGCGCCCCTGCGGCACGGCCCGATGGAATGTACAACGGCCGCGCCGTTCCGAGCGCCCCGCCCCGCCCGCCGGGAGGCGGAACGCCGTTTCTAGAGGGAAAACCCGCCGAATCCCATTGTTGACACAGGGAAAAGTCGCTACATTGGGATCGCAGTCCAACGGTGTCCCCTGCGGTGTGCAATGCGTTCACCCTCGATCGGAGACCTCTGATGGCAACCAAGAAGAAGGCCAAGAAGCCGGCCAAGAAGAAGGCTGCGAAGAAGAAGACCGTCAAGAAGGCCGCGAAGAAGAAGACCGCCTCCAAGCGGAAGCCGTCGGCCGCGTTCATGAAGCCCATGAAGGTCGATGCCGCTCTTGCGGCCGTGATCGGCGCCGGACCGTATCCGCGCACCGAAGTCACCAAGAAGCTCTGGGCCTACATCAAGCGGAAGGGCCTCCAGGATTCCAAGAATCGCCGCGACATCAACGCCGACGCCAACCTCAAGGTGGTCTTCGGCGGGCGGTCCAAGGTCAACATGTTCGAGATGACCAAGCTCGTCAGCAAGCACCTTTCGTAGTTCCCGACATCCCCCGCAGGGACCGGACGGAGGGCACGCCCGCTGGCGTGCCCTTTCGGTTTCCTCCCCCTTCCAGCCCCACCGGGCGCTCGCTATACTCCCGCCCCATGGCAAACCCCCAGTACATCTACACGATGGTGAACCTCGGCAAGGTCGTCCCGCCCAAGCGGGAAGTCCTGAAGGGGATCTATCTCTCGTTCTTTCCCGGGGCCAAGATCGGCGTGCTCGGCGCCAACGGCGCCGGCAAGAGTTCCCTGCTGCGCATCATGGCGGGCGTGGATCATGATTTCATCGGCGAGGCCCGGCCGGCCGACGGCATCACGATCGGCTTCCTCCCGCAGGAGCCGGTGCTCGACCCCGGCAAGGACGTCCGCGGCAACGTCGAGGAAGCGGTGCGCGCCCAGCGGGCCCTCCTGACCGAATTCGAGGCCGTCTCCGCGCGGTTCGCCGAACCGATGTCGGACGACGAGATGACCGCGCTCCTCGAGCGCCAGGGCGCGCTCCAGGAGCGGATCGAAACCCTCAACCTCTGGGACCTCGACCGCACCATTGACATCGCCATGGACGCGCTCCGCCTTCCCCCCGGGGACGCCTCCATCGCCACGCTCTCCGGCGGCGAGAAGCGGCGCGTCGCGCTCTGTCGCGTCCTCCTCGAGCAGCCGGACCTGCTCCTGCTCGACGAACCGACCAATCACCTCGACGCCGAGTCGGTGGCCTGGCTGGAGCGGCACCTCGCCGACTTCCCGGGCACCGTCGTGGCCGTCACCCACGACCGGTACTTCCTCGACAACGTGGCCGGCTGGATTCTCGAGCTGGACCGCGGCCAGGGAATTCCGTGGAAGGGGAACTACAGCTCCTGGCTCGAGCAGAAGCAGGCGCGCCTCGCCACCGAGGAAAAGCAGGCGTCGGCCCGGCAGCGCACCCTGCAGCGCGAACTCGAGTGGGTCCGCCTGTCGCCCCGCGCCCGCCAGGCCAAGAGCAAGGCCCGCGTGGCGCGCTACGAGGATCTCCTCGCCGAGGGCGACCGCGCCCGGGAAGGCACCGCGGAGATCCTCATTCCCCGGCCCCCGCGCCTGGGCGACGAGGTCGTGGTGGCCCGGGGGCTCGCCAAGGGCTACGGCGACCGGCTGCTCTTCGAGAACCTGGATTTCGCCCTGCCGCGGGGCGGCATCGTCGGCGTGATCGGCCCGAACGGCGCCGGCAAGACCACGCTGTTCCGCATGATCGTCGGGCAGGAGGCGCCCGATGCGGGCACGCTCACCGTCGGCGCGACGGTGAAGGTCGCGTACGTGGACCAGAGCCGCGAGGCGCTCGACCCGGCGAAGACCGTCTACGAGGAAATCAGCGGCGGGGCGGACGTGCTCGACTTCGGCGGGCGTGAGGTCAACGCCCGGGCATACAGCGCGGGATTCAATTTCCGGGGCGCCGACCAGCAGAAGAAGGTCGGGACCCTCTCCGGCGGAGAGCGAAACCGCCTGCACCTGGCCAAGCTGCTCAAGACGGGCGGCAACCTGCTGCTCCTCGACGAGCCGACCAACGACCTCGACGTGGACACGCTCCGCGCGCTGGAGGACGCCCTCGTGGCATTCCCGGGCTGCGCCGTCGTCATCAGCCACGACCGGTGGTTCCTCGACCGCATCGCCACGCACATCCTCGCCTTCGAGGGCGAGAGCCAGGTGGTCTGGTTCGAGGGGAACTACCAGGATTACTCGGCGGACTTCCACCGCCGGAAGGGCACCTCCGCCGACCAGCCCCACCGCATCCGCTACAAGAAGCTCGTCCACTAACCGCCGGCTGTGACCACCCACGACATCCTGCTGATCCACGCCTCGGCGACGCTCTTTCTGGCCGGGGTGATGTGGACCGTGCAGCTGACCATCATCCCGGTCATCGAGCGTGACACGCCCGGCACCTGGCCGCACCACGCGATGATCTATCGCCGGGTGTTCCGGACGCTGTTCTGGCCGGCCGTGGTCGTCGAGGGGGGATCTGGCATGCTGGCCGCGCTGCGGCACCCGCCGGGCATCCCTGCCTGGATCCACGGCGTCAACCTGCTGCTGCTCGCCTGTGCCTGGGGCACGACGCCGCTGGTCATCTACCTTGTCCGGCACCAGCCGCTGGCGCGGTTCGATCCGGCGGGGTTCAGCCGCTTCGCGCGGCTCAACTGGATCCGCGTGGCCGTCTGGACCGCGCGCTGCGGCGTGGTGCTCGCGATGCTCCGGCTCGCCAACGCGGCGGCGCGCGCCGGCTAGTCGCGCGCGAGGCTGTCCACCGTCCGTCGCACCGCGGCCACCTGCGGCCGGAGCGCGGAATCCGGATCGTCCCGCAACACCAGGAAGTGGCGCCAGGCGCGAAGCGCCCGCGCCTGGTCCCCCGCCGCGAGCGCCAGCCGACCCTCGTCATACAGGTACCCCGCGAGGTACCTGGGCCCGTACACCGCGTCGAGCGGCCGTCGCGCCAGGAGTGCGAGCGCGCCGCGACGGTCGCCTATCGCCTCGTGGCAGCGCGCCAGCACGAGAAAGCTCGCCCCGATCCCACCCGCGCTGGTGACCTGGCTGGCCAGCGAGTCGGCCCGGCGCAGCCGGGACCGCGCGTCCGGTGCTGCGATCCGCGCGGCGGTCAGGCAGGCATACGCCTCGGAACCGAGATCCCCGGCGTGCTGGTCGAGCGCGGCGAGGTAGCGCCGAGCTTCGGCCGGAGCCACCGGTTCGCCACGCCAAAGTCGCCAGAAGAGGAGCTCGACGCGCGTGGCCCACGCGGTATCAGTGCCGGCGGAGATGGCGCGGTCCATCGCCTCGAACTCGGGCTGCGCTGCATCATCGCTGGCGTACACCAACGCTCCCGTGAGCTCGGAGCGCGCCCCAGCGGCCAGCAGCAGCTGGTCCATCGCAGCGTGTTCTCCGCGGTTGCCGGCGAGCGCCACGGCCATCGTGAAGACATGCCCGGCTTCCGAGCTCGTGCGCGTCTGCCGCTGCAGGATCACGAGTGCCCGGGCCGGGACGGCCATGCCGAGCCCGTCGAGCTGACCCCAGCCGAGGATGCGAACCAGGGCGAATGGGCTGAGGGAAGCGAGGTTGGCCTGGACTTCGCGAAGCGTCGCAGAGTCGCCCAACGACAGGGCGGCCCGCCATCGCAGGAATTCCTTGGCGTCGCTGGGCGCGTCGCTCCGTTCGGTCCGCGGCATCAGCCGGCGCACGACCGCCGTGTCGCCCTCGCGCGCCGCCATCTCGACCCGGTGCAGCAGCGTCGGCACCGAGGCCGAGTCGAGCGTGAGGGCTCGGTCAAAGGCGTTGCGGGCCCGGTCCTGCGCGCCGGCGATGCCGGCCAGGTCGCCGACGTGGAACAGGACGTCGCCGAGCCCGAACCAGGTCCGGGATCGGTCGGGCGCCCACCGGATGGCGGCCTCCCAGTCCTCGACCTGCTCGCGGATCGGGGTGAGTTGCGGGAATCGCCGACCCACGAGGGCGACGAGGATGGCCCGGTCCCGGACGCCCAGCCGGTCCCGAAGCGACCAGGCCCGGTGCTTCGCGGATGCCACGGGGTCCTCGCCGGCCCAGTCCGCCGCCTCGGCGTAGTCCCGCGCCGCCAGCGCAAACGTCGAGTCGAGTTCAAGCGCCCGAGCCAGCGACGCCATGGCGTCCGTCACCCTGCCGTTCCGCATCGCCTCCCGGCCGTCGAGGTAGGCGCGGAGCGCCGGGAGGGGAATCGCCGCGAGCGCCGGCGCGTCGCCGCCGCCTTCGCCCGCAACGGTCGACAGCAGGCTGGCGGCCATGCGGTCCACCATCCACGGGAGGCTGTCGACCGGGCCGGTGATCTGGGGCAGCGGGGTCACACGCCCCGAACCGATCTCGGTCACGACCGGCGCGAGGACGAGGCGATCGTGCTGGAGGAGGATCGTCCCGCTCAGCACCAGTCCCGCACCGGTCCGCTCGGCGGCGCGGCGCAATTGCTCCGAGTCGGACGCGCTGTCGGCGACGCGGGCCTCGGCCACGGCGCGGAGCGCCACGTCGGGATCCACCGGATGGGGGAGCGAGGCACCGGAGAGACGGGCGCTGGTGAGGTCCACCAGCCCGACCGAGAGCGCCGCGAGGATGGAATCCGGGGTCGTCCTGCGAAACGGCACGATTAGCAGCGCGACCCGAACTGAGGTTGTTGTGGACGGCCGCGATCGCCCGCCAGCGACCGACGACCGCGGCGGTCGCCAGCACCACGGCCATCGCCACCGCCCAGCGAAGGCGGACGCCGAGGCGACGGGAAGAGGCGAGGACACGTGGCGGCGGCTCCAGCACGGGAGCGGCAGGAGCCGATTCCGGGGCGACAGCGGGTGACGCGGAGCCGCGCGGCGGGGCCGACGGGATCGTCGCCGGCTCTGAAGGTATCGCCAGCCGGATGGCGGTCGTTTCCGGGGACGGCGCCACGCCATATTCGCGGCGCATCCGCTCCTCGAAGGCCGCATACGCCTGCGCGGCGCCAGCGGCATCGCCGGACCGGATGAGGAGGGTGAGGAGCCGCCGGACCCCTTTCTCGTCGTCCGGATCGTACTCCATCGCGCGACGCGCCCATCCGGCCGCCACGGCCGGGGCGCCGGCCGACTCCGCTTCGCGGCAGAGCGTCCAGGCTCCGGCGGCCGCCCGCCGGCGAATGTCCGCCCGCCGGCTTTCCAGCCACTCCTCGAACCCCGCCGCCTCCGACACGTACAGCCCTGGCGCCAGTTCTCCGCGGAGCAGGTCGAGCGCCACCCGCCACCGTCCGGTGGCGGCGGCCTCCTCGAAGTCGGCCACGTCGGAGTTGAGCCGGGTCGCGTCGAGCCCGACTTCTTCGTCGCCCCGGCTCAACAGGACGCCCTCGCCCAATTCACGCCTCAAGTGGAAGAGCGCCTGGCGCAGGGCGTTCCGGGCGCCGGTCGCGTCCAGTTCGGGCCAGAACATCGCGAGCAGGGCATCGCGGCGGAGGAAGGTGCCGGGGCGCTCGGCCGCCAGCCGGAGCAGGAGCGCCAGCCGTTTCGGCTGTGAGAGGACCCCGCGCAGCTCTCCGGCAGGGCCGCGCAGGTCGATGGTGCCGAATGACTTGAGCCGGATCATGCCTCGGTCGATCGCCGGAGGGGTGGCCGTTACGGGGAGGGTAACGCTGAAATAACCGGGCAAAAGCACATTCGTCAATCGCCCGGCGTGTTGCCGGGTATCCGGCCGTCCGGTTCCCACCTTCCCCTCTCCTCCCAGGAGCGCTTCATGACCCGCAGCCGCGTCACCCAGCATCTCGCCGCCACGTCCGTCCTCCTGATCGCCGCCGCGCTTGGCGCCTGCAGCGACAGCAACAGCAATGACGGTGGCTCGACCACCCTGCCGGCCTCGACGACCTATGTCGGGCTCCTGGCCAGCACGGACGGCCAGACCGGACCGATCGACATGACCTTCGCCAGCGCGGTCGCGGCGCCGCCGGCGCCCCAGATGGCCGGAACCGGGCCCTCCTTCGCCGGCGGGGCGCCGGTCATCGTCAACGCCACGATGCAGTTGGGCGCGAAGCGGACCGATCGCCCTGACCGGCACCCTCGACTCCGGAGCCCTCCACTTGACCGGTTCCGGCTGGACGGTCGATGGCGTCCTCGACGCGGGCCAGATTACCGGCACCTTCACCGGCCCGGCTGGGCAGAGCCGGCTCCATGTCTGCGCTCAGCAGCACGGATGGCGCTCCGGCGGTGGCCTACTGCGGCACGTTTGCGGGTGTCGATCATACCGATGGGGATTCGCCGGACCTCGGGACGTTCAGCGTCGTCACGGTGAGCAACGTCCTGCTCGGGACCGCCGTCGGCGACGGCGGCGGGACCACCGACTTCAAGGGCAAGGCCTCGGGCGGAAAGTTCAGCTTCACCCACACCGAGAGCATCGGGAGCCTGATCGTGACCGGCAACTACAACGCCGACAGCACCTGGGGCGGGTACTACACGACGCCCACGGGAAGCACCGTCAAGGCAAGCGAGGGGACCTTCGTCGGATACCCCTGCGGCATCAGCTGATCAGGCCGCGCGCACGGCAAACGACCCCCCGGTGTGCTCCACCGGGGGGTCGTTTTTGTTTTCGCGCCACGGCCCCGCTGGCTCCCCGATTCGCCGTCCAGCCGACAAGGAGCCCACCTCGGCCGTGATCTCCGCCCTGTCGGCCGCCTGGGCGCTCAGGCGGTCATCATGAGTGGCGCGCGCCACCGCGGGGAATGAACTCCCGGACACCTGGGGCCTGGGGGAGCGGCCGCCCGGAGGACCGAGCCGGAAGGACGTTGCAGGCGCCGACAATCACCCTATTTTGACGGCATGCCCACACCCGCCCCGTCCCGCACCGTGCCCGTCGGCCTCGTCCAGATGCGCTGCAGCGCGGACGCCGCCGGCAACCTCGCGCGCGCCACCGCCGGCATCCGCGCCGCCGCCAAGCGCGGCGCCCGGATCGTCTGCCTCCAGGAGCTCTTCCGCTCGGAGTACTTCTGCCAGACCGAGGACCACGCGAACTTCGCGCTGGCGGAAGCGATCCCGGGCCCGAGCACGGAGGCGCTCGGGGCGCTCGCCGCCGAACTCGGCGTGGTCATCGTGGCCTCGCTCTTCGAGAAGCGCGCGGAGGGCCTCTACCACAACACCGCCGCCGTCCTGGACGCCGATGGGCGCTATCTCGGCATGTACCGGAAGATGCACATCCCGGACGACCCGCAGTACTACGAAAAGTTCTACTTCGCCCCGGGCGACACCGGGTTTCGCATCTTCGACACCGCGGTCGGGCGGATCGGCGTGCTGATCTGCTGGGACCAGTGGTATCCCGAGGCGGCCCGCCTGACGGCGCTCCGGGGCGCGCAAATGCTCTTCTACCCCACGGCCATCGGCTGGCTCCCGTCGGAAAAGGCGGAGTACGGCGCGGCCCAGAAGGACGCGTGGACCACCATGCAGCGGAGCCACGCGATCGCCAACGGCGTGTTCGTCGTGGCGGTCAACCGGGTGGGGCACGAGGGGCAGGCGGCGCCGAACGGCATCGATTTCTGGGGCGGCAGCTTCGTGGCCGACCCGTACGGCTCGGTGCTGGCCCACGCGGGCGAGGGCGAGGAGGTGCTGGTCGTCGAGTGCAACCTCGCGCTCACCGACGTGGCGCGCACCCACTGGCCGTTTCTCCGCGATCGCCGCATCGACGCCTACGCCGGCCTGACCCAGCGGTACCTCGACGGGTGAGCCGCGCGCCGAAGCACCCCACCCCGACCGAGCTGGGCTACCGGATGCCGGCGGAGTGGGCCCCGCACCGCGGCACCTGGCTCTCGTGGCCGCATCAGGAGGCGTCCTGGCCCGGGAAGTTCGGGCCGGTCCCGGGCGTCTTCGCGGAGATGGTCCGGCACCTCGCGCCGCACGAGGAGGTGCACATCAATGTCACCGGCCCGGAGATGGCCGCCGACGTGCTCGGCCTGCTCCGCCCGTTCGACCTGCCCCCCGAACGGATCGTCCTCCACGAGAATCCGACCAACGACGCCTGGTGCCGCGACCACGGCCCCTGCTTCGTGCAGCGCACCGTCGACGGCCGGCGCGAAGAGGCGATCGTGGACTGGGGCTACAACGCCTGGGGCGGGAAATACCCGCCGTTCGATCTCGACGACGTCATCCCCTCCCGCATCGGTGCCGCGTACGACATTCCCGTCTTTCACCCGGGAATCGTCCTCGAGGGCGGCTCGCTGGACGTGAACGGCGCCGGCAGCCTGCTCACCACCGAGGCGTGTCTCCTCAATCCCAACCGCAACCCCGACCTGTCGCGCGGACAGATCGAGGAATACCTCCGCGACTATCTCGGCGTCCGCCACATTCTCTGGCTGGGCGACGGCATCGCGGGCGACGACACCGACGGGCACGTGGACGACCTGACCCGCTTCACCGACGCGCGCACGGTGGTGACGGTGGTCGAGGACGACCCCGCCGACGAAAACTTCGAGCCGCTCCAGGAAAACCTGAAGCGGCTCGGTTCGATGACCGACCAGGACGGACGGCCGCTCCGCGTGGTGACGCTGCCGATGCCCCGGCCGCTCTTCCAGGACAGCCAGCGCCTCCCGGCGAGCTACGCGAATTTTTACATCGCCAACGGCGTGGTGCTGCTCCCGGCGTACGACCCGGCAAAGGACCAGCTGGCCCGCGCCATCCTCCAGCCGCTCTTCCCCACCCGGCGCGTCGTCCTCATCGACGCCGTGGACCTCGTCTGGGGCCTCGGCGCGTTCCACTGCGTCACCCAGCAGTGGCCCGCGCTCGCCTGAGCTAGGGCTCCCGCTCCCCCACGCCCTTCAGGACCTGCCACACCGTCGCCGCCGCCAGCCGCGCCGCCGCGCTGTCCCGGTCGTACACCGGATTCATCTCCACGACGTCGCACGAGGTCACCGCCCGGGTGCGGCCGGCGCGATACGCCGCGTGCAGCCAGAGGTCGGCCGTGATGCCGCCCACTGACGGCGAGCTCGCGCCCGGCGCCGCGGCCTGCTCCACCGCGTCCAGGTCGAAGCTCACGAAGGACGGCCCCGCCAGGCTCCCGTAGATCTCGTCCACCCGCGCGGGGGAGAGGTCGCGCCGCCACACGAAGCGGCCGCCGTGCGCGGCGATGAACTCGAGGTGCGAGCGCGCCACCACGTGGGGCAGGAGCCCGGCCGCCACGAACTGACGGCAGGACCCGGAGGGGTCGAGGATGGCCTGGCGGAACGGCGAACCGGCGTGCCCGAGCCCGTCCTTGAGCTCGCGGACGTCCGGGTGCGCGTCCCAGTTGAGGATGCCGACCTTCTGTCCGCCCAGCGCGTACGCCTGGAAATGCCCGAACGAGGTCTCGTGGCCGCCGCCGAGCACGACGACGAACGACCCGGCGAGCAGCAGCGGGTCGAGCGCCTCCGCGAGGCGCTCCTGGTCCCGCTCCACGTCATCGGAGAGCACCAGGTTGCCGAGGTCGCGGGTGTGCTCGAGGAGATCGACCGACTCCTCGAACCGCTCGGCGTCCGGCGTCAGGCGGTAGAGCATCCGGCGGATGTCGTCCGGTGCGCCCGCCGCGCCGACCCGGCCGCCGTTCCGATGCACCCCCTCGTCGGAGGGGAATCCGACCAGCACCACCCGCGGCACCGCGCCGCCGGTGAGCTTCGTGCCCAGCAGGTGCCCAAGTCGGGGGTCGCCCGGCGTCGTGGCCGGGGAGACCACGTCCGGCGTCGTGAAGTTCGGCATGCAGCTCCCTGTAAGGCTAGGACGTCGGCGCGGACCAGCAGACCTGGCCCGCCGCGACGGTGAGGACGCAGGCGTTCGGGCGGAAGTGGTACATCCAGTGGTTGACGTCCGGGGCGTCGATCACCGCGAGGTCGGCGCGGTAGCCCGGCGCCACGGCCCCGACCTCGGCCGCGAGGCCCAGCGCGCGGGCGGCGATGCTCGTCGCGCCCTTGAGCGCCTCCGCAGGCGTCATGCGCTGGAGGTTGCAGGCGAGCATCATCGCCAGCGGCAAGTCGTAACTCGGCGCCGAACCGGGGTTGAAGTCGGTGGCCACCGCCACCGGGACGCCGGCCTCGATGAACCGCCTGGCCGGCATGGGCGCCTGCCGCAGGTACAGCGTGGCGATCGGCAGGCTCACGGCGACCACGCCGGCGCGGGCCATCGCGGCCACGCCCCCGTCGGACGCGCACTCGAGATGGTCGGCGCTCAGGGCCCCGACTTCGGCGGCGAGCTCCGCCCCTCCGCACGAGGAGAGCTGGTCGGCATGCAGCTTGGGCGCGAGCCCGGCAGCCCGGCCCGCCAGGAGTATCCGCCGGCCCTCCTCGACGCCGAAGGCCGTCTCCTCCACGAAGACGTCGCAGCAGCTGGCGAGCCCCTCCGCCGCGATGGCCGGGATCAGGTCGTCCAGCAGCAGCCGGATGTAGGCGCCGCGATCAGCCCGGTACTCCGCCGGCACCACGTGCGCGCCGAGGAAGGTGGCCACGATGCGCGTCGGGGTCTCTGCGGCGAGGCGGCGGTACAGCCGGAGAATGCGGAGCTCGGTCTCCCGGTCGAGACCGTAGCCGCTCTTGCACTCGACGGTGGTGACGCCGAGCCGGCGCATCTCCTCGAGCGCCGCAATGGCCCGGCGATGCAGTTCCTCGTCGCCCGCGGCGCGCGTGGCGCGCACGGTGGACATGATCCCGCCGCCGGCCCGCGCGATGTCCAGGTAGGTCGCGCCCTGCAGCCGCTGCTCGAACTCGTCGCCCCGCCACCCGCCGAAGACGAGATGGGTATGGCAGTCCACGAGCCCCGGCACCACGAGCCGGCCGCCGGCGTCGAGCGTCTCCGCGCCGGCGTATGCGGCCGGCAGCTCTGATTCGGCTCCGGCCCAGCGGATCGTCCCGCCGTCCCACGCGACTGCCGCGCCGCGCACGGCGTGGATGTCCGCCTGCCCGCCCTCCGGCCGGCAGGTGGCGAGGCACCCGATGTTCCGGAGGACTTTCACGAAGGACTCGTCACCCGGTGATCATCGGGAGGTCCACCCCGCGCTCCCGCGCGGTCTCGATGGCCAGCGGATAACCGGCGTCCGCATGCCGCATCACGCCCGTGCCGGGGTCGGCCGTGAGCACCCGCTGCAGCCGGCGGTCGGCCGCCTCCGTGCCGTCGGCCACCGCCACCATGCCGGAGTGGATGGAGTACCCGATGCCGACGCCGCCGCCATGGTGGAGGGACACCCAGCTCGCGCCGCAGGCGGTGTTGAGCATGGCGTTGAGGAGCGGCCAGTCCGCGATGGCGTCCGAACCGTCCATCATCCCCTCGGTTTCCCGGTTGGGAGAAGCGACGGAGCCGGTGTCGAGGTGGTCCCGGCCGATCACGATCGGGGCGTCGACCTTGCCCTGCTTCACCAGCCAGTTGAAGCGGAGCCCCATCTCGGCCCGCTCGCCGTACTCGAGCCAGCAGATCCGCGCGGGGAGCCCCTGGAAGTGCACCTTTTCCCGGGCCTGCCGGATCCACCTGGCGAGCGCCTCGTGCTTCGGAAACGTCTCGAGGACGGCGTCGTCGGTCACGGCGATGTCGCGCGGATTGCCCGAGAGCGCGGCCCACCGGAACGGCCCGGCACCGCGGCAGAAGAGCGGGCGGATGAAGGCGGGCACGAACCCGGGGAAATCGAAGGCTTCGCGCATCCCGCGGAGGTCCGCCACCTGTCCGCGCAGGTTATTGCCGTAGTCGAACACCACGGCGCCCTGCCGCTGCAGCTCGAGCATGGCGCCCACGTGGGCCACCATCGAGTCGAGCACCCGGCTCTCATAGCCCTTCGGGTCGGTCTCCCGGAGCACCGCCGCCTGCGCGAGGGAACAGCCCGTCGGGACGTAGCCGACGCGGAGGTCGTGGGCCGAGGTCTGGTCGGTCACCACATCGGGGCGTACGCCGCGCCGGACCAGTTCCGGCAGCACCTCGGCGATGTTGCCGACGAGGCCGACGGAAAACGCCCGCCGCTCCGCGCGCGCCCGGCTCACGAGGTCGAGCGCCTCGTCCAGGCTGGTCGAGAGACGGTCGCAGTACCCGGTGTCCACCCGGCGCTGGATCCTGGTCGGGTCGACGTCGACTCCCAGCAGGACGCCGCCGTTCATCGTCGCCGCGAGCGGCTGGGCGCCGCCCATCCCGCCGAGGCCACCCGTGACCACCAGCCGGCCGGCGAGCGAGCCGCCGAAATGCTGGCGCGCACATTCCGCGAAGGTCTCGTAGGTGCCCTGCAGGATTCCCTGCGTACCGATGTAGATCCAGCTGCCCGCCGTCATCTGCCCGTACATCGTGAGTCCGAGCGCGTCGAGCCGCCGGAATTCGTCCCAGTTGGCCCATCGGGGGACCAGGTTCGCGTTCGCGATCAGGACCCGGGGCGCCTCCTCGTGGGTGCGGAACACGCCCACCGGCTTGCCGCTCTGGACCAGCAGCGTCTCGTCGTTCTCCAGCCGGCGGAGCGTCTCGACGATCCGATGATAGCTGGGCCAGTCGCGGGCGGCCTTGCCTCCGCCGCCGTAGACGATGAGCTCCTCGGGGCGTTCCGCCACCTCGGGGTCGAGGTTGTTCATGAGCATCCGCAGGGCGGCTTCCTGGTGCCATCCCTTGCAGGAGATCGCGGTGCCCCGCGGGGCGCGGATCGGGGTGTGCGCGGCGGTCGTCACGGTCATGGGCAGGTCGCGGTCGGAGTTGAACCGGGAAATCTAACGTCCGGGCTGGGGATTCCGAACCGCGCTCAGGGAGCCGCCGGGCGGTACCCCGGACCCCGCACCACCCGCCCGGGCATGCTGTCGGTGGGGGCGCCGTCCCGCAGGACGGGCACGCCGTTCACCCAGACGTCGCGAACTCCGGTGGCGTACTGGTGCGGCTCGGCGAAGGTGGCCCGGTCGGCGATCGTGGCCGGATCGAACACCACCACGTCCGCGAAATAGCCCGGCGCCAGGCGGCCGCGCCGCTTGATCTTGAGGTGTTCCGCAGGCAGCGAGGTGAGCCGGCGGATGGCCTCGGGCAGCGGCACGAGCTGTTCCTCCCGGACATACTTGCCCAGGAGCCGCGCGAAGTTCCCATAGGCGCGCGGGTGGGTGCCCGAGAGCAGGAAGACGCCCTCCGTGCTCATCGAGCCGGCGTCGGACCCGAAGCTCATGTAGGGGAGCTGGACCTCCCGCCGCACGTTGTCCTCGGACATCGTGAAGAACACGCAGCCGACCCGGCTGTTGTCCTCGATCACCAGGTCCATCGCCGTTTCCTCCGGCGAAGTCCCCCGCTCCGCCGCCACTTCCGCCAGGGTCTTTCCCGTCAGCGGCTTGAGGGCGGGGTTCTTGAAGCCCACCAGCAGGATGCCCTGTGCGCCCCCGGCGTTCACGAAGGCGTTGTCGAAGCCGCCGCCGCCCCGCATCTGCTTGAGCAGGCGCGCCCGGATGACCGGGTCCTTGAGCCGCGCCACCCAGGCGTCGTGTCCCCCCTCCTGCACCCAGGTCGGCATCGTGGCGTCGAGTCCGGTCGCGCTCGCCGGATAGGTGTACATGTCCGCGGTGATCTGCAGGCCCGCGGCACGGGCCGAATCGATGAGCGCCAGCAGCGAGTCGAGCTTTCCCCAGTTGGCCCGCCCCGAGGCCTTGAGGTGGTAGATCTCGGCCGGAACGCCGGCCTGGCTCGCGATGGTGATCAGCTCACGCGCGGCCGTGAGGAGGCCGCTCCCCTCGTCCCGCATGTGCGAGATGTACATCCCGCCCGACTCGCCGGCCGCCTTCGCGAGGGCGATCAGTTCGTCGGTGGTGGCGTAGTTGGCCGGGGCGTAGATCAGCGACGACCCGACACCGAGCGCCCCCTCCGCCATCGCCTGCCGGACGAGCTCCTGCATCCGGGCCAGTTCTTCCGGCGTCGCCGGACGGTCGGCGTACCCCACTTCGTGGACCCGGACCGTCGTCGCGCCGATAAACGACGCGACGTTGGTCGCGATCCCCTTGGACACGAGGTGGTCCAGGTACTCCCCGAGCGTCGTCCAGGGCACCTCGTACTTGATGTCGCCCTGCCGGGCAATCATCTCCGCGCGCATCGAGTCGGTCAGCGGGCCCATCGACCCGCCCTCGCCGAACACCTCGAGCGTCACGCCCTGGCGGAGGTCGCCCTGGGAACGGCCGTCGGCCAGCAGGTCCTCCACCGCCCAGCTCAGCATGTTGATGAACCCGGGGGCCACCGCGAGTCCGGTGGCGTCCGCCTCCGCCCGGCCCCTGGACGCAGAGAGGTCGCCGATCGCGGCGACCGAGTCGCCGCGGATCCCGACGTCGGCCACCACCGGCACGCCGCCGGTGCCGTCGTACACGGTGCCGTGGCGGATGACGACGTCGTACTCGGGGTTGGAGCGGCAGGCGGTCAGCGCGGCGATGCCGCAGAGCAACAGCAGGTGGCCGTGGCGCACGAGGGTGTCCGGATGGGAGGTTGGTCGAACAGGGTTCGGCACGGGCCAAGGCTCCGGCGGGACCGGCGGCCTTCGCCTGGGGATGTCGCTCAGGTCAGGCGGTCGAGCTCCGCACGCATGTCGAGCGCCGATGCCCAGCGCTGCTCCCGGTCCTTGGCCAGCGCGCGCTGGACGGCGTTCGCCAGCCCGGCGGGCGTCTCCGGGCGGAGCTCCGCGATCCTCGGCGCCTCGGCGGTCTGCTGGAGTTGCAGGACCACGGCCTCGCTCCGGTGCACGAACGGCGGCCGGCCGGCCAGCGCCTCGAAGAGGACGCAGCCGAGGGAGTAGATGTCGCTCCGGTGGTCGAGGTCGCGAACGGCGACCACCTGTTCGGGGCTCATGTAGGACGACGTGCCCACCGTGAAGCCCGAGCGCGTGAGCTTTTCGTCACCGGCCGCCTCGATGGCCCGGGCGATCCCGAAGTCGAGCAGCATGGCGCCCTCCGCGGAGAGGACGATGTTGTCGGGCTTCACGTCGCGATGGACCACGTTGTTGGCGTGGGCGTAGGCGAGGGCGTCCAGCACGTCGCGCCCGATGCGCACGGCGTCGTCGATGGTGGCGCGCCCCACCCGGGTGATGTGCTCCTTGAGCGTCGGCCCCTCGATGTACGCCATGGCCAGGTAGACCAGCCAGTCGCGCTCGCCGTAGTCCAGCAGCTTGGCCACGTGGGGGTGTTCGAGGCGGGAGAGCGTCTTGATTTCCCGGAGGAACCGGTCGGCCGTGGCGGTGACCACCAGCTCCGGGTGGAGCACCTTGAGCGCCACCGCCTGCCCATCCAGGGTCCGGGCAAAAAAGACCCGGCCGGCCCCACCGCGCGCCAGTTCGCGCTCGACCGTGTAGCGATCGCGCAGGGCTTCCTGGACCATCGGGAGCAGGTCACGCCGCATCAGGTGTCGACCTCCGTTGCACGCTGTAAGGTCGGCCCCCGCGTGCCCCGGGCGCAAGGCCGGGAATTGCCCGCTTCCCCGAGGGGTGCAACCTTTTCCGGCCGGGGGCCGTCCAACCCCGTGCATGCCAACCCCAGCTTCCGGAGTCCCGGCCCTGTCCCGAGACCCCTCCGAACCGCGGTACGCAGCAGACGCCGTCGAGGTCACCCTCGCCGCGAGTGGGGACGCGCACGCCTTCGAGCGGCTCTACCGGCGGCACGTCACGCGGATCCACAACCTGGTGCGCCGGATGCACGGCGCGGACGACAGCGAGGAAGTGACGCAGGACATCTTCGTGCGGGCCTGGGAGAAGCTGGGGACGTTCCGCGGAGAATCGGCGTTCTCGACCTGGCTCCATCGGCTGGCGGTGAACGTGATCCTGGCACGGCGGGAGGAACGGGGACGGCGGCGCTCGCGCTACAGCGAGGATGAGGCGCTCCTCGAGGCGGCACCGGCCCGGCGGATCTCCCCCGAGGCGGCGATGGACATCGAGGGGGCGCTTTCCCGGCTCCCCGCAGGCGCCCGGGAGGTCTTCGTGCTCCACGATGTCGAGGGCTACCGCCACGAGGAGATCGCCGACATGCTCGGCCTCGCGACCGGCACCTCGAAGTCTCAGCTCCACCGGGCCCGCATGGCGCTCCGCGCCTGGCTCGATTGAACGACGGGAAGGACCCTATGACCGATCAGTGGATGGACCGACTCTCCGAATACCTCGATGGCGACCTCGCCCCGGGCGAGCGTGCCGCGCTCGAGGCGCACCTGGTCGACTGCGCCGTCTGCCGGACCACGGTGGACGAGCTCCGGCGGGTCGTCACCCGCGCGCACGCCCTCGTGGATCAGCCCGTCGGTCGCGACCTCTGGCCGGGGATCGCCGAGCGGATCGGGGCGGCCGGCACTCCGGTCATCGACCTCGCGTCCCGGCGCGCCCGCCGGCGGTTTTCCCTCAGCCTGCCCCAGCTGGCCGCGGCGGCCGTGCTGCTGGTCGCGGCCACGGCGGGTGGCACCTCGCTGGCGCTCCGGGCCCGCCCCGCACGCCTGCCGGCCGTTCCGGGCCAGGGCACCGTCGCCTCCCCGGGCACGCGGGTCATCCCGGCAGGGCTCCCCGACAAGGCCCAGGTGAGTTACGACGCGGCCGTGAGCGACCTGGAGCGTGCGCTCGACGCCGGCCGGCACCGCCTCGCCCCGAAGACCGTCCTCGTGCTCGAGAAGAACCTGGCCCGGATCGATGCGGCCATCGACGAGGCCCGCGCCGCCCTCAAGGCGGACCCGGCGAACGTGTACCTGAACACGCACCTCGCGAACACCCTGCAACAGAAACTCGAACTGCTCCGGCAGGCCACCGCGCTCGCCGACGCGCAGAGCTGAAAGGACCGACCATGCTGATCATCACCGCCGCCCTCCTGGGCGCCCTGAGTGCCGCCCCCGCCGCCGACACCACCATCGCGGTGACGAAGGGGACGAGACTCGAGGTCAACAACTTCTCCGGGCGGGTGACCGTCACGGCGTGGAACCGGGACGAGGTCCAGATCCGCTGGACCTCGACCGACGACGACGCGAACATCCGCGTCCAGCGGTCTCCGGGGGAGATCCGCGTCGCCCAGGACATGCGAAACGGGCCCACCGAGATCGACGTGACCATCAACGCACCGGCCTGGATGGCGCTCTCGCTCCAGGGGAACGAGACGGCCATGGTGGTGAGCGGGATGGCGGCGGCGGTCCGGGCGCAGTCGGTGGACGGCGACATCACCCTCAGCGGCGGGGCCGACAACGTGTCGGTCAACTCGATCGAGGGCGCCGTGCAGGTCGATGGCGCGCGCGGCAACATCGAGATCCAGTCCGTGGACGGCGACATCACGGTGCGAAACGTCGTCGGCGCGCTGACCGTGCAGGGTGTGGACGGCGACGTACGCCTCGAGGACATCACGTCCTCGGCGGTGCGGGTCACGACCGTGGACGGCAACATCCACTTCAGCGGCCCGATCGCGAGCAACGGCTCGTACAGCTTCAAGACCCACGACGGCGACATCGGCATCCGCCCCGCCGGGACGCTCAACGCCACGGTGTCGGTCTCCACCTTCAGCGGAGACTTCGAGTCCGCGTCCCCGGTCACCATCAGCGGAAGCCAGGACGGGAAGCGGTTCAGCTTCACGGTCGGCACCGGGAGCGCCCGCCTCGACCTCGAAGCCTTCGACGGGCAGATCCGCCTCGAAAAGTGACTCGCGACTTCATCCTTCTGAGGAGCCCCACCATGCAGACCCTGTCCACCCTCGGCATCGCGTTCGTCGCGTGGGCCGGCTACTCGGCGGCCGACCACGTCCTGCACCTGCCCGCGTCCCACCCCGTGGCCGCCATCCAGGCGCCGGCGTGGAACTGGAGCGGCACCGTGGCGCGCGGCAAGACCATCGAGATCAAGGGCATCAACGGCGACGTCCGCGCCACCGCCTCCACCGGCAGCCAGGTGACGGTTTCCGCGGTCAAGAAGGGGCGCAAGTCCGACCCGGAGAGCGTCAAGATCGAGGTGGTCACCACCGACGCCGGCGTGACGATCTGCGCGGTGTACCCCGGCGACGGCAAGCGGCCGAACACCTGCGAATCCGGCAAGGATGGCCACATGAACACGAAGGACAACGACGTGACCGTCGACTTCACGGTCCAGGTGCCGGCGGGAGTGAAGTTCTCCGGCCAGACCGTGAACGGCTCGGTGGGGACCGACCGCCTCGGGAGCGACGCCGACGTCTCCACCGTCAACGGCGACGTCAAGGTGATCGCCGCAGGGGTCGTCCGGGCGAACACGGTGAACGGCTCCGTCGACGTGTCGATGGGGCGCGCAGACTGGACCGGTGCCGTGCACCTCAGCACGGTCAACGGCAGCATCCGGGCGACCCTGCCGCCGAGCTTCAGCGCCACCATCAACGGCAGCACGGTCAACGGCAGCATCGAATCCGAGTTTCCCCTGACCGTCCAGGGCAAGTTCGGGCCGCGGAGCATCCACGGCACGATCGGCTCGGGCGGACGGACCCTGGACCTGGAGACCGTCAACGGCAGCATCACGCTCGCCAAGGGCTCCTGACGCCTGAAACTCGCGGCCGACTCGGCTCGTCCGGTAAACAACCGACTACACCTGTAGGAGCGGCCGCCGCCGCCGTGCGCGGCGGCCGCTCCGTGTCCCAGCCGAGAGCCGATGCCCCGACTCCCCTCAAACACCCTGTCTCTGGTGCTGGCGTCCGCCCTCCTGTGGGCGGCGCCGTCCTTTGCCCAGACCGCGGACCCGGGCACCGGCAAGGTCGCCCGGGCCGTCCGCGTGGTCGGACCCTCCCCGCGCATCGACGGCCACCTGGACGACCCGGTCTGGGCCACCGCCAGCTGGTTTTCCGACTTCACCCAGAAGGTCCCCGTCGAGGGCGGCGTCCCGACCGACCGGACCGAGGTGGCCTTCGCCTACGACGATGCCGCGCTCTACGTGGGTGCCCGGCTCTACAGCTCCCGCGTGGCGGAGATTCCCCGCCCGGTGACCCGGCGTGACCAGTTCAGCAACGCCGAGTACTTCATCGTCGCGCTCGACCCGTACCACGACAAGCGGACCGGCTACAGCTTCAGCATCAGTTCGGGCGGCGTGCAGGGAGACGCGTACCACCCCCAGGACGAGGAAGACAACCGCGACCCCGCCTTCAACCCGGTGTGGGACGCGCATATCCAGTTCGACAGCCTCGGCTGGTATGTCGAGATGCGGATTCCCTTCTCCCAGCTCCGGTTCAACCAGCAGTCGGTCCAGGAGTGGGGCCTCAACATCAACCGGTGGCGCCCCGGCTTCAACGAGGACATCTACTGGGTGATGATCCCGCTCTCGACCTCGGGGTTCTTTTCGCACTTCGGGACCCTGGTCGGCATGGACCAGATCGCCCCGAGCCGCCGCGCCGAGATCATCCCCTACGTGGCGAGCACCGCCTCGTTCTCCGGGGCGCCCGGGGCCGGCAACCCCTTCAACGACGGCAGCACCGTGCAGAGCCGGGTCGGCGGAGACATCAAGGCCGGTCTCGGGTCAAACCTCACGCTGGACGCCACGGTGAACCCCGACTTCGGCCAGGTGGAAGCGGACCCCGCCGTCGTGAACCTCACCGCGTTCGAGACGTTCTTTCCAGAACAGCGCCCGTTCTTCGTCGAGGGAAACCAGCTCCTGCAGGGAAACGGGCCGGGCTACTACTACTCCCGCCGGATCGGGGGTTCGCCCCAGGGGAGCGCGACGGCCGAGTTCGTGGACGCCCCGAGCTATGCGACGATCATCGGCGCCGCCAAGCTGACCGGGCGGACCTCCTCCGGCATGTCGGTCGGCGCCCTCACCGCCCTCACCCAGCGCGAATACGCCCAGACCTACGACTCCTCGACGTCCACGTTCGGCAAGGTGGAGGTGGAGCCGATGACGGCATACCTGGTGGGTCGGGCCCAGCAGGAATTCGGCAAATCGGCGTCCACCATCGGCGTCACGCTCACCGGGCTCGCCCGCAGCTTCAACGACGCCTCGGGGCTGGCGGACCAAATGAACAGCCAGGCGGCTTCCGGCGGGGTGGATTGGCTGCTGCGCCTCCGGAACGGGGAATACCAGCTCTCCGGGTATGCGGGCTTCAGCCACATCCGCGGCACCGAGGGCGCCGTGTCGCTCGTGCAGGAATCGTCGGCCCACTACTTCCAGCGGCCCGACCAGACCTACGCCACCTTCGACCCCACGCGCACCTCGCTCACCGGTTACACGGCGGCGCTCAGCGCGGACAAGACGGGGGGGAAGCACTGGACCGGCGGCGCCGTGCTCTCCACCGAGTCGCCGGGATTCGAGCTCAACGACGTGGGCCGGCTCACATCGGCCGACGACATCGACGCCTCGGGCTACATCAATTTTCGGCAGAACAACATGGGGAGAGTGTTCCGGCGCTACCGGCTCGGGGCCGCCCTGGCCAGCGGATGGAACTACGGCGGGACGCGCACCTATTCGATCTACCGCCTGAACACCAACTACACCTGGAAGAACTGGTGGAACACGTACGTCGGCGCCTTCTACCGTCCGCGGGCGACGAGCGACGACCTGACCCGGGGCGGCCCGCTGATGGGCACCCTGGAGTCCGCGGGCGTCGATGTCAGCCTGTTCGGCAACGAGGCCAAGAGCACGACCGTCGGCGTGAACTTCGGCGGTCAAAGGAACGAACTCGGGGCGTCGGCCACGTACCTGAACGTCCGTCTCGGCGCGCGGCCCGGCAGCCGCTGGCAACTCTCGGTGGCGCCCAACTGGCAGCATGCCGTCAACGCGCGACAGTACATCGGCGTGGTGGACGGGGGGACGCCCGCGACCTACGGCGGCCGGTACATTTTTTCCTGGGTGGACCAGACCACGCTCTCCATGCAGTTGCGGCTCAACTACTCCTTCACCCCGAGGCTGACCCTCGAGGTGTACGCCGAGCCCTTCGCGTCGAGCGGCAATTTTTCACGCTATGGAGAGCTGACGGCCGCCGGCGCGTCCACCCTGCGGACCTACGGCACGGACAACACCACGATCGTCGAGGACCCCTCCGGAAACTTCGAGGTCACGGACGCGAACAACGGGCAGACGTTCCCCATCGCGAACAACAACTTCAACGTCCTGTCCTACCGGAGCAACGTGGTATTGCGGTGGGAATGGCGGCCGGGGAGCGCCCTCTTCCTCATCTGGCAGCAGAACCGCTCGTCCAACTGTTCAGGAGGGTACGACACGGGGATGTGCTACCAGCCCAACGTGACGCCCGGGAGCGGCCTCGGCCTGGGCGACCTCGCCGCGGCGCGGGGCACCCCGGGCGACAACATCGTCGTCATCAAGGCCACCTACTGGCTCTCCGTGCATTGAGCCGGCGGGGCCCGGAAGCTCAGCGACCGGCCCCCGCCAGAATCCGATCGATTTGCCGGCGGTGGACGAGGTCATGCGCCGCCAGCAGCCGGATCAGCCGCCCGACGCTTTCCAGGCCACGCTCCGCGTGAATGCCCGCCCGTTCCATCGCCGGCTGATCCAGGGACGTCCAGAGCCGGAGGTTGGCCGCCCTGGCGGCGGAAAAATCCCGGAGCGCAAGGGACGCATCGGCCGTCTCATACCCGAAGGCGGCCGCCCAGGCGTCCTGATCGTAGGCAGGGATCGGCGGCCGGTCCGCCGTCAGCATCAACCGGATCCGGAATCCGTTGACCACTTCGCTGTCGGCCAGGTGCTGCAGCACCCCGGCGACCGACCACTTGCCTTGCCCCTCTGGCTGGGTCAGGCGCGCCGGGGGAATTCCCGCAATCACCGCCGCCAGTGCGGCCGGTGTGGCGGCCAGCACGCTGAGCGGTTCCTGGTCGCCGAGGAGTTCGAGGAGGCTGGCGACATAGTCCGCCGTGGCGCGGGGGCCCTCACCCGCCTTGTTCGCGTATCGCATCAGGATATCCTGGCCGCGATGGCGGACGCGAATCGCGCCGGCGCCGCGGGATCCCAGTTGAGGAACATCGACGGCTCCGTCACTTCCAGCTCCAGCAACTGCAACTGGCCGTCGGCCCGCGGCAGCAGATCGACCCGCGCATAGAGCGTGTCGCTCCCGGTGGCGTCGAGCACCCGCTGGCCCGCCGCCAGTTCCGCGGCGGTCGGGGACACGCTCAGCACCCGGCCCCCGTGCTCGGTCTGCACCCGAAAGTCCCCCGAGGCAGGAATCTTCCGCACCGCGTGGCTGAACGTCCCGTTGAAATAGAGCAGCGAGAGTTCGCCGACGGAGGAGACCTCGGTCACGTAGGGTTGGATCATCATGGCGCGCTGCGAGAGCTGTTCGGCCAGGAACCGGGCCCCTTCCGCGAGGCTGTCCGGTCGGACGAGCCGGGTGCGCCGGGCTCCCGCCGAGACGACGGGCTTGAGCACCGCGTCGTTCCACCCCTCCTCCGCCAGCACCCGCGCCAGGTCGGCGGACTCGCCGCGGCGAAACCAGCGGGTCGGCACGGTCGGGACCCCTCGCTCCGCCAGTTCCCCCAGGTACTCCTTGTCCGTGTTCCAGCGGATGAGCGGGGCCGGGTTCCAGAGCGTCCGCACCGCCGCCACCCGGTCGATCCAGGCCACGAAGGCGTCGATCTTGTTGGGGTAGTCCCAGGTGGTCCGCACCACGACGAGGTCGTAGTCGGCCCACGGGACCGACGGATCGTTCCAGGTCAGGGGCACGCCGTCGATCCCCGCGGCGCGAAGGGCCGGCACCAGCGGTGCGTCTTCGACATCCAGTTGCGGCAGGGCGGCGCAGGTGGCCAGGGCGACTCGGGGCATCGGCGTCACATCGCTCGAGGGAAAGTGAAAACAGAATGGCCGGCCACCTGGCCGGCCATCGGACAATCGGGACGGCGGGATTTGAACCCGCGACCCCTGCAACCCCATTGCAGTGCGCTACCAGACTGCGCTACGTCCCGTCGATCGAGGGCCAAAGCTAGTCGTCCCCCCCGCCTTGGGGAAGGGGTTCCGCCGCGATATGTTGAAGCACCCCCTCGCCCATCCAGGAGCCGTCATGGATCGCCGCTCGTTCGTCCAGCGCACCGCCCAGGGGGCGGCCGCCCTCGGGGTGCTGCGCTCACTTTCCGCGTGCCGCCCCGAGTCCCCCGCGGGCGGCGCCGACGCCGCCTTCGTCGCCGTGCGGGAAAAGTACTTTCTCAAGTCCCTCGAGCTGAATCCGGTCACCTCGACCTACCTCGGGGGCGACGGCTACAACCCCTCGCTCGCGGCCGCCAATGGGCGGCTGCGCGACTTCACCCCGACCGCGGTGCAGGCCGAAGTGGCCTTCCTGCAGTCAATCGCCGCCGAACTGGGCGCCATCGCGCCGGAGACGCTTTCCGCGCAGGCCCGGATCGACCGGGCCGTGGTGCTGGCGCAGGCCGGATACGTGGTGCACCAGCTGGCTGAGCGGCGCTACCACGAGCGGTGCGTCGACACCTACGTGGCCGAACCGTTCCGCGGCGTCGACTGGCAGATCCAGGGGATGACCGACGCCGGCAACGGCCTGCTCGGGACCGAGGAAGAGTGGAACCTGGTCGTGCAGCGGGTGCAGGCGGTGCCGGCCTACGTGGCGGCGGCCAAGGCGAACCTGCTCGCGGGCAAGGCCGGCGGAAACGTCCCGGACCGACGCCTGGTGCAGCGCGACGGGATCGCCGGCTCCCAGGCCAACGTGACCTACTTCAAGACGACGCTCCCCGCGCTCGCAGCGCAGTACATCGGGGCGCGCCCCTTCGCCGCGTCGATCAAGGCTTCGCTCGGCTCCGCGGGCGCGGCCGCGAGCGCGGCGTACGGTGAACTGGCCAGCTTCCTGCCCGCCACCTACGACCTGAACACGACCGCGGACCACTACGCCGTCGGCGAGGAGGAGTACGCCTGGCGGGTGCACAACTGTCTCCGCGATCCACGCAGTCCCGCCGAGCTCTGGGAGTACGGCGCCAAGCAGGTGGAGGAATACGAGGCCAAGGTCTTCCGCGTGGCGGCCGAAATCTCGAAGCAGCAGCACCTCGGCCTCGCGTTCGGCAACGACGCCGAGCAGCGCGCCGGGACGCGCGCCGTCATGGATTTCCTGGCCAAGGACTCGCCGAAGGACGACACCGAGCTGTTCGCCTGGTACCGCGACGCCGGCACCCGGGCGGTGGCCTACGGCCGCCAACAGCAGATGTTCGACATCCCCGCCGAGTACCGGCTGGAAGTCACCGAGACGCCCCCGGTGCTCCGGAGCACGACGGACGCGTCCTACTACCCGGCCCCGCCCTTCAAGAAGTCGGGGGTCGGCCGCTTCTACCTGACGCCGACCGGCAACGACCCGGGCGCGCTCAAGCTGAACAACCGGAGCTCGGTCGCCACCACCGCCATCCACGAGGGGTTCCCGGGGCACGACTGGGAGTACAAGTACATGACCCAGCACAATGCGGACATTTCCGACGTCCGCTGGCTGACGCCCGGCGCGGTGGAGGACTCGTTCTCGATGTGGGAGGATTCGATGTCGGCGGAGGGGTGGGCGCTCTACGCCGAGGAGCTGATGGCGGAGGCGTCGACCGGGCGCCCGTACGGCTTCTACGAGCCCGGCGAATACCTGTACATGCTGCAGGCCCAGCTGATGCGCGCGGTGCGGGTGCGGGTGGACGTCGGCATCCATACCGGCCGCATGAGCTTCGACGAGGCGGTGGACTACTTCGCCGCGCACGTGGACTTCTTCCCCGACGCGCGCGCCCAGCAGGCGGCCAACCCGATGGCCAAGGCGGCGTTCGACACCGCCAACCGCGCCATCTACCGCTATTCGAAGTGGCCGACGCAGTGCATCACCTACAACCTCGGCAAGAACGCCATCCTGGACCTGCGCTCCGAGACGGAGCGGAAGCAGGGGACGGCCTTCAACCTCAAGGCCTTCCACGAGCGGTTCATGGGGATGGGGACGATTCCGGCGGGCTACTTCCGGGAGGACTTCCTCAAGGGGTGACCCGGGCCGGGAAGCGCCGCCAGAGGAGCCCCGCCACGACCACGCCGAGCACGGCGGCGGCGGTCGCGTCGCTCAGGAAATGGGCGTGCGCCGCGACGCGGCTGAACGCGCAGCCGACGGCGAGCGTGTACCATACCGGTCGCGCGCGGGGGAACAGCAGCGCCAGCATCGCAAGCGCACCGAAGGCGACCGCCACGTGGCTGCTCGGCAGGCCAAGCCCGGCCGTCGAGAAGGGGCGGTCGGTCCACGCCCGGAACACGTAGTCACCCACCTCGCGACCGGGCCGCTCCCGCCGGATCAAGATCTTCAGCAGCTCCGCCGCCCCTCCGCCGAGGGTGGCGGCTCCCACCACCAGCAGCCCGCGGCGGCATGCCGACCAAGTCCCCTCCAGCGCGCGGAGAGGCCAGTCGGTCATCACCAGCGCGGCCGCGACAATGATCCAGGTCGGCAGGAATCCCTGGATGCGGAGGAGGCGCCCGAGGTCCGTTTCGCCGAACTTCGGGAGTACGAGATGGACGGCAGCCCAATTGTCGCCGAGGTGGGCGACGACGATCAGCACCAGGGATACGGCGAGGAACCGCCACGTGGCGGATCGGGAGGGGGCGACGGCGGGCGTTGCGGTCATCAGCCGGATTCCGATCGCTGGGAGAGGAGCGCGGTCGAAAGCTAACGCGGTGGCGGGCGGAGAGCCCGGAGATGCGAACGCCGCCCGGTGGGGCGGCGCAGGAGGACAGAGCCACTGATCGGATTCGAACCGATGACCCCCGCATTACGAATGCGGTGCTCTACCGACTGAGCTACAGTGGCCGACGCTGATACAAAAGGGCGCACATTTGTGCGCCCCGGTTTCGATGCCCTGGCGCGGATTCGAACCGCGACGCCTTTCGGCACTACCCCCTCAAGATAGCGTGTCTACCAGTTTCACCACCAGGGCGGGCGGCGGGATAATACCGCCTCGGTTGGGGTGGGTCAACCCCGTTCTGCGGGCAGTCCAAGTTACTGAAACGACAATCGTTAGAGGGTGATACCGCCGCTCGTGACCGGCGTCAGACCACCCGACGTGAAGTTGAGGGTATAGGTCCCAGGGTCCGCGGTGATCGAGAGGTCGGTGAACGTGGCCAGGCCGCTCGCGTTCGTGCTGATCGGCGTGGTGCCACCGAGCGTGCCTGTCCCAACGAGCGTCACCGACACTGATACCACCCCTGCCACTGGGTTGCCGAACGCGTCCCGTACCTGGACCGTCGGCTGCTGCCCGAGCAGTTGCCCACTGAGTGCTGTCGTCGACGGCTGCTGGACGATCGCGAGCTGCGCCGCCGCCCCCGCGACCCCGGTCGCCGTAAAGGTCACCGGGCTCCCGGTCAGGCCGGTGGCCGTCGCGGTCAAGGTGTTCGCTCCGGCCACGGTGCCGAGCGTCCACGAGGTGAGCGTCGCGACGCCGCTGGCGTTGGTCAGGATCGCGGCAATCGGCAGGATGCTCCCCCCGCCGGCCGTCACCGCAAAGGTCACCGGCACGCCTGCGACCGGGTTGTTGTTCGCGTCACGCACCACGACCGACGGCGGTGTCGTCACCGCCGTGTTGACGGTGGCGCTCTGGGTCAGCGCGGAGTTCGCCCCGATCTGCGTCGCCGCACCCACGACGCCCGTGGCCGTGAAGGTGATCGGGCTGCCGGTCAGGCCGCTGGCCGTGGCGGTGAGCGTATTCGTGCCCGCCACCGTGCCGAGGGTCCAGGAGGTCACGGTCGCAATGCCTGAGGCGTCGGTGGCAACCGCAGTGACCGGCACTACCGTACCCCCGCCCGTTGCCACCGCAAAGGTCACCCCCACGCTGGGGACCGGGTTGTTGCTCACGTCCCGGACGAGGACGGCCGGCGCGATGGAGACGGCGCTTCCGGCGGTGGCGGTCTGGCCGTCGCCGGCGCTGAGCGAAATCTGCGTCGCGGCGCCCGCCGTGATCGTCACGCCGGCTGATATGACGGGCGTCAGGCTCCCGCTCGTGAACTGGAGGGTCCGGACCCCCACGGTGCCCGTGATCGAAAGGCCCGTGAACGTCGCCAGGCCGCCGGCGCTGGTCGTCGCCGTGCCCGTCCCGCCCAGTGCGCCGCCGCCGGACTGGATGGCCGCCGTCACGACGACGCCTCCCTGCGCCACCGAGTTGCCGAAGGCGTCGCGGAGCTGCACCGTCGGCTGACGGGCGAAGACGGTCGCGTTCTGCTCCGTGGCGGAGGGCTGCTGGATGATCGCCAGCTGGGTCGCGGCACCCGGAGACTCCGGTGGCCGTGAACGTCACCGGGCTGCCGGTCAGGCCGGTGGCCGTCGCGGTCACGGTGTTCGTCCCGGCCACGGTGCCCAGCGTCCACGAGGTGAGCGTCGCGATCCCGCTGGCGTTCGTCACCACCGGCGTCGCCGTCACCGGCACGATGCTGCCGCCGCCGGCCGTCACCGCGAAGGTCACCGCCACGCCGGCCACCGGGTTGTTGAGCGCGTCACGCACGAGCACCGACGGCGCCACCGCCACCGGCAGCCCGACCGTATCGGATTGGGTGGTCAGCGAGTTCGACGTGATCTGCGATGCCGCACCCGCGGTACCCGTGGCCGTAAACGTCACCGGGCTGCCGGTCAGGCCAGTGGCCGTCGCGGTCACGGTGTTCGCCCCGGCCACGGTGCCCAGCGTCCACGAGGTGAGCGTCGCGATCCCGCTGGCGTTCGTCACGACCGGCGTCGCCGTCACCGGCACGATGCTGCCGCCGCCGGCTGTCACCGTGAAGGTCACCGCCACGCCCGCCACCGGGTTGTTGAGCGCGTCGCGCACGAGCACCGAGGGGGGCGCCGCCACTGCGGTGTTCACGGGGGCGGTCTGCGTGGTGACCGAATTCGCGCCGATCTGCGTCGCGGCGCCCGCGAGGCCGGTCGCCGTGAAGGTCACCGGGCTCCCGGTCAGGCCGGTCGCCGTCGCCGTCACCGTGTTCGCCCCGGCCGACGGCGCCCAGCGTCCACGAGGTGAGCGTCGCGACCCCGCTGGCGTTCGTCACGACCGGCGTGCCGTCACCGGCACGATGCTCCCGCCGCCGGCCGTCACCGTGAACGTCACCGCCACGCCCGCCACCGGGTTGTTGTTCGCGTCGCGCACGAGCACCGACGGCGGCGCCGCCACCGGCAGTCCCACGGTGTCGCTCTGCGAGGTCAGCGAGTTGGCGGCGATCTGTGACGCCGCGCCCGCGCTCACGTTGAACGGATTGCTGGTGGCGCCGCTCAGGCCGGTGGATGCCGCGGTGAGCGAGTAGCCGGCGCCCGCCTTGTCGAGCGACAGGGTCGAGAAGGTGGCGATCCCCGCGGCCGCGGCGGCGGAGAGCGTGCCGGCCAGTACGCCGGCCGACGGATTGGATCCGATGCCGATCGTCACGCTATTGGTGGCGGTCCCGACCAGGTTGCCGGAGCCGTCCACGACCCGCACCTGCACCGCCGGCGTGATCGACGCCCCCGAGGCCACGTTGGTCGGCTGCACCGAAGAACGCGAGGCCGGCCGGCGCGACCGGCGCCGAGCGTGATCGCCCCCGAGGTGACGCTGGTGAGGCTGCCGGAGCTGAAGTTGATCGTGTAGGTCCCGACGGTACCAGTCAGACGCCAGGTTCGAGAACGAAGCCACGCCGCTCGAGGTGTTCGCCGTGAGCGTACCGCCGCAGGACGCCGCTGCCCGAGGCAAGCGCGGCGGTGACCTGTACGCCGTTGCGTCGGCACCGTGTTGCCGTTCGCGTCCACCAGGCGCGACGACCGGCTGACGGCGACAGCGCGACGCCGTTCACCGCCGTCGTCGGCGCCGTCGTGATCGCCAGCGCGGTCGCAACGCCCGGATTGACCGTGAACGGCGCGCTCGCCGCAGCGGAGACGCCGGACGCGCTGGCGCCGAGGGTGTACCCCACGCCGGACTTGTTCAGGGTGAGGTTGCCGAAGGTGGCCACGCCGGCCACGGCGCTGGTTGTCGTCGTGCCACCGAGCGTGCTCCCACTCGCGTTCGTCCCGATGGCCACGGTGATTGACGCCGTCGAGGTCGTCACGGGGTTGCCGAGACGCGTCCTGGACCTGCACCTGCACCGCCGGCGCGATGGCCGCCCCGGCCACGACCGTGCTCGGCTGCACGAAGAACGCGAGGGCGCTCGCCGCGGCCGGCGTGATGTTGAACGCCGTGCTGGTGGCGGGCGTCAGGGCGCCGCCGCTGGCGGTCAGGGTGTAGCCGGTCCCGGTCTTGTTGAGCGACAGCCCCGTTGAACTGCGCCACGCCGCTCGAGGCGCTGACGGTCGTGGTCCCGCCGAGGGTGCTGCCACCCGGATTGATGCCGATGGCCAGCGTGATGGACGTACTCGCCGTGGTCACGACGTTTCCGGCGCCGTCGAGCACGCGCACCCGGACCGGGGGCGTGATCGCGACCCCGGCCACCGACGTGGTCGGCTGGGCCAGGAAGTCGAGCGCGGCCGGCGCGCCGGCGCTCAGCGCGATCGTTCCAGTTGTGACGTTGGCCAGGGCGCCCGACGTAAAGTTGATGGTGTAGTTCCCCGCCGTCCCGGTCAGCGCCAGGTTGGCAAAGGTCGCCACACCGCTCGCGGCGCTGGCGGACAGAGCGCCGCCGAGCGTCCCTGCGCCCGAGGCGAGCGCAGCCGTCACCACGGCACTCGAGCCGGTGACGGTGTTGCCGTTGGCGTCCACCACCCTGATCACAGGCTGTGGCGAGAGGGCGATCCCACTCTGCCCCGTCGTCGGCGCGGTGGTGATCGCGAGCGCGGCCGCCGCGCCGGGAATCACCGTGAAGGCAGCGGTGGTGTCGGGGGCGAGCCCGGCGGTGGTCGCCACCAGGGTGTAGCCGGCGGCCGCCCGGTTGAGCGTGAGGTTGCCGAAGGTCGCCACGCCCGCCACCGCCGCCACCGACGTGGTGCCGCCGAGGGTGCTGGGACCGGGATTGGCCCCCAGCGCCAGGGCAATGGTGTTGGTGGCGGTCGTGACCAGGTTGCCGGCGCCGTCGACGACGCGCACCTGGAGCGCCGGCGAGATCGGCGAGCCCGCGGCCACGGCGCTCGGCTGCACCTGGAAGACGAGGGCGGCCGGGGCGCCTGCGCTCAGCGCGATCGGGCCGGAGGTCACGCCGGTCAGCGACGGCGGAGCTGAAGCCGAGGGTGTAGCTCCCCGCCGTTCCGGTGATGGCCAGGTTCGAGAACGTGGCCACGCCGCTCGTCGTGTTGGCGGTGAGGGTCCCGCCGATGGTGCCGGCCCCTGAGGCGAGCGCGACCGTGACCGGCGTCCCGCTGCCGGTGACGGTATTGCCGTTGGCATCAACCACCCGGACGACCGGCTGCGGTGAGAGCGCGACGCCACTCTGCGCCGTTGTCGGCGCGGTGCTGATGACGAGCGATGCCGCCGCGCCCGGGTTCACCGAGAAGGTCGTGCTCGTGGCGCCCGTGAGCCCGGCCGCGGAGGCGGCCATGGTGTACCCGGCGGCGGCCTTGTCCAGCGTCAGCGTGGAGAAACTCGCCACGCCGGCGACGGCGGCCACCGTGAGCGTCCCGCCGAGGGCACTGCCGCCCGGATTCGCGCCGAGCGCGAGCGTCATCCCGTTGGTGGCGGTCGGCACGGTGTTGCCGGCGCCGTCCACCACGCGGACCTGCACCGGGGGCGTCATGAACGCCCCTGCAGCCACGGTGGACGGCTGCACCTGGTAGGCGAGGGCAGCAGGCGCCCCGGCGCTCAGCGCAATGGCGCCGCTGGTGACCGGCGTCAGGCCGCCCGAGCTGAAATTGATCGTGTAGCTCCCGGCGGTCCCGGTGAGGGCGAGGCTCGAGAAGCCCGCCACGCCGCTCGTGGTGATGGCGGTGAGCGCCCCGCCCAGCGTGCCGCTTCCCGAGGCCAGTGCCGCCGTGATCGTGACGCTGTTGCTCGGCACGGTGTTGCCGTTGGCGTCCACCAGGCGGATGCACGGGCTGGGGCGACAACGTCACGCCGCTTTGGCCCGTCGTCGGCGCGGTGGTGATCGCCAGCGCCGTGGCTACGCCCGGATTGACGGTGAAGGCGGCGCTGGTCGCCCCAGCCAGGAGGCCGGAACTCGCCGCGAGGGTGTAGCCCGCCGCGGCCTTGTTGAGCGTCAGGGTGCTGAAGGTGGCGACGCCCGCGATGGCGTTCACCGTGCTCGTGCCGCCGAGGGTGCTGCCGCCGGGGTTGGCCGCGAGCGCGAGCGAGACGGCGGCCGTCGAACCCGTGACGACGTTGTTGTTGGCGTCCTGGACCTGGACCACCACCGCTGGCGCAATCGCGACGCCAGCCGTGGCGGTGCTTGGCTGCGTGGAGTACACCAGCTTGGTGGCCGCGCCCGGGGTCACGTTGAAGGCGCCGCTGGTGGCGCCGGTCAGCCCCGCCGAGGCGGCCGCGAGAGTGTACCCCGCGCCGGTCTTGTCCAGCGTGAGGTTGCTGAAGGTGGCCACGCCCGCCACGGCCGCCACCGACAGGGTGCCGCCAAGCGTGCTGGTCCCCGGGTTGTTGCCGATCGACATCGTGACCGCGTTCGTCGCCGTGGGCACCAGGTTGCCGGCGCCGTCCAGGATGCGCACCGCCACCGCCGGCGAGATCGGGGCGCCCGACGTCACGTTCGACGGCTGCACCTGGAACGCCACGGCCGCCGGCGCGCCGGCACTGAGCGCTATCGCGCCGGTGGTGGCGCTGGTCAGCGCGGGCGAGCCGAGGTTGATCGTGTAGTTGCCCGTGGTCCCGGTGAGCACGAGCCCGGTGAATGTCGCCACGCCCGAAACCGTGCTCGCTCCCACCGTCCCGCCGAGCGTGCCGGCTCCCGACGCGAGGCTCGCGGTCACCGGAGTGCCGGTGCTCGGCACGGTGTTGCCGTTCCCGTCGACCAGCCGGACGACGAGCGGCGTCACCAGCACCACCCCGCTCTGGCCGGTCGTCGGCTGGCTGGTCACGGCGAGCGCCGCGGCGGCGCCGGGGTTGACGTTGAAGGCGGCACTCGTGGCGCCCGTCAGCCCGCCCGAGGAGGCGGCCAGCGTGTAGCCGGTTCCGACCTTGTTGAGCGAGAGCGTGCTGAAGGTGGCAACACCCGCCACCGCGTTCACGGTCACCGTGCCCCCGAGGGTGCTCCCGCCCGGATTGGTGCCGATGGCGATCGTCACCGCGTTGCCGGCGCTGGTCACCACGTTGCTCGCGGCGTCCTGGACCTGGACGACGACCGCGGGACTGATGGCGGCGCCAGCCAAGACCGTGCTCGGCTGCGCCGAGTAGACGAGTTTCGTGGCCGCGCCCGGCGTCACGTTGAAGGCCCCGCTGGTGGCGCCGGAGAGTCCCGTTGAGGCGGCGGCCAGCGTGTATCCCGTGCCCGTCTTGTCGAGCGAGAGCGAATTGAATGTGGCCACTCCCGCCACGGCGCTGACGGTCGTCGTCCCGCTCAGCGCGGCCCCGCCGGGGTTGGTGCCGATCCCGACCGAGATCGAGTTGGTGGCCGTCGGCACCAGGTTCCCCGCGCCGTCCAGCACCCGCACCGTCACCGCCGGGCTGATCGCCGCGCCGGAGGCCACGGTCGACGGCTGAGTCACGAAGGCCAGGGAGGCCGGCGCACCCGCGCTGAGCGCGATGGCGCCCGTCGTGACGCTCGTGAGCGCGGCCGAACTGAAGTTGATGGTGTAGTTCCCGGCCGTCCCGGTCAGGGCCAGGTTCGTGAACGTGGCCACGCCGTTCGCGGTGGTGGCGGTGAGGGTGCCTCCGAGGGTGCCTGCGCCGGAGGCCAGCGTCGCGGTCACCTGGGTGCCGGAGGTCGGCACCGTGTTGCCGTTCACGTCCACCAGCCGGACCACGGGCTGCGGCGACGAGCACCACGCCGCTCTGGCCGGTGGTCGGCGCCGTGGTGATCGCGAGCGCGGTGGCAGTGCCCGGATTCACCGTGAACGCCGAGCTCGTGGCACCAGTCAGTCCGGTGGCGCTCGCGGCCAGGGTGTAGCCGGCGGCGGCCTTGTTGAGTGTCAGCGTGTTGAAGGTGGCAACGCCGGCCACGGCGGCGACGGACAGGGTGCCGCCGAGCGTGCTTGGCGCCGGGATTGGCCCCGAGGGCCACGGTCACCGTGTTGGTCGCCGAGGTCACCGTGTTGCCCACGGCGTCCCGAATCCGAATCGTTGGCGACGGCGTGATGACCTGCCCCGCGACGACCGTGGTAGGCTGCTGGACGTACTCGAGGCCGGTGGCCGTGCCCGCGGTGAGGGCGATGGCCGTCGTGGTATCCGAGGTCACGCCGGCCGACGAGAAGAGCAAGGTGCTGGGCCCGACGGTGCCGGTCAGGACCAGCCCAGGAAAGGTCGCCACGCCGGACGCGTTGGTGGACTGCGTGGTCGTTCCACTCAGCGCCGCGCTACCCGGCAATGCGCTGACGAGGATGCTCCGTCCCGACCCAAGCACGGGATTCCCGGCGGCGTCCTGGACCTGAACCGTGGGTGCGACCGGGAATGCGATCCCACTCTGCGCCGTTGTCGGCTGCGCCGTGATGCTCAGCTTCGCCGCCCCGCCCGCGGTGAGTGTGATGGCATTGGACATCACCCCAGTCAGGCTCGCCCCATTGAATTGGAGTGTGTACGCGCCCGTAGGCCCCGTAATGACAAGGCTATTGAACGCCGCCCGCCCATTGAGATCTGTCAGGGCGACAAGGCTGCCGCCGAGCGTCCCACCGGGACCCGAGGCAATCGACGCCGTGATACCGACATTCTGCGTCGTCACGGGGTTGCCGAGCGCATCCTGCAGCTGGACAACTGTCGCAGGTGAGATAGTGGTGCCGCTCTGCGCGGTGCCCGGCGGCTGGGTGAACATCGCCAGCTTGCCGGCCGCCCCTGCCGTGCCGGTGGCGGTGAAGGTGACGGGATTGCCCGCGATACTACCGGGGGCCGCCGTGGCCGTCAGCGAATTCGCCCCCGCCGTGGTGCCGAGGGTCCACGAGGTGGCGGTGGCGATACCGGACGTGTTCGTGGCCACCGGCGTACCGGGCAGCACCGACCCGCCCCCGCTGGCGACGGCGAAGGTGACCGCCACGCCGGCCACCGGGTTGAGGCTGACATCACGGACCAGCACGGCCGGGTCGACGGCGACCGCGCTGCCCGCCGTGGCGGTCTGCCCCTGGCCGGCACTGACCGCCATCTGCGTCGGCGCGCCGGCGGCGAGCGAGATCGAGGCGGAGGTGACGGAGGTCAGTCCGGCGCTCGTGAACTGCAGCGTGCGCGCACCGACCGTGCCGGTGATCGACAGTCCGGCGAACGTCGCGAGGCCGGCGGCGTTGGTGCTGACCGGCGTGGTGCCGCCGAGGGTGCCGCCGCCGGTGAGGATCGTCACGCCGACGGACACGACGCCGGCGACCGGATTGCCGGCCGCGTCCTGCACCTGGACCTGCGGCTGCTGCGGGAAGGCAATGGCGTTCTGGGCGCTGGCCGACGGCTGGACGACGATCGCCAGCTTCGTCGCAGTGCCGGCGCTGAGCGTAATGCCGGCGCTCGTCACTCCGGCGAGCCCCGTGGAGCCGAAGCCCAGGGTGTAGGCGCCGGCGGCCCCGTTGATGGCCAGGTTGGTGAACGTGGCCACGCCACCGCGGTGTTGGCGGTCGCGGTGCCGACAAGGGTGCCGGTCCCGGAGACGATGGCCGCCGTGACGGTGACGGCATTGGTCGCCACCAGGTTGCCGAAGGCGTCGGCCAGCCGCACGGCGGGCTGCACCGCAAACGCCACCCCGCTCTGCGCCGTGGGCGAGGGCTGGGTGACCATCTGGAGCTGCGTGGCCGCCCCGGCCGTGCCGGTGGCGGTGAATGTCAGCGGGCTTCCGGTGAGGCCGGCGGAGGTGGCGGTGATGGAGTTGGGGCCGGCAGTCGTGCCCATGGTCCAGGAGGTGAGCGCCGCCACGCCGGAGGCGTTCGTGACACCAGGCGTCACCGGCAGGATGCTGCCGCCGCCGCTCGCCACGGCGAACGTCACCGACACGCCGGCCACCGGGTTGTTGCTCACGTCGCGCACCACGACGGACGGCGCCGTGGCGACCGCGGTATTGACCGTGGCGCTCTGGCCGTTGCCCGCGTTGATCGCGATCTGGGTGGCCGCGCCCGCGGTGATGGCCACGGTGCCGGAGGTCACCGGCGTCAGCACGCCACTGGAGAACTGCAGCGTCCGCGCCCCGACGGTCCCGGTGATCGCGAGGGTGGTGAAGGTCGCGAGCCCGCCGGCGTTTGTCGTCGCCGTGAGCGCGCCACCCAGTGTGCCGCCGCCCGTCTGGATCGCCGCCGTCACGACCACACCGGCCGAGGCCACCGGGTTGCCGGCGGCGTCCTGCAGCTGGACCGTCGGCTGCTGGGCAAAGGCCACCGCGTTCTGCGCGGTCGAGGAGGGCTGCTGGGCAATCGCCAGCTTGGCGGCGGTGCCCGCGCCGATGACGATGGCGGTGCTGGTGTCCGGCGCCAGGCCGGCGGAGGTGAACTGGAGAGTGTAACTCCCCGCCACCCCCGTGATGGACAGGTTCGTGAAGCTGGCCACTCCGCTCGCGGTGGTGGCGGTCGAGCGTGCCGCCCAGCGTGCCGGTGCCGGAGGCGAATGCGGCCGCCACTGGAGTTCCGTTGGTCGCAACCAGGTTGCCGAAGGCGTCGGCCAGGCGAACGGCGGGCTGCACCGCCAGCACGACGCCGCTCTGCGCCGCGGCGGAGGGCTGGGTCTGGATCACGAGCTGGGTGGCCGCGCCAGCGGTGCCGGTGGCCGTGAACGTCACGGGACTTCCGGCCAACCCGGCGGAGGTGGCCGTCATGCTGTTGGGCCCGGCCACCGTGCCCATTGTCCAGGTGGTCGGTGCGGCCACGCCGGCCGCGCTGGTGACCACGGGCGCCACGGGGAGGACGGCCCCGCCGCCGCCGGCCGCGGCGAACGTCACCGGTACGCCGGCCACCGGATTCCCGCTCACGTCGCGCACTACGACCGATGGCGCCGTCGCCACGGCGGTGTTGACCGTCGCACTCTGGCCGTTGCCCGCGTTGATCGCGATCTGGGTGGCCGCACCCGCCGTGGTAGTCACGGTGCTCGAGATCACCTGGGTCAGGGAACCGCTCGTGAACAGGAGCGTCCGCGCCCCGACCGTGCCGGTGATGGCGAGGTTCGTGAAGGTGGCGAGCCCGCCGGCGTTCGTCGTCGCCGTGAGGGCCCCACCCAACGTCCCTCCACCCGTCTGGATGGTGGCCGTGACGACCACGCCCGCCTGCGCCACCGGGTTGTTCGCCGCGTCCTGCAACTGCACCGTCGGCTGCACGGCGAACGCCACGCCGTTGACGGCCGTGGCGGAGGGCTGCGTCCCCATCACGAGTTTCGTCGCCGCGCCCGCCCCGATCGTGATCGCGGCGCTCGTGGCTTGCGTCAACGTGCCCGAGGTGAACCGCAGGGTGTAGGGTCCGGTGGGGCCGGTGATCGCCAGGTTGGTGAAGCCGGCCACGCCGCCCGCCGTGGTGGCGGTGAGCGTACCTCCCAGGGTGCCGGCGCCGGATGCCAGCGCCGCGGTGATCAAGGTGCCGGCTGTGGGGACGGTGTTCCCGAACGCATCCGCCAGCCGCACGACCGGCTGCACCGCGAGTGCCACCCCGCTCTGCGCCGCCGCCGAGGGCTGCGTCTGGATCAGGAGCTGTGTCGCCGTGCCCGCCACACCCGTGGCGGTGAACGTCACCGGGCTGCCCGTGAGCCCGGCGGCCGTCGCGCTCAGCGTGTTGGCGCCGGCCACGTTTCCCAGCGTCCACGACGTGAGCGCGGCGATACCCGAGGCGTTGGTCGTGACCGCCGTGACCGGGAGGATGCTGCCGCCGCCTCCCGTCACGGCAAACGTCACCGCCACGCCTGCCACCGGGTTTCCTCCGGCGTCGGTGACGAGCACCGAAGGCGGTGCCGCGGCCGGCAGGCCGGCGGTGTCCGTCTGGGAGGTGACGGAGTTGGCGGCGATCGTGGTGGCGCCCGACGCCGTGACCGTGAACGTCGCGCTCGTCGCGCTCGTGAGCCCGGTCGCCGAGCCGACGAGCGTGTAGCCCGCGCCCGCCTTGTTCAGCGTCAGCGTGCCGAAGGTGGCCACGCCGGCCACGGCGCTGGCGGTCGTGGTGCCGCCGAGGGTGCTGCCGCCCGGATTGGTACCGATCGCCATCGTCACGGCGTTCGTCGCCGTCGTGACCGTGTTCCCCGCGCCGTCCCGGACGCGGACGGTGACGGCGGGGCTGATCGCCTGGCCGGCGACGACGGAGGAGGGCTGCGCCACGTACTCGAGCGCCGTCGGCGTACCCGCGGCCAGCGCAATGACGGTCGAGGTATCGGGCGTCAGTCCCGTAGCGGTGAACCGCACGGTCCTCGGCCCGACCGTCCCGGTCAGGATGAGATTGCCGAAGGTGGCCGCGCCGGAGGCGCTCGTCGGAGCGCTGAGCGTGCCGGTCAGGGTGCCGCCACCGGACACCAGCGCAGCGGCGACGCTCACGCTCGCCGTACTCACTGCATTGCCCGACACGTCCCGCAACTGGACCACCGTGGCGGGCGCCATGGCGATCCCGCTCTGGGCGTTCGCCGGCGGTTGGGTGGTGATGGAGAGCTGGGTGGCGGCCCCGGCCGACAGGGCCACCGCCGTGGAGGTGACGCCGGTGAGGCTGGCGCCGGTGAACTGGAGCGTGTATGCGCCGGCCAGCCCCGTGATGCTGAGCCCCGAGAACGTGGCTCGGCCGGTGGCGTCCGTTCCCACCGTGGTGAGGCCGCTCAGTGTGCCGCCCGGTCCCGAGGCGATCGCCACCGTGATGGCGATACCCGCCGTAGTCACCGGATTGCTGTTCGCGTCCTGCAGCTGGATGACGGGCGCCTGCGTGAACGCCGCGCCGTTGGTGGCCGCGGCAGGCGGCTGGATCACGATGCCGAGCCGGCCCGCGCTGCCCGACACCCCCGTCGCGGTGAAGGTGACGGGATCGCCGGTGATCCCCGTGGGCGCGGCATTCGCCGTGAGCGTGTTCGGGCCCGCCGCGGGCCCGAGCGTCCACGAGGTGGCGGCGGCGATGCCGCTGGCGTTGGTAGTCACCGCGGCCACCGGCAGCACCGAACCGCCGCCGCTCGCCACCGCAAAGGTGACCGCCACGCCCGAGACCGGGTTGCCGCTCACGTCCCGGATGACGACCGACGGCGCGATCGCCACCGTGCTGCCGGCCGTGGCCGTCTGGCCGTTGCCGGCGTTCACGGCCATCTGGGTCGGCGCCCCGGCCGTGATCGCCACGTTGCCGGAGACGGCGTTCGTCAGCCCGGCGCTGCTGAAGGCGAGCGTGCGGATGCCGACCGTGCCGGTGATCGAGAGTCCGGTGAACGTCGCGAGGCCAGCGGCGTCGCTGTTGATCGTCGCGGTCCCGCCGAGGGTACCGCCGCCGCTGTTGATGGCCACCGCGACCGAGCGGACCCCCGCGACCGGGTTCCCGGCCGCGTCCTGCACCTGCACGCTCGGCTGCTGGACGAAAGCGACGCCGTTGACGGCGGTCGCCGATGGCTGGGTGACCATCGCGAGCTTCGTGGCTGCGCCCGCTCCGATGGTGATCCCCGCGCTCGTGGCCTGCGTCAGCGCGCCTGACGTGAAGCGCAGCGTGTACGTGCCCGAGACCCCGGTGACGAAGAGGTTGGTGAAGGTCGCCACGCCGCCGGCCGCCGTGGCCACCGTGAGGGTGCCCCCGAGCGTGCCCGTCCCGGAGGCGAGCGCCGCGGTCACGCTCACGCCGTTCGTCGCGACCGCGTTGCCGAAGACATCGGCGAGCCGGACGACCGGCTGCACCGCGAAGGCAACGCCGCTCTGCGCCGAGGGGGATGGCTGGGTCTGGATTTGGAGCTGGGACGCCGCGCCGGGGATGCCGGTGGCGCTGAAGGTCAGTGGACTGCCGGTGAGACCCGCGGCGGTCGCCGTCACCGAGTTGGCGCCGACCACGTTCCCAAGGGTCCAGGAGGTCAGGGTGGCGATACCCAGCGCGTTGGTGAGGATCGGCGTCGTGGGCAGGATGCTGCCGCCGCCGCTCGCCACCGAAAACGCGATCGACACGCCCGCCACGGGGTTGCCGTTGACGTCGGTCACCTTGACCGAGGGCGGCGCCGCCACCTGGAGGCCGGCGGTGTCGTTCTGGGTGACGGGGGAATTCGGGAGCAGCGTCGTGGGCACGGCGGCCGTGCCGCTGCCCAGGAAGGTGACCGAGAAGCCGGACGAGCTCGCGATCAGCGAGTTCGGCCCCGCCACCGTCCCGAGGGTCCACCGCGTGGCGGCTCGACCGGTAGCGTCAGTCGTGCCCGAAGTGGGGCTCGTCGAACCCCCGCCGGTGGCCACGGCGAAGGTGACGTTGCGGCCGGGCACCCCGTTGCCGCTCGCGTCGAGCAGGCGGACCACCAGGGACTCCGGCACCGCGCTCCCGGCGGGCCCCGCCTGGTTGTCGCCGGAGGCCTTCACCAGCGAGGCCGGTGCGGCCGCCACGGCTGTCAGCGCAAAGACCACCGGCGAGCCCTTCAACACGCCCGCGGTGGCCGTCGCGCCCTGGGGGCCCGCCGTTGCGCCCAGCACCCGCGCTGTCGCCGGCCGTTCCCGTCGTCCCGGTGGTGCTCGTCGCCGGGCTCACCGTTCCGCCCCCGGTCGCGGCCCACGAAATCACGTTGCCGCTCACCGCATTGCCGTAGCGGTCGGTCACCCGCACGACGAGGGAATCCGTGAGTGCACCGCCGACCACGCCCGTTTGGCCGTTGCCTCGCGTCGCGAAGACGGTGTCCGCGGCCGCCGCACGTCGCGGTCGCGTCGAAGTTCTGGGTCAACGCCCCCGAGGCCGTGGGGCCAACCACCATCGCCTGGACCCGCTGTGCCCCCGCCGTCGTGCCCATGACCCAGCGGCTGCCCGTCCGCCCGTCCGCGTTGGTGACGCCGGTATCAGGAATCGCATCGCCCCCGCCGAGGATCGGCGTGAAGACGACCTTGATGCCCTCCACCGGGCGTGACTTCGAATCGGTGACCCGGACCTTGATGGAATCGGGCAGCGGCGTGGCGACCACCGCGGTCTGGCCGCTCCCGCCGACAAGAGCCATGGCCGAGGGCAAGCCCTCGCTGGGCAGGGTCACACTGTCGCTGCTGCTGCACGAGGCAGCGGCGACGAGGAGGGAGAGGGGCCAGGCGAGGGTGCGGAACCGCAGGGGCAAGAGCCGTCACTCGGAGACGAGGGACCAGGACCGGGGGCGGCCAATTGGGCATAGGGCGTGCCCAAACCGGGGGAGGTATGGTACCGCCAAAGTCCTGTACCCGCAAGCACTTGCAAAGCGACTAGGGGGTGCCGCGGACGCCGTTATCGCGGCCCCGCGACACCCCCTGTGGAGCGCCGAGGCGCTCGGCTACTGATGGATCTGGATCGCGAGGCTGTAATTCCAGAGCTTTTCGGTGTAGTCCTGCATCGATCGGCCGCCGAAGTAGAACTCGTTGTAGTCCACCGTCGGCACCAGGTTGAGCTTCTTGTTCAGGGGGATCTCCCAGCCGGCGCCGGCCGTCCACATGAACCCGGAGTCGTACGAAATCGAGTAGCCGTAGTAGTAGTAATTGTCGCTGAACCCGTTCCAGGCGTAGCCCCCACCGCCCTTCAGGAAGAATCCCATCGTCGGGGAGGGATAGATCTGCCCGATGAGCGCCAATCCGCCCAGCGTCTGCGAGACGGTGCCTTCCGAGTTGAACCAAGTGACCAATTCACCGCCAAGACGAAAATGCGGACTCATCGTGCCGCCGCCCCGCAGGTCGAGCGTCGGGCGGGCGAGCCAGCCGGGATCCACCGTCATCCCTGACGTCGAGAATGTCTCGCTCCCGACACCCAGTCCGAAGTTGCCCCAGCCGCCGCGCCGGATTCCGGCATCGGGCACGACCTCGAGCCCTTTGGGAGCCTGGGGTTCCTGCTGGGCGGCCACCGAGGGAGCCCAGGCGACGATTGCGCCGATGACGGCGGTGACCAGTGGGCTCACCCGCATACGACCTCCAGATCCGCGGTAACGAACAGACCGACAGAAGAGAAACCGCCACCAATAGAGCAAGCGCGATACCACCGGCACGGTGGATTCCAAGTTGTTATCCTTCAACGCATTGAACCGTCAGCGGACAGCTCGGCCTCCCCAGCTGACCCGCCCGGTGTCCTCAGCGCCAGACAACCATGACCTCGCGATACCCGTTGGCGTTCGTGGTGTTCTCCGTCCTGGTCGGCGGCATCTGCCTCCGCCTCGGGTTCTGGCAACTCGACCGGCTCGAGCAGCGGCGCTCCCGGAACGCCGTGACGCTCGAACGGCGATCCCTCCCGCCCACCGACATCCGCGCGCTCACCGGTCGGGCGGAGGAGCGACGCGTCTTTGCCACCGGGCGGTTCGACTTCCAACACGAATTCGTGCTCCGCGGCCGCGCGAAGGACGGCGTCCCAGGGGTGGAAGTGGTGACGCCGCTGCTGCTGGCCGGCAGCGACAGCGCCGTCCTGGTCCTGCGCGGGTACGTCCCCGCCGCCGATGCGATCACGTACGATGCCGCGGCGCACCGCGAACCGGAGTCGCTCACGGTATCCGGGATCGCGATGCCCGTCCCGCTGGATTCGGCCGGCGCCGTCCCCGCGATGAGGAAGGGGGCCGAGACGTGGCGCCGACTCGACCAGACCGCTGTCCGGGCTCGACTGCCCTACCCTGTCGAATCCGTCTACATCCTGGCCGACTCTCCCGCCACGGCGTCACCCGCTCCGCGCCGACTCCCAGCCTCGCCCCTCGACGATGGCCCGCATCTCAACTACGCGATCCAGTGGTTCGCCTTCGCGACGATCGCGTTCGTCGGCGCACTCGCCCTGTGGTGGCGCCGTGGCCGGGAGCGGACCGAGGCCTGAAGCGACGAGGGCGCCCCGCGGGGCGCCCTCGAACGATGGCTGTCGGCTCAGTGGGCCGGGAGCGAATCCAGCTGCTGGATCGTCTTGGTCGACGGCGGCCGCTCCGCCTGGAGCCGCTTGGCGACGGCTTCGTTGGCGCGCATCACGCGCAACACGTTCAAGCCCGCCAGCTTCTTCAGGTCGGCGTCCTTCCACCCGCGCCGAATCAACTCAGCGAACAGGTAAGGGAACTTCGAGACGTCCTCGAGGCCGGCGGGGGTGACCGGGCCCATGCCGTCGAAGTCGCTCCCGATCCCGATGTGATCCACGCCCGCGATCTTCCGGACGTGCTCGATATGATCGGCCACGTCGCTGATGCTGGTCGTCGGGCGGGGATTGGCGGCCACCCACGCTCGGACCTGGGTCCGCACGGCGGCGGAATCCGCCCCGGTGGCGAGCAACGCCGTCACCACGGAGTCACGGGAGGCCTCCCAGGCGCCGAACTTCGTGTTCACGAAACTGGGAACGAAGGTCACCATCACCACGCCGCCGTTCTTCGGCAGCCGCTGCAGGATCGAGTCGGGCACGTTGCGCGGGTGGTTGGTCAGGGCCCGGGTGGCGGAATGCGAGAAGATGACCGGCGATTCCGTCACGGTCAGCGCGTCGCTCATCACGCCGGGCGAGACGTGCGCCAGGTCGACCATCATCCCCAGCCGGTTCATCTCGTGCACCACCTCTTTGCCGAACGGCGTGAGCCCGCCGTGCGCGGCCGAGTCGAGCGCCGCGTCCGCCCAGGCCAGGGTCACGTTGTGCGTCAGCGTCATGTACCGCGCGCCGAGATCGTAGTAGACCCGGAGCGCTCCCAGCGAATTCTCGATGGCGTGGCCGCCCTCGACACCGAGCAGTGAGCCGATCTTGCCCGCCTTGAAGGCCTTCTCGATGCCGTCGGCGGTGGTGACGAACGCGAGGTCCTTCGGGTACGTCGCGATCATCCGGCGGGCGATGTCGAATTCCTCGAGCTGCATCCGGGCGTAGCCGCTGTCCTTGGCCTCGCCGGGGATGTAGATGGACCAGAACTGCGCTCCCACCTCGCCCGCGCGGAGCCGCGCGATGTCGGTGTTGCCGAGGGTCTGGGTGTTGAGGTTGTACGCCTGCACGTCCATCGGCGCGGTCTTCGAGGTGCGGATTTCCCAGGGCAGGTCGTTGTGCCCGTCGATCAGCGGCACGGTCTTGAGCAGGGCGCGGGCGTGCGCGAGGGCGGCATCCTCCTGCGCGCCGGCGGGGAGCGCCACGAGGGCCAACGCCACGAGGGCGCCGCCGACGGCGCGGGCGAGTACTCGGACATCAACTGGCACCGTTGTCCTGTCCCTTCTGGCCGCCGCGGCGGCCACGATATGGGTGAATCGCGATCAGCTCCGGACGCTGCGTGAACTCGGGGCAAATCGTCCGGTCGAACTCGTAGGGACCGCCCGTCTCCGAGTCGGTCCACGGAAACCCCCGGCAGACGAGCGGGTAGAACGGCTCGGCGTGGAGCTCGCACGAATTGTCCACCAGGAACGCGCAGCGCCCGCCGCGCACCCGGGTCCGCCACTCCCCCCAACGCGTCTCGTAGATCCGGTCCTCCCCGAACCGCGCCCGGATGGCGGCGGCCTCGGCCTCCGCCAGCGTCGTCCCGAAGGCGCAGCAGGCGGAGGTGTGCGGACAGGGATAGCAGGGCAGTGCGGGAAACGTCACCGCGGCGCCCGGGCCACTTCGGGCAGCGGCACACCGTCGAGCCGTTCGGTCGGCCGGATGCCGAGCCGCTGCGCCAGGGTCGGGGCGATGTCCACGCTCCGCACCGCTCGCGTCACCGTCCGGGGCTGGAGGCCGTCGCCCCAGAACACGATCGGGATCTGCACGTCCATTGGCCACGGCGTCCCGTGGTCCGCACCGACCGGCCAGGTGCCCCAATAGAGGCCCTGGTGGGCCGTGACCGCGGCGAGCCAGCCGAACTCCGCCGGGATCGTGTGCCGCCACCGGGCGGCGAGCGGATCGGTTGCCGGCGCGACGGCGAGCGATCGTGGCGTGTAGACCCGCTCCACGTAGGGCTGCGCGGCCAACTCGCGCGCGAGGACCCGGCTCAGGCTGTCAGGATCCACCCCTCGGGCGCGTAACGCGGCGACGTCCGCCGTCACGATCCCGAGGTCGAACCGGATGCCGAAATCGGTCCGCCACCGTTCACGCAAGGTGCGCGCAAGTGCACGTACGATCCCCGACGGCGAGACCCGGACGGCCTGCGCAACGGGAGCGCCGGGCGACTGCTCCGGGATCGGCTGCACGCCATGATCGGCCGCCAGCACGAACACCGTGTTCGCGGCGGGCACCGTCGTGGCGAGGGAGTCGAGGAACTGCGCAAGGTACCCGTCGAGCCGGAGCAGCATGTCGTGCATCTCCCTCGAGTCGGGCCCATAGTCGTGCCCCACCTCGTCCACCGTGGAGAGCGAGATGGAGAGCAGGTCGGTGTGGCCCTCGCGCGTGCCGAGGCCCAGGGTCGCCACGCCGGTGAGCGCGAGGTCGATCGTGAGCGAGTCCATCCAGGGGAAATGGATCACCTGGGAGTCGGCGGCCGGAACGTCCGCGGGCAACAGGTGCGGAAAGGTGGCGCGCCCGTCCGGACCCCGCTCCGTCGGCAGGCTGTCGCGCTCGTTGTAGTCCGCTTCCGGCTTGAGGAGATCCCAGCTCCGACCGGCCAGTCGCTGGACCGGGTTTCGGGCATTCCACTGGGAGACCCAGGCCGGGATCGTGTCACGATAGTACCGGCTGGTCGAGAAGAACCCGCGGTTGGACCACCAGTACACCTGTTCCCTCGACCGCCCGACCGGCAGAATGGCGCCCCGGTCCTTCCGGGATACGGAAAGGACCCGTGTCGTGGAGTCCCGGGCGAGCATCCAATCGAGCAGAGTGGTACCCCGGAAGCGTCGCGGGGACGCGCCGACGGCGCCGGGGTCGCCGATGACCGTCGCGAGCGAATCCGGGACGCCCAGGTCGTTCGTGACGATCCCTGTATGGGACGGGAACCGGCCCGACAGGAGGGTGGAGTGTCCGGGCGCCGTCTGGGTGATCGCATGGTCCTGCTGGCCGCGGGTGTAGACCACCCCCTGGTCGAGGATGCGCTTGAACCCCCCGGTCCATTCCGAGCGGTAGCGCAGCAGTTCGTCGGGCCGGAACTGATCGATGACGACCAGGACGACGAGGCGTGGGGCGGAGTCCGCCGGCGGCACGGCAGGGCGGCTGGTTGGGGACAGCGCGAGCGCGCCGGCGAGGAAGAGGACGGTGGGTCCGAGCATTGCCGAAAAATACCCCGCCCGGAGCCGGATCATAGCCCCCGGCTGCTCAGAGCCGGATGAACCACCGCCGGCGGTGCAGAAACGCGGTCAGCCCGAACATCAGGAGGACGCTGCCCAGCGCAAAGAGCAGTGAACCGTTCCACGGGCCCGCCAGCGGACGCAGCACGTTTTCGTACAGCCAGTCCTTGGCATCGACCGGGGTGCCATCGGGTCCGGGCAGGGTCCAGAGCACGAGCAGCCGGGCCAGAAGGCCCGAGACCACGAACGCGAACAGCGCGTTGGTACCGAACACCTCGAACGGACGGGCCCATGCGCCGCGGCGCCGTACATCGACGATCCAGTAGCAGGCCGCGAGCGCCTGAAACGCGATGCCCCCGGAAAACAGGACATACGAGCTGGTCCAGAGGCTCTTGTTGATCGGGAACCACGCATTCCAGGTCACACCGGCCACCAGGAGCGCAGCCCCGGTGAGGAGCAGCCCGGTGGCGCGCTCCCCCGGCGTGGCCTCCCCGAGGAGGCGCTCCCCCGCGAACGTGCCCAGCAGGCAGGTGGCGACGGCGGGAAGGGTGCTGAGGATGCCCTCGGGGTCGAACTCCGGGGTCCAGAGGTGGCCACCGAGCAGCAGGCGATCGAGCCAGGCGCCGAGATTGCCGGCCTGGCTCAGGTCGCCCGCGACGCCGCCGGGCACCGGCACGAATGTCAGCAGCGCCCAGTAGCCCACGAGGAGCAGTACCGCGATCCGGCGCCGCATCGCGGGCCCGAACCCGAGGAAGATGAACGCGGTGAGGGTGTAGACGACCCCGATCCGCTGGAGGACGCCGGGAATCCGGATCGTGGCGAGCCGGTAGTGCGGGAACCCGTTCAGCAGGAGACCGATCAGGACGATCAGCGCGCCACGGACGAGCGCCTTCCTTGCGAGGCTCCGCCCCGTGGCGCCGGCGGCTTCCCGCCTCGTGAACGCGACGACGAGGGAGACGCCGACGATGAACAGGAAGAACGGGAAGATGAGGTCGGTCGGCGTCCACCCGTTCCACTCGGCGTGTTCCAGCGGCGGGTACACATACGCCCAGCTTCCGGGATTGTTGACCAGGATCATGGCCGCCACGGTCATGCCGCGGAACACGTCGAGCGAGCGGAGGCGCCCCGTCATCCGCGGCCCCGTCGGGTCAGAAGGTGACCTGCAACCCGGTGGTGTAGAGGTTGTCGGTGCGCGCGAAGCCCGGCTGGGGCGCGTTCTGGTACTGCAGCACGTACGAGGCCTTGAGCGCGAGGTGGCCCGCCACCGGAGCCACGATCGCGGCCTCGTTGTTGATCCGGTAATCGTTGCCATCCTGCAGGTTCGGCAGGTAGACGAAGATGTCCTGGAAGTACGCCTTCTCGGTGAACGAGAACCGGTACTTCACCTGCCCCCGTGCCGTCGGAAATGACGTGTTCAGTCCGCTGGTGAATTCCTGCTGGAAGAACGAGAAGCCCCCGTCGAGGTCGAGCGTGTGACGGGTGCCCTGGACGGCTGCGAAGGAAAGGCCGAGACCCTCCTGCCATCGCGTGGTGATGCCGAGGAACGGGTTCCGGTCCCAGCTCCCAAGCCCGTACGCTTTCCACCGCGCGGAGAGCAGGTAGGCCGGCTGCACGACCACCGCATACTCGTTGGCCGACTCCACGCCGTTGGTCTGCCCGTTGACCATCCTGGCGGCCTGCGTGATGTCCCACCTGCCCTTCAGGTACTCGAGCTTCTGGCCGAGGTTGAAGGTGGTCAGGTCGGTGTTGCCGGAGGCGGCCACCAGGCCGATGTCGATCGAGCCCTTCAGGGGACTCTTCTTGGTCGTATCGGCGGACTGGGCCCCGGCGATGCGAGGCGCACCGAGCAGCGCGAGCGCCGCGACGAGGAGGGGGGCCGCGAGGCGACGGAGCGTCATGCATTCCTCCCAACGGGGGGACAGGGGTCTGGGGATACGGCGAGGGCGCCGAGACGGCGCCCCCGGAAGTTAGGCCAGCCGCTGGGCCAGCGGCAACGTCAGCTGGCCGCGAGGGCCGAGGTGCAGTGCCCGCACTTGGTGGCGGCGATCGGGACCGACATCCGGCAGTAGGGACAATCCTTGGTGGTGGCCGGCGCTGGCGGGGCCTCCTTGCGATCAAGCCGGCTGACCAGGCGGACGATCACGAAGACCGCGGCGGCAACAATGAGAAAGGTGATCACGACGCTGATGAACTGGCCGTAGTTGAGGGTCGCCGCGCCGGCCGCCTTCGCGGCGGCGAGCGAGGGGTAGCTGCTGAGCCCGTCGGCACCCGGCTTGAGCACGAGGTAGAGGTTTGAAAAATCGACGCGGCCGAGCGCAAGGCCGAGCACCGGCATGATCAGGTCGTCCACCAGCGACCCGACGATCTTCCCGAAGGCGGCGCCGATGATCACGCCGACCGCCAAGTCCACCACGTTGCCACGCATGATGAACTTCTTGAAGTCCTCCAGCATCTCGGCCTCCTCGGGGAAGAAGAATGACACACGCCGGGATCAGGTGATCCCGGCGCGCATCCTCAAGCTACGACGTACTGCCGGCGGTCATGGCAACTGCTTCAGCACCACCCGCCGGTTGTTGGCCCGGCCTTCCGCCGTCTTGTTGGTGTCGATCGGGAACTTCGGCCCATACCCCTTGGCTGTCAACATGCTCGCCGGGACACCCTTGCTGATCAGGTAGTTCATGACCGCCTCGGCGCGCTGCTGCGAAAGCTTGTTGTTGTGCGCCAGGCTGCCGGTGTTGTCGGTGTAACCCGCCACCTCGTAGTGCGCACCGGACGGGTTGTACTGCGCCGCATTCGCCACCCGGTCCAGGATGCCGGTCGAGGTCGGATCCAGCGTCGCGCTGTTGACCGCGAACGTCACGCCCTGGAGCACCATCTGGGACTTGCCCGCCTCGAAGAGCACCGGGCAGCCCGTGGCCGTGACCTGCATGCCGGCCGGGGTGTTCGGGCACTTGTCGAGGTAGTCCGCCACGCCGTCGCCGTCCGAGTCGACCGGGCAGCCGTTGGCGGTGACCTTCGTGCCCGCCGGGGTGTCGGGGCACTTGTCGAGCCCGTTGTACACGCCGTCGGCGTCCTGGTCGCCCGGGCAACCGCTGGCGTCCACCGTCGCACCCAGCGGGGTGTTCGGGCACTTGTCCATGTTGTCCGTGACGCCGTCCTTGTCCGCGTCGCCGAACGGACAGCCAGTCGCGTCCACCTTGGTCCCGGCGGGCGTGTTCGGGCACTTGTCCTTGTCGTTCACTACGCCGTCGCCGTCGCTGTCCTTCGGCAGTGCGCAGCCGTTGGCGTCCACCGGCGTGCCGACCGGCGTGCCCGGGCAGAGGTCGGCGCTATCGACCACGCCGTCCTTGTCGGAATCCTTCGGCGCCTTGTGGCCGCCGAAGGCCAGGCTCAGCATGGCGTCCACGCCCATGTCGAACCGGCTGTCGTTCGCCGCGCTGGTCTCGTTGAACGGATTGATGATGTAATCGCCGGTCCAGTCCACCCGCAGGGTCAACGCCCTCGCACCCCCGATGCGCAGGCCGACCAAGGCGCCAGGGCCGGCGTCGTTGTCGGTGGTCGTCCCGTAATACGACTTGAGACTGTCACCACCCCAGGCGTTATATACCGCGCCGAGGCCGAAGATCGCGGTGAAGGCCTTGCCCATCGGCGCGTTGTAGGTCAGGCGACCGTGAATGGGCATTTCGGTCATATCCGGCCCGGTGTACCCGGCCACCGACGGCTGGGTGGTGTAGTAGAAGACGTCTCCCTCCAGACCGATCTTGTCGCTGAACATGTACCCCAGCCGGCCGCCAAAGCCGACCTTGTCGTTCAAGCCGAGCGTGTCGGCGTAGAACGGGAGGCCGGCACCGACGCCGATCTGGAACTGGCCCTTCGACTGGGCATGCGCGGGCACGGTCGCCGCGAGGGCTATCGCTGTGGTGAGAACCAAGAGTTTCCGGATCATGAATGGCTCCTGAGAGTGGACACCCCTCCCCTGGCGACGACGGAACGCATCCGGACGCCCGGGGAGAGGTTAGCGCCCCGAAGGTACGCTGGCGAGTATGAAAAGACACGCGCCGGAATCGTGAAGATTCCGGCGCGCGCCCCTTAACTCCTAGCGACTGCTGGTGCTTACGGCATCTGCTTCAGCACCACCCGCCGGTTGTTCGCGCGACCAGCTGCCGTCGCGTTGGTGTCGATCGGGAACTTCGGCCCATACCCCTTGGCCGTCAGCATGCTCGCCGGGACACCCTTGCTGATCAGGTAGTTCATGACCGCCTCGGCGCGCTGCTGCGAGAGCTTGTTGTTGTGCGCCAGGCTGCCGGTGTTGTCGGTGTAACCCTGCCACCTCGTAGTGCGCACCGGACGGGTTGTACTGCGCCGCATTGGCCACCCGGTCCAGGATGGCGGTCGAGGCCGGATCCAGCGTCGCGCTGTTGATCGCGAACGTCACGCCGGAGAGGACCATCTGGGTCTTGCCCGCCTCGAAGAGCACCGGGCAGCCCGTGGCCGTGACCTGCATGCCGGCCGGGGTGTTCGGGCACTTGTCGAGGTAGTCCGCCACGCCGTCGCCGTCCGAGTCAACCGGGCAGCCGTTGGCGGTGACCTTCGTGCCCGCCGGGGTGTCGGGGCACTTGTCGAGCCCGTTGTACACGCCGTCGGCGTCCTGGTCGCCCGGGCAACCGCTGGCGTCCACCGTCGCACCCAGCGGGGTGTTCGGGCACTTGTCCATGTTGTCCGTGACGCCGTCCTTGTCCGCGTCGCCGAACGGACAGCCAGTCGCGTCCACCTTGGTCCCGGCGGGCGTGTTCGGGCACTTGTCCTTGTCGTTCGTGACGCCGTCGCCGTCGCTGTCCTTCGGGAGCGAGCAACCGTTGGCGTCCACCGCGTCACCCGCGGGGGTGTTCGGGCAGAGGTCGGACTTGTCCACCACGCCGTCCATGTCCGAATCCTTCGGCGCCTTGTGGCCGCCGAAGGCCAGGCTCAGCATCGCGTCCATGCCGAGGTCGAAGCGGCTGTCATCCGCGGTGGGGGAGCCCAGGACCGTGTTGGTGGTCGCGTTGATCGGGTTGGTGATGTAGTCGCCCGTCAGGTCGAACCGGATGGACACCGGACCGCCGGCGCCGAAGCGCAGGCCGATCAGGCCGCCCGGGCCACCGTCGGTGCTGCTGGTCGTCCCGAAATACTCGTTCATCTGCGTGCCATACCACCAGTTCTTCGCATACCCCGCACCCAGGATGAAGCCGAGGCCGGCACCAAGCCCGGTGTTGAACGTCAGGCGCGCGTGCATCGAGTTCTCGCCGATGCTACACGCCGGTGTAGGCGTTGTCTCGACGGCTGGGTCTTGTACCCGAACGCGTCCACTTCGATGCCGATATGGTCGGAGAACATGAAGCCGAGCCGGGCACCCGGACCGACCTTGTTCTCAAGACCCAGCGAGGAGGTATAGAAGGGAAGGCCGGCACCGACGCCGATCTGGAACTGGCCCTTGGACTGGGCGTGCGCAGGCACCGTCGCCAACAGGGCCACGCTGTGCAGAGGACTGAGAGTTTACGGATCATGAAAGGCTCCTGAGAGGTGGTGAAACTCGGCCGAGACACCATGGGGGCGTCAGGACTGATGCAACTGTGCGATCCACGTTCACGATTCACTGGCGAAGGGCCGCCGTGCTGGACGCCCTCCCATCAGCGCCGGCCGCGGCGATTGGTCGGCCCCGGGGGTAGGGATCGGTGGATAAACTAACACGGGACTTGGCAAGGGGCTATCCCTCCCCCAGACTAGTCCCCCGGGGGAGTAGCCCCCCCCGCCGACCCCCAAAAAGAAGACCCCGGCTGGCCGGAGCCAGTCGGGGGAAGTGCGCCGCGTAGGAATCGAACCTACAACCTAGTGATTAAGAGTCACTTGCTCTGCCAATTGAGCTAGCGGCGCGCACTGGAATAGCCCCAACGGGAGTCGAACCCGTCTCTCGACCTTGAAAGGGTCGCGTCCTGACCGATAGACGATGGGGCCGAGTGTCCCGTCGGTTCGTGACGTCGCACGATAGCGCTAACGGGATTCGAACCCGTGTTCCAGCCTTGAGAGGGCTGTGTCCTAGGCCTCTAGACGATAGCGCCGTGCCGAAGATCGACAGGCCCGGAGGGAATCGAACCCCCAACCCCCGGTTTTGGAGACCGGTGCTCTACCAATTGAGCTACGGACCTCTGCCGACGGTGCCCTGTCGGACGCTGCGGGCAGGGTGGCTGACGGGGATCGAACCCGCAACCTCCGGAACCACAATCCGGCGCTCTAACCGATTGAGCTACAACCACCACGAGTAAATCAGGCTCCTGCCAAGCCCGGCAAAACTATTCACCCGCCAGCACTTGGTCAAGGCCAGAACGCCTCGGTCAGCCGCTCGGTTTGGCGCTCGAAGTCGGCCAATTCTCCATCGAGTTCCACGAGCGGCACGATGCCGCGCGCCGCGTTCGCGATGAAGCCGCCAGAGGCCGGAAGCCGGGGGCCCGGCAGGCGGCTCTCCACGAGGCCGCCCGCCAGCTCCGACAGCCGGGCCCGTGCCACGCCGGGGAGGACGCCGAACGACAACGGCGGAGCCGCCAGACGCCCGCCCTCCCACCAGAACAGGCTCCAAACCGACGACTCGGCGACGAACCCTCCTTCCGAGAGGAGAAGGGCGTCATCCGACCCCTGGGAGGCCGCGTCGAGCCGCGCGGCGTCCAGCCATTCCCGGTCGGTGGTCTTGTGGCGGTACCCGCGGTGGGGCACCCGGGCCGACCGGAGCCGGAGACCCTGGGGCCGCTCGACGCCCCGTTCGGTCACCCGAACGCGCCCCCGGCTCCGGAATTCGAACCGGACGATCCGGTCGGCACCGCCGGCCGGAGGCTCCAGTTCCTGCGGCAAGGCGATCCCGAGCGCGAGCGCGCTCCGCTCGAGGCGCTCCATGTGGAGGGGCCAGAGCGGCACACGCCCCTGCCGAACTCGGACGGTCTCGATGAGCCCCGGCCGGTGGGGACGGCGTTCAAGCACCGGCGGGAGCGGGAGGTTCGTTGGGCCCGGATGCCAGCAGGGACCGGACGGCGGTGGCCCCCAGAATCAGTGCCCCGCCCGCCAGGGCCCAGGCACCCGGCCGCTCCCCGTGCACCAGCCAGGACCAGACCGGGTTCAGGACCGGCTCCACGAGCAGGATGATCGAGATCTCGAGCGCGGGAAGCTTTCCGACTGCCCGCGTCACCAGTGCATACGCCAGGGCGATCTGGAACAGCCCGAGATACGCCAACGCGGCCCAGTCGCCGACACCGACCTGGTAGAACGGCAGGGCCATCGGAAGCGTCACCAGGCAGGCGAGGGCATTCCCAAGGACGACCGCCCCCGCCGGCGAGCCACCCGACTCGTCGGCCCCCATCCAGCGGAGACCCATCAGCGTCAGGGCCCAGGTGAAGCCCGACAGCGCCGCGAGCAGGTTGCCCTGTGCAGGCGCCGGCGCAGTGCGGACCGGCGCGTCGGTGCCGATGAAGAACAGCACCAGTCCCGCGCCGACGATGGCCATGAACACGAGGTCGGTGCCCCGGAAGCGCTCGCGGAGCAGCCAGGGGGCGAGCAGCAGGATGTAGAGCGGCCCAGTGGCCTGCAGGAAGATCGTGTTGGCGGAGGTGGTGAGCTTGTTGGCGACGACGAAGAGGATCAGCGTGGCGGCATAGGCCACCGACACGAGCGCCGTGCGCGGCCGGATGCCGCGGCGAGCATCCGGGAGCATCAGCGCCAGCGCCACCGCCGCGATTCCCGAACGGACGCACGCGACCTGCCAGCCGGTCATCGCGGTGGCCTTGATGACCGCGCCGCCGGTAGAGAAGAGGACGGCCGCCGCGACCAGCTGAACCCGGGCCCGTTGGGTCGGAAGCATGGCGCGAAGAATGTCCGGCCTCCGAAGGGCGTGCAAGTTTTGAGGGCAGACGCATCTCCCGGCCGACCTCAACCGGGGGAAACCCATGTATCGCACGTCCTTCTTCGCGCTGGCGATCGTCGCCGGCGCGGCCACTCCGATCCATGCCCAGGGCTGGATCGAAGTCCAACCGGTCGCATCGTCCCCCCGCCCCGTCGCCATCGGCGGGCCCGTCATCCGTGTCCAGAGCGACGTCCGCGTCTCCCTCAACGGGCGCATCGCGCAGGTCGAAGTCGAGGAGCGCTTCAGGAACGCCGGCAGCACAATCGCGGAGGGCACGTACCTCTATCCCCTGTCGGGCGAGGCCGTCTTCACCGGCTTTTCCCTCTGGATGGGCGGCAAGGAACTCCAGGGAGAAATGCAGACGGCGGACCAGGCGCGCAGCGTCTACGAGGAGATCGTGCGCCGCCAGCGGGACCCGGCCCTCCTGACCTACGCCGGGCACGGGCTCATCCGCGCGCAGATCTTTCCCATCCAGCCCGGCGAAACCAGGAAAGTCGTCCTCCGCTACACCCAAATCCTCGGCCGCGAGGGGGACGCCCTCCGCCTGCGTTACGCCATCGGCCCGCGCTCGACCGATCGGGCACAGGGCGGCGACAGGGCCCCGCAGGATCTCTTCTCGTTGCAGGTCTCGGCGCCGGACACCGGCGCCTTCGGGACGCCGTACTCGCCGACCCACGAGATCACGACCCGGCGAATCCGGGGACAGCTCATCGTGACAATTCCGAGCGCCGCTTCCGGTGACCTCGACTTGCTCTTCCCGCTCCGGCGCGGCCTCGTCGGCACCAGCATCCTGACCCACGCCTCGCCGAACGAAGACGGCTATTACATGCTGTTGCTCGCCCCGCCCGAATCCTCCGGGCGCGAGGTGATTCCGCGCGACCTCACGCTCGTCGTGGACGTCTCGGGGTCGATGTCCGGGACCAAGCTCGAGCAGGCCAAGGCGGCGCTGGCGCAGGCGCTGGGCGCGCTGGGCCCGCAGGACCGCTTCCGCCTGATCGCCTTCTCGTCGGGCGTCACGGAATTCCGTCCCGGCCTGACCCAGGCCACCCGCGCCAACCTCACCGACGCACAGCAGTTCGTGGACCGGCTCTCGGCGAGCGGCGGGACGAACATCGAGGGGGCGCTCGACGTCGCACTTATGGCGGGGGTCGCCGCAGGCCGAATGCCCCTCGTGGTGTTCATGACCGACGGGCTTCCCTCCGTCGGACAGACCCAGCCCGACCAGATCGCCTCGGCCGCAGGCGGCCGGATCGGCCAGGCGCGCATATTTACCGTGGGAGTCGGCACCGACGTGAACACCTATCTCCTCGACCGGCTGGCGCGGGAAGGCCGCGGCACCGCCACCTACGTCGCGCCGAACGCCGATGTGGAAGTGGCCGTCGGGACGCTGCTCGGGCAGATCCGGAACCCGGCCCTCGTGAACCTCCGCATCGTGAGCGCGCCGGTCACGCTGGTGGACGCGTATCCCGCGCAGCTCCCCGACCTGTTCTATGGCGAGGAACTCGTGGTCTTCGGCCGGTATCACGGCACGGGAAGCGGCGACGTCGTGATCGAAGGGGAGCGGAACGGCCGCCGCGAGCGCTTCACGGCACACGGCGCGTTTCGCCGCGAGCGAGCCCGACAACGGGTTCGTCCCGCCGCTCTGGGCCTCCAGAAAGATCGGCGAACTGACCCGCACCGCCCGCCTCGAAGGGACCACGCCTGCGCTGATCGAGGAGATCCGCCAGCTCGGGCTCCGTTACGGGCTCTTGACGGAATACACGTCGTTCCTGGTGCTCGAACCGGGCGCCACGCCACCTCCGCCGGAGCTCTCGCTGCGTGGGCGGACGCGAGGACGCACGCAAAAATGAGCGGGCAGGTGGCGTTCAATCGTGCCGAAGCCAGCGCACGGGAGGTGACGGTCAAGACGCTCGCCTCGGCCGACGCCGCCGCTAATGAGCGACTCGCCAACTCCCCGACGGCTCCCGGCGCCTCGGCGCCGGCGACACAACGGATTTCGGGCCGGGTCTTCGTGAACCGGAGCGGCGTCTGGACCGACCTGGCCTATTTGCCGAACGGCGCCACGGTGGCGGTCGCCCCGTTCAGCCCGGCGTATTTCGCACTGGTCCGCTCCTTGCCGGAGCTGGGAGCCTGGCTGTCGGCAGGTGACCTGGTCGTGATCGCCGGGAGCCGGGTGAGCATTCGCATCGATCCGAAGGGCATCGACCGAGTGGCGGGGCAACCAGCTCGCCGCGACTGTCCGCGACTTCCGCGGCCAGTGACCCACTTGTGCGGGCCGCGGCCTGCAGGGCATCTCTCCCTGCAGGTCGCTTCCCCGCCCTGTTCAACGAGCCGATGACGACCGACCTGGCCGCCCTGTTCCGCGAGCATCACGCCGCCCTCGTCCGGGTTCTCTACCGGCGGACGGGGGATCACGACCGCGCGGAAGACCTCGGCCCAGGAGACCTTCGCCCGGGCGGTGGCGGCCCCGCCGCGGAATCCGCGGCCATGGCTCTTTGCCGTGGCGCTCAACCTTGTGCGGGAAGACGGCCGACGGGCCGTGCGACAGGGCCGCCGGCTCGAGTCGTACCGGGCAGAATCGCCCCAGCACGCACCCGCACCGGACACGAGCTCGAGCGATCCGAAGACGTTCGTGCGGTACAGGCGGCGCTCGCCACGCTGGCCGACCGGGACCGCGAGGCGCTGCTGCTCAAGGCCGAAGGGTTCAATTACGACGAAATCGCCGAGACGCTCGGCCTGGCCAAGGGGGCCGTGGGCACGACGCTCTCGCGGGCAAGGCGCCGGCTGGTCGAGGCCCATCGCGCGCAGGGAGGCCGACATGTCGCATCCTGACGAAAGCACCATCCAGATGCTGCTCGACGACGAGCTCGATCCCATCGAACGGGCCCGCGTCGAGTCGCACGCCGCCGGGTGCGCGGCCTGCCAGGCAAGAATCGCCGAGGCGCGCGCATTCCAACTCGAAGCGGACCGTCTCGTCGGCGTGCTCGAAGTGCCCTCGCGGGCCGCGGCACCGACGGCTGCGCAGCGTCGCCGCCCGATCCTCCGCGGCGCTCGCCTGGGCGGCCAGCATCGTGGCCGCCGTCGGGCTCGGATATCGGGCGGGGCAGCACCGCGCAACGACCGATCGTCGTCGCGGAAGTCGACACCACGGCCCAGCCGACGCCCGCCGCGGGTGAGCAAGACGACCGCCGCCCCACAGATCGTGGTGCCCGCCACCCCAGCTGCCGCCCCAGCGGACGAGCGGCATTCTCCCGCCGCAGCGCCTCCATCGGCGGGCATGGGCGCAACACTGGAAGACCGCGCCTCCCGAGACGCCGCAGCAAGGGAGCCGGCGGCGGCCAACACCACGCAGGCCAAGGTGGCTCCGGCGGAGACCGAGCGGGCGCGCAACGACCAGGTCGGCGGCTGGCGGGTGATCGCGCTGGAGGAGGCGGTGCGGATTCTCGACGGGCAGGTGCGGCTGATCGACGGCCTGACGCCGGAGCGAGTGGAAACCGGGCCGGGCACGGCGGTCGCCGGCGCCAATCCGAACGCGGCCGTGGTGCGGCTGGTCTATGCGTCGGGGACGATCATCCTGGACGAACAACGGGTGGTCACGGCCGCGAGCGGCGGTCGCCTCGAGGCGGCCCGTCCGCTGCAGCGCGCCGTGGCGCCGCCGGCCGGTTGGCGGGAAGCGGGCGGGATTCGCTTTGCCGTCACGGGCAGCGTGTCGCCCGACTCACTCGGACTGCTCGCCGCCCGGGTCCGCTGAGCGGCGCACCCTATGGCTGGCGGAGGGCCTCGACGTTGATCCGGATCTCGACGTCGTCGCCGAGCATCGTGCCGCCGCCCTCGAGGACTCGATTCCACGCCACGCCGTAGTCCATCCGGTTGAGGGTGGTCGTCACCTCGAACCCGGCCCGCGGGCGCTCGCCCGGCATGACGCCGAGGACGGCGCCCTTGAGGACCACGGGCTTGGTGACGCCCCGCATCGTGAGGTCGCCGGTGATGGTGAGCGAGTCGCCCGCCTGGGCGACGGAACGGCTCACAAAAGTGATGGTGGGAAAGCTGTCGGCGTTGAAGAACCGGGGCGAGCGCAGGTCGGCGTCCCGCCGCTCCTGCCGGGTGTCCACGCTCGCCACGCTGATGGACGCCGTGACCGACCCGCCCGCCCAGTTCGCCGGGTCGGCCTGAATCGTGCCCGAAAAATCGGTGAAGCTCCCGCTGACCCTGCTCATGAAGTGCCGGATCCGGAACGTCACCTCGGAGTGGGCCATGTCGATGGTCCAGGTCGGCAGGGAGGTCGGAGCCGCCTGGGTCTGGGCATGGAGCGGCATGGAGACGGCAACGAGCAGCGCGAACGCCGCGAGTCGGACGAGGCGAATCATTCAGTCTCCAGAGCATTGGTGAAGATCTGGTCCCTGAGGAAGCTCCGCACAAACGCCTGCCGGCCCGATTCTGTCATTGCGAGGAGGCCCCGTGAGGGGCCGACGAAGGGGCGCACCATGGTGCGCCCCTTCACCAGATTGCTTCGGCCACTGCGTGGCCTCGCCATGACAACAACGGATCGTGCAGATCCTCCCTTATGCATTCCCTGAGCGGCTGGTTCCCGTTTCTGCCAGGAAGCTCCGGTACGCGCCCTTGATGAGACGCTGGAAGTGGTACACCCCCTCCTCGAATTGCACGGAGAAGCGGCCCCGATCGTAGGCCCGGGACTCGACGCCCCGCTGCACCCGTTCGCAGATATCGATATCCTCGCGCTGGATCGCGTCGGAATAGGCCAGGTCCTCCTCGACCAGCGTCCGGACGGCCGGGGCGTCCGCGTCGGCGTAGAAGTACTGGAAGACCACGCGGCAGCGGGTGGGGCCCAGCGGCAGCACAAGGTTGGTCTGGAGCCGGCCGGGGAGGATGTTCAGCATGTAGTTCGGGAACACGCAGTAGTAGAACGCCTCGCCTTCGCCGGAGGTGTAGAGGTTGGCCTGCCCGCTCAACGGGCTGTGCTGGAGGGAATACCACTCGAAGCAGTGGGTCTGGTAGCTCTGGAAGTCGTACAGCTTGACCAGTTCGGGATGGACGTGCGGGACGTGGTACCCCTCGAGGTAGTTGTCGACGTACACCTTCCAGTTGCACGCGATGTCGTACTCGACGCGCCGGACGAAACGCAAGGCGCCGAGCCTTGCCGGCAGGATCCGTTCGGCGATGCCCCCGACGTACTGCGCGAGCGGCGGCGCGTCCGACCAAAGGTTCACGAACACCTGCCCCTCCCACTCCGCCACGCGCACCGGCACGAGTCCGTAGTCTTTCCGGTCGAAGAGCTCGACCCGGTCGAACTGGGGAACCCCGCGAAGGGAGCCATCGAGGAGGTAGGTCCATCCGTGATACTTGCACTGGAGGGCCCGCACGCAGCCCTCCGGCTCCACGGCCAGCGGGCCGCCCCGGTGACGGCAGACGTTGTAGAACGCCCGCAATTCCTCGTCCTTGCCCCGGACGACGATCACCGGATTGCCCGCCACCTCGGCGCAGAAGAACTGACCTTCCTCCCGCACCTGCGCCGCGTGGCCGACTCCCTGCCAGGTCCGGGCAAAGACCGCGTCCCGGTCGAGCTGGTCGAAGGCGGGGTCCCAATACCACCGGGAGGGGATGGTATCGGCCTGCGCGAGGGGCGGCGATTCGAGGTCGGTGGCGTTGATGGCCGGATATCGGGTCACATCGGTCTGCATGGACGTATATTACCCGGAAGTGCCACGACCGTCAGGCCCAGTCCCCGAATCCACCCGCGAGCGCCCCATGACCTCCACCGCCAAGCCGGCCTTCCAATCCCCCGTGCCCACCGACGGACAGCCCATCATCATGAAGGGCGGACGCCTCGAGGTGCCGGCACGACCGATCATCCCGTTCATCGAGGGCGACGGCACCGGGCCGGACATCTGGCGCGCGTCCAGGCTGGCGCTCGACGCCGCCATCCGGGCGGCCTACAAGGGGGAGCGGCAGATCGCGTGGATGGAGGTGCTCGCCGGTGAGAAGGCCAAGAACCAGGTCAACGACTGGCTCCCGGAAGACACGCTCAGAGCCATCACCAAATATCTCGTGGCGATCAAGGGCCCGCTGACCACGCCGGTGGGCGGGGGGATCCGGTCGCTCAATGTGGCGCTCCGGCAGAAGCTCGACCTGTACGCCTGCGTCCGGCCGGTCCGGTGGTTCGAGGGCGTGCCCTCGCCGGTCAAGGAGCCGGGCAAGGTGGACATGATCATCTTCCGGGAGAACACCGAGGACATCTACGCCGGCATCGAGTTCCGGGCCGGGACGCCCGAGGCAGTCAAGGTGATCCAGTTCCTCCAGGCGGAGATGGGCGTGAAGGCCATCCGGTTCCCCGCGAGCAGCGCCATCGGCATCAAGCCGGTGTCGGAGGAGGGCACCAAGCGGCTGATTCGCGCGGCGTTCGACCACGCCATTTCGCACAAGCGGAAGAGCGTGACGCTGGTCCACAAGGGCAACATCATGAAGTACACGGAGGGGGCGTTCCGGGACTGGGGGTACGAGCTCGCCAAGCAGGAATACGGCGCGGTGGAGATCGAAGGGGGACCGTGGTGCCGCCTGCCGAGCGGCATCGTGGTCAAGGACGTGATCGCGGACGCCTTCCTGCAGCAGATCCTGACGCGGCCGGCGGAGTACGACGTGATCGCCACGCTGAACCTGAACGGGGACTACATCTCCGACGCGCTGGCCGCCCAGGTCGGGGGCATCGGCATCGCGCCGGGCGCCAACATCAATTACCTGACCGGGCACGCGATCTTCGAGGCCACCCACGGCACCGCACCCAAGTATGCCGGACCAGGACAAGGTGAACCCGGGGTCGGTGATCCTCTCCGGCGAGATGATGCTGCGCTACCTGGGCTGGAACGAGGCGGCGGACCTGATCGTACGGGCGATCGAGCGGACCATCGCCGAGAAGCTCGTCACCTACGACTTTCACCGGCAGATGACGGGTGCGACGCTCCTCAAGACGAGTGAGTTTGCCCGGGCGCTCGCCGAGCGGATGTAGGAGGGTGGCCAACCACCACCGATTTCTGCATTATTCGCTGACTCCCTCTTCCCGGCGGACCGCCTGACCGACTTCCAAAGCCAGGTGCAGGACGCGATCGGCCCGAACTACCGCATCCTCCGCGAGCTCGGCGGCGGCGGCATGAGCCGGGTCTTCGTGGCCGAAGAGGTGCAGGTCGAGCGCAAGGTGGTGGTCAAGGTGCTCCCGCCGGAGACCACCGCGACCGTCAACATCGAGCGGTTCGAGCGGGAAATCCGCATGGCCGCCCGCCTGCAGCACCCGCACGTGGTGCCCTTCCTGACCACCGGCGGACGCGGGGACCTCCTCTACTACATCATGCCGTACATCGAGGGCGAGTCGCTCCGCGCCAAGCTGGCGCGCGAGGGCGAGCTCCCGATCCCCGAGGCGGTGCGCATCCTCCGCGACGTGGCCGACGCGCTCGCCATGGCGCACAAGCAGGGCATCGTCCACCGCGACATCAAGCCCGACAACATCCTCCTCTCCGGCCGGCACGCCCTCGTGACCGACTTCGGCGTGGCCAAGGCGGTCCAGCAGAGCTCCGGCTCCGGCAACCTGACCTCCCTCGGCGTGGCGCTCGGTACGCCGGCCTACATGTCACCCGAGCAGGCCACGGCCGACCCGCACACCGACCACCGGGCGGACATCTACGCGCTCGGCATCGTGGCGTACGAGATGCTCTGCGGCCGCCAGCCCTTCGAGGCCGGGTCGGCGCAGGCCATCATCGCCGCGCACGTGACGCAGCAGCCGCAGCCGGTCGAGCGCTTCCGCGGCAACGTGCCGCCGGCGCTCGCGGCGCTCATCATGCGCTGTCTCGAGAAGAAGCCGGCCGACCGGCCGCAGACGGCGGAGGAACTGGTCCACGCGCTCGAGGGCATCACGGTCTCGGGCGCCAGCACGCCAGGCGGCATGACGCCGGCCGGGACGGCGCCCTACGCGGCGGCGGTTCCCGCCCCGTCCGCCACGCATGGCCACCCGGTCCGGGTCGCGGTGCTGTTCGGGCTCGCAGCGGCGGTGGTGCTGGGCCTCGCGTGGGTCCTGACGGTGAAGGTCGGGTTGCCGTCGTGGGTGGTGCCCGGCGTGGGCCTCCTGCTGGCCCTGGGGTTCCCCATCATGGTGGCCACCGGCCTCGCCGAGCGGCGCAGGGCCAAGGCGCGGACCCACCTGACGCACACGCCGAAGCCGGAAGCCGGCGTGCGCGGGCTGCTGACCTGGCGGAAGTCGCTGCTCGGCGGCGGGATCGCCTTCGGCGCGCTGGCGCTCCTGGTGGCCGGCGGCTACATGGCCATGCGGGTCCTCGGCGTCGGGATCGGTGGGCACGCTGATGGCCACCGGCGCGCTCGAGTCGCGGAGTCCGCTGGTGCTGGCCGACTTCGTGAATCGCACCAACGACTCCACCCTCGGGCCGTCGGTGACCGACGCCTTCCGGGTGGACCTGTCGCAATCGCCCGTGATCCGCCTGCTCGACGCCTCGGCGGTGAGCCAGGCGTTGCAGCGGATGGGGCGCTCCCCGAACACGCCATTGGACGACGCGACCGCACGGGACCTCGCCACGCGCGAGGGCGCCAAGGCGGTCATCACCGGGGAGATCGGCCCGGTCGGCAAGGGGTTCGTGCTGTCCACCCGCATCGTGGCCACCGTCCGATGGACGCGAGCTGGTGGCCCTGCGCGAGACGGCAGCAGACGAAAATGGGGTCATCCCCGCCATCGACCGCCTGAGCAAGCGGCTCCGCGAGCGGGTGGGCGAATCGCTCCGGTCGCTCAACAACACGGAGCCGCTGGAGCAGGTGAGCACCGCCTCGCTCGAGGCGCTCAAGAAGTACTCTCAGGCCGTCCGGCTCGACGACAACGGCGGGGATCCGGGGCTGGCCGCCCAGCTCCTCAAGGACGCCGTCGCGGCCGACTCGAACTTCGCGATGGCCTGGCGGAAGTTGTCGGTGGTCGGTCGGCGCGCCGGGCTGCCGCTCAGCCAGGCGATGGCCGCAAGCCAGAAGGCCTACGACCTTCGGGACCGCCTCTCTCCGCTCGAGCAGCAGATGGCGATCGCCAACTACTTCACCTCGAACGCGCCCGACCCCGACAAGGCGATCGCCGCCTACAAGGCGGCCCTTGAGATCGACCCGAACGAGCGAACCTCCCTCAATAACCTGGCCCTGACGTACCGGGAGCAGGGACGCTGGGAGGACGCCGAGGCGATGGCGCGGCGCGCCGCGGTGGTGGACCGGAGCTGGTTCTCCTATGGGCACCTGGCCTTCGCGTTGGCGGCACAGGGCCGCTACGCCTCGGCCGACTCGGCGCTCAAGGTGCTGGACAGTCTCGTCCCGGGGCAGCCGCGCGCGCTCCAGATGCAGGCCCAGCTGCGCTCGGCGCAGGGCGACTATGCCGGCGCCGACAGCATCCTCCGCGGAATCCTCAAGGCCCGCAGCGAGCCCGCCTACCAGCAGATGGCGACCGGTGACAGGGTCAACCTCGCGCTCACGCAGGGACGGTTGGCGGAGGCGGAAGGGTGGGCCGACGGCGCCCGCGCCGCGGCGGCACAGCGGCGGGATACCTCGCTCGTCTATGCGGTTACGATCGGCCAGGCGTACATCGACTACACGGAGCGCCCCAAGCCGAAGCATGGCCTGTCGGCCGTGGATTCCCTCCTCCGCGCGGTTCCACTCGACAGCCTGGCACCTGACGACCGGCCGTACGGCGGCCTCGCGCGCCTGTATGCGGCGGCCGGGCAACCCGAACCAGCGCGCCGGTATCTGGCACTCGACCAGAAGACGGCCCCGCTCGACTGGGCTACGCCACAGGGACAGAACCGGCTGACCGAGGGGCTCGTTCTGGAATCGGAAGGCAAGCTGCCTGAGGCGCTCGAGGCCTACCGCGACGCCGGCCGGCTCTACGGCACGATGCAGTGCCGCCAGTGCGCCGACTTCTATGTGGGGCGGGTCCTCGATCGGATGAACCAGCCCGATTCCGCGCTCTCTGCCTACGACCGCGCCGTGAACAGCCCGGGCCTCGGCCGAAATTCAGGGGAAGCCACCGTGCTGGCACCGACGCTCCGGCGCATGGGCGAGCTCTACGAGGCGCGCGGCGAGCGCGAGAAGGCCAAGGAGTACTACGGCCGCTTCGTGGCGCTCTGGCGCGACGCCGACAGCGACCTCCAGCCGGCAGTGCAGGACGTCCGGGCCCGCCTCGCACTACTCTCAGCCGAGCCCAAGCAATGAGTGCGTCGTTCCGCACGATCATCGAGCCCTTCCGCATCCACAGCACCCAACGCATTCGCCACACTACCGCCGAAGAGCGGGAGGCGGCGCTCGCCCGCGCCGGGTACAACCTCTTCGGCCTCCGCGGCGAGGAGGTGCTGATCGACCTGCTCACCGACTCGGGCACCGGCGCGATGTCCTCCCGCCAGTGGGCCGCCATGATGGACGGCGACGAGTCCTACGCCGGCAGCAGCTCGTTCGAGCGCTTCCGCGACACCGTCAAGGCGCTGACCGGGCTGGCGGAGGTGATCCCGACCCACCAGGGGCGCGCCGCGGAACACATCCTCTTTTCCGTGATGGTCCAGCGCGGGCAGGTGGTGCCCAACAACACCCACTTCGACACCACCCGCGCCAACGTCGAGTTCTTCGGGGGCGAAGCGCGCGACCTGGTGATCGCCGAGGGGCGGATTCCCGCGAACCAGCACCCCTTCAAGGGGAACATGGACTTGGAGGCGCTGGAGGCGACGATCCGCACGGAGGGCGCCGAGCGGATTCCGCTGGTGATGATGACGGTCACCAACAACTCCGGCGGCGGGCAGCCGGTGTCGCTGGAGAACCTCCGGGGCGTGCGGCGCATCTGCGACCGGCACAAGATTCCGTTCTTCCTCGACGCCTGCCGCTTTGCCGAGAACGCCTGGTTCATCAAGCTCCGGGAGCCCGGCCAGGCCGACCGCACGCCGCGGGAGATTGCGCGCGAGATGTTCTCGCTGGTGGACGGCTGCACGATGTCGGCCAAGAAGGACGGGATGGCCAACATCGGCGGGTTCCTCGCGATGAACGACACTGACGCGGCGCGGAAGGCGCGGAACCTCCTGATCCTCACGGAGGGATTCCCCACCTACGGCGGGCTGGCGGGCTACGACATGGAGGCGATCGCGGTGGGACTCGAGGAGGTGCTGGACGAGGACTACCTGCGCTACCGGATCCGTTCGACCGCCTACCTGGCGGAAAAGGCCGAGGCGGCCGGCGTCCCGACGGTGCGCCCGCCGGGCGGGCATGCGGTGTACCTCGACGCCAAGGCGCTGCTGCCGCACATCCCGCCGTCGGCGTATCCGGCGCAGGCGCTGGCCGTCGAGCTCTACCGCACCGGGGGCGTGCGGGGGGTGGAGATCGGGTCGGTGATGTTCGGGACCCGGCACGACGACGGGACCGAGACCCCGGCGGCGATGGAACTGGTGCGGCTGGCGATTCCCCGGCGCACCTACACCCAGAGCCACATCGACTACGTGGGCGAGGTCATCGGCGAGGTGGCCGCGCGACGCGCGGAGATTCGCGGACTCCGCATCGTGGAGCAGGCGCCCTGGCTCCGGCACTTCACCGCGCGGTTCGCCGCGGCGTAGACATCGAGATTGCTTCGGCCTCTACGAGGCCTCGCAATGACAAAAGCAGACCCTCTGCCAATGACGAAAGAAGACCCTCTGCCATCGCAGAAGATTCCCTCGGCCATCGCAGAGAATTCCCTCGGCCATCGCAGAGAATTCCCTCGGCCATCGCAGAGAATTCCCTCGGCCATCGCAGAGAATTCCCTCGGCCATCGCAGAGAATTCCCATCGGCATCGCGCACAAGTCTTTCTGTCATTGCGAGGAGGCCCCGAAGGGGCCGACGAAGCAATCCCGGTCTACACGTCCACCCGGTGGGCGAGGCGCTTGCGCACGACCTTGAGCGCCTCTTCGCGCTCCGCGGGCGAGAGCTGGAGCCGCGGGGCCCGCACCAGTTCGCTCCCCATCCCGACCTCCGCCTGCACCAGCTTGATCAGCTGCACGAACTTGGGGCCAGTGTCGAACCGAAGGAGCGGCAGGAACCAGGCGTAGAGCCTGAACGCTTCTTCCATCCTCCCCGCCTTGGCGAGGTCCACGAGCGTGACCGACTCGGTCGGCAGCGCGTTGACCAGCCCCGCGACCCAGCCGTCGGCCCCGACGGCCACCGCCTCCAGGATCATGTCGTCGAGCCCGGCGAAGAGCGCCAACCGGTTGCCCAGCAGGGCGCGAACGGCGGTCAGGCGGCGGACGTCGCCGCTCGACTCCTTGACCGCGTGCACGTTCCGGTGCTTGTGGGCCAGCTCGCCGATCTGCTCCGCCGAGAGGTCCGTCCCATACGCGATCGGGTTGTTGTAGAGCATGCAGGAGAGCGGGGTCGCGTCGAGCACGGAGGAGAAGTGCGCCTCGGTCTCGCGCCAGTCCCCGCGGTACACATACGGCGGGAGGACCATGAGGCCGTCGCAGCCGACGCGGGCGGCCTCCTTGGCGAGCGCCACGCACTCGGCGGTGCCGAGCCCGCTGATCGACGCCACCAGCGGGACGTGGCTGGCCGTGACCGTGCGGCAGACCTGCAGGACCCGGAGCTTCTCCTCGAAGGTGAGCGTGGCGCCCTCCCCCAGCGAGCCGAGGGCCACGACGCCCCGGCAGCCGGCGTCGAGCAGCCACTTCACGTGCGCCGCGAGGAACGACTCGTCCACGGCGCCATCCGGCCGGAAGGGAGTCGTGATGGCGGGAAAGACACCGGTCCAGTCGGACTGCTGCATCAGGCTGCTCCTTGCGAGTCGTCCATCGAATCCGTGAGATCGGCCAGGACGCCGAGCGGCGTTGGAAGCACCGGCACCCGAACGGTGTCGGCGGACAGGCCGAAGAGATGCTGCAGGGCCGCCCCGCAGACCCTGCCCTGACAACTGCCCATCCCCGCCCGCGTCGCGAGCTTGGCCTGTCGGGCGCTCCACTCCGGATGCAGCGCGGAGAGCGGCACGTCCTCGCAGCGGCACACGACAGTATCGGGCCGGGCCCGGTCGCGCAATTCCTCCCGGAGCCGGAAGGCGCGGGCCGCCCGGTCCGCAAACCGCCGGTGCCGATCGCGCTCGGCGAGGAATCGCCTCGCCTCCGATTCGCGCCCGGCGGCGGCAAGCCCTGCCATCGCGCCCTCCACCAGCGCGGCGTCCACCCCGGCATTGCCGGTCGGCTCACCTGCCGCGTACACGTTCGGCACGCTGGTTCGCTGGGCGTCGTCCACGACGACACGGCCGCCCTCGACGGCACAACCGATGTGCCGCGCGAGCTCCGTCGCGGGGATCAGCCCTGAGGCGGTGCAGAGCAGGTCGACCGGTTCGGCCCACCTGCTCCGGCCGTCGGTGTAGGCGGCGTGCAGCTCGCCATCCGCCTGCGTGACATGCGTGACCCAGGTGCCCCACCGATAGCGCGTGCCCGCGAAGGCGGCCCGATACGCGGTGGCCTGCGCCATCCTGCCCGGCGTGCGCCAGAGCGAGGTGGCGAACTCGAGGACCCGCCCCGCCGGCGCCTGCTCCGCCACCAGCCGCAGGTTCGCACCGGCGCGGCTGAGGGCCGCCGCCACCGGGAGGAGCAACGGTCCCGTGCCGACCACCGCGATCCGCTTGCCGCGGACATCCATGCCCGCCTTGAGCAGCGCCTGCGCGCCGCCGACGCCCAAGACGTTGGGGAGCGTCCATCCCGGAAAGGGGAGGAAGAGTTCCTGGGCACCGGTGGCCAGGACGACCGCCTCGGCGTGCACCCGGATCGCCCGGCCATGCCGCTCGGCGCCAAGCAGCGTGCCCGCGCCGGCGTCCACGACGCTCGCTTCCGGTAACAGCACCGCACCCGACCGATCGAATCTCTCGAGCCACCGCTGCGCGGCGCGCGGGAGCTGCTCCCGGAGGCGGTGACGCCAAATTTGCCCGCCGGGCCGGGGCCCGGCGTCGAGTACGACGACGCTCCGGCCAGCGCCGGCGGCGTGCACCGCGGCGGCGATGCCTGCGGGCCCCGCACCGATGATGGCGATATCCGCGGAGAGGACCCTCGAACCGCGCTCAGGCATCGAGCGTCACTCGCATCCCATCGCGGACCGGTTCGAGGCACGCCCGGCGGCCTGGCACGCCGTCGATGGCCACCCGGCATTCGAAGCAGGTGCCCATCCCGCAGACCGGCCCCCGCCCCTCGCCGGTCACCGATACCCGGAACGAGGCATAGCCCAGGTTGAGCAGCGCGGCGGCCAGGCTGATGTCGCCGGGCGCCTCGCGCTCGGCGCCGTTCACGATGATGCGAATCGCCGCGCTCATGCTAGGCGGCATCGGGAAGCGCGCGTGCCGGCGCGAACGGCGCCGGATCGAGTGCGGGCCGGCGCCCGGCGATGAGGTCGGCCAGGAGCGCGCCGGTGCCCAGCGCCGTCGTGATGCCGAGGCCCTCGTGCCCGGCGGCGATCCAAAGTCCGTCCACAGGGGCCCACGCCCCGATGAGCGGCAGCTTGTCGGGCGTGGCGGGGCGGAAACCAGTCCAGGTCCGGAGTGCGTTCAGGCGGGAAAGGCCCGGCATGAACTCCATCGCCCGGCGGAGCATGCGACCGAGCACTTCACGGTTGACGGTGGAATCCCACCCCACCAGCTCCCGGGACGAGCCCAGCAGCAGCTGGCCGGTGGCGCGCGGCTGCAGATTGAAGGCGACGGACGCACCCGACATCGTGTGGGCGCTCCTGAGGTAGCCCAGCTCAACGATCTGGTGCCGGCAGAAGCCGGGCGCCCGGTCGGTGATGACGAGATGACCCTTCCGCGGCACGATGGGAAGCCCCGGCGTGAGCCGGGCCGCCTCGGCCCCGGCGGCGTTGACCACGAGGTCGGTGTCGAGGACACCCTCGGCGGTCCGCACGGCACGCGGGAGAATCGCCTCGACGCGAACGCCCTCGACGAGCGTCGCCCCCTGCCGCACCGCCTCCCCGAGGAGCCAGCGCGCCACGGCCGGGGGATACACCACTCCGTCCGCCGGCACCCGGAGGCCGCCTGCGAGTCCGGGACGAAGCATCGGCTCCGCCTCGGCGAGCTGCCCCGCCTCGAGCAGTTCGGCGTCCACTTCCCGCCCCTCGTAGCATGCCAGCTTGTTCCGCGCCGCCTCGAGCTGCGTTTCGTCCTCCGCCACCCACAGCGTGCCGCAGCGCTCGAATTCCGCCGCAGCCGGGAGCTCCGGCAGGAGATCGTCCAGGAGACGCTGGGACCACGAGGTCAATGCGAACTGGGCGTCGCTGTCGTCCATCACGACGATGTGCCCCATTCCCGCCGCCGTGGTGCCGCCCCCCGCAAACGCGGCATCCACGACCGTGACGCGCCGCCCCAGGCGGGACAGGTAGTACGCACAGGCGGCGCCGACGATGCCGGCACCGACGACGATCGCATCGGGCCGGGTGGTCATCCGGCGGTGGTGAAGCCGGAGCGGAAGGGGTCGATGGGGTCGAAGCGGAGCGTGGCCTCGCCGGTGACGTGCGCGGTGCCCCGGATGTGGGGGATGAGCCGGCCGTCCTGCTTCTCGAGCCAGCCGGTGAAGAGGCTCCCGGTGATGCTCTCCTGCCGCCAGCGCGCCCCGAGGGACAGGGCTCCGTGGGCGTGGCGGGCGGCCATGACGGCGGACGTCCCGGTGCCGCAGGGAGAACGATCGTAGGCCCCGCCGGGGCAGAGGACGAAATTTCGTGCGTCGGCGTCGGCCCGGCTCGGCGCCCCGGAGAGTTCGACATGATCGATCTCGGCCCCGCCTGCGCCGGTGACGCCTTGCACGCGAAGCGCGCGCATGATGTCGCGGGTGACGGCCGTCAGCGCCTCCACCTGCTCCAGGGCCACCGCCGGCGCGTCGAGATGGGTCAGGAAGAACCAGTTGCCGCCGTAGGCGACGTCGCCCACCACGCGGCCGACGCCGGGCACCTCGACGGCGACGTCCAGCGCGTGGGCGTAGGACGGGACATTGCGAATGGTCACCGCCCCGTCGTTCTCCAGCTCGGCCTGCACCGGCCCGACCGGCGTATCGAGCAGGACCAGGCCGGGCTGGATGCGACCCAGGTGCTGGAGCGTCCGGACGACGCCGATCGTCCCGTGCCCGCACATGCCGAGGTAGCCCACGTTGTTGAAGAAGACGACCCCGGCGACCGCCCCGCCCGTGACCGGCGGCGTCAGCAGCGCGCCGACCATGGCGTCGTGGCCGCGGGGTTCGCAAACCACCGCGCTTCGCAAATGGTCCCAGCGCGCCGCGAGGTCGTCGCGGCGCTCCGCCATCGTGGCCCCGGCCGGCTGGCGCCAGCCCTCGATCACGACGCGCGTCGGCTCGCCCTCGGTGTGAGAGTCCACCACGCGGACCGACGCGGGAAACTCGAGGGTGCTCATGCCGGGTGAACCTGCACGGTCTTGGTCTCGGTGTAGAACTCCCGCGCGGCCGAACCCTGCTCGCGGCTGCCGGAGCTCGACCCCTTCATCCCGCCGAAGGGCGCGTGCGGGTCCACTCCGGTCGTATCGCCGTTGACGCGGACCAGCCCGACCTCGATCTGGTTGATGTAGCGCAGCGCCGCCGCAATATCCCTCGTGAACAGCGACGCGCTGAGTCCGTACCGCGAGCGGTTGGCCACGGAGAGCGCCTCATCGAGTCCGTCCACGGAGAGCACGGCCAGGACGGGACCGAACAGCTCTTCCTGCGCCAGCGGCGAGCCGGGCTCCACGCCGCGCACCACGGTCGGCGCCACGAAGAACCCCTGCCGGAATCCCCCGCCCGTCTCCTCAACTCCGCCGCAGACGACCTCTCCCTTCGCGGTCGCGAGGGCGGACCGGATGCGCTCCCGCGCGGCGGCGCTGATGACCGGGCCGATGGCGGCCGCGGGGTCGGTCACGGGCCCGAGGAGCATCCCTTCGACCTGCGCACGGAGCTTGTCGAGGAACGCGGTCTCGACCTGCCGGGCCACGACGGCGCGGCTGGTGGCGGTGCACTTCTGTCCGGCGTAGCGCATGGCGCCGGCCGCGGTGAGCCTCGCCGCCAGGTCGAGATCCGCGTCGGGCATGACGAGCACGACGTTCTTGCCGCCCATCTCGGTCTGGTACCGGATGTTCCGCTCGGCGCCGATGGCGGCGACGCGGGCGCCCACCGCGGCGGAGCCGGTGAAGCTGGCGCCCCGGACCTCCGGAGAGCGCAGCAGCGCCTCGCCCACCTGGGCACCGCCGCCGAGCAGCACGTTGAACACTCCGGCCGGCAGCCCGGCGGCCTGGGCGGTCTCTGCGAGGAGGAGCGCCATGACCGGCGACTGTTCCGACGGCTTGAGGACCACCGTGTTCCCGAAGGCCAGCGCTGGGGCCGCCTTCCAGAGCGGGATGGCCAGCGGGAAGTTCCAGGGCGTGATGAGCGCCACGACGCCGAGCGGCTCGCGCAGGGTGAACTGGAGCGCGCCCGCCGCCTGGGGCGGGATCACCTCGCCCGCTGCGCGGACGGCCTCGCCGGCGTAGTACCGCAGGATCACCACGCAGCGGCCCACCTCCCCGCGCGCCTCCGCGATCGGCTTGCCGACCTCCCGGGCCATGGCTTGTGCCATTTCCTCGGAGCGAGCCTCGATGGCCGCGGCCCAGCGGTGCAGGTGATCGGCGCGGGCCGGACCGGTGAGTCGCCGCCATGCCGGCAGGGCCTCGGCGGCGGCGGCCACGGCGGCCGCGGCATCGACCGGCGTGCCGGCCGGCAGTTCCGCCACGACGTCGGTCGCATCGGAGGGATTAAGGTCGAGCAGCGCCGCACCGCCACTGGAAGGCCGGGGTGCGCCAGCGATGTAGTGCGAGAGGCGAATTGTCATGGGCGTAAGTTCGCCCAATTCGTCATGGCCGCAAGGCGGAGATGGAGGGAGTCCGGTGGCGGCCCACACCCGGAGCGACTATGCTGCACGCCATGTGCCTCCGCGATTTCGGCGTGCGGGAAGGGCGCGCGTGAGCCAGCGCGACGTCGTCCTCCGGTGGATCGAGCAACTCGGGCTCGTGGTGGCACGGCTGCTGCGCGGGCCCGGCGAGGCGGACCTGGCGCTCGCGGCCGAACAGGTCCGCGCGGCGATCACCCAGATCCTCGGCCCGCTGCACGCGACCGTGCCGAAGCTCGACGCGGCGAGCGCCGCCGGGTTGCTGCACGACCCCGAGCGAGTCTACGGATACGCGCGGCTGCTCGGCCTCCAGGCGGCGATCGAGCAGGCCGGCGGGAATGCGGCCTTCGGCGATACCCGCGCGCGGGCCGCGGCGATGGTGCGCGAGGCGATGGCGCGCGCGACGCCGGCGCCGGCGGACTGGGGCGCATGGCTCGAGGAACTTGACGGGCGCGGGAGCGGGAAATGAGGGGACAACGGCGCTGTCAGGGTATTGTCAGGGAGGGAATGTTGTGTCAGTCTCTGGTAAGGGGCTCCCCGTAAAGTCAGGGCGTCGGGAACTTCCTCCCGAAGGTCGCTCAGCCCCAAATCTTGCAGAGGTCGCCATGCGTTTCCCGTCCAAGCTCACGCCGTTCGCGGCTGCCGCGTTGCTCGCCCTTCCGGCGGCGGCCCACGCCCAGGCCGTCACCGTCACCGAGGCCAAGCCCGGCCTCCTGAAGGAGGCCAAGGTGCAACCCGCCGAGGCCCAGAAGGCTGCGCTCGGTCACGTGCCGAACGCCACGGTCACCAAGGCCGAGATCGAGAACGAGGGCAAGAAGTTGATCTACAGCTATGACCTCACGGTGCCAGGCAAGCCGGGCATCACCGAAGTGCACGTCGACGCGAACACCGGCAAGGTGCTCTCGACCAAGCACGAGACGCCGAAGACCCAGACCGCGGCCAAGCCCGCCACGGCCGCGACCCCGGCCAAGCCGGCCTCTGCCACGATGACCAAGCCCGCGACTCCAGCTCCGGCCGCCACCACGGCCCCGGCGAAGAAGCCGTAGGCGACCGTGCGCGTCCTGGTCGTCGAGGATGACGAGGCGCTTGCCGACCTCCTGGTGCGCACGCTGTCGCGTGCGCACTGGGCAGCCGACATCGCGCCGAACGGACGCAGCGCGCTTTCCGCCCTCCAGACCAACGAATACGATCTCGTCGTGCTCGACCTCGGCCTCCCGGATGTGGACGGGGTCGAGGTCTGCCGGCGCTGGCGCGCCGCCGGCGGCCGGGCCCCGATCCTGATCCTCACCGCCCGTGGTGCCGTGCAGGACCGCGTCGCCGGGCTGGACGCGGGCGCCGACGACTACCTCGCCAAGCCGTTCGAGCCGGAGGAATTGCTGGCCCGCCTGCGGGCCCTCGCCCGCCGCGAGCCCGCCCCGCTGGCGCCCGTGCTCCGGCTGGGTGATCTTGCACTCGACCCGGCCACGCACGAAGTGCGGCGGTCGGGCGAGCTGATCGCCCTTTCGCCACGGGAATACGCACTCTTGGAATACATGCTTCGCAACCCGCACCGCGTCGTGAGCCGGACCCGGCTCATGGAGCACGTGTGGGACGACAACTTCGATCCCGTGGCGAACGCCGTGGAGGTGCTCGTCAGCCGCGTGCGGCGAAAAGTGGACAGCCCCGGGCGCGCGCCGCTCTTCCAGACCGTCCGCGGTGCCGGGTATATGCTGACAGACCGGCGCCCGGCGAATGGGGCTTAGCCGGCTCCGACTCCGCCTCACGGCGTCCTACGCGATCGGGTTCTTCGCGGTCCTCGTCGTGCTGAACCTCGTGGTCATCCGCTCCGTTCGCCATCTCGAAGAAGACCTCCTCACACGACGCCTGACGCTGGCCGCCCGCGACCTCCTGGCCGAGGTGCCCCGCGAGTACGCGGAGCGCCAGGACGCAGGGTGGGCCAACGCCGCCGCGCGGGTGCTGGACGAGTGGCCGCGCGGGCCGGATGCGCTCGTGGCCTACGGCCGCGACGGATCGCTGATGGCCACGCTGGGCCCCCCCGCCCTGGTGGCGACGGCGCCGCGGATGCTTCCGCTCACCGGCCAGATCGAGTCCGACACCACCTACGCGCCGGGCCACATCGCACGCCGGATCATGATTCGCGGCAACCCGCCGCTCACGGCGCTCGCCATCGGATCTCTCGATGAAACCCGCCAGCCGGCCCAGGCGCTCGGGCGCTGGCTGTTCCGCCTCGCGCCGGTGCTGCTCCTCGCGAGCCTCATCCTCGGCTACACCTTTGCAGGCCGGGCCCTCGCGCCGATGAACGCCCTCGCCGAGCGGATCGCGAAGCTCGCGCCCGAGCGCCTCGAGGAACGCCTCCCCGTCGGGGCGCCGCCCGACGAGATCGACCGGCTCGCCAGCCAGTTCAACGAGCTCCTGGCCCGCCTCCAGCAAGCCCAGTCCCGCAATCGCCGATTCGTCCGGCAGGCGGCCCACCAGATCCGGACCCCGCTCACCCTGCTCCTCGGCGAAGCGTCGCTGCAGCGGAGCGGGCACCCCGACCTCAGCGAACTCCGCCGTTCGCTCGATCGGATCTGGATATCCGCGCACCAGATGCAGCGCCGGGTGGAGGAGCTGGTGACGCTCGCCGCGGCCGAGGCCGGCGAGGCCCCCGCCCTGGACGACGACGTCGAGCTCGACGCCCTCGCGCTGGAGGCCACGGAGCTGATGCGGCATCGCGCCGCCGTCCTTGGCCATCCCCTGGAACTGCTTGACATCGAGGAAGTGACGGTCCGCGGGAACGCCCCGCTCCTGCGCGAGGCGCTGGTCGAGCTGCTGGAAAACGCCTGCCGTCACGGGGCTGCGGGCGCCCCGGTCAGCGTGCGGGTCGTGGGGACTCCCGGGGCGGCCTCGCTCGAGGTCGTCAATCGCGGTGCACCGGTGACGCCGCCGGACGGCCGGATCCAGGAGGCGCCCCCGGACGGACGGGGGCTGGGGCTCTCGATCGTCCGGTGGATCGCCGAACAACACGGCGGGCGCCTCGAGATTCGCCGCGAGGACGACCACAACGTGATCGCCCTCGTGCTCCCGTCCGCCCATCAGGGCGCCTAGCGGACCGCCTGGCCCCCGCCGGCCTCGAGCGCCTCGAGCGCCACCGCGCGCGACGCCACCGTGTCGAGGTCCCCCCCCAGCGCGTCCATCCGCAACTGGAACTGACAGTCGATGATCAGCAGCCCGATCACGTAGGCGGCCAGGTTCACGCCGAAGATGATCGGGAAGATGACCGGATACGGGAACCAGAGGCCGAAGTAGAGCGCCACGCGCTTGGCGCCCGGGTCGAACCGCGACCGGTCCGAGACGGTGGTGAGCAGGTAGATCGCCACGAGCGCCAGGATGGCCAGCCGGAGCGGAACCCACCCCGCCACCACGAACGCCAGGAAGATGATCGTCTCCGACGCCCGGTCGAGCCGGGTGTCGAGCCGCTGACCCGCCGGCGATCCCAGTCCAAATTCCCGCGCCATCCCCCCATCCATGCCGTCGAGGACCTGGCCCAGCGCCATGACCCAGAGCCCCGGCACCAGGCGTCCGCTCGCGAACACGGCCGCGGCCGCCACGCTCACCGCGAACGAGATCCACGTCACCTGGCTCGGCGAGAGGCCGAGTCGCAGGTGAGCGAACCGAATCAGCGGGCGGAGCGCAATGTCGAGGGGGTTTCTCATCGGCGGGCCAGGAAGACGAGGACGTTGGCCACGAGGAGGAACGCGGCGAGCACCGCTTCCTTCACCTTGTCCGGGATCGAGAGCATCCACCCCTGTGTGACCCGGCGCGAGTAGGGGTAAAACGGCATCTTCTCGTAGCTCACCGAATAGTCCATGGCCAGGTGAATCGCGAAGAAGATCAGCGGCACGAGGGTGCCGAGGAAGAGGCAGAGCGGGATGATCCAGAGGAAGGCCACCGGCTCCTGGAGCGACGAGCGCCAGTAGTACCCCCGCTTGTCCTTGAGACCCACCGCGCGGAGATAGAACGGCGCCTTGACCACGTGGTCGATGTCCACGGCGACCCCGAACCCGTAAGCGAGCGCCGCGTCCCGGTCGTGCAGCCCCATCACCTGGACGCCCAGGGTCGTGGCAAGGATGTGGGTGATGATGGTCACGCGGGACTCCCTGGTTCCGGGCTGGGATGGGGAACGACGCCGACAAGGAGGAGCCCGATCCCGATCCAGGTCAGGTCCCGGGCCCGGATCACCAGCGCCGTATACAGCCCGGTGTTGGGGTCGAGACCGACCAGTTGGAAGAGCAGGAAGAGCGCGCCTTCCTTGACGCCGACTTCATACGGGATGAGGAAGATGATGTTCTGGATGAGCGACGCCAGCCCGCCGACGAGATAGGCGTTGGTCAGGCTCATCGGAATCCCGAGGCCGAGGCCCACGAGGTAGTACTCCCCCATGAGCATCGCGCGGGCCACGTACTCCACGGCGAGGGCCTGGAAGAACCGGCGGGGCGAGCGGTGATAGAAATCCGCGATCTGCCGGTCCATTTCGGTGAGCGTGCCCCGAAAACCTTCGGCCCGTCGGCTGAGTCGCCCCAGGAGCGGTGTACGGTGCAGCAGGTCGAGCAGCCGCTCGAGCACACCCTCCTGGTGACCGGTGAAGACCAGGAGCGACAGCGCCAGCGTCGCCACGGCCGCGACCAGCACGCCGGCCAGCAGCACCCCGTGCAGCGGCACGAGGAGGAGGGCCAGGAGGAGCGCGGTGAACCAGGTGAGGATCAGCGCCAGCGTGTTCAGCATCCGGATGAGGATGACCGAGGCGGCGGCACGCTGCGAGCCGATATAGGGAACGAGGCCCGCCACCCGGAAGGGTTCTCCGCCGGCGTTGATGACGGGCGTCACGAAGTTGAGGGCCGCCCCGGACACCGTGAGGCTGAGGAGCCGCGCGAAGGGCGGGCGCGCTGCCTCGCCGGCGAGCGTCAGGTGCCAGGCGAAGGTGTTGAACACCAGCATCGTTCCGTAGAGCACCAGCACCGGAACGAACATCCATCCCACCGTGGCCGCGTTGGCCAGCAACTCACCCACGCCCACGCGCCGCACGAGCACCCAGAGCATCGCGGCGCCCAGGGCGAGCAGCACGAGGCGGTAGCGCGCGCTCATCCCGTGTGCAGGAGGGTCGGGGCGCCTGCGGCATAGGCCGCGTCGAGCACGTCGGCCACCCGGGCGATGTCGTCCAGCCCGCCGGCCAGGTCCGCGGCGTCGATCGCATCGGCGAACGCCGCGAACAGGCCGGCAAACCAGCCGGCGTAGGCCGACTTGTCGAGTTCGGCCGAGCGGTCGGTGGTCTCGACCACTCCGCCCCGGTCGATGGTGAGCTGGCCGCCCCGCCACTCGATCGTACCCGTGGTGCCGATGAACCGGATGCGATTCTCCCGGTGGTGCGCCGCCCAGGTCAGGAACATCCGCCCCAGCCGGTCGGGATACTCGAAGAGCAGCTGCGCCGTGTCCTCGACGTCGTACGACGTGTGGAGCAGCCGTCCGGTCCACGCCTCGACCCGCAGCGGCGGCCCGGCCACGTCGAGCAGCTCATAGACCAGGTGGGTACCGTGGTCCAGCAGCACGCCGCCCCGGCTCTCGGCCGACCGCCCCCGCCACGGCAGGGCGGTGCGGCCGGCGCCCGGATCGGCCCGCGGCCGGTACACGTCGAACTCCGCCAGGTGCCAGTGTCCGATGGCGCCGGCCTCGAGCCATGCCTTCACCTGCTTCCAGACCGGGTTGTACCGGTACTGGTGGCAGGGCATCACGACCCGCCCGGCCCGGAGCGCGGCGACGCGGATACCCGCCGCCTCATCCGCGCTCAACGCCACCGGCTTTTCGCAGAGCACATGGTACCCGTGTTCGAGCGCCCAGAGGGTCAGCTCGAGATGCGAGGCCGTCGGCGTGCAAATATCGACGAAATCCAGCGGGCCCGAGCGCGCGAGCTCGGCCAGCGACCGGTACAGGGGGATCCCCTCCACCGCCTCGGCTTCGGGCGCCAGGTCGAGCGAGGCCACGATCTCGAAGCGCCCGGAGGCCGCCGGGAGGCGAAAGCCCGGCAGGTGCGACTGCCGGGCGATGCCGCCGAGGCCGATGATCGCGCCACGGTACCGCGGGCGTTCAGGCGACACGGGCGTCGGGCAGTCGAGGGATTTCCCGGCGGAGGAGGGCCGCCGCACGGCGCTCCTGCGTGAGGACCAGGGACACGAGGATGGCGTTGAGCGGCAGGATCGTCAGCCAGAAGAACCCCGCGGGCCACCCCCACACTGCAGTGACCGCCAGCAGGAGGAAGCGGATGTTCTGCCCGATCCACGCGCACGGCGGGACCAGCCAACTCATGCGGTCGTAGTATTCCAGCTGGAGCGCGGCCGACGGCTTCGGTCCCGTTACCCGCACCAGCTCGAACGTCGTGGGCAGCAGGCGGGCCTGCCGTCGCACATAGCTGCCGTAGCCGGCCGCCACGATCCCGCGCCAGCCCGAGGGGCGCGGGCGCCTCGCCACCGCCTCGGGCAGGTCGAGTTCACTTCCCTTGCCGGCCCCGAGGTACAGATACGCCTGCCGGATGGTGTCCACCGCCGTGCTCTGCAGGGCATGGCTCACACCGGCCGCCACGCCCAGCGCAACGGCCTGCCAGCCGTACCCCGACACGACGAGCCGGGCGATGAGCGTCAGGTAGAGATTGATGAACCGGATATTGTCGGACGCGCCATCGACCACGCGCCCGAACGGGGTGGAGGTGCCGCGGGTGCGGGCGAGCTGCCCATCGGCGCTGTCGAAGATGTCCGACACGAGGAACAGCGCCACGCCGGCGGCGTTGAGCCAGTGGCTTTCGTAGAAGAACAGGTTTCCCGCGACCAGCCCCAGGACCAGGCTGACGACGGTCACCTGGTCCGGCGTGACCCGCGTCGGGAGGAGCCTCCGGCAGACCTGGTAACCGAGCGGGCGGAAGAACGTGCGGTCCGCCCATTCCTCCACCAGGTCGCCCTTAAGCGCGAGCGCGCTCGGCGGCTTCATGCAGCACTCCCTTCATCACGGCGAGGGCTCCCATCGCCTGCTCTTCGGTGATCACGAGCGGCGGGTTGATGCGGACTTCCGGGTTGTAGATCATCGCCAGGACGCCGCGGGCCATCAGCGTGTCGAAGATCCACCGGGTGGCGGTCTTGTCGAGCAGCTTCGTCGTGCCCGGCACGACCAAGTCGAACCCGATCATCAGCCCGCGCCCGCGCGCGTCGCTCACGATGGGAATCTCCCCCTCCCAGCGCTTGATCTCGAGGAGCATCTTGGCGCCCAGCGACCGGCTGTGCTCCACGAGGCCCTCCTCGAGAATCGTCTCGATCGTCACCCGCGCCGCGCACGCGGCGAAGGGGTTGCCGCCGTAGCTCGACGAGCTGCCGCTCGGGTTGGCCCACGGCTTGGCGAAGGCGACCGACTCGCGGATGATGATGCCGCTCATCGGGAAGCCGCCGCCGAAGCCCTTGCCCACCAGCAGCATGTCGGGAACGATGCCCTCGTGCTCGACGCCGAACATCCGCCCGGTGCGGCCGAAGCCGGTGATCATCTCGTCGCAGATGAGGAGGGCGCCCTTCTCGTCGGCCAGGGTGCGCAGCGCCTTGAGGTAGCCGAGGGGCGGGACGATGTTGCCGGCGGTGCCCTGGATCGGCTCCACGATGATGGCCGCCAGGTCGCCGCTGGTCTCCAGCTCCAGCTTCTTGCGGAGGAAGGAGAGGCAGTGCCACTCGCAGGAGGGGAAGGTCTTCTCGAAGACGCAGCGGGAGCACGAGGCGTACGGGCTGGAGTACATGCCCGGCATCAGGGGGCCGAGGCCGTGCTTGAAGTTGCCGCTGAGGAGCGGGAGCACGCCGCCGGTCTTGCCGTGGAAGCCGCCCCAGAAACCCGCGACCTCCGTCCGGCCGGTGTGCGACTTGGCCAGCCGCACCGCCGCCTCCACCGCCTCCGCGCCGCTGCTGTAGAGCTGGGTCCGGTTGAGGTCGCCGGGCGCGAGGTCGGCGATCAGCTTGACGAGCGCCGCGCGGTTTTCCGAGGTGAAGCTCCCCACGTGCAGGCGGGCCACCTGCTTCTGCATGGCGGCCACGTACTTCGGATGGGCGTACCCGAGGCTGGCGACGCCGACGCCCGCGAGCAGGTCGACGTAGCGCTGGCCGTCCACGTCGTAGAGCAGGGCGCCTTCGCCCCGGTCCATGCACAGGCGGCTGAACAGGGCCACGCTCTGGGTGCCGGGCGCAAGATGCTCGGCTTCGGCCTCGAACAGGGTCGCCGAACGCGGCCCCGGAATCTGCTGGATCAGGTCGGACACGGTCACGCTGCGACTCCGGCATAGGAGATGTTGTGTACGAGGCGGGCGATGGCCTGCGCCGCCTCCGCACGGAAGGGGGCAAAGCTGGGCCAGTCGTTGATATCGATGAGCATGGGACGATCGGGGGCGGGAACGACCGCATCGCCGCCGAAGACATGCAGGCCGAGACGGTCGGCCGCCGCGAAAGCGAGCGCGCGGAGCCGCTCCTCGTCCACATCGGGCCGCGGACCGTTCACGCCCGCCGCCGAATCGTACCAGCGGAAGAAGGCGCCGTCGGCCACGCCGTAGAACTTGATCACGGGCCCCGGAACGTGTTCCTGGAGCGCCACGCGCGCGATGCCGCGCACCGCAAACTCCCTCAGCGTCGCCGGAAGCTCGTCCGCGGCGATGAGGACCACGTCCTCGGCTCGCTCCGCGTGGACATCGCCCCGCTTGACCCACAAGCGATCGTGCCCGGCGCGGAACGCCGTCACCGCCGGGCGCGTCAATTCCCCCCCGGCCGTCGAGGCGATCACCGTGCGGGGAAACGCCAGCCCGCTCGCTTCCATGAGCGGGACGAGTCGGTGGCGGTGACAGGCGAGCACGCTGCGCGGACTGTTGATCCAGCGGCCGCCGGTGACCTCCAGTTGGAGGAGTCGTTCGGAGGCGGCCGGCCCCTGGCACATGTTGAGGTAGACGTCGGCCCGGGGCGGAAGACCGGCTTCCAGGTCGGCCTCGGACGCCCGGGTCACGCGCCAGCCGTGCTCCTCCAGGCGCTCGACGACGGCGTCCATGATGGCGGTGTCGTTGGCAAGGTGCTGCTGGGGCGAATACGCCGGCTTGCGATAGAGGGCGACGCATTGCCCGGCCCGGTCCAGGGGCGAGGATCCCGTCCCCGCACCTCGCCCGCGGATCGCAGAGAGCAGTGGGCCGTCGGCGCCCAGGGCAGTCCACTGGTTGGCTGCGTCCAGGTCCCGCCGGTGATCCAGGTCGATGACCCGGGATACGTCCTGCACCGCCACCCGGGCACCGTTCGCGACCAGCTGACCGAGAAAGGCCCGCATGCGCTCGTGGCCCTTCGCCAGCGCCTCCGCCGCCAACTCCCTCGCGCGGGGGCCGAACACGTAGACCCCGCCCGTCACGCACGGCGGCGCGCTCGGCGGTTCACCGATGGCCGTGACATGGCCGGCCTCGTCGCGGTGAACGTAGAGCGGCCGCTCGTCATCGACGTAGCCGGTCACCACCAGCAGCGCGTCCGCCCCATCCGCCAGTTGACGTTCGGCCTGCCGGGCGGTCTCCGCCCAATCCGCCAACGGCATGACCGTGTCCACCATCGTGCAGAGTACCGGGCCCGGGGGCAGCGTACGCAGCCCCTCGACCAGCGTGTGCAACGAGGACGGCGTCAGGCAGCGGACGACGGTCGGCGCCTGGCCTTCGGGATACGGGCCCGCGCGCAGCGCCTCGTCCGGAACGCCCTCCCGCAGCGCGACGGTCACTGCGGAGCAACCGAGGCGGTGCAGCGTGCGCACCAGGCGCACCGCTTGCGGGATGCCCGCCACCGGCACCATCGCCTTGGGCGTGTCCACGCCGCTCGCCGCGAGCCGGCTGCCTTCGCCCCCAGCCAGGATGAGCCCCTGCATATCAGCCGATCACGGAAGGAAGATCGACCAGGCTGGCGAGCCTGGCCGTGGCGATGCCGGCGGCCGGTTCCGGCCGGTCCAACGGCGCCAGCCAGCACGTCGAGAGGCCCAACGCCGCCGCGGGACGGATATCCGCCTCGAAGTTGTCTCCCACCATCCAGACCCCCTCGGCCGGAATCCCGAGTCGCTCCAACGCGATTCGAAAGATTTCCGGCGCAGGTTTGCTCACGCCGACCAGCGCCGAGTCGATCGTGACCGTGAAGAACTGCTTCAACTCCAACTCCGCCAGGCAGTGATCGAGGTTTCCGGTGAAGTTCGACACGACGCCGAGCGGCATGCTCGCGGCCAACCGTGCGAGCAGGGGCCGGTTTCGATCCGCCACCGTGACGGCGTCCTCGACGAACCGCTCCGCCGTCCTCTTCACGTCGAGCGGCGGACCCTCCCCGATCAGCTCGTTCAGTATCCGGGCCTGCGCAACGGCGGTCTCGCGAAGCGCCATCGAGCGAATGCCGGGCAAGTGTTCGAGCAGCCGATCGGACCGGCGGAAATAGGGCTCGAACGCCTCCAGCGACAGGGAGCCCCCGGCCTCGCGATAGGCCGCGTGCACCCGGACGCACCAGCGGAGCCCGTCGGCATCGAGGGTTCCGCCGAAATCAAAGAGCACTGCTGCAGCTGGGATCGCGGACCTCACGGTGAACGTATCTGCCGTGTAGAATTGCCGTCTGGCGGCGCCGGGCCGCTCCGATCTGGGAGGAGCCTGCCGCACCGTGCAAACCCCTACGGGCTTCTTCAGAGGGCACCCCACCCGCTCGATCCGAGGGCCTACCCCATGACCGACCGCCGCACCTTCATCGGCCGGGCCGCCGCAGCCGCCGCGAGCCTCGCCATCCGTCCTCCCGTCGCCTCGGCTGCCCGCCCGGCGCCTCCTGCCGCACGGGCACCTGCGCCGGAGCTGGAAGAGGCGACGATCGCGTCGCTCCAGGCGGCGATGACGCGAGGCGACCAGAGCGCGAGGTCCATCGCCGAAGGGTACCTGGCCCGCATCGCCGCCCTGGACAAGAGCGGCCCGCAGATCAATAGCGTGATCGAGGTTAATTCTGAGGCCTTACAGCTTGCTGACGCACTGGACCGGGAGCGGAAGGAGCGCGGCGCCCGCGGACCGCTGCATGGCATTCCGATCCTGCTCAAGGACAACATCGACACCGGCGACCGCATGCAGACGACCGCCGGTTCGCTGGCGCTGGTCGGTGCCCCCGCCCCACGAGACGCCTACGTGGCGGAGCGGCTTCGTCGCGCCGGCGCGTTGATCCTGGGGAAGACCAACCTGACGGAGTGGGCCAACTTCCGGTCGACGCACGCCACCAGTGGATGGAGCGGTCGCGGCGGGCAGACGCGGTGCCCGTACGTCCTCGAGCGGAACCCGTGCGGCTCGAGCTCGGGCTCCGGCGCCGGCATCGCGGCGAGCCTGGCGGCCGTGGCGGTCGGAACGGAGACCGACGGCTCCGTCGTGTGCCCCGCCAGCGCGAACGGCCTCGTCGGCCTGAAGCCGACGCTGGGGCTCGTGAGTCGCGCAGGGATCATCCCGCTGGCCCACAGCCAGGACACCGCCGGCCCGATGGCGCGCACGGTGCGCGACGCCGCCCTGCTCCTGGGCGCGATGACCGGCATCGATCCCCGCGACGCCGCCACGTCCGCGTCGGCGGGCCACATCGCCCCGGATTACACGGCGACGCTCGACGCCGATGCGCTCCGGGGCAAGCGGCTCGGCGTGGTGCGGTCCTATTTCGGGTTCGATCCCGGCGTGGACCGGGTGATGGAGGCGTCGCTGGCCGCGATCGAGGAGGCCGGAGCCATCCTGATCGATCCGGTCGTGCTGCCGAAAGCGGGGAAATACGACGACTCCGAGGGCGTGGTGCTGCGCTACGAATTCAAGGCGGACATCGCGGCCTACCTGGCCACGCGCACCGGCAGCGACGTCCCGCGCTCGCTGGCGGCGCTTATCGCCTACAACTCAAAGCACGCCGCCGCGGAGATGCCGTGGTTCGGGCAGGAATTGTTCGAGCAATCGGAGGCCAAGGGGCCGCTGACGGACAAGGCGTACCTGGGCGCCTTGAGCCGCAATCATCGCCTGTCCCGCGGCGAGGGAATCGACGCCGCGCTCCGTGCCCATCGGCTCGACGCCCTGATCGCGCCGACCGGCGGGCCGGCGTGGATGACCGACCTCGTCGTCGGAGACCATTTCACGGGGGGATACTCCACGGCCAGCGCAGTCTCCGGCTATCCGCATATCACGGTGCCGGCTGGGCTGGTCCACGGATTGCCGGTGGGGATGTCGTTCTTCGCGGGGGCATGGGCGGAGCCCACACTGTTGGCGATCGCCTACGCCTTCGAGCAATCGACCACGGCGCGCCGGCCCCCGCGTTACCTGGAGCGCGCCCCGGCAGATTGAGCTTGCGCGTCGGGGGGCAGGCCCTGCCTCCGGCACGACAACGGGGCTCCCATTGGGAGCCCCGTCGTTCATCGCCCGATCGAGGTGCCGCGCTAGAGGCGGGTCACCGTGTACGTGCCGCAGGCCGTGAAGACCACCTGGAAGGTCGCGGTGGCGTCGAGACGGGTCACGACATGGAGCAGCGTTCCGTCGTCGAACCGGGGCGACACCGTGCACGCCGGGTTGAAGTGCAGCGGCGTCGGGGTCGTGGTGGCGATCGTCCAATTCTGGTCACCCCGCGTCCAGGTCGAGTTGCCCGCAATCGCCAGCAGGCCGGCCGGGAGGGGGTTGCCCAGCGAGATCGAGCCCGGCACGTCCGCCGTGAACTTGACCACCCAGTTCTTCAGGTGCGACGACGTGGCGCCGTTGGCGTGGGTGAAATCCGTGCGGAAATTCGTCATCGTCATGCCCAGCGTATCGGGCGTGGCGGCCAGCTGCCGGGTGCCGTCGAACAGGGCGGACACCGTGCGGTCGGTGGCGCTGTTGTACAGCGTCCGGGAGAATGCCGTGAACACCGTCCGGATATCGAAGTCCGTCAGCGTCGGAGTCGGGTCGATGATGTCGATCGTCCCGTCCAGCGTGTGGGTCATGACACCGCGGGTGAAGGTGCAAGCGGTGAACTGGAACCGGACCGAGTCGGGAACCATGTCCTCGTCGCTGTTGGTCGGCGGGAAGGGAGTGATCACCGGGGCGCAATTCATCGGCGGCGCCACCATGGGCGGGGCGAGCGCCAGGCCGGTGCTCATGCTGATCCCCGATGCCTCGATCACCTCGGCGGCATCCACCGTCACGACTTCGGCCACGGAATCCGCCTGTGCGTTGGTGAGCACGGCGGTGGTCGTGGGACTGCTGCTATCGTCGCACGCCACGGCGCCGACCAGAAGGAAGGCGGCCGCGAGCGGGATCAGTTTGGTGCGCGTAATTGACATGACGTCCTCCAAGGCAGAGTTCTTCAGGCCTACATTATCGGCCGAAACGTGTCTTGGAGGCGATGAGGGCTCTCTGAAGCGGCTCTGATGGTTTGCTTAGGGAACGCCGGTTGAGGCCGGATCTCAACCGGCATCGCAGGCGCCGGCATGTCGGGAGGCACCGGGGGCCTCAGGCGAACTTGCGTTCCACCACGCCGAGGATCTCCGCTTCGAGGCGTGCCGCGTCCTGGTCCATCCGTGCGCCGTCCTTCAGGATCTGCTCGATCGCGGCCTTGTCCTTCACCCCGCCAGCATTGGTGCGCACGTTGAGCCACGCGCCGCGCACGGCCGCGCGGGTACAGAGGGCACCGACCCCCGCGTCGGAGGCGGACGCCGGGTTGCCCTGCTCCGCCATGGCGCGGATCAACTCGAACGAGCCGAACGCCGTCTGCATCACCTTCCACGGCACCTGCAGGGCGCCGAGGTTGGCGGCGCCGAGCGCCGCGCTCCTGGCGGCCTTCTCGGCCTCCGTCGCGCGCGGCATCGCGAGCGCCACCATCACCCGGTCGAACGCCCGGGTGTCCTCGTCCACCAGCCCCAGCAACTGCTCCTTGATCTGCTGGCCCCGTTCGGCCCAGCGCGAAAACTCCTCCCACCGCTCGTCCCAGCCCCGCTTGTGGGCGGAGAGATTGGCCACCATGGTGCCGAGGGCGGCGCCGAGCGCGCCGACGGCCGCGGCCACCGAACCGCCGCCCGGCGCCACTGATTCCGAGGCGGTCTCCTCCGCGAATTCCCGCACCGTCAATTCCACCAGCCGGGAGAGCCCGGCGTCCCGCAAGCGGTACTCGATGATCCGCTCCGCGGGCTCGAAGGGGCCCAGCTCGTCGAGCCCGAGCGACTTGACCGCGATCTTGATGAGCTCGGCCTCGGACACGCCGAGCGAGCGCTGCTGCCGGCGGAGGTAGTGCCGGCCGGCGTCGAGCAGCGCGGCAAGGGGCACCAATCCCACCAGTTCGCTGCCGGTGACGCGCACGCCGCGCGCCTCGGCGGCGCGGCAGACTTCGTCGAACGCGACGTGCAGGGGGGTCACGGCCAGGTCCACGAGGTTCATCGAGACCTGGGCGACACCGTATTCCTGGATGTACCAGCCGATCGCCTTCACGGCCTTGAGGGTGCCGGGCACCATCACCGGCTGGCCCGAGGCGTCCAGGACCGCCTTGCCCGTCAGGGGGTGACCCTCGCGTTTCGGCCGGCCCGCCTCGCGAACGTCGAACGCGATCGCGTTGGCCCGGCGGGTGGAGGTGGTGTTGAGGTTGACGTTGAAGGCCACGAGGAAGTCGCGGGCGCCGATGACCGTGGCGCCGCTCTTCGGGTTGAAGGCGGCCGGGCCGAAGTCCGGGGTCCACGCCGGATCCTTCATCTTCCGCTCGAGTCCCTCGTACTCGCCGGCGCGGATGACCGCCAGGTTCCTGCGAAGCGGATCGGGCTGCGCCGCCTCGTATGCGTAGACGGGAATCCGGAGTTCCCGCCCGACCCGCTCGGCGAGGACGCGGGCGAGGTCGGCCGTCTCCTTCATCGAGATGCCGGAGATCGGGACCAGCGGGCAGACGTCCGTGGCGCCCATCCGGGGGTGCTCGCCGGTGTGGTGCCGCATGTCGATGAGTTCGGCGGCTTCGCTGATGCCCCGGAACGCCGCCTCGACGACGGCCTCCGGGGTCCCGGCCAGGGTCATGACCGTCCGGTTGGTGGCCTTGCCCGCGTCGACATGCAGGAGCTTGGCCCCCTCCACCGACGTCGAGCCGGGCGGCAATCCGACGGATCACCTCGGGATCACGGCCCTCGGAGAAGTTCGGCACGCATTCGATCAGGGCGGGCATGAAGGCATTCCATGAAGAGGGTGAGTGACAAATCTACCTTGCGGCGCGGCGCGAGTTGAACCCCCAACCCGAATCGCCTCCTCCAGGTTCGCGGATCGGAGCCGCCGGCCCCCTTGCCCATGGATCCGGCCCCCCGGTACGGCCTGCCGGAACGAAGATCACCCGGTGGTCTCATTATCGAGGACGTAAAGCCAGCGCCGAACAGTCCCTCACGCCTGACTCAACCTCGCTTCAGCGGCTCCCTGCTAACGTCACGGCCACGTGGGAGGATGATCGCCGCTCCCGCCGTGTAGAGGTCGATGGCGACCGCTCTTCCGTTCGGAGTCCGGCGGGAAGGATTCCGCCCCTGCAGGAGGATAGGTCAATGAGAAACACCCATTGGACGCGGCTCATCGCCGGCATCGGCACGCTCGCCATGCTGGTGTGGGCAACATCATGTTCCAGCGATTCCACGACGGCGGCGCACGTGCATGCCGTCGACCTGGTGGGAGTCGCACCGCAGATCGATACCACGTTCGTCGGGCAGACCATTCAATATTCCGTCACCGCGACCTGCCACTGTGGCGATACGCTCACCGACCGCGCGATCACGTGGCAGTCGAGCAATCCCGCCGTCGCGATCGTATCTTCCGCCGGCCTCGCCACGGGCGTGTCGCGGGGCACCGCGGTGATCATCGCCACGAGTGAAGGCGTGAGCGGTAACGCCGGGATCGCCGTCATGGCGGTGGTGGACGGGGTGACCATCGAGCCCGCCGTCGTGACGCTGGACATCAGCGAGACGGCGCAATTGGCGGCCGCGCTGCGCGACCCCGACGGCAACGTCCTCAATCGCCCGATCGTGTGGGCGAGCGAGAATCCGGCGATCGTCACCGTCAGCGCCACCGGCTTGGCCACGGCGGTGGCCGCCGGGACGGCCAACATCACGGCCACATCCGAAGGGAAGATCGGGGCCGCGGCCATCACGGTGCGGGTGCCCGTCGGTGCCGTGAGCGTCACCCCCGGGACGGCCGATGTATCGGTCGGGGGCACGCTGCAACTCGCTGCAGTGCCGCGCGACGCCGGAGGCAACGCGCTGGACCGCCCGGTGGCCTGGTCCACCAGCGATCCTGCGATCGCGACCGTGAGCGCCACCGGTCTCGTCACCGCCGTGGCGACCGGAACGGTCACCATCACGGCGACCAGCCAGGGCAAGGCGGGAACGGCCACCCTGACCATTCGCGTGGCGGTGGCGAGCGTGTCGGTGTCTGATCCCGGCTCCGAGCCGGTCGCGCCCGGTGCCACCCGGCAGCTCACCGCGACGGCGTTCGACGCCGGCGGGGTGGCGCTGGTGGGTCGGCAGTTCACCTGGAGCAGCAGCAGCAACGCCATCGCGACGGTGGACAACACCGGCCTCGTGAAGGGCGTGGCCCAGGGCACGGCGACGATCACGGCCACGAGCGAGGGGAAGAGCGGGTCGGTCTCGGTCCGCGTGGCCGGTGAGATCACCACGGTCGGCAACAACCTGTCCTACCCGGTCGTCTTTGCCGAAGGCGTCGGCATCACCGGACTGGCGGTCGCGACCGATCCTGGCGTGCGGCCCACGACCGCGGAAGGCATCACCGTGGACGCGCTGCCCTTCTGGTACTCCGGCAACGTCGCCGACTACCAGGACACCTACTTCCTGCAGCAGGGCACGAACACCTGGCGGGCCGAGTGGGCCGACGGGTCGCAGGGAGGCATCCAGCAGGCCGAGGTCGCCTGGGGAGACAATCTCACCAGCGTGCAGTTCAATACCCACCAGAACATCCGTGTCGAGGTGACGCTGAACGCGATCAACGGCGCCCAGCTGACCGGATATGTGATGAAGGCGCTGTACGGCACCGGCGAGACCGAGATGCAGGGCACCGACGGCACGACGGCGCTCTTCACCCCGACGATCTACTCGGTGCTGCCGCACATCACCGTCGAGAAGCTCGATGACGTGACCCGGCAGCCGGTCTACAAGGTGTACGAGGGGACCGTCTACGGCGGGTTCGGGGGCGACGGCTCCGGCCTGTTCAACGCCGAAGTCAACGTGGGCGGCAAGATGGTCTACGGCTACAACATGATGATCCAGAACCTGACGCTGCCCGCGGATCTGCACAAGTACGGCTGGTGGCGTGTCACCTTCCAGCTCGACGAGGTCGGCCAGGTGGGCGGAGCGCCGGTCAACCGGAACACCGAACTCACCCGGCTCCTCCCCGGCGAGGGGAAGATGTTCGTCCCGCAGATCGATCCGGCGACCAACCGGACCTGGATCGACTTCGACGTGAAGTCGGCCTCGGGAGGAGGCGGGCACTGAGGTGAGCGGCGTGACCGCGCAGGCCGGCTGCCTGCACTCGTGAGCCCGGCAACCCCGTCGCCCGAAAGGACGGCGGGGTTGCGCGTTGCGCCGGCGCTTCGCGGCTCGGCGCCGGCCGCGGGCCCCTCGCCATTCGGGATTCGGCCGTGTATCCCTTGATTGAAGGGTGATTCCGGGACGGCATTTGGTGGACCCACACCAGCCCAGGACAAGTCGGCCATGCGCAAGATCCGGAAGTCCCTGCAATCGATTCCCGTCAACCCCGTCCATCCCTACCGTCGCCGCTTCTTCTTCGCCGGGGTGACCGTCATCGCGCTGGCGCTCGGCGCCCTCCTGTGGTGGGGGCTCAATCGCATCAGCCCGCTGCCCCCCAGCCACATCGTCATGACGACCGGCGAAGCAGGCAGCGCGTACCAGGAACTGGGCAAGCAGTACCGGGACATCCTCGCCCAGGAAGGGATCACGGTCGAGCTCCGCCCCTCCGAAGGAGACGCCGAGAACCTCGACCGGCTGCGCGACCCGCGCTCGGGCGTCGATGTCGGATTCCTCCAGGGGGGGCTCACCAGCGAAGCGAAGTCCCCCGAACTGTCCTCGCTCGGCACGGTCATCGTCCAGCCGCTCTGGTTCTTCTACCGGGGCCGCGGCAAGACCCCCGCGGGCATGTTCCAGGACTTCAAGGGCCTCCGGTTGTCGATCGGCCCCAATCTGAGCGGAACCAGGGCGCTGGCGACTGAGCTCCTCGACCGGGCCGGCATCGACACCGCCGACGGAAACATCATGGCGCTCGGTCCGGACTCGGCTGCGGCCCGACTGATCGGGGGCCAGATCGACGCCGCCATCATCCTGACCGGGTGGGAGGCGCCCGCAGTGCAGCTGCTGCTCCGGGCGCCGGGCATCTCGCTCCTTCCACTCAGGCGGGTGGATGCCTTCGTCGCACTCTACCCGTTCCTCAACAAGGTGGTCCTGCCCCAGGGAGTGGGGGACATGGTCACCGACAACCCACCGACCGACGTGCCGATGCTGGCGGACAAGAGCAGCCTGGTCATCCGGGACAGGTTGCACCCCGCCATCCAGTACCTCCTGCTCTATGCCGCCGAGGAGATTCACTCCAGGCCGGGCATCTTCAACTCGGCCGGCGAGTTCCCGGCCAACGAATCCATCGACCTGCCCATCAGCCGCATCGCCCGCGAGTTCTACAAGTCGGGGCGCCCCTTCCTTCAGCGGTATATGCCGTTCTGGCTGGCCGCCTTCGGCGAACGGCTGCTCATCATTCTGGTTCCCCTCCTCGGCATCATGGTGCCGCTGGTGCGCATGGCCCCGGCGATCTACGGCTGGCGGATCCGGCGCCGAATCTTGGGCCTCTACACCGACCTGCGGGTGCTCGAACACGAGGTGGACGCGCGAGGGCGATGCCCCAGTGGCCCCGGAACTGACCGAGCGTCTCGATCATCTGGAGCGGCGGGCGCACGAAGTGAAGTTGCCGGCCGGCTACGCGCCCATGCTGTATACGCTTCGCGACCACATCGTCCTGGTGCGGAAACGGTTGGAGGGAGAATGACACCAGCGGGTGACCGCACCGGACCACATCCATGACGGACCGAACTCACTCCCGATGGACGCCCCTGCCGAGGATTGGTGGGGGCGTTTGGCTTGGGGGACTTGCTGCCACGGCGGGCCCGCTTCTTGCCAAATTCGAGGGGCCACCACTACCAGGCAGGGAAAGATGTTGTCAGTCAAGCAGTTGATTGCCGGCACCGCGATGCGAAATGCCGCGATTTGCGCGACAGGCGTGGCCCTCTCCGCCTGTGCCTCGTCGCTCGCCCAGGTGCCTCCTCGCGTGGACCTGGGGACGTACGACCGGATCGCGCTCGTCACCTTCTCGGCCAACCAGCCGAGAAACTCCATGGGCCAGCTCGCAACCCAGCGGTTCGCGGAAGAGGTGCTGGCCAGCCAACGCGGCTTCGAACTGCTGGAGCTCGGCCCCGCCGACTCGGCGGTCGCACGCCTGCTCGCCGATGGCGATGCGCCCGCGGCAGCGCTGGAGCTCGGCCGCGCGAAGCACGTCCCGGCGGTGTTCTTTGGGCAGCTCGCCATGTCGAACGCCAAGCCGCACGGAAGCCTCGGTGCGGGTGGCAACGTGAATGTGGGCGCGACGGTGTCCGCCGAGCTGAACGTGCGCCTGCTCTCCACCAGCACCGGCGGGACGCTCTGGCGCTCGAGCGGTGCGGCGAGCCAGAACGTGGGTCAGCTCGCCATGAGCGGAGGGCGGCTGCCGAGCGTCTCGGCTACCGACCCGAATGCCGCTTACGCCAACATGGTGGACCAGATGGTGGTGGAAGTGACACGGGATTTCCGGCCGACCTGGGTCAGGCAATAGCGGGCTCCCGCGCCTGGCTGGGGGGACGCGGCCCGCGCGAAACAGCTGACCACCGGGTCGGATCGACACGTGATGGAACCCAGAGAACGCCCCTGCCTACCTCGGCGGGGGCGTTCTTGGTTGTCTCCGCGCGACTCCGCGTGGCGCGCGGCACGCCGTGAGATCCCGCTTGACGGCTGCTTGACGGAGCGGAGCGAACATCCGGGCGTCGATCAACCCCTTCAAGGGAGGTTCCATGCGCCCGATGCTTCCGATACTCCTCATGCTGGTCGCCGCAGGCTGCGACCTGACCGGCATCGATTGGAGCGGAATCGATGACTGGGAATGACCCAGGGGGTGGCCCCGGGGGCTGTGGATACTGCCCTCCTCCGCCTTCGGCGACCATCCGTCCGGTCGTTACCGCGGATGTCGTCTTCAGCCCCGGGAGCGCCTTCCAGCTCCAGGTCCTCGATCTCCAGGGGAATCCTGTTGCCGACCTCCCGGGGGTGTTCACTTCAGTTGACACGACGGTGCTCGCCGTCTCGCCGGACGGGTGGGCCGAGGCTCGCTCGCCAGGCTCGGCCACGGTGTTCTATAGTGAGGCGGGCGGCGTATCAGCCAGCACGGTCTTTTCCGTGGGTGTTCCGCCCTCGACGTCTGCCCTCCGCCTGGACGTGCATGGGACGTCAGGGGAATGCGGCTACCCGTTCAATTGTGCGCCCGTGGGAAGCCCGATCATCGACGGCTGGATCGGGCATTCGACTGACATCAGGGGGGTCAGCCTGACCTTCGTCGGCGCGGGAAGCCTCCAGCCGGCGGATCAAGTCACCGCCAGCCCAGTCCCCCTGGCGTCGTGCCAGGCCAGCGACTTCTGCGTCTCGCTCACCGACCCGTCGCCGGCGTACGCGTGGAGCCCCGGCGAGGAGACGCTGTGCATTGGGGTGACGGTCGGCGACAGCGTGCCGGAGCAGGCATACGAGGATGCCAACAACCGCGAGTGGGTCGTCACCTGGTCCCGACCCGGCCTGTTTGTCCTGCGGCAGACGTTCTCATGTCTTCGTTCGACCCGCTCTCAGCGCCCCAGCCAGCGCCTGTTGACTCCCACGCCAGCGACCGGCTGGCTCGGCACCTGGCTCTGTCCGCCTGAATGTCGGACTCTCCCGGCAGGTCCCTCTGCCTGCCGGGAGTCGGCCCGAAGCGGCTGACAGTCGAATTCGATGGTGCACCAGAGGAAGCCCCCAAAGCACTCCCCGCGATTGACTTTCCGCTCCAGAATCCGTTCTATGGATTGGAACCCCCTCGAGGCCCATGCCCAATCTGAGCAAGGAACGGTGGCAGCGGCTGGAGCCGCTGCTGGATGAACTGCTCGATCTCGACCCCTCCGCCCGGGCCGGCCGGCTCGCCGCGCTGGCGGAGGGAGACCGGGACCTGGCATCGGATCTGGCACTGTTGCTGGCAGCCGAGGACCAAGCGTCCCTGGACGACGCCTCCGGTGACCCGGTCGCCGACGCGCGGGCCAGTCTCTCACTTCCTGGTACCTCGATCGGCCCGTACCGGCTGGTCGAGGGGCTCGGCTACGGTGGGATGGGCAGCGTCTGGCTGGCCGAACGGTCCGACGGCCGGTTCGAAGGCCGGGTCGCCATCAAGTTCCTCAACCTGGCCCTCATCGGGCGCGGCGCCGATCAGCGGTTCCGGCGCGAAGGCGCCGTCCTGGCCCGGCTCACCCATCCGGCCATCGCCCGGCTGCTCGATGCGGGGTCCACCTCCACCGGCCAGCCGTACCTGGTGCTCGAGCACGTGGACGGCCGGCCGATCGACCGTCACTGTGACGAGAACCGCCTCAGTGTGCCGCAACGGCTCCGGCTCCTGCTCGAGGTCATGGCTGCGGTCAGCCACGCCCACCAGAACCTGGTCGTGCACCGCGACCTCAAGCCCTCCAACATCTTGGTTACCGGCGACGGCCGTCCGAAGCTGCTCGATTTCGGCATTGCCAAACTATTGGAGGCGAACGACGGTCCAGTCGATCGCTCCGAACTGACGGGGGTGGATGGCCCGGCGCTGACCCCCGGCTTCGCGGCGCCGGAACAGGTCCAGGGCCAGGCGATCACGACCGCGACCGACGTCTACGCCCTGGGCGTCCTGCTGCACCTGCTGCTCTCCGGTGAGCACCCGACTGGTGCGGAGGCAGGCAACTCGGCCGAAATGCTGCGCTCGGTGGTGGAGCGGAGCCCGGTCCGGCTGAGCGACGCCGCTGCCGCCAACGAGCAACACCCCAACGCCACGGCACTGGCTGGGCTCCGCGACTCGACCCCGGACCGGCTGCGGCGTCTATTCCGGGATGATCTCAACAACATCGTCGCCAAGGCGCTCAAGAAGGACCCGGCCGAGCGCTATGCCACCGTCGGCGCCTTCGCCGCCGACCTGGAGCGCTACCTCCGTCACCAGCCGGTCACCGCCCGCCCCGACTCGGCGGCGTACCGGCTTGCGCAAGTTCGCCCGGAGGCATCGAGGCGGCTTGGCCATCGCCGGCGTGGTGGCCGCGGCATTGCTTGGGGCGGCGGGCTTCTCGGTCCGGCAGATGCGGGATGCCCAGCGGGAGCGGGATGCGGCCCTCTTTCACGCCAGGCGGGCCGACGCCCAGATCGAGTTCCAGGAATTGCTGATGACGGGCGCCGGCGACCGGCCGATGACGATGCGCGAACTGCTCGACCGCGGCCGCGATCTCCTGGTTCGGATGCGTCCAGGTGACTCCCGGTTCCAGGCCGCCATCGTCACCCAGCTTTCCACCGCGTACGGCGACCTCGACGACTCGAAGATCCGTGGCCAGCTGCTGGCCCAGGCCGAGTCGCTGGCGCGGGCCAGCAACGACACGGCTCAACTCCTCGAGGCGATCTGCCAGCGGGGCGATAACCTGCGGACGATGGGTGAATATCCGGCGGGAGCGGCTGCGTTCGCCCAGGCGGATAGTCTCATGCGGCGGTACCACGACCAGCGGGCGGAAGCAGACTGCCTTCTGAATCACGCCAACTTCCAGATCGAGGCGGGTGGCGGCGACTCGGCGCTGCCCCAAGTCACCCGCGCGCTGGCAATTTTCGACAGCCTCGGGGACAGCACCAGCGTGAGCTCGATCCTGGCCGTGGGGGTGCTGGCGGGAGCACTCGAGACCAGGGGAAGGCTCCGCGAGGCCGTCGAGGCCCATCGGCGCGCGCTCGCGGCAATGGACCGGAGCGGCCGAAGCGAGATGATGCCCCGGACAGTCGAACTCCATAACCTCGGGTTCACCCTCAGGCTGCTCGGCCGGACGGCCGAGGCGGAATCGACCTTCCACGAAGTCCTGGTCCGGGTGGCCAGGTCCGACCCGACCGGCCGGCTGCCGAACCAGCCCCTGATTCACTACGCGGCCGTCGCGCTCTATCAGCAACACTCCGACTCGGCCGCGAAGTACTTCGGGATGCTGGCCGCCCAGGCCGTGGCCGACACAGACCTCTACTGGGAGGGACGGGCCCGGTTCGGCCTCGCACTGGCGCAGATCCAGGCCGGGCAGCTGGCCGCTGCCCGCGAGTCGATGGCCCGGTTCGGCGCGATCGCGAAGCGAAAGGACCTGAGCAGTTCGGATGACGAGCTCTACGACCCGAACGCGCTGGAGGCCCGGCTGCTGACCGCGACCGGAAACCCGGGTCCGGCTTTGACCCGCTACCTGGCGGCGCTCAAGGCGGCCGGGTACGACCGTGGCCGCCGGCGGAACGTCACCCGCTCGTCGTTGATGGGGGCCGCGGATGCGTCGCTGGCGGTCGGAGATCCCGCGCAGGCCCTGACCCTGGCCCACGCCGCCCGTGGCATCGTCGACAAGGACACCTCGGCGACGAGCACCAATGCTTATGTCGGAGAGACCTGGTTGGTGGAGGCCCGGGCGCTGGCCGCGACGGGCGATTCGGCAGGGGCCCGGGGGGCGGCGGAGACGGCCCGAGCCGAGCTTGCCGCGGGAGCCGGGGCGAGGCATCCGCGCACCCTCGAAGCCGCCGCGCTCGACTCGGCGCTGGGAGGCCGCTAGGCGTCGTCCGCCAGGATCCGTCCCAGCACCATCTTCGCCTTCCGCCAGTCGCGCTGCACGGTTCGGTCGTTGACCTGCCGGAAGGCCGCAATTTCCACGAAGGAAAATCCGCAGAAGAAATGCAGGTCGACGAGCTGGGCAAGGGCGGGATCGAGGACCCCGAGTTCCTCGAGGGCCTGGTTCAGCAGTTCGATTCGCGCCCGGTCGTCATTGCCAGGGCTCGCCGGGTCGGTGTCACCGATCGCAGTGATTTCGAACAGGCCGCCCCGCTTGTGCGCCTGGCGAGCCCGGACGTAGTCGACAATCAGCCCCCGCATCGCCTTCGAGGCATAGGCGAGGAAGCGGGCCCGGTCCGGAAACCGGGGACCCTCCCGCTCGGCCAGGCGCAAATAGGCCTCGTGGAGCAGGGTCGTCGCCCCTAGCGTAAGCTCGGAGCCGCCCCGGCGGATGTGCGATTCCGCGAGGGTATGGAGCTCCTGGTAGAGCCCGGCAAAGAGCTCCCGGGCGGCGGCTGGCTCGCCCTGGTCGGCGTTTCGGATCAGTTCGTGGAGGGACATCGGATTCCGGAAGGTACGCCCACGGCGGGTTTCGGCAACCGATTCCGTTCTAGTGAGTGGACCCGAGTGCCGAACACCATCCTGGAGGCCCGATGACGACCCGAACCCTCCGCCGCATCCTCGCGACAGCCGGCGTTTGCTGGCTGGCCGCCTGCGGCGAAGACCAGCAGCAACCGCTCGCCCCGTCGCTCAGCCGGGCCTCGGTAGAGGACAGCCTTCCCCTCGTGGTCCGGCAACTCGCGGTGGGTCGGAAGATCGGGCCGATGCCTCGGGCGCCCTTCGTCCGTCCCGCGCTGGTCCGGCTGGGACAGGCCCTCGCGTTCGACAAGGTGCTGAGCGGCAATCGCGACATTTCCTGCATGACCTGCCATCTCCCGGTCTTCGCCACGGGCGATGGCCTCCGCCTGTCGATCGGCCAGGGTGCTGCCGGACTCGGTCCCAACCGGGTTCACCCGGACGGTGTCTTCATCCCCCGGAACGCGCCGTCGCTCTTCAACCTGACCGCCCTCAAGTCGCTGTTCTGGGACGGGCGGGTGTCCGTGGACGAAGCCGGTCGATTCCACACCCCCGCCGGGGACCAGCTCACCGAGCGGATGACCCGGGTGTTCGAATTCGGGCCGGCATCGGCACTGGCGCTCTTCCCCGTGACGTCGCGGGAGGAGATGCGCGCCCAATCGGGCAACGAGCTCGCCATGATTCCGGATGCGGATAACCCGGCCATCTGGCGCGGACTGATGCGGCGGCTGGGGCAGATCCCGGAATACCGCCGGATGTTCGAGGCGGCGTATCCGGGAACCCGGTTCCGGGACATGACGTTCGCGCACGCGTCGAATGCCATCGCCGGTTTCCTGGTGGATCAGTATTCGTTCGCGCAGACCCCGTGGGACCGGTTCCTGGCCGGCGACGACGACGCCTTGAGTCGGTCGCAGCTGGCGGGGGCCAAGACCTTCATGTCGATCAAGTGCTCGCTCTGCCACAACGGGCCTGCGTTCAGTGACAACAAGTTCCACAACGTCGCGGTCGCCCAGTTCGGGCCCGGCAAGGGAAACGGCGCCGGGGGCCACGACGACTTCGGGCGGATGAACGTGACGGGGTTGGACGCCGACCGATACACCTTCCGCACCACCCCGCTCCGCAACGTGCTCCTCACGGCGCCGTATGGCCATGACGGGGCCATGACCGGCCTCCGGGATTTCATCGCCCACTACAGCGAATCGGACGTCAAGCTCCGGACCTTCGACGCGACGCTGCTCGGGCCGCTGCTGCAGGGGACGGTGGTGCCGAACACCGAGGCCGTGATCGCCGCCCGGGACACGATCATTCTCGGGGTCGTCTTGCCGGACAGCACGGTCGATCAGCTGGTGTCGTTCATGACGGCCCTGACCGATCCCGCGGCGATCAACCTCAGCCGGACGATTCCGCGGCGGGTGCCCAGCGGACTGCCGATCGACCGCCAGTAGCAGTCCGCCGTCCGGACGCGCCGGTCGCAAGTCACGGCCTTCAACCTGGCCCTGATGAGATGTGGCACGCGAAAGGCAGAACGCCCCCGCCAATTTTCGGTGGGGGCGTTCTCTAGTTGTCCCTCACTTAAACCAGAAACACGCTGCCAATCCCCCTTCACCCGCCACCCGGCTGACACCCATCTCCAGAGACTCGGCCTAGCAAGGAGGCCAAGGAGTCCGTACTATTTCAGCACCATCAGCGTTTGCACGACGCCGATGCTGCACCTCACATCTCCGTCACCCCGAATGCACCGGATCACCATGCGCCAGCTCATCCAGTCCGCAGCCCTTGCCCTCTGTGCAGTGGCCACGCTCCAGGCGCAGACGCCTGCGCCGTTCACCCACGCCGACACCCTGCGCGGGTCCAACGGCGCCGCGCGATCCTGGTGGGACGCCGAGTTCTACGACCTGCACGTGCGGGTCAGCCCGTCGGACAGCAGCATCACTGGGCGCAACGGAATCACCTACCGGGTCCTGCAGCCGGCCGCGGAGATGCAGATCGACCTGCAGGCGCCGCTGGTGGTGGACAGCGTGAAACAGGGTGGGAAGCCGCTGGCGTGGCGCCGCGACGGGAATGCGTGGTTCCTCGCGCTCGCAGCGCCACAACCGGTGGGCTCGCAACAGACGGTCACCGTCTTCTATCACGGCAGCTTCGCGACGGGAGATACCACCATCCGGCGGCCGCGCGGGCCCTTTCACTGGGCCACCGACAGCACCGGCGCCCCGTGGGTCGCGACCTCGGACGAAGGTCCCGGCGCCAGCACCTGGTGGCCGCTCAAGGACCTGCCCGCCGACGAACCCGACAGTCAGCGCATCGCCATCACCGTGCCGGACCCGATGCTGGACATTTCGAACGGCCGGCTCCGCTCCACCATGCACCACGATGACGGCACCACCACGTTCGAGTGGTTCGTCTCCAACCCCATCAACAGCTACGACGTCGCGATCAACGCCAGCGCGGCGTACGTGCCGGTGCGCGACACGGTGGACGGCCTGGGCGGCCGGCTGACCGTCGAGTTCTGGCCGCTGGCGCCGCACCGTGCCGAAGCGGAAGCGCTGATGCCGCAGGTCAAGGGCATGCTGGCCTGCTTCGAGCACTGGTTCGGGCCCTATCCCTGGTACGCCGACGGGTACAAGCTGATCGAGGTGCCCTACCTCGGCATGGAGCACCAGAGCGGGATCGCCTACGGGAACCGCTACCAGCCAGGCTACCTGGGGCGCGACCTCTCCAAGACCGGCCAGGGAATGGGCTGGGACTACATCGTGGTCCACGAGAGCGCGCATGAGTGGTTCGGCAACAGCATCAGCGCCAAGGACCACGCCGACATGTGGATCCACGAGAGCTTCGGCATGTACGCGGAGGCGCTGTACCTGGAGTGCACCAAGGACAAGGCAGCCGGCGTGGAGTACCTGGTGGGGGTGCGTGGCATGATCCGGAACGACGTGCCGATCATCGGCACGTACGGCGTGAACGACGTGCCGCGCTCGCAGGACCGCTACCCCAAGGGCGCCAACATGCTGATGACCATGCGAGCCGTTGTCGACGACGACCCGCGATGGCTCGCCATGCTCCAGGGGCTCAACGCGACCTTCCAGCACCAGACGGTGACTGCCCGGCAGATTGAGGAGTACATGAGCTCGGCGACTGGCACCGATCTGCAGAAGATCTTCCAGCAATACCTGGAGACGACGATGGTGCCGGTGCTCGAATACCGGCTGGGCGATCATACCCTGTCCTATCGCTGGACCAACGCAGTCCCTGGCTTCGACATGCCGGTGGATGTCGCCCTTGGGGCGGAGGGTTACACCCGACTCCACCCGACCGGGCAATGGCAGTCCACGGCGACGAGCCTCGGCGCCGGCGCGGAAGTGCAGGTGGCACCGACCTTCTACGTGACGACCGCGGCGGCGACGAGCTCACCGTAGGCGTTCGAGGATCCGATCGATGCTTCCAACGCTCCTGCTCGCCGGCGCTCTGGCGGGGTCAGTCCCTGCCCCGACGCACGTCGCCAGTCCGCCTCGGCGCCCGGTCGACCTTGAGGCTATTTCGGCGCTCGTCGAGCGCGTCGTCCCCGGCCATGCCCGGGACTTCAAGCTCGAGGTGATTCCCGACAGTGCCGGGCTCGACGTCTTCGAGGTGGAACAGGACGCGGGCAGGATCGTACTCCGCGGCTCCTCGGGCATCGCGCTCGCGTCGGCGCTCGACTGGTACCTCGAGCAGGTCGCCGGCGTGAGCGTCTCCCTTCCCCTCCAGCCGATTCATCTCGGCACCCTGCCGGCGGTGCCGGCCAGGGTGCGCCTCACCACCCGCTACCGCATCCGCTACTTCTTCAACTACTGCACCTTCTCCTACTCCATGGCGTGGTGGGGCTGGGACGACTGGCAGCGGATGATCGACTGGATGGCGCTCAACGGGGTCAACGCCCCGCTCGCCGTGACGGGGCAAGAGGCGGTGTGGCAACTGGTGCTCCGGGACGTCGGCTTCAGCCAGGCCCAGATTGCGCAGTTCCTCGTGGGCCCTGCCTACCTCCCCTGGGGCTGGATGGGGAACATCGACGGCCTGGGCGGTCCGCTCCCCGACTCCTGGATCGAGAGTCACGTCACCCTTGAGCGCCAGATCCTCGCACGCGAGCGCGCCCTGGGCATGACCCCGGTCTTGCAGGGATTCACCGGACATGTCCCAGCGTCCATCACCGAGGTCTTCCCCACCGCCCGGATCCACCAGACCGGCGACTGGTCCGCCGGGTTCAGCGGGACCTGGTTCCTGGATCCCACCGATTCGCTCTTCCAGCACATCGGCCGGCGCTTCATCGAGCGACAGACCGAGCTCTTCGGGACCGACCACCTGTACGCCGCCGATCCCTTCAACGAGATCGACCCGCCGTCGAACGACTCGACCTTCCTGGCGGCGATGGGGCGCGCAATCTACTCGGCGATGGAGGGGGCGGATTCCGACGCGACCTGGGTGCTCCAAGGCTGGTTTCTCTACTACCAGGCGAAGTTCTGGCAGGCCCCCCAGGCCCGCGCCCTTCTCGGCGCCGTTCCCGACGACCACCTGCTGGTCCTCGACCTCTGGGGCGACCGCTACCCGGTGTGGCGAGCCCGGGAGGCGTTCTACGGGAAGCCGTGGGTCTGGAACGTCCTGTACAATTTCGGCGGCAAGGTGAGCCTGAACGGCGACCTTCCGAGGATCGCCGCCAATCTCGACAGCGTCCTCAAGAGCCCCGACCGAGGCCGACTCACCGGCCTTGGCATGACCATGGAAGGGCTCGGGACCAATCCCATCGTGCCCGAGTTCGTGATGGGCCAGACGTGGCGTGACAGCGTGCCCCCGCTGGAAGCGTGGACCCGGGACTACGTGACGCGACGGTACGGCGCCTCCGACGCCCATGCGTGGCACGCCTGGCAGTTGCTGCTCGCCACGGCGTATCGCTCGGGCGCCCAGACCGGCAACTTCCTCGCCGAGCGGCCGCAGTTCTTCGTGAAAGGCACCGCCTACCGGTCGGAGCCCGTCCCCCCATACGACCCGCGGACCCTGGCGCAGGCCCTGGACTCGCTCCTCGCGGCGGCTCCTGCCCTCGGCGGGAACGACGGCTATCGATACGACGTCGTCAACCTCACCCGCCAGGTCCTGGGGGAACTGGGGCTCCCGCTCGTGAACCAGGTCGAGGACGCCTACAACCGGAAGGACCTTCCGGCGCTCCGCTCGGCGGAGGCGCGTGTCCTCGAGCTGCTCCGCGACCTGGACACCCTGGTCGGCACGCGGCGGGAGTTCCTGCTGGGAGTTTGGCTCGCCGACGCCCGGAGCTGGGGCACGACCGGCGCCGAGCGGCGACTGTACGAGTGGAACGCGCGCAACATCATCACCCTCTGGGGCACCAAGTGCACCGAGGGGCAGAACGACGACCTGAATCTCTACGCGTTCAAGGAATGGGAGGGGATGTTCACCTCCTATTTCCTGCCGCGCTGGCGCGTCTTCTTCGACCAACTGAATCAATCACTCGCCAGCGGCGTACCATTTGATCGGACGCCGTTCGCGACGGCGATGTGCGCGTGGGAGCAGCAGTGGTCCAGCGAGACCGGCTCCTTCCCCACCGAGCCGCGAGGGGATGCCGTCTCCACCGCCCGCCGGCTGGCGTCGAAGTACATGGAGGTGCATCGCATCTCGCGATGACCGTTGACAGGCGTCCGTCGACCAGCCTACTTTGCGGCACAAAGTGGAACCGACCTGGAGGTGATCATGCCGCGTTGGCTGCGCGTCATCCGTGGGATGATCGGCACGGGACTCACCTTCGCCGTGGGTGTGGGTGTCGTGGGTTCGCTGCTGGGCCTCGTGGCGCTGCTGGTGGGCCAGGCTTCTCTGGACGACCTGCGGATGGTCGGCAAGATGTCCGTGGTCGCCTTCATCGTCGGCGTCGGGTTTTCCGGCGTGCTGGCCCTCGCCGCGCGAGGACGGACGTTTGACCGCCTCTCGCTCCGCTTCGTGACCGCCCTGGGTGCGGCGGGCGGATTTCTCTACTTCCTCTTTATTGCCGCCGCCAACGGGGCCAGGGTGTGGTCCGTCTGGAACGCCATCGGCAACCTGACGATCCTCACCCTCCTGGGTGCCGGCGCCGCGGGCGGCATGCTACTCCTCGCCCGAAAAACTAGGGAGGCGCTGACGCCCGGTGAGAACACGCGCCGCCTGAGTGAGGGTACGCCCGAGGCTCCGCTGGCCCGGAGCGAAGCTGAGCGGGAGTCGCACCGTTAAGGTCCGCCTGGCCCACCCATCCGCACGACGGCTCCGCCGCGCAGGGGGCTGGCGTACGTGCGCACTCCTCCTTCTGCTTGCTGCGTCCCCCGGCGTGGCCGCCGCCCAGGCTTCAGACCTCCTCCCTCGGATGACCATCGAGGAGAAGTTCTGGCAGCTGTTCATGGTTCCCGGCAGCCCCGCCGACTCCGGACACGATTACCGCCACGGCATCTTCGGCCTCCAGATTCCCGCCGCGCCCACCGCGCGGGAGGACGCCGAGCGGATCGACTCCGTCCAGCGCTTCTTCGTGGAGCGCACCCGCCTCGGCATCCCGATCGTCCCGTTCGACGAAGCGGTCCACGGCCTCACCCGGCCCGGCGCCACCGTCTTTCCCCAGGCAATCGGCCTTGCCGCCACCTGGGACACCGCACTGATGGGCCGAGTGGCCACCGCCATCGCCCGCGAGGCGCGCTCCCGCGGCATCCGCCAAGTGCTCTCGCCCGTCGTCAACCTTGCCACCGACGTCCGCTGGGGGCGCACCGAGGAGACCTACGGCGAGGACCCCCTCCTCGCCTCGGCGATGGTCCGCGCCTTCGTGTCCCCATTCGAACGGCTCGGTGTCATCACCACGCCGAAGCATTTCGTCGCCAACGTCGGCGACGGCGGGCGCGACAGCTACCCGATTTCCCTCGACGACCGCACGCTCGCCGAGCTCTATGCTCCGCCCTTCCGCGCGGCCTTCGCCGCGGGATCGCGCTCGGTCATGACGGCCTACAACTCCGTCGGTGGCCTCCCGGCCAGCCAGAACCCGCATCTCCTGACCGAGATGCTCCGGCGGGCGTGGGGCTTCCAGGGGTTCGTCATCACCGACGCCTCCGCCACCGGCGGCGCCACCGTGCTGCACCACACCGCGGCCACCACCCAGGAGGCGGCCCGCCAGGCGCTCGTTGCCGGCGTGGACGTCATCTTCCAGAGTGCCTGGCCCCAGTACGTCCCGTACCTCGACGCCGTCCGCACCCTGGTCCCCCCGGCCGTCACCGACTCCGCCGTGGCCCGCGTGCTCCGCGCCAAGGCGGCCATCGGGCTCTTCCAGGATCCGTACGGCAACCCCGACAGCGCCGCCTACTGGAACGGCCATCCAACCCACCACGCGCTGGCCCGCGAGGCCGCGGCGGCCGCGATGGTGCTCCTCCGGAACACCGGCGTTCTCCCGCTCGATGCGAAGGTGCCGTCAGTCGCGCTGATCGGCGTCGATGCCGCGGCGGCCCGGCTCGGCGGCTACACCGCGCCGGGCGCGGCACCCACCTCCATCCTCGCGGGACTCACTGCGCGCCTGGGGAGTCGCGTGCACTACGCACCGGGCCCCGGGCGCGAGAGCGCCGCGTACACCAGCGTGCCCACCGGCGGCGTGGCGCTCACGGCGGAGTTCTTTGCCAACCCCGACCTCCAGGGCCGCCCCACCGCGGTGCGCCGCGACTCCGCCGTGGACGTGCGCTGGAGCTTTGCGCCCCCCGCGCCCGGCCTCGGTACCGACTGGTATTCGGTCCGCTGGAGCGGCACCCTCACTGCCGGGCCCGAGGGAGTGCGGCGGCTCGGTGTGGACGGCACCGACGGCTGGCGCCTCTGGCTCGACGACCGGCTCCTCATCGACGCATGGGAAAAGCGCTCGGCCGGCGCGCGGCTCGCCGAGGTGGCGCTGGCGCCGCGGAGCACGCATGCCCTTCGTCTCGAGTTTCACGAGACCACCGGAAACGCCCAGTTCCGCCTCGTCTGGGACACCGGCGCCGAACTAGCGGCCCTCGCGCGGCTCGATAGCGCCGTGGTATTGGCGCGCCGGAGCGCCGTGGCGGTGGTGGTGGCCGGAATCGAGGAGGGGGAGTTCCGCGACCGCGCCCGCCTCGGGCTCCCGGGATACCAGGAGGAACTCATCCGGCGCGTGGCCGCCACCGGCACGCCAACTGTCGTGGTGCTGGTCGGCGGGAGCGCCATCACCATGCCTTGGCTCGACTCGGTCGGCGCCGTGTTGATGGCGTGGTACCCCGGGGAGGAAGGAGGCCACGCGGTGGCCGACGTCCTCCTCGGCGACGTGAACCCCTCCGGACGGCTGCCGATCTCCTTTCCGCTCGAGGAAGGCCAGCTCCCTCTCACCTACAACCACCGCCCCACCGGCCGCGGCGACGACTATGCCGATCTCTCCGGCCGGCCGCTCTTCCCGTTCGGGTTCGGCCTCTCGTACACCCGGTTCACTTACGACAGTCTCGTGATCATTCCGGCGGCGATCGCGCCGCAGGCCTCGGCCGAGGTGCGGCTCCGGGTGCGGAACGCCGGCACGCGCGCGGGGCACGAGGTGGTCGAGCTCTACCTGCGGGACAAGGTGGCCACCTATGCCCGGCCGGTGCTCCAGCTCGCGGGGTTCACGCGGGTGTGGCTCGCGCCCGGGGAGGCGCGCGAGGTGCGCTTCACGCTGGGGCCGGAGCAATTGGCGGTACTCGATGCCGCGCTCCATCCGGTGGTGGAGCCGGGAACGTTCACGGTCTACGTGGGGGCGTCGTCGCGCGACATTCGCCTCCGCGGCACCCTCGAGGTCCGCTGATGCAGCGACGGAACTTTCTTGCGGCCGGGGTTGTTGGCGCCGCAGCGATGGCGGCCCCCGGACTCGACCGCCTCCTGCCCGGGCCCGCGCGCCCGGTGCCGACGCCGGAACAGCTCCAGTGGCAGCGCGACGAGCTGGCGCTCTTCCTCCACTTCGGCGTCAACACCTTTACCGACCGGGAGTGGGGCGACGGCACGGAGAGTCCAGCCGTCTTTCAGCCCACCGCCCTCGATGCCCGCCAGTGGGCGCGCGCGGCCAGGGCCGCCGGCGCCCGCGGAATGGTCCTCACCGCCAAGCACCACGACGGCTTCTGCCTCTGGCCCACGGCCACCACGACCCACTCGGTGGCGTCGAGCCCCTGGCGGGGCGGCGTGGGCGACGTGGTGCGCGAGTTCACCGACGCCTGTCGCGCCGAGGGGCTCCGGGCGGGGCTCTACCTCTCGCCGTGGGACCGGAACGCGCCGAGCTACGGCGACTCGCCGCGGTATAACGACTTCTACTGCGCCCAGCTCACCGAGCTGCTCACCCGGTACGGGCCGCTCAACGAGGTCTGGTTCGACGGGGCGGTCGAGGTGGGGCCGGGGGGCCGGCGGCAGGAGTACGACTGGGCCCGGATCTGGGGCCTGGTCCGCTCGCTGCAACCGGGGGCCGTCATCTTCTCCGATGCGGGACCCGACGTGCGGTGGATCGGCAACGAGCGCGGCATCGCGGGCGACCCGAACTGGTCCACCGTGAACCCCGCGACGGTTCCCTACCCCGGCGCGAGCGGCGACGACGTCATCGCGATGCTCCTGCACGGCGACCCCGTGGGCACGGCCTGGCGGCCCGGGCGAGGCCGACGTGTCGATCCGGCCCGGCTGGTTCTGGCACCCCGCCGAGGACGCGGCGGTCCGGACGGTGGACGACCTGGTGGAGCTCTATTTCAGTTCGGTGGGGCGGAACGCGAAGCTCCTGCTCAACGTACCCCCGACGCGTGACGGTCGGATCCACCCGACCGACGAGTCGCGCCTCCGCGGGATGCGCGAGCGGCTGGATGCGCTCTTTGCCAACGACCTCGCTTCGGCGGCGGCCACCGGGCGGCCGATGACGGTGTCGATCGCGGACCTCCGGGAAGACATTGCCCGTGGGCAGTCGGTGGCGGCGTACCGGCTCGAGGGCCGGGTGGAGGGCAAGTGGCGCGTCCTCTCGCGCGGCACGACGATCGGCCACCGGAAGCTCGACCGCTTCACGCCGGTCACGATCACCGGGGCGCGCCTTACGATCGAGGACGCGGCGGGGCCGGTGGCGACGGACCCGGTGCGGCTGTTCTCCTAGCGCGGCGTTGCAGCAGGTGCCATGTTTCCCTCCATCGTGACTGACCTCCAGCAACGCCTCGCGACCTCGCTCGCCGGCCGCTACACTATCGAACGACAGATCGGCGAAGGCGGCATGGCCGTCGTCTTCCTGGCCCACGACCTCCGCCACGGCCGCCAGGTGGCGGTCAAGGTTCTCCGGCCCGAGATCGCCTCCGAGATCGGCGGCGACCGGTTCGATCGTGAGATCAGGATGGCCGCCCGGCTGACCCACCCGCACATCCTCCCGGTCTTCGACTCGGGCGAGGCCGGCGGCCTCTACTTCTACGTCATGCCGATGATGGCCGGGAAGTCGCTGCGCGACCGGATGGCCGGCGGCACGATGCTCCCGCTCGACGAGGCGCTGCGGATCACCCGCCAGGTCGCCTCGGCGCTCGACTACGCCCACCGCCAGGGGATTGTTCACCGCGACATCAAGCCCGAGAACATCCTGATGCACGAGGAGGCCGCCCTGGTGGCCGACTTCGGCATCGGCAAGGCGCTGAGCGGAGACAGCGGCACGATCACCCAGACCGGGCTCGCGGTCGGCACACCGGCCTACATGAGCCCCGAGCAGGCGTCCGCCGACGCCTCGGTGGATGGGCGGAGCGACCTCTATTCCCTCGGCTGCGTCCTGTACGAGATGCTCACCGGGGAGCAGCCCTACACCGGCCCCAACGCGCAGGCCATCATCTCCAAGCGCTTCCTCGCGCCGGTGCCGCACGCGCGCGCGATGCGCGACGTGCCCGAACTCGTGGACCAGGCGATCGTGCGCGCGCTGGCACGGACCCCGGTGGACCGTTTCCCGACGGCCGCCGAGTTCGCCGAGGCGCTGCTGCAGGCCGAACAGCGGGAACGCACCCCGTCCGGCACCACGCCGGTCGGCGTCGCGCCGGCCGAGAAGTCCATCGTGGTGCTCCCGCTCGCCAACATGAGCGCGGACCCCGAGAACGAGTACTTCAGCGACGGCATGACCGAGGAGATCATCAACGCCCTGGCCCGGATCCCCGGGTTGCAGGTGGCGTCACGCACCTCGTCGTTCGCGTTCAAGGGGAAGCCGGTCGAGATCGCGGAGGTGGGCCGCCGGCTCGGTGTCTCCTCGGTGCTGGAGGGGAGCGTCCGCAAGATCGGCAACCGCATCCGGATCGCCGCCCAGCTGGTGAACGTGACCAACAACTACCAGCTCTGGTCGGAGACGTTCGACCGCCAGCTCGAGGACGTCTTCGCGATCCAGGACGAGATCAGTCGCGCCATCGCGGACGCGCTCAAGATCAAGCTGATGGGCGGGGCGCAGGCGGAGCCGCTGGTCAAGCCGGCCACCGAGAACCTCGAGGCGTACACTCTCTACCTCAAGGGCCGATTCTTCGTCAACCGGCTGGCCGAGCACGACCTCCACAAGGCGCAGTCGCTCTTCGAGCAGGCGCTCGACGCCGATCCCGGCTACGCCCGCGCCTACTCGGGCATCGCCGACTGCTGGAGCAACCTGGCCGACGACTGGGTGGCGCCGGAGGTGGCGTATCCCAAGGCCAAGTCGGCCGCCACGCGCGCCGTCCAGCTGGAGCCGACGCTGGGCGAGGCGCACAGCTCGATCGGCAAGGTGCTCTGCTGGTACGAGTGGGACTTCGAGGGCGCGTCGCGCGCGCTGGCCAAGGCGGTGGAGTACAACCCGAACTACGCCGAGGCGCACTTCGTGTACGGCAGCACGCTGCCGGCGGTCGGGCGCCTGGTGGAGGCGATCGACGAACTGCGAAAGGCGCTGGCCCTCGATCCGCTCTCGGCGCATTTTTCCCGCTGGCTCGGGCGCTTCCTGCTCTACGCCGAGCGCAACGAGGCCGCGGTGGAACAGAGCCGGAAGACGCTGGAGATCGAGCCGAACTACTTCCAGGCGTACCTCGACATCGGCGCCGCGGAACTTGCGCGCGGCAACCTCGACGCGTCGCTGGCCGCCTTCCGGCGGGGCCAGTCGCTCAGCACGGCGGTGCGGTCCTACGACGCGATGATCGTCCGGCCGCTCGTGGCCCTGGGGGAAACAGAGGAGGCCGCCGCGATCATGGAGCGCCTCGAGGCCCAGGCCAAGACCGAATACCTCCGCGCCGAGGTGCTGGCCATGGGGCACGCGGCCCTCGGCGACCTCGACCGGGCGTTCGCGTCGCTCCAGCGCGCGCTCGACGCGCATTCGGCCGGGCTCATCTACCTCCACCTCGACCCGGGCTACGGGCCGCTGCGGAAGGACCCGCGCTACGCTGAGCTGGTCCGGAAGATCGGGTTGCGGTAGCGGACCCACTTCGTCGGGACGCACCCAACCCAAACCCCGCCCGTGCCGTGAGGCTCGAGCGGGGTTCTTGGTTCCTGACTGGGAGCCCCAGGTGAGCGGTTTCCGGCTACGTCTTCGGCACCGACACTACCGAGAGGCGCACGATCTTCCACTGCCTATCCGTTCCGCGCCGAAGTACCGCGAGGTAATGACTCTTCAGTTCGCCGCCCGCTTGGGGGTGCATGGTGGTCGTTCCCACATCGATGGCCGTCCGGCCGAAGGCGACGAGGCTGTCGGACGTGATGATAATGTGCGGGAACGTCGGCGCCATCTTCGTGAGGGCGGCCGTGATCGCCGCTTGGCCCACGTACGTGCTGCCGTCCTCGGTCGTGATGATCGCATCCGGGGCATACATGGCGGCCAGCGCCGGAACGTCCTTCTTGTTGTAGTTCTCGGCGTACTCAATCCGGTAACGGTAGGTCTCGCTGATGACGGTCTGCAGCGGGATCACGCTGTCCGGAATCTGGGCGCTCGCCATCGAGGGCGCCACAAACGAGAGCGCCAGGAGGAGAGCAACAGCGGCACTGGGTCGGACTGCCATGACAACCTCGGGGTGAGGGGAGCGAAGATGGTAGCACGAAGGCCGGGGTTCCGTGAGGGGGGGGCCAGGTCGAGGGTCCCCCCTCCGGCACTTGCGGCCGGACAGCCGGGCAAGCACAAACCCCGCCCAGGCCGTTCGGCCCAAGCGGGGTCAGCAGTTGCGGATCAGTGGGCCTGGGAGGAGTTGAACCTCCGACCTCACGCTTATCAGGCGTGCGCTCTAACCACCTGAGCTACAGGCCCCGGCGGGCTGCCACGCTGGCCGGCCCGGGGAGGCGGTAGGATAACGGCCGCGCCGGGCCTGCGCAACGGCGCGGGCCCTCGGCGCTATTCGTCCCAGTCGGCGCGCTTGCGGCGCGGCGGGCCGTCCTCGTCGTCCTCGACGTCGAATTCCTCGTCGTCGACGTCGTCCTCGTCCTTCTCCTCGTCGTCGAGGTCCTCGTCGTCGAGGTCGTCCTCGTCGTCGGTATCGTCAAAGCTGAAGCCGTCGTCCTCAAATTCGTCGGCGTCCTCGTCAAAGCGCCGCCGCATCGTCACGGCCGGCGTCGACGTCTCCCAGGCCAACATAGCGCCCTCCGGCAAGAAGAGATTCTGGTTCATCGTGATGCGACTACGACGCGTCCGCGACCCGGCTGGCCCGGGATGCCCGCTTGCGGTCGATGGCCGAAAGCGCCCGCTTGCGAAGCCGGATCGTCTTCGGCGTGACTTCGATGAGCTCGTCTTCCTCGATGTACTCGAGCCCGTATTCCAGCGTGATCGCGCGCGGCGGCTCGAGGATGATGTTGTCGTCCGTCGCCGTCGTGCGCATGTTCGACAGCTTCTTTTCCTTCGTCACGTTCACGTCGAGGTCGCCGGGCCGGCTGTTCTCGCCCGCGATCAGCCCCTCGTACACCTGGTCGCTCGGCGCCACGAACATCTGCGCCCGCTCCTGCAGGTTCCCCAGCGCGAACGCCACCACCGTGCCCTCGCGATCCGCCACCAGCACGCCCCGCTTGCGGCCCGCCAGCGGACCGGCCCACGGCCCGTAATCCAGGAACCGGTGGTGGATGATCCCCGTGCCGCGGGTGTCGGTCAGGAACTCCGACCGGTACCCGAAGAGGCCGCGGGCCGGGATCCGGAACATCATCCGGACCATGCCCTGCCCCGGGTTCTTCATTTCGAGCATTTCGCTCCGGCGCGGCCCGAGCTTTTCGATGACGGCGCCCAGGTACTCCTCGGGGACGTCGATCATCAGCTCCTCGTACGGCTCCAGCCGCTCGCCGTTCGGCCCCACCTTGGTGATGACCCGCGGCCGCGACACCTGGAACTCGAACCCCTCGCGCCGCATCGTCTCCATCAGGATGGCCAGGTGGAGCTCGCCTCGGCCCGAGACGGTGTGCGTGTCGGGGCTCTCGGTCGGCTCGACCTTGAGCGCCACGTTGCGCTCGAGTTCCTTGAAGAGCCGGTCCCGTACCTGGCGGCTGGTGACGTACTTGCCCTCGCGCCCCGCGAACGGGCTGTTGTTGACGATGAAGTCCACTGAGATTGTGGGCTCCTCGACCGCGATGCCTTCCATCCGCTCGGGCACGTCCACCGCCGTCACCGTCCGGCCGATCTCGATGCCCTCCAGCCCGGCCAGGACCACGATGTCGCCGGCGGTGGCTTCCTGGACTTCCACCTTATGCAGCCCGTCGAAGGTGTAGAGCTTGGTGATACGGCTCTTTTCCACCGCTTCCTCCGGGCCCACCATCCCGGGCGCGCCGATCGGCAGCAGGGCCACCTGGTCGCCCACCTTGAGCGTGCCCCGCTCGATCCGGCCGATCCCCATCCGCCCGAGGAAGGTCGAGAAGTCGAGCGTGGAAATCAGCATCTGGAACGGCCCGCTCGCCTCGCTGGCCGGCGGCGGCACGTAGTCCAGGATCGACTGGAAGAGCGGCGCCAGGTCCGGCCCCGGCTTGTCCAGCTCCGTGGTGGCCGTGCCGTGCCGGCTCGAGGTGTACAGGAACGGCGCGTCCAGCTGCTCGTGGCTGGCCTCGAGATCGATGAACAGACCCAGCACTTCGTCGTGCACCCGCATCGGCTCGGCGTCGGGCCGGTCGATCTTGTTGATGGCCACGATCGGCCGGAGGCCCAGCGCCAGCGCCTTCCGGGTCACGAACCGGGTCTGGGGCATCGGCCCCTCGGCCGCGTCCACCAGGATCAGCACGCCGTCCACCATCCGCAGGATGCGCTCGACCTCGCCCCCGAAGTCCGAGTGGCCGGGGGTGTCCACGATGTTGATCTTGACGCCATGCCACCGCACGGCCGTGTTCTTGGCCAGGATGGTGATGCCCCGTTCGCGCTCCAGCGGGTTCGAATCCATGACGCGCTCGTCCACCTGCTGGTTGGCCCGGAAGGCCCCCGCCTGGCGGAGCATCTGGTCGACCAGCGTGGTCTTCCCGTGGTCGACGTGCGCGATGATCGCGATGTTGCGAATCTGTTCAGTTCCAGCCATGGGCCCCTGCACTCCATACGTGACATCCCAGCCGCCCCACCCCCTCCCAACGGCGGCATATATAGTGGACTACCGGGGCCGGAGCAATGGCACGGGAGCCCTGCGCCCGGGGGCCCGCCGCCTCGCGGGGCCGCGGGGCGGTGACTAGCTTCACCCCATGGATCCAGCCCCCGCCCCGGCGATCGGCACCGGCCTCCTCGCCGTCGTCCTCCTGGTGCTCGCCAACGCCTTCTTCGTGGCGGCCGAATTCGCCCTGGTCGGGGCCCGGCGGACCCGCCTGGACGAGATGGCCCAGGCCGGGGACGGCAAGGCGGTCCTGGCCCGCCGGGCGCTCCGGTCGCTGGACCGCTACATCTCGGCCACCCAGCTCGGCATCACCTTGGCCTCCCTCGGCCTCGGCTGGATCGGGAAGCCCGCCCTGGCCGGGCTCCTCGACGGGGCTTTCGCCTTCCTCCCGGCCGGCGCCGCGGCATGGACCACCCACGCCGTGGCGGGCGCCACCGCCTTCGCCATCATTACCGCCCTCCACATCGTCCTCGGCGAGCTGGTGCCGAAGTCGCTGGCCCTGCTCTACCCCGAGGACATCAGCCGCTGGGTGGCGGGGCCGCTCATCGGCTTCGGCTGGCTCATGGCGGGCCCGATCGCGCTCCTCAACGGCGCGGCCAACGGGCTCCTCCGCCTCGGCAAGATCCACCCCCGCGGCGACCACGAGCGGCTGCACTCCCCGGAAGAGATCCGCATGCTGGTGGAGCAGAGCCAGGAGGGGGGCTCGCTCGAGGACCAGGACGCCCGGCTCCTCGAAGGGGTGTTCGAGTTCAGCGAGAAGACCGCGGAAGAGGTGATGACGCCCCGGACGCAGATGATCGCACTCGCGGCCGACCTGCTCGTCACCGAGGCCGCCGACATCATCGCCAGCGCGGGGCGCTCCCGCTATCCGGTCTACGAGTCCGGGCTCGACGAGATCACCGGCGTCGCGCTCGCCAAGGACGTCCTCCGCGCCCTCCGCTCCAACCCGTCGGCGACCGTCGGGAGCATCCGCCGCGATCCGCTCTTCGTGCCGGGCACCCGGGAAGTCGAGGACGTCCTGGCCGACATGAAGCGGCTCAAGACGCACCTGGCGGTGGTGCTCGACGAGTACGGGGGGACGGCAGGGCTGGTGACGATGGAGGACCTGCTGGAGGAGATCGTCGGGCCGATCTACGACGAGCACGACCGCCCCGAATCGGCGCCCGCCCCCGCGGGCGAGGCGCCGGTGCTCGACGGCTCGATGACCCTCTCGGACTTCAACGCAGCCTGGACGATGGAACTCGACGACCGGGACTACACCACGCTGGGCGGATTCCTGTTCGGGCAGCTCGGCCGGCTGCCGCGCGTCGGCGACCGGGTCGTGGTCGGCACGCGAACCTTCGAGATCGCGTCGATGGAGGGCAGAAGGGTGAAGGAGGTGCGGATGACGACGACCGAACAGAGAAAAGCGAAAGGGACTTAGGGACTTGGAGGGGCGAAAAGAGCGAGGAGAAGGGAGGCGAAGTCCCTAGCCCGCTGTCGCCTTCCTTCGTTTTCCAGCGAGCTCCACCGCGAGTTGCAAGGCCGCCCGCATGCTCGACGGATCCGCCGTCCCGGTGCCGGCGATGTCGAACGCCGTCCCGTGGTCCGGGCTGGTGCGCGGGAAGGGCAGGCCCAGCGTCACGTTCACCGCCTTGCCGAACGACGCCACCTTGATGGCCGTCATCCCCACGTCGTGATAGGGCGCCAGCACGGCGTCGAACTCCCCCCGGATGGCCCGCACGAACACGGTGTCCGCCGGCAACGGCCCGCGTGCGCCGAGCGCGGCGGCCGCCGGCCGGAGCACCCGGTCGTCTTCGTCGCCGAAGAGCCCGCCCTCGCCGGCGTGCGGATTGAGGGCGCAGAGCGCCAGCCGGGGCGCCGCGATCCCGAACCAGTCCCGCAGCGCGGCGAGGGTGACCCGGCCGGTGCGAACGATCCGGTCCTGCGTGACCAGCGCGGGCACGTCGCGCAGCGCCACGTGCGTGGTGACGAGCACCACGCGGAGGCGGTCGGAGGCGAGCATCATCGCCACGTCCACCCCGCCGGCCAGGTCGGCAAGCCACTCGGTGTGGCCGGGCCAGCGGAATCCCGCCTGGTGGAGCGCGTGTTTCTCGATCGGCGCCGTGACGATCGCGTCCACCGCGCCGGCCAAGGCCATCGCCGCGGCGCGCTCGATGGCATGCCCGGCGATGCGGCCCGCCTGCATGGCGCGCGAAGGGCCCGGGGCGGCGGGGATGCCTTCCCCGAGCCCCAGGCCCCAGGATCCGATCGCGATCCGGTGATCGGCCTTCACCGCGCGAACCTGCTCCTCCGCCCCGACCACCGTGATCTCGGCATCCAGCGGGGCGTCCAGCGCCCGGGCCGCGACTTCCGGCCCGATCCCGCGTGGATCGCCGAGCGTCACGGCGATCCGCGGTTTCACAGTCCGCGCACGTCCACGTAGGAGGACTGGCGCAGCTGCTGCACGTAGCGCTCCTCGGCCAGCTGCTTCGTGAGCAGGTTGCGGATCATCTCGCGCACGTCCTCGAAGGACACGATCCCCTCCGCCGACCGGCCCGTCACGTAGGCCACCGCGTACTTGCTGCGGTTGTTCGGGGCGTCCAGCACGAAGACCGGCGTGACCGTGCCGGAGTCCGCGTTGGCCAGCACCTTCTGGTAGGCCGGCGGCAGCTGGGTCACGGCTGCCTGGGTGGCCTCCCGCTCCTCCGACTGGTCGTGGTCCGCCTGCTGGAGGGAGTCGAACGGGGCCCCGGCCTTGAGGGCTTGCATCACCGTGTCGGCCCGCGCCTGCGCGGCGGCGGCGTCCGCCGCCGTGACCTCCGGCATGATCAGGATGTGCCGGACGTCGATTTCCGCGGGCTGCGCCCGCTGGACCTGGATGATGTGATAGCCGAACGGGCTCTCGACCGGCCGCGAAATGACCCCGGGCTTGAGCTGGAAGGCCACCTTCTCGAATTCGGGGGCCAGCGGCGGCCCGCGGCGGAGCCAGCCGAGTTCGCCGCCCTGCTCCCGCGAGCCCGGGTCCTGCGAAAACCGGCGGGCGGCGGTCGCGAAGTCGGCCCCTTCCTTGAGCGCGGCATAGATCGAGTCGGCCAGCGCGAGCGCCTTGGCCTTGGCGGCGGAGTCGGGGCGTGGCCCGATCACGATCTGCTTGAACGAAATCGTGGCCGGCCGCTTGCCCATCCGCGCCTTGTTGGCCTCGTAGAAGTCCCGCATCTGCTGTTCGGTGGGCGTCACCGGCTTGATCTTGCCCTGGTCCCGCAGCGACTCCATGAGCTTCTGCTGCAGCATCGTCTCCCGCTGCTGGTCCATGAGCCAGCGGCGGTACTCCTCCGGCGTCCCGAATCCCGCCTTCCGGAGTTCGTTCCGGTAGTCCACCTCGCTGGTGAACCCGGCGCGGACCTTCTTGACCTGCGCGTCCACCGCCGTGGCCACCTCCTGGTCCGTGACCTTGATGGCCGTGTCCCGGAGCGCCTGCTGGACCACCAGCTGCTTGTTGATCAGGTCGTTCAGGATCTCCATCCGCAGGGCGTGCATGGCGGCGGAATCATTGACCGGCACCGGCGTGCCCTGGGCCTGCCGGGCAAAGAGATCCTCGTCCACCTGGGACGCCAGCACTGGCCTGTTGCCGACGACGGCCACGACGCGGTCCACCACCACGGTCTGCCCCTGGGCGGCCGCTCGCGCGGTCGCCCCGAGGAGACAGGCCAGGAGGAGGACGCCGCTCCGCATTACGGCTTCGAGGGAGGCGGACCAGCCGCCGGCGGGCCGCCGACGGGCGGCGGGCCTGCCGCCGGCTGGACCGCTCCGGGCGGAGCCGCCTGGGCCCCGCCTGCCCCAGCCCCCATGCCGGACTTCGCCGCTTCGGCCGCTGCCAGGTCGACCGCGCGGGTGATGCCGGCGGGGCTGATCTTGGCGTGTTCACGATCCTGCAGGAGCTGGCCGAGGGCGCCCGGCAGCGGACGGAGCCGCGCCTGCTGCGCGAACACGCGGCCGAAGAAATCGTCCACGCGCAGCTGGGCCACCTTCTCCCGCTCGGCCACCGGGGTGCTGGAATCGGTGACGTCGGCGCCGAGTCCGACCGTCAGCTTGAGCGTGTCGACCGTCGCGTTGTAGGTCGCCACCATCGCGTTCCACTGGTCCGGCGGCAGGGTGATCCCGGCCGAGTCGGCCTGGTGCAGGAGGATCTGGTTGGTGGCGAGCGCCCGGGCGAACTGGCCGAGCTGCGTGTCGGTGGCCTCCTTGACCTGCGCTGAGAACTGCGGCGGGAGCGCGGAGAGCCAGCGGAGATACTCCTCGACCGTCAGCCCGCCGCCGTTGTAGGTCGCGAGCTTCTTGCCCGACTTCCGCATCCCGCTCTTGTCGGCCAGCGAGGAGCGCATGAGCGCCGGCGCCTTCTCCGAAATCTTCAGGTCGTACCGGACGCCGAGGCTGTCCATGTACAGGCTGTCGAGGCGGCGGGTGGCGTCCTGCGTCAGGTAGGCGAGGATCCGTTCGCGGGACTCGTCCATCGTCGGGCGCCGGATGATGTGGTAGCCGAACGGGGTCTCGACGATGCCGCTCATCTGGCCCGGGGCGAGGCGCCAGGCGGCGGAGTCGAACGCCGTGACGTAGGCCCCCTTCTTCGCCGGCGGCAGCCAGCCGCCGTCGCGGGCGCTGCCCTGGTCGCCGGAGAGCTTGGAGGCCAGGAGGCTGAAGTTCGCGCCCTGCTGCAGCTGCGCGAGGGTGAGCTGGGCGGTCTTCTTCGCCTTGGCGCGGTCTTCCGCCGGCGCGGTGGCCTGCACCGAGAAGAGGATATGCTGGAGCACCCGGACGGTGTCCGCCAGGTAGGTGCTGTCGGCGAGGCCGGTCGGGGGCTTGGAGCGGCGCGCGGCCAGCGTGTCGTACCAGACCGCGCCCTTGGCCTCCGCCACCTGGGGCCAGAGCACCTCGGCCACCGTGGCCGAGTCCGTCTTCAGGTCGCCCCGGGCCACCGCCTGGGCGAACACCGTGTAGTCCACCCACACCCCGGCGATGAATTCCGCGGTCTCGGCGTTCATCTGGGCGCCCTTGGCCTTGCCCATCATCCCGGCCAGCTGCTCGGCCGTCAGGGTCTGGCCGGCCGCCGAGGCGGCCACGTCTGCGTGGGCCGAAAAGAGATCACCGAAACTCGAGCAGCCCGCGAGTCCGAGCACCCCGGCCACCAGCAAAATCCTGCGCATGAAATCTCCAGTTGGAATAAGGTCACCAGGGGCCGTCAGGCCCGCACCATTTCGAGCGCCCGCACCAGCGCGGGGAGCAACGCCTCGCCACCCAGTCGCGTCAACCGGAGCGACAGGGGAACGGTCCGCCGGACGTCGGCGGCGATCTGGACATCGTCGAGGGCGGCGGCCAGGCCGGCCATCCGCGGCGCAGTGCCGCCCCGGAAGGTCAGCCGGGCCTCGTCGCCGCGCACCACGACATGTTGCACGCCGAGCCGGGCGCCGACCACTCGCAACCGCGTGAGGTGGAGCAACGTTTCCGCCTCGGCAGGGAGGGGGCCGAAGCGCTCCCGAAGTTCCGCGCCAAGCTGTTGAATGTCGCCAGATGACGCCGCCCGCGCCAGTCGGCGGTAGAGATCGAGCTTGGCGTCGTCGTCCGCCACGTAGCTGTCGGGCAAGTGGGCCGGCCGGTCGAGCACCACGTCCGGCGGGACCGGCTCCTCGGCCCCGCCCTGCCCCCGGAGGGCCCGCACCGTCTCCTCGAGCCACCGCATGTACAGGTCGAAGCCGACCGCGTGCGCGTGCCCCGACTGTTCGGCCCCCAGCAGGTTGCCCGCGCCCCGGAGTTCCATGTCCTTGAGTGCGATCCGGTAGCCGGCGCCGAGGTCGCTGTTGTGTTCGAGCACCTTGAGCCGTTCCTCGGCCATCAGGTCCACCTCGTCCGGCGCCAGCAGGTAGCAGTACGCCCGCCGGTGGCTGCGCCCCACCCGCCCGCGCAGCTGGTAGAGCTGCGCCAGCCCGAAGCGGTGCGCGTCGTGCACCACCATCGTGTTCGCGTTCGCCACGTCGAGCCCCGATTCGACGATCATGGTGGAGACCAGGATGTCGAGTTCCCCCGCCACGAACTGCTGCATGACGCGCTCGAGGGCGTCCGCCGCCATCTGACCGTGCGCCACGCCCACCCTGGCCCGCGGCGCGAGCGACCGCACCCGGGCGGCGTAGGTGTCGATGGTCTCGATCCGGTTGTGGACGAAGAAGACCTGCCCGCCGCGGTCGAGCTCGCGGGCGAACGCCTCCTCCAGCAGGGCGTCGTCCCACGGCTCCACGAAGGTCAGGATGGGGGATCGGTCGCGGGGCGGCGTCTCGATCTGGGTCAGGTCTCGCATGCCGGAGAGCGACAGGTGCAGCGTCCGCGGGATCGGGGTGGCCGTCATGGTGAGCACGTCCACCGACAGGCGCAGCGCCTTCAGGCGCTCCTTGTGCTTGACGCCGAAGCGGTGCTCCTCGTCCACGATCAGCAGCCCGATGTCCTTGAACGACACGTCCGGGCTGAGGAGCCGGTGGGTCCCGATGACGATGTCGGTCTCGCCCGACGCCAGCCGCCCGAGCGCGGCCTTCTGTTCCCTGGCGCTCCGGAACCGGGAGAGCACCTCGATGCGGACGGGGAAATCGGCCAGCCGCTCCGTGAAGGTGCGGCCGTGCTGCTCCGCCAGGATCGTGGTGGGCACCAGCACCGCCACCTGCTTCCCGCCCTGCACCGCCTTGAACGCGGCCCGGACGGCCACCTCCGTCTTGCCGTACCCGACGTCGCCCACCAGCAGGCGGTCCATGGGGACGGGCCGCTCCATGTCGCGGCGCACCTCCTCGACGGCCTTCTTCTGGTCGGGGGTGTCCTCGTAGAGGAAGCTGGCCTCGAGCTCGCGCTGCCACTTGGTGTCCGGCGGAAAGGCGTAGCCCGCGTTCACGCTGCGCCGCGCGTACAGGTCGAGCAGTTCGGCGGCCATCTGGCGGATCGCCTGGCGGGTCTTTTCGCGGGTCCGCTTCCACGCGGTCCCGCCGAGGCGGTGGAGCTTGGGCGGCGGGCGGTCGCCGTCCTCGCCGGCGGCGCGGTAGCGCTCCAGCTGGTCGAGCCGGTAGAGCGGCACGTTCAGCCGGTCGCCGCCCTCGTACTCCACCACCGCCACTTCGAGGAGTCCGCCGCCCACGGTGATCGTCTCGATGCCGCGGTAGATCCCGATCCCGTGGTCGAGGTGGACGACGTAATCGCCGGCGGCCAGCGTGCCCGTGGCCGCAGTGGGCGCCGCCTGCCGGTACCGCCGGGGCCGGCGAAGCCGCCGGGCCCGCCGGAAGATCTCGTGGTCCGTCAGCACCCGGAGCGCCGGAAGCACGAAGCCGCCGTCCAGCGCGCCAATGGCCAGCTGCGCGTGCGGCCCGCGATGCCCCTCGCTCAGCAGTTCCTCGAGCCGCTCGAGCTGGCCCTCGTTGTCGCAGAGGAGGAGCGTCGGCTGCCCGCCACCCAGCACGGCGCGGAGCCGCGGGATGTCGCGGTCGATCCGCTCCGGCGGGAGGAACCCCATCTGGAAGTCCACCGCGTCGTCCCGCAGCAGGACCCGCGCAAAGCCGGCCCGGCGCGCGCGCCAGCGCTCCGGCGATTCGTAGAGTTCGTCCCGGGAGGGCACCTCCTCCCCCATCCGCCGGGTGATGTCGAGATGGTGCGCCGCCTCCACCCAGGCCCGGTCCACCTCGTCGGCGTCGGGCCCTTCCGCCTCCTCCACCACCAGCGTGTCGGCGGCAAGCAACTCGAGGAGGGAACTCCGGCTCACGGCGGCCGCGGGCCCCGCCCCGGTGCCGCGAGGCGCGCCCGCCACCGGCAAGACCGTCACCTCGTCGAGGTCGCCGAGGGAGCGCTGCGTGGTCAGGTCGAATGCGCGGAGCGACGACAGCACGTCGCCCCACCATTCGCAGCGGGCCGGCGCGGCCATGCCGAAGCCGTAGACGTCCACGATGCCGCCACGCACGCTGAACTCCGCCACTTCGGTCACCGTCGGCACCCGGCGATACCCCATCGTCTCCAGCGCCGCCACCACCGCCGTGAGGCCGGCTGAATCGGTGCGCCCCGGACCCAGCCGCAGCGTCGCCGCGCGGAGCCACGCGGGCACCCCGGTGCGCTCGGCGGAGGCCCGCGCCGTGGTGACCAGGATCCGGATCCGTCCCTCGACCAGCGCCTGCAGCGTCTCCACCCGCTCGCCGGCGATCTCCTGGTGCGGCTCCTCCTCGCCCAGCCCTTCCCGCTGGGGATACAGCGCGATCGGGGCGTCCGAGAGCCGCTGCAGGTCGCTCAGCCAGCGCTCGGCCTCGGCCGGCGTCGTCGCCATGACGGCAAAGAGCCGCCGCGGCGAACGCCGCGCGAGCCACGCCACCAGCGCCGCGCCGCTCGATCCCGGCAGCCCCCCGAGCGCGAGCCGCGCCCCGCGCACGGGCAAGCGGGCCTCCGCTTCGAGCGCGGTGGGTGTCCGGTCGAGCACGTCGAGCAGCATGGAGAGCGTCACGCGGCCCGCCTCCGCACGCTCGCCAGCAACACTTCGAGGAGTCCGAGCAGGAGGGCGGCCCAGAGCAGCGGTCCGCGGAGCTGGCCGCGGGCGCCCGCGCCGAAGGACGCCTCGCGCACCCGGGCGAGCGGGACCAACCGGGCCCCGGGCCACAGGGCGTGGATCCGGGCCGGGGTCGCCGGGGCCAGGAGCGACTCCCGCGGGTCGAGGTTCACCGCCACCGCACCGATGGTGTCGCTCCCGCTCTGGACGAAGTAGATGCCGCGCTCGGGTGGCCGCCACGGCGCGCCACCCTCCACCGTCCAGCGTTGCGCCTCGCGGCGCACAGCGTCGGCGGCGTCGGGCAGCGGGAGCGGCGCACCCGGCGCGCCGAGCAGCAGCGGCGCCTCCCCGCGCACGATCCGGTTGGCCAGGGCATCGAGCAGCGGGACGAAGCTCGCCGACATCGGGAGGGCGGTCCACGCCGGGTCGAACCGGCTGCCGACGAGCACCACGCTTCCGGCGCGGACGATCCACGGCTCGCCGGCCACCGTCGCCTCGACGCCGCGCGGGGCCCCACCCGCGTACACCAGCCGGAAGCGCCGCGTGACACGCACCGCACCGACCAGGGCGCCGCTGTCGGTCACTTGCTCCAGCGTCACCGGCCCGCCGAAGCGCCACGGCACGCCGCGCCGCTCCAGCCGGCGGTTGAGCGCACCCAGCGCCGCGATGTCGGTCGGCGGCAGCACGATGGACGGACCGTCGCCGAGCGAGCCGATCGAGACCTCGCTGCCGTCGCGGAGCCGGCCCCCCTGCCGGAGCGTCGAGGCCGCCGCGTCGAGATACCGGTCGCCGGAATCCCAGTGGGCCCGGGCGACCGGCGCCACGCGCACCACGCTCTGGCGGCGGTCGTCCGCGCGAAATTCGTCCGGGTCGAGCTGCGCCGTCACCGTCCACCACCCGGGAGCCGGCGCCTCCAGCGGCGCCTCGATGGTGGTGCCGGCACCGGCCAGGCGCGGCCGGCCGGGCCGGTCCCCCAGCTGGAGGACCATCGGGGCGGACTTGCCCGAATCGCCGCCGAGCGTCACCCGCACCCGTCCCTCGCCCGGAGACCACGGTTGCGGCCCCGGATCGAGCAGCGCGACCCCGAGATTGGCGGGCGTTGCCCGCTCCGAGATGCCGACGAGGGTCGGCGTCCGGATCTCGGCGGCGCTGAGCGCGCTTTCCTGCAAGTCCGAGAGGAGCACGATTTCCGAGGGGCGGCCCGCGTCGGCAAGGATGGCGTCCGCCTGCCGGAGCGCGTCACCGAGGTCGAGCCGGAACTCCGAAGGCTGCACCGAATCCACGGCGGCCCGCAGCTCCGCCGCCGGCGCCCGGCGCGCGATCCCGTCGGCGCCGAGCAGCCAGACGGCGTCGTCCGGCGTCGCCTTCTCCAGCACCGCGTGCGCCGCCTCGCGCAGCGGCTCGAGCACCGGCGTCCCGCCGGAGACCGCGCCGCTGCTCGGCGAGTTGTCGAGGATCAGCACGAGCGCGGCCGGCGCGTGGCCCGGGAGGCCGTCACGCGCCACGGTGGGACCGGCGGCCGCGAGCACGAGCGCGAGGATCAGCAGGGTGCGCACGAGGAGCAGCAGCCAGTGCTGCAGCTTGAGCCGTCGCTGGTGCTCGCGGGTGACCTGCTGCAGGTAGCGCACCGCGGGAAACGGGACCGTGGGAGGCTGCCGGCGGGCGATCAGGTGGAGGATCAGCGGGAGCCCCGCGGCCGGGAGCGCCCAGAGCCACGCCGGATGCAGGAATCCGTTCACGCGAGGCCGCCCGGCCGGGCGAGGGCTTCGCGCAGCGCCAGACCGAACGGGAGGTCGGTGCGGACGGTGTGATACTGGATGCCCTCGCGACGGAGCGCGTGCCGCCAGCCGGCCACCACTCCAGTCACGGTCCGGCGGTACACCTCGGCCCATTCCCGCGGCCGCAGCACCACCGCCACCCTGGTTTCCGGATCTTCGTAGCGCACCTCGGCGGGGCCCTCGAGTTCCAGCTCGCCCGGGTCGAGGACGTGCAGCACCAAGACGGTGTGCCCCCGGTGCCGAAGGAACTTGAGCGCGTGGAGCGTGGACGCCTCGTCGAGCAGGAGGTCGGAGACGAACACCACGAGTCCCCGGCGCCGCAGTTGCTCCACGACCGCCGCCAGCGCCGGGGCGGCGGCCGTGGCCTGCCCCGGCTCCAGCGCGGCCAGGGTGGCCAGGAGCCGCTGCCAGTGCGCCCGGCTCACCCGGGGCGGAAGCACCGTGTGGACGCGGTCGTCGAACGCCACGAGGCCCGTCGCGTCGCGCTGCCGGAGGAGGAGGAGCCCGAGCGCCGCGGCGAGGCGGCGGGCGTATTCCAGCTTGGCGAGGCGCCGGTCGGGCGCGCCGGACCAGGCCATCGAGCGGCTGGTGTCCAGCACGAGCATGGCGCGGAGGTTGGTCTCTTCCTCGTACTGCTTCACGTAGAGGCGGTCCTGGCGGCCGAGCAGCTTCCAGTCGACGTACCGGAGTTCGTCGCCCGGCTGGTACATCCGGTGCTCGGCGAATTCGACCGAGAAGCCGCGGCGGGGGGAGCGGTGCAGGCCGGCGAGGAAGCCCTCCACCAGCCCGGCGGTGACGATTTCAAGCCCGCCGAGTCGGGAAACCTCGAAGGGATCGAGCAGGTCGAGCCGGGCGCCGGCGCTGTGGGTCACTGGCATGCGGGCGTCAACGTACCGGGGAACGACGCGGGAAGTCAACGCGAGGCCGGCGGTGTCGCCAAACGGGGACGAAGGGGGCCGTTCACGGAGCGATTCGGATATCGCAAACGCTTGTCCCGGATGGTATTATGCTTTGCGCGGTTGCTGGCACGGCCCCTGCTGATTCCTCTGGCTCTCGACGTGGCAGCTCCCTTGGAGGTTTCGTGCTGTTCCCAGCCCTGGCCCTCGCGCTCCTCTCGCTTCAGGCTCCGCCCAGCCGTCCGGCGGTGACCCCGGAGCCCGTGGCCGCTGTCCAGGACCCCAGCAAGCCGAAGCCCGCCCCGAAGCAGCCAACCCCCAAACCGGCGCCGCCGCCCCAGACCGGGTCGGCCGGGCGAGCCAATCCTCCCGCTCACAGACCTCCCGCCGCGGCCGGCCAGCCGCGGGGCACTGGAGAGCCGAAGCTCAAGCGCCGCGGACCCTGAAACTCCTCCCCCCGGACTGCCGTAGCGTCACCGGGCCCGGCCACGCCGGGCCCTTCCGTGTCCGACCCTGAACTCACTTCGACCGAGACCCCGCATGCGCATTCTCGTCACGCTCGCCTTGCTTGCCGCCTCCCCGCTCGCCGCCCAGACCGCCACCCATGCCTCCGCGCCCGCCGTGCCGGCGCCGTCGCCGGCGGTCACCAAGGCCGCGGGCACCATCACAGCGGCCGACGTCCAACGCCGGATCAACATCATCGCCGACGACTCGATGATGGGCCGCGACACGCCGAGTCCCGGGGCTCGACATGACGGCCCAGTACGTGGCCGACCAGTTCAAGTCCTTCGGGCTCAAGCCCGGCGGCGAGAACGGGACGTTCTTCCAGCGGTACGAGATCATCCAGGCCCGGTTCAACCCGGCCGAGTCGCACGTCGGGTTCATCGCGGGCGGGCAGCACGTGCACGTCGATTTCACCACCGGCGCCCGCTTCCAGTTCGGCAACGTGCCCGCGGAGGAGGTCGGCGGCGACGTGCTCGTCGTCGGCGGGGCCTTCGACCCCAAGGGGCTCACCGGCATCGACGCCCGGGGCAAGGTGATCCTGGTGGTCGCCGACTTCAGCAAGAGCCCGCTGCCGGCCGCCTACGGGCAGGTCGTCCGCGGGCTCTTCGAGCTGCACCCGGTCGGCATCATCGTCCTCTCCAACTATGACTCCGCCACCTGGGCCACTCGCCTGAAGCCCCCCTACCGGGCGGGGGTCCAGCGCGGCGGCGCGGAGGGTCGCCCGCCGATGGTGGCCGTCAACGGCGCCGGGCTCGATGCCGTGCTGTCGGCCGGCGGGGTGGACGTGGCCCAGGTGCGGGCCGATACCGCCATGGTGGTGCGGGCGGCCCCCGGTCTCAAGATCATGCTCGACCTGAAGCAGGAGATCCTGAAGCGGACCACCGCGCCGAACACGATCGGGATCCTCGAGGGCAGCGACCCGAAGCTCAAGCACGAGTACCTGGTGTACTCCGGGCACATGGACCACATCGGCATCTCGTCCGGCAAGGCCGACAGCATCAACAACGGCGCGGACGACGACGCCTCCGGGACCGTGGGCGTCATCGAGATGGCGGAGGCCTTCAGCCGGCCGGGCGCGCGGCCGAAGCGCTCGGTCCTGTTCATCACCGTCAGCGGCGAGGAGAAGGGCCTGTGGGGGAGCGACTACTTCGTCACGCACCCGACCGTGCCCCTCAAGGACATGGTGGCCGACCTCAACATGGACATGATCGGCCGGAACTGGCCCGACACGATCGTCGCGATCGGTCGCGAGCATTCCGACCTCGGCCAGACGCTCGCCACGGTGAACGCCGCCCATCCCGAGCTCGGGATGACGGCCATCGACGACCGCTGGCCGGAGGAGAACTTCTACTTCCGCTCCGACCACTTCAATTTCGCCAAGAACGGCGTGCCGATCCTCTTCTTCTTCAACGGCGTGCACGCCGACTATCACCAGGTGTCGGACTCCCCGGACAAGATCGAGTCGGACAAGGAGTCGCGGATCATCAAGCTCCTGTTCTACCTCGGGCAGGCCGTCGCGAACGCGCCGATGCGGCCGCAGTGGAACCCCGACAGTTACGCGAAGATCGTCCAGCCGCCCAAGGTGGCGTCGTGAGCGTGACGTCGCGCGCGGCCAGCGCCGTCCTCGTGCTGGCCGCCTTCGCGGGCCCGCTCGCGGCCCAGTCGAAGGATGCCGCGAAGGCGGCGGCCACCATCACCGCCGCGGACGTCACGCGACGGATCGACGTGATCGCCGACGACTCGATGATGGGCCGCGACACGCCGAGCCCCGGCCTCGAGATGACGGCGGCGTACGTGGCGTCGCAGTTCAAGTCCTTCGGGCTCCGGCCCGGCGGGGACAGCGGCGGCTACCTGCAGCGCTATCCGCTGGTGCTTCGCCAGCTGGAGGCCCAGCGCTCCTTCGTGGAGTTCAGCCAGGCCGACGGCCAGGGGACGATCACCCTGCCCTACACCACGTCGGTGAAGCAGTGGGTCGGCGAGACGAAGGGAACGCCGGTCTCGGCGAGCATCGTCCTCGTCGGCGGGCCGCCCGATCCGGCCAAGTTCCCGGCCGACAGCCTGCTCAAGGGCACCATCCTCGTCTGGGTGGCGGACTGGGCGGTCGTGCCCAAGTTCGGCAATGCCATGATCCTCAAGGCCATGTCCGCCGGGATGCGCGGCGTCATCCTGATCAGCAGCCGGGACACCGTCGAGCTGGCCCGCGAGGCCGCGCAAGGATCCCGGGTGCGGGTGTCGCGGCCCGGTGAGGGCGCCGCCCCCGGCGACCTGCCGCTGGTGGTGGAGGTGTCGCAGGCCGCGGTCCTCGCCCAGTACCCGGCGGCGCAGGCCACCTTCGACCAGATGAAGGCTTCCACCGAGATGATGGTGGTCCCGATGCCCGACTGGGAGGCCACGGTCATGGCGGCGGACACCGTCCTCGGCACCACGACCGCGCCCAACGTGGTGGGCATCGTGGAAGGCACCGACCCGGTGCTCAAGAACGAGTTCGTGGTGTTCTCGGCACACATGGACCATATCGGCATCAGCGCCGGCCAGCCCGACAGCATCAACAACGGCGCCGACGACGACGGCTCGGGGACGGTGGGTGTGCTGGCGCTGGCGGAGGCCTTCGGCAGGAAGAAGGCGGCCACGAAACGCTCGCTGATCTTCCTGACCGTCAGCGGCGAGGAAAAGGGCTTGTGGGGCAGCGCCTATTTCACCTCGCACCCGCCGGTGCCGCTCGCGCAGGTCGTGGCCGATCTCAACATGGACATGATCGGGCGCAACTGGACCGACACGATCGCCGTCATCGGCCGCGAGTACTCCAGCCTCGGCCCGACGCTCGATTCCGTGGCCGCCGCGCACCCGCAGCTCGACATGACGCCGGTCGGCGACCAGTGGCCGGAAGAGCGGATCTTCTTCCGGTCGGACCACTACAACTTCGCCAAGAACGGCGTGCCGATCCTCTTCTTCACCAGCGGGCTGCACCCCGACTACCACAAGCCGAGCGATTCGCCGGACAAGATCGAGGCGGAAAAGGAGGCGCGGCTGCTCCAGCTGGTCTTCTGGATGGGCCAGGCGGTCGGGAACGCGGCGAACAAGCCGACCTGGAACCCCGGCGCCCTGGAGCAGGTGAGGCAGGCGCAGTAGCCCGCCCACCGACCAATGGCTGGTTACCATTCAGGGGGCCCCACGGGCCCCCTGATTATTTCCGGCTGCCGGCCCCGCTGCCCAGCCGCCATCGCCACCCTGCCGCCCTGGGATGCCTCCATGTCCGACGCCGCGCCCGGTTCCCTCGCCGAGTTCCGCGCCTTCCGCGAGCAGATGAACGCCAGCATCCTCGGAGCGGGCAACCTGACGATCAACCGGTTCTTCGCACTCGACGGCCGGGCCTACGAGGCCGGCGCGCTCGGCGTGAAGACCAAGGAGATGCTGGGGCTGGTGTCGAGCATGGTGCTCCGGTGCGACGACTGCATCACGTACCACGTCGTCCGCTGCCGGGAGGAGGGGGTCACCCACGAGGAATTCCTGGAGATTTTCAGCGTCGCGCTGATCGTGGGCGGGAGCATCGTGATCCCCCACCTCCGCCGGGCGATGGCGCGCCTCGAGGAGCTGGCCGGCTCCACCTGACGGGCGGGCCGGAGCCCGGAACATCCGGCGCCCGCCGGGGACCCGGGCTCCGTTATATTTGCGCCCATGTCCCAGTCCCGCATCCGCAATTTCTGCATCGTCGCCCATATCGACCACGGGAAGTCCACCCTGGCCGACCGGCTCATCGAGGCGACGGCCACCGTGCAGAAGCGGCAGATGCGCGAGCAGCTGCTCGACACGATGGACCTCGAGCGCGAGCGCGGCATCACGATCAAGCTGAACGCCGTGCGGATGCTCTATCCCGGGCAGGACGGCGTCGAGTACGAGCTCAACCTGATCGACACCCCCGGCCACGTGGACTTCACCTACGAGGTCTCCCGGTCGCTGGCGGCCTGCGAGGGCGCCATCCTCGTGGTGGACGCCTCGCAGGGCATCCAGGCGCAGACGCTCAGCAACCTCTTCCTGGCGCTCGACGCCGGGCTGGAGATCATCCCCGTCCTCAACAAGATCGACCTCCCCGGCGCGGAGCCGGAGCGGCGCGCCCAGGAGATCATCGACCTCATCGGCGCCAAGCGCGACGAGATCCTGGCCGTGTCCGCCAAGGAAGGCACCGGGATCCCGGCGCTCCTCGAGGAGATCGTGAAGCGGGTGCCTCCCCCGCGGGGGCGGGAGAGCGCGCCCCTGCGCGCCCTGATCTTCGACTCCTACTACGACCGCTACCGCGGCGCCGTCCCCAGCATCCGCGTGGTGGACGGCACGGTCCGCCCCGGGATGGACATCGCCTTCGGTTCGCACCCGGACGAGGTCTACCGCGTGGAGGAGGTCGGGTACCTCCAGCTGGGCCAGCGGCCCGCGACCGTGCTCGAGGCGGGCGAAGTGGGGTACCTCGTGGCGAGCCTGCGCGACGTGCGGGACGCGCGCGTGGGCGACACCATCCTCGACGCCGAGGACCGGGCATCCGAGCTCCTGCCGGGCTACCGCATCGTCAAGTCGATGGTGTTCGCCGGCGTCTACCCGACCGACTCGGACCAGTACGAGAATCTCCGAGACGCCCTCGAGAAGCTCCGGCTGAACGACGCGTCGCTCAACTACGAGCCGGAGGCGTCCACCGCCCTCGGCTTCGGGTTCCGGTGCGGCTTCCTCGGCCTGCTCCACCTCGAGATCGTACAGGAGCGGCTCCAGCGCGAGTTCAACCTCGACCTCATCACCACCGTGCCGACGGTGGAGTACCACGTCCTCCGGACCGACGGCGAGATGCTGGTCCTGTCGAACCCGACGAATCTCCCCGACCCGGCCGCCATCGCCCGGATCGAGGAACCGTACGTGAAGGCCCGCATCATGGCCCCGGCCGATTACATCGGCGCCATCATGCGGCTCGGGCAGGAACGCCGCGGCATCTACAACGGCATGCATTACCTCGACACCAGCCGGGTGGAGTTCGACTTCGAGTTCCCGCTCGGCGAGATCGTGCTCGACTTCTACGACCGGCTGAAGTCGGTGAGCCGGGGGTACGCGTCGCTCGACTACGAGATGTCCGACTTCCGCGAGTCCGACCTCGTCAAGCTGGACATGCTCCTCAACGGCGACCAGATCGACGCGTTCAGCGTCATCATCCACCGGGACAAGGCCTACGAGTACGGGCGCAAGGTGGCGGAAAAGCTCAAGGAGCTCATTCCGCGCCAGCTCTACGCGGTGGCCATCCAGGCCGCGATCGGGCAGAAGATCATCGCCCGCGAGTCCATCAGCGCCTTCCGCAAGGACGTCCTCGCCAAGTGCTACGGCGGCGACATCACGCGCAAGCGGAAGCTGCTCGAGAAGCAGAAGGAAGGGAAAAAGCGGATGAAGCAGATCGGCGCGGTGGAGATCCCCCAGGAAGCCTTCCTGGCCGTGCTGAAGGTCGACTAGTCCCCTCACACCCGACGCCACATGCGCCCCAATTCCGTGCTCGTCATCCAGACCGCCTTCCTCGGCGACGTCGTCCTGACCACCCCGCTCCTGTGGCGGCTGGCCGAGCGGCACGGCCGGCTGGACGTGGTCACCACGCCGGCGGCCGCCGAGCTCATCGAGACCCACCCGGCGGTCCGGCAGGTGATCCGCTACGACAAGCGGGGGCACGACCGCGGGCTGGCGGGCTTCCGCCACCTGGCCGACCAGCTGGCCGTGAACCGGTACGCGCGCGTCTACCTGCCGCACCGGTCGTGGCGCTCGGCGGCGCTGGCGGTGGCGGCGCACATCCCCGAGCGCATCGGGTTCGCTGACAGCCCGGCGTCGTTCCTCTACACCACGCGCATTCCCCGCCCCAAGCGCACGCACGAGAGCGTCCGGCTCCTGGCACTCGCCGGCCCGCCTCCCCGCGGCGCGCAGCGAGCCCGGGTGGCGCTCGCACTCACCGACGCCGACCGCGCCGGCGCCGAGCGCTGGCTCGCAGCGCATGGCGTCGGCGACTCCTTCGTGACGGTCGCCCCGGGGTCGATCTGGGGCACCAAGCGCTGGCCGGGATATGCCGCGCTGGTCGCGCGGCTGGACGAGCCGGTCGTGGTGCTCGGCAGCGAGGGCGACGCCCCGCTCGCCGCGGAAGTGGCCGCGGCCGCGCCGGGCCGGGCGCATTCGGCGGCCGGGGCGCTCACGCTCCGCGAGTCCGCCGCGGTCATCGCCCGCTCGAGGCTCCTGGTGACCAACGACTCCGCCCCGCTCCACCTCGCGACTGGCGTCGGCACGCCGGTCGTGGCGGTGTTCGGGCCGACCACCCCGGCGCAGGGCTTCGGCCCGGTCGGCCACGGCAACAGGGTGGTTCAGGAAGCGGATCTCTGGTGCCGGCCCTGCTCCCCGCACGGCCCCCAGCGCTGCCCCTTCGGGCACCACGCCTGCATGCAGGGCATCAGCGTGGACCGCGTTCTCGAGGCGGTCCAGTCCATGCGCGCGCCCGCGGCGGCCGGTCACTGACGTGAAATTCGTCCTCGGCATCGACGTCGGAGGCACGAACCTCGTCGCGGGGTGCGTGTCCACCGACGGTGCGCGGGTGGAAGGGCTGCTGAGCGAGCCCACGCGGCCCGAGGAGGGCGCCGACGGCGTCATCGCGCGCATCCTGGACGTGGCGCGCCGGTCGATGGCCGGGCTGGCCGCCGCGGTGCCGGGTGCCAAGGTGGATGGCGTGGGCATCGGGGCGCCCGGCCCGCTCGACACCCGGCGCGGCATCGTGCTCCTCACGCCGAACCTCGGCTGGGTGGACATGCCGCTGCGCGACCGGGTGGCCAAGGGGCTCGGCCTGCCGGCGGCCCTCGACAACGACGCCAACTGCGCCGTGCTCGGCGAGCACTGGCGGGGTGCCGCCCAGGGCACGCGGCAGGCCCTCGGCGTGACCATCGGCACCGGCATCGGCGGCGGGCTCATCCTCGACGGCCGGCTGTACCACGGGGCCTCCGACTGCGCAGGCGAGATCGGCCACACGACCATCGAGATGAACGGGCGCCGCTGCGCCTGCGGCAACTACGGCTGCCTGGAGGCGTACGCCTCCGGCCCCGCGATCGCGCGGCGCGCCGTCGAGGCGGTGGAAACCGGCGCCGAGAGCTCGCTCGCGGCCCTCCTTCGACGGGGCCCCGCCGCCGTCACGGCGCAGATGGTCTACGAAGCGGCCACGGCCGGCGACGCCCTCGCCCGGGAAGTGGTGCAGGACACGGCCCGGTTCCTCGGGGCGGGCATCGCCAACCTGGTCAACGTGTACAACCCCGAGGTGGTGGTCGTCTGCGGCGGGGTGACCCAGGCGGGCGACAGCCTGTTCGTGCCGCTCCGCCGCGAGGTCGGCCGGCGGGCCTTCCGCCCCGCGGTGGATGTCTGCCGGATCCTGCCCGGCGCGCTGCCCGGCACCGCCGGCGTCGTCGGGGCGGTCCGAGTCTTCCTCGACGCGGCGGGGCGATAGCCGTGCGGCGGGTCGGCGTGATCGGCGCGATGGTCTGGGACGTGATTCACGGTCGCGACCCGGTGGGCCCCCCGGCCGAGGAGTGGGGCGGGATCGCGTACGCGCTGGCCGGCATGGACGCGGCGCTCGACGAGGGATGGGAGATCGTCCCGCTGATCCGGGTGGGGCGGGACCTCGCTCCGCAGGCCGCGGAGTTCCTCCGCACCCTCGCGCGGCTGGCGCCGGGCGCGCGCTGCATCGAGGTGCCCGCCCCCAACAACCGCGTGGTGCTGCGCTACCAGTCGGCCGAGCGGCGGTGCGAGCGGATGGAGGGCGGCGTGCCCGGCTGGACCTGGCCCGAGCTCGGCCCGCTGGTGGCGGACCTCGACGCGCTGTACGTGAATTTCATCTCCGGCTTCGAGATGTGCCTCGGGACCGCGCAGGCATTGCGCCACGGCTTCCGCGGCCCCATCTATGCGGACCTGCACAGCCTCTTTCTCGGGATGCAGCGCGACGGCCTGCGGGTCCTGCAGCCGCTCGCCGAGGCGCCCTCCTGGTTCGGCTGCTTCGACGCGGTCCAGCTCAACGAGGACGAGATGCACCAGCTCTCCCCCGACCCGATGGGCCTCTCGGCCGCCGCCCTCGGCGCCGGGACCTCGCTCCTCCTCGTCACGCTCGGCGCCCGCGGCACCGCCTACGTGGCGGCGCCCGGCGTCGTGACCTGGGGGGCTGGACAGCCGCCGGCGGCGGGACAGCCGGTCCGGACCGCGCTGGTGCCGGCCCCGGTCGTCGACGCGCTGGACCCGACCGGCTGCGGGGACGTCTTCGGCGCGGCGTGCTGCGCCCGCCTCCTCGCGGGCGTCCCGGTGCCGGAGGCGATTGCCCAGGCCAACGCCTTCGCGGCCCGCAACGCCGCCTTCCGCGGCGCCGGCGGGCTGGTGCGTCACCTGCGCGGCGAACTGGTCGGCCTGTGACGCAGATCGCCGAAATCCCGGCCTACTTCGACGACCGGAGCTTCGACCATTTCGCGCAGGCGTTCACCCCGTGGCCGCCCGAGCAGCGGATGCTCATCGACGCCCGGGCCGCGCAGTGGGCCTCGCCCTACGGGCTGATCGGCATCCTCACCGCCGGACAGGCGCTCCTCGAGGCGCGCCAGGAAAAGCCGCTGTTCACGGTGCCGGCCAGCGACGACGTGCGACGCTACTGGGCCCGCACCGGCTTCTTCAAGCACGCGGCGGGCCTCTTCGAGATCCACGGCAAGGTCCCGCGGGTGCAGACCGCCGACGATTCCGACCACCTGCTCGACATCACGCCGGTCGGTGCGTCGGAGGACGTCCACCAGGTGGTCGGGCGCATCCAGGAGCGGGCGGCCCGCATCCTGAACACCGAGCTGGGGCTCGAGGCGAAGGCCACGATGGGATTCGCAATGGCGCTTTCCGAGGCGTGTCAGAATATTGTGGAGCACGCCGGCACCTCCGGGTGGGTGGCGGTGCACGCCTACAACTGGCGCAAGCGCCTCGGGCGGCGGGTGGTCGTGATCGCCGTGAGCGACGCGGGCGTCGGCTTCCGCCGGTCGCTGGAGGCCACGCAGGCAAAGCGCTTCGGGGATCGCTGGGGCGACGCCGCCGCGCTCGAGGCGGGGCTGATCCAGGGCGTCAGCCGGTTCCGGGACCCGGGCCGCGGGCAGGGACTGGCCGGCATCAAGCGCTATCTCAGCCGGTGGGACGGCAAGATTTCCATCCGCAGCGGCACCGCCCGGCTCTCGATCGTGCCCAAGTGGGACGACGACGTCCCGGTCGCCGAGCAACTGCCCTACTTTCCGGGCACGCAGGTCCAGATCGTCATTCCGGCCCACGAAGGGGGCGCCCGGTGATCCAGACCATTCCGCTCGGCCAGGTCCTCCAGGAAACGGTGGTCACGCCCTATCGTGACCTCGTGACCCGGCCGACCGGAGCCGCCGTGCGGGGCTGGATCCAGAACGCGATCGCCCAGTCCACGGCGCCGACGACCCTGCTGGACTTCACGGGCGTGGGCCTCCTCGACTTCAGCTGTGCCGACGAGATCGTGGCCAAGCTGCTCCTCGACACCGACCCGGGCACCGACCACTACGTGATGCTGCTGGGCACCCGGGAGGATCACACCGAGGCCATCGATCACGTCCTGAACCACCACGCGCTGGCCATCGCCGTCGTGCGGGAACCGGGGGAGCCGCCGCAGCTGCTCGGCCGGGTGACGCCCGAACTGGAGCGGGTCTTCGCCTGTGTCTTCCGCCTGGGCCCCGGCAGCGCCGACGGCGTGGCCGAGATGCTGGGCTGGACCCTCGAGCGGGCGGCGGACGCCCTGCTCACCCTGGCCCTCCTGCGCCTGGTGCGCGCCGAGGGCGGCACCTTCCAGCCCCTGCCCGCATGAGCACACGCCGCCCCGGCCCATCCACCCTCTCGATTCACGGCCTGCCCCACCGCCGGGCCGACTGGACGCCGGTCGTCGGCCCGGTCATGCAGAGCGCCACCTTCGTCAACCCGGTCGGGTCGTCGGAGGAGGTGCTCTACTCCCGCTACGGCAACAATCCCAACCAGGTCGAGCTGGCCCGGAAGTACGCACTCCTCGAAGGCGCCGAGGCGGCGGTCATTCTCTCCAGCGGCATGGGGGCCACGGCGCTCGCGCACCTGGCCGTGCTCCGGCCGGGCGACCACCTGCTCGCCAGCGAGTGGATCTATGGGGGGACGCGGCGGCTGTTCGACGACGAACTCGGCCGGTTCGGGATCGAGGTGTCCTATGTGGAGCCGACCCAGCACCGGCTCTGGCGGAAATCGGTGAAGAAGTCGACCCGCGCCATCTTCGTCGAGACGCCCACGAACCCGACGCTTCGCGTCATCGACCTCGCCCCGATCGCGCAGGTGGCCAAGGAGTTCGGGCTCGCGCTGCTGGTGGACGGGACCTTCGCCAGCCCGATCAACTTCCGGCCGATCGAGCACGGGGCCGACGTGGTGATCTCGAGCGCCACCAAGTACCTGAACGGGCACAGCGACGTGATCGCCGGCGCGGTGGCGGGGTCCGCCTCGTTCATCGAGGAGGTCACGCGGCTGATGCGGCTCTGGGGCCAGTCAATCGACCCCCACGCGGCCTGGCTGGTGGAGCGGGGCCTCCGCACCCTCGCGGTCCGGATGGAGCGGCACAACGCCAACGGGCTGGCCGTGGCGGAGTGGGCGGCGGTCCAGCCGGAGTTCCTCGCGGTGCACTACCCCGGGCTCCCCGACCACCCCGACCACGCCCACGCAGCCGCGGTGCTGCACGGCTTTGGCGGCATGGTGGGCCTGCAGCTCCGGGGTGGAGTACGCGCGGCGGAACGATTCCTCAAGAAGCTCAAGCTCATCACCCATGCGCCGAGCCTGGCCGGGGTGGAAAGCCTGATCTCCGAGCCGAGGCTGACGTCGCACAAGGGGATGTCGGCGGACGCGCGGGCGCGGATCGGCATCCCGGACGGATTTCTCCGGCTGAGCTGCGGCATCGAGGACGCACCCGACATCATCGCCGATCTGGAGCAGGCGCTGGGTAGGTAGTTATCTTCCTTCCGTGATTCGATTTACGCAGGTCTCGATGGCCTACCCGCGGGGCGGGATGGCCGTGAAGGATCTCACCTTTCGCATTGCGAAGGGGGAGTGGGCCTTCCTCACCGGCCACTCCGGCGCCGGCAAGTCCACCATCCTCAAGCTGATCTCGGCCGACCTCCGCCCCACGGGGGGGGAGTTGCGCGTGTCCGGCTTCTCCATCGGCGAGTTGACCAAGCGCGAAATCCCCAAGCTTCGGCGCCGGCTCGGCATCGTCTTCCAGGACTTCCGGCTCCTGCAGGACCGCACCGCCGAGGAAAACGTGGCGTTCGCGCTGGAAGTCACCGGCGCGCGCCCCGACTCGATCCCGGCGCGGGTCCAGCGGGTGCTCACACAGGTGGGGCTGGCGTCGCGGGCGCGGGCCTACCCGACCGAGCTCTCCGGCGGCGAGCAGCAGCGGGTCGCGATCGCGCGGGCGCTCGTCAACGACCCGCCGATCCTGCTGGCCGACGAGCCCACGGGCAACCTCGACGAGCGGTCGTCCCGCGGGGTGTTCCAGCTGCTCCGCGAGATCAACGCCGGCGGCACCTGCGTCGTCATGGCCACCCACGAGCTCGCGCTCGTGCGGCAGACGGACTACCGGGTGCTGGAACTTCGTGAAGGGGCGGTGGTCTTCGACAGCGCCGAGGAACGGATCGCCACCGAGGGAATCTCGTGAGGATCCTGACCCGGGAAACCCTCCGGTCCTTCCGCCGGGCGCCGCTCCTCTCGGCGCTCTCGATCACGACGATCGCCTTCTCGCTCTTCACCATCGGGCTGTTCGGGCTCGTCGCGGTCAACATGCGCGAGGCCCTGCGGGGCATCAGCAGCCGGGTCGAGATCGAGGCCTTCGTCCTCCGCGGCACGCCGGCCGAGACGATCACGCTCGCCGCCCAGGACATCGCGGCCTTCCCCGAGGTCGCCTCGGTGCAGTACGTCGACGAGGACCAGGCGCTGCAGCGGGCCCAGCGGGAGCTCGTGGAATTCAAGGACGCCTACCGCGACCTCCAGGTGAACCCGCTGCCGGCCTCGCTCGAGGTGAGCCTGAAGGAGCCCTACCGCGACGCGGTCCACGCCACCGCGGTCGCCAAGCGGATCGAGGGCTTCCCCTTCGTGGACGACGTCCGCTTCGGCCGGGAGTGGATCGAGCGGCTGGACCGGCTGCGAAACCTGGCCGGCTTCGTGGGACTCGTGATCGGGCTCGCCTTCGCGGCGGTCGCCGTCGTCATCATCGGGGTCACCATCCGCATGACGGTCCTCCAGCGCGCCCGCGAGATTTCCATCATGCGGCTGGTCGGCGCCACCGACGCGTTCATCCGGGGCCCCTTCCTGCTGGACGGCGCCCTCAAGGGCTTCCTCGGCGGCGTGCTCGCCGTCCTGCTGAGCCGGGGAGCGTTCGAGCTCTTCCGCCGGAACAGCACCACCGCCCTGCACACCCTCGTCTTTTTCGAGCCCAGGTATCTCCTGCTCGGCATCCTGTTCGGGATCGCGATCGGGCTCGGCGGCAGTCTCGTCAGCGTCGGACGGCACCTGAGAAATGTCTAGGGTGGCAGGCGGGGAAGCGGGGATGCGGGGAAGGTCCGCCTGGCTGCTGCTCGCCCTCCTTCCCGCGCTCGCCGCCGGGACGCTCCACGCCCAGGACCGCACCGCCGACGAGCTCGAGCGGAGCCGGCGCCGGCTCGACTCCATCCGCGTCGAGCGGGCCCAGCTCCAGGCCCAGCAGGCGCGCCTCGAGGGCCAGGTCAAGGACGTCAACGCCGAGCTCCGCAACATCGAGCGCCAGCGGGAGACGACCGGCCGCATCGTCAACGAGATCGAGTCGCAGATCGCCAGCCTCAACACCGAAGTCGACCGGGTGAGCGCCGAACTGGCGCTGGCGGAGGACAATCTCGACGAGAAGCGCGCCGTCCTGGAGCGGCGGCTGGTGGAGATCTACAAGCGCGGCACGATGTACCCCTACCAGGCGCTGCTCGCCGCCGAATCCTTCGGTGACCTCCTCGCGCGCTACAAGTACCTCTTCCTCACCAGCCAGCAGGACCGCGCCCTCGTCCACGACGTCGAGGCGCTCCGCGGGCGCGTCGAGCGGCAGCGGAACGACCTGCTCGGCATCCGGACCAGCCTCGGCAGCACGCGCGCCGACCGCGAGGCCGAACTCAGGCACTACGGCGACCTCGCGGACGCACGGGCGCGCCGGCTGGCCCAGTTGCAGCGCTCCGGCCAGGCCACCGGCGAGCGGCTGAGCGCCCTCGAGCGCGACGAGGCCCGGCTCAACGAGCTGCTCGTGGCGCTCGAGCGGGCGCGCCGCGCCAGCACGGCGGCGCCGGTGACGGGGGGACTGACCACCGCGGACATCGGCAAGCTCGACTGGCCGGTGGACGGGCGGGTGGTCTACAACTTCGGCCGCACGACGCTGCCGAGCGGCGGCGTGGTCCGGTGGAACGGCATCGGGATCGCGGCCCCGGAGGGCACCCCGGTCAAGGCGGTGGAGAACGGCAGGGTCGAACTGGTCCAGCGGCTCGGCACCTACGGGCTCACGGTGGTCCTGCAGCACGGGAACGGCTACCGGTCGCTCTACATGCAGCTCGACAGCGCGACCGTGACGGTGGGGCAGGCGATCACACGGGGGCAGGTCATCGGGCTGGTGGGTGGGGCCAACTCCGACCAGGGGCCCCACCTGCATTTCGAGATCCGGGGCGAGAACTCGATCGCGCTCGACCCGTCGGACTGGCTCCGCCGCCGACGGTAGGCCGGCTCAGGGCGCCATCGAATCGGCGGTGCCGATCCGCTCGTCGGTCTGCGCCTTTCCGCGGAGCAGCGCCGCCTCGACCAGCGAAAAGAGGTCCTCGGTCTGCACCGCGGAGGGATGCGGATACGTCACGATGCCCGCGCTGAGCCGCGGGCGGTCCGCGGCGGCCAGGTCGGCGAACGGCGTGTCCAGGATGCACTCGCGCACCCGGGCCACGGAGCGGCGGGCGCCTTCGAGGTCGGTCTCGGGAAGGATCAGCGCGAACTCGTCGCCGCCGTAGCGGCACACGAAGTCCGGGGCGCGGAGTTCACGCTGGAGCAGGCGGCCGAGTTCCGCCAGCACGCGGTCGCCGCCCTCGGTGCCCAGCCGCTCGTTCAGGTTGCGGAGCTGGTCCACGTCCAGGAGGATCAGGCTGAAGCTCAGGGCGTAGCGCCGGGCCCGCTCGAACTCCTCCCGAATGCGGCGGTCGAGCGCGTCCAGCGTCCCGCATCCGGTCAGGGGGTCGTGGGCGGACACACCGGCCAGCCGGCGGTACATCGCCGAGCGCCGCTCCTCGGTTTCGAGGACGCGCGCGGCCGCGGTCGTCAGGGTTTCCGCGAAGGCCACCTGCTGCGGCGTCAGGACCGGGTCGGAGCGCCGGGTCCGAAGGAGAAAGACCCCGGCGACACGGCCCAGCAGGGACACCGGGATGGCGAGCACGCTCCGGACCTGAATCTGGAGCTGCTGCTCGGTCCAGCCGGCCCGCGTTTCGGCGAAGAGCGGATGGGCGTGCACGTCGGCGATGAAGACCGGCCGCTCGGTGCGGAGCGCCTCGCGGATTTCCGGGTAGCGGCCGAGGTCCACCGTGAGGTCCCGGACCGCCGGGCTCTCGTGCACGGCGACGACGCGGCCGGCGGCCTCCCCGGGCGGCGTGAGCAGGAACGAACAGTGCGCCAGGTCGAGCGCGGCGCCCACGCGGCGCACCAGCGTCTGGAGGATTTCGTCCGGGCGGATCGCGGTGGAGACCTCGGCGAAGATGTCGAACATGAGGGAGTTCACCTGACGCTCCTGCCGGTGCGCCTCCAGCCCGGCCCGGCCGCGGAGCCGGGCATCCACCCGGGCGCACAGCTCGCCGAGGTGGACGGGGATCGACATCGCCTCGGCCGCGCCGAGACGCAACGCGGCGAGCGGCCCCTCGGTCCCGCCGGCGGCGAGGAGCGCGAAGACCGGCACCTCGCTCCACGTGCCGGTCTGGAGGCGGCGCAGTTCGCCGGCGAGCACGTCGCCCGCGTCGGGCACCGTGAGGAGGATGAGGTCGGGGAGCGCGCCGTGCGGCGGGTCGGCCGGCACGCCGTCGGCCTCGAGCACCTGGAATCCGCCGCGCACGAGGGCACGCTCCAGCCCGTCCGGCCGGAGCGTCGGATCACCGAGCAGCAGGACACGGGGATGCGCGAAGGCGTCACCCCGGGCGCGCTCAGCCACGAAGGGTCGGTGTGTTCATGAGTCGTTCCCGTTCGGCCCCTGCGTCAGGGCAGTCTTCAAGGACAGGCGAGCGCCTGGGCGCCCACGTCTCCACCCAGGGCGGGGTCCAGACGGCCCCCGCCCGGGGCATCGACATCGGCGCCACGGCGATCCAGATGTTCACCAAGACGCCCAACCAGTGGCGCGAACCGGTGCTCGAAGAAGCCACGGTCGGCGCGTTCCGGCGGGCGTACGAAGAGAGCGGATTGAACGGCGTCGTGTCGCACGATTCGTACCTCATCAACCTCGCCTCGCCCGACCCCGCGTCAAGCGCCAAGTCCGTCGCCTCGTTCGCCGCCGAGCTTGGGCGCTGCCACGCCCTCGGCATTCCCGCCGTGGTGTCACACCCGGGCAACTATCTTGACGACCGCGACGCCGGACTGCAACGAAATGCGCGGGGCTACGCCGAGGCGCTGCGCTCGGCGCCCGGGGAGGTCATGGTCCTTCTCGAGACCACCGCGGGCACCGGGACCGCCCTCGGCCGCACATTCGAGGAACTGGCGGAACTCCGCGCGCTCGTGCCCTCGGATCTCCGCCACCGCATCGGCTTCTGCGCGGACACCTGCCATCTCTACTCCGCCGGCTACGACCTCCGCAACGACTACGACGGCGTCTGGACCAGGTGGGAGCGCGTCGTGGGCCTCGAGCACCTCCACTGCCTCCACCTCAACGACTCCAAGACCCCGTTCGACTCCCACCGCGACCGGCACGAACTCGATGGCCGAGGGCTCCCTCGGCGCCGAACCGTTCCGCCGGATCATGCGGGACGAGCGCTTCCGCCACGTGATCAAGGTACTCGAAACCCCCAAGGGAGACGACATGGTCACCAACGACCGCCGGATGCTCCGCCGCCTGCGGGCGTATGCGCGGGGCGGATCCCGGGCAGTTCGTTGACTCTGCCCCCTGGGGGAGGCCATTTTGGGGGGATGAAGACGATCCGAATCGTCGCCCTGGCGGGCGCACTGGCCACCGCGGCGGCCGCCCCGGCCGCCGCCCAGGTCCGGCTGAGCGCCCTCCTGGGCGTCACCGGCTCGTCGGCGCTGGTCAAGGACCAGATCGTCGCGCCGATCGAGGTGAAACCGGCCCTGGCCCCGACGCTCTACGTGAGCGCGTCCCTTCCGGTGGCCAAGACCCTGCGGGCCAGCCTCGACCTGAGCTACGGCACGAGCACCGCGAACATCACCGAAGGCGGCGCCGACGCCGGCGACGCCGGGTCCCTCGGCGCCTTCACCGCCGCCGCCGCCCTGGTCGGCGCGATCTCCTCGGAGCTCTCCTGGCGAGTCAGCCTGGGCGTGCTCCAGTACATGCCGTCCGACAAGACGGGGATCTTCCGCGACGGCGTCCCCGCGGCGGCCCTCTTCGGCGCGGGGCTCGACTACCAGCACCCCCTTTCAGGGGATTGGGCCTGGGTGCTCGGGCTGCGGTACGACTACCACCGATTCTCGACCTCCGCCCTGGAGGCCGCCGGGTTCGTCGGGTCGCAGCAGGTGTCGCGACTCGGCCTCGCCCTGGGGGCCGCGTGGACTCATCCATGATCGCCCGCCGACTCCTGACCTTGCCGCCGCTGCCACCCTTGCCGGCGCGTGCACTCTCCTGCTCCGACGCCACCTCCCCCTCGCGCGCATCGCTTTACGAGTGGCGGATCGTGGTGGGGGATGTCCCGGACGTCGACACCCTGAGTTTCCACTGGCCGCGGTCGTCGCTGCCGGTCAAGATCTGGGTGCAGGATTCGCTCGGCATGCCGGCGCACGTGGAGGACGCGATCGCGACGTGGCGGGCCGCGTTCCTCTATGGCGAGTATGACGCCGTCGCTGGTGGCGGACTCGTCGACCGCCGACGTGGTGGTCCGCGTGGGGCCGCTTCCCGTCAAGGCGATGGCGACCGTGGGCCGGCTGCGCACGATGTTTCCCGGCTGCGAGGGCGAGACCATCGTGGACACGGCGGCCACCCGGTTCCAGCTCCAGCTCCCGGTGCGGATGTACATCCACCCGAAGTACGACCCGGCGCAGACCGATCTCTCCGAGTGCTTCGCGATCACCACCACCCACGAACTGGGTCATTCGCTCGGGCTGTTCCAACACAGCAGCGACACGCTCGACATCATGTACTCCTTCCCCCAGGCCACTTCGCTCAGCGCGCGCGACATCAACACGGCGCAGGCGCTGTCCCACTGGCCGGCCAACATGATCCCGACCCGATGAGCGACCGCCGACAGGACGCCCTCCGCTATCACGAGGAGGGCCGCCCCGGCAAGATCCAGGTCGTCCCCACCAAGCCGACCCAGAACCAGCGCGACCTCTCCCTGGCCTACACCCCCGGCGTGGCAGAGCCCTGCCTGGCCATCCAGGCGCACCCCGACGACGCCTACCGGTACACCGCGCGCGGCAACCTCGTGGCGGTCGTCTCGAACGGGACCGCCGTCCTCGGCCTCGGCGACATCGGCCCGCTGGCCGGCAAGCCGGTCATGGAGGGGAAGGGCGTCCTGTTCAAGACCTTCGCCGACATCGACGTCTTCGACCTCGAGATCAACGCGGCGGACCCCGAGGACGTGATCCGCTTCTGCCAGGCGCTCGAGCCCACGGTCGGCGGCATCAATCTCGAGGACATCAAGAGCCCCGACTGCTTCCACATCGAGGAGCGGCTGCGGGAGACGATGTCCATCCCCGTCTTCCACGACGACCAGCACGGCACCGCCATCATCAGCGGCGCCGCGCTGCTGAACGGCCTCGAGGTCGTGGGCAAGCAACCGGGCGACGTCCGCTGCGTCTTTCTCGGGGCCGGCGCGGCCGCCATCGCCACGGCGGAGCATTACGTCCGGCTCGGCGTGCGCCGCGAGAACATCACGCTGGTGGACATCCACGGCGTCGTCGACACCAGCCGCACCGACCTCGACCCCTACAAGCAACGCTTCGCCCAGGCCCCGCGCTACCGCACCCGCGCGGAGGCGCTCGCCGGCGCCGACGTCTTCGTGGGGTTGAGCGCGGCCCATGCCCTGCCCGCCCCCGAGCTCGGGGCGATGGCGCGCGACCCGCTGGTCTTCGCCCTGGCCAACCCCGATCCCGAGGTCACGCCGGAAGAGGTGTGCGCCGTCCGCCCCGACGCGGTGATCGCGACCGGGCGCACCGACTACCCGAACCAGGTGAACAACGTCCTCGGCTTCCCGTTCATTTTCCGCGGCGCACTCGATGTCCGCGCCCGGGCGATCAACGAGGAGATGAAGATGGCCGCCACCCGCGCCCTGGCCGCGCTCGCGCGGGAGGAGGTGCCCGAGGTGGTCCTCCGGGCCTACGGGGTCGAGCAGCTCCATTTCGGCCGGGACTACCTGATCCCGAAGCCGTTCGACCCCCGGGTGCTCCTCTGGGTGGCGCCGGCGGTGGCGTGGGCCGCCATCGCGAGCGGCGTCGCCTCCGTGGTCCTCGACCTCGACGAGTACCGCCAGAAGCTGGAGAGCCGGCAGAGCCGCGGGCGCGCCGTGATGCGCGGGCTGAGCAACAAGGCCTCCGCGGAGTTGCAGCGCGTGGCGATGACCGATGCGGAGGATCCGCGCGTGCTCCGCGCCGCCCGCATCGTGCGCGATGAGGGGACCGCCGAGCCGGTCCTCGTCGGGGACCCGGCGGAAATCAACGCGACCGCGGCGGCGCTCGGCATGTCGATCGAGGGCATGCGCATCGTCGACCCGAACACCTCGGAGCGGCGCGCCCAGTATGCCACCCGCCTCTGGGAGCGCCGGCGCCGCCGTGGCATCACCGAGGCCGAGGCCAACCGGCGGATGCGGCAACCGGCCTACTTCGGCGCGGGGATGGTGGCCGCGGGCGACGCCGACGCGCTGGTGGTCGGCGAGAACCAGCACTACCCGGACGCGATCAAGCCCGCCATGCGGGTCATCGGCGCCGAGCCGGGCAAGGCGGTCGCGGGGATCTACATGATGGTCTTCCAGGGGGAGACGATCTTCCTGGCGGACTGCACCGTCAACATCGACCCCGACAGCACCCGGCTCAAGGAGATCGCGCTCGCGGCCGGCACGTTCGTGCGGGGCCTCGGCATCGAGCCGCGGATCGCGATGCTGTCGTTTTCCAACTTCGGTTCGGTCAAGCATCCCGCCTCCCGCAAGGTCTGGGAGGCGGTGGCGATGCTCCATGCGCAGTATCCCGCGCTGGCGGTGGACGGCGAGATGCAGGCCGACACCGCCCTCGTCGAGTCGATCCTCCAGCGGTACTATCCCGGCAGCCGCTTGCCGGGCAAGGCGAACGTCCTGATCTTTCCCGAGTTGAGCGGCGCCAACATCTGCTACAAACTCCTGAGCCGCCTCGGCGGGGCCCAGGCCATCGGACCCATCCTCGTCGGCATGGCCGCCCCGGTGCACGTGCTCCAGCGCGGCGCCGACGTCGACGACATCGTCAACCTGGCCGTCATCGCCGCGGTGGACGCGCAGGAGCGGGCTCGCATCCGCCGGCGCACCGCCGTGGCCGTGACGGCTCCCTGACCCGAATCCCCAAGGAGGGGCGCCGCCGGCGCCCGCACACCCCATGACGACCACCTCTCCCGCCAAGACCCGCATCCACGCCAACCTCGGCCCGGCCAGCCTGGTCGAGCACGCCATCCAGCGGGGGGAGGGGCACCTCACCGACCGGGGCGCCTTCACGGCGGTCACCGTCCCCCACACCGGCCGCTCGCCCAAGGACAAGTTCGTGGTCGAGGACGCCGCCACATCGGGTAGTGTCTGGTGGGAAAAGAACGGCAAGATGTCGCCGGCGCACTTCGACGTGCTGCTCCGCGACGTCCGGGAACATCTCGACGGCCAGGACCTCTTCCAGCAGGACCTCTTCGCCGGCGCCGACCCCGCGTACCGGCTCCCGGTGCGGTTCCTCAGCCCCAACGCCTGGCAGATGCTGTTCGTCCGGAACATGTTCATCCGCCCGACGGCGGCCGACCTGGCCGCCTTCGCGCCGAGCTTCACGGTGCTGCACGCGCCGGAGTTCCAGGCCGACCCCGCGCGTCACGGCACCGCGACCGGCACCTTCATCGTGCTGCACTTCGCGAAGCGCACCATCCTCATCGGCGGCACCCGGTACGCCGGGGAGCTGAAGAAGTCGATCTTCACGGTGCTCAACTGGCTGCTGCCGGAACAGAACGTGTTCCCGATGCACTGCTCGGCCAACATCGGGCCGAACGGCGACGCGGCGATCTTCTTCGGCCTCTCCGGCACCGGCAAGACCACCCTCTCCGCCGACCCGACCCGCCGCCTCATCGGCGACGACGAGCACGGCTGGAGCGACCGCGGCGTCTTCAACTTCGAGGGCGGCTGCTACGCCAAGGTCATCCGCCTGAGCCCCGGCGGCGAGCCCGAAATCCACGCGGCGACCCAGATGTTCGGCACCGTCCTCGAGAACGTGGTGCTCGACCTCGACGACCGGTCGCCGATGTTCGACGCCGACACGCTCACCGAGAACACCCGGGCGAGCTACGCGATCGACTGCATCCCGAACCACGAGCCCGGCGGCATGGGCGGCCACCCGCACACGGTGATCTTCCTGACGGCCGACGCCTTCGGCGTGCTGCCGCCGATCGCGCGGCTCACGCCGAAGCAGGCGATGTACCACTTCCTGTCGGGATACACCGCCAAGGTCGCCGGCACGGAGCGCGGCGTGACCGAGCCCACCGCCACTTTTTCCGCCTGCTTCGGGGCGCCGTTCCTGCCGCGGCACCCCGGCGTGTACGCCAAGATGCTGGGCGAGAAGCTCGCGAAGCACGGGGCCAAGGTGTGGCTGGTCAACACCGGCTGGACCGGCGGCGCCTACGGCGCCGGATCGCGGATGCAGCTGGCCCATACCCGCACCATGGTGCGGGCCGCGCTCGCCGGCGCGCTCGACGGCGCCACCTTCCGGAAGGACCCGGTGTTCGGCTTCGAGGTGCCCGCCGCGGTGCCCGACGTCCCCTCGAACATTCTCGACCCGCGGAGCACCTGGAAGGACGCGGCGGCCTACGACGCCCAGGCCGCCAAGCTGGCCCGCATGTTCCGCGACAACTTCGCGACCTTCGCGGCCGGCGTGGATCCCGCCGTCGCCGCGGCGGGGCCCGCCTCTGCCTGACCGCTTCGAGGTCGTTCGCGACCCGCTGTGGGACAACATCCGGCTGGACGGTGCGGCGCTGCGCGTGCTCGATACGCCCGCCGTCCAGCGCCTCCGCTATGTACGCCAGCTGGGCCACGCCTTCCTCGTCTATCCCGGCGCCACCCACTCCCGCTTCGAGCACGCCCTCGGCGCGTATCACCTCACCAAGTCGGCGCTGACCGCGCTCGCCGAGCGCCGGGAACTCGAGGCGGTCTCCGAGGAGGACCGGCTCGCCGCGCGCCTGGCCGCCCTGCTGCACGACATCGGGCACTACCCCTTCTCGCACGGGCTCGAGGAGGCCGGGTTCCTCCACCACGAGGAGCTGGGCGTGGCCAAGCTCACCCGCGGCGAGCTCGGCGAGGTGCTGACCCAGGTCGGCGGCCCGGGGCTGGCGCTCCGCATCGGCGACCTCATCCGCGGCCGGAGCGCCAGCCCGCTCGGCGGGCTCATCAGCGGCTCGCTCGACCTCGACAAGATCGAGTACCTGAGCCGCGACGCCCGGATGTGCGGCGTGCCGTACGGAGCGGTCGACGTGGACCGGCTGCTCTCCTCGCTCGCCGTCGTCGAGAGCGCACCGGGCCGCTGGGAAATCGGCGTGCACGAAAAGGGGATCAGCGCGCTGGAGTCGCTGCTCTTCGCGAAGTACCAGATGTACCGGAACGTGTACTGGCACCACGCGGTGCGGAGCGCCACCTGCATGTTCAAGCGCGCCGTGCGGGCGACCGTCGCCGCCGGTGGCCTGGCCCCCGCCATGATCGCCGAGGCCACCGACGGCGGGCTGATGACCGCGCTCCTGGCCACCGACCCGACCGGGCTGGCGGCGCGCGTGCAGGAACGGCGCCTCTTCAAGCGCGCGATGGACGTTCCGGCGAGCGATGTGCCCGCCGACGCGCAGCCGTGGCTGTCGGAGGACGCCGACCTGCTGGAACGGGTGGAGGACGCGATCGCCACCGAGGCCGGGCTCCGCCCCGGGCAACTGCTGCTCGATTTTCCGGCGCGGACCTCGATGCTGGCGGTGGACCTCCCGCTCCTCACCCGGGCCGGGACGGTCGATCGGCTGACCGACGCGGGCCGGGCTGGCCAGCTGGGCCTGCCGCGGGTGGCGGACGCGCTCTACGAGAGCGCGCGCCGGCTGCGGGTGTTCACGGAGGGGCGCCGCCCGGCGCGGCTCGATGGCCTGATGGATGTGGTGGTGCTGCCTGCGGGAGAAGTCACCCGACGATTGGACGAGGGCGTGCCCCTGCTCCGGTAGCGGATTTCCGTCCGACCGCCCCTTCTGTCATTGCGAGGCCTCGGAGAGGCCGAAGCAATCTGCCTGAGATTGCTTCGTCGGCCCGTTCCGGGGCCTCCTCGCAATGACAGAATCGCGGTGAATTACTCGTGCCGGATCGCTTCGACCGGAGAGAGTCGGGCGGCGCGGAGCGCCGGGTAGATCCCGAACACGACGCCGACCAGGATCGCCGCGGCCGCGGCCACGAATAGCGTGCTCCAGCTGAACGCGGCGTACACCTGGGCGTCCACCTGGCGCCGGATCAGCGCCGTGACCCCGAACGCTCCCCCCAGGCCGAGCAGCGTCCCCAGCACCGATCCCACCCCGGAAATCGCGACCGACTCCAGCAGGAACTGCGAGAGCAGGTCGCGCCGGCGTGCGCCGACGGCCTTGCGGACGCCGATCTCTCTGGTCCGCTCGGTGACCGAGGCGAGGAGGACGTTCATGATGCCGATGCCGCCCACCAGCAGCGAGATGCCGGTGATCGCGCCGAGGAACAGCTTGAAGACGAGGATGGCCCGCTCCGCCTGATCCACCCGCTGCAGGTTGGTGTGGACCCGTGCCTTGCGCCCCCAGTCCGCCCCCGCCCGCGTTCCGAGCCACCGTTCCGCGCCCTCGCGCACCGCGCGGACGTCCTCCACGCGCCCCGCCTGCAGCACCATCGTCGGCGCGCGAGGGCGCGGCGTCGGCGCCAGGACCTCACCCGCGGCCTCGAGCGGGACATACACGGTGTGGATGGCCTCCGGTCCCCCCGGGCCGGCCATCACGCCGATCACCTCGCGCTCCTGCCCGCGGAGCCGGAGCCGCTTGCCCACGGCCGCCGCCGCGTCCCCCCCGCCGATCGACGCCCCGAGCCCGGACGAAATCACGATCACCGGCGCGTCGGCCGCCGCCTCCGCCGCGGAGAAGTACCGGCCCGCGGCGAGTGGGCGATTGAGGACCGCGGCGTGGGTCGGCAGCGTGGCCTGCACCATCACCGTGTCCGGCGCCCCGGGGCCGGCGCCCAGCGGCGCCGCCCCGGTCAGCGAGAGCAGCGCCGCCTTCGCCTGGGGGAGCCGGGCCAGCAGCGACTCCGCGTCGGCTCGGCCGAACACGAGGTAGCCGTCGATGGGGTAGGCCTGGTTGTCGATGATCTCCGCGGTGCGCGGCTCGATGACGACCGACTGGAGGTCGGTGGTCGTGGCCAGCTGCTGCCGCCCGAAGCGCTCCATGCCGTCGCCGAGGGTCAGGACGGCCACGAGCGCGCCGGCGCCGATGACGATGCCGAGCGTGGAGAGGATGGTGCGGAGGGGATTGGACCGGAGGGTCCCGAGGGCGATCGAGAGGGAAGCAATCATGGGGCGCCCCTACGCACCGGGGCCCCGGGCTGTTTCAGCGGCTAGTCGAGCGACTCGATCTTCACCACGATGGCGGTGATGTTGTCGAGGCCGCCCCGCCGGTTCGCCTCGCTGATCATCCGGTCGACCCAGGCCTGCGGGCCCGCGGGATCCGCCAGCAGGCGGACGAGCTGCTCGTCCTCCAGCATGCCCGTCAGCCCGTCCGAGGCGAGCAGCAGCACGTCGCCGGCGCGGAGGTCGCCGAAGTACACGTCGGGGACGACGTCGCTCCCGGCGCCGACGCAGCGGGTGATCACGTTGCTGTAGGGATGGACCCGCGCCTGCTCCGGCGTCAGGAGGCCGGCGTCCACCTGTTCCTGGACGTAGGAGTGGTCGCGGGTCACCTGGAGGAAATGCCCGTCGCGCAGGAGATAGGCCCGGCTGTCTCCCACCTGCCCGATGAAGTAGCGGCCCGGCATGAGGGCGAGCACGGTGGCGGTGGTGCCCATGCCCCGCTTGTCGTGCTCGGACAGCGTCCGCTCGAAGATCGCCTCGTTGGCGGTCACCATGGCACGCGCGATCCGCTCGGCGGCCTGCTCGTCGTTGACGCCCCGGAGCGAGCCGATTTCCCGGGAGATGATGCGCACCGCCATCTCGCTCGCCACCTCGCCGGCGGCGTGTCCCCCCATGCCGTCGGCGACGATGAAGATGCCCCGCTCCGACAGCATGAGGTAGTTGTCCTCGTTGCCGGTGCGGACGATGCCGACGTCGGTGCGGGCGGCGCAGGTGAAGTGCACGGGTCCTCGTCAGCGACCGAAGAGGTAGTAGGCGGCCGCCAGCGCGAGCGCGGCGAGGCCGATGGAGAGCGTCACGACCCACGAGCGCACGCCCTTGCGTGCCGGCCGTCGGGAGGGACGCCGGGAACGGACCGGAACCGCGGCGGGCGCGGCGACGATGCGCGGCGTGTCCGGGATCGAGATCGCCCCGACCACGCGGGTGCCGCCGACCGGCGCGCCGCCGCGCGTGTCGCTGGGATCGAAGAGCACGGTCACATCGCCGAAGCGCACGGTGGAGCCCGGCAGGAGCGGGACCTCGCCGCGGAGCTGTTCCCCGTCCACGAACGTCCCGTTGGTGGAGTCGAGGTCGGTGAGGAACCAGGTCTCGTCGCGGCGCTGCAGCTTGGCGTGCGAGGCGCTCACGCTCTCCTCGCCGAGGACGAGGTCGTTGTAGTCCGCGCGCCCGATGTTGACGACCGGCGTCCGGATCGGAAGCCGCTGGCCGCGCAGGCTGCCGTTCCGGATCAGCACGGTGGCGAGCGGCGGCGGGGCGGTGGGCCGGGAGGGAAACGCCGGGACCATCGCGGGAATCCCGTGCACGGTGTCGAACAACCGGTGCGCCGCGCCGGGCGGAGGGGACGGCGGCGCCGGCGCCGCTTCGGCGTAGAACCTGAAGTCGGCCGGACCGAACCGGAGGACGTCACCCCGCTTGAGGACCAGGCGCCGGTCGATCGGCACGCCGTTGACCAGGGCGCCGTTGGCGCTGGTGTCCTCGAGGACGTAGCCCTCGGGCCCGTTCTTGATGAACGCGTGGCGGCGGGAGACGTCGGTGGATTCGATCACCACGTCGCACGCGGCGTCCCGCCCGAAGACGAGCGGGCCCTCGCCGACCTGGTACTCGCGGCCATCGGCCAGGCTCACCAGCCGGCCGGCGGTCATCGGGCCCGCTGGCTGGCTCGCGGGGGCCGCCGGGGATCCCACCGTGCGGAGGGCGGTCGCGTCGGCCATCCGGGTCGAGCCGATGCGGCTCTCGTCCACCACCACCAGCTCGACCGCGCCCAGCTGCACCTTGTCGCCGTGGAGGAGCGGGACCGGGTCGGCGCCCAGGCGCACGCCGTTGACGGACACCACCGCGCCGGGGTCCGCGCGCCGGATGGCGGCGCCGGAGCGCGTGGCGTTGACCAGCGCATGGCTCTCCAGGACGCCGGCTCCTTCGAGGCGCACGGCCGCCACGGGCGAGGACCCGAGGACGGTTTCACCTGCGGCGAGCGGCCAGCGGCGGCCGCCTGACTCGAACTGGATCATCGGCCTCGATCGGTACGCGGACGGGGGAAGGAAAACCTACCCCGCCGCGGGGCGGAGGCGCAAGGAAGACACGCCCGTCCGGCCGTGTTCAGGCGGCGGAGCCTTCATGGGGGCGGCTGGCCTGCCCCTCCAGCTGGAGCCGATACAGTCGTTCGTAGAGGCCCCGCGCCGCCAGCAGGGCGCGGTGATCGCCGCGCTCGCGGATTTCGCCGTGGTGGAAGACCAGGATCTCGTCCGCGTGGAGGACCGTGCTGAGCCGGTGCGCCACGACGATGCTGGTCCGGCCGGTCATCAGCTCCGCGATGGCCCGCTGGATCTGCGCCTCCGCTTCGGTGTCCACCGAACTGGTGGCCTCGTCCAGCACCAGGATGGCCGGATCGAGCGTCAGGGCGCGCGCAAAGCTCAACAGTTGGCGCTCCCCCACGCTCAGCGACTTCCCGCGCTCGCCCAGCACGTGGCCGTACCCGGCCGGAAGCCTCCGGATGAACCGGTCCGCACCGACCCGCTCCGCGGCCACCTGCGCGGCCGCCTCCGGCACCGGGGCGTCGAGCCGCAGGTTGCGAAGGATGTCGCCGGTGAAGAGGAAGAGGTCCTGCTGCACGAAGCCGATGAACCGCCGGAGCTCCGCGGTCGGGAGGTCGCGGATATCGACGCCGTCGAGCGTGATCCGGCCGCGCTCCGGGTCGTAGAACCGGAGGAGGAGGCTGATCACGGTGGTCTTCCCCGCCCCGGTCTGCCCCACCAGCGCCACGGTCTGGCCCGGCGAGGCCGTGAAGGAGACGTCCCGGAGGACCCACGGACCGTCCGGCCGGTAGCGGAACCACACGCCGTCGAAGCGCACCTCGCCCCGGACCGGCCGCCGGAGCGTGGCCGGCGCCACCGGCTCCGGCACGGTGACCGGCGCGTCGAGGAGCCCGAAGATCCGCTCGGACGAGGCCATCGCGCTCTGGAGGATGTTGAACTTTTCCGAGAGGTCCTGCAGCGGCTGGAAGAACCGCCGGGTCAGCTGGATGAAGGCCGCGAGCGTGCCGACCGTCAGCGTCTGGCTGGCGTAGCGCACGCCGCCGTACCAGAGGATCAGCGCCACCGCCACCGAGGAGAGCACCTCGATCACCGGGAAGAACACCGCGTAGATGGTGATCGACCGCAGGTGCGCGTCGAGGTGCGAGCGGTTGATGCGCGAGAATTCGTCCGCGGCGGCGCGCTCGCGGCCGAAGAGCTGGACCACCCGCATGCCTGACAGGTGCTCCTGCAGGAAGCTGTTCAGCCGGGCGAGGCGCACCCGGATGTCCCGGAACGCCTCGCGCACCTGGCGGCGGAAGAGCCAGGCGGTGAGCCAGACCAGCGGGATCACCGCGAAGGCCACCAGGGCCAGCCGCCAGTCGGAGCCGAGCATCAGCGCCATGATCGCCAGCAGGGTGAAGAGGTCGCCGAAGATGGCGACCACGCCGCTGGAAAAGAGCTCGTTGAGGGTCTCGACGTCCGAGGTGACCCGCGTCATGAGACGGCCGACGGGATGCCGGTCGAAGTAGGGAATGCTGAGGCGCTGCAGCCGGCCGAACAGCTCGAGGCGCAGGTCGCGCATCACGCCCTGGCCGATGTAGGTGGTCAGCAGGCCCTGCGCGTACTCGGTGCCGAACTCGAGGAGGAGGGCCGCCAGGTAGGCGGCGGTGAGCGTGCCGAGCAGGCCGACGTCACGATGCGGCACCGCCACGTCGAGCGCCTGTTTCGTGAGCACGGGCCCGACCAGCGCCAGCAGCGCGTTGACGATCAGGAGCCCCACGCTGATCGCCACAAGGCCGCGCCTGGTGCGGAGATACGCCAGCATCCGGCGCATCAGCTCCGGGTCGTAGGATCGGCCGAGGGCCTCTTCCGGGGTGGTCATCCCGGGTCGGGGCCCGGGAGGGCCGGTTCGGGGTCCTCCTCGAGGCCCTCGAGCCCCCGGGCGCCCCGGATCCCCTGCTTGACCCAGCCGGAAAACACCAGGAACCCGAAGGCGAGGGTGAAGTAGCTGAGGATGGTCCGCCAGATGAGCGTGTAGAGCGGCGTCATCGCCGGCTGCACGTAGACCGACATCACCAGGGCCGAGAGCAGCTCCGCGATGCCGCTGGCGCCGGGGGTCGGGGCGAAATAGAGGAGGAAGGTGACCAGGGTCTGCACCAGCAGCACGTCCACGAACTGGGCGTGGACCCCGATGGCCCGGAGCGCCACGTAGCCGGCGAGCAGCTTGTTCGCGTGCGACGGGCCCGAGAGCAGGATGGCCCAGAACAGCGACAGCCAGCCGCGCGGCGTGTTGAAGCGCACCACGCTCGCGTGCGCCTCGTCGATGCCGGCCAGGAGCTTCTCGAGCCGGGCCGCGACGCGGCGGCTGCGCCGGCCGGCCCACTGCGCCGCGCGGTGAATCACGCCGTGGGCCAGCGCGGGGAACACGATGATCACGACCATCAGCACGCCGAGGCCGGCGAAGATGCCGAGGCTGCCGAGGAAGAGGTCGTAGAGCGACAGGCCGAGGACGTTGCCCTGGTTGCCGAGCGAGCGGCCGGCGCCGAGGAGGATCGCGAGCGGCCCGGCAATCGCGAAGAAGGCGATGGTGGCGATGAAGGTCATCAGCGTGGAGGTCATCGCCACCGGCACGCTCACCCCGTAGCGGCGCATCGTGTAGATCATCATCGGGCCCGCGCCCGACTGGAGCGGCGTGAGGTAGGCCGCCCAGGCGCTCATCCCGCCCGCCAGCATCATCCCCTTGAGGGGCGGGTTCGGGTGGATCTCGCGGGCCACCACCCAGAGGCGAAGCCCCCCGCCGATCCAGTCCATCGAGGCGAGCCCCAGCCCGACCAGCACCCAGCCCCAGTGCACCTGCGTCAGGCCGTGGAGGAACGCCGGGAGGTTGTCGCCGTAGAGGAGCACCGCGGCATATCCCGCGAGGGAAATGCCCACGAAGATCTGGAACCCGCGCAGGAGGAGCTTCGGGGAGAGTGGACTGGCCATGAGGGCGGAAACGTACGGGTCGCCCGTGGCGGGGTCAACTATGTTTCAGGCATGCCGCAGGACGTCATCCGGATCGTGAACGCCCGCCAGCACAACCTGAAGGGTGTGACGGTCGACCTCCCCCGCCGGGCGCTGGTCGTGGTCACCGGACCGTCCGGCTCCGGCAAGAGCTCGCTGGCTTTCGACACGCTGTACGCCGAGGGGCAGCGCCGCTACGCCGAATCGCTCTCCACCTACGCCAAGCAGTTCCTCGACCGGATGCCAAAGCCGCTGGTGGACCGCCTCGAGGGCCTCGCGCCCGCCGTGGCCATCCAGCAGCACAATCCGACCGTCTCGAGCCGCTCCACCGTGGGCACCGCCACCGAGGTGTACGACTACCTGCGCCTGCTCTGGGCGCGGGCCGGGGCGACCTACTGCCGCGCCTGCGGCGCGCCGGTGCGGCAGGACACGCCGCAGGCCGCGGCGGCGGACATCCGCGCCCTCGGGGCCGGACGGATGCAGGTGTGCTTTCCGCTGCCCGCCTCCGCGCGCCACAGCCACGCCGCCATCGTCGAGAACCTCCGTGCGCTGGGGTTCGTGCGCCTTCTGGCGGACGGTGCGGCGATCCATCTCGAGGAGCTCGCGCCCGGGGTGGACCTCACCGGGGTCGCCGACCTCCTCGTCGTGGTGGACCGCCTCCAGGACGGGCCCGGCGCCGAGACCCGCCTCGTCGAGGCCATCACGACGGCGTTCCAGGAGGGCGAGGGCGTGGCGGTGGTGGTGCACGACGCCGCCCGGCTCCGCTTCACCGAACACCCGAGCTGCAGCAAGTGCGACACGCTGGCCCGCTCACCCACGCCGGCGCTCTTCTCCTTCAACAACCCGCGCGGCGCGTGCGCCACCTGCAACGGCTTCGGCGCCGTGCTCGAGTACGACGAATCGCTGATCGTGCCCGACCCGACGCTCGCGCTCTCCGACGGCGCCATCGACCCGTGGACCAAGCCGCGCTACGAAGCCCGGCGGCGCCTGCTCCTGGACACCGCCCAGCGCCTGAAGATCGACCACCAGCGACCCTGGTCGCGGCTCAAGGCGGCCGACCGGGCGCTGCTGCTGACCGGCAAGTCGGGGCGCTACGTCGGGATCATCCCGTTCCTCAGGGGACTCGAGGAAAAGCGCTACAAGCAGTACATCCGCGTCTTCCTCAGGCAGTACCAGCTGGCTCTCTCCTGCCCCGACTGCCACGGCACCCGGCTCAACGCGCACGCGCTGGCGGTGCGCGTTGGCGGGGAGACCATCGCGGCGGTGGCGTCCCGGCCCGTGGGCGAGCTCCGCGGCTGGCTCGGCGCCCTGACGCTCACCCCGCAGCGGCAGGCGGTGGCGCAGCTCGTGATCGACCAGCTCGAGGCCCGGCTTCGGTATCTCGACGACGTCGGCCTGGGGTATCTCACGCTCGACCGACAGGCGCGCACCCTCTCCGGCGGCGAGGCCCAGCGCATCGCGCTGGCCAACGCCCTCGGCTCGCAGCTGGTGGACGCCCTCTACGTGCTCGACGAGCCGTCCATCGGGCTCCATCCGCGCGACACCGACCGGCTCCTGGCCCTGCTCCACCGGCTCCGCGACCTCGGCAACACCGTGCTCGTCGTGGAGCACGACCTCGCCGCGGTGCGCCAGGCCGATTTCATGCTCGAGCTCGGCCCCGGCGCCGGCGAGCGCGGGGGCCAGGTGATGCACGCCGGCCCGCCGGCCGCCGCCACCGGTACCCTCACCGGACAGTACCTGGCCGGCACCAAGCGGATCGCGGTGCCCAGCGCGCGGCGGCCCGCGGGGCCGCTCTGGCTCAGGATCCGGGGCGCCACGCTGCACAACCTGCGCAACGTGGACGCCGACATCCCGCTCGGCACCCTCACGGCGGTGACCGGCGTGTCGGGCTCGGGCAAGAGCACGCTGGTGCACGACATCCTCTACCGGGAGCTCGAGCGCCGGCTGCACGGCGCCCACTCCGCCAAGTCGCACCTCGGCGAGCGGGTCGGCGCGGTGGCGGAACTCTCGGGCGCGGAGTTGATCTCCGACGTCCTCCTCGTGGACCAGTCCCCCATCGGGCGGACGCCGCGCTCCAATCCCGTCACGTACGTGAAGGGTTTCGACGACATCCGGGAGCTCTTCGCGGCGCAGCCGCTCGCGCTGGCGCGGGGCTACACCGCGTCCACGTTCTCGTTCAACCTGCCGGGGGGGCGCTGCGAGGAGTGTGAGGGAGCCGGCCACGTGCAGGTGGAGATGGTCTTCCTGGCCGACGTCTTCGTGCCGTGCGACGCCTGCGGCGGGAGCCGCTTCAAGCGCGAGATGCTCGACGTCCGCATCCACGGGGCGTCGATCCACGACGTCCTGCAGTGGACGGTCGAGGAGGCGATCGCCCGGTTTCATCACCAGCCGAAGCTCGGCGCCGCGCTCTGGCACCTCCAGCAGGTCGGGCTGGGCTACCTCCGCCTCGGCCAGCCCGCCACGACCCTCTCCGGCGGCGAGGCCCAGCGGCTCAAGATCGCCCGTGAACTCGCGGGCGCGAAGAAGCGCGGCGCCCGCAAGTTCTACATCCTCGACGAGCCGACCACGGGGCTCCACATGGAGGACGTGCGGGTGCTGCTGCAGGTCCTCGACCGGCTGGTGGACGCCGGAAACACCGTGCTCGTCATCGAGCACCATCTCGACGTGATCAAGCGCGCCGACTGGGTGATCGATCTCGGGCCCGAGGCCGGCGACGACGGCGGTCGGCTCGTGGCACAGGGTACCCCGGAGGAGCTCGTGACGGTCCCGGCGTCGCACACCGGGCGATACCTCCAGCCCCTCCTCGAACCTCTCACGGTGGACGCTGCCACGTGATCGAGCCCTTCGACCCGGTCGCCGCGGTGCGCCACCTTCGCCGCGTGGACCCCGAGCTCGCCGCCGTGATCCGGAAGACGGGCCCCTGCCCGCTCCAACCCCGCATGCGGTACTCGCCGTTCGAGGAGCTGCTCGAGTCGATCGTGTACCAGCAGCTGAGCGGCAAGGCCGCCGCCACCATCTACGGGCGCGTGCGGGCGCTGTTTCCCGCTCGACGCGCGCTGAATCCGGCTGCGCTCCTCGCGGTGCCGGAGGAGCACCTCCGGGGCGCCGGCCTCTCGCGCGCCAAGACGGCGGCGGCGCGCGACCTCGCCGCCAAGACGCTCGAAGGCCTCGTCCCCACCAGGGCGGCGCTCCGGCGCATGCCCGATGACGAAGTGGTCGGTCGGCTCACGGCAGTGCGCGGCGTCGGGCGCTGGACCGTCGAGATGCTGCTCATCTTCCGCCTCGGCCGCCCGGACGTGCTCCCGGTGCACGACCTGGGCATCCAGAAGGGGTTCCAGCTCACCTTCCGCACGCGCCAGCGTCCCAGGCCCGAACGGATCGAACGCCACGGGGAACGCTGGCGTCCCTATCGCTCCGTCGCGTCGTGGTACCTCTGGCGGGCCACCGACTCGTCGCCGTGAAGCAGCGCCGTGGCCGACGCGATGGCGCGCTGGTTTCCCGTGATGGCCAGGATGTCGCCCACGCGGAGCTGTTCGCGGGCCGACGGCAGGACGATCCGCTGATCGCCCCGGCAGAGCCCCACGACTGACGCGCCGGTCAGTCCCCGCAGGTTGAGTTCCGAGAGCGTCCTCCCCGCCGCCGCGAAATCCGTTCCGACCGTGACCTCGGTCAGCCTGCCGATTCCCGGCAGCACGCGCCGGACCTCCTCGAGCATCGGCGCGCCCGGCCCCCGACGAGCCGACGTGGCGCCCAGCGCCTCGACGATCATCAGCGCGCCCGCCTGGATGTGGCCCTGGAGATTGCGGGCCGAGCGCCAGAACGCGATGCCGAGCAACGCCAGCAGCGCGGCGAGGAAGGCTGGTCCGCCGTATCCCGGGAGGAAGGGAAGCGTCACGGCCACCATCGGCATCCCGACGATCAGCACGACGCCGATCTGCACCGTCACCCGCAGGGCCCGCCTGGGCGCCAGGCCGAGATCGGGCGTGCCGGCCGCGGCGGGGGGCACCGCTTGGTGCGCGATCGCGTCGCCGAGGCCGCGGGCGGCACGGACGATTCCGTAGAGCAGCGGGAAGAGGATCGCCAGCGCCAGGGCCAGCCCCGCACCGCGCACCACTGGCGCGGTGAGGCCGCTCCACGCCGCCAGGCGGCCCACGTCCCGGTCCACGGCGAGCGCGGTCCCGACGAGCAGCGTGGTGAGGAGGATCGCGTCCAGGGCGATGAACCTCGCCAGGCGGCGGATCTGGAAGGAGGGCGTGGCGACCGCCTTGGCGCCCCGGACCGATTCGATCCACGAGCCGTACAGGGTCGCATACGTCTGCAGCGCCCTCGGCAGCCGGCGGTCCACCGTGTTGGCGACAGTGCCGGACCGGGACACCAGCACCGGCGTGAGCAGCGAGGTCAGCACCGACACGTACACCGCCACCGGCGCCAGGAAGGCCCCGGTCACGCCGCTCGCGACACCCAGGCCCGCGATGATGAACGAGAACTCGCCGATCTGCCCCATGGACAGGCCGGCCCGCACGGCGGTGCGGGTGCCGAGCCCGGCCATGAAGGCGCCGACCGTGACGCCCACCGTCTTGCCCACGAGCACCACCACGGTCAGGACCAGCACGGCAGGCCAGATCGTCAGGATGGCCGACGGCTCGATCGACATGCCGACCGCGACGAAGAAGATGGCGGCGAACATGTCGCGGAGCGGGCGGATCATCGGCTCCACCTGCCGCGAGACCCCGCCCTCGGCGATGAACGCCCCCGCCAGGAACGCACCGAGGGCCACCGAGTAACCGGCGAACTGCGCAAGCAGCGCCAGGGTGAAGCAGAGTCCGATGCTGGCCACGAGGGTCGTCTCGTCGCTCCGCAGCCGGACCACGCGGCGGAAGAACCGGGGCACCACCAGCAGGCCGACGAGGATGACCGTCGCGAGGAAGAGGACGAGGCGCGGAAGCGTATCGGCGACGCTCGCGGCGGCCGAGCCGGCGCCATTCGCCACGGCGGTCAGCACCGCCAGCGCCAGGATGGCCAGGAGGTCCTCCATCACCAGGACCCCGAAGACGACGTCGGCGAGGGGGCCCTTGATGGACTGATCCTCGAACACCTTGGCGATGATCATCGTGCTCGAGATGGCCACGATGGCGCCGGCGAACAGGCTCTCGATCCCCGTCCACCCGAGGAGCTGGCCGGCGCCGTAGCCGAGGGACAGGCAGAGCGCGACTTCGAGGGCGGCGATGAGTCCCGCGGTCGTCGCGAGCCGCGCGATCTTCCGGAACGTGAACCCGAGTCCGAGCGAGAACATCAGGAGGATGACGCCGAGCTCGGAGAGGGTGCGCACCGTCTCGATGTCGGCCACCAGCGGCACCATGTCGTTCGGGCCGATGATGACGCCCGCCAGCAGGTACCCGAACACCGGCGGCAGGCGCAATCGCTGCGACAGCACGCTGGTCACCGCGGCGATGCCGAGGACCAGGGCCAGATCGGTCAGGAAGGCGATGGACGAATGCATGATGTCCAAGATTCCCCCGCCCCGGCCGGGCGCGCAATGGCGGACAGAAACGAGAACGGCCCCGCCGCGAGGCGGGGCCGTCGTCGTCGGGCTTCCCTCGCCCTATTTCACGCGGAACCCGTATCCCGCGAGTTGCGCCGCGGTCATCTCGACGACGTCGATGTGCAGCGGGATCGGGCACGAGCGGCGCGTCGCGTCGAATCGGTGGGCACCGACACGATCGCCTCGACGACGTCCATTCCCTTGATCACCTGCCCGTAGACGGTGTAGTTGCCGTCGAGCCGCGCCAGGCCGTTCTTGTTGGCCACGATGTAGAACTGGCACCCCGCGGAGAGCTTCTGGGGGTTGTCGTCACGGCCGGCCCCGACGGCGCCGTAGACGTGGCGCAGGCTGTCGTTGAACTCCGGCGCCAGGTTGTAGGGCGAGCCCTTGAAGCCGGCCGGGGTGTCCGGGCAGCCGCCCTGCGCCACGAAATTCTTGATCACGCGGTTGAAGGTGAGGGAGTCCCAGTAATGCGCATTGGCGAGCTTGATGAAGCTCGCCTGGTGGTTCGGCGTTTGCGGATAGAGGTAGAAGAGGATCTCGCCCTTGTCCGTGCGGATCCGACCGACCGGATAGGTGACCGGATTGAGCACTGGCAGGGCGAAGAGCGCGGACGCCGTCAGCAGCGCAAAGAGCTTGAGCATCAGTCATGACCTTGCGTGGGCGGTGGTCTGGTGAACGCCGTTCCACCCAAGTTACCGGCTCGCGCCGGCGGCACAACAGCCGAGGGGCCCCCTCGGCACGCAATCACCGAGCGGGGCCCCCAGGCCGTGAAAAGCGTGCGTCGTGCTAGCGCCGATGGCGCTCGCAGGAGCGGCGCGCGAGGTCGACCTGGAAGGTCTCGCCGTTGACGGTGAGGGTGGCGAACTGCGTGCCGTTGAACTCGAGCGTCGTGGTGCGCGTGGCCGTGGTGCCGTCGTGCGGGCCGCCGACGATCGTGACCGTCACTTCTCTGGCGATCGTGCCCGACAGCGGCCAGCTGGTGGCGGTGCGCGGCACCGGAATGACGACATCCGTGATCGAACCGGTATACGTCATGTTGTACTGACGCGTGTCGGTGCTGTCCACCACCCACGTCCAGCTCGAAGCCCCGGACCCGGTGCCGTTCCAGGTCATCGTGGTATTCGCGCCGGCCAGGCCGGAGACCGTGAGGTCCGTGGTCCGGTTGATCGTGGCGCTCCAACCGCCCCGGCCGAAGTCGCCCGTGATCTCGGTGTGCACCGTCACCGACGCCGTCGCGCTGGTATCGTAGGCCGACTGGGCGACGCCGTTGGTGTCCGTGTAGGTGCAGGTGCGGACGAGCGTCAGCCCGAAACCGCTGACCGAATCGCACCCGAAGCGGCCGATGTCGCCGCGGAAACCGAATCCGAAGGCACCGCCCGGACCGTGCATGGCCTCCACGTCCTGCGCGCCCAGTTCGGTGGCGACCGTGGCGACGTCCGTGGTGACATTCGGGTCCGCGGCGGTAGTCGGTTCCGTCGAGGAGCACGCGCTCAGGGCCGCCAGGGCTCCCAGCGCGGAAATTCGATGAATCCAGCTCATAGGTCGCATCCTTGTTGTCCACTGCGGTAGACGTGCGAGCTTCCGAAACTTCAACCCATTCTTCGCCATTCATTCCGCCCGTGCGGTGACGTTCCTCACATAACCCGGCCAGGGCCCGGAACACGAACGGCCGGGACAGACGTCCCGGCCGTGGTGTGCTCGGCGCTTCGGTTTGGTCTTCCAGCTCCCGAGGAGGGACTCGAACCCCCGACCCGCTGATTAACAGTCAGCTGCTCTAACCAACTGAGCTACTCGGGATCGACGCGCAACCGGGCGGTCGCGCGCGGGGCAAGTCTAATAGAACCGGCACTTGCCCGGTAGCCTGAATGGGGCCGGTAGAGCCGGACGGGGCGACTGGACCCCGGCTTTCGCCGGGGTGACGATGGGACGGGAATGGCGCCGGCTGCCTCGGCGTTCGCGCGTCGCTTCAGCGACCTCAGCCGAGCCGCCGCTTCAGCGGCGAGCCTGAGCCCGCCGCCGCCGCCCGCCATTTTCCACCTCCTCCACCCACTTATCCCCTCTTTATCCAGCTTTCAACACAAACTCTGTGTCCGAAAATCCTCCACTATGAGCATGGCAGGACGGCAGGCCAACAATGCGTGGCGTGCAGCGAGGTGCAGGGGACCACCGCCTGCAAACGGCGACAGGGAAGCACGTTACAATCGATGCGAGCGTTTGCTCACAAATCACGAAATGTCAGCAAGTACTCACATTCGGCAATACGGCCAGATTGGCGCGTTTCCGACCCAGCACTGGCATGGAAATGCTGTCGTAAGTCGTTGTTGAAAAAGATGTTACACGAACCGCAGTTCCATTTGGAGCCCCCTCGTTTACCTTCTTCCCATGAACTTGAAGCCCCTGACCGGCCACGCCGAAGCCCGCCGACGAATCGCCCAGGCGGTGGCCTCCGGCAAGCTGCCTCAGGTGATCCTCGTGGCCGGCCCCGAGGGGGTCGGCAAGCAACGGCTGGCCCTCTGGACGGCCCAATTGCTCCTCTGCGAGGCGCCCGGAGCCGAGCCGTGCGGCAGTTGCCGGAGTTGCCGGCTGGTGCTCGGTCTGGCCCACGCCGACCTCCACTGGGTGGTGCCGATTCCCCGCCCCAAGGCGGCGGAGCCGGACAAACAGGTGGAGGAGGCGGCGGAGAGCATCGCCGAGGCGCTGGAGGAGCGGCGGAAAGTGCCGCTCTACACACCGCCAGACGGCATGTCGTCGCACGGGATGGCCACGGCGCGCCTGATCGCTCGCCGGGCCATGCTGACCCCGGTCGAAGGGCGCCGGAAGGTGTTCATCCTCGGCGAAGCCGAACGGCTGGTGGTTCAGGAGTCGAGTCAGGAGGCCGCGAACGCGTTGCTCAAGCTGTTCGAGGAGCCGCCGGCCGAGACGTACTTCCTCCTGACCGCAGCCGACCCCGGGCGGCTGCTCCCGACCATCCGGTCGCGGGCGGTTCCCCTCCGGGTCGGGCGGTTGAGCGACGGCGACGTGCGTGCCTTTCTCGCCGCGGAGCTCGATCCGGCCCCGACGCAGGCGGCGCTTGACCGGATCGTCGCCCGGGCCGGCGGATCGATCGGCGCTGCGCTGACGGAGTCGGATGCCTCGCAGTCGGCGCGGTCGGCGGCCGGCTCGTGGTTGGAGGCCGTGCTGGCCGGCCCGGGGCCTGCCGCCGAACGGGCACTCGCCCAGGCGCCGTGGGCCGCGCGCGGTGAGTTCACCGACCTGCTCGACGCGGTCGCGGAAGCCCTGGGCGACGCGGCCAGGGGAGCGGTGGGAGCCGGCGCGGTTCGTCAGGTCTCGGCTGCGCTGGCCAGGCAGGATCCGGCCCGGTTGCTCGACGCACTCGCGCGAGTCACGGAGGCGCGCGAAGCGGCGCAGGGGAACGTGAACCCCCAGCTCCTGCTGGCGGTGCTGGCCGGCGACTTGGCGGAGGTGCTGTGAAGCTGTCGCACGTGGATGCGGAAGGCCGGGCCCGGATGGTGGACGTCGGCGGCAAGCCGGTGACGGTGCGGACCGCCACGGCCGAGGGGAGGGTCCGGATGTCCCGCGAGGCGTACGCGCTCGTGGCCGCGCAGGACATCGCCAAGGGAGACGTGCTGGCGGTGGCGGAGGTGGCCGGCACCATGGCGGCCAAGCGGACCGGGGAGTTGATCCCCCTGTGCCATCCGTTGCCGGTGGACCTGATCGAGGTGCGGGCAGAACTCCTGCCCGACCTGCCCGGGGTGCGCGTCACGGCGCGGGTGCGCACCGAAGGCCGGACCGGCGTGGAAATGGAAGCGCTGACGGCGGCCTCGGTGGCCTGCCTCACCGTCTACGACATGGTGAAGGCGGTCGACCGGAGCATGACGATCGAAGGAGTGCAGTTGCTGGAAAAGACCGGCGGGACGCACGGCGACTGGCGACGAGCATGACCACGCCATTCGACCGACCCGACGGCGGACCCCTGAGGAGGATCAACGATTTGTTGACCCGAACCGATCACCAGATCGAACGCAACTCCCCGACGCCCCGGTTGTTCCTCCGGGGTGGCGTGATGCTTGGCGCGGCCGTGCTGGTCAGCGCGCTCGCAGGCTGGCCGCGTCGCGCCGACGCCGTGGACACGCCGCCCTCTCCGACCTGGGAGTTCGTGTCGCGGGAAATCCGCGACATGACCGGGCGCCTCGGCGCCGCGCAGGGCGAAGTGGACCTGCTCAAGATCCAGCTGCAGCGCGCCAACGAGATCCAGGCGTACTCGGCACGCTACCGGATTCCGGCCGACCTCAGCGCCGCGATCTACGATATCGCGCTCAGCGAGCGCATCCAGCCCGCGTTGGCCTTCCGCCTGGTGCAGGTGGAAAGCGAGTTCAGGCAGCGCGCACGGAGCGAGAAGGACGCCATCGGCCTCACCCAGCTCCGGCTGGCCACGGCCCGCTTCTATGCGCCGGGCATCACGGCCAGGGAACTCGAGCAGCGCGACGTGAACCTGCGGATCGGGTTCCATTTCCTGCGGGACCTGCTGAACCAGTTCGACAACAACATCGATTACGCCCTGCTGGCGTACAATCGCGGCCCGACCACCGTGGCCAACATCCTGGCGCAGGGCGGGAACCCCGCCAACGGGTACGCGCGGAAGGTCCTGGGCGGCGACCCGCGGGCCTCCCAGCTGACGGTCAGCGTGGACTGATCGGCTCCAGGGTGGTTCGTTCGACGACGGCCGGCGCAACGCGCCGGCCGTTCGTCGTTGTGGCGCAGTGCAGGAGCAGCAGGGCCGTCGTCAGGACGAGGACGGCGCAGAGCTGGTGGAGCGAGGCCGCGGGGACCGGCACGTGGAGCAGGAGCGTCGTGATCCCGAGGCTCACCTGCAGCAACGCCACCGCGGGGAGCAGGGCGAGGGTCCGGCGGCCGGCGACGGAGAGGGCCTGGCGGCGGCCCAGCCGCCAGAGGACGACGGACAGCAGGGCGACCGACAACCCGAGCAGCCGGTGATGGAACTGGACCGCCGCGACGTTTTCGAAGGCGTTGCGGTACCAGGGCGTGATGGCCGCGTAGCCCAGCGGGACCACCCGGCCGCCCATCAGCGGAAAGGTGTTCCACGCCCGGCCCGCGTCGAGCCCGGCGACGAAGGCTCCCGACACGATGGTCAGGTACACGAAGGCGACGAAGCCGCCGAGGAGGTTCCGGAAGCGCCCCGCGGGCATCGCGCGGGCATCCCCTTCGCCGCGGGGGCCCGCGCCGAATCCGAGCAATCCTGCCGCCGTCCAGACCGCGAGGACGTAGACCAGCAGCGCCAGCGCGAGGTGGGCGGCGAGGCGGTATTGGCTCACCGATGTCCGCACGCTGAGTCCGCTCCGGACCATGTACCAGCCCATGGCGCCCTGCAGCCCCGTCAGGACGAGGATCGCGCCCAGCCGGCGGGCCAGCGGGCCGTCGACCTCCCGGCGCCAGAGGAACACGAGGAACGGGAGGGCGAACGCCAGTCCGACCAGGCGCGCCCAGAGCCGGTGCGTGAATTCCCAGAGGTAGATCGTCTGGAACTCGCGGAGCGACATTCCCCGCTTCAGTTGCTGGTACTCGGGGATCTGCTGGTACCGCGCGAACTCCGCCTCCCACGCCGTCCGGTCGAGCGGCGGGATCACGCCGGTGACCGGTTTCCATTCCGTGATCGAGAGCCCGGACTCCGTGAGCCGGGTGGCGCCGCCGATGACGACCAGCAGCAGGACCATTCCCGCCCACAGGGCGAGCCAGAGGCCCACGCGACGGCGGGACGCGCTCGACATCGTCTCCATGGACAGCTGTTCCTCTTCGTGGCAGGATCGGCGGGGAATCTAATCGACCAAGGTGCCCGGAACGCTCGACGGCCGGGGCGCCTGCCCCGGCCGTTCGTCCATCCTGTCCTTCCGCCCGCTCAGGCGCGCTTGCCCGAACTCCGCAGCTTGAGGTGCTGGCCCACGACCACCTTGTCGCCCTTGAGGCCGTTGAGCTGCTTGAGCGAGGTCGTGGTGGTGCCGTGGCGCTCGGCGATCGAGGAGAGCGTGTCGCCCTTGCGGACGGTGTAGGTCTGGCCCGAGCGCGACGGGGCGCGCGCAGCGTCCTGCGTCGCCGCGATCGAGGCGCGCATCTCGGGCGTGTACCCGTTCGTGGGGATCACCAGCCGCTGTCCGACCCGGAGCATCCCCGACTTCGGGATCCTGGGGTTCGCGCCCCGCACGTCCTGGGTGGTGACGTGGTATTTCTTGGCCACGCCGGACAGGGTTTCTCCGCTCCTCACCACGTGCGTCCGGTAGGAAATCCGCTCCGACGCCGGAAGCGCCGCGTAGGCCACCGTGGTCCGCTCGCCCGCGCCCTGGGGCACCCGGACCACGGCGCGTGTGCCGGGAGGCGTCACCATCCGGATGTACTGCGGATTGAGCTCCCGGATTTCGGCGAAGGTCGCGCCCGAGAGCCGGGCGATCACGTCGAGCCCGGTCTGGCCGGGGACGACGAGGGAATCGTAGGCGAACGGCGGCACGGCGGGGGGCGGCGTGAAGCCGTACTTGGCCGGCTCCTTCGCGATGAGGGCGGCCGCGATGAGCTTGGGGACGTAGTCCTTGGTTTCCCGCCGAATGGACTTGGTGTCGTAGAGGCGGAAGAACTCGCCGTCGTTGTTGGCCTCGTCCGTGGTGTCGGACTCGGACACGGCTTCGTCGGGGAGGCGTCGCAGGCCGCGGGACACCTTGCCGGCGCCGGCGTTGTACGCGGCGGCCGCGAGGTAGATCGAGCCGAACCGCTCCTGCAGGTCGTTGAGGTGGCGCGCGGCCGCCGCCGTGGACTTGACCGGGTCGCGCCGTTCGTCCACATACGAATTGACCTGCAGGCCGTACATCCGCCCCGTGCCCTTCATGAACTGCCACATCCCGGCCGCCCGCGCCCGGCTGACGGCAGAATTGGAGTACCCGCTCTCGATCAGCGCCAGGTAGACCATGTCCGCCGGCACGTTGTTGGCCTGCAGCTGCTCCCGGATCATCGGCTCGTACTTCGGCAGGCGGCCGAGCCAGATGGCCATCCGCTCACGGCCGGGGCCCTGGAAGAAGTCGAGGTAGTACTGGACCCGCTCATGGGAAGCGTACGTCGCCACATCGATGTCCCACGACGCCGCCACATCGAGATCGTTGGCCCCGCCGCCATGCGTCGGCTCCGCCGGCCCGGCGGTGTCCGGGCGCGCGCCCGCGAGCGCCTCGAGGGCGGCCGCGTCGGCGGCGCTGTCCTTGGCGGCCAGGAGCCGGGCCAGGCTGTCCACGTCGATGGCGACCGCGGCCAGCGGCAACTCCGCCAGGCTGGTGACCGGGACACTCTCCGTCGGGGCGGGCCGCGACGCCGAGTCGTGGGCGGGGGCGCCAGCGATTGCCACGGACGGCGCGGCGCCCGGGGCGGGAGCCACGGACGGCGACGGCTGGCTGCCACACGCCACCAAGGCGAGGGCGAGGAAGCTCACGACGGAACGCTGCACTCGATATCGCTCCCTGAATGGCGGAGAACAGTCCGCCACCCGACGGGGGGAAGATCTCATTTTGGAACACGGTGTACTTCGGTCTACCGGGGCCAAACCTATGCCAGCGGCACGGCAGCGACAACCATTCTATGTAACACGTTGATTAACAATGCTTTATGGTGTGACAACCTGGCGATTTTCGGCCCCCGGAGCGACCAGGTGTCGTGCAGGGAGCCCCGGTCGACGCAACCGAACTGCGGGAGTAGGATGCCCGGGGGAGGGCCGGGGTCGCTGGCCGTCAGTCGACGAAGTAGCGGTTGCCGAGCAGGCGGTTCGTGGCGTTGAGGACAGCGAGGGCCGCTGCACGGGTGGCGTCTTCCTCGGTCAGGACCGAGCCGACCACCCGGCGGGGGACCCCTTCCCCGCGCGTGGAGAGGGAGACGATCACCACGGTGGCATCGAACGCCCGGATGGCCTTCACGCCCAGGAACTCGAAGCTGAGCGCGCCTTGTACCGACTGGGTGAGGGCGGAGATACACGCCTGCGCCGCGCAGCGCAGTTCCCCCGCCTGCGAGGAGAGGCCCTCGGCCGCCCCAGCGAAGCGCGTGCCTCCCGGTCCGGTGAGCAGCACCTCCGCGCTGCATCGCCCGCTGGGCAGGCGCTCGAGGCGGAACTCGGCGAACTTGAGGCGCGGATGGGTGTCGGGCATGAGCTCTCTTGAGCGTGGGACCGCCGGGTGGTAACCTCCCCGGCATGAAAAGACTCATCCTGCTCGCGGCACTCGCCTTGGTGCACGCCGTCCCGGCCTCGGCGCAAATTTCCGACGCGCTCCGCCGGCAGCTGGAGGCCGATGCGCCGCCCCCGGACACCGAGGTGGGGATGGCGCTCCTCGACCTCGGCACCGGCGACTCGCTCTGGATCAACGCCGCCTGGCGCGTCCACGCCGCCAGCACCATGAAGGTCCCGGTGCTGATCGAGCTGGCCCGCCGGGTCGACGCCGGCCGATACGGCTGGGACTGGCCGGTGCTGGTCCACAACGAGTTTCGGTCGATCGTGGACAGCTCGTCCTACCGGCTGAATCCTGCCGACGACTCCGACTCCACCCTCTACGCGCGGGAGGGCGACAGCCTCTCGGCCCGGGACCTCGCCTGGCTGATGATCACGCGGAGCAGCAACCTCGCCACGAACCTGCTGGTCGCGCAGCTCGGGGCGCCCGCGATCCAGGCGACGGCGCGCTCCCTCGGCGCCGATTCCATCGTGGTGCTCCGCGGCGTGGAAGACCAGAAGGCGTACGATCGCGGGCTCAACAACACCACCACCGCGCGCGACCTGGCGGTCCTGCTCGCCGCCATCGCCCGGGGCCGCGCGGCCACGGACTCCTCGACCGCCCTCATGCTGGACATCCTGAGCCACCAGCACTTCCGCGACGGCATCCCGGCGGGTGTCCCGGCGGGAACGCGGGTGGCCAGCAAGACCGGCAACCTCACCGCGATCAACCACGACGCCGCGGTGGTGTTTCCCCCCGGCCGCCCGCCCTACGTGCTGGTGATCCTCACCAAGGGGTTCCCCGACCAGCCCTCGGCGGAGCGCTACATGGCCGGCGCCTCCCGCATCGCCTGGCAGGGGCTCGTCGCCGGCCGCTAGCTGGCGTCGAACCGCACCTCGAGCTGCCGGCCCGGTTCCACCGGCTGGCGCACGACGTCCACCTCGAGCCGGGGCCGCCCGGCCTCGTCCATTTCCACCGTCAGCACCATCATCTGGCCGTCCTCCGTCTCCAGCCGGAGTTGCCGGAGGTCCGAGCGCATGACGGCATCCGTGATCGCCCGGCCGCGGAGACCGGCGAGCGCCTCGGCGATCCGCCGAAGATCCTGAAACGACACCTGCGACATGGGGACGCCCCGCTCAGCCGAGATGGTCGGAAAGGATGGCCGCCAGCCGGTCGGCGGGGATGCGGTCGGCCTGGGAATAGAGGGCCGAGCGCGACGTCGACTCGAGCGGGTAGATCGCCCAGAACGAGCGCGCCTCGGGCCCTGCGGCGCGAAAGGAGAGCACGAGCCGCCAGTACGCGGCGTTCGCCGTGCGCTCTGCGGCCATCGAGACGTTCCACGTGGTGTCGCCGTGTTCGACGACGCGCCAGGACATGCGGACTCCGAAGGAGGGCTCCCGGCGAATATGCGGCCCGCCGGAGAGGGAGGTCAAGGGCGGCGTGTCAGCCGCGGGTGAGCGCCCGGAACCGGTCCATCAGCGCACGGGTCACCGACCCGACCGGTCCGGCCCCGATCTGGCGCCCGTCGAGCGACCGGATGGGCGCGATCTCCGCCGCCGTGCCGGTGAGAAACGCCTCGTCGGCCGTGTAGACGTCGTAGCGGCTGAGCGGCTCCTCGCGGGCCGGAATCCCCGCCTCGCCGGCGATCTCCAGCACCAGGTCGCGGGTGACGCCCCGCAGGAGGCCCGTCCAGGCGGGCGGCGTGGTGAGGACGCCGCGCTTGACGATGAACACGTTCATGCCCGACGCCTCGGCCACGTATCCGCCGCGGTCGAGCATCAGGACTTCGTCCATCTGGGCGTGGATGCCCTCGAGCTTGGCCATGATGTGCGGCAGGTAGTTGAGCGACTTCACCCGCGGGGAGAGGGTCTCGCGGTCGGGCATCGGCGTCGCCGCGCTGATCACGGCCAGTCCCTTCTCGTACCGCTCCCTGGGCCAGATCTTGATCGTGTCGAAGATGATGAACACCGTCGGCTGGGGGCAGCTGCGCGGGTCGAGCCCGAGGTCGCCGACACCCCGCGTGACGACGTGCCGGAGGTAGCCCTCCGTGATGCCCGCCCGGGCGATCCCCTCGTCCGTCACGCGGGCCATCTCGTCCCTGGTCATGGGGACGGTGATCCAGATGGACTGCGCCGAGTCGTAGAGCCGGTCGAGGTGCTCCGCCATCCGGAAACAGCGCCCCCCGTAGACCCGCATCCCCTCGAAGACGCCGTCGCCGTACAGCAGCCCGTGGTCATACACCGAGATCGTGGCGGAATCGCGATCGTGCCACTGTCCGTTGATCCAGATCAGGCTCATGGCGGTACCGGAGGTGGTGAGTCGGGCGCGTGGAACGGCCTGACGGTAAGGTAACGCCCGGGGGGCGTCGGGAAAGGTCGGGCGAACCGCCGGACCTCAGAGCAGCGAATCGGCGAGGCGGGCTGTGTTTTGCGCCACCTTGCGCCAGAGCGGCCGGCGGGCCCACGCCTCGCGGGTCAGCGTGAGCGACTCCGCGATGTAGCGCTCCTGGATGGCGCGCATCGCCACGACCACCGTCGGGTCGTAGACCAGGAGCGCCACCTCGGCGTTGAGCGCGAACGACCGGATGTCCATGTTGACCGAGCCGACGATGGCCAGGTCGTCGTCGATGGTGACGTGCTTGGCGTGGAGAAAGTGCGGACGGTACATGTGGATGCGGACGCCGGCGCGCAGCAGCTCATCGAAATAGGAGCGCTGGGCGAGGGCCATTACCCACTTGTCCACGGGGTGCGCCACGACCAGGTGGACCTCGACACCGCGGCGGACCGCCGTGCGGAGCGCCTGCAGGAACGGCTCATCCGGCACGAAATACGGTGTGGTGATCACGATCCGGCGCGTGGCATGGTGGAACAGGTAGACCAGCAGCTCCTGGGCGTTCTCTCGCTCGAATCCCGGCCCGCTCGGGAGCACCTGGGCCACCGAGTCGCCTGCCGGCTCGGGGACCGGGAGTTCCTCCGGGCGCCCGGGGAGATCGCCGGTCTCGAAGTACCAATCCTGGAGGAACACCGCCTGGAGCTGGAGCACGACCGGGCCCGCCACCCGCGCGACGAGTTCCTCGTTGGGGAACCCCGGCACGAAGCCGGGGTTCACCAGGTTCTGCGACCCGGTGTATCCGATCCGGCCGTCGATCACGGCCACCTTGCGGTGATTGCGGAGGTCGAACCGCGCGGCGCCACGCCGGAAGAGGCCCGCCGGCAGCGCCTCGCGGGCGGGGATGCCGGCGGCCGTCAGCCGGGCGAGCAGCGCCTTGAGCCGGAACTTCCGGGACCCGACGGCATCCACCAGCACCCGGCACTCGACGCCGCGCGCCTGCGCGCGCTGGAGTGCGGCGACGACGCGCCCGCCGAAATCATCGTCCGCGAAGATGTAGTACAGGAGGTGGACGCTTTCGCGCGCGGCGTCGATGTCGGCCCCGAGCCGCGTGATCGCCTCGTCGTAGTCCGGCAGCAGTTCGATCGCGTTCCCGCCAAGCGCGCGGAAATCGCCGAGGGCGCTCACCAGGGAGGCCACGCTGTCCGGGGGGGCGACCAGCGCGGGGGCGAGCGGGCGCTCGCGCTGGATGTCGCGGATGAGTTGGGAAATCTTTTGCTGGCGCCGCATGCGCCAGGCGGGAAACTTGATACGCCCGATCGCGGCGTAGAGCAGGAAGCCCGGCCAGGGAAGGAGGAAGATCAGCAGCAGCCAGGTGCGGGCCGCGGCGGGGCTCCTCCGCTGGGGCACGTAGACCAGCATGACGAAGCGGACCACCCATTCGCTCGCGACGTACAGCAGGGGCCAGGAGAGGTGCATGGCGCCGGGGGTGGGGGGAGCGGGATGCGTCCGTGGGGGGATGACAGTGAGGGCGCTGGGTCTCGAACCCAGAACCTACGGGTTAAAAGCCCGTTGCTCTACCAGTTGAGCTACGCCCCCTGTCCGAGGAAAGCTTGCACCCGGCCGGACGGGATTCAAGGGCTTGCCCCGCCCGGGCCCCACGCTAGGTTGGCCAGCATCCCGATCCCGGAGCGGCTCGTGACCTCCCGCCTCCCCGCCCTGCTCGCGCTGTTCGCGCCGTTCGCCCCCGCCTTTCCCCCTGCCGCGCTTGCGGCGCAGAGCGTCTGGCTGAGCCCGGCCCCGCCACCGGCCATTCGCATCGTCCGCGAAACGGCGCACTTCGGCACCGCCGCCGCGCACATCGCGAACGAGAGGGCCTGGGTCGCCGCCCTCCGGTCGAAGAAGGTGCCCGTCAGCTACGTCGGGACCATCGCCGCCTCCGGCGCGCCCACGTTCTGGTTCTTCGGCGGGGCGGAGACCTTTGCCGGCCTCGAGCAGATCGACCAGGCCTACCAGGAGAACAGGGGGCTGCTGAAGCAGCTCGACACCGTCATGGTGCGCGAAACGAAGTTCGTGACCGAGGCGCAGACCATCCTGGCCGCCTACCGCGCCGACATGAGCTATCGGCCGATGTTCATCGCACCCGAGACCCGGCACTTCTGGATCACGACGTTTTCGGTGCACCCGGGCCGCGAGGAGGCGTTCACGGCGGTCATGAAGGCCTATGTGGCCGCGTACGGTGCCGCGAAGGTGACGATTCCATGGGTGACCTACCAGATGGTCGCCGGCGGACCGAATCCGACCTTCTACCTCATCGTGCCGATGCCATCGTACGGCACCATCGACGCCGACCTGGCCAACATGGCCGCGGTGGGGTCCAAGTTCCCCTCGCCGGCCAAGCTGGCGGAGCAGTTCGCCGGGGCGACCGACCGGGTGGACACCGAGGTGCTGACGATCAATCCCCAGATCAGCTACGTCCCGGAAAGCTTCGCCAACCAGGACAAGGCGTTCTGGAACGCTAAGTGAGAAAGGCCAGCTGGCTCACGGGGCGAAAACTGCGGCGGTGATGCGCGGTCGGCCCGTGGATCTGGATGGCGGCCAGGTGCTCCGCGCTGCCGTACCCCGCGTTCCGTTCCCAGCCATATCCGGCGTGCCGCACGGCCAGCTGCCGCATCAGGCGGTCGCGCACCGTCTTGGCGATGATCCCGGCGGCGGCCACGCTCAGGCAGTGCGCGTCGCCGTCGACGAGCGCTTCGTGCTCATAGCCGAGTTCGGGAACGGGCAGGCCATCGACCAGCAGGCGGGGACGCGGGGACGCGGGGAAGTGCGCCAGCAGGCGGCGGACGGCGCGATGCATGGCGAGCGCCGTCGCCACGCGGATGTTGAGCCGGTCGATTTCGCGCACCGAGGCGGCGGCGACACCCACGGCGAGGGCCGCGGCGCGGATCTGGACCGCCAGCGCCTGGCGGCGCGGCGCGCTCAGCGTCTTGCTGTCCCGCACCCCTTCCATCAGCGCCGACCCGGCGGGAAACACGACGGCCGCGGCCACCACTGGACCAGCCAGGGGACCGCGGCCTGCCTCGTCGACGCCGACCAGGAGCCGCCCCTCCACCCAGACGGCCGCCTCGCGGGCCAGCGTCGGGCGAACCGGCGGCATTCGCCTAGTTCTCGCGCTTCTCCCGGATGCGCGCAGCCTTGCCGCTGAGCGCCCGCAGGTAGAAGAGCTTGGCCCGGCGCACCCGGCCGCGCCGCACGATCTCGATCGACGCGATCGTCGGGCTCTGCAGCGGGAAGATGCGCTCGACGCCGACGCCGGCCGACACCTTCCGGACGGTGAAGGTCTCGCCGGCCCCGCCGCCACGCTTGGCGATCACCATGCCCTCGAAGGCCTGGAGCCGCTCCTTGTCACCCTCGCGCACGCGCACCATCACCTTCACGGTGTCGCCCGAATCGAAGGCGGGGATATCGCTGCGCGGGGTCCCGCGCGTCAACGCTGCCATCCGTTCCATCGTCGTCTCCTGAGTGCGGACCCCGTGGGTCCTGTTCTGCGTCCCGCCGCTAGTCCTGCGACGCGAGATGGGCCTGCCAGAGGTCGGGCCGGCGCTCGCGGGTGAGTCGTTCCGACTGGTCCTGCCGCCACGCGGCGATCTTCGCGTGGTCCCCGGAGCGAAGCAGCTCCGGCACGGCGTGCCCCCGGTACTCCGGCGGCCTGGTGTAGCTCGGCGGGCTCAGCAGCCCGTCGTAGTGCGAGTCGGTGCTGGCCGACTCGTGGTCGCCGAGGGCGCCCGGCAGGAGCCGCACCACCGCGTCGAGCACCGCCAGCGCGGCCGGCTCGCCGCCCGTCAGCACGAAATCCCCGAGGGAGACTTCGTCGGTGGCCAGGTGATCCGCCACCCGCTGGTCCACGTCCTTGTAGTGCCCGCAGAGCAGCGTGAGCTCCCGCGCCAGCGACCAGCGGACGGCGTCCGCGTGGGCAAAGCGACGTCCTCGCGCCGAGAGCAGCACCACCGGGCCGGCCGGCGGCCCCAGCGACTCCACCGCCTCGAAGAACGGCTCCGGCTTGAGCACCATCCCGGCGCCGCCGCCGAAGGCGTAATCGTCCACGGTGTGGTGCCGGTCGTGGGTGAAGTCCCTGAGCTGCACCAGCCGGAACTCGACCCGTCCTTCCGCCCGCGCCCGCCCGATGATCGACGCCTCGAGCCAGGGCCCGAAGATCTCGGGGAAGAGCGTGACGACGTTGATGCGCAACGGCTCAGCCATCGAGCAGTCCATCCGGCGGCGCGATGACCAGTCGCCGTGCCGCCCGGTCCACCCGCCGCACGAATTCCTTGCGGTAGGGCAGCAGGAATTCCCGCTTGGGGCCCTGCACCTCGATGACCAGCCCGTTCGGCATCTCGTAGTGCCCGCTCACCAGCCCGACCGGCGTGCCGTCCTCGAGCCGCACGGCGAAGCCGTCGAGCTCGTGGAGGTACACCTCGTCGTCGGCCAGGGGCGTCGCCTCCGACGCCGGCACCGCCAGGAACCCACTCCGGAACGCCTCGAGGCCGTCCCGGTGATCGAGCCCCGCGAACTTCAGCAACCACTCGCGGTGGTAGGGCCGGCTCCGCTCGATCGTGAGCGCGCCGCCCGTCGCCTCGCCCGCGAGATCCACCACCTGGAGCTCCCGTCCCACCCGGAAGACCCGTTCAGGGTCGTCGGTCAACGGGAAGATGGTGCACTCGCCCTTCAGTCCGTGCGGCCTGCGAAACCGCCCGACCACCATGTGGCGGGCGCCTTCGGTCATCAGGCCGACGGCTGCTTGAAGAGGCCGGACTTCCGGAGCAGCGAGTTGACCGTCTCCGAGGCGGTGGCCCCCTTGGCCAGCCAGGCGCGGGCCTTCTCGGCGTCGACGGTGACCTGGTCCTTCTCGTCCTTGGCCTTCGGCGAGTAGGTGCCGATCACGTCGATGAACCGGCCATCCCGCGGCGCCGTCTTCTCGGCCACCACGATCCGGTACAGCGGGAGCTTCTTCCGCCCGACGCGACGGAGACGAATGCGAGTTGCCATGGTCTTTCCCTTGGGTTACGTGCTCAGCCGGGAAACCCGCGCCCGAACGGAAGCCGGGCTCCAGGCTTGCCTGCCACCTTCATGAACTTCTGCATCTGCTTGAACTGCGCCAGCAACTGGTTCACTTCCTGGACCGTCCGGCCGCTGCCCCGTGCGATCCGCGCGCGCCGCGAGCCGTTGATCAGGTCCGGGTTCTGCCGCTCGCGCGGGGTCATCGACAGCACGATCGCCTCGACGTGCTTCAGCCGGTCCTCGCCCACGTTCGCCTGCTTGAGCATCTGCGCGTTCACGCCCGGCAGCATGCCCAGCACGTTCTTCAAGGGCCCCAGCTTCTGCATCTGCCGCATGGCCGACAGGAAATCCTGCAGGTCCATGCCCCGCTTCGACGTCGCCTTCTTCGCGAGCCGCGCCGACTCGGCCTCGTCCAGCGAGGACTGGGCCTTCTCCACCAGCGTGAGCACGTCGCCCTGCTGGAGGATCCGCCCCGCCATCCGCTCCGGGATGAAGGGCTCGAGCGCGTCCAGCTTTTCCCCGACGCCGACGAACTTGATCGGCGCCTTCGTCACGCCGTAGATCGAGAGCGCCGCACCGCCGCGGGCGTCGCCGTCCATCTTGGTCAGGATCACGCCGGTGATGCCCAGCGCCTCGTGAAAGCCGCCCGCGATCCGGACCGCGTCCTGGCCAGTCATCCCGTCGGCCACCAGCAGGATCTCGTGCGGATGCACCGCATCCTTGAGCCGCGTGAGCTCCGCCATCATGTCGGCGTCGATCTGCAGCCGTCCGGCGGTGTCCACCAGCACCGTGCGGGCCCGCGCCTTGTTGGCGGCCTCGATGCCGCGCCGCACGATGCCGATCACGTCGGTCACGCCGGGCTCGGCATGCACCCCGACGCCGGCCTGTCCCGCCACCGTGACCAGCTGGTCCACCGCCGCCGGCCGGTACACATCCGCGGCCACCAGGAACGGCGCCTTCTGCTCCAGCTTCAGCCGCCGCGCCAGCTTTCCCGCGGTGGTCGTCTTGCCCGACCCCTGCAGGCCGACCAGGAGGATGATCGTCGGCGGCACGGAGGCGAAGGCAAGCGGCGCCTGCTTTTCGCCCAGCAGCGCGACCAGCTCGTCGTAGACGATCTTGACGACCTGCTGGCCGGGCCGCACGGCCTTGAGCGCCTCCGTGCCAACGGCCCGGGCCTGCACGCGCTCGAGAAACTCGCGCGTCAGGTCGAAGCTGACATCGGCCTCGAGCAGCACCCGCCGGACTTCGCGGAGCCCTTCCTTGACCGCCTCCTCCGTGAGCACGCCCCGACCGGCGAGGCGCTGCAGGGTGGCCGACAGTTTGGAGGAGAGCTCGTCGAACATAAGCCCTGAAACGTAAGCGGGTTAGGGGGTTGGGGCAATGGGCGGGGAAGCGGGGAAGCGGGGAAGCGGGGAAGCAAGCTGGGCCTGCGGGCCAGCTCATGCACTGCCCTTGACCGATATGGACTTGGACAGTGAACGACACAGGCCCCAAATCAGCCTACCGGTGTGATCTCGAAGTGCTTCCAACTCCCCCCATTCGGCCGGGGTAATGAAGCCAAACTCTTTTGCCAGAATGAGATAGACGTGGACCTCGGCGAGTGACCCCAAGCTAATATCGAGAAACCGCCGAAATTCGCGCGGCCCGCGCCTCCCTGAGCCTTCCGCAATGTTCGCCGAGACGGAGACCGCGGCGCTCCTGGCTTGGGACACCAGTGCATACCGCTCCTGCCGTGGCCAAGCTTCGGACACCCGGTAGATGGCCAGGACCAAGGACTGCGCCGACTGCCATGCCGTCAGCCCCTCGTGGCGGGTACGAGGCCGTCGTGAACGAGGTTGCGTGGATTCCATGCTTGAGGATGGCGCAGTGCGGGAATGTCGAGTGGATCACTTTCGCGCAGCGTGGAGCGAATTGAAGCTCGCTGCTCAGGCCTCCGCTTCGGCCGGAGCCCACTTCCCCGCTTCCCCGCTTCCCCGCCGGTCGTCACCCTCCCTCAGCATCCTCTCAATCCCCACCGCCGGAAGTGCGGGCGAGAACAGGTACCCCTGGCCGAACTCGCAGCCCAGCGTGACCAGGGCGGCGCGCTGTTCGGCGACTTCCACCCCCTCGGCGATCGTCGTCAGCCGGAGCGTGTCCCCGAGGCCGATGATGGCCCGGGCGAGCGCCGACTTGTCGAGCCCGGCCCCGACCTCGTCGACGAACGGCTTGGCGATCTTGAGGATGTCGATCGGGAACCGCTGCAGGTAGCTCAGCGAGGAGTTGCCCGTCCCGAAATCGTCGATGGCCAGGCTCACGCCGAGCGCCTTCATGGCCTGCAGGTGATCCATGACGGACCGCGCCTGCTCCATCAGGACGCTTTCGGTGATCTCCAGCACCATGGCGGACGGCTCCACCCCGGTCACCGCGAGCGCGGCGCGGATCTCCTCCACCAGGGCGGCCTCCTGCAGCTGCCGGCCCGAGAGATTGACGCTCATGGTGAGCCCGGAGTCCGGATAGGCCGCCCGCCAGCGCTGCAGCTGGGCGCACGCCTCGCGCAGGACCCAGCCGCCCATCCCCACGATCTGCCCGGTCTCCTCCGCAATCGGGACGAAGTGCTGCGGCAGCAGGTGGCCGAACCGCGGATGGTTCCAGCGCACCAGCGCCTCGAAGCCGAACACCACCCCGGTCCGGAGATGGACGATGGGCTGATAGTGCAGCACGAGTTCCTGGCGTTCCAACGCGCCGCGGAGCGCCACCTCCATCTCCAGGCGCTGCCGGGAGTCGGTGATCATGCGTGACTCGTAAGTGGCGAAGCGGCCCTTCCCCTCCCGCTTGGCCGTGTACATCGCGAGGTCCGCGTTCCGGAGCAGGTCATCCGCCGTCTCGTCGCCGGTGGCCGTCGCGATCCCGAAGCTTGCGCTGACATGCACCTCGTTACCTCCGAGGTGGAACGGCGACTGCATCGCGCCGGTCAGCCGGTCCATCAGCACCGGCGGTCCATCCGCCCCCATCACGTCCTCGACCAGGATGGCGAATTCGTCGCCGCCCAGCCGGGCGACGGTGTCGGTGGAACGGGCACAGGCCAGGAACCGCTCGGCGGCCTTCTTCAGGAGGATGTCCCCCACGGCGTGGCCGAGGCTGTCGTTGACCCGCTTGAAGTCGTCGAGGTCCAGGAAGAGGACGCTGATCGACCGCCCCTGGCGCCTGGCCAGCGTGAGGGCGTGGCTGACGCGATCGCGGAAGAGGGCCCGGTTGGACAGGCCGGTCAGCGAATCGTGGAACGCCTGGTGGTGCAGCTGGTGCTCCAGCCGCTTGCGTTCGCTGACGTCGCGGATGTTGAGCACGACGCCGCGCACGGTGGCGTCGTCGAGCAGGTTGGTGGCGATGGTCTCGGTCTGAAGGGCGGAGCCGTCGGGCTGCCGGAACCCCCACTCGACCGGCGGCATCACGCCGGGCACCCGGCAGGCGTCCCGGAAGAACTCCTGGGCCCGCTCCCGGTCCTCCGGCGCCAGCAGCGACAGCAGCGGCAGCCCGGTGATGCGGGCCGGCTCCAGCCGGAGCACCCGCGAGGCGGAGGGACTCACGTACCGGACGGTGGCTTCGGCGTCGATCACGATGATCACGTCGGACGAGTGCTGCACGAGCGACCGGAAGCGGGCCTCGTTCTGCCGGGCGGCGGTCTCCGCGAGGAGGCGCACGTTCTGGCGCACGGCCAGCAGCTGCCTGGCGACGACCAGCACGGTGATGACGAGCGCCGCGACCGCGAGCTGGGTGACCGGCTCCCGGCCGGGGCGGAACGCCTCGTAGAGCAGGAGACCGAACGTGACCGCCACCGCGAGGTACGGGAGCGGGCTGATGGGCTGCAGCTCCGCCGCCCGCTCGTCGGTGACCTGGCTGCGGGGAACCGGCCGCCGGTAGTAGAGCTCCGCGCTCGCGATGAGGAGGAGATAGACCATCAGGTAGAACGAATCGACCAGGCTCGCCCCGCGCTCACCGGTCTCGATGCGGACCAGGCCAAGGAGCAGGTCGCCGATGACGCTCATGAGCACGCCGCTCACCAGCAGCCCGAACGCCCAGCGGTTGCGGTCGATCGGGCGCCGCAGCAGGACGGTGGTGATCCCGAGGAGCACCATCATGCTGGCGAGCGGGTACGCAAACGTGAGGACTGCGGCGCCCCAGTGGCTCGGCAGGCCGGGGGCGCCCGGGCGCACCGTGAAGTACCAGATCACGACCCCGCCCCCCATCAGCACCATGGCGGCGTCGAGCACGAACTTCCACCATTCCAGGTGTATCCGGCGGGTGAGCGGAAAGGCGAACAGCGCGACCAGGAGCAGGCTGCTGTCGGTCAGGTAGAAGAGGTCGGCCCAGCTGACGGCCGGGCTGTCGTGAAGCACCAGCACGTGGTAGACGGAAATGGCGTTCCCGACGAGGACCAGGAGCGAGCCGATGCCGAGCAGACGGAGTGCGCGCCGCACGCCCGGATCGAGCACCGCGCGCTGAGAGGCCAGGAGACAGAACGCGGCCAGCAGGAGGTTCAGGGGCATGAAGCCGGCGTTGCTGACCAAGTCCCGGAGCACCCTGCCACCGAACCCCGACCGCTCCCAGAACAGGTAGGTGAGACCGTAGACGGCCGTCAGCAACGCCGCGGGCCCGACGGGCGGGAGGGTGGACCTCCAAGCCCCTCGGGGAACGGAAACGGGCGCGGCGTTGGCAGTCGTCATTGCGTAAACAGGCACCAATCGTTCGGGAATCGTGCGTTGCCCAGGACCTCCCCAGAAACCCCGAATCCCCCCTCCTTGGGGAGGGTGAGGGAGCCGGAGTGCCACGTCTCATTCTGCAAGACTGGAGCCGGGCCCGGCTGCCCGCCCTGCCGGATGAGACACCCACCCCCCTATACTCCGGTATGGACTCCCAACTCCTGATCTCAAGCGCGCTTACCGTGATCGTGGGCGCCATTTCCGGCGGCATCACCAATGCCGTCGCCATCTGGATGCTCTTCCACCCGTACGAGCGCCGAGGGGTGTGGCCCCTCCGTTTGCAGGGCGCGATTCCAAAGAACAAGGCCCGACTGGCCAAGAGCATCGGGAAGACGGTCGGCGAGAAGCTCCTGACGCCGGCCGACCTCTCGCACCGGCTCTCGGCGCCCGAAGTCAGGGCCGCCTTCAACGGCGCCCTGACCGGGTTTCTCGACGAGGTGCTCGAACGTGAACGCGGTCCGATCATCGACCTGATCCCGCCGGCGCTCGCCTCGGAGCTCGACGGATGGCTCGACCGCATCGGCCAGCGCGCCGCCGCCGACCTGGCTGCCTACACCGCCGGACCCGCTTTCGCCGCCCAGGCCGAGCGATTGATCACGCAACTGCGCGCCGAGTACGGGGACCGGCCGATCGGTGACGTCCTGACCCCGGAGCGCCGGGAGCAGCTGCGGGCCAAGGCCGACCAGTGGCTCCGGCAGTTCACCGAGGGCCATGAACTCGAAGGGGCGCTGCGTCACTTCGTGGACGTGCAGATGGAGCGGCTCGGCCAGGACGGACAACCGCTGGTGGACCGCCTGCCCCCCGGCCTGGTCGGGACGGTGCAGGCCTCGATCAGCGACTACCTGCCGGTGGCCATCGAGCGGATCGGGGCCGTGCTCTCGGACCCCGAGGCCAAGGGCAGGATCCACCTGGCGCTCCGCACCGCCTTCGATCGCGCCGTGCGCGATCTGCTCCTGCATGAGCGCCTGCTGGCCAAGCTCGTGGTGACGGACCAGACCTTCACCCGACTGCTCGATGGGCTCGAGCGGGACGGGTTCGAGCGTTTTGCGGAATCGCTCGCCGCTCCTGAAATGCGGCTGCAACTCACGCGCGCGGTAAACGAGGGACTGGCCAGCTTCCTCCGCATCCCCCTCAAGGTCCGATTGGAGAGCATGGGACCGGAAAAGCGATCGGCCCTCGCGGGCACGCTGGGCGATTGGCTCGTCACGGTGGCACGGGACGAGGCGACCCGCACGGTGGCGGCCCGCGCGGTCGACCGCCTGCTCGACGCCAGCCAGCGCCGCACCTGGAACGATCTCCTCGGATCGGCGCGGCCCGAGGAGGTCTCGCGCGTCGTCGCCCGGGCGCTGACCGGCGACGAGGGGCGCCGCTGGGTGGCCGACGCCACGCGGGCCGCGCTGCGCGGGCTCCTCCAACGGCCGCTCGGCCGCCCTTCCGCGTGGCTCGGCCCCGAGGTCACCGCCCGGACGCGGGAGGCGATCCTGAACGCGGCGTGGGGGTGGACCGAGCGGCAGGTGCCCCGGGTCGTGGCGCAGTTCAACGTGCAGGAGATGGTGGAGCAGAAGGTGCTGGGGTTTTCGACGCAGCGGATGGAGGAGATCATCCGCAACGTGACCCAGCGGGAGCTGACGCTGATCGTGCAGCTGGGCTACGTGCTGGGGGCGTTCGTCGGCCTGGTCGCTGCCGGCATCAACATCCTGTTTCACTAGCCGGGTTCCGCGCCCGGCTGCGGCCGCAGGATGACGGCCGCCTCGGTCAGGTCCCTAGCGTGTGAGCACCCGGGCGGAATGACCCGCCCGGTGCACCACGACGGGAGGTCCTGATGGGAGTGTCGCCGAAGCCGGAGGGATTGGACGCCGACATCGAGCACGCGGCGCGGGTGGCCGACGGGCTCGCGGAGGCGGTCGGACGGGGACCGGCTCACGCCACCCTGGCGGCGCGCCGCCTGACGGAAGAGGAAGTGACCCTCGGTCTCGCCTTCCTGGCCAGGGTCATCGAGATCGCGTCGATGTCGTCCCGCGCCCTCGCCGACGTGCAACGCGAGCGCCAGCGCGCCGCGGGCACGCTGCGGCTCAACTAGGCAAGCGGCCCCATCCGGACCACCGCACCGGGGCGATCACCACCCGGACGCCCGGGTGGCCGGAGACGACCTGCTGGACGACGGTGGTGCGATACCCGGCACGCGGGAGCGCCGCGAGCCGGGCGCCGGCGCCGGCCAGGAAACGGTCGGCGGCGCGCTGGTCATCCCAGGCGATGAGCCAAACCAGGGCGGGGCCGTCCGGCGTCTGGTAGAGCCGATAGCGGTCGCCGCCCCAGCCGATCGGGACCGTCGTGCTCACGACCTCGACGTGACCGAGTTCGGCGCCAAGCACCGCGATCCCCAGGTCGCCGATCACGTCGCTCTCGCCGGGCCCGGCGCCCGCCGTATCCACCACCACCGTCACCGGATCGTCGTGTGCGGCGTATCGCAGGGGATGAAGCACCTGCTCGGTGGACACCGGCACGGCATGTCCGTAGGGAGGCCCCGAGTCGGGGTAACTCCGCTCGTACCACCGGACGAACTCGGCGCCCGCGAGGTACGGGAAGATCAGCCCCTCCTGGATGATCCGCGGCGTCTGGGCGAACACCGCCATCGAACCGCGCGCCGTCGTCAGCTGCTCGCGGAAGGTCTCCCAGATGGCATCGTCACCAAGCATGTCCTGCTCGGGCGCCATCATTTGCATCGAGGCCAGGGTCGCCTGCCCCTCGAGCACGGCCTGGGCCGCCGCGAGCCGGTCGGTGTCCCAGCGCTGGTGCATGATGGAGTCGAGCGGGAGGTAGTTGCTCTGCAGCGCGTGGACCATCTCGTGGGCCAGGACGAACTTGAACTGGGGCGACGCCACGTCGCTCCCCGCAAGGACGAAGAGGGTGCTCGAGTCGGGGTCGAAGAACCCCGCCACCTGCTCCTGGTAGAGCGACACGAGCAAGGGCTTCAGGTCGAGGGTGTCGCTGACCAGGCCGAGGAGGCGGTAGACATCCCGCAGGGCGCCGAGGCGCGCCGGCGGGAGTTCCTCGTCCAGCTTGGCGGCGAGGTACGCGCCCACCTCGGCACGGGAGCGGATGGCGTAGCGCGGCGGGGTCTTGAAGGGGAGGCCGACGGTCCCCTCGACGACCGGCGCGAGACTGTCGACGAGGTGCCCGACAGAATCGGCGGAGGCCCCCGGCCGCTCGCCGCGACAGCCGACGAGCGCCAGCAGCCCGGCGAGCGCCGGCGCTACAGTCCGATGTAGGCGCGGTACCATGCGATGATGGCCGCGCCGGCGATCCAGGTGGCGGCGGCGCCCAGCGAGAGGAACACCCCGAACGGCACCAGTTTCCGGCGTCCGAGGAGGCTGAACGGCAGGAAGATGACGGTGCCGAGGAGGGCGCCGAGAAAGATCGTCAGCAACACGCCCTGCCAGCCGAGGAACGCCCCGACCATCGCCATCATCTTCACGTCGCCGCCGCCCATCGCCTCCTCCTTCAGGGCCAGATGACCCAGGAAGCCGATGAGCCAGAGCAGCCCGAAGCCGGTCACCGCCCCGATGAGCGCGGGCAGCAGCGTCGGCAGCCCGCCGATCACCCCGAAGAGCAGGCCGATGCCGAGGCCGCCCCACGTGAACTCGTCGGGAATGATGTACTCCCGGACATCCGTCATTGCGATGCCCAGGAGCAGCGTGAAGAACAGCGCGCCGCGGAGCGTTTCGAGGTGCAGCCCGTAATGCCAGGCCATCGCCGCCCAGATCACCCCGGTCAGGAGTTCCACGGCGGGGTAAAGCGGCGAGATCGGCAGTCCGCAGCCGCGGCACTTGCCCCGGAGCATGAGCCAGGACAGGAGCGGAATGTTGTCGTACCAGGCGATGGGCCTCTCGCAGCGCGGGCAGCGGGAGCGGGGGCGGACCACCGACTGGTTGGCGGGGAGCCGGACGATGCAGACGTTCAGGAAGCTGCCGACCATCAGCCCCAGCACGCCGGCGAAGAGCACGACGAGGGAATCATCGGTCACGCAGCACCTCGTAGAGGAGGATTCCGGCCGCCACCGCGACGTTCAAGGATTCGACCCCGGACTTGAGCGGGATGGCCAGGCGCCTGGAGGCCGCGCGCTCCAGTGCGGGCCGTACGCCCGCGCCCTCGTTGCCGAGGACCAGCGCCACCGGCGCGGTCAGCCGCTGGCCGCCGGGGGCCTCGCCCGAACTGTCGGTGATCCAGAGGGCGGCCCCGACCCGCTCCGTCCACGCAAGGCATTCGGCGTCGGTGCTCGACGTGGACGGGAGGCGGAAGAGCGCGCCCATCGACCCGCGCAGCACCTTCGGGTTGGTGAGCTCCGCCGTGCCCTTGAGCGCGATGAGCCCGCGGGCACCGAGCCCGAGCGCCGTGCGCGCGATCGCGCCGACGTTGCCGGGGTCCTGCACGGCGTCCAGCACCACGACGACATCGCCGGCCGAGGGGCGGAGGTCGTCCAGCGACCAGCGCGGCGGCTCGATGACGGCGATGACTCCCTGCGGGTGTTCGGTGTCCGCGAGTTCCGCCAGCGCGCGGTCGTCCACCTCGACCAGCGGCACGCCGGCGCGGACGAGCGCGGTTTTGAGCGTCGCGCCGCGCGGAGTACCTTCCAGCGCCGGCGAGACCGCCGCATGGCGGATGCCGACGCCGGCGCCGAGCGCCTCCTCGACCAGGCGGACGCCCTCGGCCAACGCGAGTCCGCGCCGCTCACGGCCGCGGCGAAGTCGAAGGTCCCGGATCAAGGTCTCCACACCAGCCACGGCGGCACTCCTCACAGGACGACGATGCGGATCGCAATGACCATCGCCGGGTCGGATTCCGGCGGCGGGGCCGGCATCCAGGCCGACCTCAAGACCTTCCATCAATTCGGCGTCCACGGCACCTCGGTGATCGTGGCGCTCACGGCGCAGAATACCCGGGGCGTGCGTTCGGTGCACGCGGTGCCTGCGGCGATGGTGCGGGACCAGCTCGCGGCGCTCGCCGAGGACCTCCCGCCGGACGCCGTCAAGACGGGCATGCTGGCGAGCGCGCCACTCGTCCGGCAGGTGGCCGACGCGATCCGGGAGTTCGGATGGACTCGCGTGGTCGTGGACCCGGTGATGGTGGCCACTTCGGGCGACCGGCTGCTCGACGCCGACGCCGAGGCGGTGCTGCGCTCCCAGCTGCTCCCCCGGGCCGCGCTCGTCACACCGAACCTGGAAGAGGCGGCCATCCTCGCGGGCCAGCCGGTGAGCGACGCCGCCTCGATGGAGCGGGCAGGAAAGCGCATTCTCGAACTGGGCGCCGGCGCGGTGCTGGTCAAGGGAGGGCACCTGCCGGGCGACACGATGGTGGACCTGCTCGTGACGCGGCAGGGGGCGCGCCCCTTTATCCACCCGCGCGTGCCCACGACGTCCACCCATGGCACCGGGTGCACCCTATCGGCCGCGGTCACGGCGGGGCTGGCGCTCGGCCGCGACCTCGAGACCTCGGTGGCCGACGCCATCGACTACGTGCACCGGGCCCTGCTCGCCGCGCCCGGACTGGGCAGCGGTCACGGGCCCCTCGACCACGGCGTGCCTCCGCGCGCGTAGGGGCGCCTCCCCGCGGGCCCTTACGCGCGCGCCACGATCCCTTCGACCAGGTCGCCGAGCGCGCGCCCCACGCGGGCCGCCGTCTCCATCACCTCCGCGTGACTCAGCGCCACGCCCGTCACTCCCGCCGCCGCGTTGGTGATCGTCGAAATGCCCAGGCACCGAAGGCCTCGGGCGCGCGCGACGATCACCTCCGGCACCGTGCTCATTCCCACCGCGTCCGCTCCCAGCGTGGCGAGCATCCGGATCTCCGCGGGGGTTTCGTAGCTGGGCCCCAGCAGCGCGGCGTAGACTCCCTGGGCCAGTTCGATCCCGCGTTCCGCCGCGACCTCGAGGGCCAGCGCCCGGAGGCCCGGATCGTAGGCGGCGGACATGTCCGGGAACCTGGGCTCCCCCTCGACCACCGGGCCTGCCAGCGGATTCCGGCCCGTCAGGTTGAGATGGTCGGTGATGAGCATCAAGGTGCCGGGCCGGAAACTCGGCCGGATCCCCCCAGCCGCGTTCGTCGCGATGAACGTGGACACGCCCAGTGCCGCGAAGACCCTGGCGGGGAGGGCCGCCACATCGGCCGCATGTCCCTCGTAGAGATGGAACCGGCCGCTCTGGGCCACGACCGGCCGGCCCGCGAGCGTGCCGGCCACCAATTCCCCGCGGTGGCCCTGCACCGTCGGCACATGGAAGCCCGGGATGTCGGCGTAGGGAATGCGCACCGCGTCGGCGATCCGGTCGGCGAGCGCACCCAGCCCCGAGCCGAGGACGATGGCGATCCGGGGCGCCCGGCCGTCGAGACGCTGGCGGACGGCGGCGACCGCCGACGGCAGCACCGAGGGGGCGCTCACTTGAGGTCCGCCAACTCGGCGCCGACCCGGGCCAGCAGCGACTCGCGATCGGGCCAGGGGAGGAACGAGGAGGCGAAGCCGTTCAGGATCATGCGGTCGATCTCCGCCCGGGTAAATCCGAGTTCGCGCTGCGCGAGTCCATACTCCCGTGAGAGCGTGGTGCCGCTCATCAGCCAGCTGTCGGTGCAGAGCGTCACGTTGAGCCCGGCGTCGAAGTAGCGCCGCACCGGATGATCGGCGAGCCGGGCCACCGCGCCGGTCTGCAGGTTGCTGGTCAGGTTGATCTCGACGAGAATCCGCCGGTCGCGGATGTAATCCTGCAGGAGGGCGTCCTCGAAGAGGCGGGTACCGTGCCCGATCCGGTTGGCGTGACAGGCCCGCACGGCGTCGGCCACCGACTCGGCGCCGGCCGCCTCCCCGGCGTGCACCGTGATGCCGAGCCCCCCGGCCAGCGCCGCGTCGAAGGCAGCCCGATGCGCGCCGGCCGGCCGGCCGTGCTCGCCGCCGGCCAGGTCGAACGCCACCACTCCGTGGTCCCGGCAGGCCACCGACCGCTCGGCCAATCGCAGGGAGACGGCGGGATCGTAGTGCCGGAGCGAGCAATTGATGATCGCGGTCCGCACGCCGAAGTCCCGCTCCCCGCGCGCCAGGCCCCGCCACTCAGCTGCGATCGCCTCGTCCACGCTCAGGCCGTGCCGCGTGCTCAGTTCGGGGCAGTAGCGCACCTCCAGGAGCCGGACCCCGTCCGCCGCAGCATCCTCCACCATCTCGTAGGCCACGCGCTCGATGGCCTCCGGGGCCTGGAGGAGCGCGATCGTGATGTCGAACCGCTGGAGGTACTCCTCGAGCGAGTGCCCGTCGTCCGCCAGCATGTGGCGGCGCAACATCTCCGGGTCGCGCGTGGGGAGATCGACGCGGGCCTGCCTCGCCAGATCGAGCATGGTCGAGGGGCGAAGCGAACCGTCGAGATGAACGTGGAGCTCGGCCTTCGGCAGGCGCCGCAGCAGTTCAGCCGTCAGCATCGACCCCACCACCCCGGCGGGCACTCACCGCGACGCGGAGAATCGCGCCGGCCGCCAGCACGGTCGCCGGCGCCACGGGCAGCCCGCGCGCGTCGGTCAGCGTGGCCGAACCGTCCGCGATCCGCGCGGCGAGGGCCGGATCGAGCAGCGACGCGGCGTCCGCCGCGCTGCTCCCGGGCGGCACGGCCAGCGCGCGCTCGTTGACGAAGACGGGAATGGGCCCGCTCATCGGTGCGCCGGGATGAACCGGGCGTCCTCCGGCGGCCGCACCGGTCGCGGGATGCGGCGGAGGTAGAGCTCCACCGCCTCGATGTCGTTCATGCCCGCGGTGGACTGCGGCGCGTCCCGCAGCACCGTGTAGCCACTTTGCCCCGCCGCCAGGAAGGAATTCGTCGCGAGCGAATAGCGGTCGCGGTCCTTGAGCTTCTTCCCGTTCGAGAGCCGCACCTCCAGCACCCGGTGTCCCGCCGGCCGCGTCGAGTCGAAGGTCACCGTCAGCCCTGAAATGTGGGCGTCGGGGCCGGTCGCGTTGATCGCGTCCTCCAGCACCTCCCGCAACTGCACGCCGGTGAGCGTCACCGAGACCATCTGGTTCTGGAACGGCATCACGGTGAAGAGCTGGCCGTAGGTCAGCGGGCCCGCCGCCAGGTCCGCACGAATGCCGCCGTTGTTCACCAGCGCCACGTCCGCCCGCAGGACGTTACGGAAGGCGTCGGCCAGGAGGTTGCCGAGCGGGTACTGGTCGCCGGTCCGCGTCAGCGGGAGCGCAAGGTCGGTGACGACCCGGTTCGCGAGGCTGTCGCTCCGGCGGACCGCCCGGTCCACCAGGCCGGCGAGGGCGGTGTCGGGGGCGACCTTGTCGTCCCAGACGGTCTCGACGTGCGTGTCGTATCGCCGGCCTCCGGCCGCCGTCCGGACGATGTCCACGATGCCGACGGCCGTGCCGTTGCTCCGCGCCTGCACGATCGGCATTCCGCCCCGCTCCGTGTCGATGAGCGTATGGGTGTGGCCGGACACGACGACGTCGACGCTCCCGGGCGGAAGCGATTGCGTCAGGTCGAAGATCTCCCCGGCGCAGGCCAGCGAATCGCAGCGCCCGCCCGCATGGGCCAGGAGGACGAGGAAGTCAGGATGCGCCGCGCGCGCGGCCTCCACGGCGTCCCGGATCGACTCGTACCCCGAGCCGAAGCGCAAGCCGGCCACGTTCTGCGGCGCCACGATCGACTTGGTCTCGTTCGTGATGTAGCCGACGACGGCCACCTGGTAGGGGCCCGCGCGGACCATGCGCCACGGCGTAACCCAGGGCGGGCGGGCGCCGGTCGTGGAATCGAAGATGTTGGCCGACACCCACGGATAGTCCGAGTCGTGCATCCGCGCCCGGAGCGTGTCGACCGACCAGTCGAAGTCGTGGTTCCCGATGGTCGCCGCCTGGATGCCGATCCGGTCCATCGCCGCGATGGTCGTCAGGCCGTAGCTGAGGTTGGAGGGCAAGGTGCCCTGCATTTCGTCGCCACCGTCGAGGCGCAGGGTCACACAGGCGCAGCGCGCCGCCAGCGAATCCATGGTGGACTTCACCCAGGCCGCGCCGCCCACCTTGCGGCCCTCGGACCAGGGATAGACACGCGGCTCCAGTGCCCCGTGGAAGTCGTTGATGGTCAGGAGCCGGAGGAGGATCGTGTCCCGGGCCGGGGGCCGGGTGAGCGCGCGCGCCGAGGCGAGCGCCGCCGGGGGCGCCAGCCGCCAGTTGTGGGCCTGGAACTGGTTGGGATCGATCTGCCCGCGGCGCTTCAGGTCGGCGACCAGCAGGTCGCGGACCCCTTCGTTGCGGTCGTAGATCACCGTGCTGCCCCGAAGCGATTCGAAGCCACCTCCGCCTTCCTGGCGGTAGCTGTTGAGCGCCATCGTGTAGGTCTCCGACGGCACCACGTCGCGTCCGTTGACCCGGAGCCCCTTGACCCGGCTCCCGACGGGCTGCGAGAGGTCCAGCACGTAGTCTGCGCCGGTGACGATGTCGAAATTGTAGCCCGGAATGGCGGGATTGGTCCCCACCCGACCGGTGGAATCGACGACATAGTATCGGGCGCTCTGCTCCAGGTAGGCCTGGAGCTGCGCCCCGGTGATGCGGATGCCGCGCAGCGTGTTCTCGTACGGGTACACGCCGGCGACGTCCGCCAGGCGGATTTCCCCGGCGGGCAGCCCGCCGCGGGGGTCGAAGACCGCCGTCGACGCGAGGTCGGTCCCGGCTTGCCGGCGCTCCACCTCGTTGATCCACGTGACGAGCGGCGTCGCCTCCACCCGCCCGTCGGCGGCCGGCATCGATGCCGTGGCGACCGCCAGCGGCGTGGACACCCAGATTCGCACCGCGTCCTGCGGCTCCGCGATCCGGCGGAACCGGCCCGGCGGCGGCTCGTAGCCCGCCAGCGGAATCGACTCGCCCCGCACCCGGACGACGCGCCAGCCGGTGCCGGTGCGCAGCAGGTCCACGTGAGCCACGGCGAGGGTCTGCGCGTAGGGCTTCGGCTGGATGAAATGGACGCCGTTCAACACCGAGTCCCGCATCTCGCGGTGGGAGTGCCCCACCACCACGAGATCGGGGCGCTCCGGCAGGCTGGCCAGGCTCGCGGCCACGTCTTCCGGGCCCACCCCGAGGGTGTCGTAGGAACCCGGCCCGTCCATCCCGCTGTGCACCAGCGCGATGGTGAAGTCGGACTCCTTCCGAAGCCGGGCGATCTCACCCGGCGCTGCGGTCCCGATGCGATCCACCTGCACCTGGCCCTTCACGTTGTTCCGGTCCCAGATCATCACGCCCGGCGTGGTGAACCCGGTGATCCCCACCCGGATGCCCTTGCGGACCAGCACCGTCTGCGTGGCGAACATCGGATCGCCGGCGGGCTCATCGACGAGGTTGGCGCTCACCACCCGGAAGGACGCCCGGCGGAGGGCGGCCCGGAGCGCGGCCACGCCGAAGTTGAAGTCGTGGTTGCCCGGTGTCGCCGCGTCGTAGGCGAGCTGATTCATCACGTCCACGATGGGGTTCAGGTCCTGCGGGGCCACCTGCGCGTAGTAGGTCGCGAACGGGTCGCCCTGCAGGAGGTCGCCCGCGTCCACCAGGACGACCTCGCCCGGATACGCGGCGCGGAGCGAGTCGATCGGGCGGGCCGCGCGGACGAGCCCACCGCTCCAGGGCCGGTCCCGCACGTAGTCCCAGGCGGTGGCACGCCCGTGGACGTCCGTCGTGGCGACGATGACGAGGTGGGCGGAGTCCTGGACGGTCGGCGCGAGCAGGGCGAGGGACATCAGCGTGAGCAGCATCCGGGAAATATCCCTGAACTGCCGGGGGTTGCGCAATGCGCAATGGATGAGCCCTTGCGCCGCCGCCGGAGGCCGGATATTCGTTTACGCGCATATGAACGCCCCGCCGACCACCACCGAGCTTCTCGTGGCCCTCGCCGAACCGACCCGGCTGAGGATCCTGAATTGCCTGGCGGCGGCTCCCCTCTTCGTATCGGACCTCCAGGCCGTGCTCGGGGTACCCCAGCCCACGGTCTCCCGCCACCTCAAGGTGCTCAAGGAGGCGGGGCTGGTTCGCGACACGCCGATCGCGCAGTTCGTGCTGTATCGCCTCCATCGGGAGGCCGGCGCCCCCGGCCGGCTGGTGTCCGCCACGCTCGACGCGCTTGGCCGGGAAGAGCAGATGCGAGCCGAGCGCCACCAGGCGGCCGACCGGAGCCGCGCCAACCCCAGGGTTCGCTTCGGCGAGCCCGTCGAGTCGTCCACGTGACCCCCTCACGAGCGGCCCTGACATGACGCATCGCATCCTCGTCGTCGATGACGAGCCGGACATCACCGCGCTGGTGGCCTATCACCTGGCCAAGGCCGGATACCGGGTCTCCACCGCGGCCCGCGGGCCGGAGGCCCTCAAGGCGGCCAGCGAGGAGCGCCCCGACGTCATCATCCTCGACCTGATGCTGCCCGGCATGTCCGGGTATGACGTGCTGGCCGAGCTCCGGGCCAAGCCGGAGACCCGGGACATTGGCGTGATCCTCCTCACCGCGCGCAAGCAGGAAGCCGACCGCATCCGCGGCCTGACGCTGGGCGCAGACGACTACCTCACCAAGCCGTTTTCGCCCGCCGAGCTCACGCTGCGCGTCGGCGCCGTGCTGCGGCGCCTGGCGGCGCCCGCGGTCTCCAGCGGCTCACTCGTGACCGCGGGCGACATCACGATCGACCGCTCCGCGCTGCGTGCCTCGGCCGCGGGTCGTGACCTGGACCTGACCGCCATCGAATTCAAGCTGCTGCTCACCCTGATCGAGCGCCGGGGCCGGGTGCAGACCCGTCCCCAGCTGCTGGAGACCGTGTGGGAGGCCCAGCCCGACATCCAGACCCGCACGGTGGACATGCACGTGCAGCGCCTGCGCACCAAGCTGGGCGAGTCGGGCAGGATGATCGAGACGGTGCGGGGCTTCGGATATCGCTTCCGCTCGAGCGACCGGGGCGCCCGCGCCGAATGAGCTTCACGGGCCGGGTCATCTGGGGCACGCTCCTCGTCCTCGTCGTCAGCGTGGTCGTGCTGCTCTGGACGGCCGACGTGGCGCTCCGGCGGGACCTCGAGGCGGAGGTGGCCGCCAACCTGCTGCGCGAGGCCCAGGTGGTCCGGGAGGGGCTGCCGACCAATCCGGAACAGGCCCAGGCCCGCATCCACCGGATTGCCGGGGAAACCGGGTACCGGATCACCTTGATCACACCCGACGGTACGGTGACCGGGGAGAGCGACTACACCACCCTGCCCCTCCCGCCCCTCGAGAACCATCACACACGGCCGGAGGTCCGGGCGGCCCTCGCGGACACGAACGGGATCGCGAAGCGTCACAGCGAGACCGTGGGGCGAGACCTGCTCTATGTGGCGATCCCCGGTGGCCCGGGGGTGGTCCGCGTGGCGGCGGACCTCAAGGCGGTCGACACCATCGTGCACCGCGCGCAGCTGGCGGTGACCCTCGCCGCCCTCGTGGCGCTGCTGATCGGCACCCTCGTGGCCTGGGTCACGGCGGGCTCGGTCACCCGCCCCCTGACGTCGATCACCGAGGCCGCGCAGTCCATCGCCGCCGGCCGCCCCCCCCGCTTTCCCCATTCCGGCCTTCGCGACATCGACGCCCTGGTGCAGGCCCTGCGGCAGATGCACCACGACCTGGACGAGCGCTTCGAGGCGCTCCGCCACGAGCAGGCGGAATCGGCCGCACTGGTCGCGGCGATGATCGAGGGGGTCATCGCCGCGGACCGCCGGGGTCGGATCCTCACGGCCAATCCGGCGGCGCGCCGGCTGCTGGGCTACGGCCCGGACGCGCCGCTCCCCGATCTCCAGGAGCTCTTTCGCGCCCGGTCGGCCCGGGAGATCGTCCGCGTGGTGAGCGAGGGCGGCTCCGTGGAAGGCGCGGAGGTCGGGATCGACGGGCGGACGCTGCTGGTGAGCGCGCGCCCCCTGCCGACAGGCGGCGCGATCCTCGTGCTCCACGACCAGACCGAGGTGCGGCGCCTGGAGGCGGTCCGGCGGGACTTCGTGGCCAACGTGTCGCACGAACTGAAGACGCCGCTCACCAGCATTTCCGGCTACGCCGAGACCCTGCTGGCCGACGGCGCCGACGAGGCGACCTCGCGCCGGTTCCTCGGCACCATCATGGACAATGCCCGGCGCATGCAGCGCCTGGTGGACGACCTGCTGGACCTCTCCCGCATCGAGTCGGGACGGTGGCAACCGGCCCTCGCCACGATCGACCTCGAGGACATGGCGGCGGACGCCTGGAGCGACTTCACCTCGCGGGCGGCCGAGGGGGGCGTGGCCTTCAAGGTCCGGATCGATCCCGATGCGGCGACCGTGACGGCCGACCCGGAAGGGGTGCGGCTGGTGCTGCGGAATCTCTTCGACAACGCGCTCCGATACACGCCTCGCGGGGGCACCATCACCCTGCGGAGCCGGAGGGACGACGGGGGGACCACCCTGCAGGTCGTGGACACCGGAAGCGGTATTCCGCGGGAGCACCTGCCCCGGATCTTCGAGCGGTTCTACCGGGCGGATCCCTCCCGGTCCCGGGCGGAAGGCGGCACGGGGTTGGGACTCGCCATCGTGCGCCACACGGTGGAGGCACACGGGGGCCGGGTCTGGGCCGAAAGCCACTTGGGGGAAGGCACCACGATCAGTTGCTGGTTCCCGGCGGCGGAACCGGAGGGTGTTACAGAACTGTGACCGGGCGCGGAAGACGGCGTGACGTGGCGTTGCGTTCGTTACCCCCGATCGCACGGACACGCCGTGCGCCGCGCGGCCGGGCATCCCGCCTGCCGCCGACAACCAAGGAGGGCCGATCGGGCCCTTCGCTCGAAAGGGTAGCCATGCGCTCCACGATGTGGCGTTCGGCCTTCGCTCTCGCCAGCCTGACGTTGCTTGCCGCGGGCGGCGCCGCCGCGCAGACCACCTACCCGAACGTGAAGTTCGGGGGCATGCTGCAGACGCAGTTCTACGACTACAACAACGCCGACAACACCCTCTACACGTCGCTCCCGGGCTACCTTCCGGAAAGCGAATTCTACGTGCGGCGGGCCCGAATCTCCGCCAAGGGCAACATCTCCGAGGCGGTCTCGTTCGACATCGAGCCGCAGTATCAGACCGGCGGCGCAGGCGTCACGGTGGAAGAGGCGTACCTGGACGTCGCGTTCACGAAGCCGGAGGCCAAGAGCGCGTTCGTCCTCCGCGCCGGCCAGTTCAAGCGGTACTTCGGCCGGTACGAGCAGACCTCCACGAGCAACCTCCCCTCCATCGAGCGCGGCACGGGGCGCGGCCTGGTCCCCGTCGCGTCCAATGACATCGCGGTGCTCAGCGGGTACATGAGCCTGGACATGGGCGCCGGCCTGATGTTTACCGGCCTCAACAAGCGCCTGCTGATCGAAGGCGCCGTGATGAACGGCCGCGGCCAGAATCTCATGGACAACAACAACGGCAAATCGCTCTACGCCCGCACGACCTTTGCCGTGACACCGAAGCTCTCCCTCGGGGCCTCCTATGCCGCGCACGAAAGCATCCGGGGCGCCGACAGTTCCGCCTCCAACAACGGTTTCGGTCTCGACGGCCAGTGGAGCGCGGCCGGCGCGCCGGGCCTCTACGTCGTCTTCGACTACGACAACGGCGAGACCCTGCTTGACAGCAACAACAAGCTGTACGGCATTTCGCTCGTGTCGGCCTACAACATCCGGATGAAGTCGCCCACCAGCTTCCTGTACGCCATCGAGCCGGCCTTCCGGTACGACTTCTCCGAGCCGAACGACAACGTCACGAACGACCAGTCGACCCTCATCACCGCCGGCGTCAACCTCTACCTGAGCAGCAAGGCGCAGTTCCGCCTGATGTACCAGAACCAGAGCTTCGAGGACCCCGCCCTCAAGACGATCAGCGGCGTGCTCTCCGCGCTGACCATGACTTTCTAAGGAGTCGATGATGAACGTCCGCATGCTCGCCCTGGCGCTCGGCGCCGCCGCCGTGACGGCGGCGCCCGCGGGCGCCCAGGGCCTCACGGGGGCGGGAGCGACCTTCCCGAACCCGATCTACACCAAGTGGTTCGACGCCTACAACAAGGCCACCGGCGTCCAGATCAACTACCAGTCCATCGGCTCCGGCGGCGGCATCCGCCAGTTCACCGAGGGCACCGTGGACTTCGGCGCCAGCGACGGGCCGATGAACCAGGCCCAGATCGACGCCGTGCAGGGCAACGTGCTGCACGTGCCCACCGTCATCGGCGCGGTGGTCCTGACCTACAACCTGCCCTCGCTCGGCGCCACCCAGCTTCAGTTCGACGGCCCGACGATCGCCGACATCTATCTCGGTCGGATCACCAAGTGGAACGACAAGCGCATCGCCGCCTTGAACCCGGGCGTCGCGCTCCCGAACGCGGACATCATCGTGGTCCACCGTTCCGACGGGTCCGGCACGACCTACATCTTCACCGACTACCTCGCGAAGGTCTCGCGCGAGTGGAAGGACAAGGTGAACTACGCCACGTCCGTCTCGTGGCCGACGGGGCTGGGCGGCAAGGGCAACGAGGGCGTCACCCAGCAGGTCAAGCAGCTCGAGGGCGCCATCGGCTATGTCGAGTTGATCTACGCCCTGTCGAACAAGCTGCCGTACGGCAAGGTGAAGAACGCCGCGGGCACCTTCGTCGTCCCCAGCCTGGCCTCGGCCACGGCCGCGGCGGCCAGCGCGAAGTTCGCCAAGGACACCGACTTCCGGGTATCGATCACCGATGCCCCGGGCGCCCAGGCCTACCCGATCACCTCCTTCACGTGGCTCCTCATCCGCAAGGACACCAAGGACCCCGCGAAGGCGAAGCTGGTCCGGAACTTCCTCGACTGGATGATCACGCCCGAGGCGCAGGCCATGTCTGGCCAGCTGGAGTACGCGCCGCTGCCGCCGGAGGTCATCGCGCTGATCAAGCCCCGGATCGCCGGCCTCAAGGCGGCGGGAAAGCCGATCCCGGCGAATTAGCCAGGCGGGCCCATCCTGGACTCAGCGGCCCGTTTCCCCCGGGGGAAACGGGCCGCTCGGCCATCACCGCCTCCGTGACACGTCCGTTACAATGCCGTGACCGGGGGCCTACCGTCGCGGGATAGGTTCCCGCCCCATGGCCTCCTCCACTCCGGCGTCGCTGGCCGGCGCCCGCATCGGCGACCGGGTCTTCAAGGGACTGCTCACCGTCGCCGCCTTGGCGGTGCCGGTCCTGCTGACGTTCCTGGTCTGGGAGCTCTGGTCAGGCGCGCGGCTGGCCATCGGGCAGTTCGGCTTCGGCTTCCTGACCTCGAGCGAGTGGGACCCGGTCTCCGGACAGTTCGGGGCGCTGCCGCTCATCTTCGGCACCCTGATGTCCTCCGCCTTGGCCCTGCTGATCGCCGTGCCGCTGTCGCTCGGCGTGGCCATCTTCCTCACCGAGTTCGCCCCGATGTCCATCCGGGGCCCGGTGGCCTTCCTGATCGAGCTGCTCGCCGCCATCCCGAGCGTGGTCTACGGCCTCTGGGGCATCTTCGTGATGATCCCCTTCCTCCGGGCGACCGTCTTCCCGTTCCTGAAGGACACCCTCGGGTTCCTCCCGTTCTTCCAGGGCCCGATCTACGGACCGGGCATGCTCTCGGCCGCGATCATCCTGTCCATCATGGTGATGCCCTACATCATGTCGGTCAGCCGGGAGGTGCTGCTGGCGGTGCCCAATACGCAGCGGGAGGCCGCCATGGCGCTCGGCGCCACCCGCTGGGAGGCGCTCACCGGCGCGGTGCTCCCGTATGCCCGCTCGGGCGTGATCGGGGCGGTCATCCTCGGCCTGGGCCGCGCGCTCGGGGAGACGATGGCGGTCACCATGGTGATCGGCAACCGCCACGAGATCGCCGCGTCGCTCTTCGCCCCGGGCTACACCATGGCCTCGGCCATTGCGAACGAGTTCTCCGAGGCGGTGGAGAATATCCACCTCTCGGCGCTCTCCTACGTGGCGCTTTCGCTCTTCGTCGTCACGGTGCTCATCAACGCGGCGGCGCGACTCCTCATCTGGCGGGTGGCGCGGGGCAGCGGCGGGAGGTCGGCATGAACGGCCCGAGGCTGCGCCGGCTGCGGAGCCACCTGATGGTGGGACTCATGGCGCTGGCGGTGGTGCTCGCGGTCATCCCGCTCCTGCTCATCCTCGGCACCCTGGTGGCCAAGGGGGCGAGCAGCCTCAACCTGGCCTTCTTCACGAAGATGCCGGTGCCCGCCGGCGAGACCGGCGGCGGCGTGCTCCACGCCATCGTCGGCACGCTGCTCATCGTCGGCACGGCCTGCCTGATCGGCCTCCCGCTCGGGATCGGCGGCGGGATCTACTGCGCGGAGTATCCCGGCTCCCGCCTGGCGGTCACGACCCGCTTCGTGGCGGACGTGCTCAACGGGACGCCGTCCATCGTCGTCGGCGTCTTCGCCTGGACCTGGATCGTGTCCCCGCAAAAGCACTTCTCCGCGCTGGCCGGGAGCGTGGCGCTGGCCATCCTCATGATCCCGATGGTCACGCGCACCACGGAAGAGATGATCAAGCTGGTGCCCAACTCGCTCCGCGAGGCGGCGCTGGCGCTGGGCTATTCCCGCTGGCGCACCAGCCTTACGGTCGTGGTGCGGACCACGCTGCCGGGCATCGTCACGGGGAGCCTGCTGGCTGTCGCACGGATCGCGGGGGAGACCGCCCCCCTGCTCTTCACCGCCCTGGGGAGCCAGTACCTCTCGTTCAAGCTCGACCAGCCGATGGCCGCCTTGCCGCTCGTGGTGTTCAACTACGCCATCGGCCCCTACGAGGAATGGCACCAGCTGGCGTGGGCCACCGCCCTGGTGCTGATCCTGGTCGTGCTGGTCCTGAGCGCCGCGGCGCGCCTGGCCACGCGGCGGAAATTCTCGCTCCATGGCTGACGGGACGCCGAGGATCGCGACCGAGCGCCTGAGCGCAATGTACGGGAAGGCGACCGCGGTCAAGGACGTGACGCTGCCGTTCGCCGCCAACCGGGTCCACGCCCTGATCGGGCCGTCCGGGTGCGGCAAGTCGACCTTCCTGCGCTCGCTCAACCGGATGCACGAGTTGACCCCGGGCGGGTGGATCACGGGGCGCGTCCTCCTCGACGGCGAGGACGTCTATGCCTCTGGCGTCAATCCGATGCAGCTCCGGCGCCGGGTGGGGATGGTCTTCCAGAAACCGACGCCCTTCCCGACGATGTCGATTTTCGACAACGTCGCGGCCGGGCTTCGCGTGGGGCGGCGCCCGGCCCGTGCCGAGCTCGCCGAGACCGTCGAGCGAGCGCTCCGGGGCGCCGCGCTCTGGGAGGAAGTGAAGGACCGCCTCCGGACCAGCGCGCTCGCCCTCTCCGGCGGCCAGCAGCAGCGGCTCTGCGTGGCACGCACGATCGCCCCGCGGCCCGAGGTCATCCTGCTCGACGAGCCGACCGCGTCGCTCGACCCGCAGGGCACCCAGCGGATCGAGGAGTTGATGTTCACGCTGAAGCGGGATTTCACCATCGTGATCGTGACCCACAACATGCAGCAAGCGGCCCGCGTGTCCGACACCACCACGTTTTTCTACCTCGGCGCGATGATCGAGAGCGGGCCGACGCGCCAGCTCTTCACGTCGCCTTCCCGAGAGGAAACGGAAGCGTACATCACCGGGCGGTTCGGATGACCGCCACCCTGGAACGGACGGCCATGTCGAACCTGACGAACCTGAAACCGACCCTGGCGCCGCGGGCCAGCGCGCCGGCACGGCAGGACTCCGGGGCCCCGGTCGTGGAGGCCCGCGACTTCCGTTTTTCATACGGCACGACCGAGATCCTCAAGGGGATCTCTCTCGGCGTGGCGCGCAACGCCGTGACCGCCATCATCGGCCCCTCGGGCTGCGGCAAGTCCACGTTCCTCCGCGCCATCAACCGGATGCACGACCTCCTTCCCGGCGTGTCCCACGCGGGGGACCTGCTGCTCGACAACATCTCGGTGTACGACCGTCATCGCGACATCGTGGACCTGCGCCGGCGCGTCGGCATGGTCTTCCAGCGGCCGAATCCGTTCCCCAAGTCGATTTTCGAGAACGTCGCGTACGGCCCGGCGGTGAACCGGCTCGTCCCGCGGCGGGACCTTCCCGACCTGGTGGAGCGCTGCCTCCGCCAGGCCGCGCTGTGGGACGAGGTGAAGGACCGGCTCGACGAGCCGGGGACGGGCCTCTCCGGCGGCCAGCAGCAGCGGCTCTGCATCGCGCGCGCGCTGGCCAACGCGCCCGAGGTGCTCCTGATGGACGAGCCCTGCTCCGCCCTCGACCCGATCGCGACGCAGAAGGTGGAGGAGCTGATCTTCGAGCTCAAGCGACACTACACGATCGCGATCGTCACGCATAATATGCAGCAGGCGGCTCGCGTCTCCGACTTCACCGGGTTCTTCGACGGCGGGAGGCTGGTCGAGTTCGGCGAGACGCAGCAGCTCTTCACCGCCCCGGCACAGGAACGGACTGAGGCGTACATCACGGGGAGGTTCGGATGACCGAGGCCCACCGGCATTTCCACGACGAGCTCAGCCAGGTCAAGATCCGGCTCCTGACGATGTCGGGCGAGGCGGAGGCCGCCCTTGGCACGGCGGTGGATGCGCTGCTGGAGCGCGACGCCGAGAAGGCGAAGGCCGTCATCGCCGGCGACCGGGTGATCGACCAGATGGAGGTCGAGCTCGAGGGCATGTGCATCAACCTCCTGGCCCTCCAGCAGCCGATGGCGCGGGACCTCCGGATGCTCACCTCGGCGCTCAAGATCGCCAACGACCTGGAGCGGGTGGGCGACCACGCGGTCAACATCGCGCAGTCCTCCCTTCGACTGGCGGACCACCGCGCCATCGCGCCGGAGCCGGAGATCGTCGAGATGGCGCGGCTGGCCCGCGACATGCTCTCCGACGCGCTCGAGGCCTTCATCCGCGGCGACGCCCGGGCCGGCCGCGAGGTCTGCCGCCGGGACGACAAGGTGGACGCGCTCCACCGCTCCGTCTTCCGGATCCTCCTCACGCACATGATGGAGGACCCGCACATGATCGGCGCCGGGATGGAGCTCTTCCTGGTCAGCCGAAACCTGGAGCGGGTGGCCGACCTCGCCACCAACATCGGGGAGGACGTGGTGTTCCTGGTCGAGGGCAAGTCGATCAAGCACCACGCGGAGGACCGGGGCGACGCGGCCGGGCCGCCGGGGCCTCACGGGACGTGAGGCGTCCAGCGCCGGGAGCGCGCGAACGCCTGGCGGCGATCGATGTCGGGTCCAACTCGATCCGCCTCCTGATCGCGACCTATGACCCGGCGACCGGCCTCGTCCCGATCGACGAGATCAAGGCGCAGCCGCGGCTCGCCCGGGGCCTCTCGGCCACCGGCGTCCTCGACGCGGACGCGATGGAGCGGGCCCTCGCGGCGCTCCGGCGGATGGCCGACGTCTGCCGCCGGCGCGGGGCCACGCGCGTCGCGGCGGTGGCCACGGCGGCCGTCCGCGAGGCGAGGAACGGCGCGGAGTTCGTCCGGCGAGTCCGGGAGGACGTCGGCCTTCCGCTCCGGGTCATCGACACCGAGGAGGAGGCGCAGCTCTCCTACCGCTCGGTCAGCCTCCACTTCCGGCTCGCCGACACCAAGGCGCTGATCGCCGACATCGGCGGCGGCAGTCTCGAGTTGGTCGGCGCGGTGGACGGGCTGGTGGAGCTGAGCCGCTCGCTCCCGTACGGAGCGGTCCGGCTGACGGAGCAGTTCCTCCCCGGAGACCGGTCCCCGCGCCGGGAACTCAACGCCCTGCGCAAGCACCTCGCCAAGCGGCTCACTCGCCAGCTCCCCAAGCAGGCGTGGACCGGCGCCAAGGTGATCGGGTCCGGCGGGACCTTCACCAACCTCGGGCGGATGGTCGTCGCGCGCCGGGGCGGCGATCCCTCGGAGCCAGTCCATGGGACCGAGGTGTCGGTGGCGGAGGTCGAGCAGGTGCTGGAGTGGCTCGCCGCCCGCACCGCGCTGCAGCGACGCAACGTCCCCGGGCTCAATCCCGAGCGAGCCGACATCATCCTCGCCGGGTTGACGGTCATCGCCTCCCTGCTCGAACGCCTGGACGCGCCGAGCGTGACCGTGAGCGCCTACGGGCTCCGCGAAGGCCTGCTCTGGCAGATGCTCGGCACGTCGGCGGCGCCCGCCGAACCGGTGGACCCGATGCAACTGGTCCGCAAGTTCGCCGACCGCTGCCGGACCGACCGCAAGCACGTCGAGCAGGTCCGGCGCCTCGCGCTGTCGCTCTACGACCAGATCGGCGAGGCGATGGGCTGCACCCCGGAGGAGCGGCACATCCTCGAGGCGGCCGGCATCCTGCACGACGTGGGGCAGCTGGTGAGCTACCAGCGTCACCACCGTCACAGCTACGAGCTCATCATGCACGCCGACCGGATCGGGCTGGGCGCCCGCGAGCGGGCGCTCGTGGCGCTCGTCAGCCGCTACCACCGCAAGGGCGGCCCCCGGAAAGCCCACCCCGAGTTCGCGGCCCTCTCCCCGGACGACCGCGCCCTCGTCCTGCGGACGGCCGGGCTCCTCCGGGTGGCGGACGGACTGGATCGCGGGCACACGGCGGTGGTGGAAGAGCTCACGGCGGAGTTGACGCGCAAGAAGCTGGTGTTGCGGATTGCGCCCAGGCGATCGGGTGCCAACATGGCGCTGGAGATGTGGGCGGGCCGGCGGAAGTCCGACGTGCTGCAGAAGGTGCTCGGCCGGAAGGTGACGTTCGCCGCGTCACTCGCCTCGCCGCCCAAGCCCCCCCGCGTCGACGGCGAACGACGCGCTACTCCCCGTAAGGCACCCAGACGTTCTTGATCTGCGTGGCGTGCCGGAGGAAGCGTTCTCCCTCGCCGGCCCCCGCATGCTCCCAGGGCGTCGCCGGGCCGGCGTGCACCCAGGTCTGCTTCAGGTTGCCGGCGGAGATCCGCTCCACCGCCGCACTTCCCTCCGCGCTCCCCCAGTACCACATCGCGTCCACGTCATCGTGCGCGGCGAGCACCGGCGCGAGTTCCTCGCGCGGGCCCGTGACGATGTTGAGCACGCCACCGGGCAGGTCCGAGGTGTCGAGCACCTGGTACAGGTCGGTGGCGAGGAGCGGCCAGCGTTCGGATGGCACGGCCACGACGGCGTTGCCCATGGCCACGGGGGGAATGACCGTCGACAGGAATCCGAGGAGCGGCCAGTCCGTGGGACAGACGACGGCCATCACGCCCAGCGGCTCCGGCATCGCCAGGGTCACGTTCCGGTAGGGCGTGTGGTGAACCCGGCCGTCCCACTTGTCGGCCCAGGCGGCGTAGCTGAAGAGCCGCGCAAGCGAGAGCTCCACCTCCTGCGTGCCCTGGCGCCGGGTCCGGCCGGTCAGCGCCACGATCCTTGCGCCGAACTCGTCGGCGCGCGCCGCGAGGTTCTCGGCCAGGTAGTACAGCACCTGGGCCCGCGTGTGCGCCGTGGCGCGTGCCCACCCGGCCGCGGCCCGCGCCGCCTCGACCGCATTGCGCAGGTCCTTCCGGTTGCCATGGCCGACCTCGCCGACCACCCGTCCCGCCGCATCGTGCACCGGCAGGCTGTACCCCGAATCGGGACGCGCCTGCTTGCCGCCGATGTAGAGCTTGGGGGTGCGGTCGATCGCTGGCGCGGCAGGGACGCGGGGAAGCGGGGAGGGCTCACGGAGCCTGGCATCGGCCTTCGGCGCGTACTTCCCGACTTCCCCGCCTCCCCGCCGTTCCACCTCCTTCACGTACTCGAACAACCCTTCCTTCCCCCCCTCCCGACCGAAGCCGCTTTCCCGGTAGCCACCGAAGCCCGCGGCGGCGTCGAACACGTTCGTGCAGTTGATCCAGACCGACCCCGCCTTGAGCTGCGGTGCGACGTCGAGGGCCAGGTTGATGTTCTCGCTCCACACGCTGGCCGCCAGTCCGTAGCGCGTGTTGTTGGCGAGCTCGACCGCCTCGGCGGGGGTGCGGAAGGTCATCATCACGACGACCGGCCCGAAGATCTCCACCTGCGCGATCGTGGCGGAGGGAGCCACGTCGGTGAAGAGGGTCGGCGGGTAGAAGTAGCCCTCCGTCGGGCAGCTCCACGACGGCTGCCACATCCGGGCGCCCTCCGCCTCCCCCTGCTCCACCAAGTCCCGGATCTTGTTCAGTTGCACCGGCGCGATGATGGCGCCAATGTCCACCGCCTTGTCGAGGGGGTCACCCACCCGGAGCGTCTCCATGCGCGCCTTGAGGCGCGCTTCCAGTTCCGGCGCGATCCCCTCCTGCGCCAGGATCCGGGAGCCGGCGCAGCAGACCTGCCCCTGGTTGAACCAGATCGCATCCACCACGCCCTCGACCACGCTGTCGAGCTCGGCGTCGTCGAAGACGAGAAACGGCGACTTGCCGCCGAGTTCGAGTGAGAGCTTCTTGCCGCTGCCGGCGGTCGCCACGCGGATCAGTCGGCCCACGTCGGTGGAGCCGGTAAAGGCGATCTTGTCCACCCCCGGATGGGCCACCAGCGCCTCGCCGGTGCGACCGTCGCCGGTGATGATGTTGACGACGCCGGGCGGGAGCCCCGCTTCCTCGCACAGCTCGGCGAAGAGCAGCGCGCTGAGCGAGGTGAACTCCGCCGGCTTCAGCACCACGGCGTTTCCCGTCGCGAGGGCCGGCGCGATCTTCCAGGCGAGCATGAGGAGCGGAAAGTTCCACGGGATGATCTGCCCCGCCACGCCCACCGGTTCCATCCCCGGCAGCTCGCGCTCCATCAGCTGGGCCCACCCGGCGTGGTGGTAGAAATGGCGCGCTACGAGCGGGATGTCGATGTCGCGGGACTCGCGGATCGGCTTCCCGTTGTCGAGGGACTCCACCACCGACAGCAGCCGCGCGTGCCGCTGGACGGCGCGGGCGAGCGCGTAGAGGTGGCGCGCACGTCCGTGGCCGCCCAGTGCCCACCATCCGGGCTGGGCATTTCGCGCGGCCCCCACGGCACGGTCCACGTCGGCCGGGGTCGCCTGCGTGACCCGCGCGAGGGCGCGCGCGTTCCCGGGGTTGACCGTCTCGAACAGTTCGCCCGGTCGGCTCCATTCCCCCCCGATGAACAGGCCGAACGTGCGCCCGTGCCGGTCCAGCCACTCTTCGGCCGGCTTGGCGGATTCGGGGGCGGGGCCGTAGGCCATCGACGCGAAAATCTCGGGGACGGAAGCCATGGAATCCTTCTCCTCAGCGAGCGAGGATCACGCCATCGGGTGGCGGTGAAACGCCGAGTAGCGGCCAGTGGTGAAGAACTCGAGCTGACGCTCGATGTCGGCCAGGAGCCCGCTGGCGCCGAACCGGAAGAGTTCCGGCCTGAGCCACGCCGGCCCCAGTTCGTCCTTCATCATCGCGAGCCAGTCGAGCGAATCCTTCGCGGTCCGGATGCCGCCGGCCGGCTTGAAGCCGACGAGGTGTCCGGTCCGCTCACGGTACTCGCGGATGGCGCGGACCATCACGAGGCCCACCGGGAGCGTGGCGTTGACCGGCTCCTTGCCGGTCGATGTCTTGATGAAGTCGGCGCCTGCCATCATCGCCACCAGGCTGGCCCGGGCCACGTTGCGGAGCGGGCCGAGTTCGCCGGTGCCGAGGATCACCTTGACGTGCGCGTCGCCGCAGGCCTCGCGGAAGGTCCGGACCTCCTCGTACAGCGCCGCCCAGTCGCCGGTCAGCACGTGTGCCCGCGTGATCACCACGTCGATTTCGTCCGCACCTGCCTCGACCGAGGCCCGGATCTCGGCGACCCGCTGCGGGAAGGGGCTGAGCCCCGCCGGAAAGCCGGTGGACACGGCCGCGACCGGTATCCCGGTGCCGTGGAGCGACTCCACCGCCGTCGCCACCATCGCGTGGTAGACGCACACCGCCGCCACCCGGATACCCAGGCCCTCGGCGCCGAGCGCCGCGAGCAGGTCCTTGCGCACCGGGGACCGGGCCTTGGCAGAGAGGCGGCGCACGCGACCGGGGGTGTCGTCGCCTTGGAGGGTCGTCAGGTCCATCAGGGTGATGGCGCGGAGCAGCCACGCCGCCTGCCACTCCTTCTTGACCGTGCGGCGTTTCGGAATCGTCGCGGCCCGGCGCTCGATGGCGCTCCGGTTGGCCCTGGCGGCACGCACCCAGGCAAGGTCGAGCGGCATCCCGGGGTTGCGGGCATGCACGGAAACCGGAAAGTCGGCCGATTGGGTACCGGAGTGGATCGGGTTGGAGGCCATTCGGCTCCCTGACGATGGACGGTCGGGCGGTGCGGCGAGGGGGCCGCGCTGTCCTAATATATGGCCTCCGGAAGGGCGCGCCGGGGCCTCCGGCGCCGGAACGCCGACCGCGACGGGCTGGAACCCTTCCGGCACCCCCACGTAGGGAGGGGACGTTCTTCCCGCGGCCGAATCCGGCGCGGGGCAGCCCCGGTCATTGCAGTTCCCTCTCGCCGGCGTACTTTCCCCTTCGTATGCTTGCGCCTCCCCAACCCACTTCGAGACCATGATGCGTATCCGCACCCCGCTCCTCGCCTGGATCGCCCTGGGCCTGATCGCCACGCCCGTCCTCGCGCAGCAAAAGGCCACCTTCAAGAACGTGACCGAGGCGCTGCAGGCGTCGGGCGCGATGTCCGGCCGCTCCGGGCCTCGCAGTGTGAACTGGATCGACGGCGGGAAACGCTTTTCGTATACCACCCGCGGCGCCGACGGCGAGGAAATCCGCGCCACCGACCCCGCTACCGGGAGCGACACGCTGCTCTTTTCCGCCAAGGGCCTGACTTTTCCCGACACCGCCGCCCCCTTCGCCTACCAGTCGTTCCAGTTCGCGCAGGACTCGAAGCACCTCGTCTTCCAGACGCGATTCCGGCAGATCTACCGCCGGTCGGGTACGTCGGACTATTTCGTGTACTCGCTGGCCGATCACTCCATGCAGTTGGCCGCGCACGGCGCCCAGACCGGGCAGCTCTCCCCGGACGGCGCCCAGTTCGGCTACGAGGTCGGTGGCGACCTCTACGTGCGGAACCTCTCCACCAGCCAGGACAAGCGCCTGACCACCGGCGCCACCGAGACCTTGCACAACGGCCGCTTCGACTGGGTGTACGAGGAGGAGTTCGGCATGGCGCAGGCCTGGAATTGGTCGCCGGACAGCCGGCACCTGGCCTACTGGCAGGTGGACGAGAGTGCCGAGCCCACCATCCAGCTCTCGAACTACGAGGGGGCCCACCCGGAATGGGAGAAGCTCCGGATCCCGCAGCCCGGCGATTCCAACCCCAAGGTGCGCATCGGGGTGGTGGACGTGCAGAGCGGCAAGCAGGTCTGGCTGGACACCGGGGCCACCGGCGATTTCTACATTCCGCGCATCTACTGGACCAGCGCCGCCGACACCCTTGCCGTCCTGGAGCTCAACCGGAAGCAGAACACCCTCCGGCTCTTCTTCTTCAACGTGCAGGACGGCGGACGGCGCCTGGTGCGGACGTGGACCAGTGACACCTGGATCGACGTCTACGACTTCTACGCCGGCATCCAGGACATGATGACCTTCCCGTCCGGCAGCCGGGAGTTCTTCTGGATTTCGGATGCCGACGGCTGGCAGCACATCTACCGTTACGACTACTCGGGCAAGCTGATCAACCAGGTCACCTCCGGCCCCTGGACCGTCACCCGCATCGAGGGGACGGACCCGGCCACCAAGACGATCTACTACAGCTCCACCGAGGTCTCGCCCCTGCAGCGCCAGCTCTACGCCGTCCGGTTCGACGGCAAGGGCAAGCGCCGGCTGACCACGACCCCCGGCACCCACGCGATCGACATGTCGCCGGACGCGCACTACTACATCGACCGCTGGTCCTCCACGACGCAGCCCAGGCAGGTGGAACTCCGGGCCACCTCCGGGAAGATGCTCAAGAAGCTCGAGGATAACGCCGCGGTCAGCACCTGGATCGCCTCGCACGCCTACTCGCCGGTGGAGCTCTTCAAGTTCACGACGTCGGACGGCGTGACCCTCGACGGCTCCATGATCAAGCCGCCCGACTTCGACCCGGCAAGGAAGTATCCGGTCATCCTCGCCATCTACGGCGGGCCCGGCTCGCAGCAGGTGTACGACCGGTTTGCCGCGAACGGCATCGACCAGTGGCGGGCCCAGCAGGGATACATCGTGGTCGGGCTCAACAACCGCGGGTCCAACAACTACGGCAGCGCGTTCATGAAGCAGGTCTATCATCACCTCGGCAGGTTCGAGGCGATGGACTTCGCCGAGACCGCCCGGTGGCTTGGCACCCAGCCCTATGTGGACGGCGGCCGGATCGCCATCGAAGGCACCAGCTACGGCGGGTACAGCGTGCTGTACACCATGGCCACCCACCCGGGCGCCTTCGCAGCCGGCCTGGCCAACTCCGCCGGGACCGACTGGCGCCTGTACGACACGATCTACACCGAGCGCTACATGGACCTGCTCGCCGACAACGCCGCCGGCTACGACAGCTCCTCCGTGAACTCCCGGGCCGGGCGCATCACCGGGAAGCTGCTGGTGATTCACTCGATGATGGATGACAACGTCCACCCGGTGAACACGATGCAGTTCCTGACGGCCATCACGGACGCGGGCGTGGACGCCGAGGTGCGGATCTACCCGCCCGGCCGCCACGGGGCCGCCTACAATTTCCAGAGCTTCAAGATGATCCAGGAAGTGGAAGACCGCTTCCTCGCCCGCACCATCGGCCAGGGCGCCGGCCGCCCCGCCGCGACGCCGTGATCCGGCGCGCGCCCCCGACGCAAGGAGGAGTGCCATGAACACGCCGATGCCGGGTCCGACGGCGCTGGGGACCGAGCGGAAGCCTCGTGACGAGGAGCTCGACGTGTATGGCCTGACGCACATCGGCAACGTGCGGAAGACCAACCAGGACCATTTCCTGGTCTGTTCGCTTCGCCGGCAGGTCACCATTCACCGCACCAGCCTGCCCGACACGAGCCACTGGCCTGCGACGGAACGGCTCGCGTTCCTGGCCATGGTGGCGGATGGCGTCGGAAGCAGCGCGCTCGGCGAAGAGGCCAGCCGCCTGGCCGTCGAGGGAATCACCGAGTACGTGGCGCAGAGCATGAAGGCGTACTACACCGCGGACTCGACCGACGACGAGACCTTCTCCGCGGCCCTGCAGGATGCCGCGATGCAGGTGCACGCGCGGGTGGTCGAACAGGCGCAGGCCGATCCCGGCGGGCGCGGCATGGCCACGACGCTCACGCTCTTTCTCGGCGTGTGGCCGCGGGCCTACCTGCTCCAGCTGGGCGACAGCCGCGCCTACCTGTTGCGGGACGGCAAGCTGACGCAGATCACGCGGGATCAGACCATGGCGCAGGAACTCGTCGACCAGGGGGTCCTCACCAGGACAGAGGCGCCCCGGACCCGCTGGGCCCACGTCCTCTCCAGCGCCATCGGCGGCCAGCAGACCGCGCCCGTGGTGACGCGGATCGAGAGCGTGTGGAACCAGGTCGTGCTGCTCTGCAGCGACGGACTGACGAAACACGTCCCGGACGAGAAGATCGCGGCACGGCTCAGCGCCATGACCTCCGCGCAGCAGGTCACCGAACAGCTGCTGCAGGACGCGCTGGCGGACGGCGGCAGCGACAACATCACCATCATCGTCGGCCGCGCGGTGAAGCAGCCGGGAAGCGACGCGTGACGACTGAGCTGATCGACCGGCTCAAGACCGGGCTGCCGGACCGCTACCAGGTCGACCGCGAGATCGGCCGGGGCGGCATGGCCACGGTGTTCCTGGCGCACGACCTCAAGCACGATCGCGCCGTGGCGCTCAAGGTCCTGCATCCCGACCTGGCCGCGACGCTCGGCCCCGAGCGTTTCCTGCGGGAAATCAAGGTGGCCGCGCGGCTCAACCACCCCCACATCGTGCCGCTGCACGACTCCGGGCAGGCGGGCGACCTCCTCTACTACGTGATGCCCTTCGTGGAAGGGGAGTCCCTCCGGGCCCGGATGAACCGGTCGGGGCCGCTCGGCGTCGAGGACGCCGTCGAGATCGCCCGCGACGTGGCCTCGGCCCTGGACTACGCCCACCGGCAGCAGGTGGTGCACCGCGACATCAAGCCCGAAAACGTGATGATGCACGAGGGCGAGGCGATGGTGACCGACTTCGGCATCGCCAAGGCGGTGCGGGCGGCCGGCTCCGAAAACATCACGCAGACGGGCGTCGCCATCGGGACGCCGGCCTACATGAGCCCGGAACAGGCCAGCGGGGAGCGCGAGCCCGACGGCCGGAGCGACATCTACAGCCTCGGCTGCATGGTGTTCGAGATGCTCACGGGACAGCCGCCGTTCACGGGGCCGACGGCGCAGGCCATGATCATGAAGCGGTTCCTCGAGGAACCGCCGTCGGCGCGCGCCCTGCGGGCCGCCGTGCCGCCGGACCTCGACCGGACCCTGGCGAAGGCGATGGCCCGCACACCCGAGGAGCGCTTCGAGACGGCGGCGATGCTCGCCCACGCGCTCGCGCCCCACGCCGGCGCCACGCCGCCGGAGTCGCTGCGGACCACGGCGGCCCCGGCCGCGACGGAGAAGTCCATCGCGGTCCTGCCGTTCGTCAACATGAGCGCCGACCCGGAGAACGAGTACTTCACCGACGGCATCGCCGAGGAGATCATCAACGCGCTTTCCAAGGTGCAGGCGCTCCGCGTGGCCTCCCGAACCTCGTCGTTCGCGTTCAAGGGGAAGAACGAGGACATCAGCGGGATCGGCCGCCACCTCAAGGTGAGCACCGTCCTGGAGGGCAGCGTCCGGAAGGCGGGCAACATGCTGCGGGTCACGGCCCAGCTGGTGGACGTGGCCAACGGCTACCAGCTCTGGTCGGAGCGGTTCGACCGGAAGCTCGAGGATGTCTTCGCCATCCAGGACGAGATCGCCGCGAGCATCGTGCGGGCGCTCCGCGTGGTGCTCAACGAGCAGGAAAAGAAGGCCATCGGCAAGTCCGCGACCGCCGACGTCGAGGCCTATGACTACTACCTGCGGGGCCGGCAGTTCTTCCACCAGTTCCGACGCACCAGCATCCAGCACGCCCGGCGCATGTTCGAGCGCGCGATCGCGACCGACCCGAAGTACGTCCCCGCCTACGCCGGCGCCGCGGACTGCTGCTCGTTCCTCTACATGTACTGGGACGCCAGCAAGGCGAACCTCGAAGGGGCCGACAGCTACAGCCAGCAGGCGCTGGCGCTCGACGCCGGGCGCGCCGAGGCGCACGCCTCCCGCGGACTGGCGCTGTCGCTGCGGCAGAACTATGAGGAGGCCGAGCGTGAGTTCGCCACCGCGATTGCGCTGAACCCGAACCAGTTCGAGGCCCACTATTTCTACGCCCGGTGCCTCTTCCAGCAGGGCAAGCACGAGAAGGCCGTGCACCACTACCTGGAGGCGGGCCGAGTTCGGCCGGAGGACTACCAGACGCCTTACCTGGTCAGCGCACCGCTCCGACGGCTGGGCCGAAAGCCCGAGGCCGACGCCATCCTGCGACAGGCAGTCAAGCTGGCCGAGCGCCACCTGGAACTGAATCCGGAAGACGTGCGGGCCCTCTACCTCGGCGCCGCCGGCATGATGGAACTCGGCGAGCGGGACAAGGCGCTCGAATGGGTCGGGCGGGCGCTCATCCTCGACCCGGAGGACTCCGGGGTGCTGTACAACAGCGCGTGCGTCTACGCGCTCGGCGAGCGCACGGAGGAGGCGATCAAGCTCCTCGACAAGGCGATCGACAACGGCTTCGGGCACCGTGAATGGCTGGAGAACGACACCGACCTCGACTCCCTCCGGGCGGATCCCCGGTTCGAGGCGCTCCTCAAGAAGCTGTAGGTTTTTCTCCCCTCAACCCACGACGAGCCGATGCCCAACATCGCCAGTTTTCATCCACAGATCGTCCATTTCATCGTCGTCCTCGGCTTCATCGGCGTGGGGCTCCGGCTCCTCTCGCTGGTCACGAAGCTCGAGTGGATCAGGCCCGCGGCCACGCTGGCACTCCTGGCTGCCGCCGTGGCGGCGGTCGTCGGCGCGCGGTCCGGCGACGAAGCCCACGAGGCCTCGGAACGGATGCCTGGCGCGCGGACTGCCGTGCAGGAGCACGAAGAGTTGGGGGAAAAGACCCGGAACCTCTTCCTGGTCGTGGCGGGCTTCGAACTCCTCGCCCTCGCGATGCGCAAGAATGAGAAGGTCCGGCGGGTGGCGCTGGTCGGCTCGGCGGTCGCGGGGGTGGTGGCGGCGTTCTTCCTGTTCGATGCGGCCGAGCACGGCGGCGAGCTGGTCTACGGGTATGCGGGCGGCGTCGGCACCCGCTCCGGCAAGCCCGAGGACATCAAGCACCTGCTCGTGGCCGGGCTGTACAACGCGGCACGCTCGGACCGCGAGGCGGGCGACAGCGCCAGCGCCGCGCGGCTCACCGAGGAACTCGTGCGCCAGATGCCCGGCGACCCCGGCGTCGCGTTCCTCGCCGTACGCTCGCTCCTGGTGGACCGGAATGACCCGGCGGCCGCCATGGCGGCGCTCGACAGCCTCGCGCTTCCCCCCGACAACCCGAGGCTCGTCCTCCAGTCGGCCATGCTGCGGAGCGACATCTTTGTCGCCATGGGACACCCGGACTCCGCCCGGGCCGCACTGCAATCGGTACTCCAGCAGTATCCCGACAATCCGATGGTACAGCGCGTGGTGGGGGAGGCCGCGGCGAAGCTGCCCTGACCACGGGAGCCCAGCCCCATTGTACCCTCTCCGACGTGCCGCCCGCACTGCTGTCTGGTGCATCATCCTCGTCGCGAGTTCGGCGGCAGGGCTGGCCGCGCAAGGGGTACCGGTCACGCATGACAGCATGACCGTCGTCCCCGGCCCGCAGTTCAGCACGACCTCGTGGATCCGCTGGCTCGCCACGCCGCTGTTCGGATCGCGCTACCGTCAGCTCTGGCAGACTCCCATCACCCTCGAGGTCCTCGACACGCGCGGCACCGGCGGCGGCTTGCGGGCGGCCGGCGTGGGCACCGGCCTGCAATCGGGCGTCCTGTACCTCGATGCGACCGACGGCGTGCGGTGGGCGTTCTGGCCGCTGGACCGCAGCGATCCCCGGGGCGCCGCACCGAGCTTCATCCCGGGGAACGTGAGCGAAGGGCTGGTCGCGGACCTGACCAGCGGCCGGAATCCGGCGGGGCCGCTGGTGGCCAACGCACTCGCGGCGGCCGCCGGAGTCCCGAACGCGTACGGGTGGCTGCTGGTATTGCCCAGGGACAGCACGCTCGGGCCGCTGGCGGCACCGTTCGGCGGCCGGGCGGGCTACCTCGTCCGCAGGGACCCCATCGCCCGGCCCGACTCACTGGGTCCCGTACAGGCCGGCGCGGTGGTCACCTCCATGGCGCTCCTCCACCGGGTGCTGAACGACCCGTCGGAGCGGATCGATGCCCAGGCCGCCCTGCAGGCATCACTGTTCAACGCCTTCATCGGCAACCTCCGCCCCAACTTCATCGAATGGCGCTGGGAAGCCGTGGCCGTGCCTGGGGGCATCCTCTGGCGCCCGCTCGGACTGTTCCGGGAGACCGCGCTCGCCCGATACGACGGTATCGCGACCTACCTGGCTCGGCCGGTGACGCCCGACCTGGTCAATTTCGGTCCGAAGTATCCGCATGTCCTGACGGGCGCCCCCGACCAGGCAAGCACCTACCGCTTCCTGCTCGGCTCCCTCGGCCGCCCCGCGTGGGACTCCGCCGCGAGCGCGCTACAGCGTCAACTGACTGACTCCGTCATTGCGGCCGCAGTCGGTCAAATGCCAGCGCCGTACCGAAGCCGGATCGGACCGGAAATGATCTCGATCCTGCGAGGCCGTCGGGACAACCTGCCCCGCGCGGTCCAGCACATGTTCGGCTCGGTGCGGAAGGATGCCGAGGTCCACGGGACCCGCGGCGCCGATCAGGTCATCGCCGAGTGGCTGAGCGCCGACTCCCTGGCCCTCACGCTCGCGGGAGCGCGACAGGAGTTTTCCGGGAAGGAGACCAATGAGGTCACCCTCTTCCTTGCCGGCGGCCCGGACACGGTGCGCGTGACCGGCGAGAAGGGGCGGGAGCCGAGGCTGCGGATCGTCCCGGCGCCGGCTGCAATGCTCACGGTCATCGACAGCACCCGCACCAGCGCCATCGGTGTGTATGGGAAGGCCGTGAGCGTCGCGTCGGACCCGCCAGGGGCGCTCCGCGTCCAGTCGGCCGTCGTCAAGGACCCGCTGGCCCGTCTCGACAGCACGGGCACCGAACGGACGGACGGCCATCGCGCGTTCAGCCCCACCGTCGTGTTCTCCATCACCTCGGGCGTCGGCGTGCTCATCGGGGGTGGCGTGGTGCGGACCGACTGGTCCGGTGAAGCCAGGCCGTTCAAGTCCCGCACGACACTTCGGGCAGCGTACGGCTCCGAATCGAACAGCGGGGTGGTGGACCTCCAGACCGACTTCCGCTGGGCCGGCTCGCCGCTCCAGTTGCACGCCGACGCCGTGGCATCGGGGGTGAGCGCCATCTATTTCTACGGGTTCGGCAACGAAACGCCGTCCACCAACTCTTCCAGCTACTACCGGGCGGGGCGGAGCGTCTACGCGCTCACCCCCTATGTCCTCTACCCGCTGTCGAAACGGGTCCGGGTCACGACCGGACTCGACGTCCGCCAGGTGTACACGCCGCTCGACACCGCCCTGTTCATCGGGGTGGACCGTCCGTACGGCAGCCCCAACTTCGGCGAGGGTGGCTTCACCGGATCCGTGACTCTCGACACCCGCGACGTCCGCGGAGCGCCGAGGCATGGCATCTACACACTGCTGAGCGGGGCCTGGTATCCGTTCATCCGGGACGGAGTCGGGAGCGTTCGGCAACGATCGTCGGTCTCCGTTCGCGTCGTACGTCACGCCGTCCTGGTGGAACGCAATGACGATCGCCACCCGGGTGTCGGGGACGGCCACCTGGGGCACCGTCCCCTATTTCGAGTCGGCGTTCATCGGCGGCGGGCGGACGGTCCGTGGCCTGCCGCAGGGGCGGTACGAGGGCAACCAGGCGGTCTACGCCAACCTCGACCTCCGGCTCCGCGTCTCGCAGGTGCAATTCGTCCTGCCGTGGGATTTTGGCGTCCTGGGCCTGGCCGACGTCGGCAGGGTGTTTGTTCCCGGCGAAGCGTCGACCGTCTGGCATCCCAGCTTCGGCGGGGGTCTCTGGGCCGCCCTGCTCGACCGGACGCTGGCGGCCAGCGTCAACGTCGCGACCGGTGCCGGACAAGGCGTCTTCATAAACGCCGGCGGCGGGTTCACTTTCTAGGCACGCTCCCTTTGATCGGACGACGCATATGGTTTCCCTGCTGTTCCTGATCATCCAGGCGAAGGCCCCGGCGCAGGACACCACCACCTACGCTTCCCCGGCCCTCAAGGCGGTCATCGAGCGCGCCGCGGCCTACAACGCCGGCCCGCCACCTGACCTTCGGGGATACACGGCCCATTATGAGTCCGATGTCGCGATGGCCAAGCGACTGCCGGACCGGATCGAGGGCACCTCCACCATCGAGCAGACCGCCGGAGACTTCACCTGGGCGGTCGGTCACGGATTCGGGCAACACCAGCTGGGGTACCGGGTAATCACCACCGGCGTGCCACTCCCTGCCTCGGCGGCACTCTCGAACGGCTGGATCCTGCCCACCCTGACCGGGCCGAAGTTCGACGTCTTCGGTGCGAGCAGCGGCGCACCGACGGCGGTCGGCCAGGACTCCACCGGCGATCACGCCGTCTGGTCTCCGCTCGGCCCCGACCGGGAGCGCTACTATCGGTTCGAGGGCGGCGACACTCTCACGATGGAGTTTCCCTCCGGGCCGCCGCAGCAAGTGGTGCGCATCGTCGTCTGGCCGCGCGAGGACATGCACGAACCGGCCAAGGTGTTCCGGGGCGACCTCTACCTCGACCCGGCCTCCGGCGCGATCCGCAGGCTCCGGGGGCAGTCCCTCACGAAGGGAGGCCCGCCGCCGCAGGGGAGGGCCAAGCACCTCAACCGCCTGATCGTGAACGCCGCGGTCGCCGACATCGTCACGACCGAGGTGCCGGGCGCCGGATGGGTGCCGACCTACCAGCGCATCGAGCTCGAGGTGCTGCTTCCCCTGACGACGCAGAGCTGGAGCGTGCTCCGGCTCATGACCGAGCTCAGCGACGTGGTCCCCGATGTGGCGCGGCCGGGGGAAGCCGCCCCACCCGCACCCACGCTGGTCCCGGGTCGCTCGGCCGTCTCCAAGGACTCGCTGCACGCGTTCGACGAGTGGAAGCTGCCGCCCGACAAAGCCGTCAATTCCGTTTACCTGTCGGATCTCTTCGACGTCGGCCCGCCGAGCTTCCGCCTGACCGGCCCGCCGATCTACTTCTGGCGCGGGCCGACGACGCTCAACGCCCTGCAGTTCAACCGGGTCGACGGGCTCTACACCGGCGTCTCCGGCACGCTGCGGCTCCGCGAACAGCATGCCGGGGGTGCAGGTCGTCGGCACCGCGGGCTACGCCTGGTGGTCGGGCCTCTTCCGCGGCGGCATCACCGCCACGCGCGTGCAGGGCCATTGGATCTCGGACCTGCAGGCGACGAGGATCACCGATCTCACGACCAAGTTTGCCGACCCGCTGGACTACAACCGCGGGCTTCGGGCGCTGTTTCAGCAGGACAACTACGACTACGTCGATCGGGCGTCGGTCGGGGCCGGGCTGGGGCGGTACTTCTCGGCAAGCGGACCGGGCAGCGTGATCGCCCGCTTCGACTACGTGAAGGACTACGTGACGCCGGCGGAACTCAACTACGGTCCGCTGGGCCAGTCCTACACCCTCAACCCGTACGTCACGCCGTACGAGTACCCGCGGGTCCAGGTGGCCGTCACGTGGAACCCGGAGATCAGTTCGCACTTCACGCAAGCCCGGACTCGGGCTCCACGCCTCGTACGAGGCCGGCGGGGGTGACCATCCCGTACCAGCGGATCCAGGCCGGCCTGGTGGCGCGTGCCAACTGGCACCAGTTCACGTTCACCATCGTCGGCGACGTGGGAGCCACCATCTCGGACGCGCCGCCGACCCAGCAGCTGTTCCTCATCGGCGGCTCGGGCTCGCTGCCGGGCTACGATTACGACCAGTTCGGCGGCAACGTGGGCGCGCTCACCCGCTGGATGCTGGCCTCCCCGCTCCCGTTCCTCCAGACCCCGCTCACGATCGGCAAGGCCACGATCCCGCCGATCGCTCCCAACCTCTCGTACCGGGTGTACAACGGCTATACCGAGACGACCAACGCCGGAGCCGACGCGGCGCTCAACGCGGTAGGTACCCAGACGGTGAACGGCGCCCCTGCCCCCTTCTCGGTGCCGTCGAACCGCATCGTCTCGACGCAGGAGATTCGTCTGAGCCTCTTCGGCACCCTCCTCGGCTTCGGCGTCGCCAAGCCGTTCGAGGCTGGTACCAGCTGGACCTTCACCTTCTCGTTCGCACAGTCGTTCTGAGGTCGACGGCGGGCAGGCGAGGTCGGCCCAAACCACGGGCCGACCTTTCGCTTATCCATATGTAAGTCAATGAGTTAGATCAGCTGTCAATATGGCAGTAAATCGCGGTACAGGGGTTGCCCTTCCACGGGCAACTCTTCGCGCGCGGCACGGCGGTCTCCCTCCGCCGGTTCGTTGCACGCATCCCATCGGAAAGGATCGGGTCAGCATGGCCTCGAAAATCATCGGAATCGACCTCGGCACCACCAACTCCGTCGTGGCGGTCATGGAGGGCGGCGATCCGGTCGTCATTCCCAACGCCGAGGGCGGCCGGACCACCCCGTCGGTGGTGGCCTTTACCAAGGACGGCGAGCGCCTCGTCGGCCAGGTCGCCAAGCGGCAGGCGGTCACCAACCCCAAGCAGACCATCTTCTCCATCAAGCGGTTCATGGGCCGCCGGACGGCGGAGGTGAAAGAAGAGGCGGGACGCGTTCCCTATCCCGTGGCGGACGGCCCCAACGGGCTCGCGGCCGTGGAGATCCAGAACAAGAAGTACTCGCCGCCCGAGATCTCGGCGATGATCCTCCAGAAGATGAAGCAGACGGCCGAGGACTACCTCGGCACGACCGTGACTGAGGCCGTCATCACGGTGCCCGCCTACTTCAACGACTCGCAGCGGCAGGCCACCAAGGACGCCGGCAAGATCGCCGGCCTCGAGGTGAAGCGCATCATCAACGAGCCGACGGCTGCGGCGCTGGCCTATGGCCTCGACAAGAAGAAGGATGAGAAGATCGCCGTCTTCGACCTGGGCGGCGGCACCTACGACATCTCCGTGCTCGAGCTGGCCGAGGGCGTCTTCGAAGTGAAGAGCACCAACGGCGACACTCACCTCGGCGGCGACGACTTCGACCAGCGCGTCATCGACTGGCTCGTCACCGAGTTCAAGAAGGACCAGGGCATCGACCTCTCCAAGGACCCGATGGCGCTCCAGCGCCTCAAGGAGGCCGGCGAGAAGGCCAAGATGGAGCTCTCGAGCACCCAGCAGACCGACATCAACCTGCCGTTCATCACGGCCGACCAGTCGGGGCCCAAGCACCTGAACTACACGCTGACGCGCGCCAAGTTCGAGCAGCTGGTGGACGACCTCATCCAGCGGACCATGCCGCCGATGCAGCAGGCGCTCAAGGATGCGGGCCTCGACCCGAAGAGCATCGACGAGGTGATCCTGGTCGGCGGCTCGACCCGCATCCCGAAGATCCAGGAAGTGGTCAAGCAGTTCTTCGGCAAGGAGCCCAACCGCTCGGTCAACCCCGATGAAGTGGTGGCCATCGGCGCGGCCATCCAGGGCGGCGTGCTCGGCGGCGACGTGAAGGACGTGCTGCTCCTCGACGTGAGCCCCCTCTCGCTCGGCATCGAGACGCTGGGCGGCGTCACGACGGTGCTCATTCCGAGGAACACCACCATCCCGACCAAGAAGTCGGAGGTGTTCAGCACCGCGGAGGACAACCAGACGACGGTCGAGATCCACGTGCTCCAGGGCGAGCGCCAGATGGCGGTGGACAACCGGACCATCGGCAAGTTCCAGCTGACGGGGATTCCCCCGGCACCGCGCGGCATGCCGCAGGTCGAGGTCACCTTTGACATCGACGCCAACGGTATCCTGCACGTGTCGGCCAAGGACAAGACCACCGGCAAGGAGCAGAAGATCCGGATCGAGGCCTCGAGCGGCCTGTCGGACCAGGAAATCGAGAAGATGGTCAAGAACGCCGAGTCGCACGCCTCCGACGACAAGAAGCGGCGCGATGAGATCGAGGCCCGCAACCAGCTCGACGGCCTGGTCTACAAGGTCGAGAAGGACAGCAAGGAGTGGGTCGACCGGCTCTCGGCGGACGTCAAGTCCAGGATGGACAATGCCTTGGAGGGTGGCAGGGGCGCGCTCAAGACCGGCGACCCCGACCTCATCCGCCGGGCGCTCGACGACCTGAATGCGGCGTATTCGGCCGCCGGGGCATCCCTCTATCAGAGCGCCCAGGCCACCGGGGAGGCCCCGGGAGAGCCGCAGGCCCAGGGTGGCGCCCCGAAGGAGGACGTGGTCGAAGCCGACTACGAGATCGTGGACGACACCAAGAAGTAGGGCGCGACCGAAACCTTTCCCTGCGCATCCGGGTTATGATAGAGATCCCCGGCTGCGCGGGGCATTGGCCTCATACCACCATCCCAGAGAGTTCGCTCCATGTCCGTACGAACCCGCAATTGGTTGAAGTTCGGAAGCCTGGTCGGCTTGGCGTTCGCGCTCGGGCTCCTTTTTGCCGGGGTGCTGGATCTGCCCGGCACGAGCGAGGCCCAGTCCCAGACGGGGCTCCTCCCCCAGACCCCGATCCGGACCGCGTCGATGCCGGTCGGGACCGCCAACCCGGCGGTGGCCCCCAGCGCCGGGGCCGAGATGCTGGCCTCGCTGAGCGACGCCTTCGCCAACGTGGCGGAGGGAGTCAAGCCGAGCGTCGTCTTCATTCGTTCGCAGAAGACCAACACCGCTCCGCAGCGCCAGTTGCCCCCGGGCATGGAGCAGTTCTTCCCGCGGTACCATCAGGGTCCGCGGGTCGAGGAGGGGGGCGGGACCGGGTTCGTCGTATCGGCCGACGGCCTGATCCTGACCAACAATCACGTGGTCGAAGGCGCGGACAAGGTCACCGTCATGCTGCCGGATCACCGGACCTTCACGGCGAAGGTCGTGGGAACCGACCCCAACACCGACATCGCCGTCGTGCGGATCGACGCCAGCGGGCTTCGCCCGGTGGCGCTGGGAAACAGTGATGACACGCGCGTCGGCGAGTGGGTGCTGGCCATCGGCAACCCGCTCGGAGATGCGCTGACCTTCACCGTCACCAGCGGCATCGTGAGCGCCAAGGGCCGGCTGCTGCAGAACCTCCCGAACGTGACCCAGCGCAGCATCCAGGACTTCATCCAGACCGACGCCGCCATCAACCCGGGCAACTCCGGCGGCCCGCTGGTCAACGTCCGTGGGGAGGTCATCGGCATCAACTCGGCCATCGCCAGCGAAAACGGACTCAACGCGGGCTACGGCTTCGCGATCCCGATCAACCTGGCCCGCATCGTGATGGACCAGCTCGTCGCGACCGGCAAGGTGGAGCGGGCAGCCCTCGGCATCCGCATCAAGGACGCCGGGCCGAACGATGCCGCGTATGCGGGCCTCCCGGAAATCAGCGGGGTCCTGATCAGCGGCTTCGACAAGACGTCTCCGGCCAAGTCGGCGGGGCTCGAGCCCGGCGACATCATCATCGGCGTCAACGGCAAGCCCGTGAACTACACGGCGCAGCTGCAGCAGGTGATCGGCTTCAGCCGGCCCGGCCAGACGGTCCAGATCGAGGTGGCCCGCAAGGGCGGCGTGCGCAAGACCTACTCGGTCAAGCTGGTCGCCGTGCCGACGACTGAGGTCGCGCAGGAAGACCCGGCCACGCCGAACGACGGCGACTCGAGCAGCCAGGGAACGCCGATGGTCGGGCTCGGGATTTCCGTCCAGCCGCTCAAGCCGGGCGATGCCGCGGAGCTGGGGCTGCCCCGCGGATCCGGCGGCCTGGTCGTCACGGAAGTCACCCCCGACGGCCCGGCGTGGGAAGTGCTCCAGCCGGCCAACTCCGGCGGCCCACCGGACATCATCCTGTCGGTCGAAGGCAGGCAGGTAACGACGGAGGCCGACCTCAGGACGGCCCTCAAGAACCCGGGCCCAGGTGGCATCGTGAGTCTCGAGGTGTTCAGGCCCGCTCAATCCGGCGGCGTGACGCAGATCGTCCGGCTCAAGGTATCCGGGAAGTAGCCGAGGCTACCGGGACAGAGGGGGCGGGCCTTGGGCCCGCCCTTTTTGTTTGTAGATTGGGGGCGTGCAACCCTTCAGGCTCTTTCCGTTCGCCGCCGCGGCCCTCATCTTTGCCTGCCGGGGAGACGTCCCGCAGCGGGAGGGCAATCCGTGGCTGGCCGACAGCGATTTCGTTGTCGCGCACCTGCCCGACGATGCGGACTCCTCGGACGTCCTCAAGAGCCTGGGCGAGCCGGATTCGGTCATTTCGATCGACGATCCGAATGATCCCGACGTCGAGCTGCTGGCGTGGGTGTATCGAGACATGGCGGTGTCCCTCGGCGAGGAGGGCGTTCGCTACGGCGTGACCCTGACCGGACCCGGGGTCGCGACGGCCCGGGGCCTCCACACCGGGGATCCGCCATCGCGGGTCATCGAACTCTACGGCCGGCCCCAGCACCGCAACGGCGAGACCTGGGACTACATCGCCCCCGACGACGAGAACGGCCTGCACGTGATGCGGGTGCGCTTCGATCGCGGCCGCATTTCCTGGATCTTTCTTGGCTGGCTGATGGAGTGAACCGATGACCGGTCGTTCGCGCCTGCTCAGGACCGTGGAGACCGCCGAGCGCCTCCCGCCGGTGGTCCAGCCCGCCTTCTGGGGTGCGCTGCTCGGTGTGGCTGTCGCGGGGGCCATCGTCCTCGCCAGCGTGCCGGTCTGGTTGCTGCAGCAAAAGGCCGACATCCCCTGGGCGGTTCTCGAGACCCTGGGTGCCGGCGTCATTGCCGGCGCGGCCGGCGGTTTCGTGGCCGTGGCGCTCAGCGGACTTCGCCGCGCGGGACCAGGCGGCTACTACGCCCTCTGGATTATCTCGAACAGCGGCGCCGCGCTCATCTTCCTGATGCTTCTCCGCCTGCTCGGGCGCGGCGAAGTCCTCGGGCTCCACCGCCCTCTCGCCCCGCTGATCGTCGGAGGCCTGGGAGCGCTCAACGGACTGATCATCGGCCGGGCGCTCGGTCGGAGCGGACGGGAGTCGTACGGCGAGTTCCGCACCTCCGCCAACCTGGTGGCAGGCGCCCTCCTGGCGGAGACCGCGGAGCTCGAGCGGCGCGCCCGCATCGACCGCAGGGCGGCAGCCGACCTCGCCAAGGTGCGTCAGGCCGAGCCGAGTGGCGCCTATCTCGCGTTGCTCGAGCGGGTCGGCGCGCGCCTCCGCGCCCTCCCACACGGTGACGCGGATGCCCGGCACGCCGTGGAACACGTGGACGAGCTGGTCGCCCGCGTGCGGGAGGACGTGCAACGGCTCGCCCGGGACCCGGAGTACGCGGCCGAACTCCGCCACCGGCAGGAGGTGGCGGAGGAACTCTTTCGGAAGGAACTGGAGCGGGAGGCGAAGCGCATCCGGAAGACCGCCGACTCGGACCCGCAGGCTCGTGCCACGCTGGGGGCGATCGAGCGTGAGTTGCGCGGCGGGGGCGACAAGCAGTCGTAGCGCAGGTCAGCAGCGATCCACGCGACCGTGGCGGAACGGCAGACGCGCCTGGCTTAGGACCAGGTGGGGAAACCCGTGGGGGTTCGAGTCCCTCCGGTCGCACTCGGCACTGCCGGCGCTCGCGCCGGCCCTTCCCTGCACCCTTCCCCCCTTGGCGGGGTATCCATGCCCGCGCGCATCGTCGTGAATCCGAACGGCCCGATCCGGATCGAGGGCGAGTTCGAGCTGGTGGATGTGGAGGGCACCCCCTTCGGGCTCGGGGGGCGCCCGATGATCGCCCTCTGCCGATGTGGCCACTCGGCCAACAAGCCGTTCTGCGACGGCTCCCACGCCAGGGAGGGCTTCCGCGACGGGGCCGTCGCCCGGGACCTGCCGCCCCGGCCGGGCGGCTGACCCCGTTCGCTCGTTTGCCCGGCCCCCTGCGGCCGGGTAGATTTCGCCTGCCATGACAACCATCACGATCCAGAAGACCAGCGAAGACGCCGCCCTGCAGTCCCTCCAGGTCACCGTGCCCGTCGAACGGGTCCGGCTGGCCGAGGACCGGGCCGTGCAGCAGGTCGCGCGCCGGGTGCGGCTGCCGGGCTTCCGTGCGGGCCACGCCCCGGTCGCCGTCGTCCGCAAGCGGTTCCACGAGGCCATCCGCCAGACCGTGCTCGAGGAAGTGATCCGCGAGAGCTGGGATCAGGCCCGCGAGTCGGAGTCCCTCAAGCCGATCGCCGACCCCTCCGTCCGGAACGTCAAGTTCGAGGAGGGCGGGCCGATCGAGTTCGAACTGCACGTCGAGGTCCGCCCCGAGATCAAGCTGACCAGCACCGGGGGGTTCACGCTCTCCCGGAAGGTCGCCGGCGTCACGGACGCGCAGGTCGACGAGCAGGTCGAAAAGCTCCGCGAGCAGAAGGCGACCTGGCTCCCGGTCGAGGGGCAGAAGCCGTCGGCGGGACACCTGGTGCAGGTGGACGTGACCTCGCTCGAGGAAGGCGCGGCTCCTGAGCCCCAGCCCCATTCGATCGTGCTCGGCGAGGGCCAGGCGCTCCCCGCGCTCGAGGAGCAGATCATGCAGCTGCTTCCGGGCGAGACGGTGGAGACCGAGGTGCGCCTCCCCGACGATCATCCCGACGAGAGCCGCCGCGGCACGCACCGCAAGCTCCGCGTGGCGCTCCACGAGGTGAAGCGGCAGGAGCTGCCCCCGCTCGACGACGCGTTTGCGCGCGAGGTCGGCGACTTCGAGGACCTGGCCGGGCTCCGCGCGGCGGTCCGGGCCGACCTGGAGCAGGAGGCGCTCCGCGAGGCGGACGCGCAGGTGCGCGACCAGCTGATCCAGCGCCTGGTGGAGGCCAACGGCATCGAGGCTCCGGCGTCGCTGGTCCACCGCGTGATCCACGGCTACCTGCACGCCTACGGCGTGCCGCACGAGAAGGAGCCGGAGTTCGCGGCCCAGTTCCACCCCGTGGCCGAAGCGCAGGTGCGCCGCGACCTGGTCCTTTCCGCCGTGGCGGAGGCCGAGAGCCTGTACGCCACCGAGGCGGACGTCGACGCCCGCGTCGCGACGATGGCCGCGGCCCGCAACGTCCCGGCCGGCCAGGTGTACAGCACCCTGCAGAAGTCCAACCGCCTCGCCGAACTCGAGCGCGCCATCACCGAGGACAAGGTCTTCGGCTTCCTGCTTCAGCATTCCACCGTGGAAGGGTGAGCCCCGTGTCCCTGTATCCGCCCTACATCATCGAGCGGTCCAGCCGCGGCGAGCGGACGTACGACATCTTCAGCCGCCTGTTGATGGACCGGATCGTCTTCCTTGGCGCCCCGATCAACGACGACGTCGCCAACATCATCATCGCCCAGCTGCTCTTCCTCGAGGCGGACAACCCCGAGAAGGACATCTACCTCTACCTGAACAGCCCGGGCGGGGTCGTCTCCAGCGGCATGGCCATCTACGACACCATGCAGCACCTGCGCGCGCCGGTGAACACCATCTGCATGGGGATGGCCGCCTCGATGGGGTCGTTCCTGCTGGCGGCCGGGGCCAAGGGCAAGCGGAGCGCCCTGCCCCACAGCCGGATCATGATCCACCAGCCCTCCGGCGGCACGCAGGGCACCGCCTCGGACATCGAAATCCAGGCGCGGGAAATCCTCTACCTGCGCTCCAAGATGAACCAGCTCTACAGCTTCCACACCGGCCAGCCGGTCGAGACGATCGAGCGGGACATGGACCGGGACCGGTTCATGAGCGCCGAGGAGGCCCGGGCCTACGGCCTGATCGACACCGTCTTCGAGCCCCGGAAGGACTGGAACGCCCCCCCGGTCAAACCTTGACGCCCCCCGGGACCTGACCCACCTTTCACGTTGGGTCCCCCCCTTTCCACCGGCGGCCAGCGCATGTCGAACGACAAGCACCTCCGCTGCTCCTTTTGCGGCAAGTCGAAAGACTCGGTCCGAAAGTTCATTTCGGGGCCTTCTGTTTACATTTGCAACGAATGCATCACCCTCTGCAATGAGATCCTCGCGGAGGATGAGGAGCGGGAGGTCGCGGAGAGCATCACCTCCGTCCCCACCCCCGCCGAGATCAAGGACATCCTCGACCAGTACGTGATCGGCCAGGAGCGGGCCAAGCGCACGCTCTCGGTGGCCGTCTACAACCACTACAAGCGGATCAACGCCGCCGCGGCGCGCGACGGCGAGGTCGAGCTCGAGAAGTCGAACATCCTCCTGCTGGGCCCGACCGGGGTCGGCAAGACGCTCCTCGCGCAGACCCTTGCCCGCATCCTCGACGTGCCCTTCACCATCGCCGACGCCACGACCCTGACCGAGGCCGGCTACGTCGGCGAGGATGTCGAGAACATCCTGGTGCGGCTGCTGCAGGCAGGCGAGTTCAACGTGGCGGAGTGCGAGCGCGGCATCGTCTACATCGACGAGATCGACAAGATCGCGCGGAAGTCGGAAAACCCGAGCATCACGCGCGACGTGTCGGGCGAAGGCGTCCAGCAGGCCCTGCTCAAGATCCTCGAGGGCACGGTCGCCTCGGTCCCGCCGCAGGGCGGCCGCAAGCATCCGCAGCAGGAGTACATCCAGATCAACACGAAGGACATCCTGTTCATCTGCGGCGGCGCCTTCGACGGCCTGGAGAAGATCATCGAGTCCCGGGTCGGCCGGCAGAAGATCGGCTTCACCTCGGGCCCGCGCGCCGAGCGGCCGGCGGACGCCACCAACAACCCCTACACCGACGTGGAGCCGGACGACCTGCTCCGCTTCGGGCTCATCCCCGAGCTCGTCGGGCGGCTGCCGGTCACCGTGTCGCTGGAATCGCTCGACGAGGACGCCCTGGTGCGGATTCTCCTCGAGCCGAAGAACGCGCTGACCAAGCAGTACCGGAAGCTGTTCGAGCTGGAGGATTCACGGCTCACCTTCGACGCCGACGCGCTCCGGGCGGTGGCCAGGAAGGCGCTCAAGCGCGGCACTGGCGCGCGCGGACTCCGCGCCATCCTCGAGACCGTGATGACCGACATCATGTTCGAGCTGCCGGATCGCGAGGACGTGCGCGAGGTCGTCATCACCGCCGAGTGCGTCAACGAAGGCAGCCAGCCGCTGATCGTGACCGAGCGCGCCAAGCAGAAGAAGGAAGCGTAGGAGGCAGGCAGCGGGGCGGTACATCCTCCAGCCCGGTCGCTCCGCTGCCATCCCCGGCGCACTCCATGCCTTCACGCGGCTCCGCTCCCTCCAGGGCCCACCCGCTCGCCATCCTCCCGATCGAGTTCGTCGGGTCCTTCCCCGATCCGCGCGTGCGGCTCGACCCGGTCCTCCCCGAGGTGGCGTTCGTGGGCCGCTCGAACGTCGGCAAGTCGAGCCTGCTCAACGCGCTGGTCGGCAAGAAAGGCCTGGCGCGCGTCAGCGCCACGCCGGGCAAGACGACGCTCGTGAACGTCTTCCGGCTCCCGAGCTTTTACCTGGTGGATCTGCCCGGCTACGGCTTCGCGCGTGCCAGCAAGACCGCGAGGGCGGGGTTCCGGGAACTGCTCGACGGATACCTCCAGGCCCGGGACACGGTGGCCGGGGTCGTCTGGCTCCTCGACATCCGGCGGGAGCTGTCGACTGAAGATGAGACCATCCGGGAGCTGCTGGCCGAGTCGGGCCATCCGGTCCTGGCCGTCCTGACCAAGATCGACAAGCTGGGCCGGGTGGCCATCCAGGAGCGGACCGCAGCCCTGGCCGCCGCCCTCCGCCTGCCGCTCGACCAGTTGCAGCCCACCAGCGCCGTGACCGGGGAAGGCATCGCCGATCTCGGCGAGAGCGTCCTCGCCGCCGCCGATCAAGGACCCCACCTATGACCCGACTCTTCCGACTGCTCAGCGCCGCGACGCTCCTCGCCTGCGCACCCACCGCCACGGCCCATTCGCAGCAGGGGACCGACCCGATGGGGGTGATGCCGCCGATGGGCCTCGGCTCGCTCACCCAGGAACAGATCTCGCTCTCGATCGCGAACTCGCAACTGACGGTGCGGTTCGAGCCCCTCAACGAGCGCCTGCTCCGCCTGCTGGCGCCCGACGCCTACCGGGCGCTTTCCGGGATGATCGCCAATCGGGCACCGGCGATCGATTCGGTCAAGAATGAAAGCGGCAGTTCCCAGCCCGGCCTGATGCTGGTGACCGTGTTCGGCAACGTGCCGGACGTGCGCTTCGACCCGACGCTCATCGGCGTCACCATCAACACCCGCCGCATCGAACCCGTGGGCATCATCCCGCTCGACGCGAATTTCTTCCGGCAACAGCTGCCGATCCGCGCCGTGGGCATGGGGCTCTTCGTATTTCCGGAGGAGCTGCCGGTGTACTCGCCGATCGTGTTCAGCTACGGCTCGGCGACAGCGGATGGATGGACCCAGAAGATCCAGATGTTCGACCGGGAGCTGGCGCGGATCTCGGCCCGGGCCCGCTCGCAGGCAAGCCAGCTCCAGCCCGACTCAACGCCCAGGCAGCAATAGCATCGGGTTGGCGGAAGCCGCGCACGGAACTGTTCAGCGAAGCGGGGTGGCGGTCGCGGAGTCGAGGGCCAGGCGAAGGCCGTTGCTCCAGCTGGGCCGGATGGCGCCGTCCCGCCGGTCGAGGACGAGGACGCCGACCTCCGGGTGGCGATTGCCCCAGGCCACCGCGCTGTCGGGCCCGAGCACGAACAGGGCAGTCGCCAGGATGTCGGCGCGGAGCGGGTCCTGTGCGACGACGGTGACGGTGCCCCACATCGGAGCCGGGGTGCCGCTCCGCGGATCGAGGATGTAGCCGATATTCTGGCCGGCCCCCCGCACGAAGCGCTCCGACTGACTCGACGTGGACGCGGAGCCGTCGGCGAGCCAGATGGTGAAGACCTCGGCCTTCTTGTCCTCGGCGCTCCCGATCGACACCCGCCACGGCCCCCCGCCCTCCGCGGGACCCATGACCATCACCTGCCCCCCGAAATCCACCCGCGCCGAATGCACTCCACGCCGCTCCAGGCTGTCCCGCGTGGCCCGGAGCGCGTAGCCCAGCGCGAACCCTCCCGTTTCGATGGTGGCGGCCTCAGTGAGCCGCTGCGCCGTGCAGCGTCCGAGGTCCAGGATGATGCTACCCGGCCCGCTGGCCCGCCGCGCGGCGGCCAGCTCGACAATGGACGGCACGCGGCCATCGCCATCGAGGTCCCACGCCGAAATGAGGGCGCCGATCGCCGGATCGAACGCCCCCGGGGGGTCGGCGGCGATGGTCTCGACCTCGGCCAGAAGCCGGCAGAGCGTGGAGTCAATCGGAACCATCGCGCCCACGGGACCCCGATTCAGCGCGTCGGCTCGGCTGTCCGCGCGCTGGGTCGACAGCAGGGCGTCCGCGGCGCCGACCGCGCTCAGGACGGCCTCGGAGGCGGCCACGGCCGAATGGAGGTCCGGCGCCTCCAGCCGAATGGAGAGCGTCGAGCCCATGGCCCGCTCCCGCCGGTCGATCCAGACCGACCGCTGGGGTGCGTCCCCGGCCCGGCAGGCCACCAGCAGCAACCCCGCAAACAGTCCTGCCGGAACTCGCATGGTCAGGCGCCTCGGAACAAGTGGGCCCAGGCGGCCCGGTGCGCCGCATGGTGTCGGGCCGATGTGGCGCCGCGGACTCCGCCCCGGTAAACTCCGGGCAACCTGGAGATCCGATGGCGTTTCTTCCCCTGCGCGAACTGCAACTCCCGGAGCCGGCGCGCGGATTCTACGAGTCCTGGCTTGACGACCTGGATCGCCGGCTCGACGCACCCGGCGCCGAATGGCCCCTGATCGTGCGCGACGTCCTGCTCGGCCTGTTCTACCCCGGCACCCTCGACTGGACCTCGGCCGTGGCCGACACCGGACGCTCCCTCAGCGAGCGCGCCGCGCTCCTGGCGCTCGACTCCCGCAATATCACGCTGGAACCCGAATATTACGCGGACGTCGATCCGGCGCGTTTCGCGCGGGTCAAGCCGCTGCTCTGGCTCTGGTACAGTTTTGACCGATCCCCCCTCGCCGGCCAGAACGTGGCGCTGGGCGTCGCGCTCCGGCGGCGGCTGGCCCCGCGCATCTTCGCCCGCTGCGGCCGCAACTTCAAGTGCTTCCAGCACGTGGAGTTCTCCTACGGGTACAATATCGAGGTCGGCGACGACGTCGTCATCCACCGACACGTCCTGCTCGATGACCGCGGCGGGCTCACCCTGGGCAACCGGGTGAGCGTCTCGGATTACGCGAACATCTACAGTCACACGCACAGCATCGTGGACCAGCGGGACGTGACCAACGCCCGGACCGTCCTCGAAGACGACGTGCGGATCACCTATCACGCGACGGTGCTGGCGGGGGTCCGGGTCGGGCAGAACGGCATGGTCGGCGCCATCGCCGTGGCGACCAAGAACGTCCGCCCGTACCACGTAAACGTCGGCATCCCGGCCAAGTCCGTGCGGGTCAAGCCGAACGCCCCGCCGGAATCGGCATCGACCGACCTGCTCGCCCGCCGCGAGGGCGGCCCGGAGTCCGCCTGAACGGCTTGATCGTCGGGGTCCTCCTGGCCGGCGCCGCGGCCCTGGTCTGGTCGTGGCGCGAGCGCCGGCGCCTGGGCGCCGAGCGCGCCGCGCTGGGCACGCAGCTGGCGGAGGCTCGCCTCGAACGGGACGACTTCGCCCGACGCCTCGACCGCCGCATCAACGAGATCTTCTCCCTCCAGGAACTCAGCTACATCCTCTCCGAGTCGCTCCAGATGGAACGGATCGTGGAACAGGTCGCGCGCTTCACGGCCCGGTTCCTCGAGGCGGAGGGGACGCTGGTCGTGCTGGCCTCCGAGGACCACGCGGAACTCCGGATCGCGGCGGCCGAAGGCAGCCTGGTCGGGCTCCGGGGGAGACTCCTGCCCGACCGACCAGGGCGGCATCGTCACGGAGGCGATCGGCCGTGAACGGATCGAGCTGGCGGACGGCCCCCCGCCCGGCATCGAACTCGTCGCCGGCGTCCGGGCGGCGAGAGCGGCGGTGGCGCCGCTCCGGGCCCATGGCATGACGCTCGGCGCCCTCGCCGTCGCGGCCCGGGCCGACCGGCCCTTCTCCACGCAGGACCTCTGGCTGATTTCCACGGTGGCGATGCAGGCCGCGGTCGTGCTGACGAACAGCCGGTTCTTCGGGCTGCTCCGCCAGGGCAAGGAAGAGTGGGAGACGACCTTCGACGCCCTGTCGGAGGGCATCGCCCTGGTGGACGTCGGCGGCCGCGTGACCCGGGCCAACCGCGCGCTGTCGGGGCTGGCCAGCGTGCCCCTGGCATCGCTGGTGGGACGGGAGTTGATCCCGACCCTGTTCAACTCGTCCGAGGCGGCGGAGGCGGTGATCGAGGGCGCCAGGCGGGGTGAAGCGCGGCCGCCGGTCCTCATCCAGTCGCCGCGGCTCAACCGCACCCTGCGGCTCACCGCCGCACCCATGCCGGCCGACGCGGGCGCGGCCTCGGTCGTGGTGATGGTCGAGGACGTGACCGAGCAGCGCGCCCTCGAGGCCCAGCTCATCCAGAACGACAAGATGGCGGCGGTCGGGCAGCTGGTCTCCGGCGTGGCGCACGAACTCAACAACCCGCTGACGTCGATCGCCGGGCTCTCGGAGCTGCTGCTGGAACAGCAGCGGCTTCCCGACGACGCGCGCGAACACGTTCGGGTCATCCACGAACAGGCGGACCGGGCGGGCCGCATCGTGGCCAACCTGCTGACCTTCGCGCGGAAGGGAGCGCCGGAGAAGGCGCAAGTGGATCTCGACGACGTGGCCCAGCGCACCACGATGCTGATCCAGGCCGAGCTCCGGCTCCGCGGCATCGAGCTCGAGCGCCGGCGGGGTGAGCCGGCCGTGGTCCGCGGCGACCGCTACGAGTTCCAGCAGGTACTGCTGAACCTGCTGACCAACGCGGTCCACGCCCTCGAGGCGCAGCCGGCGGGCGCGCCGCGGCGCATCATCGTGGACACGGGGCAGGAAGACCATGAGGCCGTGGTCCGGGTCTCCGATTCGGGGCCGGGCATTTCGCCGGCGCTGGTCGGCCAGATCTTCACGCCGTTCTTCACCACCAAGGAGCCGGGCCAGGGCACGGGGCTCGGGCTCTCGATCAGCTACGGCATCATCGAGTCGCACGGCGGACATCTCTCGTACGAATCCGCGGCGGGCGGCGGGTCGGTGTTCACCATCCGGCTGCCGCTGTCCGGCGGCGGCGCCACCGCGCGCGCGACGCCGCTCCGCGTCCTGCTCGCCGACGCCGACGTCGCCGTGCACCGGGTCGTGACGGCGCTCCTCGCGTCGGATGGCATGGTGGTCCAGACCGCGCGGAGCGGCGCCGAGGCGCTCACGCTCGCGCAGGGCGAGCGCTATGACCTCGCGCTGCTCGACCCCAACCTTTCCGGCCCCTCCGGGCCGATCCTCGGCCCCCTCCTGGCGCTTCAGCCGGCCCTCGGCACCCGCCTCGTCCTGCTGACCGACCATCCCGACCTGCTGGACCCCGCCATGGCCCGGTTCCCCAGGCTGGCCAAGCCGATCCGCCCCCGCGAGGCGCGCGCGGCCCTCCGGGTGCTGCTGGAACGCTGATGCGTCCCGCGCACGGCCGGCGATCGATCCTGGAGGGGTGGGAACGAGGTGGAGCCTGGCGGCCCGGGCGCGGTCAGTATCCTGCGTCGGCGGCGGGGAACCACGGTAAAACGACGACCCCGGCGCTCACGCGCGCCACCGCATCGGCCGCCGTCTTCGTCGCCCAGTAGTTGCTGCCCGCGGTGAGCGAGGGTGCCGTGATGAACGACTTCTGCGCCCGCAGGAAGACGTTGCCGGTCACCTGGGCGTCGCGGGCGGTCGAGTCGGCGACGATCCCCTCGTCGAGCCGGTCGAAGGTGTTCCCCCGCACCCGGGCCTGCCCCGTCCGCCTGAGCACCAGCCCGCGCGAGACGCCCGCGATGACGTTGTCGTCGATGACGTAATCCCGGCTGGCCGGGCCGTTCGAGTCGCGGATGAAGAGCAGGATGCCCGTCTTGCCCCCCATCACCACGTTCGACAGCAGCCGGTTGGCGCTGCCGTGCTCGATGGCGATCCCGACCGATCGCGAGCCGAGGACGATGTTGCCCTGCACCGTGTTGCCGGTCGAGTAGCCGAGCCAGAATCCGTAGTCGGAGCTGTCGGCGCGGTTTTCGAGGAAGACGTTGCCGGGACTGAAGGTGGACTCGAAGGCGTTGTGGTAGGACGAGGAGCCGTCGTTGCGGAGGACCATGTTCCCGCCCGATGGCTTCACGTATTCCGGCTGCCCGCTCAGGAAGAACCCGTCGCCCGACCAGGTGACGTCGTTGTCGGCGATCAGGTTCGAATCGCTCACCTCGCGGAGCAGGATCCCCGCGGAGTCGCAGCCGCGCCGGTACGCGGGCGACTCGCAGCGCACGTTGTGATGGGCCTGGTTCCGCACCACGACGTTATGGCTGGATGCCCACAGGTGAATGCCCCACCCGCTGTTCTCCGACACGTCGTTGTCCGCGATGTAGCTGGCCGTGGCCCCGATGAGCCCGATCCCGTTCTGGGCGTGCCGCGCGGAGACGCCGGTGACCGTCGCGCCGTTGGTGCCCTTGAGCAGGATGCCCCCGCCATACCACTCGGCCGTGTCGGCATGGAAGATGTCCAGCCAGTCGGCCTCGTCGAACTGTTCGGGCGTGGACCGCAGCGCCTGCCGCCTCGACCCGGAGACGTCCACTCGCGCGATCCGGTGCCCGCGACCTCCCTCGATCAGGATGCCCTGCCGGTACCCGCGGATCGTGCCGCCGTAGATCTCGACGTTGTCGAGCCCGCGGCTCACGACGCCCGCGCCGACAAACGCCGACGGCACGCTGTCGCCGCTCTCGAGCGTGACGCCGGTGAGGTTGAGCCGGGAGCCCGATCCGGCGATGACCACCACACCGATCTCCCCGTGGTCCGGGATCCGGTAACGCCCCGGACAGACCGTCACGTCGCCCTGGACCTGGGTGCCCGCGCGCGTCAGCCGGATGCACGGTTCGAAGCGGGGGGATGGCAGGATGAGCATGGCCGTGGCGGCCGAGAGCAGCACGGGGCGGGTCAGCATACGCGAAGCAGGTCCTCGAGAGGGCCGGCGTTGCCGCCGGCGAGCAGGGCGAGCGTGTCGTCGAGCGCGCGGCGGGAGCGGGGCCAGGCCAGCCGGAGCCGCGCCTCGTCGGGCGGGAGCCACTCCGCCTGGTCGTGTTCGTCCGAGAGCCGGGCGGCGGCCCCCGCGGGCACCAGCGCGGCAAAGGCGGGAATCATGGCCACCTCGTCGATCCGGTGCAGGTAGAACGCCTCGACGCGGCTCAGGTTGTACAGGGAGGCCGGAGTGAGGCCGGTTTCCTCGTACATCTCGCGGAGGGCGCCGTCCGTCGGGCCCTCCCCCTCCTCGAGATGGCCGTGCACCGCCTCCCAGGCGCCGGGAGAGCGGCCCCGCCCGCTACGGCGCAGGACCAGGAACTCCATCCCTCCCGGGGCGGGGCGCACGACGTAGAGGTCGACCATCGAGACCCGGACGCGCGTCACGGCCGGCGTGCTTGCGCTGGTGCGCTCACTCGGCGGCGCGCCGGCGGCCGAGCACCGCCTCGAGGCGCGCCGAGAGGGCGCGGGCCCGGAAGGGCTTGGTCAGGAAGTCGTCCGCCCCGAGTTCGAAGACCCGCACTTCGTTGTCCTCGTCGCCCTTCGCGGTGAGGACCACGACGGGGATGCCCTGCGTGGTGGGCCGGGAGCGGAGCTGGGCGAGGACGGCATAGCCGTCGAGCCCCGGAAGATTGAGGTCGAGGACGATGATGTCGGGCGCCACGCGGTCCACTTGGTCGAGGGCCTGGACGCCGTCGCGTGCCTCGTGGACCACGTACCCGTCCCGCTCGAGGAGGTCCTTCATGACCCGGCGAAGCTGGTCTTCGTCGTCCACGAGGAGCACCGACACGCCGCGGGTGCGCTCCGTGGCCGCCGGCGCGATGGGCGGCGCCTCCTCGATGAGTTCGAAGGCGGTGGTCAGGTCCACCGCCGGGGCGGCTGGGGCGGCCGGCGCTGCCGGCGCGGTCCCGACCCCCCCGACGGTCGGGAAGACCCCCGTCGGGTAGAGGGAGGGCACGGCATTCAGCCCGACGCGGCCCCCGGCGGCGCCGAAGCGGCCTTCCATCGGGATGTCCGTCACCCGGAGCAGCTCGTCCACCGAGGAGTCGCCCTCGAGGACGTGCCGGAGCCCGCTCTCGAACAGCGACATCATGCCGTTGTTTCGCGCCGCCGCCGCGATCAGGTCCACGGTGGCGCCCTGCCCGATGAGCCGCTCGAGCTCGGGGCTCATGGTCAGGATCTCGACGATGGAAAACCGTCCGCGGTACCCGGTCATGGTGCAGTCGGCGCACCCCTTGGCCTGGTAGAGCTTGGAGCCCGCGGGGAAATACTTGGCGACCCGCTCCGGCACCGGGTCGGCCTGCACCACGCGGCAGGACAGGCAGAGCCGGCGCATCAGCCGCTGGGCGATCACGCCGCGAAGCGCGGCGCCGATCTTGTACGCCTGCATGCCCATGTCCACGAGCCGCGTGACGGAGTTCGGCGCGTCGTTGGTGTGCAGGGTGGAGAGGACGAGGTGGCCGGTGAGCGAAGCCTGGACCGCGATCTGCGCCGTCTCGCCGTCGCGGATCTCGCCCACCAGGACGACGTCCGGGTCCTGGCGGAGGATCGACCGGAGCGCCGTGGAAAACGTCAGCCCGGCCTTTTCGTTGATCTGCACCTGCACGATGTGCTTGCCGAGCCGGAACTCGACCGGGTCCTCGACGGTGACGATGTTGACGCCCTCACTCTGGATCATCCGCAGGGCGGAGTAGAGCGTGGTGGTCTTTCCCGAGCCGGTGGGCCCGGTCACCAGGATGATGCCTTCCTTGAAGCCCAGCAGCCGCTCGACCTGGGCCCGTTCGTCGGCGAAGAGCCCGAGGGTCTGGAGCGAGAGCACGGTGGACTTCTGGTTCAGGATCCGGATGACGACCTTCTCGCCGTACGTGGCGGGGAGGGTCGAGACCCGGAGGTCGACCTTGTCGTTGTTGATCGAGATGCGGGCGCGGCCGTCCTGGGGACGGAGCCGGTCGGCGATGTCGAGCCCCGACATGATCTTGATGCGGGAAATCAGCGGGATGCCAGCGGCACGCGGCACCGTCATGACCTGCCGCAGCACCCCGTCGATGCGATACCGGACGGTGACGCCGCCCTCGATCGGCTCGACGTGGATGTCGCTGGCCCGGCTGGTCACCCCGTCGGCCAGCATCATGTCCACGAGGCGGACGATCGGCTTCTGGCTGGCCTCGTCGACCGAGGCGCCCTCGTCCATCGGGACATCGTCCACCTGGTGCACGTCGGCACCCGTCTCGAGCCCGCCGAGGAGCTTGGAGACGAGGTTTTCCCCGCGGTAGAGTTCCTCGAGACGGTCCCGGATGCGGCCCGGCGACGAGAGCAGCAACCGGACTTCGCGCCCGGTGGCGAAGGCCAGCATCTTCTCGGCATCGATGTCGAACGGATTCGCGGTGGCGGCGTCGAGGGTGGAGTCGGTGATGCGGAGCGGCAGGACGTTGTGCTTCCGGGCGACGCCCTCCGGGACCGACTCCCGGACCTTCATGTCGAGCGTCGTGAGGTCGGCCAGGGGAAGCCGGAACCGGACCGCGATGGCCGCCAGGATCTGGTCGTCCGTGAGCACCCGGCGCTGCAGCAGCTGGTCCCAGAGCGAGGTCGGAGCCTTCTCGGCCGCCTCGCGGATGGCCGTCATGGCCTCCTCGGGCACCAGGGTCTCCAACGTGGGTACCAGCCATTCGTCCGTAAACGGCATCCGGGCAACTCGCAAATGCGGGGGTGAGTCCGAAATAAAGGGCGCCGCGGGGGCAATGGGTAGGGGTGACCCGGGCCGGTCCTACAGGATGTTCCACCATTCCCGGGTGATGTCCAGCGTGACCTCGAACCGGCCGTCGTCGAGGCCCATGCCGCCTTCCAGCCGAATGAGCCCCATGAACCACTCGGTGGCAAGGCCGACCGTCGGACGCACCCGCCCGCTCGCGGCCCACGGCGTGCCCGACACGGCGCGCTCGCTCCATCCGGCGCCCACGAACGGCGCCAGTACGAAGGTACGCCCGGTCGTGGCAAAGGTGCCGAGCGGCACGGCGGGAGCGGGCAGGTCGAATCGCCACTCCGCGTGGCCCAGCGCGAGCGTCCTGCCCCCGAATTCGCGGAACGGATAGCCCACCAGGGTGCCCCGCCCTCCCATCACGAAGCTCCGGTACGCCGGCGTGCCGTCGCTGCCGACCCCGCCGTACGCCTGGACGAGGAGCCCGCCAGGCCCCAGGGGCGCCCGCCAGCGGAGTCCGACCGCTCCCCGCACGTAATCGGTCGGTCCGCTCCCCCCCTCGACCAACAGTTCGCCGCTCAGGTCGTGCCGCACCGCCACCCCGGTCGCCTGTCGAGCCAGCAGCAGGCTGGCCACGGAGTATTGGCCGGCGCCGAGGGAGGGGTTCGGCCGGTAGGTGCCGCGCGCCGGCGTGGCTGCCACGGCCATGTCGTGCGAGGTGGCCAGGCCGGCCGTCAACGTGAGCGTGGTCCGGGCCGAGAGCGAGTGGCGGACGCCCGCCTCCGCCCAGTCCACCAGCGCGTAGTCGCCGTAGTCCTGACCCACCTCCTGCGACGTGATGGAGTTGACGACCGGGGCGGTGACCAGGAAGTCGCTGACGTCCTGTACCCGGCGTCCGGCCCCGGCGGTGAGCGTGGTGGCGCCGATCCCGAAGTCGACCACCAGGCGGCCGACGAGGCGGCCGTCGCTCGTACCGTAGGCCGCGTAGGGGCGGAGCGCCAGCCGCCGCTCGGCCGCCTTCAGCGTGAGGCCGAAGCCCAGCGTGAGCCCCTGGACCCGATCGACGTGCGCCAGGTCGCTCACGGAGTTGGAGGCCAGTCGCATGCCCTGGAGGCCGCTCAGCGCATGGTTCCCCGCGAGGCGCTCGACCTGGGCCCTGAGCGCGTTCATGTCCTGCCGGTTGACCGGTCCGGCGACACCGGCCACCGCGGCGGCCAGCGGCTCGGGCCAGGTCGTGGCCAGGGAATCGGGGTGTTTCAGCCCGCCGATGGGCGGCCCGGCGAACGCCGACAGCGGCAGGTCGGGATTCAGCGTGTAGTCGCCGATCTCCCAGCGTCCCTGGATGATCCCACGCGCCGGAAAATCGAGCCAGGTGGTGCGGCGCCGGATCTCGATCTCCTGGCGCTCGGGGAGCCAGTACCGCCCCTCGTAGAGCGCGTTCTCGAGCACGATGCTGATGTCCTCGAGCTCGGAGTCCAGGTACGATGGCGGCGTGAAACTGAAGCGGAACTGGACGACCTCCGCGGTCTCGACGTCCAGGTAGAGCGTGCCGATCACCAGCGGGCGCGAAAAGGACTTCGGCCGCACCGCCACCTCGTAGACGCGCACCGTCCTGGTGTTGGCTTGCAGCTCCATCGAGTCCTGGACCGCGAAATCGTACTCCGCCAGCCCCTCGGGCGAGAGCGGGTGGATCACGTCGCGGACTTCATCGCCTCCGCCGATCCGGATGAGGTTTCCGTAGTTGTTGGTGACGATGCCGAGGTGATCGCGATGATAGTTGATGTCGGTGGGAAGCCAGGTGCCGTCCCGCCAGCCCAGGATGGTCTGCTTGCTGAGCGACGGGGCCCGCCAATACACTTCCAGCTGCAACTCGTCCGCTTTCACGAGGCGCGGCGGCTCCGTCAGCCCCTGGCCCACCTGGGCGAGGAAGAAGACGAAGCCGTGGGCCCGCGCCTGGTACCCCCTGAGGCTCGTGTCCGCCTGGACGAGCTGGCGCCGGGCGGTCCCGCGCGCAACGAGCGCGAGCGCCTCGGGCGAGTTCCACGCCTGCGCGGCGAGCGGAGCAGCGGAAGCGACGGCGGCGAGGACGGCAAGGACCAGCGAGTGGAGGCGCATCGAGTGAGAATATCCCGGGGCCGGACAGATGGAGCAAGCGTCGCCCACACCCTCTCCACGATGCTCCTCGCGGCGTCCCTCGGCGGCTGCGGCGGGGCGCCCCCGGGCGTCGAAGCCCCCCAACCGGGACCGGCACCCCGCGCATACACGGCCGAGGAGGTGTACACGGTGGAGGTCTGGGGGGCCCAGGCGCCCGATACCGTCGTGACCTTCCTGGCCAGCCATCCACGCACCGTGGTCCTGCGGCATGGCCCACCCGACAACACCGTGTTCGCCGAGCTGGAGTTTCCGGCCGGCGCGTTGACGTCCCCCGACGGTCGCGACAGCGTGACCATCACCATCCGGCCGGTACCGGGGATCTACGGGGTGACGCTGAGCTCCGACGCCGCCCTGACCGCGCCGGTCAAGCTCACCTTCAAGTATCCGGTGCACTTTGCCGCGCCCGCCGACAGCCGCGCACGTTACCCGACCGACGTCCTCTTCGAGCAGGCGCTCCTGGTCGCGCTGGCCCACGACGACGGCGCCCGCTTCCAGACGCTTCGCTCCACCCGTCCCGCCAGCGACAACCTGCAGGCCGCGATCGCGACGCTGGGGCGTTACCAGATGGTGGCGCCGCGTTGAGTCCGGCCTCCGCCCGCGTCCGCTCCTGACGCGCTAGATTCGGGAGCATCATGCCACTCTTTTCCCTCATCAGCTTCGGCGGCGACCAGCGATTCGAGCTGCCGCTCGGCCGCACCCTGACCGTGGGGCGCGCCGTGGACTGCGACGTCCCGGTCTTCGACCCGACGGTGTCCCGCCACCACGCCGAATTGACCGCGGAGGAGGATGGCGAGGGCGTGCGCGTGCGCGACCTCGGGAGCTCCAACGGGACGTCGATCAACGGGGTGCGCGTCACCGAGGGCTTCCTGGCCGCCAACGACGCGATCGCCTTCGGCAAGATGGCGTACTACCTCCGGGTGCTCGAGGTCACCAGCGAGCACCGCGTGGTGCCGCCGCCCGCGGCGGGCCCGAAGGGCGGGACGATCGTCAGGCAGCTGGTCGTGCAGCCCGATGCTCCCGCCAAGCTCGACGCCCCCGCCGCGGGCGGCCAGCTCCGCGTCGCGGGCTCGGGCGGACAGGAGCGGCAGGCCGAGAAGCTCGCGCTGCTGCTCGCGCTCTCCCACCGCCTTTCCGGCGAACTCGACCTCGACCGGCTGCTCACCACCGTGGCGGACACGACCTTCCAGGTACTCAACGTCGACCGCGTGGCCATCCTGCTGCTCGACCCCGTGAGCAACGACCTGGTGCCGGCGGCTTCCCGCAGCCGCCTCGGCGGGGCCGAAGGGCTGCGGGTGCCCCAGTCCATCGCGCGGAAGGCGGTCGAGGAGCGCGTCGCGCTCCAGACCGACAACGCCGCCGCCGACGAACGGTTCAAGGGCCGCTCCGTGGTCCAGCAGAGCGTGCGCGGCGCGATGTGCGCCCCGCTCATGGCGGAGGGCGATCAGGTGCTCGGCCTCCTCTACGTGGACAACCTCTCGACGCCGGGGAGCTTTTCCGAAGAGGACCTACAGTTCCTTGCCGCGTTCAGCGGCATCGCGGCGGCGGGGATCCGGGCGGCCCGCGCGGCGGAGCAGCTGCAGCGGGAGGCGATGACCCGCTCCAACTTCGAACGCTACTTCGCCCCCTCGGTGGCGGCGGAGATCGCGGGGCAACGGGGCGCCATCCAGCTGGGCGGGAGCCGCCAGCCGCTGACCGTGCTCTTCAGCGACATCCGCGGATTCACCGCGCTGGCCGAGGCGATGGCACCGGACGCCATCGCCGGGCTCCTCAGCGCCTATTTCACCGAAATGGTGGACGTCATCTTCGAGCACGGCGGCACGCTCGACAAGTTCATCGGCGACGCCATCATGGCCCTCTGGGGCGCGCCGATCGCCCACCCCGACGACGCGGAGCGCGCGCTCGGCGCCGCCATCGGGATGCAGCACGCCGTGGCGGAGATCAACCGGCGGTGGGCGGCGCAGGGCCGTCCCACCATCGGCGTGGGTATCGGCATCAACCACGGCGAGGCGTTCGCCGGCAACATCGGCAGCCACCGCCGGCTGGAGTACACCGTCATCGGCGACGCCGTCAACATCGCCTCGCGGCTCTGCGCCGCCGCCGCCCCCGGCGAAATCCTCCTCACCGAATCGTTCCTCAAGCAGCTGGGCAAGAAGAAGCCCGCCGTGGAGCGGGCCGAGGGAATCGAAATCAAGGGGCGCGCCGGCAAGGTGGCCGTGTACCGGCTGAAGGCGGGCGGCTCGTGAGCTAGGCCAGGGGAAATGCGTAGGGCCGCCCCGCCTCCGCCAGCAGGTCGAGCACCAGCCGGACCGGGAGTCCCATCACCCCGAAGAAATCCCCTTCGATCCCTTCCACCAGCGCCGCCCCGTAGCCCTGGATCCCGTACGCGCCGGCCTTGTCCATCGGTTCCCCCGTCCGCACGTACGCCCGGAGCATCGCCTCGCGAGCCGGGCGGAAGGTCACCTGCGTGATGTCCACCGCCTCGAAGACGGTCGCCTCGGAGCGGAGGGCCACGGCGGTGATGACCTGGTGGGTCTTCCCCTGGAGGCGCATCAGCATCCGCACCGCGTCGTCCTCGTCCGCCGGCTTCTCCAGCAACTCGTCCCCGAGCACCACGATCGTGTCGGCCGCGAGCACCAGTTCGCCCGCCACGGCTTGCGCCTTCTCGGTGGCCAGCCGGAGCGCGTAATCGCGCGGGGCCTCGCCGGGCCGGCGCTCCTCGGGGACCTTCGACGGGCGGACCTCGACCGGGATGCCGAGCATCTCGAGCAGCTGGCGACGGCGGGGCGAGGCGGAGGCGAGCACGAGTGGGGTCATGCGGAGCGCTCGAGGATGAGGGTCACGGGTCCGTCGTTCAGGAGATCCACCTGCATGTCCGCGCCGAATTCGCCCGACTCCACGCGAAGGCCGGCGGCGCGGAGCTGGGCAAGAAACCGTTCGTAGAGCGGAATGGCGAGTTCGGGGCGCGCGGCGTCCACGAACGACGGGCGGCGGCCCCGCTCGATGTCGCCGTACAGGGTGAACTGGCTCACCACGAGCACCGCGCCGTCCACCTCCGCCAGCCCCAGGTTCATTTTCCCGTCGGCGTCGGGAAAAAGCCGGAGGCCGGCCACCTTGGCCGCCAGCCAGTCCACCTGCTCCGTGGTGTCGGTCGTGTGGAAGCCGGCCAGCAGCAGGAAGCCGCGGCCGATCGACCCGGCCACACGGCCCTCGATGGAGACGCTGGCGCGGGAGACTCGCTGGAGGACGATGCGCATGGCCGGGAGTTTACTCCCGGCCGGCGGGCTCGTCCAGCGAGGTTATTCGACGGTGACCGACTTGGCGAGGTTGCGGGGCTGGTCCACGTTGCAGCCGCGGCGGACCGCCACATAGTAGGAGAGCAGCTGGAGCGGCACGATCGTGAGGATCGGCGTCAGGAGGTCGAGAGTGACCGGGATCGTAAAGGTCGCGTCGGCCAGGCGCCCGATCTCGTCGTCGCCCTCGGAGCAGATCGCGAGCACCTTCCCGCCCCGCGCCTTCACCTCCTCGATGTTCGACACGATCTTCGAGTGCACGGCGTCCCGCGGCGCGATGAAGACCACCGGCATGTTCTCGTCGATGAGCGCGATCGGGCCGTGCTTCATCTCCGCCGCCGGGTATCCCTCGGCGTGGATGTAGGAAATTTCCTTGAGCTTGAGCGCGCCCTCGAGCGCCACCGGGAAGTTCACGCCCCGGCCCAGGTAGAGCGCGTTGTTGCCCACGAAGAAGCGCTCGGCGAGGAGCTTCACCTCGTCGGCCTTGGCCAGGATCTGCTGGATCTGGGCCGGGAGCGCGGTGAGGGCGCTGATGAACTGGCGCCCCTGCAGGATGCTCAGGTTCCGGAGGCGGCCGAGGCGAAGGGTCAGGAGGGCGAGTGCGGCCACCTGGCTCGTGAAGGCCTTGGTCGAGGCCACGCCCACCTCGGGTCCGGCGTGCAGGTACGTGCCGCCGTCCACCTCGCGCGCGATCGTGCTCCCGACCACGTTGACCAGGCCGAGCGTCCGGGCACCGCGGCGGCGCGCCTCGCGGAGGGCCGCGAGGGTGTCGGCGGTCTCGCCCGACTGGCTGATGCCGATCACGAGCGTCTTGTCGTTGACCACGGGGTTCCGGTAGCGGAACTCGGAGGCGTATTCCACCTCGACCGGCACCCGCGCAAGCTCCTCGAGCATGTATTCGCCGATCAGCCCGGAATGCCACGACGTGCCGCAGGCGGTGATGATGATCCGCTCGACTGAGAGCAGTTCCTCGTCGGTCATGTTGAGGCCGGCCACGCGGCTGGTCCCCTCGTCCTCGAGGAGGTGCCCGCGCAGCGTGTTGGCGAGGGACTCCGGCTGCTCGCAGATTTCCTTGAGCATGAAGTGCTCGTACCCGCCGCGCTCGATCGTGGCCAGGTCCCAGTCGATCTGGGCGACCGGCTTGTCGATGTGCTTCACCTCGAGGTCTCGCACCCGGTAGCCGTCGCGGGTCAGGACGACCATTTCGCCGTCGTCGAGGTAGATGACCGACCGGGTGTGCTCCAGCAGCGGCGAGGCGTCGGACGCCACGAAGCGCTCGTTCTCGCCGACGCCGACGATCAGCGGCGACCCGTTCCGCGCCGCCACCAGCACGTCCGGCTCGTCGGCGGAAATGACCGCGATGCCGTAGGCACCCTCCACCTCGCGGAGCGCGGCGGCCACCGCCTCCTCGAGGTTCCCCTGGTAGAGCTCGCCGACGAGGTGGGCGAGGACCTCCGTGTCGGTCTCGGAGGTGAAGGTGTGCCCCCGCATCAGCAGCGCCTTCCGGATGGCGCCGGCGTTCTCGATGATGCCGTTATGGATCAGGGCGATGCGACCCGACTGGTCGGTGTGCGGGTGGGCGTTCGGCGTGGTGGGGGCGCCGTGGGTGGCCCAGCGGGTGTGGCCGATGCCGACCGTGCCGGTCGGGAGGTGCCCCGCGACTTGCTTTTCGAGGTTGGAGAGCTTGCCCGCGGCCTTGTTGATCTTGAGCCCCGTGCCGTTGATCACGGCAATGCCGGCGGAGTCATACCCACGGTATTCGAGCCGCCGAAGCCCCTCGAGGAGGAGCGTCGCCGCCTGCCGTGGTCCGACGTATCCGACGATTCCGCACATGGCTTCAGCCTCTCGAAATTCAGTGCACCAGGGTCCGGCAGGCCTCGATCAGCGCCTCGGCTTCGGCGGCGCTCGGCGCCTCGGCGATGAACCGGATGATCGGTTCCGTGCCCGAGGGCCGCAGGTGAACCCAGCGGTCGGGCCAGGCGAGCCGCAGCCCGTCCCGATCGTCCACCGTGGCATCGGCGAAACGCTTCCGCAGCGCCTGGTAGGCCGGGCCGAGGTCGGCCCCCCGTGGAGCCTTCGCCTTGACAATGTGATAGCGGGGGGCGGCCTCCACGAGCCCGGAAACCGACTGCCCCGTCGCCATCATGAGTTGCAAGATAAGGGCCACCCCGATCGGTGCGTCCCGGCCGATGTGGACCGAGGGCAAGATGACGCCGCCGTTCCCCTCGCCCCCGATCACGGCCCGCTCGTCCTGGATCATCCGGGCCACGTTCGCCTCGCCGACCGGCGCGCGGAAAAACCGCGCGCCGGCCGTCCGGGCGGCATCTTCCACGACCAGGCTGGTGGAGAGGTTGGCGACGACCGCCGGCGCCCCCTTTCCCTTGGCCCCGGTGTCGCTCCCGAGCACCGCCCGCACCGCGAAGGCGAGCGTGTAGTCCTCGCCGATCGGCGCCCCGCGCTCGTCCACCAGCGCCAGCCGGTCCACGTCCGGATCCACCGCCATGCCGATATCGGCACCCGACTCGCGGACCAGCCGCGAAAGTTCGCCGAGGTTTTCCGGCACCGGCTCAGGCGCGCGGGGGAAGCGGCCGTCGGTCTCGAGGTTGATGCCGGTGATGCGGCAGCCGAGCGCCTCGAGCAGCGGTGGGATCGAGGTGCCGCCGGCGCCGCGCACGCAGTCGAGCGCCACGTGAAAGCGACGCTCCCGGATCCGGTCGACCTGCACCATCGGGAGGTGCAGCACCAGCTCGAGGTGCCGGGCGATCGCGCCGTCGTCCGTGCGCACCGCACCCACCTTGTCCCACGAAGCCCGCGGAGGCCCGGCTTCGGCCAGCGCGCGCACGGCGGCGCCGGACGCGCCGTCGAGGAAGATGCCGTCCGGCCCCACGAGCTTGAGGGCATTCCACTCGATCGGGTTGTGGCTGGCCGTCAGCATCAGGCCGGCGCCGGCATGATGGTGCTCCACCGCCAGCTGCAGGGTCGGCGTCGGCACGACGCCGACGTCGATCACCTCGACGCCCACCGACATCAGTCCCGCCGTGGCCGCCCGGGCGAACATCGGCCCGCTGGTCCTGGCGTCGCGGCCCAGGGCCACTCGCGGGCGGCCCTGCGCGCTCGCCCATGCGCCGAGGGCCGCCGCGTGGCGCGCCACCAACTCCGGCGTGAGGTCTTTCCCCACGATGCCCCGCATGCCGGAAACGCTGATCATCAGGGTGTCGGACATCGGATTCCTGCGCCGCGACGAGGCGGTCAGCCGTGAAGGGGAAGTCGGGTCGGATCGGGAAATGCCGCGCGGAAGGCCTTCACCACTTCAGGATCGAAGTGCAGGCCGGCGCAGCGGTGGAGTTCTTCGTACGCCTCCACGGGAGACCGGGTGTCCCGGTAAGCCCGGTTCGTCGTCATCGCGTCGAAGGCGTCCACCACCGCCACGATGCGCGCCTCGATCGGGATCGCGTCCCCGTGGAGATGGTCGGGAAATCCGTCGCCGTCGAGACGCTCGTGATGCGACCGGGCGATGTGCAGGACGACCGGGCGCTCCCGCGCGAGCGGGGCCAGGATCCGCTCGCCCAGCAGCGTGTGCTCGGCAATGTGGAGGAACTCCGCGGGCGTCAGTCGGCTCGGCTTGTTCAGGACCGCTTCGCGGGTGCCGATCTTGCCGATGTCGTGGAGTTCCGCGCCCAGGCGGACGTTGTCGAGGAAGTCCCCGGTGAAGCCGAGGACGACGGCGGTCCGGACGGCGTAGTCCCGCACGCGCTGGGAATGGCCGCGGGTGTACGCGTCCTTGGCCTCCAGCGCGTGGGCCAGGGTCTGGGCGCCTTCGAGGAAGAACTCCTGGATCCGGATCCGCTGGCGGCGCACCTCGGACTCCAGGTGCTGCTGGTAGAACCGGTTCTGCAGCGTCAGGTCCCGTTTTTCCAGCGCGCGCGTCACCCGGGTCTGCACCTCGTCGAGGATCATCGGCTTGGCGATGTAATCGAGCGCGCCCTTCTTGAGGCAGTCCACGGCGATCTGCACGTCCGCCACCGCGCTCAGCATGATCACCGCCGTGTCGGGAAAGCGGCGGCGGACCTCGACGAGGAGCGCCACGCCGTCGGTCCCGGGCATCCGGATGTCGCTGATGAGCACGGCCACTTCACCCTGCTCGGCGAGGAGGGCCAGGGCGGCATCGGCCGAATCCACGGACTCGCACGCGAGGCCCTGCGCCTGGATGACGCGGACGAGTGCCGCGCGAACCTGCGGGTCGTCATCGACCACCAGGCAACGCGCCGCACCCGGGGGAGGGGGAAACTCGGGGTGGGCATCCACGAGTGGAAAGTAGGCCGCAGGGGGGCTTTTCTCAACGACACGCCTTGCCGCAACGCGTTCTCCCCCATAAGGTTCCTTCACCTCAACCGGTGTGACTCATGACACAGATTTTGCCGCACGACCTCGAATCAGGAATCGGTACGCGGGCCGTGCACGCCGGGCAGGTGCCCGAGCCGCTCTCGGGTGCGGTGATGACCCCCATCTACCAGACCTCCACCTACATCCAGGACGGGATCGGGAAGCACAAGGGCTACGAATACGCCCGCACCAGCAACCCGACCCGCCAGGCGCTCGAACGCAACGTCGCCGCGCTGGAAGGCGGGACGCACGGTTTCGCGTACGGATCGGGGCTCGCCGCGCTGGACGCGGTGCTCAAGCTGCTCAAGAGCGGGGACCACGTGGTCTGCGGAGAGAACCTGTACGGCGGCAGCCACCGGTTGATGGAGCGGATCTACACCAAGTTCGGGCTCCGCTTCAGCTACGTGGACAGCCGGGACATCCGGAATCTCGAAAAGGCGCTCCGGCCGGAGACCCGGATGGTGTACTGCGAAACGCCCACGAACCCGATGATGGCGCTCACCGATCTCGCCGCCGTGGGCGACCTCACCCAGGCCCACGGCTACCTGTTCGTGGTGGACAACACCTTCGCCACGCCGGTGTTCCAGCGACCGCTCGAGCACGGCGCCGACGTGGTCCTCCACAGCACCACCAAGTACCTGAACGGCCACAGCGACATGGTCGGCGGGATCCTCGTCACCCGCCGCGACGACCTCGCCGAGCAGTTCGGCTTCATCCAGAACGCGTCCGGCGCGGTGCCGGGCCCGATGGACTGCTTCCTGGCGCTCCGCGGCACGAAGACGTTGCCGCTCCGGATGCGGCAGCACGATGCCAACGGCCGGGCCGTGGCCACATGGCTCTCCGAGCGGAAGGACGTGCAGAAGGTCTACTACCCCGGGCTTCCCTCACACCCGCAGCACGAATTGGCCAAGCGGCAAATGAGCGGGTTCGGCGGGATGATCTCGTTCGATGTCGGCGACGTGGCCCGTGCCGGGCGCGTCGCGGAACGGACACGCATCTTCGCGCTGGCCGAGTCGCTCGGAGGGGTGGAGAGCCTGCTCGGACATCCGGCGAGCATGACGCACGCCTCGGTGCCGCCGGCCATGCGAGCGTCCATGGGCCTCACCGATTCCCTGCTCCGGCTGAGCTGCGGCATCGAGGACGTCGAGGACCTGATGAAGGACCTCGATCAGGCGCTCGCGACCTGAAGCAGGGGGTCGGGGGTTGTATCATTCTGAAACAACAGGCGGGCGGCTGACGTACGGCCGCCATCCCTCAACCAGGCGCAATCATGTCGAACCTGCCCGCTCCCCGGCCCCGCCGCACATTCCCTGGCATCGCGCCCGTCTCCTGGGAACACCCGGCCGATCGCGCTGCGCTCCAGGCGCTCCGCGCCATCCCCGGGGTGGATGAAGTCATCCGGAAAGTGCTCGCGATTCTCGGTGGCGAGCGCGGCATCCGCCTGCTGTTCCAGGCCAACGCCGTGCGAGTCGGCCCGAGCCAGTTCCCGCGGCTCTGGCAGATGCACGTCGAGAACTGCACGACCTTCGACTGGGAGAAGATCCCCGAGGTCTACGTCACCCAGACCCCGATCTTCAACGCCGGCGCCTATGGCATCGACGACCCGTTCATCGTGCTGCACTCGGCCGCGCTCGAAATCCTGGACGAAGACGAGATCCGCACCCTCCTCGCGCACGAACTCGGTCACGTCATGAGCGGCCATTCGCTCTATCGCACGATCGCCGCCATCCTCGCGCTGGTGAGTCTCGGGGCCCTGCCGATGCTCGCGGGGATCGCCCTCCTTCCGGTCAAGCTGGCGTTCCTCGAGTGGAGCCGGAAGTCCGAGCTCTCGGCCGATCGCGCCGGGCTCCTCGGATGCCAGGACGTGATGGTGGCCCAGCGGCTCGACCTCAAGATGGCCGGCGGCGGCCGCGGCGGTTTCTTCACCGACGCCGACCTGAACCTCGACGCCTTCATGGCGCAGGCCAACGAGTACGTGAACACCAACGAGGGGCTGGACATCGTCTACAAGGTGCTGCACACCCTGGGCGTGACGCACCCGATGCATACCGTGCGGGCCGCCGAGATCCAGAAGTGGGTGGCTACCGGCGACTACGAGCGGATTCTCGCGGGTGAGTACGTGCGGCGCGGGAGCCCGGACGACCAGCGCCCGCTGGGCGACCACTGGCAGGACGCCAAGGAGTACTACTCGAATGAGGCGAAGGATTTCGGCCGCCAGGTCGGCGACGCGATCCGCAAGACGAGGGAGAAGGCCTCCGAGGCGTTCCGCGACGCCCAGAAGCGCGGCTCCAGCGCGTGAAGGTCCTGATCGTGGGCGGCGGGGGGCGCGAACACGCCTTCGCCTGGGCGCTTCGACGCGAAGACCCCGCCGTCCAGCTCTACGCCGCCCCGGGCAACCCGGGCATCGCGGCGCTCGCCACCCTGCTCCCCATCGCAGCCGACGATGTCCGGCGGCTCGCCGACGCCGCGGTCGAACTCGAGATCGACCTGACCATCGTCGGTCCCGAAGTGCCGCTCGCCCTCGGGCTCGCCGATCTGCTCCGCGCGCGTGGTCGGCTGGTCTTCGGACCCTCGGCCGCCGCGGCGGCCATCGAGGCGTCGAAGGCCTTTTCCAAGGACGTGATGGAAGCGGCCGGCGTCCCCACAGCGGCGAGCCGGACGTTCACGGCGCTGGCCCCGGCCCTCGCGTACGTGGACGCGCACGCCGAGCCGCTGGTGGTCAAGGCGTCGGGGCTCGCCGCGGGCAAGGGCGCGATCGTCTGCGCTACGCGCGCGGAGGCGACGGGCGCCGTGCGCGCCATGCTCGGCGAAGGCAGGTTCGGCGATGCCGGGCGGACGGTCGTCATCGAGGCGTTTCTCGAGGGCGAGGAGCTCTCGGTGCTCGGTCTCACCAACGGGGAGGAGGTCACGCTCCTCCCCGCGTCCCAGGACCACAAGCGCCTCGGCGAGGGCGACACCGGCCCCAACACCGGCGGCATGGGCGCCTACGCACCGGTCACCCCGGCCACGCCGGCGCTGCTCGAGCGGGTGCGCCGGGAGGTGATGCTGCCGGCGCTCGCCGAACTCGACCGGCGCGGCGCGCGGTTCGCGGGGTGCCTCTACGCCGGCATCATGGTGGACTCCGTGGGCGCGCCGTTCGTGGTGGAGTTCAACTGCCGCTTCGGCGACCCGGAAACCCAGGTGGTGCTGCCGCTCCTCGCTGGCGGGTTCACCGAGGCGATCCTCCGCGTGGCGAAGGGCGAGGCCGCCCCGGCGCTGCGCGCGGCGCCGGGGGCATCCGTCACCACCGTGCTGGCGGCCCGTGGCTATCCGGACGCACCCGAGAAGGGCGCAGGCATCACCATCCCGGACGCCTTGCCGCCCGGAGTGACGATCTTCCACGCCGGCACCGCGCGTGGCGCGGATGGGACACTCCGGGTGGCCGGAGGCCGCGTGCTCAACGTGACGGCGGTGGCAGCGACGTTCGGAGAAGCGCAGGCGCGGAGCCGCGCGGGCGCCGAGGCGATCGCGTTCGAGGGGAAGACGTGGCGGCGGGACATCGGGTGGAGGGAAGCGACGCGGAGGGCAGGCGGGGAGGCGGGGAAGCGGGGAAGCAAGATCTGATCTGTGGGGCTGCGCGACGGGGAGACGTCACATTACTGTTCGGCTGTTCGGCATTTCCCCCGGAGGTCCCATGCGCACCGCACTTCTCGCCGTCACGTCGCTCGCCGTCCTGGCCTGCAGCAGTTCGACCGACAACACCCCACCGCCAAGTTCCGACGTCGCCATCGTGTCGGGCGCGGCCACCAAGGGTGCGTCGGCCTACAACCCGAGTCCATTCAGCATCAGCCTGGCCAGCCAGACCACCGTGAAGTGGGGCAACAGCGACGGCACCACCCACACCGTGACGGCAGATGGCGCTGCCTTCACCTCCGGCAACATCGGATCCGGAGGCAGCTTCACCCACACCTTCACGACGGCCGGCACGTACAACTATCACTGCTCGATCCACCCCACGATGACGGGCATCATCATCGTCAACCCGTAGCGGAGCAGGCGCGCGACTCTCTGAATGCCGGAACTCCCCGAGGTCGAAACCATCGTCCGCGACGTCCGGCCCAAGGTCCTGGGCCGGACGATTGTGCGTGCGGAGCTGTCGCACACCGATGTCCTGCGCGGCGTCACCCGCCCCACGTTGCTCCGCGGGCTCACCGGCGCGCGGGTCGCGGATGTCTTCCGCCGCGCCAAGCACGCCGTCTTTGATTTCGGGGAGCGTCGGCTGGTGGTGCAGCCGGGGATGACCGGAGCCCTGCTGATCCACCGCAAGCCGCTGGATGAGGACGAGTTGCGCTACGCCGTGCTGCGCGCCACGCTGGACGACGGCCGCCTGCTGGTCTATCGTGACGTGAGGCGCCTTGGGACCCTGCTCTGGCTCGACGCGCGCGGCTGGGCCCGCTACGACGCCGCCATCGGCCCCGAGCCGCTGGACCGCGCCTTCACCGCCGAGGCGATGCGCGCGGCCGCCGGGCGCACGCGGCAGGCCATCAAGAAGGCGCTCATGGACCAGCGACTGGTGGCAGGCGTGGGCAACATCTACGCGAACGAGGCGCTCTTCGCCGCGGGGATCGACCCGTCACGACCCGCCGACCAGCTTACGCCGGAGGAGTGGGGCGCCCTGCACAGAGAACTCCGCCGGATTCTCGATGCCGCCGTCACGGGCCGCGGGAGCACGGTGCGCGACTACCGCACCGGCACCGGCGGCGAGGGAAAGTTCCAGCTCTCGTTGCTGGTGTACGGACGCGAGGGAGAGCCGTGCGTGCGGTGCGGGACGCACCTCGCCGGCACCCACGCCATCGACGCGCGCATCACCGTCTTCTGCCACCGCTGCCAGGCCTGATGTCGACCCTCACCGCGCTGCCGCTGGCCTCCGCCGATCTCGGCGCGCTCAAGGAGCGGGTGCGCCTCGTCGCCGAGAACCGGCCCGCGGTGTATCGCTTCCTCGATCCGGCCGGACGGGTACTGTACGTGGGCAAGGCCAAGCGGCTCCGGGCGCGGATGATGACGTATTTCCGCGCGGAGTTCCCGGAGGACAAGGCGGCGCGTATCCTCCACGCCGCCGGCGACATCACCTGGGACTATGTCCACAGCGATTTTGCCGCCTGTCTGGGCGAGTTGCGGATGATCCGCCAGCTGCGGCCTCCCTTCAACGTGACGATGAACCGGACGCGCCGCGCGGTGTTCGTGAAGATCCTCGACTCGCCGGCGCCCAAGGTCTACACCGGCGCGGCGATCGGCCGGCAGGACGGCCGTGTCTACGGACCCTTCCGCTCCCCCGCCAGCGTGGCTGACGGCGTCCGCGTGCTGAACGACCTGCTGGGGCTCCGGGACTGCGAGGCCCGGATGCCGATCGTCTTTGCCGACCAGGGCGACCTCTTCACCGCCGAGGCGCAGGCGGCCTGCCACCGGCACGAGCTGGGGCAGTGCACGGGGCCGTGCGCGGGACTGGTGCGCGAGGAGGACTACCGCCGGCGGGTGGAGACGGCGGTGGCGTTCCTGGAGGGACGGACGATCCAGCCGATCGACCGGGCGGTGGCGGCGATGCAGGCGGCGGCGCTGGCACAGGACTACGAGCGGGCGGCCCGGTGGCGCGAGCGCTTCGAGCATCTCGAGTGGCTGCTCGCCGCCGCGGCGAGGTCGCGGGCCGCGGTGGACCTGCTCACGTTCGTCTATCGCGATCCGGGCCACTTCGGCGACGACCGCGCCTATCTCGTCCGGCGCGGGACCGTGCGCGCGTGCTTTCCCTACCCCACCACCCCGATCGAGCGGATCGCCTTCGGCGCGGTGGTGCGAGAAGAACTCGCCCGGGACGAACCGGCGACGGGGCCGCTGCCGGCCGGCGCGATCGACGAGATCCTGCTCCTCATGTCCTGGTTCCGGGTGCACCCCGAGGCACTCAAGCGGACGACCCCGCTGGGGCAATGGGACGCCTGAAGGGCTGCGGCCTCCTCCTCGCGCTCCTCACGGCCACGCGACTGGCCCCGCTGGCGGCGCAGGCGCCGGAGGATCATCGCAGTCTGCGCGCGTTCCGGGATTCGATACTGGCGATGCGCGACACCACCCTGATCGCCCGGCTGGCGGAGCAATACGAGCAGGTTTCGGTCAGCCCGGAACAGGAGGCGATGGCTCGAATCCGCGCCGGTCACCTTCGGCTCGCGATCGGCCAGCCCGAACAGGCAAATGCGGATTTCAGCCGCGCTGTCCGGCTCCAACCCCTCTGGCCGGCGGCGTGGACCGGCGCGGGCGACGCCCGTGCCGCGCTCGGACTCCGGACCTGGAGCAACAAGGCCAATCTCGGCACGCATCCGGGCGCCGGTGAGTTCCAGAAGGCCGCGGACGACTATGCCAGGGCGTTCGCGCTCGACCCGCGCTTCGTGGAGGCCGTCGAGAGCGAATTGCGCCTCGCGGTCGAGCGCCGGGACACCGCGCTCCTCGCCGCGGCGACCGGGCGAGCCCGCCGACTCCCTCCTGACGCCGGCACGCCCTCGTTCTTCCTGGCCCTTTCCCGGGTGGAGTGGCGCATGGGGGATGTCGCCTCCGCCCTCGCCGCACTCCGGTCCGTGCCGGAGAGCGCGATGACGCCTGCGATCCGCTATGAACGGGCCCGCGCCGCGCTCGCGCTGGGGCAGCCCCTCGGCGAGCTCGACTACTGGGGCGCCGTCTCGGCCGACGACCCGGAGATGCTCCTGATGCTGCGTCGCGACATGTCGCTCATCGCCACGCCCTCCGAACTCGGGATGTTCGACGCCGCCGGCGGTGAGGACCGCGTGACGTTTCTTCACCAGTTCTGGGAGGATCACGCCGGGCTGTGGCTTCGTTCTCCGGGCGAACGGATGCGGGAGCATTACCGGCGTATCGCGTATGCCGACCGCTACTTTGCCTTCAGCGAGGTCCGGCACACGCACAAGCCCGATGACCTGAACAGCAGCTTCCCGTTCGACTCCATGCTGGACAGCCGGGGTGTGGTGTATGTGCGGATGGGGCCACCCGACGTCCGCGTCGCGCCGTTTGCTTGCGGGTACGTCGCGAACGAGACCTGGGGCTACCATCGCGCCGACGATGAGCTGCTGCTCCACTTTGCCGCGCAGAACAGCATCGGCGACTACGTGCTGGTGCAATCGGTGCAGGACATCAATCACGAAGCCGCACCCCAACCGCTCGCGGCGCTACGCTACTCCACTGACCCCGCGACCGATTCGCTGGACGTGATCGGTCAGGAGGACGCCGTGATGGGTGAAATCGCCGGATCGCGGGTCGATCCGCACTGCGGGCACGAACTCTGGGAGATGTTGGCCCAGCGGCAGAGCGTCTCGCCCATCTACGCGAAGCTGCTGAGCGCAGGTCCCAATTCCGGAGCGATGTACCTGAACCAATTGGCGAAGCTCGGCAAGCGGAGCATCAAGACGAGCACCACCACGGACGCGCAGCCTCTCCGCTTCCCCGCTTCCGTCACATCGCAAGTGCTGCCCCTCGCCATCGGGGCCGTGGCGGGCGGGTCGGGCATACAGATCGCGGTGGCCCTGGTGCAGCCGAGGCACGGAGAGCCCGGTCGGCGTGACACGCTCCGGCTCCGGTTCGGGGCGTTTGATGCGATGGGGCGCGCCGTGGCCCAATTCGACTCCACGCTGGTCTACGCCCCGCCCCCACGGCGTACCGATGGCGATTCCAGCTACACCGCCTTCGGCCATTTCTCGACGGCCCTGCCCGCCGGCACCTGGAAATGGACCGCCGCCGTCCAGTCGGGCGATTCCTCCGGGGCGCTCCTCACCTCGCAACTCATCACCGTTCCGCTCCACGATGCGACCAGGCTGGCGGTGAGCGACCTCGCCATCGGGGCAAACGGACAATCCGCGCCCTGGCCCGTCGCAGCGGGCGATACGGCGTGGCTGACACCACGTCACGGATATGCGGCAGGCACGCCGGTGGGCCTGTACTACGAGGTGTACGGGATCCCGGCGGGGCAGAGCTACCAGACGGAGGTGACCGCGCGCCACGGGGACGACGGCAAGGGTCCCGGCATCACCCTTGGCTTCGAGGAGAAGAGCACCGGAACGCCGACCCGGCTGGCGCGCACGCTCAGCCTCAAGACCCTCGAACCGGGCGACTACATCATCGAGGTCCGGGTGACGAATGCCGGTGGGGAGACGGCCGCCTCATCGCGCCCGTTGAGGATTGTGAGCGAATGATCGTTCCAAGCTGAAACCGCAGCGGGAGCGCTCCGTAGGGGGGTTGTCATCACCCCTTATCCGAGGCTCCCATGTCCCTCCGCGCCGCCGTCCTGACCGCTGCCGTGCTCGCGGCACCGGTCGTCCTGTTCGCCCAGACACCCGCCAGTTCCGCCACTGCTTCGACCCCTGCCACCGCCTCCGCGGACGCTCCGCCCGTAGTGCACCCCAGGGTCGGCAATGAGATCGAATTGGGCCGGAAGTACACCCAGTGGTTCTACACGGCGCAATTCGACAGCCTGTGGGCCCACATGGGCGAGGATACCCGGAAGGAACTCGGACAGGCGTCGGCCATGGGCGAATGGCTGGACCAGATGTCGTCCCGCGCCGGCGAGGAGACCAAGGTGCTCGAGGAAAAGGTGGTGATGCGGAATGGCAACCCGCAGTATTGGCGCACCGCGGAATTCTCGATGATGGCGGAGCCGGTCATGCTGCGGTGGGTCATCGTCAACGGAGAAATCAACGGCGTCGGCATGAACCCGGCGAGCCAGGCCCCGCCGATCGACCCGGTGCAGTAGCCGCTAGTTCTCTCCCGCCGCGAGCAGGGGCACCAGGCGAGCCCGCGGCGGGAGCCCCGTTTCCAGCTCCATGATGCCGACCGACGGCGGCAGGGCGAACCGTCGCGCGCCGGCGCCGCCCGGGTTCATGGCCGTGACCGTGAGGTCCACCGTCACCAGCAGCGGCCGGTGGGTATGTCCGAAGATGAGCACGTCCGCCTCGGGAAACGCCGCATTCAGCGCCTCGGGGGTGGGACTGCCGAACTGGTTTCCGTGGGTCACGACGATCCGGCAGCCGTCCAGTTCGAGCTCCGCCACCTGGGGGAGCTTGGCCTTCACGTCCCAGCCGTCGGTGTTGCCGTAGACCGCCGTCACCGGCGCGAGGGCCTCCAGCTCGGTCAGCAGGTCAAGCGGGCCGATGTCGCCCGCGTGGAGGATGTGGTCCACCTCGCGGAAGACCTCGAAGACTTCCGGCCTGAGCAGTCCATGGGTATCCGAGATGATGCCCAGCCGCATTCCGTCCCCTCAATGCAAGAAGAAATCACGAAAGCACGAAAGGACGAAAGCACGATAAACAGCTAACGATATTCCTTCGTGTTTTCGTGTTTTCGTGATTTCGTGCATTCAGTGGAGATCCGGAGCCTTACTCGGGTCCGTCCCCGCCCCAGCGCGGCGCGATCTCGATGTCGAGGCCGAGCTGGTCGAGCACCCGCTGCACGACGAAGTCCACCAGCTCGCTGATCTTCGTCGGCCGGTGGTAGAACCCCGGCGCGGCAGGGATGACGACGCCACCCGCTTCGGTGAGCAGCGTCAGGTTGCGGAGATGTACGAGAGAGAGCGGCGTCTCGCGCGGCACCACGACGAGCTTCCGCCGCTCCTTGAGCGCCACGTCGGCGGCGCGTTCCACCAGCGACCGGCTGGAGCCGTGCGCGATGGCCGACACGGTCCCCATCGAGCAGGGGCAGATGACCATCCCCGCCCACCGGGACGAGCCGGACGCCGGCTTGGCTCCACGGTCAGTGTCGGGATAGGCCGTGACGCTGGTCCAGTCGCCGCCGGTTGCGTCCCGCAGTTCCTCGAGCGTCGCGATGCCGCACTCCGCCTGGAGCAGCCGCTGCCCGTGGCTTGTCACGATGAGCCAGACCGGCACGCGCCGGGTGGCCAGGATCTCGAGCAATCGCACGGCGTACGGCGCGCCGGAGGCGCCCGAGATCGCCATCACGATCGGGAGCTGGCTCACCCGCCTCTCCGGTTTCCCGTCGGCGAACGCACCGGATGCGCCGGCGGCCGTGGCGGTGGCGGCGGGCGCTTCGGGCCAGTCGGCGTGCCTTTCTTGGGAATCCCGGGCTGCTTCGGCGCCGGAATCAGGCTCTCACGTTCCCTCATCGGATCCTCCGTTCTCGGTCCTCAGTCTTCAGTCTTCGGTCCCGAATCCTACCACCTTCCGCGCTCCCGCCGCTCGAGCCGGTCGCCGAAGTACTCTCCCCAACGGCGATCCACCAGCCGAATCGTTTCTTCCGGCATGGTCACCGGCGGCGGATAGCCCGGCTTCCAGGTGGCGTCGATGGCGATGCGCCCCCCGTATACCGGCTTGGCGCCGACGAAGTCCTGGCGCTCGAACATCATGTCCCGCGCCGGGTCGAAGCGCGTGAAGATCCCCCAGACGATGTTGCCCTCATCATGGAGGTCCACGTCGTCGCTCACGGCCGCCACGAACTTCACCGGGCCCAGCCCCTCCCACCGGAGCAATCGCTCGAGCACGTCGCGGGGCTCGCTCCTGACCTGCACCACGACGAAGCCGCCGTCCAGCACCCGGTGCGCCCCGATCCGACGGTCGAAGGTCGAGGGGTCTTCGATGGCGGTGGGCGGCGCCTCGGCGGTCACCACCTCGCCGGTCGCGTCGAGCACCAGCTTGCTCCCGACATGCATCTGGAACGAGGTGTAGTCGAGCGTGTCGAGCGGCGCGATCGGCAACAGCAGCATCCGGTCCTTCGGGTCGAACCGGTGCCAGAGCTCGCGGAGCGTCCGGCCAAACTGCCGCACCGGCACGTCGTCCCGCACCATCACCACACACTTGGTGAGCGCCAGCTGCCCCGTGCCCAGGAGGTTGAGCGCCGTCTTGAACGACTCGAGCGGGTGCCTCACCCTGACCGACACCGTCAAGAGGTTGTGGAAGACGGCATCGTCGCTCGCGAAGAGGTCCACGATGTTGGGATTCACCACCCGGATGAGCGGCCCGATCATCTCGCCGGCGGCGAGCCCGATCCACTTGTCTTCCTGCGGCGGCTTGCCGACGACGGCCCCGGGATAGATCGCGTTCCGCCGGCGGGTGACCGTCTTCACATGGAACACCGGAAAGGGCGAGGCCTCCGAATAGTGCCCGTAGTGGTCACCGAAGGGGCCCTCCATCCGACGCTCTCCCGGAGGCACCACCCCTTCCAGCACGAACTCGGCGTTGGCCGGCACCGGCAGCCTGATGCTCCGCCCGGGCACGAACTCCGTGGCGCGGCCGCGCAGGAACCCCGCAAGTCCCAGTTCGTCGAAATCCTCCGGCAGCGGCAGGATCGCCGAGAGCATCGTGAGCGGGTCGCCGCCGAGGACGACGGCGGCCTCGAGCGGCTCGCCCCGGCGCTCGGCCTCGTGATAGTGCCCGCGACCCCCCTTCATGCTCTGCCAGTGCATGCCGGTCGTGGCCTGGTCGAACACCTGGAGCCGGTAGAGTCCGAAGTTCCGGATCCCGTTGGCGGGGTTGTGCGTGAGCGTGGGCCCGAAGGTGATGAACGGCCCGCCGTCCCGGGGCCAGCTCCAGAGGTTCGGCAACCGGTCGAGGCGCGGCGCTTCGACGACCTCCTGCACGGGAGCCCGTCGCACCATGCGGGGACGGAGGAACCGCGCGCGGAGGAGCGTGGCGCGGAGCTCCCAGAACTTGCCCAGCGACGGGGGGTTGAGCCGCTGAAAAGTCTCGATCAACTCCCGGCCGATCGCCTCCGGCGGCCGACCCAGGGCCAGCTCCATCCGCCGGGAAGAGCCATAGAGGTTCATGGCCAAGGGGAAATCGGCGCCCTTGACCCGTTCGAAGAGCAGCGCGGGCCCGTTCTGCCGGATGACGCGCTGGGTGATCTCGGCGACCTCGAATTTCGGGTCCACCTCGGCGCTGACGCGAAGGAGTTCGCCGCGCGCCTCGAGGTGGCGTACAAAATCCTGCAGGCCGTCGAAGCGGGGAGCGGTCACGGGGCCCTCACGCCAGGCGATCGAGGAGGGCGAAACCGAAGACCGTCACCGACATCACGGCGTTCATCCGGAAGAAGGCGGCGTCGAGACGGGAGAGGTCGCCCGGCTTCACGAGCTGATGTTCATACGCCAGGATGCCGGCGGCCGCCACCACGCCGACGAAATACCACAGGCCGAACCCCGCCCCCCAGCCGAAGAGCGCCAGCGCCGGAATCGTGACGCCGTGGAGCAGCTTGGCCAGCAGGATGCCGCGCCGCTCTCCCAGCCGCACCACGGCGCTCCGGAGCCCGCTCTCGCGGTCGAAGGCGGCGTCGGGCAGGGCGTAGAAGATGTCGAAGCCCGCCACCCACGACGCGACCGCCACCGTGATCGCCAGCAGCAGCCACGCCGGTTCGCTCCAGGCCCCGGTCACCGCGAGCCAGCCACGCCGACGGGCGCGATGGCCAGGCTCATCCCGAGCCAGAGATGCGGCCACCAGGTGAAGCGCTTCGAGAAGCTGTAGGTCATGACCCAGGCGAGGGCGAGGGGGCTGAGGAGAAAGCAGACCGGGTTGAGCGCGCGGGCCGCCCCGACGAAGAGCGCGGCCGCCAGCAGCACGGACCCCCACGCCTGCGACACGGTGAGCACGCCTCGCGGCAGTTCGCGATTCCGGGTGCGGGGGTTCCGCGCGTCGATCTCGCGATCGGCGATCCGGTTGAACCCCATGGCCACCCAGCGCGCCGCCGTGAACGCCACGACGACCAGCCCGATGGTGCGCCACGTCACCGGCGCCTGCATCGAGGCGGCGAGCACGCCGAGGAGCGCAAACGGGAGCGCAAACAGGGTGTGCGGCAGCTTGACGAAGTTGACGTACCGGACGAAGAGCGACTCTCCTGGGAGGAGCTGGCCGTCGGTCATGCGCGGGTGCCCACGTGCACGGCGCAGACGCCGCCGAGGAGCAGCGAATAGGAGACATCGCGAAAGCCGGCGCGCGTCATCCGCTCCGCCAGCGCCTTCGGTTCCGGAAAGGCCAGCACCGACTCGGGGAGCCAGGTGTACGCGTTCGAGTGGTGGGAGACCAGCCGCCCGATGTTCGGGAGGACGTGCCGGAAGTAGAGCAGGAAGATTCCCCGGAGCGGCTGCCAGGACGGGATGCTCATCTCGAGGATCACGTAGCGCGCGCCCGGCTTGAGCACCCGCGCGGCCTCGCGGAGTCCCGCATCGAGGTCCATGAGATTGCGGACGCCGAAGCCGACCGTGGCGCCGTCGAAGGTGGCGGCGGGATGCGGGAGGTTGAGGGCGTCCGCGGCGACGCTCTCGATGCGGTCGGCCTTGCCGCGACCCAGCCGGAGCATCCGGGGCACGAAATCGGAACCGATCACCACACCCCGAAATCCGGGCTGCCGCGCGAGGGTGGCCGCCAGGTCGAGGGTGCCCGCGCAGAGATCGAGGTAGCGCCCATCGGGAATGCGTTCCCAATTGAGACGCTCGACCGCCTTCCGCCTCCAGCGCTTATCCAGGTTCAGGCTGAGGAGATGATTCAGGAAATCGTAGCTCGGGGCGATGGCGTGGAACATCCCCCGCACATAGGTGCGCTTTTCCGCGCCGCCCGATACTGGTAACTTCCTGTCTGTGGCTAACATAGGCGGCCAATCTACCCTTCACGGAAAGCCCTCCGCAAGCCGGAGGGAGCGCCGTGGCTAAGCCCCGCGTGGAACTCGCCACCGCGTCCGACCAGGATGTGGTGCTCGAGGCGCGCGACGGGCGTCAAGCGGCGTACCGCGAATTGGTGCGCCGGTACGAACGTCCGATCTTCTCGTTGATCTACCGCATGGTGCGCAATCGCGAGCAGGCGGAGGATCTCTCGCAGGAGACGTTCGTCAAGGCGCTGAACGCGATCGAATCCTACCGCCCCGAGTACAAGTTTTCGAGCTGGATCTTCAAGATCGCCAACAACGTGGCCATCGACCACCTGCGGCGCCGGGAACTCGACACCCTCTCCCTCGACGGCTCCCCCCACGCGCTCACGCCGGAAGCGGTGCAGGCCACGGCCCTGCAGCTCGGCGACCGCCAGGAAACGGCGCTCGAGGAACTCGAGGCCAAGGAACTCGGCGGCGAGATCGAGCGGGCCATCGCGGGGCTCCGGCCCGAGTACCGCGCCTGCATCCTGCTTCGGCACGTCGAAGGCCGGCCGTATGAAGAGATCGCCACGATGCTGGACCTGCCCCTCGGCACGGTGAAGACCTACATCCACCGTGCGCGCGGGGAACTCAGAGAGGCACTGGCGCACCTGCGCCAGTGAAACCCCGGGCCCGGAGGGCCCGTAGGAGGGGCGTCATGACGGACCTCATTGCCACCCACCTCACACCGGACGAGCTCGACGACTGGCTCGCGGGCACCCTCGCGCGGACGCGCGAGGTGCACCTGCGGGGCTGCGCCGATTGCCGGCGGCTGGCCGATGCCGACCGCGCGCTGGCCCACCTGCTCGGAACTCTCCCGCTGTTCAGCCCCGCCGCCGGTTTCGGCGACCGGGTCATGGCGCGGGTCGAGGTCCGGCGCCGGGCCCGTCCGATGGCCGTTGCGGCCGCGCTCGCCGCCGGCCTGCTCCTGCCGATGGCCGCGAGCGTGGGGTGGAGCCTGGCCCACCAGGAAACGCTGTCCCAGCTCCTCCAGGGGGCGGGTGGCGAACTGGGCCGGCTCACGTGGGCGATGGTCCGTTCCTCCGGAGCCACCCTCCTCGCACAGCCATGGTACCCCTGGGTCCGCGGGCTGTTCGAGTCGCCCGCCCGTCTCGGCCTCGTGCTCGGCGCCAACGCCGTCGCCTACATCGGCGGCGTCATGGTGCTCCGGCGCCTCTTGGCCCTGCCGACGCCGCGGGTGGCCCATGTGCAGGGCTGACCGGCTCCTCGTCGCCGCGAGCCTGCTCGTCCTGATCGCGTCGCCGGCGCACGCCGCCGGCCCCTCGGACTTCCGCGCCGCGCACCCGCTCCCGCAGGCCGTTCCCCCCGCCCCCCAGGGCGGGCTCACTGTTTCCATCCGCGACCTCTCCGCCCCGGCCACGCTCGAGCCACTGCTCGCGCGCGCGCTCCGGGAGTCGTCATCGCCCGGGTTCGCCGTCACGGTACCGGGCGGCGAGGCGCGCGTCGGCGATTTCTCCATCGGCTCCGGCGAATCCCGGGAGGGTGACGTCCTCGTCATCAACGGCGACGCCGACCTGTACGGGCGGCTCACCGGTAACCTGGTCACGGTGGACGGGGATATCACGCTCCATCCCGGCGCATACATCTCGGGAAGCGTGCTGGCCTACGGCGGGGAGGTGCAGGATGCGGGCGGCCAGGTCACCGGCGAGATCCAGACGCTCGGCGCAGCGGACAGCGCGCAGCGGGCGGCCACGGCCAACGGCACGACACTTCCGCCGATCATGCACGCGCTCCGAAACGTGGCTGGGCTCGCCGGGATCTTCCTCACGCTTCTCGGCATCGGCTTCGGCCTCGTTCTCCTCGGCAAGCCCAACCTCGAAATCATCTCCGACACCGTCACCCACACCTTCGGTCGCTCGTTCGCCGTCGGGCTGCTGGCCCAGACGCTGGCGATCCCGACGTTTGGCGTGCTGATCCTCGGCCTGATCCTGAGCGTGGTGGGCATCCTCCTCGTGCCGTTCGCGGCCATCGCCTTCGTGCTCGTCCTGCTGGTGGCGATTCTCGCGGGCGCGCTCGCCGTGGCCCACGCCATCGGGGAGACCTACACCCGCCGTCGCATGGCGCAGGGCACCCTCATGGGCTCGCCCAACAGCTATCGCTACGTGCTCACCGGCCTCGCGGGCATCCTCCTGACCTGGGTCGGCTGGGCCGCCTTCGGCTGGGTGCCCGTCCTCGGCTGGATCGCCTTCGGTGCGGCGGCGCTCGTCACCTGGATGCTGATGACCGTCGGACTCGGCGCCGCGCTGCTCAGCCGCCTCGGACTCGCGGGACATTTCGCGGGTCGGTTCATCGCACCCGAAACGCTCACCGACGAGTATCTGTGGGCCACGCCGCAGTTCGGGGTCCCCGCCGCGCGCCGGCCCGGCCAGCACAAGACCCCGCCGCCGGTGCGGTGAGGATGCGCGCCACCCTCCTGACGACGGCACTGCTCCTCGGCGCCGGCGCCGCGGCGTTGCCGGCCCAGACGCTCACCAACTTCAGCGTCTCCCGCCAATTTCACGGGGAAGTGCACCTCGTCGCCGACATCGAATACGCCGGCGGCACCCTGCACGTCGGGGCCGGCGCGCCGGGTTCGCTCTATGCGATGAAGCTCGCGTACGACGCCGAGCGGTTCGAGCCGGTCAGCGCGTGGGACGCGGGGCGCACGGCGGTGACCCTCGGGCTCCGGAGCCGGAAGGACGGCACGATGGGGGTCAACACCGAACGGGCGAAGCAGGACGCCACGATCACCTTCTCGCCGCAGGCCGACCTGGCGCTCACCTTCACGCTCGGCGCCGCGCAGTCGGTGGTCGATTTCGGCGGGCTCCGCCTGGCGTCGCTGACCCTCCAGACGGGGGCCAGTCAGACCGAAGTGCGATTCTCCAAGCCGAACACCATGCGCTGCACGCTCGCGGCGTTCAGCGCGGGGGCCGCCGAACTCACGGTGCGGGGCCTGGGAAACAGCCGCTGTGACCGGGTCACGTTCGAGGGCGGGGTGGGAAGCGTCCTGCTGGACTACACTGGCGCGTGGCAGGGCGACGCCACACTCGACGCGAAGCTCGCCGTGGGCGGCCTGACGCTGCGGATCCCGCGCACGGTGGGAGTCGCCCTCACGACGGAGCAATTCCTGGCATCGTTCCAGCCCCAGGGATTCTCCCGGCAGGGCAACCGGTACCTCTCGACCAACAACGCCACGGCCAAGCGGCACCTCGACGTGACGCTCACCACCTCACTCGGCGGCGTGACCGTCGAGTGGGTGGACTGACGCGCTCAGCCCAGCCGCGCGCGCACCCGCCCGCCCACGCCGAGCCCGATCCGCCGGGCCGCGGAGCCATCGCGCACCGCAATCTCCACCTGCCCGCCCGAACCGAGATACGCCACCAGCTGCCCCGCCTCCACGTCGCTGAAGGTGCGGCGGAGGGGCCCGATGTCGGTGTCCTCCACCTCGAGCGTGGCGTAGGGCGGCACTTCCGCCGGTGTCAGGTTCGTCACCAGGTTGCCGAAGCGGTCCACCGAGATGACCTCGCCGACGACCGTTTTCCCCTCGTAGAACGGCACCGGCAGCACGAGGCGGACCGGTACCGTCGGCAGCGGCTCACCCAATGCGGTGGGAGGCGTGCCCCGGGCGAGGGCGGCCGCGGCGGGTGAGAAAAGATCGCGACCGTGGAACGTGGGCGCCGCCCCCTCGGGCACGGCCATCGCCACGACCAGCGTGTCCAGGTGATCGAGCACGGGGGTAAAGACGCCGTTGTCCGGCCCGGTGAACCAGTGGCCGGCGGCCCCGAAGGTCAGCGCGGCCCGGCCGGTACCCACGCCGGGGTCCACCACGACGAGATGGACCGTCCCTGGCGGAAACCGGTGCCAGGCGCGACCGAGGAGGTAGGCGGCGGCCCGGACGTCTCCCGGGGCAATGCCATGGCTCAGGTCGGCCAGGGTGACGCCTGGCGCCCGTGAATAGAGGACGCCACGCATCTCGCCCACGTAGGGGTCCGCAGTGCCGAAGTCGGTCAGCAGGGTGATCAGTGGCATGGCGGGCAATATGGCGGGGAAGCGGGGAGGCGGGGAGTGCCCGGGCGTCCCACTGATACCGAAGTGTTACCGAATTCGGCGGCCAGAACAGCACAGAAACCGCGAAAACACGAAACCACGAAAGGGCCTGTTACCCCGTCCACAATTCTGCGGTACCTTCATTCTTGTTGTCTTTCGTGTTTTCGTGCTTTCGTGCTTTCGTGGTTTCAGTTGTTCTCGTGCATGCTATTCGGAGCAGATCATGGCCAAGAAGAAGAAGGCGTCCAAACCGGCCGCAGGTGAGCGGGAAGAACTCTCCGGCAAGGCCTACGCGAAGGAAATGAAGAAACTCCACGTCGAGCTGGTGAAGCTCCAGGAGTGGGTCAAGCGGAAGGGCCTCAAGATCTGCGTCGTCTTCGAGGGCCGGGACGGGGCCGGCAAGGGCGGCGCCATCAAGGCCATTACCGAGCGGGTGAGCCCGCGGGTGTTCCGCGTGGTGGCCCTGCCCTCACCCACCGAGCGTCAGAAGTCCCAGATGTACATCCAGCGCTATATCGAGCATTTCCCGGCCGCCGGCGAGGTCGTGATCTTCGACCGCAGCTGGTACAACCGGGCCGGCGTCGAGCGCGTCATGGGCTTCTGCACCAAGGAGCAGGTCAAGGGATTTCTTTCCGCCGTGCCGGCGGTGGAAAAGGCGATGGTCGAATCCGGGATCCTCGTCGTCAAGTACTGGCTGGAAGTGAGCCAGGAGGAGCAGACCCGCCGGCTCAGCGACCGGATCAATGACGGGCGGAAGATCTGGAAGCTCTCCCCGATGGACATCAAGTCCTACACCCGGTGGGACGACTACACCGACGCTCGGGACGACATGTTCGCCGCCTCGCACACGGCTTGGGCACCGTGGCACATCGTGGACTCCAACGACAAGCAGCGGGCCCGGCTCAACGTCATTCACCACCTCCTGAGCCTGGTGCCGTACAAGGCGCCCAAGATGGAAAAGATCGTGCTGCCCAAGCGGAAGAAGCCGCGCCCGAGCCGAGCGAAGGAGTTGGTGGCCACGCCGGTGCCCGAGGCCTACTGACCGCCATGCGCGCGTTCATGCCCCCGGGAGTATCTCCGCGCACGACGCTGTCGGCCGACGTCATCGCCGGGCTCACCACGGCGGCGGTGGTCCTGCCCAAGGCGATGGCCTACGCGACCATCGCGGGGCTCCCGGTGCAGGTCGGCCTCTACACCGCCGTCATCCCGATGGTCGTCTACGCCGTACTTGGCAGCTCGCGCCCGTTAAGCGTGAGCACCACGACCACGCTGGCCATCCTCACCGCCGCCGAGCTCGCAAACGTTGCCCCCGACGGCGCGCCGGAACGGCTTCTGGCCGCCACTGCCACTCTCGCGGCGCTCACCGGCGTATTCCTGGCGCTCGCCGGGCTCCTCCGCCTCGGCTTCCTGGCCAAGTTCATTTCGGAGCCGGTGCTCGTCGGGTTCAAGGCGGGCATCGGCCTGGTGATCGTCGTCGACCAGCTGCCCAAGTTCCTCGGCGTCCACATCGACAAGGCTGGCTGGCTCCACAACCTCGTGGCGACGGTGGCCCAACTGCCCCACGTCTCCACGCCCACGCTCCTGATTGCCGCGGTCACGATCGCGGTGCTCGTCGGCCTCGAGCATTTCTTGCCCAAGTCGCCGGCGCCGCTCATAGCGGTCGGCGCCGCCATTGCGATCTCGGCGTGGCGTGGCCTGGAGGCGGCTGGGGTGGCCGTCGTGGGGCCGATCCCCGCGGGGCTGCCGCAATTCGCGTTGCCCGATCTGTCGCTGGTGCGGCTCCTCTGGCCCGGGGCGCTCGGCATCGCGCTGATGAGTTTCACCGAGAGCATCGCCGCGGGGCGCGCCTTCGCGATCCAGGGAGAACCCCGTCCGCAACCCAACCGGGAACTCTTGGCCACCGGCGCGGCCAACTTCGTGGGCGGCCTCTTCGGCGGCATGCCCGCCGGCGGTGGCACCTCGCAGACGGCGCTCAACCGCCACGCGGGGGCGCGCACCCAGATGGCCGAGTTGGTGACGGCCGCGGTCGGGGTGGCCACCCTGCTCTTCCTGGCGCCGGTGCTTGCCTTGATGCCGATGGCGGCGCTGGCCGCCGTGGTCATCGTCACCTCGCTCCCACTCATCAGTCTTCCCAGTTTCCGCCGCATCCTCCGTTTCCGCGGCGTCGAGTTCAGCTGGGCCGTCGCGGCCTGCGCCGGGGTGATCGCCCTCGGCACGTTGAACGGCATCCTCGTGGCGGTGGTGCTGTCGATGGTGGCGCTGTTCTATCTGGCCAACAATCCGCCGGTATACGTCATGGTCCGGAAGCCCGGCACGGATGTGTTCCGGCCGGTGTCCGCCGAGCACCCGGAAGACGAGACCGTGCCCGGGCTCCTGATGCTCCGGACCGACGGGCGCGTGCACTTCGCCAACATCGAGAACATCGGCGACAAGATCTGGCCGCTGATCTACGAGGCGCGTCCCCGGGTGGTGGTGCTCGACTGCAGCGGCATCGCCAGCTTCGAGTACACCGCCCTGCTGATGTTCGCCGAGGGCGAGAAGCGGCTCCGCGCGGAGGGGATGGAACTCTGGCTGGCCGATCTCAGCCCAGAGGCGCTCGAGCAGATCCAGCGCACGGCCCTCGGTAAATTGCTCGGCCGCGAGCGGATGCACTTCACGTTGGCCCACGCGGTGGAAGCGTTCAGCGCCCGCGGGGCGGAACAGGCCGGGACTCGTGCCGCCCGCGCCTGAGTTCCTGGCGCTCCAGGAGGCCGTGGCCGGCCGCTACGCCCTCGAGCGGGAGCTCGGGCGGGGCGGCATGGGGATCGTATTCCTGGCGCGCGACCTCTCGCTCGACCGGCTCGTGGCGATCAAGCTGCTCCCGCCGGCGCTCGCCGCCATCCCCGATCGCAGAGCACGGTTCCTCCGCGAGGCCCGCACCGCGGCGCGGCTCTCCCATCCCAACATCGTCCCCATTCATTCGGTCGAGGAGTCCAACGGGCTCGTCTTCTTCGTCATGGGATACGTGGCCGGCGAGACGCTCGGCGAGCGGATCCGCCACCTCGGGCGGCTGCCGGCCGCCGAGGTCACGCAGGTCGTGCGCGAGGTGGCGTGGGCGCTGGCCTACGCCCACCGACAGGGCGTGGTGCATCGGGACGTCAAGCCCGAGAACATCCTGCTCGAGCGCGACGGCGGCCGGGCGATGGTCACCGACTTCGGCATCGCGCAGGTGTCGGGCGACGCCGCCGACACGCCCGCGGGCCAGGTGGTGGGCACCGCTCGCGCTGTGAGCCCCGAACAGGCGGCCGGCGAGCCGGTGGACGGACGGAGCGATCTCTACTCGCTGGGCGTCACGGCCTACCTGGCCGCCACGGGCAGCTGGCCCTTCGACGGCGAGTCGGCGGCGGAGGTACTCGCGAAGCACCTCACGCAGCCGCCACCGCCGGTGCTGGGGTTGCGGCCGGATTTGCCGGCGTCGCTGGCGACCGCGATCGAGCGCTGCCTGGCCAAGTCACCGGACGAGCGCTTTGCCTCGGGGGAGGAGCTGGCGGCGGCGCTGGGCAGCGCGCTTCCCGCCGTCGTGACCACGCCGGTCCCGGTGGCGCGCGCCGCACGGGAGCTCTACGAGCTGGGCACCGACCTCGGCGGGTATGGCAGCGTGATGCTGTTTGTCATCGCCTTCAACCTGGTGACGCGGTTCTACCATCCTTTCGGAGAGGTGGATGTCTTCCTTGGGCTGGTGAACTGGGGCATCGGGCTCGCGATGGTCGCCCTGACCGGGGTCCGGAAGGTGACGGCCTTCCGCGCCATCCGGGACGCCATCCGCCGGGGCTACGGCTTCGAGGACATCCGCGCGGCGTTGCTTGGCCCCGACGAGCAACGGGAGCCGGTCAGCGTGGGGGGCAAGGTCGCAGCGGCGGTGGGATGGCTGGCGGCGTTTGTCGGCTCCGGCGTGGCGTGGTACTGGATCAACACGTCGGGAAATCACTGGCAGGGCCTGGTGCAGATCCTGGCCGACTTGGCGGTGAGCTTCATTCCGCTCAGCGTCGGGCGCTGGGCCGCAGCGCGGCTCACGGCACCGACCGCCGACGGACCCGGCTTCTGGAATCGGCTCTGGGCGGGACGGCTGGGGCGGTGGATGGTGCGGCTGGCGGGAGGCAAGGAGGCCCGTGCGCTGCCGGCGGCCAATGAACCGACCGAGGTGGCGCTGGGGCGGGCTGCCGACGCGCTCTTTGCGGCCCTCCCGGCCGGGGAACAGCGCAGGCTGATCGAAGTTCCCGGCCTGATTCGCCAGCTAGAGGCTGACGTCCAGGCGTTCCGACGCCACGACCTGGCGCTCACGAGGGCCCTCGCCGAGGCGGCGGGGCGGCCTGACGCCGTGCGGGACCTGGAGTCGGCGCGGAAGCATGCGGGCGCCAAGCTCGCCACGGCGCTCTCGGCGCTGGAAAACCTGCGGATCGACCTGCTCCGCATTTCGGCGGGTCAGGCCGCGGGGCCGGGACTCACCGCCCACCTCGAGGCCGCGCGTCGGATCGGGCGGGAAGTCGACGCGCGGATGGAAGTCGAGGAGTAGCGAACTCAGGCGTGCTTGTGCCGCCGAGCGAGTTCCTGCAGGACCACCTCGAGTGCACCGAGCGCGCCCACGAGGAGTCCGACCTTCGCGGCCCGCTTCCCGACCCGCGACACCTCGCGCGTCTTGGCGCGCACCGAGCGGCGGCCCTCCATCGCCATCAACTTCGTCTCGACCGCCTCGTACGCCTGCCGCGCGGCGTTCTTGCCTTTCCGACCCCACCTGCTCGTCCTGGTTTTCATGACTGCCTCCGGGTGATCCTGTCCTGCTGGGCAGGAACTTGGCACCGGGAACGTGAAGAGGTGCTTAGGGAGACGTGAAGAGCTGCTCCCCATTCCTCACAGGACGGACACCACCTTGGCATTCACGAACTCCCGGATGCCGTGATGCGAGAGCTCCCGCCCGTAGCCGCTCTCCTTGATGCCGCCGAAGGGCAGGCGCGGGTCCGACTTGACGAAGGCGTTGACGAAGCAGGAGCCCGCCTGGATTTCCTCGCGGGCAATCCGCTCGCCGCGGGCCGTGTCCCGGGTGAAGACGGCGGCGCCCAAGCCGAAGACGGAGTCATTGGCCACCTTGATGGCCGCCTTTTCGTTGGCGACGGGGATGATGGCGGCGACCGGGCCGAAGAGCTCCTCGCTGTAGGCGGCCGCGCCCCTCTTCACGTCGGTGAGCACGGTCGGCGGGTAGAACGCCCCCGGCCCCGTCGGGATCGTCCCGCCCAGCAGAAGGCGCGCCCCGGCGGCGACGGTGCGCTGGACCTGGTCGTGGAGGGTGTCGCGGAGGTCGTGCCGGGCGAGGGGGCCCACCGCCACACCGTCTTCGAGCGGGCCCCCCACCTTGGCGGCGCGCATCCGCTCGACGAGCAACCGCTCGAATTCCTGTCGCACCGGTTCCACCACGACGAAGCGCTTGGCGGCGATGCAGCTCTGCCCCGAATTGATCAGGCGGCTGTTGGCGCAGGTCTCCGCGGCCAACTGGAGGTCGGCGTCCTTGAGGATCACATAGGCGTCGCTCCCGCCGAGCTCGAGCACCGTCTTCTTGATCCGCTCGGCGGCCAGCTTGGCCACCGCCCGGCCGGCCCCTGCGCTGCCGGTCAGGGTCACGGCCTGCACCGCGGGATGGCGAATGGCGGCCTTGACCTGCGCGGTGTCGATGAGGAGCGTGGTGAAGGCGCCGGCGGGGAAGCCGGCGTCGCGGAAGAGCTCCTCGATGGCCAGCGCACAGCCGGGCACGTTGGCCGCGTGCTTGAGCGCCACCACGTTTCCGGCCATCAGGGTCGGCGCGGCCACGCGGATGACCTGCCAGAAGGGGAAGTTCCAGGGCATGATGGCCAGCACGACACCGATCGGCTGGTAGGTCACGAAACTGCGCGAGAAATCGGTCTGCACGACCTCGTCCGCGAGGAACGCGGCGCCGTGTTCGGCGTAGTACTCGCACACCCAGGCGCATTTGTCGGCTTCGGCGCGGCCCTGTGCGAGCGGCTTGCCCATTTCGTCGGCCATGAGGCGGGCATACCGTTCGCGCCGCTCCTTGAGGAGTCGGGCGGCCACGCGGAGCAACGCAGCGCGCTGCTCGAAGGTGGTGCCGCGCCACTGGCTGAATGCCGCACCGGAGGCCTTGAGCGCCGCGCGGAGCGCGGCGTTGTCGATGGTCGGGTGAGCGGGAAGGGAGGCGCCGGTGGCGGGGTTCACCAAGTTGGTCATGGGATATTGCTCCAAGGTTACGATCGATCGTTGAATTGCCCGCCAGACACGCGCGGGGCCCCCACCCCGGAAGCCCCGCAGTTCACTGCCACCCTGCCCCGCTGCCGTACTGCCTATCCCCTCAGGATCGGCAACTCCGCCCGGCCGTGCACGCCCGACGCCGCCACCACCCGCTCTGCGATGCCCATGAGCGCCACCGCGGCGGGGCTCTCCGGCGCTGCCACCACCACCGGCTTGCCGCGGTCGGCCAGGTCGGCCATCTCGGCCTGCATCGGGATCCGCCCCAGTACCGGCACGCCAAGCTCCTTGCTCAGCCGCTCGCCGCCGCCGGTGGGGAAGAGATCGGTGTGCTCGCCGCAGTGCGGGCAGGTGAAGCCGCTCATGTTCTCCACGATGCCCAGTACCGGCACGTTCACCTTCTCGAACATCTTCCCGCCCCGGAGCGCATCGCCCACCGACATTTCCTGCGGCGTGGTGACGATGACGGCGCCCGAGACGGCCGTGGCCTGCACCAGCGAGAGCTGCGCATCGCCAGTGCCGGGGGGCATGTCCACCAGGAAGTAGTCGAGCTCGCCCCAGTTTACGTCCCGCAGGAACTGGGTCACGATCTTCATGATGATCGGCCCCCGCCAGATGGCCGGCGCGTCGCGTTCGACGATGAACCCCAGCGACATCAGCTTGACGCCGTAGGCCTCGAGCGGAACCATCCGCTTGTCGTGGGTGACCTGCGGACGCTCGAAGACGTTGAACATCCGCGGAATGTTGGGCCCGTAGATGTCGCCGTCCATCAACCCCACGCGATGCCCCGCCCTGGCCAGTGCGATCGCCAGATTGGCGGCCACGGTGGACTTCCCCACCCCGCCCTTGCCGGACGAAATGGCGATGACGCGGCCCAGGTTGGGGAGCGCCATCTGCGGGGCCGGCGGCGGCACCGCCTGGCCGGGGGCCCCAGGCGCGGCGTGGGTCGCGGCGGGCGGGCCTGCCGGATCCTTGATCTGGATCCTGGGATCGGGGAGCCCCGCCGCCGAGAAGGCCTGGCGGATCTGTCGGACGAGGGTGGCGGGGTCTTCGCGGCGGAGCAAGAAGGTAAAGTTCGGCCGGCCGTCGTCACCGATGACGAGGCCGTCCACCATGCCCGCGGCGAGCAGATCCTTGTTGACGCGGGGATTCGTGATGCCGGCCAGGATGTCACGCGCGGCGGCGAGCGGAGTCGTCGCCATCAGATGGCCGTCACCAGCTTGACCTCGGGCACCGCCTGGCGGAGCCGCACCTCGATGCCCTGCTTCAGCGTAATGGTGCTGGCTGCACAGCCGTGACAGTGGCCGCCGAGCCGGAGGTAGAGCGTCCCCTCGGTCTCGTCGAAGTCCACCACTTCCACCTGCCCCTTGTGGGAGGCGATGTAGGGCCGGAGGGTATCGAGCGTCGCCTCGATGCGGGCGAGTGTGTCCATGGTCGTCGTCATGTATGAATTGCTCCCGATCGGGGCCGGTCCGCGAAGTCTACGCCGCCGCCGCCCCCGGTCAACGCTTGCCGTTTCCGCCCAGGTAGATCCGCGCCGCTTCCAGCACCCGCGCCTGGACCTCGGCCATCGAGCCCTCGAGGGAGAGCCCCGCGGCCTTGGTGTGCCCGCCGCCGCCGAACGGCTTGGCGAAGGCCGCCACGTCCACGTCGCCCACCGAGCGGAGCGACACCTTGATCCGGCCGGCGGCGATTTCCCGGAAGAGCAGCGCCATCCGCATCCCCGCGATGCTCCGCGGGAACTCCACCACGCCGTCGAGGTCGTCGGCACTGACGCCCAGGCGCTCCAACGCACCGGGCGGCACCGTCACCCACGCCAGCCCGTACTCTGCCTCCACCACCAGCGTCTGCAGCGCCTCGGCGTACAACCGGGGACGCCCCTCGGGGGCGTTGGCGTACACGTCGAGATACATCCGCTCCGGATCGAGCCCCGTCTCCAGCAGTTCGGCGGCCACACGCAGGGTGCGCGGATGGGTATTGCTGAAGCGGAAGCTGCCGGTGTCGGTCATGATGGCCACGTAGAGCGCCCGCGCGGCCTCGCGGGTGAGCGGCCAGCCGTTCACCCGGCCGATCTCGAAGACCAGTTCGCCGGTGGCCGCCGCCGCGGGGTCCACGTACCGGGGTCCGGGGGGCAGTTCGCCGGGGCTCACGTGGTGGTCAATGCAGACCACCGGCACCCCGCGGTCCCGGACCGTGTCGCCCAGCATGCCGAGGCGCCCGAGGTCGGCGATATCGAGCACGACGATCAGGTCGGCGCGGCGGAGCTCCTTGATGGCCTCGCGGCTCCGGTCGGCGCCTTCGAGCCCTTCGAAGAGGAAATCGAAGCGGGGCGGCGTGGCGGTCGGGTTGGTCACGACGGCGGTGATCCCCTGCGCCTTGAGGAGGTGCAGCAGCCCGACCTCGCTGCCGAGGCCGTCTCCGTCGGGATTCACGTGAGTGGTGAGGCAGACTCGCTGGCCAGGCACCAGGAGCTCGGCGATGGCGCGGGCGGCTTCGGTCTTCTCGTGGGAAAGCGGCAGCTTCATGGCGAGGGGAAAGATAACCCCCGAAACGGAAGAAGGGAGCGGCGTAGGGGCGCACGGTCGTGCGCCCCTACGCTGCTCCCCCTTCGTCCAGATTCTGGCGTCGGTTACTTGTTGAGCCGGGAGTGCTTCCGCCCGTAGAAGGCGTAAATGGCCAGGCCGAGCGCCATCCAGACGATGAGGCGGGCCCAGGTGTCCTTCGGGAGCGCCACCATGAGGTAGACGCACGAGATCACGCCGAGGGCCGGCACGACAGGCACCCACGGCGTCCGGAACGGCCGGGGAATCTCGGGATCGGTGTAGCGAAGCACCAGGACACCGCCGCAGACGATCGCGAAGGCCAGGAGCGTCCCGATGGACACCAGTTCGCCCAGCAGCCCGATCGGCAGGAGGCCGGCACAGACCATGGCCACCGCACCCGTCATGATGGTGGCGAGCCACGGGGTCTTGAACTTCGGGTGCACCGCGCTGAACATCGGCGGCAGCAGCCCGTCCTTGGACATCGTGTAGAAGATGCGCGGCTGGCCCATCAGCATGACGAGGATGACGGACGAGAGCCCGGCGATGGCGCCGATCTTGACGAAGGGCCGGAGCCAGGCCAGCCCGGGGCCGGCGGCGTTGATGCCGACGGCGATCGGGTCCGGCACGTTGAGCTGGGTGTAGCTCACGATGCCGGTGAGGACCAGCGAGACGGCGATATAGAGCACGGTGCAGATGACCAGCGAGCCCAGGATGCCGATCGGCATGTCCCGCTGGGGATTCTTGGTTTCCTGCGCGGCGGTGGACACCGCGTCGAACCCGATGTACGCGAAGAAGATGACGCCCGCCGCGCGCACGATGCCGCTCCAGCCGAAGTGGCCGGGGCTGACCATGGCCGGGACGAACGGCTCCCAGTTGGCCCGGTTGATGTAGGCGGCGCCGAAGGCGATGAACGCCAGCACGACCGACACCTTGATGACCACGATGATGTTGTTGAACCGCGACGACTCCTGGATCCCGATGACGAGAAGCATGGAGATGAGCCCCACGATCACCATCGCGGGAACGTTCAACACGGCGTCGGGGTTCCGGGTCCAGCCCTCGGTAAAGATCCGCCAGATATTGAGCCCGGCGTCCGGCACCGCGGTATGGGTGTAGGGCGCCGAGGTGTACGCGGCGGGGAGGTTGATCCCCATGTCCTTGAGCAGCGACACGAAGTAGCCGGACCAGCCCACTGCCACCGTCGAGGCGGCAAAGAGGTACTCGAGGATCAGGTCCCACCCGATGATCCACGCGATCAGCTCGCCCATGGTGGCGTACCCATAGGTGTAGGCCGAGCCGGCGATCGGGATCATCGCGGCGAATTCCGCATAGCAGAGGCCCGCGAAGGCGCAGGCGGTGCCGGCCAGCAGGAACGAGTACACGATGGCCGGACCCGCGTAGTTGGCAGCGGCCTGGCCCGTCAGCACGAAGATGCCGGCGCCGATGATGGCGCCGATGCCGAGCATCACGAGGTGGCCCGCGCCGAGGGCGCGCTTCAGGCTGGTGTCGGCCGCCAGCTCCGCCTGGAGCGAGGCGACGTCCTTACGGCGGAAAAGACTCATCAGAGACTCCGGCTGCGGGTGGACTGCGGCGGATCGTAACGGGCTGGTTCAACCTGCGCCGGGACCCCGGCCGCCGGCTGCTCGGCCGGGCGGTTCCGGACACGCCTCACGGGATCGAGCCTGGGGGCGGGAGCTTTTCGTCGGGTTCGGTCGAAAGCAACTTCCTGAATGACCAGAACGTCAGGCCAAGCACAAAAATCCAGGCCCCCGCCATGAAGATGAGCGCCGTGGGGTTCATCAGGCCACCTCCTTGCCGTCGAGCGCGCGGCGGCGCCAGGCCGCCTTGATCAGCCAGAGCTGGAAGAGCAGGATGGCCACCATGAAGCCCCGCGACACCCAGCGCACCGTATGCTGGTCCTGGGGAATGCTGGTCATCAGGAACGTCGGCACCGCCTCCTGGACCGTCCACCAGGTCATCATGATGAGCAGGAAGAGGGGGGTGACATACGTCATGACGAACTTGAAGATGCGCGGGATCCGGATGCTGGCGCCCTCGTGGATCTCCTCCCACATCTTGTCGGGGCCCATGACCCAGACGAACAGGATGGTCTCGACCAGCGCCAGGATGACCAGCCCGAAGGTGCCGGCCCAGTAGTCCCACTCGTCGAGGAAGCCGCGCGTGTAGTACACGATGTGCAGCAGGCCGACCCCCGTCGCGATGATCCCCAGCGTCCAGGCCGTCCGCTTCCGGGTCCAGCCGAAGTTCTCCTCGACAAAGGAGAGCGCCGGGGTGGCCATGGCCACCGAGGAGGTGATGCCCGCAAAGAACAGCAGGCCGAACCACATCACGCCGGCCGCGGCGGCCACCGCCGGCCCGCCCGGAATCTGGTTGAACACCAGCGGCATGGCGATGAAGCCCAGGTCGAAGCTCCCGCCCTTGGCGATGGCGGTGGCGCCGGCGACGCCGAAGAAGGTCACGATGGCCGGAATCGCGAGCGAACCGCCCAGCACCACCTCGGCGGTCTCGTTGGTCGCGGCCGTCGCGATCCCGGAGAGCGCGAGGTCGTCCTTCTTCGTCAGGTAGCTCGCGTAGGCGTGGAGCGAGCCCATGCCGACCGACAGGGTGAAGAAGATCTGGCCGGTGGCCGCCAGCCACACCTTGGGGTTGCCGAGGAGGCTCCAGTTCGGCGTGTACATGAAGTTGAGGCCGTCGATCGGGCTCGAGTGAGTCAGCACCCCGTCCACCATCACGTCGTGCGTGCCGAGGGTGAGCACGCGCACCACGAGAATGGCCCCGAAGAGGAACAGGATCGGCATGCCGATCTTGGCCAGCCGCTCGATGCCGGCGGTGAGCCCCTTGCTGACGACCCAGAAGTTGACGGCGATCGTGATGAAGAAGAACAGGAACGGCGTCCAGAACCCGTGCACGGTGCCGTTCTGCAGGTCCACGTAGGATCGGAAATAGCCCTGCATGGCCGCCTGGTCGAGCCCCTGCGTGGCGCCGCGCAGCGACGCCCAGGTCCAGGCGAGGGTCCACGACTCGATGTAGCAGTAGTAGATCAGCACCACCACCGGCATGAAGAGCCCGAGCACGCCGAGGTACTTGGCGACCGGGTGCTTCCAGATGCTCTCGAACATTCCGGGCACCGAGCCGTGGCCCTTGAGCCCGCCGTGGCGCCCGACCCCCCACTCGATCCACATCAGCGGGATGCCGACGAGGAGGAAGGCGATGAAGTAGGGGATCATGAACGTCCCGCCGCCGTTCTCGACCGCCTGCCGCGGGAAGCGGAGGAAGTTGCCGAGCCCGACGGCATTGCCCGCCATGGCCAGGATCAGGCCGATGCGGGATCCCCAGGCTTCGCGGGTTGGTGCGGAGTCGCTCACGGATGCTCCGAAATAAGCAGGAAACGGCCGGGGCGCGCGGCGCGCGCCCCGGCTGACGCGTCAGGCGCTGTAGTTCGGCGCCTCTCGGGTGATCGTCACGTCGTGGGGGTGAGACTCGCGGAGGCCGGCGCTGGTGATCTGCACCATTTGCACGTCCCGCGCGAGGGCGGAAATGTCGGCGGCGCCGCAGTAGCCCATGCCGCTCCGGAGCCCGCCCGCCATCTGGAAGATGACGTCGGCCACGGGGCCCTTGTAGGGCACGCGGCCCTCGATGCCCTCGGGCACCAGCTTGGACGGCGCCATCTCGCCCTGCTGGAAGTACCGGTCGGCGCTGCCGTCCTGCATGGCGGCCAGGCTCCCCATGCCGCGAATGACCTTGAAGCGACGTCCTTCGGCGAGCACCGACTCGCCGGGGCTCTCCTCGGTGCCGGCCAGCATCGCGCCCATCATGCAGCAGGCGGCGCCGGAGGCCAGCGCCTTGACCACGTCGCCGGAGTACTTGATGCCGCCGTCGGCGATGACCGGCACGTCGCCGGCGCCGCGCACGGCGTCCATGATGGCGGTGACCTGCGGCATGCCCACGCCGGTCACCACGCGCGTGGTGCAGATGCTGCCCGGGCCCGACGCCGACCTTCACGGCGTCGGCGCCGCGCCGCACGATCTCGCGGGCTCCCTCCTCGGTGGCCACGTTGCCCGCCACCAGCTGGACGTCGGGGAACGCGTCCCGGAGCAGCGCGAGCGTCTCGAGCACCCCTTCGCTGTGCCCGTGCGCCGAGTCGATGACCAGGACGTCGGCCCCCGCGTCCACCAGCGCGCGGGCCCGCACCTTGGCGTCGGGCGTGCCGCCCACCGCCGCGGCCACCCGGAGCCGCCCGTGCTGGTCCTTGTTGGCGTCGGGGTGCGCCATCCGCTTGAAGATGTCCTTGACGGTGATCAGCCCGCGGAGGACACCGCCGGCGTCCACCACCGGGAGCTTCTCGATCCGGTGCCGGGCGAGGATGCGTTCGGCCTCCTCGAGCGTGGTGCCCACGGGAGCGGTGACCAGGTTGTTCTTGGTCATCGCCTCCCGGATCGGCTGGGTCAGGTTGCGCTCGAACTGGAGGTCGCGGTTGGTCACGATGCCGATCAGCCGGCCCTCGGCGTCCACGATCGGCACGCCCGAAATCCGGAAGCGGCTCATCAGCGCCGCGGCCTCGCGGAGCGGCCGGTCGGGGCCGAGCGTGATCGGGTTGAGGATCATCCCGCTCTCGCTCCGCTTGACCCGGTCCACCTCGGCGGCCTGCCGGTCGATGGCCATGTTCTTGTGGAGGACCCCGATCCCGCCGGCGCGCGCCATCGCGATCGCCATCTCGGATTCGGTGACGGTGTCCATGGCGGCGGAGACGAGCGGAATGTTGAGCGGGATGGTGCGGGTGAAGCGGGAGTGGGTCTTGACGTCGCGCGGATGGACGGTCGAATGCCGCGGGACGAGCAGCACGTCGTCGAAGGTCAGTCCGACGGTGGGACGGATGGTGGCCATCAGGTCGGGGACTCCGTATGCACGGCGGCCCACCGGTGGCGCGGCGCGCCCGGGGGGCCGGATTGGATCGTGGGGGGTACCATCACGAAGGATACGGAGCGGTCCGCCCTAAATCAAGGCGAGGCGGGACCTCCGCCGTCGGCCTTGGGCGGGGCCGGCTTGGGAGGAGCCGCGGACGCCGGCTTGGGCGGAGTCACGGCGGGCTTGGCGGCCTCGGGCGCCCCGGCCTGGACGGCAGGCGGCTTCCCTTCCGCGGCGCGCACCGCCTCTTCCACCACCGACTTGCCGGCGGCGGCGAAGCCCTTCATCACCTTGGCCGCGCTGTCCATCGCGCCGATCGTGCCGCTGATGGCCTGGATGGGGAGCTTGCCGGCGCGCATCGTGTCCTCCACCCGCTCCGTGAACCTGGCGAACATCCCGGTGGGCGTGGCCCGCTCCGCGAACTTGCTCTCGAGGAACTCCACGTAGTCGAGCACCTGGTACCCCCGCTCGTCGCTCAGCGCTTCGAGGCGGCGGAGAATGCGCTGCATGAGCAAGTCGTTCATCGTGTCCCTCCCGTCGAGTCCACCACCTGCACCAGCTCGAGTACCGGCGTGGGCAGGTATCGCGTCTGTGCCGCCCGGAGCCGGCCCCGCACCGTGAACTCCTGCAGTGGCGTGGCCGCCTGGAACGTCGGTAGCTGCTGGGCCGTGACGATCACGTAGACGAAGCCCGGCTCCGGAAGGGGCCCGCGGGTCAGCAGGTACTTCGCGCCGCTGGGAATCTCGGGCCTGAGTTCGTCGGCGGTCTGGATGCTGATGAACTGCACCTTCCACTCCAGCAGCTGCCCGACGTATTTGCCGGGATTGGCGCGGACCTGCGCGACCGTGACGCCCGGGATCGCCGCGCTGGCCGGCTCGGAGAGGTCGGCCTCCCGCACCCACCCCTGCAGCTGGACCTGCACCCACTCCCCGCTCCGCCCGATGACCTGGCCAGTCGTGCCCGGCGCGAGCGTCGCGAGGGCCGCCCCGTCCGGCTCGAGGGTGAGCGGCGTGGCCCGCGTGGTGGCGACGCGATCCGGGGTGGAGTCCGCCGCCGCATTCGTGGAGTCGCGGGCCGCGGGGGCGGCGGCCTTGCCCGCGGACCGCGACGCGGCCGGCACGCCGCCCAGCGCCTTCCCGCTCACCCAGCCGCTCCGCCGGACGTGGGTCCACTTGCCCTGGGTCCCGACCCGGTCGAGGAGGGCGCCGTTCTCGAGCCGGCCGAGGACCGCCCCGTTGGGCGCCCCGCGCAGGTTCTCTCCGTTGGGCGCCGTGATCGCCACCTCGAATCCGTCCCGCGTACTGGCGCCGGTGGACGGGGTATAGACCCAGCCGTCGATGGTGACCGACGTCCAGTCTCCCTGTGCCTTGCTCACCGTCACTGCTGTTCCGGCGTTCAGCGTGCCGAGCACCGTGCCCCCGGGCTCCTTCCGGAAGGCCGCGGATTGGTTGATCCGCGCCTGCGCGGCGAGGGCGGCGGGCGCCACGACAAGGGCGAGCGCCACGAGCCCCGCCCAGACTGGTAGGCGGGGAAGCGCGGGACTAGATTGCGGCGCGGAGTAAGTCACAGACAGGCATTGTAGAAACAGCGGAGAGGCATGTCAAACGCCAGCGGCCCGGCGCGCCAGGTGGTTCTCGTGGTGCTTGACGGGTGGGGCTACCGGCCGGAGCGCGAAGGCAACGCCATCGAGCTCGCCCGGACTCCCACCTGGCACCGGCTGTGGAACTCCTCGCCGCGGACCCTGCTCGACGCCAGCGGCCTGGCGGTGGGCCTTCCCGAAGGACAGATGGGCAACAGCGAGGTCGGGCACCTCAACCTCGGCGCCGGCCGGGTGGTGCCGCAGGACCTCGTGCGCATCTCCCACAGCATCCGCAGCGGGGAGTTCTTCCGGCTCGAGCCGTTGGTGAACCTCTGCGCGCGGCTCCGCGAAACCGGCGGCACGCTCCATCTCATGGGCCTGCTCGGCGCCGGGGGTGTGCACGCCATCGACGAGCACCTCCTCGCGGCGGTCGAGATGGGCGTCCGCGCCGGCGTCCGGCGCATCGAGGTGCACGGCTTCCTCGACGGGCGCGACTCGCCGCCCACCTCCGCCGCGGAAGTGGTGGACCGGCTCGCCGCCGACCTCCAGCGCATCGCGGGGCCCCGGGCCGGCATCGCCACGCTGACCGGCCGCTACTTCGCGATGGATCGCGACAAGCGCTGGGACCGCACGCGGCTGGCATACGACGCGATGATCCACGGCGTGGGCCGCGCGGAGACCGATCCGGTCCAGGCCGTCCGCGACGCCTACGGCCGCGGCGAGACCGACGAGTTCATCAAGCCGCTGGTCCTCCAGCGCGACGGCGCGCCGGCAGCCCTGATCCGGAACGGCGACGGCATCTTTTGCTTCAACTACCGCAGCGACCGGATGCGCCAGATCTGTTCGGCGCTCGCGATCGAGGGATTTCACGGGTTCGACACCGGCCCACGGCCGGCGCTGGCGGGCCTGGTCACCATGACGCAGTACGACCAGACCTTCCCGTTCCCGCAGGCGTTCGCACCCTTCTCGATGGCGCGGATCGTGGCCGAAGTGCTGGCGGACGCGGACCGGACCCAGCTGCGCACGGCGGAAACGGAGAAGTATCCCCACGTGACCTACTTCTTCAACGGCGGGGTCGAGCCGCCCTATCGCGGCGAGGAACGGATCCTCGTGCCGTCGCAGAAGGTGGCCACGTACGACCTGGCCCCGGCGATGTCGGCGGAGGGGATCACGGACGTGCTCTGCGGCGCGATCGCGAAGCCGGCGCACGACTTCATCCTCTGCAACTACGCGAACGCCGACATGGTGGGACACACCGGGGTCGCGCCGGCGATCATCGAGGCCGTGGAAACGATCGACCGGTGCCTGGCCCGGGTGCTGACGGCCGCCGAGGCGACCGGCGCGACCGTGCTGGTCACGGCCGACCACGGCAACTGCGAGGTGATGGTGGACCCCGTGACGGGCGGGCCCCACACGGCGCATACCACCAACCCCGTGCCGTTCGTCGGCGTGCGCGCCGGCGCCGGACCGCTCCGCAGCGGCGGCGCCCTGTGCGACGTGGGCCCGACCATCCTCCGCCTGCTTGGCATCACGCCGCCGCCCGAGATGACGGGCCGCGACCTCCGGGAGCCCTGACCGCATGCGTCCAGCTTCGCTCGCACTCCTCCTGATGCTGGGTGCCGCGGCCCCGTTGTCGGCCCAGGCCGGCTATCCGCCCGACGCCTCGCCGTACAAGCCCATCACGAAGAGCCTGTCGGTCACCGCCCTCGGCGGGTACATCGGCGGCAGCGGCGGCATCCTCGGCGTCGGTCCCCACGACGGCCCGGTGTACGGCGGACGGTTCGGCATTTCCGTCAGCGGGCCCGTCGAATTCGGCTTCGCGGTCCAGTACGCCGACCTCCAGGGGCGCCTCGTGAAGGCCGACCCCCTGGGCAAGCTGTACCTGAGCAACCTGGTGCCCGAACCGATCTGGCTCACCGAGTTCACCACGCAGTTCACGCTGACCGGCGGGAAGACCTGGCATCACCTGGCGCCGTACATCGGGGGCGGCCTCGGCTACGCCTGGAGGGCCTACACCCCGCAGAGTTCGAACGCGTTCAGCTTCGGCGGCCGGTTCTACCTGGTGCCCTTTGCCGGGACCCGGGTCTTCGTCAACGACCGCGCCTTCCTGCGCGCGGAAATCCGCGGCGCCTTCTGGAAGCTGGCCTACCCGCCGCCGTACTACGTCGACTACTACGGCCTGCTGCAGTCCTACGCGTACAACAACTACCTCTCGAACATCTGGTACCAGGTGGGGTTCGGCTACAGCTTCTGACCTCGGGGAGGACCGGTGCCGGTCTCGCTCACACGCACCGTCGGATTTCACGCATGGCATCGCTACTGGCGGGCCGACTGGACTCCCGAACAGAACCGCGCCGCCTTCGGCGCGCTGGCCGACCCGCCCGGCCACGACCACCACTACCGGTGTGCTGTGACCGTCACGGGCCCGCTCGACAGGGCGATGGGCTCGGTCGTCGATCTCCCGCTCCTCGACCGGATCCTGGCCGAGGAGGTCGTCAAACCGCTCGACGGGACGCATATTGACCGGGACGTGGCCGACTTCCGGCCGGGGGGCACCCTGCCCACCTGTGAAGCGCTGGCTCGGTGGCTGTACGCGCGGATCGCCCCCCGGCTCCCGGGCGGAACCACCCTCTCCCTGGTCCGCGTGGCGGAGGACGACACCCTGCATGCCGACTGTACCGGACTCGACTGACCGCCCCGCTGCTCCCGGCCGCCGCGGCCGCGGTGAGGCGCTGGCCTCCGTCGAGGAGGTGCCGGTCTGGCTCGAGGTGAACCACGTACCCACGGTCACCTGGATGTGCACGCCGGAGCTGCTTGAGGAACTGGCGCTGGGGTGGCTGCATGGCGAGGGATACATCACCTCCCTCGACCAGGTCCACCTGCGGCCCTGCGCCACCGACCTCGGCTTCTGGGCCGACATCCCCGAGGAACGCGTGGCGGCGGTGGCCGCCGAACGACGCCGGCCGGTGCTGGCCTCGGGCTGCGGCGCGGTCTCCACCTTCCTTGCGGACCCGGCCAGCGTGCCCCCCCACCCGCTGCGCGGTCTTCCGCCCGCCCTCGACGCCATGCGCGAGCGATTCAAGGAGCTCTTCGCCCGCGGCGCCCGGTACCAGGAGTCCGGCGGAGTGCATGCCGCAGCGCTCACCGACGGGACGACGCTCCTTCAACACGCCGAGGACATCGGCCGCCACAACGCGGTGGACAAGGTCCTCGGCGCCGCCCTCCTCGCCCGCCAGCCGGTGACCGGGCTTGGCCTCATGGTGACGGGCCGGATCTCGGCCGAACTGGCCTACAAGGCCGCGCGCGCGGAGCTGGCCTGGGTCGCCACGCCGTCGATTCCCTCCACGCTGGCGGTGGAGGTGGCCCGCCGGTCCGGAATGGTCCTCGTGGGCCGGGCCGTGAGCGGCACCCCCCAGCTGCACCTGCCGGCCGGCACTCCGTGACGCCGCCGAGCGATGCGGAGCTCACGGAGATCCTCCGGACCGCGCGCCGTATCGCGGTCGTGGGGCTGAGCCGGAAACCGGAGCGCCCCAGCCACAGCGTCGCCGCGTATCTCCAGCGGGTCGGCTACGAGATTGTGCCGGTCAACCCCGCCGGCGGCGTCACCTTGGGAGCGCCCGTGCATCCCGACCTCCGGTCGGCGGCCGCGACCGGCCCGATCGACATCGTGGACATCTTCCGGCGCTCCGAGTTCGTCCCGGCGCTGCTGGACGACCTGCTCGCCATCCGGCCGCGCCTGGTCTGGATGCAGTTCGACATCGTGCACGAGGCGACCGCCCGCCGCCTGCAGCAGGAGGGCATCGCGGTCGTGATGGACCGTTGTCTCGCCATTGATCACCACGCGCTGATGGGGGCGGAATGAGGACTCGACACCTGATGGCGGCCCTCGTCGCCCTCGCGGCCGCCGCCCCGGCCGCGCCGGCCGCGGCCCAGAAGACCCAGGACGAGGCCAGGCTCATGTTCACGGTGGGCCTCACCTACACCGGGGGCAGCGACCTCTGGGCGGTGTCCGGACAGCCGATCCTGCACGCGCCTCCGGGCGTCGGGAGTGACACCGTGGACCTGTCCCGCGCCATCGGCGGGGCGCCGGGCCTGGTGTTCTCGGGGATGTACTTCCCGAAGCCCGCGCTCGGGCTGGTCGGCGAAGCGTACTTCATGGGCATCGGACTCAAGGACCAGTGCCAGCCCGCCTCGCCGTTGCCGACCGAGCGGACGCAGGAAATCTGCAACAGCATCGACGGGGCCTCGAGCCGCTCCTCGGCGGTCCTGCTCTCGGTCGGCGGCGTCGCGCGGATCGGCGGTAACCAACCCATCTCGCCGTATGCGCGCGCGCAGGTCGGCCTCCTGTTCAGCAACCTGAGCCCGATCGCGATGTCGGGCGCGACGGTGGTGACCGACTCGCTGGGCAACTCGGAAATCCTCTCCGCGGTGATCTACGAGGACCCGTCCACCACTCGCGTGACGCCGGCCTTCGTCCTCGGCGGCGGATTCACCGCCGCCCTCGGCAAGGGCTGGCAGCTCCGCACCGAGGTGCGCGACAACATCGTGGAGATCGCCACCGTGGCCGGCCCCACCAGGGCGGGCAACACGAATCCCGAAATCGTCAACCAGTGGAAGAACCTGTTCAGCATCATGATCGGCGTGGACGTCGTCCTCGAGAAGAAGCGCGGCCATCGCTACTGATCCGGTGCGCGGCGCGATCCTGGCGGGCGGCGGGGCCACGCGGTTCGAGGGCCTTCCCAAGGGACTCGAGCGGGTCGGGGGCGTCCGGATCCTCGACCGCCTGGTCGACACCTTCCAATCCGCCTTCGGTGCCCCACCGCTGCTGGTGGCCAACGACCCTGGCGCCCGAACCTGGCGGACGGACCTGACCGTCCTGCCGGACATCCACCCCGGCGCCGGCGCCCTCGGCGGCATCCTCACCGCGGTGGCCGCCGGTCCGGCTCCGGTCGTCTGTGTCGCCTGGGACATGCCGTTCGTGCCGCCCGCCCTGCTCCGCCTCCTGGCGGAGGCCCTGCCGGACGCGGACGCCGTCCTCCCGTCGAGCGGCGGCCGGCGAGGGGTCGAGCCGATGTGCGCCGGATACGGCCCGGCGTGCCGGGCGCCGATCGAGGCGGCCATCGCCCGCGGCGATCTCCGGGCCATCGCCTTCCACTCCGCCGTGCGAACCTGTATCCTCCCTCCTGAGGCCGTGGCCGCCTGCGGCGACCCCGCTCTCCTTTTCTTCAACGTGAACACTCCCGACGACCTCAAGCAGGCGGACGCGCTGTGGCGGCGACTCGCATCCTCTCGATCGTAGGACGCAAGGACACCGGCAAGACCACGCTGACGGTGGCGCTGTCCGCCGAATACGTCCGGCGCGGCAAGCGGGTCATGACCATCAAGCACGCCAGCCATCCGGCCAACGTGGACACCCCCGGCACCGACAGCTACCGGCACTTCCACGAGGGACGGGCGGAGCGGGTCCTCATCGCCTCGCCCGACATGCGGGTGCTCTTCGAGCGCTCGCCCGACGACCAGGACCCGGTGGCGCTGGCCCGGCGCTATCTCGACGGCGCGGACATCGTGCTGGTCGAGGGGTTCACCTCCTTTCCGCTGCCGAAGATCGAGGTCTTCCGGACCTCGGTGGCGAAGGAGCCCCTGTACAACGCGTCGTCGTCCACCGCCGACCAGTGGCTCGCCATCGTGACCGACGGGGACCTGCAGGCCGAATGCCGGATTCTCCGCTTCCGGGACACGATGTGGCTGCAGCTGCTCGCCAACATCGGATGGGACGGAGCGCGGGTCATCGGCCCGTGACGGCCCTCGCCGCCCGGGAGGCCGCCCTCCACATCGTGGCCGCGGTGCCGCGCCAGCCGACCCTCCGCATTCCCCTCGACGACGCCCTCGGCAGCGTGCTCGCCGAGGCGCTCGTGAGTCCCCTCGACCTGCCCGCGTGGACCAACTCGGCGATGGACGGCTATGCCGCACGCGGCGCCGACGTGCGCGGTGCCTCGCCCGGCGCCCCGGTCCGGCTGCGCGTGGTCGAGCAGATCCCGGCCGGCGCCTTTCCCTCCCGCACCCTCCAGCCCGGCGAGTGCGCACGGATCTTCACCGGGGCTCCGCTTCCGACCGGCGCCGACACCGTGATCCGGCAGGAGGACACCGATCTCGGCCGGGACGACGTCGAGATCCGCAGTGACCGCGACGTCGGGATCAACTTCCGCCTGGCCGGCGAGGACATCCGCCGCGGCGAGACGGTGCTCCGCGCCGGCGCGGAGCTCGGCGCGGCCGAGCTGGGCGTGCTGGCCTCGCTGGCGGTGGCCCATCCCCTCGTCTTTCGTCGGCCGCGCGTCGGCATCCTCGGCGGCGGGGACGAGATCGTGGACGTGGACCGGCCGGAGGAGATCCTGAGCGGCCGCAAGGTGGCGAGCTCGAACACCCACACCCTGGGCGCGCTGGTCCGCCTGGCGGGCGGCGAGCCGCTCAACCTGGGCCTGGCCCGCGACACGCCGGCCAGCGTGCGCGAGCACCTCGCCCGCGCGCCCGAGTGCGACCTGCTCGTGACCTCCGCGGGGATCAGCGTGGGAGAGCATGACCACCTGCGCGACGCGGTCGAGGCGATGGGCGGACGTCTCGACTTCTGGAAGCTCCGGATGCGGCCCGGCGCGCCGGTGGGCTTCGGCCAGGTCCTCGGCGTGCCGTGGATCGGGCTCCCCGGCAATCCGGTGAGCGCGATGGTCACCTTCGAGCTCTTCGTCCGGCCGGCCATTCGCGCCATGGCCGGGCACCCACTTCCCTTCCGGCGCACGGCGCCGGTTCGCACGGCGGAGCACATCATCCTCAAGCCGAAGCTCCAGCATTTCCTGCGTGCGGTCGTGTCCGGAACACCCTCGGGCCCGGAAGCCCGCCTCACCGGGCCCCAAGGCTCAGGGATCCTCACCTCGATGGTGCGCGCCAACGCACTGCTGATCATCCCCGAGGGACAGCACGAGACGCCGGCCGGCAGCGTCGTCCCGGCGCTCCGCCTCGACGATCCGGTCCACACGGCGGAGCCGGGGTTCTAGATGGGAGTCCATCCTCCGGCGGTCTGGTTGGGATTCAGCATCCTGGTCTTCGCGTTGCTGGTCCTCGACCTGGGCGTGCTCAATCGCGAGTCCCACGTCCTCTCGATCCGGGAAGCCCTGGGCTGGAGCGGCGGGCTGGTGACCCTGGCGCTGCTCTTCGGCGGCTTCCTCTGGTACCGCGAGGGAGCCGCCCACGCGCTGGAGTACTACACCGGCTACGTGATCGAGCTCTCGCTCAGCGTGGACAACCTCTTCGTCTTCCTGCTCATCTTCCAGTACTTCGCGGTGCCGGCCGAGCTCCAGCCCCGCATCCTGAAATGGGGCATCCTCGGCGCGCTGGTGATGCGCGCCATCATGATCGCGCTTGGCGCGCTGCTGCTCGCGCGGTTCAGCTGGATCATCTACGTCTTCGGCGGCATCCTGATCCTCACCGGCGTCCGGATGTTCCGCGGCGGCGCCGACCGCATCGAGCCGGAGCGCAACCCGCTGGTCCGCCTGGTGCGCCGGTTCGTCCCGATGGTCGAGGCCTACGACGGGCAGCGGTTCGTGACCCGGACCGTGAAGGGCTGGATGATCACGCCCCTGCTGCTGGTCCTCCTGGTCGTGGAGTGGTCGGACCTCGTCTTCGCCATCGACAGCATCCCCGCCATCTTCGCCATCACGCGCGACCCGTTCATCGTCTACAGCTCGAACGTCTTCGCCATCCTCGGGCTCCGGGCCCTGTTCTTCGTGCTGGCCGGGATGATGGACCGCTTCGAGTACCTGAAGCCCGGCGTGGCGCTGATCCTCGTGTTCGTCGGCACCAAGATGGTCCTGAACGGCGTCTTCCACGTGCCGATCGCGGGCTCGCTCATCGTCATCCTGTCGGTCCTGGTCGGCTCGGTGCTCCTCTCCATGCGCAAGGCCCGCTCCTCCGGCAGGACGGCCCCGTGAGGCACGTCTTCGAGGGCACCACCGTGCTGATCACCGGCGCGTCGAGCGGCATCGGCTCCGCGTTCGCCGATCAGCTGGCAACCAGCGGCGCACGCCTGATCCTGACGGCGCGCCACCCCGACCGGCTGGCGGCGGTGGCCGCGCGGGTGCGCGCGACGGGTGCGAGCGTCGACACCGTCCGGCTCGACCTGACCTCGCCGGGCGCCGTGGCGGCGCTGCTCCGGGACTTCGAGACACGCCAGGTGACGGTGGACCACCTGGTCAACAATGCGGGCATCGGCGTCCGCGGCCAGGGGGTGGACGTCCCCGCGGAGCACCAGCTTCGCGTGGTGGACCTGAATGTCCGCGCCGCGACCGAATTGGCGCTCCGGCTGCTGCCCGGGATGGTGGCCAGGGGGCGGGGGGGCGTGCTGAACGTGGCCAGCACCGCGGCGTTCCAGGGCCTGCCCTGGCTGTCGGTGTACGGCGGCAGCAAGGCCTACGTGCTCGGCTGGAGCGAGGCGCTGCACGTGGAACTCCGCGGCACGGGCGTGCGGTGCTGCTGCCTCTGCCCCGGTCCCGTGGCTACCGGGTGGTTCGCCGCCGCCGGCATGGGCACCCCGACGCGCATGATCGTGCAGACCGCCGACGAGGTGGCCCGCGCCGGCCTGCGCGGCTACGTCCGCGACAAGAGCCACGTCATTTCCGGCCCACTCTCCCGCACCGGGGCGTGGCTCACCCGCCTGGTGCCGCGGGCGGTGGCGGCCCGCCTCGCCACCGGGTTCGCGAAACCGCGACGCGACCAGTGACGGGAGCCCTCGGCCGCCTCGCGGCCAGGCTGCACCTCGACCGTCCGGCCATTCGGGCCTGGATGCTCTACGACTGGGCCAACTCGGCGATGTACGTCGTGATCGTCACGGCCATCTTCCCCACCTACTTCAGTTCGGTGGCCGCAGCGGGGCTTCCCCCGGTGGAGGCGACCTACCGCTACAGCCTGGCCACCACGCTCGGCCTCACGATCATCGCGCTGCTCTCCCCGCTGCTGGGCGCGATCGCCGACCACTCCGCGGCCAAGAAGCGGCTGCTGGGCGCCTTCCTGCTGCTCGGGGCCGCCGCCGTCGCCGCGATGTACTTCATCGAGCGGGGAGAGTGGGTCTTTGCCGCGGGCCTCTTCATCGTGGCCAACATCGGCGTGAACGGCAGCTTCGTGTTCTACGACTCGCTGCTCCCGCACGTCGCCGGTCCCGACGAAATGGACCAGGTCTCCACCGCCGGCTACGCCCTCGGCTATCTCGGCGGCGGGCTCTTCCTCGTCGCGTGCCTCGGGATCATCCTGGCCCCCGGTGCCTTCGGCCTCCCGCACGGCGCGGGCCTCACCCCCGCGCAGGCGACCCTCCCGACCCGCATCACCTTCCTGCTCACCGCGCTCTGGTGGATGGGCTTCAGCGTCCCGCTCTTCCGCCGCGTGCCGGAACCGCCCGGCCGCTCCCTCGACGCCGAGGAGGCGCGGCTCGGCGCCATTCGCGCGTCCTTCTTCCGCCTGGGGCAGACCTTCCGGAAGCTCCGCGGCTACCGGCAGGCGTTCCTCCTGTTGCTCGCGTTCCTGATCTACAATGACGGCGTTGGCACCATCATCCGGATGGCCGCCATCTACGGCGAGGAGATCGGCATCGGGCGGACGACGATGATCGCCGCGATCGCCCTGGTGCAGTTCGTGGGCGTGCCGTTCGCCTACCTCTTCGGCGGGCTCGCGAAGAAATTCGGCACCCGGCCGGCCATCTTCGTGGGACTCGTCACCTACGTGGGAATCAGCGCGCTGGGGTTCTACATGCGCTCGGACAGGGACTTCATCGTCCTCGCCGTGCTGGTCGGGATGGTGCAGGGCGGCGTGCAGGCGCTGAGCCGTTCGCTCTTCGCGAGCATGGTGCCGCGGCACCTGTCGGGGGAGTTCTTCGGGTTTTTCGCGGTCTTCGAGAAGTTCGCGGGGATCCTGGGGCCGGCGCTGTTCTCGCTCGCCATCGCGATGACGGGCTCGAGCCGGATGGCGCTGCTGTCGGTGGTGGGCTTCTTCGTGGTGGGCGGGGTGCTGCTGGCGGGAGTGAACGTGGCCGAGGGGCAGCGGATCGCGCGGGAGGAGGAACTCGCCGCCGCCTAGGTGTGCCAGCCCACGACCCGGTTGCGGCCGCCGTCCTTCGCCTCGAAGAGCCGCTTGTCGGCGACGTCGAGCAGCTCCGACGGATCGGTGCCGTCGTCCGGCAGGCAGGCCAGCCCCACGCTGATCGTGAACTGGGCGGTGAGGTCGTTGCGCGGGATGGGGAACTCCGCCCGGGCCACCGCCAGCCGCAGCTCCTCCAGCTTCTCGAACGCCGCCCGCGCCGTGGTCTCCGGCAGCAGCACCACGAACTCCTCCCCGCCATACCGCGCCACCGTGTCGCTGCTGCGGAGCCCCTTCGTCAGGATCTCCGCCAGCACGCGGAGGGCCACGTCGCCGCTGGCGTGTCCGTACCGGTCGTTGAAGTTCTTGAAGCGGTCCACGTCGAGGACCGCGATGGCCAGCTGGTGCCCGTGGCGCCGCGCGCGGCTCACCTCGGCCAGGAAGCGGGACTCGAAGTATCCCCGGTTGAGCAGGCCCGTCAGGCGGTCCCGGGCGGAGAGCCGGCGAAGGCGGCGGGAGCGGACGACGATTGCGGTGCTCAGGAAGCCGGAGGCGGCGAGCAGGATGAGGCGGCCCACCTGGTCGCCCCAGCTCACCATGCCGTAGGTGAACGGCGCGTACCGGAGGTCGTTCAGGTCCCAGAAGGTTCCCGCGGCGATCAGCACGCAGCCGTACTGCACCACGGCGAGCGCGCCGGCCACCGCGCTGATCCGCGCGTCGTAGCGCAGGCTGCTGGCGCCGATGGAAAAGAAGTACACGCAGAACATGATCCGGCTGTTGACCGCCACGTGCGGCGTGTCGAGCAGCAGGAACGACACCAGCGTCGCCGTGACGATCGAGACGTCCACGGCGCTGGTGAGGAACCCCAGCCAGGGGCGGTAGAACCCTCGGCGCACCACGATCCAGACCGCGAGGCCAAAGAGCAGCGCGACAGTCGAGGCCGCGAGGCCGACGTAGGTCTCGACCAGGTAGGGCGCGGTGAACAGGTTCACGATGGGGATCATCGTGACCGCGATGATGAGCACGAGCCGGACCTGGGCGACGAGCAGTTCGCCACCCGCCCCCGCGTCCATCAGCATCGGATCGGGGGGATCCCACAGCCCCTCGTCGTCCGAGTCGGGGACGAATTCCGGCGCGGCGAGTCTCGGGAGGCCGTGCTTGCGCGGCGTCATCGGCTACATCGCCCGGTATCGAGGACCGCTGCCACCCTCGCGGGGCGTCCAGCGGGGGCCCAGGACGTCGGTGGCCTTGCAGTCCACGCAGTTGGGCGGGTTGACGCGGAGCTCGTCGCCCACCCGCTCATACACGCCGGCCGGGCAGAGGTGGGCATAGAAATCGGCGACCTCGCCGCTGATGTCCCGCCCGACGAGCAGGTGACTCGGGATGGTGTCGCGGGTGGCGTTGCCGGACTTGAAGACTGCGTCGAGCTTGCTGAAGGTCAGCACGCCGTCGGGCGTCACGGCCGTTTCCGGGCCCGCACTGCGCGGCGCTTCGGCATCGGCGTGCATCGGGATGCGCCCGCCGGGGAACCGTCCGCCGGTCAGCGTCATCAATCCCGCCTTGGCCGCCCCGACCATGAACCCGTCCTTGAAGGCCAGCCGCATGTTCCGCGTCCGGTACAGGTCGTCGCGGATGTAGCTCCCCTCGACCATCCGGTCGTACTCGGCCAGCGCAGCCGAGGAGGTGTCGCCCCGCTTGAGCGCGGCGAAGATGGCTCGGGCGGCGTAGATGCCCGACTGCATCGCGTAATGGACGCCCTTGAGGGAGGGCACGTCGACGAACCCGGCGGTGTCGCCGACGAGCAGGAGTCCGTCGCCGGTGCGGCGAGAAGGCAGTGCGTGGTAGCCGCCCTCGGGGATCGTCTTGGCGCCCCACTCGAGGAGTTCGCCGCCGGAGAGGATGTCGCGGAAGAGGGGGTGGAGCTTCATGCGCTGCAGGAGCGCGTGGACGTCGAGGTTCGCGTTGCCGTAGTCGAGGCCGACCACCAGTCCGAGCGACACCTGGTCGGGGCCGTGGGGATAGCACCAGCTGCCGCCGAAGGCGTCGGAGGGGAGCGGCCAGCCCATCGTGTGGATCACGCGATCGAGCGGCCGGGCCACCTTCCAGAGTTCCTTGACGCCAAGCGCGAAGATCTGCGGGTTGGCGGACGAAACGCCCTGCCACTGGCACCAAGCCTGGGCGAGGGTGCCGCGGGTGCCCTCCGAGAGCACGGTGACCCGCGCGGTGAGGTCGGTGGGCGGCACGAGGTCCGCGCCGGCGTGTCCATCACGGTCGAGCCCGCTGGGCGTCGTCCGGACGCCGCGCACCGCCTGGCCCTCGACGAGGAGCGAGTCCACCGGGAAGCCGGTGAACACGTTCACCCCGAGTTCCTCCGCCTTGCCGCCGAGCCACCGCACCATCTCCGAGATCGAGGCGGAGTAGTTGCCGGTGTTGTGCATCGTGGGAGGCGTGGGGATGCGCCGGGCGGCGCCCTCGGTCATGAAGTACACCGCTTCCGCGTCCACCCGCTGGCGGAAGGGGAAGTCGGAGTCGCCGAGTTCGGGAAAGAGTTCGCGGAAGGCGCGCGGATTGACGACCGCGCCGGACAGGTTGTGCTCGCCGAGGCCCGAGGCCTTTTCCAGCACGCCGACATTGAGTTCGCCGAGCCCGCCGCCCGCCGCCTGCTCGGCCTTGGCCAGCCGCGCGAGCTCGATCGCGCCCGCGAGGCCGGCCGGTCCGGCCCCGACGAACAGCACGTCCATCTCGATCGCTTCGGCGCCGGGGGATTCCGCCAGGATGAGCTTGTCGAGCGGCAGCTCACGCTGATGACGGATCGGCAGGATGGAAGGCAAGGCGGGGGCTCCTTAGATTCCGGTCACTGAGAGCGGCGACGGTAATATAACGCGACGCGGAGCAGGCCGCGAACCAATTCACCGCCATAAGCCGTTCCTCGCCAACGGTTTCCACAGCACAACCCAGGCCAGAAAGGTGCTTAATGACTCGACGCACCGCCGTTCGTGACCCGTGGGTGTGGGGGCAGGTCGCCTTGGCCGCCGCGATCATCGTCGCGGTGCCCTGCGCGGCGAGACGGTGGGGCATGCTCGACCACTCGGGAAACGCGCTCCGGCTGGGGATGGCGCTCATGGCCCTCGGCCTCGCCACGCTCCTCGCCGGCATCGTGACGCTCGGCAAGAACCTGACCCCGGCCACCGAACCGCTCCCCGGCGGCCAGCTCGTGACCCGCGGGATTTATCGCGTGGTGCGGCATCCGATCTATCTCGGGGTTTCGACTCTCCTGACCGGGTACGGGTGCTTTCGCGGTGGGTGGATCGCCGGCGCCGTCGTGTTCGTGGTGACGGTCGCCTATTTCGATCGGAAGGCCCGCGTGGAGGAGCGCTTCCTGGTCCAGCGGATGACGGGCTACGAGGAGTATCGTCGGCGGGTGCCGCGGATTCTGCCCGGAGGGTGGCACTAGGGATGATCGGGCAGGATTGCTTCGGCCACTGCGTGGCCTCGCAATGACGGAAATGGGCGAGCCCCAACCGCGACCGGTCGATCCTATTGGCTCGCGCGCGCCTTTCGGACCGCTTCCGTGAGCCGCGGCACCACCTCGAAGAGATCCCCCACGATGCCGTAGTCGGCCACCTTGAAGATCGGCGCGTCCTTGTCCTTGTTGATCGCCACGATCGTCTTCGAGGTCCGCATGCCGGCGAGGTGCTGGACCGCCCCGGAAATCCCGACCGCCACGTAGAGCGCAGGGCTCACGATCCGCCCCGTCTGCCCGATCTGCGTCGACGGGTCGCGCCATCCGTCGTCGGTGACGGCGCGGGTGGCGCCCACCGCGGCGTTGCCGAAGGCGGCCGCAAGGGCCTCCACCAGCGCGAAGTTCGCGGCCTCCCGAAGCCCGCGGCCTCCGGCCACGACGACCGGCGCATCCGCGAGGTCGAGCTGCGCGTCGCCCTTGGCGCCGATGGCGGTCACGACCACGCGCGCGGCGGCCGGGTCGAGCGCGGGAGCCGCCTGCTCCACGCGCGGCGTGCGGGGCGCTTCGACCACGGTGACCGCCCCCGGGCGAAGGGTGACGACCGCCGGGGTCCCGGCGAGCCGCACCGTCGTGATGATCTTCCCGATGTGGGTGGGGTGCTGCCCGACGAGGGCGTCGCCCTCGATTGCGAAGGCGGTCAGGTCGGACGCCATGCTCACGTCGAGCGCCGCCGCCACGCGCGGCGCCAGGTCCCGTCCCTCGGCGGAGGCGGTGAAGAACGCCGCCCGGTACCCACCCGCGCGGATCCGTTCCGCGGCGGTCGCGGCGTAGACCTCGGGGCTGTAGCGCTCGAGCCCCGCGTGCTCCACGACCACGACCACGTCGGCGCCCGCTCGTCCGAGCGCCGCCGCCTTGCCGCCGATGCCCGGCGCGCCGATCAGGAGCGCGTGGACCTCGCCGCCGCCGGTGGCGTCGGCCGCCTGCCGGGCGGCGCTGACCGCCTCGAAGGCCACCTTCCGGAGTTCGCCGCCGCGCGATTCCGCGAACGCAAACACGTTTGCCATCAGAGCACCTTCGCTTCGGTCTGGAGGAGCCGCACCAGTTCCGGCACCGCGTCCGCGCCTTCGCCGACGATCCGGCCCGGCGGCCGGTCCGGCGGCAGCGCGATGGATTGCACGGTCAGCCGCGCCTCGCCGAGCTGGGCCGGCTTGACCTCCAGCGGCTTCTTCTTGGCCGCCATGATCCCCTTGAGCGAGGGCAGGCGGGGCCGGGCGACGCCCTCGTCGATCGTCACGACCGCCGGGAGCGGGAACTCCACCGTCTCGCTGGCGCCCTCGAGTTGCCGCTCCGCCCTGCCCTTCCCGGCCGCGATGTCGAGCTTCGAGACCGCCGAGACGCAGGGCACCCCCATCAGGTGGGCGGTCATCGGACCGACCGTCTGGTTGGCGCTGTCGGTGGCCATCCGCCCGAAGAGCACCAGGTCGTAGCCGCCGTCCTTCAGTTCCGCCGCGAGCGCCCGCGCGATGGCCATCCCGTCGAACGGGACGTCCTCGGCGGAAAGCTGGATCGCCCGGTCGGCGCCCATGCCGAGGGCCTTCCGGAGCGTCTCCTGCACCGCGGTCGGGCCCACGGAGACCACCACTACTTCTCCCGGCCCCTGCTGCTCCACCAGCCGGAGGCCCACCTCGACCGCGTACCCGTCGAAGTCGGCGATGTCGTACTTGAGGCCCGCGGGGTCGAGGGCCTTCCCCCCGGCCCCGATGGCGAAGCGCAGGTCCATGTCCGGGACGCGCTTGATGCAGACGGCGATCTTCATGACGACTCCCTAGAACGCCGAGAGGCCGGTGACGGCCTGGCCCAGGATGAGGGTGTGCATGTCGTGCGTGCCCTCGTAGGTGTACACCGACTCCAGGTTGGCCATGTGCCGCATCGAGTGATACTCGACGAGGATGCCGTTGGCGCCCAGGAGCCGGCGCGCCTCGCGCGCGGCTTCGCACGCCATGTTGATGTTGTTCCGCTTGGCCAGCGACACCTGGTCCGGCGTCATGGTGCCCTTGTCCTTGAGGCGCCCGAGCTGCAGCGTGAGCAGCTGCGCCTTGGTGATCTCGGTGAGCATCTCCGCCAGCCGCGACTGCTGGAGCTGGGTCTGGCCGATCGGCTTGCCGAACATGACGCGGTTCTTCGAGTAGCTCAGCGCCTCGTCGAAGCAGGCCATCGCGGCGCCGATGCCGCCCCAGGCGATCCCGTACCGCGCCTGTGTCAGGCACATCAGGGGGCTCTTGATTCCGCCCGACTTGGGCAGGATGGCGTCCTTCGGCACCAGGCAGTCCTGCAGAACGATCTCGCTGGTGTCGCTGGCGCGGAGCGAGAGCTTCCCCTTCTGGTCCTTGGCGGTGTAGCCCTTCGTGGTGCTCGGCACGATGAAGCCGCGGATCGACCTGGTGTCGTCGATGGCGCCGGTCTTGGCCCAGATGATGGACACGGTGGCCTGCGAGCCGTTGGTGATCCACATCTTGGCGCCGTTGAGGAGCCAGCCGTCCTTGGTCTCCCGCGCGGTGGTGATCATCCCGCCGGGGTTCGACCCGTAGTCGGGCTCGGTCAGGCCGAAGCAACCGATGTCCTTGCCCGAGGCCAGCCGCGGCAGCCAGTACTTCTTCTGTTCCTCGGTGCCGAAGGTGTAGATCGGATACATCACCAGCGCGCCCTGCACCGAGGCGAACGACCGGATCCCGCTGTCGCCCCGCTCGAGCTCCTGCATGATGAGGCCGTAGGCCACGTTGTTGAGCCCCGCGCAGCCGTATTCCTCGGGCAGGTTGGCGCCGAGCACGCCCAGCTCGGCCATCCCGGGAATCAACTGCCTGGGGAACTCGCCCTTGATGTAGGCGTCGCCGATGACGGGCATGAGGTGCTCGTCCACCCAGGCGCGCACGGTGTCGCGCACCGCCCGCTCCTCCTCGGAGAGCAGCCCGTCCGCGTCGTAGAAATCCACTCCCGCAAATGAGTTCGCCATATCGTGAAGCCTCGACCGAAAGCCGTTGAAAGGTCAGTCTGACGTGCGCCGGGAGCCGGGGTGGCCCAGGTGACGCCGCGCCGTGGGCTCGATGCCCACCTCGCGCGCCTTCCGGCGGAACTGCGTGCCGTGATCGACCGGCAGGCCCGACTCGGCCTGCCACTGGTGCACCATCTCGTGCAGGACGGTCCGCTCCACTTCCACCCACCCGTGCCGCAGGTGCGCCCGGCTCATCGCGATCTCGATCGTCCGCCCGCTCCGGGCGTCGAGGGAGAGCTCGCCGAGCCGGCTCCGCATTCGCCCAGAGAGCCGGAACCGGATCGCGGGCAGGGTTTCGCCGAAGTGCGTGGCGTTGAGCCGCCCGTGGATCTCCGACAGTCGGGCCAGCAGGGCGTCGTCGCCGGGGCGGGGCCGCTCGGCGCCCCGCCGGCTCGGCCGCGCCGGGGGCGCGTGTGCCTCGACCGGAAAGGCGAGGAACTCCTGCTCCGCGGCCCGGCGGGTGGCGCGGCGGGTGCCGGGCCGCACGTACCGGACGATGGCGGCCAGCACCCGGTCCGGCGCCCACGCATACCCGCGATGCAGCCGGAGCACTCCCCGCCCGGTGACGCTCAGCAGCACCGTGCGGTTGGTGTGCGTCGCGAACCCGCGGAACACCGGCATCCCCAGCGAGTCGAGGCGGCGGCGGAGTTCCGCCTCGGCCGCCTCAGGCGACGCGGCCGGCCCCCACAACCCCATGACGCACCCCCGTCCGCGCAAAGGCGTATGTGTCGGCCTGGCGAAACTCGCCGGCGCCCCGGTCCCAGCGCCAATGCGCCACGTGCACCGCGTCCTGGTCGATCCGCACCACGTTGAACACCGACGGCCGCTTGCCCCGGCTCCGGTCGGTCAGCGTACCCGCCGTGCTGACGACGGTTCCGCTCGCGAGCTGGCCCGCGCCTTCCTGGTGGTCATGCCCACAGAGCACCGCGTCGGCGCCGGTGGCGCCGAGGCGCCGCTCGGCGCTCTGCCAGTGCGCCAGGCCCATCCGCTGGGAGATGTCTCCCCGGAGCACATTGTGATGCAGCACCGCCACCTTGGCGGTGCCGGCGGGCTCCGCCGCGAAGAGCCGCGCCAGGCGGTCGGTCTCCGAGGCGGGGAGATGCCCCTTCACCGTCAGGTCGCGCTGGTTCCAGGTGAGCGAGCCCGCGGCCAGCCCGTGCGCCGAGAGCGCGCCGGCCACGACGACGCCCGGCAACCGCAGCACCGGGGTGAGCTCCTCGCCGAAATACGTCCGGTACTTCGCGTAGAGCCGCCGGCGGCCGAGGAGGCCGAAGGGACTCCGCCACCACAACACGTCGTGATTGCCGGGTACCAGCAGGGTCGGCGCCGTCTCCTGCATCCGTTCCAGGAACGCGAGGCCGCGCTGGAACTCGCCGTGCCGGCCGCGCTGGCTGATGTCACCGGAGACCACCACGGCGTCCGGCCGGAGCGACGGCACCAGCCGCTCGACCGCGCGGATCTGCGCCAGGTCCACCGGCCTGCCGAAGTGGAGGTCGGAGAGGTGGATCAGCGTGCACTCGCTCACCAGGTGACCCGCACGCGATAGGTCAGCGTGGTCTCGCCCTTGGCAGGAACCGTCAGCCGGAACCGGACCCGCGTGCTCGACACCCGGTCGGCCGTGACGGAGCTCTGGACGACCGACCAGTCGCCGCCCCGCTCCTCGAGCACGTCCACGACGGCGGCGGAGTCGGTCGCGTTCGCCACGGTCACGCTGTAGTCCGCGGTGGCGGTGTACCGGCCGTTCTTGTCCCGCACGCTGCTGTAGGTGGTCTGCGTGCGCCTGGCCGTCAGGTCGAAGGCGGTGCCGGCGCCGAGCTCGAGCGGCTGTCCGGCCGCGGTGTGGCCGATGGCGGACTCGCCGATGAGCTGCAGCCGGCCCGCGGCGTCCGCCTGGTAGATCCGTGCCGCGCCGCCCGGCACCGGCGTGTCGCCGAACGGCGTCTTGAGCGCGCGCGTCACCACGTAGGTGACCGACACCGGCACGTCCTGCGCGTCACCGTACTGCTGGAGGCCGCCCCAGTAGGGAAGGCCGGACTGGACCACGAGCCGCTTGGCCACCGGCGCCGTCGTCGGCTCGAAGAGCGCCACGATGGAAGTCTGTCCCGGCCGGAGCGTGACCCTGCCCGGCACGGTGTACAGGTGAGCCTCGCCGATGCGCTGCTCCTCGGCGGGCGCGCCTTCAAACGCCACGGCCGCCATGGCCGGGCCCCGAGCCGCCTTCATCCGGTCGGTCGGCGCCGAGCCGACGTTTCCCGCGAGCAGCTGGAGTTCGGCGTCCGCCACGCTCAGCGTGCCCGACTGTACCACCGCCTCGCCGGTGACCCGCGCCTCCTTGCCGCCGAGCACGACCTGGTAGCTCGCGTTCCAGTCGGCGCCGGTGGTGAAATAGCCGAGACCGAGGGTCGGCAGCGACTGGGCGCTCTTGAGTGAGAGCCGCACCGTCGGGTCCACGATCACCAGGTCGGCCGGGAAGCGCGGCGTGCCCGGGGCCAGGAAGCCGACCGTCCCGTCGGCGTAGCGGTAGCGCTCCGGGTCCACCGCGAGCAGGGTGGCGCGCACCGTGTCGGTCGGCGTCCGCACGAACGTGAGCTCCCGGCCGACCGCGCGGCGGAGCGTGCTCTGCTGGTCGACCCCGCCGTCGTAGGTGGCGGCCATGATGCTCACCGCCGGGTCGAGCGGGAAGAGCGAGGCGGGATCGAGGGCGCCGAGGCTCACTCGCTGGTCCGAGGCGCCCTTGGGGACCGCCACCGGCAGGGTACGGCGCACGAGGACGCGGCCGTCGTTGTAGATCGTCAGCCCGGTCTGGGCGCTTACGGGACCAGCGGCCGACAGCAGCAGGGCCGCCACGCTCAGGGCACGAAGAGGGGAGTTCATCGGGGCAGGTACTCCATGGCGATGCGGCTCACGATTCGCCGCGTCAGGACGTAAGTGACCAGGACGCCGATGGCGCCGTAGATGCGCCCGAGCCCGGCCTCGGCCGGCACCGCGAGCCACACGTAGGCGGCCATGAGGACCGTCGCGCCGAGCGCGACCTTGCCGGCGAGCCGGCCGGCGCGCGCCTCGCGCCGGGCGTGGCATTCGGGGCAATCGGTGCCCCAGCGGAGGCCAAACACCCGCTTGCCGCAGGTGAGGCAGGGAACGTCAGGCGATCCGCCGGACAACTGCATCGCCGAACTCCGTGGTCGTGGCGCGTCCGCCGAGGTCGCGGGTGCGCACCTTGTCCTGCTCGATGACGCCCGCCACGGCGGCGCGGACGTGGTTGCCGGCCTCGGTCTCGCCGAGGTGGTCGAGCATCATCGCCCCGGCCAGGATGAGCGCGGCGGGATTGGCGATCCCCTTCCCCGCGATGTCGGGCGCGCTGCCGTGCACCGCCTCGAAGATCGCGGCCTGCTTCCCGATGTTGCCCCCCGGCGCCAGGCCGAGGCCGCCGATGAGCCCGGAGGCGAGGTCGCTCAGGATGTCGCCGAACATGTTGGTGGTCACCATCACGTCGAACTGTTCCGGACGGATGACCATCTGCATCGCCGTGTTGTCGATGATCAGGTCGTTGGACTCGACGCGGCCCGCGTACTCCTGGGCCACCGCCCGCCCGACCTCGAGGAAGAGGCCGCTGACCATCTTCAGGATGTTGGCCTTGTGGATGATCGTGACCTTGGTCCGGCCGTTCCGCACCGCGTACTCGAAGGCGTACCGGATGATGCGCTCGCACCCGAACCGGGTCACGATCGCCATCGACTCCGCCACCGCCCGCGGGTCGTCGCCCACGCGGACGAAGTGCTCCACGCCGACGTAGAGGCCTTCCACGTTCTCCCGCACCAGCACGATGTCCACGTTCGGGAAGCGCCCGACCCCCTCGACGGAGCGGGTCGGGCGCACGTTCGCGAAGAGCTCGAACTCCTTGCGCAGCGCCACGTTCACGGAGCGGTAGCCGGTGCCGACCGGCGTGGTGAGCGGACCCTTGAGCCCGAGCCGCGTCCGGCGGATGCTTTCGACCGTGGCGTCGGGCAGCGGATCGCCGTGCCGGTCCACTGCCGCCATCCCCGCCAGCTGCTCGTCCCAGTCGAACCGGAGGCCGGTCGCTTCCAGCACCTTCCTGGTGACCGCCGTGATCTCCGGGCCGATGCCGTCGCCCGGAATGAGGGTGACCGGGTGACTCACTGGTCGACCGAGAGGACGGGAAGGAGGATGGTCATCGCGGAGTCGAGCGCCGCGGCGGGGGTCGCGCCGGGCGCGATGATGTAGCTGCGGAAGATGACGTCACCGAGGCGAGTATCCACGCCGACCAGGTTCAGCGCTGCCACGACCGCGCCAGTGCTGTCGTGGCGGAAGGAGACGGCCGCGGGCACCAGCATGAAGCGCCCGCCGGCGATCGCCATGAGCGTGCGCATGTTGGAGATGAGCGGGTCGGGGACCTTCTTGAGTTCCGGGCTCCGGAGCGCCGACTGACCCATGTAGTCCGGATCGGCCGCGATGCCAGGCGCCTGCCTGGCCATGCTCCGGAGCTGCGCGGGCAGCTTCCAGTTCACTTCCGGGGCCCGCATCATCAGCGCGTCGCCGACCAGCGAATCCACCCAGCGCGTGGCAACCGTGCGGTCGGTGAAGGGCGGCTTGCCCACCAGCGAGTCCCGCGCGACCACCAGCGTGGCGGGCAGCACGCCCACGACCTGGCCGGCGATGCCTTGCGTGTTGAGCGCGATCGGCGGCGGAGTCTTGGGCTTGACGAGCGGTTTCGGCGCCGGCATCGAGGACTGGGCCTGGGCCGGAGTGGCCCCGGGGCCTCCCCAGGCAGCGGCGGCAATGACCGCCAGGGCCGTGAGGACGAAGCGTCGGAGGCAACGATTCACGAAGGACTCCCGGTTCGGTCCGGCGCCGCCTGGGTCCCACGGCGCCGGTCGCAGGTAAGTCGCGAGTGGATAACGTGATACCGCCCTCCGGCCGAGCGGGCCTGGAGGGGCAGGAACTGGGGAAAGCTAATGGGTCGGGGGGGATGGGGGCGAGGGCGGGCTATTCCAGCGAAAGGCCCCCGTCCACGGCCAAAACCTGGCCAGTCACGTGGCGCGCTTCGTCGGAGCAGAGGAAGGTGATGACCCGGGCCACGTCGGCCGGCTCGGCCACCCGGCCGAGCACCGAGTGCTTCTTGGCCCGCTCGATCACGTCGTCCGGCAGCATTCCCATCCGCTCGGTGCGGATGAACCCGGGGGCGACGGCGTTGACGTTGACGTTCGATGGTCCGAGCTCGACCGCCGCGGCGCGCGTGAGCCCGATGACACCCGCCTTGCTCGCCGCGTAGTTGGCGACGCCGAACCCCGGGCGGTCGGCCTGGTGCGCGCTGACGTTCACGATCTTGCCGTACTGCTGCGCGCGGAAGACGGGCGATACCGCCCGGATGCACTGAAAGGTGCCGGTGATGTTCGTCTCGAGCACGTCTTTCCAGGCCCGGTCGGGCATCCGCCAGAGCGCCCCGTCGATGGCGATACCGGCGTTGTTGACCAGGATGTGCAGGCCGCCCAGTTCCGCCTTGGCCGCGGCCATGAACTGGTCCACCGCCCGCGCGTCCCGCACGTCGCACTTGGCCGCGAACACCTCGACGCCCATCGCGCGGAGCGCCGTTTCGGTGAGCAGGGCCTGCTCGGTGACGTCCCGGCCGGGGAGGTCCACGAAGCAGAACGCCACGTGGCACCCCACCCGCCCGAACTCCAGCGCGATGGCCCGCCCGAGCCCGGTCGCCCCGCCGGTCACCACCGCGACGCGGCCCTTGAACCCCGTCTCCGCCGTCACCGGCTGCGGCTGCTCCAGCACGGCGCCCCCGCTTCGGCGCGGACGCGCGGCTTCCCACGGGGTGCCTTTGTACTCGGGCGTCGGGTTCGGCATAGGGGGACGAAGGTACGGCGCGGAAGTGGGGAGGGCAAGAAGGCGGGGCCACAGCGGCGGGGAAGCGGGGATGCGGGGAAGCAGGACGGAGCATCCGCTTCCGGCCGTCTCGAATCGCACGCATCTTACGACCATGCAGACACTGCTCTGGATCCTGATCTCCCTGGTCGGCGCGGCGGCGTGGGGCGTGCTCGCGCTGCACCGCGGGGAGACCATCAACGCCGCCTGGCTGGTTCTCGCCGCCGTCGGCACCTACCTCGTGGCCTACCGGTTCTACGCCCGGTTCCTCGCCACCCGCGTCCTCGCGCTCGACCCACGGCGAGCCACCCCCGCTGAACGGCTGGGCAACGGCCGCGATTTCGTCCCCACCACGCGCGGGGTGCTCTTCGGCCATCACTTCGCGGCGATCGCCGGGGCCGGCCCCCTCGTGGGCCCCGTGCTGGCCGCACAGTTCGGCTACCTCCCCGGGCTCCTCTGGATCGTCTTCGGCGTGGTGCTTGGCGGCGCGGTGCAGGACTTCGTCATCCTCAGCGCCTCGATGCGCCGGGACGGCAAGTCGCTCGGCCAGATGGCCAAGGAGGAGATCGGCCCGACCACCGGCCTCGCGGCGATGATCGCGATCCTGGCGATCATGGTGATCCTCCTCGCGGTGCTGGCGCTCGTGGTGGTCAACGCCCTGCGCGACAGCCCGTGGGGAATGTTCACGATCGCGTGCACCATCCCGATCGCGCTCCTCATGGGATTCTGGATGAAGGTGTGGCGGCCGGGGCGCACCCTCGAGGCCACCGCCGCCGGCATCGTGCTGCTGCTCCTGGCGCTGGTGGCCGGGCGATACGTGGCCGAGAGCCCCGTGCTCGCCCCGCTGTTCACGGCGGAGGGCAGCACCATTGCCTGGCTCATCATCGGGTACGGCTTCGTGGCCAGCGTCCTCCCCGTCTGGATGCTGCTCTGTCCGCGGGACTACCTCTCCACCTTCATGAAGGTCGGCACCATCCTGCTGCTGGCCGTGGGCATCCTCGTGGTGCTGCCCCCGCTCAAGCTGCCTGCGCTCACCCGCTTCATCGACGGCACCGGCCCGGTGTTCGCGGGGAAGCTCTTCCCATTCGTGTTCATCACCATCGCCTGCGGCGCCATCAGCGGCTTCCACGCGATGGTCGCCAGCGGCACGACCCCCAAGATGCTCCGCCGCGAGAACGACGCCCTCCTGATCGGCTACGGCGGCATGCTGACCGAGTCGTTCGTCGCGGTGATGGCGCTCTGCGCCGCCGCGGTGCTCGACCCCGGCGTCTATTTCGCGATCAACGCGCCCCTCGGCGCGCTCGGCGGCTCGCTCGACGCCGCCGCGGAGACGATCCGGACGTGGGGATTCGCCGTCACGCCGGCGCAGATGCAGGCGCTCGCCGCCTCCGTCGGAGAATCCACGCTGCTGGCGCGCACCGGCGGGGCGCCCTCGCTGGCCGTCGGGATGGCGCAGATCTTTTCCGGCGCCTTCGGGGCGCACCTCACCGCGCTCTGGTACCACTTCGCCATCATGTTCGAGGCGCTCTTCATCCTGACCACGGTGGACACCGGCACCCGCGTGGGGCGCTTCATGTTCCAGGAGCTCGCCGGCCACGTCTGGACGCCGCTGGGGCGGACCTCCTGGTACCCGAGCACCGTCTTCGCCTCCGCGGCGGTGGTGGCCGGCTGGGGATGGTTCCTGCTGCAGGGCGTGCAGGACCCCCTCGGCGGCATCAACACGCTCTGGCCGCTCTTCGGCATCAGCAACCAGCTCCTGGCCGCCGTGGCGCTCGCGGTCGGCACCACGGTGCTGATCCGCTCCGGCAAGGCGCGCTACGCCTGGGTCACCCTCCTGCCCATGGCGTGGCTCCTCGTGGTCACCCTCACCGCGGGATGGCAGAAACTCTTCTCGGCCGACCCGCGGCTCGGCTTCCTGGCGCACGCGGCCGCCACCGCCGCGCAGGTGGCCGCGGGCACCCTCGACCCCGCGCGCGGTGCGCGCCTGGTCATGAACGACCGGATCGACGCGGTCGTGGCCGCGGTGTTCATGGCGGTGGTGGTCCTGGTGGTGATATCGTCGATGCGGGTCTGGCTGGGGGTGCTGCGGGGCCGCATCCCGGTGCGATCGAAGGAGACGCCTTTCGTGGAGACGACCTATGCGGTCTGAGCGGCCGGGGCGCGCCGCGCGGTGGTCGGCCGTGCTCCGGCGGATTTGCGGCATGCCGGACTACGACGCGTTCGTGGCGCACCTGCGGGAGCACCACCCCGGGACCCCGGCGCCGAGCGTGCGGGAGTACTACGCCCAGTTCGTCGCCGCCCGGTACGGCGACGCACCCACGAGGTGCTGCTGATGAACCGCCTGGTCCGGTATTTCGTGAATGGCCTGATCCTCTCCACGCCGATCGCCGTCACCCTCTATGTGTGCTGGCGGTTCTTCCGCGCGGTGGACAGCTGGCTCAACCTGCCGTGGCAGGGCGTCGGGTTCCTGGTGACGGTCGCGCTGATCACGATGGTCGGCTGGCTCGCGACCACCTTCCTGTGGAATTCGCTCTTCGGGCTCGTCGAGCGGGCCATGGAACGGCTTCCGCTCGTGCGCTTTCTCTACAACTCGCTCAAGGAAGTCCTCGGCGCGTTCGTCGGGGAAAAGAAGCGCTTCGACCGGCCGGTGATCGTGAACATGATGCCGGGCGGCACCGCCCGCGCCCTGGGCTTCCTCACGCGGGAATCGCTGGACTCCCTCGGGCTGCCCGGGCTCGTGGCCGTCTACCTGCCGCAGTCGTACAACTTTGCCGGGCAGGTGCTGCTCTTCCCCGCCGAGCACGTCACGCCCCTCGTCGGCCCGGCCAGCAGCGACGTGATGGCGTTCATCGTGTCGGGGGGCGTGGTGGAAGGAGGCGAGCGGGGGAGCGAAGCGCCAGCCACCCCACCGCGGTGAGCGCGAGGAGCGCCGCCGACACCCGGAGCGCGGCCCCCGGCCCCGAGGTCTGGTAGAGCCACCCGAACAGGAGCCCCGCCGGCAGGGCGGCGAACCCGGTCACCGCGTGATAGGCCCCGAAGCCGCGGCCCGTCCGGACCGGTGCCAGCTGCGCCACCAGCGAGCGCTCCGCCGGCTCCAGCAGGCCGTTCGCCAATCCAAGCACGAGGAAGATTCCCACCCCCGCCAACTCGCCCGGGCTGCCGCCCATTCCCCATGACACCGCCGCGTAGATCAGCCCGCCAACGGTCACGGTGCCCCGCGTGCCGAGCAGGTCGCTGAGCCACCCGCCCGGGTACGACGCCGCGGTGCGCACCACGTGCAGGCCGGCCCAGACCAGCGGGATCGTGGCGACGGCGACCCCGAGCCCCTGGAGCCGGAGCAGCAGCAGCGCCTCGGGCACCCGGAAGAGCGTCATCGCGGAGAGCATGAGGACCGGACCCCAGAAGACGCGCCCCGTCGCGTCGGCGACCGTGGCGGCCTTGGGTGGCGACGGCCGCTGCACGGCGTGCCGGAGGACGTAGATCAGCACCAGCAGCACCAGAAGCCCCGGCAGCACGGTCCAGCCGATCACCTGCCGCACGTCCAGGCCGTTCCGAAGCAGGAACCACGCGGCGAGGGAGCCAAGTACCGCGCCGAAGTGATCCGCCGCGCGGTGGAAGCCGAAGGCGCGCCCGAGAAGCGCCGGCGGAGTGGCCGAGGCGAGCATCGCGTCCCGCGCAGGAGTGCGAAGCCCCTTCCCCACCCGGTCGATGACGCGGAATCCGAGGACCTGCATTCCCGATCCGGCCAGCGAGATCAGCGGCCGCACCAGGAGGGCAGTGGCATACCCGCTGAGCACCAGCGGCTTCCTCCAGCCCGGGCGATCAGCCCATCGGCCAGTGATCCCCTTCAGCACAGCCGACGTGAGGTCCGAGGCGCCGTCGAGCGCCCCGAGCAGGGTCGCGCTCCCCCCGAGCGAGGTGATGAACGCCGGGAGGAGGGGATAGACCATCTCGCTCGCGAAGTCATTGAAGAGCGAGACCAGCGAGAGACCCTTGACGGTGGCGGGGAGGCCGCGGGGCAGCGGGGAAGCGGCGGCCGGGTGTCGGGCTGTCATTAAGTCATTGACCTATAACGTTTTAGGTCGAGGATCAGCGCTGCAGAGATGGCGGTTGACACCGTAGCCCCGCCTGTGGATTGGGGGCCATGCCACTAGATTTGCCCCCCCATGATTGCCACCCAACTCGAGGACACCGGCTTCCGGGAAGCGACCTTGTTGTCGACTCCCATCCGCGACCTCGGCCTGACCATCGAAGGCACCCGACTCGAGCCGATCCTCGAGGAGTTCCGGCGCGAGCTCGCGGCGGCGGGATTCCGGCGGCTGACGCCCAAGTTTTACCTGTCCACCGAGTGGGGCGTGCCGTTCGAGACGGTGGCGATCGCGATTCCGTTCTACCTGGCGCGCACCGACCTGCTGGAGATGCACGCCTTCCGGACGGGACACGTGGAGGGCCGGGACCGCGAGGAGGTCCTGCGGTATCTCCGCCACGAGATGGGGCACGTCGTCAACTACGCCTATCGGCTCTACGAGACCCCGGAGTGGGAGGCCCTCTTCGGTTCGATGAGCGAGCCGTACGAGGACGACTACCGCCCCGTCCCGTTCAGCCGCAAGCACGTCCGCCACCTGCCCGGCTGGTACGCCCAGAAGCACCCCGACGAGGATTGGGCGGAGACATTTGCCGTGTATCTGACGCCGGGCGCGGACTGGCGCGGGGAGTACGCGACCCGCCCCGAGGCCCTCGCCAAGCTCGAGTATTGCGAGCGGACGGTGCGCGCGCTGCTCGATCGCGACCCCGAGGTGGTGGACGACGAGCTGGACGAAGATGTCGGCGAACTCGACTACTCGATCGCGCAGTTCTATCGCGACCTCTCCGAGGGGGAGGCGCGCATCGCCGTCAACCTCGACACGATGCTCCGGAGCATCTTCCCGCCGAGCACCGACTGGAACGACGCCGCGCAGTCCCGCCCCGCGAGTGGGTTGATCCAGCGGCTGGAGGGGGAGCTGCTCGGCAACATCTACCGGTGGACCGGGCACTTTCCCGAGCGGACCCGCGTCCTGGTCCAGCACCTGGCCGCGCGGGGGGCAAGCCTCGACCTGACCTATCGCGCCGCCGACGAAGCGGCCGCCACGGTGGCGCTCACTGCGCTGGTGACGTCGCTCGCCATGAACTACGTGCAGTCGGGATCCTACCTCCGCTAGCTCTCCCCCGCCTTCTTCGAGGCCTCCACCGGCTTCTTCGGAGGTTCCGCGATCCGCTTGCTGCTCTCGCTGCTGGTCCTGAGTCCTGAACCACGCCGGTAGCGGTCGGTCGCGAGGTCCACGATCCGCTGGATGAGCGCCGGATAGGGAATCCCTGCCGCCGCCGCCGCCATCGCGAATTCGCTGTCCCGCGCGAGGTAGCAGCTGGCGTTCACCTCGAGCACGTAGATGTCCCCGGTGTCGGTGAGCCGAAGGTCGACCCGGCCGTAGTCGCGCACCCGGAGGGCCCGGTAGGCGTCCACCGACACCTTCTGCAGCCGGGCGCGGAGCTCGTCGGGCAAGTCGGCCAGCACCGCCTTGGTTCCCTTGTACTCCGCGCTGTTCTCGTCCCACTTGGCCTTGCTGTCGAGCACGTGCGGCATCCCCTCCGGCAGCCCCGAAAAATCCAGCTCGATCGGCGGCAGCGCGATCGGATCGTAGTTGCCGAGCACCCCCACGTAGAACTCCCGCCCCTCGATGTATTCCTCGGCCAGCGCGCTGTCGTTCAGGTCCTCGTGGATGGTGGCCACCCGGCGCATGAGCGACTTCATGTCGGTGACCAGCGAGTTTCGCCGGATGCCGATGGAGGCGTCGGTGCGGAGCGGCTTGACGAAGAGCGGCATTCGGAGGTTGCCGCCGGTCTCGAAGTCGGCGTCGCGGGCAAAGACGGCAAAACGGGGGTAGAGGATGCCGTGGAAGGCGAGGAGCTTCTTGGAGAGGGCCTTGTCCTGCGTGAGGTACGATTCACCGGGGCCGCAGCCGGTGTACTTGAGGCCCAGGAGGTCGAGCAGTCCCTCCATCGCGATGTCGCCGAACATGTTCTCGGCGAACATCTCCACCAGGTTGAAGACCAGGTCCGGCTTCCGGCGCTGTAACCCGGCCAGGACCCGCTTGACGTCCGAGTGCACGCCGAGGATGGCGACCTTGTGCCCCTGCCGCCGGAGCGCGCGGGCCACCTGCTGCACCACCACGTCGTAGGAGGTCGAGCGCTCGGCCCCCTCGACGTACGTCAGCACCGTGATCTTCACATGCGCCCCTCTCTCAGGTCAGTCGTCGAGCCCCATCCCCCAACGGATCAGTGACACCGGCAGGCCCCCGTAGCTCAGCACCGCGTCGTGGAAGGCTCGCAGCGGGGCGCCGGGCCCCGCCTCGGCGCGCCAGGAATCGCGGAGCGCCAGGATCTCCCGGCGGCCCACCGCGTCCGCGAGCGCGTAGGTCGGACGGGCGGACGCCCGGCGGACCATCTCCATCGCCTCCTCGCGATCCACCGCCAGGTGTTCCACGGCGTATGACACGCCCTCGGCGGGTGTCATCCCACGGGTGTGGAGCCCGACGTCGAGGATCACCCGCACCGCGGCACGGAGCCGGCGGAGCGTTCCCATCAGCCTGGCCTCCCTGCTTCCCGCAAACCCGGCGTCGGCCAGCAGCTCCTCGGCGTACAGCGACCACCCTCGCACCGTCAGCGGCGTCCAGAGGTGCTTCCGGACCAGCGAGGCCTGGGCGGCGGCCGTGCAGCGCTGCAGGAAGTGACCCGGCCAGACCTCCGCGGCAGCCCACGCCCAGGTCTCGTGCCGGGAGTGCAGCGCGCCTTCGCCGCCGTCGCCGACGTACAGCCGCCCCGGGCGGCCGCGCTCCTCCGGTCCCGGAGGCACGCACCACACCGACGGGAGGAAATGCTGGAGAAACCGCGGAGTCGGCTCGATCAGGAGTTCCGCCGGCGGCAGGCCCACCAGGCCGGCCTCGGCCACGAACCCCCGCGCCCGGCCCACCTCTTCGGCGTACGCCTCGAGGAGCGGCAGGTCCGGCGTTTCCGCGCGGAGCCGCCGGACCGTCTCCGCCCAGACCGCGCCGGGCGCCAGCGCTTCGGCCGCCGCCTGCACCTCGGCGCCCGTTTCCTCGACCAGGCGAAGCCCGTAGCGCCAGAGTTCCGGCGCGGTGGCCCGGAGCGCGTGTTCGTGGTGCAGCCGCCGGTTGAACTCGTCCTCGCCGACGGCGAAGGACAGCTCCGCCGGATTGGCCTGCAGCTCGGTGCGGAGCGTCGTCTTGAAGTGCGCGAGGGCCGCGGCGGCCTCGGTACCTGCGGCGGCCAACGCCCCCGCGAGGGATGGCGCCAGCGCCCCGAAGCCAGACGCCACCTGGCGGGGCAATCCGGCGCCGCCCTCCACCATGGTGAGCGCGGTGCCGAGCATGACGGGTGGCGGGCTCTTGAGCGTGGCCGTGGCGGCGGCCAGAAACGCGGGCGTCGCCTCGAGCCGGGCCAGGGCGGCGGCGGCGCGGCGGTCGGTGTCCTGGTCGGCGCGGACCAGCAGGCCGTGCAGGGCGCCGAAGAGATGCGAGAGCCAGAATGCCGGGTCGTGGACGTGGGGCCGTTCGTGCTGGAAACGGAAGATCGTGACGCGGATGTCGTCGAGCAGGGCGGTGCGGTCGATTTCGTCCTGCAACCCGGCTACTTCGAGTTCCTCCACCGCGCCCGCCATGGCCCGGAAGGCGGCCAGCTGCTGCCGGATGCTGGCGTCGTCGAACATGCCGAGGCGCGCGTCCGACGCGGCGTCTCCCACCGCGGTGCCGGCGGCGGGATCGAAATTCCAGCGCAGGTCGAGGTAGGAACGGGCGAGGACGTCAGTGGGTCGAGGCATCAGCCACGCTCCGCTGGCGCGCCGCCGCCACCAGCCGGTGGCACTCGTCCTCCGCCAGCGTCCGGTCGGCCCGCTTGGCCGCCGAGAAGAGCGCCTCGGCCACCGCCGCCTCCTCCGGGTCGTATCCGTGTTCCTCGAGCCAGCATTTGACGTTCGACAACCCGGACACCGGCGAGATCTCGATCCGCTGGCGGAAGCCGAACGTCGCCGCCGGCACGCTCGAATAGACCCGGTCGGCCAGCCACTCGTCGCCCTTCTTGCGGGCCTTGATGATGGCCGCGGCGTGCACGCCCGTGGCGGTGCGGAAGGCGTCGGAGCCCACGACCGGGTACTGGGCAGGCACGGGGATGCCCGTAGCCTCCGAGACCAGTCGGCAGTACTCGCTCAGTTTCGACAGGTCCCCGGTGTGGAGCCCGAGCAGGAAGAGATTCACGATGAGGAGGTCCATCTCGGCGTTGCCGACCCGCTCCCCGATGCCCAGCGCGGTGCCGTGCACCCGGTCCACGCCCGCCTCGATGGCGGCGAGGCAGTTGGCCACGCCGAGGCCGCGGTCGCGGTGGCCGTGCCAGTCGATCTTCACCGATTCGCCGGACGGCGTGACGATCTCGTCCTGCACGAAGCGGATCAGCGACCGCACCCCGGCGGGCGTGGCGAAGCCGACGGTGTCGGCCAGGCAGATGCGGCGGGCGCCGCACCGGATGGCGGCGCCGTAGAGCGCCTTGAGGGTCTCGGGGCGCGCGCGGGTGGTATCCTCGGTGACGTACATGACCGGGAGGCCGTGGGACACGGCGTAGTTCACCGCCTCCTCGGAGACCCGGAGCATCTTGTCGAGCGTCCAGTCCTCGGTGTACTGGCGGATGCTCGAGGACCCGATGAACGTGGCCGCCTCGATCGGCACGCCCACCTCGTCCGACACGCGCACGATCGGCTCCACGTCGGCGACGACGGTGCGGGCGGCGCAGTTCATGTCGATGGGGAGCTTCTGGTCCACGATCTCGCGAGCGAGGGCGCGCACCTGGGCCACCGCGCGCGGGCCCGCGCCGGGCAGGCCGATGTCGGCCGCGCGCACGCCGAGGTCCGCCATGAGGTGGAGCAGGCGGATCTTCACCTCCATCGGCGGATCGATGACGGAGGGACTCTGCAGCCCGTCGCGCAGCGTCTCGTCGTTCAGGACCACCCGGGAACGGGCGTAGTCGTACCCGCCGCCCTGAGCGTTCCAGTCGAAGACGAGTTCGTCGCGGTTCATGGTCATAGTCTCACGTCTAGAGGTGCTCGGCACAAGTGGGAGCCCGCCCCATTCTGTCATTGCGAGGCCGCGAAGCGGCCGAAGCAATCTGGCCCGAGATTGCTTCGTCGGGCCCGCTGGGCCCTCCTCGCAATGACAGAACGCTGCGGCCGCGCACCGCAGTCAGCGCGCGTGCAGTTCGGAATCGTCGCCCAGGCTGGCGTCCCCGCGGAGGCCGCTCACCTTCACGCGGTTGCCCAGGAGGGCGCCGTCCAGCGTCGATCCGGTGATTTCCGCGTCGCGCCCGACGATGGCGTTCCGCACCGTGCTGTCGGAAATGCGCGTCCCCGCCTCGAGCGACACGTTGGGCCCGATCGTGCTCCGCTCGACGACGACGCCGTCCTCGATGTACACCGGATCCACCACGGTGACGCCCGGGAAATCGCGCCGGCGGGCGGCGCCCTTTTCCAGCAGGATGCCGTTGGTCTCCAGCAGGGTGCCCGGCGCGCCGCAGTCGTACCAGCCGCCCACCTCGGCAGCGAGGATGCGCCGGCCGTGCTCGATCATCTGCTGGAAGGCGTCGGTCAGGTAGTACTCGCCCTTGTTGGCGGGAGCCGCCAGCACGTGGTCGATCCCGGCCCAGAGCGACGCCACGTCCCGGATGTAGTAGAGCCCGATGTTGGCGAGCTTCGAGATCGGCGTGGAGGGCTTCTCCACGATCTTCGTCATGTAGCCCTTCGCGTCGGTCACCACCACGCCGAAGCGCTGGTAGTCCTCGACCTCCTTGGCCCAGATGATCCCGTCGGCGTCGGTCCGGCGGATCAGCGACAGGTCCGCCTCGAACACCGTGTCCACGAAGATGATCAGCACCGGACCGGTCACGTAGGGCCGCGCCAGGTTGATGGCGCCCGCGGTGCCGTCCTGCACCTTCTGCTCGATGAACCGGCAGGGGAGGCCGTAGCGGTCCTTCGCGTACGCCTCGACCGTTTCCTTCAAGTGGCCGGTGATGAAGATCAGCTCGGTGACCCCCAACCCCTCGATCCGGTCCATGACCCAGTCCATGACCGGCCGGCCCGCCACCTTGAGCATCGGCTTGGGCACGAGATGGGTGTGCGGCCGGAGCCGCGTCCCCTTGCCGGCCAGCGGAATGATGACCTGCATCAGCTCCCCCGGCCGTAGCGGTCGGAGAGGCGGACCAGGTCGTCCAGCTCGGGCGTCGAGGCTTCCAGCACGTCGCTGTCCACCACCGCCTCGATCTGGTGCACCAGTCCGGCGGGGATGTGGACCGACTCGCCGGCGCGGAAGGCGCGCGCAACCAACTCGTCGCCGGGCCGGGTCCGCAGGATCAGCTCGCCGGAGAGGACGTGCATCGTCTCGTCCTTCTTGTTGTGGTACTGCAGGCTCAGCACATGGCCCGCCTTCACGTGCAGCACCTTGCCCACGTAGCGGTCGGTCCGGGCCCAGATGAGTTCGTGACCCCACGGCTTGTCCACCCGGTATGGCACGTCCGGCATCAAGTCTCCACCATGCGAAGTTTGAAGGAAGACGGCGACGTCACGCACGCGCGGACGCACACCCCGCATCCGACGCAGCCCTCGGCCCGGATGACCGGGTGCCCGGCGTCGTCCATGGACAGCGCCCGCTCGCCGATCGGGCAGGCCTTGGCACAGACGCCACATTCCGACCCGTGAAAGGTGATGCACCGCTCAGGCAGGAGCTCGAGGACACCGAGGTGCTGGCCGACCCACCCGCTCGCCGGGACCGTCAGCGCCTCGGTCGGGCAGGCCGCCGCGCACGGCATGTCCGGGCAGGCGATGCACGGCTGCAGCTTCGGGTCGAAGAACGGCGTGCCGGCCGCGAGCCCCGCGCTCGGCGCGGCGAACTGGATCGCGTGCGGCGGGCAGACCGGGCCGCAGGCGCCGCAGCGCGTGCAGGCAGTCAGGAACCCCACCTCCGGCAGCGCGCCCGGCGGCCGGAAGTAGCGCTGCTGGATGACGGTGTTTTCGGCCTTCTCGACCAGATTCTCGATCCAGTCGCCGACCATGTCGCGGAAGAAACCCCGCCGGTCGCCGCCGCGTCTATCCCAGGGCCCGGTCATGCAGGAAGTCTAGCTGGCACGACCACTTTCTGTCATCGCGCGGCCATAACCCCTTCTGTCATTGCGAGGCCCCGACCCCATCTGTCATTGCGAGGCCCCTCGGAGCCCCTTCTGTCATCGCGAGGCGACAACCCCTTCTGTCATTGCGAGGCCACGCAGTGGCCGAAGCAATCTCAACGGCTGGTTGCGCCCTAGTTGATGCTGGCGTGCAACCATGGACCCATGCCTGGCCGCCGCTGCTATTTCGTCTACCTCCTCACCAACTCCAGCCGGCGCGTCCTGTACACCGGCGTCACTCGGGACCTGCAGCGTCGCGTGGCTCAACACAGGGCGGGTAGAGGAGGGGCGTTCACGGCCCGATATCGAGTGAGGCATCTCGTATGGTTCGAGGCCCACGAGAACCCTGTGAGCGCCATCCTTCGCGAAAAGCAACTCAAGGCCGGCCCTCGGCACCGAAAGCTCGCCCTGATCCAGGCCATGAACCCGACGTGGCGGGACCTCTGGGAAGAGTTGTAGACCGAGATTGCTTCGTCGGCCCCTTCGGGGCCTCCTCGCAATGACAAAATGTCGGCCTCACCCTTCTGTCATTGCAGGGCCGCGCAGTGGCCGAAGCAATCTCGATGGTCGTGGATCGAGATTGCTTCGTCGGCCCCTGGCGGGGCCTCCTCGCAATGACAGAACAATCGTACCCCTAGATGGCCGGCGCGAAACTCAACACCCACCGGAAGCCCACCTGGTCGGCGGGATGCGTATCCTGCGCCAGTGAGGGCACGCTCACCCACAGCGGCACGTCGAACCGCGTCACAAACGAAGTGCCGCCGATCTTGTGCGATGCGCTCACCCCGATGCCGGCGTCGCCGAACACGCGGAGCGGGCCGTAGGTGGCGCTTCCGGTCGGCGGATCGCTGAGCGCCACGTCGCCAAAGGCGCCGACGGTGACCTTGTTGAACAGGTGGGCGCCGTTCCGGAGGACGAGGGTGCGGTCGAGCTGGGCGTTGAGCGCGTAGGCCTGCCGCGCGCTCAGGCGCGGGTCGAGCCCGCGCATGTTGGCGCCGCCCGGCGCCTGGTAGTAGAACCCCGGGCGCACCAGCAGCGCGCCTTCGGAGCGCAGGAACGGATTGTACAGCTGCTCGTACGGGTCGGCCCCGCCGAGGTACACCTGCCGCTGCTTGACGAGCGCATCCTTGGCCAGGGCGATGCCGGCGTAGCCGCGGAACGCGACCGCCATCTTCTTGCCCAGCGGGCGGCGCGCGGTGCCCACCAGCGAGGCCCGAAGGTATCCCTGGGTGTCGTAGCGGTCCTGGGTGCTGACGCCGGGGCCCTGGTTGTCGTACATCACGCCGCCGCCGAGCGACCCGTTCGTCCCAAGCTGCCAGGCGCCGCTCCGGTTGCTCACGCCGCCGTAGAGCGTGGCCTCGACCGTGCCGGCGTCCTGGTAGTAGCCGGGGTCGAGGAACGCCATGTTGGTCGTCGTGACCCAGCGGAGGGAAAGCCCCTGGGTGACGGTGGGCCCGAAGGTGAAGTGGTCGCGCCGCTTCTTCTCGAGGATGACCGTGGCGCCGGCGCGCCCTTCCATCGAGAAGCCCTCGAAGACCTGGCTCATGTTGGTCGAACGGAGTGCGGTCGGGTTCTTGACCCGGGCAAAGACGTCCAGCGTGCGCACCGGGTCGTCCGCGCCCCAGCCGGTGCCGCCGGTGATCGAGAGGACGTTCTGGTCGAACCGACCGAGATAGTCGCTCCGGCTCCGGAGGCCGAGCGTCACGCCGCCGGCGTCGTTGTACCAGCCCTCAGGTGCGAGGCCCAGCGTCATGTGGTCGCGGGCGGTCCTGGTGGAGAAGTAGGTGTCGAGGTACGGCTCGACCCGCCCCGGGTTGGAGAACAGCCCGAACGACTTGTGGTTGTTGAGGAAGTTCCAGTCGCCGGTCTGGACCCTGGGGTCGAGCGTCACGCCCTTCGGCTCGCTGTTGGTGTGGACTTCCACCCACTCCCGCTCCGCCGTCCCGACCGACCGCACCGTGGCGGTGTCGGTGGCGCCTGCCACCTGCACCTCGACCGGAAGCTGCCGCGGCGCCTTCCGCAGCACTTCCACCCGGGTCGTCCAGCCGCCGTCGGGGTTCCGCGCCTTGCTCGTCCGCCCGACGGCGTAGTCGGTCAGGTCCACGGCGTGGAGTTGCTGGGCAAAGAACGGCCCCAGCGGCTGGCGTGACGTGGCCTCGGCCACGGCGCGAAAGCGATCCTCGTTCACGTGGCGCAGCTTCCACTGGGCGTAGTAGTTGTGGAGCACGTTCTGCATCGTGGTGTCGCCAAGTACGTACTGCAGGCGGCGGAGGAACAGCTCGCCACCGGAATAGATGCTCATGTTGTAGGTGAAGAAGTCCCGGTAGTCGTTGCTCACCATGCTCGTGGGCTCGGCGTAGCCGTCGAGCTGCAGTCCCAGCAGGAAGCGTTCGGTGCCGGCCACGCCGCCGGCGCCGCCGTGAGCGTCGGCGAACAGTCCTTCCTGGTAGGAGGTGAAGCCCTCGTCGAGCCATCCCTCACGCCATTCGTTGTTGGCCAGGATGCCCATCACGTAGTTGTGCCCGCCCTCGTGGACGATCAGCCCCTGCCCTGCCGAGCCGTCCATGATCATCATGGGGAATTCGGTGCCGCCCCCCTCGATCCGGTGCACGTTGGTGAACTGCGGCCAGGGAAACGTCCCGAAAGTCTGGTCCAGCCAGGCGAGGGCCGTTTCGGTGCGCTGGACGGCCACGCCACCGCCCCAGCTCTTCTCGTCGCCGGGTTGGTAGAGCACATGGACCACGACGTTGCCCCACTTCCCGCCCTCGTAACGGTAGTCCGGATTGAGCGACATCGCGAAGTGGTGCACGTCCGCGGCGTACCAGGTGACGACCTTTCGCCCCGGGGCGGCGGACGCCGTGGCGCAGCCGAAGCGCGCCGGATCGCCGTAGAAATCGCGCCGGTAGTCGATCGGTCGGCCCGGCTGGCGGCTCGCGCGAGCCCAGCCCGGGTCGCCGCAGACGGGAACGCCCGTCGCACCGATCACCTCGTCCTCGGGCACGTCGAGCCGGACCAGGAAGGTGCCGAACTCCCCGTAGAACTCGCCGGCCGGGTACAGCGCGTGCTCCTCCCAGCCGTACTGGTCGTACACCACCACCCGCGGATACCACTGCGCAAAGTCGAAGGCCCGGCCTCGGCGCCCCTGCCGCCGCGGTGGGATGGAAGGCCGCGCGTCCCAGTTCATCTCGGCGACGAGCGAGTCTCCGGGCGCCAACGGACGGGGGAGCATGAACCGCACGATCGTGCTGTCGGGCGCGAAGGGATAGATGGCCTCGACCGGCTGGCCCATGATCCGCACGTTCCGGACGTGGTTGAAGCCGTAGTTCGGGTCCTTGAGGTCGTTGTACCGGCGATTGTGCTCCACCGAGTCCGCGGCGGCCCAGCGGCTCCCGGGACGGAAGGCGTTGAGGTAGAGATGGAAGCTCAGCTGGCGGAGGGTGTCCGGCGAGTTGTTCCGGTAGAGCACCTCCTGGCGCCCGCTCAGGACGCCCTTGGGCTCGTCGAGCGAGGCGTCGATCTGGTAGGCCACGAATTGCTGCCAGTACGGCGCGGGCCCGGTGCCGGGCGTGGCCTGCTGGAGGCTGGCGAGCGCAACGAGGGCGAGGAGCATCGTCGAGTCCGGGGTGAGAGCTGAGTCGGGTTTCGAAAAGTAAACAGGCCCACCCGCTGGGGTGAGCCCGTTCCATACGTCCGGGAGGCGGCTAGCGATTCAGCAGCTGCCGCCGGAGCATGATGAGCTTGCGCCGGAGCGAGCCGTCGTGCACCCGGTCGCCGATGCGGACCAGCGCGCCGCCCAGCACGGCGGGATCCGCCGAGAAGCCCACCAGCGCCTCCTTGCCGAGCGCCGTGGTGAGGGCGGCGGCGATCTGTTTCTGGAGCGGGGCGTCAGCGTCGTGTGCCAGCGTCACGCCGACCCGCACCCGGTTGAGCTTGCCGTCGACCAGCCCGGTGTAGGCCTCCGAGATCTCGGCCAGCATGCCCTGCCGGTTACGCTTGACCAGCGCCTGCAGGAACAGGACGAACGGCTTCGGTGCGTCCGGCAGGGTGTTCGCGAGGAGCCGCGCCTTGGCCGCCTTGGACACCCGGGGCGACATCAGCACCCCCTGCGCGTTCGGCGTGGCGGACACGGCGCCCGCCAGCCCCTCGAGGAGCGCGCCGTACCGCACGCTCTCCCCCTGCGCCTCGCCGAGCTCGAAGAGCGCCTCGGCGTAGTTCCGGGCGATCACCTCGTGCTTCACTGCGGCGACTCCAGGCTCGCGAGGTAGTCGATGACGATCTTCTTGTCCGCGTCGGCGCCGAGCCGCTCGCCGATCAGCTTGGAGGCCGCCGCCAGCGACAGGTCCACCGCCTCGCGGCGGAGTTCCTGGCGCGCCTTCTCTCCCTCGGCGGCGATTTCCCGCCGCGCGCGAGCCAGCAGCTGTTCCTGCTCGTCCCGCGTCTTCTGGACCGCGATCGAGCGTTCCTTCTCCGAAGCCGCCTTGGCCTCGGCCATCACGGCCTGGGCCTGCGTGCGCGCCTCACCGAGCAGCTTCTGCTGCTCGGCGAGGAGCGCCGTGGCCTTCGCGTGCGCCTGCTCCGCCTCCTCCAGGTGGCGACGGATGGTCTGCTCGCGCTCCTCGGTGACGGTGAGGATGGCCGGCCAGGCGTACTTCTTCAGCAGGAAGTAGAGGGCGATGAAGACCACCCACGTCCAGAAGAAGAGCCCGAAGTTCACCTCGAAGGGCGACGCCGGGGCCCCGCTGGCACCCTCCGATACGACGAGCAGCGCGGAGTACATGGAACCGCCTTACGCGATGAGCTTGAACAGCAGGGCGAACACCAGCGCGATGATCGTGGCGCCCTCGAGGAGCACGGCGATCAGGAGCGCGGCGCCGCGGATTTCGCCGGCCGCTTCGGGCTGGCGGGCGATCGCTTCGGCGGCCTGGCCACCGATCCGGCCGAGGCCGATGCCGGCGCCCAGCACGGCCAGCCCGATGCCGATGCCGGCGCCGAGGAGGGCGTTGGTGTTCTTGGCGGCCGCGATGAAGTCGGCGCCCGACGGCCCGCCGTTGGCGGCCGCGTCCTGGATGAGGCTGAGGAGGAACATGTGTCGATCCTGTTCAATGAGTGGAGATGTCTGGTTGTCGCGCCACCCGGTCCGGCGCCGCGTCTCCCGCGCGGCCCATCCCGGCGGCCCGCCATCGGCTCCTCGCGGAGCCAGCGGGCGCATCATCCGCCGTCCGGCGGACTACGATCAACCCCGGCGGCGGCAGCGCGCGGCGCCGGGGGCCCTGCCTTCTGTCATTGCGAGGAGGCCCCTCGGGGCCGACGAAGCAACCTCGGGCCAGATTGCTTCGGCCACCACGTGGCCTCGCAATGACACAAGCGAACTGTGCTGCGCACTCCCTAGTGCTCGTGCTGCATCAGCCCGATGAACACGGCCGACAGCAGCGCAAAGACGTACGCCTGCAGGAACGCCACGATCAGCTCCAGCATCATCACGCCGACCGTCAGAAGCGCGGTCATGATCCCGATGGCCCAGTTCCAGCCCTGGATGCCGCCGAAGAGGAAGATGATGCCGAAGAGCGACAGGATCACGAAGTGGCCGGCGGTCATGTTGCCGAAGAGACGGACCGCCAGCGCAAACGGCTTGACCAGCTTGCTGACGATCTCGATCGGGGCCATGAAGATCGTGAACGCCAACGCCCCGGGTCCATGCATTCCCGGCACGTGCGGGAAGATCGTCCCCAGGTAGCCCTTGGCCCCCAGCTTGACCATCCCGCCGACCTCGATCGTCAGGAAGACCAGGATCGCCAGCGAGGCCGTCACCGCCAGGTTGCCGGTGGGCGAGGCGCCCCAGGGCAGCAGGCCGAGCAGGTTGGAATAGAGAATGAAGAAGAAGAGCGCCATGATGAGCGGGGCGAACTTCGCGCCAGTCTCGCCGATGTTGGCGATGGCGATGTCGTTCCGGACGAAGAGGACCAGCCCTTCCATGGCCGCCGCGAAGCCCTTCGGCGCCTTTTCCCCCGCCCGCTGCCGGCGGAGCGAACGTCCGGCCAGGAACATCGTCAGGAAGACGAGTGCCGCCGCCAGGATCAGGAAGACGACGTGCTTGGTGGGCGAGAGATTGAGCGTCAGCGGCCCGAGGTGCACGTCGGGCCACCGGGGAAGGTGGATCGTGCCGATCGGGTAGAACTCGATCGTCCAGGCGTCCGCCGTGTGGTGGAGCACCATTTCGCCGATGTCGGGGGCCTGGCCAGCAATCATCGTATCGTCCGTAGGTCCGAGAACATCAGGGGGATCAACACCCCCACGAACGCCAGCGCCGTCGGGAGCGGCGGAAAGAACACCCGGTCGGCCAGCACCGCCACCAGGAAGAGCATCACCCCGAGCATCCGGAGGCCCATGCCGAGGCCCCACGCCTTGAGGAGCCGCTCGAAGGGCTGGCCGGCGGCCCGCCCGAGGAGCCCCGACGCCGCCACCTGGATGGCCGTGGCCACACTGCCGAAGAGGAGCGCCGCCGGCAGGACCGCTCGCCCAAACGCCCAGGCCAGGAGGCCGCTCACGACGGCCGTCAGCACCATCCCGAGCTTCAGCGCCTTCACGGTGCGCGCCGCCCGAACTTCCGCTTCGGTGCGGGGTGCTCGGCGTCGTACTCCTTTTCGTCGGCCTGGAGCTTCCAGTACACGTTGAGGAAGCTCAGCACCGAACCGAGGAGGGTGCCGGCCACCGTCAGGACCGGCATCCACCCGAGCCAGCGATCGAGCAGGAACCCCATCCCCATGAAGAGGATGATCCCGCCGGCAAAGGTGAGGCCGAGGGAGACGTACTTGTACCCCTCCCCCATCTCCCGGGGAGACCCCAACGGCTCTTTCATCGGGGCCAAAATTACCCGCTTGTGAAAAATTTCGCAAGCAACTTTTGGCCCCCGGATTTGACTTCCGCGGAGCCACCGGGAGATTGCCGCTGTCAGGGCCCGTGCGGGGCGCTGGACCCCCTCCAGGAGGTCTCTAATGATCCGGAAACTGTTCCTCGCCGTGGGCCTCGCGGCCCTCGTCACCGTCCCCCTTCACGCCCAGGACAGCGCGGCCGTCGCCAAGGCGATCAACGACCTCGAAGGCCAGTGGGCCGTCTCCCTGGCGGCCGCGCAACTGGACCGCGGTCGAGACGTTCCTGGCGCCCGACTACATGGCCACCGACGGCACCGGGAAGCGGATCGAACCGGACCACCTACCTCGCCGAGCCTGAGCGATGCGGGGTGAAGTACTCCAACGTCACGAACGGCGCCTACACCGTCGTGGTGAGCGGCAATACCGCAGTCCACCTCGGCGAGGGCACGCTTTACCGTGAAGAGCAAGAAGGGCAAGGTGTCGCACATCCGGATCAGGTCTGGACCGACACCTGGGTCCGGCAGGCCAACGGACATGTGGCTCTGCATCGCGAGCCAGTGGGTGGAGCACAAGGTGAAGTAACTCTAGCGCGCGGGGCCCGGGCCTGCCCTTCGGGCCCGTCCCGGTGCAACTTTCCCTCACGGCACGCCGTAGCGCACTGAACACCCCGACCGTGAGTGGACATGACCGTCGCCCGCCCCGCCCCGTCCGACGTGCAGCAACTGGAACAGCTCGCCGCCGCCGCCCGCCACCTGCGCGAGCAAGTGAGCCGCCGCATCGTCGGGCAGGAGGAGGCGGTCGAGGGGATCCTCGCGGCCATCCTGGCCGGCGGGCACGCCCTCCTGATCGGCGTGCCGGGGCTGGCCAAGACGATGATGGTGCACACCGTCTCGGAAGCGCTGGCGCTCTCCTTCCAGCGGGTGCAGTTCACCCCCGACCTCATGCCGAGCGACATCACCGGCACCGAGATCATCGACGAGGACCTCACCACCGGCAAGCGCAGCTTCCGGTTCGTGAAGGGGCCGGTCTTTGCGAACGTGGTGCTGGCCGACGAGATCAACCGCACCCCGCCCAAGACCCAGGCGGCGCTGCTCCAGGCCATGCAGGAGCACCAGGTGACGGTCGGCGGCCAGACCTACTCGCTGCCGGAACCGTTCTTCGTGCTGGCCACCCAGAACCCGATCGAGCAGGAGGGGACCTACCCCCTCCCCGAGGCGCAGCTCGACCGCTTCATGTTCGAGCTCCGGGTCGGGTACCCCTCGCGCGCCGAGGAGGAAGCCATTGTCGAGCAGACCACCAGCGGGCGCACGGCGGCGCTCGAGCCGGTGCTGGACGCCAGGGCGCTGCTCGCCATGCAGGCGCTGGTGCGGCGGATTCCGGTGTCGCAGCAGCTGATCCGCGCGGCAGTCACCCTGGCCCGAATGACCCGCCCCACCGAGCCCGACGCCCCGGCGCTGGTGCGGGAGTACGTGGAATGGGGCGCGGGGCCCCGCGCCTCGCAGTACCTGGTCCTCGGCGCCAAGGCGCGGGCGGCGCTCTCGGGCCGCCCGATGGCCGACCTCGACGACGTGAAATCGGTGGCGATGACGGTGCTGCGGCACCGGGTGGTCACCAACTTCGCGGCCGAGGCGGCGGACAAGACCAGCGAGGACGTGGTGCGCGAATTGATCGGTGCGAAGGCCTGGTTACAAGCGTAGCGCGGCGGGGCAGCGGGGCAGCGGGTCAGGAAATGCAGAAGGGGCGCACGGCTGTGCGCCCCTTCTGCATTCCGGGCTTCGATCCGTCGGCGGCGGTCAGCTGGCCGGGAGGTACTGGTCGGTGTGGGTGCCGCAGCCGGTCCAGGTCACGCGGACGTTGCCGCCGGTGCCCCGGGCGTCGAGCACGCCGGCCACGATGCCGCCGCACGTCGTGTCGTAGGCCAGCGGCGTGATGGTGGTGAGCTCCAGCGCGTGATTCTCCCGGCTGGAGGAAACCCGCCAGGCGCCGTTGATGTCGATGGTGCCGTTGGGGAGGGGGCTGCCCCACGCAATGGGGGTGCCGCCGGAGGTGAAGCTCACCGTGAGGTCGTTGGCCAGCGAGGCGCGCTCGCCGTTGACGGTGAGGACGAAGTTGTAGTTCTGGTCGAGCGAGAGGGCGTCGCTGGTGCCGCGGAGGCCCCAGTTGCCGTCCATCACGAGCTGGAGGATGGGGCTCGAGGCGCCGTTCTGGAAGTACTGCGCAGCGAGGTTGTTGATGTGCAGGTCGTAGCCGGCGGTGAGGCCCGGATCGGTCACCACGACGCTGCCGGTCACCACGCTGCGGTTGCCCTCGATGTCGGTCTGGGTGCAGTCGGCGGCGGTGAAGCTCCAGGTGGCGTTGTCGGGGACGCCGTCGCCGTCGGTGTCGGTCAGGCTGCTGGCGGCGGGGCAGTTCGGCAGCGAATCCGGCGGGGTGAACTGGATTCCGCCGGCGATGGCGCGGCCGCGGCTGAAGAACATCGGGAAGCCCAGGCCGAACTGGGGGACCGACGGCGTGAGGGCGCCGATGGCCAGATCGGCGGTGCTCGCCATCGCGGAGCCCACCGGTGCGGCAGACTGCGCGGTCAGCGGGTCGTTGGTGGGGCTGTTGGAATCGCTGCAGGCGCCGAGGCCGAGGGTGCCGAGGACGAGCAGGCCGGCCAGGCCGCGGGACGTATTGAGCATGCAAGCATCTCCGTCGTTGGGGGCGCGCCGGGGGAGGGCGCCGGGTGTTTCCGAGCGGGGACAATTTAGCCAAGCGGGACGAGAGGCAGCAACAACGGGGCCGAGGGAGTGATGCAAGGCGCTGCAGCATGGAATTGTGCTCGATGAGGTCGGATGGGACCACGGAGAGGACGACGGCAATATTGCAGGCTCTCGACCAGGGTCGAGCGCCGAGTTGACTGCTAGTTGAGCCCTCGGCTGTACGATGTCCGTGTCTCGCGAATCGGAGCCCCCGATGAGTCCCCCGTTTTCCCTCCGCTGTCTGGGCCAACCCGCGCTGCTGGATCCCTACGGCGCCCCTGTTCGCCTGAAGACACGGAAGCAACTGGCGCTGCTCGTGTACATGGCCATCGACGGGCGGGCGCCGATCCGACGCGACCGCCTCGCCGATCTCCTCTGGCCGGGCGTCGGGATTCGCGAGGCCCGTCATTCGATGGCCACCGCGATCTCGGCGCTTCGATACCGCGTGGACCCGAAGGGATTCCCGGGCGACAATCACTCCCTTCGCATGACCGCGGCCCTCAGCACCGACCTCGAACGGCTCCAGCGTGGGGAGGTCCTCGGCACCGACCTGCTTCCCGCCATGGAAGTGGACGCCTTCCTGGAGGAGTTCGAGATCCAGGATGCGCCGGCCTTCAACCACTGGCGCGACCAGCAGCGCACGATGCTCTGGCCCGCCATCGAATCCGCCCTCGTTCAACAGATGGATCACTGCCGCCGCACGGGGGACTTCGTCGGCATCCTCCGGCTGGCCGACCGCACGTTGTCGCACAATCCGCTCAGCGAAGCGGCGGTGCGGGCCCGCATCGAGGCCCGCGCCTTCGCTGGGGACAGGATCGGGGCCCTCCGCGCATTCGAGACCTGGAAGCAATCCCTGCAGACAGAGCTGGGGGCGCAACCCTCGGACAAGCTGGAGGCGATGGCGCGGCGGCTCCGGCGGGGTACCCTGGAGGGCGGAGGTGACGGTGCCCGTCCCCGGGTGCCGACCGAGCAATGGAAGAACCGCACCTTCATCGGCCGCACGGCGGAGTATCGCACCCTGTACGAAGCCTGGGAGCGCGCCACCCGCGGCGATTCCACCCACGCCCTCGTCCTGGGAGAATCGGGGATCGGGAAGAGCACGCTCATCCAGCGGCTCCTCACCGCGGCGAGCCTGGACGGCGCGGTCACCAGCCGGGTCCAGTGCTACGAGCTCGAACGCGACATCCCCTACGCCGCGCTCGGCGCCCTGGTGCGGGGCCTGCTCGAGCGCCCCGAAGCCCGGGCCACTGCGCCCAATGCGCTCGCCGACCTTGCCCGCGCGGTCCCGGCGGTGCACGAGCACTTCCCGCATTTGCCGTCCACCCTCCAGCTTCAGGGCGAGTCGTTCCGGATCCGGATCACCGACGCCATGGAAACATTAGTCCGCACCATCGCGGAGGAGACGCCGGTCATTCTGGTGATTGACGACCTTCACCTGGCCGACGATGCGAGCATCGCGGTGGTCCACCTGCTGGTTCGCCGGTTCGAGCGCGAGCGGGTGATGCTCGCGCTCGCCGCGCGCCCCAGCGGGCCGAACGAGTCGCCCAATGTCGCCAAGCTCCGCGAAAGCCACCGCCGGCTCGGCGTCGTTTCGCTCGAGGTGCCCCCGATGGCGGACGACGAAGCGGCGGCGATGCTGGACAGCCTGACCGCCGACGGCCCGACGCCCGGCAAGACGGTTCGCGACGCCATGCTCCGCGCGGCGGGTGGCTACCCGATGGCCCTCGAGCTCTTCGTGAGCGAGTGGATCGCCAGCGGGGAGAGCAGCCTGGCGCTTGCCGTACCGGCCATGCGCGAGGAACTGGGCAACCGGCCACCCCCGGAAGACGCGTACCGGCTGGCGCTGGACCGGATTCATGAAGGACTCGATGCCCCGGCGCGCCTGGTGCTTCAGTTGGCGGCGGTCCTGGGGCCCCGACTCAACGACCTGCCCTTCTACCAGATCGTCGACCTCGGCTTGGGCGCCACCGGTCAGGCGATGAGCGCCCTCCGGTCCTTGCGACTCCTCCGGGAAACGGAGGAGCGGCTGGAGTTCGTCAACGAGTTGATCAGGGGACACACCTACCTGAGCATCCCGAAGCCGATGCGGACAGCGTTGCACGGCGAGGTGGTGACCCGGCTGCTGGCCGCGGAAGCGGCCGGCCGGAACGCACCAGGGCTGGAGATCGCCTGGCACCTGATTCGAGCCGGACGGCGCGATGAGGCGACTCCGTACTTGTTGCGCGGTGCGCGAGAGTCAATGCGCGGCGGTGCCCCGCACGAGGCGGAGCGAGGGCTGTCGACGGCGATGGACCGATTGGAGGAGCCGGACCGGAGCGAGGCGCTCCTGCTCCTGGGTGAGGCGCTTCAAGAGCAAGGGCGGATGGCGGAGTCGCTCGAGTTTCTGGACGGAGTCAGCGATTTGGCGCGGCCCGCCGTGCGATCACGGCGCACTGTGCTCCGTTTGTACGCGAGGCACTTCATCGGGGACCACACCCCACAGATGAACCGCGACATCGCGCTTGGATTGCTTGCCGAGGCTCGGTCAGCGCGGGACGCCAATACACGTCTGCGTGCCCTTTGGATGGCGGCGTCAGTCTTCCGGGATCTTCAGGAGCCCAATCTACTCCACAAGATTCTATCCCAGCTTGAGGCTGAGCCATGCGACCAACTTTCCTTGGAGGACATGGCTGAGCATGCACTTGGGAAGGCTTTCTGCTTTTATCACTCTGGCGCCAAGTTGCGGAGCCTAGAGACAATCATGGGAATCGTCGGCGACCTTGAGGCCCAGGGCATTCGCAACTCAGTCTATCTGCGACTAGTCATTGGGCAAGCCGCGAGTCACTCGGCCCTTGGCGACTACTCGGCCGCCGAATCAATCGCGCAAAAGGGCATCTACGTCGCGCGAAAGCTAGGAGAGGAAAGCAAACTGCGCCTGCTCGCTGCCAATCTCTCTCTTTGCCACTGTCGCCTCGGCAACACGGACGCTCAGCTTCATTGGGCCGAATTCTGCGCGACTACCCGACCAAAATTCAACAACGAATTGTTCCATCACTATCAAGCCCACTTTCTCCGGGCGCATGCATACGCGCTCCAAGGGCGGGCGACCGAAGCCATTGGGGCTCTAGAAGACGGAGGTCGCACCTTCGTGGAATTCGCCCCCCTCTACCTCCAGCAGTCTTGGTGTCTTCGAAAGGCTGATGTCCTCTGCCTACTCGGTCGTGGCGCTGACGCACTTGGTGCCGCCCGGGAAGGGGTCACCGGGGAGATGACGAAGCTTAGATCCGATGCATTCGCGGGGCCGTATTCTCGCTGGTCGGCAAGAGCAGCGTTGGCAGGCGGGCGAGAAGTAGCTGAAGTTCGAGAAATCCTGGGTGAGTTACTACTCCGAGGGCACCTCTTGGACTGCATTGATCAAGCAGAAGTTCTGAATGCGAAGGTGTGGCTGGACACAAGGTTCGGAGTTGTCGTTGAGGATGAGCGCGAGGCAATGTGGCGTCGCCTCCAAGAACTTCCAGCGGCCACCACAAATCAGCTCAGGCTTCTGGGGATGCTCGACTTGTGATCAACTCTGGCAATCACGCCTGGCGGCCCCTCCAGAACTGCTTCTGCGAGAATGTCGGCCGACCGACTTTCGGATCCGAGATCGTCATCGTGGCCGACATCGTGGCCGGCTCAACACCGACCGTGATGAGCCGGCGCACCGCCACGGAGGACACGACGAGTTCCACCACGTCCGGATCGAACTGGCTCCCCTTGCACTTCTGCAGCTCGGCCGTGACCACCTCGAGCGGAAGCCGCTTGCGGTAGGGGCGGTCGGTGGTCATGGCGTCGATGGTGTCGGCCACCAGGATGATCCGCGAGGCCAGCGGGATCTCGTGCCCCTTGAGCCCCTGGGGATAGCCCTTGCCGTCCCACCGCTCGTGATGGTGCCGCACCGACTCCTGGATGAACCCCCGAAACTTGGAGATGATGCCCACCAGGTCCGCGCTCCGGGCGGAGTGGGTCTGCATCAGCGCCGTTTCGTCGGGCGTGAGGCGGTCCTCCTTCCGGAGGAGGGGCGCGAACTCCTCGTGGATCTTGCCGACATCGTGCAGCAAGGCGGCGGTGTGGACCTGCTCCACGTCCCGGATCTGGAGCCCCATCTCGAGCGCGATGACGCGAGAGAGCTGGCTCACTCGTAGGGAATGGCCGGAGGTGTACGGGTCGCGGGCCTCGATGGCCTTGACCATCACCTGAAGGAGTTCCTGCCCGCTGTCCTGCAACTGGTGGTAGAGGCCGTACACGTGTCGCACGGCCACGATCGGGAGGACCACTCCGACCAACCCGAGGGAACCCAACCCCCAACTCACCTCAAATCGAGTGTAGAGCCATGCCAGAAAGAGCGCGATCCCGCTGGCGCCGAGATCATACCCGATGACGCCACGGGTATTGAGATTCCAGACATCCCGGAACGAGCGCTCGCTATTGATCGCCACGACGCCGCTCACGGCCATCGAGTTGGCGATGAAATAGGTTGCCGCGTAGGCGAAGAAGAGAAAGAAATCCCGCTGCAGCGCGGTGGAGTCTACGCTCCCAACTACTTGTAGATATGCGGGGGGAAGGCTGCCGCCGAGGAGATGATACACCAGCACGGCGGCCATGACGGAAGCACCGCGCTGAGCCACATTGAATAGGAGCTTCAGTGGTTCTTTGCCAACCGCCAACTGTGCCAATGCGGTGGAAACGACAACAATCAATCCACCCCAGAAGCCGCCAAACAGTATGCCAGCGGCGATATGGACTACGAAGGAAGTTGAGCCATAGGCGGATACTTTCAAGCTCGTCTGTCCCTGATCTAGAAGCAGGGCAACGAGAATGAAACTCAGGACCGGCCAGATGCCTGGGTACGGATGCTGGAATTGAAACGAGACCACACCCAGCGCGACTGCGATGAGCGTGATGAGAATTACAAAGAGGGTCGTTTTGCTCAGGGCTCGCATGGATTGGAACAGCTCAGCGGGGGGATCGGGGCGTCAGGGCCTAATTAGGCCCAAGTCTGGCCTTCGGCCAGGAACAGATTCGCCACGAACTTCACAGCGGCGGCAAGCCACGTAATCTGCAGCATGAGCGTCACCTCCCTTCGAGACACTATCACTCGGGAAGTGGTCGGCCTCGCTATGGCCTCCCATACGCTCCGCTCAACTGTCCGCTAGTCTCCGCTGTCCTGTGAAGACCCGGTCCCCCTGCCTCGCTCTGTTCCCTCCGCTCGGGGTGGTAGAAATCGCCGTCCGCCGCTCAGCGCGGCCGGCGCAGTTCCGTCCATCGGTTGGTCGCGTCGAGCACCGCGAACACCGCGGCGCGCTCGGCGCTCTCCTTGATCTGCGCGCTGCCGGTCAGCACGAGCGACTCGCGCCCGCCCAACCCCTGCACCGCCACGAACACGAACTCCCGGTCGAAGGCCGGCACGATCTTGGCCCCCTCCAGCGCCAGGGACGAATCCTGGAGCAGCCGGTCCATGACCGTCACCGCGGCCCGGGCCGCCGCCTCCACCCGGCTCCGCGGCGTGTCGCTGCTTTCCTCTTCCGCCGTCTCGGTGCGCCCGTCATAGCTCAGGCTCACGCTCAGCGCGATGCGGTGCGGCCGCTTGCTCGGCGCCACGGAGAGGTCCTCGAAGAGGATGGCCCGGTGCAGCGCCTTGGTACGCACCGCCTCCTTGTCGAGCGCCTCGATCGGCTTGACGTCGGCCGTCTGGGCGATGCTGATCTTGCGGTGGTCCACCCGGAGGCCGAGCTGCGCCAGCAGGGCTGATTCGATATTACGCACCAGCTGCTTCGGCGCCAGCCCCGACTGTGCAAGGATGTGCACCTCGCTCACCTCGCCCAGCGGCGTCGTCACGACCCGCGCGGAGAGGATGCCCTCCAGCGTGGTGAGCAGGTTTTCCGCCCGGCGCACGCCCCACGGATCGGGGGCCTCGCCCCCGAGACCGCCGGACGGCGTGGTGCGCCCCGGCTGCGAGCCGGCATCGGATTGCTTTGCGGCGTTGAAGGCCATCGTCTGTCCCTGTCGCTGAATGCCTGTGGGGGCAACGGCCGCCCGTTCAGGCAGCCCCTTCGTTGGCCACGGCGTTCCTGCCCGCGGCCTTGGCCTGGTACAATGCCCGGTCGGCGGTGACCAGGAGGTCTCCCTCGGTGGGCCGCGCCGGGTCGAACTCCGCGAGCCCGATGCTCGCCGTGACGATCCCGACCTCATACCCCAACCGCCGACCGACTCCTTCGATCCCGGCCCGGAGCGCCTCCGCCACGCGGCGGGCGCCGTGCAAATCTGTCCGGGTCAGGATGACCACGAATTCGTCGCCGCCATAGCGGGCCGCGAGGTCCGAGGCGCGCACCGCGCTCCGGATTTCCGACGACACCGCGCGGAGCACCTCGTTGCCAGCCTCGTGCCCGAAGCGGTCGTTCAGCGCCTTGAACCGGTCGAGGTCGATGAAGAGCACCGCGAAGCCTTCCAGGCTGCGCTTGCTCCGCTCGACTTCGTGCCCCAGCCGGTCCCGCAGGACCCGGAAGGTCGCCAGCCCCGTCAGCAGGTCCACCGCCGCCTCGCGGGAGGCCTCCTCCGCGCGCCGCTCCTGGTAGGGCGTGCACTGGCGGAGCGTGGCGCGGCCGAGGACCGCCGCGGCGGCGAACCGGGCGCAGGTCGTGAACCCGCAGGCCCCGCAGTCCCAGGGACGTCCGTTGGGCCCCGGACCGATCGCGTCGAGCAACGCGGCCACCGCCGTCGGGTCGGACTGGAGCCGCCGGGGCCGGATGTCGAACGTGGCGCCCACGCTGGCCACCAGCCGGCCATCCACCACCGGCACGCTGCTCCGCGGCGGTTCCGCGCTGGCCAGCAGCGCCCGCCGCCAGTACAGCTGGTCCCGCGGCCCGAGGAGCGGATGATCCAGCACGCCCTCGAACGACAGCAGGTCCACGAACCCCAGGTCGAGCCGGTTCACCGCCACCGCATGCGCCAGCGCCGGCAGGTGGCGCAGGCCGCGCAAAGTGCGGAAGCGGCGGCTCGCGTAGCGGGCCTCCTCGAGCATGGCCAGCGGAAGCCCGCCCGCCGCGCTCAGGTGGCGCCGCCGCTCCTCCGGAATCCGCGCGAAGAAGTCGGGCTGCGCCAGGACGCTCACGCCCCGAAGCTGGAAGATCCGCTCGAGGTCCTCGAACGTGACGGCGGCGTCGAGCTCCGGCGTGCCCCGCGGCGCCGCGACGCCCGCGTACACGATCCGGAGGTCCTGCCCGTTCGCCGCGCGGAGATAGCGCGCCTCCGCGATGGCCGGGATCGTGACCGGCGCCATGTACGGCACCAGCTCCGGATAGTCCATGCGGACCGTCTCGACCACCACCGGATCCGTGGAGCGGATCAGCGTGCCCCACCCGGTGTCCCGCCACAGGCTCAGATACTCGGCGGCCACGAGTTCATCGCCGATGACGCCGCGATGCACCGTCCGGAACCCTGCCGCGTAGCAGGCGTTGACCACCTGCTCCGGCGTGGCCGGGTAGAAATGCGCCGTGGACTCCGGACTCAGGATCAGGATCCCGTCGCCCCGCGCCGCCACGGTCAACGCCCGGCCGATTTCTCCGCTGGCGTGGATGGCCTGGTGCGGGCACGCCGGGACGCATTCCCCGCAGGAAATGCACGCCTCATCGACGATTTGCACCTGGGTGCCGTCGACCGCCACCGCCTCGGTGGGGCAGACCCGCACACAAGCCAGGCACGCGACACAGGCCTCAGGGTCGATGCTGAAAATCATGCGCCGGCCCGGGCAGGGCAGGAACAGGGCAATGGCAATATTGGCTCGGACTTGAGAACTGTCAAGAGGTGACACCCCGCAAACGCCAAGAAAACAACCACTTAGCCGAGTCCAAATGCCTTGATTTTTCGATATAGCGTCCGCTCGCCAATGCCCAGGACTTCGGCCGCCTTCCGGCGGTTGCCCCGGTACTCCTCCAGCGCGGCCTCGATGGCCCTCTTCTCCACCTCAGCCATTGTCATGCCAGACCGGTAGAGGACCGCCCCCAGCTCCTCCCCGGGGACCTCCCCCAGCAGGTCGGCCACCGGCTGGCGATCGGCCATGTCGATGATCTGGACCCGCTGAGGCCCGCTGTCCACCCGGCGCCTGAGGTCCTCGACCTGAACTCGTAAGTCCATGATATTACGCAAGATAAACTCAAGCTCCTGGCTCGACACATCCCGCCCGACATGGGCGATCCGGGCCGGCAGGAGCGAACCCGCCCCATCCATGACGTCCGGCGGAATGTCCCCGGCCCGGATCTCGGTCCCCGGCGCCAGGACCACCATCGACTCGACCAGGTTCCGGAGTTGCCGGACGTTCCCGGGCCAGGGGGCGCCGACCAGGTGCTCCAGCGCTTCGGCGGTGATGCCCCGGAAGGGCCGCTCGTGCGCCTTGGCAAACTCCCGGACGAACCGACGGAGCAGGAGCGGGATATCCTCCCGCCGCTCCCGGAGGGGCGGCAGGTAGATGTTGAGCACGTTGAGCCGGTAGTACAGGTCGTCGCGAAACTCGCCGAGCTGGACGGCGTCGCGCAGGTTGCGGTTGGAGGCTGCCACGACCCGCACGTCCACCTTGATCGGCTGCACGCCGCCCACGCGGAAAAAGGCGCGGCTCTCGAGCACGCGGAGCAGCTTGACCTGGGTGCTCGCGGGAATCTCCCCGATTTCGTCCAGGAAGATCGTACCGCCGTCCGCCAGTTCGAAGCGACCCAACCGCCGCTCGGCGGCGCCGGTGAACGCACCCTTCTCGTGCCCGAACAGCTCGGACTCCAGCAGGGTATCGGGAATGGCGGCGCAGTTGACCGCGATGAACGGCTGGCCCCGCCTGGGCGACAGGTCGTGGATGGCCTTGGCAACGAGTTCCTTGCCGGTGCCCGATTCCCCCTGGATGAGCACCGTGCTCGACACCGGCGCCATCTGCTCGATCTTGACGAGCACTTCCTGGATGGCGGCGCTCTCGCCGCTGATGCCGGTGCGCTGCTGGAGCTGCCGCCGCTGCACCAGCCGCCGCGCGGTGGCCACCACCTCGTCGACGTGCGATGGCTTGGTCATCACCGCCGTCGCGCCGAGCCTCGCCACCCGCTCCGCACGCTCCGAGTCGGTCGGCTCGATGAGGGCGAGCGTGGAAACCTCCGCCTCCCGCGCGAGCGCGATCAGCGCCAGCGCCGGCGACTCGTGGACTGCGCCGGTCAGGATCAGCAGGTCCGGGCTCTCGCGGCGGAAGACGGAGCGCACGTCGTCCATCGCCGAGACCATCGTGGTCGTGTAGCCCGCGTGCTCCAGCGCCGCGTTGAGCGGCACGGCGGTCTCGAGGTCGTCCATCGTGAGGAGGATCTGCGCCGTCATCTGCCGTCAGCCCTCCTGGTGGGTGTGCGTGGTGTCCGTGCCCCGAACCAGCGCCACGGCGTGCGCCACGAGGCCGTCGAGCACGGCGAGACCGTCGCGCACTCCGCCGGGGCTGCCGGGGAGGTTCACGATGAGCGTCTGCCCGCGCACGCCGGCGAGGCCGCGGGCCAGCGCCGCCCGAGGAAACCGCGGCACCGCGCTCGCGCGGATGGCCTCGGCGATGCCCGGCGCCTCGCGGTCGAGCACGGCGCGGGTGGCCTCCGGCGTGACGTCCCTCGGGGTGAGGCCGGTGCCGCCGGTGGTCACGATCAGGTCGGCCACGTCGCCGTCGGCCCAGCGGGCGAGTGTCCCCGCGATCGGGCCGGTCTCGTCCGGCACCAGGGTGCGCGCCGCCACCGCGTGGCCCCGCTCGGCGGCCCAGGCCGCAATGAGGTCGCCCGAGGCGTCGGCCCGCTCGCCCCGGCTGCCGGCGTCGGAGATGGTCAGGATGGCTACGCGCATCGTGGGGCGTGGGCAGCGGGGCAGCGCGGCCGTTCGGCCGTCACGCAGGGGCGCACGACGGTGCGCCCCTACTTGGCCTTGCGCGCGGTGCCCGCCGTGTAGAACGGCCGGCTCACGACCTCGGCGGGAATGCGCGTGCCGCGCGAATCCACCTCGAAGCGGGTGCCCGGCTTGGCCGCGGCCGCCGGCAGGTAGGTGGTGCCGATCGGGATGCCCAGGGAGGGGCTCATCGTCCCGCTCCGCACGATGTCGACCTGGTGACCGTCGTAGTAAACGGGGTACCCGTGCCGCGGGATGCCGCGCTCGAGCAGCTTGAAGCCGACGAACCGCCGGGTGACGCCGCGGCCCTTCTGCGCGCGGAGCGCGTCGCTCCCGGTGAAGGGGGCGCCCTTGTCGAGCTTCACGATCCACGCCAGGCCGGCTTCGAGCGGCGTGATGGTGTCGTCGATGTCGTTGCCGTAGAGCGGGTACGCCACCTCGAGCCGGAGCGAGTCGCGCGCGCCGAGGCCAATCGGCTGAGCGCGGCCCGGACCCTCGAGGGCGCGCCAGATCGCCTCGGTGTCGCGGGTGCGGCAGTAGATCTCGAAGCCGTCCTCGCCGGTGTAGCCGGTGCGGCTCACGAAGCAATCGGCGCCGGCCACCTTGCCGGTAGTGAACTTGTAGTAGCCGAGGGCGGGGAGGTCGATGTCGGTGACCGGCGCCATGACCGCGTCGGCCTTCGGGCCCTGCAGCGCGAGCAGGCCGACGTCCTCGGAAATGTTCTTGAGGCGGACGTTGGCGCCGCCCTTCTGCGCCACGATGTGGTTCCAGTCCTTCTCGATGTTCGAGGCGTTGACCACGATCATCACCTTGTCCTCGAACCGGTAGACGGTGCAGTCGTCCACGAAGGTCCCCTCGACCGTCAGCAGCGCGGAATACTGCACGTCGCCGGCCGCCAGCGCGCCCACGTCGTTGCAGGTGACCCGGTTGACGAAGGCGTTCCGGTCGGGCCCGGTGACCTCGAACTCCCCCATGTGGGAGACGTCGAAGAGCCCGGCGCCGGTCCGCACCGCCTTGTGCTCGGCGAGGATCCCGGCGGGGTACTGCACCGGCATCTCGAAGCCCGCGAAGGGCACCATCTTGGCGCCGAGGGCCACGTGGACGTCATAGAGCGGGGTACGCTTGAGCGGCGTGTCCATGAGCCTGACCAGTCTGAAAGAAGAAGCGAGATTGCGTCGGCCGCGACGCGGCCTCGCAATGACAGAAGCGAATCGTGTCCGGCCTGCCTATCCCATCAGCATCGCCATCAGGGCCTTCTGCACGTGGAGGCGGTTCTCCGCCTCGTCCCACACCCGCGACTGCGGGCCTTCGAGCACCGCCTCGGCGACTTCCTCCCCCCGGTGCGCCGGGAGGCAGTGGAGGAAGATCGCCTTCGGGTCGGCGTGCCGCATGAGCTCCTGGTCCACCGAGTAACCCTGGAACGCCTGGGCGCGGAGCACGGCCTCGCTCTCCTGTCCCATCGAGGCCCAGACGTCGGTGGTCACCACGTGGGCCCCGGCCACCGCCTCGTCCGGGTCGGAGGTCATGAGCACGCGGGTCTTCGCCGCGTTGCGCTCGAAGATGGCGCGGTCGGGCTCGTATCCCTCAGGGCAGGCCAGCCGCAACTCGAAGCCGAGGAGCCCGGCCGCGTTGAGCCAGCTGTTGCACATGTTGTTGCCGTCGCCGATCCAGGCCACCGTCTTCCCCTCGAGCGTGCCGAAGGCCTCCACCGCGGTCAGGAGGTCGGCCAGGATCTGGCAGGGGTGCAGGAGGTCGGTGAGGCCGTTGATGACCGGCACCGTGGCATAGCGCGCCAGTTCCTCGACGTCGGCATGCGCGAAGGTGCGGATCATGATCCCGTCCACCATGCGCGAGAGGACGCGCGCCATGTCGCGGATCGGCTCGCCGCGGCCCAGCTGGATGTCCCGGGACGAGAGGAAGAGCGCGTGGCCGCCGAGCTGGAGGGCGCCCACCTCGAACGAGACCCGGGTCCGGGTGGAGCTCTTGGCGAAGATCATCGCCAGCGTCTTGCCGGCCAGCGGACGCTCCCGGTACACCCCAGCCTTCATCCGGGCGGCCAGGTCGAGCAGCACGTGGACCTCGGCGGCGGTGAAGTCGGGGATGGCGAGGAAGTCGCGCTTGGTCATGAATCGATCGGTGGCGGGGGTAAGGGCGGCCAAATTGGCAGGAGGAGTTTAGCCCGTCGGGGAGGGGTGGGGCAAGTTGAGGCGGCCCGGGGTCAGTTGCGGAGGTAGGGCTCCAGCCCGGCGGCTTTGACCACGGCAGGTAGCGCGGATCCTGGCGCAGGCAGCCGAGGTCCACGTTGGTGACGATCCACCGAGGCGCTTGGGTCGGATGCGGTAGAGATCCTCGATCGAGGTCCATCGCTTTCTTCGAGTCGCCCAGCTCGCAGAGGAGCGCATCGATGCGAAGTTCGGCCACGTTGTAGCGCTCGGCTGGGAACGACGTCGGCCCGCTCCAGACGTGCGATCAGCGAGTCGGCGGACTTCCGCAGTCTCCGCCCGGCGCGCGCGCGCGTAGGCGGCGGTGTCGTGCGCGGCGAGCGCCGCTTCGAACGCCTCGGCGGACTCGCCGGTCGAGTCCACGAAGCGCCGGATGCGGATCGCATCGGCGTGACGGCCCAGCCGTTCGTAGGTCGTGATCAGGCGGGTCCACGCGCCGGCGCTGGGGCGGATGGCCATGGAGCGCTCGAGCACTGCCGGCGGCCTCCGGATACCGCCGGGCGGCCATCAGCCCGCGCCGAGGCTGTTGAGCCGCAGCAGGCTCGGTTCCAGTTCGATCGCGCTGCTCGTAGTCCGAGAGCGCCCCCTTGAGGTCGCCGTCGAGCTCCTGTCGGAGATTCCCAGGATCCGGAAGACCTAGGGTACCCGGAGTCGAGCGCGATGATACGCGTCCATTGCCGCGCGCGCGCCCTGCGAAGTCGTCCTCGAGGTAAAGCCGAATCGACCACCATCTCGTTCCATGCGTTCACGAGGGTGCTGTCGAGCGTCAGCGCCAGCCCGGTCAGGGAGTCACCGCGGGCCTGCGACCTCGGCCGGCGTCAGGCCAGGCACCGACCAGCCGCGAATGAACGAGATGGAATAGAAGTCTCCCATGCCCGCCGATGGCCTGCGGGTTCCGCGGCGATCCCGCTCCAGCACACTCTGATATAGCGTCCGCACCGAGTCGATCGTGGCCGAGTCGCCCGGCGCGCCCGCGATGCCCTGCGAGCCAGCAGCGCCGGCCGCGAAGCACGAGATCGAGCACGACTGGATCCACCGTCGAGCGGTCGAGGACCGCCTGTCGCGCCCCGCCGCTCAGCTGCAGGCGGAGCGAGTCGGCGATGACGGCGACGACCGCGGGAATCAGCCCGGCGTAGTCGGTATCGGGATACTCGAACTGTCCCGACCAGAGCAGGCGCCCGTCCTCGACCTGGACCAGTTCGGCGTTCACGCTGAGCCTGCCCCCGAACCGGGCGAGGGTGCCGGTCAGCACGGCCGTCGCCCCGAGCTTGCGGCCGAGGTCCACCGGGGACGAGATGGCGGAATCACGGCGGACGAGACTCATCGGCATCACGTCGAGCCCCGGCAGGCGTCGCAACGCCGAGACGAGGTAGTCCGGAATGCCGCTCCTCAGGTAATCGGTCGAGGAATCCCGGTTGACGACAGCCAGGTCGGTCAGGGCCAGGCGTCGCGCCGTGGGCGCGGCCGGGGCCGGCCTCCGCATGAAGAAGATGATGCCGGCCGCCACGACGGCCAGGAACGCCAGCACGGCGAACAGCGGCGTTCGCGATCGTCTCGGCGCGCCAACGGGGCTCGGTGTCGAGGTGGGCGTTGTCCCCGTTTGAAGGGCCGCCGAGAACTCGGCGGCCGTCGGGAACCGGTCCGTCGGCGCCTTGGCGAGGGCACGGTGCAGCGCGGTGTCGAGTTCCGCCGAGATCGTGTCCCGGAGCCGGCGGGCCGACGGCACCGGGTCGGTGAGCCGCTTGACCAGGATGGCCTGCGCGTTGGGGCCGGTGAACGGCGGCTCTCCGACCAGCATTTCGTAGAGCACGCAGCCCAGGCTGTAGAGATCGCTCCGGGCGTCCACCTCGCGCTCCGCCGCCGCCTGCTCCGGGCTCATGTACGCCGGGGTCCCGATGGCGAGGCCGGTCTCGGTCAGGCGCTCGCCTCCCGCCACGCCGACCGCGCGGGCGATCCCGAAATCCGCCACCAGCGCGTGCCCGCCGGAGAGCAGGATGTTCTCGGGCTTGATGTCGCGATGCACGATGCCGTGGGCGTGCGCCGCACCGAGGGCGCCGAGGACCTCGCGGGCGATGCCCACGGCCGTGTCCACCGGGAGCTGGCCCTGGCTCTGCAGCCGGTCCCGGAGCGTCTCCCCCTCGACGTACGGCATGACGTAGAACAGGACATCCCGTCCCGCGACGTGCTCCGCCCCGCTGTCGTAGAGGGGCAGGATGTGGGGATGCTGGAGTCCCGCGGCGAGGCCGATCTCGCGGAGGAAGCGCTCACCTCCGAGCGAGTCGGCGAGTTCGGGCCGGAGCACCTTGATGGCGACCCGGCGCCCGTGCTTCAGGTCGTCGGCCAGGTACACGATGGCCATGCCCCCGCGCCCGAGCTCGCGCTCGAGCCGGTAGCGTCCGGCCAGTGGGCCCTGCAGGGTGTTCAGGAGGTCCATGGTGATTTCGGCGCTCAATCTACGACCCGGGGATGTTCCGGCCAGAGGGGTGCTACAGGATGTACCGCCGGAGATCGTCGTCGGTCACGATGGCCATCAGGCGGTCCCGCACCCGGGCGCCGTCGAAGACGAACCGCTTTTCGCTGGTCTCGGGGAGGTCGAACAGCAGGTCTTCCATCAGGGTGGCCATCACGGTGTGGAGCCGGCGGGCGCCGATGTTCTCCATGCGGCCGTTGGCCAGCGCCGCGATCCGCGCGACCTCCGCGATCCCGTCCGCGGTGAACTCGAGGGTCGCCGCCTCCGCCGCCACCAGCGCCTGGTACTGCTTCACGATCGCGTTCTCGGGCTCGGTCATGATCCGGACGAAATCAGCCTCCGTGAGCGGCGTGAGTTCCACCCGGATGGGGAACCGGCCCTGCAGCTCGGGGATGAGGTCGGACGGCTTGGACACATGAAACGCCCCCGCCGCGATGAACAGGATATGGTCGGTCCGCACATACCCGTACCGGGTCTGCACCGTGGAGCCTTCCACGATCGGCAGGAGGTCCCGCTGCACGCCCTCCCGGCTCACGTCGGGGCCCCCGCCCTGCCCCCGCTCCCCCGCGATCTTGTCGATTTCGTCGATGAAGAGGATGCCGTGGTTCTCGGTGCGGTCGAGCGCCTCGTTCACCACGTCGTCCATGTCCACCAGCTTCTTCAGTTCCTCGTCCACCAGGATGCGCCGGGCGTCGGGCACCCGGACGGTCCGCCGCTTCTTCTTCTTCGGCATCATGTCCTGCAGCATCTCGACGAAATTGATTTCCGGCCCTTCCATGCCGGGCGGCTGCTGCAGCAGGTCCAGCATCGGGTAGTTCTGGGGCGAGATCTCGATGTCCACGTCGCGGTCGTCGAGCTTGCCGTCGAGCAGCATCTGCCGGAGTTTTTCCCGTGAGCGCTGCCGGCTCGCGTCGGCGTCCACCGCCTCCGGCTGCGCCGCGCCGCCGGGGGACACCACGAAGACCTTGTCCGACGCGGCGGCCTCCGCCTTCGCCGGCGCGGGCGGGAGGAGGATGTCGAGGAGGCGCTCGTCCGCGCGCTGCTCCGCCTGCGGCCACACCTCGTCCTCGCGCTCGGCGCGCACCATCGAAATGGCGGCGTCCACCAATTCCCGCACCATCGACTCGGCGTCGCGCCCCACGTAACCGACCTCGGTGAACTTCGACGCCTCGACTTTCACGAACGGCGCGCCGGCCAGCCGGGCAAGCCGGCGTGCCACCTCCGTCTTTCCGACGCCGGTGGGGCCGATCATGATGATGTTGTAGGGGGTGATCTCGTCCCGGATGCCGTCGGGCGCCTGGCTCCGCCGCCACCGGTTCCGGATGGCGATGGCCACCGCCTTCTTGGCGGCGTCCTGCCCGACGATGAACCGGTCGAGTTCCGCCACGATCTTCCGGGGTGGAAGCTCCTCGAGCCAGGGCGGTGCGGCGTCGGCGGGGGTCGAGCCGCCGGGCGCCTCGGTGGCGGGAGTGGTCACGAGGCGCCCAGTTCCAGCACCGTGATGTGGTCGTTGGTGAACACGCAGATCTCCGCGGCGATGCGGAGCGAGCGGTCCACCGTCTCGCGCGCCGAGAGCGCGGCGTCCGGCAGGAGTGCCCGCGCGGCGGCGAGGGCGTAGTTGCCGCCCGAGCCCACCGCGAGGATGCCGTCGTCGGGCTCGATGAGTTCGCCGCTGCCGCTCAGGAGGAAGCTGTGCTCGAGGTCGGCCACCACGAGCAGCGCCTCGAGCCGCCGGAGGATGCGGTCGCTCCGCCAGTCCTTGGCGAGCTCGACGGCCGCCCGCGGCAGGTTGCCGGGGTGGCGCTCCAGCTTTTCCTCGAATTTTTCATAGAGCGTGAGCGCGTCGGCCACCGACCCGGCGAATCCCGCCAGGATCTTGCCGCCCTTGAGGGTGCGCACCTTGGTGGCACGGCCCTTCATGACGGTGTCGCCCACACTCACCTGGCCGTCGCCGCCGAGGGCGACGCGTCCGGCCTTCCGGACGGTGAGGATCGTGGTGCCGTGGAATGATCGTCATGAGTGCAAATCCCCAACCAGGTTGCTCCGACCGCCACGCGGCCTCGCAATGACAGAAATCAGCCTACGCGCGCGGATGTGCCTGCTGGTAGACCCGCTTCAGGCGTTCCACGCTGGTGTGGGTGTACACCTGGGTGGTGCTGAGCGAGGCGTGGCCGAGCATCTCCTGCACCGCCCGGAGGTCCGCGCCTGCGTCAAGCAGGTGCGTGGCGAAGCTGTGGCGGAGCGAGTGGGTCCGCAAGCCGTCCACGCCGACCAGGTCGAACGCCCGGTGCACGATCCGCTGGACGCTCCGGGCCGCCAGCCGGCGGCCCCGCTCGCTCACGAAGACCGCCCGGCGGTCGGCGGCGCTCGGGGCCTTCAGGGCCTCGCGGACGGGAAGATAGCGGCGAAGCACGCGGACCGCCCGGCCCCCGACGGGAATGATGCGCTCCTTGCGGCCCTTGCCGCGCACCTTCACCTGGTCGGAGAGGAGGTCGAGCGAGTCGATGTCGAGCCCCTGGAGCTCGGAGAGCCGCATCCCGGTGGAGTAGAACAGCTCGAGGATGGTCAGATCGCGGAGCGCGGCGAAGTCGTCGCCCGCCGCGCGGGCCTCCAGCGCGGCGAAGAGGTCGTCCACCTGGGTGCGCTCGAGGTGGCCGGGGAGCCGCTTTGGCAGCCGCGGCACGCGCGCCGCGCGCGAGACGGCCGCGTTGATCCCGTGATGGGTCTGGAGATACCGGTAGAAGCTGCGGACGGCGGAGAGCGCCCGCGCCGCCGTCCGCTTGGAGAGCCCACGGCGATGGAGCTCGCCCAGGAACCCGCGGAAGCCGAGCCGGTCCACGGCGGCCCAGTCCCCGGCGCGGCCGTAGTGCCGGCCGCAGAACTCCTCGAAGGCGGCGAGGTCGCGGCCGTAGGCGGACACGGTATTCGGAGAATGCTGGGTCTCTTTCTCGAGATGCAGCAGGTATTCACCAATGAGCGGGTCGACTGGACCCCGGCGTTCGCCGGGGTGACGATCCGGGCTGTCGCCGGGGTGACGAGCATCCCGCCCCGCAGCCCCGCTGGCCCCCTGCCCTGCCTTCACAGCGTCGCCTTCCATCGCGCCATCTCCTCCAGCGCCCGCGCCGCCTGCCCCGCCTTGCGGTCCTGCTTCCGGACCTTGCCCGGGAGCGGATCCACGAGGCCGAAGTTGGCGTTCATCGGCTGGAAATGCGCCGGGTCCGCCTCGGCCAGGTATCGGTAGAGCCCGCCGAGCATCGTGGTGGGCGGAGGCACCAGGGCCGGCCGGCCGGCCATCCGGCGCGCGAGGTTGATGCCCGCGAGCAGCCCCGTCCCGAGCGACTCCGTGTAGCCCTCCACGCCGGTGAGCTGTCCGGCAAAGAACAATCGGTCGTTGTCGCGTGCGGCGAGCGCCGGGCCGAGCGTGGCGGGACTGTTGAGATAGCTGTTCCGGTGAATGCTGCCGAACCGGAGGAACTCCGCCTCGGCCAGGCCGGGAATCGTCGCGAATACCCGCGCTGCTCCGGAATCCGGAGCCGGGTCTGGAAGCCGACCAGGTTCCACATCTGCCCGGCGCGGTCTTCCTGCCTGAGCTGCACGACGGCGTACGGTTCCTGCCCGGTGCGCGGATCGGGAAGTCCCACCGGCTTCATCGGGCCGAAGCGCAGCGTTTCGCGGCCGCGGCGCGCCGCCTCCTCGACCGGCATGCAGCCCTCGAAATACGGCACCTGGTCGAACTCGTGCGCCGTGAACTGGTCGGCGGCCTGAAGCGCGTCGATGAACGCCTCGTACTCGGCGCGGGACATCGGCGCGTTGAGGTAGTCGTCGCCCTCGCCCTTGCCGTAGCGGGAAAGCGCGTAGAGCCGGTCGCGGTCGAGGGAATCGGCGGAGACAATCGGGGCGATGGCGTCGTAGAACGCGAGCGCATCGGCGCCGAGGCGCGCGGCGATGGCTTCACCCAGGCGCGGCGAGGTGAGCGGCCCGGTGGCGACGACGCCCGCCTCCGGCAGCGCGGCCGCTTCCTCGCGAACGACGGTGATGTTGGGGTGGCCGCTGATCCGCTCCTGCACGGCGGCGGCGAAGACCTCGCGGTCGACCGCCAGGGCGCTGCCGCCCGGCACCCGCGCGCCGTCGGCGCAGTCGAGCAGCATGCTGCCCAGCAGGCGGAGCTCCGCCTTGAGGAGGCCGTGCGCGTTGGTCAGTTCGACGCTCTTGAAGGTGTTGCTGCAGACGAGTTCGGCGAGGCGATCGGTCTGGTGGGCCGCGGTCCGCACGACCGGGCGCATTTCGACGAGGGTGACCGCGACCCCGCGCTCGGCGAGGGCCCAGGCGGCTTCCGAGCCGGCCAGCCCCCCGCCGAGGACGGTTACGGTCATTTTGAGGCCGTCCTGCGGGCACGGCGCCCACCCTTGCGCGGGCCGGCCGCCCGGCGGGCCGCGAGGAGCTCGATGGCCTCGGGCATCGTCAGGGCCTCCGGGTCGCTGCCGCGGGGCAGCGAGGCGCTGACGTCGCCGTGCTTGACGTACGGCCCGTACTGGCCCTCGTACAGGCCGATCGGCTGCTCGTCGTCGGGGTGGCGGCCGAGGATCTTCCTGGGCGCCGCCGCGGCCCGCCGGCCGCGAGCCTGCTTGGGCTGCGCCAGGAGTTCGAGCGCGCGCGCGAGCGTCACCGTGAGGACGTCGTCCTCGCCCTTGAGGGAGCGGTACTCCTTTTCCCCCTTGCCGAGGTCGTGCACGACGTACGGCCCGAAGCGACCAAGCCCGGCCTGCACCGACCGGCCCGACTCGGGATGGTTCCCGAGGAGCCGCGGCAGCGCCAGCAGGCCGAGGGCCTGCGGCAGGGTGACCTGGTCGGGCGTCACACCCTTGGGCAGGGAGGCGCGCTTCGGCTTGGGGGCGCCGTCCACCACCTCGCCGAGCTGCAGGTAGGGGCCGTACTGCCCGGTGAGGAGAAAGATCTTCTCGCCGGTCTCGGGGTGGACGCCGAGGGAGTCGGGTCCTTCCTTCTTCTGGCGGAGGATGTCCTCCACCTGCGCCTGGCTGAGCTCGGCCGGTGCCACGTCCTTGGGGAGCGACGCCCTCAGTTCGTGCCCCTTGGCGCCGACCTCCACGTACGGACCGAACTTCCCGATCTTGACCTTGGCGTCGAGGCCGTCGAGCAGCACGGTGCGCGCGGCCGTCGGGTCGATCTGCTTCTCGTGGAGCTGCACCTGCTGCTGCAGGCCGTCGGGGCCGAGGTAGAACTCGCGGAGATACGGCAGCCACTCCGCCTTGCCCTCGGATATCTCGTCCAGCACATCCTCCATGCCCGCCGTGAACTTCTCGTCCACCAGGTGCGGGAAATGCTCCTCGAGGATGGCGGTGACGGCGAACGCGGTGAAGGTCGGCACCAGCGCCTGGCCCTGGCGCACGCAATAGCCCCGCTCGAGGATCGTGCCGATGATCGACGCGTAGGTGCTGGGGCGCCCCACACCGTCCGCCTCGAGCGACTTGACCAGCGTCGCTTCGGTGTAACGCGGCGGCGGCTGGGTCTCGTGGCGGACCGGCTTCACCTCCTCGCAGCGCGGCGTGTCCCCGGCCTCGAGGTGCGGCAGGATGACCTCCCGGTCCTCGAGCGCGGCCTCGGGATCGTCGCTCCCCTCCACGTAGGCGCGGAGGAACCCGGCAAAGTCGATCCGCTTGCCGGTGGCGCGGAAGGTGGCCTCGCCGGCTTCCAGCGTGACCGACATGGAGGTCTGCCGCGCGTCGGCCATCTGCGAGGCCATGGTACGCTTCCAGATGAGCTCGTAGAGCGCCAGGTCCCGCCCGTCGAGGCCAGTCTGCTTCGGATGGCGGAAGGTGGCGCCCGCCGGCCGGATGGCCTCGTGGGCCTCCTGCGCGTTGGCGCTCTTCGTCGTGTAGCGACGGGGCGCGTCGGGGAGGTAGTCGGTGCCGTAGAGTTCGGTGACCGCCTTCCGCGCGGCGCCGATCGCCTGCTCCGACAGATTCACCGAGTCGGTGCGCATGTAGGTGATGAATCCGCGCTCGTAGAGTCCCTGCGCCGCCCGCATCGCGTCGCGCGCGCTGAGCCGGAGCTTGCGGTTGGCTTCCTGCTGCAGGGTGGAGGTGGTGAAGGGCGGGGCCGGCCGGCGGATGCCGGGCTTTTCCTCGGTGGCGGTGACGCGCCACGCGGCCTTCGCGGTGCGGCCACCGAGGGCCGTCGCCGCCGCCTCGTCCAGCACGACCACGTCCCGGCCGCCGAGGAGGCGGCCGGTCCGCTCGTCGAAGTCCTTCCCGGTCGCGAGCTTCTTGCCGTTGAGCAGGACGAGCTCGGCGTCGAAGGCCTGGCCGTCGTGCCGGAGCGTGGCGAGCAGGTCCCAGTACGCCGCCGAGCGGAACGCCCGGCGCTCCCGCTCGCGCACCACGAGGAGCCGCATGGCCACCGACTGCACGCGGCCGGCGGAGAGCCCGAAGGCGATTTTCTTCCAGAGCAGCGGCGACAGGGTGTAGCCGACGAGCCGGTCGAGGATGCGCCGGGTTTCCTGCGCGCGCACGAGCCGGTCGTCGATGTCGCGCGGGCTGGCCAGCGCCTCGGCGATCGCCTCGCGCGTGATCTCGTGGAAGACCATCCGGTGCACCGGCACGTCGGGCTCCAGCAGCTGGAGCAGGTGCCACGAGATGCTCTCGCCCTCGCGGTCTTCGTCCGTCGCGAGCAGGAGTTCGTCCACATCCCGCACCGCCGCCTTGAGGTCGCGCACGACGCCCTTCTTGTCGGCGGAGACCACGTAGAGCGGCTCGAAGTCGTTCTCGACGTTCACCCCGAGGCGGGCCCACTCGACGCCCTTGTACTTCGCGGGGATGGACTTGGCGTCGCCCGGGAGGTCGCGGACGTGCCCCATCGAGGCCTCCACGCGGTAGCCGTCGGGAAGGAAGCCCCGGATGGTCCGCGCCTTGGTCGGCGACTCGACGATGACGAGCGCCCGATTCCCGCCTCGGCGGGCCGGGCGCTTCGCGGCCGGGGCCTTCGGGGTCGCCTCCGGCATCGCCTTCGGTTTCGCCGCCTTGACCTTCGGTGCGACGCCTGCGGCCGCCTTGGGCCTGGCCTTGGCCTTGGCCGGCTTGCTCGCGGACGCCCTGGATTTCGGGGCAGCCGCCTTCGACCCCTTCGCCTTCGGCTTCGGGGAGATGGACGGCTTGGACTTTTTCGGCTTGCTGCTCGCCATAGGCCCCGATCTCGATCAGGCGGTCTCGAGCGTGCTGACCCGGAAAATCGCTAGCAACTAAGGACGGGCGTGACCGAATGGCAAGGAGCAGCCATCCAAACCGCGGCGGCGGACCGCCTCAGGCGAAGCCCCCGCGCCTGAGCCAGGAGACGATCTCGGCCGCGGCCTCGGCCGGTTCGTCGCGGTCGTTTCCGACGGTGGCGTCGGCCTGCCGATAGAAGGGTTCGCGCTCCGCCAACAGGGCCGTGATGCGCGCGAGGCCCTCTCCGCCGGCCAGGAGCGGGCGCACCGCGCCTTCCTCCGCCCGCCGCAGCGCGACGGCCGGCGCGACCTTGAGCCAGATGAAGAGGGAGGTGGCCCGGGCGCCTGCGAGATTGCCCGGCTCGGCGGCCCATCCCCCGCCGGGAGCGAGGACCGCGGGAGGTTCGGCGAACTGGGCGGCGGCGGCCTCGCGCTCGAGCTCCCGGAAGCGCGGCTCGCCGAATTCGGCCATGATGCGGTCCACCGGCATGCCCATGCGGCGGACGAGCACGTCATCGAGATCCACGAACGGCAGGCCCAGCTCCGCGGCGACCAGCGCCCCGACGGTGCTCTTGCCGCTCCCGGGGAGCCCGATGAGGACGATGTGGCGCCGGCTCACGACCCGGGTCGCCTCGCCGCGAGCGCGGCGAGGTAGCCGTCCACGTTGCGGCGCAGTTCCCCGAGCGAGTCCCCGCCGAACTTCTCGAGCATCGCGTCGGCCAGCGCGACGGCCACCATCGCCTCGGCGATGACGCCCATCGCGGGCACCGCCGTCACGTCCGAGCGCTCGCTCTGCGCCGCGGCGGGCAGGCCGGTGTCGAGGTCCACGCTGGGGAGCGGGCTCATCAGGGTGCTGATGGGCTTCATCGCCACCCGCACGACGAGCGGCTCCCCGGTAGTCATGCCGCCCTCGAGCCCGCCGGCGTGGTTGCTCCGTCGCGGATAGACGGCCCGGACCCCGGCGCCGCGCGCCGGCTCGGGATCGATCGGATCGTGGACCGCGGATCCGGGCCGGCGCGCGGCCTCGAAGCCGAGCCCGATCTCCACACCCTTGACCGCGGGAATCGACATGAGGAGCGCGGCGAGGCGGCCGTCCAGCTTCCGGTCCCAGCTGACGTGGCTGCCGAGCCCGAGGACCATGCCACGCGCCACGACCTCGACCTCGCCACCGAGGGTGTCGCCCGCGGCCTTCGCCTCGTCGATCCGGCGAATCATGTCCACCTCGGCCGCGGCGTCGAGCACCCGCACGGGCGAGCGGTCCGACGCCGGGTTGAGCGGCGACGGGAGCGAGGCGGGCGCCTTGGCGCGAATGCCGCCGAGCGAGACCACGTGGCTGCCGACGTCCACCCCGAATTCCTCGAGGAGGCGGCGCGCCAGCGCGCCGGCCGCCACGCGCGCGGCGGTTTCCCGGGCGCTGGCGCGCTCGAGGATATCGCGGGCGTCGTCGCGGTCGTACTTGAGGACCCCGACCAGGTCGGCGTGACCCGGCCGGGGGCGGTTCACGCGCCGGCGCCGATGCTCGCCCGGCTCCCCTTCCGGCGACATGACGTCCTGCCAGTTGGCCCAGTCACGGTTGGGAATGCGCATCGCCACGGGAGAGCCGAGCGTCTCGCCGGCGCGCACGCCACTCAGCCACTCGATCCGGTCCGCCTCGACCTGCATCCGGGCGCCCCGCCCGTGGCCCTGCATCCGCCGGGCGAGCTGCGCGTCCACGAAGGCCGCCGTGACGGGGAGGCCCGCAGGCAACCCCTCCACGACGGCCACCAGGCCGGGACCGTGCGACTCACCCGCTGTGGTGAACCGAAGGCGCACTCGGAGCCTCGCGATCGGGCCGCGCCGCGCGCGGCCGGGGGAAACGCGTGAGCCCGACACGGGTCGGGCTCACGGGTGGTGGACGGAGACGCGGCGGGGCCGCGCGGGGATCCGCCTAGAAGTTGTCGTCCAGGATGCGCGGCGTGACCAGGATGATGAGGTCGCGGCGCCGTTCCTGGTTGCTCGAGAAGGAGAACAGCGGGCCGAGGAGCGGGAGCCGCGACAGCATCGGGATGCCGCTGCGGGTCTTGTTCACCTCGGTGACCGTCAGGCCGCCGATGACGGCGGTCTGTCCGTCCGCCACCAGGAGCTGGTTGTCGGCCTGCTGCGTGGTCACGATGAAGCCGAGCTCCTGGTCCGCCACGGGAACCACCGCCGAGCGCTCGGTGTGCAGCACCATCGTGATGTGCCGGTCGTCGGTCACGTGCGGGGTGACCGTCAGCTTGATGCCGGTCTGCTTGAACTGCACCGTGGACTGCGGGGCGTTCTGCCCGCCGGTCGCGGACCCGTAGTCCACCACGCGGACCGGGGTTTCCTCGCCGACCAGGATGTTGGCCTGGCGGTTGTCGAGCGTGTTGATCGTCGGCTCGGCCTGCACGTCGGCCAGCTGCGTCTGCTCCAGGGCGCTCAGGAACACCGTGAAGTTGAAGTTGCCGATGGCCGTGGACCAGACCAGGTCGAGGGCCGGCTGCGCGATGCTGGCCGCCGGGTTGCCGACCGCGGCGAGCGAGTTGCCGCCCAGGTCCACGACCGTGCTGTTCGACGGCTGGGACTTGGTGGGGTCGGTCGGGTCCGGCCGCTGCACGACGCTGTTGAAGTAGGTCGAGTTGCTGCCGAGGTCGTAGCGCAGGCCGAGTTCCTCGAGGCTGCTGCGGTCGACGAAGATGATCTTGGCCTGGATGGCGACCTGCGGCGTCTTGATGTCGAGGCCGCGGGCGAAGTTGGCGATGGTGCCGATCCGGCTCCGGGTGTCGGTGATGATCAGCGAATTCGAGGCGGTGTCCGGGAAGACCTTGCCGCGTCCCTTGGTCAGGATACCGTCGAGGTTCTTGGACATCTCGCGGGCCCGGGCGTAGTTCATCCGGACGACGACCGTCTCCAGCGGCTCGAGCGAGTCGAGGGCCGAGAGGGCGGTCGGGGAGTCGACCCGGATGATGCCGCCGGGCAGCTCGGTGGCGGAGAGGCCCTGCGTGGCCAGCACGGCGTAGAACGCCTGGGTCCAGGGCTGGTTCTTGATCTCGGCGGAGACGGAGCCCTGGATGTCGCGGCCAAGGATGATCGAGCGGCCGCTGAAGGCGGCGAATCCCGCCACGACGTCGGCGATCGACGCCTTGTCCCAGGTCACGGTGATGCGGGGCTCGTCGGACTGGGCCGCGGGCGTGCCGGCAATCGCCGACTGACCGGACGGCCGCGCCGACGCCGGACGCGCCGCGGGGGCGCTGAAGTCGCCGGGGGCCGCGCTGGACCAGGCCAGGAAGGGCCGCTCGGCGCCGAAGGAGATCCGGACCTCGCCGCTGGTCTGGTCGATCGAATACTCCTTGACCGCGTCGAGCTCGAGCACCACGCGCACGACCTGCGCGGAGTACTGGCCGGTCCGGACGTTGAGGACGCCCCCACGGTTCACGCCGTCGTACAGGCCGAGGGCGCTGTTGTCGACGGTGGCCCCGGTCAGATCGAGCACGAGGCGCGCCGGATCCTTGAGGATGAAGTCCTTGACCTGGACGGGCCCGGAGACGGCGATGACGACTTCCGCCCGTCCGGGCGCGGAGACGACACTGACGCCGGTGACCGACCCGGGATCGGAGACGTCGGCGCGGACGGGCGAGGCGAGCCCCGTGAGCGCGACGGCAAGGGCACAGGTAGAGAGTCGGTTCATTGCGTCTGTTCCTCCCGCTTGGACAGCGACAGGGTTTCCTGCCGCTCGAAGCCGAAATCCTCAACGATGAAGACCACATCCTTTTGACGAATCTGCGCCACCTTCAGGCGGCCGAGCTCATCGCCGACCCGGAGCTTGAACCGGCGGTCGTTGGTCCGGTCGCGCAGCAGGGCGACGCTGTTGCTGTTGTACGCCAGGTCCTGGTAGATCGCGACCAACTGCAGGTCCGGCAGTTCGGGGCCCGCGGTGGCCATGTCGAGCAGCGAGGCAAAGGGATCGCGGCTGCCGCCGGAGTAGGCGAAGGTCTCGCGCTGGGCCAGCGAGCCGGTCACCGAGGCGCTGTCCTTGCGCGCACCGGCCACGCGGGCCGCCTCGGCGGAGTCGGCGGCGGCGGCACGCACGTCCACCTTGGGCGCGGCCGCGCTGTCCGTGGCGGCCGTCGTCGGCGGGGCGGCTTTCCCGCCGCCGCAGGCGGACAGCGCCAGGGTCAGGCAGAGCGTGAGTCCGATCCGATCAGGTGCCACTGGGCGCTCCTTCCGGCTCCGCGGACTTCACGAACGTCCGGATCTGGAACTTGGCCTCGAGCATGGCGCCGGTCGTGTCGCCCATCACCTTGGCGTTGGTCATGCTGGCCGGCGCCATGGTGACGCCTTGCGGAACGATGATCCGCGGCAGCGACGCGATGTCCGAGAGGAACTCGCCGATCTCGTCGTAGTGCCCGAGGACCGACATGTTGTAGGTGTACGTGTCGAAGGGCGCCGGGCCCGGCTGCACCGGGAGCGGGGTCACCTGGGCGAGATTCACGCCGCGGATCTTCGCCCGGGTCGAGATGGCGTCGAGGAGGTTCGGCACCTCGTTCCGCTCGGGCACCATCTGGCGGAGGAGGGCCAGGCTGGCGCGGTGGCCGTCGAGCTCCTTGCGGAGGTCCTCCGCGGTGCCCTTGGCGAGCTCGCGCTTGGCGCTGTCGGTCTGGGCCTGGACGGCGCTCAGCGTGTCGTGGAGCGCGGCCACATGGGCCTGGCGGCGCTGGATGCCGTCGATGCCGATCAGCTCCAGGCCGGAGCCGGTGTAGACCATGTACCCGAGCAGCCCCGTCAGGACGAGGATCAGCAGGGGGGTCTTGTTGGTGTCGTTCACGAGGGCCATGGCGCGGTTACCTCACCGACTGGCTGAGGGGCACGGTCCGGACGTATGCCGAATCCGCCTGGCGGAAGACGGCCCTGATCGAGAAGGCCGTGACGGGGCGCGCGTCCTGCACGACCGTCGCCGCGGAGACCGGCTCGACGTCCGTGATCCACGGGGACGCCTCGAGCTGCCGGAGGAACCGGGTGAACGCCTGGACGTCCACGGTGCGGCCGTCGATCTGGATATGGAGCACCGGCGCGGTCGTGTCGGCGACGGTCGTGTCGGCCCCGGGAGCGCGCGGCGCGGCCGCGGCGGTGCCGCCGGTGTTGAGGTCCACGAGCCAGGTGTATGGCGGCAGCGCGTGGGTCACCTCGTCCATGATGTGCGGCCAGACGTAGCGCTCGCCATCGACGCTCTTGAGCACCGCGATCTGGGCCACGAGGGAATCCCGGATCAGCTGCACCTTCCGCTTCTGCGCCACGTAGTTCCGGAACCGCTGGTTTTCCTGGCGGGCCTGTTCGAGCTGCGGCTCGAGCGCGCTGAACTGGCGCGACGTGCTGACCCACGACCAGCCGAGCCAGAGCACCGCCGCCAGCAGGCCACCCGCGGCCAGAAGCGGCAGCGGGTCGCGCATCTTCTCGCGCAGTCCGGAGAATTGCGTCCGGAGGCCGGCGAGCGGCGAACCGCCGCGCGCCCGCTTCTGTCCGGGACGAAGATTGATCTCGATCATGAGGCGTCGGTCCGGGTCTCGGGGCTCACGCCGCGGTCCTGAGGGCCAGGCCCACGGGCAGCATCAACAGCGGGGCGACCTCATCCAGCGTCATGCCGTCAAACGCGCCCTCGGCCATCTGGAGGCGCTCGAGCGGGTTGGCCGACTGCACGGGGAGCCGGAGCCGGTCGGCCAGGATCCGGTTGAGCCCCGGAATGCGCGACCCGCCGCCGGAGGTGTAGATCCGGGCGAGGCCGCTTGCCGAGCGGCTGGACGACTGGAGGAACGCCGCGGCGCGCTCGATGCCCACCGCCAGCTCCTCGCCGCGCGAGGCCAGCAGGGGCTCCAGCGCCTCGTTCCGCTCGAACCCGCGGAGGAGCTGGTCGGCATCGTCGGCGGACATGTTCCGCTCGCGCTGCAGGTCTTCCCGGAACCGGCGGGTGCCGAGCATGATGTCCCGCGTCAGGACCGGCACGCCCTCGTCCAGGATGTTCACGTTCGTCGTCTCGTGGCCGATGTTGATCAGCCCGACGACGCCGTGCATGGCGTCGGGGTAGTTCAGCTCGAAGGCGTTGTGGAGCGCGAAGGCGTCGACGTCGATGACGGTGGCTTCCAGCCCGACATCGGCCAGCAGGCTCTGCTTGGTCTCGACCAGCTCACGCTTGGCCGCCACCAGCAGCACACCCATCTGGAGGCCTTCGCCCTCGGGATCCAGGATCTGGAAGTCGAGCTCCACGTTGTCCATGTCGAACGGGACGTGCTGCTCGGCCTCCCAGCGGATCTGTTCGCGGGCCTCCGCCTCCTTCATCCGGTCCATCGAGATCTTCTTGATGATGACGTCACGACCGCCAACGGCCGTGACCACCTTCTTGGCCTTGATGCCGGCCGAGGTCAGGAGGCCCCGGATCGCATCAGCCACGATGCCCGGGTCCATGACCTCGCCCTCGACGATGGCGCCGTCCACCACGGAGGTGAACGCCACCTTCGTGAGCACCGGCTCGCCGGACCCATGGTCGATGACGACGAGCTTGATCAGCCCGCTGCCGATGTCCAGGGCCACCGTGGTCCGTTTCCGACCGAAAAGCGCCATAGGTGCCTGATGGGGTAAAAGGGGAGTAAGGTAGGCTACGCTACCATTCGACCCGAAATTTGTCAAGCTAGTAAGTTGCTTGAGGTCACCACGAACAAGCCATTACTCGAAGCGAGGTTATGCGATCCGCAACCGCGATTTTGATACGCTGGTTTCCCCGGGATCGCCCCTCCGCCCCGCCGTGGCATCCCCCAAATCGCTTGCCGGAAAGGAGTTGCCCACGCCCCTCTCGGGCAACCGATGTGCCAAAACATTCATCGGCATGTTAAAGCATTTATTCACAATGCTTTACATGACACCATCTCGACGGCTACTCTCCCGCCGCCAGCCGTGGTGCAATCGCTTTCGCAAGGAAAATGGTGGGATGCGGGAGCGCCTTGATGCGGAATCTCCGGGACTGGCCGGGTGTGCTTCCCTGGTCGGGACACAAGAAAACGCCCCCGGCCAGTTGGCCGAGGGCGTCGCGTGCGAGGGCAAGCGCGCTAGGGGGTCAGGGTAAAGTCAACTCCCGTAACGACCTGAGAATTGCCCACCAGGATGCTGTCCCGCACGCCGTCCTGGTAGCCCGTCGCGCGGGCCAACACCTTGTACATCCCGGGCGCCAGATAACGGATCAGGTAGGCGCCGGTCAGAGAGTCGGCGGATGCTGTCGCGATGGTGTCCGTGCCCTGGATGGCGTACAGGCCCGCCTTGCTCGCGGCTGGCAGGACCGTCCCGCCGATGGAGCCGGCAACATCCATGACCGTGGCGTGGATGACCGGCTTGAAGATGGCAGACTTGGGTCCGCCCGGCGGGCCCTGGAAGACGAAGCTCCGGGAGACGTCGAAATCGGCCAGGAGCACCGTCTCCCCCGGAACGATCGAGACGCCACCCAGGTTGACCTTGAGTCCCGACGTCGAGCCGCTGGGCACCTTGAGCACAGCGGAACTGCTGCCGGAGGTGAAGGTGATCGGCGCCTTGAGGGTGACGCGAGCCGAGTCCACCAGGAGCCGGAGCTGGTTGTACGTTCCCACCGGGATCTCTGCCGACCCCAGCGCGGCCGTCACGCCGCCCTGAAGCGCGAGCAGGTCGTAGCTGGCGGTGTCGGTGCTGATCACGTGAATGCTGCCGTCCGACGAAACCACGGAGACTCCGGACACCCAGATGACTGCACTCTCTACCTCCTCACCGGGCGCATCGGCCAGCCGGACCGTCATGGTGCCCATCTCCTGATTGGCCGTGCCACTATCACTGCACGCGCCGAGGGCCGCCGAGGCGACCAGCAGCACTGCCGGCAGGTAATTGAATCGCATAGAACGGCTCCCATCGTGCAGGAAATCGACCATCCAAAAACACGAACACGGACGCCCGGGCAGTCCAGAGCGTCCAACCCACCCATCGGCCTGCGTGATCAATCAGCTACAAGATGGGTTGGTGTCCATTTCGGCGCTGTGACCAGAGGCACAAAGTTCCCACTGCAAGGACTTGCCGGGGGCGCGCGGATGGAGAGTTGCGGATCGGTCAGTCGTAGAGCTGCGCCCACCCCCGCCCGCTGATCGGGACGAAGCTGGTCGTCCCGCCCGCGGCAGGCAGCACCCTCCCCACCAATCCCAACGTCCGCCGAGCCAGCACGTTGCCGTCCCCGTCGAGGCGCTCCCCGGTCGCGACGATCAGGTAGAGCGTTCCGGTGAGGCGCGTCACGGTGGCGGTGGACCGCATTCGGCTCGTGACCACGACGACACCGGGATGGGGCACCCAGACGGGAAGCCCGGCGGCGGTCGTGTCCCACCCGGCCACCTCCGATGCGAGCCGCCCCTCCGCCGCCTCGAAGGCCTCCGTGGCGAACATCAGGTCGGTGGCATTTCGTTGCTCGCGGCTGGCCACGCCGAAGGCCGCGAGGGCCAGGGCGCCGAGCAACGCAAGCGCCACGACCACCAGCAGCAGGGCCACCCCACTGTCTCTCCGAGGCCGGGTCACGCCGTCACCTCGGCGTGTTCCTGAGGAACACTCGCACCTGGATCGTGTCGCTGACGTACCCGCGCGGGCCCGAACTCCACGCTCGCGCGACCGGCCCCTGCGTGGCCTCCTCGAGCATGACTTCGATGCTCCGCACCGCGCGCGGATCGACGGTCGGCGTGCCGGCCTCTCCCAGGTAGGCCACGGTGACCCCGCTCCCCGAGAGCGGGCCGAGGACCGGCTGGACCGCGTCCCCACCGCTCAGCGATTCGAGGCCGAGCCACCGGTGTCCGGTGGACACATACTCCTTGAGACGCATCACTTCGAAGGTCTGGACTGGCCCGCCCACCTCCACCGCATTCAACTCGCCGCCCGGGAGGAGCGGGGTGAAGTCGACGGTGCCGACCGCGATGGCCGGGGAGCCGGCGCAGGCGGAGGCGGCCACAGAGAGTACGGGAAGCCGAAGCCAGAGGTCGTCGGCGGTCGAGACCGGATTGCCTTCCACGAAGAGGAGGAGGCTGTCGCGGCCCGGCGAAATGCTGCGGAGCGCACTGAATGGGAGCAGGGGCGTGTCGAGAATTCTGACCTGGCCCGGCTCCAGCCAGCAGCTCACGCCGTGGCCCCGGGGCGCCCGATAGGTGATGGAGTCGGTCGCCATGCCGATGAGGTCGGCGGGGCCGCCTGGCGCCACTCCCAACTCGCGCAGCTCCGACTGAACGAGCAGCGCCCCGGTGCGGCCATCGGCCTGCAGCGCACTCCGTTCCCGGAGCGTGGCGACCTCCTGGAAGAAGGCCAGCAGCACTCTGAGGGTCACGGCGCCGACGAGGCTCAACAGGCCCAATGCGACGACGAGTTCCACCAGCGACACGCCGCGACGACGCCCGGACATCAGGGGCACAACAGCGTGGTGGAGAGCGAGTCCGTCCGCAGGCCGCCGGCCACCTGATAGGCCGCGGTGACGGTGAGGCGACGCTCGCGCCCCGCGCCGCCGATGGTCCAGCGGATCATGGTACCACTGCCCGCCGTGTCGGACCCTGCCAGGAGACCCGCGCAATACGGAGGCGCGGCTACCGCCGCGCGCAGGGTTTCGATGCGCGCACCGGCTGCCAGCGCCGCGCGCGTGGTCTGCCGGCCCCGACCGACCATCCGGACGTCCAGCGCGGCTGTACGGAGCAGCGCGGCGACCCCGACGGCGAGCAGGAGGAGGGCCACCTGGATCTCGACCAGCGTGAAGCCGGCCAACGCGGCATGTCGATCGGATGGTGTGGCAGGGGCCGGACGCATGAGGCGAGGATAGCGGTCATCGGCCGCGGGGCCCAACGAAAAACGCGTGCACGGTATCCCGTGCACGCGTGACCGACCTTGTGTCATTGCGAGGCAACGTGGCGGCCGAAGCAATTTGCCTCGAGATTGCTTCGTCGGCCCACCGACGGGGCCTCGTCGCAATGACAGAAGTGGGCTGCCTCTACTCCAATCGATACCGGCGGAGCTTGTAGAACAGCGTGCGCAGGCTCACGCCGAGCAGGTCCGCCGCCTCGCGCCGACTGCCGCCGCTGGCCACGAGCGCCTTCTGCACCAACTCGCGCTCGAGCGCCTCCACCCTGCCCTTGAGGACGAGGTCGCCGGCGTCCGCGGCATGGCCGTTGGCGTGCCCGTTGCCGTTGGCGGCTCCGTTCGTGTATGCCTGGCCGTGGCCGTTCCCGTTCGCGCTCAGCACGAACGACTCCCGTTCGAGCCGCCCGGACTCGCTCAGCACCGAGGCGCGCTCGACGGCGTTCCGCAGTTCGCGCACGTTGCCGGGCCACCGGTAGCTGCTCAGGTAGCTCAGGGCCTGCGGCGAGTAGCTGATGGGGCGGCCCAGCCGCTGCGCCGCGCGCTGGGCAAAGTGGGCCAGCAGCGCCGGCACGTCCTCGGGCCGGTCGCGGAGCGGGGGCACCTCGAGCTCGACGACGTTGAGGCGGTAATAGAGGTCGTCGCGGAATTCGCCGGCCGCGCGGGCGTCCTCGAGCCGGCGCGCGGTGGCGGCGATCAGGCGGGCGTTGACCGGGCGGCTCTTCGATTCACCGACCCGGCGAACCTCGTGCTCCTCGAGCACGCGGAGCAGCTTGGCCTGGAGCCCGGCGGGCAGGTCCCCGATTTCGTCGAGCAGGAGGGTGCCGTCGGTGGCTTCCTCGAAGAGCCCGGCCCGCTCGCCGGTGGCGCCGGTGAAGGCCCCGCGGGCGTGACCGAAGAGTTCGGACTCGAGCAGTTGCTCGGGGATGGCGGCGCAGTTGATGGCCACGAAGGGGCCGTCGGCGCGCGCGCTCATCCGGTGAATGGCCCGGGCCAGGACTTCCTTGCCGGTGCCGCTCTCACCGGTGATCAGCACGGTGGTGTCGTGCGCCGCCACGCGGCTCGCCAGTTCCAGGAGATGGCGCATCGAGGCGCTCTCGGCGACCACCTCGTTCTGCACCTGCCCCGCGCCGAGCGAGGCGCGCAGCGTGGCGACTTCGCGCCGGAGTCCCTCACGCTCCTCGACCTTGCGCAGCGTGAGCAGTACCTCGTCCGGCCGGAACGGCTTGTGGAGATAGTCGTAGGCGCCCTCGCGCATCGCGGCGATGGCCGCGTCTTCGCTGCCGTAGGCGCTCATCATGAGCAGCAGCGCCTTGCCGCCGGCGCCGCGATAGGCCCGGAGGAAAGCGAGGCCGTCCATCCCCGGCATCCGCACATCGGAGAGGATGACATCCGGCGCGACGTCCGGCGCCCGGTCGAGGGCGCGCCGAGCGTCCCCTTCGGCCGTCACCTCGTGACCGGCCTCGGAGAGCAGGAGTCCCAGCGACTGCCGGAGACCCGGATCGTCATCAACGACCAGAATGCGCATCAACCGCCTCAGCATTGGGCAGGAACACCTTGAAGACCGCCCCGCCTTCGCGGGCCTGGTCGACCCAGACCACTCCCCCGGCGTCATGCACGGTCCGCGCCACGATGGCCAATCCGAGGCCCGTACCCTGCCCAGGATCCTTTGTGGTATAAAAGGGGTCGAAAATCCGCTCCCGCTCCCCTTCGGGCACGCCAGGGCCCTCGTCGGCCACGTAGAGCAGGCCCCCAGCGGTGCCCGCGGGCAGGTCGGGCCGCCAGGGCCGGCGGGAGCCCGGCGCGGCCGGCCTCGCCGGGGGGGCGCCCCGGCCGTTTCCGTCGGCCGACCGGTGCTCTGGCACGTTGCGAGGAACGAAGGTTTTTGGCACGGCCCCGACCCAGATCCTGCCCCCGGTCCGGGAGGCGTCTCGGGCGTTGAGCAGCAGGTTGACGAGCACCTGCTCCAGCGCTTTCCGGTCGCCGCGCACGTCGCGGGTCCCGTCGCTCAACTCGAGGATCACCTCGTGACCCTTGAGCGCGCCCTGGTCGCCCAGGAAGCCGACGACCTCGCGGGCGAGCGCGCTGAGGGAGGTCGCGCCAGTCGGCGCGCCGGGCCGCGCGTACTCCAGCAGCCCCTCGACGATCCGGTCCATGCGCGCCACCTCGCGGCGCATCGCCTCGATCACGGCCGGATCGGCCCCGCGGCGGCGGAGGACCTCGACGTAGTTGCCGAAGGCGCCCAGCGGATTGCGGATTTCGTGCGCCACGCCGGCCGCGAGGCGCCCGACGCCCGCCAGCTTTTCCGCCCGGACCGCCTGGCTCTGGACATCGAGCAGCTGCTCGGCCATCGACTGGAACCGGTCGGCCAGGTGCGCGAGCTCACGGCTCTCGAAGGCCTGCGCCGGCGGCGCCAGCTGCCCCTCCGCCAGCCGGTCGGCCTGGCGGGAGAGCTCCTCGATCGGGCGCAGGACCAGCCGCTGGACGAGGTAGCGCCCGAAGAGCACGAAGAGCAGCGTGCTGGCCGGCCAGAGCACGCCGAGCGCCCACACGGCGGCGTCGGGGTCCAGCGAGGCGATGAGGAGTGTCGTCAGGCTGGCCAGGACCACGGCGGCGGAGGTGAGGAACGCGAGGTTGAACAGCAGCTCGGTCCGGAGCGAGCGAAGCGGGCCGCCGGGCGGAGTGCCGGGCGGCCCGTCTGTGGGAGATGGCGATCCGCGCATCATCGTGCGCCCGTCGTCATGGGTCGCAGGCGATGAGCCCTTCGCCGGTGGCGGGCGCGACCGGCGCGACCGATCCGTAGAACATGGCGCAGGTCTTGGTCGTCCCGGTGTAGCTCGCGGTGGCGGACCACCCGCCCGCCGTGGCCTGGACGACGTGAGCGTCACGCCGGAGGACGGGTTGAACGCCAGCAGCGGGCTCGGGATCGCCCCGCCGTAGTACACCTGGTTGTCGCCGTTGTACGACTCCTGCGCGGTCGCCAGGTTGCGAAGGTCGCCCTTCATCTTGGCGAGGTAGGCCTTCTCCTTCGTGTTCGCGAACTTCGGGATGGCGATGGACGCCAGGATGCCGATGATCACGACCACGATGAGCAATTCGATCAGGGTGAAGCCCGCCCGGCCGGCCGCGATCGGGATCGCGGGGCTCGCCTGCTCTCCCCTCGGGTCCTGCCGGTGTTCGCTGCGCATGAGTCCGTTCCTGTCAGGGGGTGTGAAAAGGGACGGCGACCCGTAGACCGCCGCCCCGATTCAGTATCCAGGGAGTTACCCTAGGATCACGGATCGCACTTCGGCTCGCCGTCGACAGTCGCCGGGGCCACTGCCGCCACGCCGATGTAGATGGCGCAGGTCTTGGCGGTCGCGCTGTGCGTGGTGGTGGCGCTCCAGCCCGTGCCACCGGTCGCCGTGTAGGTGATCGTCACGCCAGCCGACGGGGTGAAGCCGCCCATGAGCGGCGTCCGGGGTGGCGGTGCCGGCCAGGTTGCTGGCGGTGCCGCTGCGATACACCTGGTTGTCGGCGAAGTAGCCTTCCTCGGCCGTCGCGAGGTTACGCAGGTCGGACTTCATCGAAGCCAGGTACGCCTTTTCCTTGGTGCTCGCGAACTTCGGGATCGCGATGGCTGCCAGAATGCCGATGATGACGACGACAATCAGCAGCTCGATCAGGGTAAAGCCCTTGCGGTTCAACATGGGTCCAGCCTCCAGAGAGAATGATGGTACTGTGTGCCGCTGACCGTGGTCGGTCCCTTCCTCTTTCCTTCCCGGGCCGATGGAAAGGCAACGACTATGCCACCTGCGGTCACCGTGCCATAATCAATTCAACCACAAGGAGTTACGCCGTAGCGCGCCACTGTTTGCATGGCGGGTTGCAATCGCTGTACGGGGGATTTTGCAAGAGGGAGGCCGCGGGGCGGCGGGGCGGCGGGGCAGCGGGGCGGCGGGGCAGCGAAGGTCGTCATGTCGTCACCCCGGCGAAAGCCGGGGTCCAGGGTCGAGCCGCCAGGTAGAGGCGAGCCTACGCCTGCCCCTAGGAACGACGTGGTACAGGGAGCGGCCCGCATCGCGGTCAATTGGTTTCCATCGGAGCGCTGGCAGCGCAAGCCCACCTCTCGCTCGAGGCCAAACCGCTGGACCCCGGCCTTCGCCGGGGTGACCACCGGTCGCCGGGGTGACGGGGTGCCGTCGGCCCCTTCGGGGCCTCCTCGCAATGACGAGGTGCCTAGTCCGCAGCCGGCGCCGCGGTCTCCTCATACCGGCTGAGCTTCCGATACAGAGTAGATGGGTCGATGCCGAGCACCTCGGCAGCCCGCGTCTTGTTGCCGCCCTCGGCCTGGAGCACCCACATGATGTAGGCCCGCTCGATCACGTCGAGCGCCGGGTTCTTGTAGGAGCGGTCGGCCACCAGCGGTTCCTTCCGGCGCCGGGTGATCCGCTCCGGCAGGTGCTGGGGCTCGATCAGGTTGCCCCGGGTCAACACCACCGAGTGCTCGAGCGCATTCTCCAGCTCCCGCACGTTGCCCGGCCAGTCGTACACCATCACCGCGTCGAGCGCCTCGGAGGAGAGGGCCTTCGGCTCCGTTCCCGACTGCACCGCCATTCCCTGCAGGAAGAACTCCACGAGCAGGAGGAGGTCGTCCCGGCGCTCCCGAAGCGGGGGGAGGTCGAGGGCGATGACGTTCAGCCGGTAGAAGAGGTCGGACCGGAAGCTGCCGCGCCGGATCTCCTCCTCCAGCTCCCGGTTGGTGGCCGCGATGATCCGGACGTCCACCGGGATGGCTTCCGTGGCGCCCACCGGGATGACCTCGCGCTCCTGCAGCACGCGAAGGAGCTTGATCTGGAGCGAGGGCGGCATTTCCCCGACTTCGTCCAGGAAGAAGGTCCCGCCCCGGGCCGCGGCGAAGAGCCCCTGCTTGTCGCGAACGGCGCCAGTGAAGGATCCCTTCACGTGGCCGAAGAGCTCGCTCTCGAGCAGGTTCTCCGGCAGCGCGCCGCAGTTGATGCTGAGGAAGGGCCCTTCCGCCCGCTCGGACAGGTAGTGGATGTGGCGCGCCACGACCTCCTTTCCCGTCCCGCTCTCGCCCCCGATGAGCACCGTCGAGTCGGTCGGTGCCACCTGCTCGGCGAGCTTCAGCACGTCGAGGAACCGGCGGGACTTGCCGATCGGCCGGGAGGAGGTGCCGCGGTCCCGCCGGCGAATCTCCTGCTTCAACTGCTTGTTCTCCACCCGCACCAAACGGAACTCGGCGGCGCGCCGGAGGATGGCGAGCAATTCGTCGTTGGCGAACGGTTTCTGGATGTAGTAGAAGGCCCCCGCGTTCACGGCGCCGATGGCCGTCTGCAACGACGCCTGCGCCGTCATCAGGATGACGGGGGTCATCGGGTCCTGCTCCCGGGCCGCCTGGAGGATGTCGATGCCGGTCACCTGCGGCATCCGGACGTCGCTCAGCACGATGTCGAACTGACCGGAGCGGATGGCCTCGAGCCCCGCCTTCCCGCCCTGGGCCGTCGTGACCTCGAACCCCTCCTTCTTGAGCAGGATGCGGAGGGTGTCCAGGATGCCGGATTCGTCGTCGACGATCAGGAGCGTCGGCTGATTGCTCATGCGTTGTCCTCCGCCGACCATTTGGCGGGCAGAAAAATGGTGAAGGTGGTGCCCTGACCGACCGCCGACGTGACGGTGACGAGCCCGCGATGGGCCTCGACCGCCCGCTGGACGATGGCGAGGCCGAGTCCGCTCCCGCCAGGCCGGCCGCTGACGAACGGCTGGAAGAGCCGGTCGCGAATGTCGTCCGGGATCCCGGGGCCGTCGTCGCGCACCTCGAGCAGGATCGGCTCCTCGATGCCGCTCCCCCGCGGCACGTCGCCCTGCATCGCCGGGCCGGTCGTCACGGTGATGTTGACGGGACCGCCGGCGGCCTGGACCGCGTTGAGGAGCAGGTTGACGAGCACGCGGTGGAGCAGGTCCTCGTCGGCGTCGATGAGCGTGGGCGGTCCCTTGATCCGCAGCACCGCCCCCGGATGGCAGTCCGGATGCGCGCGGACGAGGTGGACGGCGGCGGTGGCCACCTCGAGCAGATCGACCGGCTCGCGCCGAGCCGCGCGCACGCGGGAGAAGTCGAGAAACTCGCTCAGCAGCCGGCTCAGGCGATCCGCCTCCCGCACGATGAGCCCGGCCAGCACCTTCTCGTCCTCGCCGGCGCCCGCGGCCTGGGCAAGCTGCTCGACCGAGCTCCGGATGGAGGCGAGCGGGTTCCGGATTTCGTGGGCGAGCGAGGCGCTCAGCGCCGCCACCGCTTCCAGCCGCTCGGCCCGCAGGTGCAGCTCCTGGAGGTGCTTGCTGTCGGAGATGTCGTTGAAGAGCGCCGTCACCGACGGGTGCTGCGAGCTGTCGCGTGCAAAGGTGGTGGTCATCAGGCCGATCGGGAACGAGCTGCCGTCCCCCCGGAAGACGATCCCCTCGGCCCGGTTGACCTTGCGGCCGCTCCGGATGCCGGCGACGAGGCAGGCCCAGAGCTCCGAGCTCTTCGGCTTGAGCAGGTCGAGCACCGGCAACCCGCCCTGGGTGCGACCGTCGATGCCCAGGAGCCGCTCTGCCGTCGGGTTGATGAAGGCGAGCCGGCCGAAGCCGTCCACCGTGAGCACGCCGGAGCGGATGTTGAGGAGGATGTCGTCCGCCTCGAGCCGCACCCGCCGCAACTCCATTTCCAGCGTGTCCTGCTCCGCCCCCGCCCGCCGGAGCCGCGCGCCCAGCGCGGCCACGATGCCGAAGACCACGTTGAAGATCGCCACCTGCCCCCAAAACGCGAGGCCAAGCTGGTCCCCGGCGAGAAGCCCGGCGCCGAAATAGAGGCCGCTCGCGAGCAGCGTGATCGCGATCCCGGCCCATAGCGGCAGGAGGATGGCGTACGCCGCGAGCACCACCACGTAGAGCGCCGAGAGGGGGCTCGACGCCCCGCCGGTGAAGCTCACCAGCGTGGTGACCAGCCCCAGGTCCACCACGGCCTGCACCAGCAGGAACAGCGGGCCCGCCGCGCGACTCTTGATCCAGACGGCCCACCAGCCGTACGCCGTGACCGTGAAGGCCAGGAGCACCGAGATGGTGATGATGAACGAGGCGTCGGGCGAGGTGGTCCACGCCAGTGAGGCGCCGAGCAGCGTGGCCACGGCCAGGACCATCCGCGCCGCGAACAGCCAGCCGATCAGCCGGCGGGGCGACGGCAGCGCCCAGCGCAAGCCGGGCCGCGTGACGTGCGCGGCCGGCTCGGGCGCGTCAGCGACCGGCGGTGGGGCGGGGACCATGACACCTCGGCAGGGAGAGAAACCAGGAGCGCGAGCGGCGCTCTCGCGCGTCCCGATACATAATTGTAGGACGCCCTGCACACCGGGGGCAAGCGATCCGACGCCGGAGTCCGCCCATCATGCCTCGCGCCCACCCGCCCCGCCCCGCCGGATCCGCCGCGTTCGGTCCCGACGCGTTCGCCTTCCTGAGGGGGCTCGCGCGACACAACACCCGCGCCTGGTTCGAGGCCAACCGGCCACGATACGAGGCGAACCTCCGCGCGCCGATGGCCGCGCTGGTGGAGGACCTGGACGTCCGGCTGGCAGGCATCGCGCCGGAAATCACGGGCGATCCGCGCCGCTCCATGTTCCGGATCCACCGGGATGTGCGATTCTCACGGGACAAGTCGCCCTACAAGACCAACGCCGGATGCTGGTTCTACCACCAGGACGCGGGGCGCGGGGTGGGCCAGGACGCCGAAGGGGGAGCAGGCTACTACTTCCACCTCGAGCCGTCGGGCTGCTTCGTGGCGGCGGGGATCTGGATGCCGGGCGCAGCGGGACTCGCGAAGATTCGCACCGCGCTCGCCGCCGACCCGGCCGGGTTTGCCGGGCTGCTCCAATCACCGGCCTTCCGGCGCCGCTATGGCCGGCTGAGCGACGAGGCGATGCTCACCCGCCTTCCCCGGGGATATGCGCCCGGCCATCCGGCAGAGGCGTGGCTCCGCTACAAGTCGTTCACCGTATCGCGGGCGCTGCCCGCCACCACGGTGACGAGTCCGCGGCTGGCGGGCGTGCTGGCGCGGGATTTCGAGGCGCTCCGGCCGCTGGTCCGCTGGTTGAACGCCGCCCTCGGCCTCCTGCCCCGGGATCGGCGATACTGACTCCTGCTGTCGGAATGCTCTACTCGATCCGCTTGCTGAACCGGCGGACGCTGAGAACGATGAAGAGCGCCGCGAGGAACACCAGCACCAGCGTGGGTTGCCACAACTCGACGATGCCGATGTCCTTGAGGATGATGCCCCGCAGGACCTTCAGGAAGTGGGTCAGGGGCAGGATCAGCCCGAGCCACTGGGCCAGCGCCGGCATCGCCTCGCGGGGGAACATGAACCCCGAGAGGAGAATGTTGGGCATGAGGAAGAAGAACCCGAGCTGCATCGCCTGGGCCTGGGTACGCACGACCGTGGAAATGAAGAGGCCGAGCCCGAGATTGGCGACGATGAAGGCGAACGTGATGACATAGAGCAGCGGAAGGCTGCCTCGGATGGGCACGTCGAAAAGGAACCGGCCGAGGAGCAGGATTACCGTCATCTGCACGTACCCCACCAGCACAAAGGGCACGATCTTCCCCAGCATCAGGCTGGTCTTGTCGATCGGCGTCACGATCAGCTGCTCGAGCGTGCCGTGTTCCCGTTCCCGTACGATGGACATCGACGTGATCAGGATCATCGTGACCGAGAGCAGCACCCCGATGATGCCGGGCACGATGTAGACCGCGCTCCGGAGGCCGGGATTGTACCAGGGGCGGACCCGCACCTCGAGCGGTGGACTGCGGCCGGTGGAACGCGCGATGATCGCGGCCGAGCGGGCGGCGCCGGCCTGCGCCGCCCCGGCCATGCCGGAGCTGGAGGAGAGCGGATCGGCGGCGTCCACGATCACCTGGGCCTGCGCGGTGCGCCCCCGCCGGAGGTCGGCGAGGAAGGTGGGCGGAATCACCACGCCCGCCATCGCGCGGCCGGCGCGGATTTCCCGGTCGAGGGCGCTGCGGTCGGCCACGTACCCGATGATGTCGAAATTCCCGGTGTTCCGGAGCTCGTCCACCAGGGCCAGGCTCTCGGAACTCCGGGACTCGTCCAGCACCACGGTGGGCAGGTGGCGGACCTCGGTCTGGATGGCGTAGCCGAACATGGCCAGCTGGATGGCGGGGATCCCGAGCATCATCCCGAGGGTCAGCCGGTCCCGCCGCATCTGGATGAACTCCTTCCAGAGCATCGGCCAGATGGTCGAGGCGGCGATCCGCTCACGGAGGCTCACGCCGCCGCCCCTTCGTCGCGGCGCTGGAGCTCGATGAAGACGTCCTCGATGCTGGGCTTGCCGAACTGCGTCCGGACCTCGTCGGCGGTGCCGAGCGCGATCAGGTGGCCGCGGGAGAGGAAGGCGAGGCGGTTGCAGCGCTCCGCTTCGTCCATGTAGTGGGTGGTCACCATGATCGTGATGCCCTGCCGGGCGAACTCGTAGATCAGCTCCCAGAACTGCCGGCGCGCCGCCGGGTCCACGCCGGCGGTCGGCTCGTCGAGGAAGAGCACGCGGGGCCGGTGCGCCGTGGCGCAGGCGAGCGCCAGCCGCTGCTTCCAGCCGCCGCTCAGCGTGCCGGCCATCTGGTGGAGTCGCTCCGTGAATCCGAGCTCGACGACCAGTTCCTCGAGCCGCCGGGCGCGCGCCTCGCCCCGGAGGCCGTACACCGAGGCGTAGAATCGCATGTTTTCCGCCACGGTCAGGTCGTCGTAGAGGCCGAAGCGCTGCGACATGTACCCGATCCGCCGCCGCACCAGCTCCGGCGACTCGGTGACCTCGACACCGTCGATGCGCGCCCGGCCGCTGGTCGGCGCCATCAGGCCGGTCAGCATCCGGATCGTGGTGGTCTTCCCGGAGCCGTTCGGGCCGAGGAGGCCGAACACCTCTCCCCTCCCCACGGTGAGGTCGAGTCCCTCCACGGCGGCGAGGTGCCCGAAGACCTTTCGGAGACCTTCGCAGCGGATGGCCGCGTCGTCGGTCACGGCGCCGGGGCCGGGGTCACCGGGATCGTGACCGTGATGGGCAGCCCGGCCTTGAGCAGCCCCGTGGAGTCGGGCCCGAAGACGATCTTCACGCCGAACACCAGGTCGGCGCGCTCCTCCTCGGTAAGCGCCACCCGCGGGGTGAACTCGGCGCTCGTGTTGATGTGATCCACCGTGCCGACGAACCGGACGCGCGGGACCCCGTCGAGCACGCCTTCCACCTGCTGCCCCGCGCGCACATAGGGGAGCAACCGCGCCCCGACGTAGATCCGGGCCCAGGGACGCTGGGCGCGGGCCACGGTGACCGCCGCCTGCCCGGCCCCGAGCACTTCGCCCGGCTGGACGTGCCGGCCCTCGACCACGCCCGCCACGGACGAGACGAGCACCAGCTCCTCCACCGAGGCCCGCACGCCGGCCACCGCGCCGCGCGCGCTGGCCACCTCGGCGCGGGCCGCCTGGATCTGCTCGCTGCGCGCGCCCTCCTGCAGCAGCCGGAGGGTGGCTGCGGCCGCGTCGCGCGTGGCGGCGGCCGCGGCGGCCGCCGCCCTGGCGTTGTCGAGCTGCTGCTGGCTGATCGTACCGTCGGGTGCGAGCTGCTCCGCGCGACGAAGATCCCCAGCGGCCCGATCGGCGTCGGCGGAAGCGGCCTGGAGCTGCGCCTCGGCCCGCCGAATCTCGGCGGGGCGGGCGCCGCGCTCGAGTTCCATGAGTTGCGCCTGGGCGGCCTGGAGGCGCGCTTCGCGGATGGCGAGGTCGGGCGCGAGGGTGGCCTGGGTGAGGGTGGCCAGGGTGTCACCGGGGGCGACCGAGTCTCCCTCCTCGACGAAGACCCGGACCACCCGGGCCGGCACGATCGGCCCGATGTCCACCTCATCCACCTGGAGCGTCCCGGTGGCGACGACGGCCGCCGGCGCGGCGTCACGGCAGGCGACGAGGGTGGTGAGTGCAACCAGAGAAGAAAATCTCATCGCGACATCCTTGGACGGCGGGGTGGCGCACGCCGGGGCGGGCGCGTGTCCTGCGAGCGGAGCGCCGCGAGCGCAAAGTCGGCGGCGTGTTCGGCGAACTCTCCGGTCCATCGGGCGGACGGCCCGGCCGGCCCGGCGCCGACGAGGATGCCGATGGCGGGCCGGGCCACCTGGAGCCAGGCCACCTGGCTCATGGTGGAAATCGCCGCGCGACGCGGATCGAGGTCGGCGCGAAAGCGGCCGGCCGCCTGCCCTCGCTCGATCACGTCGCAGAGCCGGCGGAACAGGGTGGCCGCCAGCCGGGTCAGCTGGCCGGCGGCGTGCGCGGCGCCGTGATCGATCAACTCCCGCACGAACAGATGGGGCCGGTTCGGGTGCTCACCGAAGTAGGCGGCCTGCAGGGCAACGAAGGCCCGGATCGCCTCCTCGGGATCGAGGTCCTCGGAGAGGTGCAGCTGACCCTCCCCGATCAACCCGCCAAAGGCACGCTCGAGCACGGCGTGATAGAGGCCCTGCTTGCCAGCGAAGTAGTAGTAGAGGAGGGCGGTGTTGACGCCGGCGGCGCCGGCGATGGCCTTGATCGTGGTGGACCGGAAGCCGCGCCGCGCGAACAGCAACTCGGCGGCGTCGAGGATGCCGGTGCGGGTGTCGACGGGTTCCGTCATGACGCCCTAATTAATCGTTCAGTTAACAGAAGTCAAGCGAAGGCCGGCGGGAGGACTACAGCAGCCGATCCAGCACCGCCGCCTGGATCTCGTGGCCGCCGTCGAAGCGGTGGACCTCGACGGCCACCCCGGCGGCGCGGAACGCGGCGGCCTGCGCCTCGACCGCGGCTGGAGGCGCCCACTCCTCGCGCTCCCCGACCACGAACGTGAGGCGCAGGCCCGCGAGCCGCGACGCCGGAACCTCCTCCGGCACCAGGCCCCCCCAGCAGATGAGCCGAGCGGGCGCTGGGGTGGCAGCCACCACCCACCGGGCGGCCGTCGCCACGCCCTGGGAGAAGCCCAGCACCGTGAGCGGGACCGGAGGGACAAGCGAGCGGCGCACCTGGTCGAGGAAGGCGAGGTAGTCCCCGATCTCGTGCTCGCGGTCCTCCCGGGTCATCCACGAGGCGCCCACCTTGCCGGCACCCGCATCGAGGTAGAAGCGGGAGAGTCCCTCCGGCGCCACTAACAGGCGCGACGGGGTGGCCAGCGGCGCGAAGCCACGAAGGAAGCGCGCGGCCAGCTGGCCGTACCCATGCAGGAGGACCCACGCCTCCGTGGCGGCGGCCCCGCCCTGCGTGTAGCAGCGGGCGTTCCGGGCCACGGTGAGCCGGTGTTCCCGGGGAATGTCGTCGCTCACGCGGTCCCGATCTCCTTCACCCGGTGTTCGAGGGCCAGCCGCTCGAGCTTCTCGACCGGCAATGCCAGCAGCAGGTCGATCCGGCGGCTGAGCGTGACGAAGGTGTCCCGGAACGCGGCGCGTTTCGCGTCGTCGCTTCCCTCCACCTCGGCCGGGTCGGGCATCCCCCAGTGGGCCAATACCGGGTGCCCCGGGAAGTAGGGGCAGCTCTCCTTGGCACGGTCGCACACAGTGATGACAAAGTCCCAATGCTCCCGGTCGAGCCCGTCCATGCCCCGCGGAGTCCGCCCCCGCCAGTCGATCCCCGCCTCGGCAAGGACCTCGACGGCGAACGGGTTGACCCGCGCCGCAGGCCGGGAGCCGGCGCTGGCAGCCAGGAAGCGGCCCCGCGACTTGGTGGTGAGCAGGGCTTCGGCGATCTGGCTGCGGGCCGAGTTGCCGGTGCAGAGCACCAGGATGCGCAGGGGGGAACGGGGTGTCGTCATCGCAGGACTCAGTCGACTGGTGTTGGAGCGAGCGCGGTCGGAAAAAACCTTCGCGCCCAGAGCGCCACGTAGACCAGCCCGACCAGGGCCGGCACTTCGATGAGCGGTCCGACCACGGCCGCGAGCGCCTCGCCCGAGGTGATCCCGAACGTGCCGATGGCCACCGCGATGGCCAGCTCGAAGTTATTGCCCGCCGCGGTGAAGGAGATGGCTGCGGCCTCCTCGTACCGAAAGCGCATGCGCCATGTCAGGAACAGCGCCAGGCCGAACATCACGAGGAAGTAGAGCATCAGCGGGAGCGCGATGCGCAGCACGTCCGCCGGGCGGTCGAGGATGCGGTCGCCCTGCATCGCGAACATGAGCACGATGGTGTAGAGGAGGCCGAGCAGCGCCGTGGGCCCGATGCGGGGAAGGAAGCGGTTCTCGTACCAGGTCATGCCGCGGCGCTTCACGAGGATCCGGCGGGTCCAGTATCCGGCGAGCAGCGGTATTCCGAGGAAGATCAGCACCGAGCGGGCGATGTCGAGCATCGAGACGTCCAGCGCGGCGGTGCCCCCGCCGAGCCACCCCGGCACCACGGTGAGGAAGAGGTAGCCGAGGAACGAATAGGTGAGCACCTGGAACAGGGAATTCAGCGCGACGAGGACGGCGGCCAGCTCGCCGGAGCCGCCGGCGAGAGAGTTCCAGATGAGGACCATCGCGATACAGCGGGCGAGGCCGACGATCACGAGCCCGTTCCGGTACGCCGGCAGGTCGGGCAGCAGCCACCAGGCCAGGGCGAACATCACCACCGGACCCACGACCCAGTTGAGCACCAGCGAGGTGCCGACCAGCCGCCGGTCGGCCACGTGGGCGCCGATGCTCTCGTACCGCACCTTGGCCAGCACCGGATACATCATCCAGAGGAGGCCCAGGCCGATCGGCACCGAGACGCCCGCCACCTGCACGCGGTCCAGGATCGAGCCCAGGCCGGGGAAGAGCCTCCCGAGCAGGAGCCCGGTCCCCATAGCGCCGAAGATCCACAGCGGCAGGAACCGGTCGAGGGTCGAGAGGCGCTTGAGGACGAGGGTGTCGTGGCCGACGCCGATGCTCGTCGAGACCTCGGTCACGCGCAGCATCCTGGGGCGCAGCAGGGCGCGGCTGCCGTCGTCGCCGGCACCCTCACCGGTTTCGTGGCCCGCACGAACGCCGCCATGAACTTCCCGTCGATCTCGGCCGCGATGGCGTCCGGATCAAGGCCGGCTTCCGACAGGAACTGCCGAGCGTCCTCGAGGCGATAGACCCGGGTCGGCTCGATCGTGGGCTCCTCGAAGCCGGCCTCACGGAGCCAGGCCAGGAAGTCCCGCTCCTCGAGGGCGCCCGCCACGCACCCGACCCAGAGCTCCATGCTCCGCCGCACCGCGTCCGGCACGCCGCCGCGCACGACCACGTCGGAGACGGCCAACCGTCCGCCGGGCTTGAGCACCCGGAACGCCTCGGCGAACACCTTCCGCTTGTCGGCGGCGAGGTTGATCACGCAGTTCGAGATGATGACGTCCACCGAGGCGTCGGGTAGCGGGATGTGCTCGATGTCGCCCTTGAGGAACTCCACGTTGGTGACGCCCGACTTGGCCTGGTTGCCCCGCGCGAGCGCGAGCATTTCATCAGTCATGTCGAGCCCGTAGGCCTTGCCGGTCGGGCCCACGCGCCGGGCGGAGAGCAGCACGTCGATGCCGCCGCCCGAGCCGAGGTCGAGGACCACCTGCCCCGGCTGGAGCGCGGCGAGCGCCGTCGGGTTGCCGCATCCGAGGGAGGCCAGCACCGCCTCGGCCGGCAGGCCGGATACCTGCGCGGCCTCGTAGAGGTCGCTGGTGATCGGATCGGCCGTCCCGCCGCAGTCGCTGCCGCCGCAACAGGAACTGGCCTTCCCGGCGACGACGCGGAGCGCCGCCTGCCCGTATTTCTCGCGAACGATTTCCTTGATCTGGTCGGTCATCGGTACGGTCCTCGGTAGCGTGTAGGTCGGGGACGATTCAGCAGCAGGTGATGGTCCGCCAGGCGCCGGGCCGGGCCTCGCGCGCGGCGTGAAGCGCCTCCGCCATTTCCTCGAGCGCCTCCGGACGCAGACGGTAATGCACCCAGCGTCCGTCCTTCCGGTCGGCCACGATCCCGGCGTCCTTGAGCGTCTTGAGGTGGAACGACAGCCGGGATTGCGCCGCATCCACGGCGGCCATGAGGTCGCACACGCAGTGTTCGCCATCGGCGAGGAGTTCGACCAGATGCAGGCGGGTGGGATCGGACAGGGCGTGGAAGAGCTTGGCTACCCGCGTGCGAGTGGCGGCGTCTGGGGCGGTCCGGGGGCTGGTGGCGTTCGGCATGACTAGATTATATCAAGAATTGTTGATATGTCAAGCCCGCATTGCCCCGCATCGGCGCGCGATGTGGTCGTCGGGGTCGTCGGCTCCGGAAGTTCTCTAACCGCACCCCTCCACCCCCGTGCGAACTTCCTGCGCCGACGAACCCCTTCCTCCCGCATCAGGTGCGGCTTGGAAGGACGCCCCCGCTGTCCGTCAACGGTCCGTCCGCTGGAGGCCGGCGAAGGGCTTGGTCCGGAGGGCAGTCACTTTGCGTCCCCCGGAGCGACTGCGGCGCGGAGGGGGCGCGAACTGTCCTGCCCGGAGGAGCATCTCGAACCGGCCGACCGGCCACCGAAGTCCGGGCGCCCCTCGACCAGCTTGCTCCTCCGGCACTCCAATCCGTTGAGTCTTTCTGCAGGTGGTCGTCGGGGTCGTCGGCTCCGGAAGTTCTCTAACCGCGCCCCTCCCCCCCCGTGCGAACTTCCTGCGCCGACGAACCCCTTCCTCCCACATCAGGTGCGCCTGAGAGTGCCCCCGCGTCCGTTCGGGCGCTGGAGACCGGCGAAGGGATTGGTCCGGAGGGCAGTCAGTTCGCGACCCCCGGAGCGACCGCGGCGCGGAGGGGGCGCGAACTGCTCCGGCCCGGAGGACCAACCCGAGCCGGCCGACCGGCCACTGAAGTCCGGGCGCCCCTCGACCAGCTTGCTCCTCCGGCACTGCAATCCGTTCAGATTCGTTGCAGTTGGTCGTCGGGGTCGTCGGCTCCGGAAGTTCTCTAACCACACCCCTCCACCCCCGTGCGAACTTCCTGCGCCGACGAACCCCTTCCTCCCACATCACCGAGTGCGCCAATGTTGGGGGAGGCCGGCGCAGGGATTGGTCCGGAGGGCCGTCAGTTCGCGTCCCCGGAGCGACCCGGCGCGGAGGGGGCGCGAACTGTCCGGCCCGGAGGAGCATCACAAGCCGGCCGACCGGCGGCCCAGTCCATGGCGGGAAAGGAAGATCAGGGAGCGAGGGTCTTGAGCGCCGAGTGAAAGACGGAGGTGAATCCCCGGCCCGAGGTCGTTTCATCGACGTCGTTGCTGGTGTTCACCACCCCGATGACGCCGTGCCCGGTGACCGGATCGAACGCCATGAAGGAGCGGAACCCGCCCTGGTCGCCCGTGTGGCCCACCAGGCGCCTGCCGTTCAGCTCGTAGAGCCGGAAGCCAAGGCCCATGGACTCCACCAATCCCTGGCTCGAATCGACGCTGACGACGGGTGCCCACATTTCCGCGAGCGTGGTGCGACGGAGGATCGAATCGGCCTGGGTGGCCGGACCGGTGCGGCCCGTCAGGAAGGCCATCCACGCGGCGAGGTCGGCGATGGGCGCGTTCCATCCCCCGTTGGGAATCGTGACCCCGGGGTCGAAGTCGCGCCCGCCGGGCCGCACCGCGATCGCGCCGGTGCTGTTCCGCTCCACGTGGTAACGATTCGACCGATGGTCGGCGAGCCAGAGCGGGGTGGCGTTGACGTAGCTGCGCGTCATGCCGAGCGGCGTCCAGAGGTTTTTCTGGACGTACACGGCCCAGGGATCGCCGGTAAGGGCCTCGATGACCCGTGCGAGATAGATGTACGCCGGGTTGCTGTACCCGAAGCGAGAGCCGGGAGCGAACCGCAGCTCCTGCCAGGGCATCATCGCGACCAGCTGGCTCCAGGCGGTCGGCTCGAACGGCTCCCAATCCGCGCCGCTGCCGTAGGGCCAGGTCGGATCCTGGAATCCGGACGAATGGGAGAGCAGCATGCGCAGGGTGACGGCGTCGATCGAGCCGTAGGGGTCGTGCACCTGCCGGAGTTCGGGGACCCAGCGGGTGATGGAATCATTCAGGGAGAGGAGGCCGCGGTCCCGCAGCTGGAGCACCGAGACGGCGGTGAGGGTCTTCGTGATGGAGGCCCAGTGCCAAAGCGTGGAATCGTCCACCACGCGACCTGCGGCGAGGTCGGCCATCCCGACGTGGTGCCGGGCCACGATGCGCCCGGCGTCGACCCAGGCCAGGCTGGCGCCCACGATATGATCGGACTGGACGTACGCGTCGAAGGTCCGGGTGAGGGCGGGCCAGCCCGGCGGGGCGCCCTGGGCGGCGAGCGGGCGGGCCCCGGCGACGGCACAGGCCACGAACGCGATCGAGGCCGCCCGCCGGGCGCTCGTCACTTGCCCAGCGTCTGGCTGCAGCCCGCGCGCCGCCGGCTGTCGGCCAGCAGGAGAATCTTCCAGCCGGCGTCGGTCCGGCCGAGCTGGAAGCTGTCCACGCCGCAGTGGGAAAACTTGTCGCCGGCGTAGAACTCGTAGTACGCCCACACCATCGCGAGGTTGCCGTCCACCCGGATTTCAGGGGGGCCGAGCCGTTCGTCGAGGAGCAGCCCGGCCGGCGCGGAGGACAGGCCCTTGAACCAGTCCTCGAGGCCGTCGGCCTCGACGACGTTCTGGCCCTGGCGCACCGCCACGCTCCGCATGGCCACCGGCTCGTGGAAGAGCGCGCGCATGGCCGCCGTGTCGCGGGCGCGCATCCCGTCGAACAGCCGGGTCACCACCAGGCGGATGGCGGCGGAGTCGGCGGCGTAAGCCGGCTGGGGAGGCGGCGACGGGGCCGCGGCCGCGGGTTGCTGGGCGGCGAGGACGCCGGGCAGGAGCAGGAGGACGGCCAGGGCGGCGGGTCGATGCATGGAGCGGCTCCGGTGCGGTGTGGGATGCCTGCCGTACGATGCAGCGCCAGGCGGGGATTCGGAACCCCCCGACGCGACGCGGGCGGCGGCGAACCCCGTGTTCGCCGCCGCCCGCCCCGCTGTCACCCTGCCCAGCTGTCCGGCCTACTGCACCGCGTTGACCATGTCGAAGATCGGCAGGTACATCGCGACCACCATGCCGCCGACGATGACGCCCAGGACGACGATCATGACCGGCTCCATCAGGCTCAGCAGCGCGCCCACCGCCACGTCCACCTCTTCGTCGTAGAAGTCGGCGATCTTGGTGAGCATTTCGTCGAGGCCGCCGGTCTGCTCGCCGACCGCGATCATCGAGATGACCATGGGCGGGAACACCTTGGAGCGCTCGAGCGGCGCGGCGATCGTCTCGCCGCCGGCGATCGAGTTCCGGGATTCCATCACGGCGTCGTGGATGACCTGGTTGCCGGCCGTCTTGGCGGTGATCTCGAGGCCGTCGAGAATCGAGACGCCCGAGCTGATGAGCGTGCCGAGGGTGCGGGTGAAGCGCGAGACCGCGGACTTCCGGATGACGTCGCCGAGGACCGGGGCGTTGATCATCATCCGGTCGATGTTGCGGTGGCCGTCCGGCGTGGCGTAGTAGCGCTTGATCAGGACCGCGCCGCCGGCGACGACGGCGATGACGGCCCACCAGTATCCCTTCAGGAACGCGGAGGCGCCGATCACGATGCGCGTCGGGAGGGGCAGCTCCATCTGGACCGAGGCGAACATGCTCTGGAACACCGGGATGACGAAGATCAGCAGCACCGAGATCGCGATGGCCGCCACGCTCATGATGACCGCCGGGTAGATCATGGCGCTCTTCACCTTGCGCACCAGGGCGTCGTTCTTTTCGAGGAAGACGGCCAGCCGCAGGAGAATGGTGTCGAGAATGCCGCCCGCCTCGCCGGCGGCCACCATGTTGACGAAGAGGCCCGAGAACGCCTTCGGATGGCGGCTGAAGGCGTCGGCCAGGGTGTTGCCGGCCTCGACGTCGAAGACCACCTGCTTGGTGACGTCCTTGAGGGCCTTGTTCTCGGTCTGGTTGGCCAGGATCGACAGCGACTGCACCAGCGGCAGGCCCGAGTTGATCATCGTGGCGAACTGCCGGGTGAAGATCACGATGTCGCGCGTCTTGATGCCCGGCTGGCCCAGGCTGAAGCGCACCTGCTTGGGCGCTTCCCTGACGCTCACCAGGATCATCCGGTTCTTCCGGATGTGCCCGATGACCTCGTCCTTGCTCTGGGCCTGCATCTGGCCCTTCAGGATCTGCCCGTTGGTGGCGTTCTTGGCCGTGTAGTCGAAGAGCGGCATCGGTCGATCTCCTCTAGTCGTTAGCGGCGGAGCGCGGGCTTGCCGCTCTTCCCGTCCATCGTGCCCATCTCCTGCTCCTCCAGCGGCTTCTCCCCGATCATGCGCAGGAACTCGTTCGGGTCCCCGGAGACACGGAGGCATTCATCGCGCACGACCTCGCGCTGGATGTACAGCTGGTAGAGCGCGTCGTTCATGGTCTGCATGCCGTGCTTCTTGCCCGACTGCAGCGCGCTCTGGATCTGGTGCACCTTGTCGTCGCGGATGAGGGCGCGGATGGCGGGCGTGGCCACCATGATCTCGCAGGCCATGGCCCGGCCCCGGCCCTTGGCCTTGGGCAGCAGCGTCTGGGTGACCACGCCCTCCAGCACGAAGGCCAGCTGGGCGCGGACCTGCTGCTGCTGGTTGGACGGGAAGACGTCGATGATGCGGTTGATCGACTCGGCCGCCGAGTTGGTGTGCAGGGTGGCGAGGGCGAGGTGGCCGGTCTCCGCGATGGTGAGGGCCGAAGAGATGGTGTCGAGGTCGCGCATTTCGCCGACCAGGATCACGTCCGGGTCCTCGCGCAGCGCGTACTTGAGCGCCGTGGAGAACGACTTGGTGTCGGTGCCCACCTCGCGCTGGTTGACGATGCACGACTGGTGACGGTGGATGAACTCGATCGGGTCCTCCACCGTGATGATGTGGCCCTTCCGCTCCTTGTTGATCTTGTCGATCATGGCGGCGAGCGTGGTGCTCTTGCCGGAGCCGGTCGGGCCGGTCACCAGCACGAGGCCGCGCGGGCGCTCGGCCAGCTTGGCGAGGATCGGCGGCAGGCCGAGGTCCTCGAAGGTCTTGAGGCTGAAGGGAATCATCCGGATGACCATGCCGACGCAGCCGCGCTGCTTGAAGCAGTTGCCGCGGAAGCGGGCCAGGTTCTGGATGCCGAAGGAGAAGTCGAGCTCGTCCTCGGTCTCGAACCGCTTCTTCTGGTTCTCGGTGAGCACCGAGTAGGCCAGCTGGAGGGTGTCCTTCGGCGTCATCACGTAGGCGGTGCCGCTGCTCGTGATGTCGCCGTCGATGCGGAGCTTGGGACACTCGCCGGCGGTGATATGCAGGTCGGACGCCTCCCGCTCGATCATCTCCTCCAGCAGGGCGCGCAGGTTCACACTCATGCCGCAGTCTCCTTCACCACTTCTTCGAGAGTCGTGATCCCGCGCTCGATCTTCTTGAGCCCGTCCATGCGCAGGGTGAGCATGCCTTCCTTGACCGCCATCGCCTGGATGTCCGCCACCGACGCCCCGCGCAGGACCATCCGCCGCAGCTCCGGCGACATCGCCATCACCTCGTACAGGCCGGCCCGTCCCTTGTACCCGGTGCCGCTGCAGGTGTCGCAGCCGGTGCCCTTCTTGAACGCCATGGCCTTGCCCTGTTCGGGGGTCAGGCCGAGGGACTTGATCTCTTCCGGCTTGTAGGTGGCCGGCGCCCCGCAGTCCTTGCAGATCCGGCGCACGAGCCGCTGCGCCACCACGAGGTTCACCGCGCTCGCCACGTTGAAGGGCTCGATGCCCATGTCGATCATGCGGGTGATGGTGCTCGGCGCGTCGTTGGTGTGGAGCGTCGAGAGCACCAGGTGGCCGGTGAGCGCCGCCTTGATGGCGATGCTGCCCGTCTCGAGGTCTCGAATTTCGCCGATCATGATGATGTTGGGGTCCTGCCGCAGGAACGCCTTGAGCGCCGCGGCGAAGGTGAGCCCGATCTCGTTCCGGACCAGCACCTGGTTGATCCCCATCAGGTTGTACTCGACCGGGTCCTCGGCCGTCATGATGTTCGACTCGATGGTGTTGATTCGCGACAGCGCCGAGTACAGCGTGGTCGTCTTGCCCGAGCCCGTCGGGCCGGTGACCAGCACCATCCCGTAGGGGTTCAGGATCGCGGCCATCAGGTCGTCTTCCGCCTTCTTCTCGAAGCCGAACTTCGAGAGGTCCAGCGTCAGGTTGCCCTTGTCGAGAATACGAAGCACGATCTTCTCGCCGAAGAGCACGGGGAGCACCGACACGCGGAAGTCGATGACCCGGTTGCCCATCTTCAGCTTGAGCCGGCCGTCCTGCGGCACCCGGCGCTCGGCGATGTTCAGCTGCGAGAGAATCTTGATGCGCGACGTCAGCGCCGCCTTCATCTTGAGCGGCGGCTTCATCACCTCGAGGAGGGCGCCGTCGATGCGGTAGCGCACCCGGAGCTCGAACTCGAAGGGCTCGATATGGATGTCGCTGGCCCCGCGGCGGACGGCGTCGGTCAGGAGGCCGTTGATCAGCTTGACCACCGGCGCGTCGTCGATCTGCGCCTGCGTGGCGGCCTCGTCCTCGGTCTCCGCGACGATCTCGACGTCTTCGCCCTGCCCCTCCATGTCCTTCAGGATGTCCTGCAGCTGCTGGTCGTTCCCCTGGTAGTGCCGGTCGATGATCGACCGGAGGGTGAACTCCCCCGCCAGCACCGGGAAGACGTCGTACCGGGTGATGAACTTGAGGTCCTCGACCAGCCCCATGTTCGCGGGGTCGGCCATCGCGACCGTCAGCGTGCGCCCTTCCCGCTTGAGCGGCAGCACCACCTGCTTGGTGGCCAGGTCGCCGGGAATGAGCTTGAGGATCTTCGGGTCCACCTCGAAGCGCGAAAGGTCCACCGCCGGCATCCGGAACTGCCGCGCGAGGATCTTCGTGATCTCGACTTCCGGCACCAGGCCGAGCTTGACCAGGACGTAGCCGAGCCGATGGCCGGAAGACCGCTGCTCCGCGATGGCCTGGTCGCACTTGGCGCGCGTCAGGAGGCCCTCGCGGATCAACACGTCACCGAGCCGCTCGATATCGGCGGCCATCGTGGTCGTCATGCCGGCAATGCCCTCGGAGGTGGAGGTCACGGAATTGGACAGGAGTAGCCCGTGGTGCGAGTAGCCATTCCCGTGCCATGTATTGCATCGGGGCCACGACAGCCGATCCAACTGATTGCATCGCCGTAGCTTAGGGCGCCTCGAGCAGGCGGCGGAGGCGGGCGATCAGCGCAGGGCCCACACCGGGCACCGCGCCGAGCGCCCCGATGTCCGCAAACCGGCCGTGCGATTCGCGGTAGGCCACGATCCGTTCGGCCAAGGCGGGCCCGATTCCGGGGAGGTTCTCGAGCTCGGCTGCGGTCAGGAGGTTGAGGTCGCGGGGAGCCGCCGTCCCCGGCGATACCGCCCCGCCCGGAAAGCGCAGGTAGGGTTTGAGCGTCTCGAGGAGCCTGGGGCCGACCCCAGGCACCCGGTCGAATCCTGCGAGGTCGCCGAAGGGCCCCTTGGCCTCCCGATCGGCCAGGATCGTGCGGGCGAGCGCCGGGCCGACCCGGGGGAGCCGGAGCAACTCCTTGAGGCTGGCCCGATCGGGATCCACCGTTTCCCCGGGCGCGAGGGGCCGGGCCTCGGCGAGGGCGCTGTCGCGGTGGGCCGTGGGCGAGCCCCTGCGCTCGACGGGCAGCAGGGCCACCTGCCCCGGCGGTTCGCCCGGCCGGCCGGCGACCCACCGAACGCCCTGCCCCGCCACCCCGAGCAGGAGCAGCACGAGAACGGCGCGGCGCTCGGCGGGTTCCATGCCATGGAGGATGCCGGGGGGAACGCGCGCCGCGCTGACCCCCGCGGCGCACGCCAGTCCGGAAGGACGCAGCCGGGCCTAGCGTTCGCTGTCGGCCACCAGCGCCAGGGCGACTTCGCCGACCGCCTGAAGGCTCTGCGCGCTCACCTTGTCCACGGTGTCGTCCTTGGTGTGCCAATAGGGGTAGTCGAAGTCCACGACGTCGATCGCCCGGATGCCCTTGGCCTGGAGCGAGATGTGGTCATCCGTCAGGGTGTGCCGCGGCGTGGGCTGGAACACGTCGCCGTGCCCGGCCTTCCGCGCCACCTCCCACACCAGGTTGACCACCTCGGGCGCGCCGAGGAGGGAGTTGCCCTCCTGGTAGATCTGGAGATCGCGGTCGCCCACCATGTCGAAGAGGACCGCGTAGAGCGGCAGCGGTCCGGGGGGCATGTTCGCGGCGTAGTACTTGGAACCGATGAGCACGTCGGCCTCGGCGGCGAAGACCCCGTAGTCCTCGCCGTCCACGAAGAGCAGGTCCACGCCGATCGTGGGGTGCGCCTTGTGGAGCGCCGCGGCCACGCCGAGCAGCACGGCGGTGCCCGACGCGCCGTCGTTGGCGCCGGGCACGGCGGCCGCGCTGTCGCGGCTGTTCGGCCCGTCGGAAATGGGCCGGGTGTCCCAGTGCGCCATGAAGAGCAGCCGTTCGCTCGCGCCGGGGTTGAACCGGGCCACGAAGTTCCGCAGCGGGAGGGAGTCCCCCCGGGCGGTGACATGGGTCCACGCCTGCACGACGAGGGTGTCGGCCAGCGGCCGGAGCATGCTGTCGAGCCAGGCGGCCTCCGCGGCGTGCCCGGGCCGGCCGGGAATCCGGGGACCGAACGCGACCTGGGTTTCGACCGCGTGGAGGGCCGCCTGGCCGTCGAACGGCCGGGGAGGACGCGAAGTGCCGCAGGCCAGCGCGAGGACGGCCGCGGTGGCGAGCGCGCGGGAAACGCGCATCAGTAGTCTCCGGAAAAGAGCGAGAGCTGGAAGGTCATGCTGAGCGTGAGCTGCGAGGTCTTCCGGTTGACCTGGCGGGCCTCGTTGACCGCGTAGGCCATTTGCAGCCCGCCGGTCAGGATCTGCAGGATGTCGGTGTCCACCCCGGCGCGCAATGTCTGGCGCCGGACGTCCGAGACGTTGAGGCATCCCGACGTGTCGGGAAGGTCGAGGCACGACACCGACTTGCTGAGGAGCCCGTTGACCGACGCCCGGACCATCTTGCGGGCGTTGCTGATCGCGCCCGGCATCCGGAAGGCGTAGGTCACGTTGGCCGTGATGTCCTGGCCCTTGCCGATGGTCGTCGTGCCGTTGCTCAACCGCGTGTCGCCGGCCGTGCCGTAGCCCATGGTGAGGTTCACGCCGTTCCGGAAGCTGAGCGAGAGGTCGTTGGTCCAGGTGGTGGTCTCGGTGGTCGAGAGGGCGTTGGCCACGGCCGCCGGCAACTCGGTGCTGCCGTTCCGCTGGCGGTACGAGGTGGCGAGTCCGACCAGGGCGATGGGGCCGCCCTTGACGGGCTTGGTCCACCGCGCCGAGAAGATGGGCCACTCCCGCTGGCTGGTCTGGGACAGGAGGTACCCGTTGCTCGCCCGGGCGTACCGGTCGATCTCCGCCAGCGTGTACTGCAGGGTGGCGGTGATGCCGAACGGCAGGTCGGCGCCGCCCCCGAACGTCATGTTCTTCGTCTCCGTGGCCCCGAGCGCCGAATCGCCGTCCTGCGAGAGAAACTTGTTGAGGCCGCCGAGGGCCAGCATGTAGCCCAGCCCCGGATCGAAGGTGGCCAGGTCGAAGGTGGAGAGCCTCGAGCTGCCGAGCGTGAACTCGAAGGCGCGGATGCCGCGGAGCGCGCGGCCGACGAAGCCGGAGTCGCTGGTGACCTGGCGGAACCCGCGCGCCGCATCCAGTGAAAAGCCGATCTGCCGCATGCGGAGGTTGTTGATCGTCTGCGGCAGGATGTACGCCCCGCTGTCGCCGAACTCCTGGATCGGGTCCCGGCTGGTCAGGCTGCGGGAGAGGATGAAGGAGCTCGTGCTGTTGTACCTGGGACGGAGCCACGACGTGAGCTTGGGCGTGATGTTGATGGCGGTGGTGAGCATCCGGTCGCGCTCGACGCCGACGTCGATGCCGAGGAAGCTCTGGCGCGACGCATCGGCGAGCCGGGCGATCGAGGTGGTGTCGGCGTAGTTCCGGAGGTCGCGCGTGCTGGCGAGGTCGGCGCTGAGGAGCAGCATCCCGATCGGCTGCCAGTTGATGCCGGCGGCGTTGCGCCAGAGATTCGTGAGCGACACGGCGGGCCGGAGCGCGGCGTCGCCCGGCCGGTAGACCGGGACCAGGTAGCCGGTGAAGTCGCTCTCGGCGCGCGAGAGCTGGCTGGAGAGCCGGATGTTGGTCGGCAGCAGGCCGAACTGCGTGGTGCGCACGCCCTTCGCGCCCTCGCTGGAGGCCAGCCAGGGGGGCAGATCGTCCACCGTCCCCGCGAGCGACAGCCTGGGACCGATTCGCGGCAGGATGAGCGTGTAGTTGAGGTTGAACGACGACGCGCTGGTCGAAGCGGCCGACAGCTCGGTCTGGCTGTTGCCGCTGATGTAGAGGCCCGAAAAGGTGAGCGGGTCGAGCAGCCCGCGTGCCAGCCAGGTGGTCCCGCGCTTGGTCCGGCGCAACGCGAGCGAGTATTGCGCGCTCCAGCTGTTCGGGGTCCGGAGGTTGCTGATGTCGGACGCCAGGATGTCGGTGCCGCCGATCAGGATCGGCGCCACGTTCGTGTGCGTGTAGTTGACCGAGAACGGGATCGCGAGCCCGAGACCGGCCGGCAGGAGACGGTCGACCCGGATGTTGGTGCCGAAGACGAGCGCGCCGGTGGTCCGGTAGGTGGGATCCCGGCCGATCTGCTGGAAGAACCCGCCCTGCTTGACGTAGTTGACCGAGAAGTCCGCCACGTCGGCCGCCTGCAGCCGGGCGTCCAGCGCCATGGAGCCGCCGGTGTTGGTGACGGGATCGGTCAGCCGGATGTCGTCCACCCAGAGCTCGACCTGGCCGAGGGACGCCGTGTTGGCCACCCGGTAGATGCCCGCCGAGAGCTCCTGCGCCGAGGCCAGGTTGGGCGGATTGACCCCGGGGTCGGCCACCTGGACCACGTAAGGCCCGCTGCAGGCCACATAGGCATCCGGGTCGCCGATGCCGCACGCCGCGGCGCCCGAGGGAGGGTCCCCGTTGAGCCATCGCTGCTCGATGTCGGCGCGGAGCTGGCGCCATTCCGTGATGCTGACGAGCGCCTCCGGCGACCAGGCGGTGGCGAGCGCCGGCGTGAGGTACAAGTAGAAGTTCCGGTCGTCGCTCCCGATCTTGAAGTACGCCCGGAGGTCGCCGCTGCCCCACCCGTCGCCCCGCCCCCGGAACCAGACCTGGATCTGCTGGTACTTGAGCAGGTTCTGCGCGCCCGAGGGGAAGCGCTGGTATGCCTCGGCCCGCTGACCGACGTCCAGCTCACTGGCCACGATGCGGAGCGACTTCTCGTTGATCTGGACGCCCTGCACCGACTGGCCGTTGCTGTTGGCCGCCGTCTGGTTGATGACGCCCGGCGGCGAAGTGTAGCCGAGGGCCACGTCCTCGGTCGAGATCACGGCGGCGAACATCGTGCCGGTCGGACTGGCAGTCGGGCCGCTGATCCCCACGAGAGGCGTGTCGCTGCGGCGCACCCACGGCGCGCCGATGAACCGGGCCCGAGCCAGGGCGAACCGGGCCACGACGTCCGGGCCCGCGCTCGGGGGCGCGACCACCGTCAGCCGGATGTCCTGGACCAGGCGCAGGTTCGGCGTGCCGATGGTGAATCCGGGGACGCGCATCGGGATGCGGTAGAGGCTCCAGGTCGAGGTGCGACCGAACTCGTCGGTGGAGGTGGCGCCGTAGCGGACGAAATAGGGCGAGAGGGCGTTGGGCTGCACCACCCAGCGGAACACGTTGTCGTTCGACCCCTGGGCGTTCAGGCGGTTGTCGCCGTTGAGGTCCTCGGTATCGAGAAAGCCGTTGCCGACGGTGCACCGGCTGCCGAGGTCCCCCCACGGGTAGACGGGCACGGTGCTCGAGAGCTGGTCGGCGCAGGTCTGGACGTCCGCGGTGGGGACGCCGTTGACGTCCAGCGACGCGATCCGGTCCATCAGGATGCCGATGTCGTCCGAGGCGGCGTTGAAGATGCCCGTCGACTGGCGCTCGCTGTTGAGCACGCCCACGCCGGTGTACTGCCGGCCGGTGTAGAGGCTGTCGGTGCCGGTGACCGTCAGGCTCTCCGGGGCGATCGCGAGCGCGTCCTCGCTCACGGAGCCGAGGTCCAGGACCAGCTGCACGCCGGCGGAGTCGACCGACGCTTCCCCGCCCTGGAACACCCAGAACTCGAGATACTCGGCCCGGGTCAGGTCGACGCCGGTCGGCGACAGCGGCGTGACCAGCGAGCGCCATCGCGGGTTGAACGGCTTTGCCGGGAGGCTCCAGAGGGACCGCCGGTCGGTCTGCACCATGCCCCCGGCGGTGTCGGCATGGAAGGTCATGAACATCACGGTTTCGTTCAGGTTGCCGGTGCCGTTGGTCACGATGGTGGGGTCGATGTCCTGGGGCAGCAGCTCGACTGGCTGGCCGGTCGGGCCGGGCACCAGGTTTTGCCAGCTCATCTGCACCGCCGACGCCGAATCGAAGCCCGCCGCGAACCCGAGGGCCTCGACCCCGACCGGGGATTGCGGCACGCTGCTGTATTCCCAGCGCGAGGTGAACAGCGGGACGGGAATGGCGGACTCCCCCTCGAAGTCCTCGAGGTAGGCCACGCCGAGCCGGTTGGGATCCGGCACCGTCACGCCGTATTCCCCGTGGATGTCGAGCCGGGACGGCGCGGTGACCCCCTGCGGGGAGAGCCGGTCGAAGAACCGGGTGACGCCCATCGGTGCGAAGGTCAGGTCGGCGGTGACCCCGCCCAGGAGGTTCGACGTCGGCTCGAAGCCGAGGGTCGGCCGGTTGAAGACCGACTGCTCCTTCTGGTACATCCCGATGAGATTGACCGCGCCGGTCGCGCCGAGGGAGTAGCTCAGGGTGGTGCCGAGGATCGAGGTCGGGGCCACCGCGAAGATTCCCCGCTCCTCGAACCGCGCGGTGATGTTGCCCCGGCCTCCGGGGAAGAGCGCCGAGGGATTGAGGAAGGTCACCTGGCCCAGGTCGTAGTTGATCTCGTAGTCCACCCCGCGCTCGAGGATGCGCCCGTTGGACACGAGCTGCTCCGAGCCGCGGCGGACCTGCAGCGCGTTGAGGTTGAGCGTGCCGGCGTCGGTGCCGCCGGCGGCGTTGTACTGCAGCCGCATCTGGAAGCGCGAGGGCGGGCCTTGCGGGGTCAGCAGCAGGTAGAGCGGCGAGGTGTACACCGAGTCCGCGCGCTCGTTGGGCTGGAGCCGCGGGTCGGCGAACGGCTTGAGCTCGGGATACGCGATGTACGACTCGCGAAGCACCTGGTCGGCCCCGGGGTCGCGGGTCCGCGGGAAGAGCCGGTTGTCGAGGTCGAAGATGTGCGGATCGGGCGTGGTCGCGAGGCCGAAGAAGGCCAGGTAGGTCTGCGCGTCGGCGCTGGAGGGCCGTTCCGACTGGTTCAGGGTCACCGACACCTTGAGCGTCTGCTTGTCCAGGTCGGTGCCCGAGACGCGGTAGACCTGGCGCATCTCGTGGCGGAAGGTCTGCTGCTGGGGGCCCTGCCTGGGCATGGCGATCAGCAGGAGGGTGTCCGAGACCGCCGGATTCTCCTGGGCGGGAAAGGTGCCGACCCGGGTGCCGCTGACGGTCACGTAGCTCACCGCGAGGTAATCGTCCTGGTCCAGCTTGTTGGCCAGCGCGAACCAGGTGGCGGAGGGGTCGAGATAGTAGTCGCTGCCCTGGAGCAGGAGCTGCCAGGTCCCCTCCACCTTTTCCGGCCCGTCAGGACGGAGCGCCACCGCCGTGATGCCGCCGAGGTTCGGGTTGAGCCCGGTGCCCTGCCCGGTCCGGTAGCGGTACACCCGCACCTGGGCGTCCGCCGGCTGGATGGCGGGGGGAATGGCCACCGCGTCGAGGTTCAGGATGTCCACGAACGGATAGTTCGGGAGGGTGACCGGATCCACCGCCCAGAAGAACCGGCCCGACTCGAAGTCCACGTCGCGCACCTGGCGGTCCTGCGGCTCGCTCGTGGTGCCGCCCACGGTGTAGGTCCGCTGGGAGACGACGCTGCCCTCCTGCGTCGCCATCATGGTCTGGAGGGTGAGCGGCCCGAACTCGAAGGTGGCGTTGAGGCCGAAGTTGTTGGCCGGGATGGCGGCGGTCAGGAAGCGGGACGCCGGGGTGCGGAAGGAGACGGTGCCGATCTCGACGCGCTGGAGCACCTCGTCCTGCAGCCCCTGGTAGTACACCTGCATGTCGTTGTTCGCGTTGAACTCGCGCCGGCTGTCGTAGTCCACGTTCACGTGCAGGCGGTTGCCGATGACCCCGCCCACCTTTGCGTTGAACTCGTTGTCGAGCCGCGGCGCCTTGAATCCGCCGCGACAGCCGGAGTTCGTGTCGAGCAGCTGGGCCGGGGTGCAGCGCAGGTTCTTGACCTTGTCGGACCGGATTTCGAGAAACGCGGAGCCGTCGATCCGGAGGTCGGCGTATTTTGACGGGATGCCGAGGAGGTTCTTCCGCTCCGGCTCGGTGGCCTCGCTGAGGGCCACGCTCAGGTTGTTGGCGCCGTAGAGGGCCGCCAGGGTCCGCCTGGAGGCCGCGGACTCCTGCTCCGCGACGAGCCGCGCGTCGAGCTGCCGCTGCCACGCCGCCCCCGCCTGGCCGGGGCTCAGCACCGGCGCGCCGAGCCAGGCCGCCCGCCCCTGCGGCGGTTGCTTGAGGCTCGGCAGCGGTAGATTGAAGGACGCCCGCACGCCGACCGGCTCCGTCGGCGCCTGGGCGGCCGCGGTACCGGACAGCAGGAACAGCAGGCACCCGAGGGCGACAACGGGACGGGCCACGCGTGTCCGGGGAAAGGAGGCGTTGGTGGAGAAGATCCCAGTCAATATAGCGGTCGAAAAAATGTCCTTCAACCAGCCGGGTGCACCGTGCGCCTCCTGAGCCGCTACGTGCTGCGGCAGCTGGCGGCGCCCTTCGTCTTCGCCGTGGCCGCGCTGACCAGCATCATGCTGCTCAACCAGGTCGCCAAGCGGTTCGGCCAGCTGGTCGGGAAGGGGCTCGACTGGCGCGTCATCGGCGAGGTCTTCCTGCTCAGCCTGCCCTTCATCGTGGCCATGACGCTGCCGATGGCGGTCCTGCTCGCGGTGCTCTACGGGTTCAGCACGCTCGCCTCCAACAACGAAATCACCGCGATGCGCGCCAGCGGCATTTCCATCGGGCAGCTGCTCCGCCCCGTCTTCCTGGCGGCCATCGTGCTCACCGCCGTGGACTATGCCTTCGTGGACCAGGGGCTGCCGGCGGCCAACCTGCGGCTCAAGGCGCTCATCTTCGACATCGGCCGCAAGCGGCCCACCCTGGAGTTCAACGAGCAGGCCATCAACGACATCTCGTCCTCGGGGCGCTTCCTGCGCGCCGGGCGCATCAGCCAGTCCAACGGGCACCTGAAGGACGTGACGATCTACGACATGACGGGGCAGGAGGACGTGCAGGTCATCTACGCCGACAGCGGCCGCATGGGGTTCGAGGCCAACCAGCGGGACCTCTACCTCACGCTCTGGTCCGGCTCGATCGTGCAGTTCAAGGCGCCGGACCCCGCGCTGATGCAGCTGACCTACTTCAAGGTCAACACGATCCGGGTCCGGAACGTGGGCAACACGCTCGAGCGGAGCGACGCCGACATCACCAAGGACGACCGGGAGATGACCACCTGCGAGATGCTGACGCTGGTCCGGGATTCCAACGCCGTGATGGAGGTGCTGAAGCGGCGCCGGGCCGGCCTCCTCGACAAGGACCTCCGCGCGCTCCTGGGCCTTCCCCCCGCGGCCGAGGGCATCCCCGCCACGCCCGCCGATTCCACGGCCGGCCCGGGGCCCGCCCCCTGGTGCAACTGGCTCCGCCGGGCCGGGGCCTGGATCCTCCCGGGGACGGCCCAGGCGCAGACGCCCGCACAGGACACCTCCCGACTCCAGCCATGGAAGCGCCAGGTCATCGAGCGGGGCGCCCGGGCCCCGGACGCGGCGGCGGGCCCCACCGCCCTCCCCACTCCGCTGCCGCCTTCCGGCGGGCCCGGGCTTGGGGGCGGGCGGCTGGTGCCGCTCACCAGCTGGGTGGACGTCTCGAACAACGCGGAGGGGGTCCGCACCACCCGCAAGTTCGCGCACGTGTACCTGGTGGAAGTGCACAAGAAGTTCGCCATCACGGTGGCCTGCCTGGTCTTCGTGCTGGTCGGCATCCCGATGGCCCTGCGGTTTCCGCGGGGCGGCATGGGGCTCGTGCTGGGCGGCGGCCTCGGCATTTTCGCGCTGTACTACATCAGCCTGACCGCCGGCGAACCGCTGGCCGACGCGGGAAAGGTGCCCCCCGCCGTGGCGATGTGGGGGCCGAACGTGGTCTTCACCGTCATCGGCCTCGTGGGACTGCTCCGCGTCAACCGCGAACTGGGGTCCACCCGCGGCGGGGACTTCGCCGAACTCGCGGACCTGGTGCGCCGGCGGGTGGCGCGCTGGCGGAGGCGCTGATGCGACTCGGGTTGCTCGACCGGTACGTGCTGCGCACCTGGATCCGGATCTTCGCGCTCACCGGCCTCGGGTTTCCGATGGTCTCCATCCTGATCCAGATCACCGACAACATCCGCAAGCTGCTGGGCCGCGGGCTGACGATGTCGCAGATCTTCGTCAGCTACGGCTATGCCATGCCCGCCGAAATCGCCGAGGTGATGCCCGCCGCGGTGTTCTTCGCGACCGTCTTTACCCTCGGCGCGATGAGCCGCCACGCCGAGATCGTGGCGGCGCAGGCGGGCGGGCGCAGCTTCTACCGGCTGGCGCTGCCGATCTTCGGCGCGGCGGCGGTGGCCGCGGTGCTGGCGTTCGTGGTGGGAGAGATCTCCGTGGACGCGACGGCACGGGCCCTTGAGCACCAGAAGTCGCGCGACGCCCGGCCGACCGTCTCCCGCTACAACTTCGTGTACCGCGGGGACGCGAACTGGGTCTACACCGTACGCAGCCTGGACGTGACGAACCGGGTGCTGCGGAATCCGGTGCTCCTCCGGCAGGGCAACGATTCGAGCAGGGCAAGCTATCCGGATCTCGCCGTGAGCGCCGACAGCGCCACCTACGACACCACGGCGGGCGCCTGGCGGCTCTGGGGCGGGGCGAGCCGCATCATGTACAGCATGCAGAACCAGCCGGTGTTCGAGGCCCGGCAGATCCGGCTCCGGGCCCTGTCCCAGTCGCCGAGCGACTTGTTGGCGGAGTCCAAGCCCCCCGCGGAAATGCGCTATCCCGAGCTCGGCCGGTACATCGCGGCGCTCCGCCGGACGGGCAACGACGTCAACAAGCTCGAGGTGGACCGGGCGCTGAAGATCGCGATCCCGGTCACCTGCCTGATCATCGCCCTCTTCGGCGCCCCGCTCAGCCTGAGTTCGCCCCGGGCCGGACCGGCCTTCGGCATCGCCATCAGCCTGGCCACCACGGTGCTCTTCCTGCTCGTCATCAACCTGTCGAAGGCGGTGGGGGAGGGCGGCGTGGTGAGCCCCGTGCTGGCGGCGTGGCTCCCCAACGTCATCTTCGGGGGAGCCGCACTCATCCTGCTCCGGCGCGCGCGGACCTAGAGAGGGGGCGCGACAAAACGACCCCCGGGGGACTCCCCGGGGGTCGTTTCGTGTCCGCCAACGGCGCGGAGGGCGCCGCGTCGTCAGAAGATGTACTTGCCGCCGAGCTGGATCCGCCAGACGGACGCGTTGATGTCGACCCGGTTGAGCGTCGGGAGCGCGAGGCTGTAGATGCCCCGGTTGTAGAGCGGGTCCCAGCCGCGGAGCCGGACCATGCTCTGCCCCTCGAAGGGGCTGGTCTGCTTGACCAGGCCCCACTGGTTGTCGATGAGGTTGAGCAGGTTGAAGACGTCCAGCGAGAACTGCATCATCTGCCCGTGGAAGGTCGGGATGACCTTCTGGAGCCGGGCGTTGACCTGGTTGATCCACGGGTTCCGGCAGCTGTTCCGCTCCATGATCTGGCCCCGCTGGTTGCGGAGGCAGCTCTGGCCGTTGATGAAGTTGGCCAGGGAGTCGTACGATGCGACCGGCGTGGTCCCGAACATGGTGATGTCGCTGGCGTCGCGCGGGACATAGAACATGTCGTTGAGTTCGCGGTTGGTGCCGCCCACGCCGTCGGCGTTGGCGTCGCCGTTGATCACGTACCCGTAGGGCGAGCCCGACACGCCGGTGTAGATCAGGGAGAAGTTGAAGTCGTAGGGCAGGTCCACGGTGCCGCTCAGGACCACCCGGTGGGGCCGGTCGAAGCTGCTGGTGGTCAGCTGCCGGTTGTCGAGCGTGCCGTTGAGCGTCGCGAAGCCGTAGTTGGAGAAGGCGATGCTGGACGTCAGCGACATCAGGTCCTGGGCGTTCGAGTAGGTGTAGCCGCCGTTGAACTCGACCCCGTTGGTGAAGCGCTTCTGGAGCTGGATCGTGCCGCTGAAGGCGTGGTCCTGGGACTTGTTGATGTGCTCCAGCGCCGGCCCGAACGCGGTGGTGACCTTGCTCGGCGTGGCGGCGCCGCTGGCCACCGCGTTGGTGCCGTAGCGGGCGCGGTTGCCCTCGCCCGTGGCGTAGCCGACTACGCCGACCAGGTTGTTGTCCTGGAGGTAGAGCGAGTTTTCCGTCGCGGTGTAGAGGAGGTCGAGGGTGCCGACCATGTTCCACGGGAGCCGGCGGTCCACACCCAGCGACAGCTTCATGTTCTGCTCGAACTTGAACTTGCTGTCGAAGTAGTTGATGGTCGGGATGGCCTGCGTCGGCCCGGGGCCGCAGGTGGTCGGCTGGTTGGCCGGGTCCAGCGTGAACACCGGGACGTTGACCCCGGTGCAGGTGAGCTGGGTCTGCTCCATGCCGGTGTTGCCGTACGCGTTGGACATCCACACGTAGGCCGGCCGGCCGCCGAAGAAGCCGGCGCCGCCGCGCACGATCGTCATGCCGCTGCCGTCGAGATCCCAGTTGAACCCGAGGCGGGGCGACCAGGTGGTGTTGCCGGTCGGGATGACGCTGGTGTTGATCCCCATGATCGAGTCGAGCGTCGGGTTGTACGACGGCTTGTCCGGGAAGTTCGGGATGTCCGCCCGGAGGCCGATCGTCATGTTGACGTCCTTGCCGAGGGAGAACTGGTCCTGGAGGTAGAAGCCGAGCTGCTGGACGTGGAAGTCCGCCTCCGGCCCGCCGGGACGCAGCGGCAGCGCGCGGTCGAAGCGGGTCGGCGTGTTGTTCTCGAAGTTGGTGATGCCGTCCACCGCGCCGACGTTGGAAAAGGTCCACTGCCCGATGCTCTGCGGGAAGAAGACGTTGTTGAAGTGGAAGAACTCGTTGTGCGTGCCGATGGTGATCCGGTTGTCGCCGAGGCCGAACGTGAGGTTGTCGGTCAGCTCGTAGATGTCCTGGTCGAGCGAGTTGGCCTGGGAGAACCGCTCCGCGCCGGCCACCAGCTGCGTGCCGGTGGTGCCGGACGCCACGAGGATGGTCGGATAGGTGGTGTTCGGCGGGCGGTTGTCGCGGATGGACTGCCACCCGGCGATGAACTCGTTGGAGTACTTGCCGCCGAAGACCCCGTTCCAGATCAGGCGGAGCGAATTCGTGTTGTTCTCGATCGAATAGGCCCCGGAGGTGAGCTGGTACTGCCCGTTCTGGGAGCGGGAGAGCACGTCGATCGAGGCGGCGACGTTGTTGTAGGACAGCGAGACGTTGTGGTTGAAGGTCGGCGACCAGGTCAGCTTGCCGAAGTAGGTCGGGTTGGGGTTCTCGATGGTGAACGGCCCGGCGTCGCCGGCGCCGCCCCACTGGTCCGCCCCGAGCGCGGTCAGGTGGGTGGTCATCCGGGGCACGTCGCCCACGTTCGCGCCGGACTGCGCCAGCGTGATGCCGTTGAACGGCGTGGCCTTCGACTGGATGTCGGCGGCGCCGAAGAACTGCAGCTTGTCCTTGATGATCGCCCCGCCGAACGTGCCGCCCCACTGCAGCACCTTGAAGTCCGCGGCGCGGGCGCCGTTGACGTCGGTGCCCACCATGTTCTGGTTCTGGTAGTAGCCGAAGACGGAGCCGGCAAAGGTGTTGGTGCCCGACTGCGTGACCGCGTTGACCAGGCCGCCGGCGAAGTTGCCCTGCCGAATGTCGTACGGGGCCACGAGGACCTGGAATTCCTTGACGGCCTCGAGCGAAATGGCCTTGGCGGCCGCCTGCCCGCCGGGGGCGCCGGTGGAGCCGAGACCGAAGAGGTCGTTGTTGATGCCGCCGTCCACCTGGATGCTGTTGAAGCGGTTGTTCTGCCCGCCCGCCGACACGCCGCCCGAGACGTTCGCCACCTGCGGCGTGGTGGACACCAGGTCGGTGAAGTTCCGGCCGAGGATCGGCAGCCGGTTGATGGCGGTGTCGGAAATCGACTGCGCCACGCCGGTCTTCGCGGTGTTCATGATCGGGTCGCCGCCGGTCTCGGCCTGGACCGCGATCTCCTGCAGCTGGACGATCTGCTTGATAAGGCTGAAGTCCGCCACGAAGCGCTGACCGAGGGCCAGCGTCACGTTGTCCCGCTTGGCGGCCTCGAAGCCGATGGCCCGGACCTCGATGGTGTAGGGGCCGCCGACCGGCACGTTTTCGATGAAGAACTTCCCGCTGGAGCGGCTGGTGGCCTGGGTGCGGGATCCGGTGGAGCGGTTGGTGACGGTGACGACGGCGCCTTCCACCGGCGCGTCGCCGTCCGCCTGCCGCACCGTGCCCTGGATGGCCGCGGTCGTCACGCCCTGCGCGAAGAGGTCTCCCGAGCCGAGCGCCAGCAGGGCACCCGCCGAAACGGCGATCGCTACCCGACGAATCCATGACTGCATTAGGGACACCTCGATTGAAGTGAAGCGGGCGCGGGGGAGCCCGTCCGACCGATCAGCGTGGGGGCATATACAACCGCCGGGAGCGGGCCAGGCGCCCCGGGGAATGGCGAAAAACATACGCCGGGAGCGCGCAGAATCAAGCCGGAGGGCGCGGCCTCAGGACGCGCGCCCGTCACCCCGCTGGCCGAGGGCGCGCCAGGCGTAGTAGACTGGAATCCCGACGAGGATGATCCCGAACGTGATGCCGGTGTTGACCGGATCGGTCCACAGCGCGTTCAGGATGATGCCGACCGACGCCGCGAGGAAGAGGAGGGGCACCACCGGGTAGCCCCAGGTGCGGTAGGGACGCACGAGCTCGGGGCGACTCTTGCGCAGGACGAACACCGCGCCCACCGCCAGCGCATAGAACGGCCAGATGCCCAGGATGAACTTGTCGGCCAGCTGCTGGAAGTCGTTCAGGAGCACGTACACGACGCCGAGCGTGGTGGTCAGGAGGATGGCCACCGAGGGGCTCTTTCGCGTCGGGCTGATCCGGGCGATGGCCTTGAAGAAGAGCCCGCGGTCCGCCATCGCGAAGAAGATCCGCGGCGCCGTCATCATCGAGCCCAGCAGCGCGCTGAAGGTCGAGATCATCACCACGCCCGAGATGACGGCACCGCCCCCGGTCCGCCCGAACAGCGGGATCCGGTCGGCGGCCGTGGCGGCGATGAGCGCGGAGCCGGCCATTTCCGGCAGCGGCACGAGGTAGAGGTAGGCCAGGTTGACCGTCAGGTAGATGACCACGATGGCCGTTGTGCCGAGGAGGAGGGCCCGCGGGAGCGTCCGCGCGGGGTCCCGCACCTCGCCCCCCACGTAGGCCAGGTCGGCCCAGCCGTCGTAGGTCCACATGATCGAGATGAGCGCGGTCCCCATCACGGAGAGCTCCACCCCGCCCCCCCACGCGGGGGCGAAATGCGCCGTGCTGCCCTGCCCGACGAGAAAGGCGAGGCCCGCCAGCGCGATCAGCGCGCCGTACTTGAGGACGGTGGTGAAATTCACCAGTACCGCGGCGATGTTCACCCCGAAATAGTTGAAGAGCCCGACGAGGATGATGGCGCCGGCGGCCACGTACTGCACCTCTGCCGGAGACAGCGGGACGAAGTACCCGAAGTACTCCGCGAAGATGGTCGAGATGGCCCCCAGCGCGGAGGCACGGATGACGGCCAGCGCCGACCACCCGAACAGGAAGGCCGGGAGCGGCCCGAACGCCTCGAGGATGTAGGCAAAGACGCCCCCCGAGCGCGGCATCGCGGCCGCAAGCTCCGCGTAGGTGAGCGCGCCGCAGAGGGCAATCGCCCCGCCGATGGCCCAGGCCAGGAGGAAGGGGCCGGGCTCGGTGATCCGGGCCGCCACGCCGGCAGGCACCCGGAAGATGCCGCTGCCGATGGTCGAGCCCACGAGGACGCCCACCGCACTCAGCAGGCCCAGGCGCCGCGGAAGGCTTTCGCCCCAGGCGTCGCGTTCAGGTGTTTGCATCGGTGGAGTTTGCGGCCCCGCCCGCCGCTTGACAAGGACCGGGCCGGGGCCGTTTCTTTTCCTCTTGAGCTTCCCCGCCCACCCGGAGTCCGGAATGGCCACGCCGCAGGATGCCCCCACGTCGCTCCCGGCCTCCGCCGGCCCCCGGCGCCCGTCGCTCCTGCGCGACCTCGTGGCGCTCACCAAGCCCCGGGTCATCTCGCTGCTCCTCGTGACCGCCGTCGCCCCGATGTTCATCACTGGGCTCGGCGTGCCGCCGCTGGCCCTGGTGGGCTGGGTCCTGCTGGGCGGATTCCTCATGGCGGGCGGCGCCAACGCCATCAACATGTGGTTCGACCAGGACATCGACCATTTCATGTCCCGGACCCGGCTCCGGCCCGTCCCCTCCGGACGGGTGGCCCCCCTGGTCGCCCTCCTGTTCGGGATCGGCCTCGGCGCGCTTTCCTTCGGCATCCTCTGGCGCTTCGCCAATCCGCTGAGCGCGTGGCTGGCCCTGGGCGGCCTCCTCTTCTATGTGCTGATCTACACCGTCTGGCTCAAGCGCTCCACGCCGCAGAACATCGTCATCGGCGGGGCGGCCGGCGCCTTCCCGCCGCTGGTGGGATACGCCGCCATGGCCGGCAAGCTCGACCTGACGGCCCTCTACCTCTTCGCCATCATCTTCTACTGGACGCCGCCCCATTTCTGGGCGCTGGCCCTGCTCAAGAAGGGTGAGTACGCCAAGGCGGGCATCCCGATGCTCCCGGTGGTGCGGGGCGACCGCGAGACCAAGGTGCAGATGCTCATCTACACCCTGATCCTGCTGCCGCTCACCATCCTGCCCGCCTTCATCGGCGCCTTCGGCCTGCTCTACGCGGTGACGGCGCTGGCCCTCGGCGGGCGGTTCCTCTGGTACAACTTCCAGCTGCTCCGCGAAGACGGCGTGACGCCCACCGCGTGGAAGATGTACAAGTACTCGCTGGTGTACCTGGCGCTCCTCTTCGCGGCCATGAGCGTGGACCGTGCGCTCCCGCGCGAGGCCGTGGCCCAGGCCCCGAACGTCCTGATCCTCGACCAGCCGGAGCCCGCCGCCGGCCTTCCCGGCCGGTGACCGCGCCCGAACAGCCCGCCGAGCGCCGCCGCCTCCCCTCCCCCAAGCAGCTCGCCCGCCTCTGGCCGCGGGTTCGGCCCCACCGGCGGGCGCTGGTCCTGGCCTCGCTGGCCCTCGTCCTGAGCGCGGCCATCGGCCTGGCGTTCCCCCTCGTCGTGGGCCGGCTCCTCGACGCCGCCTTCGTCCTGCAGAACCGGGCCACGCTCGACAAGGTGGCCCTGGGGCTGGTGGGGCTCTTCCTGGTGCAGGCGTTCCTCAACTACGCCCAGACCTACCTGCTGAGCGCCACCGGCGAGCGCGCGGTGGCGGGGCTCCGCGGGGAGCTCTTCGCCAAGCTGCTGGACATGCCGCCCGGCTTCTTTGCCGACCGGAAGACCGGGGAACTCACCAGCCGGCTCACCACGGACATCGGGCTCCTGCAGGGCGTCCTGAGCAACCAGGTGGCGGAGTTCGCCCGCCAGATCCTGGCCCTGGTGGGCGGCATCGCCCTCCTGACGTATATCCAGCCGCGCCTGACGCTCACCGCCCTCGCGGTGGTGCCGGTGGCGGTGGGCACGGCGCTCTTTTTCGGGCGGCGGCTCCGGCGGATGAGCACCGGGGTGCAGGACAAGGTGGCCGACGCCACGGCGGTGGCGGAGGAGGCGTTCAGCCAGATCCGCACCGTGCAGAGCTTCGTGCAGGAGCCCGCCGAGCGCGCCCGGTACGGCGGGATGATCGGGAAGGTGGTCGAGACGGCCCTCGTCCGGGCGCAGGTACGCGGGGTGTTCTTCGGGGCCATCACCTTCAGCATGTTCACCGGGATCGTCATCGTGCTCTGGCAGGGGGGGCGGCTGGTGCTGGACGGCTCCCTGACGGCCGGGACGCTGGTGAGCTTCCTCCTGCTCACCGTGACCATCGCCGCGGCCGTGGGCGCCCTCGCCTCCTTCTTCAGCAACTACCAGGAGTCGGTGGGGGCGGCAGAGCGGGTGTTCCAGCTCCTGGAGGCGGAGAGCCCCATCTGTGACCCTCCGGCGCCGGTGTCCCTCCCCAAGTCGGTGAGCGGCCGGGTGGAGTTCGACCGGGTGTCGTTCCGGTATCTCGACCACCCGGACGCGCCCTGGGCGCTCCGGGAGGTCAGCCTGTCGCTTGCCCCCGGCGAGGTGGTGGCCATCGTGGGCCCCTCCGGGGCCGGCAAGACGACCATGGTGAGCCTCCTGCCCCGGTTCTGGGACGTGGCCGAGGGGTCGATCCGCCTCGAGGGCATCGACGTGCGCGAGCTGCGCCTCCGGGAACTCCGCGGGGCCATCGGCATCGTGCCGCAGGAGCCGGCCCTCTTCAGCGGGACGGTGCGGGAGAACATCGCCTATGCGCGCCCGGAGGCCACCGAGGCCGACGTGGAGCGGGCGGCCCGGGCGGCGCACGCCCACGAGTTCGTGGAGCGGCTGCCGGACGGCTACGACACCATCGTGGGGGAGCGGGGGGTCAAGCTCTCCGGCGGCCAGCGGCAGCGGATCGCGATTGCCCGGGCGGTGCTCAAGGACCCGGCGGTGCTGGTGCTGGACGAGGCCACCAGCAGCCTGGACACCGAGAGCGAGCGGCTGGTCGAGGATGCCCTCGAGAAGCTCCTGGTGGGCCGGACGACGCTGATTATTGCCCACCGGCTCAGCACGGTGCGCCGGGCCGACCGGCTCGTGGTGCTGAACCACGGCCGCCTGGTGGAGCAGGGCACCCACGCCGACCTGCTGGCGCGGGGCGGGCTCTACGCCCGGCTCTACCAGCGGCAGTTCCGGGAAGGCGACGCGGAGTTCGAAGCCGCCGCCGTCGGGTAGTCGTCCGCACAGCTACGCCCGCGAGCCCCCTTCTGTCATTGCGAGGCCACGCAGTGGCCGAAGCAATCTCGCTGCGCAAAGAGAAGCGCCCCCGCGAACTTCGCGGGGGCGCTTCTATTCTTCGGGACAGCCCCGGTGCTTCCGGCCGCCGGGGAATGGAGCCCTAATTGAATAGAATCTTGATCCAGGCCGGCGGCGGGATGGCGGGGCTGTAGAACGGCCCGTAGTCCGCGACTTCCAGGTAATAGGTGCCGGCTGCCGGGAAGTTGATCGTGCACGTTTCGGGTTGGCCAGTTGCGCCGCTGCCCTTGGCATCGCATCCGCCGCCCAGGACACCGTTGAACGCCGAGTCCATGAAGTAGAGGCCCAGGTCGTCCGTGTTGCTCCAGGTGACGGTGAAGGTGTGCGCCCCCGCGGCTGCCGCAACAAATTGGTAGTACTGGCAACCGGCACCACCGCCATTGCCCGTCGCCGCGCAGGCGCTGGTCATCGGCGAGTTGTCATAGAACCCGGGAGCGGCCACGGCCGGCGTCGCAGCAGCCGGAGACGTGCTGGTGTAGATGCTGGTCGTCGACATCGTCAAACCGGTCGGTACAGACGCCGGCAGCGTGAGCTGGAATTGAGGCGCAGCGGCCGCGGCCACCTTTGTGATGGTCGGGGCGCCGCTCGAGCCGGGCTGCGGCACGACTGTCAGGACCGTGCCTCCCCCGGTGACGCTGACGGTGATCGCGGCCTTCGTGCCCCAGGAAACCACCGAGGTCGACTGCGCCGCGTACGCCGGATCGAGAGTGAGCACCACCTGCGCACCGACCTGCGCGTTCACGTTGCCGGTCATGGTGGCGGGCACACTGGCCAGCACCGGAGCGACCATCGTATCGGTGGTCTTAAAGGTGAACCGCAGCGTCGGCGACCCGGTCAGCGTCACGTTGGTCATCTGGCCGAGCGCGTGGGTGTTGGCCGCGACGAGCATCTTGATCCAGCTGCCATCCGGTGCCAATCTGGTCACGATGGCGCGGTGAAGGTCGGGAACGTGACCACGCTCGTCGGCGGTGAACTCACGTCCTGGCGCGGCGCGTCATGGTGACGGTGTCGCCGAAGCGCCGGCGTGAGGCTGGAGAAGGTCGCCGCGAGCAGGTTCGGGACCACCTGCACCGGGACGTAGAGCGACTTGCCCCCCGCGGAGATCTGGAAGCTGTCCTTGCCCGCCGTGAGGCCGGTGATGGTGGCCCGGACTTCGGTCGGCTGGGCCGGGACGACCAGCGTGCCGTCCGGATTGTAGACCGGGCGGAACATCGAGTCCACCGTCACGTCGAAGTAGGTCGACGTGTTGGTGATCGTGAACTCCGCCGGGATCTGGCCGTCGAGCGCGTCCACCAGCTGGAACCCGATGTTCGAGCTCGAGTCCACGTTGACGAACACGATGGACGGCAGCGAGACGATCTTGTCCGGAACGCCCGCCTGATCGGCGGTCGGGTCGCTGCTGCACGACCACAGGCCCACGCAGGCGGCGAGTAGGACCATACCACGAATCTTACGCATCATACTTGTACCTCGTTCTCAATAGACGGTGGAAAGCGGCTCTTTCCGGCGTCCTGCAGTGACACTTCCTCGAGATTACTGTGGCGTACCCTGGAGATTGGAGTTCTGGAAGAAGTTGACGTTCAGCCAGCGGCCCACATCGATCACGCCGTCCGCCGTCAACTGCTCCTGCCAATCAGGCTTCCCGACCTCCGTCAGGTCGTTGGTATAGATCATCTGGTACACGCCCAGATTGCTCTTGTCGATGAAGATGAAGTACCGGTCCTTCTGCTGCGTGTATCTCCACACCTCGTAGGTGGGAGCCCGCCCCTGGGCGATCCGTTGCAGGATCTCGTCGTACGGCCCGTACTTGGCGTAGATCCGGCCGCGGTCGGTGCGCCACCCGGGAACCGCGCGCCGGCCGCCTTCCTTGAACGCCTGGTTGGCGTAGGCGATGGCGGCGTAGAACCGCTCCCGATACTCGTTCTGCTGCGCGCCCGGCGTCGGATCCCTGCTGGTCCAGAACTGCGTCAGGAAGTTCCGCTTGGCGTCGACGCTCAGGTCCTTGTACAGGTTCAGGTGGTCGTTCGGCGTCGCGATGTAGAGCAGGGGTCCGGCCGCGCTGTCGAGCTGCGCTTCGTCCATGGCCCCGAAATACCCCGCGTCGGTCCGTTGCACCATTTCCGTCCTCGCCGCTTCCTTGGCGAGGGTCTCCTCGAGGCCGGCCATCATTAGCGGCCGTTCCCGCTCCGAGGTGACACCACCCAACTCGACCGACACCGCCATGACGTAGCGGCCCTCCGGCAGCCCCGTCAGGTCCAGCTGCCCCTTCAGCACCGCCCCGCCCGCCGGCACGTTCACCGACGTGGGCGGCGTCTTCAGGATGGTCCGCCCGGCCGAATCCCGGATGGCGGCGGTGAGGGTTCCGCTCGCCTCCACCGGGCTGTACGCCTCGATCAGGTAGAACGCCTTGCTCCGGACCGGCGTGAGCTCCAGGTCCACGGCGCCCGTCACGAGCGTATTCCCGACCCGCAACTCCCCGGTCTGGGGAACGGTGTCTCCTGCGCTCGCCATCCGGATGTTCGGCGAGAGGAGCAGGTCCGACACCGGCGGCGGCGACCGGAATCCCTCGATCTCCGCCTTGGTGCTCGCCTTGCGGCCGGTCAGGCTGTCCTCGACCGTCACTTCGAGCTGGTAGGTCCCCGGAAGGACCGCGAACTCCAGCATTTCCAGTCCCTGCACACCGGGCTGGGCCATTTGCCGCGCCAGGTGGTTGGTCCAGCTGTCCTGCAGGAGCCCGAGCCCGGTCGAGTCCGTCACCCGGACCGTCACGGCGTACGTGATCCGGCCGTTGGTTCCCGCGCTCGCGTCCCCCGCGAAGAGCACATAGGGAATCTGGACGAACGCCTTGACGAGGGTCTGACGGCTGTCCGCCCGGTAGAACCGCACCGTGCGCACCGCCATCGTGTCCTCATTCTGTCGCGCGCCCCGGGGGGCCGGTGCGGCCAGCAGGCCGGCCGCGAGCGCGAGGGAAACCCAACGAACCATTGTGCTCCTGGGCGGCGGCGGCCACCGGCCGCCGCCGTCGCATCGCGACCGTTACCAGCCGATGCTGAACGTGAAATAGTTGGTCGAGCCGAGGATGCCCATGTAGCGCCAGGCATAGTCGAACCCGATGTTGAACCCTTCGGTGGCGTACGCCAGCCCGCCGCCGAACGCCGTGCCCTGCCAGCTCTGCTCGCCGTTCAGCTGGCTGCCCGAAACGGACTGGCCGCTGTTGGCGGAGGCGTAGCTGTAGCTGCCCCGGACCGCGCCGTTGAAGTTGCTGCCGCCCATGCGGGGGAAGGCGAACTCGGTGCCGACCACGTACCCGGCCTTGCTGTTGTTCGGCTGGTTGAAGTCGGCAAGCAGGGTCCAGCGGGTGTTCTGCTTGGCGATGATGTCGTACCCGAGCGCCACGGTGAAGGTGGTCGGCAGCGGCCACGCCTTGGTCCGCAACGTCGCGGGCTGGGGCAGGCTCGGCACCGGGTCCTGGCCCACCGGAGGCGTGCGGGGCACGCCGGCGTTGAGCGCGTCGCCGCTATAGCTCAGGTTCGTGCCGAGGTTGGCGATGGTGAAGGAGAACTTGACCGGGTGGTTGTTCAGCGCCGAGTGGAAGTTGGTGCCGAAGTCCACCGCGAACGCGCTGCCCGAGGTCTCGCCGAGCTGGTCGAAGACGCCCTTGGCCGTCAAGCCGGCCGAGAAGCGGTCCGAGAAGTTCTCGGCGTAGGTCAGGCCGAGGTACGTCTCGCTGACCGAGTACGTGGCCCCGGTGCCGTCCGGCAGGTCCACCGTGTACACCGGCTGGTCCTTGAAGCCGAAGGTGCCGATGTGGAGGCCGACCGCGCGGGCGCCGCCCGAGAACGGGATGGCCAGGCCGCCCCAGCTGTACCGGGTGTTGGCCACGTACGAATACGTGCTGAAGGCCGCCCCGGGGCCGTCGATCATCGCCAGGCCGGCGGGGTTGTAATAGAGGGACGATACGTCGTTGACGATCGCCTGGAAGGCGTTGCCGAGGGCGGCGCCGCGGGCGCTGGCGCCGAGGAGAAGAAATTCTCCCGACGTCGTGCCGTACGGCGTGTTGTCGCTGTTGATCTCCGAGGCCTGGGCCGCGAGGGCCACGGGCAACCCGCCGACCAGCAGCGCCGCCAGGACCACCCCATGCGCAGTGTGCCGCTTCATAAGTGTTCTGTCTCCTGGATGCGGGGTGTGGGGGGAGGAGTCCCCCCACCCCCGGCGTGGCTACTTGGCGAAGGTGACGATCGTCATGCGCCCGATGCGGCGCGCATTGCCCGATTCGATCTGATAGAAATACACGCCGCTCGCGACGACCTGGTTGTTCCGGTTCTTGACGTTCCAGTCCAGCGCGCCGCCGTACTCGGGGGAGCTGTACTGGAGCACCCGGACCAGGACGCCGCTCGACGAGTAGATGCGGATCGTCGCCGTGGTCGGCAGGTTCACGAACTTGATGATGTGGTTGTCGTACGTGTTCTCGTACCCGTTGGTCACGTAGTACGGGTCCGGGATCGTGTGCACCTGCTCGAGACCCTGGTTCGTGGCCGCGTTGACCTGGTTGACCACGTCGTACTGCGTGTGGAGTTCCGCACCGATCGCGGTGAAGGGCCGGAGCGCCTGCTGGAAGGAGTACGGCCCTTCGTTGCCGGCGCCGCCGGTGCCGTTGCCGCCGTAGACGATGCCGGTGTAGTCGCGGAGCGACCAGACCGTCCCCGCCGCCGGAAGCGTCGTCATCTCGAAGAACGTGATGGTGCCCGCCACGTACATCGAGAAGCCCGGCTGCGCCTCGAGGTTCGCCGTGTTCCGGGCCGACTTGGCCTGGGTCGTCGACTGGTTGTCGCCGGAGCCGAAGGCCACCGAGCCCAGCGTGGCCGTGCCGCTCAGCGTGAACGGCGCCGCCGAGGTGCAGGGGAAGAAGTTCCCGCTGTACGTCCCGCCGGACTGCGTGGACCGGAAGGGCTCCACGCAGGTCCAGTCGAGCGGCGTCAGCACCGTGGCGCGGTTGTCATACCCGCCCGCCCCCTGCGCCGTGGTGTTGAGGATGCCCCAGCCGCCGCTCACGTTCGAGCTCTGGAAGGGGACGACCACGTTGTGGGTGACGTCGATGACCGAGTCCACCACGCCGCCAGTGCCCCAGTAGACGTTGTAGTCGGCCGCGCGACGGGCGCCGGACTGGGTCTCGCCGGTGTTGCGCCACTCGCGGTTGATCATGGTGACCGTGAGCGGCTGGTACACGGCGGTAACGCCGCTCAGCACGCCGGCGTTGTTGAAGTTGAGCGTCGCCACCGAGGAGCCGGCGGCTCCGCACGCGGAGGTGCCGGTGCCGCAGGCGCCGGTGATCGGGTCCGCGGTGACCTCGTTGTTGGCCGGCGAGGGACCGTCGAACCAGCGGGCGCCGTTGTACCGCGCCGCGGTCGCGCCGGTCGCGGTGATGTCGGCGGACGTGAACCCCGGCTCGCCCAGCAGGAGGCCCAGGCCCCAGTCGCCCGCCTTCGGGCCGGAGGGGATGGCCGGCTCGAACTGGCCCTTGAGGGCGTAGGTGCCGTCGCCGCCGTAGACCGCGGCGAGCGTCGCATCGACCTTGAGCGCGTCGAAGAAGATCTGCGTGCTGGCTTCCACGTCCAGCTGCTGCTGGAGCGCGGCCGACACCTTCACGGAGTCGGTGCCGTTGCCGAGCGTGTAGTAGAACACCACCGGCTTGCCGCCCGACTGGTCGGCGCCGCCGCAGCACCCGCTCAGGTCAACCTGCCCGAGCTGGAAGCTGTCGAGGCGCGCGGTGAGCGAGCCGGAGCTGCCCACGACCTGGCTGGCGAACTGGCCGACGAAGCCGAGGGTGGCGCCGTTGGCCGGCGGGAAGGGCCCGCTGAACGTGCCGGTGGTCTGGTCGATCGACGGGACCGAGGTGAAGACCGCGCTCTGGTTGACGCCGCGGCCGTACATGGCCGACGTCAGCGTGCCCGTCTGGACGACGTTGGTGGCGGGCGCCTGCGGGACGATGGCCACCGTGCCGGCCTTCGGCGACTCGAGGCTCGAGGGACCGGAGATCAGCGAGTTCACGTCGAAGGCGGTCACGACGTAGAAGTACCGGAAGTTGTTCCGGACGTTGGCGTCCACGTACACGTAGGGCACGCCGGTGTCGGTGAGCGGCGGCAGGCCCGTGTTGTGGCCGGTGATGAGCGTGTCGGTCTTGGAATCGAAGATGAGCCCGGTGGCCAGCTCGAGCCGGTCCTTCGGCAGGACCTGGGTGAGCGGGCTGAGGATCGGGTTGTCGTTGGCCACCGTGCGCGGCACGCCAGGCGCCCAGGGGTAGTCATAGGCGACCGGGCAGTCGGTCACCACGCTCAGGTTCGGCGCGCAGGTGTTCACGGCGTTGACGACGCCGTCGTAGTCCTTGAACACCGTGCCCTTGAAGTCGAACTGGGCCACGAGGGTCAACTGGTCCTGGTTGTCCACCCGGCCGCGGTAGATCCGGTAGCCTTCCACGTCGTACTGGCGGTAGTTCGGATCGTAGAGCGGGTTGTTCACGTCCGAGGAGACCGCGTAGTACGGGTCGCCGCCGATTTCCGACGCCGACGGCTGCCAGATGACCGTCACCTGGTTGTCGCCGGGGATCAGGAAGAACTTCGGCGCCGTCGGCGCGAACGGGAGCAGGAACTTGGCGTCGAAGACGGCCTGGGCGGTGTACGCCTTACCGAGCAGCGAGCCGGGAACGACCTTCCACTCGTCGCCCGCCGTGCCGGTCTGTTCGCACTTGGTGCTGGCGTCGAGGTCGGCGCAGCTCAAGTAGCCGGTGAGGCTGTCGATCGAGGTGGCGCCGTTGTTCGGCGCGGCCGGGTCGCCGAGCAGGTAGGGCGCGGCGCCGGGCTTGATGCTGACACAGGGCGCCGAATTACAGGCCGGGATGGCCACCGGGGCGGCGAAGATGTACGCCACGACGATGGTGCCCTGGCCGCCCGGGGGCAGCGTCAGGCCGGTCGAGGACTGGAAGAACCGCATGTCGGACGGCGTGGTGTTGTTGATCCAGCAGATGTGCGTGGTCGAGGGGACCCCCATGTTGCAGGGCTGGTCGCCGGCCGGCACCGAGATGTTCGCCGACAGGTAGCGCCACAGCTGGATGGTGTTCTGCGGGTCGTTGAAGGCGCCCGAGAAGGGGCTGCCGTTGATGGTGTTCGAGAACAGCTGGATCGCGCCCGGGCCGTTGGGGCTCTTCAGGTACTTGATGCCCGCAAAGCCGACCCCCGAGAAGAACGGCGGGCCGAAGGTGGCGGCGTCGAAGGTCCAGCCCGACGCCGGCGCCATCTTGTCGGCGTAGGTATAGCCCATGGCGAACGGCAGGTTGACGCTCGACCAGTTCTGGCCCGAGGTGGCCACGTCCATGTCCGTCGCGAAGGCGGCGTACATGTTGGTGATCGTGTACCCGGCGGTCGGCAGGGTGACGCCGAACGCCGCGTTGTTCTCGGCCTGGAACTCCGCCGCCTTGTCGAGCAGGATGGTCTTCATCTCCGGACGGATGCCGACGTAGGCGTTCGGGTCCGTCGTGGTCACGTTGTAGAAGGTGTAGATGAAGTACGCGATGTCTTCGTTGCCCGTCGGGTAGTTCCAGCCCATGCCGCGGGTTTCCACCACCACGCCGAGGGGGTGCTTCCGGCCGGCGTTGAGCGACGGGTTGCCGTCCCACGACATGAACCACACGTCGCCCTGGGAGGCCTGGGTCCGGCGGCCGTCGGCCGCGGTCGGGTCGGTCTGGAGCAGCGAGTAGAAGAGGTTCGCCGTGGAGTCCGGCGGCTGGGCGATCTTGCCGGCCGTCGGCATGTTGGCGTAGTCGTTGGCGTCGGTGGTGTTGTAGATCGGCTCGACCTCGACGCCGTGCTGCGTGGTGCCCTTCGGGTCGAAGAAGAAGGCGCCGGTCGTGTCACCCGCCCACGAGCCGCCGTCCGGACCGATCACGCCGGCGATCTGGAGGCCGGAGTTGAAGATGTACTGGTCCGGGGTGCCCTTCGGCCAGAAGCCGCCGCCGATGGTCGACGAGTTGGTCGAGTCGACGCCCACTTCGCCGTCGGAATTCAGGCCGAGATAGATGCGGTTGATGGTCATGGCGCCGAGCGAGCGGGCAAAGAGCCGGAACCCCTTGGCCTTGGCTCCCGGTTCCGGCTTGGCGGTGGCAATCGCCGGCGTGACCGCCGCGAGCGCCAGCGCCAGCAGGCCCGCCAGGATGACGCCCCTCTTACGGAATGGTGAGTGCATTGCGTCCTCTCTCAGATGAATACTGTTCGGCTGGGCGAGAGGACGGCGCCGCCTGGCGCGCCGCCCCTCTCCCGCCGTGGTTCGTTCACGCTAGAAGTTGAGCTCCAGGCCCAGCCGGAGACGCCGGGGGATGGCCGTGAAGCTGCTCAGGCCCAGTCCGCTGTAGTAGTTGGCGTACGACGCGCGCCGCTGTTCGGCCTGCGTGAAGGTGCCGTCGCCGTTGCCGAAGCGCTGCTCGGCCCGGATCAGGTACACGCAGTTCGGGGCGGCGGCCTTGCCGTCCTGGGTGACCCAGTTGCCGCAGCCGGACGTCGCCGGCAGCGAGATGTCGCCGCTGGTCGGGTCGTAGGCGCGGGACCGGGCGGCTTCCAGCGCGTAGCCCGAGGAGTCGCCGCTCCAGACCTGCTCGAGGTTGGCCGCGTTCTGGGTGCCGTTGGTCTCCGCGAACACCGTCGTGGTGTTCGTGAAGTTGAAGACGTTCCGGGCCTCGAAGTACGCCGTGAGGTCCACGCCACCGAACATGAAGCCCTTGGTGAGGCGGAAGTCGGCCTGCCGGAAGGTCGGCAGGCGCGAGCCGTTCACGTCGCCCTGGAACTGGTTGGCGCAGACCTGCGTCGAGAGCACGGCCTGGTTGCCGGTCTCGATCGGGCAGCGGGTGTAGGCGGTGCCGCTCGCGATGCGGAACGTGACGAACATGCCCACGTTCTGGAGGATCGCGCCCGACGTGCTGCCGCTGTGCCACTGGTTCGGGAACGTGACCGCGAACGAGCCGGCCAGGTTGTGCGGCCGCGTGTAGGTCGTCGGCAGCATCGCCTGCGGCGGCGGGTCGTTGCCGCCGGAGAGCTGGTTCAGGATCCGCGAGCCGAAGTTGATGTAGGTGAACGGATCCGAGCCGGTGTTCTGGGCGTTGGAGTAGCTGTACGCCAGGGTGCCGTTGAACAGGCTGCCGATCCGCTTGTCGAGCCGCAGGTCGAAGCCGCGGTAGTTGCCGAAGTCGGCGTTGGTCATGTACCGGTAGTCGGCGTTCGCTCCCCGGAGCGGGTCGTACAGGCTCAGGAGGCGGCCGGCGGCGTTGGCCGATACGTCGCGGTTGTAGGCCGAGAAGTCGAGCACCATGTCGTCCGAGAAGGCGTGACGCACGCCGAACTCGAAGCTGATCGTCTTGCCGAAGCCGAGGTCCGACCCGTAGACGTTGTTGGTGTTCGTGACCGAGATGTCGGTGTTGATGCCGCCGAGGATGAGGCCGAAGTCCGGCTGCTGCACCTGGTGCGAGTACGAGAGGCGCACGTTGGTGCGGTCGCTCACCGGGAACGACACCTGGACGTGCGGCGAGAGGTAATCGTGCGCCGCGTCCGCCTTGTAGATCGAGTCCAGCGACGCCGTCGGGTTGAGCGGGTCGTAGAGCGGGTTGGTGGTGATCCGCGGCGTCGGCGAGCACGCCCCCGTGGAATCGCAGTAGGTCGGGTGGGACGAGTGGGTGTTGTAGTAGTCGTACCGGAGGCCGGCCACGAGCACCACGTCGCCGAGGTCGAGGCGGTCTTCCGCGTAGCCGGTGTACGACTTCGGCTTCGCCATGTAGAAGTCCGAGAACGCCTGCGAGGTCATCGACGACGAGTAGGACTTGATGTCATAGTTGATGCCGCCGCCGCCGATCTTGAGGCGGTTGTAGCGGTCGATCTGCCAGTCGAGGGCGGCGCCGCCGACCCACCGGTTTTCCTGGTTGAGGAAGAGCCGGCCGGTCGGGCCGCCCGCCTCGGTGAAGCCCAGCACGCCGTAGGCGTTGTTCCGCCACTTGTCCACCAGCGCGTACTGCGCGGTGTTCTCAAGGTCGTAGGGGCTCCGCCGCGAGCCGGCGATGTTCTGCTGGAAGTTGGTGAGCAGCTGGTCGTTGAGCGGGAAGTTGTCGAAGTTGAACAGGAACTTGAGCGGCGAGATCATGAAGCCGCCGAAGGGATCCCGGCTCGACACCTCGGACTCGCGGGTCAGCGGCGACTGGATGAACTGGTCCTTCTGGTAGGACAGGTTCACGTCGAGCGCCAGCGCCCGGGCCGACGACTTGGCCAGGTTCTGCGTCCAGCCGAGAGTGTAGACCTGGTTGGTGCCGTTGTTGCCGAAGATCTGCTGCGGGTTGTACAGGTTGACGTAGGTGAAGTTCCGCCCCTGCGCCTGGCTGCCGAGCGCGCTCAGGAAGATCCGCGAGCCGGTGCCGTAGCTGTAGTTGAGCTTGCCCTGCAGCTGGTAACCCGAGGTCGCCGTGCCCGGCAGCCGGATGCCCTGGCAGTCGAGGCCGTAGTTGTTGGCGATGTCGGGGTTGACGCTGTTCTTGATGTTGAGCTGCGCCTCGGACATGTTGCCGTCGCACTTGCCGGTGTACACGGCGAAGTTCTGCACGCTCACGAAGGTCGTGTCGGAGGTCGGGCTGCCGACCGCGCTCGGCACGGCCACGACGGTGTCCACGCCCGCCTCGGTGAAGTACGGCGACTCGGCCCGGTCCGCGCCCGCGTTGCCGAGGGCGCCGTTGGACTTGGAGCCTTCGAGCACGCCGCTCACGAAGAAGGTGAGGTTCGACGCGATCGGGCCGCCGAGGCTGGCCGTCACGCGGTTGAAGCCGAGGCTGGTCATGTTCCCGAACAGGCCGTCGGTCTCGTAGCCCACGGCGCCGGAGAACTTCTGGCCGCCGGTGCGGGTGGCGATGGAGATGACGCCGGACTGGGCGCCGCCGAAGGCGGCCGAGGTGGCGCCGGTGGTCACCGAGACTTCCTCGAAGCCGTTGGTGCCGACGGAGACGGTGTTGCCGCCCGAGGCGACGAAGCCGCCGCCGCGGTTGCCGGCGCCGGTCGGGACGCCGTCGACGTACGTGGCCGCTTCGTCCGTGCGGCCGCCGCGGATCGACAGCGTGTTGCCGCTGGCGCTGGCCACGACGCCCGGCTGCAGCGCCAGGACGTTGGTGACCCGGTCGACCGGCAGCTTCTCGGCGTAGTCGCCCGAGGTGGTCTGCTTGGTCGTGACCGCGTCGCGCGGGACCAGTTCGTTCTTGCCGGCGACCACCGTGATCTCTTCGACCACCACCGGGGTGGCCTCGAGGGTCACGTCGGAGGTGATGGTCTGGCCGGCCAGCACGCGCAGGTCGGCGACCCGCGTCGTCTTGTAGCCGATGAACGCCGCCTGCAGCGACACCACGCCGGCGGGGACGTTGTTGATGAAGTAATACCCGTCGGCGTTGGTCTGCGCGCCGAACTTGGTCCCGACGATCGTCACCTGCGCGTTCGCGATGGGCGCGCCCTGCTGGTCGCGCACCTTGCCTTCGATCTTACCAGTCGAGCCCTGGGCGAGGAGCGATGACGCTCCCACCGCCAGGACGACTGCCGACAGCGCGAGGGTCCGCGCGGCACGGGCGAAGGCGCTCACACAACTTTGCATCATGGACACATCCTCCAAAGGTGTGAACACAGAGGTTCCTACAAATCGAACACCAGAATGCACGCGCTTCCCTCCTTGCGCCGGACGCGCCGAGTTGGGGAATGCGACTGCGGATACGCCGGACCTGCCGGCGAGAGAAACCTGCTTGAGTACCACAGAATGTCGCGTGAACTCCGACCGCGGCCCGGTCGGTCTGACCAATATGCTGTGACCGAAATCACGTGTCAAGCAAATGTCACGACGCGGGTGGGGGAGAAAGTCCCGGTCGTAACTGGCTGAAACAAATCAGGATGGAGCGGGCGAACGACGGTGCGGCCACCGCCGTGCCCGACAAGCATATCCCGCGCTTTTGGATTTGGGAAGGGGGGGGCTACCCCCCAATTTTGATCAACGCCCGCTGGGGTTCGGCCGGGGTCACCTCGGGCCCGTTCTCCCCCCAATACATGTTGATCTCGCTCCGGACCCCGATCCGCCCAGATATATAGATGCCGGGTTCCACCGAGAAACCCACCCCCGGCAGCAGTTCCCGGTCGTCGTGAGTCTCGTAGTCGTCGAGGTGGGGGCCCGAGCCGTGGAGGTCCCGGTCGATGGAGTGGCCGGTGCGGTGCACGAAGTACTCCCCGTACCCCGCCTTCTCGATCACCCCCCGCGCCGCGCGGTCCCCCTCGAACCCCGCCACCGGCCGCCCCTCGCGCGCGCCCCGCTGGATGGCGGCGATCGCCGCGTCCCGGGCGTCGCGCACCGTGACCCACACCGTTTCGACCTCCGCCGGCACCCGGGATCCCGAAAAGCCCATCCAGGTCTGGTCGGCAAAGACGGTGGTGGTGCTCCCCTTCCCGGCCCAGAGGTCGAGCAGGATGACCTGGTCGTTGGCCAGCGCGGCGTCCTTGCCCGCTTCCGGCTCATAGTGCGGATTGGCGGCGTTGGGCCCGAAGCCCACGATCGGCAGCGTGGTCAGCTTGAGGCCACGCGCCTCCATGGCCGCCACGACCCGCGCCTGCAGCCCGGTCTCGGTCAGCCCCGTGCCCCCCTGCTGCACCGCCCAGGCCAGCTGGCTCCGGGCGATGTCCGCGAGCGCCTCCGCCGCGTAGCGGTGGTCGGCCAGTTCCGCCGGGCTCCAGCGCGCGGCGAACCGCGTGACGAGCGAGGCGGACGGCACCACGCGCCCACCCAGTTTCGTGATGAGTTGCACCACCCCGGCGGGCACCCGGTCGAGGTACGGCACCGCGTCCTCCGGCGAGGTCTCCATCGCGACCGTGCGGCCCTTCACGATCGAGCCGAGGGCCGCGTGCAGTTCCTCCCACCGGGCGTACGGGATGATCCGGCCGGGGAACCCCTCCAGCGGCTGCATCTCGATCTTGTGCGCCACCGCCACCGGCTCGCCGTCGCGCGGCAGCAGGACGAACAGCCGGCGCGTCCCCATCCCGCCGAGGCCGAGGACGCGGGCGGCCACCGGGTTGAGCCCGTGGAAGTCGAAGAGGAGCCAGGCGTCGGCGCCGACGGCGTCGAGACCCTCGGCGAGCTGGCGGCGGTCCGGCAACGGATGCGGGCTCATGCGTATTCCTCCGCGGCGGCGGCCTGCCACCGACAGGTGTCGTCTCCCCGGCCGCGACAGCGCGCGTGCACCATCGCGCCCTCGAAGCCGGTGAGCATGCGCAGCAACTCGGCGAGCGCCGCGCCATAGAAGGAGCACGCCCGGCCATCGGCCGCGGCGAGCAGGGACAGGGGCCGGACGATCGAGGCCTCGGCGGCGCGGCCCCGGACCGCCAGTTCCGCCTTGAAGGCGCGCCGCGCCGCGCGCGCGGCCGCGCCCGCACCGACCCGGCGGCGCAGCACCCCGGGCGCGGCGCCGAGGAAGGCGCGCACCGGCAAGGCGGCGCCCCGGGCCGCATAGCGTGCGGCCCGGCGCCCGGCGTCGGCGTAGACCAGCGCCGCGTCGGGACGGCGGCCGACGAGGCGGAACACCGCGACCGTCTCCGCCTCGGGCACCGTCAGCCCCCGCTGGTACGCCGACTGGTAGCGATGGATCTGGGCGGCCACGGTACTGCTCAACCCGAATCGTTTCGAGACGATTTCGCCGGCCAGCTCCTCGAGCCCGTCCTCGACCGGCGTGTCGAGGTTCCGCAGCGCCTCGAGCAGGCTGAGGGGAATGATGGCCGGCGTCCCGCCGGCGGCGGTCACTTTGGGCACGGGAAGGAAAGTGTGATCCACGTCATAGACACGAAGAAAGTACCCACGCCCTGCCCCCGCAGCCAGAGCGCGCTTGCGCCGCTTCCGGGGCCCGGGGACATTTCCATCATGGTTCCCCCACCCCCGGCCGAGACCCCGTTCGAGCGGGAAGTCCTCCCCCACCTCGACGCGATGTACCGGGTCGCGCTTCGCCTGACGGGCGACGCCGCGAGCGCCGAGGACCTGGTGCAGGACACCGTGCTCAAGGCGTTCCGCGCCTGGGAGAGCTTCCGCCAGGGAACCAACGCGCGCGGCTGGCTGTTGACCATCCTGAGGAACACCTTCATCAACGACTATCGGCGCCGGCGGCGCGCTCCGATGCTGGTGGACATCGACGTCGCCGAGCCGCACGCGCTGGTGCACGAGGGGGGCGGGAGCGATCCGGAGGGCGAGTTCTTCCACCAGCTGGTGGACGACCGCATCATCGCCGCCCTCGACGCCCTCCCCGACGAGTTCCGCGAAGTGGTGGTGCTGAGCGACGTGGAGGGACTGGGATATGCGCAGATCGCCGACATGCTGGCCGTCCCCGTGGGCACGGTGAAATCCCGCCTCTTCCGCGCCCGGCGCCAGCTGCAGGGGGTGTTGCGGGAGTACGCTATTGAGGCCGGCATCGTGCGGGCCGGGAAGGCGCCATGACACCCACCCCGATGAACTGCGCCGAAGCGCTGGAGCTGCTGCAGGATTTCCTGAAGGACGAGCTCACCGCCGCCAACCAGGAGCGACTGGCGCGCCACCTGGCGGCGTGCGGACACTGCCTCCAGCACGAGCACTTCGAGCGGAACTTCCTGGCCGCGCTGGAGCGTGCCACCCGGGGCGTGCGCTGTCCCGACGAGGCGGTGGCCCGCATCCGCCAGGCCCTGCGGAGCGCCGGCCCCGGCTGACCGTGGCGCCCCTCCTCGCGGCCGTGGTCTCCTCCGGTGTCGCGGTCCTCGCGTGGCGGGCCGGCGCGCTCCGGCCCTCGGGCGCGCTGGCGGCCACCGCCGTCGGGACCGCGATCCTGGTGGCGACGGGGTGGCCGGGGGGCCTCGTGCTCCTCGCGTTCTTCGCGCCGAGTTCGGCGCTCGCGCGCATCTGGCCTTCCCCGGGGCGACTTTCCGAAGCAAAGGACGACCGGCGCGACGCCTGGCAGGTGCTCGCCAACGGCGGACCGCCCGCGCTCCTCGCCGTGCTGGCGCCCTCGCCGGGCGGCGCGCTGCTCGCCCTGACGGCCGGGCTGGCCGCGGCGGCGGCGGACACCTGGGCGACCGGCGTGGGCGCCCACAGTCCGAGCCCGCCCCGGCACCTTCTCAACGGACGGGTGGTACCAACGGGGACGAGCGGGGGGGTCACGCTCCTCGGGACGGCAGGGGCGGGAGCGGGAGCCGCGCTGGTCGCCATCGCCGCCCTGCCCGGTCTCGACCTGCCGGCCGCGGGCATCGCGTTCGGCATCGGCCTGGCCGGGATGCTGCTCGATTCGGCGCTCGGCGCCGGCCTGCAGGGTAGGTTTCGCTGCGAACACTGCGGCGCGGCCAGCGAGCTCCGGATCCATCGCTGCGGCCGCCCGACGACACTCATCGGGGGGTTCTCATGGTTGACCAACGACGGAGTCAATGCGCTCGCCACGACCGCGGCCGCGGCCGCGGGGTGGGCGGCGTGGGGATGGTGCTGCTCGCGTTGAGCCTGGCGCTTTCCGCCTGCACGAGCGGCGAGCCGTTCACGCCGGACTACCTGCCCGATCCGGGCGGCAACACCGGCACGAGCGGCGGCGGGGGCGGCAACGCGGCGGAGTTGATCGTCGGCAGCTGGCAGGCGACGGTCATCACGACCCTGCCGGCCAACGACTTCATCACGACGAAGACGACCTGGGACTTCCTGGCCAACGGCAACTGCCTGCAGACGATCGTCAGCCTGCAGTTCTCCGAGGGCATCACGCACACCACCAGCACCGCCTGCACCTACAGCCTGGGACAGGGCGTGCTGCTCGTGCTCTACGTCGGCGCGGTGCTCCAGACGAGCTACCCGATCTCGTTCCCGCTCAACGAGCCGGACAAGCTCGTCATTTCGGGGATCACCTACGACCGGGTCAGCTGAGGCGCGTGGACACTGACGTCCTGATCGCGGGGGCCGGCCCCGCCGGCAGCGCCGCCGCGGTGCACCTGGCACGCGCCGGCTGGCGGGTCGTCGTGGTGGACCGGGCCGCCTTCCCCCGCGACAAGCCCTGTTCGGAGTACATGAGCCCGGAGGCGGTCCGGCTCCTCGACCGCCTCGGCGTCGTGGCGGACCTCGAGGCCGCCGGCGCGGTGGCGCTGGAAGGCACCACCGTCGTCGGCGCCCGGGGCAGCCGGCTGACCGGGCTCTTCCGCGAAGCCGGACCCCGGCCCTTCCGACCCGCCGGACTCTCGCTGCCCCGCCGCATCCTCGACGCCCGGCTGGTGCGCGCCGCCCGCGAGGCCGGCGCGGAGGTGCGGGAGCGCACCCGCGTGGAAGGCCTCCTCTACGACGGCGGCGCCGTGGCGGGCGCGCTGGTGCGCGACGCCGACGGCCGGCACTCGCCGATCCGCGCGCGGCTCACGATCGGCGCCGACGGGCTCGGCTCCCTCGTGGCCCGCCGGCTCGGGCGGCAACGCCGCTCGCACCCCGAGCGCGTGGCGTTCGTCGCGCACCTCGGCGGAATCGCCGGGATGGGCCGCACCGCCGAAATGCACGTCAGCGAAGCCGGGTACGTGGGCCTCAACCGGGTCGGCGCCGAGCTCTACAACGTGGCGCTCGTGGTGCCGCAGGCCCGCGCGGCCGGCGCGCGCGGGGACGCCACCCGGTTCTTCTTCGACGCGCTCGAGACCTTTCCCGGCGTGCGTGGCCGGATCGACGCGCGACGTCTGGAGCGGGAGGTGCTGGTGACGGGCCCCTTCGCCTCCCGGGCCAGCCGGGTCAGCGGGCCCGGCGCCCTCCTCGTCGGCGATGCCGCCGACTTCTTCGACCCGTTCACCGGCCAGGGGATCTTCTCCGCCCTCCGCGGCGCCGAACTCGCCGCGGAGACCGCCGAGGGCGCGCTGCGCTGTCGCGGGAGCGTCTCCGCCGAGGCGCTCGCCCCCTACCGGCAGCGGCGGCGCCAGGCGTTCATGGGCAAGTGGGCGGTGGAGCGGCTCATCGGCTACGGGATGTACTTCCCCGCCCTCTTCGACCGCGCGGTGGGCAGAATGGGACAGCGGCCCGAGATGGCCCACACCCTGATCGGCGTCACCGGGGACTTCGTCCCGGCTGGCCGGGTGCTCAATCCACGCTTCTTGACCCGGATGATCCTGTGAGCACCCCCCAGATGGATGCCCCCCGGTTCAAGCAGTTGCTCGGGCGCTTCGCCACCGGCGTCACCGTCATCACGACCCGGCTCGGCGACGGTCGCCCCGCGGGGATGACGGCGAACAGCCTCGCCTCCGTGTCGCTCGAGCCGCCGCTGCTCTCCGCGTGCATCGCCCACAGCGCCGAGCTCTACGAACCGCTCATGGCCGCCCCGGGGTTCGTCGTCAACATCCTGGAGGCGTCACAGGAGGTGCTGGCACGCCGGTTCGCGGCGAGGCACTTCGACCGGTTCGAGGGCGTGGGGCACCGGGCCTCGCCGGGAGGACACCCGATCCTCGACGGCGCGCTCGCATGGATGGAGTGCGCGCCCCACGCCAGCTTCCCTGGCGGGGACCACACGATCCTCGTCGGCCGCCTGCTGCACGGCGGCACCACCGACAGCGCGCCGTTGGTCTACTACCGCGGCGGCTTCACCGGCCTCGGCCGCGCGTGAGCGCTCCCGCCCTCGCCCCCCACGGCACCGAACTGCTCGACGACCCCGCGGCCGACCCGGCCATCGTCGCCCGCTCGCTCGGCAACATCGCACGCGCCAACTGGTGGTTCGGGGGCCGGGCGGCCGCGCTGTGGGGCATCGACCGGCTGCTCCACGGCGTTCCGGCCGGGCGCCCAGTCACCCTGCTCGACATCGGCACCGGCGCCGGTGACCTCCCGACGGCGGCGGTCAGCCGCGCGCGTCGGGCGGGACGGCCGCTCACCGCGATCGGGCTCGAGCGGAGCCCCGTCGCGGCCGCGCTTGCCGCGCGAAAGCTGCCGGTCGTCCTCGGCTGCGCCGGCCGTCTGCCCGTGCGAGAGCGCGGGGTGGATATCGTCCTCATCAGCCAGGTGGCGCATCACCTGGCGCCGGATGCAGTGGTCGAACTGTTCCGTGCGGCGTCCGCCAGGGCCCGGGTGGGCGTGGTCGTGGCCGACCTGCGCCGCTCCGAGCTGGCCGTGGGCGCCTTCCGCGTGGGGAGCGCGCTCCTCGGCTTCGATCCGGTGACGCGCGAGGACGGGATCACCTCGGTTCGCCGCGGGTACCTCCCGGAGGAGCTGCGCGCCCTGGTGCGGCGCGCGGGCCATGACGCGCAGGTGAACCGCCGACCGGGGTTCCGGCTGGTGGCCACCTGGAGCACCGCCTGATGCGCACCGTGGATCGGCGCCTGGTCCGCGCGCCCGCCGCGCGGATGTTCGCGGCGGCGGCCGACGTGGAGCGGTGGCCCGAACTGCTGTCGCACTACCGCTGGGTCCGCTTCGGCGAGCGGCGCGGCGATGGCGGTCGCGTGGAGATGGCGGCGGTCCGTCCGTTTGGCCCGCTGCGCTGGCCGGTCTGGTGGGAGTCGGAGATGTGGATCGACGCCGGAAAGCGGGAGGTGCGCTACCGGCACGTGCGCGGCATCACCGCCGGCATGGACGTGGTCTGGACCGTGAATCCGCAGGGATCGGAGCGTACCGAGGTGACGATCGTGCATACGTGGGACGGACCGGCGTGGCCGGTGATCAGGACGCCGGCGGCCGACTGGGTCATCGGGCCGGTCTTCGTGCACGGCATCGCCGCTCGGACGCTGGCCGGGCTGGCGCGGGTCGTGGAATCGGCGCATGGCTGAGCCCCGGCGGGTCGTGATCACCGGCATCGGCGCCGTCACGCCGATCGGCATCGGCGTGGAGGGTCTCTGGGACGGGCTCCGCCGGGGCGCGTCGGCGGTGCGCGGCATCACGCGCTTCGACCCCTCGCCGTTCCGCACGCGCATCGCCGCACAGGTGGACGACTTCCACCCCACCGACCACATCGAGGAACGCCGGGCCCGGCGGATCGACCGCTTCGGGCAGCTCAGCGTGGCCGCGAGCCGCCTGGCGCTGACGGATGCGGAGCTCGACCTGCGCCGGGAAGATCCGGACCGGGTCGGCGTCATGATGGGCACCGCGCTCGGCGGGGTGGGCATGGCCGAGACCCAGCACGCCCGGTACGTCGAGGGGGGGCTCCGCGCGGTGGACGCGTCGCTCGCGCTGATGGTCTTTGCCGGCGCGGCGAGCTGCAACGTGGCGATCGAGTTCGGGATCACCGGCCCCAACAGCACCAACGGCATGAGCTGCGCGTCCGGCACGATCGCCATCGGCGACGGATTCCGGGCCATCCGGCGGGGCGAGGCGGACGTGATGCTCGCCGGCGGCGCGGAAGCGCCGCTCGCCCCGCTGAGCTTCGGGGCGTTTGCCATCATCCGCGCCATGTCCACCCGGAACGACGACCCCGGCACCGCCAGCCGCCCCTTCGACGCCGAGCGCGACGGGTTCGTCATGGGCGAGGGCGCGGCCGTGCTGCTGCTCGAGGAGCGCGGGCGGGCGATCGCGCGGGGCGCGCGCATCTACGCGGAGGTCTGCGGCTACGGCCTGACCAATGACGCCCACCACATGACCGCGCCGCGGCCCGACGGGTTGCAGGCGGCCCGGGCGATGCGGCTCGCGTTGACCGAGTCGGAGGCGGCCGCCACGGAGGTGGGCTACGTCAACGCGCACGGCAGCAGCACGCCACTCAACGACTCGTCCGAGACCGGCGCGATCAAGCAGGTCTTCGGGGACCACGCCCGCCATCTGTCGATCAGCGGCACCAAGGGCTACTACGGGCACGCCCTCGGCGCCAGCGGGGCGATCGAGGCGGCGATCTGCTCCCTGGCGAGCCACCGGGGCTGGCTCCCACCGACCATCAATCTCCGGACACCCGATCCGGCGTGCGACCTCGACTATCTCGCCGAGGGAGGCCGGGAGGCGCGCCCCGACTACCTGATGAGCAACTCCTTCGGGTTCGGCGGGATCAACGCGGCGCTGGTGTTTCGGCGCGCCGATTGATTAGATTCGCGGCCACCCGGCAGTTCCCCTCCCCGATTCGCGAGGTACCAGGATGCAAGGCATGACCCGTCGGCTGATGGCCGAGTTGTTCGGCAGCTTCATGCTCGTCTTCTTCAGTGCTGGGGCCATCCTCGCCACCGTCTTTCCCAAGGGCGGGTTCGGGCTGATCGGCATCTCGCTCTCGGCGGGCCTCGCCATGGCGCTCGCCGTGAGCGCCACGATGGGGATTTCCGGCGGGTACCTCAATCCCGCCCTGACGGTCGGGATGATGGCCGTCCGCCGGATCGACCTGAAGACCGGCGGGCTCTACATCCTGGTCCAGCTGATCGGTGGCGTGCTGGCCGCGCTGGCCCTGCGGTCGCTGGTGCCGGGCGGCGTGACTGCGGTGCTCGCCATGGGCACCCCGACCATCGCCCCCACCATCACCCTAAGCCAGGCGATGTGGATCGAGGGAACGCTGGCCTTCTTCCTGATGAGCTCGGTCATGGCCACGGTGGTCTCGCCGCTGGCCCCCCGCCTGGCGGGGTTCGGGGTCGGCCTCACGCTCCTGATCTGCATCCTCTTCGGCGGGCCGTTGACGGGGGCGGCGGTGAACCCCGCGCGCGCCTTCGGGCCCGCGCTCGTGGCGGGCCAGTGGGTCGGCCAGGGCGTGTATTGGGTCGGCCCCATCCTCGGGGCAGTCGTGGCCGCGCTGCTCTGGGAAAAGCTGCTCCTGCCCCGGGCCACCGACTGAACCCGGCCCGCACCCGAAACGCAGACGGCCCTCCGGAAGATCCGGAGGGCCGTTTTCGTTTCTCCATACAGGCGATCTACTTCCCCGCTTCCCCGCTTCCCCGCCTCAGCGCCCGCCGGGCGCGCCGAATCAGGGTCCCTGCGTACACCAGGTAAATCACCGCCGCCACGGTGTAGGCGGCCACGAGGAAATTCCCGTTCTGCGGCGTCTCAAACGGCATCGCTGGATCCCTCCCGGACGTTTGCGGCGCAGGCGATCCCGTAGCGCACGGTCACGAACCCCAGGTAGAGCAGGGTGAACGCCGCCATCCCCGAGAGCAGGGTCCGGAGCATTTCGGGCGGCATCGAGGGCGCGCTCGGCTTGAGCAGCACCGGCTGCGGGTGGAGCGTGCGGAAGAGGTACACGCTCAGGTGGATGAACGGCACCAGCACCAGTCCCATGATGCCGACGACGGCGCTGAAGCGGGCCCGCTCGCCGCGGTCGGGCACCGCGGCGCGGAGCGCGAGGTACGCCACGAAGAGGAAGAACAGGAAGAGGGTCAGCGTGAGGCGGGCGTCCCAGGTCCACCAGGTGCCCCAGACGGTCTTGCCCCAGATCGGTCCGGTGGTCAGCATGACCATCGAGAAGGCGATGCCCACTTCGGCGGAACTGGCGGCGAAGAGGTCCAGTCTCTCATCGTGCAGCCAGAGATAGAGAATGCTGGCCAGCCCCACGATCGCGAACGCCACCAGCGCGCCCCACGCCGCGGGGGCGTGCACGTAGAAGATCTTCTGGGCCAGCCCCTGGCGGGCCTCCATCGGGGTGTGGTAGATCGCCAGGATGTAGACGCCCGCGGCCGCGAGCAGCCCGAGCGTCATCAGCACGAGGCCGCGCCGGATGGTGCTTCGGGCGGCGGACAGGTTTGTGCTCATTCGTCAACCACCGCCGGAAAGACGAGGATGCAGAGGGTCACGAAGACGATATCGAAGGCCGTCAGTAACCTAAGCCACCCCTCCATCTCGCTCAACGGGCGCCCGGCCAGCAGGCGGGCCGTCACCTGGACGGCGCCCACCAGGGGCGGCACCATGAATGGCAGCAGCAGGACCGGCAGCATCAGCTCCGCAAAGCGGGTCCGGACCACCATCGCGCTGAAGATCGTGCCGACCGCCACGAAGCCGACGGTGGCGAGCGCCGTCACGCCGAGGATGCCCGGCAGCGCGTGCCCCATGCTGACGTTGAAGAAGAGCACGAAGAGCGGGAGGGCCACCGCCTCGACGACCCCCACGAACGCCAGGTTGGCGAGCAGCTTCCCGATGTACAGCGCGCTCCGCGGCACCGGGGCCAGCAGGATGCCGTCGAGCGCGGCGTTCTCCCGCTCCACGTAGAACGCCCGGTTGAGGGCGATCACCGCCCCGAACGCGAAGGTGATCCAGAGGACGCTCGGGGCCAGGTCGATCGCGGCCAGCGCGGTGGGGTCGCGCGCGAAGTTGAAGACCACGAGGACCAGCGCGGAGAACACGATGGCGGACAGCAGCGCGGTGCGGCTCCGGAGCTCGAGCCGGATGTCCTTGGCGGCGATCGCGACGGCCAGGCGGAGCACCTCAGGCATCGACCAGTTCTCCGTACCGCGCGTGGAAGGCGCCCAGGTCGCCGGGCGCGTCGAGTTCCAGCGCCCAGCGCCCGTCCGCCAGGACCGCCACCCGGCTGGCGAGTTCCCAGACCTCGGCCAGATGGTGACTCACCAGGACGAGCGCGCGCCCTTCGGCCAGCTGGGCGCGGAGCAGCGCCCGGAACCGGTCGGCGGCGGGGGCATCGAGCCCGGTGAAGGGCTCGTCGAGGAGGAGGACGTCCGGCCGGTGCAGCAGCGCCCGCGCAATGGCGGCGCGCTGCAGGAGACCCCGGCTCAGGTGCCGCACCGGCGTGGCCGCCCGCGCGGACAATCCCACCTCGTCGAGCGCGGTACGCACCGCCGAAGCCGGATCTTCCAGTCCGTACAGCCGGGCCGCAAAATGGAGGTTCTCCGCCGGCGTGAGGTCGTCGTAGAGGAACGTCTGATGGGAGAGGAGGCCGATGGCACGCCGCGGACCCGGCTCGGAGCGGGTGAGCCGGCTCCCGAGCACCCGGACCTCCCCGGCCGTGGGCCGCATGAGGCCGGCCAGGATCCGGAGCAAGGTCGTCTTGCCCGCGCCGTTGGGACCGGCGATGGCCAGGAGCTCCCCCGCGCGTGCGTCGAGGTCCACCCCGCGCAGCACCTGCAGCGCGCCGAAGGCGCGGGTGAGGCCCCGCCCCTGGAGCAGGGGCGCGTCAGCCGGCGCGGTCAATGGCGGTGCCGAGCTCTTCGAGATCGAACGGCTTGACGAGGTAACCGCTGTGCCGGAGGTCCAGGACGCGGAGCTGGGGCTCCACGCTGACGTAGGCGGTCGTGATGATGACGGGCAGGTTCGGCAGCAGGGCGCGAAGGCGGCGGAGCAGGTCCACCCCGTCGGTGTCGGGCAGCCGCATGTCGAGCACCACGACGTCGGGCGGCTCCTGCTCGAGGCGGGCCAGCGCCTCCGCCCCCGACGACGCGAACGTCATGTCGAAGCGCGGACGGAAGAATCGCTCGTAACTGATCCGCAGCGCGGGCTCGTCTTCGATGAAGAGGACCCGGCGGCGGCGCGGCACAGCGGTCATCACACCACCCGGAAGGCGCGCCGCACCCGCCACGACGGCGGGTGCTTCCGGAGTATAAGACTACGCCTGCTCCGGTTCCAGTTCGAACAGGTCGTCGAGCTTGGTGAGCATCAGCAGGAACCGGAGTTCCTCGCTGGCCGAGCGGAGCGCCACGCGCTGCCGGCGCTCGCCGGCCCGGCGCTGGACCAGCATCAGCGCGCCGAGTCCGGCGGAGTCCACGTGCCGGGTCCCGCTCAGGTCGATCACCAGGCGGCTCTCGCCCTCCGGCATCTCCTCGAGGGCGTTCACCGCCGCCTGGCGGAAGGATGCACGCGTGTCGAGCCCGAGGGACTCGGGGGCGTGCAGTTGACGGTCGTGCGGGGCATTGGGCACCATCATGGTGTCTCCCATGCCCGACAATATCAAAGCGTGGTCGTTTCGCCACGCCAGCCGGCCGAAACGCCACGCCCATTCGAGTCGTGTGCATTCCACCTTCGGCACCGAGCTATCTCACCCCGACGGGATGAGACCTCCAGTTTTGCGGCCCCGGATCGCTCCGGGTGTGCTATTATCGGGCGGATCAGTTGTGGTGTTCCGGGCGGCTCATGCCTCCCACCGCCGGAAAAAGCGAATTTGGTGCCAACGGCCTAACCAGCGTGGGAACAACCGGTTGCGAGGGGACTGCAACCACCTTCAGCGCTTCCCTCTCTGGCACTCCGCGGTGGCCGCCCTGACTCGCAAGGCCCGCCGCGCTTCCGACCTGTTCCGACCGGAGAACCGCCGAGATGACCGACCAGATCAGCATCCTGCTCTCCGAAGAGCGGCGGTTTCCGCCGCCCGCCGAGTTCGCCGCGCGTGCCAGCGCCACGACGGCGCTCTATGAGGCCGCCGCGCGCGACCGCCTCGCCTTCTGGGCGGAGCAGGCCCGCGCACTCGACTGGATCACGCCGTGGCAGAGCGTCCTCGAGTGGGCGCCGCCCCACGCGCGCTGGTTCAACGGTGGTCAGCTCAACGTCGCGGCCAACTGCCTCGACCGGCACCTCACGGGCCCCCGCCGGAACAAGGCGGCGATCATCTGGGAAGGCGAGCCGGGCGACCGGCAGGTCTACACCTACTGGGGGCTGGCCCGCGAGGTCGGTCGCGCGGCGAACGCCCTCAAGCGCCTGGGCGTGCGCAAGGGCGACCGCGTCGCGATCTACCTCCCCATGGTGCCCGAGGCGGCGATCGCGATGCTGGCCTGCGCCCGGATCGGCGCGGTGCATTCGGTGGTGTTCGGCGGGTTCTCCGCCGATTCGCTGCGGGAGCGCATCAACGACGCCCAGGCGACGGTGCTCATCACCGCGGACGGCGGCTACCGGCGCGGCCAGGTGGTGCCGCTCAAGCGGATCGCCGACGAGGCGCTCACCGCCTGCCCGAGCATCCGCCACGTGGTCGTCGTCCGGCGCCGAGCCGCCGGCGAAGGCGACGAGGCCTTCGCGGAGATGACCGAGACCCGGGACCACTGGTGGCACCGGCTGCTCGACCGCGAGAGCCCGGTCTGTCCGGCCGAGCCGATGGAATCGGAGGATCTGCTCTTCATTCTCTACACCTCCGGGACCACGGGCCAGCCGAAGGGGATCGTCCACACCACGGGCGGCTACCTCACGCACGTCGCCGCCACGACGAAGTACGTCTTCGACCTGCGCGAGGAAGACATCTTCTGGTGCACCGCCGACATCGGGTGGGTCACCGGGCATTCCTACGTGGTGTACGGGCCGCTCGCCAACGGCGCCACGGTGCTGATGTACGAAGGCGCACCCGACTGGCCGGAGCGGGACCGCTTCTGGAAGATCATCGCGCGATACGGCGTGACGGTGTTCTACACGGCGCCGACGGCCATCCGCGCGTTCATGAAGTGGGGCGCCGAGCACCCCGCCCGGCACGACCTCTCGACCCTCCGCCTCCTCGGCTCGGTCGGCGAGCCGATCAACCCCGAAGCCTGGATGTGGTACCAGGAGCACATCGGCCGGGGCCGCTGCCCCATCGTGGACACCTGGTGGCAAACGGAGACCGGCGGCATCATGATCACGCCGCTCCCCGGCGTGACCACCACCAAGCCCGGCTCGGCGACCACGCCGTTTCCCGGGGTCTCGGTCGAACTGGTGGACACGACCGGCAAGGCGCTCGTGAAGGGCGGCGGCTTCCTCACGCTGACCGAGCCGTGGCCCGGCATGCTCCGCACCATCTACGGCGACGACGCCCGCTACCGGGAGACCTACTGGAGCCGCTTTCCCGGTCGGTACTTTGCCGGTGACGGCGCGAAGGTGGACGACGACGGCTACTGGTGGCTGCTGGGCCGGGTGGACGACGTGCTCAACGTGGCGGGCCACCGGATCGGGACGATGGAAGTGGAGAGCGCGCTGGTGGACCACCCGTCGGTGGCGGAGGCGGCGGTGGTCGGCAAGGCCCACGACCTCAAGGGACAGGCCATCGCCGCGTTCGTGACGCTCCGGGAAGGGGTGAAACCCACGGCCGAGCTCCGCGACGACCTCCGGGAACACGTGAGCCGGAAGATCGGCGCCATCGCGCGGCCGGACGACGTCCTCTTCTCCGCCGACCTGCCGAAGACGCGGAGCGGCAAGATCATGCGCCGGCTGCTCAAGGACATCGCGGAGGGCCGGGCCCTGGGCGACACGACGACACTGGCCGATCCGAACGTGGTGGCGAAGCTGAAGGAGATGTACGAGGACAAGGAGTAGACGGCGGGGAAGCGGGGAAGCGGGGAAGACCAATCGTCACCCCGGCGCAAGCCGGGGTCCAGGGTTCCTAGATCTGTATCTGTGCCCCCAACTCGACCACGCGATTCGGTGGCAGGTTGTAGAACGCCGTGGCGGTGCGGGCGTTGCGGGTCATGATCACGAAGAGCCGCCGCCGCCAGTACGACATGGGCCGCGGGTCGCCGGGCAGCCGGGACGGCGCCTTGGCGCCCGGAGTCGCGATGAGCGTCTCGCGGCCGAGGAAGAACGAAGTCTGCGTCAGGAACACCCCCCCCGGCGAACCCTCCACGTCCGACTCGCCCATCCGGCGCATGAGCGCCGGGATGTCGGGGGTTTCCATGAATCCGTAGTGCCCCACCACCCGCCAGAATCCCTGCCCGAGTTCCCGGCAGTCCAGCCGCTCCGCGTCGTCCACCTGCGGCACCTCCTCCGTCACGATCGACAGCAGGATGATCCGCTGGTGCAGCACCTTGTTGTGCTTGAGGTGGTGCAGCAGCACCGGCGGCGCGATGTCCATCACCGAGGTGAGGAAGATGGCGGTGCCCGGGACGCGGACCGGCGGGCGCTTGGCGATGTCCGCCAGGAACAGGTCGATGGGCAGGCTGGACTGCTGGACCAGCGCCGCCAGCTTGGCGCGGCCCCGCTGCCAGGTGGTCATCAGGGTGTAGACGCCGGCGGCCACGACCAGCGGGAACCAGCCGCCGTCGCCGAACTTGACGATGTTCGCGCCGAAGAAGGCGATGTCCACGATCAGGAAGAGCGCGCAGAGCCCGCCAGCCCGCACCAGGTTCCAGTGCCAGAGGTCGCGCGTCACCCGGTAGAAGAGGATCGTCGTGATGATCATCGTGCCCGTCACCGCGATGCCGTACGCGGCGGCGAGGTTGGTCGAGCTCCGGAATCCGAGGACGAGGAGCACGCACGCCACGCCGAGGCCCTGGTTCACCTCGGGCACGTAGATCTGGCCGGCCTCGGTGCGCGAAGTGTGGATGATCGTCACGCGGGGGCTGTATCCGAGCTGGACCGCCTGCCGGGTCAGCGAGAAGGCGCCCGAGATCAGCGCCTGCGACGCCACGATCGCGGCCAGCGTGGCGATCCCGATCATCGGGTAGAGGAACCAGTCGGGCACCAGGGCGTAGAAGGGATTCTCGATCCCCGGCTGCTGGATCAGGAGGCCCGCCTGTCCGAAGTAGTTGAGCATGAGCGCGGGGAGCGCCACGGCGAACCAGGCCCACCGGATCGGCTTGCGGCCGAAGTGCCCCATGTCGGCGTACAGGGCCTCGCCGCCGGTGATCACGAGCACCACGGCGCCCAGGATGAGGAATCCCTGCAGCCGGTCGTCGATGAAGAACTGGATGGCGTACCAGGGGTTCACGGCCCGGAGCACCTCGGGGTGCAGGCGGATGCCGCGCACGCCGAGCGCCGCGATGCAGAAGAACCAGACCAGCATGATCGGGCCGAAGGCGCGCCCGATGCGGTCGGTGCCGTGGCGCTGGAACCAGAAGAGCACCGCCAGGATGACCACCGCGATCGGCACGACGAACGCGGAGAAGGCCGGCGTGGCCACCTCGATGCCCTCGATGGCGCCCAGCACGCTGATGGCGGGGGTGATGACGCCGTCGCCATAGAGGAGCGCGGCCCCGAAGAGCCCCAGGCCGATCAGCAGCGCCTGGCCCCGTCCTCCCGTCTTGCGGGAACGCACCAGGGCCAGCAGGGCCAGGATGCCGCCCTCGCCGCGGTTGTCCGCCTTCATCACGTGCCCGATGTACTTGAAGGACACCACGAAGTTCAGCGCCCAAAAGACCAGCGACAGGACGCCGTAGACGTTTTCCGGCGTGGCCGGGAGGCCGTGGGGCCCCGTGAAGGCCTCCCGCATGGCGTAGAGCGGGCTGGTGCCGATGTCCCCGTAGACGACGCCGAGCGCGCCGAGCGCGAGCGCCGCCAGGCCGGTCCCGTGGTCGTGGCCGGAGCGCTCGTCGTGCGGGGTCATCTCAGCGGCGGGCAAATCGGCGGTGGTCGAGGAGGGCAAGGACGAAGATCAGCAGGACGATGACCGCGGAGGCGGCGCACCAGCGGCAGATCGCGTGGATGACGAAGAGTTCGAGTCCGGTCAGGTAGCCCGCGAAAAGGAGGCCGCCCGCTGAAAGCAGCAGGAGCAGCCGCGACGGCCCGGGCCGGTCGAGCCACGCCGGCTGGACGCCGGCGAGGCTCACCATCAGGAAGACCACGTACCCCAGGAAGCCGATCAGCGCGACGTCCACGCCGAGGAAGCTGCTGTAGGGGCTGAGCTGCACCGTTTCGCAGCCGCCGCTGCCGCAGGCCAGGGTGCCGATGTATCCGTGCTTGAACATCCACAAGTAGGCGGAAATCAACAGGCCCGCCACGCTGAGCAACGCGACCCCCATGCGAAACTTCATCGTGAGGCTGCGTCCCCGGCGGCGAGGGAATCGACCAGATGCTTGAGTTCGTCCGAGTTCTGGACCCCTTCGTACAACCGCCCCGCGATGAGGAAGGTCGGTGTCGAGGCGACCCCGACTTTCAAGCCTTCGTCATAGCTGGCCTGGATCCGTCCGGCGTACTTGGCGGACTTCATGCAGGCGTCGTACGCCGCGAGGTCGAGGCCGATCTGCTTGCCGTACTCCCGGAAGGTGCCCGTCGGGTCGGCTTCCCGGGCCCACTGCCCCTGGCCCTGGTAGAGCCGCGTGTGCTGCTCCCAGTAATGGCCCTGGTCGTTGGCGCAGGCGGCCGAATGTGCCGCGACACGACTGTAGGGATGGATGCTGAGCGGAAAATCGCGATAGCGCCAGCGCACCTTGCCGGTTTCGATCAGCTGCCGGCGGACGTCGGGAAACTGGACCACGTCGAAGGTCTGGCAGGCTGGGCATTCGTAGTCGGCATATTCGGTGATCCGGACCGGCGCAGCGCTGTCCCCGAGGTAATAGCCGGAGAAACCGGCGGTGTCCGCCACGGTCACCACCACGTTGGCCGGGATGCTCGGCCCGCGGCCCCGCGTCTGCCAGTAGAGGACCCCTCCCCCGCCGACGGCGAGGACCAGGAGCAGGAGATAGAAGCGATTCAGGGCGGAAGTGCCTGCCATGGGAGGTAGTCCTCGAAGGGGTCGGGCGAAGGCCGAGTGAGCCGTCCCGGCATGCCGGGGGAACCATCAACCGGCTGGAATGTAATGGATTACAGCGTTACCGCACGCCGCCGACCTTTGCCAATTCGGCCGGTCCCCTGTTATGTTTCAGCACGCCCGGCGCACAGGATGCCGGGGCTGCGTCACACCCAGAGGAAGGTGCATGACCAAGAAAAAGACCCAGCGGTCCGCCCCGCCAGCGTCGTTCGATCAGGCGCGAGACGAGCTGTTCAGCCACATTCTTCGGTGCGGCGTCATGGAAGCCGAATTGGAGCACCAGAAGGATTGGTTCGATGACACCATGCAGTATCTGACCGAGAGGTATCCGGACCTCGCCGAAGAGGACCGTGCCAACCTCCGGCTTCTGGGCGAGCGCTACTGTCGCCCCGTGGTGCAGCGCCAGGCCGAGCCGGTCGGAAGCGGATCCGCCGAATAAGCATCGCCGCCCCGGGACATCCTCCCGGGGCGGTTTCGCATTACCCCTTCGACCGCCAACCAGGCGGGAGCTTTCGCCACCGGTAGCCGGCCGCGAGGCGGGCTCCCCCGCCGATCCCCGCCTCGACGAACCACCCCCCGCGACCGCCCGGATTCCCCTCGATCCCCAGCAGCAGCACCAGGAAGCCGTTGTCGGCCCCGCTGGCAAAGACGCCGGCGATGCCGCCGCCGCCGTACAGCGCTGCCCGCGTGCTGCGCGGGTTCAGGAGAAAGTGCGCCACGAGTTCGGCGCGCCCCACCGCGCCGCCGTCCCCCGTGACGCCCCCGCCGGCGTACAGCCCGATCCGGGTGCGGAGCGACGGCCGCACCGAGGCCGTGACCCCCGCGGTATAGACGGCCGGGTCTGCGGCGGTGGCCACCGCCTCGAGCCCCAGCTCGCGCACGGTGCCGTCCTGCGCCGCGAGCGGCGCCGCCGCCAGGACCGAGACGAGGAGGCTAGCCCAGCCGGAGGTCATAGCTGACCGCGATGTCCGGGGCGAGGGAGTGCAGCACCGAGCAGTACTTCTCGATGGAGAGGTCGATCGCCCGGCGGGCCTTGGTCTCGTCCAGCCCGGTGCCGCGAATGGTCCAGATGAAGTGGATGGAGGTGAACCGCTTTGGATGCTCCGCCCGGCGGAGCCCCGCGACCTCGACGTCCAGCGATTCAAGCCCCACCTGCATCTTCTTGAGGATCGAGACGACGTCGGCGCCGCCGCAACTCGCGGCCGCCAGGAGCAGCTGGAGCATCGGCCCCGGGGCGGTGGTGTTGTCGGCGTCGATCACGACCGTCGGGCCGTTCGGTTCTCCGCCCTCGAACCGCAGGTCGCTCAGCCAGCGCAGGGTGACGTGCTTGGTCTCGGCTTCAGGTGACATATGTCGGATTCCTAGACAGGACGTGAGGAAGTCGGGGCGGCCCGGGTGTAGTCCCAGATGGCGTAGAGCGCCACCGCGGAAGTGGCCCAGGCCAGCGGCTGGAGAAACCGCGAGCCCACCGCGAACGCGACGAGCGTGAGGAGCTGGAGAAAGGTGACGGCCTTCCCGCCCGCCCGCGCGGGGATGGCGCTGGGATGGCCGCGCACCGCCGTGACCACGAACGCGAGGGTGGCCACGAGGTCCCGGGCCAGCACGCCGAGGAGCTCGTACCAGGTGAGCTCCCCCGAGCAGAACACCGTCCCGAAGGCCACGGCCATGAAGAGCTTGTCGGCCACCGGATCGATGACCGGGCCGAACCGCGAACTGCCGATGCGCCGGGCCAGGAAGCCGTCCAGGAGATCCGACACGCCGGCCACCGCGAGCACGGCGAGCCGCCAGCCCTCGCCGACCAGCGGAAACGCGACGGCGAGCGGGAGCCGCACCACCGTGAACGCGTCGGCGATGGTGAAGCGACTCCCCCGCTCTTGTCCGCCTCCGGGACTGCGCGTACCTTCGGTCATTCCATCCCCATCATGAGTCGAGCGACCCATGCATCCGTCGTTTCTCAGGCAGGCCGCGATCTTCGCCGATCTCGATGACGCCGAACTGATGCGGATCGCCGAGATCTGTCGCGAGCAGACCTACCAGCCCGGCCAGACGATCTTCAAGGAAGGGGAGCCCGGCAACCGGCTCTTCCTCATCGCCGAGGGCGACGTCCGCATCAGCCGCGACATTCCCGGGAGCGGCGAGGAGGCGCTCGCGGTGCTCAAGCCCGGCGCCTGCTTCGGCGAGATGGCCGTCTTCGACCGCTCGGAGCGCTCCACCGACGCGATCAGCAACGGCGGCTGCCGCCTGGTGACCATCAGCCGCGCCGACCTCGAGATGGTGCTCGACCTCGACCCCGAACTGGCCGGCCGCGTGCTCCGCGCGATGGTGCGCCTCCTGTCGAAGCGGCTCCGCGCCACCAACGACAACCTGCGCTCGATCCTCGCGATGTCGATGTTCTAGCGGCCGCCGCCGGTGCCCCGCGCCACCCCTTCCGCACGCCGCTCCGGCCGGAGCGACTCCCGCGCCACCCGCCACACGTCCTCCGCAGTCACCCGCTGGAACGGCGCCGCCGGATCCTCGAGCTCGGCGAGCCCCTCCCCGATCATCCACGCCTCGAGCACCTCCGACGCCACCTGGCTGGCGCTCTGCCGCTGCACCACCGCCTGCCCGGCCAGGTAGCCGATCGCGCCGCGCAGTTCCTCGGCGCTCACCGGCTCGGACGCAAAACGCGCCAGCTCCTCCAGCATCGCCTCGCGCGCCTCGGCCTCGCGCTCGGGCGACGTGGCGATATAGGTGCCGAGGGCGCCGGCCCGCCCCCGCTGCCAAGTGAAGGCGAGCACCGTGTAGGCCAGCGAGCGCTGCTCGCGGAGCGCGTCGAAGAGGCGCCCCCCCAGTCCGCTCGCCACCGCCGCCCAGACCTCCGCCGCGTGACGCGCGGGATCCCGCCGCCCCGGCCCCGGAAAGAGCATCGCGAAGGCGGACTGCGCCTTGCCGAGTTCCACCACTCGCTCCACGGGTGCACCCGCGGGCTGCCAGCGCTCCGGCACGGCCGGGAGTGGCGCGCCGCCCCGCCAGTCGCGGAACACCGCGGCCAGCTGATCGGCGGCCGCCGCGGGATCGACGTCGCCGACCGCCACCACGGCCAGCCGCCGCCCGAGCACGTTGGTCCGGTGCCATTCGGCGGTGCGCGCCGGCGTGAGGGTCGCGAGCGTCTCCTCGAGCCCGGCGGTGGGCAGTCCGTAGCCGCCGTCGCCGAAAGCGCCGCGGAACGCCAGCTGGAACGGAAAGCGGAAGGTGTCGTCCGCTACCTGCCGCGCCTCCTCGATCATCAGGTCCCGCTCCCGCGTGAGCTCGCCTGCCTCGAAGCGCGGCTCGCCGAGCGTCAGGCGCACCAGCGCGGCGGCGGGGGCCAGGTGCTCGGCCATCACGCTGGTGCCGAGCCCGACCCAGTCGGTGGCCGCGGAGGAACCGAGGCTGCCGCCGAGGCGCTCGAAGGCGAGGGCGAGCGTTTCCGCGTCGTACGCCCCGGCGCCGCGAATTGCGCTCCGCAGCGCGAGCGCGCCGACGCCAGCCTCCGTGGCCGCTTCGGCCGTCGTCCGCGCCACGTAGGCGCCGAGCGTCACGGCCGGCACGCCGGTCTTGCGGCGCACCAGCAGGTCCACGCCGTCCAGGGGGACGTGCAGCACGCCGGCGTCGGTCCGGCCCGCCGGGCGTCCGTTGACCGGGGGAACGCGCAGGGCGGGCGTCGCGCCGCCGGGAGCCCGCGCCGCGGCCGGTACCCCAAACGCCGCCGCCAGGGCCGTCGCATCGAGTTCCGCACCCCGGTCCTCCGGGAGATACACCACCGCGCCGACGGCGTCCGGCCGCAGGTACCGCTCGGCGGCTGAGCGCACCTCTGCGGCGGTGACCGCGGCCAGGCGGGTGAACTCCTCATCCAGGAGCGCCACGTCCCGCAGCGCCTCGGCTTCGGCGAGGGCGCTGGCCCGGCCGTCCATCGACTCGAGCCGACGGGCCCAGCGGGCCAGCAGCAGCGCGCGCGCCCGTTCGACGTCGTCGTCGCTCGGCCCGCTCGCGCGGAGCGCCAGCACGGCGCCGGCGATTTCCCCGAGCGCCGCCGGGACGCGCTCCGCCTCGAGCTCCGCGCTCACGCTGAACACGCCGACTTCCGTCGGGGCGTAGTTGTAGGCCGAGACCCCGGTGGCCAGGCCCGGCGCGCGCACCGCGCGGTAGAGCCACGAGCCGCGCCCGCTGCCCAGCACGGCGGCGGCCAGGTCGAGCGCCGCGGCGTCGGGGTGGAGCGGCGGCACCGTGCGCCAGCCGAGCACCAGCTGGGCGAGGGTGATCGGGCCGCGCAGCGTGCGGGCGCGCACGTCTCGGCGCTCCGGTTCCTGCGGAGACGGATCGGAGCCCGCCACGCGGGCGGGCCAGGCGGCGTAGCGGCGCCGCGCCGCGGCGAGCGCCGCGGCAGGGTCCACGTCTCCCACGATGGCCACGATGGTGCGCCCCGGCACGTAGCGAGACTGGTAATAGCCGGCCACATCCTCGCGGGTGAACCCCTCGAGCGCCGCCTCCGTCCCGATCCGCCAGCGCCGGATGCGGTGACGGTCGAAGAGCACCTCGTGCAGCGTCTCGTGCGCCACCGATCCGGGGGAGTCCAGCTTTCGCTTGGCCTCCTGGATGATCACGCGCAGCTCCCGCGCGAGTTCCTCGCGGTCGAGGAGGGCGTTCTGGAGGGCGTCGGCCTGGATGTCGAGGGCGGCGCCGAGTTCGGCGGCCGGCAGCGTCACGTAATAGGTCGTGTAGTCATAGGAGGTCCCGGCGTTGAGGTACCCGCCGGCCGCCTTGGTCTGGCGCGCCACCTCGCCGACGGCGCGGCTGGGCGTGCCCTTGAAGAACATGTGCTCGAGGACGTGGCTGATCCCAGCCCAGCGGTCGGGCTCGTCGAAAAAGCCAGCCTTGACGTGGGTCACCACGGCGACGGCCGGCGCGGACGAATCCCGCTGGGCGAGGAGGGTCAGTCCGTTGGGAAGAACTTCGCGGAGGACACCGGCGGTCCAGGAATAGCGATGCGACATGGCAGAGAAGGTAACAGCTACCTCTCGGGAAGGGACAGCAAACGGGGCCCCGCCAGCCGGCGGAGCCCCCGTGAAATGACGCGGCCCGGGGCGCGCTACTGGATGATCCGGAGCACGCCCGCCTCCGCGCTGCCGCGGATGAACGCCTCGGCGTCGGTGACCGGGATGACGATGCCGGTCTCCGCCTGTCCGCGCCGCGCCAGCCCCGCCATGAAGTCCACCAGCGTCGAGGCGGACCACTCCATGTCGGCGGCCTTCATCTGAAGCAGGATCTCTTCCCAGGTGCCGTTGAACAGGTGACCCGAGAGGGTGGCCACCAGGTGCGACTCGCCCACGTTGGGGCGCTTCTGCATGGCCTGCAGCTCGGTGAGGAGGGTGCCGAACAGCTCGAGCTGGTTGGGATCGCGCAGCGAACCATCGGGAAGCAGGGCTTCCATCTCGGCGAGCAGCATGTCGATGGAATCGGGTTCCGCGGCCACCTCGCCGAGGCGCGCGAGCCAGGGCGTGAGTTCGGGGTCGTCGTCCGGCAGCCGGTACAGCGACTTCTTGAGCTCGATGTAGCGCCAGAGCGCGAGCTCGTCGAAATGCTCCTCGGGCTGGGTGCGGTCGAGGTGGTGGAGCGAGGCCTCGGACTCGCCCCGGTCATAGAGCAGGTTGGCCAGGTAGACCCGCGCCTCGGCGTACGTCGGGTCGATCTCGAGGGCGCGGCGGAGCCAGTAGAGGGCGTTGCTGTCGTTGCCGAGGCGGTGCGAGGCGTAGCCCACGCAGGCGGCGGCCTCGGGCGAGTCGGGATGGGCGGAGACGGCGAATTCGAAGAAGCGGTGGGCCTGGGCGAGGAGCCCTTCCCTGAAGAGCGCCCGGCCGACCTGGAGCATCAGTTCGTGGTCGTCGCGGAACCCGAGGGCGACGACGCGTTCGAAGGCGGCCAGCGCGCCGCCGCGGTCGCCGATCTTGAGGAGCGTCTCGCCGAGGCCGGCGAGCGCGTCCTCGTGATCGGGGTCCTGGGCCACCGCACGCTCGAAGCTGCGGCGGGCCCAGGCGTATTCTTCGCGGGCGAGGTAGGCGTACGCCATGCCGACGTGCAGTTCGACCGCGTGAGGATAGAGAGTCACCCCGACGCGGAGCAGGTCCAGCGCTTCGTCGTACCGGCCTTCATTGTAGAGGGAATGGGCGTTCTCGTCGTATTCGTCGGAGCTGAGAAAGCTATCCGACATCGGCGGTGCCTCCGGAGGCAGGTTGAATCAAAGTAGGACAGGGAGGGGGTCCGCCGCAAGAGACGCGGTGACAGGGAGTTGCGCGGCGGGCAAGCCGGCCGGGGGGCCAGTTGACAGCCCGGGAGCCCCAATTATGTTACTGACCGGTCAGTTACTTATCTTCCCTTGCCCGGACCGTCATGCCCCTCTCCCGCCGCCGCGTCCATCGCCCGCGCTGGCAGCGCCGCCCCGAGGCGCGCCACGACGAGATCATCGCCGCTGCCACCGAGGTGTTCGGGACGGCGGGCTTTGCGCGCACCAAGCTGGAAGACGTGGCCCGCCACGCCAAGGTGAGCAAGGGAACGCTGTACCGGTATTTCGATTCCAAGGAAGCGCTCTTCCGCGAAATGGTCCGCGCCAACGTGGTGACGGTCCTCGCCGCGGGGGAGGAGTTCATCCGCGCCCATGAAGGCTCGTCGCGCGCGCTGCTCGAGCTGCTGATCCGGCGCATGTGGAACACCATGCGCGACCCGGCCATGGCGCGCATCGGCCGCCTGGTCCACTCGGAGCTGCACGAATTTCCGGAGCTCGCCCGGTTCTACTTCGGCGAGGTGATCCTCCGCGGGCGGCGGATGATCCAGTCCGTCCTCGATCGCGGCATCGCGAGCGGAGAGTTCCGCGCCGACCTCCACAGGTTCGCCGCGCGCGGCCTCCCGCACCTCATGGTCTTCTCCGCGCAGACCCAGTGCTTCTTCGGCACGATGGACCCCGAGCGCCTGCCCGACGACCAGGTGCTCGAGGGGATCCTCGATCTCTACCTCCACGGCGTCGAGGCCCGGCCACCGGCCGGCCCGACGGTCTGACCATGCCCCATTCGATGCGCTCCGTCGCCTTGCTGTTCGCGGCGCTCTCCGCCGCCGCACCGCTCACCGCCCAGGCCCCGCCCCAGGTGCCGACGGAGCTCTCGCTCCTCGGCGCCGTGCAGCTCGGCCGGCAACAGGCCGTGGCGGCCACCCTCGCCAACATCAACGCGCAGGTGGCGCAGAACCGTGTCGGCCTCAAGCGGGCCGACTATCTCCCGCAGGTATCCGCCTCGGGCAGCATCACGCCGCAGGTGGTGAACCTCGAGCAGTTCGGCATTCCGGTCGCCATGAGCGTCACGCCGCCGTTCACGCTGTACGCCCTGCAGCTCAACGCGAGCCAGCTGATCTTCGACGCCGCGGCCATCGAGCGGGTCAAGGCCGCCTCGGATTCCGCCAAGGTGGCCGGACTCGACGCGCAGCACGCCGGGGACCTGGCGGGCACCGCCGCGGGGCTGGCCTACCTGCGCGTCCTGGCCATGGGCGAACTGGTGTCGGCCCGGGAGGCCGACAGCGCGATCGCCGCGTCCCTCCTGACGCAGGCCAGGCAGTTCCAGGCCGCGGGCGTGACCCCGGCGATCGACCTGACCCGGAACGAGGTGAACACCCGCACGGTGCAGTCGGATCTCCTCACCGCAAGGAACCAGCTCGCCGGCGCCCGGCTCGACTTGCTCCGCATCCTGAACCTGCCGCTTGACGCTCCGCTGGTCCTCACCGACAGTCTCGGCACGCCGCCGGTGGGCGTGCCGACGGCGCCCGCCGAGGCCGTGCCGTTCGCCCTCGAGCACCGACCCGACGTCGTGGCCGAGCATGGCCGCACCCAGGTGGCCGAGCAGACGCTCAAGGCCATCGGGTACGAAAACCTCCCGAGCCTCGGTTTCCAGGGGCAGTGGGAGTCATCGGGTCCGGAAACCACCCGCATGCTCGGCAGCTACCGGCTGATGTTCGGCCTGCAGGTCCCAATCCTCGACGGCTTCCGCCGGCAGCGCCGGCACTCGGAGCAGTCTCTCCGGGTCGAGGCCCAGCTGGTCCGCGAGCGCGACGTGTCGCGGCAGGCCGAGCAGGAGGTGCGTCGCTCGCTCCTCGACCTCGGCACCGCGCAGAACACCGTGGCCATCGCCGCCGACCGCGTGGAGCTGGCCGCGCAGGAACTCCGCCAGGCCACCGAGCGCTTCAACGCCGGCGTGGCCGGCAGCGTCGAGACCACGCAGGCCCAGGCGGTCGTCGTGGCCGCGCGGAACGCACTCATCCAGGCGCGCGCCAGCTACGGCGTCGCGCGGATCACGCTCTACCAGGCGCTCGGCGTCCTGGACCAGCTTCAATAACCGTCCTCACTCCATCATCGACTCGAGCATGACTGCTACCTTGCCGACCGACGAGGCCACCGGCCTCGAGACCGCCGCCCCCGCCGCCGCCCCGAGCCGCGGTTCGAAGATTCCGATGATCCTCCTGGCCCTGTTCCTCGTGATGGCCGGCGGATGGGCGCTCCGCACCTGGCTCTTCGGGCGGAGCCACGTGAGCACCGACAACGCACAGGTAGACGGCCACATCACGCCCATCGCGCCCAAGGTCGGCGGCTTCGTCGACCGCGTCCTGGTCGAGGAGAACCAGCCGGTCAAGGCGGGGGACACGCTCGTCGTGCTCGATGCGCGGGACTTCCGCTCCCGGCTGCTGCAGGCCAATGCGGACCTCGCGATGGCCCGTGCGATGGCGGGGAACAACCGCCGGGCCGGCCAGATGCAGGCGCAACTGGAGGCCAGCCGCGCCAACGCGGCCGGGGCCCAGGCCACCGTGGCCTCCGCGGAGGCGTCGGTGCGGAAGGCCCAGTCGGACCTCGAGCGGGCCCGCCGGCTGGCCGCTTCCCAAGTCGTCTCGGCGCAGCAGCTCGACGCCGCGGAGGCGGCCTACGCCGTGGCGTCGGCGCAGGCGGAGGCCGCGCGGCGCCAGGCCAGCGCCGCCACCCAGCAGGTGACGGCCTCGATGGCCGCCCTGCAGGGGGCCGACGCGCGCCTCGCCGCGGCCGAGGGCGCCGTCGAGATGGCGCAGCTGCAGCTGGGCTACACCGTGATCCTGGCGCCGTCGAACGGGGTCATCGCCCGCCGGCGCGTCGAGACCGGCGAGCTGGTGCAACCGGGCCAGATGCTGATGACGGTGGTGCCGACGGAGGACGTCTGGGTCACGGCCAACCTGAAGGAAACCCAGATGGAGGACGTCACCCCCGGCGATTCCGCGACCTTCACCGTGGACGCCTACCCGGGACAGACCTTCCACGGGTCCGTCGAGAGCATCAGCCCGGCCACCGGGGCGCGCTTCGCGCTGCTGCCGCCCGACAACGCCACCGGCAACTTCACGAAGGTGGTGCAGCGGGTGCCGGTGCGGATCGCCGTGGGCATCGACACGACCGGGCAGTTCCCGCTCCGTCCGGGTCTCTCGGCCGACGTCACGATCAAGACCCGCTGAGCCGGCCGTGAGTCCCATCGCCCTGCCGTTCGGCGGCCGGCAACAGCTTTCGCGCGCCGAGATCCACGGCGCGCGTTACCTGATCGCGTTCGCGGTGACGCTGGCCAGCGTCCTCGAGCTGGTGGACACCAGCATCGTGAACGTCGCGATCCCCCACATGATGGGAAACCTTGGCGCCACCCTCGAGGAAATCGCCTGGGTGAGCACCGGCTATATCGTGGCCAACGTGATCGTGCTGCCGCTCACCGGCTGGTTCTCGGAGCGGCTCGGCCGCCGCAACTACTACACCGGTTCGATCGCGCTCTTCACGATCGCCTCGTTCTTCTGCGGCCACGCGACCACGCTGCACGACCTGGTCTTCTGGCGCGTCGTCCAGGGCATCGGCGGCGGCGCCCTGATCTCGACCGCCCAGGCCATCCTGTTCGACGTCTTCCCCCGTGAGGAAGCCGGCACCGCCATGGCCATCTTCGGCATGGGCGTCATGGTCGGCCCGACCCTCGGCCCCACCCTCGGCGGCTGGATCACCGACAACTACGCCTGGCCCTGGATCTTCTACATCAACCTCCCGCTCGGCATCCTCGCCGGAATCCTGACCTGGCGCTACGTGCCGGAACCGGCCCATCACATCGAGATGCCGGACCGGGTGGACTGGCAGGGACTCGCCCTCCTGATTCTCGGCATCGGCAGCCTGCAGATCATGCTGGAACGGGGCGAAAGCCACGACTGGTTCGCCTCCCGGGAGATCGTCACCGAGCTGTTCGTCGCGGTCTCCGCGCTGTTGCTGTTCGTGTGGCACGAGCTCCGGACGGCGTTTCCCGTGGTGAACCTCCGGATCCTGGCCAACCGGCAGCTCGCCACCGGCGTGGTGTTCGGCCTGCTGCTCGGCTTTGCCCTCTACTCCAGCGTGTTCGCGCTCCCGGTGTTCCTGCAGAACCTGCTGGGCTACACCGCGTGGGACACCGGCAGGGTGATCCTGCCCGGCGCCCTCGCGAGCGCCGTGACGATGGCGCTGGCCGGGAAGTTCAACACGAAGATCGACGCCCGGCTCAGCATCACCACCGGTATCCTGCTGTTCGGCGTCGCGATGTGGATGCACTATCACTTCACGATGGAACTCGGGATGGGCGACCTGCTCCTTCCCATGATCCTGCGCGGCGTGGCCATGGGTCTGATCTTCGTGCCGCTGGTCGGGGCCACGGTGGCCGACCTGCCGTCGAAGCACATGGCCCAGGGCACCGGCCTCTTCAACCTGTCGCGCCAGCTGGGCGGCAGCTTCGGCATCGCGATCACCGCCACCCTGCTCACCCGCTGGACCGAGCAGGCGCGCGACGCGCTCCGGCCCCACCTCGGCATGACCGAGGACCGGCCGCGGCAATGGCTGGCGGGAATGGAACAGGTGTTCCTGCGGCAAGGGGGGACGCCGGCAGAGGCGGGGCTCAGGGCACGGGCGGTGCTCGAGGGGCTGGTCCATCAACAGGCGTCGGTCATCGCGTTCGAAAAGGTGTTCCTCACGATGGGAATCACCTTCCTGCTCGCGCTCCCGCTGCTGCTGCTGTTCCGGACCGGCAAGGCCGCCGCCGGCGCGGGGCCGGCGCACTAGGGCCTAGCGGCAGGGGCCGGGCAGGCGAACGACTCGCACCTCCTGCACCACGTCAGTCCGTCCGCCGGCACCGGGAAACTCGACGCCCGCGCGGACGGCGCTGTTCCACCCGAGCGGTCCGTCCTGCCAGCGCAGATCGCCGCTTTCCGATTCGCTCCGGTGCAGGCGCACCGTGGAATCACCGGCGGCGACCCCTTCCTCCCACGCGGACCGCCGCGTCCACCCGTAGCGCGCCACTGCCCCGTGCGCGGTGGCGCTGTCCGCCAGGCGCCAGATGGTGAGGTCGGGATCGTCCTTCCACTCGCCGCCGGGGCGGAGCGCGCGCGGCGGGAGCGGCGGGAAGAAATGGAGCAGGACCCGACCGAAGTCGAACACGTCGCGCAGCGCGGCGGGGACGAACGGACTGGCCACCGACAGGTAGTCGCCCTGCGGCGCCAACTCTCCCCGGTAGCGTCCGCCCAGGATCCCCTCCGCATTCGGCTCGACCCGCCCTTCGGGCCCCTGCCGGAACACCGACAGCGAATCGTACCACGCCTCGACGAGGAGCCCGCCGCTGTCGGGAACGGCCCGCACCGACAGCACACCGGAACGGCCGACGGTCTCGTTGCGGCGCACCGTGCCCATCGCGGTATGAACCTCGCTCCGCACCGACTCCGCGAACCGCGCGCAGCCGAGCGTCGCCGCGTCGTACACGGGCGCCTGGGCGGGGGCGGCGGCAGGCAAAACCACCGCCAGCGCGATGAGGAGGAGCCTCGGTGCTTGCATGGGAGCCAATGTGACTGCATCGTAGCATCCTGTCCATCACGCCCACTCCAGCCCGGACCCTGCCCATGCGGATGCCCTTCGTCCTGCTCGCGCTCACGCTCACGGCCGGCACCCTCGGCGCCCAGCAGGCCGCGCCGGCTCCGGTTCGCACCCTGGTACGGGCCGGCAAGCTCATCGACGGCACGGGAGCGGCGCCCCGCAGCGACCAGGGCGTCCTCGTGGAGGACGGCCGGATCACCGCGGTGGGAGCCTGGGCGGAGGTTTCCGCGCGCGCGCCCGGGGTCACCACGATCGACTTGAGCGGCATGACGGTGCTGCCCGGGTTGATCGACGCCCACACGCACATCCTGCTCCAGGGCGACATCACCGCCGCGGACTACGACGACCAGCTCCTCAAGGAGTCCATTCCGTACCGCACCATCCGGGCGGTGGCCGCCGGCCGCACGGCGCTGATGAACGGCTTCACGACCCTCCGCGACCTCGAGACCGAGGGGGCGATGTTCGCCGACGTGGACCTGAAGCGCGCCTTCGCCCTCGGCATCGTGCCGGGGCCGCGAATGTTCGTCGCCACGCGCGCGTTCAGCGCCACGGGGATGTACCCGCTCAGCGGCTATTCGTGGGAGCTCAAGGTGCCCGACGGCGTCCAGATCGTGGACGGGCCGGAGGAGATCCGGAAGGGCGTGCGGGAGCAGGTGAAGTACGGCGCCGACTGGATCAAGGTCTACGTGGACCGCCGCTACTACCTCGGCGACGACGGCCGGCTCCACAGCTGGGTGAACTTCACCGACGAGGAGCTGAAGATGTTCGTCGACGAAGCCCACCGGCTGGGCAAGCGGGCCGCCGCCCACGCGATCGGCTACGACGGCATCGACGCCGCGCTCCGCGCCGGGTTCAACAGCATCGAGCACGGCGACGGCCTCACCCCGGACCTGATGGACCGGATGATCAAGCAGGGCGCGTACTGGTGCCCGACGATCTTCGTGGGGGCCTACGTGGCCGAGGGGCGCGGAGGAATCTGGCCCAAGATGGTGGACATCGAGCGCGTGGCGTTCGGACAGGCGGTGACGAAGGGCGTGAAGATCGCGTACGGCACCGATGCCGGCGGGTACGCCTGGACGGAGAACCAGGCGCAGGAGATGGCCTACATGGTGCGCTACGGGATGGCGCCGCTCCAGGTGATCCGTTCAGCCACGTCCGTGGCGGCGGACCTGCTGGGCCAGTCGGCAAACCTGGGCGCCGTGGCCGCCGGGCGCTGGGCGGACCTGGTGGCCGTGAAGGAAGACCCGCTGGCGGACATCACCGCGCTGCAACGGGTCGCGTGGGTGATGAAGGGTGGGGCGGTGATGAAGAACTAGGCGGGGCAGCGGGAATGCGGGGAGGGAGGGGTGTGGACTTCCCCGCTTCCCCGCTTCCCCGCCTCCACCTATTCGGAACTCATGAACGGATAGCGGTAGTCCGTCGGCGGAACAAATGTCTCCTTGATGCTGCGGGGAGAGATCCACCGCATCAGGTTCAAGATCGATCCAGCCTTGTCGTTGGTGCCGCTGGCGCGCGCCCCCCCGAAGGGCTGCTGCCCGACGACGGCGCCGGTCGGCTTGTCGTTGAGGTAGAAATTCCCTGCCGCGTTCCGGAGCGCGCCGGTCGCCTCCGCGAGCACCCGCCGGTCCTGCGCGAACACCGCGCCGGTCAGCGCGTACGGACTGGTGCCGTCCACCAGCGCGAGCGTCTCGGTCCACGCGGCGGCCGGATAGACGTGCAGGGTCAGCACGGGACCGAAGATCTCCTCGCACATCGTGCGGTACTTGGGGTCGTCCACGCGGAGGAGCGTCGGCTCGATGAAGAAGCCGACCTTGCCGTCGGACGTCCCGCCCGCCACCAGCTCCACCCCCGGGGCCTTCCGCGCCGTGGCGATGTATTCCCCGATCTTGTCGAACGCCTTCTTGTCGATCACGGCGCCCACGAAATTCCGGAAGTCGGCCACGTCTCCCATCTTCATGTCGGCCATCATCGCGACCATCCGCTCGCGCACCGCCGGCCAGAGGTTGTCCGGCACGTAGGCCCGGGAGGCGGCGCTGCACTTCTGGCCCTGGTACTCGAACGCACCCCGCACCAGCGCCACCGCCAGCGCGTCCGCGTCGGCGCTCGCGTGGGCCAGGACGAAGTCCTTCCCCCCGTCTCGCCGACCAGGCGCGGGTAGGTCGCGTAGGTCGGCAGGTTCTGCCCCACCGTCCGCCACAGCGACTGGAACACCTCGGTCGAGCCGGTGAAGTGGATCCCGGCGAGGCGGCGGTCGGCCAGCAGGAGGTCGGACACCTGGGCCGCGCTGCCGGGCACGAAGTTGATGACGCCCGGCGGGAGGCCCGCCGCCTCGAGCATCTTGTACACGTACCAGTTGCTGAGAAGCGCGGAGGCCGCCGGCTTCCAGACGACCACGTTGCCGAGGATGGCCGGCGTGGTGGGAAGGTTGCCGCCGATGGCCGTGAAGTTGAACGGCGTGATCGCGTAGACGAAGCCTTCGAGCGGCCGGTGATCCATCCGGTTCCAGATGCCCGGCGAGGATATCGGCTGCTCCTCGTACAACCGTTCGGCGAAGTGCACGTTGAAGCGGAAGAAGTCGATCAGTTCGCAGGCGCTGTCGATTTCGGCCTGGTAGGCGGTCTTGCTCTGGCCGAGCATCGTGGCCGCGTTGACCACCTGGCGCCAGGGACCGGCCAGCAGGTCGGCCGCCTTGAGGAAGACCGCCGCGCGGTCGGCGAAGGGCATGGCCGCCCACTCATGCTGCGCGGCCGTGGCGGAGTCGATCGCCTTCGCGATGAGCTCGGGATCGGCGAGGTGCGCCTTGGCCAGGACCCGGCCGTGTTGGTGCGGGGAAATAACGTCGACCGTGCGCCCGGTGCGGTACTCGCGGCCGCCGATGACGACGGGAATCTCGATGGTCTCGCCCGACATCCGGGCCAGCGCCGACTTGAGCGCCGCGCGTTCGGGGGAGCCCGGCGCGTAATTGAGGACGGGTTCGTTCCGCGGAGCGGGGGTGCGATAGGCGCTCATCTCGGCTCACTCGTGGGGAAAAAGGCCCTGCAAAGATAGCGGCGGCCGGCCCGGCCCGCCGAGGGCGGGCGGCGCCAGGGGCTGAAGCCCCGCGTCCGCGATTATGCCCTGCCCTGCCGGGGAAAAGAGGAACCGGACGAAGGCCTCCGCCACCTCCGGATGCGGCGCCCCCCGCGGGATGGTCAGGGCGTAGACGATCGGCTCGCCGCGAAACTCCACGCTGTCGCCCGGGGCCCTGGTGGCGCCGGGCAGCGCCACGCGCGCCGAAGCGTAGGTCTTGGCCATCGCCGGATCGCTGAGATTGACCTCGGCGGGAAGGTCCAGCCACCGGAAGCCGCTGGCCCGCGCGATCGACAGGTAGGTCCAGATGTAGTCGAACTCGCCAAGCTGGAGCAGCGCGGTGAGATCGGCCTCTTTCGGGCGGACGTAGCGCATCGGACTCGCGATCGTGAGCAGCGAGGCGAGATTCGGCTGGCGATAGTACCGCTCCGCCAGCTGCCACACCATCAGGGTCCGGTACCCCGCCGGGTCGAGCGCAGGATCCGCCCGGCCGGTGCGTATGCCGCTCCGAAGCAGGATCCGGTACCAGTTGGAGTTGTCGATCTCGAGCGCCGCCTGGGACTCGTTGCGAAACGCCAGCACCAGCGCATTGTGGGCAAAGCTGGCGTACCAGTCGGCGTGCGAGGGGATCAGCAGCTTGGGGATGATGGCATAGTCGGACACGGCCAGGATGTCGGGGATCTTGCCGAGGTCCGTGATCTTCCGGGCTGCCTCGAGGCTGCCCGAGGACTCCTGTGCCGTGACGACCCCGGGATTCGCCTTCTTGAAGGCCTGGAGCAGGTTCCTGATCGGGAGGCCCAGGCTCCCGGCGTTGAACACCAGCAGCGAGCCGGTGAGCGGCGCGGGGGCTTGCGCCGGCAGGGCGGCGGGAAGGACCGCTAGCAGCAGCAGCGCCAGAACGGCGCGCAGATTGAGTGACATGAACTGATCCCCTAGAAGGTGCCGTGCCAACTGACCGTGACTTCACGTCCGTCGGTGAAGATGGTGGGCGGACGGATTCCCCAGACCTGCCACTTTCCGCTGACGAGCTTGGCCGAGGTGATCCCGACGACGGCACCGGCCACCACGTCGCTGGTCCAGTGCTCGTTGTTGTAGACCCGGGACCAGGCCGTGCCCGTCGCCAGCGCATACAACCCGATCTTGGCCCACAGCGGATGCACGTCCTGGGCGAGGCTGGCGGAGAATCCGAAGGCGGCCGATGTATGCCCCGAGGGCATCGAGGCATTGCCGGAGAACGGCTTGAAATCGAGCGGCTCCGACCCCTCCACGTTGGGCCGCACCCGGCCGATGACTTCCTTGAAGACGGCCGCGACCCCGCCGGCCATCACCGCCGACGTGACGGCACGGAGCCCTGAGCGCGCGAGCCCCGGTTTCTTGAATACGAGTCCAGTCCCGACCATCACGGCCGGAACGAGCGCCCAGACCTCGGGCTGGCCGACCTTGCGGAAGGCATCCGCCACATCGTCCTTGCCCGCGGTCTGGTTGTCCAGCATGTAGGTCCGAACCGGGTTGTCCACCAGGAGGAAGACCGACACGCCGGCCACGGCGATGGCCGCATCGTACCACTGAAACTGGCGGGGGGGCGACTGGGCGGAGACCGCTGGGCAGATGGCAACGAGGAGCGCCGCGAGCAGCGACAGGGATCGGTGCCCCCCCTTGGGGGAATGCGGTTTCGGCATTATCTAAGGTACCTGTAGACCCGACCCGGGCACACGGCCGGGACCATGAAGTCCTTCATTCCAGCCAGGATTTCCGTGATGCGACGCCTCCTCGCCCTGCCGCTGTTGGCCCTGACCGTGACGGCCTGCCCGAGCTACGACAATTACGCCCCCCTGGTCTCCCAGAAGGGGCTGGTGCCGCCCGACCAGTTCGCGCGCTACGGCCAGGAACAGGCCGAGGCCGTGGCGATCGGGCGGGAGTTCGCCCATGCCTACCAGGGCGACACGCCGGCCGACTACGGCGCGCAAGCCGCGGCCGGCGTGGCCTACGCCCGCACCCTGCCCGACGTCGTCAACGTCACGGCCGACACGCTGGGCCACCGGCTGACCATCCAGTTCAAGAGCGGCTGGCGCACGGCGGTGGACCCGATCGCCGACGGCCGGCGCGGCGGCGAGACCCCCGGCGTCCCGGCGGCAACGCCCGCGTCGTGATTCACACCTGTCTCCAGGTGACCGTGTCGGCCACCTCGCACGAGGAGGCTGACCGGATCATTCGGACGGCGGTGGAAGCTCGGCTTGCGGCCTGCGGCCAGTTGCTCGGTCCGGTGTCCTCGACCTATTGGTGGCAGGGCCGGGTCGAGCGTGCCGAGGAATGGCTCTGCCTGCTCAAGACCACGCAGTCCCGTTTTCCGGATCTCCGGCGGCACATCTTCAAGACACACAGCAACCAGGTTCCGGAAATCGTGGCCACCGCCATCGTGGAAGGAAGCATCGACTACCTCGAATGGGTGCTCGTCGAAACCACGCCCCGACCGTGAGGACACCATGACAGCACCGATCGCCGCCCCCACCCCCGAACCCGCCGCGATGTGGGAGGATTTCCTCGAGATCTTCATCAAGCCGGCCGCCGTGTTCGAGCGGCGCAAAGCCGCCGGGTTCGTCGTCCCGCTCCTGGTGCTGACGGTCGTGTTCGGATTGCTCTTCTTCGGGCTCAAGGGGGCGTTCCAGCCCATCATGCAGGCGGAGAACGCCCGCGCCATCGCCAAGGTCATCGCCAAGAACCCCCAGATGACCGAGGAGATGCGGGACGCGATGACGCAGCGGTCCGCATCGGGCGGCAACCTGGCGCCGATCTTCGCCACGGTGTTCCTCCCGGTGGCCGTGTTGCTGGTCGGGCTCGGCACGTGGCTGGCCGGCAAGCTGGTCGGCGCCGTCACCTCGCTGGGTGCGGCCATGATGATCGCCACCTACAGCTATTTTCCGCGCGTCCTCGAGCTCCTCGTCGGCGGCGCCCAGGCCCTGCTGCTTCCGGAGGAACAGTTGGTCGGGCGCTCCTCCACCGCGCTCGGCCTCGCCCGCCCGCTCGATCCGGACACGACCGCCTCCATGGTCATGGCGCTCGCGCTCCGGGTGGATGTCTTCACCCTCTGGGTCACGTTCCTGATCGCCGTGGGGCTGAGAGTGGTCGGGAAGGTGCCGATGAGCCGCGCGCTCGCCGCCGCCGCGATCGTCTGGGTGCTCGGCGCGATTCCGGGGGTCCTCGGCGCGATGGTCAGCGGCTGACCTCAGTGGTGGTGCGGCGCCGGCGGGCCCCGCCACTCCTCATCCGGCATCACGTTCCGCGTGCCGTCCCGGAACTCGGCCAGGGCCGCCTCGATGGCGGCCCGCTTGTTGTCGGGGGCCACGAGATCCGACAGCAGGATGTCCGAGATGATGTCGTGCAGGCTGTGCAGGTTGTCGAAGATCGCCGCGGCGCGCGGGTGGCGGGCGGTAAAGGTCGGCGCCACCATCGGCGTCATCGGCATCGCATCGGGAAAATCGCTCGGGATCATGGAACGGAACCGCGCGACCGCCGAGTCCACGCCCCGGTGACGCGCTTCCGGTGATTCCTCCACGATGAGCGGCTCGTACAAGCCGACCTGCAGCCAGTGGTAGGCCCAGATCAGGCCATTGAGCCTCGGATACGCCCGCTCGAACGTGCCGCTGTACGGCTGGTCCATCATCAGCGACATCGCCTTGGGCACCGCGGCGAACGCCAGGTCCCGCCGCGACAGGTAATAGTCGGTCAGCCGCTCCACTAGCGAGTCCCGTCCCGCTGCGCTCCTCCGCCCATCGACCAGCGCGTCGTACACCTGGCGGTGGAAGAGATGCGCCCAGTCGAAGGCGAGCGCCGCGGGCCAGTAGCGCTCGGCGTAGTCCGGGAAGATCGTCTCCTCCGAAATGGGCAGCCGCGGCGGATGGACCAGCAGGTCCTGCGTGATGTACCGGAACTGGCGCACCTCGAGCCAGGCGGGATCGCCGTGCGGGTCGGTCGTGAGCCGTTCGTAGAGCACCGCGTGGCCGTAGTCGAACGCGTTGAAGAGTCGCGCCGCCTCCGGATACTGCGCCAGGAAGCCCCAGTTGAAGCTTCCCGGGTAGTAGAACTGCTCCGCGCGGCTCCGCACGACCGCGGGTCCTGACGGCGGGCCGACCGGAACCAGCCGACGGATGCCGAACGTGCTCGAGAGTCCGAGGGTGAGCCGCAGGTCGGGACCGGTGGGGCTCAGGCGCCGACCCGCGCCGGCCTCGACGACGAGCGTCGGGGTCCACTGCCAGCGCACGCCGGCGCTCACGGTCGTGGCGGTGGGCTCCCCCGCCCCGGGCGCCGAGGCGCTCAGCGCGCTCACCAGCAGGAGGCTCGGCCTGAAGAACGTGTAGTCGAACGCCGCGCCAGCCTGCCAGCGCGGAAGCTCCTCGTCCGCGCCCTCGCCGGCGGCGGCGCCTGCGTTGAGATGGAGGCGGGCGGCGCCGAAGCTCCGGGTGGCCAGCGCGGTGACGCCGCCGCGCACGGCGGCGCCGGACGGGGCAAAGACATCGCCACGGATGGCGAACGCAGGCGTGGAGGGCCCCTCGCGCACCGGATTGTAAAGGCCGAAGAGGCCGATGCCCCCCAGGCCGGTCTCGCCACCCGGACCCAGGCCGAACGGAAGCCGGAGGCCGATGTCTCCATTCAGAAACGCGCCGTAGCTGAGGTCGAGATCCAGCTGATTTCGCCCCTCCGCGCCAGCGGGCTGGGCGTAGTCCCACGGCGCCAGGAACTCGAAGGCGTGACGCGCCACGGGAAAGGCGTCCTCCACCGGCACCGGATGCAGCATGTCGAGGTCCCGGAACTGCACCTGCGCCGCCGCGGGCACCACCGCCAGGAACCCGAGCAGCCCGACGGAAGCGGCCGGCATGCGAAGGAGGGCGGCAGCGCGGCGGCGCGCGGAGGACGTGGGCATGCCGTGGAGGGTAGCGGGATCCGATGATCGGGAGCAAGGCGCCGCAGTTACGCTCCGGGCGTCGAGCCGCTATTCTGAAAGAGACCTCAAGCCCGACAGGAGCCTCCATGAAGCGCAGCACCATCGTCACCCTTCTCGCCGCCGTGGCCTTCGGCGCGCTCCTGCTCTATTCCACGCTGAGCAGCCAGCGGGTGGAATGCACGGTCACGATCGACTTCAACGGCCGCAGCAACACCGCCACCGCGTCCGGCGCCAATGAAGCCGAGGCGACCAAGCAGGCCCAGACCACCGCCTGCGGTCCGGTCGCGAGCGGCATGAACGAGTCGATCGCCTGCGGCAACATCGTGCCGGCCAAGAAAGTCTGCCGGACCCTTTGAGGATGCCGCGCCTCCGCTTCCCGCACCCCCTCGTCCTGCTCACGGGGTTCGTGCTGGCGGCGGCGGCGCTGACGCACCTCGTGCCGGCCGGCGAGTATCAACGGCGCGAGGACCCCGCCACCGGTCGACAGGTGGTGGTCCCCGGCACCTACCACGAGATCCCGTCGGCGCCCGTCTCCCTGGCGGACGCCCTGGTCGACATCCCCAAGGGGATGGCCGACGCCGCCTCCGTCATCTTCCTGGTGTTCCTGGTCGGCGCCTCGTGGACCGTCGTCGAGCGCACCGGCGTGTTCGGCACCCTGCTGGACGGGATGGTCGAACGGCTCCGCGGCCACGACGAGTTGGTCATACCCGTATCCTGCATCGCCTTCGCCCTTGGCGGCGTGCTCATCCAGATGCAGGAAGAGCTGATCGCCTTCGCCCCGATCCTCGTCCTCCTCGTGACCCGGCTCGGCTTTGACCGGGTGACCGCCGCCGCCATGAGCATCGGCGCCGCGCTGGTCGGGGCCGCATTCAGCCCCATCGACCCCTTCATGGTCGGCATCGCCCAGAAGGTGGCCGGCATTCCGCTGCTGTCGGGCTCCGCCTTTCGCATCGCCTTCCTGCTTCCCGCGCTCGGGATCTGGATCTGGTGGACCATGCGTCACGCGGCGCGCACCCGCACCGCCGGCGTGGCGGTGACCGCCCAGGAAGCCGCCCCCGGCGCGCGGGGCTGGCGCATGTGGTCCATCTGCGCGCTCGTCGTGCTCAGCTTCACGGTGTTCGTGATCGGCGTGCTCAGGTGGGGGTGGGATTTCGACCAGATGTCCGCCCTCTTCTTCGCGATGGGCGTGATCGCCGGCTTGCTCGGCGGCCTCCAGCTCGAGGGCACCGCCGAGGCGTACGTCGATGGGTTCAAGTCGCTCGCCTACGCGGCCCTGCTGATCGGGTTCGCCCGCGCCATTTTCGTGGTGATGAACCAGGGCCATATCGTGGACACGATCGTGCGGGGGCTGTTCCTGCCGCTGGAGAACCTGCCCGTCGCGCTCACGGCCGTCGCGATGATGGGGGCGCACGCCCTGCTGCACATCCCGGTGCCGAGCACCAGCGGCCAGGCGGTGCTCACCATGCCGCTCCTCGTGCCGCTCTCCGACCTGCTGGGCCTGTCGCGGCAGGTGACGGTGCTGGCCTACCAGTTCGGCGCGGGGTTGGTCGACCTGATCAACCCCACCAACGGCGCGCTCCTGGCGATGGTGGCGGCCATCGGCGTCCGGTTCGAGGACTGGGGCCGGTTCGTGCTGCCGGTGCTGGGGATCCTCGCCGCCCTGGCCACGGTGGCGCTTGGGCTGGCCATTACGACCGGACTCGCCTAGGCACAACGACCGGGTCCGGGGACGGCCGGGCTTTCGCATCGAAACGCCCGGGCCGTCGAGGGGCGGCAGGCGAAGCGTCAACGGCGCGGGCAGTTCTGCTGTAAGCCAAGGAGGCAACGCGAGTTCCCGGCGCGGCTGGGCCGCCCCGACCGGGCCGGTGGTCGTCCCGGCGGCTGATGGCACTCAAGTTGCTCAATTCGGCGCCGCGGGAGCGCATTCCCTTCACGCCACACTGGGGACGCCGGACCGATGAGCGAGACGACGATCCGCGAAATGGAGCAGGACGAAGAGTTCTCCGCCTGGTTCTCGGACCTGCTGGCCGAGGAGGACGCGGCCGCCGGCACGTCCAGCCATGTCGAGGATCGCTACCTGGTGTTGAGCAGCGAGATCGGCGACTGGGTGGGTGGCCTGCGTTACACCATGCAGGGTGGCGTGGCGCACCTCGTCGAGCTGGCCGTCGCTCCGGCCGAGCGCGGACAGGGGCATGCCCACCGGTTGCTCGGGGCGTTCGAGGAACGGGCCGCGGCGCACGGGGCGCACCTCGCCGAGTTCTGGACCGACGACCACCGCTCCGAGACGTTGCTCACGGCGGCGGGATGGCGGCGGGTGGTCGTCCGCCCCGGGTACATCGGCGGCCGGACCTGGTCGCTCATGGAAAAGGCGTTCTTCGCGGAGTGAGCGGACCGGCTGCGGGCCGGGGCTCTCCGCGTTAGCTTATGGAGTCGGGGCGGCCGGTCCGCCCCGGCTCCTTCTCGTTTCGGGCCGGTCACCCCGAGGGCACCATGGGCATGCTCGATTCGGCGCACACCCTGATGGCCAAGTTCGAGGTGCTGCGCGATTTCGAAGGCAAGGTGCGCGAGCTGATGGCGGCGCACGAGGAAAAGCGGCCGCTCTGGTTCCCCAACGACCTCATCGGGCCCGGGCCCGACGAGTCCCTCGCGGAGCACCGGGCCCGCGCCCGAAAGCGCGCCGCGGGGATCCCGGTGCCCGCCCGGGCCGCAGTGGCGCTCAACCTCCTCACCGAAGAAGGACTGCCGCACTTCCACCGGGTCTTCGCGGCCCATGTGGGCGAGGACAGCCACTGGCGCGACTGGCTGAACCTCTGGACCGCCGAGGAAGACCGGCACGGACAGGTCTTGCACGACTATGCCCGCGACACGGAGTTGCTCGACCAGCGCCGGCTCGAGGAGATGCAGTTCGAGTACCTGCGCGCGGGATTCAACCCGGCGTGGGACCAGGACCCCTATCGCGTCTTCGTCTACACCTCCGTGCAGGAACGGGCCACCCAGCGTTCCCACTCCGAAACGGGCAGGCTGGTGGCGGAATACGACCCGATGCTCGGGGCCGTGCTCGAAAAGGTGGCCCAGGAGGAGGCGCGGCACTTCACCTTTTATCGTTCGGTCTTCAGCGAGGTGCTCGCACGCGACCCCAACGGCGGCCTCGAGTCCGCTTCGCACATCCTGCCTGGCATCGACATGCCGGGACTCACCATTCCCGGCTTTCGCGACTTCGCCGAGGTCATCCGGCGCTCCGGCATTTACGGCCCCTGGGACTACCTCAAGATCGTCCGGGAGCAGATCGCCTACTGGAAGGTCGAGAAGCTCGAGGACCTGAACGAAATGGGGCGCAAGGCACAGGAGCGGATCCTGGCCGTGCCCGACCGCCTGCGGCGGATCGCCGAACTGATCGAAACCCGGAGCCGGGCCAAGACCTTCTCCTTCGAGGTGGTGTTCAATCGTGAATTCGCGATGGAATAACCTGGCGATGGCGGTGGTTTGTCTCGTGGGTGCGGTCGCCTGTGGCCGCGACCGGGGAGGCAAGCCTGCGCCGCCTGCGGCACGCCCGGCCCCGCCCTCGGGCGAGGTCGCCGAACAGGAAGCCACGCTCCTTGGCCGGGAGGTCTTCGACCTCGTCGACCGGCTGGCCGCCTACGCCGCCGCCAACCAGCGGAAGTACCCGGCGTCGCTCCGCGCAGGCGGGATCGACAGTCTCACCCCGAAGGTCGCCCGCAGCATCGACACCCGCGCCGTGCCCCCGATGGGCATCGCGATGTTCCGGAATCCGCTCGGCCACCTCATCACCAGCTGTCGCGGCACCACGGACATCCTCGAGGAGTCGGCGCTCCACGACGGCCATTTCACCGTGACCTGCACCGACTCGCTCGGGCGGGGCTCCCCCTACCGCGTCCAGCGGGCATCCGGCCGGTGACCACGCCATGAACGCGATCGCTCTCGCCGCGCGCGGCGTGAGCATGGTGGCGCTGTTCGTGGCCCTGGCCGTCGCCGTCACCTTCTACCTGGTGCGGAGCCGGCGCATCGGGCCGTTTGGCTGGTGGGCCCGCACGGTGCGCCGCGCGGCCGACCCGCTGCTCCGGCCCATCGAGGCGCGCCTCGCGCGCGCCGGACGCAACCCGCAGGACGCGCCGGCCTGGCTCCTTGGCTTCGCGGTGGCCGGCGGTCTCCTCCTCATTTCGCTCGTGGACTGGCTGCTCGGCTTTGCGTCCGAGGCCCGGATGGCGGCGTCGAGCGGCGGGGCCGGGGTCGCCGTGTTCCTCATCAACGGTGTGTACACTGTCCTGCTCGCGGCGCTGATCATCCGGGTGGTGGCGTCGTGGTTCGGCATCGGCGCCTACGACCGCCGCTTTCGCCCGGTCATCCTCCTCACCGAATGGCTGCTCGCGCCGATCCGGCGGTTGGTGCCGCCGGTCGGCATGGTGGACTTGAGCCCGATGGTGGCCTGGATCATCCTCGTGGTGCTCCACATGGTCCTCCTCGGCCTGGTCCGGTGAGCCCGCTCGAGGCGACTGCGCAAGGCGTCCGCCTCCGGCTCCGGATCCAGCCCCGCGCCTCGCGGAGCGAGGTGGCCGGACTCCACGGCGAACTGCTCCGTATCCGGCTCGCCGCGCCGCCGGTGGACGGGGCCGCGAACGCCGAGCTGGTCCGGTTCCTGGCGGAGTTGCTGGACGTGTCCCAGCGGTCCGTGTCGATCACCGCCGGCCACGGCGGCCGGCAGAAGACGGTGACGGTGGCGGGCGTCGAACCGGCCGCGGCCGCGCGCGCACTCGGGCTGGCGGGGGCGTAGGGCGGACCCTTGCCATCAGGGCCCCGCCGGGTGCACACTTGTAGCTGACAATTCGCTTCGTGGTGATTTGCGCACATTGCGGCCACGTTAAACAATCCGCTAAAACGCCCGCCCGGAGCCGTTTTGGCCCCGGGCGCTGTCGTTGGAGCCACTCGATGTCCCTCCCCGGACCGTCGTACCCTGCCCGCGCCCGCCGCCTGGCCGCCCTCGAGCGGCTGCTGGCGGAGCGCATCCTCGTGCTCGACGGCGCGATGGGCACGATGATCCAGGGGCACAGCCTGACCGAAGCCGATTTTCGCGGCGAGCGCTTCCGCGACCACCCGAGCGACCTGCGCGGCTGCAACGACCTGCTCTGCCTGACCCGACCCGACGTCATCGGCGGCATCCACCGGCAATACCTCGCGGCAGGCGCCGACCTCATCGAGACCAACTCCTTCAACTCCACCTCCATCGCGCTGGCCGACTACGCGCTGGCGCCGATCGCGCGGGAGCTCAACCGCGCCGCCGCGTCGGTGGCCCGCGCCGCAGCCGACGAGGCCGAAGCCGCCCAGCCCGGGCACTTCCGGTACGTGGCCGGCGCCATCGGGCCGACCAACCGGACCGCGTCGCTGAGTCCCGATGTCAACGACCCCGGCCACCGGAACATCGACTTCGACACCCTCGCGACCGCCTATGGCGAGGCCGTCGAGGGACTCGTCGAGGGAGGCGCCGACCTCCTGCTCATCGAGACCATCTTCGACACCCTCAACGCCAAGGCCGCGATCTTCGCCGTCGAGGAGTGCTTCGAGCGGTGGGGCGCGCGGCTGCCGGTGATCATCTCGGGAACGGTCGTGGACCAGAGCGGCCGGACTCTCTCGGGCCAGACGGTCGAGGCGTTCTGGCTCGCGGTGGCGCACGCGCGCCCCATCGCCGTGGGGCTCAACTGCGCGCTCGGCGCCAAGGCGCTCCGCCCACACCTGCAGGAGCTCGCGCGGGTGGCGCCGGTCCGCGTCAGCGTCTATCCCAACGCCGGCCTTCCCAACGCCTTCGGCGGGTATGACGAATCCCCGGCGCAACTGGCGGAGGTGATCGCGGATTTCGCGCGGCAGGGGCTGGTCAACATCGTCGGGGGGTGCTGCGGCACCACGCCGGCGCACATTCGCGCGGTGGCGGAGGCGGTGCACGGCCTGCCGCCGCGCCGCCCGCCGGTGGTGGAGCCTCGGCTCCGCCTGAGCGGCCTCGAGCCGCTCACCGTGGGCCCCGCCACCAACTTCGTGAACATCGGCGAGCGCACCAACGTGACCGGTTCGCGCCGGTTCGCCAAGCTGATCCTCGACGGGCAGTACGAGGCCGCGCTCGAGGTGGCCCGGCAGCAGGTGGACAACGGCGCCCAGCTCATCGACGTCAACATGGACGAGGGGATGCTCGACTCCGTGGCGGCGATGACCCGCTTCCTCCGCCTGGCCGCGGTGGAGCCCGGCATCGCCAAGGTGCCGGTGATGATCGACTCCTCCCGATGGGAAGTGATCGAGGCGGGGCTCAAGTGCGTCCAGGGCAAGAGCGTGGTCAACAGCATTTCGCTCAAGGAGGGGGAGGAGTCCTTCCTCCGGCAGGCGCGGCTGGTGCGCCGCTACGGCGCCGCGGTCGTGGTGATGGCCTTCGACGAACAGGGCCAGGCCGACACGGTGGAGCGCAAGGTGTCGATCGCGAAGCGGGCATGCGCGCTGCTCACCGACCGGGCCGGGTTTCCGCCCGAGGACATCATCCTCGACCCCAACGTCTTCGCGATCGGCACCGGGCTCGAGGAGCACGCGGCCTACGGGCTGGCCTTCATCGAGGCCACCCGCCGGATCAAGGCGGAGTTGCCGCACGTCTCGGTGAGCGGCGGGATCAGCAACGTGTCGTTCGCCTTCCGCGGCAACGACCCGGTCCGCGAGGCGATCCACGCGGTCTTCCTGTTCCACGCCATCCGCGCCGGCCTCGACATGGGTATCGTCAACGCCGGCCAGCTGGCACTCTACGACGACCTCCCCGCCGACCTGCGGGAGCGGGTGGAGGACCTCGTCCTCAACCGGCGCGCCGACGCCACCGAGCGATTGCTCGCGGTGGCGGCCGGCGTGGCGGGCCAGGCGGTCTCGACCGCGCCGGACCTTCGCTGGCGCGACGCGCCGGTCAAGGATCGCCTGGCGCATTCGCTGGTCGAGGGGCTCACCGACTGGATCGAGGCCGACACCGAGGAGGCCCGGCTGGCGGCGGCGCACCCGATCGACGTGATCGAGGGCCCGCTGATGGACGGGATGAACGAGGTGGGCGACCGGTTCGGCGCGGGCCGGATGTTCCTGCCCCAGGTGGTCAAGAGCGCCCGCGTGATGAAGCGCGCCGTGGCCCACCTCATTCCGTTCATCGAGGCGGAGAAGGCGCGGGACGGCGGCCGGCCCAAGGGGAAGATCCTCCTGGCCACCGTCAAGGGCGACGTGCACGACATCGGCAAGAACATCGTGGGCGTCGTGCTGCAGTGCAACAACTACGAAGTGATCGACCTCGGCGTGATGGTGCCCGCCGCCCGGATCCTGGAAGCGGCGCGCGAGCAGCAGGTGGACCTCATCGGCTTGAGCGGGCTCATCACGCCGTCGCTGTCGGAAATGGCGTTCGTCGCCTCGGAGCTCGCGCGCGAGGGGTTCACCCAACCGCTCCTCATCGGAGGGGCCACGACCAGCCGGGCGCACACGGCGGTGCGGGTGGCGCCGGCCTACCCGGGGGCGGTGGTCCACGTGCAGGACGCTTCCCGCGCCGTCGCCGTGGCCAGCAGCCTGCTGAGCGACGGGCAGCGCGACGCGTTCATCGCCGAGGCGCGCGCCGGGCAGGAGCAACTCCGGAAGGCGCACAACGCCAGGGACGCCGTCGTGCTGCGGCCGATCGCGGAGGCGCGGCGGCGAGCCGCCAGGCTCGAGTGGCCGGCCCCGCCCCCGCGGCCGGCGTTCCTCGGGCTGCGCGAGTTCACGGCCTACCCGCTGGAGGAGCTCGTCCCCCGGATCGACTGGACGCCGTTCTTCCAGGCCTGGGAACTCAAGGGCTTCTACCCCGACATCCTCGAGGACCCGGTCACCGGCCCGGCCGCGCGGGAACTGCTGGCCGACGCCCACGCGATGCTCGATGACATCGTGAAGCACCGCCGGCTCGAGGCGCGCGCGGTGCTGGGGTTCTTCCCGGCGGCCCGCCAGGGTGACGACGACATCGCGCTCTTCGGCGACGACAGCCGGCGGGAAGTGCGCGCGGTGATCCACACGCTGCGCCAGCAGATGGTCAAGGCCGACGGTCGCCCGAACCGTGCGCTGGCCGACTACGTGGCGCCGGCTGAGGTGGCCCCGGATTATGTGGGGCTCTTCGCCGTGACGACCGGCCACGGGCTGGACGCGATCGTCGCGGCTCGCCAGGCGGCGCACGACGACTACGGCGCGATCATGGCCAAGGTGCTCGCCGACCGGCTGGCCGAGGCCTTCGCCGAGCGGCTGCACGAGCGGGTGCGCCGTGAATTCTGGGGCTACGCGCCGGGCGAGGCACTGGACAACGCGGCGCTCATCCGGGAGCAGTACCAGGGCATCCGTCCGGCGCCGGGGTATCCGGCCTGCCCCGAGCACACGGAGAAGCGGACCATCCTGGGCCTGCTGGAAGCGGAGCAGCGCGCCGGCATTCAGCTCACCGAGAGCTGCGCGATGCTCCCGACGGCGGCGGTGAGCGGGATGTACTTCTGGCACCCGGGCGCCGAGTACTTCGGGGTCGGACGGATCGGGCGGGACCAGGTCGAGGACTACGCCCGCCGGAAGGGCTGGAGCGTGGAGGAGGCGGAGCGCTGGCTCGCGCCGAACCTGGGGTATGAGCGTGCATGACGCGCGCGGGAGGAACCGGCATGCCTGACCTGCGCGCGCTCCTGGCCGACGGCCACGTGCACGTCACCGACGGCGCGATGGGGACGATGTTGTACAGCAAGGGTCTCTTCCTCAACGTCTGCTACGACGAGCTCAATCTCAGCCACCCCGACATCATCCGGGACGTGCACCGGGAATACGTGCGGGCAGGCGCCGAGGTGATCGAGACCAACACCTTTGGCGCCAATCCGGTCAAGCTGGCGCAACACGGCCTGGCCGGGGATACCGAGGCGATCAACGCCGCCGCAGTACGCATCGCACGCGACGCCGCCGGCACCCGGGCCGCCGTCGTGGGCGCGATCGGCCCCCTCGGCATCCGGATCGAGCCCTTCGGCGAGACGTCGCTCGAGGAGGCGCGGCAGGCGTTCGCGCGGCAGGCGGCCGGCCTCCTGGCCGGCGGCGTGGACGGATTCCTGCTCGAGACCTTCAGCGACGTCGAGGAACTGCGGACCGCGGTGGACGGCGTCCGGCAGGTCTCAAACCTGCCGATCATCGCCCAGATGACCGTAGGCGAGGACGGGCGCACCTATTTCGGCACCGCGCCCGCCGACTTCGGGCCGGCCATCGAGGCGATGGGCGTGGACGCCGTCGGGGTGAACTGCTCCGTCGGCCCGCACGGCGTGCTGGAGGCCATCGAGCAGCTCGCCAAGGTGGTGACTCTTCCGCTCACCGCCATGCCCAACGCCGGGCTGCCGCGGGACGTCGGCGGCCGGAAGATGTACATGGCCTCGCCGGAGTACATGGCGAGCTACGCCAAGCGAATCGTCGAGGCGGGCGCGAAGTTCGTCGGCGGCTGCTGCGGGACCACGCCGGAACACATCAAGGCCATGGTGGGCTTCGTCCAGAGCGCGTCGCCCCGCCACGCCACGTCGATCACCGCGGTGCACGCCGCCGCGCCGGGGGTGCCTTCGGTGCCGCTCGGCGAGCGGTCCCGCCTGGGGGCCAAGCTGGCCGCCGGGGAGTTCGTCACGACGGTGGAGATCGTGCCGCCCAAGGGCGTGGACCCCGCGCCGATGTTCGCCCAGGTCCGCGCGCTCAAGGCCGCGGGCGTCGATGCGGTGAACGTGCCCGACGGGCCGCGCGCGCAGAGCCGGATGGGCGCGCTCCTTTCCGGGCTCATGATCGAGCGGGAAGTGGGGCTCGAGGCGGTGGTCCACTACGCCTGCCGCGACCGCAACCTCCTCGGCATGCTCTCCGACCTGCTCGGCGCCGCGGCGGCGGGCCTCCGGAACCTGCTCATCATCACCGGCGACCCGCCGAAGATGGGCCCCTACCCCGACGCGACCGCCGTCTTCGACATCGACGCCATCGGCCTCACCAATCTCGTCTCCCGGCTGAACCACGGACTCGACCCGGGCGGCAATCCGATCGGGGCCCCCACGAGGTTCGTCATCGGCGTCGGCGTAAATCCCGCCGCGCCCGACATCGAGCGCGAGCTCTCGCGCCTGGCGTGGAAGGTGGACGCCGGCGCGGAGTACGCCGTGACGCAGCCGGTCTTCGACCTCGACCAGCTCGACCGGTTCCTCGACCGCACCGCCCGCCACGAACTGCCGATCGTGGCCGGTATCTGGCCGCTGGTGTCGCTCCGGAACGCCGAATTCCTGGCCAACGAGGTGCCGGGCATCTCGGTGCCAGAGGCGGTACTGGAACGGATGCGACGGGCCAGCGCGGCGGGGCGCGAGGAAGGACTTGCCGAGGGGGTGCGGATCGCGCAGGAGATGCTGGTGGCGGTCCGGGGGCGGGTGCAGGGGGTACAGATCGCCGCGCCGCTTGGCCGGGTCCCGGTGGCGCTGGAGGTCCTGGCGCCACGTTGAACGGGTTGGGATGGGCGGGTATCTTCCCGCTCGACCCGAGTCCCCGCACCGCGGGGGAGGCATCACATGACCGACCTGACGACCGCGCCCCTTCCACTCACGACGCTCAGCGAGGAAGAGGAGATGTTCCGGAGCGCGGTCCGCGACTTTGCCGAAAGCGAAATCCGCCCGCACGTGCACGCGATGGACGCCCGCGCCCAGTTCAACGCCGACATCATCCCCAAGTTCTTCGAGCTCGGCCTCATGGGCATCGAGATCCCGGAGCAGTTCGGCGGCGCGGGGGGCAACATCTTCCTCGCCGTGCTGGCCATCGAGGAGCTGGCCCGGGTGGACGCCTCCGCGGCGATCTACGTGGATGTGCACAACACGCTGGTCAACAACTGCGTGCTCCGGTGGGGCTCCCCCGACATTCACCAGCGCTACCTGCCGCGGCTCTCGAGCGGCATGCTCGGCGCCTTCGCGCTCTCGGAGCCGGCCAGCGGCAGCGACGCCTTTGCCCTCGAGACCAAGGCCGAACGGAAGGGCGATCACTGGGAGTTGACGGGCCGGAAGTTCTGGATCACCAACGGCGGCGAGGCGGAGTTCTTCATCATCTTCGCCAACACCGACTTCTCCAAGGGCTACAAGGGCATCACCGGCTTCCTGGTGGAGCGCGACTTCCCGGGCTTTGCCGTCGGGAAGAAGGAGGACAAGCTCGGCATCCGCGCCTCCAGCACCACCGAGTTGATTCTCGAGAACTGCAAGGTGCCGGACGAGAACGTCCTCGGCCCGGTGGGCATGGGGTACAAGATCGCCATCGAGACCCTGAACGAAGGCCGGATCGGCATCGGCGCGCAGATGATCGGCGTGGCCACGGGGGCGCTCGAGGCCGCGATGGCGTACGTGAAGGAGCGGAAGCAGTTCGGCAAGCCGATCGCCGAGTTCCAGGGCATCCAGTTCCAGCTGGGGCAGATGGGCACCGAGCTCGAGGCGGCCAAGCTCATGGTGTACAACGCGGCGCGGATCAAGTGCGCCGGCCAGCCCTTCCTGCGCGAAGCGGCGATGGCCAAGCTCTTCAGCTCCCAGGTGGCCGACCGGATCACCTCGCAGTGCCTCGAACTCTTCGGCGGCTACGGGTACTCGAAGGAGTATCCGGCGGAAAAGTTCTATCGCGACGCGAAGATCGGCACGATCTACGAGGGCACCAGCAACATGCAGCTGCAGACCATCGCGAAGCTGATGCTGAAGTAGGGCCAAAGCCGCTCACTTGGCTTGGTGATTCAAACTGGAACGCATTGTAACGGATCCAGTCGCCAAGTCTTGACGCCCCAAGTGGTTGAACCCTATGTTGGAACATCGACCCGCGGCGAGCGCCGCGGGTCTGCCTGTCTGGACTGTTGCACGGCGTTCTTGCGACCTGCCCGTCCTGCCCCCCGTGGGCGGCGCCTCCCCCGGCGCAATGTTTGGGAACGGTCCTTGCTAGAAGTTGCAGGTGGACGGTTTTCAGCCGCACCCCTGTCACCAACCTGGCGGTATCCCCGTGACGCGTTTCGCTCGCGCGCCCCAAGCTGTTGTCCGCACCCTCCTGGGGCTCTGTGCCCTGTGGGGCGGACTGGCCGTGGGGCCGCTCCACGCCCAGAGCGATGCGCAGGTGCAGCGCGCGCTGGACACGTGGTACAAGCGGGCCAAGCGGCGGGCGCCGGGCGAGTGGGGCATCGCCGTGTCCGACCAGACCGGCCGCATCATCTGGAGCGTCGCCGAAGACCAGCCTCTCCTGCCTGCCTCCACCGTCAAGCTCTTCACGACCGGGTTTGCCCGGAGCACCGTGGGCGGCGACGCCCGCCTGGCCACGCGCGTCGTCGGCACCGGCGCGGTCGAGCCCACCACCGGCCTCTGGGTCGGGACCTGGGCCCTCGAAATGAACGGCGACCTTTCCCTCGAGCGCACCACGCGCCAGGGACCGCAGCTCGCCGATCTCGCCCGCCAGCTCGCGGCAAAGGGCATCACCCAGTTGCAGGGCCCCCTCGTCGTGCAGAGCGCCGACGGCCCGGCCGACGCCACCTTCCCGTCCGTGTGGGCCTCGCGCCACCGCGGGCGGCTCTTCGCGCCACCCATCGGCGCGATCACGCTGCACGAGAACATCATCAATCTCTCGGTCCGTCCGGGCGCGAAGAACGGCGCGCGGCCGATCATCGTGGGCGAGTCCCCGCGCGGCGTGAGCCAACTGGTTTCGAACCAGGCCAGGACGGTGTCTGGTCGCCGCTCCTCGCTCGGGCTCTCCCCGACCACCAGCGGCGGCTGGGTCCTCACCGGCACCATCGGCCGGTCGTCCCGCGGCCGCACCTTCGCCCGGGTCGCCAACGATCCTGCCGCCGTCCTGCGGGCGGCGTGGGGCGCCGCGCTCCGGGATGCCGGCATCAAGTGGGACCAGTCGCCCCCGCTCATGGCGTCCGGGCCGGCACTGCCGGCCATTCCGGCGGTGCCCTCGGTGACGCCGATGGATCCGTCCAGCGTGCTGGCCGAGGTGGAATCGCCGACGCTCGACTCGCTGGCGTCCGAGGTCAACACGCGGAGCCTGAACATCGGCGCCGAGCTGATCCTGCGCTGGGCCGGTGGCGCCACCGACGCCGCCGAGAAGCTCATGGCGCACATCCGGTCGGTCACCGGCGCGACGACCGGCATTCACCTGGTGGACGGCAGCGGCCTCTCGAGCGACGACCGGCTGACGCCGGCGGTGTACATCGCCTACCTGAGCCGCTTCCCGACGACGCCCGAGGGCAAGAACTTCCCGCTCCTCCTTCCCGCCAACGGGCAGGGCACGCTCCGCCGCCTGGGCGGGATGCCGGGACGCGGCGTCGTGCGCGCCAAGACGGGCACCCTCGGCAACGTCGCCACGCTGGCCGGCTACCTCGGCCGCCCCGACGGCGTGCTGATCGTCTCGCTCATGTACAACGGCACGCGGCCGGGAACGGCCCGCCAGGAAGAATGGCGGATCTTCCGGACCCTGGGCGCCGAGGGGATCACGATCCCGGCGGAGCACGAGGTGGACGGGGAACCGGCCCAGCTGGGTGGCGACGACGCCGAACTGCCGCCGCCGGTCAGTGTGAATCTGCCCTCCGCCCAGCCCTGAGCTGATCGCGGGAGAGAGGAAGACGGGGGCGGCCGATGGCCGCCCCCGTTTGCGTCCGCCCCCCTCCCGTTACCAACCGCCCGTATTGCGCTTCACCGCGTGGTCGTTGCACCCGACGAGCACAGTCAGGGCGACGAGGAGAACACTTCGCATGCCGAAGTTGGTCTTCATGTGATCACTCCGGATACTGGATGGTCCGGGGAATTCCCTGTACACTTACGACCCAGGACGACGAGGCGCAAGGCGGTCGCTTGCACATCGTCTGTTGCGGACCGCCGAGCTTGAGTGCAATCTCCGACTCGGGGCTCCGGGCCCCCCCCAACCAGGAGGCACCAGAATGGCACTGCGCAAAGGCGTCTACATCGTCCCCACGAGTCACTGGTACATCGAGCGCACGGTCTGGCTCATTGCGGGGTTCTTCCTGCTCACCGGGACGGCCCTCGCGGCCTTCGTCGACCCCCGCTGGGTGTTCCTCATCATCGTGACCGGATTCGCCTCCATCACGGTGGCGCTCACCGGCTTCTGCATCGTCGGTAACGTGCTCTACCGACTCGGCTTCACACCAATGCTGGGCGAAACGCGCCCGAACCGCCGAAACCTCTACTTCATGCAGACCGACACCTGGTACCTCGAGCGGCGGATTTACCTGGCCGTCGGGATCAACATCTCGATCGCGTCCACCCTGTCCCTGGTGTGGAGCCCGTGGTGGCTGGCGTTCACCGGCTTCGTAGGCGCCGCCATGGTGTGGTTCGCCGCCACCGGCTACTGCATCATGGCCAACGGCCTCTACTGGCTCGGCGCCGAGCCGCGGCTCGCACCCGAAAAGGGCGCGACCTCCCCGGCCGCAGCGCCCGCTGCGCCGCCCACGGCCCTGCCGGCGTCCTGACCCATTTGCCTGTGAAAGTCCGGGTCTTCAATCGTCAGGGCGGCCTCGTCGGCCCCGTGGAGTCGGCCCGGGTGGTCAAGACCGACGCCGAGTGGCAGGCCCAGCTCACGCCGGAGCAGTACCAGGTGGCGCGAGGCAAGGGAACCGAGGCCCCGTTCTGCGGCACCCTGCTCGACAACAAGCGGAACGGCGTGTACACCTGCCTCTGCTGCGGGCTGCCGCTCTTCACCTCGGACTCCAAGTTCGAGTCTGGCACCGGCTGGCCCAGCTTTTTCCAGCCGGTCGCCGCCGAGAACGTGACCACGCACGAGGACCGGAGCTGGGGCATGCGCCGGGTGGAGATCCTCTGCGCGCGCTGCGATGCGCACCTCGGCCACGTCTTCGAGGACGGGCCCCGCCCCACCGGCCGCCGCTACTGCGTGAATTCGGAATCGCTGGCCTTCACCGACGCCGCGGACCTGGCCTCGCTGGCCGATCCCGCCGCAGGATGAGACTCGAATGACATCGGCTCCGATTACGGTCGTCATCGCCTACCGCGCCCAGCCCGCCAAGGGCTCCGCCGCGCGCACGGCGCTCGCCGACCTCATCGCGCTCGTCGTGGCAAGAGAACCGTCCTGTCTCGGCATCACGCTGCTCCAGGACCCCGCCGACGCCACCCGCTTCCTGCTCTACGAACTCTGGACCGACCAGGCCGCCTACACCGGGCCCCACATGCAGACGCCGCACATCCAGGCGTTCATCCAGGGCGCCGGTGCCCTGTTCCTGGGCCCGCCCGAGATTTCCTTCTGGCAGGAAGTGCGGCGGGCCTGAGCCGGAGCATGACGACGCCCGCACCGCGCGCGTTCAGGTCCGCCGCCGCGCTGCGGGCCTGGCTGGCGGCGAATCACCGAAAGGCCGAGGAACTCCTCCTCCGCTGCTACAAGAAGCACGCGGCGCACCTCGGCGTGACGTACACCGAGGCGCTGGACGAAGTGTTGTGCGTGGGGTGGATCGACGGCCACCGCCGCTCGCTCGACGCCGACAGCTACTCGATCCGCTTGACGCCCCGGACGCCGCGCAGCATCTGGAGCCGGGTGAACGTGGCGCATGTCGAGCGGCTGATCGCCGCGGGCCGGATGACGGATGCGGGCCTGGCGGCCTACCGCGCCCGCGACGAGGCCCGGACCGGGATCTACTCCTTCGAGCGGGCCGCGATGGAGTTCGCGCCGGAGTTGGCCCGGAGGTTTCGGGCGACCCGGAAGGCCTGGACCTTCTTCGAGGCTCAGCCGCCCGGCTACCGCAAGCAGATGACCTATCGGGTCATGAGCGCCAAGCGAGAGGCGACGCGAGTCCGACGGCTGGAACAACTCATCGACGCGTCTGCCAGGCACACAAGGCTATGATACGAGAAAGGCCGACGATTCCATGATCCAGACGCCGATCCCGACACCCCCACCGGTCCCCATGCCGCCCGGCTTGGACCCCAACTACGTCTTCGGCGAGCTCATGCCGCTGGTGGCGATCGTCACGATGGTCATTGTCGGGGCCATCGCCCTGCGCTGGCTCTTCCGCACGCCGGTGGGCGAGGCGCTCGCCCAGCGCATCCGGTATGGCAAGGCGTCCCGCGGCCAGTTTGACACGGCGGGTGAACATGCACACGCCGAACTCGAGGCGCGGGTCTCCCTGCTCCAGGACCACGTCGGCGAGCTCGCCGAGCGGCTGGACTTCACCGAGCGGTTGCTGGCCGACCGGCGCGAACGCCGCGTCGGGCCGGGCGAATAGGACCGGAGGCCGTTCGTGTACGAATCGCTCGGAAGCCCCCCCATCGCGCGCCGGCATTTCATCCGCCGGGTGCTCGCGCACCTGGCCGTGGCGTTCCTCCTGTTTACCCTGTCCCTGGCCCTCGGCATCTGGGGATACGGCCACTACGAGGGGCTGCCGTGGCGCGACGGGTTCGTGAACTCCGCGATGCTGCTCGGCGGGATGGGCCCGGTGAACATGCCCCAGACCGACGGCGGGAAGATGTTCGCGGGGATCTACGCGCTCTTTGCCGGACTGTTGTTCATCGTGGTCGTGGGGCTGGTGCTGGGACCGCCGCTGCACCGGCTGCTCCACACCCTGCATTGGGAAGAGGACTAGCGCCATGGGCACACGCGATCCGCGGGTTGACGCATTCATCGGAAAGGCCGCGCCCTTCGCCCGGCCGATCCTGACCCATGTCCGCGAGGTCGTCCATGCGGCCTGCCCCGAGGTCCAGGAGACCCTGAAGTGGAGCAGCCCCGCGTTCATGTACCACGGCATCCTCTGCATGATGTCGGCGTTCAAGGAGCATGCGGTCCTCGGGTTCTGGAAGGGCTCCTTGATCGTCGACCAGAAGGGGCGGAAGTTCGACAAGGCGATGGGCAATTTCGGCCGCCTCACCGACGTGAAGCAGTTGCCCTCCCGGCGGGTGCTGACCTCGTACGTCAAGCAGGCCATGCGGCTCAACGCGGAGGGCGTCACGGCGCTGCGGAAGACCGCCGCCCGGCGGAAGGCGCCGCTCCGGACGCCGCCCGACCTCGGCGCCGCGCTCAGGCGGAACGCGAAGGCGCGCGCGAACTGGGAGGGGTTCAGCCCGAGCCACCGACGGGAGTACGTCGAGTGGATCACGGAGGCCAAGCGCCCCGAGACCCGCCAGAAGCGGCTCGCAACGACAGTCGAGTGGCTGGCCGTGGGGAAGTCGCGCAACTGGAAGTACGTGGCGCGCTGATTTCGTCTGGACGCGGGCCCCGAAGTTCCGTACCTTCCCCCGTCTCATGACGCCGCCTCCCGTTCCGGCACCGGCCTCGCCTGCCACCGCCGCCCGCATCCTTCACCTCGGCCTCGCCATGAGCGCCGTGGTGATCGCGGCGGGGGCCTGGTACTTCCGCGGCACGCTTGCGCTGCCCGCCGGCACCGGCGGCGCTCTTACCTTTGCCGCCTACGCCCTGGCCGCCTCCGGGCTGCTCGCGGGACTGGCCTTCCGTCGGCTCATCCCCAGCCGGAGCGCCTCCGAGACCGCGGACGCCTGGTGGCGTGCCAACCTGCCCAAGGCGGTGGCGGTCTGGGCCGTTGGCGAGAGCATCGTCTGCCTGGGCGCGCTGGTCTATGTCGTCGGCGGCCAGCTGGCCGCGGCCGGCGTGGTGGCGCTCGCCGGGTTTGCCGTGCTCGTCGCCACCGCCCCCACGAGGCTGGACCCGTAGTCTCCATTCACCAATCGCAGATCGGTTCCCATGCCCCCTCGCTCCTACGAATTCCTGACCCGCCTGCTCGACGCCCCCGGTCCGTCCGGCTTCGAGTCGGCGCCCGCCCGGCTCTGGCGCGACGAGGCGTCCGCCTTTGCCGACGTCGTCCGCACCGATGTCCACGGCAACTGCTACGCGACCCTCAACACCGCCGGTGCGCCGCGGGTCATGTTCGCCGGCCACCTCGACGAGATCGGTCTCATGGTCGTCCACGTGGACGACGACGGCTTCGTCTCCTTCGCGGGCATCGGAGGATGGGATTCCCAGGTCTTCGTCGGCCAGCGAGTCACGATCATGGGACACGCCGGTCCGGTGGACGGCGTCGTCGGCAAGAAGGCCATCCACCTGATGGAAAAGGACGACCGCGAGAAGGTGTCGAAGGTGGAGGACCTCTGGGTGGACATCGGCGCCAGGAACCGGAAGGAGGCGCTGACCCGCGTGCGGGTGGGCGATGCCGGCGTGCTCACCTCGAAGGTGCTCCGCCTGCCCAACGGTCGGCTCTCGAGCCGCTCGCTCGACAACCGGATCGGCGCCTACGTGGTGCTCGAGGCGCTCCGTCTCCTCAAGGGCAAGCGACTGGCCGCCCAGGTGACCGCCGTGGGCACCACGCAGGAGGAAATCGGCTACACGGGGGGAGGGGCGCGGACCAGCGCCACGGAACTCGACGCACAGGTCGCGATCGTGGTGGACGTGACGCACGCCACCGATTATCCGGGCGTGGACAAGCGCCGGCACGGCGATTTCAAGCTGGGAGGCGGCCCGATCCTGAGCCGTGGCAGCGCCGTCAACGGCGGCGTGTTCGACCGGCTGGTGGCGGCCGCCGAGAAGGAGAAGATCCCGTACACGGTGGAGGCGGCGCCCAAGATGACCAACACCGACGCCGACCACATCTTCACCGCTCACCGCGGGGTGGCCACCGGCCTGGTCAGCGTGCCGCTCCGCTACATGCACAGCCCGAACGAACTGGTCCAGCTGGAGGACCTCGACCGCGCCGCGCGGCTCCTCGCCGCATTCGCGCGGGGCGTCAAGTCGGACGCCGATTTCGTGCCGCGCTAGCCGGTCCCTCGCTCAGCCGCGGCCCAATGCCCGGGCCGCGGCTTCCCGCACCGATTCGTCGTCGTCCGCCAGCAGTTCCTGCAGCGCCCCCGCCGCCACGGGCCCACCTGCGAGCCCCAGTCCCTCGATCGCCGCGAGTCGCACCGCCGCCGGCTTCCGGTTGAGCAGTCCCTTGCCGGGGGCCGCCGCCGCGCGGAGCGCCTGCACCGCTTCCGGGGTGCCGAGGCGCCCGAGGGCCCGGTGCAGCTCGCGGAGCACATCGGCATTGCCCTCGTCGGGGAGCCGTACCGCCAGCGACATGGCGAGCCCGCGCCCCCACGGATTCTCGATACCCTGCACCGCCTGCAGCCGGACCACCGGCTCGACGTCGTTGATCAGCTGCCTGAGCGGGGCCAGGACCTCGGGCGAGCCGATCTTGCCGAGGGCGCCGGCCACCGCGCGCCGCACCCGCTCGTCGCGGTGCGTCACCTGGTCGGTGAGCGGGCGGACCGCCCCGGCAAGCCGCAACTCTCCGCACAACTCCGCCACGTTCCGCACCACGAACCAGTCGGGGTGGTGGAGCCGCGTCACGATGCGGTCGGTGCCGCTTTCCATCTTGGTCAGGATGCCGAAATATCCACGTCGTTCCGCCAGCGTCGGTGCCGCGGTGAGGAGCTCGAGCAGCGCCTCGACGGCGTCCGCGTCCATGCGTTTGAGCACCGCGGTGGCTTGCGCCCGGCGCCCCTCCGCCAGCGCCGCGCGCGCGATGTGCTGCAGCGCCGACTTGGGCAGGATCCGCCGCAGGGTGACGGAGTACCGCCGGCGGCGGCTTTCGTCCTTCTCCGCCGCCTCGGCCTGCAGGAGCTTCGTGGCGAGCGACAGCAGCTCGTCCCATTCCTCGCGGCGATAGGCCAGGTCGGCTTGCACCTCGACGTCGCGGAGCGGGTCCAGCTCGGGTGCTTCGCGGCGTGTCGGAGTCGGCGGAGGTGTCGGCGCCGGCGCCACGGGTGGCGGGGCGGCCGGGCGGACAGTGCCGGCCTTCGCTCCACCGATCGGCTCGGAGAGATTGTCCAGCGTGCGCACATCGCCGGCCGTGGGCAGGGCGCGCGGGCCGTCGACCTGGATGGCGAGGGCCGCCTCCACCGGCAGGCGCTGCACGAATGACTCGACCGAACCAGGGCCGACCGGCTCGGTGGCAAGGAGGCGCACGACGGCCAGGAGGTCGGCCGGCTTGACCGCCGCCGGCACCCGCACCGATCCCACGCCGTGCGCATGGAAGCGCACGCGCACTTCCCCGCCGCCGGGCAGGCCGTGGGGCAGCGGCATCCCGTCCACCATCATGCCCTTGACGTCCACCGCGATGGTGGCGCCGGCCGGTTCGACGGCTGCGTACAGGTCCCGGAAGGCGGCCTTGAGCTTGTCCCGGTCGTCGGGGTCGCTCTGGAGCAGGTCGAGCATCCGCGCCAGGGCGGCCACGATACTGGAGGGAGCGGTCATGCCTCAAGCGTCCCGGTCTCGGGGTGAGAAGTCAAGAGCGGCGCCAGAGATTCGACCGCGGGGCGCACGCCGCCGAGGCCGAGCCGCCGGCTGAGGGCGAGGAGCGGCGGCGCCGGATAGCTCGCGTGACGGCCCACCACGTCGAGCAGCGGCGCATCGTTGGTCAGGCGGCCGCGTTCGAGCACCACGCCCCGGTCGAGCGCCTCGACCGCGAAGCCGAGATCGTGGGTCACGGCCAGCACCGCCGTCCCCGTGGCCCGGCGGGCGTGCACCACCGCCGCGACGCGCGCGCGCGCGGCGCGGTCGAGCCCCGCCGTCGGCTCGTCCAGCAGCAGGAGCAGCGGAGCGCTCACGAGCGCGGCCCCGAGTGCCACCAGCCGCCGGGTGGGTTCCGGCAGGTCGTACGGATGGAATCCTGCCAGTGACTCCAGTCCGAGTTCGTCCAGGACGGAAGCGACTGCCGTTTCCACCTGCGTCGCAGGCCAGCCGAGGCGCCCGGGCCCGAATGCGATCTCGGCCCGGACGGTCCGTTCGAACAGTTGCGCCGCCGGATGCTGGAAGAGATAGCCCGCCACGTCGGCGAAGTCCTCCGGTCGGCGCCCGTCGGTGTCGCGCCCCGCGGTGACGACCCGGCCCGCCGTCGGATGCCGAAGCGCCATCGCCAGCCGGGTCAGGGTGGTCTTTCCCGCGCCGTTCGGCCCGAGCAGCGCCACGCCTTCGCCTGCCTCCACCCGGAGCGACACATCCTGCAGGACGGGCCCGCTGCCGTAGTGGAAGCCGACCGACTCCATCACCAGCGGCGTCACCGGGCCCATCGCGCCACGCCCTCGTCCACGGTGAGCGGCCTCGGTGCCCCGACGCCCGCCGCGCGGGCCAGGGTCCCGATCGAGGTGGAACCGGCGCCGGCGTCCCAGATCCCGTCGCCGCGCAACAGCTCAAGCGGGGCGCCAACCAGCGCGACCCGCCCCGATACCAGGACCACGAGCCGGTCCGCGACCGCAGCGAGCCCGTCGGCGTCCTCGCTCGCCACCACGACCGCCGCGCCACGCGCCGCCTCCCTGCGTAGCAATGCGTGCAGCAGCTCGCGGCCCGCCACATCCAGCGCCGAGGTCGGTTCGTCGAGCAGCCACAACTCCGGCTCGAGCACCAGCATCGCGGCGATCACCACGCGCTGCATCTCTCCGCCGGAGAGCGTGGCGGGATCCCGCGAGGCGAGATGCGGAATGGCCAGCGCGTCCAGCGCCCGCGCGACACCCGCGTGGATCCGCTCGCGAGGCCAGCCCAGGTTGGCCGGCGCGAACGCCACCTCCTGCGCCACCGTTTCGGCGATCCCCGAGAGCTGCGCCACCGGCGAGCTCAGTACGAGCGCCACTCGTCCACCCAACGCCCTCGCGGCGCCCTCCTCGGCGGGATCGATGTCCAGCGTGCAAACTCGACCGGTGCGGACTCCACCCGTGTGCCGCGGCGCCAGCCCGGCCGCCAGGAGCAACGCCGTGCTGGTCCCGGCGCCGAGCGATCCGGTGAGCCAGGTCACGGCCCCGGGCTCCGCGACGAAACCGCACCCGGTGAGCGCCGGCGTGTCCGCCCCCGGATACGTGAACCCCACCGCCTCGAAGACCAGGGCCGTCACCCGAACACCCGCCACGCCACGGCCGCCACGGCGGCGCCCGCCGCCATCCACCGAATGCACCGATCGGCCAGCGAGTCCGGCGGCGGCGCGAGGGCCGTGCGCCGCGCGAATCCGCTGGCGCAGCGCGTTTCCAGCGCGAAGCCGCGCTCGTCCACTTCGGCCAGGGCACCCAGCAGCAAGGGGAAGGTGATCGGACCGAGCGCGCGGAAGCGATTCACCAGGCTGCCGCGAAGCCGGAGGCCGCGGCTCCGCTGGGCCTCGAGAATGACGGCGGCGCGCGCGCGGAATCGCGGCAGGGCGAGCAGGGTGGCCACCACCAGGTAGGCCACCGAAAACGGCCAGCCCCGCTCGGCCACCGCGTCCACGAAGCGGGCCGGGGAGAACGCCGCGTACAGCCCGAGCGAGGCCGTCGCGATCGCGCCGAGCCGGGCGGCCTGCGTCACCGCGAGGGTCAGTCCGTCGCGCGAAAGGGAGACGCCCTCGACGGTGATGCGCCCCCCTTCCCCGAGGACGCCGTGGAGCAGGAAGAGGAAGAGCCAGAGCGGGGCGAGCGGCACCAGCGCGCGGAGTGCCGCACGACCCGCCCCCACGACGATGACCAGGCCGATGGTCGTGCCGTAGAGCGCCACGGCCGGCACGGCGCCGGGGAGCGCGAGCGCCACCACGGCGATGGTGGCGGTGAGGGCGAGGGGCGTGAAGGGGTGGGCCCGGGCGGCGAGCGCGCCCGGCGCGAGCGTCATCGGCCAACCGCGCGGGCGGCGCGCGGGAACCGGCCCATCATCCGCAGGGGCAGCGCCCGGACCAGCGCGCCGACGAGGAGGAAGGCCGCCGCCTTGTCCACCAGATCGAGCAGGAGGCTGGAGGCGGTCACGGCCACCGGCAGGGACCATCCCAGTTGGCGGAGCAGCGTCACCACCGCCGTCGTGCCCGTGGCGGTGACGCCCTTGAACAGCACGTAGGAAATGACCGAGGAGAGCGCGCCGGCGAGCAGGCCCGTCAGGAGGCCCCACGCCAGCGTGGTGGAGGGCGACCGGAATCCGGCACGCGTCGCCGCCAGGCCGGCCAGCCCCGCGATGACGAGCTGGATCAGCCCGAACGGAATCCACTGGTAGCCGTTGATCAGCCCGAACAGCAGCTGGCCGATCGCGCCGGCGAGCATGCCGACGGCCGGACCGGCCAGCACCGCGGCCAGGATGGTCCCGATCGAGTCCAGGTAGAGCGGCAACCCGAGCGCGTTGACCAGGCCGCCGATGACGAGGTTGATGGCGATCGCGGCAGGGAGGAGCGCGAGGAGACGGGCGTTCACGGGACCCCGGGTGTGGGAGGCGGGGACGGCCCTCTCTTGGGTTCCGACCCTCCCCGAGGTTAGAATCTGAGGCGTCCACCAAGGGCCGGCAACCCCGACCGGCCCCCAACCATCGAGAGATCCGTGACAGCGCCTCGCCTTTACCCGCTCTTCTCCCTCGCCCTCACGCTTGGACTCGCCGCTCCGCTCGCGGGCCAGGCCGCGCTCCCGACCAACAACGACGCCGCCGTCAAGCGCGCCACGGCCGACGTGAAGGTCCTCGCCTCCGACCAGCTCGGCGGCCGCATGACCGGCTCGGCCGGCGCCGACACCGCCGCGGCCTACATGGCCCGCCGATTTGCCCAGAGCGGCCTGCAGCCGGCCCCCGGCGGGTGGTTCCAGGACTACACTGTGCCCAAGGAGGCGCCCGCCGTGCAGCAGGCCGGCCTCGGCGAGATCCACGGCAAGAACGTGATCGGCATCCTGCCGGGCAGCGACCCGGCGCTCCGCAACGAGACGGTCGTCGTGGGCGCGCACTACGACCACCTCGGCCTCGGCGGGTTCGGGGCGCTCGATCCCGACAGCACCGGACGGGTCCACAACGGCGCCGACGACAACGCCTCGGGCTCGGCGGCCCTGCTCACGATCGCGGCCCGGCTCCGGGACGCGCACCTGGGCCGCACCGTGGTGTTCATCGCCTTCAGCGGCGAGGAGCTCGGTCTCCTCGGCTCGGACTACTACGTGAAGCACCCGCTCTACCCGCTCGCGTCCACCGAGGCGATGATCAACCTCGACATGGTGGGGCGCCTCCGGAACGACAAGCTGATCGTCTACGGCACCGGCACGGCCACCGAGTTCCCCGCCCTGCTCGACTCGCTCAACTGGTACGCCAAGTTCGACCTGCATCCCCAGCCGGAAGGCTACGGACCGAGCGACCAGACCTCCTTCTACGCCGCCAAGGTGCCGGTCCTCCACCTGTTCACCGACCTGCACGCGGACTACCACCGCAGCACCGACGACTGGGACAAGATCGACGCGGCCGGCCTGGTGCGGGTCGCGGATTTCGCGGCGGCCCTCGCGACCGAGTTCGCCAACCGTCCCGGCCGGCTGACCTTCGTGGACGTCCCGCCGCCGCAGCCCAAGGGCGGCGTCGCCGTCACCTCAGGCTATGGCGCCTATCTCGGCACCGTTCCCGACATGGCCGCCGGTGACGTGGGCGGGGCCCGCATCACCGGGGTCTCCAAGGGCAGCCCCGCCGAGGTCGGCGGGCTCCTGGGCGGCGACATCATCACCAAGATCGGCGACTACGACGTCCCCGACCTTGTCGGAATGACGACCGCGCTGCGCGCCTACAAGCCGGGCGACAAGGTGGTGGTCGTGGTCCTCCGTGACGGCAAGCCGATGAGCTTCGACGTCACCCTCGGAAAGCGCGGCGGGTGAGCGTACCCGCGCTCGACGCGGAACGGCTGGTCGCGGCGCTCCGGAGCGCCTTTGCCCACGAAGCCGGCCGGCAGGGGCTGCTCCAGCTCGCTGCCGACCGGATCCGGGCCGCCGGGCCGCCCTACACCTCCGTCTATCTCTACATGCTCCACGGCAAGGAACTGGTGCTGGAGGCGTTCAGCGGCCGGGTCACCGACCACACCCGCATCGCCGTCGGCACCGGCGTGTGCGGGACGGCGGTGGCCACCGGGCAGGACCAGAACGTCGGCGACGTCCAGGCCGTCGGGAACTACCTCGCCTGCAACCTCGAGACCCGCTCCGAACTCGTGGTCCTTATCCGCCGCGGGGCCACCGTCCTCGGCCAGATCGACATCGACAGCGACGTGCCCGACCCGTTCACGCCGGCGGAGCACGCCGCCGTCAAGCAGGTCGCGGACGCCCTCGCCGTCCTGCTGTGAGGGCCTGGTCCTCCTCCCGTTACTCCGTCGCCCTGCCGCCCGGCCACCGCTTTCCGATCGCGAAGTACCAGGCGGTCCGCGAAGGCGTGGTGGCCCGCGGCCTCCTCGAGGCCGGCGACATCCACGAGCCTGACCGCGTCGAGCGCACCGCGCTCGCGCTCGTCCACACCGACGATTACGTCTCGGCGATCCACGACGGCACGCTCGGCGCCGCCGAGCAGCGTCGGCTCGGCTTCCCTTGGGGGCCCGGGCTCCGCGAACGCTCCCTCCGGACGGTCCAGGGCACCATCGAGGCCGCGCGGGACGCGCTCGACTGCGGCGCAGGGATCAACCTGGCCGGTGGCACGCACCACGCCTTCGCCGAGCGCGGCGAGGGCTTTTGCGTCTTCAACGACGTCGCGGTGGCTGCGCGCGTCCTCCAGCGCGAGGGGCGGGTCCAGCGGATCGCCGTGGTGGACCTCGACGTCCACCAGGGCAACGGCACGGCGCGCATCTTCCTGGGCGATCCCGACGTCTTCACCTTCTCCCTGCACGGCGCGCGGAACTACCCCTTCCATCGCGAGCAGAGCCGGCTGGACGTGGAGCTGCCGGACGGCGCCGACGCCGCCGCCTACCTCGCGGCTCTCGACGCCCATCTCGACCGCGTGTTGGACGAGGCGGCGCCTGAGTTCGTCTTCTACCTGGCCGGCGCCGATCCCTACGCCGGCGATCGCTTCGGCCGCCTCGGCGTGTCGATCGACGGGCTCCGCCAACGAGACCGCCGCGTCTTCGCGGCCTGCCGCCGCCGCGGGCTGCCCGTGGTCGTCACGCTCGCCGGTGGCTACGCCGAGCGGCTCGACGACATCGTGACCATTCACGCCAACACCGTGCAGGAACTCCGTGCCGCCTGTAGTTGAGACCACCCGCGTGGTCCGTGGGGTCGCCCTCTTCGAGCGCCGCGCCGGGAGCGGTCCCGCGACGGTGGTGCTGCACGGGGGCCCGGGCGCACACCACGACTACCTCCTCCCGGGCTTCGACACCCTCGCCGGGCGTCGCACGCTCATTTACTACGACCAGCGGGGCGGCGGCCGGTCTCCCGTGCCGCGGGAGGTGCCGGTCGGGTGGCGTGAACAGGTCGCCGACCTCGAGGCGCTGCGCGTCGTCTGGGGCCTCGAGCGACTCAGCATCGCGGGGTATTCCTGGGGCGCCTTGCTGGCCATGCTCTACGCCACGGAACACCCGGACCGTGTGGAGCGGATGGCGCTCGTCTCGCCGGCGCCGGCCTGGCGGTCGGCACGCGCGGAGTTCGAAGCCCGGTTCGCGGCGCGCACCATGGCGCCCGCGCTCCAGGAGGCGCGCGCCGCGCTCCGAAGCAGCGGGCTCCGCGAACGCGATCCGGAGGCGTACCAGCGCCGGACCTTCGAGCTGTCGGTGGCCGGCTACTTCCATGACCGGGCCAAGGTCGCCGGCCTCACTCAGTTCCGGGTGACGGGGCGCACCCAGCAGGAGGTCTGGGACAGCCTCGGCGAGTTCGACCTGCGCCCGGCCTTGGCCGCGCTCCGGGTGCCGGCGATCGTCCTCCACGGCGACGACGACCCGATTCCCGAGGCGTCCGCCCGCGCCGTGGCCGACGCGCTCCGCGCGCCGTTCCACCTGCTCAGTGCGTGCGGTCACGTGCCCTACGTCGAGGCCCCCGACGAATTCCGCCGCCTGCTCGATCCCTTCCTGCCGGCGTAGCCCGCGGTTGCGCGCCGCACCGGGCGGCCGCATCCTTCCCGTCATGACAGAGAATTCTCCGCGGAGCCGGATTGCCCTCGTTATTGGCTCCGGCGGCGTGAAGTGCGCGGCGGCGGTGGGGCTCCAGCAGGCGCTTCGGGACGAGGGAATCGAGATTGACCTGGTCGTCGGCTGCAGCGGCGGGGCCATCTACGCCACCGCAGCCGCGCTGCGCTGGACCGTCGACGAGACCATCGAGCAGACGCTCCAGCTCTGGACCCGGGACACGACCTCCCAGCCACGGCGCCTGGCCCTGCTCAAGGCGATGTTTCCGCGTCTGTTCGGGTTCTCGTCCGATTTTTCCTTCCGCGACGACCGCCTGCTCAATTCGCGCCTTCGGCAGGCCTTCGGGGTGCGCACCTTCGGCGACACCCGGATTCCGCTGTACATCACCGCCACCGACTTCAACAACGGTCAGCAGGTCGTGCTGTCGGAGGGCCTGCTTTGGGAAGCCGTGCGGGCGAGCATCGCCATTCCGCTGGTCTTCGCTCCCCGGCGCATCAACGACCGCCTCCTGATGGATGGCTTCCTCTCGGACCCCCTCCCGGTCAACGTGGCCATCCAGGAGCGGGCCGGAGTGATCCTGGCCATCGGCTTCGAGAGCCCTAACCTGCGGCGCTTCACCAGCCCGATGCGCGTGGGACTCCAGCTGACCAGCGTGATGACGAACAACCTCCTCCGCTCCCGTTTTGCCTTCCACAACCTTACGCACCACGCCGAGGTGATTCCCATCCTGCCCGAGTTCCGGAAGCAGGTCGGCATCTTCGACACGCGGCAGATCCCGTACGTCATCGAGGAGGGCCGGCGCGCCGCGCTGGCCCACATTCCGTACATCCGCCGCCTGATGGCGGAGCCCGCCGCGTGAGCCGGGAGCCCGAAACCGCCCCGGCCCAGGTCCTGGTCGCCGATGACGTGGAAATGAACCGCGACCTGCTGGCCCGCCGGGTGCGCCGGCTGGGGCACGAAGTCACCATGGCCGAGGACGGCGTCCGAGCGCTCGAGCTGCTCAAGGCGCGCGACTTCGACGTGCTCCTCCTCGACATCATGATGCCCAACATGAACGGGTATGAGGTGCTCGAGGCGATGGCGCTGGACGAACGGCTGCGCCGGGTGCCGGTGATCATGATCTCCGCGGTGGACGACAAGGAGAGCATCGCCCGCTGCATCGGTCTCGGCGCCGACGACTACCTGCCCAAGCCCTTCGACCCGGTGATCCTGCAGGCCCGGCTCGGCGCCAGCCTCGCCCGGAAGCGCCTGCACGACCGGGAGCAGCTCTACCAGAAGAGCCTCGAGCGAGAACTGGAAATCGGACGCGAGATCCAGGCGCATTTCCTGCCCGACAGCCTGCCGATCCTGCCGGGCTTCGACTTCGCCGCACGGCTTCGCTCGGCGCGGATGGTGTCCGGCGATTTCTACGACCTCTATCCCCTCGGCGGCGGGACCGAGGTGGTCGCGGTGGTGGGCGACGTCTGCGACAAGGGCGTCGGGGCGGCGCTCTTCATGGCCCTCTTCCGCTCCCTGCTGCGGGCGCTCACCGAGCAGTCGGACGGCGCCCGGTGGAACGAGCGGGGCGCGAGCCGCGAGCGGCGGCGTGACGCGGGGACACGGACCGAGGCCGTCACCGGGCACCTGCTCCGCACTGTGACCCTGGCCAACGATTACATCGCCGGCACGCACAGCCGCTCCAACATGTTCGCCACGGTGTTCTTCGCGATCGTCGACGCGGACTCGGGGCTGGTGCAGTACGTGAACGCCGGCCATGAACCCCCGGCAGTCGTCGGACCCGCCGGCGTGCGGCGGCTGGAGCCCACCGGGCCCGCCCTCGGCCTCCTGCCCGGCCTCCCCTTCGTGGTGGGCGAGACCACGCTCGCGCCGGGAGAGACCCTCGTAGCGTGGACGGACGGCGTCACGGAGGCCCAGGCGACGGGCACCACCGAACTGTTCGGGGAGGAACGAACGCTGGCGGTCGCGGAGGGAACCGATGGAACCGCCGCCGAGCTGCTCGACCGGATGCTGGCGGTGGTGGACGCCTACGCCGCAGGCGCGGAGCAGGCGGACGACATTACCCTGCTGGCGGTGCGGCGGCACCGCGCGGGCGCTTAAGCCTCGAAACTCCTTGCCGCCGCGTCCGCGTCGGGATAGAGCTTCAGGATGCTGGTGAATCCGCTGAGCTCGAGCACCTTCCGCACGTTGTCCCGCACCCCGGCCAATCGCACGTCGCCTCCGCGGCCTCGCGCATCCTTGACCACCGCCAGGAGCACCCGGAGTCCGGCGCTGCTCGTGTAGTCCACCCCCTCCAGCGACACCACCATCCGGTGCCCGCCGTCGGCGACCTCGCCGCCAAGCACGCGATTGAGTTCCGCCGAGGTCATGCCATCCACGTTGCCCTGCACGCGCGCGATCGTCACCTGCCCGCGGCGCTCCACTTCGATCTGCATAGAAAGGTGTCCCTGCATGATGGGAGAGGCCGATCCGGCGGAGCCGAATCGCTTGACCATGGTCAATTCATTGCCGGTGGCACCGAGGCTGCGGTGACGGATCTCGTCCATCACCTTTTCCACCAGGTGCCACCCCAGTCCACCGATCGGCCGGTCGGCCCACGGTGCGGTCAGGTCCGGCGTCGGGGCCATGTCGGGCGAGAAGGGTGCGCCCTCGTCGAGCACCGTCAACGTGAGCGCGCCCGGCTCGATCCGGGCGCGCAGGACCAGCGGCCCGGGCTGTCCCGCCGGGTAGGCGTGGTTGATCACGTTGATGAGGACTTCTTCCGCCGCGAGCCGGATGTCGTGCTGGCCCTCGTCGCCGGCCCCCGCCTCGCGGGCGGCGCGGGTCGCGAGGTCGAGCAACTCGCCGAGGGACTCGAGCCGCGCGGTGGTCCGCGACAGCCGCACGAGCGTCACGACGCGGTACGCCCCCGGGCGCAGGGTTCGACCAGGCCGGGAGTCGCGCCGAAGACAAGAGTAAAGACGTCCGCTTCCGCCGCCGGCCGCGATCCCAGGAATGCCGGAGCTCCGTTCGTTCCGCTCACGCACAGGTCCCCGACCTTCACCGGGAAGCGGCTCCGCAGTTCCGACTCCAGCGGCTCCGTGCGGGCCGCGAGGCCCACCGCGGCGGCGGGCACCCGACCGCCGAACGCGGCCGCCGCCGCGACCAGGTCCTTCTTCTTGACGATCTCCGGCTGGCCGGCGGCGAGCCGCAGCTCGGCGAGCCGGAGGGAATCGTCGCGCACCTGGAGGAGGCCGATCAGCGAAACCGTCGTCGGCGTGCGCTTGGTGCCGGTGAGCACCAGTTCGACCCGCGCGCCGCCTCCGGCCGGATGGACGCTCACCGATTGCACCGACAGGTCGGACACCTTGCCGCCGCAGCCCGGCTTCACGGCGCAGGGACGTGCGCCGGCGAGCGCCGCCTGCACCTGCGCTGCGAGCTCCTTGCCGGGCACGTTCACCTCGAGCGGAAGCTCGAGGCCGGGAAGCGGCGTGCGCCCGGTGCCGACGGCCAGCGCGTTCCGCAGGCTGGACACCCGGACCGTGGCCCGAAGCCGCTGCTCCACCGAGTCCCTGGCGCCGGCGGTGGCCGCGCGCGCCGTCACGGACGCCGCCACCGAATATCGCCCGCCCCGCGACAGCGTCGCCACGAACGTGTTGCCCGTCTGGGTGGGAGCGAGCTTCTGGCCGGCGCTGTCGGTCACGCTGAGCGCCCACTCGCCGGCGTCGAGTCCGGTCGTCTCGATCAGCAGCTGGTCCTGGTCCCCCGCGCCGCCGCCGAGGTCGATCCACGCCTGCCCGCGTGCCATCGTCGCGGCCTGCGCGTCGGTGCGGTTGATCGTGGTGCAGCTGAGCGTGGCCTTGGTGTGCCAGTAGCCCCGCCGTGCCATGGCGATGGCGCTCAGGGTGAAGCCCGCCGAGCGGGCGGTCCGGCTCACGTCCGGCGTGACGGTCGATACCGACCGCGCGGACGAAGCGCGCCAGTCCTTGCCGCACGCCTTGCTCTGTTCGTCTCCGGTGGCGACCTCCCTGAGCTCGAACGTCTGGCCCCGAACCCCCGCGACCTCCCGGAAGTACTTCGACCCGGCGGCGGCGAATCCGTCCACCCAGCCGTTGCCGGTCACGGCGCCGTCGAACGACGGCGCCACGCCCACCGGAATCCGGACGGGAGGAACGTCGGACGGCGGCGCGACCGGGGCCGGTGCGGGCGCCGTGCCGCCGGCGCTGCTGCAGGACAGGGCGCCGACGAAGAGCAGCGGGGCGAGGCGGATGCCCCGGGACATGCGGATCATGGCGTCGCTCCGAGCAGCGTGGTGATCTTGAGCAGCAGGCGTTCCATTTCCACCGGCTTCGTGTCGTAGTCGTCACAACCCGCCTCGATCGCGCGCTCCCGGTCGCCGGCCATGGCGTGCGCCGTCAGCGCGATCACCCGCGCGCCGGCGAGCTCCGGGTCCGCCCGCAACCGCCGCGTGGCTTCCCAGCCGTCGATACCGGGCAGGCTCATGTCCATCAGGATGAGGTCGGGACGCTCGCTCCGGGCGAGCGCGAGGCCCTGTTCTCCATCTTCGGCCGCCACGACGGTGTACCCCCGGCGCGTCAGCCGCCGGGACAGCATGTCGCGGTTGAGTTCGTTGTCCTCGACCAGCAGGATCTTCGCCACGGGCTACGCCTCCCCGGCGCTGGAGCCGGCCAGCAGGCGCTTGAGTTCGCCCACGAGGGCCTCGCTGTCGAGATGGTCCTTGTCGAACACCCGCGCCACGTGAATCGAGAGGTGCTCCCGCTCGGCCGGCGTGAGGTCGTGCGCCGTGACGACGACGACCGGCACCTGCTGGCCGCCTTCGCGCGCATGGAGCGCGGCGAGGAATTCGAATCCGTTCATTTCGGGCATCATCAGGTCGAGGAGGATCAGGTCCGGCATCCCGCCCCCGAGCGCGGCGAGGCCCTCGACGCCGTTGCCGGCCTCGATCACCTCCCACGACTCCCCGCGCAGCAGCTCGCGCATCCGGTCCCGCGCCGCCACGTCGTCGTCCACGACGAGCGCCCGCCCGCCCTTGCCGTCCCGGTTGAAGCGGCGGATCACGCGGATCAGCCGCTCGCGGTCGACCGGCTTGGTGAGGTACTCCGCCGCCCCCAGCGAAAAGCCCATGTTCTTGTCGTCGATGATGGTCAGCATCACGACAGGAATCCCCGCGAGGTCCGGGTCGGCCTTGAGCGCCCGCAGCACGTTCCATCCGTCGCTGCCCGGCATCATGACGTCGAGCGTGATGACCGAGGGCTTCAGCTGGCGCGCCAGTTCGAGCCCCTCCTCGCCTCCCAGCGCGGGGATGACCGCGATCCCCTCCTTTTCGAGCGTGCGGCGGACCATGTCGTGCATGGCGGGGTCGTCGTCGATCACCAGCACCATCCCCTTGGGGCCCGCCATCAGCGCCACGTGGTCGGAGGTGACTGGACGCGCCGCCACCTCCGCCGGCAGGACGAGCGTGAAGGTGGAGCCCTGTGTCGGCGCGCTGTCCACGGTCACCGTCCCGCCCATGAGCTCGGCGAACCGCTTGGTGATCGTCAGGCCCAGCCCGGTGCCGCCGTACTTGCGCGTGGTCGAGGCGTCCGCCTGGGTGAAGGGCTGGAAGAGGCGCCCCACCTGCTCCGGCGTCATGCCGATGCCGCTGTCCTGCACGGCGAGCCGGATCCAGCGGCGGCCGTCGGCCACCTCGGTCCGCACCCGCAGCGTCACCGTCCCCTGTTCGGTGAACTTCGACGCGTTGCTGAGCAGGTTGAACAGCGACTGCCGCAGTTTCGTCAGGTCGGCGTGGATGGTCCCGACGTCGTCGGGGCAGTCGATGACGAGCGTGTTGCCCTTCTGCTTCACCAGCGGCTGGATGGTGCTCACCACGTCGTCGAGCATGCCGCGGACCGCGAAGGTCTCGAGGTAGAGGTCCATCCGCCCGGCCTCGACCTTGGAGAGGTCGAGGATGTCGTTGATCAGCTGGAGCAGGTGCCGTCCGGCGCCGTGAATCTTCCGGAGGTCGGGCACCAGGTCGTCGAGCTGGCGGTCCTCCGCCTCCTCTTCGAGTATTTCGCTGTAGCCGATGATGGCGTTGAGGGGGGTGCGAAGCTCGTGGCTCATGTTGGCCAGGAACCGGCTCTTGGCCTTGTTGGCCACGTCGGCCGCCTCCCGGGCCTGGCCCAGGGCCGAGTTGCTTTCCTCCAGCTCGCGGGTCCGCAGTTTGACCTTGTCCTCGATGGTCGCGACGGTCTGCCGGAGGTCCGCCGCCATCCGGTTGAACGCCCCGGCCAGCGCGCCCACCTCGTCGCGGCTCCGGACCTTCACCTCCTGGGGCCACTCCCCCTCGCCGAGGCGCGCCACCGCGGTGTGGATGGCGCGGAGGGGCCGCAACATTCGGCGCGTCAGCACGAAGAGCAGGAGCGAGGCGCCGAGGGCGACGAGGAGCACGATCGGCGTCAGCCCTTCCGCCACCTGCCGCGACGCCGCCTTGGCGGCGGCGGCGAACGGCGCGTAGGGAGTGGCAGCGTCGAACAGGCCGACGATCGAATCGGTCCCGGCGGCCCGGATCGGCCAGTAGAGGGCCCAGTCTTCCTCGCCGCCGACGGCCGGGTTGCCGTCCGCCAGCACGGAGGCGGCCTTCGCGGGCATCAGCGTGAGGGGGCCTGCCGTGCGGGTCGCAGTGTCGCTGGTGGCCAGGCGCACCGCGCGGCCGTCGCCCACCCGCTGGGCGATGCTGAGTCGGGTGCCCGTCAGGCGCGACAACTCGACAAGCAGGGCGGTCACTTCCGCGTTGCCAAGGATCTTCTCGTCGCCCTTGTACAGTTGGGCGGCGAGCGATTCGGCCGGAGTGGAGGGTCCGGCGTCGAATGCGACCGGCGCGGCGGGGACCAGGTGCCAGCTGCCGGGAAAGCGCTCCTCGAAGATGCGCTGCGCGATGCCGAGGTTGGTGGTGAGCTGCTGGCTCGCCTGGTGGAGCTGCAGCTGGACGAGTTCGGCGTCCGAGCGCTTCAATGCGAACCAGCCGGTGAGGGCCAGGGCGCCGATCACCACCGCCGAGACGACCAGGGCCACCTTGGTGGCGATGCTGCGGGTCTTGACCAACCGGACCTCCCCTGCAGGACCACGGCGCGCGGACGGAACGCGTCAAAGTACCGGGTGCCGGACGGCATCGCCAGAGGGTTTACCTTTGTGCGATGGGCCGACCGACGCCGTATGAACTTGTATTCTCCGACCTCGCCACCGACCGATTCCCCGAGATCCGGAAGGCGCTTGACGCCGCCGCGGCCGACCCGCACGACCGGGATGCCTTCCTGGTGACCCTGCCGGCCATGACCCTCCTCCGGGAACTCCGCCCCGACGAGGAAGGCGCCGGCGAGGGGGTGCGGGAGCTCGCCGCCCTGGCCCATCACGCCTACCTGTACTGGGCAGGTGGGCTCCAGACCTGGGCGCACACCCCGGTCTCCGCCCGCGCGTGCCTCGCCGCCGGTCCGGCAGGTGCCGGCGGGCCGCCGGAGGCGGGATACATTCAGCTCCCGGAGCGCCTGGTGTGGGCATCGCTCGGCCCGGACGGTCCGTGGGAGCCGCTCGACGGCTGCTTTGTCCACGCCGGGCCGGACGGCGCCCTCCGCGTGCTCGGGATCTTCGGCCTCCATCCCTCGCGCATGGGCTTTACCGTGGCCGAGGCGGTGGGGACGCCGGGACGGCTGACCGAGCGGGCCGACGGCGCTCCGCTGTTCGCACCGGCCCTCGAGGGCGGCGAACTCGCGGGGCTCCACGCCCTGGTGGATCCCGGTGAACTCGTGGAACTCGCCGGCCGGATGCTCGAGGGGGTGCCGCGCCCCGCAGGACACCAGGAGGTCCCGTGACTGACCGGATGGAGAAGCGGGCCGTGGCCGACGCGCTGGAGCAGGTCGCGTCCTTCATGGAGCTGAAGGGCGAGAATCCCTTCCGCGTCCGGACCTTTCGCACCGTCGCCCGGGTCGTGAGCGGCCTGCCAGCGACCCTTCGGCAGGCCCTCGACGACGGCTCCCTCGCGGCCACCAAGGGCGTGGGGCCCGCCACCCTCGAGGCGGTCAATGAGCTCGCCGCCACCGGCCGTTGCGGCCTCCTCGAGGAACTCCGCGACCAGGTCCCCGCCGGACTGGTGGAGATGCTGGCCATCTCCGGGCTCGGCGTGGCCAAGATTCGCCAGATTCACGACACCCTCGGCATCGACTCGCTCCCGGAGCTGGAGGCGGCGGCCGCCGACGGCCGGCTGGCCGCGCTCCCCCGCTTCGGCCAGAAGACCGCCGACAACATCCGGAAGAGCATCGCCTTCCTGCGGCAGGCCAGCGCGTTCCGGCTCGCCCACCACGCCGCGGAGGAATCTCGCGCCCTGGTCGAGGCGCTGGCACGGGTGCCCGGCGTGCTGAGCGCCACCGCCGCGGGAGAGGTCCGGCGCCGCACCGAGGTCGTCAGCGAGCTGGTGATCGTGCTGATCGCCGAGGTGCCCGCGGCGGAGCTGTTCGCCCGGTTGGGCCAGGTGCCGGGAGTGCACGAATTCGCGGGGCGGGACGAGCGGCAGATCACGCTCCGGTTCGCCGGCGGCACGAGTGCCCAGGTGATCGTCACCCCGGCGGGCAACGCGGGGGCGGTCCTGGTGCAGGCGACCGGGAGCGAAGCCCACCTGCGGGACCTGGAGGCGCTGGCCTCCGCCCAGGGCTGTTCGCTCCGCGGTGCCGCGCTCTGGCGTGGCAGCGAATTCGTCGCCACGCCGGACGAGGAGACCCTCTACCGCGCCCTCGGCCTCGCCTGGATTCCGCCCGAACTCCGTGAGGGGCGCGGCGAATGCGAGGCCGCCGCGTCGGGAGCGCTCCCCACCCTGCTGGAGCAGGAGGGGCTGCAGGGCTTCCTGCATTGCCACACCGAGTACTCCGACGGCTCCAACACGGTGGCCGACCTGGCGCGCGGAGTCCGCGACGCCGGCTACGCGTGGGTCGGGATCACCGACCACAGCCAGTCCGCCGCCTACGCCGGCGGGCTCTCGCCAGCATCGCTGGTCCGCCAGCGCGAGGAGATCGCACGGGTGCGCGCGACGATGCCGGGCTTCGGCATCCTCCACGGGGTGGAGGCCGATATCCTGGCCGACGGGCGGCTCGACTACGACGACGAAGTCCTCGCGGGACTCGATTTCGTCATCGGCTCGATTCACAGCCGCTTCAACCTGGGCGGCCCCGAGATGACCGCCCGCGTGCTCGCCGCGCTCGACAACCCGTATCTGAGCATCCTCGGCCACCCGACCGGGCGCCTGCTCCTCTCCCGCGACGCCTACGCGATCGACCTCGACGCGATATTCGAGAAGGCCGGGGCACTCGGCGTGGCGATCGAGATCAACGCCGACCCGCACCGTCTCGACCTCGACTGGCGGGTGCTCCGCTCTGCGCGGAAGCACGGCGTCATGATTTCCATCGGGGCCGACGCGCACAATCTCGCCGGGCTCGGCAACGTGGCGTTCGGCGTCGGCATCGCGCGCAAGGGGTGGCTGGGGCCGGCGGAAATCCTGAACACCCGGGACGCCGAGGGTTTTCTGGCGTTCGCGCGCGCCAGGCGCCCGTAGGTGGCCCGGGAATCCGCCTCCGCCCGCCGTGTCCGCGCCCGGCGGGTGCTGGCCGGGCTGGAGGCCGCCTATCCAGAGGCGCACTGCGCCCTCGAGCACGCGGACGCCTACCAATTGCTCGTCGCCACGATCCTCTCGGCGCAGTGCACCGATGCGCGCGTCAACCTCGTCACTCCGGCGCTCTTTGCCCGCTACCCCGACGCGCGCGCCCTGGCCCGGGGCCCGCAGGACGACGTGGAAGCGCTCATCCGCTCGACCGGCTTCTTCCGGAACAAGGCGAAGAACCTCATCGCGATGGCGCAGGCCGTGGTGGCACGGCACGGCGGCCGGATCCCGGACACGATGGAGGCGCTCCGCGCCCTGCCGGGTGTCGGCCGCAAGACGGCCAACGTCGTCCTCGGCAACGCGTTCGGGCGGAACGAAGGTGTCACGGTGGACACCCACGTGGGCCGGATCGCCCGGCTGCTGCGCCTCACCGCCGAGGACGATCCCGAAAAGGTGGAGCAGGACCTGATGACGCTCTTTCCGCAGGACCGATGGACGCTACTCTCCCACCTCCTGATCAGTCACGGTCGCGCCGTCTGCGTGGCGCGCCGGCCCCGCTGCGACGCCTGCGTGCTCGCCGCCGACTGTCCGAGCGCGACGGGGAGGCCACGTGGCTGACGCCCGTCGGGCCGGGGCCCGGCCCCTGACGTTCATCTTCCTGACGGTCTTCCTCGACCTCCTCGGCGTGGGCATCCTCGTGCCGGTGCTCCCGTTCATCGTCGCCGAATTCCGGACCGACGCCCTCACCGTGGGCCTCCTGAGCCTCACCTTCGCCGCGGCGCAGTTCCTGGCGAGTCCCGTGCTCGGGGCGTGGTCCGACCGCGTCGGCCGGCGGCGCGTCCTCCTGCTGAGCGTGCTGGGCACCGGCGTCGGCTACTTCATCTTCGGCGCGGCCCAGACCCTCTGGCTCCTGTTCCTTGCCCGGCTCGTCGACGGCTTCACCGGCGGCAACGTCTCGACCGCCCAGGCGTACATCGCCGACGTCTCCGCCCCGGAGGACCGGGCCAAGAATTTCGGGCTCATCGGCGCCGCGTTCGGGCTCGGGTTCATCATCGGGCCGGCGCTGGGAGGAATCCTGAGCCACTGGAGCCTCCGCGCCCCGGCATACGCGGCGGGCATCCTCTCGCTCGTGACCGTCACCATCGGGTACCTGGTGCTCCCGGAGTCCCTGCCGCCCGAGCGCCGCACGCGCGAGCCGTTCCGCCTGAGCGACCTGCATCCCCTCAATCACCTTGGCGAGGCTGTCCGCCGCCCCGGCATCGCGAGGATCTTCATCGCCTTCTTCGCGATGAACTTCGCCATGGCGGGACTGCAGTCGAACTTCGCCGTGTTCACCCGCGCGCGTTTCGGGTTGGGCCCGCAGGGCAACGCGGTGCTCTTCACCTTTGTCGGTGTCATCGGCGTTCTTGTGCAGGGCGTCCTGCTCCGCCGGGTGCCGACCGCCGGTCGCGAGCGACCGATCGCGATGGGGGGCCTGTTCCTGATGGCAGCCGGATTCGCCGCCACCGCATTCGTCCCCGGGGTGGCCTGGCTCTATCCTGCCATCGGGATCCTCGGCCTCGGCAGCGCTGCCGCGGGGCCGATGCTCACGAGCGAGGTGTCCCGGAGCGTGACGGGCGCGGAGCAGGGGTGGGTGCTGGGCTCGATGCAGTCGGTGGCAAGCCTGACCCGCATCGCGGGCCCCCTCTGGGCCGGCCTGGCGTTCGACCATGTCGGCCCCGGCGCGCCCTACTGGAGCGGGGCCCTGTGGGTGGTCGCCGGGCTGGTCGCAGCCTCGCTATCTTTCCGGCCGACCGACCGGGCTCAAGCCCACGCCACCTGACCCGCACCCAAACGGACTCCCATGAAGACCGCCACGATCACGACCAGCCGGGGCACCATCGTCGCCGACCTGTTCGACGCCGAGGTCCCGGGCACCGTCGCCAATTTCGAGAAGCTGGCCAACGAGAAGTTCTACGACGGCACGCGGTTCCACCGCGTGATCGACAACTTCATGATCCAGGGCGGCGACCCGCTGAGCCGCGACCCGAACAATCCCCGGGCGGGCACCGGCGGCCCCGGCTACACCATCAAGTGCGAGACCGAGAAGAACACCCACCGGCACGTGGCGGGGACGCTCTCCATGGCCCACGCCGGCAAGAACACCGGCGGGAGCCAGTTCTTCATCTGCCACGCCCCGCAGCCGCATCTCGACCGCGTGCACACCGTCTTCGGCCAGGTCACGAAGGGCCTCGACATCGTGAACACCATCAAGAAGAACGACGTGATCGAGTCGATCCGGGTGGCATGAGCCTGCGGCTCGATTTTGCCGTCCTCGCCGATTACGCCCTGATCGACCAGCAGGGCAAGCTGTCAGTGCTGGGAATCTTCCAGCACGTCTGGGTGGCCGCCTTTCCGGCGGTGCACCCCCGGACGCACCTCGTTCTCCGGGTGCGCGGACGCCGGACCGACATCGGGACCCGCGGCATTCGCATCCGGTTTGTGGACGAGGACAACACCGAGCTGCTTGGCGGCGAGGGCAGCGTGCAGTTCAACGAGCCGCCCGCCGGGGTCACCGAGGTGGAGGCGGGCGCCGTGCTGGTCTTCGACGTCCCCCTTCCCAAGCCGGGCGCGTACGCCTTCGAAATCACCATCGAGGGAGAAGGCGTGACCCGGGTGCCGTTGACGGCCGCCCGGGCCCCCGGGATCGAGGCCCACTGACCGGGAATCCGACCGGCCTCCTCGGCATTGGAATCCCGTCTTTGACAAGCCTTTCCCCCGAACGATATGTTTGCTGTACTTCCGTTTTCCGGGTGAGTCCCCGGCCTGTCCTGCAGGTCGTCCTGAATTGGAGTCCACCTATGCGACGGTTCCATGTTTGGATCACCGCCGGAGCGCTCGCCGCCGTCCTGGCGATGCCCCGGACGGTTGAGGCGCAAGGCTACAGCGTCAACGAACACGGCTCATGCACCATGGGTCGGGGCGGCACCGGCGTGGCCTCGCCCTGCAATGACGGCTCGGCCGTGGTGTACAATCCCGCCGGCCTGATCGTGGCCAAGGGCAAGGGGGTCGCCAGCGGCGGTGCCACCCTCATCACCCCGACCGGTGACTTCACCAACAGCACCACCGGTGAGACCACCGACCTGATGAGCGAAACGACGCCCGTCCCCTCCGTCTTTATGGGCTACGGCCTCTCGGACAAGGTCTCGGTCGGCTTCGGCGTCTTTGCCCCCTACGGCCTCGCCATCGATTGGCCCCTTTCGTTCGAGGGCCGCTTTCTCGGGTACCACAGCTCCATCAAGGGCATCTACCTCCAGCCCACCGCTGCGTTCAAGGTCAACAAGTGGCTCCAGCTCGGCGCGGGTTTCGATATCACGCGCACCAGCGTGGAACTGAGCCAGCGGGTGGACCTCGCCAATCAGGAAGCTGCCCCGGGAGTCACTTTCGCCAACCTGGGCATCGCGTACGGGACCGATTTCGCCGACGTCCAGCTGTCCGGCAACGCGATGTCGTACGGCTATAGCGTCGGCATGATCATCCAGCCGATCAAGCGTGTTTCGCTTGGCGTCCGGTATCTCTCGAAGCAGACCGCCAACGTGAACGACGCGCAGGCGCTCATCGCCCAGGTGCCGACCAACCTGTACCTGGCGCCGGGCAACCCGCTGGGCCTGCCGGCCGGCACGCCGGTCGATGCGCTGGTCGCGCCGGAATTCCAGCCGGGCGGACCGCTCGTCAACCAGACCGGCAACACGGTGCTGCCCTACCCGGCGCAGCTCACCTTCGGCCTGACCCTGCAGGCCACCGACAAGCTGACCCTCCTCGGCGATGTCGGCATCCAGTACTGGAACGTCTGGCAGACCCTGCCCCTCGAGTTCAGCGTCATCGGCACCGAAACCATCGTCGAATCCTACCGGAACACCACCTCCTGGCGCGCCGGCGGCGAATATCTCGTCAGCCCCAAGACGACCGTCCGCCTCGGCTTCATCTCGCACAACGCGGCCGCGCCGGACCAGACCGTCACGCCGAACCTGCCGGAAGCGCCGCGCACCGAGTTCACCGCCGGCGTCGGGTCGCACCTGACGGACCGCTGGGCGTTCGATTTCGCCTACCAGTACATCGACCAGGCCGACCGCCAGGGACGGACGAGCAACGGCTGCACCAATGCGACGCTGCCCTGCCCGGATCCCACCGCCGCGCTGAACGACGGGTTGTACACGTTCAAGGCAAACCTGTTCGGCCTCACGCTGACCTACTCGTTCTGATCGGGAGACTACAGCATATGCAGCGCACCCGCATTTCCGCGGCTCTCTTGCTGGCGCTTCCGCTCCTGGCGGGGTGCCACGACAACGAACCGCTCAACGCGCCCGACCTCTCGACGAGCAACGGGCTGATGGCCCGCTACATCTCGATGGGGAACAGCATCACCGCCGGCTACCAGTCGGCCGGCATCAACGACAGCACGCAGCAGCGTTCGTATGCCGTGCTCTTCGCGAACCGTGCCAATGCGCCGTTCTTCGTGCCCTCACTGCAGGGCCGGGGCTGCGCGCCGCCGCTGGTCAACAATGTCACCGGCGAGCGCGTCGGCGGCGGCACCTCCACCACCTGCGACCTCCGGGCGAACCAGCAACTGTTCTACGTGAGCAACGTCGCGGTTCCGGGCGCGACGTCATTCTCGCCGACGGACAACCTGTCGGCGTTCGCGAACAGCAACGCGCTGACGACGTTCATCCTGGGCGGCCGTACCCAGGTCCAGGCCATGATGGACGCCAATCCGACCTTCGTGTCGGCCTGGATCGGCAACAACGACGTCCTTGGTTCACTCACCAGCAGCACCAATCCGGGCGATCCGGCATTGATCACGCCCGAACCGGTGTTCGAGGCCAATTACACGGCCATGCTGGACTCGATCGAGGCCACGGGTGCCAAGGCCGTCCTCATCGGCGTCGCCGACGTCTCGGTGATTCCGTACGCTTCGCGCACGGCCATCTATTACTGCCTGACGTACGTCGATGCCGCCCGCTGCCAGGCGCCGCTCCCGACGACCCCTGACCCGAACCTCGCCGGCCTCCAGGCGGCAGGCCTCTGGAACGTGGACGTCAATTGCGCGGCGCCCGGTGGGCTCGCCACGCTCGTCCCGTGGACCATCCTGCTGCCGAAGCTCGCCGCGGCCGCCGGCGGCGCCCCGCAAACGCTCGACTGCTCCATCGACACCCAGGTTGTCACGCCCACCGAGCTCGCCGGACTCCAGGCGGCCGTCACCGGATTCAACGGCTTCATTTCCGCCGAGGCAACGACGCGGGGCATGGCCTACATGGATCCGAACCCCACGCTGCTGGCCTTGGTGGCGACGGGTGCCATTCCGCCGGTGCCGGATCTCGCGCCGGCGCTGGCCGGTCAGCCCGTCACGTTTGGGCCGTACTTCACCCTCGACGGCGTGCACCCGTCCACCCTCGCGCACCAGCTGCTCGCGGACTCGCTGGTTTCTACGGTGAACCAGTTCTTCGGCACCAGCATCCCCTGAACTCCTGAGGGACTCCCGGCTGCCGCGAAGGGCGGCGGGCCATCTCCTGGCCCGCCGCCCTTCGTCTGTCCAGGACCCTCTTACCGCTCCCCCGCGCACCCTTACCTTTCCACGCGCGCCCCCTCAGAGGAGACTGGATGACCCTGACCCGCGATCGCGCCCTCGCGCTGGTCCACGAATACACCGCCTCCGACGCCCTCCGGAAGCACATGTACGCGGTGGAAATCGCCATGCGGGCCATGGCGGCCCGTGCCGGCGAGGACCCCGACGCCTGGGGCACCGTGGGGCTGGTACACGACTTCGACTACGAGCGCTTCCCCAACGCCGCTCACGCTGCGGACGCCGAGCATCCGAGCGAGGGGGTGCGCATCCTGGCCGGGCTCGGGGCCCCCGAGACCTGGCAACGGGCCATCCTGGGCCACGCGGCCTACACCGGCGTCGCGCGGGAAACGCCGCTGGCGCGGGCCCTTTTCGCGGTGGACGAGCTCTGCGGTTTCCTCGTGGCCTGCGCGCTGGTCCGCCCCTCCCGTTCTCTCACGGATCTCGAGCCGAAAAGCGTTCGCAAGAAGCTCAAGGACAAGGCGTTCGCCCGGGGCGTGAGCCGCGAGGACGTCCTGCTGGGCGCGGAGGAACTCGGCATGCCGCTGGACGACCTCATCCAGTTCGTCCTCGAGGCGCTCCGGCCACACGAGGCGGTGCTCGGGCTCGGGACGCCCGGGTGAACGACGCCGCTCTCTCCGCCCTCGGCGAGCGGGCCCTCGCCCGGGCAGGCGGCGCGCGGTTCGTGCCCGGCAATGCTGCGCGGCTCCTGCTGGATGGCCCCGAGGCGTTCCCCGCGATGCTCGACGCCGTCCGGCGCGCCGAGCGCTGGGTGCATTTCGAGAACTACATCGTGCGGGACGACGCGACGGGCTGGCAGTTCGCGGAAGCCCTTGCGGAGCGCGCGCGCGAAGGCGTTTCGGTGCGCCTCCTGTGCGACTGGTTCGGCAGCCTGGGCCTGGGGCGCCGCATGGCGAGCCACCTTCGCGAGGCGGGCGTCGAGCTCCGGAGGTTCAATTCGCCCCGTTTCCTCGACCTGCTCGGCAACCTGTCCCGGGACCACCGCAAGCTCGTCGTGACTGACGCGGGCTCGGCGATCCTCGGCGGACTCTGCATCGGCGACGAATGGGCCGGCGACCCGGCGAAGAACGTCGAGCCGTGGCGGGACACCGCCATCGAGCTGACCGGACCGGCCGTGGTGACGCTCGACCGGGCGTTCGAGCGGATCTGGGCGCTCGCCGGCGGTCGCATCCCGGACGACGAGCGTGCGACCGAACAGGCGGCCACCGGCACCGCCGACGTCGGCGTCGTCGCCGGCGAGCCCTACCGCGGCCGCATCCTGCGGATCGTCGAGCTGCTCGCCGCCGGCGCCCTGGACCGGATCTGGATCACCGATGCCTACCTGGTGGCCCCCCGCTCACTGTTCCAGTCGCTGCTCGACGCGGCGCGGGGAGGCGTGGACGTGCGGCTCCTCGTCCCCGGCTCCAGCGACCTCCCGGTGGTCCGGGACCTGACACGGATCGGGTACCGCGAACTCCTGCGGGCGGGCGTGCGCATCTTCGAGTGGGAAGGGCGGATGCTGCACGCCAAGACGATCGTCGCCGACGGGGAGTGGTGCCGGGTGGGGTCGAGCAATCTCAACGCCTCCAGCCTGGTCGGGAACTACGAACTCGACGCCATCGTGCACGATCGCGCGCTCGGCACCGCGCTCGAGGCCCAGTTCCGCCGCGACACGGCGCGCAGCGCCGAGGTGGAATTCCGGCCGCTCTCGGCACCGCCGCGCCTCGGGCGCCTGTTCCCAGGCACGCTGGGTCGTGACCTGCCGGACATACCGCCGGCCCGCCACCCCCGTCGGTTCCGCGAACAGCGCCGACGGACCGGACTCGCGCTCCGCGGAGTCGCCACCGCGGCCCGCCGGTCGGTGTTCGCGCCGGTCGCCGCTGGACTCACCTTCCTCGGGCTGCTGTTCCTCGTCCTGCCCCGGACCATGGCCGTGATCGTGGCCGCGCTGTGCGCCTGGCTCGCGCTGGGGGCGGCGGTCGAGGCGTTCCGTCGCCGGGCGGAGCGCTGACCATGTCCCGCCGCCCCCCCTTGCTCAACGCTTTCCGGGACCTGTGCGTATGGCTCCCGTGACCGATGCCGAACTGGCATCCCGGGCGGCCTCCGGAGATGATGAGGCCTTCGGGGCGCTCGTCGAGCGGCACGCGGCACGGGCCCGCCGGGTGGCGCGGGCGGCGCTGCTGGAGCCGCACGACGCCGACGACGCGGTGCAGGACGCGCTCTTTTCGGCCTGGCGCGCGATCGACCGCTTCGACCCGGCCCGACCCTTCGGTCCCTGGTTTCTCCGGATCGTGGTGAACGCCGCCGCGGACCTGCGGCGGCGGCGGTCGCTCCGGCGGACTGAAGAGGTTCCGGCGGCGGCGGCCGACCCGGGCCCGTCGCCGGAACGGGACACCGACCGGGCGCTCCTTCGGGAGGCGCTCGACAAGGCGCTGGCCACGCTGCCGGAACGCCGCCGGATCGCGCTCGTGCTCCACGACGCCGAAGGGTATGGGCACGACGAGATCGCGACGATGCTGAACGTGCCGGTGGGCACGATCCGATCCGATGTCTTTCATGCCCGCCGCGCCATGCGCGCGGCGCTCCCCGCACTGGGAGAGACTGACCGATGAGCGACACGAACGACTTCGACCAGGACCGCGACGAGGCCCTCGGCGCGCTGCTTCGGGGCCACCTCTCCGCCGCCGATGACGCGGCCTTCGCGGCACGGATGCGCGATGAGGCCGTCGCCACCGCGCAGGCGGGCGACTGGAGCGCGGTGGCCCACTGGGCGCTGCCGGGCCTGGTCGCCGCCGCCCTGCTGATCGCCGCGCTGGGCGCCGCTGTCGGGCGCGCCATGCCGGCGTCCACCGCGCGCACCGCGTCCGGATCGACGGCCGGGTCGCTGACCGAGCTCGCGAGCGACAGCACACAGGCGGGCGGCGGTGCGCTGCTCGCGGTCATGAGTTACTGAGCAGAAGGAGTCACTCCCGATGTCCAAGTCCACGCGCACAGCCACCCTCCTGCTGGTGGCGGCCTTCCTGCTCGGCGCCCTGGCCGGCGGGGCGGCGTTCTCGCTCGCCGCCCGCGGGCGGGGCATGGGGCCGGGTGGGCACTCGGCGAACTCCTCGGGGTACCTCTCCCGGCTGTCGAAGGATCTCGACCTGACGCCCGTCCAGCGCGACAGCGTCGCCGCCATCCTCAAGCGCTATGAGCCCCGGATGGATTCCATCTGGCAGGATATCCGCCCGCGGTTTGACACCCTTCGGGGCGAGTTGCGTACGAACATCAACGCCCAGCTCACGCCGGACCAGCAGCGTCACTATGCCGAACTGCTCGAGCGCCACGACGCCGAGCGCCGAACCAGGGATTCCTCGAATGCGCCTCGCTAGTCTCCTCGCCCTGACGCTGGCCCTCCCCGGGGGTCTCGTCGCCCAGGCGTCCACGGCCCCCGGGATCACGCTGGACGAGGCCATTCATCGCGCCCAGCTGGCCCAGCCGTCCGTGGTGCAGGCCCAGGGTGCCGTCGGCCAGGCCGCGGCACAATATCGGACCAGTTGGGGCGCGTTCATCCCGTCGCTCAACCTGAATTCGAGCTACGGCACCAGCTATTCGAACGGCCCGTCGCGCGTCAACCAGATCACCGGCGAAGTCATCAACGGCGCCTCGTACGCGCAAAGCCTCAGCAACTCGGTCAGCGCGTCGGTGGACCTCTTTACTGGATTCCGCCGGGGCGCGCAGATGGACGTGGCGCGCTCCAACGAAGCGGCGGCCAGCGCCGGCCTGCTGAATGCGCAGTACCAGGTCACGCTCTCCGCCAAGCAGGGGTTCTTCGCGGCCCTCGCGGCCAACGAGCTGGTGCGGGTCCGTGAATTGAGCGTTCGGCTGGCGGAGCAGCAGCTCGCCGTGTCGGTGGCCAAGCTGCAGGCCGGGAGCGCCACGCGCTCCGACTCGCTGCGTTCCCTGGTGACCCTCGGGACCTCCCGCCTCCAGTTGCTCACAGCGTTGACCGGCGTGGCGACGACCGAGGCCAGTCTGGGCCGGCTGGTCGGCTCCGCCGGACCGGTGCACGCCCTTTCGGATTCGGCGTATCTCCAGGTCGTCACCATCGGGGACACGGCGGCCATCCGGGCCGAAGCGGAGAACAACTCGCCCGCGGTCCTGGCGGCGCAGGCGCAGGCCGAGGCCGCGCGGGCCAGCCTGAAGGCGAGCAAGTCCGCCTGGTGGCCCCAGCTGAACCTGTCGGGACGCTACGCCTACAACGGCAACAGCGGCCAGGACTACACCTTCTTCGACAGCCGGTCGATGACGGTGGCGCTCACGTATCCGCTCTTCAACCAGTTCCAGCGGGATCAGTCGATCGTGCAGGCGTCAACCAATTATGACGCCGCGGTGTCGACCGCCGCGGACGCCCGCCGGCAGGTGGACGCGTCGCTCACCGCCCGGCTGGCCGAGCTCGACGCCGCGAGCGCGCAGATCGACATCGCGGCCACCAGCCTGCAGGCCGCCACGGAAGACCTCCGGGTCAACCAGGAGCGCTACCGGGTCGGGGCCGCCACGATCCTGGACGTGCTGACCTCCCAGCAGGTCCTCGGGCAGGCGGGCGTGGACGCGGTGCAGGCGCGCTACAACTACCTGATCGCCAAGGCCCAGATCGAGGCTCTCATCGGGAGGACATTGTGAACGCCATGACTTCGACGGCGGAACGGATGGCGATGCTCCCGCCCGACGTGCCGCGGGACGCGATCATCGTCACCCGCAACCTGCAGCGCGAATACGACATGGGCGGCGAGATCGTGCGCGCGCTCCGCGGCGTGGACGTGACCATCCGGAAGAACGAGTTCGTGGCCATCATGGGGCCCTCGGGATCCGGCAAGTCCACCCTGATGAACATGATCGGCTGCCTCGACAGCCCCTCCGGCGGCGAGTACTGGCTCAACGGTTTCCGCGTCTCGGAGCTCGCCGACGACGAGCTGGCCCGGATCCGGAACAAGGAGATCGGGTTCGTCTTCCAGACCTTCAACCTCCTGCCCCGGGCAACGGCGCTCCATAACGTGGAGCTGCCGCTGGTGTACGCCGGCATCGGGTCGAAGGCGAGGCAGGCCAAGGCCCAGGAGGCGCTCCGGCGCGTCGGGCTGGCCGACCGCATGCACCATCGCCCGAACGAGCTCTCGGGTGGCCAGCGCCAGCGCGTGGCCGTCGCCCGCGCGCTCGTCAACGACCCCAGCATCGTGCTGGCCGACGAACCCACCGGCAACCTCGACTCCGCCACCAGCACCGAGATCATGGCGCTCTTCGAGGACCTCTGGCGCGGCGGCCAGACGATCGTGCTGGTCACCCACGAAAACGACATCGCGGCCCACGCCCAGCGCCAGGTCCACCTGAAGGACGGGCGCATCGAGCAGGACTTCCTGACGGAGAAGAAATAGGAATGCGGACCCAGACCCTGATCCTCGCCAGCCTCGCCTCCCTCGCCCTCGGCGCCTGCAAGAAGGAGACGCCGCAGCTGGTCTACCAGGCGGTTCCCGTGGAGCGGCGCAATATCGTCGTCTCCGCCCAGGCGTCGGGCGCCATCCAGCCCGACACCACCGTCGAGGTGAAGTCGAAGGCCTCCGGCGAAATCCTCGAACTGATGGTGGAAACCGGGCAGGTCGTGCCCCGCGGCACGCTGATGGTCCGGGTGGACCAGCGGACCGCCCGCAATACGCTGGCCCAGGCGGAAGCCCAGCTCGAGGTGGCCCGTGCCAGCCTCCAGAACGCCCAGGTGCAGCGGGACCGGGCCAACGACCTGTTCAAGTCGCAGTCCATCACGAAGGCGGAGCAGGAGACGGCGACGCTCAATTACGCAAGCGCCAAGTCGAACCTGGTCAGCGCCCAGGTGGCCGTCGAGAACGCCAAGATCAAGCTGGCGGACACCGACGTCCGCGCGCCGATCACCGGCACGATCATCTCGAAGACCGTCGAGCGGGGCCAGGTCATTTCCTCCCCCACGAGCGACGTCGGCGGCGGCACCGTGCTGCTCCAGATGGCCGACCTGAACCTCGTCCAGGTGCGCGCGCTGGTCGACGAGACCGACATCGGGAAGATCCGGGCGGGGCTCCCCGTGACCGTCACGGTGGACGCCTTCCCGAACACGCCCTTCGATGGGCGGGTCATCAAGGTCGAACCCTTGGCGGAGACCCAGCAGAACGTCACGATGTTTCCGGTCATCATCGGCATCCAGAACCGGGACGGGCGGCTCCGGCCAGGCATGAACACCGAGGTGGAGATCCACGTCGGCCAGCGCGACAGCGTCCTGGCCGTGCCGAACGCGGCGCTCCGGACCCAGAAGGACGTGGGCTCCGCGGCCCAGGTGCTTGGCATTGATCCGACCGCCGTGCCGGCCATGCTGGCCGCCAACGACAGCGCCGCCAAGCCGGCCGCCGATACCGCCGCCGGCCGCACCACACTGGCTGCGCAGGCCCCGCACGACAGCGGCGCGCCCGCCGCAGCGCCGGCCAAGCCGGCCGGCAACACCTTCACCACGCCCGACGGGCGGGTGATCGCCCTTCCGCCCGGAGTCACCGAGGCGCAGGTCCGCGCGATCTTCGCGAAGCGGATGAGCGGCCAGGAGCCGACCGACGCCGAGCGCGCCATCCTGCGCCAGGTATTCGCCGGCATGGGCGGCGGCGGGGGGCGGCCCCGTCCCGCCAGCAACGACTTCCAGTTCGGCGGGAAGTACATCGTCTTCGTGCTGCGGGACGGCAAGCCCACCCCGGTGAACATCAAGACCGGGCTGACCGACCTCGACTACAGCGAGGTCACCAGCGGCCTGGCGGCGGGGGATTCCGTCGTCTTGCTGCCGAGCGCGGGCATGATCCAGTCCCAGGCGGAGTTCAAGCAGCGCATCGGCAACATCACCGGCGGCGGGCTCCCCGGTGTACGGCAGCAGACGCCGACACCGGCGGCAGGCGGAGGGCGCTGACCATGATGTTCGGCGAGACGATCGCGGTCGCCTTCCAGTCGATCCGCGCCAACAAGCTCCGGGCGTCCCTCACGATGCTCGGCGTGATCATCGGCGTCGCCGCCGTCATCGCGATGGTGGCGCTCGGCAACGGCGCCCAGCGCGCCGTGAACGACCGGATCGCCGCGCTGGGCGCCAACCTGCTCACCATCTACCCCGGTCAGATGTTCCGCATGGGCGTGGCGTCGAACGTCCGGGTGAGCCTCACCACGGACGACGCGGAGGCGCTCAAGCGCGACGCGACGCTGCTCTCCGCCGTGGTGCCCGAGATGCAGTCGCAGCTGCAGGTCAAGTACGGCAACAAGAACATCAACTCCAACATCATCGGCACCACGGCCAACTACGCCGAGGTGCGAAACTACACCGTCCCCTACGGCCGGATGTTCACCCAGGGCGACGACCAGGGCCGGGAACGCTACGCCGTCCTCGGGTGGGACGTGCCGGAGTTGCTCGGCGGCAACGCCGCCGCGATGATCGGCCAGACCATCATGCTCCGGGGCATTCCGTTCGAGATCATCGGCGTGCTGAGCCGGAAGGGCTCCGCCGGGTCGTTCCAGAACCCGGACGAGCAGATTCTCATTCCCCTGCAAACCGCGCGGTACCGGATCTTCGGCAGCGACCGCCTCCGGTCCATGACGGTCCAGGTGGCCCCGGGCGTGCCGCTACAGCAGGGCATGGTGGATTTCGAGCGGATCCTCCGCCGGGAGCACAAGATCCGGCCGGGCGCCGACAACGATTTCCAGGTCCGCAACCAGCAGGACATCCTGGCCACGCAGCAGCAGGCCACCCAGGTCTTCACCGCGCTGCTGGCCAGCATCGCCGGGGTCAGCCTCCTGGTGGGTGGCATCGGGATCATGAACATCATGCTGGTCTCGGTCACCGAGCGCACCCGCGAGATCGGCATCCGGAAGGCGCTCGGCGCCACCCGGGCCAACATCCTCCTGCAGTTCCTGATCGAGGCGATGGTGCTGTCCTTCGTCGGCGGGACCCTGGGCATTCTGCTGGGGAGCGGCACCGCAGTGGCGTTGTCCAGGCTGGCGGGGTGGAACACGTTCATCTCGCCGACGGCCATCGTCGTGGCATTCGTGTTCAGCGCCGGCGTCGGCCTGTTCTTCGGCATCTGGCCCGCCCGACGCGCCGCCCGGCTCGATCCCATCATCGCCCTGCGCTATGAGTAGGGCCGCACTCGCGGCCCTCACCCTCCTGGTCCTCGGCGGCTGCGGCCCGGCGGCAGCGCCGGCCAGCAGCCCGGGGGGCCCGGGCCGGATCTACCCGATGGCGCCGCCTGCCCCGGAGTTCCTCCAGGCGCCCGCCGTCCCCGCGATCGCCGGCTTCAGCAGCGCGGTCAAGGTCGGGCAGACGGTCTACCTGGCCGGGCAGGTGCCGCTGGACAGCACCGGCCTCCTCGTGGGCCGCGGCGACCGGACCGCCCAGCTGCGCCAGGCGCTGGCCAACGCCAGCGCCGTCGTGCGGTATGCGCGCGGCGTGCCGGCCGACATCATCCGGCTCACCATTTACTGCGTCGGATGCACCCCCGGAGACTTCGACAACCTTCGTGCCGAGGCCGCCGGTCTCTTTCCGAAGGACGAGGGCGCCGCCCTGACCATGCTTGGCGTGGCCGCGCTGCCGGAGCCCGAGCTGCTGGTGGCGGTGGACGCCGTGGCGGTGCTTCGCGGGGCCTATCCCGATCGGAATCGTGACCCCGGGACCACCCCACAGTAGATTGTCCTGAATGCTTATTCCCCTCCTGGCCGTCCTGGTGCAGAATCCGCTCCAGGCTCCCTCGCCATCGGTCACGATCCCGCGCATCGACACCGTCATCACGGTCGACGGGAAGCTGGACGAGCCGGTCTGGGCAAGGGCCGCGCGTCTCGAGGGCTTCCACCAGTATCGCCCGGTGGACGGCCGGCCCGCCGAGGAAGAGACCATCCTGCTCGTCTGGTACTCGCCCACCGCCGTTCATATCGGCGTGATCGCGCACGACACCGACCCCGGCAGCATCCGCGCCACCTTCACCGACCGCGACAAGATCGACGGCGAGGACCGGGTCCGGATCTACCTGGACACGTTCAACGATCGCCGCCGCGCGGCGTTCTTCGGCGTGAACGGCCTCGGGGTCCAGGAGGACGGGCTCCGGAGCGAGACCGGCACGAACGCCGGCAGCCTCTTCGGCGGCCAGGACGACCTCAACGTCGACTTCCTCTGGGATTCGAAGGGCCAGTTGACGGACCGCGGGTACGAGGTCGAGATCCGCATCCCCTTCAAGAGCCTCCAGTACAGTTCCGGCCCGCAGACCTGGGGGTTCAACGCGGTCCGTTACGTGAAGCGAAGCGCGTTCGAGGACACCTGGACCGACGTGCGCCGGGCCAACTCCAGCTTTCTGGCGCAGGAGGGAACCATCACCGGCCTCGCGGACATGCAGCGCGGCGTGGTGCTGGAGGCCCAACCTTTCGTGACCGCCTCCTGGAACGGCAGCCGCGACGACGCCGGGACCTTTGCGCGCGGCGACCCGTCGCCGAGCGCGGGCGTCAACCTGCAGGTCGCGACCACCAGCATGGCGTTCGACGGCACCATCAACCCCGACTTCAGCCAGATCGAGTCCGACGCCAGCCTGATCACGGTGAACGAGCGGTTTGCCCTCTTCCTGCCCGAAAAGCGGCCGTTCTTCCTCAAGGGCATCGACCTGTTCACCACCCCCGGGCAGCTGATCTACACCCGGCGGATCGCCGACCCGATCGGGGGCGCCAAGCTCACCGGCAAGCTGGGCCGCAACAGCATCGCCTACCTGGGCGCCGTCGATGAGCTTCCGGGCGACAACGCAGTCTTCAATATCCTGCGGGTGCGCCGTGACCTCGGCACGAACAGTGTGGCCGGGCTGACCTACACCGACCGGATCCAGGGCAACGCGTACAACCGCGTCCTGGAGGGCGACGCGCACATCGTCTTCGCCACCCTGTATTTCGTGGAGGCCCAGTACGGACAGTCCTGGACGTATCTCGATGACGGGCTGGCCACGGCCAGCGACCCCATCTGGAAGCTGACGTTCGACCGGACCGGCCGGACCTGGGGATTCAACTACAGCATCAACGGGATCGGCACGGACTTCGTGGCCGGGGCCGGGTTCGTGCCCCGCAACGATATCGTGACGGCGCACATCTTCAACCGATTCTCCTTGTACGGGGCCAAGGGCGCGCTGCTGGAGAATTTCACGACCTTCTTCGGCCCCACTTGGCTGTACGACTACCAGGACTTCGGCCACACCGCGCCGCTCGAGGGCAACGAGGAAATCACCTTCCAGTTCCAGCTGCGCGGGGGCTGGCAGCTCAGCAGCGCTGTCCAGCGGGACTACACGACCTTCGACCCGCTCTCCTACACCGGCATCGAGACCGCGCCGGGGGTGCCGTTCGCGCCGCCGCCGACGCTGGACAACCTGTTCACGGGGTCACTCTCCGTCACCACGCCGACCTACAAGACCTTCAACGCGGCCGTCACCTTCAAGGCCGGCGAGACGCCGCTCTACGCCGAGGGAAGCGCGGGGAAGGGCGCCGTCCTCACCGCGAGCCTCAATCTCCGCCCGACCACCACGGTACGCCTGGCGGGCAGTCTGGCCTACGCTCACCTGACGCGCGCCTCCGACGGGTCGGAGTTCGCCAACAGCGTGATTCCCCGGTTCAAGGTCGAGTTCCAGCCCTCGGTTCCGCTGTTCTTTCGCGTCATCGCGGAGTACCAGTCCACCCGGCAGGACGCGCTGTACGATCCGGTCACCGGCCAGGTCCTGCTGGTCAACGGCGTGCCGTCCACCCCGGTCAATTCCGGCAGCCTGCAGGTGAACTGGCTGGCGTCCTACGAGCCCAGCCCCGGCACCGTCGCGTTCCTCGGCTACGGCTCCACATCGTCCACCGACGCCGCATTCGAGTTCAACACGCTGCAGCGCCAAGCCGACGGTTTCTTCCTGAAGCTCGCGTATCTCTACCGCCGGTAGGCCGGGCGGTGAAGTGACAGGCCGCGTCCGGCCTGCTTGCGCCCCCCGGCACGCGACCCCAACATAAGACCAGAAGGTTTCCCGTTTTCGGAGGCGTCGTGCGCCGTTCCACCATCCTCGGCACCGGATTCTGCGTGCCCGATCGCGTCGTGACCAATGATGACCTGGCCGCGACCATGGATACGTCCGACCAGTGGATCCGCGAGCGCACCGGCATCGAGCAGCGTCACTGGGTCCGCGAGGGCCAGACCTCGGTGGACCTGGCGCTCCCCGCCGCACAGCGCGCGCTGGAGGCGGCGGGACTCGAGCCGCACGACCTCGACGCCATCGTCTTCGCGACCTCCAGCCCGGATCATTTCTGCCCAGGCAACGGGGTGTACCTGCAGCGGGCGCTCGGGGCCGGCAACCTGCCGGCCCTCGACATCCGCACCCAGTGCAGCGGATTCGTGTACGGCCTGTCCGTGGCTGATGCGTGGATTCGTGCCGGGCAATTCGAGCGAATCCTGCTCATCGGCCAGGAGATCCAGTCCACCGGCATGGACGTCAGCACGGCCGGCCGGCATACGGCCGTGATCTTCGCGGACGGGGCCGGCGCTGCGGTGCTCGGGCCGATCGAGACCAAGGAGGAGCGCGGCCTGCTGGCGTTCGACCTCCACAGTGACGGGGACTACGCCGAAAAACTCTGGGTGGACGCCCCGGGGTCGATGTACCACCCGCGCATCACGACGCAACAGCTGGCGGAAGGCCGCCAGTGGCTGCAGATGGACGGCCGCGAGGTGTTCCGCCACGCCGTGACGAAGATGCCGGAGTCGGCGTCGGCGGCCCTGGCCAAGACGGGCCATGCCTGGAACGACGTCAACCTGCTGATCCCCCATCAGGCCAACCTGCGGATCTCCGAGGCCGTCCAGAAGTCGCTCCGCCTCCGGGACGACCAGGTCTACAACAACATCCAGCGCTACGGCAACACCACCGCGGCGACGATCCCGATCGCGCTCGACGAGTGCGTCCGGAGCGGCCGCCTCAAGTCGGGCGACCTGCTGGTCGTGACGGCGTTCGGCTCGGGGTTCATGTGGGGGAGTTGTGTGATTCGGTGGTAGCGGCGGGGTAGGGAGGCAGGGAGGCAGGTGCTCGGCCGTCATCCCGGCGCAAGCCGGGATCCAGTTGGAGTCGAGGGAAATGGACCCCGGGTTGCGCCGGGGTGACGGGCAGCGGGGTACCGGGTGAAACATCTCACCGTGATGTTTCGTACTGAAACACGCCAACAACCTCAGAGGACATTATGGGCCTCATCGCCCTGCTCGTCACCGTGGCCGCCGCCGTCGGCGGCTTTGCCATCGCCCGCAGATTCGTCCGTCGGCGCCTGCGCTTCGTCGATGGCGTCTACAGCCCCGCCGCGCCCTATGTCGCCGGGCTCGTCGCCGCCCTCCTGGCCTGGCCGGTCGCCCTGCTCCCGATCGTGACCGGCGTAACGGCGGCCATCTTCGGCATCGGCGCCGGCGTGGGCACGGCGAGCGGAGTCAAGGCGCTTCGGCGCGGCGATGGCTAGCGCGCCCGTCGCGCGCTATCTTCGGCCCATGCCGACCATTACCTGTACGCGCTGCGGGCAGAGCCGCGACCAGATGGCGTTCCGCCCCTTCCAGAACGACATTGGCCTCCGCGCCTTCGAACAGATCTGCGCCGTGTGTTGGGCTGAGTGGCTCAAGTACCAGCAGCAACTCATCAACCACTACGGCCTGGATCTGCGAAGCCCGGAGGCCAAGAAGTTCCTGTTCGAGCAGATGGAGACCTACCTCTTCACCGCCGCCCCTCCCGCCTAGTCGCGAATCGTGCCGGCCAGCGTGATCCGCTTCTTCTGGCGCATCACGTCGAGCCGGACGCTTTCCCCGGGCTCGTAGCTGCCGAGGACGCGCATCAGCTGGCCGGGGCCCGTCACCTTGCGGCCGTCTACCGAGAGCACCACGTCGCCGGCCTTGAGCCCGAGGGGGGCCGGGTCCGGCACATCCACGACCAGCACGCCCACCGTCGTCCCGAAATAACTGCCCAGCTGGGGATTGACCGGTGCGAGCTCGAGATCGAGCAGCGGGCCCGGTCCCATGAAGGCGTACGGGGCTCCCCCGGGGGCCATGGCGCCCCGCGCCATCTCGCTCCGCCGCAGCGTGAGTTCGAGCGCGCGCTGGGCGTTATCCTGCCCGAGCGAGAATTCCTCGCCATCCGGCATCACCTTGAACCGGTAGTCGCCTTCGGGGCCGACCATCACCGCCAGGTTGTCCGGCTCCGCGGCGGTCACGACCTTGACCGACTTCTGCTTCTTGCCGCGACGAAAATCGACCGTCACGGTGTCATTCGGCTGCAGCTGGGCGACGAGTTCCACGAGCCGGAAGCCCGGATTGGACACCCGGACACCGGGTGTGGCCGAAGCCATCCGTGCCGCGAGCGGCGTCGAGCCGAACCGCACGATGATGTCGCCGGAGCGGAGGCCCGCCGAGGCGGCGGGGCCGCCGGGGGTCACCGCGTCGAGCAGGGCGCCGATGGAGTCGGTGTCCGACGGGCGAGTCCGCACCACCACCCCGATCCGCACCCGCCGCACGGCGAAGGCCTGCGCCATCATCGGCTCCATCGAGTCGCGGAAGAAGAAGGTGCGCCGCCGTGCCGAGTCCATGCTCATCCGGAGCGAGTCTATCGCGGACGCCATCGAATCGGGACGGGGCGACCTCGGCGCGCGCCGGGCCGGGTTCTGTGCGGAAAGGGGCGCCGCAAGGGACACGGCCATGGAGAGAAAGAGGATGGTCCGGCGGAGCGGCATGGTCAGAGGCCGACGTTGTGGGCGCGGGTGACATGGACATCGACCAGCGCATCCATCAGGCCTACGCGCTCACGCCAAAGGGTGAGCAGGGCGGCGTCGTCCGCCGCCGTTGCCGTTGAGCTGGGCCTGCCCGAGCTGGCGGTCCAGGTCGGCGATCCGGTCTTCCAGGGTGGCCACCGCGCTCGTGGTGTAGGTGTCGGTGACCCGTTCCTCGGCCCGGAGCTGGCGCAGCGCCTGCTCGAGCGTGGCGGACTCCGCCATGACCGCCGTGAGCTGGTCGGAGGCCGCGGCGGGCGTCGGCGCCATCAAGTCGTGCCCGACGACCGCAAGCAGGAGCGACGCCGCGAGCGCCAGGGCGCCGATTCCCGCCCGTCGCACCCGGAGCTGGCGGCGGTCGTGCCGGACCCGCTCCGCCACCGCCGCGAAACGGTCCTGCGGAGGCCGGAGCGTCGGCAGGGCCCGGAGCCGGGCCACGCGCTGGTGCAGGCGGTCGAGCTCACGGGCGCACTCGGGACACTCCTGCAGGTGCGCTTGCGCGTCGGCCGTGCCGGGTTCGCTCCCGGGGGTGCGGAGCGCCACGAGCTGTTCGATGGTGAGGTGCGTCATGCCCGCGCCTCCTCGCCGAGCCACAGGCGGAGCCTGGCGTGCGCCCGCGACAGCTGCGACTTCGAGAAGCTCGGCGTCTTGTCCATCATCCCGGCGATCTCTTCGTGGGTATATCCCTCGACGTCGTGGAGCCAGACCACGGCCCGCGACGTTTCCGGCAGGCGTTCGAGGGCGGCTTCGAGATCCATGCGGAGGGGGGTGTCTTCGCGACGGAAGGCGTGCACGTCGTCGTGCAGTTCGTCGGTCTCCCGGTACTTGTTCCGCCGGAGCCGCATCAACGCCTTGCTGGCGGCGATGCGCCGAATCCAGCCCCAGAGCGGCCCGTCGCCCCGGTACTGGGTGATGCTGCGATAGACTTCGAAGAAGGTGTCCTGCAGGACGTCTTCCGCATCCTCCACCGTGCGGCAGATGCGGCGCGCCAGGTTGAAGACGGGGGCCTCGTAGGCCCGGTAGAGAATCTCCAGCGCGGCCGGATCGCCGACCCGCACCCGGGCGACCACCGACTCGGCGTCACTGAGGAGATAGGAGTCCACCACGAGGGCCCTTGTCATAGGTGCGCTAAAGATGCGGGGGCGGCCCCGATCGTTGCAGGGGCGCGGGCCGGGAATGCGGGGGCCGGAGGAGACGAAGCAAGAGCGGGAATGGCAGACCGGGGGCAGAAACATCAATCATCGCGCAAGTCGTTATTTCACAGACCTTTACGATTACTTGCCGACGTTTCGACTTTGCCCAGTTCAGGCGATCGCTTCGCTTCGCCCTCGGTCCGCCATCCCCAGCGCCCACCGCTGTCCCAATCCCCACCAGCACCATACGTCCCTCGTCGGCCACCCGTTTCCCGGTCCCCTGATATCTTTGCCCCATGTCCTCCCCCACCTCGGCCCCGAAGCTCTGGCTCCACCACCTGGCTGATGAAGCCGATGCCGCGTTTCTCTATCGCGAACTGGCCCGGGGAGAGCCCGATCCCAAGCGCTCGGCGCTCTATGCCAGGCTCTCGGAGGTCGAGAACCGCCATGTGGGGGTCTGGCAGCGGCTTCTGACGGAGAACGGGCATGCCGTCCCGCCGGTCCGGGTTTCCGCGAAGGCCCGAACGATGGCGTGGCTGGCCCGCAGGTTCGGGCCGGCCTGGCTGCTCCCGCTGTTGCTCGAGGAGGAGGGCCAGGAGGTGAAGGGCTACCTCCAGCTCTACAAGTCGTCCCCGGAAGGGGCGACGGGACCCGCCGCGCTTCGACTGGCACGGGAGTCGGCCGAGCACGCCGAGACGCTCGCCCACATCGCCGGCACGGTGGGCGAGCCCTGGCACAAGACGCAGGCGGGCGGATTCCTGCGGAACGTGGTGTACGGCTTCAACGACGGGCTCACCGCCAATTTCGGCCTGGTCGCCGGCATGGTGGGCGCCGCCGCGTCGCTGGGCTCGGTGGGACACGCGGTGGTCGTGGCGGGGCTGGCGGGCATGGTGGCCGACGCGCTCTCCATGGGCTCGTCGGGGTACCTGGCCGCCAAGAGCGAGCGCGAGGTGTACGAGCACGAGATTGCGATGGAGCGCGAGGAAATCCGGCTGATGCCCGAGCTGGAGACCGAGGAACTCAGCCTGCTCTACCAGGCCAAGGGGATTCCCGAGGCGCAGGCCGCCACGCTCGCGGGCCAGGTGATGGCCGACCCGGAACGGGCGCTCGAGGAAAAGGTGCGGGAGGAGCTCAAGATCGGCGACGCGACCAGCACGCCGTTCCGGGAAGCCTGGATCACGGGGCTGGCCACCGCGGTCGGTGCGCTGATCCCGGTGGCGCCGCTGCTGTTGAGCACGGGGCCGTGGGCGCTCTACACCTCGTTCGGCATCGCGATGCTGTCCCACTTCGGCGTCGGTGCCGCGCGGAGCTTCTTTACCGGCCGTGGCGTCATTCGCAGCGGCGTCGACATGCTGGTCGTGGGGTTCGGCGTGGCCGTGGTGGGATATTTCGTGGGAGAATGGATCGTGAAGCTGCTGTAGCAGCGGCGGGGACGCGGGATTGCCGGGAGGGGGCGCCACGAAGGCGCCCCCTTTTGGCTGGCGTGCTTGCGGGGTTTCCCCTGAGGGGTACCTTCACGCCCTTCCCCACCCGATGAGGCAGCATGCGTTCGAGCGCCGCGGCCCGCACCACATTCGCCATGTCCTTGCTCGCCCTCCTCGCCGCCGCGTGCGGTCGCTCCGGCAACGGCGCGGTCGCCCCGATGACGCGGACGTATTACGTGGCGGCGGACGAGGTGGTCTGGGACTTCACTCCCTCCGGCCGCAACCTCATCACCGGCGCCGACTGGACCGACGCCCAGCGCCCCATCGTCGAGGCCGGCAAGATGCACGTCGGCCACCTGGCCCGGAAGGCGATTTACCGGGAGTACACCGACTCCACCTTCACCACGCTCAAGCCGCGGCCCGCCGAGTGGGAGCATCTCGGCATCCTCGGACCCCTGCTGCGCGGCGTCGTCGGCGACACCATCCGGGTGGTCTTCAGGAACCAGGCGAGCTTTCCGGCGAGCATGCACCCGCACGGCGTGTTCTACCTGAAGGATTCCGAAGGGGCGCCGTACGCCGACGGGACCAGCGGAAAGGATGCCGAAGACGACGGCGTCGCCCCGGGCGCGACCCACGTGTACGTCTGGCCGGTGCCGGAGCGCGCCGGGCCCTCCCACGGCGAGGGGAGCACCGCCTTCTGGATGTATCACTCCCACACCCACGAGGTGGACGACGTCAACGCCGGCCTCATCGGCCCGATGATCATCACCGCCCGGGCGAGCGCCCGCGCCGACGCGACGCCGACCGACGTGGACCGCGAACTGGTCGTGGGCTTCCTGGAATTCGACGAGACCAACAGCACCCTGTGGGAGCAGAACCTGCGGACCTACGGCAAGCCACCGGCCGTGATCAAGCCGGACATGGTCTTCGGCGAGCGCAGTGTCGGCCCGGAATCGCAGTACGCCTTCAAGGAGACGATGAACGGCTTCTTGTTCGGCAACGGCACGGGGCTCTCGATGCACGTGGGAGACCGGGTGCGCTGGTACCTGATGGCGTTCGACCAACTTCGAGATCCACTCACCGCACTGGCACGGGAACACGGTGGTGGCCCAGCACATGCGCACTGACGTCGCAGCGCTCCTGCCGATGGGCATGGTGGTGGCCGACATGGTGCCGGACAACCCGGGCACCTGGCTGTTCCACTGCCACGTGGCGCCGCACCTGCTGATGGGGATGGAGGCGACGTACGAGGTGGTGCCGAGGACGGCGGCGAACTAGGTGGGGCAGCGGGGCAGCGGAGAGGGCCTGAATTCGTCATCGTCTCCGTCATTCCGGCGAAAGCCGGAATCCATCCGCAATGGACCCCGGCTGTCGCCGGGGTGACGGTGGCAGGGCCTATCCCACGACCAGGTTGAGCAATCTTCCGGGCACGTAAATCTGCTTGCGGACTTCCTTCCCCTCGGTGAACCGCCGGACGGCTTCCTCCCGGACGGCGGCCGCCACGATGGCCGCTTCTTCCGCCCCGCGCGGCACCCGCACCTTGCCGCGCGTCTTCCCGTTGACCTGCACCGGGATCTCCATCAAGTCCTCCAGCGTGAGCCGCTCGTCCCACGCAGGCCACCGGGCGGCAAAGACGGTCGTCTGCGCGCCGAGGCGCTCCCAGCACTCCTCCGAAAAATGGGGCGCGAAGGGTGCGAGCATCACGACCAGGTCCTTCACGATGTGCCGCTCCGAGCAGTTGGTCTCCCGCATCGCGTTGAGCAACTCCATCAGCGCGGCGATGGCCGTGTTGTAGCTCAGCGCCTCCATCGCCTCCGTGACCTTCTTGACGGTCTGGTGGCGCTTGACGACCACGGACTGCTGGACCTCCTGCCCCGCCAGCGTCACGTTTTCGCACTGGCCGACGAGGTCCCACACCTTGTCGAGGAACCGCCGCGGCCCGCTGATGCTCGAGTCGCGGAAGTCCCCGCCCTCCTGGAACGGCCCGAGGAACATCAGGTAGAGCCGGAAGGTGTCTGCGCCCCAGCGCGCGATGTACTCGTCGGGGATGACCACGTTGCCCCGGGACTTGGACATCTTGGCGCCGTCCTTGACGATGAGCCCGTGGGCCCGGAACGTCCTGAACGGTTCGTCGAAGGCCAGGTGGCCGAGGTCGTGGAGCACCATCGCGATGAACCGCGAATACAGGAGGTGCAGCACCGCGTGCTCGTTGCCGCCGATGTACATGGCGACCGGGCACCAGCGTCGGGTCCGCTCCGGATCGAAGGGACGGTCGTCGAACTCGGTGCTCGGATACCGCAGGTAGTACCAGGCCGAATCGAGGAAGGTGTCGGAGACGTCGGTTTCCCGCCGGGCGCGCTGCCCGCAGGTCGGGCAGGGCACGAAGTACCACTCCTCGTGCCGGGCCAGCGGCGAGATGCCGGAATCGTCGGGCCGGAAGTCCTCGATCGGCGGCAGCAGCACCGGCAGGTCCTGCTCGGGCACGGGCACCGGCCCGCAGGTCGGGCAGTAGATCATCGGAATCGGCGGGCCCCAGTACCGCTGCCGCGAGATGCACCAGTCATAGATCCGGTAGCGCACGACGCCCGTCCCGTGGCCCTCCCGCTCGAGCCAGGCGGTGACGGCGCCGAGCGCCTCCCGGGCGGGCCGCCCGTCCCACGGGCCGGAGTGCACCAGCACGTAGCCCTCGGTGTCGGTCTCCGCCTCCGTCATCGGCGCGTCCGCGGGCTGTCCCTCGCGCGCGAGCACCCGGGTGACGGGCAGGCCGAACTTCCGGGCAAAATCGAAGTCCCGCTCGTCGTGCGCGGGGACGGCCATGATGGCGCCGGTGCCGTACTCCATCAGCACGTAGTCGGCGATCCACACGGGAATCCGTCCCCCGGTGGCGGGGTTGACGGCATACGCGCCGGTGAAGACCCCCGTCTTCTCCTTGTCGCCCACCTTGCGAGAGACGAGGTCCTGCGCCGCGACCTGCGCGCGGTAGGCCTCCACCGCCGGGCGCTCGGCGTCGCCGACCAGCTGGGGCACGAGCGGGTGCTCCGGCGCGAGCACCATGAAGGTGGCGCCGTAGAGCGTGTCCGGCCGGGTGGTGTAGACCCGGACGGCCCCGCAATCGCCCTCCACCGCGAAGTCGATTTCGGCGCCCTCGGACCGGCCCAGCCAGTTGCGCTGCGCGGTGACGGTCGTGTCCGACCAGTCCATCTTGGTGCGGTCGTCGAGATCCGCCAGCAGGCGGTCGGCGTACTCCGCGATCCGGAAATACCACTGCTCCAGCGCGCGCTGCTCGACCTTCGTGTCGGGATGCCGCTCGCAGAAGCCGTTGATCACCTGCTCGTTGGCCAGGACCGTCTTGCACTCGGGGCACCAGTTGACCGTGCCGTACTTGCGATAGGCCTTTCCCGCCTTGTAGAGCTGGAGGAAGAGCCACTGTGTCCACTTGTAGTACGCCGGGTCGGTGGTGGAGAGGACGTGCCGCCAGGAGAACATCCCGCCGATCCGGGTGAGCTGCCGGCGGAAGTTCGCGATGTTGGCGGGGATCAACTCGGCCGGATGCACGCCCATCTTGAGTGCGTAGTTCTCGGAATGGATGCCGAAGGCATCGAACCCGATCGGCTCGAAGACATCGAAGCCCTGCAACCGCTTGTACCGGCCGAACGCATCGCTGCCGGTGAAGGCGAACATGTTCCCGACGTGCAGCCCCTCGGCGGAGGGATAGGGGAACATCATGAGGTTGTAGTAGGGGCGCGCCGCACGATCGAGATCGGGCTCGTTGGTGCCAGCATCGGCCCAGCGGGCCTGCCACTTGGCCTCGACAGCCTGGGGGTCGTAGCGGAACGGGTTCTGGTCGCTCATGGTGCGGGAAATCTACCCGCCGGCGCGGGGGGCGCCAAGCACGCGGGCGCGGGCGCCTTGCTGAGGGCGCGCAGGTGACCTAAGTTTTCTGGCACTCCCCACTTACATCGCCAGCGGAGCCCCATGGCCGGCGTCAGGAAAGACCTCACCCGTTCCCTCTACCTGTACGGCTCCGCCGTGCTGGTCCTGTTCGGCGCGCTCATGGCCGGCATCATGACCGGCAACGAGTCGCGCCACCTCAAGCGCCAGGTCGACGAGCAGCTGACCGCCCTCGCCGATCGCTCGGCGGCCCTGATCGAGCAGGCGCTCGAGTACGATCCGGGCGAGATCGCGCGGCTGGCGACGCCCGGCCTGGCCAGCTCCGAGACGATCGCGAAGTTCAGCCAGATGCTCTCCACCGAGCGGACGAGGGCGGACCTCGCCGAGGTCCTGGTGCTGGGTGGCGACGGGGCGGTGTTCTGGAGCAGCAACGCCACCAGGGCCATCGGCGCCCAGATTCCCGGCCTTTCGGTGACCGCTGGCCAGAGCGAGCTCGAGCTGCTCTCCCTCCCGATCGACAGCGTCCCCTCGCGCATGGCGGTGCTCTCCGTCGCCGGGTCGAACTGGCGCGTCGCCGCGGCCTCGCCGGCAGCCCAACGGGTGGATACGACCGGGAGCCTGGTGCTGATCTCCATCCTGATCTTCACGCTCGGCGGCATCCTGACGCTCTGGCTCCTTGCCCGCTGGCTGGACCACCGGGTGTTGCGCCCGCTGCTGGCGGCCGAAGAGGTGGCGACGCAGGTCGCCCAGGGGAACCTCAGCGAGAGCGTCGCGGCCCCCGTGGGCGCGGATACCGAGGGCAACCAGCTGCTCCGCGCCATCGCGGCCATGGTCGAGGCGCTGCGCACGCTCGTCGGCGCCATCCGCGGCGCCTCGAGCGAGGCCGCCGCGATGGCGGAACAGATCTCGGCGGCCACCGAGCAGATGTCGGCCAGCACCCAGGAAGTGGCCAGCACCACCGCCGACCTGACCGAGCGGGCCACCAAGCAGGCCGGCGTGGTTCGCCTGGCGGCGGACGACGCCGGGAAGATCCTCGGCATCGCCCAGGAGCTGGCCGCCGGGGCCACGCAGGCGGCCCAGCGGAACGCGGCGCTGGCCAGGCTCGCCCGCTCGCACAAGGAGCATCTCGACCGGAGCACCAGCGAACTGGCCAAGCTGACCGAGGAGGTCGAGCTCGGGGCGGAAGAGGCGGAGCTCCTCGCCACGTCGTCGGAGGAGATCGAGAAGTTCATCACGCAGACCAAGGCGATCGCCAAGCAGACCCACATGCTGGCGCTCAACGCGGCCATCGAGGCCGCGCGCGCCGGAGGGGAAGGCCGCGGGTTCAGCGTGGTGGCGGAAGAGGTCCGGAAGCTGGCGGGACAGGCCGCCCAGGCGGCCACCTCCACCAGCGAGACGGTGCAGAGCGTGGTGGCGCGGGTGCAGACCGCGCGGGAGCGGCTGCTTCGGCTGGCACAGGGCGGCATGGCGGCCCGGGACGCGGCACACTCGGCCGCCGAAGGGCTGCGGACGGTGGCGGAAGACGCCGAGGCCAACGACCAGTGGACCCAGGCCATTTCGGCGTCGGCGGACGACGTGCGCGTCCTGATCGACGGGATTGCGGGGAGGATGAAGGAGGTGTCGGCCGGCACCGAGGAGTACGCCGCCGCCGCAGAGCAGATCGCGGCCGCCGCCCAGGAGCTCAACGCGTCGACCGAGGAGATCGCCTCGTCGGCCGGGCACCTGGCCGACGCGGCCGAGCGCCTGACGAACGCCGTCGGCGGCTTCCGGGTGACCTAGGCCGGTCGGCCCACCACGTCGTCCAGCGCCGACAACAACCCCGCAAAGTGCGCCGGAGTCAGGTCTCCCATATGGCCGATGCGGATCATCGCATCGGCCATTGCGTCGAGCCCCGCCCCGATGGTCCAGCCCCGCTCCAGCAGCTGTGCGGCGATCTTGCGGCCAGTGGTCCCAGCAGGCACCCGCAGCGCCGAGACCGTCCACGCCCTCCGTCCCTCCGGCGCGAAGAAGCCGAGGGCGGGATGGGCCGCCACCCACTCCTCCATCATGGTCAGCATGGCGCGATGCCGCGCCCACCGGGCTTCGACCCCGCCCTCGGCCTCGATCCGCCGGAGCTGCGCCTCGAGCGCCAGGTAGAGCGGGAGCGCGGGCGTCTGCGTCGGCTGGTGGACCTTGATGGCTTCCTCGTGCAGCACCAGGTCGAAATACCACCCCGGCTGCTCCTGGGCGCGGGCCCGGTCCATCATGCGGGGCGACGCGACGGCCAGCGAAATGCCGGGCGGCATGGCGAGCGCCTTCTGGGACCCGGTGAAGACGAAATCGAGGCCCCACGCGTCGGTTTCCACCGGCGAGCCGCCCACGGACGTGACGGCGTCCACCAGCAGGACGACGTCCTCGCGGGCGCGCACCACGCGGGCCACCTCCGCCAGCGGGGCCAGCGTTCCGGTGGAGGTCTCGCAGTGGACGATGGCCACGGCATCCACGGGAGACCGCTCGAGCGCCCGCGCCAGTTCGTCGGCCTCGATGGAGCGGCCGAGGGGAACCGGCAGCCGAACGACCTGCTTGCCGCAGCGCTCGGCGATGCGGGCAAACCGGTCGCCGAAGAAGCCGCCGTCCACCACCAGGACCCGCTCGCGCACCCCGCCGCGCACCGCGGCCTCCATGAAACCGGTCGCGGAGCTGGTGGCCATCATCACCGGGCGGCTGGTCCGGAAGAGCCGCTGGAGCGGCGCCTCGATTCGCTGGAGCAGCGAGACCATCTCCGGCCCGCGGTGCGCGAACATCGGGTGGACCATGGCCTGCAGCACCTCGAGGTGCACATCGGTCGGGCCGGGCAGGAAGAACCGCCCGAACTCGTAGCCCCGCGGCATCCCGGCTTCCGTCACTTCCCCTCCTTCGCGAGGGCGTCGAGCGTCGCTCCGCGCAGGATGTCCGCGCTGGTCACCAGCTCGACGCCCCGCGTGCGCCACTCCGCCAGGAGACGCGCGCCGGCGTCGGCGTGGATCGGACGGACGGCGTCGGTCACGAGGAGGAGCCGCGTACCGGGCCGGCGGGCCAGCAGCCCCTCGATGGCGTATTTGTCGCACACGTCGAGCGCCACCCCGTACAGGACGACGACCTCCGGATCGAGCGCGGCGAGGACCGTCTCGACGTTTTCATTGGTGAAGACGTCGAACCAGTGCTTGAGCAGCAGGATATCGCCGGGATGGGCGGCGAGGAGGGGCGACAGCGTGCCGGGGTCCTGGCGCTCGGGCTGGATGACGAGCGGGTCGCGAAGCGCCGTTTCGGGAATCTTGAGCTGGCCCGGGGTGCCACGCATGCAGTGGGGCGGAAAGGTCGTCAGAAAGTCCGGAGCATCGCTGAGCTCGCGATGCCCCGGGACGTGATCGTCGGCGCTCGCCACGATCCGGATGCCCCGCGCATGGGCAAAGTCGGTGAGCGCCCGGAGCGCCGGCGCGATTGCTTCGCTGCCGGGCACGTACAGGAGCCCGTCGGACCGCATGAAGTCGTGCTGGGTATCGACGTCCCAGAAAAGCAGGCGGGTCATGTCACCCGTTCGAGCCGCGGATTGGGCCGATACTCGCGGCCGACCTTGGCCGAGGGCTTGCCCTCGAGCAGGACGACGTCCGAGGTGAAGTCGAAGCGGCCCTGGAACAGCGACGAGCCGACCCCGTAGGCGTCCACCGGCACCTCGTGCGCGCGGAAGTCGCGGATCTTGTCCGCCGTGAAGCCGCCCGAGACGACGATCCGCACCTCGCGAAACCCCTCGGCGTCGAGCGCGTCGCGCACGTTGTGGACGAGCTGGGGATTGACGCCGGTGGGAGAAAAGCGCCCCATCTGCGGCAGGACCGACTTGTCCACCAGCTTCTCGCTGGTGTCGATCCGGACGCCGTAGAGCCGGTGCCCGAGCGCGCGGGCCACCTCGAGCGAGGTCCGCACGCAGTCGTTCTCGAAGTCGACCAGCGTCACGACCTGCACGCCGGCCGGGGCATGCTCGAGAAACTTGAGCGTGGCGCGGACGGTGTCGCCGCCATACGCGGCGATCAGCGCATGGGGCACGGTGCCGATCCCCTCGCTGCCCCACCAGGAGGCCTGCGCGTCGGTCGAGACGCCGATGGCGCCGGCGATATGGGCGGCGTAGCCGTCGCCGGTCTGGACCAGCCAGTGGTCGTGCCGGGCGGGAAAGAACATCACCTGCTTGGGGGCGGCGGCCTCGACGACCCGGCGGGTGTTGGTTCCGACGCGGGTACGCCGCGCCAGCACGCCGAGGTACAGCGTCTCGAGGTGCGCGAAGGCGTCGTAGGGGCCGGTGATCAGCATGACCGTCTCCCACGGCTCGACTTCATCGCCGTCGAAGAGGGCATGCACCTCGAGCTCGGGCCACTCGATCGAGCAGAGCTTGAGGATGGCGATGGCCTCGTCGACCCCGCCGAGGAAGGCCTGCTGCTTGCCGAAGACCTGCATCGTGACCCGCGGGCGATATCCGTCCGCGAGCAACACCTCGCGGGCCCGGACGAAATACTTGTCCGAGTAATAGCCCGAACGCATCTTCTCGACGGGAAGATTGAAAATGTGGGGGTCGAGGCGGGGGCGGCGGGCCATGACGCGGTGGCTCTCTCGTTGTGGGAGCGAGCCGGGAAGTTAGGCCGCCCGGGAGGGCCGGGCAAGTTGACAGGGGCCCCGACGACGCCTAACTCTATTCGACACGCCCCCTTGCATCCCACCTGGGAGACTCCCTTGAGCGACCTTCTATCCCGCCGCGCGTTCCTCGGCACCGGCGCCGCCGCGCTGGCCGCGGGGACCTTGCCGGTCCGGCCCGGCTCCATCCCGACCCCTGCCATCCTCCTCAAGGGCCCCAGCCGTCCGGTGGCGATCAGCTCGGCCAACAGCCTGGCGCCGGTCACCAAGGCGCTCGAACTGGTGCAGCAGGGGAGCGACACGCTCGACGCCGCGGTGGAGGGCGTCAAGCTCCAGGAGCTCGATCCCAAGGACAACTCGGTGGGCTATGGCGGCCTGCCCAACGAGGACGGGGTGGTCCAGCTGGACGCCTCGTGCATGCACGGACCGACCAAGCGGGCCGGCGCGGTGGGCGCACTCGAGGGTATCAAGACCCCGAGCGAAGTGGCCAAGCTGGTGCTCAAGTACACCAATCACATCATGCTGGTTGGCGAAGGCGCCAAGCGTTTCGCGCTGTCCTACGGCTTCAAGGAGGAGGACCTCCTGACGCCCGAATCCCGCGAGCTCTGGCTCACCTGGAGAGCGAACCGCGGCCCCGACGACGACTGGCTCAACGTGCCCGACGGCACGCCCATGGTGGTGCGCCCCACGGGGACGATCAACCTCAACGTGATCAACGCCGCCGGCGACCTGAGCTCGGTGACGACGACGAGCGGCCTGGCGTGGAAAATCAACGGACGGGTGGGAGACTCCCCCATCATCGGCGCCGGGCAGTACACCGACAACGAGATCGGCTCCGCCGGCTCCACCGGCCGGGGCGAGTCGAACATCATGGTGTGCGGCGGATTCCTGACCGTGGACAACATGCGCCGCGGGATGGCGCCGACCGACGCCTGCCTGGAGACCCTGCGGCGGGTGATGGCGATGACGCCGCCCCGGCTCATCGACGAGACCGGCCTGCCCAAGTTCCAGCTGACCTACTACGCGGTCAACAAGCGGGGCGATTACGGCTCGGCCGCGCTCTTTCCCGCACGGTACGCGGCGCACGACGGCAGCGCCGCCACGTTCAAGGACTGCGCCTACCTGTACAAGAAGAAGTAGATGCGCGTCTCGACACGACTGCGGCTGGTGATGGTCCTGTCGGTGGTCGCCGCCGCGCCGGCGGCGGCCCAGAGCCGCTGGCTTCCCAACTACTACCCGTACATCGCGTCCGGCCCGAACACCTTTCCCCTCCTCGGCGCGCGGTTCGATTACCGCCGCGACGCCGAGTGGGACGACTCGTGGCTCTCGGACGGATCGCTCGCGGCCACCCTGGCGTTCGGCTTCGACGGCAGCCAGATGGGCACGCTCGTTTTCCGCGCGCCCGGACTCTGGAAGAACTGGAGGCTGTTCGCCGAGGGTTATGGGATCAAGGACTCCCGCCTCGGGTACTACGGCATCGGGAACGATTCGCCCTTCGACCAGGCGGCGCAGGACAGCAACGGGAACTACTATCGGGTCGAGCGGGGTCGACTCGGCGGACGCCTGGAGGTCACGCGGCGGCTGGTGGGCCACCTCGAGCTCGCCGCCGGCGGTGAAATCGTCGGCACCCGGTTCTCCGCGCTCCCCAATCCGACCCTCTTCGGCGCCACCGTGGGGAGCCAGCTGGACGGCACCGACTACACCGGCAGCCTCCGGCTGGTCTTCGACACGCGCGACCGCGAGTACAACCCCACCAGGGGCACGCTCCTGGAAGCCGGCGGGCTCGTCGGCGACGGCTATGGGCGATTCTACGGGGAGGCCCGCGGTTTCGTGTCGCCGTTCGTGAGCACCGTCGTGGCGGGCCGCCTCACGGCCGTGAGCACCGGCGGCACGCCCCCCTTGAGCAGCTTCTACGAGCTGCAGCTCTGGGAAGACTCACGCTTCCAGTACGGCGGCCAGGAGACCAACCGCGGCCTGGCCGGCGGGCGGCTGATCGACGCCGACCAGCTCTCCGCCTCGCTCGAGGTGCGGCAGACCATCATCGACGTCGGTGACTTCGGCGCGCTGGGGGTGATCGGGTTCATCGACGCCGGACGGGTGTTCCCGCAGGGCGAGCTGTCGTTGACGACGGACGGCGTGGTGGTGACCGGCGGCGGGGGCCTGCTGTTCCGCGCGCTCAAGGCGGGCGTCATGACGCTGAATTTCGCGGGCGGACCGGAGGGGTTCGTCTTCTCCGCCACGACGGGGTGGAACTTCTAGGCGCCCGCGGACGCCTGCTGGACTTCGGCCTCCCAGAGGCGGAAGCCGCCGAGGAAGGCGTTGGCGTTGCTGCCCGCCCGGCACCGCGGAGGCAGTTTCCCGATCTTTTTCGCGTTGCCGCCGCCGATCACCACCTCGTCGGGTTCGATCGCGCCGGCCAGGCGTTCCACCACCTCCCGAACGTGCCGACGCCACTTCTTCGGCCCCAGCCGCTTCAACCCGCGGCGCCCGACGTAATCCTCGTAGGTCCCCTTCTTGTAGGGCAGGTATCCGAGTTCCATCGGCTCGAGGACGCCCTCCGCGACCAGCGCCGTACCGAGGCCGGTGCCGAAGCCGAGGAAGAGCATCGTGCCGCCGGTGTAGCTGCCGAGCGCCTGCATGGCGGCGTCGTTGATGAGCTTGATCGGGCAGCCGAACGCGCCCTGGTAGTCGAATCCGACCCACCCGTGGGTGAGGTTACCGGGCTCCGCGATTGGCCGGCCCCGGGAGACGGGCCCCGGGTACCCGATGGAAATCACGTCGTAGCGCCAGCCCGCCGCCGCCCGCTTGACCCCGGCGACCATCTTCTTCGGCGTGAGCTTCGGCCCGGAGCGGAATCGTCGCGGCTCCGCCTGGCCGGTGGCCAGCAGCTTCACGTTCGTCCCGCCGATGTCCACGACCAGCACCCTCCGGAGCGGACGCTTCCGGGCGGATTTCCTCACGACGCCTTCTTCAGCGCTTCACTCTTGGCGGCGATGCCCGCCATCAGGTCGTTCCACGACTTCACGAAGGACTTCGCTCCGTCCTCCTGCAGCTTCGTGGCCAGCGCACCGACGTCCACGCCCGCGGCGGCGAACTCCGCCAGCAGCGACTCGCAGTCTCCCCCGTCGGCCGGGAGCATGGCGCCGACGTCGCCGTGCTCCGCGAACGCCTTCAAGGTGCCTTCGGGCATCGTGTTGACGGTGAACGGCGAGGCAAGCGAGGTGACGTACAGGACGTCCGAGGCGTTGGGGTCCTTGGTTCCGGTGCTGGCCCAGAGCAGGCGCTGGGGCCGGGTGCCGAAGTTGTACACCCGCTGCCACCGCGTCGAGCCGAGCAGCTCGCGATAGGTCCGGTAGGTCCGCTGCGCGATGGCGATGCCCAGCCGGTTGGTGAGCGCAGGGGGCACCTTCCCGGCGACGGCGGTGTCCCACCGGCTGATGAACACCGAGGCGACCGACCCGACGACGGGATCGAGTCCCGCCTCGATCCGGCGCTCGATGCCGCGGAGCCAGGCCTCCGCCGCCGCCGCGTATTGCTCGCTCGAAAAGAGCAGGGTCACGTTGACCGGCACCCCGGCAAAGGTCGCCTCCTCGATGGCGGGGAGGCCTTCCTTCGTGCCGGGGATCTTGATGAAGAGGTTCGGCCGCCCGGCGCGCGCGTGGAGGTCCCGGGCGGCGGTCAGCGTGCTGGCGGTGTCGTAGGCCAGCAACGGGGAGACCTCGAGCGACACCCAGCCATCCACGCCGTGGGTCCGGTCGGCGACGGGCCGGAAGAGGTCGGCGGCCCGGGTGAGGTCCGCGATGGCGAGGTCGAAGAAGAGGTCCTCCCCCGACTTCCCCTCGGCGAGCCTGGTGCGGATGGCGCCGTCGTACGCCGCACTGCTCCTGAGCGCGTTCTCGAAGATCGTGGGGTTCGACGTCAGGCCGGTGACCGACAGCTCGTGGATGTAGCGCTCGAGCGTGCCCGAGTTCAGCAGGTCGCGGGTGATGTTGTCGAGCCAGATGCTCTGCCCCGCCTGATGGAGCCGATGGGTGGCCTTCATCGCATTGCCTCCGCGAATCGTGGAACCGGACATCCGCGACCGGGCCGGGAAGCGCGCCGGGACAGCGGGAAACTTAGCTGGCGCTCCATTACTTTGTTACCCATGGCTGAACCAACCCCGCCCAAGCCCAAGGTCAACTACCGTGCCGCCTGGGCCGAGGCCCGCGAGGTCGTGCTGGCCTATCGGTGGCGCCTGGCGCTGGGGCTCGTCCTCATGCTGGCCAGCCGGCTCGCCGGACTCGTCCTGCCGGCCTCGTCGAAGTACCTGATCGACGACGTCATCGGGAAGCACGAGGCGAGGCTCCTGCCGCTCATCGCCCTGGCGGTCGGGGCCGCCACGCTGGTGCAGGCGGTGACCGGATTCGCCCTGTCGCAGGTCCTGGGCGTGGCAGCCCAGCGGGCCATCACCGACATGCGGAAGCGGGTGCAGGAGCACGTCGCACGGCTCCCGGTCAGCTATTTCGACTCCACCAAGACCGGCGTGCTCATCTCCCGGATCATGACTGACGCCGAGGGCATCCGGAACCTCGTGGGGACCGGACTGGTGCAGCTGGTGGGCGGGTTCGTCACCGCCGGGATCGCGGTCGGCGTGCTGTTCTGGCTCAACTGGAAGCTCACCACGGTCACGCTCATCATTCTCATCCTCTTCGGCGGCGGGATGGCCGTCTTTTTCAAGCGCCTCCGCCCGCTCTTCCGCGAACGCGGCAAGCTCAACGCCGAGGTCACCGGCCGCCTGGGCGAGACGCTGGGCGGCATCCGGATCGTGAAGGCGTACTCCGCCGAAAAGCGCGAGCGGTATGTCTTTGCCACCGGGGCGCACCGGATCTTCCGGAACGTGGCCGCCTCGATGACCGCCATCTCAGGCACCGGGGCGTTCGCCACCGCGATCGTGGGCGGGATCGGCGTGCTGATGATCCTGGTGGGCGGGGGCGACGTGCTGGCAGGCCGCATGACGGTGGGCGACCTCTTCATGTACATCTTCTTCACCGGCCTCATGGCGGCGCCGATGGTGCAGATCGCGGCCATCGGTACCCAGATCACGGAGGCGTTCGCCGGGCTCGACCGCATCCGTGAAATCCGCCAGCTCGCCACCGAGGACCAGGAGGACGCGGTGCGGGTACCGGTCGGCGAGATCCGGGGCGAGGTGGCCTTCGAGGACGTCTGGTTCGAGTACAACCCGGGCGTGCCGGTGCTCAAGGGCATCACGTTCACCGCCCCGGCCGGCACCACCACCGCCCTGGTGGGCGCGTCGGGCGGCGGGAAGAGCACGCTCATTTCGCTGGTCATGGCCTTCAGCCGGCCGAAGGCGGGCAGGATTACCATCGACGGCCGGGACCTGGCCACGATCCGCCTGCACGAGTTCCGCCGCGCCATCGGCGTGGTGCTCCAGGAGAATTTCCTGTTCGACGGCACCGTGGCAGAGAACATCGCGTTCGCGCGTCCGGACGCGAGCCGTGCGCAGGTCGAAGCCGCGGCGCGCGTGGCCCACGCCGACGAGTTCATTCGCGGCTTCGCGGACGGCTACGATTCGGTGGTGGGGGAACGGGGGATCAAGCTCTCAGGGGGCCAGCGCCAGCGGATCGCAATCGCGCGGGCCATCCTGGCGGACCCGCGGATCCTCATCCTCGACGAGGCCACCAGCTCCCTCGACAGCGAGAGCGAGGCCCAGATCCAGGACGGCCTGCGCTCGCTCCGCCGGGGGCGGACCACCTTCGTGATCGCGCACCGGCTCTCGACCATCGTGACGGCGGACCAGATCCTGGTGCTGGAGTCGGGCGAAATCGTGGAGCGCGGGACGCACCGGCAACTGCTGGCGCTGGGCGGACGGTACCGCCAGCTCTACGATCGTCAGTACAACGTGGAAATGGACCGCTTCATCAATCCGGGGGAGGATTTCACTCCGGAGCCGGAGCCGCCGCCGTCGCAAGCCCGGGTGTCTCAGGCACTCTAGCCGCCTGCAGCACTTCGCGGATCGTGGACTCGCCCCGGTCCCGCGCGTACCAGCGCCGCACCCGGGGATAAAGATCCACCTTCGCGATGCTTCTCTTGTTGGCCATGACCCACTCCTGCAGCGCCTGCGGCCTCGGGCCCCAATGCCCGAGCTCCCGAAAGTCCTCATCCAGCGCGATGACGATCGGGATCGAGCGCGACCCGCCGGTCAGGTACTGATCCATCACGTCGGGGTGCTCGTCCCGGCGCAACACCCGAAGCTCGAGCCCTGACACCGTTTCGGCCAGTTTCGCCAGGATCGGCACGGTGTTCGACGCGTCCCCGCACCAATCCTCGGCGATGACCAGCAGCCGGCGCGGCGCGGCGGACGCGTCGAGGAGCCGGCTCCACTCGGGCAGGACCGCGATCCGGTGGACGCCCTCCCACAGCCCACGGTGTTCCGTGCTGGCCGCCACGAACTCGTGGTACGGGAGTGCCCTGACCCACAGCGTGCGAAAGTCGAGCGACATCAGTGATCCCCTGAAAGGCCTGGAGCCGCCAGCCGACCGACGGTTCGATCAAGGCTAACGGCTCCAGAATGAGGAGTCGATGAAGGAACGCTGAACCGACCCTCAGAGCTCCCGGATCATCACGCCCCGCCTGGCGAGTTCATCCACGTAGGGCTGGTAGGGCATCGCCTCGTCCGGCGTGTAGACGCCCTTCTTCGTGACCCGCCCGTCGGCCTGCATCAGCCCGGTGATGGCGAGCGAGTACCCGGTGGTCCGCATCATCGCGCTGATGTTCCGCGCCGTGTCCTTGTAGTCCACCAGCTGCCACACCACGGATGCCGGCTTGCCCCCCTTGATGCCGCTCGCCTCGACCCGGAGCGCGACCAGGTCCTCCGCCTTCGGCTTGAGCAGCTTGGGCGTCGCGGCGGCGATGAACACGTCCCGCGGCACGACCTGCTGGCCCTTGACGTCGATCGGCGTGTTGTCGAGCAGGCCCAACTCCCGGATCGGGCGCATGATGGCGACGTGGCCGGGATAGCGGAGCGTCTTGTACTCCATCACATCCACCTTCCCCTCGTAGGAGAAGGGCATGGTGCTCACCCCGCCCGCGGTGTGAAACGCCTCGAGCGTCCCCACCGGCTCCGGGAACACGATTGGTTCGAGCTCGCTCAGCGCCTCGACCGGCGTGCGCTTGCCGCCGCGGAGAATCCACGACGTGGTGGTGTAGTAGTCGAGCGCGCCTTCGAGGGAGTACACGATCTGGTAGTTGAGCGGCGGCTCGGGGTGCCTCGGGAGGCCGCCGACGAAGATCTTGACCTTCTCGGTCTTGTCGAGCCGACGGATGCCCTCGGCGGCCAGGATGTTGACCATGCCCGGCGCGAGCCCGCAATCGGGAATGACCGAGAGTCCCTTCGCCGAGGCGGCGGCATGCAGCTTCTTCTGCTCGAAGACGATTTCGGTGTTGCCGCCGAGATCGGAGAAGTGACAGCCCGCCTCGACCGCGCACGCGGCCATCGGGGCGTTGAAATAGTAGGGGATGGCGCTCATCACCGAGGTGTGGCCGCGCATCAGCGCCGTGACCGCCGGCAGGTCCTTTACGTCGAGCTTCACGGCCTTGAGCCGCGGAGTTCCCACGTAGGGGGCCAGAAATGCAGGGAGCTGCTCGGGGTGCAGGTCGGCGATGGTCACCTGGGTGACGGACGGGACCTGGAGCAGGTCGAAGGCGGTGGCGCACCCCTGCAGGCCTGCACCGAGAACCAGCATCTTCATATGTGAGTCCTTGTCAAATCGCGAGTTTGGAGGCAGCCTTGAAATCTACCCCGGAGCGCGTTCCGGCTTCAACCTCGACGCCTGGAGAGCGATGACCGCCCCCAATACCCCCGTGCCCGCCCGCCGAAACGGGGAGGGCACCCGGCAGAAGCTGCTCCGCGCGGCGCTGGAACTCTTTACGGGAGAAGGGTTTCTGGCGAGCACCACGCCGATCATCGCCCAGCGCGCCGGGGTGGCCGAAGGGACCATCTATCGTCATTTCAGCGGGAAGGAACACCTGCTCAACGAGGTGTTTCGGGGGACGCAGCGCTGGGCCACCGGCGTGGTGAAGGAAGTCGACGCCGATCGCTCGCTCAAGGCGCCGGAACGACTCACCCGGATCGCACGGAGATTCGTCGAGACCGCCGAGCGGGACCCGGCGGGAGCCCGGATGCTCCTGCGGCAACGGGACGCGAAGTTCCTCGATCCTCAGAGCCGCGATGCGGCGCGCGAATTCCGCGAGGCGCTGCAGCAGGTGGTCGCGGCTGGGAAGGCGGACGGATTGGTGCGGCCGGGGCCGGCGGAACTCTGGACCTCTGTTTGGCTCGCGATCCTGGCGTTCATCATCGAGCGGGTGTCGGCCAAAGAGTGGACGGGCGAGTCCCCGCAGGTGAGTCAAACAATCGAGGCCGCGTGGGGCGCTATTGCGGCGCCCGCCCCGCCGGCCCCGGGAAGAACGTCATCTCCCGAGGGTTCTCCCGCCGAGGGAGGAGCTTGAGTTCGCGGGCGCGCCCGGCGCCGAGCGGGCGCACCACGAAGTCCGGTCCCACGAAATAGCCCACCGAGTCGCTTCCCCAGCGCACGCCGCCCCGCCCATCGGCGGCCAACACGCTTCGCGTCCCGTCCGGCAGCAACACGCAGACACCGCCTTCCGGGCACTCGACCGCCCGGCCGAACGCAGGCGTGCCGAGGAGCGACCAGAACGCCGAATCGGCGCGCGCCACCTCGAGGCCCTCAAGCGTGCGGACGCTCGCCCCGGCGGGCGGCGCGGCGGCGGCCAGAATCTCCGTGTCCGCCTTGATGTAGAGGATCGCGGCGTCGGCGCTCCAGGCCACGGCGTCGGGGGGCACATCGGAAGACGGGATCACCCGCTCGTTCCCGTTGAGGAGGTTCATCACCACGACGCGCCGGCTGGTCGGATCGCCGGTGACTCCCTCACGAATGAAGGCGAGCGCGGTGCCGGTGGGCGACAGCGAGGGGGCGGTTTCGCTGACTCGGGTGTAGGTGACGGGGACGGTGGTCCCACCGTCGGTGCGGATCGCGTAGAGATCGCCCAGGCCGGCCTCGCCGTCGGCGACGAAGACGGCAAAGGGCTCCTCTCCGGGCGCCATGCGGTTCTGCAGCGGCGACATCGAGATGCGGCAGGAGGTGAGCGCAATCAACGCGAGGATTGCGGAGATGGATCGCTGCAACATGACTCCCGGAACAGAATTCACGAAAGCACGAAAACACAGGCACGAAGGCACGAACCTGAAAGCCAATGCCGGCGAAGGGAATGGTCCGGAGGGCTGTCAGTTCGCGTCCCCCGGAGCGACCTCGGCGCGGAGGGGGCGCGAACTGTCAGGCCCGGCGGACCGTCCCGAGCCGGCCGAAGGCCCACCTCTCAGTTCTCGATCCGGGCCTTGAGCAGCCACCAGCCGCCGGGGTCGACCTCGATCTTCGACGGCGGGACGGCAAAGCCGGAGAAGGACACGGTCGTCTCGCGGCCGTCCACATCCGCGCGAAGCAGCCGTCCGTCCACCAGGAATTCCAGCCCCGGCATCCGGTACGTCCCCCACGCGTCGGGCTGCACCTGCCGCACCCGGAGCGTGAGTGAGTCGCCGGCTTGCGTCGCCCGGACGACAAGATCGGGGTAGCCTGGTTGGGTCAGCGCCTGCAGGAAATACCAGGTGAGGTCCTTCCCGGCGGCCTCGTTCATGGCGGCAGCGAAATCCGAGGAGAGCGCGTTCCGGTTCCGGAACCGGGCGTAATACATGCGCATCCCGGCGAAGAACGTGGAGTCTCCCACCATCCCCCGCAGGGAATGCAGGACCCAGCTGCCCTTCGGGTAGTTGTTCGAATTGAGCAGCCCCATCAGGTCCGTCGCCTGGAAGTCGAGGATCGGGCGCTCGGTGTCCTTCGAGCTGAAGACTGCATCGGCCGCCCGCCGCATCGCCGCGGCCAGCGCGGTGTCGCCGCCGGTGTGTTCGGCCCAGAGTGCAGCGAGGTAGGTAGCGAACCCCTCGGACAGCCAGAGATGGTGCCAGTCGCCTTCGGTCACGCCGTCGCCGAACCACTGGTGCCCGGTTTCGTGCGCCACCGTCCGCTCCGCGAAGGTGTGCCGGGCGATCGCCTTGTAGTCGTACCAAATGGCGCCGGAATTTTCCACGCCGCCGTAGCGGGTCACCGCCTGCACGTGGGCCAGTTCCTCGTAGGGATAGCTCCCGAACTCGGCGCTGAAGAGGTCCACCATTCCGCTCACCGCGTGGAAGGGGCCGGCCACCGCCCACGCCGAGTCGGCGGGAAAGGTCCAGACCGACTGGGGGACACACTTGAGCGCGCAGGCCGCCATGCCCATCGGCGTCACCGCGAAGCGGGCCACGCCCACCACCATCGTGTAGGTGGGGATCGGCTCGCGGATGCGGTAGTGCCACACCGTGTGTCCGCCGGGAAGGGTATCGACCTTGTCGAGGAGCCCGTTGGCCCGCACCTGGAGACCGGCGGCCACTTCGACGTGGAACGCCACGCTGGCCTTGTCGCCCGGGTAGTCGTGCGACGGGAACCAGCCCCGCGCCTGGTCGGGCCAGTTGTCGGCAAAGACGACGCGATTTCCGGTATCGTCGGTGCCGAACACCAGCCCGGTGCGCGGCACGCCGGCATAGCGGATGCGGGTCACCAGGGTGTCCCCCACCTTGAGCCGCTGCGGCAGCACGATGCGTCCGCCTTCGCGCCGCCACGGGCCGACCTGGGCGTCGTGCCCGGGCGTCCGGAGCCAGTGCACCGTCATCGCCGAGTCGAGGTCGATGGTGAGCGGCTCCGGCCCCGCAATGCGCCACGCGGACTCGACCTGGCCGATGATGGCGTTGCCGGTGTCCGGGAGGATCAGCGTGATGTCGTACTGCAGCGCGTCGTGGACCGGCACCGCCGTGTCGGCCCGCTGGGCGAGCGGCCCCTGCACGGCCTGCAGCGCGAGCAGGAGTGCCAGCATCAGGAACCGAGGTGCTTGTGGTAGAAGGCGAAGATCCGCTCCCAGGCCTTGTCGGGCTGGTCGGTGTCGTTGCCCTGGCGGCCGGGGGTCAGAAAGCCGTGCCCCGTGCCGGGATAGATGTGATAGGTGTAGGACTTTCCTAGGGCGTGCATCGTCGAGTCGACCCGCGGAAGGGGATCGTCCACCCGCGCGTCGTTCTCGGCGTAGACGCCAAGAACCGGCGCCTCGATCCGCGCCATCGCCGCCGCGTCTGGCGCCGGTCCGTAACAGACCACCACCGCCTTGAGCTTCGGGTTGTGCGCGGCGTAGGCAAAGCTCTGCTGGCCGCCCCAGCAGAAGCCGATCGTCGCCATGCTGCCGCGCCGGGCACCCGGAAGGGTGTCCACGTACGCGGCCGCTGCGTCGAGGTCGCCCATGATGCGCTCTGGGGTCAGCCCTGAAAAGAGTTTGCGCGCGGAATCGGGATTCTCAGGCGAGCGCCCGTACTTCGAGGCGAGCAGGTCTGGCACGATGGCCACGTAGCCGTTCGCCGCCAGCTTGTCGACCACGGTGGTCTCCCACTGCGTCAGCCCGAAGATCTGGTGGATCACGAGGATCGTCGGCGCGCGGTCCTTCCGCTCGGGCCAGGCGACGTAGGCCGGGATGGTGTCGCCCGCGGCGTTGGTGAACTTGACCCATTCGCCGTGGGTGGTGACCGCGTCGAGCGGCGCGTGGCGCGGCACGACCAGCCAGGCGCCGAAGGCGCCGGCGAGCGCGGCGAGGGCGGTCACGAGCACCAGCGCGCCCGCCCCGCGACGGGACCGGAGGTCGAGAGTCATGACGGGGCCTCCTTCAGCTGGCGTAGACGCCGGTGAGTGCGGAGCGGGGATCGGGCAGGTGGTCGCGGCTCTCGAGCGCGGCGGCGGCCGCAGCTTCGACCTCCGCGGTGGCGGCGGCCTCGACGCCCTCGAGCTGGGCCACGCTGATCCCTTCCTCCTTGAGGTACTCCTCGAAGAGCCCGATGGGGTCGCGCTGGCCCCACTGGGCAAACAGCGCCGCCGGGAAGGTCTCGCGGGCCTCGCGCTCGTCGTGGGTGGCGTGGCCGCCCATCCGGAAGGTGTCGGCCAGGAGGAGCACGGGGCCCTCGCCCTTCCGGCAGCGCGCCACGGCGAGCACCGCGGCGGCGTAGGCGTCGAGCACGTTGTTGCCGTCGAAGCCCCATCCGGCCACGCCGTAGGCGGCCGGCCAGTCGGCAAAGTCGCCGCCGGCGTGATGCTGCTCGAGCCGGGTGCCCAGCGCCACCTGGTTGTTCTGGAGGATGTACACCACCGGCAGGCGCTGCACCGCGGCAAAGTTGAGCCCCTCGTGGGTCACGCCGGCCTTGGCGGAGCCGTCGCCCACCCAGTTCATGACCACGCCGGCCTGGCCCCGCATCCGCGCGGCCAGGGCGATCCCGGCCGACACCGGGACCATCACGCCCACTGGCGAGACGGGCTGCACCACGTGGTGCGCCCACGAGCCGGCGTGCAGGTCGCGGCCGGCGGAGGGAGAGTCCGCGGTGGCCAGGTAGGCGCGGAACATGTCGGCGAGCGGCATCCCCATGTCGGCGCAGGCGGCGGCGTTCCGGATCATCGGGGCCACGAAATCGGTGGCGGCATCGAGCGCGAAGGTCGGCCCCACGGTCGCGGCCTCCTCGCCGGTGCCGAGCCACGCCTTGGAGATCACGCCCTGGCGGACCCACCGCTTGAGCCCGATGTCGTGCTGCCGCGCCCGCACCAGCCGCGCGTAGAGGGTCCGGAGCTGGTCCTTCGAGAGCGCCGCGATCACGGCCTGCCGCTCCGGCACCCGTGCGAGCGTGTCCCGGTAGGCGCGCACCAGCGCGGGGTCGGCGCGCCAGGTCACGTACTCCGGCGGATCGAAGGCGGGATAGCGCTTCATCAGGACTGGGTCTCCCCGGAGGGCCGGCTGTCGGCGACGGCCTCGAGGGCGTCGCCGAAGGCCGCCATCGACGTGAACCGGTTGCCGGGGTCCATGGCCAGCGCGCGAGCCAGCGCCGCCTCCAGCCGGGCCGGCATCTCGGGGCGCACGGCGCGGAGCTGGGTGGGCTGGCCACGAAGCCGCGCGATCTGCAGCTCCTGGGCGGTGGTCCCGTCGAAGGGCAGCCGGCCGGCAAAGGTCTCGAAGGCCAGCAAGCCCAGCGAATAGACGTCGCTCCGGGCGTCGAGGTCCCGGCCGCGAATCTGCTCCGGACTCATGAACTCCGGCGTCCCGAGCACGACGCCCACCGCGGTGAGCTTCGGCGTCGCCGGGCGGCGCACAAGCTCCATCGCGAGGCCGAAGTCCATCACCACCGCCCGCACGCCGCCGGGCAGCGCGGCGTCGGCGATCAGCATGATGTTCTCCGGCTTGAGATCGCGGTGGAGCACGCCGAGGTCGTGCGCGTGCTGCAGTCCCCGGCAGATCTGGATGAGGAGCGGGAGGCCCTCGGCCAGCGCAGAGCGGGCCGGCGCGGTTGATCCGCTGGTGCAGCGCCTCGCCCTCGAGCCACGGCATGACGAGGTACACGAGCCCCGAGGGGGTGGCGCCGAGCTGGAGAATGGGGCAGACGCTGGGATGGCTGAACCGGCTGGCGATGAGCGCCTCGCGCTTGAAGCGCTCGACGGCGGCGGGGTCGGCGGAGAGGTGCGCGGCGAGCACCTTGATGGCGACCCGCCCGCCCGACGTGGCATCGGCGGCCACGTACACCGCCGCCATTCCGCCCTCGCCGATCCGCCGTTCGACGTGGAACCGGCCGTCGAGCACCGTGCCGGGCAGGTCCGCCTCGGGTTCATCGGCTTCGAGAGGGGCGCCGTCCCTGGTGCAGAACCGCGCCGGCTCGGCGTAGACGGCCCGGCACTGGGGACACCGCAGCGAGGTCAAGCCTGGAACCGGTTCCGACCGTGCGCCTTTGCCTTGTACAGGTTGGCGTCGGCGAGCTTGAGGAAGGACTCGGGATCGGTGACGCGCTCGTCGGGGTACGTGGCGCCGCCGATGCTGATGGTGACGTGCACCGGCCGGCCCGCCTCGCCGAAGTCGTGCGCCGCGACACGCTGGACCATCCGCTCGGCGAAGATGCGCGCCCCGGTGTGCCCGGTCTCGGGGAGGAGGAGCGTGAACTCCTCGCCGCCGTAGCGCGCCACCACGTCCACGGTGCGCACCTCCCGCTTGAGCAGGTTGGCCAGACTCCGCAGGACGCGGTCGCCGGTGAGGTGGCCGTGCTCGTCGTTGATGGCCTTGAAGTTGTCGATGTCCACCATCAGGCAGGTCAGGATGGTCTGGTAGCGGTCGGCCCGCTCCATTTCCTGGACCAGCTTCTGGCTCAGCGCCCGCCGGTTGAAGGTGTCGGTCAGCGGGTCGGTCTCGGCCAGGTGCCGCATCTGCTCCTGCCCGTCGATCGCACTCTCGAGGTCGTAGGCCTTTTCGAGCGCGGCCACCGCCGCCTTGATGACCTGGTCGGCGAACTGCACGTCCTGCTGGTTGAGCGGGGCGTCTTCCGCGGTCGTCCGGAGGAAGAAGACTCCCACCTGCTGGCCGCGGAGCTGGAACGGCAGGGCCAGCGCCGAGCGGGTCGGCACCGACACCCCCTCCGACTCCCACTCCGTGCGGACTGCCTGGTAGAGCGGATCGGTCAGGACGTCCTGGATCAGGACCACCTCGCCGGTCTTGAGGGCCTGCTGGATCTCGGGATAGCGGCGGAGGTCCACGCGCAGGTTCCGCAGCATCGGATTCTCGTAGGCGGCCACCACCGTGCCGGCCTCGTCCTCCGCGGAGCCGATCAGGATGGAGCACTTGGAAATCCGGAGCCCGCGCGCCACGCGCCGCACGAGGATCTGGTAGATCTCGTCGGGCTTGAGGGTGGCGGTCACTTCCTGGAGGATGTCCACCATCTCGGTGCGCGAGCGCGCCTCGGCGCGGGCCTGGTTGAGCTCGCGCCCGGTGCGGAGGTGCGCCTTGACGCGCGCGAGGAGCTCGCGGACCCGGAACGGCTTGGAGATGAAATCCGCGGCGCCGAGGCCGAGGGCGCGCACGGTGGCCTCCTCGGGCGGCATCGAGGAGATCATGAGGACGGGGAGGTCCTTGAAGCGGTAGTCGGTCTTGACCCGCTCGAGCAGCTGGAGCCCGTCCACCTTGGGCATCATGATGTCCAGGAGCAGCAGGTCGAACTGCTCGGCCAGCAGGTGGTCGATGAGGTTCTCGCCGCCGGGCACCGTGACCACCTCGTACCCGTTGTCCTTGAGGATCCAGGACAGCGTGCGCGACAGGGCCTGGTCGTCGTCTGCCACGATGATCTTGGGGGCCAGGCTCATTCAGCTCACCAGTCGGTCGAAGAGTTCCTCGTCCACGTTCCCGCCGCTCACCACCACGACCGCCGCACCCCGCGGCCGGACCTTGCCCGCAAGGAGCGCGGCCGTGGTCGCGGCGCCGGACGGCTCCACGCGGAGCCCCACCTCGCGGAGCAGGAAGCGCATGGCGAGGGTGATCTCGTCGTCGGAGACGGTCACCACCTCGTGCACCACCGGGCGGATGAGCGGAAAGGTCATTTCGCCGACGGCGAGCGTCAGCAGGCCGTCCGCCAGGCTGGCCGTGCTCGGAAGCGTCTCCGGGCGGCCGGCGCGCATGGCCGCCGTCAGCTTGGCGGCGCCTTCCGGCTCTACGGCCACGACGCGGGTTTCGGGGTGGGTGCCGGACACCGCGACGCAGATCCCGGCGAGGAGCCCGCCGCCGCCCACCGGCACCAGAATGGTGTCCACGTGCGGCCACTGCTCCAGGATTTCCAGCCCGCAGGTGCCCTGCCCCGCAATCACGTCGGGATGATCGAAGGGCGGAATCATGGCCAACCCTTCGGCGGCGCAGATCTCTTCGGCCTTCACGCGCCGGTCCACCGAGCGGGTGCCCGCGAAGACCACCTCTCCGCCCAGCTTCCGCACGCCAGCCACCTTGATCTGCGGGGCGTTCTCCGGCATCACGATGACGGCGCGGACACCCATCCGCCGCGCGGCCCACGCCACCGCCTGGCCGTGATTGCCGCTCGAGTAGGTGATCACGCCGCGCGCGCGCACCGCCTCGGGAATCCGCTGGATGGCGTTGTAGGCGCCACGCACCTTGAAGGCCCCGATGGGCTGGAGCTGCTCGCACTTGAGCGCCACCGAGTGCCCGGTCATGGCCGCCAGCGCCGGGATCTCGACCAGCGGCGTCCGCACCGCCACGCCTTCGATGGCGGCGGCGGCCCGGTGCACGTCCTCGATGGTGACGGCCGGATGAGCCGCGGCGTCGACAGTGCGCGTCATAGGGCTAAGCTATGAAGCCACAAGGGGGTTAGCAAGCAACGCGATCACGCCTCCGGCTCGCCGTCGCCCGCGGAGGCGGCCGCCTCGTCGCCGGTGGGCTCCTCGGTGCCGCCGTCGTCCTCCTTGACGACGCGCGCCACGTCCACGAGGCTGTCCCCCGCCTCGAGATTCATGACGCGGACGCCCTGCGTGTTGCGGCCGATGACGCTGATGCCCTCCACCGGCACCCGGATGATCACGCCGTGCCGGGTGATCATCATCAGCTCGTCGTCCGGAATGACTTCCTTCAGGGCCACGATCCGGCCGGTCTTGTCGGTCTTCTTGAGCGTGATGATCCCCTTGCCCCCGCGCTTCTGGGCCCGGTACTCGGCGAGCTCGGAGCGCTTGCCGTAGCCCTTCTCGCTCACCACGAGCAGCGTGGCCTCGCGGCGCACCACGACCATGCCGATGACCGAATCTCCCTCGTCGAGCTCGATCCCCTTCACGCCGGCCGTGGCGCGGCCCATCTCGCGGACCTCGCCCTGGTGGAAGCGGATGCTCATCCCGTCGCCGGTGGCGAGCACGATGTCGCTGCTGGCGTCGCAGAGCTGCACGTCGATGAGCGCGTCGCCCTCGTCGATGTTGATCGCGTTGATGCCGGTGGCGCGCACGTTGCCGTAGGCGGAGAGGACGGTCTTCTTCACCGTGCCGTTCCGCGTCGCGAAGATCAGCGACTTGTCGTCGGTGAACTCCCGCACCGCCACCGTCGAGGCCACCTGCTCGTTGCTCCCGATGGCGATGCAGTTGACCACCGGCTTGCCGCGCGCCGCGCGCCCGCCCTGCGGGATCTCGTGCACCTTGAGCCAGTACACCTGCCCGCGGTCGGTGAAGAACATCAGGTAGTCGTGGGTGGACGCGATGAAGAGGTGCTCCACCCAGTCGTCTTCCTTGGTCCCCATGCCGGCCATGCCGCGGCCGCCGCGGCGCTGGCGCTTGTAGGTGGTGACGGGAATCCGCTTGATGTACCCGGTGTGGGAGATCGTGATCACCATGTCCTCCTCGGCGATCAGGTCCTCCACCGAGAAGTCGCCCTGGTCGGCCAGGATCTCCGTGCGCCGGTCGTCGCCGTACTTCTCGGCCACCTCGGCGGTCTCGGCCTTGAGGATGCCCATGCGGCGGGGGGCGGACGCCAGGATGTCCTTGAGGTCGGCGATCGTGGCGCGCACCTCGGCCAGCTCCGCCTCGAGCTTGTCGATCTCGAGGCCGGTCAGCTTGGCGAGCCGCATGTTGAGGATCGCGTCGCTCTGCTTTTCGCTGAACTTGAAGCGCTTGCGGAGCCGGGCGTCGGCCTCGGGGGTGTCCGCCGACGAGCGGATGATCTGGATGACCTCGTCGATGTTGTCCACCGCGATCTTGAGGCCGTCGAGGATGTGCTCCCGGGCCTGGGCGGCGTCGAGGTCGAACTGGGTGCGGCGGACGATGATCTGGTGGCGATGCTCGATGAAGTGGGCGAGCATCTCCTTCAGGTCCATCACCTTCGGCACGCCGTTCACCAGCGCCAGCATGATCACGCCGAAGGTGGACTGCATCGTGGTGTGCTTGTACAGCTGGTTCAGCACCACGTTGGGGAGGCAGTCCCGCTTGAGCTCGACGACGATCCGCATGCCGTCGCGGTCCGACTCGTCCCGCACCCCGCTGATCCCCTCGATCTTCTTGGCCATGGCCAGCTCGGCGATCGAGCGGACCAGGTTTTCCTTGTTGACCTGGTAGGGGATTTCCGTGACCACGATCTGGGACTTGTTGCTCGACTCCTTCTCCTCGATCTGGGCCCGCGCCCGCATGACCACCCGGCCCCGGCCGGTCTCGTAGGCCTCCTTGATTCCCTCGCGACCGTAGATGTACCCGGCGGTCGGGAAGTCGGGACCCTTGATGACCTTCCGGAGGTCGGTGATGGTCGCCTCGGGATTGTCCACCAGCAACTCGACCGCCTTGGCCACCTCGCGGAGGTTGTGGGGCGGGATGTTGGTGGCCATGCCGACGGCGATGCCGCTCGAGCCGTTGACCAGCAGGTTGGGAATCTTGGAGGGCAGGACGGTCGGCTCCTGGAGCCGGTCGTCGAAGTTCGGCTGGTAATCGACGGTGTTCTTGTCGATGTCCTCCAGCATCGTCATCGCGATGCGGGTGAGCCGCGCCTCGGTGTACCGGTACGCCGCGGCGGAGTCGCCGTCGATCGAGCCGAAGTTGCCCTGGCCGTCCACCAGCGGGTAGCGCAGCGAGAAGTCCTGCACCATGCGCACCAGGGCGTCGTACACCGACGAGTCGCCGTGCGGGTGGTACTTGCCGAGCACGTCGCCCACGACGGTGGCGGACTTCTTGTACGCCCGGCCCGGCACGAGGCCGAGCTCGTTCATCGCGTAGAGGATGCGGCGGTGCACCGGCTTGAGGCCGTCCCGGACGTCGGGCAGCGCTCGCGAGACGATGACGCTCATCGAGTAGTTGATGAACGACTGCTGCATCTCTTCTTCGATCAGGCGAGGAAGGATGCGCTCACGCGAATTCGGGGCGGTCATGTGGACTCGGAGTTGGTGCGGACAACCGGGTGGCCGGCCGGGCCACCGGGAACCCCGAAATATAGCGTTTGAAGGGGTGGGAAATCAACTGCGGAGTCGGCGTCTAAATCCTTGAAATACAAGGGGATGGCTAAGAGCGCCGGAACCGCAGTCGCAGCGCGTCGAGCTTGGTGTAGATGACCGGCGTCACGTAGAGGGTGATGAGCTGTGAAAAGGCGAGCCCGCCGACCACCGCGACGCCAAGCGGCCGGCGGGATTCCGCACCGGCCCCGGCGCCCAGCGCGATCGGGAGCGTGCCCATCAACGCGGCCATCGTGGTCATCATGATCGGCCGGAATCGCACCGAGCAGGCCTCCAGGATGGCTTCGCGCGCGCTCTTCCCGTGCTTCCGCTCGGCCTCGAGCGCGAAGTCGATCATCATGATCGCGTTCTTCTTGACGAGGCCCACGAGCATGATGACGCCCACGAACGCGTACACGCTGAGGTCGAGCCCGGTGATCCAGAGCGCGAGGAGGGCGCCGAACCCGGCAAACGGGAGCCCGGACAGGATCGTCAGCGGGTGGATGAAACTCTCGTAGAGGATGCCGAGCACGATGTAAATGACCGCGATGGCGAGGATCAGGAGCAGCACCAGCCCCTGCTGGGCGGCCTGGAACGCCTGGGCGGTGCCGGAAAAGCTCGAGGTAATGCCGGCGGGCAGCGTACCGGCAGCGGCTCGCTGCACCGCGGCCACGGCGTCGCCCAGCGAGACGTTCGGCGCGGTGTTGAAGCTCAACGTCACCGAGGGGAGCTGGCCCGAGTGGTTGACGGCCAGCGGCCCGAGGCCCTCGGTCAGGCGGGCCAGCGCGGTCAGCGGCACCAGCGTCCCGTTGGAGCTCCGGACCGAGAGGAGCCGGAGCGCGCTGAGGTCGCGCTGGTACTGCGGCAGGAGCTCGATGATCACCCAGTACTGGTTGTTGTCGGTGAGGATGGTCGAGGCCTGCGCCGCGCCGTACGCGTCGTAGAGCGCGGATTCGATCTGCGAGGGCGAGACGCCGAACGCCGCCGCCCGGTCCCGGTCGATGGCCACCCGGATCTCGGGGTTCCGGATCTGCAGGTCGCTGGTCACGTCCCGCAGCTGCGGGAGCCCCTCCAGTTTCTGCTGCAGGGCGCCGGCGCTGGCGTAGAGCTCCTGCACATCCGAGCCCTGGAGCGTGAACTGATAGAGCGCCTTGGACAGCCGGCCGCCGATGTTGATGACCGGCGGGTTCTGGAGGAAGACCCGGATGCCGGGGATCCCCGAGAGCTTGTCCTGCAGCTCGCGGGCGACTCCATCGGCGTCGAGCCGCCGCTCCGAAGCCGGCGTCAGGCGCACGATCAGCCGGCTCTGGTTGGTGGTGGTCGACCTGCCGCCGCCCCCGGTGGCGCCCAGGAACAGGGCCACGTTGGAGTCGGCGCTCATCACGGTGTTGATCTGCTCCTGGTAGCGCGCCATCGCGTCGAACGACGAGCCCTCGGCGGCCTCGACCGTGCCGCGGAGCTGGTCCTGGTCCTCGCTCGGGATGAAGCCCTTCGGCACGATGACCGCGAGCCAGATCGTCGCCAGGAAGAGGAGCGCCGACACGCCGAGCGCGAGGCGCCCACGGTCCATCACCCAGGCGAGGGTGCGCTCGTACGCCCCGAGCACGCGCTGGTAGACCCGCTCGGTGACCTCGTAGAACCGGCCATGCTCCGCCGTGGCCCCGGCGGACAGGAACCGGCTGCAGAGCATGGGGGTCAGCGAGAGGGACACGACCCCCGACACCAGGATGGCCGAACTGATCGTCACGGCGAACTCGTGGAAGAGCCGCCCGATCAGGCCGCCGAGGAAGAGCACGGGGATGAAGACGGCCACCAGCGAGATCGTCATCGACACGATGGTGAATCCGATTTCCCGCGACCCGGCGAGGGCGGCCTCCATCCGGCCTTTCCCCATCTCCATGTGCCGCACGATGTTCTCGAGCATGACGATGGCGTCGTCCACCACGAAGCCCACCGAGAGGGTGAGGGCCATCAGGGAGAGATTGTCGAGGCTGTAGCCCAGGAATCCCATCACCGCGAAGGTGCCCACCAGCGACATCGGCAGGGCCAGGCTGGGGATGACCGTGGCCGGGAGGTTCCGGAGGAAGAGGAAGATCACCAGCACGACGAGGAAAAGCGTGAGGCTCAGGGTGAACTTCACGTCGTTCACCGACTGGCGGATGCTCACCGACCGGTCGTAGACGGTCGCGACCTTCACCGCGGCCGGGAGTTCCGCCTGGAGCTTCGTCATCGCCGCCTGCACGTCGGCGGCCACCTGCACCGTATTGGTGCCGGGCTGGCGCTGGACCGCCAGGCCGATCCCGCGGTCGCCGTTGAACCACGCCGCCGCCTTGCTGTCCTGCACCCCGTCGATCACCCGCCCGAGGTCGCCGAGGCGGACCGCCGCCCCGTTCTTGTACGCCACCACGAGCGACCGGAACCCCGTCGCGTCCGCCAGCTGCCCGTCGGCCTTGACCGCGTAGGT
>CAWETL010000010.1:0-23733 GCA_963812085.1 uncultured Gemmatimonadales bacterium
GTCAGATCGGGGCTGCCGCAGGATCGCCACGCCGGCGAGCGCACCGCGTTCGCGAGCCGCCAGCCACACATAGTGGCTCTCCGCGCCACTGCCATACCGGTGTACCAAGTAGCGCGCGTCCCTGGCCACCGACGAGTGATAGTCCCCGCGGGCAGCTTGCCACAGGTTGTCCAACTCGTCGAATGCAGAAGTCGGGTCGAGCGGCCCGGTGGTCAGTCCGCGAGCGCTGATTCGCCTGGCCGAGGCAGTGGCGCGCATCGCTGCCCCACCCGCCCAGGCCGCCACCGTCCCGATCCCGGACCTCCGCGCGACATGCAAGACTCGGACTGCCCACCGCGGCAGGCGGGAGAGGCCGAATTCGGCGGGGTCCAGTCGGTGAAGAATCCGCTCAGGTGCCAGGGGTCGGACCCAGTTCGGCACGGCCCCAAGATCCTTGAAGCCAAGCGCCTCGAACAACCGTCGGGCCGCTGGAGCGACAGCGAGTGCCCCGCTGCGCGGCAGGCCGGCGGCCGCGGCCTTGAGAACGAGGTACCCGATTGGTCCGCCGCGAAACTCCGGCAGAACCATGAGCCCCTTGATCCAGTATGCTGGCCAGTCGCGCTTGCCGTCCCACAGCCGTATGGGAATGGTGGTGACATATCCGAGGCACCTGCCCGACTTCAGCGCCATCCATGTGGGCGGTGGCACTCCCGGCTCAGCCAGGTTCTGCCGGGCACCCTCCCTTCGCGAGGCCAGGACGGACTCGGGCGTTGCGCCTGGATCCCATACCTGCCGGATGAATTCTGCGAGGGCGTCGGCGTGATGATCTTCCGCAAGCACGACCTCGAGGCCGGGTCCTCCGCCAGCGGGACGTTTTTCACTCGCCGGCATTTGCACCGCCCTCCTGACTTGCGGAGCTTCGGACCGGCACGACCCCGGCGCGACGTGGGTCCGAGCCCCTCGTGCCGCCTCGACGAGTGCCAGACGTCCGGTCCGGACCGAAACTTGCCGCGGCAGGTTGCGACGTGGTCGTGAGGGCAATCATCTCCTCTGGAATCCCCCTATGCTGAATGGACGCACTTCGCCTGGCACCGCCGGCTTTCTCCGCAAAGCCGCACTGAATATGCTCCTCCTGTTCGCAGGCCTTGTGATCGCACTTGGCCTCGGCGAGGTGGTCGTGCGCGCGGTGGCGCCACAGCAACTGATCATTCAACGCCCCGAGCTGTACCGGCCGATGGACTCCCTGGGTTACGCCCACCGTCCCAACGTTGACCTGACGGTCAACACTGGCGACCGGACTGTGGCCATGTACACGGATAGCAGCGGGTTCCGGGTGGGCGCGAACGGCCGGCCCCCAGGGCGCTATCGGGTGCTCCTCCTGGGGGACTCCTTCATGGCTGCGATGCAGGTGGAGTACGAACAGAGCCTGCCCGGGCTCATTGAGCGGTGCTTCGAGACTCGTACCGGCCAGACGGCAGCGGTCTGGAATACCGGAGTCGCCGGTTGGGACCCGCCCCAATACTACATCCAGGCTCGCCGGGCGCTCGAGACCGGCCGATTCGACATCGTCCTTGTGGCCGTCTTTCTTGGAAACGACATCGTGAAGCGCCGCGTAATCTTTCCCCCGCGCGAAGCTGATCGGGAGCACACCTTTCGGCTTCCCCGGCGGTTCACCCGGGCCGAGATCGTTGACGCGCTCCTCTACCCCGTCAATGACTTTCTTGAGCGCAAATCGCACCTCTTCGTATTCCTCAAGAATCGGTCCCAGAACCTGCTGATGCGCGTGGGGCTTACACCCATCCAGGTACCCTCCATCCTCCGGCGCAGCGAGGCTCAGTCGCCCCGGTGGGGCGTGACGGCGGACATTCTCGCTGACATTGATTCCGTCGCGAAGGCCCACGGGGCCCCCACCGTCTTTGCGCTGATCCCGGCCATCGAGCAGGTGGAGCCCGCGGTGTTCCAGGAGCGAATCCGGTCGTTCGGCATTGACTCCGCCGCCCTCGACTTGGACCAGCCGGAGCGGCTCATGATCCACGAACTGCAGCTTCGTAACCTCTCATACGTTTCCTTGCTCCCGGCGCTGCGCGCGGCCCAGGCGCGGGGGATCACCCTCTACGGCAGGGTCGACATGCACCCGAGTGCGGATGGCCACCGCGTCATGTGGGACGGCATCGCGCCAACCCTGGCACGCACTCTTGGCCTGGACTATCACCCGGATCCAGGGGCCTGGGCCGCCATGCAGCCCGCCTTGAGGCGAATTTCAAGGCGGATCATGCTGCCCCATTGCAGGGTGGAGGCCAGGCAAGGATCGCCGGTGAGATTCAGCCGACCTTCGACCGACACGAGAAGCCGCTGGAACGGATGTCCCAGCGGCTTCGAGCGAGGGAGTGATCGTTGGGGCTACGCTCGCCGCTCCCTCCCCGGTCCGGGCGTGGGGCCGAGGGTCTAGAAGATCGTGTAGATGAACGGCGCCAGCGCCGACCCCTGGGCAAAGACCAGGAGCGCCCCGACCATGACCATCACCACGATGATCGGCAGCAGCCAGAACTTCTTGCGGACCTTCATGAATGCCCACATCTCCGACATCAGGCCTGAATTGCTCATTGGTATGGTCCTCGAATCAGAATTGACGTTCCATGCGCGCCGGCTCGGGCTTGGCCGAGCCGCGGTCGAACCAGAACCCCCGGTCACCGGGGGCGTGCACCATCGCGTTCTTCCCCGCCAGCCGCATCCCGACCCCGATGGGGGTGAGAATCACGAAATACACGACGCCCATGAAGATCGGCGTCGTCACCTTGGAAATCAGGTGCGCCAGGCCCATCCAGGCCCGGTTGACCGGCCCGAGCAGCGTGGGGACGAGCAGGCCGGCCAGGACCAGCAGCGCCCCCAGGCCGCCGACATAGGGCACGGCGCCGTGGCGCCCGCGCCACCACATGATGGCGGTGATCACGAGGAACGCGCCGCCGACGGTCAGGCCGAACTTGCGGCCCTCGGCGGGGCTCAGTCGAGCTGGAATTCCTGTCGCCAATCTCCGCTCTCCTTCCACTCGGGTTGCCTGGTCTTGTCGAGAAGGTAGGGGCCCAGCACCAGGTAGTCGATGTGGGTCCGCATGAAGCACTGGTACGCGTCGGCCGGCGAGCAGACGATCGGCTCGCCCCGGACGTTGAAGGAGGTGTTGATCACCACCGGGCAGCCGGTGAGGTTCTCGAACTCCTTGATCATGTCATAGTAGTTCTTGTTCGTCTCGCGCTCGACCGTCTGCACGCGGGCCGAATAGTCGATGTGCGTGATGGCCGGCAGGTCCGAGCGGGGGATGTTGAGCTGCTCGATGCCCCAGAGGTTCTTCTGCTCGGCGCTCATGGGGATCTGGCGCTCCTTCTTGACCGGCGCCACGAGCAGCATGTAGGGGCTGTCGCAGTCCATCTCGAAGTAGTCCTGGACCCGCTCCCGCAGCACGCTGGGGGCGAAGGGCCGGAAGCCCTCCCGGAACTTGATCTTCAGGTTCATCTGCGCCTGCATCCGCGGGCTCCGCGGGTCGCCGATGATGCTCCGCGAGCCGAGGGCGCGCGGACCGAACTCCATCCGGCCGTCGAACCAGCCGAGGATCTTCTCGTCCGCCAGGAGCCCCGCGACGCGCCGGTTCAGCGCGCCCTGCTCCAGGCGCTCGTACACCGCCCCGGACTTCTTGAGGAAGCTCTCGATCTCCTCCGGGGAGTACGCGGGGCCGAGGTACGCCCCCTTCATGGAATCCCGGCCGGGGGTCACGCGGCGCGGCTTTCCGAGGTACCGGTGCCACGCGAGCTGCGCCACGCCGAGGGCCCCGCCGGCGTCGCCGGCGGCGGGCTGGATGAAGATCCGCTTGAACGGGCCTTCGCGGAGGATCCGCCCGTTGCCCGACGCAGTTGAGCGCGACGCCGCCGGCCATGCACAGGTTCTCGAGGCCGGTCTCCTTGTGGACGGTCCGCGCCATCCGGAGCATGATCTCCTCGCACACGACCTGGACCGAGCGCGCGAGGTCCATCTCCTTCTGCGTGAGCTTGCTCTCCGGCTGGCGCGGCGGGCCGCCGAACAGGTCGTTGAAGGCCCCGCTGGTCATGGTGAGGCCGGAGAGGTAATTGAAGTACTTCTGGTTGAGCCGGAAGGAGCCGTCTTCCTTGAGGTCCACCAGGTGCTTGTAGATCAGGTCCACGTACTTCGGCTGGCCGTACGGCGCCAGGCCCATCACCTTGTACTCGCCCGAGTTGACCTTGAAGCCGGTGTAGTAGGTGAAGGCGGAATAGAGCAGGCCCAGGGAGTCGCGGCCAGCGGATCTCGCGGGTGAGCTGGATCTCGTTGCCGCGGCCCACGCCCATCGTCGTGGTGGCCCACTCGCCCACGCCGTCCATCGTGAGGATGGCGGCCTCCTCGAACGGAGAGGGGAAGAAGGCGCTGGCGGCATGGGACTCGTGATGCTCCGCATAGAGGAGCTTGCCCTCGTACCCCCCGAGCGCGCTCCGGAGTGCCTTGTCCTGGTAGAGCTTCTCCTTGATCCAGAGCGGCCCGGCCATCAGGAAGGACCGAAAGCCCCTGGGTACCACGCCCAGGTAGGTCTCGAGGATGCGCTCGAACTTGAGCAGGGGCTTGTCGTAGAAACCGACGCAGTCGAGGTCGGCAAGGGTGATTCCGCCCTGCCGAAGGCAGAACGCCACGGCCTCGGCCGGGAAGTCCGAGTCCCCCTTCTTCCGGGTGAACCGCTCCTCCGACCCGGCGGCGATGATCTCGCCGTCGCGGATGAGGCAGGCGGCGCTGTCGTGGTAGAAAGCGGAAATCCCGAGAATATGAACCGGCTTCGTCAAGCGATTCTCCCTGCCGTTGGTGTGAGTGCCCCCACCACAGCAAGTTTGGAGCCGATCCCGTGCCCCCCTAGGTGGTTGTGCTGGCTCGGGTTTGATCGCTGGTGTGGCGTGTCCGCAACAGCGGTCCGGCGGGGTGGGGAGAGCCGTGCCTGGGGGAGGCGCGGCTGCGGCGACCCAGGGTCAGCGATGGAGGCTGTCCCTCGCTTCCGCCTGCCGGATCAGGGGCAGGATTCGGGCGGCGACGTACCGTGCGGCGAGCTGGTTCCCCAGGGGAGTGAGGTGGGCGTAGTCGGTGAAGATCTGGCCACCGACCGTGTCGTAGACCTGGGTGAGATCGATGAAGGTGCCGCCGACGTGCGCCGCCATGGCCGCTTCCCGGGTCCGGACCGTCTGGACGGCCCGGGTGATGAACGCCTCGTAGTTCGGCAGGTAGGAACTCACGTTGAAATCAAAGAGCTGGCGCTCCACCCCGACCATGCCGGCACGATTCCGCTCGAGGATGAGCATCGGCTGCAGCATGAACACGGGGATGACCCCCTCGTCGCGGAGGATCAGGCCGCTCCGCTCCTCCATCTTCAGGGCATTCGCCGCGAACACCCGCTCCTGGCTCGCGACGGCGCGGTCGACGTCAATCGGTTTCCTGGCCGGCCTCGCCAGCGCGAGCCCGAGATTCGAGGCGCCCTCGCCAGCAGGTGAATCAGCGCGGTTTCCGGAAGAACCACCAGCCGTTGGCGTACGCGAGGCTGTACAGGGTCGGCTCGCCGAGGATGACTTGGACGGGAGGCTGTAGGTGTAGCTCGCGAACTGGTCGTGCCCTTCATCGTAGAAGTAGTAGTCGTTGAAGCCGTCGAGGAACAACACCATGTCCGGCTGGTACTTCAGGATGGTCTGGTTGAGGTAGATCAGGTTGTGATGCGTCCACGAACTCGTGATGCCCGCATTGATGACCTCCACCTTCGTTCCCGGCAGCTCCTCGCCGAGCATCTGCTCGAGGTAGGCGTCGATGGTCTCGGTGTTCTTCAGCACCGGGTAGCGGTCGTCGATATGAGGCCACAGTCCCCCCAGGCCGTAGGCCGTCGAGGCACCCATGAGGAAGATCCGATAGGTCCCTGCCGGCTTGGCGACGCTGACTTCGGTCGAGCGTCGGAATCCCGCCGAATTGTGACGGACCCCTCGTGTGTCGACGTAGTTGGGGGTGGGCAGGATGTTCTTGTAGGGGTCGAACGCGAACTGGTAGAGGTGCTCTCCATCGTAGCCTTTGAACTTCTTGAGGTAGAGTCTCATCCCGAATTCCAGCCCGGTGCCCAGGACGATTATCGCCAGGGCCGCGGCGAGAGCGATCGTTCTCCGTGAGATCGAGCCCGGGTCCGGAACCTGTGGATGTCATGATCTTCTGCCGTGCGTGGAGGCTAGTGGGGCGCTATTGCGCCAGTCGGTCAGCCCGCGAGCGGCAAATCCCAATGCGCCAGTCCACCCGAATTGCGCAATATTCGGGCCTGTGCTGTGCCTCCTCCATCGGGGCGGGGCCCACCGGTTGGAGCCCGTCGGTCGGGAGTTGGCTTCATGCCTCGATCCACCCGGCGGATTCTCGAGTCTCTGTCGCATCAGGCGGTGTTGGAGTCGCAGGCGATGGAGATTAGAGTTAGGGTCGCTCGGTCCGGCGCAGCCTCGGAACGGCCCCGCCGACTCCTCGTGAGGAGATCCCAATGCAGCAGGTTCAACGCCGGCGGGAACCGTGACGGGGCCTCCACCAATCCGCTCCGAAAGTATCCCTCGATCACCCACGCTCCCAGCCGGGCGGCCGCGGTATGTCGAAGTCGACGTGCTTCGCGGATTCGCGGCGTTCTGGGTGGTCCTTTCCCACTACCTGCCCTACTGGAATCGCTACATCGGCACCGCGCCCACCATCGTGCCGAATCCCTGGGGCGTTGACGCCGTCAAGCTCTTCTTCGTGATCTCGGGCTTCGTAATCTATATGTCCCTGGAACGGTGCAAGACGGTGACCGACTTTGCCGTCCTCCGTTTTTCGCGGCTCTACCCGACGTACTGGGCCGCGCTGGCTGTCGTGACCGGATTGAGTGTCCTGGTCTTTGGGGATCATTTCTGGCTGCGCGGCTTCGTGGTCAACGCCACGATGCTGCAGGACTATGTCGGTATCCCGCGCTTTGACAACGTCTTCTGGAGCCTGACGGTGGAAATGTCCTTCTACCTGATCGCCGGCACCCTCTTCGCGCTGGGACTCCATCGGCGCACGCTGACGTTCGTCGTCGTCTGGTTGCTCAGCACCATCGTCTGGGTCCTGGTTTTCCACTCGGTCGACCGGGAACATCGCCACTGGCTGGCGGTGATCTTTGCGCTGGACTTCTCTCCCTACTTCGGGATGGGCATCGTCTTCTTCGAAGCCACGAAGAAGGGCTGGTCGGCGGCAAGGGCGGGGGTCATTGCGCTGGCCATGGCCACCGAATTCCTGATGGCCGGCTGGGTGGGTCTCCTCGTGGCCGCCATCGTGGCGGCCCTGTTCCTCCTCGCCATCCGGGGCCACCTCCGGTTTCTCGTGTCGAGGGTGACCCTCTGGCTCGGGGCCATCTCGTACGCGCTCTACCTTGTGCATCGCAACCTGGGATACAAATCGCTCACCTGGCTGCACGAGCACGGCTTCGGGCCTGGACTGGCGGTGCCCCTGACGATCCTCGAGGTGCTGGCCCTCTCCACCCTGCTCACCTACGGCATCGAGAAACCTGCCCTCCGGCGTATCCGCGTCTGGTACGATGGCTGGACGGCCCGGCGGCCTACGCGCCCCCGCGCCTGACCGCTCGCGTCACCGAATCCATCGCCTCCATGAGCAGCCCGGCCTGGTATCGTCGGGCAAACCGCTCGTCGTTGCCAAGCGGGGCCGGGCGAACCCCAGTCCGGAAGGCCTCGAACCTCGCGGCCAGCGCCGACTGGATGCCGGGGGTGTCCCCCGGGTCCAGGACGTCCGCACCGGTCCCCGCCAGGAGTTGCGAGGTGGCGCTCCCCGCTCCGGCAAGAACGAGCAGCCACGCCGGAAACCGCATGCACTCGAACACCTTCGCGGGAATGGCGAGGTCGCTCCCCTGCTGGAGGGCGACAAGCACCGAACAAGTCGCCATGAACTCGAGTGCCTGGGGGCGTGGACCGCCGGGGCGGATCTCGAGGAACGGTTCGAGGCCGTGAAGCGTGGCCAGCCGGCGGAGAGAGCCCTCCACCCCGGGATCAGAGAACCCCATGAATTCGAGGCCGAGTTCCCCCGCGGTGAGCCCGAAGCGGCGGACCAGATTGGCCACCGCCTCGAAGAGCGGGGCGGGGTCACGGCCGACGTACACGGTGCCAGGGTATCCGACGATGAACCGGGCCCTGGGCGGAATGGCCGGGAGCGGGTCGTCGTCGATCCCGTTGGTGATCGTGACGATCCTGGCGCCCGGGTAGGCGCGCTGCATGAGGGCTCTTACCGGTTCAGCGGTGACGACCGTCAGTGCGCCTTGGTTGACCGCTTGCGTCTCGAACTTCGTCGCGAGCCGGCGCCAGGCCGGACCCAGCGGGACCCATTCCTGGAACCGCCAGGCATCACGGAAATCCGCCATGAACGGGAGCCCGGTCCACTCGGCGAGAAGCCGTCCGCCCTCGTGCGACATATGGGGCGGACCGGAACTGATCACCCAGCGATGAACCGCGGGGTCGAAGACCATCCGCCCTGCGACGGCGGCGCGATGCGCCCAGCGGTGGACGACGGCATATTCGCGCCAGGCGTGGAATGCGTTCAGCACTCGCCGGGCGCCATTCGGAGCCGGCTGTCCAGCCGCTCCGGGGGGTGTTCCCGCCGGAATCGAGGGTGGTGAGGCAGTTCCCCGCCTGGCGAGGCGATTCCGGAGCCGCGCCAGGCCGTCCACCACTCGGTCGAACATCGGAAGGTCGTCTGGTACGGCGAAGAGGCGAGTGCCTGAGGGAAGGCCGGCCAGCAGCGATTCATTGCGGCTCGGCAGTTGAGCCGGGTCGACGGCCATGATGTCGAAGCCCCACCCCTGGGCCGCAAAATGGCGGGCCATGGCGGTCCAGCGGAGCGCGCCCACCTGGTTGCTCGGCGGCGCGTGGTAGCTGATGAGCAGGATACGATTGGCCGCAACGGGCCCCGGCGCGACGTAATACGGCTGCATTCGCCCAGCTGCTGCTGTCATCACCATTCCTGGGACGATTGAGTCACGCTTGACACTTCCCCGTGGCGCGAAGTCAGTTACTCTCCCATCATGCCAAACTCGCCAACCCCGCCGAAGGTCGAACCCGCCAGCCTGGATCGCTCGGCCCTCTCGGGGGTGGCCTGGTCGGGTGCGGCGAAATGGACGACCCAGCTGGTCTCCTGGGCCGGGACGATCCTCGTGGCCCGGATTCTCGTCCCGGCCGACTACGGGCTCCTGACCATGGCGGCGGTGTTCATCGGCGTGGTCGCCATGCTCAGCGAATTCGGCGTCGGCACCGCGGTCATCACGCTTCGGGAACTACCAGCCGAGGAGCTGCGACAACTCAACGCGCTCAGCTTGCTCCTCGGCCTCGGCGGCACCATGCTGGCCATCCTCATGGCCTATCCGCTCGGGCTCTTTTTCCGGGCGCCGAACCTGCCGCCGGTTCTGATGGTCATCGGCCTGACGTTCTTCATCAACGCGTTCCAGACGGTGCCGGCCGGCCTGCTTCGTCGCGAGCGGGAATTCCGCACGCTGGCAACGATCGACGTCACGCGCGGCATCCTCATGCCCCTCGTGACGCTGGCCGGCGCCCTGCTCGGGCTTCGCTACTGGGCGCTGGTGCTGGGCACCGTGTTGGGCGCCGCCGTGACCACCATGATGACCCTTCGCTTCCGTCGCGAGTCCTTCGCCCGGCCCCGGCTCAGCGGCCTGGCCCATGTGCTGCACTTCAGCCGCCACATACTCGTGTCACGCCTCGCCTGGATTGTGTACCAGGACGGGGACTTCGCCGTGGCGGGCCGGCGCCTGAGTCAGGCCGCGGTGGGAGACTACTCACTGGCCTGGACGATCGCGTCCAGTCCGATCGAGAAGGTCACGATGGTCCTCTCGGACGTCACTCCGACGCTCTTCAGCGCCGTCCAGGACGATCGCCCGGCGCTGCGCCGGTACTTCCTCAACCTCTCCGAGATCATCTGCCTTGCGACCCTCCCCGCGGCGGTCGGTCTCGCCCTGGTGAGCCGCGATCTCGTGGCGGTGCTGCTCGGCGCAAAGTGGGCCGGCGCCGCCGGCCCAATGGCGCTCCTCGCACTTGTACGCCGGCGCGCGTTCCATGACGACCCTGTTCGGCCATCTCTTCAGCGCCGCCCGGGAAACGCGCTTCCTCATGTGGAGCTCGCTCGCCCTCGCCGCGCTGCTGCTCACCGGCTTCTACGTCGGCAGCTTCTGGGGCGGCACCGGGATCGCCGCGGCCTGGCTGGTGGTGCACCCCTCGTTTTCCGTCTATGCCTTCACCCGGGTCCGCCGCATCCTCGACCTCGGGGCGCTGGACTACCTGAAGGCGCTGCGACTCGGTCTGGACGGCACGGCGGTCATGGGGCTGATCCTGGTGGCCTTCCAGCACCTCGTGGCGCCATCGTGGCCGTCGTCCTTGCGCCTCGCCGCGTCGATCGGCCTCGGCGCCGGACGCTACGGGGTGACCACGTGGCTGCTCCACCGCACGCGGCTTCGGCAGATCGTCGCCTGGCTCAAGAGCACGCGGCGGGGCGAGGCCGTCGCGGGCTGAGCATGCGGAGCAGGCCCGGTCCGCCCAGGCGGCCGGGACCGTTCAGGGGTGGTCCCGGTGCGATCGGATCGTGACGGGTGGCTCGACGCGGCGGAGCCAGATTTCCCGCCAGTAGGTGTTGGAGGCACGGGGGCATCCGAGCCGCCCCATGGTGCACTCGGCGCGGCAGTACACGTCCTCCAGCTGGATGCAGGGGTTCTTCATCTGCATCATCTTGCCCGTCTGCTCGCTGATGAGGCGGTCGACCCGCATCTGCACCCGGTACGTGCCGCCCGAGTACTTCAGCAGTTCCATGTCGTAGCGCATCCCGCGATTCATGCCCTCGTGCGTGAGCGTCGCGCCGATCTCCTCCGGCGACTTGATCTGGACCCATTCGCCGGGCCGCAGGTCCAGGAGCTCGGTGGGAGTTTTCTGACCCACGGGAATCTTGGTCGGGACGATCGGGAACGGCTTGCCGCCGCGCCACCGCTGCACGCGATCGTACAATGCAATCTTCAGCCGGTAGCCCGGTCCGTGGCGCACCCACGCGCGGTACGCGCCGGCGAACAGCAACTGGAAGATGTGCCAGGCGGTGTGATTACCGCTGGTGACGTCCCGGACGTACTGCCGGACGTCCCACCAGGGGAGGAGGGTCGTTGCCTCGTAGAGCGCCGTCGTCTGGCAAACCCAGGTCGGGTCCGGTGACGCTTCCTGGCCCGGCGCTCGCGCCCGGAGCCGTACCAGTTCCTCGGTGCACTCGCCACGCGGTGGGACGACGGGCGCGGGGCGCTCGTCCTCGGCGCGCTTGAGCCACGCTTCCTTCCAGAAGAACACGCAATCGGCCTGGCAGTCGCCGTGCATCGCGCCGTCGCATCGCGCGCCCTCCAGGTGGACCGCGTCGAGCATTCGCCGCCCGCGAGTCTTGTGGATGTTGTCGCAGGTCTTGTGGGCCACCTTGGCCACCCGGAGACGCCGACCACAGAAGGCGAGCATCTCGGGCTGGAACGGCAGCCCCTGGTACCGGGCGTGCTCGTCCAGCGTGGCCAGGATCTCCTCGCGCGATCGGACGACGACCCAATCGCCCGCACGCAGCCCCAGCCGAACCGGCGTTTCCTCCGCAGCCTGCGCTCATTCCGGCACACTCCGAATGACGAACTGCAGACCTTGGCGCGGCTGTCGGCGTCAGCCACGGAGCGCGGACGCCGGTGAGCGTTCGTCGAAGGATAGCGCGGTTCACGCCGACGGTGCTTCAAGTACTGCCACGCCTCCTGAAGGTCCTCGGCCAGGGCCTGCCTTCTCCCAGTAGCCCTTCCGGGCCACCAACGCCATGCGCCTTGCGCCCGCTGGTCGAGCGGCATCGGGGCGGCGGCGACCGCCCTCAGCCAGCCGACGTGGTGTTTCCAGTGCTGGAACAGCGCCCGATGCTCATGGTGGGGTAATGGTGGCGTCGGACCGCGGCGGCGTCCTGGAGCGCGGTGGCGGTGGCCGCCTCCATTCGTCGATAGAAGAGGCGGCTCGTCGAACGAGCAGGAACTTGCCGAGGAGTGCGAGGTGCCCCATCATCGCGAGGTCGAGCCGATGATACGCCTCCATGAGCCGCGTGCGCCGGAGCGCGCGCAGTCGGATCAGCCCGTTCATCGCGTTGTTGAGCCGCAGGGACTCCGCGCATGGATCAGGAAGCGGTCCGAGCGGACGTCTCGTCGAGAATCTCGCACGTCGTCCGGATAGTCCTGCGGCAGTCGCGAGGTCGCCTTCGAACAGGCGCGTCCGCGGCGCCGCCAGGACGGCGCCGCGGTCATCCCGCTCGAGCGCGTCGTAGCACCGCTCGAGGAAGGTCGGCGCGCACCAGTCGCTCGCCGACGCCCACTTCAGGTACTTCGCCCCGCGCCGCGGTGCGCCACGTAAGCTGTAGTTCCCGTTACGCCCCCACGTTCATCGGCTGCCGGACGTACCGGATCCGCGCGTCGCGCTTCGCGCGAGCGCCTCGACGACGTCACGGGTCGAGTCGGTCGAGGCGTTGTCGCTGACGACCAGCTCGAAGTCGCCGAAGGTCTGCGCGAGCAGCGGCTCGATCGCGGCGCGCGATCGTGGCCGCGCCGTTGTAGACCGGAATGCCGATGCTGATGCGCGGTGTGGTGCTCACGGTGTGTGCTCCCATGACAGGGCGGTCAGACGTTGGCCAACCGGGCTCAGTTCATGCAATTCCTGCACCACCCGGTCGCCACGCGCGAATTCCCGGATCGACCTGCGAGTCGCCGGATCCCCGGCGCCGGCGAATGCCGCGAACCACTGGCGGGATTCTTGCTCCGAGATGACCGAATGCCCTCCAGCCACCGACTGACCATCCTGCACGTCGCCGCCCCGGGCGCGGCGGGTGGCCTCGAGTCGGTCGCTCCTCGAGTTGACCGGCGGCCTCCGGAGCGCTGGGCCATGCGGGTCGTCCTGGTGGCCGTCCTCGACCCGGGGCGCGACGGACTCGTCCGGTGGCGACTGGCGCCGCCGCCGCTCGGGGTCGAGGTCGTCTCGACTCGTCGTGCCCCCCCGCGCCTACCTCCGCGAGTATCGGCAACTCCGCAGGACCATCACGGACTTCCGGCCGGACATCGTCCACACGCACGGCTATCGCGCCGACCTGATCGCCGGGCTGCGCCGCCCGGCGCGCCGGGGTGCCCTGGGTCGCCACGGTGCACGGCTTCACCGGCGGCGACCGGAAGAACCGCTTCTACGAGTGGCTCCAGGTCCGCTCCTATCGCAGGGCGCAGGCCGTGGTCGCGGTCTCGGCCCCGCTCCGGGAGCGGCTGCGTCAGGGACGGTGTGCCGGCCCGCTCGCGTCCACCTCCTGCGGAATGCCTGGGCGCCGAAGCCGCTCGCTCTCGCGGCGAAGCGGCGCGCGCCGACTGGGGCTCACCGGAGGGATGCCCGGTCATCGGATGGGTCGGCCGGCTCACGCGCGAGAAGGGCGCCGACCTGTTCCTGGCCGCTCTGGCGCGGCTTCCTCAACGCGTCGTGGCGGCCTCCATGCTCGGCGACGGGCCGAGCGCAGGCGCCCTCGAGGCACAGGCGCAGGAGTTGGGCATCGCCTCGCGCATCCGGTGGCATGGCGTCGTGCCGGACGCCGCGGCGCTCTTCCCGGCCTTCGACGCCTGGGTCCTCAGTTCTCGCACGGAGGGCACTCCCATCGCACTCCTCGAAGCCATGGCGGCCGGGGTGCCCGCCGTGGTGACGGCGGTCGGTGGCGTGCCCGACGTCGTGTCGGCTCGCGAGGCGATGGTGGTGGCGCCGGGCGACGTCGGCGCACTCGCCCAGGCAGTGGAGGCGGTCCTCCTCGATCCCGTGGGCGCCCAGCGTCGTGCCGTGGCGGCTCACGAGAGGCTCCTGGCGGACTTCGACCCGGGGCGGTGGCTGGAGGCCCACGTCCGGCAATATCAGGCGCTCGTGGCGCCGCTTCGCAACGAGGCCTGATGCGCACCTTCGCCGTGGTCCTCGTCGCCATTCCGTCCGTCCTGCTTGGATATGCCTACCTCGTGTACCCCCTGCTCCTCAAGGTGGTGAGCGCCTTCCGCGCCCCGGGCACGCGCCTGGAGCCGCCGGGGGACTGGCCACGGATCACGATCACGGTGCCCTGCTACAACGAAGCGCGGTCGATCGCCTCGACCATCGAGAGTCTGCTGGCGCTGGACTACCCAGCCGACCGGCGGCAGATCCTCATCATCTCGGACGCCTCGACCGACGGGACCGACGACATCGTGCGCTCCTACGCGGGCCGCGGTGTGGAATTGCTCCGGCTGCCTGCGCGACGGGGCAAGACGGCCGCCGAGAACGCCGCGGCGGCGCACTGCCGGGGAGAGATCGTCGTCAACACCGATGCCACGATTCGTATCCTCCCCGGCTCGCTGCGTGCGCTGGTCGCGGTCTTCCAGGACCCGACCATCGGGGTGGCCTCCGGCCGGGACGTCAGCGTGGGGGACATCGAGGCGGAGCGGAACCACGGGGAGTCCGGCTATGTCGGCTACGAAATGTGGGTCCGCTCCCTGGAGACGCGCGTGGGCGGCATCGTGGGTGCCAGCGGCTGCTTCTTCGCCAACCGCCTGCGCCTGTATGACGACGCCTTCCCCGAGGAGCTGAGCCGCGATTTCGCCAGCTGCCTGATCGCCCGCGAGCACGGCTATCGGTCCATCTCGGTCGACGGGGCGTGCGCCCTGGTGCCACGCGCGCCGTCGCTCCGTGCGGAGTACCGGCGGAAGGTCCGGACGATGGCGCGGGGGCTCGGAACGCTCTGGTTCAAGCGCCAGCTGCTGAATCCCCTACGGTACGGCGGCTTCGCCGTCATGCTGTTCAGTCACAAGCTTTGCCGCTGGCTCTTCCAGCTGACCATGCCGCTCTTGGCCCCCGCCGCGCTCCTGCTGGCCTACGACCGCCCTGCGTGCGCGCCCTGGTTCCTGGCCGGCGCGGCCCTTCTCGGCGCGGCGGCGTCGGCGGCCTGGTGGTGGCCCGAGGACCGACGGATGCCGCGGGCGCTGTCGGCGCCGGGTTACTTCATCTGGTCGAACCTGGCCGGGCTGGTCGCGTGGCTCAGGTTCTTGCGGGGCCAGTACCAGCCAGTCTGGGAACCCACCCGCCGTCCCGAGATCCGCGCCTGAGGGGTTAAGACAAAGGGCGCAGCACGGTGCGCCCTCCGAGACCAGCGGCCAAGGCTGCGAGGCTCCTCCTACCAGCCACCCTTCCGGAACAGCACCACCGGCACCGTCTTGAGCATGATCTTGATGTCCTGGGCCAGGCTGCGTCGGCGCAGGTACTCCAGGTCGTACTGGACCTTGCGCTGGACGTCGCTGAGGCAGGAGTCATACTGCTGGCTGATCTGGGCCAGCCCGGTGATGCCCGGCTTGGCGCGCTGGCGGAGCTGGTAGTGCTCGACGCTCTCCTTGAGCGTCTCGAACAACTGCGGCCGTTCGGGTCGGGGGCCGACGATGTTCATGTCCCCCTTGATCACGTTGAACAGCTGCGGCAGTTCGTCCAGGCGGTACTGACGGAGAAATCCGCCGACCGGGGTGAGCCGGGGGTCCGCGGGAGTGGCCCAGACCGCGCCGGACTTGGCTTCGGCGTCCACCTGCATCGTGCGGAACTTGTAGATCCTGAACGGCTTGCCGCCGATGTCCTTGGCCCGCCGGCGATTCGCGCTGCCCTCGCCCGGCGTCCGCTGGTCCAGCCCCACGCGCGTCTGGGTGTAGATCACCGGGCCGCGCGAGGTGAGGCGCACCAGCGCCGCCACGGCGAGCATGATCGGCGCCGCCGAGACGATCCCGATCGCGGCGACCGACACGTTCAGGGCGCGACGGCCGAAGTGCTCCTCGACCGGGGGCACCGCATCGACGGCGAGCTGGAGCAGGGGCGCGGCCGCCTCGGGGACGCCCAGCGCCGCCCTGGGGGCCTTGCGCTCCGCCGAGGCCCCGTGCGAACCGAACCGCCGGCCGTCGCTGACGTGCGTCATCGGCTGTCCCATGCATCCATCCTAGTTTGCCCGCAATCGCGGTGATGGTGAAGATCATGATCGGAATCGCGAGGAGGCCGGTGATGATCTGGACCTTGGTCAGCGCGCCGCTCGCCTTGTCCATGCCAACTTGCAGGTTGTCGCCGCTCTGGAGGTTGAGCAGGTCGAGCGTCGTACCGTTCGTGATCGCCACGTTCACGGCCTTCGGGTCGAGCACCTCGGTATTGCCGCGGTAGACGGTCGTCTTGTCCATCCGTCCCGTCGCCCCCATGCCCCCCGCCTCCATGACGACTTCGCTCAGGAGGCTCTGGGCCGGCACGTCGTAGTACCCCGGCTTGACCACGCCACCGAGCACCCCAAGCCGAATGAGCGCCTGCACGGTGACCTCGGGGTCGCGGATATAGTGCCCGATGAACTCGCGGACGACCGAATCCGACTCCGAGCGAAGCACGCCGACGAGCGAAAGCGGCGGAAGGGACGGGAGTACGATCGTGCGGTTCCCCCCGACGGTGTAGGTGTTGCTCAGGGTGGTCTCGCCCTGCACCTGGATCAGGATCCGGTCGCCGACCGCGAAGTCGCCGTTGAGCGAGCCGAGACTGAATCGCCGCCAGGTCGGCGGCCGACATCCCCTTCGTGGGGTGTGCCGCGATCGCTTCGAGCTCGGCCCGCGTCGCCTCGGCGCGCACCGGGGACGGCACCTGCGCGGCGAGCGTGGTGGCGGCTGCGAGTGGGGCGATGGCCGCAAGGAGCAGCCGCCGGCCGAGGGCCATCATCAGTTCACCCCGCATCCGGAAGCTCCGCGGTGCGGCCGAGCAGCGGCTTCCGGGAGGCGCCGAGCCCGAACCGGGCCAGTCGATCGGCAAACTCGGACAGGGCCTTGCCGTCGAGCGGCGTACCGCATGACGCACAGACGCCGTCTTCTGCCTCCTGCTTGGTCTGCCGCGGCGGACTCGCTCGCTGGCATTCCTCGCAAAGTTGTGTGCTGCGGTTCATCGCGGGTCCCGGGCATTGGGTCGCCGTCCGGAAAGGGGCGGCACTGCCCGGGGTGTATTCAAGGATGACGCCGCGCGGAGGCCGAATGCCGTGCAGCCGAAGGATGCGCCATCAACGTCTCATAACTTGTTGGTATATGTAACTTTACCGTACCAGCTGCCTCTGCCGGCATCGAGTGGTACCGAACGGCACACGCGCCTTCAATCGCTAAGGTCCCACACTCCCTGTCGCACCATCGCAACGAGTACATTTCGACCGCCGCGACCTGTCGCACCGATGCCCCGGGGAGGCGCAGAATCGCGGATCCGGAATTGCTAGCTAAGTACTTGTATGTCAGTGAGTTAGTTCATTGTCCCCAACCGGCGCATGACTCCTGCAGTGTGAGACCCACCTGCTCGCGACCCAGCGAGTTCGGACCTCAAGCCGTGGAAGCCCATGCTCGAACGCGACCGGTCCCACCGCCCACCCCTCGTGCTCGTCGCGAATGACCAGGAGTGGTCGGCCCGCTCCCTGGAGAGCATTCTGGTGCCCAGGGGGTATGAGGTGGTGCGCGCCTACACCGGCCGACAGGCGCTCGAGCGGGCGCACACCACAGATCCGGACGTGATCATCCTCGACGCCCAAATGCCCGACCTGCACGGCGTCGAGGTGTGCCGCCAGCTCCGGGCGGATCCCAGGTTCTCCCCGACCGTGCCGATCGTCATCACGACGGCCGGGCCATCGGGTCGCGCGCAGCGCCTCGAGGCATATCAGGCGGGCGCATGGGAGTTCCTTGGCCAGCCGCTCGACGGCGAGGCCCTGCTTCTCAAGCTGGACGCGTTTCTCCGGGCCAAGCTCGAGGTGGACCGGGTCCACGACGAATCGTTGCTGGATGAGGTCACCGGTCTGTACAACATGCGGGGCCTCTCGCGGCGGGCCCGCGAAATCGGCTCCGAGGCGTATCGGCGGCGTCACGCGCTCACCTGCGTCGTGTTTGCGCCGGAGAGTCCTGAGCTCGATGCGGCGACCATACAACAGGTGGCTCCCAAGTTGGCTGCTGCGGTGGGCGAGGCCTTTCGAAAGGCCGGCCGCAGTTCCGACGCGATCGGCCGGCTCGGCCCCCTGGAATTCGCCGTGATCGCCCCGGCCACCGGCCCCGATGCCGCTCTCAAGCTGATGGCGCGGCTTCGGGACACGGTCGAGACCCGCCCACTGCTCATGAACGGTGGGGCACCCGCCGCGGTCCAGCTCCGTGCAGGGTACTGCGCAGTCCCCGACTTCCATGATGCCAACGTGGATGCCACCGAAATGCTGCTCCGCGCCACCACGGCACTCCGGTCGCTGCAGGTGGACCGCATCGGCAGCCTGAGGGCCTTCGAAGCAAACTAGGTTTCTGGACCCCGGCTTTCGCCGGGGTGACGATCAGCAGGCGCAGGACACGACGAAGGGGCGCAACGCGTTGCGCCCCTTCTCATTCTCGGCCCCGTGCCCCGCTGCCCCGCTGCCCCGCTCCCGCCTGCTAGGCCCCCGCTCCGATCTTGGCGGGCTCGTCCTCCGCGGCGTAACCGTAGACGTAGGTGTAGTACTTGTACCCGCTCTGGGAGGTGTCCACGTCGTTCAGCACCGCGCCCAGGAGCCGGATGGGGAGGCGGTCCACCAACTTCAGCTTCTCTTCCGCCATCGCGCGATCGGTCTCCCCCGATCGCAGCACCAGGACCATGTGACCTGTGGCCGCGCCCAGGACGAACGGATCGATTCCAGCCCCGAGCGGCGGGCTGTCCACCAGGATGACATTGAATGCGTTCTTCAACTGCGCCATCAACTCGACCATCTTGGAGGAGCCGAGCATCTCCGGTCCGTGGTGAAGGCGCGTTCCGCATGGAATCAGCGTGAGCCCGCCGTGACTGGTCGGCCGGAGGATGTCCGCCACTGAGGCCTCCCCGCCGAGGTAATCGAGCAGGCCGGGCTGCCGGTCCACCGAGAACGTGCGGTGGAGCTGGCCGCGCCGGATGTCTCCGTCGATGAGCAGCGTCTTGTATCCTGCCTCGGCGAAAGACAGGGCGAGGTTGGAGCAGATGAGAGACTTCCCCTCGCCCGGGCCGGGGCTCGAGATGGTCAATCGCACCGCACCCGCGCCGTACGAGTGTGCCAGGTTGAGCCGAATGGATCGGAACGCCTCGAGCGTCTGCGCCGCGTCGTCCGGCTTCTGGATCCCCGCCTTGTTCCTCTTCATCGCCGGGACGGCACCGAGGATGGTCAACCCGAGCTCACGCGTCACCTGGTCGGGATAGCGGAACCGCTTGTCGAGCTGGTCGAGCAGGATGGCCAGCCCGAACGCCAACCCCAGGCTCGCCATGAACCCCATCAGGATGATTCGGGGGGCCGAATTCGAGCTCGGCCACCGGGGTGGCACCGCCGCATCCAGCACCTTCACGTCGGGGATGGCGCTGGCAAGCGCGAGCTTCGCCTCCTCGTACCGGTTGGACAGGGTCGTGTACAGCGTGACTGCGGCCGTTTCCTCGCGCGTGAGCCGCTGCTCAGTGATCGTCCGGACGGGGATCTGCTGAAGGTCCTTCGACTGCGCGGCGACCTGCGAAGTCAGGACCTGCTCCTCGGTCAGCATCTGCTGGATCAGTGCGTTCGCATAACTCGGAATGACCTGCGAACGAAGCGTCGTGATCCGGTCCTGCAGGTCGCGCACCGGCTTGTGTTCGTCCGTGTACCGGAAACGGAGGGCGCGAATTTCTGCGTCGGCCGCGGAGAGCTCCTCGAGGGCGCGGTTCAGGTCGGGCGCGTTTCGCACCGCCGGAATCGTCTGGAAGGCGTCCATCGAGAAGCCTGGAGAGCCCATCTTCGCGACGACGGCCTGGAGAGCCGTGCGGTCCCGCTTCAATTCTTCCAGGTCGATCTTCTGCTTGAAAAAGTTGGTCAGCACGGTGGGCTCGGTGGATTGCAGTCCGGCCGCCACCGGCACGTTCTCCGTCGGGAGCGTGATCGTCTGTACCCGGAAATTCTCCAGGCGCGTCTCAGCATCCTTCAATTGGTCCCCCGCGTACGCGACCTGCTCGGCGAGGTTCTGGGTCTGGATGGTGAGCTTTCGGCGCTTGAGGTCCGCGGCCACGGAGACGAACTGGGTCGCCACGTCGTTCAAGACTGCCGCCACCTTTTTCGGGTCGGATCCAGTGAGGGTCAGGCGCAGGAAGTTGGCCTGCTGCTCAGAGATCTTCGTCTGGAGCCGCTTTCCAAGCAGCATCCCGGCCTCCCGAGGCGCCACGACGGTGAAGCCGAACTTGCCGCCCCTGGTCAGGACACTGGCAGGGGGCGCCCAGCGAAAACCGACCCCCCTTCCGATCGAGTCCCCCACGGATCCGGCGTCCACCTGCATCCCGCTCGACTTCGCGAGCGTCCAACGCCGACCGGAGTCGTCGACGCGGAGTTCGAATCCCCCGGTTCGAAAGGTGTCGGCCAGCACGAACCCGTTGAATACCAGCGAATCGCGACTCCGGTCCGGCATGAGGTACAGCCGCTGGCTGAGGGCCACGCTGTCGAGCACGGCCCCCGTGGCCAGCAAGTCGATCCACCCGGTCGCTCGGAGCAGTTCGCCGGCGCGGATGGGCCCCGCCGCATCCGGCGGCGACTCGATGAAGATCGTGGCGGTGGCGGCGTACTCCGGCGTGAGGAACCGGGTCGAGAGGACGCTCGGGCGGTCCCCAGCGTCGCCACGGCCAACATCAGCCACTTGTACCGGCGAAGGGCCGAGACGTACCGGCCCCACGGGATGCCCGGCTCCGGGAGGGGCGGCGCCGCGGCCAGGCTGCCAAGGCCGCCGGTCTCGATGAAGGCGTCCACTCCGACCGACGCTTGGCCGGGCTCGGGGGGAAGCGGCTGGAATTGGCTGGGGGTCATCCGCGCAATACTCCGGTCAAGATGCGAGCCGGAGGATGCCGGCAGTTCGCCGCAATGTCTGGAAATACCCCCGATAGCGCAAATGGGGGGCCGTTCAATGACAGGCTGTAACATATTGTAATACAGCAGCTTACAATGAGCTTCCACTCATCGGTTGCCACCGAACCGATGCGCCACGGCATCATTGTTGCCTCTCTGCACCGCCGCTGTGGTCCGGTCGTGACGGTCAGGTGTTGCTCCGCGGACTCGGTCGGTCGATTTAATGTCAGCTCCGCGCCGCCGGTTCCGTCTACCTTGGTGCGACTCAGGATCCGAGGGAGCCACGTATGTCGAGTTCCATCGCCCCGACCTCGCCAGCCGGCCGATGCCAGGCCGGTCGCGACCCGCTCTCGATCCCGCCGGAGGTGAAGTCCAGTATCCGGGTGCTCGTGATCGACGACGAGCGGACCCTCCGCGAGTCCTGCGCCAGCGTGCTCCAGATGGATGGATTCAACGTGACCGTCATTGGTCGCGGAGAGGAAGCGCTGGAGGCAGTCAAGCGCCGCGCCTTCGACATCGTCCTGATGGACCTCTACATGTCCCAGGTGCCCGGGATGGACCTGCTCCGGGCCACCCTCAAGCACCATCGCGACACCATCGTCGTCGTGATGACCGGAAACCCGAGCGTCACCACCAGCATCGAGGCGCTCCGGGCCGGCGCGTGGGACTACCTGCCCAAGCCGTTCTCGGCGACCCACCTGCAGGTCCTGATCGGCCGGGCATCGCACGCCGTCATGGTGTCCCGCGAGACCCACGACCTCCGCGCCCAGCTGATGCAGCAGACCGGCGTGGGCGACAAGTTCGCAATGATTGGAGTTTCGCCCGCGTTCCGCAAGGCGGTCGAGCTGGCCCGCAAGGTGGCCGGCACCGACGCCTCGGTGCTCATCAGCGGCGAGAGCGGCACCGGCAAGGAACTCATCGCCCAGTTCATCCACCACCACAGCCGGCGGGCCAGCCGCTCGCTGGTGCCGATCAATGCCGCCGCCCTGCCCGAGCCGCTCCTCGAGAGCGAGATGTTCGGCCACCTGAAGGGGGCCTTCACCGGCGCCGACCGCGACAAGCCCGGCCTCCTCGAGACCGCCAACGGCGGCACGCTCTTCCTCGACGAGCTGACCGAGATGCCGATGTCCATCCAGGCGAAGCTGCTCCGCGTCATCCAGGACGGCGTGGTGCGGCGGGTCGGCTCCGAGCAGGCCGACGCGGTGGTGGACGTGCGGTTCGTCTCCGCCATGAACCGCGATCCCGAGGAGGCCGTGAAGCAGGGCGCTCCTCCGCGAGGACCTCTACTACCGCCTCCGCGTGGTGCCGATCAAGCTCCCGCCGCTTCGGAAACGGCTCGAAGACATCCCGATCCTGGCCGCCCACTTCCTCACCTACTACTGGCAGCGGCACCGCCAGGCCGGGGACCGCGCGCCGCGGCTCAGCGAGGAGTCCATCGCCTTCCTCCGGAGCCGCCCGTGGCGCGGCAACGTGCGCGAGCTGCAGAACGTGATCGAGCACGTGGCGGTGCTGGCCGAGCCCGATCACCTGATCCAGCCCGACGAGATCCCGATCTACGACGATGCGGCCGACTGGCCCGTCGAGGCCGCCGGAATGCCGAGCGGCGTGATGGACGAGGGCTTCCACGCCGCCAAGGACCGGGTCATCGCGCACTTCGAACGGGAGTACCTCTCCCGCCTCGTGGGCCGGGCCGGAGGCAACATGTCCAAGGCCGCCCGGCTGGCCAGCATCGACCGCACCACGCTCTACCGGCTCATGGACAAGCACTCGTTCCAGCGGGATGACGCTCAGGGGAGCGGAGCGTGAGTCCTGATCCGCTGACGGTCTCTCCGCCCGGGGTACCCGACGCCTCCCTCGGCGGCGTGGACGATCGGCTGTGGGTGGCGCTCGAACGGGCTGCCAGTCGGGTCACCGCCGAGTGGCGGCTCCTGGCCGACGACGCCGTCTCCGCGGAGGAGGCGGGCGCCGGACTGGCGCACCTCCTCGGCGGAATGATGCGGCTGGCCATGAACCAGGAGCCGGATGTCGAGGCGCTGCCGCGCTCGGTCCTGGGCCGGCGGCTGCTCGCGGTGCTCCGCCGGCAGTTCGTCAAGGAGGCCCAGGCGCTGGAGCAGACTCCCGACGCCGGCCAGCTGCTCACGGTCTTCGCCTGCTTCGAACGGCTCTACACCTACCTCGAATCGGACTGGTCCAAGCGCTTCGCCGAGCGGATGGCGGGGGCGGGCGGGCTCGAACTGGTGGTCGAGGTGGCCCACGACTTCCGGAGCCCGCTCACGTCGATCCTCTTCCTGGCCGAGACGCTCAAGAAGGGCCGCTCCGGCCCCATCACGCCGGTGCAGGAACGGCAACTGGGCCTCATCTACAGCGCGGCGTTCGGCCTGAGCGGCGTCGCGTCGGACGTGATCGAACTGGCCCGCGGCGGCGACCGGCTCGTCGAGCTCGACCCGATTCCGTTCTCGATCGACGACATCTTCGAGTCGGTCCGCGACATCACCCAGCCGATCGCGGAGGAAAAGGGGTTGGAGATCCGGCTCGTGCCGCCCGCCGGCGAGAACCGGGTCGGCCATCCGGTCGCGCTGAGCCGGGTGCTGCTCAACCTCAGCACCAACGCGCTCAAGTTCACCGACGAGGGCGCAGTCGAGGTCGGCGGCCGCTGCCTGGAGGGCGGTAAGCTCCACTTCTGGGTGCAGGATTCCGGCCGTGGCATCGCTCCGGGCGCGATGAACACGCTTTACGAGCCTTTCCGTCGCCGCCAGCGCCCCGGCGAGTACGCCTTCT
>CAWETL010000011.1:0-10268 GCA_963812085.1 uncultured Gemmatimonadales bacterium
CCGAGCCCGAACCGGGCCAGTCGATCGGCAAACTCGGACAGGGCCTTGCCGTCGAGCGGCGTACCGCATGACGCACAGACGCCGTCTTCTGCCTCCTGCTTGGTCTGCCGCGGCGGACTCGCTCGCTGGCATTCCTCGCAAAGTTGTGTGCTGCGGTTCATCGCGGGTCCCGGGCATTGGGTCGCCGTCCGGAAAGGGGCGGCACTGCCCGGGGTGTATTCAAGGATGACGCCGCGCGGAGGCCGAATGCCGTGCAGCCGAAGGATGCGCCATCAACGTCTCATAACTTGTTGGTATATGTAACTTTACCGTACCAGCTGCCTCTGCCGGCATTCGTACATACAACGGCACACGCGCCTTCAATCGCTAAGGTCCCACACTCCCTGTCGCACCATCGCAACGAGTACATTTCGACCGCCGCGACCTGTCGCACCGATGCCCCGGGGAGGCGCAGAATCGCGGATCCGGAATTGCTAGCTAAGTACTTGTATGTCAGTGAGTTAGTTCATTGTCCCCACCGGCGCATGACTCCTGCAGTGTGAGACCCACCTGCTCGCGACCCAGCGAGTTCGGACCTCAAGCCGTGGAACCCCATGCTCGATCGCGTCCGGTCCCACCGGCCGCCCCTCGTGCTCGTCGCGAATGACCAGGAGTGGTCGGCTCGCTCGCTGGAGAGCATCCTCGTCCCGAGAGGGTATGAGGTGGTGCGGGCGTACACCGGCCGGCAGGCGCTCGAGCGGGCGCACACGACGCGTCCGGACATGATCATCCTCGACGCCCAGATGCCCGACCTGCACGGCGTAGAGGTGTGCCGGCAGCTTCGGGCAGATCCCAGGTTCTCCCCACGGTGCCGATCGTCATCACCACGGCCGGGCCCTCGGGACGGGCGCAGCGCCTCGAGGCCTACCAGGCGGGCGCATGGGAGTTCCTGGGGCAGCCGCTCGACGGGGAAGCCCTCCTGCTCAAGCTGGACGCATTCCTCCGGGCCAAGCTCGAGGTGGACCGGGTCCACGACGAATCGTTGCTCGACGAGGTCACCGGCCTGTACAACATGCGGGGGCTCTCGCGGCGGGCACGCGAAATCGGCTCCGAGGCCTTCCGGCGGCGCCACGCCCTGACTTGCGTCGTGTTCGCGCCGGAGACGGCCGGGCTCGATGCGGCGGCCATGGAAGAGGTGGCCACCCGGTTGGCCGCTGCGGTGGGGGAGGCCTTTCGGAAGGCCGGGCGCAGTTCCGACGCGATCGGCCGGCTGGGTCCGCCTCGAGTTCGCCGTGATCGCGCCGGCCACCGGGCCCGACGCCGCGCTCAAGCTGATGGCGCGACTTCGGGATACCGTCGAGACCCGCCCGCTGTCGATGAACGTGGAGCACCCGCCGCGGTCGAGCTCCGGGCCGGGTATTGCGCCGTGCCCGACTTCCGTGATGCCGACGTCGATGCCACCGAAATGCTGCTCCGCGCCACGACGGCGCTCCGGTCGCTCCAGGTGGACCGCATCGGCAGCCTGAGGGCCTTCGAGGCCAACTAGGTTCGGGACGGGGGGGCTCGCCGGGGTGTCGCGGCGCAGATACGATGAAGGGGCGCACGCCGTGCGCCTCTCCTTCCCGGCCCCTGCCGCGCTGCCTCGCTGCCCCTCTGCCCCGCCTGCTAGGCCCCCGCTCCGATCTTGGCCGGTCGTCCTCGGCGGTGTAGCCGTAGACGTAGGTGTAGTACTTGTACCCGCCTGGGTCGTGTCCACGTCGTTGAGCACCGCGCCCAGCAGCCGGATCGGGAGGCGGTCCACCAGCTTCAGCTTCTCCTCCGCCATGGCGCGGTCGGTTTCGCCGGAGCGCAGCACCAGCACCATGTGCCCGGTGGCGGCGCCCAGCACGAACGGATCGATGCCGGCGCCGAGCGGCGGGCTGTCGACGAGGATCACGTTGAACGCGCTCTTCAGCTGGGCCATCAGCTCGCTCATCTTCGCGGAGCCGAGCATCTCGGGCCCGTGGTGGAGCCGGGTGCCGCAGGGGATCAGCGTCAGTCCGCTGTGGCTGGTCGGCCGCAGGATGTCCTGGACCGTGGCCTCCCCGCCGAGGTAGTCGAGCAGGCCCGGGCTGCCGGTCCACCGAGAACGTGCGGTGCAGCTGGCCGCGCCGGATGTCGCCGTCGATCAGCAGCGTCTTGTACCCCGCCTCGGCGAACGAGAGGCGCCAGGTTCGAGCAGATCGAGCGACTTGCCCTCGCTCGGGCCGGGGCTCGAGATCGTGAGCCGCACCGGCCCCGAGCCGTAGGAGTGGGCCAGGTTGAGCCGGATGCACCGGAACGCCTCGAGGGTCTGGGCGGCGTCGTCCGGCTTCTGGACGCCGTCCTTGTCCCGCTTCATCGCCGGGACGGCGCCGAGGATGGTCAGGCCGAGCTCCCGCGTCACCTGGTCGGGGTAGCGGAACCGCTTGTCGAGCTGGTCGAGCAGGATCGCCAGCCCGAGCGCCAGGCCGAGGCTCGCCATGAAGCCCATCAGGATGATCCGGGGCGCGGAGTTCGAGGTCGGCCGACGCGGGGTGCACCGCCGCGTCGAGGATCTTCACGTCGGGAATGGCGCTGGCCAGGGCGAGCTTGGCCTCTTCGTACCGGTTGGACAGCGTCGTGTAGAGCGTGGCCGCCGCCAGCTGTTCGCGGGTCAGGCGCTGCTCGGTGATGCGTCCGGATCGGGATTTGCTGCAGGTCCCTTCGACTGGGTTGCGATCTGCCCGTCGAGCACCTGCTCCTCGGTCTGCATCTGCTGGATCAGCGCGTTCGCGTAGTTCGGAATGACCTGGGTGCGAAGCGTGTTGATCCGGTCCTGCAGGTCGCGCACCGGCTTGTGCTCGTCGGTGTACCGGAACTTGAGGGCGCGGAGCTCGGCGTCGGCCGCGGAGAGCTCCTCGAGGGCGCGGTCCAGGTCGGGCGCGTTTCGCACCGCCGGGATCGTCTGGAAGGCGTCCATCGAGAAGCCGGGAGTGCCCATCTTGGCGACGACGGCCTGAAGCGCCGTCGCGGTCTCGCTGCAGTTCCTCGACGTCGATCTTCTGGTTGAAGTAGTTGGTCAGCACGGTCGGCTGCGTGGACTGCAGGCCGGCCGCCACCGGCACGTTCTCCGTCGGCAGCGTGATGGTGCTCACCCGGAAGCTCTCCAGCCGGGTCTCCGCTTCCCGCAGCTGGTCCGCCGCGTACGTTGACCTGCTCGCCGAGGGTCTCGGTCAGGATGGTGAGCTTCCGCCGCTTCAGGTCCGCGGCCACCGCGACGAACTGGGTGGTCACGTCGTTCAGCGTGGCCGCCAGCCTTCTTCGGGTTGGGACCGGTGAGGAGCAGCCGGAGGAAGTTGGCCTGCTGCTCGGAGATCTTCGTCTGGAGCTTGCAAGCGCAGCCCCGCCTCGCGCGGCGTGACGACGCTGAAGGCGAACTTGTCGCCCCGGGTCAGGCACCTGGGCCGGCGGGGCCCACCGGAAGCCGACCTCTCGACCGATGGAGTCCCCGACGGACCCGGCGTCGACCGGGTCCCGCCGACCTCGAGAGGGCCCACGACCGACCGGACTCGTCCACCTGGAGTTGGTAGATGCGCCCGGGGCGAACTGTCGGCCGAGCGCGAAGCCCTTGAAGACGCAGCGAATCGCCTCCGGTCCGGCATCAGGTACAGCCGCTGGCGAGACGGCCACGCTGTCGAGCACCGCTCCGGTGGTGAGCAAGGTCGAGCCACCCGGTCGACTCGGAGCAGTTCGCGCGGCGCGGATCGGCCCGGCGTCGTCCGGCGGGGACTCGATGTAGATGGTGGCCGTGGCCGTGTACTCGGGCTTGAGGAAGCGGGTCGCGCCGACGCTAGCGGCCGTCCCCAGCGTGACCACGGCCAGCATCAGCCACTTGTACCGGCGCAGGGCGGAGATGTACCGGCCCCATGGGATGCCCGGCTCCGGGAGGGGCGGCGCCGCGGCCAGACTCCAAGGCCGCCGGTCTCGACGATAGGCGTCGACTCCGACCGAGCTGGCCGGGCTCGGGGGGAAGCGGCTGGAACTGGCTGGGGGTCATCCGCGCGATACTCCCGTCAAGATGCGATGCCGGAGGAGCCCGGCACTTCGCCGCAATGCCTGGAAACGCCCCCGATAGCGCAAATGGGGGGCCGTTCTATGAAATGGCCTAACATATTATATCACAAGAACTTACAGTGAACTTGCAGTCATCGCTGCCACCGAACCGATGCGCCGCGGCATCATTGTTGCCTCTCTGCACCGCCGCTGTGGTCTGTTCGTGACGGTCAGTGTTGCTCCGGGCTCGGCCGGCCATTTAATTCAGCTCCGCGCCGCCAGGTTCCTCCTACCTGGTGCGACTCAGGATCCAGGGAGCCACGTATGTCGAGTTCCATCGCCCCGACGTCCCAACCGGCCGACCAGGCCGGTCGCGACCCGCTGTCGATCCCGCCGGAGGTGAAGTCCAGCATCCGGGTCCTGGTGATCGACGACGAGCGGACCCTCCGCGAGTCCTGCGCCAGCGTGCTCCAGATGGATGGATTCAACGTGACCGTCATTGGTCGCGGAGAGGAAGCGCTGGAGGCGGTCAAGCGCCGCGCCTTCGACATCGTCCTGATGGACCTCTACATGTCCCAGGTGCCCGGGATGGACCTGCTGCGGGCCACCCTCAAGCACCATCGCGACACCATCGTCGTCGTGATGACCGGAAACCCCAGCGTCACCACCAGCATCGAGGCGCTCCGGGCCGGCGCGTGGGACTACCTGCCCAAGCCGTTCTCGGCCACCCACCTGCAGGTCCTGATCGGCCGGGCTTCGCACGCCGTGATGGTGTCCCGCGAGACCCACGACCTCCGCGCCCAGCTGATGCAGCAGACCGGCGTGGGCGACAAGTTCGCAATGATTGGAGTTTCTCCCGCGTTCCGCAAGGCGGTCGAGCTGGCCCGCAAGGTGGCCGGCACCGACGCCTCGGTGCTCATCAGCGGCGAGAGCGGCACCGGCAAGGAGCTCATCGCCCAGTTCATCCACCACCACAGCCGGCGGGCCAGCCGCTCGCTGGTGCCGATCAATGCCGCCGCCCTGCCCGAGCCGCTCCTCGAAAGCGAGATGTTCGGCCACCGGAAGGGGGCCTTCACCGGCGCCGACCGCGACAAGCCCGGCCTCCTCGAGACCGCCAACGGCGGCACGCTCTTCCTCGACGAGCTGACCGAGATGCCGATGTCCATCCAGGCCAAGCTGCTCCGCGTCATCCAGGACGGCGTGGTGCGGCGGGTCGGCTCGGAGCAGGCCGACGCCGTGGTGGACGTGCGGTTCGTTTCCGCCATGAACCGCGATCCCGAGGAGGCCGTGAAGCAGGGGCTGCTCCGCGAGGACCTGTACTATCGCCTCCGCGTGGTGCCGATCAAGCTCCCGCCGCTTCGGAAGCGGCTCGAAGACATCCCGATCCTGGCCGCCCACTTCCTCACCTATTACTGGCAGCGGCACCGCCAGGCCGGGGACCGCGCGCCGCGGCTCAGCGAGGAGTCGATCGCCTTCCTCCGGAGCCGTCCGTGGCGCGGCAACGTGCGCGAGCTGCAGAACGTGATCGAGCACGTGGCCGTGCTGGCCGAGCCCGATCACCTGATCCAGCCCGACGAGATCCCGATCTACGACGATGCGGCCGACTGGCCCGTCGAGGCCGCCGGGATGCCGAGCGGCGTGATGGACGAGGGCTTCCACGCCGCCAAGGACCGGGTCATCGCGCACTTCGAACGGGAGTACCTCTCCCGCCTCGTGGGCCGGGCCGGAGGCAACATGTCCAAGGCCGCCCGGCTGGCCAGCATCGACCGCACCACGCTCTACCGGCTCATGGACAAGCACTCGTTCCAGCGGGATGACGCTCAGGGGAGCGGAGCGTGAGTCGTGATCCGCTGACGGTCTCCCCGCCCGGGGTACCCGACGCCTCCCTCGGCGGCGTGGACGATCGGCTGTGGGTGGCGCTCGAGCGCGCGGCCAGCCGGGTCACCGCCGAGTGGCGGCTCCTGGCCGACGACGCCGTTTCCGCGGAGGAGGCGGGCGCCGGGCTGGCGCACCTCCTCGGCGGAATGATGCGGCTGGCCATGAACCAGGAGCCGGATGTCGAGGCGCTGCCGCGCTCGGTCCTGGGCCGGCGGCTGCTCGCGGTGCTCCGCCGGCAGTTCGTCAAGGAGGCCCAGGCGCTGGAGCAGACTCCCGACGCCGGGCAACTGCTCACGGTCTTCGCCTGTTTCGAGCGGCTCTACACCTACCTCGAATCGGACTGGTCCAAGCGCTTCGCCGAGCGGATGGCGGGGGCGGGGGGGCTCGAACTGGTGGTGGAGGTGGCCCACGACTTCCGGAGCCCGCTCACGTCGATCCTCTTCCTGGCCGAGACGCTCAAGAAGGGCCGCTCCGGGCCCATCACGCCGGTGCAGGAACGGCAACTGGGCCTGATCTACAGCGCGGCGTTCGGCTTGAGCGGCGTCGCCTCGGACGTGATCGAACTGGCCCGCGGCGGCGACCGGCTCGTCGAGCTCGACCCGATCCCGTTCTCGATCGACGACATCTTCGAGTCGGTGCGCGACATCACCCAGCCGATCGCGGAGGAAAAGGGGTTGGAGATCCGGCTCGTGCCGCCGACCGGCGAGAACCGGGTGGGACATCCCGTCGCGCTCAGCCGGGTGCTGCTCAACCTCAGCACCAACGCCCTCAAGTTCACCGACGAGGGCGCGGTCGAGGTCGGCGGCCGCTGCCTGGAGGGCGGCAAGCTCCACTTCTGGGTGCAGGATTCCGGGCGTGGGATCGCTCCGGGCGCGATGAACACGCTCTACGAGCCTTTCCGTCGCCGGCAGCGCCCCGGCGAATATGCCTTCTCCGGTTCCGGCCTGGGCCTCTCCATCTGCCGCAAGCTGGTCGAGGCCATGGGCGGCGAGCTGCAGGTGGACACCGAGGAAGGGAAGGGGACGAAGTTCAGTTTCGTCGTCGATCTTCCGGCCTCGGTTCGTTAGCGACCCTCACCTTCCTGCATCCCCGCTTTCCCGCCATTCCGAGAGGAACCGCATGCCGAAGCTGCTCCACGTCGTTGGCGCGCGCCCGAACTTCATGAAGGTGGCCCCGGTCCTCCAGGCCGGGCGCGAGCGCGGCGGACTGGAGCAGGTCCTGCTTCACACCGGCCAGCACTATGACGCGGCGATGAGCGACCGGTTCTTCCAGGAGCTCGGCCTTCCGGAGCCGGACGTGAACCTGGGCGTCGGCTCCGGGACCCACGCCGTCCAGACCGGGAAGATCCTCATCGAATTCGATCCGGTCCTGGAGCGCCTCCGCCCCGACTGGGTCGTGGTGTACGGGGACGTGAATTCCACCGTGGCCTGCGCACTCGCCGCGACCAAGCGCGGGATCCGCGTCGCTCACGTCGAGGCGGGGCTTGCGCAGTTTCGACCGGACGATGCCGGAGGAAATCAATCGGATCGTCACCGATCAGCTCGCCGATCTCTGCCTGACGCCGAGCCGGGACGGCAATGCCAACCTCAAGGCCGAAGGGCATTCCCGATCACCGGGTGAAGCTGGTCGGCAACGTCATGGTGGACACGCTGTTCCGCCTTCGGCCGACCGCCCGGGAGCGGAGAATGTCCGCCGAGCTCGGGGTCGAAGGCCGGGAGTTCGCCTTCGTGACGCTGCACCGGCCCTCCAACGTCGACGATCGCGAGGTCCTGGCGGAGCTCCTCGGCGGCCTCTCCGAAGTGGCGGCGGTGATGCCGGTCATCTTCCCGATCCACCCGCGCACCCGGCAGCGCATCGCCGATTTCAAGCTGGATCCCTGCTCGGAGGCGTTCGGCTTCTCGATCCCCTCGGCTATATCGAGACCGTTTCACTTCTGGATCAGGCCGCGATCGTGCTGACGGACTCCGGCGGCTTGCAGGAGGAGACCACGATGCTCGGCGTGCCGTGCCTGACCCTGCGTCCCAATACCGAGCGGCCGGTCACGGTCACCGAAGGGCACCAATCGCCTGATCGCGTCCACGCGCAGGGCGATGGTTTCCGCGTTCCAGGAAGTGATGACCCAGCGGCAGGACGGTGGCTACCGTCCAGGGAGCCCCGAAGGCTGGGACGGCAGGGCAGGCGAGCGGGTGATCGCCGCTCTCATGGAGGAGTAGCCACCCGCTCCGTTACCCCGGTGAACGCCGGGGTCCACTTCGTCCGTCACCCCGGCGAAAGCCGGGGTCCACTTCGTCCGTCACCCCGGCGAAAGCCGGGGTCCACCATGTGGAGAGGGGGGACGTCCGGCTATATTGTCCTGCTCCACCACTCTGGAGTCCGGCCCGTGCCCTCCCACCACCTCGCCACGCTGTTCCGGGATCGGGTCGCGATGCACCCCGACCGGGAATTGCTGGTGCTCGGGGAGCGGCGCTGGACCTACGCCCAGGTGGAGGAGCAGGCGGCGGGGCTGGCGGGTTCGCTCGCGGGCGCCGGGGTCGGGGCGGGAGACCGCATCGCGGTGGATCTCCCCAACTGGCCCGAGTGGGTGGTGGCCTTCCTGGCGGGAGCACGGCTTGGTGCCACGGTGGTGCCGATCGATCCGGGGCTGAGCTTCCACGAGCTCAAGTACCAGCTCCGGCACAGCGAGGCGCGGGTGGCCGTGACCCCAGAGGTCTGGGACGGCAACGACTACCTCGAGCTCTACGAGGAGCTCCTCGGCGACCTGCCCGATCTCCGGCAGGTGATCACCGTCGGTCCCGAGGATCTCTGGACCGATGACCGGTTCCTCCAGTTCGAGGACCTGGTGGCGAAGGGGGCCAAGCACTGGACCCCGGCGACCTTGCGCCGGCGATGCCGCCGAGGTGCGGCGACTCCGCCGGGGTGACGGCCGAGTCGATGGGAGACCCGGTGGTGACGCCGCTGGCCCTGCTCTACACCTCGGGCACGATGGGGAAGCCCAAGGGGGTGCTGCTCTCGCACCGGAACCTGGTGCAGACGGCGCTCGAAAGCGGGGAGGGGATGGGACTCCGCGAGGCGGAGCGGGTGCTGGCGGCGGTGCCGTTCTTCCACGTGTTCGGCACCTCGACGGTGGTGGCGACGATCGCCTTCGGGGGCACGCTCGTGCTCCAGGAGCGGTTCGAGCCGGGCGAAGCGCTGGAGCTGATGGAGCGCGAACGGGTGACCGTCTGTCACGGCGTCCCCACGATGTTCCAGCTGCTGATGCGGGAGCGGTCCTTCGCGGGGCGGAACCTCGCGGCGCTCCGGACGGGGGTGGTGGCGGGGGCGCCGATCGCGCCCGACCTGGTGCGGAAGATCCGCACCTGGTGCAACGTGGAGATCGCGTACGGGCTCACGGAAACGGGCCCCACCGTCTGCATGACGCGGCCCGGCGACCCGGCCGAGCGTCGCGAGCAGACCGTGGGCTGCCCGCTCCCGGGGGTGGAGGTGAAGGTGGCGGACCTGGCGACCGGGAGCCTGCACGGGCCGGAAGCGGTTGGCGAGCTGGCGGTGAAGGGCGCCAACGTGATGCTGGGGTATCACCGCATGCCGGGCGAGACGGCGCGGGCCCATGGACCGGAGGGGTACTTCCTCACCGGCGACCTCGTGGTGGTGGACGAGGCGGGCGCCGTGCAGGTGGTGGGTCGCCGCAAGGAGATGATCATCCGCGGCGGCAACAACGTCACGCCCAGGGAAGTGGAAGACGTCCTCCGGACCCATCCGGCCGTGGACGACGTGTGCGTGGTGGGCGTCCCCAACGAACTGCTCGGGGAGCTCGTCTGCGCCTGCGTCGTGCCGGTGGAAGGGGCCATCCTGACCGGCGACGAGCTCAAGGAGTTCAGTCGCGACCAACTCGTGGACTACAAGGTCCCCGATCTCGTGCGCTTCTTCGACGCCTTCCCGATGACCGGGTCCGGGAAGGTCAAGCGAATGGAGCTGGCGCGGGTCGTGGGCCTGGAGCTGAGCACTTCGTGAACAACCGTCATATCATCCGCGCCGGCCGACCCGCCGGCGCCACCGTCCCCGTGCACGCCCCGAACGCGGCGCTGCTCATCGACTTCGACAACGTCACCCTCGGCATCCGCTCCGACCTGACCAAGGAACTGCGGACCCTCCTCAACAGCGACATCATCAAGGGGAAGGTGGCGGTCCAGCGGGCCTATGCCGACTGGCGGCGCTATCCGCAGTACATCGTGCCGCTGTCGGAGTCGTCGATCGACCTGATCTTCGCGCCCGCCTTCGGCACCAACAAGAAGAACGCCACCGACATCCGCCTCGCGGTGGACGCCATCGAGCTGGTCTTCACCCGGCCCGAGATCGGCACC
>CAWETL010000012.1:0-10657 GCA_963812085.1 uncultured Gemmatimonadales bacterium
AGCTCGAGGTGGACCGGGTCCACGACGAATCGTTGCTGGATGAGGTCACCGGTCTGTACAACATGCGGGGCCTCTCGCGGCGGGCCGTGAAATCGGCTCCGAGGCGTATCGGCGGCGTCAACGCGACCTGCGTCGTGTTCGCGCCGGACAGTCCTAGCTCGACGCGGCGACCATACAACAGGTGGCACCCAAGTTGGCTGCTGCGGTGGGCGAGGCCTTCCGAAAGGCCGGTCGCAGTTCCGACGCGATTGGCCGGCTCGGCCCCCTGGAATTCGCCGTGATCGCCCCGGCCACCGGCCCCGATGCCGCTCTCAAGCTGATGGCGCGGCTTCGGGACACGGTCGAGACCCGCCCGCTGTCCATGAACGGTGGGGCGCCGCGGTCCAGCTCCGTGCAGGGTACTGCGCTGTCCCCGACTTCCATGATGCCAACGTGGATGCCACCGAAATGCTGCTCCGCGCCACCACGGCACTCCGGTCGCTGCAGGTGGACCGCATCGGCAGCCTGAGGGCCTTCGAAGCAAACTAGGTTTCTGGACCCCGGCTTTCGCCGGGGTGACGATCAGCAGGCGCAGGACACGACGAAGGGGCGCTACGGTTGCGCCCCTTCTCATTTCCCGGCCCCGCTGCCCCGCTGCCCCGCCTGCTAGGCCCCCGCTCCGAGCTTGGCGGGCTCGTCCTCCGCGGCGTAACCGTAGACGTAGGTGTAGTACTTGTACCCGCTCTGGGAGGTGTCCACGTCGTTCAGCACCGCGCCCAGGAGCCGGATGGGGAGGCGGTCCACCAACTTCAGCTTCTCTTCCGCCATCGCGCGATCGGTCTCCCCCGATCGCAGCACCAGGACCATGTGACCTGTGGCCGCGCCCAGGACGAACGGATCGATTCCAGCCCCGAGCGGCGGGCTGTCCACCAGGATGACATTGAATGCGTTCTTCAACTGCGCCATCAACTCGACCATCTTGGAGGAGCCGAGCATCTCCGGTCCGTGGTGAAGGCGCGTTCCGCATGGAATCAGCGTGAGCCCGCCGTGACTGGTCGGCCGGAGGATGTCCGCCACTGAGGCCTCCCCGCCGAGGTAATCGAGCAGGCCGGGCTGCCGGTCCACCGAGAACGTGCGGTGGAGCTGGCCGCGCCGGATGTCTCCGTCGATGAGCAGCGTCTTGTATCCTGCCTCGGCGAAAGACAGGGCGAGGTTGGAGCAGATGAGAGACTTCCCCTCGCCCGGGCCGGGGCTCGAGATGGTCAATCGCACCGCACCCGCGCCGTACGAGTGTGCCAGGTTGAGCCGAATGGATCGGAACGCCTCGAGCGTCTGCGCCGCGTCGTCCGGCTTCTGGATCCCCGCCTTGTTCCTCTTCATCGCCGGGACGGCACCGAGGATCGTCAGGCCGAGCTCACGCGTCACTTGGTCGGGATAGCGGAACCGCTTGTCGAGCTGGTCGAGCAGGATGGCCAGCCCGAACGCCAACCCCAGGCTCGCCATGAACCCCATCAGGATGATTCGGGGGGCCGAATTCGAGCTCGGCCACCGGGGTGGCACCGCCGCATCCAGCACCTTCACGTCGGGGATGGCACTGGCAAGCGCGAGCTTCGCCTCCTCGTACCGGTTGGACAGGGTCGTGTACAGCGTGACTGCGGCCGTTTCCTCGCGCGTGAGCCGCTGCTCGGTGATCGTCCGGACGGGGATCTGCTGAAGGTCCTTCGACTGCGCGGCGACCTGCGAAGTCAGGACCTGCTCCTCGGTCAGCATCTGCTGGATCAGTGCGTTCGCATAACTCGGAATGACCTGCGAACGAAGCGTCGTGATCCGGTCCTGCAGGTCGCGCACCGGCTTGTGTTCGTCCGTGTACCGGAAACGGAGGGCGCGAATTTCTGCGTCGGCCGCGGAGAGCTCCTCGAGGGCGCGGTTCAGGTCGGGCGCGTTTCGCACCGCCGGAATCGTCTGGAAGGCGTCCATCGAGAAGCCTGGAGAGCCCATCTTCGCGACGACGGCCTGGAGAGCCGTGCGGTCCCGCTTCAATTCTTCCAGGTCGATCTTCTGCTTGAAAAAGTTGGTCAGCACGGTGGGCTCGGTGGATTGCAGTCCGGCCGCCACCGGCACGTTCTCCGTCGGGAGCGTGATCGTCTGTACCCGGAAATTCTCCAGGCGCGTCTCAGCATCCTTCAACTGCTCACCCGCGTACGCGACCTGCTCGGCGAGGTTCTGGGTCTGGATGGTGAGCTTTCGGCGCTTGAGGTCCGCGGCCACGGAGACGAACTGGGTCGCCACGTCGTTGAGGACCGCCGCCACCTTTTTCGGGTCGGATCCAGTGAGGGTCAGGCGCAGGAAATTGGCCTGCTGCTCGGAGATCTTCGTCTGGAGCCGCTTTCCAAGCAGCATCCCGGCCTCCCGAGGCGCCACGACGGTGAAGCCGAACTTGCCGCCCCTGGTCAGGACACTGGCAGGGGGCGCCCAGCGAAAACCGATCCCCCTTCCGATCGAGTCCCCCACGGATCCGGCGTCCACCTGCATCCCGCTCGACTTCGCGAGCGTCCAGCGCTGGCCGGAGTCGTCGACGCGGAGTTCGAACCCCCCGGTTCGAAAGGTGTCGGCCAGCACGAACCCGTTGAACACCAACGAATCGCGGCTCCGGTCCGGCATCAGGTACAACCGCTGGCTGAGGGCCACGCTGTCGAGTACGGCCCCGGTGGCCAGCAGGTCGATCCACCCGGTCGCTCGGAGCAGTTCGCCGGCGCGGATCGGCCCCGCCGCATCCGGCGGCGACTCGATGAAGATCGTGGCGGTGGCGGCGTACTCAGGCGTGAGGAACCGGGTCGAGAGGACGCTCAGGGCGGTCCCCAGCGTTGCCACGGCCAACATCAGCCATTTGTATCGGCGAAGGGCCGAGATGTACCGGCCCCACGGGATGCCCGGCTCCGGGAGGGGCGGCGCCGCGGCCAGGCTGCCAAGGCCGCCGGTTTCGACGAAGGCGTCCACTCCGACCGACGATTGGCCGGGCTCGGGGGGAAGCGGCTGGAATTGGCTGGGGGTCATCCGCGCAAAACTCCCGTCAAGATGCAGGGCCGGAGGAGGCCCGGCACTTCGCTGCAATGCCTGGAAACGCTCCCGATAGCGCAAATGGGGGGCCGTTCAATGGCATGCTCTAACTTATTATATTACAGCAACTTACAGTTAACTTGTACTCATCAGTTGCCACCGAACCGATGCGCTACGGCATCATTGTTGCTTCTCTGCACCGCCGCTGTGGTCTGCTCGTGACGGTCAGGTGTTGCTCCGGGCTCGGCCGGCCGCTTTATATTCAGCTCCGCGCCGCAGCGTCCTCTACTTTGGTGCGACCCAGGATCCAGGGAGCCACGTCATGTCGAGTTCCATCGCCCCGTCCTCCCAGCCGGCCGACCCGGCCGGCCGAGACCCGCTGTCGATCCCGCCGGAGGTGAAGTCCAGCATCCGGGTCCTGGTGATCGACGACGAGCGGACCCTCCGCGAATCCTGCGCCAGCGTGCTCCAGATGGATGGATTCAACGTGACCGTGATTGGTCGCGGAGAGGAAGCGCTGGAGGCGGTCAAGCGCCGCGCCTTCGACATCGTCCTGATGGACCTCTACATGTCCCAGGTGCCCGGGATGGACCTCCTCCGGGCCACCCTCAAGCACCATCGCGACACCATCGTCGTGGTGATGACCGGCAACCCGAGCGTCACGACCAGCATCGAGGCGCTCCGGGCCGGCGCGTGGGACTACCTGCCCAAGCCGTTCTCCGCCACCCACCTGCAGGTCCTGATCGGCCGGGCCTCGCACGCCGTCATGGTGTCCCGCGAGACCCACGACCTCCGCGCCCAGCTGATGCAGCAGACCGGCGTGGGCGACAAGTTCGCAATGATTGGAGTTTCTCCCGCGTTCCGCAAGGCGGTCGAGCTGGCCCGCAAGGTGGCCGGCACCGACGCCTCGGTGCTCATCAGCGGCGAGAGCGGCACCGGCAAGGAACTCATCGCCCAGTTCATCCACCACCACAGCCGGCGGGCCAGCCGCTCGCTGGTGCCGATCAATGCCGCCGCCCTGCCCGAGCCGCTCCTCGAAAGCGAGATGTTCGGCCACCGGAAGGGGGCCTTCACCGGCGCCGACCGCGACAAGCCCGGGCTCCTCGAGACCGCCAACGGCGGCACGCTCTTCCTCGACGAGCTGACCGAGATGCCGATGTCCATCCAGGCCAAGCTGCTCCGCGTCATCCAGGACGGCGTGGTGCGCCGGGTCGGCTCGGAGCAGGCCGATGCCGTGGTGGACGTGCGGTTCGTCTCCGCGATGAACCGCGATCCCGAGGAGGCCGTGAAGCAGGGCCTCCTCCGCGAGGACCTGTACTACCGGCTCCGCGTGGTGCCGATCAAGCTCCCGCCGCTTCGGAAGCGGCTCGAAGACATCCCGATCCTGGCCGCCCACTTCCTCACCTACTACTGGCAGCGGCACCGCCAGGCCGGGGATCGCGCGCCCGCGGCTCAGCGAGGAGTCCATCGCCTTCCTGCGGAGCCGTCCGTGGCGCGGCAACGTGCGCGAGCTGCAGAACGTGATCGAGCACGTGGCCGTGCTGGCCGAGCCCGATCACCTGATCCAGCCCGACGAGATCCCGATCTACGACGATGCGGCCGACTGGCCCGTCGAGGCCGCCGGGATGCCGAGCGGCGTGATGGACGAGGGCTTCCACGCCGCCAAGGACCGGGTCATCGCCCACTTCGAGCGGGAGTACCTCTCCCGCCTGGTGGGCCGGGCCGGAGGCAACATGTCCAAGGCCGCCCGGCTGGCCAGCATCGACCGCACCACGCTCTACCGGCTCATGGACAAGCACTCGTTCCAGCGGGATGACGCTCAGGGGAGCGGAGGGTGAGTCCTGATCCGCTGACGGTCTCCCCGCCCGGGGTACCCGACGCCTCCCTCGGCGGCGTGGACGATCGGCTGTGGGTGGCGCTCGAACGGGCTGCCAGTCGGGTCACCGCCGAGTGGCGGCTCCTGGCCGACGACGCCGTCTCCGCGGAGGAGGCGGGCGCCGGGCTGGCCCATCTCCTGGGCGGAATGATGCGGCTGGCCATGAACCAGGAGCCGGACGTCGAGGCGCTGCCGCGCTCGGTCCTGGGCCGGCGGCTGCTCGCGGTGCTCCGCCGGCAGTTCGTCAAGGAGGCCCAGGCGCTGGAGCAGACTCCCGACGCCGGCCAGTTGCTCACGGTCTTCGCCTGTTTCGAGCGGCTCTACACCTACCTCGAATCGGACTGGTCCAAGCGCTTCGCCGAGCGGATGGCGGGGGCGGGGGGGCTCGATCTGGTGGTGGAGGTGGCCCACGACTTCAGAAGCCCGCTGACGTCGATCCTCTTCCTGGCCGAGACGCTCAAGAAGGGGCGCTCCGGCCCCATCACGCCGGTGCAGGAACGGCAACTGGGCCTGATCTACAGCGCGGCGTTCGGCTTGAGCGGCGTCGCCTCGGACGTGATCGAACTGGCCCGCGGCGGCGACCGGCTCGTCGAGCTCGACCCGATCCCGTTCTCGATCGACGACATCTTCGAGTCGGTCCGCGACATCACCCAGCCGATCGCCGAGGAAAAGGGCCTCGAGATCCGGCTCGTGCCGCCGGCCGGCGAGAACCGAGTGGGACATCCCGTCGCGCTCAGCCGCGTGCTGCTCAACCTCAGCACCAACGCCCTCAAGTTCACCGACGAGGGCGCGGTCGAGGTCGGCGGACGCTGCCTGGAGGACGGCGCGCTGGAATTCTGGGTCCAGGACTCTGGCCGCGGCATCGCGCCAGGGGCCATGAACACCCTCTACGAGCCCTTCCGGCGGCGCCAACGGCCGGGCGAATATGCCTTCTCTGGCTCGGGCCTCGGACTCTCCATCTGTCGCAAGTTGGTCGAAGCCATGGGTGGTGAGCTGCAGGTGGATACCGAAGAAGGGAAGGGGACGCGGTTCAGCTTCGTTGTGAATTTGTCGACGTCGGCTCGCTAGGATCCTTCGCCGACCCGCGCTCCCACTCCCAAGCCATCTTGTCTCACCCCCAATTCTTCTGGCCATCGGGGCATCTTTTCCGCTACTCACTCATCATCCTCGTCCTGGCGTCCCTCGGCGACTCGCGTCCCATCTCGGCCCAACAGCCGGTCCGCGCCGATTCCGCCCGTCGGGACTCGAACGTCGTCGTCCTCCCCGAGGTGACGGTCAACGTGACGCGGGTGCCCGAGCCGCTCAGGCGGATTCCGGCGGCAGTCTCCTTGCTGGACTCGACCGCCATTCGCCGCGGCCGGCCCACGCTCGGCCTCAGCGAGTCGTTCAACGAATTGCCGGGTGTGTACGTGGCCAACCGGTACAACTTCTCGCTGGACGAGCGCCTGACGATCCGCGGCTTCGGGAGCCGATCCAATTTCGGCATCCGCGGGATCCAGGTTCTCCTCGACGGAGTGCCCCAGACGGCGCCGGACGGCCAGAGCCAGATGACCAATGTGGACCTGGACGACGTGGCGCGCGCCGAGGTGCTGCGCGGGTCGGCCTCCGCGCTGTACGGCAATTCCTCCGGTGGCGTGGTCAGCCTCTCGACCATCGGCGCCGGGCCCGGGCCACCGGCGCTGAGCGCGCGACTGGCCCTGGGCTCGTTCGGCTTCCTCAAGGCGAACCTGCTCGGAACCGGCACCCTGGGGCGCGTGGCGGGGACACTCTCGCTCTCCCACACCGACTGGGACGGCTTCCGCCAGCAGAGCGCCGCGCACTTCACGATGCTGTCCCTCGGCGCCGACTGGACCATCGACGGCAGCAACTCCCTCTCAGCGCGGATCCGCTACGCCGACCAGCCGGAGGCGCAGAACCCCGGCGCGCTGACGTACGCGGAGTATGCGGCCAATCGGGACTCGGCCAGCGCGGGGAACATCCTCCGGGACGCCGGCAAGGATGTCAGCCAGGTGCAGGCGGCTCTCGCGTTCCTCCACGCGACGCCAGGGGGCAACGAGTACCGGGCCACGATCTACGGCATCGGGCGAGATCTTCTCAATCCCCTGGCCGCGCCACCGCCGCAGGGCCCGGGTCCGGACGTCGGGACCTTCGTCACGATTGACCGGACCATCACCGGCCTCCGGCTCACCGGCATCAACCGGCTCGGCGCACCCGTCCTGGGCCTCCGGCTCAACTATGGCATCGACCTCCAGGGCATGCGCGACCATCGCACCAACGCGCGTGCGATGGGCGGCGTTCCCGACACGCTGATCCAGGACCAGGTCGAAACGGTGACGGAGGTCGGTCCCTTCGTGCAGGCGACGTGGAACACGCCGACGAGGGTGACGCTTTCGGCGGGGCTTCGATACGACTGGATGACCTTCAGTGCGGAGGACCACTTCCAGTCCGATGGAGTGGACAACTCGGGCGAGCGGGCAATGCACGCCCCGAGCGGACAATTCGGGATCAGCTACGACGTCGGCGTCCCCTTCGTGCCGTACTTCAATGTCGCCTCGTCTTTCGAGACGCCGACCACGACGGAACTCGCCAACGCGCCCGGCGTGACCGGCGGATTCAATCCCAAGCTCGACCCCCAGGTGGCGGTGACCTGGGAGCTCGGTGCCCGCGGCCGGTGGCGGTCCCTCACTTATTCGGTGGCTGGATTCCTGACCGCCATCCAGGACGCCATCACCCAATACACCGAAGTCGGTGGGCGCGCCTATTTCACGAACGCAGGCAGGGTGAACAACAACGGGATCGAGGCGCGGGTGGACGTCGCGCCGACGGCCGGCCTCCGGCTCTTCGCCAGTTACACCTACAGCCACTTCCGGTTCGGCGAATACCGCCTGGTCCAGGGCGCCGTCACCGATACCCTGGACGGGAAGACCGTGCCGGCGGTTCCTGCGTCGTTCGTGCGGCTGGGGCTCCGCGCGACGGTGCTGGGCCGCGGGTACGTGGATGTGGACCAGACCTTCAGCAGCTCGGTGTACGCGAACGACCAGAACACTCTGCTCGTGAACGGCTGGGGCGCCCAAACCGCTGGCATGCCCGGGGGGATCGGGGGAGGCGTCACGAATGTGCTCGCTGGCTGGGAGGGGGAGGTGGGGCTCCTGCGAGTGGCACCCTTCGGAGGCGTCAGCAACCTGTTCGATCGGTCGTACGTCGGGGCGGTCACCGTCAACGGCGCCTTCGGTCGTGTGTACGAGCCGGCCCCACGACGCTCCTTCTATGTCGGCGCCGAGCTCGGGTGGGCCGGAAGCAGGTGATGAAGCGGGGCGCCGCATCGCGCTCACCTCCCGGCTTCCCCGCGTCCCCGCCGGCACGGCACCTCACACCCTGTCCCACTGTCACCCCGGCGAAAGCCGGGGTCCACCATGTGGAGAGGGGGGACGTCCGGCTATATTGTTCTGCTCCACCACTCTGGAGTCCGGCCCGTGCCCTCCCTCCACCTCGCCACGCTGTTCCGGGACCGGGTCGCGATGCACCCCGACCGGGAATTGCTGGTGCTCGGGGAGCGGCGCTGGACCTACGCCCAGGTGGAGGAGCAGGCGGCGGGGCTGGCGGGTTCGCTCGCCGGCGCCGGGGTCGGGGTGGGAGACCGCATCGCGGTGGACCTCCCCAACTGGCCGGAGTGGGTCGTCGCCACCCTGGCCACGGCGTACCTTGGCGGGACGCTCGTCCCGGTGAATCCGGGGCTGGGCTTCCACGAGCTGAAGTACCAGCTCCGCCACGCGGAGGCGTCGGTGGCGATCACCGCAGAGGTCTGGGACGGGCACGACTACCTCGAGCTGTACGAGGAGCTCGGCCCCGAGTTGCCGGACCTCCGGTACGTGGTCACCGTCGGTCCCGAGGAGCTCTGGACCGACGAGCGGACCTTCCGGTACGAGGACCTCGTGGCGCGGGGCCAGCGCCACCGGCGCGCCCTACGCCGCGAGCCCGAGGGACGACGGGGCGGACGGCGGGACGCCACTCGCCCTGCTCTACACGTCGGGCACGATGGGGAAGCCCAAGGGGGTGCTGCTGTCGCACCGCGCGCTGGTGCAGACGGCGCTCGAAAGCGGGGAGGGGATGGGACTCCGCGAGGCGGAGCGGGCTGGCGGCGGTGCCGTTCTTCCACGTGTTCGGCACCTCGACGGTGGTGGCGACGATCGCCTTCGGGGGCACGGTGGTGCTCCCGGACCGGTTCGAGGCGGGCGAAGCGTCGAGCTGATGGAGCGGGAACGGGTGACCGTGCTGCACGGGGTGCCGACGATGTTCCAGCTGCTGGTGCGGGAGCCGGTCCTTCGCGGCGCGACACCTCGCGCGCTCCGGACCGGGATGGTGGCGGGGGCCCGATCGCGCCCGACCTAGTGCGGGAGATCCGCACCTGGTGCGACGTGCAGATCGCGTACGGGCTGACGGAGACCGGCCCCACTGTCTGCATGACGTGGCCCGGCGACCCGGCCGAGCATCGCGAGCAGACCGTCGGCCGCCCGCTGCCGGGGGTCGAGGTGAAGGTCGTGGACCTGGTGACGGGGGACCTGCACGGGCCGGAGGCGGTCGGCGAGCTGGCGGTGAAGGGCGCCAACGTGATGAGCGGGTATCACCGCATGCCCGGCGAGACGGCGCGCGCCTCATGGACCGGAGGGGTTCTTCCTCACCGGCGACCTCGCGGTGGTCGACGAGGACGGCTACGTGCAGGTCGTGGGACGCCGCAAGGAGATGATCATCCGCGATGGGTACAACGTCAATCCCAGGGAAGTGGAAGACGTCCTCCGCACGCATCCGGCCGTGGACGAGGTGTGCGTGGTCGGGGTGCCCCACGAGCTCCTCGGGGAGCTCGTCTGTGCCTGCATCGTCCCGGTCGAAGGCGCCGTCGTGCGCGGCGAGGACGTCCTGGAGTTCGGCCGCGACTAACTGGTCGACTACAAGGTGCCCGATCTCGTGCGCTTCTTCGACGCCTTCCCGATGACCGGCCCGGGAAGGTGAAGCGGAGGGAGCTGGCGCAGGTCGTGGCCCTCGAGCACACTTCGTGAAGAACCCATATCATCCGTCGTCCGGCCGGCCGGCGCCAGCCGCCCCGCCCACGCGCCGAATGCGGCGCTGCTGATCGACTTCGACAACGTCACCCTCGGCATCCGCTCCGACCTGACCAAGGAGCTGCGGAGCCTGCTCAACAGCGAGATCATCAGGGGGAAGGTGGCGGTCCAGCGGGCCTACGCCGACTGGCGGCGCTATCCGCAGTACATCGTGCCGCTGTCGGAGTCGTCGATCGACCTGATCTTCGCGCCGGCGTTCGGCACCAACAAGAAGAACGCCACCGACATCCGGCTCGCGATCGACGCGCTCGAGCTGATCTTCACCCGGCCGGAGATCGGCACGTTCATCCTGCTCTCCGGCGACAGCGACTTCTCGTCGCTGGTGATCAAGCTGAAGGAGTACGGCAAGTACGTCATCGGCGTCGGGATCCGCGAGTCGGCCAGCGACCTGCTGATCCAGAACTGCGACGAGTACTACTCCTACAACGACCTGGCCGGCCTCACCAAGGACGAGGACGAGCCCTCCGCCCGCGATCCGTGGGAGCTGGTGGTCGACGCCCTGCCGAGATGGCGCCGAACAACGACGTCATGCGCTCCGACCGGCTCAAGCAGGTGATGCAGGAGATCGACCCGACCTTCGACGAGAAGAACGCCGGGAACAGCCGCTTCAGCAAGTTCGTCACCGACG
>CAWETL010000013.1:0-34749 GCA_963812085.1 uncultured Gemmatimonadales bacterium
TCACCCCGGCGAAAGCCGGGGTCCACCATGTGGAGAGGGGGGACGTCCGGCTATATTGTCCTGCTCCACCACTCCGGAGCCCGGCCCGTGCCCTCCCACCACCTCGCCACGCTGTTCCGGGATCGGGTCGCGATGCACCCCGACCGGGAATTGCTGGTGCTCGGGGAGCGGCGCTGGACCTACGCCCAGGTGGAGGAGCAGGCGGCGGGGCTGGCGGGTTCGCTCGCGGGCGCCGGGGTCGGGGCGGGAGACCGCATCGCGGTGGATCTCCCCAACTGGCCCGAGTGGGTGGTGGCCTTCCTGGCGGGAGCACGGCTTGGTGCCACGGTGGTGCCGATCGATCCGGGGCTGAGCTTCCACGAGCTCAAGTACCAGCTCCGGCACAGCGAGGCGCGGGTGGCCGTGACCCCAGAGGTCTGGGACGGCAACGACTACCTCGAGCTCTACGAGGAGCTCCTCGGCGACCTGCCCGATCTCCGGCAGGTGATCACCGTCGGTCCCGAGGATCTCTGGACCGACGACCGGTTCCTCCAGTTCGAGGACCTGGTGCGGCGAACGGGCGCACCATGGTGCGCCCGTGACGCCGGCGAGCCGCCGGGGTGACGGCCGAGCGGTGGGGATCCGGCGGATGACGCCGCTCGCCCTGCTCTACACCTCGGGCACGATGGGGAAGCCCAAGGGGGTGCTGCTCTCGCACCGGAACCTGGTGCAGACGGCGCTCGAAAGCGGGGAGGGGATGGGACTCCGCGAGGCGGAGCGGGTGCTGGCGGCGGTGCCGTTCTTCCACGTGTTCGGCACCTCGACGGTGGTGGCGACGATCGCCTTCGGGGGCACGCTCGTGCTCCAGGAGCGGTTCGAGCCGGGCGAAGCGCTGGAGCTGATGGAGCGCGAACGGGTGACCGTCTGTCACGGCGTCCCGACGATGTTCCAGCTGCTGATGCGGGAGCGGTCCTTCGCGGGGCGGAACCTCGCGGCGCTCCGGACGGGGGTGGTGGCGGGGGCGCCGATCGCGCCCGACCTGGTGCGGAAGATCCGCACCTGGTGCAACGTGGAGATCGCGTACGGGCTCACGGAAACGGGCCCCACCGTCTGCATGACGCGGCCCGGCGACCCGGCCGAGCGTCGCGAGCAGACGGTGGGCTGCCCGCTCCCGGGGGTGGAGGTGAAGGTGGTGGACCTGGCGACCGGGAGCCTGCACGGGCCGGAAGCGGTTGGCGAGCTGGCGGTGAAGGGCGCCAACGTGATGCTGGGGTATCACCGCATGCCGGGCGAGACGGCGCGGGCCCATGGACCGGAGGGGTACTTCCTCACCGGCGACCTCGTGGTGGTGGACGAGGCGGGCGCCGTGCAGGTGGTGGGTCGCCGCAAGGAGATGATCATCCGCGGCGGCAACAACGTCACGCCCAGGGAAGTGGAAGACGTCCTCCGGACCCATCCGGCCGTGGACGACGTGTGCGTGGTGGGCGTCCCCAACGAACTGCTCGGGGAGCTCGTCTGCGCCTGCGTCGTGCCGGTGGAAGGGGCCATCCTGACCGGCGACGAGCTCAAGGAGTTCAGTCGCGACCAACTCGTGGACTACAAGGTCCCCGATCTCGTGCGCTTCTTCGACGCCTTCCCGATGACCGGGTCCGGGAAGGTCAAGCGAATGGAGCTGGCGCGGGTCGTGGGCCTGGAGCTGAGCACTTCGTGAACAACCGTCACATCATCCGCGCCGGCCGACCCGCCGGCGCCACCGTCCCCGTGCACGCCCCGAACGCGGCGCTGCTCATCGACTTCGACAACGTCACCCTCGGCATCCGCTCCGACCTGACCAAGGAACTGCGGACCCTCCTCAACAGCGACATCATCAAGGGGAAGGTGGCGGTCCAGCGGGCCTACGCCGACTGGCGGCGCTATCCGCAGTACATCGTGCCGCTGTCGGAGTCGTCGATCGACCTGATCTTCGCCCCCGCCTTCGGCACCAACAAGAAGAACGCCACCGACATCCGCCTCGCGGTGGACGCCATCGAGCTGGTCTTCACCCGGCCCGAGATCGGCACCTTCATCCTGCTCTCCGGCGACAGCGACTTCTCGTCGATGGTGATCAAGCTGAAGGAGTACGGCAAGTACGTCATCGGCGTCGGCATCCGCGAGTCGGCCAGCGACCTGCTGATCCAGAACTGCGACGAGTACTACTCCTACAGCGACCTCGCGGGGCTCACCAAGGAAGAGGACAAGCCCTCCGTCCAGCGCGATCCGTGGGAACTGGTGCGCGAGGCCGCGGCCCAGATGGCGCGGAACGACGACGTCATGCGGTCGGACCGCCTCAAGCAGGTGATGAAGCAGATCGACCCGAACTTCGACGAGAAGAACGCCGGCTACAGCCGGTTCAGCAAGTTCGTCACCGACGCCGGCGCCAAGGGCATTCTCGTCGTGAAGAAGATGGAGAACGGCCAGTACGAGATCGCGCCCGTGGCCGGCGGGGTCGAGCCGCACAAGGGCGAGGCAGCGGGGCAGAGGGGCCGCGGGGCCGTAGGGGCGCATCGCGTTGCGCCTGCGGACACGCCTGCCCCGGAAGAAAAAAAGGGCCGTGGACGCCGGCGGGGCCGCGGCGGCCGCGGACGCGGAGAGGAGCGCCCCTCGGGCGAGTCGGCCGCCGTCGTCTCCGGCGGCCCGAAGGCGCTCTCCCTGGCGCTGGCCTTCCAGCTCATGGCGCAGGCGCTCTCGGAGATGCCCAACCCGGTGCCGCACGAGACGCTGCGTGCGCGCATGGCGGCGCTCCACGGCCGCGAGGATGCCCTGCTCGAGGCCGGTCGCTTCGCGCGGCTCCTCCGGCAGGCCAACGACGCCGAGGTGGCGGACGTCCGCAAGGTCGGCGAGGACGACTACGAGGTGTCGGTCCACCCGACCGACATCATGGTCCCGCGCCAGCGGCCCGCCGCGCCGCCCGCGGAGAGCAAGGCGGCGGCTCCGGCGGCCCCGACCGGCAACGGCGCCGTCGCAGCGCCTGTCGCCGCCACGCCGGCCCCGGCCATCCGGTTCCGTCGCGGTTCCCGGCTGGGAACGCACAAGCCCGAGATTCCGATGGTTGGAGTCGTGACGGTGGATGACGATCAGGGGGGAAATCGGGGAAGCGGGGCAGTAGGGGCGCAACTTGTTGCGCCCGCGGGCCGAGCGGCAGCAAAGAAGAAGCCCGCCAATGCGCCGAAGGCCAAGGCCGAAAAGCCGGCGGCGGCCCCGAAGAAGAAGGCGGCCCGGACGCCTCGGGCCAAGAAGGCGGAATGAGCGGGACGGGACGGGCGGCGCTGCTGCCCGTTTCGTTTTTCCGGCGCCCCGCCGAGGTGGTGGCCCGGGAGCTCATCGGCGCGGTCGTGGTCTCCACCGTCCGCGGGACCCGGACGGCCGGGCGGATCGTCGAGGTGGAGGCCTACCTCGGCCATCGGGACCCGGCCTCCCACGGGTACCGGCACCGCCGGCACGCGCAGAACGAGGGGCTCTTCGGCCCGGCCGGGCACTGGTACGTGTACCGCTCCTACGGCGTGCACTGGTGCGCCAACCTGGTGGCCGGCACGGAGGTGAACGAAGGGGCCGTCCTTCTGAGGGCGGTGGAGCCGATCGAGGGGATCGAGCTGATGCGCCGGCGCCGGGGCGATGTCCCGGACCGGCAGCTGGCCGCCGGCCCCGGCCGGCTGACCCAGGCCCTCGGGATTTCCCGATCGCTCGACCGGCACGCCATGCGCGGGGCCGTGGTCCAGGTGTTCCAGGGGGCCCCTCAGGCGGCCCCGGTGGCCACGCCGCGCATCGGGATCACCCGGGCGGTGGATTGGCCCCTGAGGTTCGTGGAGGCGGGGACCCGATGGGCGTCGCGAAGCCGGTGATCCGCCTTCTGTCATTGCGAGGCCACGGCGTGGCCGAAGCAATCTAAGCGGACCTGAGATTGCTTCGTCGGCCCCTGATGGGGCCTCCTCGCAATGACAAGCAAGTTTGCACTTCGTCATGACGCAGAACGGGCGCACCATCCGGTGCGCCCGTTTCGCGTTCCTGGCCGTCCGCCCGCGGGGCGTCTAGTCGACGTCCTCGCGCGACTTGCCGAGGTTGAACCGGATGCCGGCCTGGCCGGTGTAGACCGCGCCCTGGATCAGGTCGGCCCCGCCGTTACTGCCGGTGGCGGCGGAGATCGATCCGAAGACGTCCAGGACCCCGACCCGGATGTCGACGCCGGCGACCGCCTGGGCGAAGCCGGTGCTGCCGAGATCACTGGCCCGGTTGTAGTTCGCCTGCCGTGTGACGTCGTCCACGAAGCTGCCCTGGACCTGGAGATTCGTGAGGGTCTGGATGCCGAAGCCCACGCCGATGAAGGGCTGGATGTGCGACTTGAGCGGGTAGGCCATCATTTCGAAGTAGTAGCGCATGATGTGATCGAAGGTGGCGGTGCGGATGGTCCCGTCGACCGGATCGTTGAAGGCCGCCGTCTCGCCGCTGCCGAGGCCGGCGTCCACCGCGAGCATCAGCCCGACGCGGTTGGCCGTGACCAGCATGTTCGCGCCGGCCATCCCGATCCCGCCCCGGGTCTGCGCCGTGGTGGCGAAGTCCATCACGCCGGCGGACGCGCCGACGTAGAAGCGGTACGAGCCCACGCCAGCATTCTGGGCGCTGAGCGAGGTGGCGCCGGCAAGGGCTGCCAGGCCGAGCGTCGCGAGGGCACGGGTGAGCACACGCATCAGTCTGCCTCCTGGAAGTATCGGCCCTGAGGGGGTCCCCGGGACCGGTCACGGCACGGCGAATGGTGTCAGGTTTCGGCAATTTCCTTGCCCCCGTGGCCCTGGGGGGCTGGAACCGGCTGGTTCCAAGATAGGGAACTTCGGCCTAAAACACTAGACCCCAATGGGTTGTCCCCGGTCAGCTCTGGCATATTGGGAGCGGTTCGAAGGGGGGGCATCTGGGGGGCCCCGCGCACCGGCTTGCAGGGTGACGCGGGGGTTGCAACTCGCCTGAGGGGGACCGGCCCCGCGGCTTCTGTCATTGCGGGGAGGCCCGGAGGCCGGCCCGCCCACTTCTGTCATTGCGAGGCCACGAAGTGGCCGAAGCAATCTGGTCCTGGCCCGAGATTGCTCGTCGGCCCCGTTGGGGCCTCCTCGCAATGACACAAGGGACGCTAGATCAGGCTCAACTCTTTCCCACCTTCTTGAACGCCGCCAGGGCCTCGTCCAGGTCGGCCCTGGAATGAGCCGCCGACACCTGGCACCGGACGCGGGCCTGTCCCTGGGGCACCACCGGGAAGCCGAACCCGGTCACGAACACCCCTTCGTCGAGGAGCAGGTTGCTCATCCGGATGGCGCTGGAGGTCTCGCCGAGGATCACGGGGATGATCGGGGTCTCGCCCGGCAGCGGGGCAAAGCCGAGTCCCCGGAGCTGGTCCCGGAAGTAGCGGGCGTTTTCGCGAAGGCGGGTGACGCGCTCCGGGTGCTGCTCCAGGAACTCGATGCTGGCCAGCGCGCTGCCCGCCACCGTGGCCGGGAGGGCGTTCGAAAAGAGCTGCGGGCGGGCCCGCTGGGTCAGGTAGTCGCAGACCTCTTCGCTGGCCGCCACGAACCCGCCCGCCGCGCCGCCCAGCGCCTTGCCCAGCGTGGAGGTGATGATGTCCACCTGGCCGACCATCCCGAAATGCTCGGCGGTGCCCCGGCCGGTGGCGCCCAGGACGCCGGAAGCGTGCGAGTCGTCCACCACCAGGACGGCGCCGTGCTCCCGGCAGATGGCGGCGATATCCGGCAGCTTCGCGATGGCGCCTTCCATCGAGAAGACGCCGTCGGTGATGACCATCTTGACCCGGCGGTCGGTGGCCGCGGCGAGCTTGGCGCGGAGGTCGTCGAGGTCGGCGTGCTTGTACACGCCGGTCTGGCACTTGGTGATGGCCTTGGCGAGCCGGAGGCCGTCGATGATCGAGGCGTGGTTGAGCTGGTCGCTCAGGATGAGGTCGTGCTCGGTGAGGAGCGTGCCGGGCACCGCCTCGTTGGCGTTCCAGCAGCTGACGAAGCTGAGCGAGGCGGGAGTGCCGACCAGGCGGGCGCAGGCCGCCTCCAGCTCGCGGTGGATCGAGAAGGTGCCGCAGATGAAGCGCACCGACCCGGTGCCGGCGCCGTACTTGTCGAGGGCGGCCTTGCCGGCCGCCACGACCGCCGGCTCGTTCGAGAGTCCCAGGTAGTTGTTGGAGGAGAGAATGATGACCGAGCCCCGGCCTTCCATCTCGACTCGGGCCGCCTGCGGGCTGGCCAGGTAGTTGAGCCGCTTGTAGACGCCGTCGGCCTTGAACTGCTCCAGCTCGGCGTGGATCCGGGTGTCGAGGTTGGTGCTCACGCGCCGATCTCCAGGATGACCTTGCCCGCCTGCCCGTCCTTGATGACCTGGATGGCGTCGGCGATCTTCTCGAGCGGAAAGCGGTGGGTGACGACGGGGCGGGGGTCGAGCTGGCCGGCGCGGAGGTAGCGCTGCATCACGTGCCAGGTGTGGTACATCTTGCGCCCGGTGACGCCGTACAGCGTGAGCCCCTTGAAGATGATGTCCCGTGCGAAGCTCACCTCGGTGGTCTTGCTCGGCGTGCCGAGCAGGTTGACCCGCCCGCCGAGGCGCGCCGCCGCGAAGGCCTGCGCGTGCCCGGCCGGATGGCCGCTCATTTCGCAGACCAAATCCACCCCGTCGCCCTGGGTGAGCTCCCTGATGCGGGCGGGCACGTCGTCCCGCCCGGGATTGAGCGTCACGTGCGCGCCCATCTTGCTCGCGATGCCGAGCCGCTTGTCGTTGAAGTCGCTCGCGATGACCAGCGACGCTCCGGCGGCGCGCGCCACGCCCGCCGCGAAGCACCCGATGGGGCCGCAGCCCAGCACCAGTACGGCGCTCCCGATGACGGCGTCGCCTTCGAGCACGGTATGGAAGGCGTTGCCCATCGGGTCCATGATGGCGCCGATTTCGGTCGGGATCCCCTCGAGCTTCATCACGTTGGAGGCCGGCATCGCGATGTAGTCGGCAAAGGCGCCGTCGCGATCCACGCCGATGATCTGGGTCCGCTGGCAGAGGTGGCCGTTGCCGGTGCGGCACTGGAGGCAGTGGCCGCAGATGATGTGGCCCTCGGCGGTCACCAGGTCGCCGATGGCCAGCAGCCCGGCGGCCTCGGCCTCGGGGCCCATCTTCTCGATCCGCCCGGCGAACTCATGGCCGATGACGACCGGCGGCTTGAGCCGGTTGCTGGCCCAGGAATCCCATTCCCAGATGTGGAGGTCGGTGCCGCAGACACCGGCGTGGTGGACGCGGATCAGGACGTCGTTCGGTCCGCAGGCCGGGACGGGGACGTCCCGCAGCTCCATGCCGATGCCGGGGGCGGTCTTCACGAGTGCGCGCATGGGAGCCGGGGTTGAGGAAGGGGGGAATATAATCCGGATTGCGAGATTGCTTCGTCGGCCCCGAGGGACCTCCTCGAGGACACAAGGAGTTCCTCTGTGATTGCGAGCCACGCGGTAGCCGAATCAATCGACTCTGGCCGCAGATCGCCTGCGTCGGCCCCTTCGAGGCTTCCTTGCAATGGCACGAGAAGTCTTTCCGCCATCGCGAGGCCACGCAGTGGCCGAAGCAATCTCAATTCTCGCCCTGGTCCATCTTTTCAATCCGCACCGCACTCACCTTGAACGACGCAATCTTGGCATACGGATCCAGCGCCGGATTGGTCAGGAGGTTGGCGGCGGCCTCCCGGAAGTGCATCGGCACGAAGACCTGTCCCCGCGCCTGCCGCTCGGACGACCGGACGCCGATCAGGATGCTGCCCCGCCGGGAGGTGATGCGGACGGTGTCGCCGTCGGCCACGCCGAGCTCGGCGACGTCCGCGGGGTGCATCTCCACGATCGGGACCGGCTCCCGCGAGTCGAGTCCGGTCGAACGGCGGGTCATCGTCCCCGTGTGCCAGTGGTACATCTGCCGTCCGGTGCCCATCACGAACGGGTACTCGGCGTCCGGCAGTTCGCTCGGCGGCAGGAACTCCACGGGCACGAACAGCGCCCGGCCGTCCGGCGTCGGGAAGCGATCGTCGAAGAAGAACGCGGTCCCGTCCGAATTCTGGGTCGGCACCGGGTACTGTATCCCGAAATTATGGCGCCGGAGTCCGTCGTACGTGACCCCCCGCCACGAGGGCGTGACCGAGGCGATTTCCCGCATCACCTCCTCGGCTCCCGCAAAGGGGCTCTTGAGCCCCAGGCGCTCGGTGAGCTCGATGAGGATGTCGAGGTCCCGGCGGGCCGTGCCCGGCGGCGGAAACGCAGGAGACGAGAGCTGGATGCGCCGCTCGGTGTTGACGAACGTCCCTTCTTTTTCGGCAAAGGAGGAGCCCGGGAGCACGACGTCGGCCCACCGCGCGGTGTCGGTCAGGAAGAGGTCCTGCACGCCGAGGAACTCGAGGCCCCGCACCCAATCCTCCGCGTGCGCCACGTCCGGATCGGAGATCACCGGGTTCTCGCCCATCACGTAGAGGCCGCGCACGCCGCTGTCGGGCTTGGTCATCTCGGTGACCATGAGCCCGTTCTCGAGCGAGAGGGCCTCGTCGGGGAGCCCCCACGCCCGGGCGTACTCGGCGCGGTTCTCGGGCTTGGTGACCGGCCGGTAGTCGGTGTAGGCAAACGGAATGGCGCCGACGTCGCTCGCGCCCTGCACGTTGTTCTGGCCGCGGACCGGCAGCATCGCCGCGCCCCACCGGCCGATCATCCCGCAGGCCAGCAGCAGGTTGAGGAGGCTCGCCACGATGTCGGTGCCGGTGGCGTGCTGGGTGAGCCCCATCGCCCAGAGGGTGGAGGTGTTGGGCCCCCGCGCGTACAGCTCGGCCGCCTCCCGGATCTTCTCGGCGGGGACACCGGTCAGCTTCTGCCCGATCTCGAGCGTGTACGGCGCCACCGCCCGCCGGACCGGCGTCGAACTCCTTCGTCCGCTCGCGGATGAAGGTCTTGTCTCTCCAGCCCCTCGCGGAGGATGTGGTTGAGCATCGTGCTGTAGAGCGCCACGTCGGTGCCGGGGAGGAGCTGGAGGTGCACGTCGGCCAGGGCGGCGAGTTCGGTGCGGCGGACGTCGGCCACCACCAGCTTGGCGCCGCGGGTCACGGCGCGCTTGACCAGGGCACCGAAGACCGGGTGGTTTTCCGTGACGTTCGCGCCGGAGATGAAGATGACGTCGCACGCCTCCTCGATCTCGCGCATCGAGCCCGAGGCGGCGGAGGTGCTGAGCGCCCGGCTCATGGCGGCGACGGAGGTCGAGTGGCAGAGCCGCGTGCAGTGGTCCACGTTGTTGGTGCCGAGGGCGCCGCGGACCATCCGCATGAAGAGGTAGTTGTCCTCGTTGCTGCACTTGGCCGAGGAGAGCGCGGCGAGGGCGCGGGGGCCGTGCTGCTGCTTGATCCGGAGCAGCTCCTGGGCGGTGAGACTCATCGCCTCCTCCCAGGTGGCTTCGCGGAAGGCGTCGTACCACTCGGCCGGCGTCGAGGCCCGGTCCCGCACGTCGCCGTCGCCCACGACCGGGAGTCCCGTCTGGGGCGGCTTGCCGACGCTGCGCTTCGGAGGCCGGGGCTTCTTCGAGCCGCCGAGTTCCTCGATGGTGAGCCACGGCCCCTCGCGGTGCCGGGGCCGTTCGCCGGTCCAGCGCCAGGCGGTGCCCTCGCGGACCCAGCCCTTCCGGATGAGCGGCACCGTGAGCCGGTCCCGGTGCTGGGTGAAGTCGGTGCCGAAGCGCCCCTTGACGCAGGTGCTGCCCTGGTTCGGGGTGTTCTCCTCGATCCACGGGCGACGTGACCCGCACCAGCTGACCGTCCTTGACGTGCAGGTCCACCTGGCAGCCGACGCCGCAGTACGGACAGACCGAGCGGGTCACGCTGTCGGGCTGGCGCACCGCTTCCGCGCCGAAGCGTTCCCGCGGGATGACCTCGAAGATGGCGCCGGTCGGGCAGACCCGGACGCACTCGCCGCACCAGGTGCAGCCGGCGTGGTCGGGGTCGCCGTCGCCGCCGACGATGATCTCGGTGTGCGCCCCGCGCTGGCCCACGTCGAGGACGCCGACCTCCTGGATGTCGTCGCAGGCGCGCACGCAGCGGGTGCACAGGATGCACAGCGACATGTCGTGCTGGATCATGACGTCGCCGGGGCGGGTGTCGCCGCCGCGGAGGCCGAGCGGTTGCTCCGAGGGCAGCGGCACGGCGTACCGCGACACGTAGCCCTCGAACTCGTTCCGCGGCGGGGCGTGGCCGTTCCCGGCAAGGTGTTCGAGCGGGTAGCGCTCGAGGAGCATCCCCAGCACGCCGTGGCGGTTCGCCACGGCCGCCTCGCTCTCCGTTTCGACCACCATCCCCTCGGCGGCGGGCGTGGCGCAGGCGGGCAGCAGCTTGCCCTGGCCGGCCACGGACACCAGGCAGATGCGGCAGTTGCCGACGGTGGGGAGCTTGGGGTACCAGCAGAGGGTGGGGATGTCGATGCCGCTCGCGCGTGCGGCGTCGAGGATGGTCGCGCCCGCCGCGAAGGGAACGGATTGTCCGTTGAGGGTCAGGGACGGCATCGTCGGGGGCGGCTCACGCGAGGGAGAGATGGATCGAGTTTACGGGGGGCCGACCCCTGCGGCAAGGGCGGGGGCCCTCGCCGGCACCGGTTGGTCCGGGTGGCGACTCCCGCCCCGCTCACGGTACTTTCGATCGTGACTCATCTTCGATTCCCACAGGCAGTGAGCAGCCGCCGACTCGGAGGAATCGCCTTGTCGGCGATCGCGCTGGCCGCCATCCTCTGGCTGACGCTGCGTCCGAACTCTGAGCTCCATCCCCTGACCGCGGCCGGCTGTTGTTCCGTGTACGACGTGGTGTTCAACATCCTCCTCTTCCTGCCTCTCGGAGCCGGGCTCGCCCTGCTGGGCCTGCGCCCGCGATTCGCGATCGGCGTGGGCGTCCTCGCGAGCGTCGCGATCGAGCTTGCCCAGCGGTGGTGGGTGCAGGGCCGCTTCGCATCGATCTACGACGTCGCAGCGAACGCGGCGGGATGCGGCCTCGGCGTCCTCATCGTGGCCCGTTGGGAGCGTCGAGGTTGGTGGTGGCCCAGGGTGTCGCCGCCGCTGGCGGTGGTGGTTGTGCTGGCGTGGTTTCTGGGAGGTTACCTGGCGCAGCCGGCGATACCCGGACCGTCACCGTGGATGGCTGAATGGGCCCCGGCGGCGCTCGGCATGCCGCCATTTCCAGGCAGGATTCTGGAGGTGAGGCTGCAGGGCGTCTCGCTGCCCGACGGTCCCGTATCGGATCTCCCCAAGTTGCGCGCCCGCCTGACCGCTTCCAGAAAGACCCGGTTCGAAGTCACGATCGTGACCGGCCCGCCGGCCGCGGGCGAGCGGCGGCTCGTCGAGATCGTGGTGGGGGAGGGGACCGTGCCCTTCCTGGTCCTCGCGCAGGAGGGCGGCACGCTCCTGGCCTACCAGCGCACCGGCTTGAGTTGGGTGGGTCTTCGAGGCCCAAGTCTCCGGATGGAAGGAGTGCTTCCACACGCCGCAGGCGACACGGTGCGCATCCTGGTCGAGGCGACACGGCGCCACGTGCGGCTCATGGCGAGTCACGCCGGCGTCGAGCGCGAGTCGGTTCTGAGGCTGTCTCCCGAGCTCTACTTCAGTGCGCTGTTCTATCGGGCGACCGATGGCACGCTGTGGTGGAGGATGGTTCCGGCCATGCTGTCGTTCCTGCTGCTGGGCCTCACGCTCGCCACCCGTCCGAAGCTTCTTGTCGTCGCCGGCCTCGCCTCGCTCTTCCTCAGCGCTGTCGGGGGCGGATGCGCCTTCCCCGGGTGGCCGGTGGCACTCTCGGCGCTTGCCAGCGCGGCCGCCGGCCGGGCGCTCGCCAACCGCATCGGGATGTTTCGAGGCTGAATCGATCCTGTTCGTCAGGTGATCGGCTTGGGCACCCCGAAAATGCTGGCGAACCGCAGCCACGCCGCCCACGCCCGCACGTGGGCCACCGTGCGTGCGCCAAACGACGTCCTTCTTCCCCGTGGAAACGCCTCCCGAAACGCCGCCTCGACCTGCCATGGGAGGGCGGCTTTGTGGCCGGGCTGCCCGGGCCGGATGGCCGCTTTCCAGAGCCATTGCCGCATCCGGATCGACGGACACGCGCCGAGCAGCGCGGATGCGATGAGCGCGCGATGCAGCGCATTCGTCAGCGCTTCCGGCTGACGGGGCCGGAGCCGCTCGAGGACTGTCGTCGGGACCTGCGCCTGAGCCAGGGCCCGGGTCATGGCCAACGTCCAGAAGGCGCACGTCCCGGCTCGAGTTCGTTGCGCGAGGGCGACGAAGGCGTCCCAGTCCATGCCGTCCGCTTCCAACAGGGCTGCGACGTCGCGGACCGTGCGCCCGAGGCCGGTGGAGAGCATGTTCGACCAGGCGAAGTGCGCGCAGAGGTGGAGCAGCTGGTGCTGACGGGACGGTACCCAGGCTTCAGTGGACCCGAGCGAGACAGGTGCCGCATCACGCCAGAGCTCGGTCTCGTCGAACAGGAATGGACCGGAGGGAGGAAGGATGGCGCGGTGAATCTCCAGGATGATTCCGAGCCCCTTCGGGTCCACCAACGCTGCCAGGTGGTGGTGCCCTTCGTAGAAAGTTTCCCCGCCCTCGAATTCCTTGCGCCACCCCGCCTCCACCATGGACTGCCACGCCCGGGCCACATCCTCCGGTGGCACGAGAATGTCGAGGTCGCCCATGGGGCGCGCCGCGAAGGAGTCGTACACCGTCGTCGCCAGCGCGGCACCTTTGAGCAGCATCACCCGAATCCGTGCCGCGGCCAGCCGCCTGAGGACCGCTTCGAGCACGGTCTCGGCGACGGCCATCCGGAACTCGATGACGGCAGCCTGTCTGCGGATTCGCTCGGCTTCTTCGGTCGGCAGGGAGGTGGCGTGCGTTCGCAGGCGGTTCCAGAGTACGGGCAGCAGCTTTTCGCGCTCGGCCAGCTCCCCCACACGCCGCCAATCGAGCGGTTCGCGGAGGAGCGCATCCAGGGCGCGGCCGTCCTCCCCGCTCGGCGGGCGAGTGGCGAACACCACGAGACGGGCTTCGGGAGGGAGTACCGGCATGGTCTACATGTTAGCTAATACTGCGCCAGCGTGCCTTGACGCCGTGCGTAGCGGAAGGCCAGCGACATCAGCCCGACCCCCAGCGCGAGAAGCAGCGCCGTTTCCCCCGGCAGGATGAGGAGGTCGTGGACGACGGCGCCGAGCGGGGCCCCCTGCAGCAGGACGCGCCGGAGCGCGCGCAGGCCATAGCTCAGGGGCAGCACCCCGGAGACGGCCTGGAGCCACGACGGAATGACGTGGGTCGGGTAGTACACGCCGCCCAGCAGGCTCGAGGCCACCAGTACGAGTCTCGAGAGGGGGCCCGCCGTCCGGAAGGCCAGGACCATCGCGCCGCTGATGAGCCCGATGGCGATAGTGGGCCAGCACGAGGACGAGCAGGATGATGAGCGCGAGCGGCAGCTTGCCCCAGGGCCATGCTGACGCCGAACAGCGCCCCGGCAGCCAGGAGCACGCCGGCACGCAGCGCCGCCATGACGAGCGGAAAGGCGCTCATGCCGGCCGACGAGGGTCGGCAGGGAAGTGGGGGTGCTGAGGAGCGCCTCGAACGTTCCGCTCGCGATGCCCGGCCGAGAGCGCCGAGGGCACCGCGGACAACGCCACCGTCACCACCAGGATGACGCTGGTGCCCACGAGGAGGAAGCCGAACGCATCGCCCCCCTCGGTCCGGATCGCGTTCGCCATGACCGGCTGGAGCGCACCCGCCACGAAGTAGAGCGGCACCACGGTGAAGAGCAGCCCCGCGAAGGAGAGCAGCGTCTGCGTTCGGTAGCTCACCATCACGCGCCACTGCGCGGCGATGAGCGCGAGGACCTTGCTCACGCCGCCCCACCCTTCGGCAGCAGCCGCTCGATGAGATCGGCGAGGGGCAGGGGAACCTGGGCGAGCTCGCCCACCGACACCCCGCCGGCCACGAGATCCCGCAGCACCTCCGCGGACGCGGGCAGACCGCCCGGGAGTTCCCCGGACAGGTCGACCCAGCCCGGTTGCTCCCCCGCCCCAGATGCGCGCGAAGGTGGTCAGGCCGTGACGGGCCAGGATCGCGAGCGCCAGGTCCTCCTGGCCGCCGGGCACCGCGATCCGGTAACGGTGTCCGCCCGCAATGCCCGGCGAGCTCCCGGGCGGTTCCCTGCGCCACGAGCCGTCCGCGGTGCAGCACCGCGAGTCGATCGCAAAATTCGAATGCCTCGTCGGCGTCGTGCGTCGCCAGCAGGACGGTGCACCCCTGCCGCCCAGGCGATCTCGTCCCGAAGGAACCGGCGGAAGTCGCGGGCGCTCACCGGATCGAGGCTGCGGGTCGGTTCGTCGAGCAGCAGCACTGCGGGTCGGGAGAGCAGCGCCCTGGCGATGAGCAGGCGCTGCTTCATCCCCGACGAGTAGGTGCCGACCATCCGGTCAGCCGCATCGGCTGAGGCCGACCGTGTCGAGGAGCCGACCGGCGGTGCCAACCCGGTCCTGGCCGGGCACGCCGTACAGGGCGGCGAAGAGCCGCAGGTTCTCGGCGCCGGTCAGCCGCCAGTTGAGGCTGCGCTCGTCGGCGATGACTGGCGTGAGCACTTCGCGCACTGCGCCCGGGTCGCTGAGGGCATCGATGCCCGCGATCTCCACCGTCCCCGACTCCGGCTGGATCAGGGTCGCGAGGATCTTGAAGAGGGTGGTCTTGCCGGCGCCGTTGGGGCCAAGGAGCCCGAAGAACTCGCCGCGGCGGACCTGCAGTGATACGTCGCGAAGCACCTGGATCCGGGGGCGCTGGAGCGGATGTCGGAGCGTTTGCGACCATCCCCGGCGGAGCGGGAAGCTCTGGACGAGTCGGTCCACACGGACCAGCGCCTCGCCGGCCTGGGCAGTCGACGCCCCTCGTGGTGGGGCGGACTCGCCGCCCGCGGGCATTCGGAACGCCGCCGGCTGGGTCATCGCGTTCCTTCGATCGCCCGACCTGCGTCAGGGGGTGCCATGCCACTGCCAGAGTGCCGTAGTCAGGTCGGGAAGCTGTTCGAAATCTCTCGGAATCTCGAGGCGGTAGACGGGCACACGGTCCGCCATTTCGCCGGTGGCCTGCAGTAGCTCGGCCCGGCGCTCGACGCCGAGGAGGTTGCCGACCTTGGCCTGGCCGAGCAGGGCGAGCGCGCCCTCGACTCCCGAGAGCCGGGTGCGCCGGACTCCCGCTGGTGCGCCGGGTGCGACCGGAACGAGAAGGTACACGCCGTCCAGCGGAGCGGCGTCCCCGGCGTTGCGCTCCGCTGCATCCCAGCGGCGCTGTAGCTTGCGTCCCTCCGCGCTGCCCGGCACCGCCACGGAGGCCGGTGCGACTCGTGCCGCCGCAGTCCTTCCAGAGCTGCACCACGGGAACGCTGGGCAGGACGGACGGCTCGACGCCGCTGGTGACACGGCGACGATGTCATCCGCCAGGAGGCGCGCGCCGGCGTCCACCAGCGCGGCAGCGGTGGTGGATTTGCCGTGGAATTTCGGTGCGAGGAAGGCGATGGCGACCCCGCCGAGCTCGACGGCGCTTCCGTGCAGCGCGATCGACTCCCTGCTGATGGAGGCAGATCGCGAGCACGCGCCCGAGGACGTCCTTGCGCACCGAGGCGAGGTCGGCCTCGGCGGGCGCGCCCATTCGATGCGCGCGCCATCGCTCGAGATGTCGAAGGTGCCGGTGTCGTCGAACACCAGGCGCAGGCCGGCGTCGTGCCGGGAGAGCGTGACGCGGATGCCGGATTCGACCTCCTCGCGGCCCATGGCGACCAGGCCGGCGAGCTCGGGTGCGCCGTTCACGGTGGTGAAGTGACCATCGAGGTGGCAGGGCCTCCCCGGGCGTGAGCTCGGGAAAGGTCGAGCTCGGAGCGGAGAACCCCTCCGAAGATCTGGTACTCAGGCATGGTGGGGAGGCTGGGGGGTCCGGACGGCGCCATTGGGAGCCACCGACCGGACAACCCGTTCGGGTCCTAGGACCGACTGCACGAGCCTCCGCCAACCACTTCACAGCCGTCGGTCACGGCCCCAATGATGTACCCGAACCCCTGGATGCCTCCGTCACCGTCGGCACCCCATCCGATCAGGGTCAGGTCTCTGAGCGAACCGAACCGCTGCAGTGCTGGCTTTTTATACATCTCGACATCACCTCCTTGTACTCCGTTCGAGGGTCGCCGGAATCTGCCGGCGCAGTACGCGGTCTCATGCCGCGGAAGAAGTTGCCAGGGTCGCTGGTGACGCCTTGCGCGAACGACTCGCCGGCGGCCGGCGCTCGCGCGCCCGGAGCCAGAATTCGATTCGCATCGCATCGAACAGGCCGACCCGGACCGATTCATCTCCACTCGTCGTCCAGCGGTCCGCAGCCGCCTTGAGCGCGGATGGATCCACGATGCCCAACTCGGCCAGGCGGAGCGTGCTCTGAGAAAAGCCGCTGGAGCAGCGCGGGGTACGCCTCGCGCATCCGGCGCCGCGAGAACCCGGCAGTGCTTCCCGTCCGGCGCGAACGTGGTGCGAGCACCGACTCGGGAAGGAGCCCTGCCATCGCGCGGCGAAGGAGGATCTTGGTCTCCACGCCATCGGTCCGTTCCGCCACGGGCCGGGCGAGTGCGAACTCCACCACCCGACGGTCGAGGAGCGGCGAACGAGCCTCGACGCCTTCCTGGAGCAGCACCCCACGCATGTATCCACCTGCCCAACTCCAGGCAGGGGCGCTGACATACAGCATGTTCTCGGTCTGGGCCAGGCTCGCCCCGCGCGTGGCACGAAGCGTGGCGAGCGCCCGGTCGCGCAGTCCGTGTGTAGCCATGAATTTCGGGCGCATCCACGGCGCCGCTGGGTGTTCCATATAGTGCCGCGGAATCCGCCGCCCGGCAACCAGCTCCCCTGCCCGCAGTACCGCGTCGGGAACCAGGGGCAGGACGCCGGCCCGTGCCAGGTACTTCCAGCCAGCCCGGCGACGGGATCGGGCAAGCCTGGCAAACTCGAGCAAATGGCCGGTTCGGAGGAGGTCCGCCAGCACCACGTCCGAGACCTGAAAGAGGTTGTCCCCTCCGCACCCATCGAGCGCGACCCGCGCGCCGATGGCCCTGGCGCCCCGCGCGAGTTCACGGTTCCAGAGTTCGTACAGGTGCGTCGGCGGTTCATCCGCCAGCGCCGCCCGCTCCTCGAGCCCGTCGAGCAGAGGGATGGCGTCGCTCTGGATCCAGTGCGGGTCGGTCCCCCAGCGCGTGCTGACCTGGCGGATGAACTCGTCCTCGCAACCCAGGTCGCCCGCCGGGTAGCTGATCGAGACCGGGCGCAGCCGCGAGCGGTCCGCCGGCGGAAGGGCCTGCTGACCGGCCGCGAACACCGCGGTGGAGTCCCAGCCGCCGCTCATCCACACCGCGTTGGTGCCGCCGCCCATGCGCTCGACCGTGGCGCGTCCGAGGAGGGCCTGCAGTTCGAGCGCCGCCTCGCCAGCATCCGAAGCGCGACGATCGGGAGCAGCGGGCGGCTGCCAGAACCGCTCGGTGCGGGTGCGTCCCGCCTCCCAGGTCAGCAGGTGACCGGCCGGAACCGGCGACACGCCCTCGAAGGCGGTCTCCGTGCCGTTGCTCCAGATGAGCCCCGCCACCTGAGCGCCCAGGCAAGCCAGGTTCAGGTTGCCGGTTCGGCCGGCCAATTCAGCAAGCGCGCCCGAGGACGAACCGACCGCGATCTGGCCGCCGACTCTCGCGAAGAAGAGCGCCCGCATGCCCAGCGGGTCCCTGCCGGCCACCAGCCGGTGCAAGCGACGATCCCAGATGACGAACGCGTAGTCGCCCACCAGGTGCTCGACCAGTGCCGGCCCCCACGCGCGGTACGCCGCCTCGATCAGGTGGCTCGGCGTGGACCCACCGGGCGTCACTCGTGTGGATTCGAGTTCCCGCAGCAATCCGCCCCTGTCGTAGAGCGAGGCGTCCACCGCCACCACGGTGTCGGCGTTTTCCAGGACGAGCACCGGTCCCGAGAAGTCGGGGCCAAGCTCCCACGACTTCCTCGTCACGGCCACGACGGTGTCCGACTGCGACCAAACCTGCTCGTCCTCCCCGCCGAAATAGGCGAGTCGCTCAAGCGCGGCGTCCATCCGCTCGGAACTCACCGGACCGGTGACCACGAGCAGCCCGCTCATCGCGAGAGCGCCGAGAAATCGTGCAGGGGAGTGAACTGTGCGACGCGGGACGGTTCGTCGCCGACGACACGACCGGCAAGTTCGATCCAGGCATGGGCCATGAATGCGTTGCCGCCGTTGAGCACGCCGACCCGCACCACCGCCGGGCCGACCCCCGCGCGCACGATCATCCGCTCGAGCGCGACTGCGCGGACCAGGCAGGTCGGCCGGAACAGACCGTAGCGGGCGGCTCGATCCACCGCCACCACAAGTCGAGTCAGCCGGTCCTCGCCCTCACGAGTGCCGCGAACTGGACCGCTATCCACGGGGCGGAGCAGCCCGCCTTTCGGGCGGCGGCGCACCGTCCAGAGGGCACCGACGAGGAACACCTGGGCCACCAGCAGTTCGCCGAATTCGCGCGCAGGCAGGCTGAAGAGCCGGCGGGCAAGGTGGACGAAGTGCGGATCATTCGGCGCGGGATGGCTCATGCGGTCACCACGAGCTGGTTCGCCTCGAGTTCCGTCAGGAGCTCTACCACATCGGCTCGGAGCACTTCCGGCGATACGTCGGCGTATACCTCGGCCAGCCGCGCGCAGAGCTCGTTGAGGTCCCGGCAGGCTGGCGGCAGCAACTGCCAGATGCGTGTGCCCACGTCGTTCAGGCCGAAGTAAATCTCCTCCTCGACATGCAGCAGCACGGCGCCGTCGGATACGGTCTTGAACAGCACTCCGGGGTGTGGCCGTGGGAGCATGGAGGGTCGGGCCTCTTGTCTGTGGCGCCCGAAGACCAAGGATGCGGATGGTCACCCTTGGTCCGAGCTGTCAGTCTGTCGGGCAAGGACCGTGCCGATACAGGCCCTCGCCACATCGTTGCAAATTCTTATTTCACAATGCGTTACGCTGATTCGATTTTTCGTGTTGGCCGCGAACGCCGTTCACCGTGCCATCGCTGCGGCAGTACTGTTGCCCCCGGCGTCCGGGGGACCGCGCGGCCTCTGGTCCCCTTGGGCCTGGATCGTGCCGCTCTGGATCGTGGAATAGTCTCGCATCGGGGTCCGACATTCGGTGGCGTGAGCGTCTAACGGGTGTACCGACGCGACGATGCGATCGGTCGAGGAAGGGCCTATGCAGCCATTTGCACGGGTGGTGTTCACGGCATTCTGCACCATCGGCCTCGTCGCCTGCGGCAGCGGCGCCGAAAGCGTGGGGAACTCGCCGCCCATCGACTCCGCTGGCCTCGGCGTCAACGCGAGCCTGGACGGACGCGTCCCGTTCCCCGGGAACAACCCCTGGAATCTGCCGGTGGACACCGCGTCGGTGGATCCCGCATCCGACGCACTGATCGCGAGCATCGGGCTCACCACCACCCTGCACCCGGATTGGGGCACCACCGAGACCAACTACGGCATCCCCTACATCGTGGTGGCGGGGACGACTCCCAAGGTCCCGGTGGCGTTCGACTACGCCGACGAGAGCGACCCCGGCCCCTATCCCATTCCCGCCGACGCGCCGATCGAGGGGGGCGCCGCGAGCAGCGGGGACCGGCACATCCTGATCATCGACCGCGATCACTGGATGCTCTACGAGTTGTACGCGGCCTACCCGCCGGGTCCCGGCCACGGCTGGACCGCCGGCTCGGGGGCGATCTTCGACCTGAACTCGAACGCGCTGCGGCCGGCGGGGTGGACCTCCGCCGACGCCGCCGGGTCTGCCGATCTTCCCCGGGCTCGCTCGCTACGACGAGGTCAGTGCCGGCGCCATCCATCACGCGCTCCGATTCACCGTGCAGCGGACCCGCCGGGCGTACGTCGATCCAGCCCGGCACTGGGCCAGTTCGCTCACCGACCCGAACCTGCCCGCCGATGGGCATGCGCGTCCGCCTCAAGCGACAGTTCGATACCAGCGGCTACCCGCACGATGCACGTGTCGTGCTGGACGCCCTCAAGACCTACGGGATGATCCTGGCGGACAACGGATCGAACTGGTTCGTCTCCGGCGTCTCGGACACGCGCTGGGATCCCGCCATCTTCGACGCGTTCAGGACGGTGCACGGCAGCGATTTCGAAGTGGTGCGGATGGGGACGGTCGTGACGCCGTAGCGCTTCTTTCATTGCGAGGAGGCCCCGGGAGGGGCCGACGAAGGGGCGCACCATGGTGCGCCCCTTCAGCAGATTGCTTCGGCCACGGGGTGGCCTCGCAATGACATTAGCCAATTGTGCAGAGCACTCTTCATGCACAGAGCCCCCGGTCAGCTGACCGGGGGCTCTTTCGTTCCTGCAAACGCGACCGCGCGGAGTCAGGCGGCCGCGGTGTGCTCCACAGGCACCCGCTCATGCCACGCGCGGCCTTCGGCAGCCTCGTCCGAGGCCCACATGTAGGCCCAGAAGCGGACCGGGCGTGTCGTGGCGGTCGGCGTCCGGATCACGATGCCGAAGGTCGTCTCGTCGAGCATCACGGGCAGGCTGGTCATGGTGCACGTCCTTGCTGGGTGAAGTCCCGGAAGCCGATCCGGGGCAAGGACATAGGGCACCGAGCGTGCCGCACTGGCGAGCGACGTAAACTGTTGACTTAAAGGCACTTGTGAATGCTTCAGTGGTTGGTCTGTGTCAGAATGACGCGCCGAGAAGGGTCAGGTCGTGTCGTTCCGTCCCACTGGGGCGGAGAAGAGCAGGCCCTCGCGCCGGCTCCGGCCGCCGCTCGAACGCTCCGCCTCTTCCTCGTCCCACCCCCCGTACAGGCTCCGAAAGGCGTGGGGGGCGAGCCCGCGCGTCGGGAGGAGGGCATGAACGCCGCGGGGCTCGGTGAGTTGCTGCAACTGCTCGACGACGGCGCGGCGCGTCTCGGGGTCGAGCGGGGCGATCTCCGCGGCATCCAGGACGACGAGGTTGACCGTCGGAACGAACGCGGCGAGACATCCGCCGCGCTGAACCACGTACGCCTGAAACTGGCTGCCGAGCGACTCGGACGCGATGCGCGACTCGACGCGCTCGACGGTGCCCAGGTCTCCCGCCACGAAGGTGACGGCCACGTCGTGCGCCGCCAGCAGGTAGGTGGTCGGCTCGGCGCCGGTGCCGAGGACGAGGGCGCTGTCCCCAGGCTCGAGGCGGGGGAGGATGCGAGCGACCGGGCTTCCCGGGTCCACGCCCCAGTGCATCGGTTCCCGCTGCGCGGCGCGGAGGGTCAGGTACTGCTCTCGCCAGCGCGCGTAGGAACGGAGCTTGAGGCGCTTGATGATCAGGCGGTCCACCTGGTCCACCATCAGGACCTCGGTCAGCATGAACTGCCCTTCGATGGTGGCCTGCATCTCGGAGACGGCCTCGTCGCCCAGCCCCATCAGTTCCTCGCGGGACATCGTGTTCTTGAACCACTCGACCCGCTGCATGACGAATTCCTGGTACTGCTGCTTGAGCGACGGGGGAGGCCGCCGCCGCCGGTGCTGCCGGGCCTGCTCGAGGGTCAGCATGGCTCGACGTGCACCTGGACCTGGTAGAACCCGAGCTGGTCGCGGAGCCGCGCCTCGACCGCGTCGGCGATCCGGTGGGCGTTGGCCACGTTCTGCTCCCCGTCCACCGCGATGGTGACCTCGGCGAAACTCAGCGCCGCCGCGGTGCGCGACCGGATCGCGTAGGCGGAGCGGACGCCGTCCACCTCTTCGGCTTCGCGACGGATCCTTCCTTCGTCCACGGCGGCGCCGTCCACCAGCGTCGGCAGCGAATGGCCCACGATTTCCCAGCCGACCCGCACCACCAGGAACGCCACGACGATGGCCAGCACCGGGTCGGCGGCGGGGTATCCGAGGTGTGCCAGCCCCAGTCCGCCCAGCACCGCGAGGGTGATGAACACGTCCACCCGCGTGTGCGCGGCGTCGGCCAGGAGGATGGCGCTGTTGAGGCGGCGGCCGGCCCGGGTCTCGAACCAGACGACCCAGAGGTTGATCAGCAGGGTGAGCGCGAGGATCCCGACCTGGAACGGCGTCACCGTGAGCGCCGGCGACCCGTGGCTGAGACGCTCCCAGGCGCCGCGGAGCAGTTCGAACACCGAGAGGGAAAGGAAGACCACGATGAGCAGGGCGCCCAGGCTCTCGAACTTCGCGTGGCCGTAGGGATGCTCCGCATCGGGCCCCTTCGAGGCGAAACGAACCACGGCGAGCCCGAACACGTTGTTGATGGCGTCCACCGAGGAATGGATGGCGTCGCCCACCACGGCGAGGGACCCGATGGAGAGGCCGACCACGAACTTCACGCCCACCACCGCCAGGTTGGCCAGGAGGATGCCCAGCAGGACGCCCCGCACCTGACGGGTGCGGTCGGCGAGCGCGGAATCCTGGAGAGGCATGCCCGAAAAGTCGTACCGGAGGGGTACCGGGGCAAGGAGGCGGGGCTGAGGGGCAGGGGGGCAGCGGGGCGGTGGCGAGGGGAGATCCTTCGGCTTGACTTAGATGATTAGCCAGATATCTTAACGTTGTGATCGACCAGACCTTCAAGGCGCTCGCCGACCCCACCCGCCGGGCGATCCTCGCCCTGCTCCGCGACGGGGACCTCCCCGCCGGCGAGATCGCGGCGCACTTTCCGGTGGCCTGGGCTTCCGTGTCCCATCACCTCTCGGTGCTGAAGGAGGCCGGCCTGGTGCTCGCCACGCGGGACGGCCAGTTCATCCGCTACTCCCTCAACACCACGGTGGTGCAGGACGCCCTGCAGCACCTGCTCGAAATCGCCCCGCGCCGCAAGGAGCGCCGCAATGCGTAAGCTGCTGCCCGCCTACCTCATCACTTTGACCACCATTGCATTCTCATTCTGGGCATTTCCCCAGCTCCCTGAGCAGGTGGTTACGCACTGGGGAATCGACGGTCAGCCAAACGGATGGTCCTCGGCACTCTTCGCGGCGCTGTTCCTCCCGAGCTTGATGCTGATGATGTCCGCTGTTCTTCGCCGCCTTGCCCAACATCGACCCGCTCAAGAAGAACTACGAATTCCACGGATCGGTCTATTTCCTCTTTGTGAATGTGATCGTGGGGTTCATGGGGATCATGCAGGTGCTCATGCTGGGCACCGCCATGGGTTGGCCGATCAACCTGAACCTGGCGCTGCTGGTGCTGATGGGCCTTCTCTTCGTCTTCATCGGAAACCTGCTGCCCCGAATCCGCCCAAACTGGTTCATGGGCATCCGCACCCCGTGGACCTTGAGCAGCGAGCGGGTCTGGCGAAAGACCCATCGCGTGGGTGGCTACACTTTCACGGTAACGGGACTTGTCTTCATGGTCGTAGCGTTCATCCCTTCCGGAGTTGCGTCCAAAGCCATCATCCTGGTGGTGGTCATTCCCATGGTACTCTGGCCTGTGATCTACTCCTACCTCGCATGGCGCCGGGAAAAGGCCGAGGGAACTGCCGGCGAACGCCCGCTCTCGTCGTGAAGCGGCTCCTCGCTCTCTTCCTCGTACTCTTCGCACTCGCCTGGCCCCACGTGGTCCTGGCGCAGGGAGGCGACATCATCGAACGCGACACCGTCGTCATCACCGGTGCCATCCACCTTCCGGCCACGCTGACCCTGCCTGCCGGGGTCGTCCACGCACCGGGCATCGTGCTGGTGCACGGGTCGGGGCCCAACGACCGGGACGAGACCGTCGGAGCCAACAAGCCCTTTCGCGACCTCGCCCATGGACTCGCCCGGCACGGCATCGTCGTCCTGCGCTACGAGAAGCGGAGCCGCGCCGCCCCCCTCTCGTTCATGGGGCACCGGTTCACCGTGGACGATGAAGTGGTGGATGACGCGCTCTCGGCGGTCACGCTTCTCCGCGGCCTGCCGGAAGTGGATCCGGCCCGCGTCGTGGTGCTCGGGCATAGTCTGGGTGGGACGCTCGCCCCCCGGATCGGGCAGCGGGACACCGCCCTCGCGGGGCTCGTCATCCTGGCGGGCGCCACGCGGCCGCTTACCGACATGATCGAGGCACAGTTCGCCTATCTGCGGTCGCTGCCGGGCGCCGACACGGCGGCGATGGACAAGGCGCTCGCGGGCATGGCGCCCGGGCTCGCCGCGGTGCGGGCGCTCACGCCCGGCCGATTCGCGGCGCCAAGACGGTGTTCTTCGGCGCACCGGCGGCCTACTGGCTCGATCTTGCCGGCTACGATCCGGTGCGGGTGGCCGAGACGCTCCCGATGCCGATCCTCATCCTCCAGGGCGGTCGGGACTACCAGGTGACGAACGTGGACCTGGCCGGCTGGCGTGCGGGGCTGGGAAAGCGGGCGAATGTGCGGATCATCGAGTACCCCGCCCTCAACCACCTGTTCATCGCGGGAAGTGGGCTCTCGAGTCCGGCGGAGTACGGTGTGGCGGGCAGCGTGGACGGCCAGGTCATTTCCGACATCGCGGACTGGATCCTGGCGCTTCGACCGCGTTGACCATCTAGTCACCCGCCCACTTCTGTCATTGCGAGGAGGCCCCAGCGGGGCCGACGAAGCAATCTGGAGATTGCTTCGGCCACTGCGTGGCCTCGCAATGACAGAAACCGCCTCAGTCTGCCCGCAGCACGGCACCCTTCAGGTAGCCCGTTTCGGGAATCGTGAGGATTTCGGGATGGTCCTTCGGCTGGCCGAGGATCGTCTCCAGGGTGAGCCGGCGGCCGCTGTCGGCCGCGGCGTGGGCCAGCATCTGCAGGAACTCGCGGCCGGTGCACGTGGTGGGAGCAGGAGGCGGTGAGCAGCACGCCGCCGGGTGCCAGGAGCCGCATCGCCCGGAGGTTGATTTCGCCGTAGCCCCGGAGCGCCTGGTCGAGTGCGCCGCGGTGCTTGGCGAACGCCGGCGGGTCCACCACCACCGTGTCGAACCGCCGTCCCGCCCGCTCCCAGGCCCTGAGCGCCTCGAAGGCGTCTCCCTCGACCCAGTCGATGTTGTCCAGTCCATTGAGCACGGCGTTCTCGGTGCCGCGCGCCAGCGCCTCGCGGCTCGCATCGAGCGCCGCCACACGCCCCGCTCGGGTGGCCATGTGCAGGGCGAAGGACCCGTGATACGCGAAGCAGTCGAGCGCCGTGCCGCCGGGGCGCGTCAGCCGGGCCGCCAGCATCCGGTGTTCGCGCTGGTCGAGGAAGGCGCCGGTCTTCTGCCCCACCCAGGGCGCCGCGAGGTAGCGGACCGGCGCCTTCCCGGATCTCGATCGACTCGGGGACGGTCCCGTGCATGAGGACGATTTCTTCCGCCAGCCCTTCCTGCTTCCGGACCCCGACGTCGTTGCGGAGCAGCACGCCCTCGGGGGCGAGCACCTCCACGATCGCCGTGACGATGTCGTCTCGCATGGTCTCGAGTCCGGCGGAAAGCAGCTGCGCCACCACCCACCGGTCGTACCGGTCCACCACGAGGGACGGAAGCCCGTCGCCTTCGCCGTGGACGATGCGATAGGCACTGGCGTCGATGCCCTCGCGGCGCGCCAGGGCGGCCGTGAGGTGCGCCCGCCACCAGGCGCGGTCGATGGGCACCTCGGTGCGCTCGAGCAGCCGGAGCCGAATTTCCGAGCGCGGCGAGGCGAGCGCCTGGCCGAGGAACCGGCCCCGCGGATCGGTCACGGGCACGACGCCGGGCGCCGGGATCTCGTCCATCACGTCGCTCCGGTAGATCCACGGATGGCCCCGGGTCCAGCGGGCCGCACCCCGGTCGCTCACGCGGACGGGCTTCACCGCGCGCTCCGCCGGCGATAGGTTCGTTCGGTCATGCCGCTCAATCTAGCGCAGGCCCTCAAGCTCGTGCTGGTCACCGACGACGCGCTCGTCGGCGGCCGGGATCTCGTGGCGCTCTGCCGGGCGGCGGAGCGCGGCGGCGTCACCTCCGTGCAGCTCCGCCTGAAGCAGGCGGACGCCGGTGCGCTCGCGGAACTCGCCCGCGCCCTCATGGCGACCCTCACCGTGCCCTTGTTCATCAACGACCGCCTGGACGTGGCACTTGCGACTGGTGCGGCCGGCGTTCACCTCGGGCCGGACGACATCCCCGTGCGCCTGGCTCGGCGGATTGCGCCGCCGGGGTTCCTCATCGGCGCGTCGGTGGGTTCCGCGGAGGAAGCGGCACAGGGCGTCGGGGCGGATTACTGGGGTGTGGGCCCGCTGCGCGGCACCACGACCAAGGCGGACGCGGGCCGGGCCATTGGCCTCGAGGGGTTCGCCGTCGTCTGCCGGCTGGCGCCGGCGAACGTGGCGTGCGTGGCGATCGGTGGGGTTGTTCCGGAAGACATTCCCCTGGTGCGGCGCGCCGGCGGAGCGGGCGTCGCGGTCGTGCGGGGAATTCTGCTGGGAGAAGACGTCGAGGGCGCCGCGCGCGGCTATGCACGCCGGTTCGGTGTCGAGTGAGCGCGCTTCGCTAGTCGATCCTCGGCGCCGGCGGAATGCCGGAGCGCACCTGCCGGATGGCGCGCAGGTGCTCGCGATAGGTGCGGGAAAAGACGTGCCGCCCCTCAGGACCCGCCACGAAATACAGGTACGGGACGCTGGCCGGGTCGAGCACGGCGTCGATGCTCGCCGTTCCCGGCGAGTCGATCGGCCCGGGAGGAAGCCCCGGGTGCAGGTACGTGTTGTAAGGAGAGGAAAACTTGTAGTCCTTGGTGTAGAGCCGCGGCTTCCGCTCCCCGGTGGCCAGCTCCATTCCGTACTGCACCGTCGGGTCGGCCTGGAGCGGCATCCGGAGCCGCAGCCGGTTGAGATAGACTGCCGCAATCACCGGCCGCTCGTCGTCCACCATCGCCTCCCCCTCCACGATCGACGCCAGGGTCAACACGGCGAGTCGTGACAGCTTCATCGAATCGCGCCGGGCCTCGCGGGCCGGCGTCCACAGCTGCACCGTCTGCCGCACCATCAGGTCGACCAGGTCCCTGGGCGCGATCGTCAGCGGCACCAGGTACGTCTCGGGGTGCAGCCAGCCCTCGAAGGACGGGCCCTCCGCGCCGATCGCGTGGAGCCGTGCCGTGTCGCCCACGGCGGCCAGCACGCTGTCGGCCGGGAGCCCGAGCTCCTTCTCGGCGAGTGCCGACACGTCGCGCACGGTGCTTCCCTCCGGCACGGTAAAGCGGACCAGCTTCCCGCGTCCCTCCGTGAGGATCCGGACCAAGGTGCTCGCGCGCTCGCCCTGGCGCAGTTCGTAGATGCCCGCCTGCGCCTTGCGGTCGGTGCGCCGGAGCCGCGCCAGCGTGCGGAACCAGAGCGGATGCTCGAGAACCTGGTGTGCCGAGAGCGAATCGCTGATGGCCCGGAAGGTGGCGCCGGGCGGGATGGTAATCTGGACCAGCGGGGCGTTCGGCGGCGGACCGCCGCAGGCGGCCAGGGCAAGCGCCAGGGCGACGATCCGGGCCCGCTTCACGGGGCGACGCTGCGACGGCTGTCGAGGAAATGCTGCAGGAGGACCGCCGCGGCCAGCGCATCGACGTCGCCCTTCCGGCCGCGGGTGCTGCCGCCCATCTCGCGGATGGCGTCGAGGGCGATGGCGGTGGTGAATCGTTCGTCGAAGAGGACCACGGGGAGGGCGGTGCGCCGGGCGACGCCGTCGGCCAGTTCGCGGGCCGCCGTGCTGGAGGGGGTCTCCGCCCCGTCCAGGGAGATCGGCAGCCCCACCACGAGGCCGACGGGCGACTCCCGCTCCACGAGCGCGAGGAGCTTCGGCATGGGAAAGCGTTTGCCGGGTCGACGGAGGAGCGTCGTGAGCGGCGCGGCGAGGATCTGGCCTTCGTCGGACCGGGCCACGCCGAACCGGACCTCCCCCCAGTCCAGCGCCAGGATCCGGCCGGCGCGGGGAATATCCGTCATCCGGCGCCGTCGCGCGTGGCGCGGTCGGGGCACGGCACGATGGCGCGGTAGGGGCGCAGGACGATGGCGCGGTAGGGGCGCACCATGGTGCGCCCCTACTGCGCCATCGTCGCGAAGAATTCCTTGTTGGTCTTGGTGCGCTTCATCCGGTCGAGCAGGAACTCGATCGCCTCCACCGGCGGCATGTCGGCCAGGAAGTTCCGCAGCAGGTAGACCCGGTTGAGCTCGTCCTTGTCCATCAGCAGCTCTTCCTTGCGGGTCGACGTGCGCTGGATGTCGATGGCGGGGTAGATGCGCCGGTCGGCCAGGCGCCGGTCGAGCACGAGTTCCATGTTGCCGGTGCCCTTGAACTCCTCGAAGATCACCTCATCCATCCGGCTGCCGGTGTCGATCAGCGCCGTGGCGATGATCGTGAGCGACCCGCCGCCGTCGATGTTGCGCGCGGCGCCGAAGAAGCGCTTGGGCTTCTGCAGGGCGTTGGCGTCCACGCCGCCCGAGAGGATCTTGCCCGAGTGGGGCACCACCACGTTGTGCGCCCGGGCCAGGCGGGTGATCGAGTCCAGCAGGATCACCACGTCCCGCCCGTGCTCCACCAGCCGCTTCGACTTCTCGATGACCATGTCGGCCACCTGCACGTGCCGGTCGGCGGGCTCGTCGAAGGTGGAGGAGATGACCTCCGCCTTCACGTTCTCCTCCATGTCGGTCACTTCCTCGGGGCGCTCGTCGATCAGCAGCACGATGAGGACCACCTCGGGGTGGTTCTCGCTGATGCCGTTGGCCAGCTTCTGGAGCAGGATGGTCTTGCCGGCCTTGGGCGGGGCCACGATCAGGCCGCGCTGGCCCTTGCCGATGGGGGAGAGCAGGTCGACCACCCGCATCGAGAGGTCGCCGCTGGAGTTCTCGAGGCGGAGCCGGCGGTCGGGGTACCGCGGACGGAGGTTGTCGAACGCGATCCGGTGCTTGGTCTTTTCCGGCTCCTCGAAGTTGACGCTCTCCACCTTGAGCAGGGCCAGGTAGCGCTCGCCCTCCTTCGGCGGCCGCACCTGGCCCATGATGGTGTCCCCGGTGCGCAGGTCGAAGCGCTTGATCTGGCTGGGGGAGACATAGATGTCGTCGGGGCCGTAGAGGTAGTTCCAGTCCGTGCTCCGCAGGAAGCCGTAGCCCTCGGGCAGGATCTCGAGCACACCCTCGCCTCGGATGACCGTGTCCGAGTCGAGCAGCGACTGCTCGATCCGGAAGATCAGGTCCTGCTTCCGGAGCCCGGAATAGTTGGTGATGTTGAGTTGCTCGGCGAGGGTGTGCAGCTCGGCGACGGACTTCTGTTTCAGCTCGGCGATATCCACGGACGTGGCTCCGGAATGGGGCGGCCGGCCCGATGCGGGTCGGGGGCGGGAAAGCAGGGTGTGGGCAAGCCCAGAATGGTGATGCGGCGTTGACCGTCTATGGGGAGCGCCCCTCAGGGGCGGGGTCGGCGTACTCGTTGCTCTGGGGAGTGTGCTACAGGAACGGTAGAGGTTCCACAACGTAGGGCGTCGCCCGAGGCGCGTCAAGCCTAGTGCCGAGGGAGGAAAATCTGGACCCCGGCTTTCGCCGGGGTGACGGCCTCCCTGCCTCCCGCCCGCCCTTCCCGCTGCCTCCCTGGTCCCCTGCCACTGCCTCCCTGGTCCCCTGCCCCCCGCCAAACCTCCGAAAGTACTTTCGGACTATTGCGTAATTCCCGCCAGATCATATCTTTAGCCTAGTAGAACCTGACGGTAAAGCCGCCCGCCAGCGGCTTCTGGGGAGGCTCCTCGATGCCAGCGCAGACACTCCGCACCACCTTGGCCCGCGACGCCCGCGAGCCCGTCCTGCTCGATCTCCCGTCCATCGCCTACTCCGGACATCCCCTCGCCATCCGCCTGATCCTCCGGCTCGACGACCAGCGCATCTGGCGCGGTCGCCTGCAATTCCAGCCCGAAGGATCGGATGTTCACCGGGAGACGGCGGAGATCTTCTGCGGCGCCAAGGACCAGGATCTCTGGGAGTCCGTCCGCTCGCTCCGCGAGCATCATTTCCGCGACCTCTACCGCTCGCTCGAATGACATGAACGACACCGACACCATCAACCGCCTCAGGCACGACCTCTCGAATCCTCTCTCCGCGCTCCTCGCGGAGGCCCAGCTCCTCCTGCTCAACGAAGCAAAGCTCGACCCCGAGACGCTCACCAGCGTCCGTGAAATCGAGTCGCTCGCCATCCGGATGCGGACCCTGCTCCGGGAGCGCTGAGCGATGTGCCGGCGCCCCGTGACACGACGGCCACGCGCACGCGTGCCGGTCCGCCTCTCCGCGCGGGCCTGGTCCACGCCGCGCTGGATCTGGCCCGGGCGGCACCAGCGGCCGGGACGCCCCCCCTTCGCGGTCCGCTGAGCCGCCCAACCCCCCGCCGTTCCAGTTCGCCCGGCATCCCCCTACCTTTCGGGCTTCTCCACGCGGGCGCCGCTCTGCGCCCCCTGGCGATCGTGCCCCCTGACTCCCCGGAACCGAGAAGCCGAATGCGTATCCCCGTGCTGGTCCTCGCCTCGCTCGCCCTGACGGCACCGCTGTCCGCCCAGGCGCCTGAGCGCCCCGTCCGTCGCACCATCCCGATCACGCGCGCCTTCCAGCACGGCCTCGAGGCCGGCACGCGCGATTCGACCGGCAGGCCCGGCGCCAAGTATTGGCAGACCCGCACCGACTATTCGATCGACACCAAGCTCGACCCGGCCACCGGCATCGTCTCGGGCACCGAGACCGTCAAGATCACCAACATGAGCGATGCCGACCTGCGGGACATCGCCATCCGGCTCGACCAGAACATGTTCGCCCCGCACTCGCCCCGGTTGAGGGAGGCGACGTCGCTCACCGACGGGATGATCCTCTCCCGCATGGTGGCCAACGGGCGGGTCATCAATACCGACAGCGTGCAGGCGCGCTGGAACGGCACCACGCTGGTCCGCGTCCGCCTCGACACCCCGATCCCCGCGCACGGCGGCACCGGCACGCTCGAGGCGAGCTGGTCGTTCAAGGTGCCGGTGTTCCCCGAAAACGAGCGCGGTGACCGGCTCGGTGCCTGGGGCACCCGCCTCTACGAAGTGGCCCAGTGGTATCCGCGCGTGGCCAACTTCGACGACCTCCGCGGCTGGGACCGGGATCCGTATCTCGGCAATTCCGAGTTCTACAACAACTTCGGCTCCTTCGACGTCCGGATCGACGTGCCGGGCGGCTGGCTGGTCGGCGCCACCGGCGTCCTGGCCAACCCGGAGCAGGTGCTGACCAGCACCGCGCGGGCCCGCCTGGCCACGGCGACGGCGAGCGACAGCCAGATCGTGATCGTCGGCGCCGACGAACGCGGCCCCGGCAAGGGAACGGCGGCGGGCGACCGCCTGGTCTGGCACTTCACCGCCGACAGCGTGGCCGACTTCGCCTGGGCCGCCTCGAGCGATTACGTCTGGGACGCCACCCGGGCCACGATCCCCGGGCGCGGCGCGATCCCGATCAACCTGCTGTACCTGCCGGAGCACGGGCGCTTCAAGGACACCGGCGCCTCCGCACGGCACGCGCTGCAGTTCTATTCGAACCTCTGGATGCCGTACGCCTGGCCGGTGTTCACCCAGGTGGACGGCCCCGAGAACGGCATGGAATACCCGATGTTCACCATGAGCGGACCGGGCTTCGGGGTGACCGACCACGAAATCGGCCACCAGTGGTGGCCGATGATGGTGGGCGTCAACGAGACCTGGTACGGCTGGATGGACGAGGGCTTCAACAGCTACATGAACATCCTCTCCGGCGCGGCCTTCCAGAAGAAGCCGGCCGTCCTCGACGGCGTCGGCCAGCGCTACGGCCAGGTGTCGGGCAACGAGTCCGAAAACCGGATGATGGACGACGCCAACTACGACGGGCCGCTCTACGCGTTTACCACGTACGGCAAGGCGCCGATGATGCTCTCGATGCTGGGCGCCATCGTGGGCGACTCCGCCGTGACCCGGGCGATGTCGAACTACGCCAAGACCTGGCGCTTCAAGCACCCCTCGCCGTGGGACTACATGTTCGCGATGAACCGCGAGCTCGGCCAGGACCTGAGCTGGTTCTGGTACTACTGGCTGTTCACCACGGAGTCGTCGGACGGCTCGATCGCCTCGGTCGTCACCAAGGGCGACAAGACGCACGTCACCGTGCGGCAGGCCGGCGAGATGCCCGCGCCGGTGGTGCTCCGGGTGGAGTTCGCGGCGGACGGGCCGGCCATCAAGCCGATGAAGAACGCCGTGATCGACGGCAACGCGGCCACCGTCACCTGGCCGGTGGACGTGTGGTTCGGCGGCAGCCGGACCTTCGTCGCCGAACTGGCCTTCGGCAAGCGGAAGATCGAGAAGATCACCCTTGACCCGAACGGCCGGTTCCCCGATCGCAACCCGGCCGACAACGTCTGGCCGGCGCAGGCCCCGGCCCCGGCAGGTCCGGCGGCCCCGGTGTCGCCGCACTGAGCCTGGTCGTGCCGTCGCCGGCGCGGGACTTCGCCAGCGACAACTCCGCCGGCATCCATCCGGAGGTGCTGGCGGCCATCGCCGCCGCGAACGAGGGGCACGCCCGTGCGTACGGGGCGGACCCCTGGACCGCGGCGGCGATGCTGTTGTTCCGGACCGAATTCGGGGCGGATTCCGAGGCCTTCTTCGTGTTCGGAGGCACGGGGGCCAACGTCGTCGCCCTCGACGCGTTGCTCCAGCCGTGGCAAGCGGTGCTCTGCGCGTCCACTTCGCACATCTACGTCGATGAGTGCGGAGCTCCCGAGCGGTTTCTCGGCGCCAAGCTCATCCCGCTCCAGGCGCCGGGCGGCAAGCTGGAGCCGGACCTCATCCGGGGTGCCCTGACCGGCATCGGTGACGAGCACCGCGTCCAGCCCCGCGTCATCTCGATCAGTCAGTCCACGGAATACGGCACGGTCTATCGGCCCGAGGAGTTGCGGGCCCTTTCGGCGTTCGCGCGCGACCACGGCCTCCTGCTCCATATGGACGGCGCCCGGCTGGCCAACGCCGCCGCGGCGCTCGACCTCCCGCTCCGGGCGCTCACCGCCGATGTCGGGGTGGACGTGCTGTCCTTCGGCGGGACCAAGAACGGCGCGATGGGCGCCGAGGCGGTGGTCTTCTTCGATCGGTCGCGCGCGGCGGGCGTCCACTTCGGCCGAAAGCAGGCGATGCAGCTCCCGTCGAAGATGCGCTTCGTGGCGGCCCAGTTCGAGGCGCTCCTCCGCGACGGCCTCTGGCGCCGCAACGCCCTCCACGCCAACCGGATGGCCCGGCTTCTCGCGGACCTCGCGCGCGCGGTGCCGGGGGTCACGATCACCCAGCCGGTGGACGCCAACGCCGTCTTCGCGCGGCTTCCGGCGGAGCGAATCGAGGCCCTCCAGGCCCGCCGGCGCTTCCTGCTCTGGGACGAGGCGTCCTCCGAGGTGCGCTGGATGTGCGCGTTCGACACCACCGAAGCGGACGTCCACGCCTTCGCCGCCGAGATCCGCAGCACCCTCGCCTGACCGCGGGCCGGAAGGCCCGTTCCATGTTTTTTCAAGCTCCCTTCATACCGTCCGGCGCACGTTGAAGCATCCCGATTCGTCAAGGAGCTCTCGTGCGCGCCATCCTGGCCCCCCTCGACGGTTCTCGCCTGGCCGAGGAGTCGCTTCGCGCCGCCTGCACGACCGCGCGGCGCACCGCCGCCGTGCTGCACATGGCGCTGGTGCACCATCCGGTCGCGGCCGGCGGTGACACCGCGGCCATGGCGCCGGCCTTCGACGAACTGGAGCGGCTCGCGCGGGAAGGGGAGGAACGCTACCTGGCCCAGGTGGCCGATCGGGTGGGGCAGGCGCACGGGATCCGGGTCGAGACGGCGATCCTCGACGGCCCGGTGGCCGAGACGCTCGAGGCGCACGTGGAGCGCATCGGGGCCGGCCTCGTGGTGATGACCACGCATGGCCGGGGAGTGGTGAGTCGCTTCTGGCTCGGCAGCGTGGCGGACCATCTCCTGCGGCATCTCGAGGTCCCGCTGCTGTTGCTCCGGCATCATGAGCATCCGGCGGTGGACAGCCGCATGGCCTTCCGCCGCATGCTGGTGCCGCTCGACGGATCGGCGCGCTCCGAGACGGTGCTCGAGCCGGCGCTCGCGCTCTGCCCGCCGCCGACGGCGGAGTTCGCCCTCGTGCGGATCATCCCGGTGGAATCGGCGAATACCGCGCGCGAGCGCGAGGAAGCGGCGGCCTATCTCGATGCGGTCGCCGACAGGCTGGAGCGGCGGGGCTGCCGGGTGAGCACGACCGTGGTGGAGTCAGCGTCGCCGGCCGAGGCGATCCTGGACCAGGGGAGGCCGGAGGCGACCGACTGCATCGCGATGGCCACCCGCGGCGCGGCTGGGGTCAGGCGACTGGTCGTGGGAAGTGTCACGGACAAGGTGGTGCGGGGGGCGGACGTTCCGGTGTTGGCGCTTCACCCGCCCTGGGTGGAGGGGTGATTCGAGCCGCGGCGGGGCAGCAGCCAGCGACGCGGCTTCCGCCGGCGGGCGGCAGGGTGGGGACGGGGCGAGTCGGCCGTCGCGGCGCCGGGTTCCGGGGCCAACCAGGGGAATTCACGGAGGATTTCAGGCGACAGCGGAAGGCGGATGGGCATGGTGGGGAATCTGGACTCCGATCGTGAAGCAATGATGACGTTGAGATGAAGGGCGTTTCCCGGCTGGTTCACCGGGCGGTTACGGGGGTGGCGGTAAGCTGCCTATGTCCTCAGACGGGAGGT
>CAWETL010000014.1:0-11838 GCA_963812085.1 uncultured Gemmatimonadales bacterium
AAACGGGCGCACCATCCGGTGCGCCCGTTTCGCGTTTCTGGCCGTCCGCCCGCGGGGCGTCTAGTCGACGTCTTCGCGCGACTTGCCGAGGTTGAACCGGATGCCGGCCTGGCCCGTGTAGACCGCGCCCTGGATCAGGTCGGCCCCGCCGTTACTGCCGGTGGCGGCGGAGATCGATCCGAAGACGTCCAGGACGCCGACGCGGATGTCGACGCCGGCGACCGCCTGGGCGAAGCCGGTGCTGCCGAGATCACTGGCCCGGTTGTAGTTCGCCTGGCGCGTGACATCGTCCACGAAGCTGCCCTGGACCTGGAGATTCGTGAGGGTCTGGATGCCGAAGCCCACGCCGATGAAGGGCTGGATGTGCGACTTGAGGGGGTAGGCCATCATTTCGAAGTAGTAGCGCATGATGTGATCGAAGGTGGCGGTGCGGATGGTCCCGTCGACCGGATCGTTGAAGGCCGCCGTCTCGCCGCTGCCGAGGCCGGCGTCCACCGCGAGCATCAGCCCGACGCGGTTGGCCGTGACCAGCATGTTCGCGCCGGCCATCCCGATCCCGCCCCGGGTCTGCGCCGTGGTGGCGAAGTCCATCACGCCGGCGGACGCGCCGACGTAGAAGCGGTACGAGCCCACGCCAGCATTCTGGGCGCTGAGCGAGGTGGCGCCGGCAAGGGCTGCCAGGCCGAGCGTCGCGAGGGCACGGGTGAGCACACGCATCAGTCTGCCTCCTGGAAGTATCGGCCCTGAGGGGGTCCCCGGGACCGGTCACGGCACGGCGAATGGTGTCAGGTTTCGGCAATTTCCTTGCCCCCGTGGCCCTGGGGGGCTGGAACCGGCTGGTTCCAAGATAGGGAACTTCGGCCTAAAACACTAGACCCCAATGGGTTGTCCCCGGTCAGCTCTGGCATATTGGGAGCGACTTGGAGGGGGGGCATCCGGGGGGCAGCCGCGCACCGGCTTGCAGGGTGACGCGGGGGTTGCAACTCGCCTGAGGGGGACCGGCCCCGCGGCTTCTGTCATTGCGGGGAGGCCCGGAAGGCCGGCCCGCCCACTTCTGTCATTGCGAGGCCACGAAGTGGCCGAAGCAATCTGGTCCTGGCCCGAGATTGCTTCGTCGGCCCCGTTGGGGCCTCCTCGCAATGACACAAGGGACGCTAGATCAGGCTCAACTTCTTTCCCACTTTCTTGAACGCCGCCAGTGCCTCATCCAGGTCGGCCCTGGAATGAGCCGCGGACACCTGGCACCGGACGCGGGCCTGTCCCTGGGGCACCACCGGGAAGCCGAACCCGGTCACGAACACCCCTTCGTCGAGGAGCAGGTTGCTCATCCGGATGGCGCTGGAGGTCTCGCCGAGGATCACGGGGATGATCGGGGTCTCGCCCGGCAGCGGGGCAAAGCCGAGTCCCCGGAGCTGGTCCCGGAAGTAGCGGGCGTTTTCCCGAAGGCGGGTGACGCGCTCCGGGTGCTGCTTCCAGGAACTCGATGCTGGCCAGCGCGCTGCCCGCCACCGTGGCCGGGAGGGCATTCGAAAAGAGCTGCGGGCGGGCCCGCTGGGTCAGGTAGTCGCAGACCTCTTCGCTGGCCGCCACGAACCCTCCCGCCGCTCCGCCCAGGGCCTTCCCCAGCGTGGACGTGATGATGTCCACCTGGCCGACCATGCCGAAATGCTCGGCGGTGCCCCGCCCGGTGGCACCCAGGACGCCGGAGGCGTGCGAGTCGTCCACCACCAGGACGGCGCCGTGCTCCCGGCAGATGGCGGCGATATCCGGCAGCTTCGCGATGGCGCCTTCCATCGAGAAGACGCCGTCGGTGATGACCATCTTGACCCGGCGGTCGGTGGCCGCGGCGAGCTTGGCGCGGAGGTCGTCGAGGTCGGCGTGCTTGTACACGCCGGTCTGGCACTTGGTGATGGCCTTGGCGAGCCGGAGGCCGTCGATGATCGAGGCGTGGTTGAGCTGGTCGCTCAGGATGAGGTCGTGCTCGGTGAGGAGCGTGCCGGGCACCGCCTCGTTGGCGTTCCAGCAGCTGACGAAGCTGAGTGCGGCGGGAGTGCCGACCAGCCGGGCGCAGGCGGCCTCCAGGTCGCGGTGGATCGAGAAGGTGCCGCAGATGAAGCGCACCGACCCGGTGCCGGCGCCGTACTTGTCGAGGGCGGCCTTGCCGGCCGCCACGACCGCCGGCTCGTTCGAGAGGCCCAGGTAGTTGTTGGAGGAGAGAATGATGACCGAGCCCCGGCCTTCCATCTCCACTCGGGCCGCCTGCGGACTGGCCAGGTAGTTGAGCCGCTTGTAGACGCCGTCGGCCTTGAACTGCTCCAGCTCGGCGTGGATCCGGGTGTCGAGGTTGGTGCTCACGCGCCGATCTCCAGGATGACCTTGCCCGCCTGCCCGTCCTTGATGACCTGGATGGCGTCGGCGATCTTCTCGAGCGGAAAGCGGTGGGTGACGACGGGGCGGGGGTCGAGCTGGCCGGCGCGGAGGTAGCGCTGCATCACGTGCCAGGTGTGGTACATCTTGCGCCCCGTGACGCCGTACAGCGTGAGCCCCTTGAAGATGATGTCCCGTGCGAAGCTCACCTCGGTGGTCTTGCTCGGCGTGCCGAGCAGGTTGACCCGCCCGCCGAGGCGCGCCGCCGCGAAGGCCTGCGCGTGGCCGGCGGGATGGCCGCTCATTTCGCACACGAGGTCCACCCCGTCGCCCTGCGTGAGCTCCCTGATGCGGGCGGGCACGTCGTCCCGCCCGGGATTGAGCGTCACGTGCGCCCCCATCCTGCTCGCGATGCCGAGCCGCTTGTCGTTGAAGTCGCTCGCGATGACGAGCGAGGCGCCGGCGGCGCGCGCCACGCCCGCCGCGAAGCACCCGATGGGGCCGCAGCCCAGCACCAGTACGGCGCTCCCGATGACGGCGTCGCCTTCGAGCACGGTATGGAAGGCGTTGCCCATCGGGTCCATGATGGCGCCGATTTCGGTGGGGATCCCCTCGAGCTTCATCACGTTGGAGGCCGGCATCGCGATGTAGTCGGCAAAGGCGCCGTCGCGATCCACGCCGATGATCTGGGTCCGCTGGCAGAGGTGGCCGTTGCCGGTGCGGCACTGGAGGCAGTGGCCGCAGATGATGTGGCCCTCGGCGGTCACCAGGTCGCCGATGGCCAGCAGCCCGGCGGCCTCGGCCTCGGGGCCCATCTTCTCGATCCGCCCGGCGAACTCATGGCCGATGACGACCGGCGGCTTGAGCCGGTTGCTGGCCCAGGAATCCCATTCCCAGATGTGGAGGTCGGTGCCGCAGACACCGGCGTGGTGGACGCGGATCAGGACGTCGTTCGGGCCGCAGGCGGGGACGGGGACGTCCCGCAGCTCCATGCCGATGCCGGGGGCGGTCTTCACGAGTGCGCGCATGGGAGCCGGGGTTGAGGAAGGTAGGAATATAATCCGGATTGCGAGATTGCTTCGTCGGCCCCTGAGGGGCCTCCTCGCAATGACACAAGGAGTTCCTCTGTGATTGCGAGGCCGCGCGGTAGCCGAATCAATCTGAATCTGGCCACAGATCGCCTCGTCGGCCCCTTCGAGGCTTCCTTGCAATGGCACGAGAAGTCTTTCTGTCATTGCGAGGCCACGCAGTGGCCGAAGCAATCTCAATTCTCGCCCTGGTCCATCCTTTCGATCCGCACCGCACTCACCTTGAACGACGCAATCTTGGCATACGGATCCAGCGCGGGATTGGTGAGCAGGTTGGCGGCGGCCTCCCGGAAGTGCATCGGCACGAAGACCTGTCCCCGCGCCTGCCGCTCGGACGACCGGACGCCGATCAGGATGCTGCCCCGCCGGGAGGTGATGCGGACGGTGTCGCCGTCGGCCACGCCGAGCTCGGCGACGTCCGCGGGGTGCATCTCCACGATCGGGACCGGCTCCCGCGAGTCGAGTCCGGTCGAACGGCGGGTCATCGTCCCCGTGTGCCAGTGGTACATCTGCCGTCCGGTGCCCATCACGAACGGGTACTCGGCGTCCGGCAACTCGCTCGGCGGCAGGAACTCGACGGGCACGAACAGCGCCCGGCCGTCCGGCGTCGGGAAGCGATCGTCGAAGAGGAACGCGGTCCCGTCGGAATCCTGGGTCGGCACGGGGTACTGGATCCCGAAATTGTGGCGCCGGAGTCCGTCGTACGTGACCCCCCGCCACGAGGGCGTGACCGAGGCGATCTCCTGCATCACCTCCTCGGCGCCCGCAAAGGGGCTCTTGAGCCCCAGACGCTCAGTGAGCTCGATCAGGATGTCGAGGTCCCGGCGGGCCGTGCCCGGTGGCGGAAACGCCGGAGACGAGAGCTGGATGCGCCGCTCGGTGTTGACGAAGGTCCCCTCCTTTTCCGCGAAGGAGGAACCCGGGAGCACGACGTCGGCCCAGCGCGCCGTGTCGGTCAGGAAGAGGTCCTGCACGCCGAGGAACTCGAGGCCGCGCACCCAATCCTCCGCGTGCGCCACGTCGGGATCGGAGATGACCGGGTTCTCGCCCATCACGTAGAGGCCGCGCACGCCGCTGTCGGGCTTGGTCATCTCGGTGACCATGAGCCCGTTCTCCAGCGACAGCGCCTCGGCGGGAAGCCCCCACGCCCGGGCGTACTCGGCGCGGTTCTCCGGGCTTGGTGACCGGCCGGTAGTCGGTGTAGGCAAACGGAATGGCGCCGACGTCGCTCGCGCCCTGCACGTTGTTCTGGCCGCGGACCGGCAGCATCGCCGCGCCCCACCGTCCGATCATCCCGCACGCCAGCAGCAGATTGAGGAGGCTCGCCACGATGTCGGTGCCGGTGGCGTGCTGGGTGAGTCCCATCGCCCAGAGGGTGGAGGTGTTGGGCCCCCGGGCGTACAGCTCGGCCGCCTCCCGGATCTTCTCGGCGGGGACACCCGTCAGCTTCTGCCCGATCTCGAGCGTGTACGGCGCCACCGCCGTGCGGACCGACTCGAACTCCTTCGTCCGCTCGCGGATGAACTTCTTGTCTTCCAGCCCCTCGCGCAGGATGTGGTTGAGCATCGCGCTGTAGAGCGCCACGTCGGTGCCGGGGAGGAGCTGGAGGTGCACGTCGGCCAGGGCGGCGAGTTCGGTGCGGCGGACGTCGGCCACCACCAGCTTGGCGCCGCGGGTGACGGCGCGCTTGACCAGGGCGCCGAAGACCGGGTGGTTTTCCGTGACGTTCGCGCCGGAGATGAAGATGACGTCGCACGCCTCCTCGATCTCGCGCATGGAGCCCGAGGCGGCGGAGGTGCTGAGCGCCCGGCTCATGGCGGCGACGGAGGTCGAGTGGCAGAGCCGCGTGCAGTGGTCCACGTTGTTGGTGCCGAGGGCGCCGCGGACCATTCGCATGAAGAGGTAGTTGTCCTCGTTGCTGCACTTGGCCGAGGAGAGCGCGGCGAGGGCGCGGGGGCCGTGCTCCCGCTTGATCCGGAGCAGCTCCTGGGCGGTGAGACTCATCGCCTCCTCCCAGGTGGCTTCGCGGAAGGCGTCGTACCACTCCGCAGGCGTCGAGGCCCTGTCCCGCACGTCGCCGTCGCCCACGACCGGGAGTCCCGTCTGGGGCGGCTTGCCGACGCTGCGCTTCGGAGGCCGGGGCTTCTTCGAGCCGCCGAGTTCCTCGATGGTGAGCCACGGCCCCTCGCGGTGCCGGGGTCGTTCGCCGGTCCAGCGCCAGGCGGTGCCCTCCCGGACCCAGCCCTTCCGGATGAGCGGTACCGTGAGCCGGTCCCGGTGCTGGGTGAAGTCGGTGCCGAAGCGCCCCTTCACGCAGGTGCTGCCCTGGTTCGGGGTGTTCTCCTCGATCCACGGGGAGGTGACCCGCACCAGCTGCCCGTCCTTGACGTGCAGGTCCACCTGGCAGCCGACGCCGCAGTACGGACAGACCGAGCGGGTCACGCTGTCGGGCTGTCGCACCGCTTCCGCGCCGAAGCGTTCCCGCGGGATGACCTCGAAGATGGCGCCGGTCGGGCAGACCCGGACGCACTCGCCGCACCAGGTGCAGCCGGCGTGGTCCGGGTCGCCGTCGCCCCCGACGATGATCTCGGTGTGCGCCCCGCGCCGGCCCACGTCGAGGACGCCGACCTCCTGGATGTCGTCGCAGGCGCGCACGCAGCGGGTGCACAGGATGCACAGCGACATGTCGTGCTGGATCATGACGTCGCCGGGGCGGGTGTCCCCGCCGCGGAGGCCGAGCGGTTGTTCGGTAGGAAGCGACACATCGTACCGCGACACGTACGCCTCGAACTCGTTCCGCGCCGGGGCGTGGCCGTTCCCGGCGAGGTGCTCGAGCGGGTAGCGCTCGAGGAGCATGCCCAGCACGCCTTGGCGGTTCGCCACGGCGGCGTCGCTCTCCGATTCCACGACCATTCCGTCGGCGGCTGGCGTGGCGCAGGCCGGCAGCAGCTTGCCCTGGCCGGCGACCGACACCAGGCAGATGCGGCAGTTGCCGACGGTGGGGAGCTTGGGGTACCAGCAGAGGGTGGGGATGTCGACGCCGGCGGCTCGCGCGGCGTCGAGGATGGTGGCGCCCGCCGCGAAGGGAACGGATTGTCCGTTGAGGGTCAGGGACGGCATCGTCGGGGGCGGCTCACGCGAGGGGAGGATGGATCGAGTTTACGGGGGGCCGCACCCGGCGGCAAGGGGGAACGGAGCACGCCGGGGCGCCTCCCCGCTGGCAATCGACGCCTGCGGCGGCGTAGTTTCCGGCATGAATTCCGGCCCGGCCTCCACGCGCGCCCGCGCACGGCTCTGGGGTGGACTCGCCCTTTCGATGACCGGGCTGGCCGCCATTGCCTGGCTGACCCTGCGCCCCAATCCCGCCTCGCTCGTGGTCGGCCCGGCTCCCTGCTGCGCCGCGACCGATCTCCTGTTCAATGTCCTCCTCTATCTGCCGCTCGGCGCCGGGCTCGCGCTGCTCGGGATCCGCCCCCGATCCGCGGTGGCCGTCGGCGGGCTGCTGAGCGCCGGTATCGAACTCGCGCAACGCGCGTGGGTGCCCGGCAGGTTCGCGTCGCCGTACGATGTCGCGACGAACCTGGCCGGCTGCGCGCTCGGCGTGCTCATCGTCGCCTCCTGGGACCGTCGGGCCGCGTGGTGGCCGTTCCTGGCGCCTCCCCTGGCGGTGACCGTCGTCCTGGGATGGTTCCTGGGGGGATACCTGGCGCAGCCGGCGATCCCGGGTCCCGCGCCGTGGAGGGCGGAGTGGGCGCCCGAGTCTCCTGGCATGGCGGCATTTCGGGGCCAGATCCTCGACGTACGCCTGCAGGGCACGCCGATTGGCGCGGGGCCGGTCGCGAACCTCTCGGTGCTGCGCGCTCGCCTCGCCGCGTCGCGAAAGGTCGATTTCTCCGCGACGCTCGTGACGGGTGTCGCGTCCGAGAAAAGATCGCGCCTCCTCGAAGTGGTGGTGGGAGAGGGTACCGTCCCGTTCCTCGTGCTCGACCAGGAGGGAGGGACGCTCCTGGCCTACCAGCGGACCGGATTGAGCTGGGTGGGCCTGCGTGGTCCCTGGCTAGAGCTGGAGGATGCCCTCCCGCTCGCCGCCGGCGACACGGTGCGGGTGCAGCTCGAGGCGACGCGGCGCCACCTCAAGCTCACGGTCACCGGGGGCAGCGGCGGCGCGATGGGGGAATCCTCGCTCCGGCTTGCCCCGGAGCTCTACTTCGGGGCGCTACTCTATCGGGCGACGGATGGCGCGATCTGGTGGAATCTCCTCCCCGCGGTGGCGTCGTTCGTCCTGCTCGGGCTCGCGCTGGCCGGCCGGCCGAGGCTGCTTGCCGTGGTGGGGCTCGCCTCCCTCTTCCTCAGCGCCGTCGGGGGTGGGTGCGCCTTGCCGGCCTGGCCGGTCGCGCTGTTGGCGATCGCCGGCGCGGCGGCAGGCCGTGCGGCCGCCATGCGGCTGGGGATGTTTGGCGGGCTGAACGGAAGTCCGAGTCGACCTGTCTCGTCAGACGATAGATCGGGGTATCCCGACTACCCCCGCGAAGCGCAGCCAGGCGGCCCACCCCCTCAGGTGCGCCCGGAGTCGCGCCATCCTGCCCGCCCGGTGGCCGACATGGAACGCTCCCATGAACGCCTCGCTCGACTTGCCAGGGCCGGGCATGGCCGTGCCCTGAGGCGCCCGGCCGGATCGCCGCGCTCCACATGCTTCGCAAGAGGTGAATGGAGGGGCAGGCGCCGAGGAGCGCAGACATGATCTGGGCGCGCTCCAGCGCGTTCGCCAGCGCCATGGGCCCTGGCGGCCGGAGCGATTTCAGGACTGTCATCCGGCACCCGCGCCTCCGCCAGGGTGCGCGACATGGCGAGTGTCCAGTAGGCACAACTGGCGGCCCGAGTCCGTCGGGCCAGCGCGATGAACCCGTCCCAGTCGACCTCGCCCCGTTCCAGCAGCGTGGCCACGTCCCGTACGGTCCGGCCGATCCCGGCGATGAACATGTGGGACCAGGCGAAATGCACGCAGAGGTGAAGCAACTGGTGCTGGTCCGACGGCACCCACGCCTCGGACGACCCGAGCATGACGGCCCGGGCATCACGCCACACCTCGGTCTCGTCGAGCAGGAAGGGACCCGTGCTCGGGAGCATTCTGCGGTGCACTTCCAGCACGAGGTTGAGGCCCATTGGATCGACCAGCCCGACCAGGTGGTGGTGTCCCTCGAAGAACTGCTCCCCACCGCTCAGCTCCGGCCGCCACCCTGAGTCCACCAGGAGCTGCCAGGCCCGCGTGGCCTCTTCCGGGCGCACGAGAATGTCCACGTCGCCCATCGGGCGCGCCGCAAAGGAGGGGTACACGGTCGTCGCGAGCGCGGCACCCTTGAGCAGCAGCACGCGGATGTTCTGCCGCAGCAAGCCGCGCGACCGCCTGCTGCAGCGTCGTCTCCGTCATCGCCATGCGGAATTCGGTCACCGCGGCATTGGGCATGAATCCGCTCCGCGATTCCCGGCGGAACGTTCGCGCACGTGCCCCCGCAGGCGATTCCACAGCACGGGGAGCAGTTTTTCCCGCTCGGCCAGTTCGCCGACCCGCCGCCAATCCAGGCGGCTTGCCGAGGAGCCGGTCGCAGGGCGCGGTCGTCCTCCCCGGTCGGCGAACGGGTGGCGAACACCAGGAGGCGTGCCTCGGCAGGGAGCACCGGCATGGGCTTCATGTTAGCTAATACTGCGCCAGCGTGCCTTGACGCCGTGCGTACCGGAAGGCCACCGAGATCAGCCCGACCCCCAGCGCGAGAAGCAGCGCCGTTTCCCCGAGGAGGATGAGGAGGTCGTGGGCCACGGCGCCGAGCGGGGCCCCCTGCAGCAGTACGCGCCGGAGGGCGCGCAGGCCATAACTCAGAGGCAGTACTCCGGAGACGGCCTGGAGCCACGACGGAATGACATGGGTCGGGTAATACACGCCGCCCAGCAGGCTCGAGGCCACCAGGACGAGTCTCGAGAGGGGGCCGGCCGTCCGGAAGGCCAGGACCGTCGCGCCGCTGATGAGCCCGATGGCGAAGTGCGCGAGGACGAGGACGAGCAGGATGAAGAGCGCGAGCGGCAACTGCCCCAGGGCCATGCTGACGCCGAATACCCATCCGGCAGCCAGGAGCACGCCGGCTCGCAGCGCCGCCATGACGAGCGGAAAGGCGCTCATGCCGCCGACAAGCGTGGGCATGGAAGTCGGGGTGCTGAGGAGCGCCTCGAACGTTCCCGTCCCGATCCCCGATGCGAGGGCGGATGGCACCGCGGACAGCGCCACCGTCACGACCATGATGACGCTGGTCCCGACGAGGAGGAAGCCGAACGCATCGCCGCCTTCGGTCCGGATCGCATTGGCCATGACCGGCTGGAGCGCACCCGCCACGAAATAGAGCGGCACCACGGTAAAGAGCAGTCCACCGAATGAAAGCAGCGTCTGGGTCCGGTAACTCACCATGACCCGCCATTGCGCCGCGATGAGCGCGAGGACCTTGCTCATGCCGCCTCGCCCTGCGGCAGCACCCGCTCGATGAGGTCCGCGAGGGGGAGGGGAATCCTGGCGAACTCCCCGATGGACACGCCACCAGCGCCCAGCTGCTGCATTACCTCCGCCGTGGCGTGCATTCCCCCGGGCAATTCCCCCGCCAGGCTCACCCACCCTTCCTCGTCGGCCACGGGCAGCGGCGCGAAGGTGGTCAGCCCGTGCCGAGCCAGGATCTGCAGCGCCAGGGCTGTATCGCTCGCTCGGACGGCCACCCGGTACCTGTGCTCCCCGGCGATCCCGGCGAGCTCGCGGGCGGTGCCCTGCGCCACGAGGCGCCCGCGGTGCAGGACCGCGAGCCGGTCGCACAACTCGAGGGCCTCGTCGGCGTCATGCGTGGCCAGCATCACGGTGCACCCCTGCCGGCCGGCGATCTCCTCCCGGAGGAACCGCCGGAAATCGCGGGCGCTCACCGGGTCGAGGCTCCGGGTCGGTTCGTCGAGGAGCAACACGGCGGGCCGGGACAGCAGTGCCCGGGCGATGAGCAGGCGCTGCTTCATCCCCGACGAGTAGGTCCCGACCATGCGGTGCGCCGCCTCGGCGAGACCGATCGTGTCCAGCAGGCGCAAGGCAGCCCCTTCCCGGTCCCGGCCGGGCACGCCATAGAGGGCCGCAAAGAGCCGCAGGTTCTCGACGCCGGTGAGCCTCCAGTTGAGGCTCCGCTCGTCGGCGATGACCGGTGTGAGCACGCGACGGACTGCCCCGGGGTCGCGCAGTACATCGATGCCCTGCACTTCGGCCCGTCCGGCCTCGGGCTGGATCAAGGTCGCGAGGATCTTGAACAGCGTGGTCTTGCCGGCACCGTTGGGCCCGAGGAGGCCGAAGAACTCGCCGCGGCGCACCTCGAGTGACACGCCTCGCAGGACCTCCACGCGAGATCCTCGCAGGGGGTGCCGGAGGGTCGCCGCCCACGATCGGGGGACGGGAAAGCTCTTGACCAGCCCCTCGATGCGGATCAGCGGCTGTTCCATCAGGATGCCTGGCCGGAAGATCCGGAGCCGCCGCCGGCGTGCCAGCCCCACAGCGCGGACGTCAGGTCGGCCAGCTGATCGAAATCCCGGGGAACCTCGAGCCGATAGACGGGGATTCGATCGGCGAGTTCGCTGGTCGCCTGGAGGAGGTCGGCCCGGCGCTCGACGCCGAGCAAGTTGCCGACCTTGGCCTGGCCCAGGAGGGCAAGGGCGCCCTCGACTCCCGAGAGGCGAAGGCGCCGGACTCCCGCGGGTGCGCCGGGAGGGACGGGTGCCAGGAGGTAGACGGCATCGAGTGGCGCGGCGGAATCGGCGTTCTGCGCCGGGCCGTCCCAGCGGCGCTGGAGCTTGGGGCCGTCCTCGTCTCCCGGCACGGCCACCGAAGCAGGCGCGACGCGGGCCGCGGAGTCCTTCCACAGTTGGATGAACGGTACACTGGGCAGGACGGACGGCGGATTTCCGGTCGACACGGCCACGACGTCGTCCGCCAGGAGCCGCGCCCCGCTGTCCACCAGGGCGGCCGCGGTGGTCGACTTGCCATGGAATTTCGGGGCGAGGAAGGCGATGGCGACGCCCGAGAGTTGGACCGCGCTGCCGTGCAGCGCGACGACGCCCTGCTGGTGGAGGCAGATCGCGAGCACGCGTCCAAGGACGTCTTTCCGCACCGAGGTGAGGTCCGGCGCGGCGGGTCGCACCCATTCGATCCGTGTGCCATCGGCCGAGATCTCGAAGGCGCCGGTATCGTCGAACACGAGGCGCAGGCCGCGCTCGTGCCGGGAAAGCGTTACCCGGATGCCCGGTTCCACTTCCTCGGAACCCATGGCGACAGGACTCTGATGTCTGTGACTGCTGGTCTGAGACCGCAAGCGACCAG
>CAWETL010000015.1:0-11252 GCA_963812085.1 uncultured Gemmatimonadales bacterium
GCATCAGTCCGACGCGGTTTGCCGTGACCAGCATGTTCGCGCCGGCCATCCCGACCCCGCCCCGGGTCTGCGCCGTGGTGGCAAAGTCCATCACGCCGCCGGACGCGCCGACGTAGAACCGGTACGAGCCCACGCCAGCATTCTGGGCGCTGAGCGAGGTGGCGCCGGCAAGGGCTGCCAGGCCGAGCGTCGCGAGGGCACGGGTGAGCACACGCATCAGTCTGCCTCCTGGAAGTATCGGCCCTGAGGGGGTCCCCGGGACCGGTCACGGCATGGCGAATGGTGTCAGGATTCGGCAATTTCCTTGCCCCCGTGGCCCAGGGGGGCTGGAACCGGCTGGTTCCAAGATAGGAAACTTCGGCCTAAAACACTAGACCCCAATGGGTTGTCCCCGGTCAGCTCTGGCATATTGGGAGCGGTCCGGAGGGGGGGCATCCGGGGTGGACCCGCGCACCGGCTTGCAGGGTGACGCGGGGGTTGCAACTCGCCCTAGATCAAACCAGCCGGGTGCCCACCTTCTTGAACGGCCGCCAGCGCCTGGTCGAGGTCGCCCGGGGGTGTGCCGCCGAGATCTGGCAGCGGACCCGGGCGTGGCCCTGGGGCACCACCGGGTAGCCGAACCCGGTCACGAAGACGCCCTCGTCCAGCAGCAGTTCGCTCATCCGGATGGCGCGCGGCGGTCTCGCCGAGGATCACGGGAATGATCGGCGTCTCGCCCGGGAGCGGGGCTTGAAGCCCGCCTCCTGCAGCGCGCCGCGGAAGTAGCTGGCGTTGTCGTGGAGGCGGGTGACCCGCTCGGGGTGGGCCTCGAGGAGCCGCATCGCCGCCAGCGCGCTGGCGGCCACCGTGGGCGGCAGGGCGTTGGAGAACAGCTGCGGGCGGGAGCGCTGCGTGAGGTAGTCGCACAGGGCGCCGCCGCCCGGCGATGAACCCGCCCGCCGCGCCGCCGAGCGCCTTGCCCAGCGTGCGACGTGATGATGTCGACCTCGCCCAGCAGGCCGAAGTGCTCGGCGGTGCCGCGGCCGGTCTTGCCCAGCACCCCGGTGGCGTGCGAGTCGTCGACCACGAGCACCGCGTCGTGCTGCCGGCCAGCTCGAGCGATGTCCGGCAGGTTGGCGACGTCGCCTTCCATCGAGAAGACGCCGTCGGTGATCACCAGCTTGACCCGGCGATCGCGTGGCCGCGGCGAGCTTGCCGCTTGAGGTCGGCCAGGTCGCGCGTGCTTGTAGACGCCGGTCTGGCACTTGGTGATCGACCTTGGCCAGCCGGATGGCGTCGATGATCGAGGCGTGGTTGAGCTGGTCGGAGAGGATCAGGTCGTCCTCGCGTCGCCGAGCAGGGTCGGCGGCGAGCCCCTCGTTGGCGTTCCAGCAAGAGACGAAGGTGAGCGACGCCTCGGTGCCGACCAGGCGGGCGCAGCGCCGCCTCCAGCTCGCGGTGGATGGTGAAGGTGCCGCAGATGAAGCGGACCGAGCCGGTGCCGGCGCCGATACCGGTCCGAGGCCGGCCTTGCCGGCCGCGACGACCGCCGGCACGTTCGCACAGGCCGAGGTAGTTGTTGGAGGAGAGGATGATGACCTCGCCGCGGCCTTCCATCTCGACGCCGGGCCGCCTGCGGGCGAGTCGAGGTAGTTGAGGCGCTTGTAGACGCCGTCGGCCTTGAACTGCTCGAGCTCGGCGTGCGATCCGGGTGTCGCAGGGTTGGTGGTCATGCGCCGATCTCCAGGATGACCTTGCCAGCCTGCCCGTCCTTGATGACGCGGATGGCGTCGGCGATGCTCTCGAGCGGAAAGCGATGGGTGACGACGGGGCGGGGGTCGAACTGGCCGGCGCGAAGGTAGCGCTGCATCACGTGCCAGGTGTGGTACATCTTGCGCCCCGTGACACCGTACAGCGTCAGTCCCTTGAAGATGATGTCCCGTGCGAAGCTCACCTCGGTGGTCTTGCTCGGCGTGCCGAGCAGGTTGACCCGCCCGCCGAGGCGCGCCGCCGGGAAGGCCTGCACGTGCCCGGCGGGATGGCCGCTCATTTCGCAGACCAAATCGACCCCGTCGCCGTCGGTGAGCTCGCTGATGCGGGCCGGCACGTCGTCCCGCCCGGGATTGAGCGTCACGTGCGCGCCCATCTTGCTCGCGAGGTCGAGCCGCTTGTCGTTGAAGTCGCTCGCGAGCACCAGCGACGCTCCGGCGGCGCGCGCCACGCCCGACGGCGAAGCACCCGATCGGGCCGCAGCCCAGCACCAGTACGGCGCTCCCGATGACGGCGTCGCCCTTCGAGCACGGTATGGAAGGCGTTGCCGATCGGGTCCATGATGGCGCCGATGTCGGTCGGGATCCCCTCGAGCTTCATGACGTTGGAGGCCGGCATCGCGATGTAGTCGGCAAAGGCGCCGTCGCGATCGACGCCGATGATCGGGTCCGCTCGCAGAGGTGGCCGTTGCCGGTGCGGCACTGGAGGCAGTGGCCGCAGATGATGTGGCCCTCGGCGGTGACCAGGTCGCCGATGGCCAGCAGCCCGGCGGCCGCGGCCTCGGGGCCCAGTCTTCTCGATCCGCCCGGCGAACTCGTGGCCGATGACGACCGGCGGCTTGAGCCGGTTGCTGGCCCAGGAATCCCATTCCCAGATGTGCAAGTCGGTGCCGCAGACACCGGCGTGATGGACGCGGATCAGGACGTCGTTCGGTCCGCAGGCCGGGACGGGGACGTCCCGCAGCTCCATGCCGATGCCGGGGGCGGTCTTCACGAGTGCGCGCATGGGAGCCGGGGTTGAGGAAGGTAGGAATATAATCCGGATTGCGAGATTGCTTCGTCGGCCCCTGAGGGGCCTCCTCGCAATGACACAAGGAGTTCCTCTGTGATTGCGAGGCCGCGCGGTAGCCGAATCAATCTGAATCTGGCCACAGATCGCCTCGTCGGCCCCTTCGAGGCTTCCTTGCAATGGCACGAGAAGTCTTTCTGTCATTGCGAGGCCACGCAGTGGCCGAAGCAATCTCAATTCTCGCCCTGGTCCATCCTTTCGATCCGCACCGCACTCACCTTGAACGACGCGATCTTCGCGTACGGATCCAGCGCCGGATTGGTCAGGAGGTTGGCGGCGGCCTCGCGGAAGTGCATCGGCACGAACACCTGCCCCCGCGCCTGCCGGTCGGAGGAGCGAACGCCGATCAGGATGCTGCCCCGCCGGGAGGTGATGCGCACCGTATCGCCGTCGCCCACGCCAAGCTCGGCGACGTCGGCCGGGTTCATCTCCACGATCGGGACCGGCTCCCGCGAGTCGAGTCCGGTCGAACGGCGGGTCATCGTCCCAGTGTGCCAGTGATACATCTGCCGACCGGTGCCCATCACGAAGGGATACTCGGCATCCGGCAGCTCGCTGGGCGGCAGGAACTCCACGGGCACGAACAGCGCCCGGCCGTCCGGCGTCGGGAAGCGATCGTCGAACAAGAACGCAGTCCCGTCGGACTCTGGCGTCGGCACGGGGTACTGGATCCCGAAATTGTGGCGCCGGAGCCCGTCGTAGGTGACGCCACGCCACGAGGGGGTGACCGAGGCGATTTCCCGCATCACCTCTTCGGCTCCCGCAAAGGGGCTCTTGAGCCCCAGGCGCTCGGTGAGCTCGATGAGGATGTCGAGGTCCCGGCGGGCCGTGCCAGGTGGCGGAAACGCAGGAGACGACAGCTGGATGCGCCGCTCGGTGTTGACGAAGGTCCCCTCCTTTTCCGCGAAGGAGGAACCCGGGAGTACGACGTCGGCCCAGCGCGCCGTGTCCGTCAGGAAGAGATCCTGCACGCCAAGAAACTCGAGCCCCCGCACCCAATCCTCGGCGTGCGCCACGTCCGGATCGGAGATGACGGGGTTCTCTCCCATCACGTACAGCCCGCGCACGCCGCTCCCCGGCTTGGTCATTTCCGTGACCATGAGCCCGTTCTCGAGCGAGAGGGCCTCGTCGGGGAGTCCCCACGCCCGCGCGTACTCCGCGCGATTCTCGGGCTTGGTGACCGGCCGGTAGTCGGTGTAGGCAAACGGAATGGCGCCGACGTCGCTCGCGCCCTGCACGTTGTTCTGCCCGCGGACCGGCAGCATCGCCGCGCCCCACCGTCCGATCATTCCGCACGCCAGCAGCAAATTGAGGAGGCTCGCCACGATGTCGGTGCCGGTGGCGTGCTGGGTGAGCCCCATCGCCCAGAGAGTGGAGGTGTTGGGCCCCCGGGCGTACAGCTCGGCCGCCTCCCGGATCTTCTCGGCGGGGACGCCCGTGAGCTTCTGCCCGATCTCGAGCGTGTACGGCGCCACCGCCCGCCGGACGGCGTCGAACTCCTTCGTCCGCTCGCGGATGAAGGCCTTGTTCTCAAGTCCCTCGCGGAGGATGTGGTTCAGCATGGTGCTGTACAGCGCCACGTCGGTGCCGGGGAGCAGCTGGAGGTGCACGTCGGCCAGGGCGGCGAGTTCGGTGCGGCGGACGTCGGCCACCACCAGCTTGGCACCGCGGGTCACGGCGCGCTTGACCAGGGCACCGAACACCGGGTGATTTTCGGTGACGTTCGCGCCCGAGATGAAGATGACGTCGCACGCCTCCTCGATCTCGCGCATGGAGCCCGACGCGGCGGAGGTGCTGAGCGCCCGGCTCATGGCGGCGACGGAGGTCGAGTGGCAGAGCCGCGTGCAGTGGTCCACGTTGTTCGTGCCGAGGGCGCCGCGGACCATTCGCATGAACAGGTAGTTGTCCTCGTTGCTGCACTTGGCCGAGGAGAGCGCGGCGAGGGCGCGGGGTCCGTGCTCCCGCTTGATGCGGAGGAGTTCCTGGGCGGTGAGGCTCATCGCCTCCTCCCAGGTGGCTTCCCGGAAGGCGTCGTACCACTCGGCCGGCGTCGAGGCCCGGTCCCGCACGTCGCCGTCGCCCACGACCGGGAGTCCCGTCTGGGGCGGCTTGCCGACGCTGCGCTTCGGAGGCCGGGGCTTTTTCGAGCCACCGAGCTCCTCGATGGTGAGCCACGGCCCCTCGCGGTGCCGGGGCCGTTCGCCGGTCCAGCGCCAGGCGGTGCCCTCGCGGACCCAACCCTTCCGGATGAGCGGCGCCGTGAGCCGGTCCCGGTGCTGGGTAAAGTCGGTGCCGAACCGCCCCTTCACGCAGGTGCTGCCCTGGTTCGGCGTGTTCTCCTCGATCCACGGCGAAGTGACTCGCACCAGCTGACCGTCCTTGACGTGCAGGTCCACCTGGCAGCCGACGCCGCAGTACGGACAGACCGAGCGGGTCACGCTGTCGGGCTGGCGCACCGCTTCCGCGCCGAAGCGTTCCCTCGGGATGACCTCGAAGATGGCGCCGGTCGGGCAGACCCGGACGCACTCCCCGCACCAGGTGCAGCCGGCGTGGTCGGGGTCGCCGTCTCCGCCGACGATGATCTCGGTGTGCGCCCCGCGCTGGCCCACGTCGAGGACCCCGACCTCCTGGATGTCGTCGCAGGCGCGCACGCAGCGGGTGCACAGGATACACAGCGACATGTCGTGCTGGATCATCACGTCGCCCGGCCGGGTGTCGCCGCCGCGGAGGCCGAGCGGTTGCTCCGAGGGCAGCGGCACGGCGTACCGGGAGACATAGCCCTCGAACTCGTTCCGCGGCGGGGCGTGGCCGTTCCCGGCAAGGTGTTCGAGCGGGTAGCGCTCGAGGAGCATCCCCAGCACGCCGCGGCGGTTCGCCACGGCCGACTCGCTCTCCGTTTCGACCACCATCCCCTCGGCGGCGGGCGTGGCGCAGGCGGGCAGCAGCTTGCCCTGGCCGGACACGGACACCAGGCAGATGCGGCAGTTGCCGACGGTGGGGAGCTTGGGATACCAGCAGAGGGTAGGGATGTCGATGCCGCTCGCGCGTGCGGCGTCGAGGATGGTCGCGCCCGCCGCGAAGGGAACGGATTGTCCGTTGAGGGTCAGGGACGGCATCGTCGGGGGCGGCTCACGCGAGGGAGAGATGGATCGAGTTTACGGGGGGCCGACCCCTGCGGCAAGGGCGGGGGCCCTCGCCGGCACCGGTTGGTCCGGGTGGCGACTCCCGCCCCGCTCACGGTACTTTCGATCGTGACTCATCTTCGATTCCCACAGGCAGTGAGCAGCCGCCGACTCGGAGGAATCGCCTTGTCGGCGATCGCGCTGGCCGCCATCCTCTGGCTGACGCTGCGTCCGAACTCTGAGCTCCATCCCCTGACCGCGGCCGGCTGTTGTTCCGTGTACGACGTTGTGTTCAACATCCTCCTCTTCCTGCCTCTCGGAGCCGGGCTCGCCCTGCTGGGCCTGCGCCCGCGATTCGCGATCGGCGTGGGCGTCCTCGCGAGCGTCGCGATCGAGCTTGCCCAGCGGTGGTGGGTGCAGGGCCGCTTCGCATCGATCTACGACGTCGCAGCGAACGCGGCGGGATGCGGCCTCGGCGTCCTCATCGTGGCCCGTTGGGAGCGTCGAGGTTGGTGGTGGCCCAGGGTGTCGCCGCCGCTGGCGGTGGTGGTTGTGCTGGCGTGGTTTCTGGGAGGTTACCTGGCGCAGCCGGCGATACCCGGACCGTCACCGTGGATGGCTGAATGGGCCCCGGCGGCGCTCGGCATGCCGCCATTTCCAGGCAGGATTCTGGAGGTGAGGCTGCAGGGCGTCTCGCTGCCCGACGGTCCCGTATCGGATCTCCCCAAGTTGCGCGCCCGCCTGACCGCTTCCAGAAAGACCCGGTTCGAAGTCACGATCGTGACCGGCCCGCCGGCCGCGGGCGAGCGGCGGCTCGTCGAGATCGTGGTGGGGGAGGGGACCGTGCCCTTCCTGGTCCTCGCGCAGGAGGGCGGCACGCTCCTGGCCTACCAGCGCACCGGCTTGAGTTGGGTGGGTCTTCGAGGCCCAAGTCTCCGGATGGAAGGAGTGCTTCCACACGCCGCAGGCGACACGGTGCGCATCCTGGTCGAGGCGACACGGCGCCACGTGCGGCTCATGGCGAGTCACGCCGGCGTCGAGCGCGAGTCGGTTCTGAGGCTGTCTCCCGAGCTCTACTTCAGTGCGCTGTTCTATCGGGCGACCGATGGCACGCTGTGGTGGAGGATGGTTCCGGCCATGCTGTCGTTCCTGCTGCTGGGCCTCACGCTCGCCACCCGTCCGAAGGTTCTTGTCGTCGCCGGCCTCGCCTCGCTCTTCCTCAGCGCTGTCGGGGGCGGATGCGCCTTCCCCGGGTGGCCGGTGGCACTCTCGGCGCTTGCCAGCGCGGCCGCCGGCCGGGCGCTCGCCAACCGCATCGGGATGTTTCGAGGCTGAATCGATCCTGTTCGTCAGGTGATCGGCTTGGGCACCCCGAAAATGCTGGCGAACCGCAGCCACGCCGCCCACGCCCGCACGTGGGCCACCGTGCGTGCGCCAAACGACGTCCTTCTTCCCCGTGGAAACGCCTCCCGAAACGCCGCCTCGACCTGCCATGGGAGGGCGGCTTTGTGGCCGGGCTGCCCGGGCCGGATGGCCGCTTTCCAGAGCCATTGCCGCATCCGGATCGACGGACACGCGCCGAGCAGCGCGGATGCGATGAGCGCGCGATGCAGCGCATTCGTCAGCGCTTCCGGCTGACGGGGCCGGAGCCGCTCGAGGACTGTCGTCGGGACCTGCGCCTGAGCCAGGGCCCGGGTCATGGCCAACGTCCAGAAGGCGCACGTCCCGGCTCGAGTTCGTTGCGCGAGGGCGACGAAGGCGTCCCAGTCCATGCCGTCCGCTTCCAACAGGGCTGCGACGTCGCGGACCGTGCGCCCGAGGCCGGTGGAGAGCATGTTCGACCAGGCGAAGTGCGCGCAGAGGTGGAGCAGCTGGTGCTGACGGGACGGTACCCAGGCTTCAGTGGACCCGAGCGAGACAGGTGCCGCATCACGCCAGAGCTCGGTCTCGTCGAACAGGAATGGACCGGAGGGAGGAAGGATGGCGCGGTGAATCTCCAGGATGATTCCGAGCCCCTTCGGGTCCACCAACGCTGCCAGGTGGTGGTGCCCTTCGTAGAAAGTTTCCCCGCCCTCGAATTCCTTGCGCCACCCCGCCTCCACCATGGACTGCCACGCCCGGGCCACATCCTCCGGTGGCACGAGAATGTCGAGGTCGCCCATGGGGCGCGCCGCGAAGGAGTCGTACACCGTCGTCGCCAGCGCGGCACCTTTGAGCAGCATCACCCGAATCCGTGCCGCGGCCAGCCGCCTGAGGACCGCTTCGAGCACGGTCTCGGCGACGGCCATCCGGAACTCGATGACGGCAGCCTGTCTGCGGATTCGCTCGGCTTCTTCGGTCGGCAGGGAGGTGGCGTGCGTTCGCAGGCGGTTCCAGAGTACGGGCAGCAGCTTTTCGCGCTCGGCCAGCTCCCCCACACGCCGCCAATCGAGCGGTTCGCGGAGGAGCGCATCCAGGGCGCGGCCGTCCTCCCCGCTCGGCGGGCGAGTGGCGAACACCACGAGACGGGCTTCGGGAGGGAGTACCGGCATGGTCTACATGTTAGCTAATACTGCGCCAGCGTGCCTTGACGCCGTGCGTAGCGGAAGGCCAGCGACATCAGCCCGACGCCCAGCCCCAGGAGAACGGCCGTCTCGCCGGCCAGGATCAGCAGGTCGTGCGAGACGGCGCCGAACGAGGCCCCCTGCAGCAGCACGCGCCGGAGCGCGCGGAGACCGTAGCTCAAGGGGAGCACCGCGGAGACGGTCTGAAGCCATGAGGGGATGACGTGGGTCGGGTAGTACACGCCGCCCAGCAGGCTCGATCCCACGAGCACGAGCCTCGAGATCGGTCCCGCGGTCCGAAAGGCCAGGACCATCGCTCCGCTGACGAGGCCGATCGCATAGTGGGCCAGCACGAGGACAAGCAGGACGATGAGCGCGAGCGGCAGCTTCCCCACCGCCATGCTGACGCCGAACAGCGCCCCGGCGGCCAGGAGCACGACCGCACGGAGCGCCGCCATCACCAGGGGGAAGCCGCTCAGTCCGGCCAGGAGGGTCGGCAGGGACGTGGGGGTGCTGAGGAGCGCCTCGAACGTTCCGCTCGCAATGCCGGCCGAGAGCGCCGAGGGCACCGCGGACAACGCCACCGTCACCACCAGGATGACGCTGGTGCCCACCAGCAGGAAGCCGAACGCATCCCCCCCCTCCGTGCGGATCGCGTTCGCCATGACCGGCTGGAGCGCACCCGCCACGAAGTAGAGCGGCACCACGGTGAAGAGCAGCCCCGCGAAGGAGAGCAGCGTCTGCGTTCGGTAGCTCACCATCACGCGCCACTGCGCGGCGATGAGCGCGAAAACCTTGCTCACGCCGCCCCACCCTTCGGCAACAGCCGCTCGATGAGATCGGCGAGGGGCAGGGGAACCTGGGCGAGCTCGCCCACCGACACCCCGCCGGCCATGAGATCCCGCAGCACCCCCGCGGACGCGGGCAGACCGCCCGGGAGTTCCCCGGACAGGTCGACCCAGCCCGGTTGCTCCCCCGCCCCAGATGCCGCGAAGGTGGTCAGGCCGTGACGGGCCAGGATCGCGAGCGCCAGGTCCTCCTGGCCGCCGGGCACCGCGATCCGGCAACGGTGTCCGCCCGCAATGCCGGCGAGCTCCCGGGCGGTTCCCTGGCCCACCAGCCGTCCGCGGTGGAGCACCGCGAGTCGATCGCAAAGTTCGAATGCCTCGTCGGCGTCGTGCGTCGCCAGCAGGACCGTGCACCCCTGCCGCCCAGTCACCTCGTCCCGAAGGAACCGGCGGAAGTCGCGGGCGCTCACCGGATCCAGGCTGCGGGTCGGCTCGTCGAGCAGCAGCACTGCGGGTCGGGAGAGCAGCGCCCTGGCGATCAGCAGGCGCTGCTTCATCCCCGACGAGTAGGTGCCGACCATCCGGTCAGCCGCATCGCTGAGGCCGACCGTTTCGAGGAGCCGACCGGCGGTGCCAACCCGGTCCTGGCCGGGCACGCCGTACAGGGCGGCGAAGAGCCGCAAGTTCTCGGCGCCGGTCAGCCGCCAGTTGAGGCTGCGCTCATCGGCGATGACTGGCGTGAGCACTTCGCGCACTGCGCCCGGGCGCTTGAGGGCATCGATGCCCGCGATCTCCACCGTCCCCGACTCCGGCTGGATGAGGGTCGCGAGGATCTTGAAGAGGGTGGTCTTGCCGGCGCCGTTGGGGCCAAGGAGCCCGAAGAACTCGCCGCGGCGGACCTGCAGTGATACGTCGCGAAGCACCTGGATCCGGGGGCGCTGGAGCGGATGTCGGAGCGTTTGCGACCATCCCCGGCGGAGCGGGAAGCTCTGGACGAGTCGGTCCACACGGACCAGCGCCTCGCCGGCCTGGGCAGTCGACGCCCCTCGTGGTGGGGCGGACTCGCCGCCCGCGGGCATTCGGAACGCCGCCGGCTGGGTCATCGCGTTCCTTCGATCGCCCGACCTGCGTCAGGGGGTGCATGCCACTGCCAGAGTGCCGTAGTCAGGTCGGGAAGCTGTTCGAAATCTCTCGGAATCTCGAGGCGGTAGACGGGCACACGGTCCGCCATTTCGCCGGTGGCCTGCAGTAGCCCGGCCCGGCGCTCGACGCCGAGGAGGTTGCCGACCTTGGCCTGGCCGAGCATCGCGAGCGCGCCCTCCACTCCCGAGAGCCGGGTCCGCCAGAAAAATGCCCTGGTGAGCCGGGTGCGACCGGAACGAGAAGGTACGCGCCGGCCAGCGGAGCGGCGTCCCCGGCGTTGCGCTCCGCTGCATCCCAGCGGCGCTGTAGCTTGCGTCCCTCCGCGCTGCCCGGCACCGCCACGGAGGCCGGTGCCACTCGTGCCGCCGCATCCTTCCAGAGCTGCACCACGGGAACGCTGGGCAGGACGGACGGCTCGACGCCGCTGGTGACCGCGACGATGTCATCCGCCAGGAGGCGTGCGCCGGCGTCCACCAGCGCGGCAGCGGTGGTGGATTTGCCGTGGAATTTCGGTGCGAGGAATGCGACGGCGACCCCCGCAGCTCGACGGCGCTTCCGTGCAGCGCGATCACTCCCTGTTGATGGAGGCAGATCGCCAGCACGCGCCCGAGGACGTCCTTGCGCGCCGACGCGAGGTCGGCCTCGGCAGGGCGCGCCCAAACGATGCGCGCGCCATCGCTCGAAATGTCGAAGGTGCCCGTGTCGTCGAACGCCAGGCGCAGGCCGGCGTCGTGGCGGGAGAGCGTGACGTGGATGCCGGACTCGACCTCTTCGCGGCCCACGGCGGCAGCAACAGGCCGGCGAGCTCGGGTGCGCGTTCCACGGTGGTGAGGTGCCAT
>CAWETL010000016.1:0-26238 GCA_963812085.1 uncultured Gemmatimonadales bacterium
GATCGCTGCGTCCGTTGTCTATTACCTGATTCGGCGGCGGACGCTGATTCGGAGTGTCACGAATGGCTGACCCGCTTCCCCGCCTCGCCGCGGCCTTGGCCGACCGCTATCGACTCGAGCGGGAGCTCGGCGAGGGCGGCATGGCCACGGTCTACCTGGCGCAGGACCTCAAGCACGACCGGCTGGTGGCGGTCAAGGTCCTGCGACCGGAACTCGCGGCCGTCATCGGCGCTGAGCGCTTCCTGAGCGAGATCAAGACCACCGCCAACCTGCAGCACCCCCACATTCTTCCGCTCTTCGACTCTGGCGCCGCCGACGGCTTCCTGTTCTACGTGATGCCCTTTGTCGAAGGCGAAACGGTGCGCGATCGGATCAGCCGGGAAAAGCAGCTGCCGGTCGCCGAGGCGGTGCGCATCGCCACCGAAGTGGCCGCGGCACTCGACTACGCCCATCGCCACGGCGTAATCCACCGCGACATCAAGCCCGAGAACATCCTGCTGCACGACGGCGCCGCCCTCGTCGCGGACTTCGGCATCGCACTGGCCGCGAGCAAGGCCGGCGGCGCCCGGATGACCGAAACGGGGATGAGCCTCGGGACGCCGCACTACATGAGTCCCGAGCAGGCCATGGGTGAGCGGGAGATCACCGCGCGCTCGGACGTCTATGCGCTGGGGTGCGTGCTGTACGAAATGCTCGTCGGCGAACCACCCTTCACCGGCCCCACCGCGCAGTCCATCGTCGCCAAGGTGATGACGGAAAAACCCGCCCCGCTGATCGCGCGGCGTGACACGGTGCCGCCCGAGGTCGAGGACGCGGTGCTGACCGCGCTCGCCAAGCTTCCCGCCGACCGGTTCACCACGACGGCGGACTTCAGCGCGGCGCTGGCCGGACACGGCGGCGTCCGGCCCCGCACCGCCGGACGGGCGGCGCCCCAGGCGCCACCTACGCAGGGAGCGGCCTTCCGGGTTGCCGTCGCCGTCGCGACCGTGGCCACGATGGCGGCCGCGTACTTCGCAGTCCAGGCGCGGCGCGCGCCGGGCGCACCGTTGGCGCGCTACGAGATCGAGGTGCCGGGGCTCCGGCAGGCGGAACTGGCCTTCTCCGGCCACGCCTTTGCGATGGCCCCCGACGGGTCGCGCCTCGCCTACGTGGCCTCGGACGGATCGGGACCCAGCGAGCTCTGGATCAGGGACCGGGACTCCAATGTGCCACGAGTCGTCCCGGGCAGTGCGGGGGCCGATTCGCCCTTCTTTACCGAGGACGGCAAGTGGCTGGGCTACTTTGCCGATGGCGTCCTGTACAAGATCGACCCGACCGCCGGCTCGCCCTCCGCCGTGGCCCAAAGCGTCAATCGCACCCTCGCGAGCGGGGTGTGGCTGCCCGACGGCACGATGCTGTACAGCGACCTCGCGTTCGGCCTCCGTGCGGCGCTCGCGCCCGTCGGCAAGACCATGGTCCCGGTGACCTCCTCGGCGGGTTTCGGGGTGGTCTTCCCCACGAGCGTGGGGCGCAACGATGCCGTCCTGGCCACGACCTGCACCAACAATTGTGCGCACATGGCGCTCGTGGCCATCGACCTCGGCACCGGCAAGGCGAAGCCGCTGGCGGACAACGTGGCACGCACCTGGTACCTGCCGAAGCAGCGCATCCTCGTCATGGCCCGGCCGGACGGTTCGGTTCTGGCCGCGCCGTTCGACGCCAAGGCCATGGAACTGCGCGGGACCCCGATCCCGGTGCTGACCGGGGTCCAGGTGGACAATGGCATCGTGCCCGAAATGGCGGTCTCCGCCTCGGGAGCGCTGCTCTACCTCTCCAACGGTGGAGGGCGCGACCAGTTCACCGTGATCCGGGTGACCCGCGAAGGGCGGAAGACCACCGTGGACTCCACCTGGCGCGGGAGCATCAACTCGATGGCGCTCTCCCCCGACGGCTCCCGCCTGGCGGTGAGCATGGTGGCCGGGGGGCGTACCGACGTCTGGATCAAACAGCTCGACACCGGCCCGTTGACTCGGCTGACGTTCGAAGGCACGCTCAACTATCGCGCCGCCTGGCGCCCGGACGGGCGCACGCTGTCGTTCACTTCCGACCGGACCGGGCCATCGTACCTCTATACCATCCGGGCGGACGGCAGCAGCAAGCCGGAACGTTACATGGCGCAGGACACCATGCAGGTGGATGAAGCCCAGTGGTCAGCCGACGGGCGCTGGCTGCTCTACCGGACGGGTGTCACCGACAACGTGCGCGACATCTTCGCGCGCGGCACTGGTGCCGATACATCGACGATCACGGTCTCCGCCAGCACGTTCGACGAGTACTCGCCGGCGCTCTCGCCCGACGGTCGGTGGGTGGCGTACGTCTCGATCGAGTCGGGCCACGAAGAGGTGTATGTCCGCCCCTTTCCCAACACCGGTGACGCCCGGTGGCAGGTCTCCACCGAGGGCGGGGCGGCGCCGGCCTGGAGCCACGGTGGCAAGGAGCTCTTCTACATCACGGGCGATGGGCACCTGCGCTCGGTCACGGTCCAGGGCGGTCAGGAGTTCCGCCCGGGAGCGCACCAGGATCTCTTCTCGGTCAAGGGGCTGAGCTGCAGCCCCTTTCACACCTGCTACGCCGTTTCGCCGGACGACCGCAGTTTCATCATGTTGCAGCCCTGGGGCGCCTCGAGCCGGGGCACGGGGACGTTCCTGGAGCTCACACTCAACTGGACCGACGAATTGAAGGCGGCGCTGGGGAAGAAGTAGCTGGCCGGACGGGCGCGCCGCGGCCATCTTGGATCTGATCTCGAGTGCAACATCGTAGTTTCCCCTGAACATGGAGTCTGATGACCGACGCGCTCGGCCGCCTCGCCGCCGCTCTCGCCGACCGTTACCACATCGAGCGGGAGCTCGGCCAGGGCGGCATGGCCACGGTGTATCTGGCCGAGGACCTGAAGCACCGGCGCAAGGTGGCGCTCAAGGTCCTCAAGCCTGAGCTCGCCGCAGCGCTCGGCGCCGAGCGTTTCGTGAAGGAAATCACCACCACCGCCAGCCTGCAGCATCCGAACATTCTTCCCCTCTTCGATTCCGGCTCCGCCAGCGGCTTCCTCTACTACGTGATGCCGTACGTGGAGGGGGAAACCCTTCGGGACCGCCTGCAGCGGGACCGGCAGCTGTCGGTCGCGGACAGCCTTGAGATCACGGCGCAGGTGGCCGCCGCCCTGACCTACGCCCACGAGCGCGGCATCGTCCACCGTGACGTCAAGCCCGACAACATCATGTTCTCGAGCGGACAGGCGGTGGTCGCCGACTTCGGCATCGCACGCGCCATCGACGCCGCCGGCGGCAGCCAGCTGACCGCGACGGGCATGGCGGTTGGCACCCCCGCGTACATGAGCCCCGAGCAGTCGGCCGGCGAGTCGAACGTGGACGGCCGGAGCGACCAGTACTCGCTGGCCAGCGTCTTGTACGAGATGCTGGCCGGGGAGCCGCCCTTCACCGGCCAGACCGCCGCCGCGGTCATCGCCAAGCGGCTGGGCTCGCCAACCCCCCAGGTGCGGGTCGTGCGGAACGGCGTGCCGGAGTCGGTTGATCGGGCGTTGCAGAAGGCGATGCAGCGCTCCCCGATGGATCGCTACGCCACTGTGGCGCAGTTCGTTGAGGCGCTCCGTGCGGACGTCGTTTCCGTCCGCCCGACAATGCCGCGACGCGCGGCGATCGCCGTGGTTGGAGTGCTCGCATTGGCCGCCGCGGGGTGGTGGGCGTTGGGGAGAGACCGAATCAAGGGAGACCTCGACCCGGACGTCATCGCCGTCATGCCGTTTCGCGTCGGCGGCGAGTCCACCTCCTACTTGCGCGAGTCCATGCTCGACCTCCTCAACGCGCGGCTCCCTGGTGGCACGGGACCGCGCATCGTCGAGCCCCGCACCACACTCAGCGCATGGCGGCGAGAGGTCGGCAACGAGCAGGAGGACCTCTCAGAGGAGCAATCCCGCCGGCTCGCCGCGCAACTCGGCGCCGGGCGCGTCTTGCTCGGCAGCGCCATCGCCACGCCGACCGAGCTGACGCTCACCGGCTCCCTGATCCGTGTGACCGACGGCAAGGAACTGGCCAACGGTGCCGTGTCGGGGATGCCCGACAGCGTGGCTGTGCTGGTCAACCGGCTCGTGGCACGGCTCCTGAGCCAGGAGGCTGGGGAGTCGCGCGAGCGGCTCGACGGGCTCGCGTCCACCTCCCTCGATGCGCTGCAGAATTACCTCGCGGCCCGGAAGGCGTACCGCCGCGGGGACTACTTCAAGGCGCTGCAGCTCGACAGCATCGCCTTTGCACTCGACTCCAACTTCGCCCAAGCCGCCTTCGGGCTCGTCACGACCAATCCACTGGTCGGCACGGTGTTCAGCACCTCCGGGTTCCGGGCGATCCCGGCGCTCTGGCGGCTGCGCGACCGGTTGAGCCCGCGCGACCTCGCGCTGCTCCGCGGCATGACCTTCGTCGGCCCCAACTATCCGCACCCATCCACCTACGCCGAGATCCTGGCGCAGGCGGAGCGCGCGGCGGGCGACGCGGCGGACAGCCCGGACCAGTGGTTCGTGTTGGGCAGTGGGCTCGGGAGCTACGGGGCCGTGGCCAGCGTGCCGGACTGGACCGCCCGGGCCGCCGCTGCGCTGGACCGCGCCATCGCGCTCGACTCGAGCTTCACCCCGGCGATCCGGGAACGGCTCTACCTGGCAGTCTTCGTCAGGGATAGCGCGACGATCCGCCGCATGACGGGGCTACTCGCGTCCAGAATCGACCCCGGCTCCGGAGACTACGGTGGCCTCTGGGCGGCCGCACTCGCGCTCGGTGACACCCTGGGTGCCCGTCGCTGGCGGACGCAGATGAAGGGGACCACCCATTCCGACTTCATGCAGAAGCTGGTCCTCATCCCTCTGGTCAGCGCGCAGGCTGCGTTGCCGCTGGCCGACGGCCGCTGGGCGAACGCAACGCTGCGCCAGGAAGGCGCGACGGCACAGGAGCGGGGCACGGCGCAACTCGGTGAGTACGCCGTCGCGCTCACCGAGGGTCGGGTCGTGGATTCCTGGGACGGATTCATGGGGAGTCGGACCCCGTGGGACGAGGCCGGCCTGATCCGGCAGGCGATGGTTGAGCCCCAATACCGGCCCCAGGCTCTCGCAAGGTTGGCCCAAATGGGTTCCGCAGAGTGGCCGCCGCTACGCGATTGCTTCGCCGAGATGCTGCGAGTCACCATGGGCGATACGAGCGGGACCCGTGGCGCCATCCGGCGGCAGCGCGCGTTCGCCGCGCTCGATCCTTCCCCTATACCGCCGGAGCAATGGGGCTCTCTCGACTTTCGCGTCTGTCCGCTCCTGCTCGAGACGATGCTGGAGGCTGGCCGGGACCGGAGCAGCGCATCGAGACTCGACGCCCTCGACTCCCTCATGCGCGGTGGACCGCGCTGGCTGACGCTGGGGCCGCCGGCCGCCCCGGTCGTGGAGGCCAACTGGACCATTGCCCGGCTCCGCGAGGCGCAGGGGGACATTCCAGGGGCCCTCGCCGCTATCCGGCGCAGGGAGAACAACTGGTATCCCGCCTACCTCTGGACCCTGCCGGCCTTCCTCCGGCAGGAGGGCCGGCTCGCGGTCCTGGCCGGCGACACCACGGGCGCCCGCTGGGCGTACGACCGCTACCTGACGCTGCGGACCGACCCCGATCCGGTGTTCGTCCCCCAGCGCGACTCCGTCCTCGCCGAACGCTCGGCGCTCGGGGGCAGATAACTGGCTCCCCTCTAGCCGTCCCCCTGTGAAGGCCGTATCCTAAGTGCTTCCCACTTCCGGATTTCTGAGCTCGTGACGAAGCAACTTCGAGCCAGATTGCTTCGGCCACCGTGTGGCCTCGCAATCACAACACGCGCATTTGGAGTGCTCATTGGCTGAACCGCTTCCCCGCCTCGTCGCTGCGCTGGCCGACCGCTACCGGATTGAGCGTGAACTCGGCCAGGGCGGCATGGCCACCGTGTACCTGGCCGCCGATCTCAAGCACGACCGCAAGGTGGCGCTCAAGGTTCTCAAGCCCGAGCTCGCCGCGGTGATCGGCGCCGAGCGCTTCGTGGTGGAGATCAAGACCACGGCGGCGCTGCAGCACCCGCACATCCTTCCCCTCTTCGATTCCGGCACCGCCGACGGGTTCCTCTATTACGTGATGCCGTTCATCGACGGCGAGACCCTTCGCGCCAAGCTCGACCGCGAGACTCAGCTCGGCATCGATGAGTCCGTACGGATCACGGTGGCGGTGGCCGACGCCCTCGACTACGCCCACCGCCACGGCGTCATCCACCGGGACATCAAGCCGGAAAACATCCTGCTGCACGACGGCCGACCGATGGTGGCCGACTTCGGCATCGCGCTCGCGCTCAGTGCTGCCGCCGGCGGCCGGATGACCGAGACCGGCATGTCGCTCGGCACACCGCACTACATGAGCCCCGAGCAGGCGACGGCCGAGAAGGAAATCACCGCCCGGTCCGACGTCTATTCGCTGGGCAGCGTCCTCTACGAGATGCTGACCGGAAACCCGCCGCACGTCGGTGCCTCGGCCCAGCAGATCATCATGAAGATCGTGACCGAGGAGGCCGCCCCGGTCACCAAGCACCGGAAATCGGTGCCGCCGAACGTGGCGGCGGCGGTCGAGAAATCTCTGGAAAAGCTGCCCGCGGACCGGTTTGCCACCGCCGCCGAGTTCGGTGCCGCGCTCACCGACCCGGGATACGTCTCGCGGACGACATCCCTGTCGGGCTCGGCCTACGCTCCACCCCGCCGCTGGACGCCGCTCACCCTGGCTGGGTGGGCTCTCTGGGGGCTCACGCTCGTCGGCGGCGGGTGGATGTTGTCCCGCTCCGCGGCCAACGTTCAGGCGCCAGTCCGCCGATATGCGCTCGAAATGTCGGGCACGGAAGCGGTGGTCACGAACAACACGATGCAGGTCATCGCCTTGAGCCCCGACGGCAACAGTTTTGCCTACATCGGTGGCGGAGCGGGTGGCACGCGGCAGGTCTGGATCCGGGACCGGAGTCAGCTTCACGCCCGCCCGCTCACCGGGACCGATGGCGCGCAGGGCCTCTCGTGGTCGCCCGACGGGAGGCAGGTGGCCTTCACGGTCTTCCCCGGGGTGCTGAAGACCGCCTCGGTGGATGGATCGACCCCCATCGTGGTGACCGATACGCTGGTATCCGCCGGCGGGACGGCGTGGGGGCCGGACGGGGTCATCTACTCGGCGGGCGGGTTCCGGAGCGGGGGCGGAGGCATCGTCAGCGTCCCGGCGACGGGCGGCATCCCGACGGTGCGCACCACGCTCGACACAGCCCGGCATGAATTCGCCCACCTGAGCCCGGCCGTCCTCCCCAACAACCGCGGCCTGGTGTTCAGCATCTGGTACGGGCCCACGCGGCCCAACGAGAGTGACATCGCCGTCCTCGACTTCAAGTCCGGTACGTACAAGATTCTCCAGCGCGGCCTCCGTGCGCGGTACCTGGCCACCGGATACCTGCTCATCGCGCGCTCCGACGGCACCATGGCGGCGGTGCCGTTCGACGAGGGCAAGCTGGCGACGACCGGCCCCGCCGTTCCCGTGATCGCGGGGGTGGCCACCGCGTTTGGCTATGCCGTGGACTATGACGTCACGGGTGCGGGCACCCTGATGTACCTCGCCGGCGAACCCCGGGACGTCAAGGAAACGGTGCGGCCGGTCTGGGTCACGCGAGAGGGCGTCGCCTCGCCAGTTGATTCCGGCTGGATCTACGACCGGCCCTTCAACGGCGGGATGAGTCTCTCACCCGACGGAACCCGACTCGCGGTCGCCATCGCCGGAGAGCCGACCTCCGACATCTGGATCAAGCAACTCGATCACGGACCGCTCTCCCGGCTGACCTTCGAGGACTTCCTCAAGTACCGCCCGGTCTGGTCTCCGGATGGCCAGTACGTGACGTATATCGCCGACCCGGGGAACAACAACGCGTCGCTCTGGAAAAAGCACGCCGACGGCAGCGGCGCCGCCGAACGCCTGATCGGCTCCGACAAGTCGCTGGCCGAGGCGCTCTGGTCGCACGACGGCCAGTGGCTCGTGGTGCGCACCACCCTGCCGAGCCGGGACATCCAGGGCTTCCGGCCGGGGGTGGACACCGCGCTGACGCCGATCGTGGCGTCGAGCAAGTTCGACGAGCGGGCGCCGACCCTCTCACCGGACGGCAAGTGGATCGCTTACCAGTCGGATGAAACGGGGAAGTCCGAGATTTACGTGCGGCCGTTTCCAGCCGCGGATGGAGGGCGCTGGCAGATTTCGACCGCCGGCGGGGAGGAGCCGCTCTGGAGTCATGGCGGAAACGAAATCTTCTTCCGCGCCGAATCGGGCGAAATGACGGTGGTGACCGTGGCGACCGCACCGTCGTTCTCGGCTGGAGCGCCACGCGCCCTCTTCCCGGCCAAGCCGTATGCCAGGTCCCTCTCGTACCGTGCCTACGACCTCTCGCCGGACGACAAGCGCTTCATCATGCTCCGCCCCGTCACGGACTCCGTCGCGCCGCCGAACAGCACGCTGGTGGTCGTGGACAACTGGTTCGAGGAGCTGAAGGCGAAGATGGGCACGAAGTAAGAGCTTGGCCTCGGCATCGTGACATCTTGACCTTGTAGTACAATTGGATTACAATGTAACACATGAAAGACTCCCACCTGACCCTTCGCCTTCCCGCGGCGCTGGCGCGTACACTTGCCCGCTGGGCTGCCGCCCACGGCGTGCCGAAGTCCCAGGTCGCGCGAGAAGCGGTAACGCGTTACCTCGCGGGGCCCGGCGCCGTCCCCGCTGAGGCCACGGGCCTCACCGCGGGCGAGCTCGCACGGCGCTGGGCGGAGTTGCCGAGACTCCTCCCCGAGGAGGCAGCCGACTTGGCGGCGGATATCGCGGCGGGCCGGGTCGCACTCCCGCCGGTGGCGGCGCCGTGGGAGTGATGCTCGACAGCTCCGTGCTCATCGCCGCCGAGCGGGGCGGGATCCGGCTGGAGCCGTTCCTGAGTTCACTGGGGGATGTGCCGGTGGGCATCGCCGCCATCACCGCCTCGGAGTTGCTCCACGGCTGCCACCGGGCCACCGATCCAGGGGTGCGCGCCCGTCGATTCGCCTTTGTCGAAGCGCTGCTCGCCCTGGTCCCGGTGCTGCCCTTCGGCCTGGCGGATGCGCGTCGGCACGCCGAGTTGTGGGCGCACCTGGCCCGGGAGGGCACGATGATCGGACCCCATGACCTGCTGATCGGCGCGACGGCGCTGGCCCAGGGGCACTCGCTCGCGACCTTGAACACAAAGGAGTTCGGCCGGGTGGCCGGGCTTCGGCTCGTGGCGCTGCAGAAGTTTCTTTCGTAAGGAGCCGGCTCTCGGCTGAAGCCGACGCTCGGCTGGTGTCGCTGCAGCGACTAGGCCTCACGACGATTGCTTCTCTCATTGCGAGGCGGCCCCGGCAGGGGCCGACGAAGGGACGCACCATGGTGCGCCCCTTCGCCAGATTGCTTCGGCCACTTCGTGGCCTCGCGATGACACCACGAGACCCTGGAGTACACATTGTCTGACCCGCTTCCCCGCCTGACCGCCGCCCTGACCGACCGCTACCGCCTCGAGCGCGAGCTCGGCCAGGGCGGCATGGCCACCGTCTACCTGGCGCAGGACCTTCGGCACGACCGCCGGGTGGCGGTCAAGGTGCTCCGGCCCGAGCTGGCCGCGGTGATCGGCGCCGAGCGGTTCCTCTCCGAAATCAAGACCACCGCCAACCTCCAGCATCCGCATATTCTGCCGCTCTTCGACTCGGGCGAGGCCGACGGCTTCCTCTTTTACGTGATGCCGTATGTCGAGGGGGAGACGGTCCGCGACCGGATGAACCGGGAAAAGCAGCTCCCCGTGGCCGACGCCGTGCGGATCGCGAGCGAAGTGGCGGCGGCGCTGGACTACGCGCACCGGCACAACGTGATCCACCGCGACATCAAGCCGGAGAACATCCTGCTCCACGACGGCTCGGCGCTGGTGGCCGATTTCGGCATCGCGCTCGCCGCCAGCAAGGCGGGCGGCACCCGGATGACCGAGACCGGCATGAGCCTCGGCACGCCGCATTACATGAGCCCCGAGCAGGCCATGGGCGAACGGGAGATCACGGCCCGCTCGGACGTCTATGCCCTGGGCTGCGTGCTCTACGAAATGCTGACGGGCGATCCGCCCTTCACCGGCTCCACCGCGCAGGCCATCGTCGCACGGGTGGTCACCGAACACCCCCGCTCGCTCACCAGCCAGCGACACACGATTCCGTCGCACGTCGAAGCGGCGGTGCTGACCGCGCTCGAGAAGCTCCCGGCCGATCGGTTCGCCACGGCGGCGGAGTTTGCCGCCGCGCTGGGAGACACAGGGTACGCCTCGAAGACGACGGTCATGATGGCCGCGGCGCAGGGCAGGGGCCGCCGCTGGACACCGATCGCCGTCGCCGGCTGGTCTCTCGCCGCCCTCGCGGCCGGCGCCGCGCTCTGGGGGTGGATGCGGCCCGCGCCCGTCCGTCCGGTGCTTCGCTTTGCCATGGCCCTTCCAAAGGGACAGGAGCTGTCCAACCCGCGAGGCACCCGGATCGCGCTCTCGCCCGACGGCTCGCGCCTCGTCTACGCCGGGCCGGGCCCGGAAGGGCCGCAACTCTGGCTCCGAAACCGTGACCAGCTTGCCGCCACGCCGATCCCCGGGACCGACCAGGGCTCGAATCCATTCTTCTCTCCCGACGGGAGGCAGGTCGGATTCGTCATGCAGTCGACTGCCACCCTCAAGGTCGTGACCCTGGCCGGGGCGCCGCCGATCACCATCGCCGATTCCGGCATCGGCTCCGACGGGGCCACCTGGAACAGCGACGGCTACATCTACTTCGACGGCCTCACCGCCGGGGGGACCACGGGGCTGGTTCGGGTGCGTCCCGCCGGCGGCGCCGCGGAGCAGGTCACGACGGTGGATACCACCAATGGCGAGGGAGACCATTTCTGGCCCGCGCCGCTTCCCGATTCGCGGGGCGTGCTGTTCACCATCCAGTATCGAAGCACCGGACGCCCGAGCAACGTGGCGGTCCTCGACCTGAAGACCGGCAAGTACCACACCGTGGTCCAGGGACTCACGGCGCGCTATTCCCCCACCGGGCACCTCGTCTACGTGACCGCCGGCGGCGACCTGATGGCGGTGCCGTTCGACCTCGGGAAGCTCACGGTGACCGGAGAGGCGTTCGCGCTCACCAACGGGATCGCGGGGCGCCCTTTCGGCGCCGTGGACCTGGCGGTCTCGGAATCGGGAACGATGATCTACGAAACGGGCGCCCTGGTGACGGCGCCGAACCACGTCATGTATCTATCCCGTGACGGACACGCGGAGCCCGTCGATTCGGGGTGGTCGGGAAGCTTCCAGACCCTGGCGCTCTCCCCCGACGGCCAGCGGCTTGCCATCAGCATCGTCCAGGGGACCACGCAGCAGCTCTGGGTGAAGCAACTGCCGACTGGCCCGGTCACCAAGCTCACCTTCGATGGCACGATAAACTACCGGCCGGCCTGGTCGCCGGACGGCCAGTCCATCGGATTCATCACGAACTCCGGCGGGGTGGAATTCTTTGCCGTCACGCGGGCCGACGGCAGCTCCACGCCCGCACCCGGGATGGCGCCCGCTGGGCGGCCGGTCCAGGAGGCCGGCTGGTCTCCTGACGGGCGCTGGCTGATCTACAGGACCACGCCGCAGGATGTTTTCGCCCGGCGGACGGTGGGGGATACGGCAACGGTGACGCTGCTTAATTCGGCGTTCGTCGAGATCTACCCGGCCCTGTCTCCCGACGGCCGATGGCTGGCCTATAGCTCCAACGAATCCGGCCAGATGGAGGTTTACGTCCGCCCCTTCCCGAACACCCAAGCCGCCAAGTCGCAGGTCTCCACCAACGGAGGGTTCGAGCCCCACTGGTCGCACAGTGGGCACGAACTGTTCTACGTGGACAGCCCAGGCATGCTCAATTCGGTCGAGATCATTCCGGCGCCGGCCTTCACGATGGGGCAGCGGAAGTCGCTGTTCAGCCTGGCCAATTACACCGCAGGGATTCGGTCCTGGGACATCACGCCCGACGACCAGCGGTTCGTCATGATCGGGGGCGGCGGCGGCGACGGCAACCCCGAGCAAATCGTCGTCGTCGAGAACTTCTTCCGCCAGCTCGAAGTAGCCCAGGCACGATGATCGTGGCGACCGTGGCCCCCGCCAACTCCATTCGAGGAATGCCGAGATGAACCAGCCGTCCGTTCGCCGATCCAGTCTTGCCCTGTTCGCCCTGGCCATGACGCTCGCGGCGCAGCCGCTCGCGGCCCAGGTCCCCGACACCACGACCGCCATGCTCAAGCAGATCTTCGCCTCCCGGCAGTTCGCCCCGGAGCGCTTCGGCCCCGCGCGCTGGATCGAGGGCGGCACGGCCTACACCACCCTCGAAAAGGCAGCGGCGCCCGCCGGCGCCTTCGACATCGTCCGGTACGACTCCAAGACCGGCGCGCGGAGCATCCTCGTCCCCGCCACGGCGCTCGTGCCGAAGGGCGACACCGCAGCGCTGCAGATCGCCGATTATGTCTGGTCACCGGACGCGAAGCAGCTGATGATCTTCACCAACACCCAGAAGGTGTGGCGGCAGAACACCCGGGGCGACTACTGGGTGCTCGACCGCGCCAGCGGTGCGCTCCGCCAGCTGGGCGGCGCCGGGGCCCCGCCCTCGACGATGATGTATGCCAAGTTCGCTCCGCAGGGCGACCGCGTGGCGTACGTCCGGAAGGGCGACATCTACGTCGAGCGGCTCGCGGACGGCGTCATCACGCGACTCACCACTGGCGCCGATTCTCTCCACGTCAACGGCATGAGCGACTGGGTCTACGAGGAGGAGTTCGGCATCCGCGACGGCTTCCGCTGGTCGCCCGACGGCGCCCGGATCGCCTACTGGCACTTCGACATGAGCGGCGTCGGCACCTTTCTCATGATCAACAACACCGACTCCACCTACCCCTTCACCATCCCGATCCAGTACCCGAAGGCCGGCACCACCAACTCCGCCGTGACCGCCGGGGTGGTGAGCGCCAACGGCGGGCCCACCACCTGGTTCCAGCTCCCCGGCGACCCGCGCGAGGACTACATCCCGTTCATGGAGTGGGCCGGCGCGGACTCGGTGCTGGTGCAGCGGATGAACCGCCTGCAGAATCACGACGCCCTGATCCTGGCCAGCGCGGCCAGCGGCGGGACACGGACCATGACGACGGAGACGGACCAGGCCTGGCTCGACGTCATCGACGAGATCCCGTGGCTCAAGGGCGATCGCGAATTCCTCTGGCTCAGCGAGCGCGACGGCTGGCGGCACGTGTACGCCGTCAACCGCGCCACCGGCGCCGCCCGCCTGATCACGCCCGGGTCCTTCGACGTCAACAGCATCGCGACGGTCGACCAGAAGAGCGGATGGCTCTACTACACCGCCTCCCCGGACAACGCGACGCAGCAGTATCTCTATCGCACCAGGATCGACGGGAAAGGGAAGGCGGAGCGCGTGACGCCCGCGAACGAGGTCGGGAGCCATCGGTACAACGTCTCCCCCGACGCAAAGTGGGCCATCCACAGCTGGTCCACCTTCGACACCCCGCCGGTGACCGAGCTGGTGAGCCTGCCGGGACACGCGGTGGCGCGCGTGCTCGCCGCCAACGCCGAACTCGCCGCTCGCGTGAAGGAGGTCGTCACTCCCGGCGAGTTCTTCCACGTGAAGATCGCCGACGGATCCACCCTCGACGGCTGGATGATCAAGCCGCGCGACTTCGATCCGTCGAAGCGCTACCCGATGCTGATGTACGTCTACGGCGAGCCGGCGGGACAGACCGTGATCGACGGCTGGGGCGGCAGCAACCGGCTCTGGCACCAGGCGCTGGCCGACCAGGGCTACCTCGTGGCGAGCGTGGACAACATGGGAACGCCGGCGCCGAAGGGCCGTGCCTGGCGGAAGGCGGTCTACGAGCAGGTGGGCGTGCTCTCGAGCATGCAGCAGGCCGAGGCGGTGCAGGCGCTTGCCCGCACGCGGCCATACGTCGATTCGACGCGGATCGGGATCTGGGGCTGGAGCGGGGGGGGATCGTCCACCCTGCAGGCGATGTTCCGGTACCCGGAGGTGTACCAGGTGGGGATGAGCGTGGCCCCGGTGCCGGACGAGCGGCTCTACGACACCATCTACCAGGAGCGCTACATGGGGCTCCCCGGTCCCAACGCCGCCAAGTACGACTCCGCGTCCGCCATCAACCAGGCGGCGGGACTCAAGGGACACCTGCTCCTGGTGCACGGCTCGGGAGACGACAACGTGCATTTCCAGGGCAGCCAGCGGATGCTCAACAAGCTCATCGTGCTGAACAAGTCGGTGGACTTCATGGAATACCCGAACCGGAGCCACTGCATCTGCGAGGGCCAGGGAACCACGCTCCACGTCTATTCCCTGCTGACCCGCTACCTCATGCAGAACCTGCCAGCGGGCCCGCGCTACGCCGCGATGCCGTAAAGGCGCGTCCTACCCGCCCGACGCTGGCTTCGCGTCGGGCGGTGCCACGACCGGAAATTCGTTCGTGATCTCGGCGACGGCCGCCGCGAGCCGTTCGCCGGTGGTCCGCCCCTGGTCCACGGCGTAGCCGACGAGGGCCCAGGTCAGGGGGAGTGTCACCAGGACCAGGAGCCCCGAAATCCAGAAGGGCACCCCGACCCCGGCGTGATCCATCAGGAAGCCCGCCGCGATCGGAAAGGCCACCCTGGAGACCCCACCATAGGTGTGCTGGACCCCCATGTAGAGTCCGCGCTCGTTCGAGGGCACCACGCGCGTCAGCAGCCCGGTCACGCAGGGAAAGAGGAACGCCGTGCCGATGGGCATCAGGGTGAATCCCACGGCCAGCATTCCGTATCCGGTGGCCACGCCGGCGGCGGCGAGCCCGAGCGCCAGGAGGACCACGCCGAGCCGGGAGAGGCGTGCCTCGCCGAGCCAGTCCACCATGCGGCCCAGGACGAGCGAGCGGACCAGGACGCCCATGCCGCCCAGGTACATCACGAAGTAGCCGATGTTGTGTTCGGTGACGCCGAACCGGCGGGAGAGGAGCAGCGGCGCCGTCTGGATGGTGCCGTAGAAGGCCCCGATAGCGATGGTGTAGATCCAGATGAGACGCGGCGCCGGCTCCCGCCACTTCGTGAGGACGCGCAGGACGGCGTCGCGGCTGGTGGTCGTGGTCGGGACCGCGAGGCTCTCCGTGTGGCGGAGTTCCCGGGACTCCCGCAGGAACCGCCAGGCGAACCCCGCCACCAGGAGGGCCAGCGCCGCAGCCGCGATGCCGGGCGCATGCTTGCCGCCGTATTCATCCGTGACCGAGCCGAAGACGGGGCCGATCACGGCGGCCAGGCTGGTCACGACGGAGAGCCAGCCCAGGCTCTTGGTCCGCCGGTCGGGTGGCGAGGCGTCGGCCACGTAGGCCTGCACCACGCCGATGGTGCCGCCCGCGGCACCCTGGATCAACCGGGAGATGAGCAGGGCGACGAGCGACCCGGCGAAGGCGAAGAGCAGGTATGACACGCTCGTCAGGAGGAGCCCCGCCAGGATCGCCGGCCGGCGGCCGTAGCGGTCGGAAAACCGGCCCCAGCTCGGAGCCACCAGCAGCTGGGCCACGGCAAACGCCGAGATGAGCACACCGACCATCGTGGCGGTGGCGCCGAAATCGGTGGCGTAGTAGGGCAGGAGCGGGATCACCATGGTGAGCCCGACCATGTCCACGAACGCAGTGACGAAGAGGACGAGAAGGGGCATCACTCTCGCGTGGCAGTCGCGTCTGGATGATCCTGGTCGCTCCAGGCCTCATACTTCGTGGCGACCCCATCCTTCCTCGTGAACTCGAACGTCCACTCGTCCATCAAGTCGGTCAGCTTCCCGTTCTCCATGGTGCCGACCATGAACAAGTCGTCCGAGATCCTTACCAGGACGAACGTCGCGATCTCTGGCCAGGGCGCCGGCGTCCAATGCCCGATCAGCATGCCGTTCTCATACACCAGCCTGGTCTTCGAAGCCGAAGTGCTGTCCGGACCAGACGCCCAGCGGAATTGGTAGGTCCCCAGGTACGGTTTGGCGTCGGCCTCGGCGAGGGTCAGCTTGTGCTTCGGCTCCACCTCCACGTGGAACGCCACCTCTGTCGTGCCCCACTGGAGCACCATCGTTCCCTCGTCGCCGTGGACGTCCCGAAAGGTGAAGAGGAGCATCTCGGTGTACGGACCGACACCGGGCTTGACCGGGTACCGGATCTGGTCGGCGGTCGAGTCGGGATAGGGAAAGTGGTAGAGATGGGGCCGAGGGTCGATCACCATGGTCCACTCCCCCGGCTGGACCACGAGCCAGAGCGAATACTTGCCGGGCGCCACCGGATGCCCATCGAGCTTGATCGGTCGGTTGATTTCGAGCGTGGTGGCGAAGTTGGCGCCGGGGGTCCACACCGCGCCCCAGGGCACAAACCCGCCGAAGATCGAGTCCCTGCCCCGGACCTGGGGCCGGGAATAATCGATGGTGATGACGGTGCCGTCGATCGTCTGCGAGGTCACGGCGCGTTCGCTGGCCCGCATCTGCGCCCCCAGGACCGAAGGCGCGAGCAACAGGAGGAGCATCTGGCAGGCGCCGAGGAGGCGCACTGTCACAGTGGTCATGACGACTCCGATCGAGAATGGGTGAGGTGGCGTAGCCAAGGTACCGTACCTGCCCGAGCCGGGCCAGCCGCCTAGCCGTCACGGCCGCCCGCTCCTATACTATGCGTCATCTTCCACCCCGGGGCCAATTGGCAGCACTCCCAGACCGTCTCGCCGCCGCCCTCGCCGACCGCTACCGAGTCGAACGGGAACTCGGGCAGGGTGGCATGGCCACCGTCTACCTGGCGCAGGACCTGAAGCACGACCGCAAGGTGGCGGTCAAGGTGCTCCGGCCCGAATTGGCCGCCGTGATCGGCGCCGAGCGGTTCCTGAGCGAGATCAAGACCACCGCCAACCTGCAGCACCCCCATATACTCCCGCTCTTCGACAGCGGGGAGGCCGACGGCTTCCTCTTCTACGTCATGCCGTTCGTGGAAGGCGAGTCGCTTCGCGACCGGCTGAACCGCGAAAAGCAGCTCCCGATCGGCGACGCGGTGCGGATCGCCACCGAGGTGGCCAGCGCGCTCGACTACGCCCATCGTCACGGCGTGATCCACCGCGACATCAAGCCCGAGAACATCCTGCTCCACGACGGCCGAGCGCTGGTGGCGGACTTCGGCATCGCGCTCGCCGCGAGCAAGGCCGGCGGCACCCGGATGACCGAGACTGGGATGTCCCTCGGCACCCCGCATTACATGAGCCCGGAACAGGCCATGGGGGAGCGGGAGATCACCGCGCGAAGCGACGTCTACGCGCTGGGCGCGATGACGTACGAAATGCTGGTGGGCGATCCGCCGTTCCTCGGGGGCACCGCCCAGGCGGTCGTGGCCAAGGTGCTCACCGAGAAGCCCGCCCCGCCTTCGCAATCACGTGACACCGTGCCGGAGCAGATCGACGACGCGGTGCTGACGGCACTGGCCAAGCTGCCCGCGGACCGGTTTGCGACCGCGGCGGAATTCGCCGCTGCGCTGGCTGGACAGGGGGGCAGCGGGGCAGCAGGGCGGTCGGCACATCGTGCCCGGCCTCGCGGCCCCGCTGCCCTGCTGGCCCTCCTCGCCGCGACAGCGGCGATTGCTGCCCTGGGCTGGTGGCGCGCCGGGCACTCGACGGTTCCCGAGGTCATCCGTTTTCAGCTGTTGCCCGCGCCCGGCACCCGGCTCGCCTTCCCCGCCGCCGGGATCGCCACCTACCTCGCCCTTTCGCCCGACGGCCGGCAGGCGGTGTACGCGGCGAGGCAGGGCGGCAGCGAGTGGGTGCTCTACATCCGGAGCTTCGATGAGCTGACCCCGAGGGCCTTGCCAGGCACGGAGGGCGCGGCCTTCCCGGAGTTCTCGCCGGATGGCCGGTGGGTCGCGTTCGGCTCGCCCGACGGCACCCTGAAGAAGATCGCGGTGGATGGCACCAGCATTACCACCATCTGCCAGCTCGACGCCGGCGGGCTGTCGGGACTCACGTGGACTTCCGACAAGGAAATCGTCCTCACGCGGGAGAATCTCGCCGCTCGCGGCCTCTGGCGCGTCCCGTCTGACGGCGGCCAGCCTGTCCAGTTTTCCTCGTTCGACAGCGCAAGCGGAGAGCGCCTGCAGCTGGCGCCGCGAGCGGCGGACCACGGTCGCCTCGTCTTCTACGGCAGCACGCGGGCCAGCACGCTCGACATCAAGATCGGTGTCGTCACCACGAAGGACGGCAAGCCGAAGGTGCTGGCCGGGCTTCGTGGTGCGCGGGTGCTCGGCCTGGCCGATGGCTTCCTGATCTACGTCCGTGCCGACGGCGCCCTCATGGCGGCTCCCTTCGACCTCAAGAAGCTCGAAGCCGGGCCGCCGCTCCAGGTGTTCGACAGCATCGCGGCCCGGTACTGGTTGTCGCCCGCGGCGCTCTCCGCCAGCGGCTCGCTGCTGTATCAGCGGGGCGGACTGGCGAGCCAGCTCGTGCGTGTCGACCTCCACGGCCTCGCGACTCCCCTCCTCGACGTTGCGCGGGTGTACATGCACCCCCGGCTCTCTCCCGACGGTCGGCGCGTCGCCTTCGAGTCGCAGGAGGGGGCCGGCAACGAGATCTGGATCGCCGACATTGCGGCGCAGACGGCCGAGAAGCTCACGCGAGGGGGATTCAACGACCGGCCGGAGTGGACGCCCGACGGCCGCCGGGTGATGTATGTCGCCGCGCCCAAGCCGGCGAACTCGCTCTGGTGGCAGCCGGCCGACGGCAGCGGAACTGCCGAGCTGGTCTACCAGGGCTCGGACGCGATTCGGGAAGGAGTGTTCACGCCGGATGGTCAGGCGGTGATCTTCCGGATGGACACGCCCGACAGCAATCGGGACATCTACGAGCTGCCGCTCGCGGGAGAGCGGAAACCGGTGCCGCTCCTCACCAGCATCGACGACGACAAGCAGCCGAGGGTCTCGCCGGACGGGAAGTGGCTCGCGTACGTGTCCAACCAGTCGGGCCGCGAGGAGGTGTATGTGCGCCCGCTGTCAGGCGATGGGGCGCGAGTCGCCGTCTCCACCGGCGGCGGCGGTGAGCCGCTCTGGGCGCGGGACGGAAGTCATCTCTATTACCGGGCCGGCGGCTGGCTCCTCGCGGCCCGCGTCGTCACGGCGCCCTCCTTTGCCGTGCTCGGGCGCGACACGCTCTTCGACGCGCCATACACGAGCGACCTCTTCCACCCGAACTACGACGTCGCCCCCGACGGAAAGAGTTTCGTCATGATTCGGCCCGTCGAGCAGGACCGGCAGTTGATCATGGTCGTGAACTGGATCGAGGAACTGCGGCAACGGACCCGTAGGGGCAAGTGAGCAGGGCCACCCGTCGCTAGGTTCGGTACCGCACCGTCCACCGCACCACCCCGCCCTGCGCACTTTCCAGCCGGATGATCCGCAGCGCTTCCCGACGCCACCTGGCTGACCACGCGCGCGCCGGTCGCGTCGACCCGGTCGAACCGGGACCCCGCCGGTTCGTTGAGGTAGAGCACGTAGGGATCTGCCGCCACCAGTTCGCTCACTCCGCTCAGCGCGTTGTCCTGCCACGAGACGTCGCGCAGGTCGGGGCCGCCGCAGGTCACGTGGCGGCTGGTGGCGAGGAGCTGTGGGTGTGCCACGCGCGGGCGCAGGCAGACGACCTGCACGCCGAAGCGCGGGTCGATGGGCACCGGCTGCAGCGTGTCGCGCACGACGCCGAGCGCGCGCCGGGTCCAGAACTCGAAGGCGAGGATAGTCGGTGGCGGGCGCCAAGCCGAGTTCGGCGAGGGGAATGGCGGCCGGATCGTCGCGGGTGCGCGCCAGGACCGTCCACTGCTCGAACGGCCGCGCGATGTCGAGCTGGTAGAGCGACACGATCTCCCGCTGGTCGGCGTCGAAGGGACGCGGCCCGGATCCGCTCAGCTGCGTGCCGGCCTGGCCGAGGAGCGACGACCGCGACGGGTCCACGTCGTAGAGCTCGCCCGGCCGGGTGAAGAGCACGGGCGCGGTGCGCTTGGCCGCCTCGACCCGCGTCGGTCCGGTAGACCTCCGGCCGGTCGGTCAGCATCAGGACGGAGCCGGTGAGCGTGGTGAGGGTGGCCGCGCGATAACCGTCCGGCTGGTGGATCTCGATGTGGTCGGGGTCGTTGCGCCAGACGACGTTGTTGAACGAGTTGTACTGGGCAAATGAGCCGTAGCCGAAGCCGTCGTCGCCCACCCGCATCCCGTCCACCAGGCCGATCAGCTCCGGCCGGATTCCCCAGCAGGCCAGCAGGTACACGTCACGCCCGATCGCGTCGCGCACGCGGCTGACGACGCTCCGGAACACCGCCTCGCGATCCAGCCCCTTCCGCTCGAAGTAGTCGGCGTGGCTGTTGTAGCCCTCGTACCGGAGGTGACGGAGCGCGTCGAGCTTGAAGTAGTCCCAGCCCATCGCCCGAAGCGCGCGGTAGACCGGCGTCACCACCGAGTCCATGGCGCCCGCCGAGTTCCCGTCCAGGACGTACCCCACCCAGTTCCCCCTCGCCGGCTTCTCGTCCGCGGTTCTCACGAACCACTGCGGGTGCGTCTCGGCCGGCAAGGCGGTCCTGGAAGCTGACGTTGGTCCAGATCCCGGGCGCCAGCCCCCGCGCACCGATGTATCGCACGAGTCCGTCGAGCCCGCCGGGGAACTTGTCGTTGGTGTGGAGCCAGTGATCCGGCATCCCGATGGGGAGCTGCTGATAGCCGTCGTCGATTTGCAGGTAGGTGTAGCCAAAGGGGCGGAGCACATCGGACATCACGTCCGCCGTCTGGTGAATGTCCCGTTCGGTGACGTTGTCGAAGAAGGCGTACCACGACGTCCACCCCGCCACGGATTTCGTCCACGGCCGATACTCCCACGGCCGGTACTGCGCGAGTCCGCGGTGCCGCTGGTAGAAGCGCGGCCGGAACCGCAGGGAGACTTCCCCGCCCTTTGCCGTCACCTGGTAGGCCACCGTGCTGTCGCCGGCCGCCACCGGCGCCAGCTCCACTCGCGCCGGTTCGTCCACCGAAAGCACCCAGTCGGCCCGGCGGTCGTAGAACGCGCGGTTGAGCCGGTTCGCAACCGGGCCGACGGCGTGACGCACCACCCGCAGGCCGTCCTCGCGCGGCTCCACCTCGGCGGCAAAGGCCTCCGGCGAGCCCAGGACGACGCCGTTGAGGGTGATCCGTCCGTCGCCCGCGGCCGTCCACTTGATCACCTGGGTCACCCGGCCGCCGTCGGAGTCGTCGAGCTGGCGGAGCGACGCCGGACCGCCCGTCGTCGAAATCCTTCCCTCGAACAGCACCCTCCCCTGGTAGGTCAGGCGGACCTGGCCGGAGTCGACCATGACGCGGTCGGGGTGTTCGGAGGCACAGTGGGAACCTGGGCCGCCGCTATCGTCGGAGCGAGCCAGCGCGGCGAGAAGGATGAGGATTCTCATGGTGCGGATAGGTTGCGCCCCGCCCCGGGAAATGGCAAGATGGTGCCTTCCCCATTCTCCCTGGGCCGGCATGACCTTCTCTCCGTTCGATATCGCCAGCTTTCCTCGCGTTCCTCGCGCTGGTGTTCGGGGTCTCCATCGCGGCCTCGCGCAAGAAGCGCGCGGGCACCGAGGACTACTTCCTGGCCGGCCGTGAGTTCAGCTGGTGGCTCATCGGCGTCTCGCTCATCGCGTCGAATATTTCGACCGAGCATTTCGTCGGCCTCTCGGGCCGGGGATACGCGATCGGTCTCGCGATCGCGAGCTACGAGTGGATGGCAGCGGTGACGATGGTGGTGGTGGCGCTCTTCTTCCTCCCCCGGTTCCTTCGGGCCGGCATCTTCACGATGCCGGAGTACCTGGAGTACCGCTACGATGCCGGCGCCCGGAGCATCATGGCGCTGTTCATGATGCTCGCCTACATCTTCGTGGCGCTGGCCACCGTGCTCTACAGCGGGGCGCTCGCGCTCGAGGCGGTCATCGGGCTCCCCCTGATCAGGGGGATCTGGATCATCGGCGCCCTCTCGGGCGCCTACGTGACGTACGGCGGACTGCGGGCAGTGGTCTGGACCGAGCTCATCCAGGGCACGGCGCTCCTCCTCGGCGCCCTGCTGGTCTTCGTGCTCTCGCTCCACGCGATCGGTGGCTGGGGCCAGTTCACTGCGCTCTCCGCCGGCAAGCTCCACACCGTCCTGCCGTGGAACGACCCCGAGATGCCCTGGCTCGCGGTGTTCTTCGGCGGGCTCTGGATCCCGAACACCTTCTACTGGGGACTCAACCAGTTCATCACCCAGCGGACGCTGGCGGCACGGAGCCTCGCCGAGGGGCAGCGGGGGACACTCTTCGCGGCGGCCATCAAAATCACGATCCCGTTCCTCATCGTCATGCCCGGGATCATGGCCGTCCAGCTCTTTCCCGAGCTCATCAAGACCCCCGACGAAGCCTACCCGGTCCTGATCCGGGAGTTGGTGCCCGTCGGCCTGCTCGGCGTGATGCTCGCGGCGCTCTTCGGGGCGGTGCTCAGCACCTTCGAGTCCCTGCTCAACTCCGCGGCCACCATCTTCAGCCTCGATATCTATCAGCGCCACTGGAGGCCGAGCGCCGCGCCGGCGGACCTCGTCCGGGTGGGCCGGTGGGCGACGCTGGTGCTATTCCTCGTCGGATGCCTTTGGGCCCCGATCGTGGGGCGGGCCGGCAGCGTCTTCCAGTACATCCAGATGTTCTGGGGGTTCATCTCGCCCGGGATCGTGGCGGCGTTCGTGGTGGGAATGATTTCGCCCAAGACGCCACCGCTGGCGGCCAAGGGGGCCATGATCCTGGGCATCCCGATTTACGGCCTCCTGCTCTGGTTCCTGCCCGGCGTGGCCTTCCTGCACCACATGGCCATCACCTTCCTCCTGGTGGCCTCGTTCATGGGGGTGGTCACGGTCCTCCGGCCCCTCTCTGCGCCGGTCGTCCTGCCGGTCAAGGCGGGCCTCGACCTGGCGCCGGCCCGGTACGGCAAGCTCTTCGGCGGGCTGGTGATCGCCACGGTGGCGGCGCTCTACCTCTATTTCTGGTAGCGTCAAGTCCGGGGTGAGGCGGATGAGGGGCTCTTCGTTCGCCAAATACTTCGGCACGCTGCATATTCACGTCCATGACTGACCCGCTTCCCCGCCTGGTTGCCTCGCTTGCCGACCGCTACCGCATCGAACGGGAGCTCGGCGCGGGCGGCATGGCCACGGTCTACCTGGCGCAGCGACCTCAAGCACGACCGCCGGGTGGCGCTCAAGGTCCTGCGGCCCGAACTGGCCGCGGTGATCGGCGCCGAGCGGTTCCTCTCCGAGATCAAGATCACCGCCAACCTCCAGCATCCCGCACATCCTGCCGCTCTTCGACTCGGGGAGGCCGACGGCTTCCTGTTCTACGTGATGCCGTACGTCGAGGGCGAGATCGCTCCGCGACCGGCTCGAACCGCGAGAAGCAGCTCCCGGTCGACGACGCGCGTGCGCATCGCGCCCGAAGTCGCATCGGCGCTGGACTACGCGCACCGGCACGGCGTGATCCACCGCGACATCAAGCCGGAGAACATCCTGCTGCACGACGGCCGCGCGCTGGTGGCCGACTTCGGCATCGCGCTCGCCGCCAGCGCGGCCGGCGGCACCCGGATGACGGAGACGGGCATCTCCCTCGGCACGCCGCACTACATGAGTCCCGAGCAGGCGATGGGCGAGCGGGAGATCACCGCCCGGACCGACATCTACGCCCTCGGCTGCGTGCTCTACGAGATGCTGACCGGCGAGCCGCCGTTCACCGGGGCGACGGCGCAGGCCATCGTCGCGCGGGTGATGACCGAGGACCCGCGCCCGATGCTCCCCAGCGCCACACGATCCCGCCGCACGTCGAGGCGGCGGTGCTGATCGCGCTCGAGAAGCTGCCCGCCGACCGCTTCGCGACCGCGGCGGAGTTCGCCGAGGCGCTCACCGACGCCAGCTACGCGCCGCGCGGCACAGGCGCCATGGCGGTGGCCGGCCCGACCTCCCTGTTCTGGAAGCGGCAGTTCTCGGTGGCGGCCGTCGTGGCCGCCGCCGCCCTGATCTTTGCCGCCTGGGGCTGGATGCGCGCGCATGGCCTCGCGGACCAGCCGACCACGTGGCAGTACATCTCGCTCGGCGACAGCGTCGCGCTGACCGTCACGGCGACCGGGGCTGGCCCTCTCGCCGGACGGTACCACACTGGTGATCAAGGACGAGATTCAGAACGGCCAACTCTGGGTGAAGCGGAGCGGGTCGCTGGAGCCCGTGCCGATCCCTGGCACCGAGCGCGCGGCCAACCCGGTGTTCTCTCCAGACGGCGAGTGGATCCTCTATGTAGCCGATCGCCAGCTCCGCAAAGTGAATCTCGCCAACGGTGCCTCGGTCACGTTGGCCGACTCGGCGTCGGTGTCCCTCGGGTTCGGCGGCGCGACCTGGCTGGACGATGGCACCGTCGTCTATGTGCCGCAGGACCTGAACCGCCTGCTCCGGGTGAGCGCCAACGGCGGGCCGAGCACGATGCTCATGGACAACACCGGCCTCCAGGGAGTCGGGTTTGGATACCCGACACCCCTGCCGGGCGCACGCGGCGTCCTGTTCGAGGGGTGCACGTCCGGCTGCGTCACGATGGGCCTCCGGGTCCTCGACCTGCGCACCGGACAGCAGAAGCTCCTCGTCAACGAGGCAACCCAGGGCTGGTACCTCCCGACGGGGCACCTCCTCTATGCCCGCAGGGACGGGACCCTCCTGGCCGCGCCGTTCGACCTCGACAAGCTGGAGGTGACGGGAACCGGCGTACCGGTCATCCAGAAGGTCCTCGTGGTCTTCGGCGCCCCACAGCTGGCCTGGTCCTCGAACGGCACTCTCGTCTACGCCACCGGAGAAGGCCAGGGAGGCGAGAACACCTTCGTGCGCGTCGGGATGGACGGCGCCGTCGCCGCGATTGACTCCGGCTGGTTCGGGCAGTTCACCTCGTTCGCGCTCGCCCCGGATGGACGCCAGCTCGCGGTGGGCTCGGGCGCGGGCGCGGGCGCCCTGAACGTCTGGATCAAGCAGCTCGATCGGGGGCCGTTCACCCGGATCTCGTTCGGGGGCGCCGACCGGAGGCCGGTCTGGTCGCCCGATAGCCGGATGGTGGCCTTCGTTCGCGACACCCTGACCACCAGCATCGTGGTGGGGCGCTACGCTGACGGCAGCCGGCCCGACACCGGGCTGGTGCATATCGACCGCCAGGTGCAGGAAGTGGACTGGTCGCGGGACGGGAAGTGGCTGGTGGTCCGCACCGACAACGGCAGCGCGGGCGCCGGGGACCTGGTGGGAATCCGCACCGACGGCGACTCCACGCCGGTGCCGATGGTGGCGAGCAGCTTCACCGAGCTCAACCCGGCCATCTCGCCGGACAGCCGGTGGCTGGCCTACGCCTCGAACGAATCGGGCCGCAACGAGATCTTCGTGCGACCGTTTCCCAACACCAACGACGGCCGCTGGCAGGTGTCCACCGGCGGCGGATACCAGCCGCGGTGGGCGCCAGACGGGACCGTGCTGTACTTCATCGAACCCGCAACCGGGCGATTGATGGCCGTGCCAGTCACCACCAGCCCGACCTTCGCCGCGGGCCAGACCCGCACGCTGTTCAGCACCTCCGGATTCACGGTTGACGGGTTCCATACCTCGTTCGAACTGACGCCGGACGGGCGGCAGTTCCTCTTCACCGCCCCCCGGCAGGCCACCACCACGCTCGCCCCGCCTTCGCTCGTCCGTGTCGACCACTGGTTCCGCGAGCTCGAGGCCCGGCTGAAGCAGTAGCCGAAGGCCACCGCCCGTCGAGTTTGCATCCTGACAACATCTTGATGCCCCTGCGCGTAGCTTGAGGACGCTCACGCCGCCCCGGCGTGAGGACAGGGAGGCCTCCAGATGACCACGCCCGCCGTTCAGTATGCCCGGATGCTTGCGGTCATGGCCGCGACCACCGCCGTGTGCTTCGTGTTCCGGTCCCGGCTCAACCCGACCGACGTCGCCATGGTGCTGTTGCTCGGCGTCGTGTTCGTGGCCTCGCGCTCGGGGCGCGGCCCT
>CAWETL010000017.1:0-9785 GCA_963812085.1 uncultured Gemmatimonadales bacterium
TCTACTGGTTCCAGGGCAGCGTGAGCGCGTCCTCCTGCATCGGCCGAGCCACCCGCAGCTTGAACCGGTGGTCACCCGGCTTGCAAACGAGCTCGGAGAGCGCGGCCGGCCGGTGCCTCGGCACGGCCGCGTCTTCCGTGTGCTCGTGACCGGTGGCAGCGCCGCGGAGTCGTTTACCCAGGACCAGGACACCCAGTGGCCTGGCGTACTCGAGGCCCGGCTGCGGGCCCCTGATGCCCTTCGACACCTCGGCGCAGACGACGCCCACGTCGGCAATATTGGTCGCTCCGGCGTGGAAAGCGGATCACTCGACCTCATGCTGTCGCACCTCCTGCCGAACTACCCCCGCCTCGATCTGATCATCGTCATGGTCGGCGCGAGCGACGTGCTCCGATGGCTCGAGGTGGGCGCCCCCGCCGACCGTCCCGCGGAGCGCATGCCTCCTGCCAGTCTGTTCGCCTGGTATCCCGACCTCGAACTCGGGTGGTCGCCCCGTCACTGGGGTCTGGCCGCGTGGCTCCGGCGCCTGCGAGCCCGTTCCTGGTCCGTCGAGACCGACGCGGTCAGCTGGATGGGGCGAGCCCGTCGAAATCGGGCGGCTGCGCTCGTCATGCGAGATCAGGTGCCCGATGCGACGATCGTCCGAGAGACGTTCAGCCGCCAGTTCCGCTCCGTCCTCCGTCGGGCGGCGGCTCGCGCCGACCGGGTGCTGGTGGTCCGCCAGGCCTGGTTCGAAAAGGAGGTGTACACGCCCGAGGAGGAAGCCTTGTTCTGGAACGGTGCCATCGGGAAGGCGTATCTGGGCACCGTCACCGAATTCTACTCCTCCAAAGTCATCTGCACCCTGATGGCCGAGGTGGACGCACTCGCCGCTCACATCGCCGCGGAAGAGCGGGCGGAAAGCCTTGCCCTTATGGGGGTGGTGCGTCCGTCTGTCGAACACTTCATCGACCACTTCCACCCGACGGTAGCCGGCGCGGCGCTCATCGGAGCAGCGGTGGCAGACACAATTCTCGGGCGGAGTGCTACCAGTCGAGCGGATTCTTGAACCGCTCGACCCCGCTGGCGACCTGGACGAAACGGGCGGGGTCGCTCTCCAACGAGAACCGCGGCAGCGACGGAAGCTGGCCACCTCGCATTCGCTGAATTCTGCCTGCCGAGACGTACCCCTGACGGGTGGAGACGCTCGCCTGGAGGCCCAGTTCTGCTACCAGGGCCTCCTCTCGTGGACCGAAGGCACGCTGGTCCCCATTGGGGTAGCAGAATACCGGGAGCGCTCCGGGTACCTCCCCGCGGAGCCGCTGCCAGGACTCGGCGATTTCCTTTCGAGCCGCATCGGGCGCTTCCATCGTCAGGATCGGGTGCGTCACGGTGTGCGGACCGACGCTCACCAGATGCCTTGGCAGTGCGCGGAGTTGCTCCCAACTCAAGGGTGCAAACTCTTTGGTAGGCCGATCGGGAAGCTCTACCTTGAGTTCATCGAGCAAACTTGCTATCGCAGCGTCGCGTGCGGCCGCCGGCTGGTACTTGAGCCATTCAACGACCCGCTCGGCGGCATTGCGCCTGCTGGCGGGACCATCCCACGCCACCGATCGCCGCTCCCCTCCCACGAGCACGCTGCAACTCCGCTCCCCGCTCTGTGAAATCCCGTACTCGATGGTGTCCCACCAGAGCCACTGCCTGCCTTCGATGAAGCCGGTAACGACGAAGATGGTCACCGGACAATCAAATTCGGCGAAGACCGGAACCGCCGACTCCAGGAAGTCGGTGTAACCATCGTCCACCGTGAACGCCACCGTCCGAGGTGGGATCGGGCGCCCCAGTCGAAGGTCCTCCACCAGCTTTCCCAGCCCAACAAGCACGTAGCGATGGCCCCGGAGCCACTCGAGGTGCCGGCGGAGTTGGGCGATCGGAAAACCGATCGAGTCGTCGTTGCCTTCCGTGAACCGGTGACCCAGGAATACCGTGGCGTGCCCGCCTGAGGCGGAGGCGGCCCGCTCGAGCACCCAGGGATGCGTCAGGACAGCGCGGGCCGCCCTGCGGAAGATGCCGACGGGCGGGGTTGGGGGGAGCTGCTCATCTTCGTTCATGGAATGGTGGGGAAAACCTACCAGCCGCCCTTCCGGAACAGCACCACCGGCACCGTCTTCAGCATGATCCTGATGTCCTGGGCCAGGCTGCGCCGGCGGAGGTACTGCAGATCGTACTGGACCTTGCGCCGCACATCCTCCAGGCACCCGTCGTAGTTCTGGCTGATCTGCGCCAGGCCGGTGATGCCCGGCTTGGCCCGCTGGCGGTACTGGTAGTTCTCGACGTCCTCCTTGAGCGCCTCGAACAGCTGCGGCCGCTCCGGGCGCGGCCCGACGATGTTCATGTCGCCCTTGAGGACGTTGAAGAGCTGCGGAATCTCGTCCAGCCGGTACTGCCGGAGGAATCCGCCGATCGGGGTGAGCCGCGGATCCGACGGCGTGGCCCACACCGCCCCCGTCCTGGCCTCGGCGTCCACCTGCATCGTCCGGAACTTGTAGATCTTGAACGGCTTGCCGCCGATGTCCTTGGTGCGCCGGCGATTCTGGCTGTCCGGGCCGGGCGCTCGCTGGTCGAGCCCGACCCGCGTCTGCGTGTAGATGACCGGGCCGCGGGAGGTGACGCGGACCAGCACGGCCACGACCAGCATCACCGGCGCCGCCACCACGAGTCCCACCGAGGCCACCACGACGTTCAGCGTCCTCCGGCCGAGGTGCTCCTGGACGGCAGGGGGCTGGTCGGTGACCAACTCGGGGCCCGGAGCCGGCGCGCCCGGTTCGGGAGTGCCGCGTGGGCCAGCCCTGCGCTCCTGCGGCAAGGAGCCAGAACTGTAGCGCCGGTTGTCTGTAACATGCGTCATCGGGTGTCCCATGGGGGCATCCTAGTTTGCGATTGACTTGATGGACACGATCAGCAGCGGGATCGCGAGCAGCGCCGTGATGATCTGGACCTTGTTAAGCGTTGCCTGCGGGTTCTGGACCCCGACGTTCACGTTGTCGCCGCTCTGCAAGTTGAGGAGGTCCAGCGTGAGCCCGTTGGCGATGGCCATGTTGGCCGCCTTGGGGTCGAGAATCTCCTCGTTCCCGCGATTCACCTTGGTTCGTTTCATGTCTCCGAATGGGCCGAGGCCGCCCGCCGTCATCACCACGTCGCTCAGCAGCGTCTGGGACGGAACGTCGTAGTACCCCGGCTTGACCACGCCGCCGAGAACGCCGAGCCGCATCAGCGGGGTGACGGTCACCTGGGGGTTCCGGAGGTAGCGCCCCAGGAACTCCATGATCACCGAGTCGGCCTCGGAGCGGAGCACGCCGGCCATCGAGAGCGGCGGAAGCGACGGCATTGCGAGCACGCGCCCGCTCCGGACGGTAAAGGTGTCGCTGAAGGTGGTGTCGCCCTGTACGAGAATCATGATCCTGTCGCCCACCGCGAAGTCGCCGTTCGCCAGCCTGTGCTGCGCTGCGGCCAAGTCCGCCGAGGACATCCCCTTTGGGGGGTGCGCCACGATCGCCTCGAGTTCGGCCCGGGTGGCTTCCACCCGCGCCGGGGGGGCGGGCGCTGGCTTCTGGGCCCAGAGCGGCCCGCTCGCGCCCACCATTACCAGCATTCCCAACGCTGCGGTCCAGGCCCGTCTCACGGCGCGGCTACTTGGCATCCGGCAGCTCCGGGACCCGCCCAAGGAGTGGCTCACGCGAAGCCCCGAGCCCGAAGCGGGCCAGACGGCTGGCGAATTCGGAAAGCGCACCGCCATCGAGGGGGGCGCCGCAGGCAGCGCACGAGCCCTCAGGAGCCTGCCCCGCATGGGGTAGTGCCTCCGTGGTCCGCCCGCATTCCGCACAGCGCTTCCGGCCACCCATCATCGATCGCTCTCCGGCTTCCGTGAAGCCGCCCGGGAGATGGGCGACGCTGCCGGGGAGCTATTCAAGTATGGCGCCGTATTGTGAGGTAGGGGTCAACCTGGGTGAACAAACCGGTAACTGATCTGTAACATGTTGTTGCAAATAGACTTAGTCAGAGCATGTCCCGTGGATGCATTACTGGCTCGATGCCCCGCTCCCTGGCTGCCGGGCCCGCCCACCCCACACCCACTGTCGCCTGACCGCAACGATCCCGGCGATCGTGTTGCGACTTGTCGCGCCGGTGCGCCGGAAAGGCTCCTGGTCCGGATGCCTCGCTCATCTGCTAAGCGATTGAATCGTATGGCGTTGTTCCTTGACGCGATCCGGCGCATGAGTCCTGCAGTAGTGCCCACCCTGGATCGTCTCCGACCCTCTTTGGCCACCACCAGCGGACTCTATGCTCGATCGCGCCAAGGCTCATCAGTCGCCGCTGGTCCTCGTGGCCAATGATCAGGAGTGGTCCGCGCGCTCCCTGGAAAGCATCCTCGTCCCGAGAGGGTATGAGGTGGTGCGGGCCTACACCGGCCGCCAGGCGCTCGAGCGCGCGCATACCACCCGTCCGGACGTGATCATCCTCGATGCCCAGCTCCCCGACATCCACGGCACTGAGGTGTGCCGATTGCTTCGGGCCGATCCCCGCTTTTCCCCTGCCGTGCCGATTGTCATCACCACCGCCGGCCCCTCCGGCCGGGCTCAGCGGCTCGAGGCGTACCAGGCCGGCGCCTGGGAGTTCCTGGGGCAGCCGCTGGACGGTGAGGCCCTCCTGTTCAAGCTCGAGGCCTTCCTCCGGGCCAAGCTCGAGGTGGACCGGGTGCACGACGAATCCCTCCTCGACGAGGTCACTGGCCTCTACAACATGCGGGGCCTCTCCCGGCGCGCCCGTGAAATCGGCTCCGAGGCGTTCCGGCGCCGCCACGCCCTGACTTGCGTCGTGTTCGCGCCGGAGAGCGCCGGGCTCGACGCGGCGGCGACCGAAAAGGTGGCCGCGCAACTCGCGGCCGCAGTCGGGGAGGCGTTCCGGAAGGCCGGGCGCAGCTCCGACGCCATCGGTCGCCTCGGCCCCCTCGAATTCGCCGTTATTGCCCCCGCCACCGGCCCCGACGCGGCGCTCAAGCTGATGGCACGCCTTCGGGACACCGTCGAAACCCGCCCACTGCCGATGAACGGTGGAGCGCCCGCCACGGTCCAGCTCCGTGCCGGGTATTGCGCAGTCCCCGACTTCCATGATGCCAACGTGGACGCCACCGAAATGCTCCTCCGCGCTACGACGGCGCTTCGGTCGCTCCAGGTGGACCGCATTGGCACCCTGAGGGCCTTCGAGGCCAACTAGGCGGGGCAGGGGGGCCGCGGGGCCGCTTGGCAGATACAATGAAGGGGCGCACAGCCGTGCGCCCCTTCCTGTCTTCCTGCCGCGCTGCCTCGCTGCCAATCTGCCCCGCCTACTACGCCCCCGCCCCGATCCTCGCCGGCTCTTCCTCGGCGTCGTACCCGTAGACGTAGGTGTAGTACTTGTAGCCCGCCTGCTTCGTATCCACGTCGTTGAGTACCGCACCCAGGAGCCGGATGGGGAGGCGGTCCACCAACTTCAGCTTCTCTTCCGCCATCGCGCGGTCGGTCTCTCCCGAGCGAAGCACGAGTACCATGTGTCCGGTCGCGGCGCCCAGGACGAACGGGTCAATCCCGGCGCCGAGCGGCGGGCTGTCCACCAGGATGACGTTGAAGGCGCCCTTCAGCTGGCCCATGAGCTCGCTCATCCGCGAGGAGCCGAGCATCTCGGGCCCGAGGTGGAGGCGGGTGCCGCAGGGAATCAGCGTGAGTCCGGCGTGGCTGGTGGGACGCAGGATGTCTGCCACCGTGGCACTCCCACCGAGGTAGTCCAGCAGGCCCGGCTGCCGTTCCACCGAGAATTTGCGGTGCAGTTCGCCGCGCCGGATGTCGCCGTCGATCAGCAGCACCTTGTATCCCGCCTCGGCGAACGAGAGGGCGAGGTTCGAGCAGATCAGTGACTTCCCCTCGCTCGGGCCGGGGCTCGAGATCGTGAGCCGCACCGGCCCCGATCCGTAGGAGTGGGCCAGGTTGAGGCGGATGCTGCGGAACGCCTCGAGGGTCTGCGAGGCGTCGGCTGGTTTCTGGACGCCGTGCTTGTCCCGCTTCATCGCCGGCACGGCGCCGAGGATCGTCAGGCCGAGCTCGCGCGTGACCTGGTCGGGATAGCGGAAGCGCTTGTCGAGCTGGTCGAGGAGCAGCGCCAGCCCCACCGCCAGCCCGAAGCTCGCCATGAAACCGAGCAGGATGATCCGGGGGGCGGAGTTCGACGTCGGCCGACGCGGCGTGACCGCCGGGTCGAGGATCTTGACGTCAGGAATGGAACTGGCCAGTGCCAGCTTGGCCTCTTCGTACCGGGTGGAAAGGGTCGTGTAGAGCGTGGCTGCCGCCTGCTGTTCGCGGGTCAGCCGCTGCTCGGTAATCGTGCGGGTCGGGATTTCCTGCAGGTCCCTGGACTGGGTGGCAATCTGCCCGGTGAGCACCTGTTCCTGCGACTGCATCTGCTGGATCAGGGCATTGGCGAGGCTCGGAATGACCTGGGTGCGGAGCGTGTTGATCCGATCCTGCAGGTCGCGCACCGGTTTGTAGTCGTCGGTGTAGCGGAACTTGAGGGCGCGGAGCTCGGCGTCCGCCGAAGAGAGCTCGTCGAGGGCGCGGTCCAAGTCCGGCGCGTTCTTGACCGAGGGGATGGTCTGGAAGGCGTCCATCGAGAAGCCGGGCGTGCCGATCCGGGCCACGACGGCCTGAAGCGCCTCGCGGTTCCGCTTCAGCTCCTCGACCTGGATCTTCTGGTTGAAATAGTTGGTCAGCACCGTCGGCTGCGTGGACTGGAGGCCCGCCGCCACCGGCACATTCTCCGTCGGCAGGGTGATGGTGCTCACCCGGTAGCTCTCCAGGCGGTTCTCGGATTCCTGCAGTTGATCTGCCGCGTACTTGACCTGCTCGCCGAGCGTCTCCGTCAGGATGGCGAGCTTCCGCTTCTTCAGGTCGGCGGCCACCGCCACGAACCGCGTGGTCACGTCGTTCAGCGTGGCAGCAGCCTTGGCGCCGTTGGGGCCGGTGACGGAGAGCCGAATGAAGTTGGCCTGCTCCGGGTTGTTGAGCTGCGTCGTGAAGCTCGACAGCAGCTTCTGGCCCGCTTCGCGGGGCGTGACGACACTGAATTCCATTGTTCGCCCGGGGCTCAACTCCTGGGCGGGCGGGGCCCATCGGAATCCGACCTTTCGACCGATGGAGTCTCCCACCGCACCTTGCTCGACCGGTCCCGCGCGCCTCGACTCGAGGGCCCACGACCGACCCGCCTTGTCCACCTTGAGCGTGTAGGTGCCGCTCACGAACTTGTCGGCGATCGTGAAGCCTGAAAACGCCAGCGAATCCTTCTGGTCCGCGGGGGTCAGGTACAGCTGCTGGGAGATGGCCACGCTGTCGAGCACCACTCCGGTGGTGAGGAGCTCGAGCCAGCCGAACGACCGGAGCAGCTCCGCGGCGCGGATCGGACCGGCATCGTCCGGCGGGGGCTCGATGTAGATGGTGGCGGTGGCCTTGTATTCCGGCTTGAGAAAGCGGGTTGCGCCCACGCTGGCCGCCGTGCCCAGGATGACGACGAGGATCATCAGGAACTTGTATCGCCGCAGGGCCGAGAGGTATCGGCCCCAGGGAATGCCCGGCTCCGGGAGGGGTGGCGCGGCCGCCAGATTTCCGAGGGCACCGGGATCGACATAGGCATCGACGCCGACGGATGGCGGGCCCTTTTCGGGGGGAAGCGGCTGGAATTGGCTCGGGGTCATCCGCGCAATACTCCGGTCAAGATGCGATGCCGGGGGTCCCGCCATCGTGCCACGAGGGCTCAGAATACCCCTGAGAGAGCAAATGGGGGGCCGTTCCGTCAAACGGCCTAAGACAATATATCACAATGGAATACCTTGCGGTGAAGACCTCGCATAACCCTGAAAGCGATGCGCGGCGGCATCATTGTTGCCCCTCTGCACCGCCGTTGTGGCCTGTCCGTGACGGGTGACTGTTGCCCGCGAGGGTCGGCCGGCCTTTATTTGACCGCGGCTGGGTGCGTCACCCCGGCCCCCGCCTTTCGCCGGGGCAGGGTCGCCGGGGTCCAGCAGGTTCGAATTACGGAGCCTCCCAATGCCGAGTTCCATCGCGCCTTCGTCCCAACCAACCGACCAGACCGGTCGCGATCCGCTGTCCATCCCGCCCGACGTGAAGTCGAGCATCCGGGTCCTGGTGATCGACGACGAGCGGACCCTCCGCGAGTCCTGCGCCAGCGTGCTCCAGATGGATGGATTCAACGTGACCGTCATTGGTCGCGGAGAGGAAGCGCTGGAGGCGGTCAAGCGCCGCGCCTTCGACATCGTGCTGATGGACCTCTACATGTCCCAGGTGCCCGGGATGGACCTGCTGCGGGCCACCCTCAAGCACCATCGCGACACCATCGTCGTCGTGATGACAGGCAACCCCAGCGTCACCACCAGCATCGAGGCGCTCCGGGCCGGCGCGTGGGACTACCTGCCCAAGCCGTTCTCCGCCACCCACCTGCAGGTCCTGATCGGCCGGGCTTCGCACGCCGTGATGGTGTCCCGCGAGACCCACGACCTCCGCGCCCAGCTGATGCAGCAGACCGGCGTGGGCGACAAGTTCGCAATGATTGGAGTTTCTCCCGCGTTCCGCAAGGCGGTCGAGCTGGCCCGCAAGGTGGCCGGCACCGACGCCTCGGTGCTCATCAGCGGCGAGAGCGGCACCGGCAAGGAGCTCATCGCCCAGTTCATCCACCACCACAGCCGGCGGGCCAGCCGCTCGCTGGTGCCGATCAACGCCGCCGCCCTGCCCGAGCCGCTCCTCGAAAGCGAGATGTTCGGGCACCGGAAGGGCGCTTTCACCGGCGCCGACCGCGACAAACCCGGGCTCCTCGAGACCGCCAACGGCGGCACGCTCTTCCTCGACGAGCTGACCGAAATGCCGATGTCCATCCAGGCCAAGCTCCTCCGCGTCATCCAGGACGGCGTGGTGCGGCGGGTGGGCTCGGAGCAGGCCGACGCCGTGGTGGACGTGCGGTTCGTTTCCGCGATGAACCGCGATCCCGAGGAAGCCGTGAAGCAGGGGCTGCTCCGCGAAGACCTGTACTACCGCCTCCGCGTGGTGCCGATCAAGCTGCCGCCGCTCCGGAAGCGGCTCGAGGACATCCCGATCCTGGCCGCCCACTTCCTGACCTACTACTGGCAGCGGCACCGCCAGGCCGGCGACCGCGCTCCGCGGCTCAGCGAAGAGTCCATCGCCTTCCTCCGGAGCCGTCCGTGGCGCGGCAACGTGCGCGAGCTGCAGAACGTGATCGAACACGTGGCCGTGCTGGCCGAGCCCGATCACCTGATCCAGCCCGACGAGATTCCGATTTACGATGACGCGGCCGAGTGGCCCGCCGAGGCCGCCGGGATGCCGAGCGGTGTGATGGACGAGGGATTCCACGCCGCCAAGGACCGGGTGATCGCGCACTTCGAACGGGAGTACCTCTCCCGTCTCGTGGGCCGGGCCGGTGGCAACATGTCCAAGGCCGCGCGGCTGGCGAGCATCGACCGCACCACGCTGTACCGGCTCATGGACAAGCACTCCTTCCAGCGGGACGACCTGCAGGGGAACGGTGCGTGAGCCGTGATCCGCTGACGGTCTCCCCGCCGTGCCGTCCCCGACGCCTCGCTCGGCGGGGTGGACGACCGGCTCTGGGTGGCGCTCGAGCGCGCGGCCAGCAGGGTCACCGCCGAGTGGCGGCTCCTGGCCGACGACGCCGTCTCCGCCGAGGAGGCGGGCGCC
>CAWETL010000018.1:0-5596 GCA_963812085.1 uncultured Gemmatimonadales bacterium
AGCAGGCGCTCTACCGGGCTAAGCTACGCCCCGAACGTTCTGCAAGATAACCGCTCACCCTGTGCCGCCAACCCGCTCCCCCCCGACTTCCCTGCCCTGCCAAGTGGGTGCGGGACGCGGCATCGATGGAATCGCCCGTCCTTGCCCGGCCTTTGCGCGCGATGTTAGTTAGTGGCACGTCTGCCCGCCACCCACTTGGAGACCCCCATGTCGAACGGCAATGCATCGCCCCTGCTTCGGTTCCTCGTCGGGGCCGCGTGTTTCGTCATCGTGACGCTCGGCCTCCGCGCAGCGGCCGGTCCACTCTCGACGGTTCTGCTGGCGGCGCTCCTGGCGCAGGCACTGGAGCCGGTCCGGGACTGGCTCCGCGCGAGAGGGCTGTCGTCCAGCGTGGCGGTGGCGCTGACCATCGTGCTGGTGCTCGTCGGCGGCCTGCTGATCTCGTCGCTGCTCGCCATGTCCCTCGGGCAACTGGCCGCCAACGCGCCGGCATACCGGGCGAGGCTCGGCGCGCTCGAGGAGAGCATCGTGGGCTCGTTGCAGGCACGGGGCCTCACCGTACCGGATCTTTCGCACCTCGGGTTCCTGGAGCCCGCGAAGCTCGTTGGCATGGTCGGCGGCATTGCGTCGTCCGTGCTCTCGGCGCTGGGCAACACGGCGGCGGTGCTGCTCCTCATGGTGTTCATGCTGATCGACAGCGGCGACGCGGCGGGCGATGGCGTGGGCGACCCCGGGCCGATCGCCCGGCTCAGGCCGCTGGCCGGTCAGACCCGGCAGTACATCAAGATCACCGCCTCGACGGGGTTCATCTTCTCGGTCGTGGTGACGGTCGTCATGCTGGTCGTCGGAACCGACGGCGCCGTGACCTGGGGGGTGCTCGGGTTCTTCATGAACTTCGTCCCCAATGTCGGCTTCATCGTGGGTGTGATCCCGCCGATCGTGCTGACGCTCCTGGAGCTCGGCTGGGGTCCCGCCCTGATCGTGCTCGCCGCGTTCGTGCTGACCAACTTCCTGACCGACAACGTCATCAAGCCGCGGTTCATGCGCACCGGCCTGAACCTCGGCATGCTCGAGAGCCTGCTGGCCCTGATCTTCTTCAGCTGGGTATTCGGCGCGGCGGGGGCGGTGCTCTCAATTCCGATCTATCTTGTCCTGAAGGAGGCCCTCAAGTCACACTCGGCCAGCCGCCAGCCTCCTGTGACGCCGGCCAGGGTGCCGGAGAAGTAGACCCCCCATGCGAACGGGGTGACGCGGTTCGATGCATCGCCTCGCCTACACAGGAGAGCCCCGGCTCTCGCCGAGGCTCTCACGTGTGCCCATCCGGTATTGACCTTCCGGGCGTCATGGCCCGGGTCGGTGTGTTCCTGGCGGTCCGTCAGGCCGCGGGAGCCAGGCCCTTCACCTTGAACGCCAGCATCGAGAGGAGAATGCCGTAGAGGATCGCGAAGGTCGCGATGATCGACAGCACCGAGAGCACGCCGATGATCGGCCGGGCCACGAGGAGCACGCCAAAGGCGACCGCCGCGAGGCCGCTCAGCATCAACATCCACTCGCCGGTGATCTCCTTGCGGAGCCGCACGCCGGCGACGATCCCGATGACACCGGTCGAGATGGCCCAGATCGCGATGTAGAACTGCAGGACGATCTCCGTAATGCCGGGCGCCATGAAGGTCAGCACTCCGACGCCGACGCCGCAGAGCCCGCCGACCAGCAGCAGGACCCAGTGCTCGATGTGGTCCCGGCCCGCAACGGCGGTCCAGACGGCGAGCACCCCGTCCGCCAGCGCATAGATCCCGAAGGTGAGGACCAGCGCCACGAGCGATATCCCGGGCCGCATGAAGGTCAGGACCCCGAATCCGATGGCCACAAGACCGCGGAGCAGGAGCTTCCACCAGTTGTTGGCGAGAACGGTGGCCAACCTGTCTGTCACGATACCCATAATCGACGCGCTCCAATGTGTGAGGGACTGGGGGCCAAGCCACGACCCCTGCGTTCTGTCTCGCCCGGCCGGCGGGGATGCATCCGGGCGCCGAACCTACTGATCGGGCCGTCAGTCCGCCAGTCTGGCTCGGCTAGACCGGCTCCGTTTCCACCTCGATCTTCCCGGCGCGCGCCGCCTTGACCAGGACGTCGTAGTCCCGCTCGGTCTGGTCGGCGTAGGCCACGGCGAAGTCGGCAATGGCCTCGTCGAAGACGTCGCTCTTGCCAAGGTAGCCGGCGATCTGGGCCGGCGAGCCGGACCGGGCGTGGGCGCGGGGGATGTTGCAGCGCGGTAGCGCCACTGACGGCAAGGATGCTGAACCTTGGAGGCCTCGGTCAAACGGCCCAAGTCGCCCGCCAGGGCTTCGGGAGGATTGGGTAACCAATTGAGCAACTGCGGTACGCCAAAGGTGCGAAACCTCGGGTTGAGGCTTCGCACCTTTTCCGTGTATCCGCCTGATTCGTACGGAATCATGGCGAAAATGACCCAAATCTCGACGCGCTCCCAAAGCAGGCGCTCTACCGGGCTAAGCTACGCCCCGAACGTCCTGCAAGATAACCGCTCACCCCCTGCTGCCAACCTGCTCTCCCCACGCCTCGGCAAAGAGTCGAGGCAAGTCGAGCAGTAGCGGCGGGGCTAGCCATGTCGTCGCGCTAGCTACTTCTGTACCGCCTGGATATACCCCGCCGGCGGATGGGTCCAAGCGATCTCCGTCGGCAAGGCGGCGACGCTCGCGGGCATGAACGGGTCCGACGCCAGTCGATCGGGATTGACCTGCCGGTTGCCGCCCCCCGATTTCGCAACACGTCCAACCGAGAGCTGGTCGATCCAATACAGGCTTGTCGCGTCCTGGGCGAGCGTGATGTATGAGAACGGCAGACTACTTGCCAGCACGGTCGCGGCGCCGCCGCTCACCGCGACGCGCTTGATGATGCCGGTGTCGTTCTCGCTGAAGTACACGTTTTCGGCGTCGACGACAAAGTCGGCGAGATACGGCAGCCCTGTGGCGACTGGCTGGACCACGCCACCCGTCGTTGGCACACGCAGAATCGCGGTGTAATTCGACATCCAGTAGACGTGTCCGCCCTGCACATGAACCTGTCCCGCGGGTCCTCGTAAATCTGGTGGCGACCCGCCGAGCACCACGGGCGCCCCGCCGCTGGTGGGAGCTCGGTAAACCAAGGAGTACCCGTGCTGTATCCAGTACACGCCCATTACATCGGCCGTTAGGCGTTCGATCCGATCATCCGCCCGGCTCACGGTGCGGACCCGGCCGCCGCCCTGTGGCACCCGCTTGATGCGCCACAAGTCGGCGAAATACACGAATCCACCGGCCACGGCAATTGGGGGTGTCTCGCTAAGGACGCCGCTCGCCACGGTATCCACTCCACCGCCACCTGGGGCCAAGCGCACAATCTGCCCGCCACCCTCCGACCCGGCAATCATCCCGCCTTCAGTCCAGTACACACCTGATGGATCGACGGCGAGTTCCTGCGGGGCGTCCCCGCCGGACGCGGATTCGGTGACCACCACGCCGCCAACTCCCGGCACACGTCTTATGGCGCCCGTTTCCCCGTGTGCGATGCCGCTCGATTCGGACCAGTGCACGTTGGATCCGTCCAAGAGCAAGTCCACCAGGGTTCCCGACGTCGCCGCGAGTGGCGTTTCTTCGCCGCCGGTGACGGGAAGGGCCGTGATACCCGTTGGGTACCCGATGTAGAGTCGTGACTCATCCGCAGCGAGCTTCCGTGGGGTTGAGGCGAGGGTGTCGATGGGCTCCGGGGCACCTCCTGCCAAAGACACCCGAAGTACCTCTTCGCCGGCCGGATAGAGCGATCGGGTGAAGAAGGCGTCACTGCCATTCATGGCGAAATCTTGGGTCCGGGAACCGGACGCGGTCGCGATCGTGACCGCCGGCCCGCCGGCCGCGGGCATTCGGCGGATGTAGGTTCCGACGGATTGCTCGTTCTCCATCCAGTACAGGTCTGCTCCGTCTGTCGCCATCGCCACGATCGCGATCGCCGCGGTCGCGACGGACACTGATGCCCCGCCGCCGACGGGCATCGAGCGAATAGTGAAAGCTCTCGGGGAGGCGTAGGTCGTCACCCAGAAGACCCTTCCCCCGACGGCGACCACGTCACCCGTGGCGGAAAGGCAACCGTCATCGATAGAAAGTACGGTGGTCTGCCCATTGCTACGATTGGTGAGATTGAGCGTCCGGATGACCCCTCCACCGGCGCACCCGGAAGGAGAGAATCCGGACCGGGTACCCGTCCAGATGAGGTCTCCGGTGGCGAGCGTGAGGCCGATTGGGACGCTGAACTTCTGCGCCAGAGCTTCCGAGGTCGTCGCCTTTGCACGCCGCACCCTAAGTGGCGTCTCGCTGGTCTCAGACCAGAACAGATCTCCATCGGCCGCGACGAGATAGCCCGGGGATGAGCCGGTGGGCAGAAGGAAGCCGGAGTCCGGGCCCGGTGGTCCGGTCCCGGCCCCTCCGTCTCCCGAGCCTTCGCCACAAGACATCGATCCTAGGAAGATCACGCAGGAGACGAGGAACAGCGCGTGGCGGTGCTCGGACGGCATTGTAGTACCCCCAATGGGTGCTCCAAGCTACGGCTTGTCGAGCTGCTTCGCCAGCAGTCACCCTGAGCATCGCCCGCAACACTCCGGAAAGCTATTCCAAGCAGCTCCCACCACGTCGTGATTATGCTGTGTCAGAAACTGTGCAAGATTGGATATGCCAAAGGTGCGAACCTCTGCTCTGGAGGTACGCACCTTTGCCGTGTATCCGCCTGATTCGTACGGAATTATGGCGAAAATGACCCAAATCTCGACGCGCTCCCAAAGCAGGCGCTCTACCGGGCTAAGCTACGCCCCGAACGTCCTGCAGGATAACCGCTCACGGCGTGCTGCCAACCTGCTCTCCCCACCCTTCGGCAAAGAGCGCTGGCAAGTCGAGCAGGAGCGGCGGGGCTTCGGCCACGGGCCGCCACTCGAGGACCTCTGAGGCCACTTCGGGGCGTTCGTCGTTCGGACGCCATCGCTCGATCACTCGCGCATCCGGGTCCACGATCCAATACTCCGGGATGCCGGCCCGCTGGTACCGACGTCGTTTCACGATGCGGTCGTACCGCGCAGTGGAAGGCGAGAGAATCTCGATGGCCAGGAGCAGTGAGGTGACCTCGGACCAAGCGCTGAATTGCGGCCGAAGGCTCGCCGGAAGCACGAAGAGGTCGGGCTGCAGAAGCTCGTCTTCGCCGAACGCCAGGTCGGCGGGGGACGTGAGCAGGCGCCCCGATCCGGTTTGGCGCAGGTACAAATCGATCTGGCGCATCAACGCCGTCACCAGCTTCTGGTGAAGCGGTGCTGGTGCAGGCGTCACGACCAGTTCGCCCGAGACCAGCTCGTAGCGCTTCCCGTCGTCCGGAAGGGCCCGGACCAGTTCCGCAGTCCAGTGAGTCTCCGTCTGTGGCATACCCATAAGGTGGGCTCCTCGGCGCCGAGTCGGCAAGTGGGCATGCCGCATCATCCACCGAGGCCGGGAACGCGGCGGGATCAATTCACCGGATCATGCGCTGTCATCGCTGCCGGATCACCACCGGCACGAAGCCGACC